>NZ_QQAW01000004.1 GCF_003350405.1 Gluconacetobacter liquefaciens | reverse complement strand
GATTACATCACCGGCCGGTTCGGCTGAGTTCGGCGGGCAGGGGGAAAGGCAGCATGGTGAAGGAACAGGCGCACACCGTCAGCAGCTACGAGCAGGAACTGGATCAGGTCCGGGGCATGCTGGTCCGCATGGGGGGAATCGTCGAAAGCCAGATGGCGATGGCGATGGCCGCGATCGTCGATCGCGACGAGGACGCGGCGGTGGAGGCATCGGAACGCGACCCGCAGGTGGACGAACTGGAGCGCGAGATCGAAACCCTGTCGATCCGCCTGCTGGCGCTGCGGGCGCCGATGGCGGGCGACCTGCGCGAGATCGTGGCGGCGATGAAGATCTCGGGCGATCTGGAGCGCATCGGCGATTGCGCCGCCAGCATCGCGCGCCGCACTCTGCGGCTGGAAGCCGGGGATGCCAGGCTTTCGCCGGGTGGCCTGCGCACCATGGGGCGCCTGGTGCAGGAGAACCTGCGCCGGGCGATCGACGCGATGAGCCAGCAGGACAGCGAGCGCGCGGTCGAAGTCTGGCAGTCCGACGCGGCGGTGGACGAGCTTTATACCGCCATGTTCCGCGAGCTGGTGACCTACATGATGGAGGACCCGCGCACCATCCGGTCCTGCACCCATCTGCTGTTCATCGCCAAGAACCTGGAGCGGATCGGCGATCATGCCACCAATATCGCCGAGCGGGTCTATTTCGCCGCGACAGGCGAGCAACTGCCGGTGGCGAGGCCGCGTGGTCTCCCGGTGGTGTGACGGAAGCGAAATGATGTCGGGTACGATGACGGATACGGGTGAAGGCACCGCGGGCGGCGGCCGGCGGACATATGTCCTGGTGGTCGAGGATGACGACGCGCTGCTGATGCTGGTGCGGTATAATCTGGAAAAGATGGGATACGAGGTCGGCGTGGCCGAGGACGGGCACCAGGCGCTGGCGCGGGTCGCGGAACGCCGGCCCGACCTGATGATTCTGGACTGGATGCTGCCGGGCCTCTCGGGGCTGGATGTGTGCCGCCGCCTGCGCGAGCAGGAGGCCACCCGCGCGCTGCCGATCCTGATGCTCACCGCCCGGGCCGGCGAGGCCGACAATATTCGCGGGCTCGATGTCGGTGCCGACGATTATGTCGTCAAGCCTGTCAGTATCGAGGCGTTGCAGGCGCGTATCCGCGCGTTGCTGCGCCGTGCGCCGCCGCTGGAGCAGGTTCTGCGTTTTGGCGACGTGACGATGGATACCGTCGCCCATCGGGCCGAGCGCAACGGCCGCGCCCTGGCGCTGGGGCCGACCGAATATCGGATACTGGAGTTCTTCCTGCGCAATCCGCGCCAGGTCTTCTCGCGTGAGGATCTGTTGCAACGGGTATGGGAACGTGGGGTGCATGTGGAATTGCGGACGGTCGACGTGCATATCCGGCGCCTGCGGCTTATCCTGAACGGGCCGGGCGAGGGCGATATCGTCCGGACCGTCCGGGCCGCGGGCTATGCCCTGGACGACCCGCGCCCCTGATTGCGGGGCCTTCGCGCGTCGGGAGCTGAACCATGTCCGCAATCGTGGCCGAGAATATCGTGGCGGGCATGGGCGTGCTGACGGCGGCCGTCATGGGGTGGCGCATGATCGCCAGCCGGCGGGCCGCCACCATGTCGGTGGCCAGGGGGGATTCCGTGCGTGCGGTGCCGCCCTCGGCCGATGTCCTGTCACGCATGATCGAGACGCTGGACCTGGTGCCGGCGGCCGTCCTCGTTCTGGATGCGGGGGGGCGAATCCTGCATGCCGGGCCGGGCGCGTGGGAATTGTTCGGCGACAGTCTCGGCGCGATCATGCGCCATCCGGCTCCGCTCTCCGCTGTGCTCGAATTGCGGGACGGTGAGCGGGTCGAAGTGGACATGATGCTGGATGTGCCGATCCGCCGCGCGGTGCGCGGGCAGTTCCGCCGGATCAGTATCGGGGCGGGCCAGTCGGTCGTGCTGGCAACCCTTCAGGACGGCAGCGAACGCGATGCGCTGGAACGCATGCGGACCGATTTCGTGGCCTATGCCAGCCACGAACTGCGCACCCCTCTGGCGGCGTTGACGGGGTTTATCGAGACGCTGCGCGGCCCGGCCGCCGACGACCCGCAGGCACAGCAGCGCTTTCTTGGGGTCATGGCCGGGCAGGCGGCCCGCATGCAGCGCCTGCTGGACCGGTTGCTGATGCTGTCGCGCGTGCAGATGATCGAGCATCGCAAGCCGCGCGGCACGGTCAGCCCGGCCGCGATCGTCTCCCGGGTGCGCGACGAAGCCGCGCCCCTGCTGGATGGGGGGCCGGCCACCCTGAACGTCGATCTGCCCGCCGGCCTTCCGGATTTTGCCGGCGATGCCGATCAGGTGGTGCAGGTGCTGCTGAACCTGATCGAGAATGCGATCAAATATGGATCGGATGAACGCGATCGTGCGGTGACGATCGGCCTGCGCGTGCGCCAGACGGTGCCGGCGGCGCTGATGGGCGTGGTGGGCGCGGGCAAGATCCAGGGGGCGGCCCCAGGTGGCGGGGTCAGGCAGGGAATCGCCTTTACGGTAACCGACAACGGGCCGGGGATCGAGGCACGCCATCTGCCCCGCCTGACCGAACGCTTTTACCGTGTGGAGGGCAACTCGCCCCGGCGGACCGGGACCGGGCTGGGCCTGGCGATCGTCAAGCATATCATCGACCGGCACGAGGGGCGGCTGACGGTGGACAGCACGGTAGGGAAGGGAACGGCCTTTACCGTCTGGTTTCCGTTCGGCGATGGCGTGTCTCCGAAACGTCATGAAACTGTCATGGACACATCATTCCCTCAGCCTGCTGATCCGGGCTAGGAGGGGGCACCCGGGAGAAGCGTGCCACAACGCCTTGTCGCCGCTGCCGGGTTTGTCTGCCACGCTCGTCCAGGAACGGAACCCGATGCGTCGTCCTGTCAAATTCCTTGCCGCTCTTATGGTTGCGGCCGGTCCGGCTGCCCTTTCCGTCGCGCACGCCGCCGACATCACCGGAGCCGGCTCCAGTTTCGCCGCCCCGATCTATGAAGCCTGGGGCGCGGCCGCCAAGAACGCCACCGGCGTTGCCGTGAACTATCAGAGCGTCGGTTCCAGCGCGGGCCAGAACCAGGTCCTGGCCGGCACGGTCGATTTCGGTGCGTCCGACGCCCCGATGGATGCCGCCAAGCTGGAAAAAGGCTCGCTGTTCCAGTTCCCCACCGTGATGGGCGGCATCGTGCCCGTGGTGAACATCCCGGGTGTGAACGCCAATGCGCTGCGCCTGACGGGCGATGTGCTGGCCGGCATCTATGCAGGCACGATTTCCTCCTGGAACGACCCGAAGATCACGGCACTGAACCCGGGGCTGAAGCTGCCGGACCTGCCCATCGCGACGGTTCATCGCGCGGATGGTTCGGGCACGACCTTCGTGTTCACCTCCTATCTGTCGCGTGAATCGCAGTCCTGGCACGATGCCGCCGGTGCCGGCAGCTCGATCGCCTGGCCGGGTGGCGTGGGCGCCCGTGGCAATGACGGCGTGGCGGCTTCCGTCCGCAACACCGAAGGCGGCATTGGCTATGTCGAATACGCCTATGCCAGCCGCAACCACATGACGACGGTGCAGCTCAAGAGCAAGGCCGGTGATTTCGTCACCGCCAACCTCGACAGCTTTGCCAAGGCCGCCGGCGCCGCCGACTGGAAGGGCGCGACGAACTTCGCGGTCGACCTGCTGGACACGCCGGGCCAAGGCGCCTGGCCGATCGTTTCCGCGACCTACGTGCTGGTGCCGAAGCCGCCGAAAGATGCGGACAAGGGCGCTGCGGTGCGGAAATTCTTCGGCTGGGCCTTCGATAATGGCGATTCGGCTGCCCGCCGCCTGGATTATGTCGTCCTGCCGGCTTCGGTGAAGGCCGCTGTGCGCGCAGCCTGGTAACAGGCAGGGTTCTTAAATGTGGAAAAGGCGGGGATCTCGGTCCCCGCCTTTTTTATTGGTCCTCTCCTGTCCGGGAGAGGATTATTTTTTATCCATTTGTACTCCGTGGCTTTTAAATATTTCTGTCATACTTCAAATGTCTCATCGGGTGCGGCTTGTTCCGCCAGCGGTGTTGTGTGTTTGCAACAGTGTGTGTATCATTTAATTTCAATGACTTATGGTGCTTTGTCATCGTTCTGTCATGAGTCAGTTATAAAATCATCACACCGAAAAAAAGCAGGCCAGTTTACGAAGTCGTCATCTTCTCCTTCGGAACGGATGACATGCGTCTGCGATCCTCTCTTTCTGCCTTGTTCTGCACCACAGCATTGCTGGGCACCGTCTCTCTTATGCATCCCGCTGCGGCAGCCGACTCGCAGGACGCGCAATTGCGCGAACTGCGTCGGGAAATGCTGGAGATGCGGAGCCAGATCAAGGCTCTGAAATCTCGCTTGAACGAGCCCGAGACCACGAATACCCGGACAGCCCGGGTGGCCGCTGCGGCACATCGTTCCGAAATGTCCAACCGTATGGCGCACGACATCAACATTGGCGACGCCGTCCGGCCGAGCGTCGGTGTGCTGAACGCGAGCGGTGCCGGCACGCCGCCGTCCGATCGCGCCGTGGTGGAATCCTGGAAGGATTTCCAGGCCGCAACGAAGAGCGATGAGGAAGTCGCGGTCGGCGGCATGAAGATCGGCTTCCCCAACGGGCGCTTCACGGTCCAGTCGAAGGATGGCGAATATGCGCTGTCGATCGGTCTGGCCTTCCATGAGGATTTCGGTGGGTTCATCACCAACAATCCGCGCAGCAGTGGAAATATCCACGAGGCGAAGGGCGCGTTCAACGCGTTCACGACCAATCAGCGCCGCCTGCGTATTCCGTTCATGTTCCGCTACAAGAACTGGGTCGCAGCAGTTACGCCTGATTTCGGTGCCAACCATAATGATGGTTACGTCGGCCTGTATGAGGGTAACCTGAACTATACCGGTCTGCGTAACACGGTGCTGACGGTTGGTTACTTCCAGCCGCGCGTGACCGAAGAGGACGCGGAAAGCTCCAACGACTTCATGACGCTTGAGCGCCCGAGCATCACCGACATGGTGCGCAATATCGCCGCAGGCGATGCGCGCTTCAGCGTAGGGGCCATGCATTACGAAAAGCGTTGGTGGATCGCTGGCTACTTCACCGGGCAGGAATGGGGTCATCGTAATCCGTCCGACAACGGAGCCACCTATTATGGCGGTGGTAGCGGTTCGATCGTCGATAGCCAGACGGGCGGCGTCTTCCGCGTTGCCGGTCGTCCGGTCGCGACGAAGGATTGGGACGTGCATATGGGCATCTCGGCGATGTCGGCGTTCAAGGTCCAGGGGACTGGCACCAACAACCGCACGGCGTCGTTCGGTCAGCGTCCGGAATTTGATATCGGTGAAGGCAGCCTGGCTGCTACCGGTACCATCCCGTACGTCTCGCATGTCTGGGCGGCCGGTCCGGAACTCGGTGTTCGCTGGCGTCGCCTGCTCGTGAAGGGCGAATTCTACAATGTTGGTATCGAGCGGTCGCAGGCTACTCTGCCGACGTTGAACTTCCAGGGTTGGTATGGTTCGGCTGCCTACACCATCTTCGGTACGCCGCGTATGTATAACTACAAGGCAGGTGCCTGGGGCGCCCCTGGTGTCAAGGAGACGGAGGAGTTCGATCCGGCTCACGACAAGTGGGGTGCGCTGGAAGTTGTCGGCCACTACAGCGTGATCGACCTGAATTCCAACGAGCATGATCCGCGGGCCGTCGGCACGGCCAATCTCTATGGTGTCAATGGCGGTCAGCAGACGGTCTGGCAGGGTGGTCTGAACTGGTACCCGAACCGTCATTTTGCGATTAAGGCGGACTACAGCCACTTCATCGTGTCGCGTAACCAGCAGGCGACCAACACGCTCGGTCGTACGGGTGACTCGGTTGAAGCCCGCGTGCAGGCAACGTTCTAAAAGAACAGAGGGCGGTGCGCGTTCGACTGCGCATCGCCTCTCCTGACCGTGCTGACGGAATGAAGGGCTTGCGGAATGCTATCCGCGAGCCCTTCGTTTTTATGTCTTGAGGATAGATAGAGGTCAGGCGTCGTTGTCGGATACCGCATGCAGGGCCGTGCGGAACGCGTCGGCCATCAGGCTGCTTCCGCGTTCTTTTTAACGACGCAATGTCATTGGGTCATCAGCGGGGCAGATCGACGCAGGACAATTGACGCAATTGACGCAATTGACCGTCTTGGACCATCGGGGCGGCGAATGCTTCGGGCAGGACGCCGAGATAGGCGCCGGTCAGGATCAGCATCGCGCGCGAATCAATGGTTTCGGCCGAGGCGGAGAATGTCAAGCGGCGGATGGCGGGCCAGTCGGATGCCGTGGCGGCATCGGAGGCGTCGATCAGCCGTTCCTCTTCGAGCATCGGCAGCGTCAACGGGCCATCATGGTCGAACAGGGCGTGCCGGCGACCGCAATAAAGATGCAGCGTTTCCGAGATCAGTATGCTCGCGCTCAGGCCCGGCTGGGCATCCGGCAGCAGGGTCAGCGCGGCTGTCGCACGTCCGTCGAGCAGCGCATGCTCGATATCGGCCGCCGAGGCGGAGGTCATGCTGATAAAGACCTCTGGATGCTGGCGGCCGAACATCTCCAGCGCATGGATGATGCCGGTTTCGCCATAGATCAGTATGTTATCGATGACATAGAGCGCGAAACGGCCGGACAGCACGCCGCTGGCGATGTTGATCCGGTCGCGGAAGCGGTCGATGTCGCGCAGCAGGTCGTCGGTCGCGCGCAGCACCTCGCGGCCTTCCGGCGTCAGGGAGAATCCGCCACGGCCCCGGCGGCACAGGCGCATGCGCAGCCGCTGCTCCAGGGACGAAATATCGATGCTGATCGACGACTTGCTCTTGCCCAGCGCCAGTTCGGCGGCGGCGAAACCGCCAAGCGTCGCCACGGTGCGGAATACACGCAGCAGGCGCAGATCGACTTCGGCCAACTGGCCGGAAAAGCCCTGGGGGGAACGGACCGGGGCAGGCCCGCGCCGGGGATCGGCCAAGGGGAGCATCCTTCCTCTCTGCGAGGAAGGGTGCATACCATGGTCCGGCGGCGGGATGCTATTTGCCGGCGGTCCGCGTGCCCGCGTTCAGGGTTTCAGGAGGCGAACGGCTGGGGCGGCACCGAGGCGTGGCCGCCCTCCTGCATGACGTAGGCGCGCATCTCGCGGGCCAGACTCTCGGCTTCCTCCAGCCGCATTTTCACGATGTCGCCGATGCTGACCAGCCCGACCAGATGGCCGCTGCCATCCAGGACGGGCACATGGCGGCTATGGCGGCGCGTCATCTTGCGGGCAACCGAGTGAATATCCTCCGATCGGGTCGCGGTAGGGACCTCGCGGGTCATGATGTCGCGCGCCGTCAGGCCCTCGATCTGCGCGCCGTGATGCGCCAGGGCATCGACGATCGAGCGCTCCGAGACCATGCCGGCAAGGTGCCCCGCCGCGTCGACGACCGGTACGGCGCCGATATGGCGTTCGGCCAGCAGGCGGGCGATCGCCGTGACGGGTTCCTCGACACCGACGGTGATGACGGCAGGGCCCTTGTCGTTGAGGATATGCAGTACGGGGATGCTCACGGGGTATTTCCTCCTTTTGGGTCCACGCTTCATGGGGGGCGTGGTGCAGCCGTCTGCACATGGGGGTTGCCGGCCGCGGAACAATGGCTGCATCCGTTCATGACGGCGTGAGAACAGGGCGGGGATAGCGTGGTGCTTCACGGCGGGGGGAAACGTCTCATATAAGGGGGCGCGCCGGGACGCGGCGCACCGGGGCCGTATCCCCGCAACGATCCGCCCCTGTCCGGAAAGGCTTTACATATCATGCCCGCCTATCGCTCCCGCACCACCACGCATGGCCGCAACATGGCCGGGGCCCGCAGCCTGTGGCGTGCCACGGGCATGCAGGATTCCGATTTCGGCAAGCCGATCATCGCCATCGCCAATTCCTTCACCCAGTTCGTGCCGGGGCATGTCCACCTGAAGGATCTGGGCCAGCTTGTCGCCGGCGCAGTTGCCGAAGCGGGTGGAATCGGTCGTGAATTCAATACGATCGCGGTCGATGACGGTATCGCCATGGGGCATGGCGGCATGTTGTACAGCCTGCCTTCGCGCGAGTTGATCGCCGATGCGGTGGAATATATGTGCAACGCCCATTGCGCCGACGCGCTGGTGTGCATCAGCAATTGCGACAAGATCACGCCCGGCATGCTGATGGCCGCGATGCGGCTGAACATCCCCACCATCTTCGTCTCGGGCGGCCCGATGGAGGCCGGACGGATAACGGAAGATGGCATCGAACGCCATGTGGACCTGGTGACGTCGATGGTCTCGGCGGCCGATCCGCGCGTCAGCGATGCCGAATCCCAGTCGATCGAACGGTCGGCCTGCCCGACCTGCGGATCGTGCTCGGGCATGTTCACCGCCAATTCGATGAACTGCCTGACCGAGGCGCTGGGCCTGGCGCTCCCGGGCAATGGCAGTCTGGTGGCGACCCATGCCGACCGGCGCGACCTGTTCCTGGAGGCCGGGCGGCAGATCGTCGGGCTGGCCCGCCGCTGGTACGAACAGGACGATGCAAGTGCCCTGCCGCGCGGCATCGCCACCATGGAAGCGTTTGAGAACGCGATGACGGTCGATATCGCCATGGGCGGCTCGACCAACACCGTGCTGCATCTGCTGGCTGCCGCTCATGAGGGCGGGGTGCCGTTCACCATGGCCGATATCGACCGGCTGTCGCGTCGGGTGCCGCATCTGTGCAAGGTCGCGCCGTCGAAGGCCGACGTGCATATGGAAGACGTACATCATGCGGGCGGTATCTTCGCCATCATGGGCGAGCTGAACCGGCTGGGTCTGCTGCATCGCGAGGTGTCGATGGTGCATGCACCCTCGCTGGCTCAGGCACTGGAACAGTGGGACGTGACGGCGCCTGACGCGGCCGATGTGGCGAAGACCCTGTTCCGCGCGGCACCGGGCGGGGTGCGCACCACGCAGGCATTCTCGCAGGCCAGCCGATACCACGCGCTCGACCTCGACCGGGCGGACGGTGCGATTCGCGATGGCGCGCACGCCTTCAGCCAGGATGGCGGGTTGGCAGTGCTGTACGGCAACATCGCCGAAGACGGTGCGATCGTGAAGACGGCCGGCGTGGCGGCGGGCCTGCTGCGCTTCAAGGGTCCGGCGCGGATCTTCGAGAGCCAGGACGACGCCGTGTCGGCCATCCTGGGCAACCGGATCGTGGCAGGCGATGTGGTCGTGATCCGCTATGAAGGCCCCAAGGGCGGTCCCGGCATGCAGGAAATGCTGTATCCGACCAGCTACCTGAAATCGAAGGGGCTGGCCGAATCCTGCGCTTTGATCACCGATGGCCGCTTCTCGGGCGGCAGTTCGGGCCTGTCCATCGGCCATATCTCGCCCGAGGCTGCTGAGGGCGGCGCGATCGGCCTGCTGCGCGAAGGGGATGTGATCGAGATCGACATTCCCGGCCGGGTCCTGCGCGTCGACCTGCCGGACGCGGAACTCTCCGCGCGCCGGTTGCAGATGGAAGAAACGGGCGAGGCCGCCTGGCAGCCCGATCGCACACGCTCCGTGTCGGTCGCGTTGCAGGCCTATGCCGCGCTGACCACCAGCGCCGCGCGCGGCGCGGTGCGCGATGTGGGGCAGCTTCGCCGCCGCGGATAATATGTCGGGTAAAGAAAGCGGCCGGGGAAACTCGGCCGCTTTCTTGTCATTACAACGTAATGATGTCTGTTTTATGTTACGTTGCGCAATAAATTTCCATAAAATGATGAAGAGTTGGGCATAAATTGGCCCTATCCGTGTGATGACGCGGGTTTCATGAAATTTGTTTTCAGAACATGGACATTTTTTCATACATGTTTTGAAATATACCTATGTATAGGCTGTTGAGAGACAGCGTCGCTCTTGCGGGCACGCACGCACGGGGAGCTCGAGATGACTATCACACTGCATAATCCCTGATCTAAGCAGGAAACTTGTCCCGCGCCCGGCGCGGCGACCTGGCCGACGCGGCCCTGGCGGCAGCAGGTGCGCCGATAATTGTTTCTGATAAGAAATAATTTGGCACATCCCGTCTTCCGGATGCGGTCGTGCGGCCTGTTTCTTCCTGATGCTGGTAAAAGCCCTGGACGGGGAAAAGCTCACATATGAATGCAATCGTCGTGACGGCGCTGCGGCGGCCGTACACCTTTGTCGTTCTGTCGATCCTGATCGTCTTGTTCGGCGTCATGTCCGCCCTCAAGACGCCGACAGACGTCTTTCCCAATATCAAGATTCCGGCGATCGCCGTGGTATGGACCTATGCCGGTCTGTTGCCCGACGAATTCGCCGCGCGCGTCATGTACAATTACGAACAGGGCGTGACCTCGACGGTCGAGGGAATCGAGCACATGGAGTCCGATTCCTATTACGGCCGTGGCATCGTGAAGATCTTCTTCCAGCCCGGCACGGATATCGGGTCGGCCGAGGCGGATGTGACCGCGATCTCGCAGACCGTGCTGATGCAGTTGCCGGAGAAGATTCCGGCACCGATGATCATGAAGCTGGAAGCGTCCTCGGTTCCCGTCATCACGCTGGAACTGACCTCGCCGACCATGACGCCGTCAGACCTGTTCAAGCTGGCGCAGATCCGTATCCGTACCCTGCTGGTGACGGTGCCCGGCGCCATCGTGCCGCATCCCTATGGCGGCATGGACGCCTTCGTGATGTTCGCGCTCGACCAGAAGCAGTTGCAGGCGCACCATCTCTCGGCGATGGACGTGCAGAACGTCCTGGACAAGCAGAACATCGTGCGTCCGGCCGGCGACCAGAAAATTGGCGCCACGGACTGGATGGTGGCGACCAACGCCCAGCCACGCACGATGGAGGAACTGAGCAACATCCCCATCAAGCGCGTCGGCAATTCGGTCGTCTACATGCACGATCTGGGGCAGGTTTATCGCGGCGGCCATCCGCAGACCAACCTCGTGCTCGTCAAGGGCCGGCAGGCGGTCGTGATGGTGGTGATGAAGAGTGGCGAGGCATCCACTCTGGACGTGGTGTCGGGCGTGAAGGCGCTGATGCCGCGGCTGCAGAAGGTGATCCCGGCGAGCGCGCATCTCTCGATCCTCAACGATGCTTCCGGTTTCGTGAAGGATTCGATTACGGACGTGCTGCGCGAGATGGTGACGGCGGCATTCCTGACCGGGCTGGTGGTGCTGCTGTTCCTGGGCTCGTGGCGCTCGACGGTCATCATCGCCACTTCGATCCCGCTGGCGATCCTGTGCGCGGTCATCGGTCTGGGCTGGGCCGGGCAGACGATCAATGTCATGACCTTGGGCGGCCTCGCGCTGGCGGTCGGCATCCTGGTCGATGATGCCACCGTGATGATCGAGAACATCGATACCCATCTGGAAATGGGCAAGGAACTGGAGGTCGCGATCATCGACGCGGCCAACCAGATCGTGATTGCGACCTTCGTTTCCACGACGTGCATCTGCATCGTCTGGCTGCCGCTGTTCGAATTGGGCGGCGTTGCCGGCTGGCTGTTCATGCCGATGGCCGAAGCCATCATCTTCGCGATGATCGCCTCCTTCATCCTGTCGCGCACTCTTGTGCCGACCATGGCAAAGTTCCTGCTGGCAGGGCAAACCCATGGCGCGCACGGACATGACACGCATGCGGACCATCTGCAGGGCGGCAATATCTTCTCGCGCTTCCAGCGCGGGTTCGAGCGCCGCTTCACCAGCTTCCGCGAGGCCTATGGCGCGTTCCTGGGGCGCGCCATTGCCAACCGGGTGCGGTTCGCCTCGATCTTCCTTGGCGTGTCGGTGCTGTCGATGGGGCTGTATCTGGTGGCCGGGCGCGACTTCTTCCCCGAGATCAAGTCCGACCAGTTGCAGATGCACATGCGCGCGCCGCTGGGCACCCGGATCGAGGTGGCAGGCCGGATCGCGACATTGGTCAGCGACCGGATTCATGAGCTGCTGCCAGGCAAGGTGGATGACGTGGTCAGCAATTGCGGCCTGGCCGAGGCACCGCATAACCAGGCCTTCATTCCAACGCCGAGCATCGGCACGCAGGATTGCGACCTGACGATCACGCTGACCGAGGCGGAAGCGCCGGTGTGGGATTATCGTGCCGTGCTGCGCAAGGGGCTGTCGGCCAGTTTCCCCGGCACGGTCTTTACCTTCCAGCCGGCCGACCTGACGGCCAAGATCCTCAATTTCGGCTCGCCTTCGCCGATCGATATCAAGATCACGGGGCCGGAACTCAGCAAGAGCTATCATTACGCACTCCAACTGACGAACAAGCTGCGCCTTGTCCCCGGTGCCACCGACGTGTCACTGCAACAGACGATGAAGACGCCGACCCTGTTCGTGAAGGGGGACCGGACCTTCAGCCAGGCCACCGGCATCGATGCCGCCGACCTGGCCGACAATGAGCTGATGACGCTGTCGGGCAGTTCGACCGTCGATCCGCAATATTGGTACGATCCGGTCTGGGGCGTGACCTTCCTGCTGAACACCTACGTGACGCAGAACCAACTGACCCACTTCAACGACCTGCTGTCGATCCCGGTCGACAAGGGAGACGGCAATCCGACCGGCAAGGGCATGCAGTTGCTGGGCGCCGTCAGCACCATCAGCGCCACCGGCACGCCGGGACAGGTCTCGCACTTCAACTCGATGCCGGCGTTCGACATCTATGTGTCGGCCGAAGGCACCGATCTGGGCACCGTGCTCTCGGGCGTGAACAAGGTGATTGCCCAGACGGCGGGTGACGTGCCGCGCGGGGCAGCGGTGGATGTGGAAGGCCAGGCGACGACGATGCGCAGCGCCTATGCGCAGCTTATCGGCGGGCTGGCGATCTCGATCGCGCTGATCTACCTGCTGATCGTCGTCAATTTCCAGTCCTGGCTCGATCCGTTCATCATCATCTCGGCTCTGCCGGGGGCCCTGGCAGGCATCGCCTGGAGCCTGTTCCTGACGCATACGCATCTGTCCGTGCCTGCCTTGACCGGCGCCATCATGTGCATGGGCACAGCCACCGCGAACTCGATCCTGGTCGTGTCCTATGCCAGCGAGCGGATGGAGGTGCACGGCGATGCGCTGAAGGCGGCGCTGGAGGCCGGATACGGGCGCATACGCCCCGTGCTGATGACGGCCGCCGCCATGATCGTGGGCATGGTGCCGATGTCGATCAGCAACTCGCAGAACGCGCCGCTGGGCAAGGCGGTGATCGGCGGGCTGATCGTCGCCACCATCTCCACGCTTCTGTTCGTCCCTTGTGTATACGCGATTATCTACAACCGCTCGTCGAGCCGGAAGGAGACCGTCTGATGGCTTCCCTGTCACGCAACACCCTTCTGGCCACCGGGGCATGTGTCCTGGTCGGGCTGGTCGGCTATCAGGTGGTCACCCGGGTTCATGCGGTGACGGAACTGCGCGCCGAGACAGTGCGCAATGCGCTGCCCGATGTCGCGGTGATCCAGGCGAAGCCTTCGCCGAAGACCGTCACCCTGACGCTGCCGGGGAATATCGATGCCTGGTATCAGGCCCCGCTTTTCCCGCAGGCATCGGGCTATGTGAAGATGTGGTACAAGGATTACGGCGCCGAGGTGAAGACCGGCGACGTACTGGCCGAAATCAACGCGCCCAGCCTGGACGCCCAATACGCCCAGGCCAAGGCCGATCTGGCGGAAGCCCAGGCCAAGTACAACCTCACCGTGGTCAGTGCCAACCGCTGGCGGGCCATGGGCAAGTCGCAGGCGGTGTCGGGCCAGTCGGTCTCGGTGGCCGATGCGAACGAGAAGGCCGGGCTGGCGCAGATGCAGGCGGCCGAGCACAAGGTCGATCAGTTCGAGGCGCTGGAACGCTTCAAGACCATCGTAGCCCCCTTCGACGGTGTGGTGACGTCGCGCGACATCAATGTGGGCGACTATGTCAGCAGCGGGGCAGGGGAGCATGGCAGCAACGGCGATGCCAGCCAGCTCTTCACCGTATCGGACATGCACAAGATGCGCCTGTTCGTGTCGGTGCCCGAGACGTTCTCCTATATTCTCAAGCCGGGCATGACGGCGGAGGTCAGCGTTCCGCAGTTTGCAAACCGGACCTTCAAGGCCGATTTCCTGACCATCGCGCGGGGATATGATCCCAACACCCGCACGGCGATTACGGAATTTACCATAGATAACGACAGGCATGAGCTGTGGCCGGGCACCTTCGCGTCGGTGAAGATGACCGCACCCTCGACGCCAGGCGTGTTCCAGATTCCGACGGCCGCCCTCGTGTTCGAAGAGAAGGGCATGCAGGTCGCGGTGCTGGATGCCAACGATGTGGTGCATTACCACAACATCCAGGTGGGGCGGATGGCCGATGCCGAGACCGACGTGACGTCGGGGGTCTCGCCCTCTGACCGGATCATCAACAACCCGCCGGCGGACCTGCTGGAGGGGCAGAAGGTGCATGTCGTCCAGCCGGCCAAGGGGTACGACCAGGAAGACGAGGAAATCGAGGGATGATCATGCGGTCTCTGCGCCGGACCATGCTGTCCGGCGGGGCGATGCTGTCGCTGGCGGCGCTGTCCGCCTGCGATCTGGCGCCCGCCTACCATCCCCCGACCTATATCGTGCCCGCAAGCTGGCATGGTCAGGGGGCGTTCGCCACAGCGACGCCGGCGGACACGCAACTGCCTTCCGACTGGTGGACGCTGCTGCATGATCCGCAGCTCGACGCTCTGGAAGACAGGGCCGTTGCCGCGAACGCGGATTTGCAGGCGGCGGCCGAGCGCTTCGTCCAGGCGCGGGCCATGGTCATGAGCGCGCGCGCGGACCTGCTGCCGCATTTCGGTCTGGCCTTCGGGGCGTCGGACAACAAGCAGTCGGCCGACCGGCTGTTCCGTTACAAGGGAGCGTTGACGCAGACCGACGAGTTCTATGGCGGCCTGGCGTCGTGGGAGCCGGATTTCTGGTCGGAGATCCGCAACCAGGTGCGCATGGCGAAGTTTTCCGCCCAGGAGAAGGCAGCCGATTACGCCGGTGCGCGACTGAGCCTGCAGTCGGAACTGGCCAGCGATTACGTCGCATTGCGTGGCTATGACGCGCAGGATGCGATCTATCGCAAATCCATCGCCTATTACCAGCAGGCCCTGAAGGTGACGCAGACGCAGCTCGTCAACCAGGCGGCGCCGCGTCTCGACCTCGCCCGTGCCCAGAACCGCCTGTATGTGACCCAGGCGGCGGAACTGGACATCCAGGCCGAGCGTGAGGTGACGGAACATGCGATCGCGGTACTGACCAACAGCGCACCGTCCGATTTCCACATCGCGCCGACCGATACATTGACGTTCGTGCGCGCCCATATCCCGGTCGGTGTGCCCTCCGACCTGTTGCAGAGGCGCCCGGACGTCGCTTCGGCGGAACGCGAGATGGCACAGGCCAATCGCGCCATCGGGGTTTCGCGGGCGGCGTTCTATCCGCATATCTCGCTCCATGCCAATGGCGGGTTCGATGCCAATGGGTTCGATCTGGCCAATCTGGCAAACAGCATGTGGTCCTATGGTGCTTCCGCCTCGATGCCGATCTTCGAGGGCGGCATGCGCCGCGCGGCCTTGCAGGCATCCTGGGCCAGCTATCGCGAGACGCGCGATCATTACCGGTCTTCGGTTCTCGCGGCGTTCCGCGAGGTGGAAGACGGGCTTTCGCGCACCAACCGGCTGTGGGCCGAGAATGACCGCCTGAAGGCGGCAACGTCTGCGGCGCTGGATATGCAGACCATGACCATGACCCTCTATAAGGGGGGAGTGTCCGCCTATCTGGACGCGATCATCGCCCAGGAAGCGGCACTGGAGGCCCAGATTGCGCAGGTGCAGGTCGAGACACGCTATTTCCAGGCGGAAATCGGGCTGATCCGCGCGCTTGGCGGTGGCTGGAACGACCGGCTGCTGCCGACGCCGGACCAGACGATGACGTTCTCGGTGCTGCAATATGACGGGCTGCATCATCCCGCTCCGGCCGGTGGCATCGACAGCGTGCGGGACGAGACACCGTTCGACAATCTGAGCGGCGGGGCCCCGGCACTCACTACCGGAACGGCACCGGTACAGAACCGGCGCTAGCGCGCGATAACGGACGGGGAAGCCAGAGGGGCGGGGTGATCTTGTCGCCCCGCCTTTTTCACGTCCGTGCCGTGGAAAAATATTAGGCCCACCAGTCAGGCGGACGAGAAGACGGCGGCGGCGACAGTCTGGAAGGGCGCGAATCCCAGGGATTCGTACAGGGTGATCGTGCCGGCATTGGTTGCGTAGCAATGCAGGAAGGACGTGGTTCCACGCGCCAGGATGCGGGTAGCGACTTCCCGCATCAGGAATCCGGCATAACCGCGCCCGCGATGCTCGGGATAGGTGCATACGCCGCTGACTTCGGCAAATTCTGCCGGTTACGTGCGTTCGCCGACCATCGCTACCAGGCGGCCTTTGTCGCGGATACCCATGAAATGGCCTGGTGCGTGTGTGCGGGGGCGATAGGCGCCGGGTTGTGTCGTCATTGTTACCAGCGCCAGCATTTCCTCCGCCTCGTCGATGCCCTCTTCCAAGATCTGAAAGCGGCGTGGGGCAGTAGTGGTCATGCAGGCCATTATCTGCGTGGAGTCGGCCCGCTCGAGCAGGGTCTGTCCGGGGATGGCCAGGGGCGGTGTTTTTCCAGCAGCCAGATTTCTCCCTCCGCCGCCAGATGGGCCAGATCGCGCAGAGCAGCTGCAGACTCCGTCGCAGGCCGCCGCGAACGGGCCATTGGCGGGATCGAATCGTAGGACCTCACCGCAGGTGATGGCGAGACTGCTCTGACGAGCTATCAGGGCCTGCCAGACAGGCCGGTCAAGAGGGTGGCTATCCGATTGTTTTCCGGGTGCGGGCATCAGGATACTTCTGGACGTGCTTGAGACCAAACCAAGCGTCCGCACCCCTTTTTCTCGGAAGCCAATCAATTGCCTGGAAAGGCGTATGGGTTGCTGATCCGATCAGCAGGGGAAATGCAAACGTCGCGATCCTGTTTCGTTTCGTTGCCCGTCATCTCGATGAGTTTGTTCTTATTTTTACCTGTTCTGAATATAATGTTACACAAATAAGTCGGATGGAAAAGAAATGATTGTCATGAAATCATAACGAGACCTGCTCGGGCGCCAATCATATTAAGCCATTATCAGCCGGAGGCCGCTTCCTGACGAGGCGCAGCCAGTTGGATGGAGCGATATGAACAAGAGCGCAGTCCTTTTCGTGACCACCTGCCTTGCCGCCACGATGATTCATCAGGGGGCGACAGCGGCCACTGCGAGCCAGAAAAACAAGGTTCGCAAGCCCATCACGCATGCGCGGGCAATTCCCGTGCAGACCCAGGCCGCGCCGAAAGCTGCGGCGCCGGTTGCGGTGGCGCGTCTCGCCGCCGTGCCGGCCCCGGTAGCGCATGTGGCCAGCGGGAACGAGGCGATCGTGGTGCTGGGGGCGGGGGCCGCGCGTGAAACGCAGACTGTGTCGCATCTGGCTATCCAGCAATATGTGCCGGGCACCAGCCCTTTCAAGGCACTTTCGAAACTGCCGGGCGTCATGTTCACTTCGTCGGACCCTCTGGGGTCTTATGAATGGTCGCAGCAGATCATTATCCGCGGGTTCGACCAGAGCCGGCTGGGCTTCACGATGGATGGCGTGCCGCTGGGTAATCTGGCTTATGGGAATGATAACGGGTTGTCGATCGGCCGGGCGCTCCAGACCGAGAATAACGGGCGTGCAACTCTGACCCAGGGAGCCGGGTCGGTGGGTGTAGCGGCTTCGAACAACCTAGGTGGTGCGCTGGAATTCACCTCGATCGACCCGACCAGCAAGTTTGGCGTGGATGTGGCGGGAACGGTTGGCTCCGCCGGAACCTGGCGCACGTTCATGCGGGTCAATAGCGGCATGCTGCCCGGTGGCGGGAAGTTCTATGTCTCCTATGATTATCAGGATGCCAACAAGTGGAAGGGCGATGGTATCCAGCGCCAGCAGCAGGCCAACGCCAAGTTCATCCAGCCGTTCGGTGAGCATGTGAAGCTGACGCTGTTCGGGGACTGGTCGCTGCGACAGGAAAACGATTATCAGGACCTGTCATTGGCGACGATTGCGAAATACGGATACCGAGTCGACAATATTACCGGAAATTATAATCTGGCCAAGCAGATCGGTTATGCTTACCAAAACGGTACGCCTTATCCGGCGGGAATCGGTAATACCAATTACGGCAGCTATCCGGATTTTGTCTATTACAATGCGGCGGGGCTGCGTCAGGACGCGATGGGTTATGGACGGTTGGATTTCGACCTAGCCCCCAACCTCACCGGGTTTGCGTCGGTTTATGGCCATACCAATAGCGGTGAAGGCGTGTGGGCAACACCGTATCAGGCGACGCCGGCGGCATTGGGTGGCTCGCCGCTTTCGGTGCGGACCACCGAGTATGATATCCATCGTGAAGGTTTTCTCGGCGGCCTGACATACAAGGCTGGCCATCATACGATCGAAGGTGGATTCTGGTTCGAGAATAACGATTTCGAACAGGCCCGCCGCTTCTATCCTCTGGGTCTGGATGGAACGCCAAGCAGCACCTATTGGTACCAGAATAACTGGTTTGCCACCCAGTGGCAGGGCGCATTCAATACCAAGACCTATCAGGTCCACCTACAGGATACGTGGCAGATCACGCCGGCCTTGAAACTGAATTACGGTTTCCGGTCGCTGATCGTGGACAACAAGGCGCGCCAGATCGGGAGCAATATCTTTGGTGTGAAGGGGGATGACGGCTATCCGTCTGGTTCGATAGAGGCGAGTAACGGGTTTCTGCCGCAGGTCGGTGCCAATTATCGCGTCAATGCGCATAATGAGGTGTTCGCGGATTTCGCGCGCAACATGGCGGCGTTCGACAATTCTAACACCGGGGCGACCAGTCCGTTCGCCACGACGATCGCAGGCTATGAAGCGATCAGGAACAAGCTTAAGCCGGAAATGTCCTATTCCGAGGAAATCGGTTATCGCTATCACGACCATAATATCCAGGCCTCGATCACGGGCTATTATGTCGAGTTCGAAAACCGGCTGCTGACTATCACTCAGGGCACTGGCGTGCAGGGCAACGCCTCGGCTCTGGCCAATGTCGGTGGTGTGACCGCACGCGGCGTCGATCTCGCCTTCAACTACCAGTTCGCGCCCAATTGGTCGATTTATGCCTCCTATGCTTTCAACGACTCGAAATATAACGACAACGTCAATAGCGGTGGGACCATTTACGCCACCAGGGGCAAGGACGTGGTGGGCATGCCGCGCAACCTGGCGAATGTGCAGATCGGCTATGATGACGGGTCGATCTGGGGTAACATCAATATGCAGTTTCAGGACAAGCGGTCTTATACGTATCTGAACGATGCATGGGTGCCGGCGAATGACGTGTTCAACCTGAATGTGGGCTATCGTTTCCATAGCAACAACTGGGTGTTGCGTGGCGTGGATGCGCAGGTGAATGTGAGCAATCTGTTCGACAAGCGTTATGTGGCATCAGTGGGCACCAACGGGTTCGTGTTCTCGGATCCCGCGCATACATTTGCCACGTTGCAGGCGGGTGCGCCGCGCATGGTGTTCTTTACCCTGCGTAAGCATTTCTGACAGATTGATGGCACTTACCCTCGGACGCCGCCGTTTTCTGCAATGCAGTGCAGGCCTAGCGGCCGGGGAAGCTTTGCCCGACAACCTTCGTCGGGCCATGGCCGTTCCCCCGCATAATGTGACTGGCACGATCGCGGATGTGGAGCATGTGGTGATCCTGATGCAGGAGAACCGCTCGTTTGATCATTATTTCGGCTGCCTGAACGGGGTGCGTGGCTACGGCGATCCCAAGGCCGAGCGCCTGATGGACGGGAGTTCGGTCTTCGCCCAGCCGGATGGGAAGGGCGGCCGCGTACTGCCCTTTCGTTTCGATACGGATCATACGTCCAGCGCGTGCCTTGCCAGCCTTGACCATAGCTGGAAAGGTACGCAGTCGGCATGGGACGACTGGAATATCTGGGTACCGCGCAAGACGGCCATGACGATGGGCCATTTCACTCGAGCGGACATTCCCTATTACTACGCGTTGGCAGATGCATTCACGATCTGCGACGCCTACCATGCCTCGATCTTCGGGCCCACCAATCCGAACCGGCTCTATTTGTTTAGCGGTACCAATGGGCTGGCCGTGGGCGATCAGGGGCGACAGACGATCGAGAATGTCGATGACGGCAACTGGACCGCCGACATGGCGCATGACCGCGCATCTTTTGTGCCGTTCCGCTGGGAGACCTATCCTGAACGGCTGCAGGCCGCCGGGGTCTCGTGGCGGGTTTATCAGGAATACGACAATTTCGGTGACAACCCGATTGCCTCGTTCGCCGCCTTTCGTGACCTGGACCTGCGTTCTTGGCAATATCAGTGCGCGCGGCAGATCGTTCCCGGGTCCAATCGAGCGAACATGAACAGTTCGGAGGGCCGGTACCTGGTCGAGGCGTTCGAGCGGGATGTGTCGAGCGGCCGCCTGCCGCAAGTGTCGTGGATCGTGCCGCCTACGGCTCTCTCGGAACACCCCGACGCGCCGCCCGGCTATGGGGAAGTCCTGATTTCGCACTTGATGGATGTTTTCGTGCGGCATCCGGATGTATGGGCGAAGACGGTTTTTATCCTGAATTATGATGAAAATGACGGTTTTTTTGACCATGTTCCGCCTCCTGTTCCAGCCGTGGGGGAGGCGCGGGGAGCGAGTAGCGTTCCGCTGACGGGTGAGGTGTATGATGGCGTACCGGTCGGCCTTGGCCCCAGGGTGCCGGCTCTTCTGATCTCGCCCTGGATTACGGGAGGTTGGGTTAATTCGCAGGTCTTCGATCATACCTCGGTTCTGCGCTTTCTGGAGGTGCGGTTCGGTGTCACTGCGCCGAACATCACGCCCTGGCGTCGCGCGGTCTGTGGAGACCTGACTTCGGCCTTCGACTTCACACGTCGGGATCCGGTATGGCCAGAGGCCCTACCGGATACGGCTTCCTATCCGGCTCGAACCCGGGCTTCGTGTGGCCTAGCACCGCCAGGCATTCCCGATCCGCAGGTTCTGCCCCGGCAGGAAGTCGGGTCACGCCCGGCTCGGCCCCTCCCTTACGATCTTCATGCCGATCTGGAAGCTGATGGCAGGATTCGGCTGGGCTGTGCCGGTCACCAGGGGGCTGTGTTCCGGGTACGTGATGGCGCGGGCGTGCGCCATTACACGGTCGGGGCCGGGGACAGCCATGTCTTTGCGTGCACGGGAAACGAACCGGTGACGATACATGGCCCTAACGGCTTCTATCGTCGCTTTGCGGTCTGTGTCGGGTTTGCTGCGATTTTGGAAGTGGGGGTATCTTCGAATGTCGTCGTGCTGCGGTTGGGCCAGCATGTCGGCGTTGCGGGTAAAGTTGTGATCGCGGACGCATACGGGGAAATGCGGCGGGAGATCGTGGTACCCCCTCAGGGATCGGTCGATGTCACGATCGATATCGGCCGGAGCGACCATTGGTATGACCTGACGGTGGAATTGGAGCCAGGGGGCGGCCGTGTTTTCCGCTTCGCCGGTCATTGCGAGAGCGGGCGGCCCAGCCGCACCGATCCTGCCATCGGCGGGGAAGGCGCGACCATCTGAACGCCTGATCTGGGAAGCGGATGACAAGCGGAATCGCGCGTGTGTTGAATAGCATTTATTTTTGATGCTTATCGGGGTACTATTTGTACCAGACACGCTGCGCGTGGGGGGGGGATTGGGCTGGAGACCTTATCGTTCAGCGGAAATCAGGCGCGGTAGTGCAACGGCCGCGATGCTTGTGGCGGTTTTTGGCCTAAGTTGCCTGATCTCCCGTTTCTTCGTCACGGATGCATTCGGCTATTCTTCCTTCTGGCCACCGAATGCGGCGATGTTGGTCGCTCTGTTGAGCTTGCGCCCGCGTATGGCCGCTTTGGTGCTGGTGGCGTGTCTTGCTCTTAATTTCGAGATCAACAGTTTTGCCGGCGGCTTGTCGCCAACCGAGAGCTTTCTTGCCTGTGCGCTCAATGTCGTGCAGGTGCTTGTCGCGGCACCGATGACGCGCCGATTCTGCGGGGCGACGATCGATCTCACCCGACCGCGCCGGTTTGCGGCGTTTACCATCATCGCGCTGCTGTCTGCGGCCATTGAGGCGGCGATTGGAGTCGCTATCGAGTATATGCTGCTGGGTGACGCCACGCCACCAGTCCGTGAATGGATGCAATGGGTTCTGTGCGATGCGTTGGGGCTGCTGCTGGCTACGCCCGCCGTTCTGACGCTACTCCGCTATGCACGCCCGGGGCAGGTGGTCTGGCGGGTCGAGAAAGAGAACGTTGCCCTGCTGGTGTCGTGTATCGTGTTGACGATCCTCAGCTTCGCCTGGGGACGTTCTCCGCTGTTTCTGTTTCTCTATCCAGCGCTGGCGATGCTCGCCTTTCATGCCAGACCGGCGTGGAGCCTGACGGCGGTTTTCTTCGTCTCGACCTTTGCCTCGGCCCTGACGGCGTGGGGACTGGGGCCGATCGCCCGACTGTCGCCGGACGGCAGCCTGATGCGTGAGGGCATGATGCAGCCGTACCTGTTCTCGCTGCTGCTGGTCGTGCTGCCGATCAACAATGCGGTAGGTGAAAAGCGGCGTGATACCCGGCGGCTGATGATGATGAAGGCCAATCTGGAACATGCCGCGACCCATGACATGCTGACATCGACCATGAATCGCCAGAAATTCGAGGCGGTGCTGAAGTCGGTGGTCGAGGCGCTGCAGCCGGGTGTGGTTCTGTTCATCGACATCGACGATTTCAAGGGGGTCAATGACAGTCTGGGGCATCAGGCGGGAGATGCATTCCTCAAGGCGTTCAGTGTCCGGCTGCGCGACCTTGTGACGTGGCGTGGCGGCTGTGTCGGCCGGTTTGGCGGCGATGAGTTTGCCGCATTCATTCCAGGTGCGTTTTCCGCCGTGGAATGTGAGGCACTGTGCGTCATGGTCTCGGATGCGCTGCGGACGCCTTACTGCATTGCAGGCGTCACGCGGTCGGTTACGGCGAGCATCGGTGCGGTGATGACCGGAATGGACCGCATCACCGCCGATGAACTGATCCATCGCGCCGATACCGCCCTCTATGCGACAAAGGCGGCCGGTCGTGATGGCTATATGCTTTTCAGGGAACCTGCCGCGGATCTTGTCCCTTTTCCTGTGAGTGAAACGCGGTAAGGCAGCGGGTGATTCAGGCCGCCCGGACTGGGCGGAGGGGGATATCGTCCAGCCCGAAGGCTTCTGCCGCCTGAATGATGTCGGTGAAATGCCTGCCGCGCGCGGGCGGATGGGACAGGACGGTGCGGATCGTCAGGTCGGGACCGATCACATACACCGCGCGCTCTGCCATCGGTGCGGCGGGAAGGGTGTCGCCGATATCCGGTGCCTTACCCTGCCAGTTCCTGGCGACACGGCTTGCATCCTGCCGGCTGACGATCGTGAAGCCTGGGGCGTGCGGACTGTCGTCGTGATGGCAGGGAGAAAGACCGAGCAGTCGGACCGGTTGGGCGCGGGTAAGCGCCCATGCACCGGCGCGGCGCAGGCCATCCAGATCGTAATCGGCCGGGTGGGTGATGACGATGCCCCAACTTCCGCGCAGCCAGGCATGTAAATGGATCTGGCCCGCCGTCGTCTGTGCCGTGAAGTCAGGGACCTGCCGCCCTGGGAACAGCGTCATCGCGGGGTCTCCTGTTCAGCGAGGCTGGGGGACCAGGCGCAGATAGGGGCGCAGAGTCTTCCAGCCATTGGGGAAAAGGGCGCGGGCCTGCTCATCCGTGACCGAGGGGGCGATGATCACGTCGTCGCCCTCGTGCCAGTTGGCGGGGGTTGTGACCTTGTGGCGATCCGTCAGTTGCAGGCTGTCCAGCACACGCAGGATTTCATCGAAATTGCGGCCTGCCGATGGCGGATAGGTCAGGGTCAGCCGGACCTTCTTCGCGGGGTCGATGATGAACACCGTGCGGACGGTCACCTTGGGGTCTGCCGCCGGGTGGATCATGTCGTAGAGGGCTGCGACCTTGCCGTCGGAATCCGCGATGATCGGAAAATCGACTTTTGCGCCCTGGGTCTCGGCGATGTCAGCCTCCCATTCGGCGTGACTGCCTACCGGATCGACGGACAGACCGATGACCTTGGTGTTTCGCTTCGCCCATTCAGGAGCGAGCTTTGCGACGGCGCCAAGTTCGGTGGTGCAGACCGGGGTGAAATCCTTGGGGTGGCTGAACAGGATACCCCATGAGTTTCCCAGCCATTTGTGGAAGCTGATTGGCCCGATGGTCGTTTCCTGCTCGAAATCCGGTGCGACGTCGCCGAGATGAATGCCCATGATGCCGTTATCCTTCCAGCCTGACCCCGATCTGATGGGTGTCGATAACGAGCATATATCGTTATATGGGATATTCAACGTAAAATTTGGTATTATAGGAACCTCAATCAATGTGCGGGGTAATGCCGTTCCTTGGGTGGGGGTATGAAGGGGCTGCCTTTTGTGTTCGGGCAAGATAGTGAAGGATATTAAAAATATATGTAAAACAATTAGATGTATGGGTTGTTTTGGGGGTGACATTATTAATGTCATAAAATTTTGTGGTATAATTTATCATACGAATATGTGGTGTTTTAACCTTGACGGGAAGCAGGAAGCCAGTATCGTTTCCTCTGTCGCCATAGGGATATGGCGCGATCATCCGGAGTGTGGAGTCCGATGACGCTCATGAATGCGCGAATGTATCGCAATGACCGATGTAGTGGGGAATTGGCCGGTCGTATGGGACCGGCGCCCGCCCGATAACGCGCCGGCGGTGAATGCTGCCGGCGGACCCGCGCAAGCGGAACGACAAGGCAGCAGGAAATGTTTGAATCACGGATCGTCGAAATCGAAGGCACGTTTCTGGGGGCGCTGATCGTGGAAGCTGACCGCAAGACGCGGCGCTTCTATGCCGCGCATGACAGCGTACGCCCGCTTCATAATCGCGTTCTGGCCGAGCCGGACGAACTGACACGGCAGGTGGTGTGGCAGTTCCGTCGCGCCCATGCGGACGGGTTGGCTCAGGCGCGGTGATCCGGATGCGATCTCTTCCGTCCCTGGAGCGGGGACAGGAGACGGATGCGGATGTCACCAGCCTGCATGCCTATTTCGAGCGGGGCGGGGTGGATGCGGCGGCGGTGAATGCCGTCGCTCCCTCCGTTTCGCCGGCGGGTTTATGGGAATTGATCCGCGGTGAGGCCCGGGCGCATCGCGACCCGGTTTTGCGGGACCTGACGCGGCCGAGTATTCTTGACCAGCCGGATTTCGCGGCTGCGCTGGCCTATCTGCTCTCGCGCAAGCTCAGCAACGATCTGGTGCGCAAGGCGACGCTCTTTGCGCTGATCAGGGATTTTCAGATCAGCCATCCGCTGTCTGTCGACATGGCAGTTGCCGATCTGGCATCGCTCCGCGAGCGCGATCCGGCAGCGAGCGGGCTGCTTGTGCCGTTCCTGTTCTTCAAGGGCTTTCATGCGATCCAGTCCTATCGGGTCTCGCATTGGCTATGGCATGAGAACCGTCGGCCGCTGGCGCATTACATTCAGGGGCGGGCGTCGGAAGTCTTTGCCGTGGATATTCATCCTGCGGCGCGGCTGGGGCAGCGGATCATGTTCGACCACGGAACCGGCATCGTTGTGGGTGAGACGGCAGTGATCGAGGATGACGCGGCCCTGTTGCAGAACGTCACGCTGGGTGGAACCGGGAAGGAAGCCGGCGATCGGCATCCCAAGGTGCGACGGGGCGCGTTGATTGGAACCGGGGCCAAAGTGCTGGGCAATATCGAAATCGGCGAGGGTGCCAAGGTTGGTGCGGGGTCGATCGTGCTCAAGCCCGTTGCACCGTTTACGACCGTGGTGGGCAATCCTGCACGGGTTGTCGGTGCGCCGCATCGGGGTTTGCCCTCACTGACGATGGACCAGAGTCTGCCACCGATAGAATATGCAATCTGACTGTCTGAATAAGAGATTGTTCAGTATTCTCTTACTTCTCCTGCTGTAGCTGCACGATATGCACCATATCGGTGAGAGGGGTGCCGGGTTGTGTCGCCGGGGTGAGCAGGATGACCGCCTGACGGGCGGCGCGGCCACCATGGCCGTCCTGGACGGTAATCTCGACCCGGAAACTATTGGGGCGGTTCTTGTCGCCTGAGGGCGACGGGGGCGGGAACTCGCCTGACCTGCGCAGGGCCTGTCGCACTGTGGCGTCGGCCTGTGTGATGTCCGGATCGTTTGGCTGCGTGACGGAAAGATGGGGCGTGAGCGCACGCAGCAGGTCCGGATTCATGCCCAGAACCAGCCCGATTTCGCCGATCGTCTGGAAGGCGGCCTGCGGCGGACGGTAGGTCAGCCCCGCAGCCAGATAGCGGGCGCGCATGGCCGCGACGTTTCCCTGCGCACTGCTGCGCCATTCCACCATGCTGGCTGCGATTGATGCCGCCTGGGTGGCGGTGCCGCCGCATGCCTCGATCAGGGCGGCCAGCAGGGGGCGGGGAGCGGTGTTGGGATTGATCAGGCCGGCTTCGCTGTGCAGCCGCGTGGTGAAAGTCAGCCCCTCCATCTGCGTGACATAGGCGCGGCCGTCCAGGGCCCAGCGAGCGGCGGAGCGGTCCATGGCATGAAAGATCGCCTGCCAGACGGCTCCATCCGCGGCTTCCTGCATCTGGGCCGAAAGCCTCAGCGCACGGACGCCGCGGAGTTCGGTGCCGGCTGTCGCGATGACGATGGAGACGAGCAGCGACAGCCCTGCCAGCGTCCACAGCACGATCAGCAGGGCGAAGCCGCCCTGACGGGTGTGTCTGCTCCGTGCGTGGACGCGGCTGGTCACCGATCCAGCCCGACCCGTCGGCGGAGCGGCCGCAGGGGGTCTGCACTGCCGGTCGTGTGCATCGGTGTCAGTTCATCGGGCACGTTTGCGGCGTTGGGGTGCGTGTCGCGCAGATCTTCCATCAGGCTGACCGCATCCCGCTCATCATGGATGACGTGGGGGGTGATCAGGATCAGCAGTTCGGTGCGCTGGCGGCTGTTGTTCTGGTTGCCGGCCAGGAAACCCAGGATCGGAATGTTCTTCAGCCAGGGAATGCCGCTGTTGGCGCGGCTGGAGTTCTCGGTGATCAGTCCGGCCAGCCCGACGGTTTGCCCGTCCTGCACCACGACGCGTGAACTGACCGAGCGGTCGTTGAAGGTCGGATTGGTGCTGGTGCTGGTGGTCGTGACCGGCGACGTGTTGCTGACCGAACTGACTTCCTGCGCGATGTCCAGAGTGACGAGGCCGGCATGGCTGACATGGGGGGTCACTTCCATGATCACGCCCGTCGGCTGGTAGGTGAACTGATTGTAGATCGATGTGCCGATGGTGCTGGATTGCGAGCCGATCTGGACCGGTACCAGTTGCCCGACCTGCAACCGGGCTGGATGGTTGTCCTGCACCATCAGCTGGGGCGAGGACAGAACGTGCACCGTGGTGACGTTCTGCAGCGCGTCGATTGCGAACGGCGCGCCGCCGCCGCTGGCGCCGCCGATGATGAACCCGGGCAGGGTGTGGCTGAAGGCGGCAGTGGCCAGTGTACCGGTGGTGATCGTCTGACTGTTGGTGCTGAGCACACCATTGATGCCGCCGGATTTGAAGAAGAACTGCGTGCCGTATTGCAGTGCGTCGTTGAGCTGGACCTCTGCCACCACGGCGTCGATCCGCACCTGGAGGGGCATGACGTCGATGCGGTTCAGCATCAACTCTACATTGTCGCTTTCCTGATCGGTGGCGTAGATGAGGATTGCATTGTGCTGGCCGTTGGAGATGATCCGCATCCCCTGGGGGCGGGATTCGGTGTTCGCGGAACTGTCCAGTCCACCCAGCAGGGGGTTGTTGAAGGGCGCTGCCTGCTGACCGGTGCTTGTTGTGGCTTGGCTTGCGCCCTGTGCGCCTGTCTGGGGAAGGCCGGTCGAGGCGTTGGCGCCCAGTCCGCCTGCCATGCCCGTGTTGCCACCCAGACCACCCATACCGCCGCCCATGCCTGTCGTCGCGCCTGTGGCGCCGCCGCCCAGATTGCCCATGGCGTTGCTCATGCCGCCGGTGAAGCCGGTCTGGGCCAGTTGCGAGGCTGTGCCGGAAGCATTGCCGGGAGGGAGCGCGGTGATGTTGTCCGGCGTGAAGGCCTGTTGCAGCGTGTAGGTGACGTCGTTCACGTTGGAATTCTGCACGTAGAAGATGTGCCAGGACCGGATCGTGGTGCGGCGGTTGCGTTCGATCAGCGCGAACAGGCGGCGTGCGTCGTCGATATAGCGCGTATTGCGTGCCACGATCAGCACCGCGTTGACGCGGGTGAGCGGCAGGACCTGCACGATCTGCGCCAGGGAGCCGCCGCTGCCGTGCAGGGCTGTCTGCAGGACCGATGCCATATCCTTGGCTGTTCCCGATTCGACCGGAAGCAGTGCGTAGGACTGACTGCTGAGCCAGTCCACATCGAATGCGCGGATGACCTCGACCAGTGCGTTGCGTGCTGCCGGATCGCCGCTGACGATAACCGCGTTACTACTGTCGATCGGGGTGAGGCGGGCGCCGGACTGGACGAAAGGTTGCAAGGCGCGTGTCAGGCTGGCGGCCTCGGCGTAGCGCAGCGGGACCAGGATATTGCCGCCCAGTGCAGGGTTGTCGGTCATTCCGGCTACGCCAGACTGAGGGTTGCCGGGTTGGGATCCGGCCGGTTGGCCTTGGCTGGGGACGATGCGGTAAAGCCCATCGCTGTGCAACAGAACGGCTTGGACCTGGGCCAGGATCATCTGCAAGGCTGGGAGTACCTGTGTGTTTGTGAGTGGGGCGGAAGTATGCAGGGTGACCGTTCCGTGCACCGCTGGATCGATCGTGTAGTTTACATGCAGGATATCGTTTAGGATCTGAGCCGTGGCATCGCGGATGTCGGTGTCGACAAAATTCAGCGAGATCTGACCTTCGTCGGCCGCAACACCCGAAGGACGCAACGATGGTATGGTATTGCGGCCGTAACTGTACTGCACCTGGCCGGACGCGTCGGTCGTGCCGATCCGTCCCTGGGCGCTATCGGGAGCGGGGGTGGCCAGGGGGAAGGCGCCGGGCAACGGCCTGACCCGTTGTGGACTATTGTCACATCCCGCCGCTGAAAGGCACAGGGCTAGCATCGCCCGAAAGGGCGTTATACCGCGAGGTATCGTGCCTTTGGGCCTGCGGCGGGACGTCGCCATACCTTCGAGGATGCGGATCAGGATATGCATCGCATGGGACCTCGTTATTGCTCTTCTGAGCGGGCAGGGGCGGGCGTGGCCTGGGGGGCACCCATCCGGGTGTCGGTCAGGCGGTTGCGGTCTGGGCGCATGATATGTTCGCCCGCCATGTCACGGACCCGGATCGTGTCGTTCTCGATCGCGACGATCCGCCAAGGGCCGATGAGGTCGCCCACATCGGCGATCCGCCCGCGATCCTGCCCCGGAATCATGAAGATGGCGCGCCGCCGGCTGCTGCCGACGACAATGCCCGTCAGACGGGGCATGGTGTCGCCCGTGCCGGGCATGTTGGTCGGGCGGCGGGTAGGACTGAACAGAGGGCGCGCCAAGATCGTCTGCTGCCATGAGTCGATTTGGCTGCGGTCCTGCTGAGGCGGAGCCGCGAGTGTCGGCATTGTGCCGAGGCTGAGCATCATCGTCGTCAGGCAGGCGGTGAGGGTAGGGTGGAGATGGGGGGTGCCAGTCATGGGGCGTCCGTCCGCCGGAAGGCGTGGAGGATCATGTCGCAATCCAGGGGGGGCGGATGCGCTGTTTGTGTCTTCGGCGCTGCGCAGATGGAGCCCGTCGATCACGATTGCCGGCGTGGATTGTTCCAGCCGGGTGAGCAGCCGGATAAGCGTGGGGAACGGAGCGGTGACGACGACATGCAGCCCGATGCGCCGGTAGCGCCCGGCCGCTGCCGAAGGCACGTTCTCGACGCTCGTGATTTCGGTTTCCGTGGTGGTAGCGATCGTTTGCAGGATGTCTTGCAGGTTGGCGCTGGCGATGGCGTCGGTCGTGCCGTCGATCAGTTGCGAGGGATTTGGGGAAGATGTGGCGGTCGTCTGCCGCAGCGCTGGCAGGGCGCTGGCTAACCGCTCCATGCGGGTGAGTGTGGCGCGTTGCAGGTCCAGCCTCTGTACGCGGTCGGCATAGAGGTTCCAGACTGGATCCAGCACCAGAAGCCATGCCAGCCCTAGCGCAAGGCCCAGCATGCCTAGCGCCAGCGCCTGCCCCCATCGGCCTTCGGGGAGGGTGCGTGCCAGCGTCGGCAGGGATGTCGTTTCATGGTTCATGCTCGGCCCGTTCATTGTCCGACATCGACGCGAATGGAGAACACGCTGGCATCCCGGCCGGTCACGCGGATGACCGGTGCGACGAAGGCGGGGTTGCGAAAAACCGGTGTACGGCTAAGGACCTGGATCAGTCCTGTCGCCTCGGGCGACTGGCCACTGATGATCAGTTGCCCCTGACGGAGGCTCAGGTCGGTCAGGAAACTGTTGTCGGGCAGCATCTGCGTGGTTGCCGCCAGTACCGCCATTGGGTCGCCCCATTGCCGGCGTGTGGTGGCGATGACCCTCTCGCCTGCTTGGCGATCCTCGGCTTGGCGGCGCAGTATGGTTGCCTCCGTTGCCGCCGGGCGCAGGGCTGTGATCCGGGCTGACAGGGCCGCCTGTTCGGTGGATTGGCGCCAGAACACAAGTGCGATCACCATCGCCGTTAGAAGGGCGACACCTGTTGCTGCCAAGATCCGGGAGTCTTTCAGGTTCTGCCAGGATGATCTGTTGGTCCTCAGCGGGATGCGTATGGAGCGGGTTGCGTCTTCCAAATGGTTCGGCTGGATGCCGAGCGGCGCGAGCAGGCGCAGGGCCGGGGCGATGGGGGCACGGAGTGTGAGCGACAGCAGGACGCGCAGTTGATTCAACGCGGTATCCCGCCGGAGGATGGTGTGGCTGTAGAAGATCGCATCGGCGGAAAAGGGGGTCAGTCGGTCCATCTCATAGGTCAGGACACCGTCGAGATCGGGTTCGGCTGCGGCGGGTAGGGTGAGTTCGCGCTGCATGACCATTCCGGGCGGCAGGTACAGGATCGTCTCATGCGGGTTGCCCCGGCCTGACAGGAGGGCCTGGCAGGCGACCTGTGTTTCGGTATCTTCGGCTTCGGACAGGCCGAGGGTGCCCAGCGCTGTGTGATTGCCCTGCCGCTCCAGCGAGAGGACCAGCATGTGTCCGTTCCATGCGGCGACCAGTCGGGGGCGGGACGATAGTCGTGCCTGCCGAATTCGTTCCGGGATCAGACTGAGGATCTGTCGCCACCACCAGGCGAGCAGAATTCTGCCGATCATGAGGGGTGCTTCAGAATGGTGGCCGCTATTGCGGCATTGGGTCCAGCAGGGGGGATGCGACGATGTCCGGCCAGCGCCGGGGATCGCCGTCGGGGAAGCGGATGCGGATACGCACCAAGATCGGAAGGCGGTCGGCTTCCCATGTCGTGTTCCAGTGTCCGTTCGAGAAATAGGTGCACTCCAGATCCGCAACGTTTGTCAGCAGTGTTTGCTGCCGTTCCTGTGCAGGAGGGGCGATCACATGGCGATAAGGGAGCCAGATCAGGAGCAGACGATGCCGGTCATCGACCGATAGGCGGATGTCGGCCTCTATGTCGGGCTGTCCGCTCAGGGGGATTGGTAGCGTGCCGCGCAGTACCAGCCCGTGTGATTGTCCGACGAAGAGGGGGCCTTCCCGGCCCGCTCCGGGATCGGCGCGCGTGACCAACCCGCGTAGTAGGCGATCGACGGCGCCAAGTTCGGCTTGGGAAGCCAGCAAGCCGTGCTGGCGTTCGAACAGCATTGTTGCCGTCCTGAACCCCTGTTGCAGGACCAGCAGTACCAATGAGAACACCACCAGAGCGATCAGGATTTCAAGCAGGGTGAAGCCTGCCTGCCTGCGGAGGACGGTCATGGACCGGCCGCCCGTGCGGCCAGTCGCAGGGATTTGAGGACGACTGCCCGTCGACCGGAACCGGCCGTGGGATCTGACCAGGATTCGGTGACCTGCACATGATACAGGACCAAGCTGGAAGATATGCCGGTTGCCGTCTGTGCGGGCGTGATCCGGACATGCCAGCGAAAGGTGCTGCCGTCGTCGCCACCCTGCTCCAGTGGCGCGAGTTGCATGCCGTGGCCGATTGCTGCCATGTGCGATTGGGCGCGAGAGAGAGCATCCTGCGTGTGGTTGGACAATTGCGTGGCAGTGACACCGTCCAGCATGCCCCGATAGGCGACTGTCAGTGCCAGCGTCACGATGGCGAAGGCGACCAAGACCTCGATCAGGGTAAAGCCGGCTTGACGGTCGGACTGGCGGAGGGCGGTCATGGCCCCTCCACGCTGATGGCGCCGGTCAGCCAGTTGACCCGCAACACGACATACCGGTTGCTTTCGAGCAGCGTGGTTGTGGAGCCATTTGCGCTGCCGTCGGGGTAGAAGGCGAAACGGGACGGATCGGCGATCGACACCTCCGCGGGCAGGGCATGGCGGATGCCCTGTTGCAGCCCGTAATTCCGATGGGCCGAATCAAGGACGAAGATCTGCGTCGTGCCGGAATAGATGGCCAGCATCCGTGCCTCACGCATGGCGGATGCGATCTGCTGTGCCGTGCCGCGTAGGTCCAGCGTGACCGAATGAAACGGTCCATGCCCGATCATGATTGCGCCGATCAGGCCAAGGATCAGAACGACCACGATCATTTCGATCAGCGTGAAGCCGGTCTCTCTGGGGTGGGTGGGACGTTTATTGTGCAAGGTCGTTCAAGCTCAGCATGGCCAGCAGCAGCGAGGACACGATCCCGGCTACCAGCAGGCCCATGATGATGGTGATCGCGGGTACCAGAAGCGCGACCAGCCGCTGGATGGCTATGCGGCCCTGATCCTCGTGAATATTGGCGGCTCGCAATGCCATGGGCCCGAGTTGCGCCGTTTCTTCGCCCAGCCGCAGCAGGTGGACCATGCGGGCGGGAAAGACCTTTGCGGCTTCCAGTGTGGTGGCCAGCCCATATCCGGCCTTGGCGTTCTGCGTTGCTGCGTCGATCGCGGCGATGGCGGCGCGGTTGGTGGTGGCCTCGCGGATGATGGCCAGCGCCGTGAGGATCGGCACGCCGTTTTCCAGCAGCGTGCCCAGGAGGCGAGCGAAGCGGGCGGCCAGGATTTCGCCGATCAGCGGGCCCGCGATCGGCAGGGCCAGCAGCCAGCGATCTACCCTCAAGCGGAGGGGTGCGCGGTGGATGAGTGCGCGGCCGAGCAGGGTGAGTACCAGCAGGATCGGCGGTATGGCCAGCCCGTCACGACTCAGCCAGTTTCCGGCCTGGATCAGCATCCGTGTGGAGGCCGGTAGCGCAACGCCGTTCTGGGTGAACAGGGGGGTGAACTGGGGGAGGACGGTGGTGAGCAGCAGGGTGATCGAGCCGATGGCCGCCAGGGTGAGGATGGCAGGATAGATCATCGCCGACTGTACAGTGCTGGTCAGAGCCCGTTCGCGTTCCAGCAGCAGCGCCAGTCGTTCCATGGTCGGGGCTAGGTCGCCGGTGGCTTCGGCCGCGCGGACCATGCCGAGATACAGGCGGGGGAAACTGCCCGGATAGTGGCCCATGGCTGCGTGCAATGCGCGACCGTCGCGCACCATCGTGCGTACGCCTTCCATTACGCGGCGCACCCGCAGGCGGACGCTGGTTTCGGCCAGGAAGCGCAGGGCGCGGTCGATATCCTGCCCGGCCCCGAGCATGACCGCGAGTTCGCGCGTGATGGCCGCCAGTTCGGCGCGGCGTAGGTCGGGACGGCGAAGTGTCAGGCCGCACATTAGCCTTGTCGGGGCGAAATGCGTGGGGGCACCGATCCGCATCGGGATATGCCCCCGGCGGCGCAGGATTGTCAGGACCGCGCCTTCGCTCTCGGCCTCCAGTGTGCCGCGGATTACCGTGCCCTGCGTATCGATGGCGGTGTAGGCGAATTCGACCATGCGATTGCCTCTCCGTCAGGTACCGGCGCGGACGCTGCGGGTTACATCCTCGATCGTCGTTTCGCCGTGCAGGGCGGCCGTCAGACCGGTGGTGAAGATCGGCACCATGCCGGCGGCGATGGCCGCCCGTTCGATCGCCATGTGATCGCTGCGCGAGAAGATCAGGCGCTCGATCGTCTCGTCGGGTGCCAGCAGTTCGGCGATCGCCTGGCGGCCGCTATAGCCGGTATGGCGGCATCGGGCGCAGCCGACGGCGTGGAACAAGGTCACGGGGGCGTCGCCGGCCAGGCGGTGCAGGTTGAGCCGTTCCACCAGTTCGGGTGGCGGGGTATAGGGCGTCTTGCATACATTGCACAGTCGGCGAACCAGTCGCTGCGCCAGCACGCCGCGCAGTACTGCCGTCAGCAAGTAATCCTCCACCCCCATGTCGCGCAGGCGGATGATCGCGGCGGCGGCCGAGTTGGTGTGCAGCGTGGACAGGACCAGATGCCCTGTCAGCGCCGCCTGCACCGCGATCTGGGCGGTTTCGATGTCGCGGATTTCGCCCACCATGATGACGTCGGGGTCCTGACGCAGGATGGCGCGCAGCAGGGTGGCGAAGGTGAGGCCGATCTGCGGGCGGACCTGAACCTGGTTGATACCGTCAAGCTGGTATTCGATCGGATCTTCGATCGTCACGACCTTGCGCGTGACGGCATTGAGGTCTGCTAGGCCCGTATAGAGCGTCGTGGTCTTGCCCGAGCCGGTTGGGCCGGTGACCAGCACGATGCCGTTTGGCTGCGCCATCAGGGCACGCATGCGGGTAACGATATCAGGCGCCAGGCCCAGCGTCGTGTAGTCGAAGCGGACGCTGGAGCGGTCGAGTACGCGCAATACCACCGTCTCGCCGTACAGAGACGGAATGGTGGAGACGCGGAAATCGATCTCGTGACCGCGGACGGCCAGCTTGATTCGGCCGTCCTGCGGCAGGCGTCGTTCGGCGATGTCCAGGCGGGCCATGATCTTGATACGCGAGATGATGGCGGGGATAAGTTGGGCTGGCGGGCTCTCGACTTCGCGCAGCACGCCGTCATAGCGGCAGCGCACGCGCAGCCTGTCCTCGAACGGTTCGATATGGATGTCGGAGGCGTGATTTTCTACCGCGCGGCCAATGATCTGGTTGACCAGGCGGATGACCGGTGCTTCGGAGGCGAGGTCTTTCAGACGCTCCGCGTCGTCCTCCAGCGGGGCGTCGTGATCCTCGGGCGGGGGGGCATTTTCCTCGGCGCGAGGGTAGAGCCGGTCGAGTGCGGCTTCCAGTTCGATCGGCACGCCGACATGGCAGGCTACGTGTAGCCCGGTGGCGGCCCCGATCGCAGCCGACGTGAACCCATCCAGGGGGTCTCGCAGTGCCAGCAACAGGATATCGCCATGCACGGCCAACGGCACCGCGTGGGCGTCGCGCAGGAAGCGCATGCCGAGTGTGTCCGCCAGCACCGGTTCCTCGGGGTAGTGGTCGGGTGCTGCCAGAGGGATGTGCAGTAGGTCGGCGTAGGCCTGTGCCATTTCCTGTTCCGAGACTAGGCCCAGGTGCAGCAGGATCTGGTCGAGCCGCCCGCCGCTCTGTTCCGCCGCGCGGCGGGCGCGTTCGACAGCACGTTGGTCGCAGCGTCCGCGCGCGACCAGCAGGTCGGCCAGGTCGTTGATCTGTGCGGCCATCGAGAGGGCATCGGCTTTGATGGGGCTATCCATGCATCTGGTAAGCCGTTTGCCACAGCCAGGTTCCCCATAATGATGCGGCGAGGCCGGGGCCGAAGGGGATTGGTGTGTTGCGGTTGATCCTGTCACGTGTGGTGACGAGGACGGCGACCAGCGTCAGGAGCGCCGCCGAGAAAACCACCATCGGCAGCGCGGTCGGCCCCAGCCATGCTCCGCCCGCCGCAAGTAGTTTCGCGTCGCCCAGCCCCAACCCCTCATGGCCGCGCAGACGGCGGTAGGCCAGTGCGACGCCGGTGAAGACGCCATAGCCGAGCAGGGCTGCCGTGGCGTGCGTCAGGACCATGGGCCATCCGTTCGTTACCGCCAGGATCAGTCCCGCTGCCGTCAGCGGTAAGGTCAGGATATCGGGCAGGCAGAAGGTCTTGAGGTCGATCGCAGCCAGGACCAGTAGCCACCAGCCGAATAGGCAGCCGCGCCAGACAGTCGCCGCCGCGAATGGCTCCATCATCGCATCGTTCTGCCGGGTTGCCAGCACGGTCAGGGCGGCAACTGCCAGGGCGAGGACTTCCATGGTCGGGTGGGAACGGTCGATCGGAGCGCGACATGTGCGGCAATGGCCCTTCTGCGCCAGATAACTGAACAAGGGCACCAGTTCCCATGCTCTCAGTCGGGTGCCGCAGCGGGGACAGGCCGAGCGTGCCAGCATCACGGGTTCGGCGCGGGGTAGGCGCCAGGCCAGTACGCCCAGGAACGACCCGATGAAAGGTGCCAGCACGAGCGGCAGGGTGGGGGAGAGCAGCATCGGCGGTGCGTCAGGGATTGCAGATCATCGTGGCCCGATCGGCGGTATTGCCGCTGGAGCCTGCCGAGCACAGATCATAGTCATGTCCCGGTCGATCGGACGGATTGCGATAGATGTAGGGATGATGCCAGGGATCCAGCGGATCAGTGCCGTCCTTTACATAGGGGCCGTTCCAGTTCTCGGCGCTGGCCGGTCGGGCGATCAGGGCGTGCAATCCGTCTTCGGTGCCGGGATAGCTGCCTGTGTCCAGCCGGTACAGGTCCAGAACCTCGCTCAGCCGCTGGATCGACTGGCGGGCTACCGAATTGCGCGCGCCGCCCAACTGGCGTAGCGCGGCCGGTGCGACCAGGCCGATCAGCAGGCCGAGGATCGCGATCACGACCAGCAGTTCGAGAAGGGTGAAGCCTTCGTCACGGCGGGAGGGAGATGGGGGAGCAGATTTCGGCATCTTGAACCCGCTTTGCTGTGATATGGAACGAGGCCGTCGCATCAGGGCCGGCATCCGGAACGGAAGGGGCTGACCCCGCCATGGCGATTGCATATGTCGGCTGCATGGTGTTTGCGGCGTCGCTGTACCATCTGCCTCCGCGCATCCTGCCATCGATCCAGGCGGTGGAGGCCGGGCGGAACGGGTTGGTGCATCACAACGCAAACGGTACGGACGATCTGGGGGTGATGCAGGTCAACACGCGCTGGATCGATCCGATCGCCCGGTTCACCCATGTCGCCCCGCAGGTCGTCTATCGGAATCTGCTGGAGCAGCCCTGCTATAATATCAGCGCGGCAGGGGCGATCATGCGCCTGTATCTGAACGAAACGCGCGGCGACCTGATGCGGGCGGTTGGCAATTATCATTCTCATACCGTTCTTTTGAACCAATCGTACCAGGCGATGGTGCTGAAGTGGGCACGGCGTCTGTTCCAGCCGGGACAGCCATGAAGATCGAGTTGTCATCGGGCTGGTGCCGAGATGCGGATTCCGGTGAAATACGTGTGGCCGCCATTGGAAAATAGCGACATGCGGTCGCTGCCCGCCGGGGGAAATACTAGGTCGGTCATGCGGAGTGTGCCGCGATTGGCGAAGAGTTCGACCGAATTGCGGTCGACCACCACATGGAGTGACAGCACGCCGCCGGGTGCGGACAGGTGGGCGATATGCACCAGACTGAAACGAGGGGAAAATCCTACTTCGCCTGACCGGCTGCGATCGAGTGTCAGATTTCCCGAGGTGAAATCGTAGCTGATGACGGTTGCTGTCCTGCCGTCCGGACTCTGTCGCACCGCGATGCCGGCGCGCGTCGCGTCGCCGCGATGCAACGTGACGCGGACGTCGAGTACGTCGCCGCCCATGGGGGCGCGCCACGTCTGATTGGGACCGAGGTCCCTATCGGCGAAAGCGGCGATGCCTTGTCGGCGTATCAGAGCTTCATAGGTCGGGGTTGGAGTCTGGGTCAGTGTCGGGCGTCCGTCGACCGTCTTCAGGTCCAGTTGGACCGGTAGCGTCGCTTGCCCACGCCAGGGGGCCGTGGGGAGCGCGGAAGCGTAATCCCAGTTGTTCATCCATCCGATCAGCAATGGCGCTTCCGTTCCGGTATTGTCGAAACGGATTGTCGCGTACTGGTCGGCGCCGTGATCCAGCCAGGCATAGGCGGAGGGATCGGAGCCGTCGGGAGGCAAGGCGTCGGGAGTGAAGCGGGTGCCGTCGAACCGGCCGACAAAATATTGCACGCCGGATCCGCCTGCAATGCTCCAGGGGTTGACGCTGACGATCATCACCCAGCGTGGATCGTGCGGGTTGCCGTCGAGGGAAAGTGGGATCAGCAGCGGCATTTCCCATAACATGCCGGGCTTGCGATAGCCGGAGGGCTGGAAATCACTCAGGAACGACCAGTGCAGCAGGTCGGTCGAGCGGTAGAACTTCACGAGTTGGGCATCTGCGACCACCGTCGTCATGATCCAGCATTGACCCTGCGGATACCAGACCACCGAAGGGTCGCGGAACTGCCGGGATTCCGGCTCCAGGGTGAGAATCGGATTGTGCTCGTAGGCTTGCCAGTGTGCACCGCCATCCAGACTGTATGATAGGGACTGGGCCTGTGTGTCATCGGGGTGCGCGGGATCGCCGTGGAAAACCGAGGTATGGAAGGCCAGCAGCGGCGGCGTAGCGTTGCTGCCCAACCCCGATCTATTCTGGCTGTCATAGACGACCGTGCCGGAAAAGATGTCTTCGTTCGGGGTGGAACGGATAGCCACGCTTTCCTCGTGCCAGTGCAGCAGATCGGTGCTGGTGGCGTGCCCCCAGGACATCGGCCCCCAGACCATACCCGCCGGATTGTACTGGTAGAAAAGATGATAGGTACCGTCGAGGAAGAATGGACCGTTCGGATCGTTCATCCAGTGTTCAGCGGGGGAGAAATGCAGTGCAGGCCGCCATTGGGGCGTTGCGGGTTCCTGTGCTTGTAGTGCGTGTGGCAAAAGAGTCAGAACAAGGCATGCTGCTGCCAGACCGTGATATCGACGAGCCGTATCCAACCGGGCTATATGATCGGAGCTTTTCATTTTCTGCGGCATGACTATCAGGAACCGGAAGACCGGCCCCTTCTGGGATCGCCCCGGAAAGAGCCGGTCTGGCCTGGGATCATTGGTTCGTGTTGACGAAACTGTTGATCTGGCCATTGGTGTTCGATCGAATCGGGATATTCTGCCCGATCAGGTCCAAGATGAAGGCACGGACATTGATGGCCGCTCGGTTGGCAGGGATATCGCCATATCCACCCAGGCCACCATTGCCGTAGCGCAAATCGACAACCGATGCGTCGGAGCGGATCGCCACCTTCACCGTTGGTGACAGCGTGCCGCCGCGACGGGTTTCAACCGTGTCGATAAAGGATTCGACCAGGCCGCCTGGCATCACATAGTGAGAATAGGACTGGAACGCCCGCGGGTTCTGCTGTGGATTGGGATCATAATCGGTGCCCGGTGCCTGGTTGAGGTCCGTTGGGTTGCCGAGCACCAGGCCGCTGCCGTAGTTCATGGGCTGGAAATCACTACGGATACCGTTGCCGACGAAGCCGTATACGCCGTCCGGCCCATCTACGCCCGCCGCGTATGTCGTGCGGTGGCTGATGGTGAAGATGTAGTATTTTCCGTTCTTTATGTACACCTGTGGGCGTTCGGTCTGATCGTTGACGCAGTTGGCCGAGATCAGCGGCGATAGGAACTTCCACTTGGACATCGAGGCATTTTCGGCAACTGCCAGACCGATCGATGCCTTCTGGTAATAGGCGCCGCTATCGAGCACCTGCTGAAGGGTTTCGGCGTGCGGATCGTTCGGGCGGTAGCCCAGATCCTCGGTAGTACAGTTCGGCGTGCCTCTCTGGCCGGCGGTATTGCCCTCGAACACCATGTAGTTGACACCGGGATGTTCGGGATCTTCGAAGGTGAACGGATCGCGGAAATTATAGAACGGGTTCTGTTCCCCGTTCTGGTAAAGCACACCATCGGGGCGCAGAAGCGCTGTGTGGGTGGTGAAGCCGGTGAACCAGACGTGCCGGAAATCGGCGTGGATCTGGCCGAGGCTCTGGGTGATGACCGCCTGGGCAGGGGTGATATCCTGGCCGTTCGCATCGCGGTTGAAAGCCATGTCGGTATAGAACAGCGACACTCTGTTATCGTGTGGGTCCAGCAGGCGCAACGAGCCCGACCATTCCGCCGTGAGCGTATAGGTGGTGCCGGCAAAGACCTGTTCCTGTGCCCCTTCGGGAATCAAAAGCCCGCCATAGATCCAGCCGCCGTTTGCGGGCCGCCTGGAAACCGGGATTCCGGCCCGGCGATAGAAGAACCCGATGCGGGCATGGGTGTGGCGATCGTCGAAGCCGTAGCCGGCATTCTTGTCCGCTGTCAGGCAGAAGATGACTTCCCAGCCATTATAGCTGAATTGATTGGCGTGTCTGTCGATCAGGGTCCAAGTATCCCATACCCAGACATCGGGATTGATCGTTGGAAAATCTGCTGGAATATCAGGCATGATCAGTTGTGCAGGGAGTGAATTCTGCCCTGCCGGGACCGATGTGCTTGAATGTGCCTTGATCTGCAGCGCGTCGGCGCGAGTCCAGCGCGACGTGAAGGTTCCGTCCGGCGCATAGGCGCGTTGGGTGTGGAGTGTCGGTAGTGGGAAGCCCGGCACGCCGGCCAGCGAACGCCCAGGGAACATCCGGCCCGCATGGGGCATCATGCCCGGATGAGGGCCGACACGGAGGGCCTCGCGCCTAGCATCCGGCGTTGATTGCGCGAACGCTGTCTGGCTGGCCAGGGCGGCGATCAGAGATCCGGCTACAACCATTCTGAATACTGGCTTTTTTTGGCGTATGTTTACCATATCACCCTCCTTCCGCATGAAGCACGCTCGATGGAGGAGACGCTTCATGGTAGTGTGTTTTCCAGTAAGTTGTTGATTTATAAAATTTTATATTCCCCTCTTGGGGAAAAGTAGAGAAGATCACTTTTTGGTCATAAGAGTAAAAATTAATTTAATGCCGAATGTTCGAAAAACGGATGTCTTCGATAAAGCGTAGAATTAATATTTAACGGTATTTTTAATATATAATGAAATAATTGCCATTACCGTTAATATATAAGAATAAAATTGTTAAATTGCCGGCAATTGAACTGTGGCGGATATATTTTTTATTTTTCGTCTCCGAACCGCGGCCGTGGCCGGAGGATCCCACCCTTCACCGGATATGCGAGAAACGATGCGAAGAACCTCATAGTTCCCTTCGGGTGTTGCGAACTGAACGTGGCGGGTCTGCCGTAACTTCCGATGCCTGGTGGCACATGTGTCGAGGGGTATAATCCGTCAAGGCAGAGGGTATCTGATTCTCAAGTTTTGAGGCAGCGGCGGGCATAATGCCCGTCCAGGGCATGATCGCGACGCGCGGGTGTGTATTTCGAACGGGATTGTCGGCAATAGGAACGGGGGGCGACCATATCGAGCTCCTGGACTGGATCGTACGGATCAAGGATACCGCGTCAGACGGTCTGTTGCCTTTTTCAGGCACGTCTGGATCGATCTTGCGCTGTTATCATTCGTTACCCTCTCCGTCCTTTCCGCCCTGCTGTCGGATCTGCGAAGAAGGGCTGGAATGGAGCGGAGATATGACATCATGAAGACGACCGTGCACGGTTGGCCCTGCCGCAGTCGCCAGGGCTGAAGGACGGCCATGGCAGGGATGGTCGCAATCGTCGGTGGGGGAGCGAGTGGCGCGTTGGTGGCGACCCATCTGGCGCAACAGGTGAATCCGCCGAGGCTGGTGGTGATGGAGCCCAGCGCCGAACTGGGCCTGGGCATTGCCTATGCGACCCACAGCCCCAGTCACCTGCTGAACGTGCGTGCGGGGAACATGAGTGCCTTTCCCGATGCGCCGGATCATTTTCTGGACTGGTTGCGGGGGGAAGATGATCCGTCGGCGGATGCGGGTGTCTTTGCGCCGCGCATGGTGTATGGGCGCTATCTCCGTTCCCTGGTGGCTGGCTCCGGGGCTGTTCATTGCCAGCAGGCGGCGGTGGGATTGAAGGTGGAGGCCGATGCAGCGTCGGTTGTCCTGGCTGATGGTGAGAGCGTGCGGGCCGAGCGCGTTGTGCTGGCACTGGGGCATTTTCCACCGGTCGACCTGCCGCGTATCAGTGCCGAAGCACTGTCGGCGGGCCTCTATCATCGTGATCCATGGCGTGATTTTTTGCTGCCGTCCGATCGTGATGCGCCGGTCGTTCTGATCGGGACCGGGTTGACGTCGGTGGATATGGTGCTGCGCCTGCGGGAGCAGGGGCATCGCGGGCCGGTGACCATGGTGTCTCGGCACGGTCTGTTGAGCCTGGGACATGCGGCCTGCGAGCCGTGTGCGCGGCCTGTCGTGCTGGAAGGGACGATGCCTTCCGCCCGTGCCTATCTCAAGGCGTTCCGCGATGCCGTGCGGGATGGGGTGCCTTGGCGGGCGGCCATCGACAGCCTGCGTGCGACCAGCAACACGCTATGGGCACGCCTGCCGGCAGGCGAGAAAATGCGGTTCAGGCGGCGTCTCTTTCATTATTGGAGTGTCGCGCGGCATCGTATGGCGCCATCCATCGCCGAACAGGTGGCGCGGGAACGGCGATCGGGGCATCTGGTCGTCCGTCGGGGCCATGTGCGGGACCTGGTGATCTCGGGCGGTGCCGGGCGGCTGACGATCGTGACATCACGGGGGACTGAGAGTTTGGTTGCCTCGTGCGTCATTAACTGCACGGGGCCGGTCACCGACTACCGTCGAGTCGAATCTCCTTTGCTGCGGACGTTGTTCCTTGAAGGATACGCGGTTGCGGGGGATATGGAGGCGACGTTGGCGACTGATGCGCACGGCGCGCTTGAGGATGCATCTGGCGCCTGTTCGCGCGTCCTGTATGCGATCGGGCCGATGCGGGCGGGGACCCTGTTCGAAACAACGGCGATTCCCGAGATCCGGCAGCAGGCTCGCGATCTGGCGCTGCATCTGACAGGGATGTGCTCGTAAGCGGCGTTGTTGTGCAGGTGGCACCGGCGGAGATCGGGTATGAGAGAGTGGACAATGAAATCGTCAGTTGCGATATATAATCAGGACAGCATTGACCCGTTCGGATGACGTTCCGGCCAGATGATCATGGGAGTCTGGCTGAAATAAAAAATTCTTGTTCAGGTCGGATATGCATAATTGTTTGCGCGGGGTTCTATATTTTTTTTCTTTAAATAGGGTGTTCTGTAATTCGCTGCGAATGCATTTGAAGGTTCCACGATGACGATGCAGGAGAATGGTGCGGTGGCCGCGCAGACGATGCGCGATATCGCGGCCGTGGTGCCCATCCTGCCGGAAACGGCCGTTGGCGGGGATGTCATGCAGTATTTCGAGCGTGATCCCGACCTGCTGTATATTGTGATCGTCGATCACGGCGGACGCGCGCTGGGGCTTGTCGACCGTCACACTTTTCATGTGCGGATGGCCGGTCAGTATGGATATTCGGTCTATCATCGGCGCCCGGTCACGCTGCTGATGGACCCCCGCCCGACCATCGTCGAGGCTGACGTGCTGGTGGCGGACTTTCTACCGCAGGCACTGGGGGCGAACGCCTCGGAACTTCTGCTGGGCTTCATTGTGGTCGAACGCGGGTTCTGCCTGGGGGTAGGGTCGGCTATTGATCTGGTTCGTCACGCGCATGCCGCCAAACAGACGGCGCTCTCCGAACTGCGCATGGCGACGGACAGGTTGCATGAGGCGAATGAGAAGATCCTGCGTGACAAGCTGTTCATCGACCGGATCGTCCAGAATGTGCCGTCGCCGCTGATCGTCCGCTCGGTTGTGGACGGGGACGTCATTCTGATGAACCGCGCGGCAAAGCGGTTCGGGGACTCCGCCCTGTCTGAAAAGATGATCGGTATGGCATCCTGCATGACGGATGGGGTGCCGGCGGGTGACGGGCAGGCGACCATGGAGTGTTCCCTGGACGACCCGCAGGGAAACCGGCGGGACCTGATCATCAATCGCCTGCTGATCGCTGATCAGTCGGGGACGCCGTTATGGGATCTGTATGTTTTTGATGACGTGACGGTTTACCGCGATAACGAGCGGCAGATCGAGCGGCTGGCTCATTATGATAAGGTGACCGACCTGTGCAATCGCCGGCTGTTCAGCGTGCAACTGGAGGCGTTGTGCGGCGAAAACAGGCAGGGCGTTCTATTCTATATCGACCTTGATTATTTCAAGACCGTAAATGATGTCCATGGTCATGCAGCGGGAGACGCCCTGCTGCGCCTGGTGGCCGGCCGTCTGCGTGAGCACAGCCGGCCCGGCGACCTGATTGCCCGTCTTGGTGGGGATGAATTCGCCATTCTATGGCCCAATACCTCCTCGCCGTTGGAAATCGACGGGCGGATGACGCCGCTCCTGGCGTCGCTGAGCGCGCCCTATCAGGTGGATGGCAAGCGGATCGTGATCGGGGCCAGTATCGGGTCTGCCCGTTTTCCCGAAGATGCCGACAGTGCGGAGACCCTGCTGCAGCATGCTGACATGGCGATGTATCGCGCGAAGGCCCGGGGGCGGAACCGCTTCGCCCAGTTCCAGGCCGCGTTGAGCGAAGAGGTGAGAAGTGCCGCGATCCTGACCGGGGAGTTGCGCGATGCGCTGGCGACCGATGCCCTGACCGTGCATTTCCAGCCGATCTACGATCGCACGGGCCGCCAGGTGACGAGTTGCGAGGCCCTGGTACGCTGGCGGCATCCGGTGCATGGGCTGATCATGCCGGACCAGTTCATTGCGCTGGCCGAGCAGAACGGGCTGATCCACACGCTGGGGCAGTGGGTTCTACAGGCCGCGTGCCGCGAGGCGGTAGCCTGGCCTGCCGGCGTGAGGGTGGCGGTGAACGTGTCGCCAATCCAACTCGGCGATGCGGCCTTTCCCGACATGGTGTTGAGAATCTTGCAGCAGACCGGCCTGCCGGCGCATCGGCTGGAAATCGAGATTACCGAAACATCTTTCCTGAAAAATGAAAAATCGAATCAGGCCGCGCTGCGCAGGCTGGTCGAGATTGGTTGCCGACTGGTACTGGACGATTTTGGGACCGGCTATTCCTCGCTGAAATATCTCTGGTCCTTTCCGTTTAGCAAGATCAAGATCGATTGCGGATTTGTCCAGGCGATGTCGCAGGACAAGGTTCTCAGGATCACGCAGACCATTCTCAGCCTCGCCCATTCTCTGGAACTGTGTGTCACGGCTGAAGGGGTGGAAACGGACGAACAGCATAGGCTTCTCGCCGGGATGGGCTGCGATGAGGTCCAGGGCTATCTGTTCGCGCGGCCCCGGCCGGTGGAAGAGCTTTTATCCTGTCTGGGTGCCTGATCGGCATGCAGGGTCGGTGAGGAGGAACGGGGCGGGATCGCGCCTGGGTGCGTCGTTTTTCTGGTGGAAATTTCTTTCATGATTCAAGTGCATTAGCGCACGATTTTGCATCATATTCTGATGATGCTATTGCATCTTGCGTGGTGCAGCGAGACTGCAACTTCAGGAGACGGGGAGCGTTCCTTCGCCGTTATGGCCGACCGGATATTATGCATAAGATCATCAAGACTGTTCTGACCTATCCCGTGTGGGTATTTCAGCTTTTCACCGGCACGAAATCCTTTCGCGACAATCCCTTGATCGCTAGCCGCCGGCTGAATGAGACGGGCCTGCACGTGGTGCGCCAGAGTCTGGCCCATCGGGCTGCTGCCTGGCGGCGGCGGCGGCTGAAGCGCGGGATTCCTCCGCATCTACTCGCCGAGTTCGATCGCGACGGATTTGTCGTTATCCGCGATTTCCTGCCGGCGGAGATGTTCAGGCAGATTCTGGAGGATGTCCGGCAGTATCGCGGGGAAGCGCGTGAGACCATTCAGGGCGATACGGTGACGCGTCGCATCGCGCTGGAACCCTGTGTTCTGACCCGCATGCCCGGCGTGCGACGGTTGCTGGACCTGCCGCTTCTGGGACGGCTGATCCGGCTGGCTGGCAGCCGGGATTGTGAGCCACTTTATTATGTCCAGACGATTCTGCCTCATGCCGTTACCGGCGACCCCGATCCGCAGCTTCAGTTTCATGCCGATACGTTCCACCCTACCGTCAAGGCATGGTTCACCCTCACCGAGACGGCGGATGAGAGTGGCCCCTTTGTGTACGTTCCCGGATCGCATCGGCTGAACCCGGCGCGGCAGGCCTGGGAAAAGCGGATGAGCCTGGAGGCGGCAGGTTCCGGCGATCGTCTGAGCGGACGCGGATCTTTCCGTGTCGACGCAGATGCGATCGCTGCGATGGGCTACGCGGCCCCGCGCGCCGTGGCCGTGCCCGCCAATACGTTGATCGTCGCCGACACAGGCGGCTTTCATGCGCGAGGTGTCAGCGCGCAGCCGGGTATTCGGGTGGAGATTTGGGCGTATGAACGGGGCAATCCCTTCTTTGCGCCCTTGATTGATCTGTGGCGCATCCGGGCGATCGGTCGGCGCCGTGCATCCGTGATGTGGGCGTTCCATGACTGGCTGGAGGAAAGCGGGTTCGGGGTGCATGTCTGGCGGAAGCGCGGCAATGTCGGCGCCTTCGACCGCGACGTGGGAGGGCATGAGATGCTGCATATTGCCCCCGGCGTGCCGGGTTGGTTCGGACAGGTGAGTGCACATATGCTCCGGCGGATCGTGCGCCGGTAGGCTTGCTTCCTGGGCGGGTTTCTGTACCGTAATTCGGCACATATCACTGTTCATTGCCAGGAAAAATGCAATGCCTCTTCCACCGTTTCCTCCCTTTACGGCCGAAACGGCGCGGCAGAAGGCCCGACTGGCCGAAGATGCATGGAACAGTCGGGATCCGCAGCGCGTGTCGCTGGCTTATGCGCCGGATTGCCGGTGGCGGAACCGGGCCGAATTCATCCAGGGGCGCGAGGAGATCGTGGTGTTCCTGCAGCGCAAGTGGGAGAGGGAACAGGATTACCGGTTGATCAAGGAAGTCTGGGCCTATGCCGACGACCGGATGGCCGTTCGCTTTGCCTATGAGTGGCATGATGGCGGTGGCCAGTGGTATCGCTCGTACGGCAACGAGAACTGGGAATTCGGCACGGACGGGTTGATGCGTCGGCGGATCGCCTCGATCAACGATCTGGCTATCCGGGAGGAAGACCGAAAATTCCACTGGCCGTCCGGCAGGCGGCCCGATGATCATCCGTCGCTCAGTGAGCTTGGATTGTGACCGTGGGTGAGAGCGCCTGCCTGTTCCTCATCCCGGCAGGCTTTTCCAGGTCGGTCCGTCCATGTCTGGGGGCAGGTTAGCCTCGTAGACGCCGCGTGCGACTGCGCGGGCCAGCACATCGGCTGCCAATGCGCCCAGCCGGGCGACATGGAGCGGACGCGGGCCGGGGGGAAGCGAGTGGTGGCCTGTGGACAGCGCGAAAATGACATCGCCATCGAAGGGGGAGTGGACCGGGCGGATCGCGCGGGCCAGGCCGTCCTGTGCCATCATGGCTACGCGCTTGAGGTCGTCGGCATCGATATCGGCATCGGTGGCGATGCAGGCAATGGTGGTGTTGGCGCGGGCAGCCGGGTTGAGTTTGGCCCGGCCCCAATCCTCGGGATCGACATGGGCGGCGCTGGCGCCCAATCCGCCGAATTCGCGGCCTATTTCGAAAGGGCCGGCCCAGAAATGGCGTGTGCCCGGTACGACCACCGAGCCGAGGCTGTTGACCGCTACCAGCGCGCCGATGGTCAGCCCGTCGGCGGTGACGAATGAGGCCGAGCCCAGGCCCCCCTTGAGCGCGCCGGCCTGCGCCCCATAGCCTGCGCCAGCGGTGCCGAGGGTGACGCTGCGGGACGGGTGGTCCATGGCCTTCAATGCCAGGTCACGATAGGGCGGATTGAGGCCCCAGTGCTTGTCGCCGCCGTTGGCGAGATCGAACAGGATCGCGGTGGGGACGATGGGCGAGGGCGGCACGCCGGGTTGCTTCGTCATGGAGAAGCCGCGTCCGCGCGCGCCCAGCCAGGCGGCGACGCCGTCGGCCGAGCCCAGCCCGTAGACCGAGCCGCCGGACAGCACGATGGCGTCGACGCTGCGCACCAGATTGCCGGCCGTGAGTGCATCGGTCTCGCGCGTGCCGGGGCCGCCGCCGCGCACGTCCACCGCGCAGGCCACCCGCTGGTCGGGCAGGATGACCGTGACCCCGGTGCGGGATCTGGTGTCATGCGCCTCGCCGACCGTCAGGCCGGTGACATCGGTGATGAGGTTGGTGGGGCCGACATAGCCGGGGCCGGGATGCAGCGGGGTGCCCTCGTCTGCACGGGCTCCTGTCCTGCGGGTTGCCAGCATGGGCAGCGTGGCCGTGAGGCCGAGAAACATGCGTCTTTTCATTGGGGAAGGGACCTTGGGCGATCGGGTGTTCAGGCGCGTGAGATGGGGATGGGCGGATGGAGAGCATACTGGCAGACTACTGTGTGCCATGACTGGAAACGGAACGAGATCGCAAGGGAGGACACCACACTGAAACTACGATCGATCGGGGGCAGCATGAGAGATGTCTGGCGTGTCGGCGTGGGCGTGGGGGTGCCGTTCGCGGGGATCGTGCTGTTACTGCCCATCCTGAGTTCAAGCCGCCTGCTGATCTTCGGCGTGCCGCTGGTGGTGTGCTGGCTGTTCGGCTGGTTCGTCCTGACCTCGCTGTGCATGGTCGTCGTCTGGCTGGCGTTCGATCGTGGAGGGGATGATGGCTAGCATCATCTTCTTTCTGGTCATTCTGCTGTCCATCATGGTGGCGCTGTTCTCGCGACGTGGCCATGGGCATCAGGACAGCCGGGATTTCTTCGTAGCGTCCGGGCAATTCGGCGGCATCCTGGTCTTCATGCTGGCGGTGGGGGAAACCTACAGCATCGGCAGCATCATGGGGTTTCCGTCGGCGGCTTACAGTGCCGGTACGTCGTTCATCATCTGGTTCCTCAGCTATATCGTGCTGGCCTATCCGGTCGGTTATTTCCTTAATCCGCTGATCTGGCGGGCGGGTCGGGATTGTCAGGCCCTGACCATGGCCGATCTGTTCCGCGCTCGGTTCGGCAGCCGGGGTCTGGAACGGCTGGTGGTGCTGACCGCGATCCTGTGCCTGCTGCCGATGGGCGAATTGCAGATTGTCGGCCTGCTGCGCGTCATCGACCAGTTTCACTGGGCGCTGCCCGAGCAATGGACGACGACCGCCGCCGCCGGCCTGACCTTTGTCTGGATCATGCTCTCGGGCATACGCGCGCCGGCTTATGTCTCGGTGATCAAGGACAGTTTGGTGCTGATCGCGGTGACGGTCGTGGGGCTGGCCGCGTTGCGGGCCGGAGGCATGGCGCATCTGCCGGCCGTGGCATGGACCGGCCACCCGGTGGCGCTGCGGGACCAGGTCTATGCGCTTTCCACCATTCCGCTTCAGGCGGTGGCGTTCTGTGTCGCGCCCCAGACGGTTGCCTTCGTGTTCACCGCGCGCTCGGCACGGACGGTTCGCCGCAACCAGATCGTCATGCCGCTTTACATGGTCATGTTTCCGTTTCTCTATCTGGTGGCACTGTATGCACGGTCGGCCGGGTTGCCGGTGCCTTCGCCCAATGCGGTGTTCATGGTGGCGGCGGGCGCGCTGCTGCCGGACTGGATGGTCGGGCTGGCCGCCGGTGCCTGCGCGTTGTCGGGGCTGGTGATTCTGGCCGGCACCTGTCTTGCGATCGGCCCGCTGGTATCGCGCAACCTGCTGCATGGTCTTTCGGATGCGGGTCAGCGGCGCGGAGCGCAGGCGGTGATCGCCTGTTACCTGCTGTTCTCGATCCTGGCGGCGGGACATCTGTCCGGCCTGATGGTGACGCTGACCAGCTTCTATTATCTTGGCGTGTCGCAGTTTATTCCCGGTGTTGCCGCGATCGTCTGGCGCTGGCCGTTATCGGCCCGGGCGCTGGGGGCGGGGCTGGTGGTCGGCGATGTGGTGGCCATGGGGGGCGCGCTTGCAGGTTTGCAGCCGGCCGGGCTCAATACCGGGATGATCGGTCTGGTGGCCAATCTGCTGGTGGCCGCTGCGATCCAGTGGACGGAACGCCGGAAGCGCGTCGTAGGATCGGTTTCCGATATCGCCTGACCAGGGGAGGCATGCATGTATACCAGCCGGGAAGACGTGACCGAGGCGATCGTGATTGCCAGGGTCCGCAAAGGACTGAACTGGGCCGACATCGCCCGGCAGGTCGGGCGCAGCAAGGAGTGGACCACCTGCGCCTGCCTGGGGCAGATGGTGTTCTCCGAGGAGGAAGCGCGCACTGTTATCAGTCTGTTCGAACTGGACCAGACCGCGCTGCCCTGGTTGTGCACAGTGCCGTACAAGGGCAGTTTCGACGGTGGGGCGCCCAGCGATCCGCTGCTTTATCGCTGGTATGAGATGCTCAGCGTCTACGGGCCGGCGCTGAAGGAACTGATCCATGAGGAATTCGGTGACGGGATCATGAGCGCGATCGATTTCCGCATGCAGGTGGGGCGTGAGGCCGATCCGGCGGGGGATCGGGTGCATGTCACGATTTCCGGCAAGTTCCTGCCGTACAAGCCTTTCTGAGAAGCTGGGACTTTCTCGCGTCCGGCCGCGCCGTTATGCTGCGATCGTCCGGGCGCGCTTCATGATTTTCGCCGGCCAGAGGGGCTTATGCGACCTGCCGACATTACCGTGACCTGCCTGTATTTCGTGATCCTGCTGGCCGTTACGCTGACCATGGCGCGGCGGGGGCGCTCGGCGGGGGATTTCCTGTCGGCGCATCATGATCTGCCCTGGTGGGCGCTCTGCCTGTCGCTGGTGGCGACCGAGACGTCGACCCTGACCTTCATCAGTGTGCCGGGTGTGGGCTACACCAATGGTCTGGTCTTCGCGGGTCTTGCTGCGGGGTATCTGATCGGGCGGCTGGTCGTGGCCGTGTGGTTTCTTCCCCTTTATATTCAGGGGCGGATGAATAGCGCCTACCAGTATCTTGGCCGCCGGTTCGGGCATGGGGTGCAGCGGATTGCTGCGGGGGCCTTCCTGCTGACGCGGCTGGTGGCGGAGGGGGTGCGCCTGCTGGCCGGCATGTTGCCGCTGGTCTGGCTGCTGACCCATGCCGGCCTGCCGGTGGGGCGGGGGACGGTGCTGGTCGCGATCATGGCGGTGACGCTGGCCTATACGCTGTTCGGCGGCCTGCGGGCCGTCGTGTGGTCCGACAGCGTGCAACTGGTCATTTATCTGTTCGGCGCCGCGTTGTGCGTGGGCATTCTGTGGAGCGGGGCCGATGGCTGGCATGACGCCTGGCAGGCCGGGCGGCTGGCTCTGTTTCACGTCCGGCCCGGCGGACGGTGGTTTACCGACCCGTTCACCCCTGCTGCCGCGTTGCTGGGTGGGACGATCCTGTCCGTGGCCTCGCATGGTACCGACCAGTTGATGGTTCAGCGGCTGCTGGCCGCCCGCAGCCTGCGGGCGGCGCGGATGGCGCTGATCGGCAGTGCCGTGCTGGTGGGGGTGTTGTTCACGTTGCTGTCGCTGGTCGGGGTTCAGTTGTGGGTACGATCGGGTGGGGCGTCGCTGTCGGCGCTGGGGTTTCGTTCACCGGACGAGTTGTTCCCGCATTTCATCGTTACCGGCCTGCCGGCCGGGTTGAGCGGCCTGCTGGTGGCGGGGGTGTTGAGCGCCACCATGGGGTCGCTGTCCGCGACTCTCAATGCGATGGCCGGCTCTGTCCTGACCGATTTCGGACCGGTGCCGGCGCAGGTTCTTGACCGTCTGGCAGCGGTCTGTGCGTGGCGGGCGGGGCCGCTGTTTCCTGCCCGGGCGTTGACCGCCTTCTGGGCTGTGGCGCTGGTTGGCGTGACCCTGGTGTTGGGTGAGGGGGCGCAATCGGCGGTCATCCTGGGTTTGACGGTTGCCGGGTGGTCTTATGGGCCGACGCTGGGGGCGTTCCTGTTCGGAATGTTATGCCCGGCGGCCCGGGGGCGTGATGCGGCGTTCGGGGTTGTGGTCTCGCTGGCCGGCATGGCCGCGCTGATGATGCTGGCCCAGCGGGTGGGGTGGGTGATCGCCTTTCCGTGGCTGGTTCCGGCCGGCATCGGGATGATGCTGGTGCCGGCCTGCCTTTCCATGATGTTTTCCTCGCCCCGTGTCGCAGGCGGGGTGGATTCCGTTGCCGAGAAGTGATCAGACCATGACGACAGGCCCGCTTTCCGCCCCCGTGCCCGGTATCGGCACCGAACAATGCGACCCGCGCTATGCCGAGATCGATCTCTGGCCGACCGGCGCGATCCTTGATGCGCTGGCCGAGGCGCAGTTGACGGCGGTGGCCATCGTGCGGGCGGCCGTGCCGCAGATGGAGGCGGTGGTCGAGGCCGCGCTGCCGGGTCTGCGAGCCGGGGGGCGGCTGTTCTATGTCGGGGCCGGCACGTCGGGGCGCATCGGGTTGCAGGATGGCGTGGAACTGACGCCGACCTTCGGCTGGCCGGGCGACCGGCTGGTGCTGATGCTGGCTGGAGGGCCGGCCGCGCTGTTTGAATCCGTGGAAGGGGCCGAGGACCAGGAAGAGGCGGCCCGGGCCGAGATCCTGTCGCATGATCCGGGGCCGCAGGATGTGGTGCTGGGCATCGCCGCCAGCGGGGCCACGCCCTATACCTGCGCCGCGATCGCCGCCGCGCGGGTGTGCGGCGCGCTGACGGTGGGCGTTGCATCGAATCCCGATGGACGGCTGTTGCGCGAGGCGGAACTGGGGATTGTGCTGCCGACCGGGCCGGAGGTTATTTCCGGCTCGACGCGGCTGAAGGCGGGTACTGCGCAGAAGGCGGCGCTGAACATGCTTTCGACCGCGCTGATGGTCCGGCTGGGCCATGCCTATCGCGGGCAGATGGTGGATATGCGTGTGGTCAATGCCAAATTGCAGAGACGCGCGGCGCGGATGGTGCGGCTGCTGGCCGGCGGCACGGACGAGCAGATTGCCGACGCGCTGGAAGCCTCGGGCGGCAACGTCAAGCGGGCGGTGCTGATCCGGCATGGCATGAGCCTGACCGATGCCGAAGCGGCGCTCCGGCAGCATGGTGGTGATCTGCGGGCAGTGCTGGGACACTGACGGCGGGCGTCTCTGCCTCCATCGGGAGGGGGCGGCCATCTTCATGACAGATCAGAGAAATTTGTCGTAATTGACCTCGGTCAAACGGGCCGATGGTCGTTCGATGTTATCACAAATCCCACGAATCCTCGGGAGGGCGGACGGTGCCGATTCTGTGCCCGGAGCCGGTCGAGGGTTTATCTGGATCGGTACCGAAACGAAAAGGGTCGTGATACCGATCGTGCGGCAGGGGAGGGTCACGCGCCAATAATGCGCGGGCCGGCCCGGTGCGCTGGGGGTTGGGATGGTATTGAAACTCGATGACATGACGCAGGTGCTGCAGGAGACGACGCGGCGCGGGGTTGGCAGCCGGCGCTGGCAGAAGCCCGTCTACATGCATTTCCTGCCGCCCTGTAACCATGCCTGCCCGGCCGGCGAGGACATTCAGGGCTGGCTGGCGCTGGCCCAGGCTGGCGAGTACGAGAAGGCGTGGCACGCGCTGGTGGCCAACAACCCCATGCCCGCCATCCATGGTCGGGCCTGCTACCATCCGTGTGAAGGCGGCTGTAACCGGGGCGAACTGGATGCGCCGGTGGCCATTCATTCGGTCGAACGGTTTCTGGGCGATCTGGCGACCGAGAAGGGCTGGCAGGTTTCGGTGGCGCCGGCCAGCGGCAAGAAGGTTCTGGTCGTCGGCGCGGGACCGGCGGGCTTGTCCTGCGCCTGGCATCTGGCGCGGATGGGGCATCAGGTGGAGATCCGCGACGCGGCGGAGCAGCCGGGCGGGATGATGCGCTACGGCATCCCGGCCTACCGTCTGCCCCGAGAGGTGATGGGGAGGGAGATCGCCCGAATCACGGGGGTGCCCGGGGTGACATTGCGGTGTGGCCAGAGGGTCGACGACGTGGTGCGGGCGAAGCAGGAAGGGGGCTTCGACGCGGTGTTCGTGGGGGTTGGCGCGCAGTTGGCCAACCGCCTGAACATTCCGGCCATGGATGGCCGGAAGATGACCGACGCGATCAGCCTGCTGGGCGATGTCAGCCGGGGCGGGCGTCCGGCGCTGGGGCGCGTGGTGGCGGTGGTCGGCGGCGGCAACGTGGCGATGGATGCCGCGCGGACCGCGCGGCGGTTGGGGGCGACCGATACGGTCATCATCTTCCGCTATGACCAGCAGCATATGGAAGCCCTGCCGGCCGAGGCGGCCGAGGCCGTCGCCGAAGGGGCCAAGGTGCGCTGGCTGAGCGTGGTCGATCATTTCGGTGCCGACGGGCTGGTGGTCGAGAAGGTGACCATGAACCCCGATGGCAGCGTGACGCCGACAGGCGAGACGGAGCGGCTGGCCGCCGATGCGGTGGTGCTGGCGGTGGGCCAGCACACCGACCTGTCGCTGCTGGCGGAGGCGACGGCAGTGAAGGTGCAGAAGGACGGCACCGTTGCGGTGGATGCCGACCTGATGACCGGGCAGGCCGGTATTTTCGCAGGTGGCGACTGCATTGGTGGCGCGCGGACCATGACGACGGCGACTGGGCACGGCAAGCTGGCGGCGCGGGCGATCGATGCGTGGCTGGCGGGCCGGACCTACGAACATCCGGCGGCGCATCCGCTGGTCAGCTTCGACATGCTGCATCTGCCGGATTACCGCGATGCGCCGCGCAGCGTGCAGGCCGAGACGCCGGTGGCCGAACGCCACGATTTCGCGGAGGTCGATGCCGGGCTGGATGAGCGCCATGCCCGCTATGAGGCGCAGCGCTGCCTTTCGTGCGGCAATTGCTTCGAGTGCGACAATTGCTATGCCGCCTGTCCTGAACAGGCGATTACCCGGCTGGGGCCGGGGCAGGGTTATGCGGTTTCGATGGATCTGTGCACCGGGTGCGCGGCCTGTTTCGAGCAGTGCCCCTGCCATGCGATCGAAATGGAGCCGGAAGCCGTGGGAACGGATACCTCCCCGGCACCGTCGGCCTTCAAGGTGCGGGCATGAGCGACATGACAGGAACGGAGAAGGTCGACATGACCGAACAGACCGCCACGATGGATGGCAACACCGCCGTCGCGCATGTGGCCTATCGGGTCAATGAGATCTGCGCCATCTATCCCATCACGCCGTCCTCGCCGATGGCCGAACTGGCCGATGCCTGGTCGGACCAGGGGCTGCGCAATATCTGGGGCGATATCCCCGAAGTGCAGGAAATGCAGGCCGAAGGCGGTGCCGCGGGCTGCGTGCATGGATCGCTGCAAAGCGGTGCCCTGACGACGACCTTTACGGCGTCGCAGGGGCTGATGCTGATGCTGCCCAACATGTACAAGATCGCCGGCGAACTGACCGCCACGGTCTTTCATGTGGCGGCGCGTGCGCTGGCGGCCGGTGGATCGTCGATCTTCGGCGACCATCAGGATATCATGGCGGCGCGGCCGACGGGTTTCGCGATCCTGGGTGCGGCCTCGGTGCAGGAAGGGCACGACCTGGCGCTGATCGCGCAGGCGGCGACGCTGGCGGCGCGGGTGCCGTTTATCCACTTCACCGACGGGTTCCGCACGTCGCACGAATACAACATGCTGAAGATCATGCCCGACAGCGTGATCCGGGCCATGATCGACGACGATCTGGTGCATGCGCATCGCAACCGCGCGCTGACGCCGAATAATCCGTTCATTCGCGGTACCTGGCAGAATCCCGATACCTATTTCCAGACGCGCGAGGCGGTGAACCCGTACTATGCGAAGGTGCCGGGCATCGTGCAGGAGGTGATGGACAGGTTCACCGCCCAGACCGGCCGGGCCTATCGCCTGTTCCGTTATGACGGGCCGGCGGATGCCGAGCGTGTGATCATCAGCATGGGGTCGGGTGCGGAAGTGGTGCGGGAGACCGCGCTGTGGATGAACCGCCAGGGAGCGAACCGGCCCGGAGAGAAGGTGGGCGCCTTGCAGGTGCTGCTTTATCGCCCGTTCTCGGCGGAGCATTTCCTGGCGGCGCTGCCGCCGGGGGTGAAGTCGATCGCGGTGCTGGACCGCACCAAGGAACCGGGCGCGCCGATGGAGCCGCTTTATGCCGACGTGCTGGGCGTGCTGGCACAGGCATTCGGCAATGGAAAGATTGCCGCGATGCCGCGCGTGATCGGTGGCCGCTACGGCCTGTCGTCGCGCGATTTCAATCCGGGCATGGTCAAGGCGGTCTTCGACGAACTGGCGAAGCCCGCGCCGAAGAATAATTTCACGCTCGGCATCGACGACGATGTAAGCCATACCACGCTGGAATACGACCAGAACCTGGATATCGAGCCGAAAGATACCGTGCGCTGCCTGTTCTACGGGCTGGGCGCCGACGGCACGGTGGGCGCGAACAAGAACAGCGTGAAGATCCTGAGCGAGCAGCCGGGGCGGTTCGCGCAGGCCTATTTCGACTATGATTCGCACAAATCGGGCGGCGAGACGATTTCGCACCTGCGGTTCGGCACGGCGCAGATCGCGGCGCCCTACCTGATCCGCCATGCGGATTTCGTGGCCTGTCACAAGTTCGAATTCCTGTTCAAGCGCGATATTCTCGGGCCGGCCATCGACGGGGCGACCTTCCTGCTGAACAGCCCGTATGGGCCGGATGTGGTGTGGGACAAGCTGCCGCGTCGGGTGCAGGACCAGATCGTGGCCAAGAAGCTGCGCTTCTTCGTGATCGATGCCTCGGACGTGGCGTTGAAGATCGGGCTGGGGCCGCGTGTGAACACGGTGTTGCAGACCTGCTTCTTCCATCTGTCCAAGGTGTTGCCGCCGGACGAGGCGGTGGCGCAGATCAAGCATTTCATCACCAAGAGCTATGGCGCCAAGGGCGATGCGGTGGTGAAGCTGAATTTCGCCGCCGTGGATGGAGCGGTTGCCGCGCTGCATGAAGTGACGGTGCCGCAGGCGGCCACGGGGACGGTCGCGATGCCGCCGATCGTGCCGGCGACCGCGCCGCTGTTCGTGCGCGAGGTGACGGGCGAGATCATGGCCAGCCGGGGTGAGGCGATTCCGGTCAGCAAGATCCCGGCGGATGGCACGTTCCCTTGTGGCACCACGCAATATGAGAAGCGCAATATCGCGGTCGAGGTGCCGATCTGGGATCAGGATGCGTGCATCCAGTGCGGCCAGTGCAGCATTGTCTGCCCGCATAGCGTGATCCGCGCCAAGATCTATGACGAGGACGCGCTGGAGGGGGCGCCGGAGCATTTCCGCTCCGCGCCGGTCAATGCACGCGGGTATCCGGATTCCCGTTTCTCGCTGCAATTCTATGTCGAGGATTGCACGGGCTGCGGCGTGTGCGTGGAAAACTGCCCCGCCATTGCCGAGGATGGTGTGCATCGGGCCATCAATATGGGCGAGAAGCTGCCGATCCTGGAGCAGGAGCGGGAGAATATCAGCTTCTTCGAAACATTGCCGACCGCGGACCGGACGACGGTGAATCAGGCCAATGTTCGGGGCGTGCAGTTGCTCGAACCGTTGTTCGAGTTCAGCGGTGCCTGCGCGGGGTGTGGTGAAACGCCGTATCTGAAGCTGATCTCGCAGCTTTTCGGTGACCGGATGCAGATTGCCAATGCCACGGGCTGTTCGGCGATTTATGCCGCCAACATGCCGGCCCATGCCTGGAAGGCGAATGCCGAGGGGCGCGGGGTGGCCTGGGCGAACTCGCTGTTCGAGGATAATGCCGAATTCGGGTTGGGTTTCCGCCTGGCGGTGGACAAGCAGACCGGGCTGGCGCGCGATCTGCTGACCCGGCTGGCGCCGAAGGTGGGGCAGGATCTGGCGGAGACCATCCTTGCCAAGACGCAGCACACCGAGCGCGATTATGCCGAGCAGCGCGAGCGGGTGGCGGCGCTGAAGACGCGGTTGGCTGCGATCGAAGGGCCGGATGCGAAAAACCTTCTGATTCTGGCGGATTTCCTGGTCCGGCGTTCGATCTGGATCGTCGGTGGGGATGGCTGGGCCTATGACATCGATTACGGCGGGCTGGACCATGTGCTGGCGCAGGGCCGCAATGTGAACGTGCTGGTGCTGGATACCGAGGTCTATTCGAACACCGGCGGCCAGTCCTCGAAGGCGACGCCGCTGGGGGCGAGTGCGAAGTTCGCGGCCGCCGGCAAGCGGGTGCCGCGCAAGGACCTGGCGTTGCAGGCGATTTCCTACGGCACCGTCTATGTCGCGCAGATTGCACTGGGGGCGAACTCGGAACAGGCGCTGATCGCGATGCGTGAGGCGGAAGCCTATGACGGGCCTTCGCTGATCTTGGCCTATTCGCAGTGCATTGCGCATGGCATCGACATGCGCACCGGCATGAAGCAGGCGGCGCGGGCGGTGGCATCGGGATACTGGCCGCTGTTCCGCTTCGACCCCACGATGCGCAAGGCCGGGTTGAATCCGTTCCGGCTGGATTCGCCGCCTCAGCGGATCCCGCTGAAGGATTATGCCTATCGGGAACTGCGGTACAAGACCCTGCTGCGCACGCATCCGGAATCGGCCGGGCATCTGCTGCAACAGGCCGAGGCGGCGGCGCAGGAGCGCTATCGCGTCTATGAAGACATGGCCGCCCGCGACGGCAGCCGGTTTCTACCCCACTGGGAAGACATCCCCTGAGTTTATGCCCGGAAACGCGCGCTGGTGGCGAGCCGACGCGCGTTTCCTGCGCTCCGGTGCTCACGGCCATTGAGGCCGCTCCGCTCCGGTGCTCGGAAATGCACGACGGGCGCGGCCCGCAGGGCCGCTCTCGCTCACCAGTCCACGTTTTCGGGCATAAACTTCGATTATATCTGCGTATTTTCTTTAGATTTTATAATGGGAGAGGGGTAGGGGCATGGATTTGAGAACGACTTATCTTGGTCTTGAGCTGGCGCATCCGATCGTTGCTTCGGCGTCGCCGCTTTGTGCCGAGTTGGATGGCATCATGCGGCTGGCCGATGCGGGGGCGGCGGCGGTTGTGCTGTCGTCGATCTTCGAGGAGCAGATCGTCGCCCAGGAACTGGCCGAGGCGGCCATGACGGAGATGGTGACCGATTCCCAGCCGGAAGCGGCGGGTTATTGGCCGCCGGATGCGGGCAGCAACGTGCTGGATGGGCGGCTGGAAATTCTGCGGCGCGCGGTGGAGCGGGCCGGAGTGCCGATCATCGCCAGCCTGAACGGCTGTTCAGCCAGCGGATGGGTCGATTTCGCCCGCAAGCTGGAGCAGGCGGGGGCGTCGGCGATCGAACTCAACATCTATCGCGTGCCCGCCGACCCGGTGGAAAGTGGCCCCTCGGTCGAGGCGGCGGCGCTGGAGATCCTGCGCCGGGTGAAGGCGGCTGTGGGCGTGCCGGTCAGCGTGAAGATGGCGCCCTTCTTCAGTGCGCCCGGCCATATGGCGGCGCAGTTCGCCGAGGCCGGCGCGGATGGGCTGGTGCTGTTCAACCGGTTCTACGGGCCGGATGTCGATCTGGCGGCGCTGACGGCGCGCGATGACTTGCATCTGAGCAATCCTTACGACATTCGCCTGCCACTGATGTGGGTCGGGCTGCTGTCGCGGCGGATTCCGACCTCGATCGCGGCATCGACGGGTGTGTGGAGCGGGGCGGATGTGGTGAAATATCTGCTGGCGGGGGCGGATGCGGTGATGACGACCTCCGCGCTGCTGCGGCATGGGCCGGCGTATCTGGGCACGCTGCTGGGCGAACTGCGCGGCTGGATGGAGCGCCGGGGGCATGAGTCGGTGGCGGCCTTCAAGGGGCAGCTTGCGGCAGGTGGGCAGCCCGATGAGGCGGCGCAGTTCCTGCGGGCGCAGTATCGGACGATCCTGACCACCTATGATGCGCGATCGGCTTCGCGACTGTAGGAAGCTGACCGAATTTTCGGTCAGACCCTAAGGGGCACTTTTGCAAAAGTGGGCGGCCATCAGGGCCGTTCCGCTCAGATGCTTGAAAATACACGCCGGGCGCACTGCTTTGCGGCATGCGCGCTCGGCGGGCCGATTTCTCTGGCCGTCTCTAAGAGCCTGACCGAAAATGTGGGCTGGCGAGCGAGAGCGGCCCGTTTCGGGCCGCGCCCGACGTGTGTTTCCGAGCATCGGAGCGGAGTGGCCTTGACGGCCATGAGCACCGAAGCGCAGGAAACGCGCGTTGGATTGCCGCCAGCGCGCATTTTCGGTCAGGCTCTAAAATTGGCAGTAATGGGTCTGCTTTGATCGGGATCAACGCGGTTGCCTGTTCGCCGGTATCATAACGGGAAATTGATCGTTCATCCCCTTTCTGTCCGAAGGAAAATCGCTGGTGGATAAGACCCAGGAACTCGTGACCAATCGGTTGTTCAAGGATATCGCGGTTGGTGAGAAGGCCGACCTGACCGAGATCCTGACCAGGGACAATGCGGACCTGCTGGGCGGATGGCAGCCCGATGGGGCAGGGGTCGAGACGGCTTCCGTATCGCAGTCGGTGGCGAGCGTGTGGATCGGCATCCTGGTCATGCGGCTGGTCAGCACCCGCTTCCCCGGTGTGGGCAGCGTGGTGCGCAGCTATGCGCTGACGCTGGGAGGCGATGTCCTGTCGGTCGGTGACCGGGTGGTGGTGACCTGCCAGGTGGTGGCGAAGCATGATGCGGATGCGCTGCTGGACCTGTCCTTCGTCGGCGTGCGGCAGGACGGGGGCGAGGTGGCGCGGGGCACCATGCAGATCCAGGCGCCGCAGGCGCCGCAATCGGTGGTCATGGCCTGTTCGTCGTTCGAGCATATCGTGACGCATCGCCGTTTCCGTACCCTGTGCGAGAAGGCGGCCCAGTTGCCGGCCCTGCCGATCGCCGTGGCCTATCCCTGCGATGACCTGTCGCTGCGTTCGGCCTGCGATGCGGCCCAGCGTGGGCTGGGGCAGCCGATCCTGGTCGGGCCGAAGGCGCTGATCGAATCCGTCGCCAAGGATTCCGGCCTGTCGATCGACGGGCTGGAGATCGTCGAGGCCGAGGACGCGCATGCGGCGTCGGTCCAGGCGGTGGCGCTGGTGCGCTCGGGGCGTGCGCGCCTGCTGATGAAGGGCGCCGTGCATACCGACGTATTGCTGCACGAAGTGGTGGCGCGCCCGACCGGCCTGTGCGCCGATCGCCGCCTGAGCCATGTCTTTGTCATGGACGTGCCGTTCTATGACCGGTTGCTGATGATCAGCGACGCGGTGGTGAACATTGCGCCGGACGTGCGGGCCAAGCATGACATCGTGCAGAACGTGATCGATTTCGCGCATGTGCTGGGTCTGGCGGAACCGCGCGTGGCCGTTCTTTCGGCGGTGGAGACCGTCAACCCGGCGATCCAGTCCACGCTGGATGCGGCCGTGCTGTCGAAGATGGCCGACCGCAAGCAGATCACGGGCGGCATCGTCGATGGGCCGCTGGCCTTCGACAACGCGGTGAACCTGAATGCCGCGAAGATCAAGCATATCGATTCTCCCGTGGCCGGGCGGGCGGATATCGTGATCGTGCCGACGCTGGAGGCGGGCAACATGCTGGCCAAGGAACTGTCCTTCCTGGCCGGCGCGGATGCCGCGGGCGTGGTGCTGGGCGCGAAGGTGCCGGTGATTTTGACCAGCCGCGCGGATTCCGAGCAGGCGCGGCTGACCTCCTGCGCCATTGCGCTGATCATGGCCCACGGCGCGGCATGAGGGCACCGCCGGGGGCGGAAGCGTTCTTTTTCGATTCGGTAAAACAATAAAAACCCGCCACGCAGTGGCGAGGGGAGGAGACGCCGATGACCATGGTTACCAGTGCGCCGCCCGCGGGCGGCGTTCAGGCGAAGGGAGGCTTTCAGGCCGGCTATGTGCTGGCTTGGGCGTTCTGCCTGCTGTTCTATTTCCTGCAATATTCCGTCCGGTCGGCGCCCAGCGTCATGATGGACGAACTGACCGCGACCATGGGGCTGACGACGGCGGGGCTGGCCTCGCTGCTGGGGCTTTATTACTATACCTATTCGGCGTGCTCGCTGATCTCGGGTGCGTCGATGGACCGGTGGGGGGCGAAGATCGCGCTGCCGGCGGGTACATTCGTGCTGGCCGTCGGGATCGCCATGTTCGGTGCCGGGCCGGCGTGGATGGCGGAACTGGGGCGCCTGTTGCAGGGGGCCGGGGCGGCGTTCGCCTTTGTCGGCGCGGTCTATCTGGCGTCGCACGGTTTTCCGGCGCGCTATCTGGCCACCGCGATCGGCGTGACCCAGTGCGTGGGGATGCTGGGCGGGGCGATGGGGCAATCGACCGTGGCGTGGCTGATCCATGGCGTGGTGACGTGGCGGTCGTTCTGGATCTATGCCGGGGTGGCGACGGCGATTGTGGCGGTTGCGATCTTTCTTGGTACGCCGCGCCAGGAAAAAAGTGCTTCGGTGCAGACAGGGTCGCTTCTGGCGCCTTATCGGATCGTGCTGGGCAATCGGCAATCGTGGCTGTGCGGCCTGTGTTCGGGCCTGCTGTTTCTGCCGACCACGGTGGGCAGCATGACCTGGGGCGTGTCGTTCATGACGCATGGATGGCATCTGAGCTACCATGAAGCCGTGAGTCGGGCCGCGATGGTGCCGATCGGCTGGGTCTTCGGCTGCCCTGTCATGGGGTATCTGGCCGATCATCTGGGGCGGCGGAAGCCGGTCCTGTTCGGGGGCATCGTGGCGATGCTGCTGTCTTCCGTGGCGATCATCTATCCGCCGCCGGGCATGTTCTCGCCTTATATCCTGGCCTTTATCCTGGGCTTTGCCTCGGGGGCGGCCATGATCCCCTACAGCACCATCAAGGAAGTGAATCCCGACAGCGTGAAGGGCAGCGCGACGGGGGCGATCAATTTCCTGGTGTTCGTGATGAGTGCGGTGGCGTCGCCGCTGTTCGGGTGGCTTCTGCAAAGGCTGGCCGGGACCGCCGGATTGACGGAGACGGTGTTTCGCGAAGGCTTCTCGGTCGGTGTGGTGGGGATCGTGCTGGCCGGTGTGGTCGCCCTGTTCATCCGCGAGACCGGGTCTGCGGTGCGGGCGGGGTAGGACCGGCATAACTGCCCGTGTCACTTTGGCTTCTTGCATGCCGAAGAACGGGATACGGTGTCTGTCGGGATGAACGGGAAGCGGGTGGAGATGTCACGCAAGATCCTCGTTGCCGGCGGTCTGGCCGGTCTGGTGGCCGTTATTGCCGTGGCCGGATGGCTGTGGGACCGGCAACTGGGACGGGCGGTGCCGGGCCTGTATCATTCCAACGGGCGGTTGGAATTGACGCGGATCGACGTGGCGGTGAAATATCCGGGGCGGATCGGCGCGTTGGACGCGCAGGAGGGGGATGCCGTTACCCAGGGCCAGATTCTGGCGCGTGAGGATGATTCCGAGGCGCGGGCCCAGCTTGCGGCGGCCATCGCCCGGCAGGGGCAGGCCGAGGCGGCGACCGGCCGGGCACGGGCTGAACTGGCGGCGCGGACCCAGGCCGCGCGGCTGGCGGGTGACGAACTGGCCCATGCCCGGACGATGCGACGGCAGATGCTGGTTTCGGACATGGAAGTGACGCAGCGACAGACGGCGCTGGATGTTGCCGAGCGCGTGCGTGACGGTGCGGCGGAGGCGGTGCAGGAGGCCGGCCGCGCGGTGGATGCGGCGGCGGCGATGGTAACGCAGGCCCGGACGGCGGTCGATGACATGGTGATCCATGCGCCGGTTGGCGGGCGGATCGAATATCGCGTTGTCGAGGCGGGCAGCGTTCTGCCGGCGGGTGGGCGGCTGTATTCGCTGCTGGACCCTGTGGACCCGTATCTGACGGTTTTTTTCCCGGCGCGGGTCGTCCGGCAGGTCCGGGTGGGGGATGAGGCGCGGATCGTGTTCGACGATCTGGAGACCGGCGCGGTTGCGGCGCGGATTTCCTATATCTCGCCCGAGGCGCAGTTTACGCCGAAATATGTGGAGACCGCGACCGAGCGCGAGCAACTGGTCTATCGCGTGCGGCTGCGGGTGGAACGCACGGCCCAGAAGGATCTGGGTGGCCTGCTGAAGGCCGGCATGACGGGTGAGGGCTATGTGCGGACCGATGCCTCGGCCCCCTGGCCGGCCGGCCCCGGCGGAGCGCGCCGGGCCGCGCCGTGAGCGGCGCCGTGTCCGTGGCCGCCATGCCGCCGCCTGCCTCGCCGGGGGCGGGGATACGGGTTGAGAATGTTCGGCATCGCTATGGGACGACCGAGGCGCTGCGGGGTGTTTCGGTGGATCTGCCGGCGGGGACGACCATCGGCGTGATCGGGCCGGACGGGGTGGGCAAATCGACGCTGCTGGGGCTGATTGCCGGGGTAAGGCGGCTCCAGGGCGGCCGGGTGCTGACGCTGGGATGCGACATGGCCGACCGGCGCGAGCGGGAGGCCTTTCTCAATCGCGTTGCCTTCATGCCGCAGGGGTTGGGGAAGAATCTGTATCCGACGCTATCGGTGCGGGAGAATATCGATTTCTTCGCGCGGCTGTTCGGGCTGGATGCGCAGACCCGCGCGGCGCGGATCGGGCAGCTTCTGGAAGCGACCGGGCTGGCGCCTTTTCCCGATCGTCCGGCCGCCCAGCTTTCGGGTGGCATGAAGCAGAAGGTCAGCCTGTGCTGCGCGCTGGTGCATGACCCGGACCTGGTGATTCTGGACGAGCCGACCACCGGCGTCGATCCGCTGTCGCGCCGGCAGTTCTGGACGCTGGTGGACCAGTTGCGTGCCCGTCGGCCGGGCATGACCGTGATCGTCTCCACGGCCTATATGGAAGAAGCCGAGCGGTTCGAATGGCTGGTGGCGATGAATGACGGGCAGGTGCTGGCCTGCGACCGGACGGAAGCCATCCTGCACCGTACCGGGCGGGCCACGCTGGAAGACGCCTACATCTCTCTGTTGCCCGAGGCCGAGCGGGCGGGGGCCTCGGCCTTCTCGATTCCGCCTTATCTCGATCCGGGCGGGGCACCCGCGATCGAGGCCGATGGGCTGACCAAGCAGTTCGGGCGCTTCGTGGCCGTCGATCATGTCAGTTTTCATATCGGGCGGGGCGAAATCTTCGGATTTCTCGGCTCCAACGGTTGCGGCAAATCGACCACGATGAAGATGCTGACCGGCCTGCTGGATGTGAGCGCAGGGAGTGCCAAGGTTTTCGGGAAACCGGTGCGCGCGGGCGATCTGGAGAGCCGGATGCATATCGGCTACATGTCGCAGGCATTTTCGCTGTATGAGGAATTGACGGTTCGGCAGAACCTGCTTTTGCAGGCAAGGCTTTTCCGGTTTTCGGCGGGTGAGGCCGAGACGCGGGTGCGGGCGGCGCTGGCGGATTTCGCACTGGATGGCGTGGCCGATCTGCGGCCGGCGGGATTGCCGCTGGGTATTCGCCAGCGCCTGCAACTGGCGGCTGCGTGCATCAATGATCCGTCGATCCTGATTCTGGACGAGCCGACATCGGGCGTGGACCCGGCCGCGCGGGAGATGTTCTGGAAGCATCTGGTGGCGCTGTCGCGCGAGAAGCAGGTGACAATTTTCGTTTCGACCCATTTTATGAACGAGGCGGCGCGCTGCGACCGGATCTCGTTCATGCATCGCGGGCGGGTGCTGGCGGTGGGGACGCCGGATGAACTTGTGCAGGCCCGGCACGCCGCGACGCTGGAAGATGCCTTCGTCGCCTATCTTGAAGAGGCGATGGCGGGGGACAGGGAGAACGTGCCGGCAGGAGAGGCGGTCGCCGGGCCGGCCGTTGCCGCGCCGGGCCGGCATGTGCCGGCGACGGGTCTGCGCGGCTGGGTGGCGCGGGCCTATGCGTTCGGGCGGCGCGAGGCGGTGGAATTGCTGCGCGACCGGTTGCGCCTGCTGTTCGCCGTGGGGGGGCCGACGGTGTTGCTGCTGATCGCGGCGTTCAGCATCTCGTTCGATATCAACACGGTACGTTTCACCGTCTGCGATCATGACCAGACGCAGGCCAGCCGGGAACTGGTGGCGCAGTTCCGGGGATCGCCCTATTTCGTGCAGCGGGCCGCATCGCCCGACAGCGCGACGCTGGAGGACCGGTTGCGGCGTGGCGAGGTCGATGTCGGCATCGACATTCCCGCCGCCTTCGGCCGCGATGTCGCGGCCGGGCGGAACCCGGCGATCGGGCTTGCGATCGATGGTGCGGTGCCGTTCCTGGGAGCGAATATCCGCTCCTATGCCGAAGGCGTGGTGATGCAGGCCATGCTGACCCTGATGCGCGAGAAGGGGGTGGTCAGGACGGCGGTCGTGCCGGTCCAGATCCTGCCGCGCTTTGTCTATAATCAGGAATTCCGCAGCGTTTATGCCATGACGCCCGGGATCATCATGCTGGCGCTGATCCTGATCCCGACCATGCTGACGGCGCTGGGGGTGGTGCGGGAGAAGGAGATCGGCTCGATCATCAACCTCTATGCCTCGCCGGCGACGGTGGGGCAGTATCTGGTGGGCAAGCAGATGCCCTACGTGCTGGTGGCGCTGGTGGCCTATGCGGTGCTGGTGCTGCTGTCGGTGACGCTGCTGGGCGTGCCGTTGAAGGGGTCGCTGCTGGCGCTGTCGTTCGGGGCGTTGCTCTATCTGTTCGCGGCGACGGGGCTGGGGCTGCTGGTTTCGGCCTTTACGACCTCGCAGGTGGCCGCGATCTTCGGGGCGGCGCTGATCTGCCTGATACCGGGCGTCAATTTCTCGGGGCTGCTTTATCCGGTTTCGACCCTTTCGGGCCTTGGCTATGGGGTCGGCATGGCGTTTCCCGCCGGGTGGTTCCAGATCATCAGCCTGGGTAGTTTTACCAAGGGGGTGGGGGCCGGGACGTTTACCACGGCCTATGTCGTGCTGGCGGTTTCGGCGATCGTCTGCATGCTGGGCGCCCGTCTGCTGATCCGGAAGCAGGAGCCATGAGGCGCTGGTGGATCACCGTCGGGCTGCTCTGCCACAAGGAGGCGCTGAGCCTGCGCCGGGATGGCGTGCTGCTGGGGCTGATCGTCTTTGCCTTTACCGCCGCGATCCTGATCGTCGCCAATGGGGTGAAGGCCGAGGTCTCGCATGCCACGATCGCCTTCATCGACGAGGACCATTCCACCCTGTCGCGCCAGTTGCGCGAGGGGGTGCAGGAACCCTATTTCCAGACGCCCGTGCTGGTGGACCGCAGGACGGCGCAAGACCGGCTGGACCGGGGGACGCTGATCTTCGTCGTCGATGTGCCGCCGCGTTTCGAGGCTGATCTGCTGGCCGGGCGGATGCCGTCGCTGGATATCCAGGTCGATGCCACCGCCATGACCCAGGCGGGGCTTGGGGTTGTCTATCTGCAGGACATCTTCCTGCGGCGGATCGCCGAGGCGATGCCGCGCCCGGTCGCGGGGCCGGCGCTGCCCTTTCATCTGGTGCCGCGCATCCGCTTCAATCCGAATTCGGAATCCGCCTGGTTCACTTCTGTGATGCAGATCGTGACCAACGTCACCGTACTGTCGATCATCCTTGTGGGGGCCGCCGTGATTCGCGAGCGCGAGCATGGCACGATCGAGCATCTGCTGGTGCTGCCGGTCTCGGCGGGTGAGATCGCGGTGGCCAAGATTGTCGCGAATGCGCTGGTGATCTTCGTTGCGGCCCTGCTGTCGCTGCTGCTGGTGGTGCATGTCTGGCTGGGCGTGCCGCTGGCGGGATCGGTGGGCCTGTTTGCCCTGTGCCTGTTTGCCTATGTGATCGCGGTTTCGGCGCTGGGGATGATGCTGGCGACCATTGCGCCGGCGATGCCGCAATTCGGCCTGCTGGCGGTGCCGGTCTATGCCGTGGCCTATCTGCTGTCGGGCGCCGCGACGCCGGTGGCGAACATGCCGGGCCTGTTGCAGGCGGTGATCGGCGTGCTGCCGACGACGCAGTTTGTCAGCCTGACGCAATCCATTCTGTATCGTGGTGCCGGGCTGGAAACCGTGTGGCTGCCGCTGCTGGTGATCGTCGTGTCAGCAGTGCTGTTTCTGCTGACGGCGCTGGTGCGGTTTCGGTCCATGCTGGCGCGGCAGGGATGAGGAGAGTTGGTGTGAAACGGATGTCATCCCGCTGCCTTTTGCCGGCTGTTCTGGCGCTGGGCACGGCTTTCGCCGGTGGCTGCACGGTCAGGGACAGTGCCGCGCCGCCGTCGCAGGTGGTGCTGCCCGCGCGGTTTGCTGAAGCGCCGGCGGAGGCGGGGCCGGCGGTGGATCTCGCACGCTGGTGGACGCAATGGCACGATCCGGTGCTGGACCGGCTGGTCGAGGGGGCGTTGGCGGCCAACCCGGATCTGGCCGTGGCGCGCGATCATGTTCGCCAGGCGGAGGCCTTTGTGGCGGTGGCGCGGTCCGCGCTCTATCCCACTGTTGGCGCGACCGGCGACATTGCGGGCGGGGGGCTGGGCTGGAGCAATCCGGCGGTGCCGGCGGCACTGGCGCCCAATCTGGGCGATCCGGCGACGGATGGGCATCTGGCCGGGCTGGCCGCTGCGTGGGAGCCGGATATCTTTGGCGGCCGTCATGCCGATCTGCGTGCCGTACGGGCGGTTGCCCAGTCGGTGGAAGAGCAGCTTCACGGCACCCGCATGCTGGTGGCGGCGGATGTCGTGGAGAGTTATGTCGGGGCGGTGGACGATGTGCGGCGTGTGGCGCTGATCGATCGTTCGGCCACGGTGCTGGATCGCATGGAAGCCTATGCCACCGCACGGATGGCGGCGGGGCAGGCAACGCGGGCGGATATCGACGCCATCCGCGCACGGCGCCGGACGCTGGTGGCCACGCGGCCGATGCTGGTGGCGGACATGGATACGCGGCGGCGGCGGATTGCGGTGCTGTCGGGGCGGCCGCCCGAGCAGGCGCCAGCCATCCCGCAGCCGGCGGCGTTCGTGATTCCGCCGGTGCCGGCCGGGATCGTGCCCGTTGCGGTGATGGATCGCCGGCCCGACATCCGGGCCCGTCGGGACCTGGTGGCGGCCGCGCTGGACCGGCTGCGCAGTGCGCGGACCGACCTGCTGCCGCGGTTTGGCCTGGAGTTCTTCGGTGGCAACGGGCGGCTGCGCTTCGATGGGTTGCCGGGCCTGTCGGGGAGTGGCGGGTTGATGGCGCTGACGACCTATCTGCCGATTTTTACCGCCGGACGCATTCATGCGCAGATCCATGCCGCCGATGCGCGTCTGGACGAAGCTGTGACGCTCTACGATCAGGCGTTGCTGAAGGCTCTTTCCGAGGTGGAGACGGCTTATGAAAGCCGTGCGGGGCTGGACGCGCAGGGGCAGGGGCTGTCGGCCGCGCTGGTGGCGGCGCAGCGCGAGGCGCGGGACCGGATGGGGCTGTTCGATGGTGGGCAGGGGGTGCTGCTCGACGCGCTTCAGGCGCGGCTGAATGCCATTGCGACCGAGGATGCGGGCGTGCGCTCGGAGGATGGGCGCGCCATGGCGACGATCAGGCTGGCGACTGCCCTTGGTGGGGGTTGGTAAGGCGGCGCCTTCACCCCAATGTCTGACCTGATGATGGGTCTTGGAGGACGGGGCATGAAGATCGGATTTCTCGGGCTGGGCGCGATGGGCCATGCCATGGCGCGGCGCCTGCTGGAAGCGGGGCATGACCTGACGGTCTGGAACCGGACGCCGGCGAAGGCGGACGATCTGGTGGCCAAAGGGGCGCGACGGGCGGAGAGCCCGGCGGATGCCGCCCGTGGGGTGGAGATCGTGCTGTCGATGCTGATCGACGATGCGGCCGTCCAGGCGGCTGCGTTCGGGCCGGATGGCGTGGCCTCGGCGCTGGCGCCGGGGGCGATCCATGCCTGTTGCGGGACCATATCGCTGGCGCAGGCGCACCGGCTGCGCGATGGCCATACGGAACGGGGGCAGGCCTATGCCAGCGCCACGGTGCTGGGCCGGCCGCCAGCGGCTGAGGCCGGGACGTTGTTCGTCATCGCCGCAGGTGAGGAGACGGTGGTGACGCGGCTGACGCCGGTGCTGGAGGTGCTGGGGCAGCGGGTTTTCCTGGCCGGCGAAGACCCGGCGAAGGCCAATCTGGTCAAGCTGTCGCTGAACTTCCTGATCATGTCCACGATTGAGCAGATGGCGGAGGTCTTCGCGCTGAACGAGAAGGCGGGGATCGACCCGAAGACGGTGTTCGAGATCATGACCGGCAGTTTCTATAACGCGCCGGTACACAGGAATTACGGGAAGATGATGGTCGAGCGGGCCTATGACGATCCGGGTGCCACGGTACGGCTGGGGCTGAAGGATACGGAGATGGTGCTGGCTGCCGGCCATGATCTGCAGGTGCCGCTGCCCTATGCCGCGATTGCGCGCGACCGGTTTCTGGCGGCCATGGCGGCGGGCGATGCCGACCGGGATTTTGTGGTACTGATGGAAAATGCCCGCCGGGATGCGGGACTGACGCGCTGATCGGGTGCTTGCCGGACCGGGTCGGCAAAGGATGGGAACCGGCCGGGAAATGTTGGCTGGTGGGTGAGGGTGGCCTGAAGGGGCGCGCATCGCCGAATCGTGGCCGGCATGGCCGGCCACGCGTTTGCCGATCGTTTCGGGATGCGACCTTGCAGGCGGTCGTTACAGGATATGGCCACCGATGGAGGCGACGGCGCGCGGCGGTATTGCGCTGTCCCATCCGCCGCCGAGCGCCTTGTAGAGGGTTACGCTGTTGGTCATGCTCTGAAGCTGCGTCGTAATACCGCCGAGGCGGGCGGTGTAGAGGTCCCGCTGGGCGACCAGGGTGGACAGATAAGGGTCGTAGCCGGCGTGGAAGCGGGCGAGGGCCAGCCGGTACTGGCGATCGTTCGATGCGATCAGGGCATCCTGCGCATGACGCTGCTTCAGATAGGTCTCGCGTCCGGCCAGGGCGTCGGCGACTTCGCGGAAGGCTGTCTGGATCGTTTTTTCGTAGCGGGCGATTTCTTCCTTCTTGCGGGCCTTCGCGACGCGGAGCTGCGCCGTCAGGCGCCCGGCGTCGAAAAGCGGTACGGTGATCTGGGGGGCGACGTTCCAGGCGCCCATGCCGCTCTGGAACAGGCGGGTGATGTTGTTGCTCGCGGTGCCGTTTGCCGCCGTGATCTGGATCTTGGGGAAGAACTCGGCGCGGGCGGCGCCGATATCGTCGTTCGCCGCGCGCAGCACGTCTTCCGCCGACAGGATGTCGGGGCGGCGGGCGATCATGTCCGATGGCAGGCCGGCCGGAACGTTGGGGAAAGCCGTGACAGCGTCGAGGGATGTGAGTGTCTGCAAGGTCCGCGTCGTGGCGTCGTCCAGCGGGGTGCCGACCAGCAGCGTCAACTGGTCCAGGGCCTGGGCGCGTTGGCGGGTATAGATCTGCAGGCTGGTTTCGGCATCATGCAGGGCGGATTCGGCCTGGGCCACGTCCAGCGCCGTGACCGTGCCGGTTCGGGCCGCCTGCAGAACCAGGTCGTACGTATGCTGGCGGCTGTCGAGCACCTGCTGGGTGACCAGGACGGCCTGGTTGTCCGCGACCCAGGTCAGCATGCCCGATGCCACGGCGGCGATCAGGCTCAACTGCATGTTCTCGCGGTTCAGCGCATCGGCCATATAGCGGTCGAACGCGGCCTGCGAGGCGCTGCGGATGCGGCCCCACAGATCGACCTCATAGGCTGAAACGCCGAACCCCACGGCGTATTGACGCATGTAGAACGGGCCGCTGGTCTGCGACAGGCTCCAGATCCTGGCATATTCCTTCTGGACATTCGCCATCGCACCGCCATTCAGGGTGGGGAACAGCGCAGCATTTTCGATGTCGAACTGCGCGCTGGCGGCTTCGACCTGATGTTGGGCGATCCGCAGGTCGCGGTTGTTTGCCAGCGCCAGTTCGACCAGATGCCGCATGACCGGATCGCGGTAGAAGCGCCGCCAGTCGGGGAGGTCGGTACGGTCGGTGGCCTCGTTGCCCGTGGGCCACGCCGTTGCGACGGCGGGGGCAGGACGGTGCCAGGCCGGGATCATGGTACAGCCGGACAGCAGCAGGGCGAAGCCGGCGGCCAATGGGACGAAGGGTCTGATGGGCCGCACCGTCAGGCTCCCTTTGTCTCGGTATCGCGGTGGGGGGCGACGGTGCTGCCGTCATGCAGCCCGGAGGGTGGGTGGACGATGAGTTGGCTGCCGTCGGGGAGATTGTCGAGGATCTCGATCCGGTCGCCGTAATCGCGCCCGACCGTGACGTGTCGCACCGTCACGCGGTTGTCGGGCGAGACGGTTTCGACCGACAGTCCATCGGCTTCGTAATTCAGGGCTTCGGCGGGGACCAGCGTGACCCCGTGCGTGCGCGGCAGGTCGAAATGCACGGTGGCGTAGACGCCGGATGCCAGTTGCCCACCCGGATTATCCAGTTCGATTTCGACGGGCAGCATGCGGCTGTCGCGTTCCAGCGCATGGCCGGTTCGTGTGACGGTACCATTGAAACGGTGGTCGGGACGCGCGGGTAGCGAGAGTGCGGCCGGTGTGCCGACCGTGATGCCGGTGGCCTGGTCCTGGGGGACATGGACCCGCACACGCAGCCGGTCGGTGCGGGCGACCACGAACAGCGGTGCCGCCTGGACATTGTCGGCATCGACCAGGTCGCCGGCCTCGATCGTGCGGGCGGTTACCACGCCGTCGAAGGGCGCGGTGATGGTCGTGTAGGCCTGGCGCTGGGCAATGTCGGCCAGCGAGGCGCGTGCGGCCTCCTGTTCGGCCAGCCTTGCCTGCTGGGTGATGCGGTCGACGTCGAAATTCTGCTGGCTGACGGCGCCGCCGCCGACCAGTCCCGCCGAGCGCCGCGCCGTGACGCGCGCCAGATCGAGGTCGGCCTGGGCCTGGGCCAGTGCCGCCTGGGCCCGGGCGACCTGCCGGTCCAGTTCCGGGGCGCGGATCAGGGCCAGGACCTGTCCGGCCTTGACCGGGGTGCCGATATCCACGAACCGTTTTTCGATGTAGCCCGAAGCCCTGGCACCGATCGCCGCCGTTTCCAGCGGGGCGGTTTCGCCCGGCAGGTCCAGCGCCACCGGCGTCGTATCGGTGTGGACGCGCATCGTGAGCACTTCGGGGACCTGGTTGCGGCGGGTATCGGCCAGCGCCCGGACGGCGCGGGCGTGCTCGACATGCGTGACCGCGCCGTATGCCAGCAGGGCGGCCAGGCCCAGGCCGATCGCGGTGCCTGTCGTGCGGCCGGTGCGCGATGGCGGGGTGGCGGGGGAAGAGATGTCAGACATCGCGATAATCCTCGAGAAGGCGGCTCTCGCGCCGGCGCAGGCGGCTGTAGAGCCAGGGCACCACGAACAGCGTGGCGCAGGTTCCGACCATCAGGCCGCCGATCACGGCGCGGCCCAGTGGCGCGTTCTGTTCACCGCCATCGCCCAGCCCCAGCGACATCGGCAGCATGCCGATCACCATGGCCAGGGAGGTCATCAGGATCGGGCGCAGGCGGGCTTGCCCGGCGGCGATGGCGGCCTCGGCTGCCGAATGTCCGTCGGCGCGGCGTTCCTTGGCGAAGGTGACGAGCAGGATCGAATTGGCGCTGGCGACGCCGACGCTCATGATCGCGCCCATCAGGGAGGGGACGGAGAAGGTCGTGCCGGTGACGAACAGCATGAACACGATGCCGCACATCGCGCCCGGCAGGCCCAGCACCACCACGAACGGGTCCATGAAGGACTGGAAGTTGACGACCATCAGCAGGTAGACGGCCAATGCCGCGACCAGCAGCCCGATACCCAGCCGGGTGAAGGCCGAGCGCATGCTGTCGATCTGGCCCTGCACCGTGATGGTGTTGCCGGGTGACAACTGGCCGCGATGGCGGGCGACGATCTGGTCGATGGCGCGCGCGATGCCACCCAGGTCGCGTCCTTCGACGCTGGCGTCGATATCGAGAACCGGCTGGATATTGCTATGTGAAATCACGTTCTGCGCCATGCCGCGGGAGATCGTGGCGACGTTGCTGAGCAGGGAGGGCGTACCGGTTGCGCCGCGGGCGGGCGATATCACGGTGTTCAGCAGGTCACCCATCCCGTTGACGCGATATTGCGGCGTCTGCACGGCCAGCGGGTACTGGATGCCGGTGGCGGGATCGACCCAGAAATTGGGTGTGACGGTATTGGACGAGGCCATCGAGACCATGACGTTGCGTGCGACGTCGTTCAGCGTCAGCCCCAGATCCTGGGCCCTTACCCTGTCGATGGCGATCAGCAGTTCGGGGGCTGCGATCTGCTGGTGCAGGTGTACGTCCACCAGTCCGGGGATCTGCGCGGCCTCGTGCAGGATGTCGCGCATCACCTTGCGATTGTTGGCCTGGTCGTAGCCGGCGATGCGGATATCGACCTGGGCCGGGATGCCGAAATTCAGGATCTGGGTGACGATGTCCGCCGGCTGGAAATAGAACACGCAGTCGGGGAAGCGCCGGGCCAGTTCGGTGCGCAGCGTGCGGATATAATCGGCGGTGGGGCGGTGATGCTCCTTCAGCGCCACCATGATCTGCCCGTCATTGGGGCCAATCGTGGTGCCGTCGTCGAACGGCATGCTGTAGCGGAATGGAATGCCGATATTGTCCAGAATCAGGTCGCGCTCGCTATCCGGTACGATCTGGCGGATCGTGTCTTCGACGCGATCGAAGATCTTCTCGGTGCTTTCGATCCGCGTGCCGGCGGGGGTACGGACATGCAGGCGGAATTCGCCCGCATCGATGGCGGGAAAGAAATCCTGGCCGACCTGGGTGGCCACGAGGCCCGCGGCCAGCAGCATGATGCCTGCCAGTGCGGGTACCTTCCAGGAACTGGCGATCAGCCGGTGCAGCAGGGCGACATAGCGGTCGCGCAGACGTTCGAAATGGTGGTCGAACCTTTGCCCGAAGCGGGCGATGCGGCCAGGTGGCAGGCCGGCATCCCGCCGCCGTCTGGCCTGTTCTTCTTCCGCCCCCAGCAGCAGGGCGGCCAGGATCGGCACCAGCGTGCGGCTGATGGCGTAGGAGGCCAGCATGGCATAGACCACGGCCAGAGCCATCGGCGTGAACAGGAAGCGTGACGGGCCGGTCAGGAATTCCACCGAGACGAACACGCAGGAAATCGCCAGCGTGGAGACCAGGGTGGGCAGCGCGATGCCGGCGGCGCCGTCCAGGACGGCGCGCCGAAGTTCGGCGCCGTCGTGACGGATGCGGTGGATGTTCTCGATCGTGACCGTGGCGTCGTCGACGAGGATGCCGACAGCCAGGGCCAGGCCGCCCAATGTCATCAGGTTCAGGGTCTGGCCCGTCATCGAAAGAATGGCGATCGAGGACAGGATGGCCAGCGGGATCGAGGCCGCGACGATCAGCGTCGAGCGCCAGCTTGCCAGGAAGGCCAGGATCATCGCCGCCGTCAGCAGGCCGGCGATCACGGCTTCGGACGCCACGCCGGAGATGGCGGCCTTGACGAAGACCGATTGGTCGAACAGTTCGTCGATCTTCATGCCTGGCGGAGCCGCGGCGCGGGTGACCGGCAGCACCTTGTCGCGGATGGCGTTGACCACGTCGAGCGTCGAGGCGTTGCCGGCCTTCATGATCGACAGCAGCACCGAGCGTTGCCCTTCGCGGCGCACGACATTCTGCTGGACCGCCGTACCGTCGCGAACCTGCGCCACGTCGGCGATCCGCACGATGGCGCCGGTTTTCGGGTCGCGTTTCAGCGGCACCTGGTTCAGTCGGGCGGCCACATCGGGCATGCCGTTCATGCGCAGGTCATATTGGGTGGGGCCGAACTTCGTCGTGCCGGCCGGCAGGGTCAGGTTCTGTACGTTGATGGCGTTGGATACGTCCAGCGGCGTCAGCCCCAGGCCTGCCAGCCTTGTGCTGTCGATATCCACCATGACCTGACGGATCTTGCCGCCATAGGGAGGCGGCAGCATGGTGCCCGGAATGGGGGCGAGTTGCTGGCGTACGCGATAGACGCCGTAATCGTACAGTTCGCTCTCCGTCAGCCTGTCGGACGACAGGGAGAGTTGCAGCACGGGCACGGACGAGGCGCTGTATTGCATGATGATGGGCGGTTGTACGCCGGGTGGCAGGAAGGCGCGGATCGAGTTCGTGGCCGAGACGGTCTGCGCCACCGCCAGGTCGACATTCACGCCCGGCTGGAAATAGAGTTTCTGAAGAACCAGGCCGGGGGTGGTCTGGCTTTCGATGGTGCGCAGGTTGTTGACGAAGAAGCTCTCGGAAAATTCCGTATAGGTGCTGAGGCGTTTTTCCGTTTCCGCCGCGTCCAGCCCGTCATAGTACCAGACGACCGTCACCACCGGGATATCGATGGCGGGAAAGACGTCGGTTGGCGTACGAAAGAGTGCCGTGACCCCCATGAGCAGGATCAGGACGCCGGTGACGAGGAACGTATATGGCCGTCGGAGCGCGAATGCGACGATACCCATGGGTCTCTCTATGTGATGGAAGGAGGAGCGACGGTTGCGCTCCGAGGGGTGCCGGGTGGGCCGTCCGCGACGATGGCGTCATGTCGACACCAGACCGATGTGAAGGGCTCCCGGCGCCGGTATGCGGGGATCATGCAACCGATGACCGATAGGGCGGTAGAGCGATCCGCGCGCTTTATTGCATGATCCTATCTGGCTGGGGTGCCGGTACGGAAAGCGTGAAGTGTGTATGGGCGTTATCTGTTTGTATATAATAAAGAAAATTGAGATTTTTTGTGGTGTAAAATTTCATGATAATACGATCCGACCATATGATTGCACGATCCGCGCAAGGGGGATGAATGTCTTCGGTGATCGGATCGGATATGCGCTATGGGGTTGTGGGGAAAGTTGACGGCTTACCGGCTACCGCATTTTCGGTCAGGTTCCGAGGTCGATGCTGGAAGGAGGGGTGATGCAGGATCTGCTTGATCGTCTGCGCGATGCGATCGAACGGCATTGTGTAAAGCCGAGCACGAACACGGTTCTGCCGGGTCTTCTGCTGTTTCGGGCCGAGGCGCCGACGACGCCGATGGATCTGGTCTATGAACCCCGCTTCTGTGTGATCGTGCAGGGCAGCAAGCAGGTCATGCTATGCGACCAGACATTCGATTATGATGCCAGCAAATATCTGGTGACGGCGGTCGATCTGCCGGTGACCAGTCACATCGCCCATGCGAGCGTGGACGAGCCTTATCTGGCGTTATGCCTGACGCTGGACCCGGTGCAGATTGCCGATGTGCTGCTGGAGATGCCACAGGGTCAGGACGGAGGGGCATTGCATTGCTCGCGCTGCATGGTCGTCAGCGACCTGACGCGGCATATCCTCGACCCGGTCACTCGTTTGGTGGGGTTGCTGGACGAGCCGGGCGACATTGCGTTTCTGCGGCGCTCGATCGTGCGGGAACTGCTTTATCGCCTGCTGCAAGGGCCGCAGGGGGGTGTGCTGCGGCAGATCGCCACTGCCGGGAGCAATCTGTCCCATCTGAACCGGGCGATCGCTTGGATCCGCGAGCATTATGCGGAAGCATTCGATATTGCGGAGGTGGCGCGACTGGCGGGCATGAGTCCGTCTTCTTTCCATCGCCACTTCCGGGCCGCGACCATGATGAGTCCGCTGCAATACCGGACCCGGCTGCGCCTGCAGGAGGCACGGCGGCAATTGATGAGTGGCGGCGTGGATGCCGCCGAGGCGGGTTTTGCGGTGGGATATGACAGCCCGTCGCAGTTCAGCCGGGAATATCGGCGCATGTTCGGCAGCCCGCCGGCGCGGGATGCGCAGCGTATCCGGGCGGAAAACGCGGTGAACATGCGCGAGCTTGAACTTGTGGAATGACGTGGTGAGTTGGCTCTCCCCCTTTCGGAAACGAAAGGGGGAGGGGGGATCAGGTGGTCGGGAGATTACAGCGCGTAGTCGAGATGCCAGAGGAAGGTGCGGCCGAATTCGATATAATCTTTCTGGTACTGGACGGCTTCGCCTCGTGTTGTGAAATAGGCCCAGTCGTTGAGCAGATTGTTGCCGTCGAAGGCGACCTGGAGGTTGCGGGTGATATTGTAGCCGACATGCAGGCTCAGGTTTCTGTTGTGCTGGACCCATTTGTCGATCTGGTTGGCGCGCAACTGCTCGATATATTTGCCGCGATAGGAGAGGGACAGCCGGGCGTCGAGGCCGTATTTCCGGTAATTCAGCGACATGTTGTAGAGGAGATTCGGCGCGTAGACGAGCGGCGTGTTCTCGGTGCGCCAGGATTGCCCGCTATTGGCGCTGCTACGCTGGAAGGTGACGTTGCCGGAGACGCCGAAGCCGTCGAGGAAGTAAAGCGGCGATGAATGGGGGATCAGCCCGAGCAGCGTCCGCGAGGCTGTGAATTCGACGCCATAGAGGCTGGCATTCTTGCCGTTTTGAGGCTGGGTGACGTCGATGCTGCCGACTTCGTTGGTGGCGGGGACGGAGTCTCCATTCGTGAAGATGAAATTGCGAAGTTTTTTGTAATATCCCGCGACGGATATCATGCTGTTGGCGTCCATGTAATAGTCGCCCGACAGGTCGAAATTGAGGGATCTGGCTGCCTTGAGGTTGGGGTTGCCCTGAGAGATCGCGATGATATTTCCAGTGCCGGGATTGCGGGTGACGGTCTGCGAGCCGGAGAGATAACCGTATTCCGGTGCCGAATATCCGGTCCAGATTGCACCGCGGAACAGCAGGTTACGGGTGACGGGCAGGTTGGCTGTGATGCTGGGCAGGAAGACGCCATAACCTCTGTATGAGGAGGCGGGGCTGAGTATACCGGAATCGTTGTTGAAGAAGGCACTTTCCGTATTGCGCCGCTCGTAGCGCAGGCCGCCGATCAGGGACAGTTTTCCGAGGGTGATATCGGTCATGATGTAACCGGCGAATACACGCTCGGTCGTGTTCGTGTCGTTGCCATACATGCTGGCTGCGTCGGTGCCGGCGCCGGGTGTGGCCTGCATGGCGGAACGGATGGCGCTGATGACGGCCTCCCGCGAGTAGATGGGGCCGTAATAATAATGGTTGTGCAGGATTTCGTTGACGGTGCGGCCGAGCAGACCGGACTGGGCGAGGTTGAGGCCATCCAGCGACGTTCCTGAGAAATCGCCCTGCCAGAGCAGATGATCGTAATAGCTGCGGGTCGAGTTTCTGAACTGAAAACCGCCTTTGAAGTATCTGATGATATCGTTGACGTCGTATTTGATGTCCAGATTGGTGGAAACGACTGTGTTCGTCGTTGCACTGCGCTCCAGCGACGCGCCATCCAGTTGGAGAAGGGCGGGATTGTATTGTACGGAGTTGGCGAAGGGGCTGGCCGTGACGGTTGGAAAGCGGGGGTCGATGTGGCTCCAGCTTATGCCTTCGTCGAATGTCTTGTCATATTCGGTGGAATATTTGTTCGGAGTCGAATCCTGGCCGCGGCTGACGCTGGCATTGAAGGACAGATGGAACCGGCCTTTGTCCAGCTTTCCACCGCCCTGGAGATTGGCCAGATACTGGTTGTCGTCAGCGACCTGAAATTCGCGGCCGAAGAGGAACTGGCTGGGAGACCAGATTCCGGAGGCATTATAGTAATTGCCGGTATTGTTATATTCGGTCGTATCGAGGTCGCCTTTGACCTGAAGCCGCGCATATTGGCCGTGCAGATAAGCCGACCAGATATCCTCGTGATAATCGACGGCAAAGGAGCCGCCGACCCGTTCCTGTCGGGTCCGGCGATAGGCGAGGTCGATGCCTGGAAGTTGCAGGCTGTTGAAATCGACGTGGCTGGTGGTATCGGGAGCTTTATAATAAGGGCGATATTCGCCGTCATTTTCGATTTCCTGACCCAGCGTCTGGTCGACGACGTAGTAGCCGGACAGGTAGACGCCCAGCCTGTCATTGAGGAATCTGCGTGCGCCGTCTACCTGGATCTGTCCGCCGAACGAAGACTGGTTCTGTGACATCGCGCTGTCATTATAGCCTGCGGCGGAATAGACCCGCAGCATCTGCGGTTTCTTGAAATCAAAGGCGGTCGGCGTTCTGAAGTCGATCGAGCCGGCGATGGCGTCGCCCATCATGTCTGGTGTCTGTGTCTTGGAGACCGTGACGCCTGCCATGCCGTATGGTTGCAGCAGGTTGAGAGAGACGTCGCGGCTTTCGGCGTTCGTGCTGGCGACTTTTGCGCCGTTGATCATGAAGTTGTTGTAAGTGCCGGCCAAGCCACGGATGGTCACGTACTGGCCCTGGCCGGTCGTCTGATTCACGATCGCACTGACGCCCGGGATCTTCGTCAGGGAGTCCGCGATGGAACTGGTCGTGGAACTGCGCAGGTCTTCGGCCGACAGGCTGTCGCTGATCCCCGTCATCAGGCGTTTTTGCTGGATGGCCGTCTTGTCGGGGGTCGCGGCTGTGACGATGATCGACTCGGCCGCCGTCGTATGTGGGACGGACACGTCTTTCTCTGCCCGAGGATGAGAGATTTTCTTTTTATTTTCGGCGGTTTGCCTGTCGGTGTCGCTCGTGGGTACCGCATCCGCGGCAAAGGCGTGACGATCGGCGAGTGCGAGCGGACTGATGAGTGTCGTGGTCAGCAGAAGGAGCGCCAGACGGCTCTGATTGCGCGGGGCAGCGGCGCGCTGCCGTATGACGGAGTGGTCGATCGGAGAGGGCATCGTGGGCTCCCGGTTGGCCATGTAAAACGTAATTGGTCCATACCAAAATGAGTTTGATGCGTATTGTTAAGAATCAGTGACGCGGGAGGGAAATCGCATTCTCTCTTTGATAATACATTTAAAATCTCTTTTGTACTCTATGTGTGGTGAGGGTGTCGGCAGCCGGATATGTCTTTATTTGTCAATCGGTCTGTCACATAACCTTCATTCGGCATTGGCGGTGTCAGGTTATAGATTTGTGGTATATACCAAATGGTGATGAATGAAGCCGAAACTTGCCTCGCGCCTGTCCCGTCCCGCCATCACGGCGGTTGGTGGCATTGCTGGATTTACCGCCTATTTTTCGATGTACGCCTTTCGAAAGCCTGTCGCGGCCGACATTTTTTCCGGGGTTGCGCCATTTCTTGACGGGCTGGATTACAAATCGGCCGTTATTATCATGCAGATTGCAGGCTATGCGCTTTCCAAGCTGATCGGCATCAGGGTTGTTGCCCAGTTCGGGCGGCAGGGGCGGGGGTATGCGATCATTGGCCTGGTATCCATCGCCTGGGTGGCGCTGATTCTCTTTGCCCTGGCGCCGGCGCCCTGGAATGCGGTGTTCTTTCTGCTGAACGGATTGCCGCTCGGCATGATATGGGGTCTGGTCTTCAGTTATCTGGAAGGCAGGCGGGAATCCGATATTCTGGGTGCGATCCTGTGTGCGAGTTTCATCTTTTCTTCCGGTGTCATGAAATCGGTGGGGGAGGTGATGTTGCAGGCTGGTGTCAGCGTCTGGTGGATGCCGGCGGCCGTGGGGGGCGTGTTCTTCCCGCTTCTGCTGATTTCGGTCTGGGCACTGGAAATCCTACCGCCGCCGGATCGGCAGGATGAAGCGGAACGGATGCCGCGTGTGCCGATGTTTCGGGCGGAGCGCATGGCGATGCTGCGGGCGAACTGGACGATGATTTTCCCGCTTGTCGTCGGATATGTGATGTTGACTGCAATCCGCGATTTTCGGGATAATTTTGCTCCTGAGCTATGGCATGCGGCCGGATATCGGGATGTTGCCGCCCTTTTTACGGAAAGTGAGGCACCGGTGGCCATCGGTGTGCTGGTGGTGCTGGCAGCGCTGAACAGGGTGCGAAACAATCTGGCGGCATTACAGACGATGCAGGCCCTGATCATTCTCGGTGCCGTACTGCTGGCGGGGGCGACCTTGGCGTTCCGGTGCGGTGTCATCTCGGGTCTGGTCTGGATGATTCTGTCCGGGATGGGGCTCTATCTGGCCTATACGCCGTTCAATGCCATGTTGTTCGACAGGATGATTGCCGCGATCGGCAAGCCCGGCAATTCGGGCTTTCTGATTTACGTTGCGGATGCCGCCGGATATTGCGGCAGCGTGGCGGTTATCGTCCTGCGCAATGTCTGCGGGGCGAAGGAAAACTGGCTGTCGTTCTATGTCGATTTTGCCTATGTCACAGCAGCGATCGTGACGGGGTTTGGCCTGGTGTCGCTGTTTGTCGCGCATCGACGTCTGGGGGGCAGGGCGCGGGTTATGCGACCGTGAGATCTACCTCGATGCGGATGGCGTTGGCGCACCAATATTCCTGATCGTATTCTATGACACGCCCGCGTGCGTCATAGCTGGTGCGGATGACGAGAAGCCCCGGCGTGCCGGACTTGACGCCAAGACATTCCGCCGTATGGCGCACGAGGGCGCAGGCGCGCATTTCGACGTGGTTGCGTGTGACCGCCAGCCCATAGACCTCGCGCAGGACGCTGCTGAGCGACCCGTTGAGGTTGTGTCGGGCCAGACCGGGCGCCAGGGCCGGGTTGATCGTGATTTCTTCTACCAGAACCGGCCGTTCGTCGATGCTGCGTCGTCGTTCCACCCGATACAGGGGGTTACGGACGCCCTTGCCGAAAATATCGAGCACGGCGGGGGGCTGTTTTTCCGTCTTGACCTGTAGGGTTTCGGTGGCTGGCACGCGACCCTGTTCCGCCACATAGGTCATGAAACCCGACCAGCGGGTGGGATCGTATGTGACGGGTTTGGGCGAGACGTACCATCCGCTGCGGTCCTTGCGGTAGATCAGGCCTTCGGCTTCCAACTGTGACAGCGCCTCGCGGATGGTGCCGCGGGCGCTGCCGGTCAGTTCCTGGAACTTGCGTTCGGATGGCAACCGGGCACCGGAAGCCAGGATACCGGCTTCGATTTCATCTGCGACCTGGTTGCGGAGGCGAAGATAGTGGGGTTCGACGTTGTCGTTTTCGGAACCGGACGGAGACAGGCTGCATTCTCCTGACGATGGAGCGGCGTTTGCGATGGCCGGCCAGCATCATGGATGGTGGATACAGCGTCAAGCATGATGAAGGGAAGAGGGCGGTTGTTCTGCCTCTCCATCGGATGGGACGTTTAGGGCAGGATCCGTTTTTGTGGGGCGTGCGGCGCCGTATAGCCCCATCCAGAAGGAGAGATCGACGCTGCTGCCGATTGCCAGCGCATACCAGCCATCGGTTCGTGTCAACGGAATGGTGAAGTGGCGGGTGCCGCCCGGCGGTAGTGTGGCATGGTGCGTAGCTGCTGTGCTGCTCAGGGTTTCGTCCGTCAGGCGGATCTCTTGCGGCGTGGTGTGGTGGCTGGTGACCGACAGGCGGAGGGTCTGGCCTTCTCCGGCCTCCGTCCTGACACTGACGGGTGGGCGAGAGGATGCGCCACGTTGGTGTCTGACGAAGCCATTCGGACCGCGCACGGTGAAATCATGCCCGCTGTCGCCCTGGATGCCCGCCCACAGCCGTGCATTGCAGTGATGGCTCGCGCCGACGGTGAAGGAGAGGGGCGGGTTGCGGTCGGTATTGTCATGGACGCTCAGGCAGATGCCTGCGGCTCCGGTGTTGCTGATGGTCAGGCCCAACATGCCATCGGCATCGGGTGCGGTCTGCACACTGAATTCGTAGGGCAGGGGACGGACGGGGCGTTGTCCGGCCATCTGGCGGGGTTGTTTCTGCACGGCCGGGATTGCGAAGGCGGTGCCGGCAAGGGAGCGCGCGATGCGGTCCTGGGTGTCGCGAATATGCGGGAAGGCCAGCGGCGCATGCCGGGCGGAACGCGAGAAATCGAATGCCGAGAGAAGGTCGCCGCAGACGGCGCGACGCCAGTCGCTGATATTGGGTTCCTTCACGCCGAAACACTGTTCCAGGAACCGCAGGACGGAGGTGTGGTCGAACAATTGTGAACAGACATAGCCCCCCCGGCTCCACGGACTGACGATGATGGCGGGCACACGTATGCCCAGGCCGATCGGTTGAGGGCCAGGGTGTGGGGAGCCGGGTGGGTAGTGCTTGATCTCGCCAGCGGTGGAGACGGTGCTGAGACCTTGTTCCGGCGTCAGCGGCGGCACGGGGGGCGGCATGTGGTCGAAGAAGCCGCCCGCTTCGTCATAGATCGTGATGAAGACGGTACGGGCGAAGGTCTCGGGGTGGTCGACCAGGGCTTCGATCAGTTTCGCGGTCACGAATTCGCCGCGTGCCGGGATGGCGTCGGGATGTTCGGAAAGATCTTTCGCCGTCACGATCCATGAAACCTGTGGCAACCGGCCTGCTGAGATATCGGCGCGGAAGGCATCGACAAGCTGGGTGCCGTCTGAACGGATGCGATCGGGAGCGGTTTTGTGCTCGCTGACCCATGATCGGCCGCGTGCGTACAGGCTGGAATTTGGTGCACAGGGACGGAAGGCTGGGAAGACGGAGAGGAGATTGTCGCCGAAATTATCGTATTCCTGATAAACTTTCCAGTTTATGCCGGATTCTTCCAGGCGTTCGGCGTAAGTGTGCCAGTTGTAGGCGCCGGGGCGCAGAGGCTGATCCTGCGCCATGTCGGCGCTGGGCGTTTCATCCTCGCCGTAATTGTCCATCTCCGGATCGCCGCCGACCGTGCCCCCGCCGTTGCAGCCGGAGAAGAGATGCAGGCGGTTGGGATAGGTCTGCGTCAGCGTCGAAGCATGCCAGGCGTCGCAGATCGTGAATGCATTGGCCAGATCGTGATAGAATGGAAGGTCTCCACCTGTGAAATGTAGCATTCTCTGCCGCATTTCCCGCGTGGCACCCCATTGATCGAAGCGGCCTCCGGCAAAGATCGTGAGATTTGCGAGGTGACCCTGATCGGCGCCGTCGACCGTAAAGGATCGCGTGCTTCGGCTGTCGCCGTGATAGGGCAGGACATACCCGTCCGGATGTTCCGACGACGGCTGGCGCCACACCGCATTGCCGCCCGGCAGGCGCAGGGGGTGTGGGTCGGAGAAGCCGCGGACCCCGTTGAACGCGCCGAAATAATGATCGAACGAGCGGTTTTCCTGCATGTGGATGACGACATGCTGAACGTCCTGCACCGTTCCGGTCCGATGGGCGGGGGCGACGGCAAGGGCGCGTTCGATCAGGTTGCGTGTGAAGGGGAGGCTGGCGACGGATGCGCCGGCCGCCGACAGGAAGCGGCGGCGTGACGGATCGGACATATCTTTTTCCTTGCCATGCTGCGGCGGAGAAGCCAATAAGTAGGCCGTATATCTGGTATAGTCCAGAGTGAAATCCAAGTGCCGGGTGACCATGAACATTGTCGATCGTATCTATGACCTTTTCGCCGAGTTTGGTGGACAGGATTATGGTGAGGACGTCTCGCAGCTCGACCATGCACTTCAGTGCGCCTGTCTTGCGCAACGGGAGGGAGCGCCCGATACGATTGTCGCGGCAGCGCTGCTTCATGATATCGGCCAGTTCATTGATCATGCTGGAACGCAGGCGGAAGGCTCGGGAACAGACGGGCATCATGAACATCGGGGAGGGGCGCTGCTTCAGCCTTATTTCCCGCCTTCCGTGATCGCGCCCATCGTGATGCATGTCGATGCCAAGCGGTATCTTTGCGCTCGGGAGCCCGGTTATCGCGAGGGGCTGAGTTCTGCTTCGGAACTGAGCCTGCGCTTGCAGGGGGGGCCGTTCACGCCGGACGAGGCGACGGATTTTGAGAAAAATCCTTATTTCCATGAGGCCATTCAGGTCCGTCGTTATGACGATGCCGGGAAGATGAAGGACATGGAGGTGCCGTCGCTGGAATCCTATCGTGGTCTTCTGACTGGTCTTGCCAATCCGGACACCTATGTGGCTGTGTCATGAACAGAATTCATCGATTGTTGCAGACAGGTGAGACCTGTTTGTGCTTCTTTTTGCGATAATTTACGTTTCGGTATACTTTATTAAAAAGAATCTTTTATTTGTTATTGATGCGGAAAATCGTGGGCTCATGGCGAATGCAGCCATGGGAATGTTTTCTGGAACCTTCGCGGCCATTCTGATGGTCGTGATGGGCGGCGGATGAGGGCCTGTCAGGACGCGCGCCTGTCCTGACAGGTTTTGGAGGGGCGACTATTTGGCAGGGTCGAACTTGTCTTGTGTCTTGGTCTGGAAATCGCTGGCTTCGTGGCGTTCGCGCAGTTGTTCTGACGGTTCGCCGCTCGTGCGGTTGACCATGCGGCCGCGCTGGACGGCGGGGCGTTCCAGCAGGCGGTCGGCCCAGGCTTGCAGATGTTTGTAGTCCTGCACGCTCAGGAACTCGGCTGAAGCGCCGTAGAGCCAGCCTTTGACCAGGCCGCCATACCAGGGGAAGATCGCCATGTCGGCGATGCTGTAGGTATCGCCCGCGATATAGGGGCTTTCCGCCAGTCGGCGGTCCAGCACGTCCAGTTGGCGCTTGGCCTCCATTGCGAAGCGGTCGATCGCATATTCGATCTTCTGCGGTGCGTAGGCGTAGAAATGGCCGAAGCCGCCGCCGAGATAGGGGGCGCTGCCGACCTGCCAGAACAGCCAGTTGAGGCATTCGGTGCGTCCGGCGATGTCCTTCGGCAGGAAGGCGCCGAATTTTTCGGCCAGGTAGAGCAGGATGGAGCCGGATTCGAAGATGCGGAGGGGTTGCGGTCCGCTGCGGTCGACCATGGCGGGGATCTTGGAGTTCGGGTTGACGGCGACGAAGCCGCTGCCGAACTGGTCGCCGGCACCGATATTGATCAGCCATGCGTCGTACTCGGCCCCCGCGTGACCGGCGGCCAGCAGTTCCTCCAGCATGATCGTGACCTTCACGCCGTTGGGGGTACCGAGCGAATAGAGCTGGAGCGGGTGCCGGCCGATCGGGAGCGCCTTGTCGTGCGTGGGGCCGGAGATCGGGCGATTGATGTTGGCGAACTGGCCGCCGTTTGCGCCGTTCCAGGTCCAGATCCTGGGCGGGGTGTAATCGGTCATGGTGATGCTCCGGTATCAGGGTGTGGGCGGGTAGTTGGACGGGAACAGGGCTCGGAGCGATTGTTCGTCCGTGGCCGTCTTGAAGACATGATCCTGCCCGACGGCGCGGGCGCGGGCCACCGCGGGGCGCGCGTCGATGGTCTGGAAGAAACGCTTCAGGTGCGGCCACGGAGCCAGCGGGTCATCCGTCGTGTTCATGACCCGTGCCACGCGGTCGATCCAGCCCCAGGCGGACATGTCGGCAATGGTATAATGCGTGCCGGCGAGATAGGCGCGGTCTTTCAGATGGTCGTTCAGGACCTGGTAATGACGCTCGGCCTCGCGTCGATAGCGATTGATGGCGTAAGCCTGATCCCCTGGCGCGAAATACTGGAAATGCACCGCCTGGCCGGAATAGGGACCTAGGCCGGTGGCGATGAACATCAGCCAGGACAGCAGGTCCGGCCGGTCGGCCGGGGTGCCGATAAAGCGGCCGGTCTTTTCGGCAAGATAGAGCAAAATGGCCGTGGAATCGAAAACGCGCGCCGGCTTGCCGTCCGGCCCGTCGGGATCGACGATCGCGGGGACCTTGCCGTTGGGGTTGATGGCGCGGAAGGCCGGGTCATGCTGTTCGCCCTTGCGGGTGTCGACGGGGACGACCGTGTAGGGCAGGCCGCTTTCTTCGAGGAACAGCGCGACCTTCGCGGGGTTGGGGGTGGGGTGGAAATAAAAGCGGATCATGAAGCCTCCAGTCGATCGGGGCGCATGGGAAGGGGTGTTTTAGTACGCGCGTTACAGAATGACGTGTGGCGTTGCGTATGGCAAGATGGGTCGATGACCCGTGGATGGATGTTGGAATGGCGCGTCCGAGAGAATTTGACGAAGAGGCCGTGCTGGATGGGGCGGTCGCGTGCTTCTGGCGGCAGGGGTTCGATGCGACGTCGATCCGCGATCTGGTCGGCGAGACGGGGCTGACCGCCGCCAGTCTGTATAATGCCTTTGGGGACAAGCGGTCGTTGTTTCGGCTGGCGCTGGAACGGTATATCGAAGCGGGGATCGGCCCGCGCATTGCGCGATATGAGGTCATGACGCCGCTGGAGGGCGTGCGGGGCTATCTGGAAGACGTGATGGCGCGCTCGTTGAACGACCCGGAGAACAAGGGGTGCATGGTGGTGAACGCCGCGCTGGAATTCGCGGCGCGGGATGCCGAGTTCCGGCCGGTGATCGTGGGCACGTTCGCCCGGATCGAAGCGTTCTTTCTGGACTGTATCGAACGGGGCCAGCAGGATGGCAGTATCACGCGCCTGCTGGCGGCGGCGGATCTGGCCCGGCATTGTCTAGCCGTGTTGATGGGGGTGCGCGTGCTGGTGCGGGTCCGCCCTGAGCGCGCCGTGTTGAACGGGGCGGTTGCGGCCCTGATGGCGTCGCTGGCGGCGGGGCCGGGCGAGCGAGCGGATGCCAGCCCGGTCGGTGCCATATCACGAGAGGATTGAAGAATGATCTTGCCCGTAACGCATCTTGCCGCATTCGCTCTGGTCGCGCTGGGGATGGCGCTGACCCCCGGACCGAACATGATCTATCTGATTTCGCGTTCGATCTGTCAGGGGCCGCGTGCGGGACTGGTCTCGCTGGGTGGGGTCGCGCTGGGGTTCGTCTTTTACATGGTCTGTGCCGCGTTCGGGATCACGGCGCTGGTGATGGCGGTGCCGTATGCCTACGATGCGCTACGGCTGGGTGGCGCGGCCTACCTGCTCTTTCTGGCGTGGCAGGCGATCCGGCCCGGTGGGCGCTCGCCGTTTCAGGTGCGGGCGCTGGCGGCGGATGGCAATCGGCGGCTGTTCCTCATGGGGTTCATGACCAATCTGCTGAATCCCAAGATCGCCGTCATGTATCTGTCGCTGCTGCCGCAATTTACCGTGCCCGGTTCGTCGATGCTGGCGCAGATCCTGATGCTGGGGGCCATGCAGATCGGCATCAGTGTACTGGTCAATGCCGCCATTGCACTGTCTGCGGGTAGAATGGCGATGTTTCTTGAAACCAGGCCGGGTTTTGCCAAGGCCCAGCGGTGGGTGATGGCCACTGTGCTGGGTGGGTTGGCGGCGCGGATGCTGACCGAGCATCGGGGCGCATAGATCGCGGGGCGTATAGACCTCTGGCTCCGGCGGGGCATTCTCCGCCGAGTGAGCGGTGCATCGTTTTATGATGAAGAGGGTGGCTCCCGAAGTAGGACTCGAACCTACGACCCAGCGATTAACAGTCGCTTGCTCTACCAACTGAGCTATTCGGGATCAGCGCCGGGGCACCGTATAGCGGAGGTTCGGGACGGAGGTAAACCCCCCTGATGCGTTTTTTTTGACGGCTAGGAGAGGAGGCCCCAACCATGCGAAGAAGCCTCGTGCGCGATGGCCTACATTGCGCCGGACATGGGCTGAAGGAGGCCTGAGACGAGAATGGATCAGAGGGCCGGTCATCCATGCGTGGCCTGACGCGGCGGCGCCTGCTGCTTGGTGCGGGCGGTGTGACAGCAGGGGCGGCGGGTGTAGGCGCCGTGGTGGTGCATTATCGGCGCCCCCGGCCGGTGGTGATGCACAAGCTCGTGCCGGATGGCCGGGAGCGGCGGCTGGTCCTGTCCTGGCCGTCGTCGAATCGTCTGTTGTTTCATGTCGCGCAGGCGCGGTTTTTCGGCACGTACAATCTGGACGTGACGCTTGTGGATGGGGCGCGAACCGGTCGGGCGACCATCGCCGATGTGGTGGAAGGACGGGCCGTCGGCGCGGCGGCGCCGATTCTGACCTGGCTGGACCGTTACCGGCTTGGCCCGATTCCGGTGCATCTCGTCACCGGCCTGCAATCGGGGGGCTTTCGCCTGCTGGTGCGGCGTGGGGTCAAGGGCTCGCGGCTGGAGAATGTCGCCGGAATGCGAATCGCGGTGACGGACCAGGATATGGCCGACCGGCTGTTCTTCTCGGTCATGATGCGGCGCAAGGGCATCAATCCGGACGATGCGGTGCATTGGGTGACGCTGGCACCGACACAAATTGAAGAGGCTGCACGGGCAGGCGAGATCGACGCCGTGGCGGCGCATGATCCGCAGGCGTGGGAATGGCTTCACGCGCCCGATCCGCTGTTCTTTGAACTGGAGAACAGCACGACCGGGCATTACAGCCAGCGGACCAATCTGGCCCTCGGCCTCTCCGACGCCCTGTTGCGGTCCGACCCGGTGGGGGCTGCGTCGCTGGTGATGGCGCTACGGGCCACCTCGGACTGGATCCGCCAGCATCCCGACGAGGCTGCCGGGCTGATGGCCGAGGCGACGGATGGCATGGATGCTGCCCAGATCCTGGCCATGCTGCGGCATGAGAGCCTGGGTGTCAGCCCCGTGGGGCATGACCTGCGGGTGCAGGTGTCGCAATATGTGGATGAAATGAAGCTGCTGGATCGCGTGCCCGATGCGGTCGGTTCGGCAGCTTATGCGCGGCGGCTGTGCGTCAATGTGCTGGAGGCCGATGAATCCGGTGCACTGGTGATTCCGGATGCCGGGCCGGCCTGATACCGGCCCGGCATTCGTTCAGTCGTAGAATGCGGGCGCCTGCGGGAAGCTGGCCCAGGCCTCGGGGTCGTGGCCGGTGACGATCCGGGCGCCGGTGCGTTCGGCCAGGACGCGCAGTTTCTGCACCGAGCGCACGCTGTCGATCGTCGAAGTGAGGAAGCCGGGCAGGGAGCGTTCCTCCCAGTGATCCAGTGTGTAGGCGGCGTCGATCGTCAGCAGGGTGGCGCCGGTTCCGGGGAGGCGGACCAGGAACGACATGTGGCCCGGTGCGTGGCCGGGTGTGAAGAGTGTGGTCAGCACGCCGTCGCCATACAGATCGTAATGGTCGTCCGCGATACCGTTCAGGAACTGCCATTTCAGACCGGGACGGTCGAAATCGCGCCGGATGTAGCCGCCCGCCGCGAACCAGTCGGGCGTGTAGGCATATTCGTATTCCGCCCGCTGGACGATATGGGTGGCGTTCGGGAAACGGCCGATCGCGCCGGTATGGTCCAGATGCAGGTGCGATTGCAGGACGTAGCGCACGTCCTCGGGCCGGATGCCCAGGCGGGCGAGTTGGGCCACGCAGCCGTCTTCCTCGGTCATCACGGGCCAGTAGACATCGCAGATGCGGCCCCAGTGGCCGCGTGGGTCGGTTGCGACCTCGACGGCGTTGCCGCCGTCGATGATCGTGTGGCCCTTGGGGTGCGTGATCAGGAAGAAGGGAACCGGGATTTCATAATCCGCGCCGTTTCCTTCGTTCATCTTGATGTTGTGCAGTTTGCATTTCAGAGACCCGCTCTGGAACATGTACAGCCGGATATCGGTCATGGTGGTGCGTCTTCGTGGCTTGGGCCGTTTGCCGGCCTCGTGGTTTCGACTGGATTTCGCGGAGCGGTTCAGAAGGCTTCGCGATAGAGGGCCAGGGCGTCCTCTTCGGTGATTTCGACCGGGTTGTTGACCAGGAGCCGGGTCTGTTTCATGGCGTCGCGGGCCAGCATGGCGAGGCTGTTGTCGGTCACCTTGACGTCGCGCAGCCGGCGGGGGGCGCCGCTTTCGTCCATCAGCGTCATCATATGCGTGACGAAGGCGGCCGCGCGGGCGTGGATGTCGCCTGTGCCTGGTGCGCCGACGACTTCGGCCAGTTCGGCATAGAGCGGGGCGGCGATGCGGGCGTTGTAGCGCAGCACCGGCCCCAGCATCAGGGCGTTGGTCAGGCCGTGGGGCAGGTGGTAATGGCCGCCCAGCGGGTAGGCTAGCGCATGGACGGCGGCGACCGGCGCGTTCGCGAAGGCCTGGCCGGCGAACAGGGCGCCCAGCAGCATGTTCTCGCGTGCCGCGTGGTTGTGGCCGTCGCGGCACGCGGGCAGCAGGTTGGCCGACAGCAGGCGCAGCGCCTCGCGCGCCAGCATGTCCGAGATCGGGTTTTTCCGGAATTTCGACGTATAAGCCTCGATCGCGTGGACCATGGCGTCGATGCCCGTTGCGGCCGTGTGGATCTGCGGCAGGCCGACCGTCAGCGCGGCATCGAGCAGGACGAAATCGCCGTAGAGTTGGGGGGAGACGACGCCCATCTTGGTCGTCTCGCCCGTGGTGATGATCGAGATGTTGGTGACTTCCGACCCCGTGCCGGCCGTGGTCGGGATCAGCGCCAGCGGCAGGCGTGTGCCGGTGACGTTGCCGACGCCGTACATCGAGGCCAGATCCTGCGCCGACCCCGCCGTGACGGCGATGAGCTTGGCGATGTCGAGCGATGAGCCGCCGCCCAGCCCGATGACGATATCCACGCCGCGTGCCCGCGCGGCGGCCGTGCAGTCCAGAACCACGCTTTCCGGCGGATCGGCGACGACGTCATCGAAGAGCGTGACCTGAAAGCCGGCCTGTTCCAGCGAGGTCCGCACCGGGTCAATCAGTCCGGCGCGGACCAACCCGGCATCGGTGACCAGCAGGGCCGACCGGGCTGCGAACTGCCCGGCCAGTGTCTCGCCCAGGCGGCCTGCGCCGCCCCATTCCACATGGATATGGGGGACCGTGGTGAAGCCGAAGGGAGTGAAGGTCATATCGTTATTCTCTTTTGATCTTGTTTTTTGAACGATTCTGGCCCGATGCCGGGCTGCTTCAGCCGATGGCGGAGCAGAGATATTTGATTTCCAGATATTCCTCGATGCCGTGGCGCGAGCCCTCGCGGCCGAGGCCGGACTGCTTGATGCCGCCGAAGGGCGCGACCTCGTTGGAGATCAGGCCGGTATTGTGGCCGACCATGCCGTATTCCAGGGCTTCGGCGACGCGCCAGACCCTGCGGACGTTCTCGGTATAGAAATAGGCCGCCAGACCGAATTCGGTGTCGTTGGCCATGGCGATCACCTCTTCCTCGGTCTCGAAGCGGAAGAGGGGGGCGACGGGGCCGAAGGTTTCCTCGCGGGCGACCTTCATCTTCTGGGTGACGCCGGTCAGGATCGTCGGTTCGTAGAAATTGCCGCCGAGCGGGGGTTGCTTGCCGCCCGTCACCAATGTCGCGCCCTGGGCCAGTGCGTCGGCGACGTGGGATTCGACCTTTCGGACCGCGGCGTCGTCGATCAGCGGGCCGACGGTGACGCCGGGTTCGGTGCCCAGGCCGAGTTTCATCTTCCGCACCGCCTCGGCCAGGCGGGCGGCGAAGGCGTCATAGATGCCGGACTGGATATAGAGCCGGTTGGCGCAGACGCAGGTCTGGCCGGCATTGCGGTATTTCGAGGCCAGGGCGCCTTCGATCGCCGCGTCGAGGTCCGCGTCGTCGAAGACGATGAAGGGGGCGTTGCCGCCCAGTTCCAGGCTGAGTTTCTTGAGCGTGGGGGCGGACTGGGCCATCAGGATGCGCCCGACCTCTGTGGAGCCGGTGAAGGACAGCTTGCGCACCACGTCCGATCCGGTCAGCACGCCGCCGATGGCGCGAGCATCGCCGGTGATGACCTGCAGGACGCCGGCCGGTACGCCTGCCCGTTCGGCCAGCACGGCCAGGGCCAAGGCGGTCAGCGGCGTCTGTTCTGCTGGCTTGACGATCATGGTGCAGCCGGCGGCGAGTGCCGGCGCCGCCTTGCGGGTGATCATGGCGGCGGGGAAGTTCCACGGCGTGATCGCGGCGCAGACGCCGACCGGCTGCTTGATGACCAGCAGCCGCTTGTCGGCGGTGGGGGCGGGGATCGTCTCGCCGTAGGTGCGCTTGGCTTCCTCGGCGAACCATTCGAGGAACGAGGCGGCATAGAGGACCTCGCCCTTCGCCTCGGCCAGGGGTTTGCCCTGTTCGGCGGTCATCAGCGCCGCCAGGTCGTCGGCGTTTGCGATCACCAGGTCGAACCAGCGACGCATGATGGCGCCCCGATCCTTCGCGGTGCGGGCCGACCAGGCGGGCAGGGCGCGGGCGGCCGACGCGATGGCCGTTTCGGCCTCGGCCGCGCCCAGATCGGGCACCTGGCCGACGATTTGCCCGGTGGCCGGGTCGGTCACGGGCGTGGTGCGTTCTGGAGCGTCACGTCCGGGGGCGGCGATCCATTTTCCGTCGATCAGGCAGTCCGACCGCAGAAGGGTCGGGTCTTTCAGCGTTACCATTGCCGTCTCCCTATCGTTCAATATATTGAACGGATGGTCATCATGATGAACTGTGGGAGCATCGCGCTTCCTCGGTCAAGACGGGAGAGGGCGGTGCAGGCTCACGATCAGATCAGGTCCGCCGGGGCGCATGTGCCCGCGCTGCGCCGGGCGGTGGCGATTCTCGACCATATTTCGGCGTCTTCCGACGCGCCGACGCTCTCTCGACTGGCGCGCGCGCTGGGGTTGCCCAAGAGCACCGCGCATGGGTTGGTGCAGGCGATGGAGGAATTGGGGCTGCTGGTGCGCGCGGCTGACGGCAGCCTGCGGACGGGGCCGCATCCCATGCGTTGGGCGGGCGATTTCCTGGCCCGGACCGATCTGGTCTCGGTCTTCCGGCATGCCATAGCTGAATCGCGGCGATTCGAACGGTTCACCGTGACGATGACGGTGCTGGATGGGAGTGAGGTGGTTTATATCGCCTGTTCGGATGCCAGTCGCCCGCTGGATGTGACGTTTCGGATCGGCATGCGTCTGCCCGCCCCTTTTACTGCGACGGGCAAGGCGCTGCTGGCGGCCCGGCCGGAGGGGGACCTGGACGGATTGTTCGCGCAGGGATTTCCGGCGCCGCTGACGCGCTACAGCGTTGCCTCGCTGGGCGCTCTGCGGCGGGAACTGGTCGAGACGCGGGAGCGGGGCTTTTCGATCGACGATGGGCAGATCCGCGAGGGGCTGTTCTGCCTTGGGGCGACGGTTGGCGACCATACCGGCCACGCCGTGGCGGCGCTGGCGCTGTCGCTTACGCGCAGCGAGGCGACGCCGGAGGTGATCGCGACAGTGGGGCGCAGCCTGGTCGAGGCTGCCGCCGACCTGTCGCGCCGGCTGGGCGGCGGCTGACCGGCGTTGCCGGTCTTATGCCGCCGCGCGGCGTTTGCGGGCCGGGGGGTCCTTTGGGGCGGCCTTCGTGCTGCTTTTCGTCGTGCCCTTGGTACGCTGCGTGGTCGGGGCGTCGTGGCGGAAGATCGCGAGGATCTGCATCGCGATCTCGGCACGGGACATGCGGCCTTCGTGGTACCAGGTATCCGCCGTGTTGAGCAGGCGCAGCAGCAGGATGCGATAGATCTGGCGGTCCATCTCCGGCGGCAGGGGCAGGGCGTCGACGATGTCGCGGAAGATGGTTTCGAACTCGTCGCGCTTCTTGACGAGGATGGCTTTCACCTCCTCGGGCACCGAGCGGAAATTGTTCATGATCGGCAGGGTGAGGGATTCGGCATTGAGCTGGATTTCCAGCATCTCGCTGCACGCGGCCTCCAGCCTGGCCCATGGCGCGGTGTGTGGGGCCATGGCGGCGCGCACCCGCCTTGCCGCAGCGTCCAGCGCCCGGTCGTGGATTTCGATGAACAGGGCCTCTTTCGAGCGGATATGGTAGTATAGCGATCCGCCCATCATGCCGGCCCGTTCGGCGATCTCGCGGATCGATGTGGCCTTGTAACCATATTCGGCGAACAGCTTGGCGGCGATTTCCAGGATTTCCTGCCGGCGTTCCGGGTTCGGGACGGCATCGGCCGTCGCGGGGGCCTGTGTGCGGCCGCGCCGGGCCGGACGGGTCGGGGGATCGTCATGCGTCCTGTTCGAACCGGTGGTTTTCTGCCTCGCGCTCACGCCGACCTGTGCTCCTGATACCTGCTTTCTGGTAATTCTTAGTGCATGGCCGGTTCATGTTCCATGGTCTGATGTGCGGTCTGGCTGAAAGGGCGTGGTTCGCGCGTCCGCATCCGGCGGGTCCGCATGCTATCATGCGCGATGAGGCATGCGTCTTTTCGGTCCGGGCAGGAACGTGGAATGGCATGAAGGGTCGATATTCGGGGCATGGAAAGGCGGTCTGTCCGGATGTGCTGTCGATGCGCATGACGCGCGGATGCGCCGTTGCACGGCGTCTGCCGGTTCTGGCTGTCTTGGGATGGCTGCTGGCCGGCTGTGCCGGAACCGGTCGGCCCCCCGACTGCCGGGCCGTGGGCGGGAATGCGGTCTATCTGGTCGATCGGGGGTGGCATACCGAAATCGGCGTGCCGGTGGCCGCACTCTCTGGCCCGCTGGCGGTTTATCGCGATATCTTTCCCGGTGCGCGGACCGTTCTGTTCGGTTACGGCAAGAAGACGTTCTTCACCGCGCCGGCGTCCAGCGTGGAGGAATATCTGATCGGGCCGTTTCCCGGCCCGGCGGTGGTGCAGGTCTTTGCCATGACCACCACGCCCGATCGGGCCTATGGCCCGGATGCCGTGGTGGTGCTGCCGATGAGCCGGGAGGAGACCGATCGTCTGTCGGAATTTATCGGGGGGGATCTGGAGCGAGGGCAGGACGGTCGGCCACGGCTGATCGCGGTCGGCCATCGGCCGGAGAGCCTGTTTTATGCGACGCGCAGCCGCTATACGCTGTTCCATACCTGTAACGGATGGGTGGCGCAGGCGCTGGGCCGGGCGGGCTTGCCGGTTTCGGACGATGGAGTGGTGTTCGCGGGCCAGGTCATGGCGCGCGGCGCGCGTGCCGCCGCCATGATGTGCCGTCCGGAGGGGCCGTGAGCGGTGTTACGGACAGGGCGGATGGTTGCCGTCGGGGCAGACGACGTCGGTGCCCCGCGGGACGACGATGACGTTCTTGCCGTGGGGCGGATGGTCGTCGCCCTCGCCACTGGCGGAGCTGCATGCTGCCAGCGGAAGAAGGACCAGGCACAGGGCGGTGGAGAGGCGGAACGGGTGGCGTGGCAACGGAACGTCGGTCATGGAAAGCGCCTTGCGGGAGAAATGAGAGAGGCAGCTATTCAATCGCGCGGTTTTCGTTCCGGTTGCCGGTTGACTGTAATTTTTCCCCTGATGTTCGTCGGTTAGGCGCTCCGGTCTCAGCCCAGCCCCGGCATGCCGATGAAATTCGGCAAGGCCCGTACCCGGCTGAACCATCGCCGCAGGGCTGGATAGGGCGTGAGGTCGATGCCCCCTTCGGGAGCAAGCGCCAGATAGGGAAACAGGGCGCAATCGGCGATCGTGGGGCGGTCGAGCGCGAACCAGTCCTGCGCATGCAGATGGGATTCGAGGATTGGCAGGAGTCGGTTGGTCCAACGCAGGGCGTCCGCCATGTCCAGCAGATAGCCGAATTTCCGGATCAGCCGGGCGGCGTTCGGGCCGTTGCGGATTTCGCCGGCGGCGACGGACAGCCATTCGGCGACCGTTGCCTGAGCCGCCGGTTCCTGGGGCCACCAGCTTCGATCCCTGCTTTTTCCTGCGAGGTAGATGAGGATCGCCTGCGAATCCCTTAGCACGAGGCTGCCATCTTCCAGGACCGGGACTTCGTCGAACGGGTTGAGGGCGTGGAAGGCGGCTGAGTGATGGGTGCCGGCGGCGAGATCGACGGGCACGAGATCCAGCGTCGTGCCGCTGAGCGCGGCGAAGAGGCGGACCTTGTAGCAATTCCCCGAAACGTCGAGATCGTAGAGACGCATGGGTGCGTACCCTCCTTTTCCTGCGGATGGCCTGCTTGCTCTGCTACGGCATTCCGTCTATCGATAACGAACGATCGTTCGTGCGTGTTCGTGAGTCAAGGATCGAATGAAAGAGCCTGTTGCCCTTCGCCGGATCGTTGTCGAAGCCCGCGAGCTGTTTCGCGAACATGGTTATGAAGGCGCATCCATGCGCGATCTGGCCGCGCGTGTGGGGTTGCGGCCACAAAGCCTCTATACGCGCTTTCCCGCCAAGCAGGCGCTGGTGCCTGACGTGCTGGCGCTGACTCTGGAGGAGACACTGGCGGACCTGCCCGATCCCTCGGTGGACTGGCGGGCCGCGTGGCACCTGCTGGTCGTGCGGATTGCGGATACGCTGGAGCAAAGGGGGCGCTGCGTTGGTCTGCATCTTGCCTATGGCATGACGGCGGCGACGCCAGAGGGCCAGGTGGCGGTCAGGGCGTTTTTTGATGCATTGCGGGGGCATATGGCCGGCATCCTGCGCGCTGGAGGCCGCGAGACGCCTGATGATGATGCGGCTGACGCGCTGGCCCAGCTTGAAGGGGCCACGCTGTGGATCGCGACCCATGGCGATAGGCGTGTGCTGCGCCGGGCCAGGGAACGCCTTTTGGCGCTGGCGGGGCCGGAGAAGGAAAAGGGCGTGCCTGGCGTGCGGCGGCGCACCGTCCTGGTGGCCGGATCTCTCGCTTTGCTCGGTGTGTCGTTGGCGGCGACCGGCGCCTTGGCCGCCGGAGCGTCGCATGGCGTGCCCATCGAGGCCGCGCGGCTGGTTGGTTCCTGGCAATGTTCCGGGCATTTTCATTCCGGGCGGGTTCATCGCTCGACTTATACCGGCAGCGTGATCCTGGATGGGGCGTGGTTGCAACTGGCTGAGACGGACATCGAACCCGCCTCTGGCTATACCGCACTGTATCTGTTGGGTTTCGACGCCCAGCGGCGGCGCGATATCATGTTCGATGCCAATAATGCCGGTGCGGCGGTCTATGCCAGTCCCGAAGGCTGGTATGCCGGGGTGCTGGTCCTGTCGTCGGATGACGCGGGTGAGGGGGCGCCCTATCGCTTCAACCGCTTTATTTATCGGCTTCTTGAACCATCGGGCTTTTCCGTGACCTGGCAGGTCAAAAAAACTCCGGATGCCGAATGGGTTACGGGCGACGAACTGGCGTGCCGCAGCAGAGCGGGATAGGTTGGCGCGGCTTCACCACAGGCGTTCCGGCTGTCGGCCTGGCATTGTTTTGCGGTGATGCGTCGATCAGGCGGGCTCGGCTCCGACCAGGAAACGCATGCCGGCGATCGGAGCCGGCGCGGTGACGTGATGGTCGAGCACCAGTATGTCGTTTCTCGTCGGATACAGGAATTCCGCCGGACAGAAGAGGCGCCGCTGCGGGCCGATCGACCAGAAGCGCCCCAGCGCGTGGCCATTGACCCAGACATAGCCCTTTTTCCATTCCGACAGGTCGAGATAGGTGCTGCCGGTGCCGGGCATGTTGAAGGTCGCGCGGTACAGACCTGTGGGAAGGTCGGGTGCCGGTAGGTGACGGGTGGCCCGCGCGCGTTGGGTGGCATCGAGGGGCAGGCCGAAGATCATCCAGTCCCTGAGTGGCATACCGCCCAGTGTAACTGGGCCATCCAGGCCCTTGCGGTCGCCCATGGCGGGGCCGAAGCCGATGTGGCCGAAACTGTCTACCAGGATGTCCAGGTGTCTGGGGTGCGGTGCGGGTGTGATGACGGGAAGGGTCTTCGTTGGAAAGAGACGTGACAGCGTGCCGATATCCGTGCCGTCGAGGATCAGGCGCGCATCGTCATGAACCGGCGGCAGATGGAGTGGGCCGCCGCGCCCGGTCGGGATGACACAGCGATAGAGCGCCATGCCGGAAGACTGGCGCAGGCCGCGTTCCATCGATACGGGATCTGGAGCATGGACCGGATCGCCCAGGGCGTCCCAGAGCGAACCGGCGGCGTGCGCCATGACCGGGGCGAAGCCCAGGACCGGTGGGTCTGGGGGAACGGAAGGGGCGGGGCGGCCGGTGGCGCGGGCGATCATGGCGCGCAGGGCGTGATATTTCGGCGTGGCGCGTCCGGCCTCGTCGATCGGTGCGTCGTAATCGTAGCTGGTGACCACGGGCTGGAATTCGCTGCCGTCACGATGGGCGTTCGCACCTGCACCAAAGCCGAAATTCGTCCCGCCATGCACGACATAGAGATTAAATGATGCTTTCTGATCCAGGATTTTTTGGAAATCCGGGATGAAATCGACTGTCGCCATGCCCCTCTCACCCCAATGGGTCAGCCAGCCGGGATAGGCCTCGCTGATCCAGAGCGGAGCCTTTGATGTGAGGTCGCGGGCCTTGTCGAGTTCATAATCGCCGTCCAGCCCGATTGCGCACGCGGGCAGGACGGTGCGTTTTTCGCGCAGTTGGACCAGTCCGTCGGCAGTGGTGCAGGCGCCGGTTATGCCGTACCGGTTCCAGGTTTCGCGGGTCCAGGCCATATAGGCGGGATCGCCGCCAAAGGACGCATATTCGTTTTCGATCTGCGTCATCAGGACCGGGCCGCCGCGATCGGCCATGAAGGGGCGCACGGCCCGTGCGATGGTGGCGATATAGCGCTCGGCGGCGGCAAGGAAGGCTGGGTCCATGCTGCGGACGCGGATATCGCCCTCGTACAGCAGCCATGTGGGCAGGCCGCCGAAATCCCACTCGCCACAGACATAGGGGCCTGGGCGCAGGGAAACCCATAGCCCGGCCTGCTGGCACAAGGCCAGAAAGGTGCGGAAATCGCGCCGGTCGGTGGTCAGGTCGAACTGTCCGGGTGCGGGTTCCAGACTGTTCCACATCAGGTAGATGGCGATGGTGTTCAGGCCCATCGCCTTCGCCATCGCAATCCGTGCCGGCCATTCGCTGCGCGGGATGCGGATGGGGTGCATTTCGCCCGACCGGATCTGGAACGGGGCGCCGTCCAGGCGGAAACCGTCGCGATGGAGGGTGAAGGCGTGGGGACGGCCATCCGGTAAAGGGTCGGACGCCGCCTCACGGTCGGCGGCCAGGAGCCGGCCGCCGACCGTGAACAGGCCAATGGCCATGGAGCCGGAGAGGACGGCGCGGCGGCCCGCGTGCCGCATCAGGGTGTCAGTTCCAGCGTCATGACCTCGAACGGTGCCAACTGGATGACGACGGGCGTGGCGGCGTCCAGGGTCTGGGGCGCGGGGGACTTCGCCCACAATGGATGCACGCTGTAGCGTGTCGGCGCGTCCTCGGGAAGTTCCAGCGCCTTGGCCGGCTCGATCAGGATGCGGCGCGGAACCTGATCGGGATTGCGCAGGGTCAGGAAAGCCTTTTTCGGTGTCCAGGCCGCCCAGCCATAGGGTTCGAGGCGGCCGGGGTCGCCGCCGACCCAGTGGCTGTCCTTCAGGACCTCGGCATTGGCCCGTGCCCATTTCGCCGTGTCGGCGATGACGTCCCAATCGGCGGGCTTGAGCAGGTCCGGCGTGACGTAGAGTTCCTGCTCATCCGTGCCGGTGGCGAAGAAACTGTGCACCTCGTCGGGGAAATCATGGCCGGGATCGGTGTTCAGGCGCTGGTTCTTCTGTGCGTAGATGATGCCGTGCAACATCAACGCATTCAGGGGGAAGAGCGGGGCCTTGACGACGATGTTGTGGTAGGTATCGGAATCCCTGTATGTGATCCAGCGCTGGCGCCTGGTGCCCACGCCGCGCAGCATGTCGTCCTCACCGCCGCGCCAGATGGAATCGGCGGTGCGTAGCCAGAAGGGTGACGGAAAGGTACCCGTCGTCAAATTGATGAAGGTGTTGGGGCGGGCGGCGTAGATGTCGGCGATCAGGTGGATGGCTGCGTCGAAGTCGCTGTTGAATACGCTGCCGGGCGCGACCTGGTCGGCATTGCCGGTGCCGTCGAACTTGAACTGGTTGATGCAGTCCTGCTTGAGCATACGCATGACGGCGTCGTGGAAGACAGTGTAATATTTCGGCCCAGAAAGGTCGAACCCGTCCCCGCGGATTTCCAGGCCGGCCTTGCGCCCGTTGGCCAGGCGTATCTGCTGTGGCGTGCTGTAGCCGCCCCAGGGGGAAAGCCAGACGCCAGGAGCAGCGCCATAGGACGAGGCCAGTGTGCAGAGCGGCTTGAAGCCGGAAGGGAAATCCCGGCTGAAGCGCCAGAAGCCGCTCCGGTCGTCCCATCCGTCGTCGAAGAGGTAGGAATCGAGGACCACGCCCCGCTTGCGGACCAGTTCTTCGCCGATGGCGCGGATACGGTTCTCGGCGTCCTTCTGTGTGTAGGGTGTGAAATAGCCGATATCGTACCAGGAATTATAGTTGAGGAACGGGCGGTAGGGGTGGCTGCGCTCGCGTTCGACGTAGATCTGGAAATCGCGGCGTAACTGCCCGTGCCGGACGATGCCTGCGACGGCGGAGACGACCAGCGTGTGGTCGGGCTGGATCGGCAGCGCCTGTGCAAGTGTCAGGCGCGAGCGGCCGTTGAATACCAGGCTGTTGGCCAGCGGATTTTCGATGCCGAAATAGCTGTCATCGACGATTGCGGGCGAACCCTGTACGTCGCCGACGACCTCGCCTGCCTCCACATTGGCTTCGAACAGCGCCACGTCCTTGAGCGCAAGGGGCGTGGCCTTTGGGGTCAGCGCCACGATTTCGCGCAGATAGGGAGAGCCGTCGCGCTGCTCGACCCGCCAGGCGATTGTGAAACGGCCTTTCGAATCGGCGAATCGTGCGGTGACGGCGCGGCCGGACAGACGGTCGGCTGCGCGTGCGCTGGTCGCATCCGGCGTGATCGTCTCGACGCGCGGGGATTGGGTGACCGTCAGATCGGCGCTGGATATCCTCTTGCCGTCAGCGAGGGTCAGCGTGAACAATCCGCGCAGCGTGATCGTTCTGTCATGGACGAGGTCGGAAAACCGGGGATCGACGAGCCTGTCGCCCTGGCTGGTCCACGACAGTCGCACCGCCTGATTGCCGAAGCCCTGGCGTGCGGCGGTCAGATCGCCGACGGGATTGCCTGGGGCCAGGACCAGGGTGTCGGCAGCCTGCGCCGGGGCGACCGCGGTCAGGGCGCTTGACGTCAGGATGGCACAGACGACCAGTTTTCTCATGTTCATGAATCAGAAGCCCGTTGTGACCGAGAAGACGATGCCGAAGCCGCCGCCCACGATATAGGTGGGAGCCCTGCCGGCGATCGTCGAACCGAAGACGCCCGTCGTGGTCTTGGCATTGTAACCGCCATTGCCGGCCGAAAGATATTTGTTGTCGGTTATGTTCATGACATTGACCTGGACCTGCGGGGACTTGGCGATCCACAGCTTCTTGAAGCGATAGCCCGCCGTCACGTTGCCGGTGGCGTAGGCGGGCATCGTCTGGTCGTCCATGTAGGTCGCGTATTGCGAGCCGACATAGCTCATATACCCGTTGGCGAAGAAATTGCCGTTATCGTAGGACAGCCCGACATTGACTGTGGTTTTCGGGCTGTAGGGGGCAATTTTGCCAGCGCTGCGAATATAGTCGACCCCGCGGGGCAGATTGTTGTCCGTGGTGACGTGCAGATACTGGAACGACACGTAGGGGCTGAAGCCGTGCCACGGCCGCAGGCCGGCCGCGAACTGGAAGCCGCGCGAGGTCTGGCCGCCGGCATTGATGTAATTCGACACCAGCCGGCCGCCGATATAAGTGGAAATCGCACTCTGCTTGTTGGTCATGTTGTAGTTGAAGAACGAGGCCGTGACGTTGACCAGGCCGGTGTGACGGTAGCCGATTTCCTCGGAAATCGAGTATTCTGCCTTGAGGTTTGTTGAATGGGCCTGGTCTACGATCGGTGCCGAACCGTCCCAGTATGTGCCGTAGACGAGGATGCCGGACGGTTCCATGAAGGCGGTCGCGCCGTCCAGGTAGATCTGGTCGTGCGGGGTGATCTGGAAGGACGCGGAGACCTGCGGCAGGGGCTGAGCGTCGTTGCGGCCGTAATTATACTGGTCGCCAGGGATGTCGTTCGTCGAATGATAGGACATCATGACGTATTTGAAGCCGGCATTCAGGGTCAGCCTGTCGTTCAGTGCCTTGTAGGTGTCTGAAATGAACAGAGAGTTGAGCTGCTGGATCAGGTGGATGTTGAACATCATCAGGGGCACGCCGTCCTGCCCGCGGATAGGGTATTTCCCCCAGTAATTTTCGCCTTCGCCATTGGGGCCGATCTGCGACAGGGGGGCGATTTCGTGCTGGTCGTAATAATTGTACCAGTAACCGGCCTTCAGTTCGTTATGGCCGAGCTTCCAGCTGAGCGTGTTGTTGAAACCCGCCGTGTGCTGGTTCCAGTTGTCGATGGCCAGTACTGATGCGTATCCGTCCTCGGCATTGGGGAGGTTGAGGTTTCCTGTGGGCTGGGTGCCGTTATAGCCGTATTCTGCCTGAGTCTGCCCGTTATTGCCGGCGCCGTGGATATGCACGTAATAGGGCGCGGACTCGAAGGTGAGGCCGTGGCCGAGATTGAAAGAAACCGGCGCGCCGATGATGACGGAGTGCTGCTGGGTCGCGTTGAGCTTGTAATAATTGTAATCGCCCGTTGTGTAGGTCGGGTCGTAATAGGCGGCGGAGCGGCCGTACTGCTTCCATTGCTGCTTCGTGATACTCATCAGATACGGTTCGCTGCTCTGATTGTAGGTCAGGAAGACGCGGGCACTGTTTCCGTCCCCCCATTCCTTGAGCGCCATCGCATCGACATGCGAACGGCGGCTGCGGCCCGGTCCGAGCCACATCGCATGGGTGCCGTAGGAGTAGGACGCGAATGTCTTGATTCCCGAATGGCCGATCTCGCCGCTGTCGAGGCGGATGAATTCGCGCGCGGCCTGATGGTTGCCGTAGCTGAGGTCGATCTTGCCGCCGAAATGTTCGGCGGGATCGGCCAGTGATTCCTTAATCGATCCTGCCAGAGCGTTGTAGACCGGCATCGCGATGTCCGCCACGCCCTGCTGGACCGTGAGGTGGCTGATATTCTCGGTGTCGGCGGCCTGCGACGTATAGGGGACGTAATGCGTCGGGTCGGCGGTGGGAATGCCGTTGAGCGTATAGCCGACCGAGGTCTGCCCCATGCCGCGCATATAGAAGCTGCTCTGGTCCGACTGGCCGAACGCGTCGGCACTGGAGAGCGTGACGCCGGGGACATACTGGATCAGCGAGAGTGGATTGCTGGTGGGCGACTGCTTGGCGATGAAGTCGCGTGTGACGGTCTGCTGTGCCTGCGGGGCGGTTTCAGGGGCCAGCAGGCCTCCGCCTGGTGTCGTGTTCGTCACGCCGGTCGCGTTGGAGACCGCGCCGACCACCTGGATATCCTCCCCCTTCGCGGAAGGCTTCGGGGTCGCCGCCGGCATGGTGCGGCTGGATGCCGGGCGCGGATGATCATGGCGGCGCGCCATGTTGTCGCCGGCCGGCTCGGCGGTCGCCGCGAGCGCGGTCGAACAGGAGAGAAGAAAGGCAAGCTGTGACAGCAGGCCCACGGATCGGCGGGATATTCGACAATATGATGATTGATCGTGATCGTGCTGGCTCATGGGATTGCTTCGCATTGCAAGGTTATGACGCAGTTTAGCCATGGGCCGTCAGGAAATTGCAATACAAAAACGATCATAAACGATCATAAAAAATTATACCAAAAAAATTATGTTAATACAGATAGATAGAATGAAAGTGTGCGGTTTTGTTGGAATTTTGTGGTGTTTTCTGGCGAAATAATTTCCGTATTGATCATCGAATCGGCGAGAGGTGGATCGTTCCGATCTCTCTGTGATCGTTTTTGATGGGCGAATTGAGAATGGGGGGGAATGGTGCCAGAATATCCGGCCCGTTCTGTCGGAGGTTCCCATGCAGCCCGATCGCCTGACGCAGATCCGTCACTATCTCTACCTCCATGGCACCACGGGGGTGAACGAACTGGCGCGTGTCGTGGATACCTCGGTGGTGACGGTGCGGCGCGACCTCCAACGCCTGGAAGAACTGGGCCACGTGCGCCGGACACATGGCGGAGCGGAAATCGTCAATTCGGGTGGTCTTGAAATCGGCTTCGAGGCGCGCGAGAGCCATTGCCTGGTGGTCAAGCGTGCCATCGCCGAGGCGGCTTATGCGTCTCTGCGGCCTCATTCCTCGATCTTTCTCGACTCGGGGACGACGGTCCTGCAACTGGCGCGGCGCCTGCGGCTGGGGCCGATTCCGTTGACCGTGTTTACCAACAGCATCGCCATCGTGCAGGCGCTGCTCGATACGTCGGAGCTTCAGCTCTGTCTGCTGGCTGGTCGCGTGCGCAATGAAAACCGCAGCATCGTCGGGCCCATGGCCGAACGCTCCATCGAGGGGCTGTGGTTCGATCAGCTCTTTCTCGGTGCGAGCGCCGTGCAGCCCGATGGTGGAATTGCGACTCCCGATTGTGAGGAAGCCAGCCTGAATGCCGCGATGGTCCGGCGCGCGGGCGAGAGATTGCTGTTGATCGACAGCAGCAAGTTCGGTCGCCATGCGACGTTTCGCGTCGCGGGGCTGGAGGATCTGGGGCACCTGATTACGGATGACGGGATTCCCGCGGAATGGCTTGCTCGCCTCGAACAGGCGGGGGTTGCCTGCACGCGGGTGCGGGGCATGGGGAGTGAGGCCGCAGAAGCGTGATGGATCGGCTGATGATCGTAACGATCATAAACGATCATATAAATGACTTGACATGAGAGCTTTCTGATCGGAAGCATCGGGTCATCGCATGACACCTGTTGGTCGGGGGAAAGAACGTGCCGCATGCTTCCGGCGAGCCCTGCCTGTTGGCGATGGATGGTGGCGGATCGAAAACGCTGCTTGTGCTGATTAATCGGGATGCCGTGGTGCGGGATGTGCGCCGGGCTGGCGGCACCAATCCGTTTGACCGGCCGGACTGGCGGATGGAAATGGCCGGATTGCTTGCAGACCTGCCGGGCGGCATCGTCGCCGCCGGTTTCGGTATGGCGGGTTATGGTGGCAGCCCGACGGTCAGCGCCTGTCAGGATGATCTGCTGGTGGAATGGGGGCGGTGTCCGTACATCGTGTGCAACGATGTCGATATCGCCTGCGCCGGCGCCTTTGGCGGGGGAGCGGGTATCCTGCTGCTGGCTGGGACCGGGTCCATGGTCTGGGCGACGGACCAGACCGGGCAAGCTCTGCGGGTCGGAGGATGGGGGCATCTGTTCGGCGATGAGGGGAGTGCCTTCTGGATCGGGCGCGAGGCGCTGGGGACTTTGACGCGGGGGCTGGACGGGCGGGAGCCCGAGGCGACGTCCTTCGTCACGCCATTCTGCCGGTTCATGGGCTTTCCCGACGATCCGGGCGCAATCGAAGGTGCTCTGCTGGACTGGTATGGCGGATTGTCTCATGCGCGTTCGGCGGTGGCGGCCCTGAGCCGGGGTGTGGATGAACTGGCGGCGGCTGGTAACCGGTCTGCTCAGCGGATCGTGGAAGGGGCCGCGGCCCATCTGGCCCGCCATGTCGACGCGGCGCGCCGGAGGCTGCGACAGCCCGACCTGCCCTGGTGCGACGCCGGCGGAGCTTTTCGGAATGCGTCGCTTCGTCGTGCGGTCGTCGATCTGTGCGGCGTACCAGTGGCCCCCCTGTTGCCGCCCGTCGGCGGCGCGGCGCTGCTGGCGGCCCGGCGGGCGGGGTGGGACCCCGATGCGGCCTGGATCGCGCGGTTGAGGAAGGGGCTGACCGATGCCGGCCTGTTCGTTCCGGCGTTGTCCTGACAGGCCCCGACGCTGAATACCCATGCGAATATCCATACGGAAATAGAGACAAGGATTGATCATGAACGCAACGGAACGCGGTATTCGCGAGCAATTCCCTCTATGGGACAAGCTGGTCATGGACGGGGTGCGGCCGCGTGCCGGCCTGGTCCATGTGGTGGTGGGGTGTGGTACGTCGGTCCATATCGCGGATTCGATCGCTGCGACGCTGAACATGCGCGGTGTACTGGCGCGAGCCGTGCCGGGGAACGAATGGACACGGCGACGGGACAATTACGTTCCTGCCACCATCGCGCCGCATGTCGTCGCCCTGTCGCGGAGTGGTGAATCGACCGAGACGGTGGCTGCTGCCGAGGTCAGCCGGGCAGCCGGCCTGGGGGTGACCGCCTTCTGCTGCGCGCCGGGCAGCGCGTTGTGCCATCACGCCGATGACGTCGTGCTCGCCGATACCCATCCTGAGGAAGGGATCGTGATGACGGCCTCGGCGAGCCTGATGCTGCTGATGGGTTTGCGCTATGCCGGGGTCGCGGTCGGGCCGGAGACCACGAGGGCGGCTGAAGCCCTGCTGCGTGCGGCCGATCCGCTTTTGCCTGGGCTGATAGCGGGACGATCGCATTTCGTCTTCCTGGGCGCGGGCGCGCTGTATGGCGTGGCGCGCGAGGGTGCACTGAAATTGCAGGAAATGAGTCTGAGCCAGACGGAGGCGCATCATCCGCTGGAATATCGCCATGGCCCGATCAGCCTGATCGACGACCGGTCCTGCGTGGTCATGCTGTATCATCCGGACACGATCGGGGAGGAAGCGCAGCTCGCGCGGGAACTGATGGCAAAGGGCGCGCGCGTGCTGGGGCTGGGCGGACCGGGCAATATCGAACTGTCCGTCGATGCTCCGGCCGAGGTGCGGCCGCTGCTCTGCCTGCCTGTTCTGCAACTGCTGGGCGAATATGTGGCCCGTCAGCACGGGTTGGACACCCTGGCGCCCCGGCACCTGACCAAGGTCGTAACGGTCGCCTGAGAGCCAGGCCGGACAGGCGTGCCGGCAATGCATGTTCGCTCCGATTCCGAACTCGTGGTCCAAAGGGAATACGTGATGTCCTTGGCTTTGTTCCGTGCTCTGGTTGCGCAGGCGCATGATCCGTCGGTGCCGCCTGCGGCCCGGGTTGGGCTGGCGTCGGTCTGTTCGGCGCATCCGCTGGTGCTGGAGGCCGCACTCGCGCGTGCCGGGCGCGCCGGACGCCCGGTTCTGATCGAGGCGACCTGCAACCAGGTCAACCAGGAGGGCGGGTATACCGGCATGACGCCGGCAGATTTCCGCGACATGGTCTGGCGCATTGCGGAGCAGGCCGGATGTCCGCGCGACCTGATCCTGCTGGGAGGAGACCATCTTGGCCCCAATCCCTGGAAGGCGTTGCCAGCGGATGAGGCGATGCGACGGGCTGAGACGATGATTGCGGCCTATGCCGAGGCCGGTTTCGTCAAGCTGCATCTGGATGCCAGCATGGGCTGTCGGGGTGAGGCCGCCGCGTTGCCCGATGACGTCGTGGCGGGCCGCGCCTGCGCCCTGGCGGCGCGTGCTGAGGCGGTGGCCCCGGGACAGGCGGTGTATGTCGTGGGAACCGAAGTTCCGGTTCCTGGCGGCGTGAGCGGGGGATCGGATCATCTGGCCCATCTGGTCCCGACCGCGCCGGAGGCCGCCCTGCGGACCCTGGCGGCGCATGAGGCGGCGTTCCGCCCCGTGTTAGGGGATGACGTCTGGTCGCGGGTGATCGCGCTGGTCGTGCAGCCGGGTGTGGAATTCGATGCTCAGGAGGTGGTCGTCTATCGCCGTGAACCCGCCCAACCCCTGGCTGGTGTGCTTGCGAAGATGCCCGGCTGGGTGTTCGAGGCGCATTCGACCGACTATCAGCCGGAGTGCGCATTGCGGGCGCTGGTCGAGGACGGGTTCGCGCTGCTGAAGGTGGGACCGGGCCTGACGTTAGCGTTGCGCGAAGCGCTGTACGCGCTCGACGCCCTGCGCGAGGTGTTGTACCCGGGTGGCAAGAGCCTGCGCGAAACGATGGAGCAGGTCATGACCGACGCACCCGGCCATTGGACCGGCCATTACGCGGGATCGGCTGCGCAACAGAGGATGTTGCGCCATTACGGCTATAGTGACCGGATCCGCTATTACTGGTCGTTTCCCGATGTCGAGGCGGCGGTGGGGCGGCTGTTCGCCGACCTGGAGGAGAGCGGCCTGCCGGATGTGCTGCTGCGCCAGTTTCTGCCGGCGGTCGGCGCGGGCGTGCGCTCCGGCGCGATTGCGCGCACACCCCGGGCCATCGTCCTGGCTGCGATCGACCTCGTGCTGGAGGATTATACGCGGGCCTGTGTGCCGCCCGGGCTTCATGGCTCATGACGCGCCGCCTGTCCGGGACGGATGGGCCGGCCGGCGATTTCGGCTGGGCACCGCTGGCGATCATCGCCGGACTGTTTTTTGTGATCGGCTTCGTCACCTGGCTGAACGGCCCGCTGATCTCGTTCGTGCAGGTCGCATTCTCGCTTGACGATGTCAGCGCATTTTTTGTTCCGCTGGTCTTCTACCTGTCCTATTTTCTGTTCGCGCTGCCGTCGTCGGTGATTGCGCGGCGGATGGGGCTGAAGCGCGGACTGGCGCTGGCTCTCCTGGTCATGGCTGTGGGGACGGCGTTCTTCGGTCAATGCGTCGCCGGCCGCTGGTATGCCGGCGCGCTGGCGGGGCTGCTGGTGCTGGGCGCGGGGCTGGCGCTGTTGCAGGTAACGGTGAATCCTTATGTCAGCCTGCTGGGGCCGCCACCGCGGGCCGCCCAGCGTATCGCCATCATGGGAATCTGTAACAAATTCGCAGGTATCCTGGCGCCGGTCGCGCTGGCCATGCTGGTCATGCGCGATATCGGCGGCGTGGCGCAGAGCGCGCGGACGGCCGCGGACCCGGCGATGCGCGAGGCGATCCTGGCCGGTTTCATGCGGGCGATCTACTGGCCCTATATGGGTATGGCGGCGGTCCTGGTGGCGATGTCGGCCGCGATTGTCCTGTCGTCGTTGCCTGACCTGGATGCGCCGTCGTCGCGTGAGCAGGATGCTGCGTGGAAGGCACATATTCTTCGTCCGCACCTGCTGGTGGGGATCGGGGCGATGTTCCTGTATATCGGCGTCGAAGTCATGGCGGGGGATGCGATAGGCACCTATGGACGGGGGCTGGGGTTGCCGCTTGAGCAGACCCGTTTCCTCACCGCGCTGACCCTCGCGGCGATGATGCTGGGCTATGTGGCCGGGTTGCTGGCGGTGCCGCGCCTGCTCTCGCAGGAACGCTGCATGGAACTGTCCTGCCTGGTGGGCTGCGTGCTGACCGTTCTGGCCTGGGCCACGCACGGGTATGTCTCGGTAGTGTGCGTGGCGTTGCTCGGGTTGAGTAACGCGATGATCATGCCTGCGCTGTTTCCGATCGCCATCCGGGGGGCGGGGGCCTCTACGCCGCTGGCCTCGGCGTTGCTGGTCATGGCGTTCTGCGGGGGTGCGATCATGCCGCAGCTTTATGTCTGGCTGAAGCCGATAATCGGTTTCCAGCGTATGTTCGCGATGCTGATGCTGCCGTCCTATTTTGCCATTCTGCTCTATGGCCGGTACTTCGGACGTGAACGACCGCCGATAGCGGAGGAAAGATGAGTTCGTTGCCAGTTCTGGAAGGCCGGATCGTGCTGCCTCAGCGGATCATGCCGGGGCGCATCGTCTTTGACGGGCAGATCCGCGAGATTGCGCCATGCCCGGAGGCGGCGCGACACTACATCCTGCCGGGTTTTATCGATTGCCATGTTCATGGCGGCGATGGTGCGGATACGATGGATGGGGTGGCGGCGATCGGGCGGCTGTCGCGTTTTCATCTGACGCATGGCACCACGACGATCCTGCCGACCACCATCACCCGGCCCTGGTCCGACGTGATGGACGCGCTGCGCGCGATTGCCGAGGTGCGTCGGGCTGGGGTGCCGGACGGGCCTGACATTCATGGTGCGCATCTGGAAGGGCCGTTCGTCAGCCCCCACAAGCTGGGTGCGCAGCCGCCCTTTGCCGTGCCCCCCCACCCGGACCTTGTGCGGGAGGTGCTGGAGACCGGCATTGTGCGCGTGGTGACCCTGGCGCCGGAACTGGAGCATGCCGAGAGGGCCATGCAGATTTTCGCCGGCGCCGGGGTGCGGGTCAGCCTGGGCCACATGACGGCCGATTACGCGCAGACCGAGCAGGCGATCTGCACGATCTGCGCCGCCGGCGGTACGGTGGGGGCGACGCATCTGTTCAACGCCATGGCGCCGATCGAGGGACGCCGCCCTGGCCCCGCGACCGCGTTGATGTGCAGCGATGCGGCTTATGCCGAAATGATCCTGGACACGCATCACGTCCATCCCGCCACCTTTCGCATGGCCGCGCGCCTGATGGACGGGCGTCTGCTGCTGGTGACCGACGCGATGCGCGGCACCGGCCTGCCGGACGGGCCGAGCCAACTGGGTGGCCAGGACGTGATGATCCGCGACGGGGTGGTGCGGCTGCCGGGTGGATCGCTGGCGGGCAGCGTGCTGACCCTGGATGTGGCCCTGCGCAATGCGGTGGAGAGTGGCGGCGTGGCGCTGCCGCGTGCCGCCGACCTGGTCAGTGGCGCGCCCGCCCGTTATCTGGGCCTGCATGATCGGGGCGTTCTGGCTGTGGGACGCCGCGCCGATTTCGTCGTGATGGACGAGCAATTGCGGGTTCGGCAGGTGTGGGTTGCCGGACGCCAGGTGTGCTGAGGGCCTGCTCTGGCGATGCGGGCCGGCTCCGGGGCGTGGTCAGGGCGGGTCGCTGTCGGAGGGCTCGGCGACGCGGATGCCGCGCCGGGTCAGGGCTTCGCGCAGCAGGATTTCCATCTGCGCGTTGACGCTGCGCAAGTCGGCATCGGCGCTGCGCCTGATGGCCGCGAGCAGGGCCGGATCGAGGCGGAGCGCGAAGGCCGCCTTGTCCGGCCCGCGCGGCCTTCCCCTGCGGCTTTCGCCGGTCACGAATACAGCGTGCCCGTGTTGACGACCGGTGTGACATCACGGTCGCCGACCAGCACGACCAGCAGATTGGAAATCATCGCCGCCTTGCGTTCGGCGTCCAGGACGCCGCCCAGGCGATCTTCGAGTTCGTTCAGGGCCTGTTCGACGATCGCCACGGCGCCGGAAGTGATCGTCCGCCTTGCGGCGATGACGGCGCTCGCCGCCTGTTTGCGCAGCATGGTCGCGGCGATTTCGGGCGAGTAGGCCAGGTGCGACAGACGGGCCTCCTGCACGATCAGGCCAGCCAGTTCCATCCGGTCGCGCAGGTCGGCGGCCAGGGTGGCGGTCAGCCGGTCTCCGCCGTCGCGCAGGGACAGCACGGCGCCTTCCTGGCGGAGCGGTCCGTCCGCCTGCCGTTCGGCCAGGGCGTGCCGATATTCCTCTTCGTCATAGGGGTGGCGGCTGGCCAGGCTGCGCAGGGCGGTTTCGCCCTGGGCGGTGACATAAGCCTGATAATTTTCCACGTCGAAGACCGCGCGGGACGCCTGGGCCACGCGCCACGTCAGCACCATGCCGATCTCGACCGGATTGCCCGCCGCGTCATTGACCTTCAGGGGGCCGATTTCCTGCGTCACGAGCCGGCGGGTGACCCGCTTGCGCAGGGCGAACGGGTTGACCAGCCAGAAGCCGTCCTGGCTCAGGGTTCCCGAATATTTACCCAGGAATGTCAGCACCGCCGACTCATTGGGTTGCAGGGTGATGAACGCACGCAGCAGGAGCAGGATCGCGCCACCGCACAGGCCCGCGCCGATGATGTGGGTCGTGGCTGCGCTGTCCGAGGCGTCTGCCTGGATGGAGAGCAGGCTGATGGCGCCGGCCAGAGCCAGAAGCGGAATGGCGCCGATGCCGACGAAACCCGAAATCGCCCGTGCCTTGATTTCAGCCGTACCCATTCTTGCTGCTCCCTTTTTTCTTATTTTATATATTTATGATATCAAAAAATAAGCAATGAAAAAATATGCGAAGAGCGGGTTTTTTTGCTGATTCAGACGGTGAGGGGTGGCGGGATGGCCCGGATGACCGGGGCCGGGCACGATCTCGGTCGTGGTGCCGCCTGCGCGGTCGCGGTGGCGCGCGTGATGCGTGCGGGCTGGATGGGGGCTGTTGCATCCGGGCGCGGAACGAGGTTGGTTGGGCGGATCGCGGGCGATTCGCTCGCCTGTTCCCTCGTTTCGGAGTTTGCCTGACGTGTCGTCCCGCCTGAATCGTGCCCTTGGACCCTGGCAACTGATGTTCACCGGGCTGAGCGCCATGATCGGGTCGGGGTGGTTGTTCGGTGCCGAACGGGCGGCCTCCACCGCCGGGCCGGCCGCCATTCTGGCCTGGTTGCTGGGGGCATTCATCGCCCTGGTGATTGCCGCGATGGCGACCGAACTGGGCGGCATGTTTCCGGTGGCGGGCGGTATGGTCCGTTATGCCAACCTGACCCATGGACCGCTGGTCGGCTTCATGGCTGCCGGGGCGAACTGGCTTTCGATCGTCAGCGTCGTGCCGGTCGAGGCCGAGGCTTCGGTGCAGTATATGAGTTCCTGGCCGTTTCCCTGGGCGCAGGGCATGTATCATGACGGGGTGCTGTCGCCGAGCGGACTGGCCGCCGCCGCCGTGCTGGTGGTGGTCTATTTCCTGCTCAATTTCTGGGGCGTGCGGTTCTTTGCCCGGTTCAATTCCGCGATTACGGTCTTCAAGCTGATCGTGCCGGCGACGACGGCGGTGCTGCTGATGGCCAGCAGTTTCCATGCCGGCAACCTGAGCGGCGCGGAGACGGGGGGCTTCATGCCCTATGGCCTGTCGGGCGTGCTGACGGCGGTGGCGACCTCGGGCATCGTCTTTGCGTTCAACGGGTTTCAGAGCCCGCTGAACCTGGCGGGCGAGGCGCGGAATCCGGGACGGAGCATTCCTTTTGCCGTGATCGGGTCGGTGGCGACGGCGACCGTGATCTATCTGCTGCTGCAATGCGCCTATCTGGGCGCGGTGCGGCCGGGTGCCGGGGGATGGGCGGGATTGTCCTTTTCCTCGCCGTTCGCGCAGCTTGCGATCGCCTTCAACCTCAACTGGGTGGCGATGCTGCTGTATTTCGATGCCTTTCTTGCACCAAGCGGGGCGGGGGCGACGCATCTGGCCTCCAGCACGCGGATGACGCTGGGCATGCAGCGTAACGGCACGCTGCCCGACCTGCTGGGGGCGATCCATCCGGACTATGGCGTGCCGCGCCCGGCGCTGTGGTTCAATCTTGGTGCGGCCTATATCTTTCTGTTCTGCTTTCGTGGCTGGGGCATTCTTGCCGCGGTGATTTCGGTCTGTACCGTGATTTCGTATCTGATGCTGCCGATCTCGGCGCTGGCGCTGCGGCACACGCTGGCGGATCGTCCGCGCCCGGTGCGGGTGCCGGTGATGCGCGTGACCGGGGCGCTGGCCTTCATGTTCTCGTCGCTGCTGCTGTATTGGGCGCGCTGGCCGCTGAGCGGGTACATCATCCTGCTGATGCTGCTGCTTCTGCCGCTTTATCTGTGGTGTCGCCGGCAGGATAGCTGGGCGCAGCATCGCGCGGCGGCCCGGCATGCCGTCTGGTTCATGGTCTATCTGCCGACGATCGCGGCCCTGTCCTATGCCGGCAGCCCGCAATTCGGCGGGCATGGCTGGATTGCCTATGGCTGGGACCTGATCGTGGTGGCGGTGGTTTCGCTGCTGTTCTGCGTATGGGGCGTGCGCAGTGCCGTGCCCGTGCCTGACCTGTCGCTGATGGACGAAGAGGATGATGGACTGCCGGATATCGGGCACTGAGCCAGCAGCCTTCCCGCGGGGGCGGCCGTGATCCAGTCGGTCGAGCGGGCGGCCGCGATCCTGGAAATCATCGCCCAGGAAGGTGGGCGGGCGCATCTGCGCACGATTCACGAGCAGATGGGGATCGGCAAGACGACCGCCCACAATATTCTGAAAACGCTTGAACGCCTGGGCTATGTGCAGCGTGTCCCGGGAGACATGCGCTATCATCTGGGAAGCCGGATCCTGAATATCGCGCGCATGGCAGGGAATGATGCCATGTTGCGCGATCGGCTGCGGCCGGTCCTTGAAGAGATTGCGCGGGCCTGCGAGGCGACGGTGCTGCTGGCGGTGCCGAGCGGGGACGAGGTGGCGTATCTCGACCTGATCGAAACGCCGGCCTGGAGCCTGAATGGTGCCGGGTTCGGGCAGCGTGACAGGCTGGAAGGATCGGCGCTGGGCCTGGTGTTTCTCGCGTTTTTTCCGGGTGTCGAGAAGAGGATGGCCCTGTCGCAGGGCCGGACCCTGAGTGCCGCGTTTCTCTCGCAGATCGAACAGGTGCGGGCCAGGGGATATGCGCTCGACCTTGAAGCCTCCCGCATCGGATGGAACTGCCTGGCCGTGCCGTGGCGGGATAACGGCCTGGTGCAGGCGGGCATCAGCATTACCGGGCCGGCTGACAGGCTGCCCCGGCGGCGGCTGATCGAATTGAGCTGGACGATGATGACGCTGGCCGCCTGACGATTTGGGCCGCCCTCACACTGTGGTGGCGGTGCAGAAGTTCAACGATATTGAACAAATTCGGAATTGCGGGATACGGCCATTCCCTGTCCGCTTGTCTGGATTAGAGTGCGGCACGCTTTCCTGACAGCATCAGAGGTCGTTCTTTCATGCAGCTTTCATCTGCCACCCACATGCTCGCCGCAGCCCATGCGGAGGCGGAGCGGCTGGGCGTCGTTGTGTGTGTGTCCATCGTGGATGCGGCGGGGTACCCGGTTGTCTTCCTGCGCATGGATGGACTTGCGCTGGGGTGTATCGACGTCTGCCACAAGAAGGCCAGGACCGCCGCGCTGTTTCATATGGACAGCGCGGCGTTTGCCCAGGTCGCGTGCCCGGGGGCGGGGCCTATTCCCTGGAACTGACCAATGGCGGACTGACCAGCTTTGGTGGCGGCCTGGCCATACGGGACAAGGACGGGGTCGTGATCGGGGGTATCGGCGTCTCTGGCGCCAGGACGGAAGACGATATCGCCATCGGCCGCGTGGCCCTGGCTGCCTTTTCGTAAATTATCGCAGAATCCTGGACTGATCCGATGTCGACAGAGATGATTCCCGACGGGCACGGTATTGCCCGAGTCCCTCCGCCGCATGGCGCGGCGCTTGCCTTTCTGACGCTGACATTCGGCACATTCGTGGTGGGCACGGGTGAGTTTGCGATCATGGGGATGCTGCCCAGTTTGCGGCGTCGCTTCATGTGTCGGCAGCCGAGGCCGGCTATGCCATCACGGCCTATGCGCTGGGGGTGGTGGTGGGGGCGCCGCTCTTTACCATTCTGGGCGCGCGCCTTTCACGCCGGGAGCTTCTGCTGGCGCTGTTCGTGTTCTTCTGTTGCGGGAATTTTCTGAGCGTCATGATGCCGACGCCGGCACTGGTCGATGTGGCCCGCTTCATCACCGGCTTGCCGCATGGTGCGTTGTTCGGGATTTCGGCGCTGATCGGTGCTTCGATGGTCGATCGTTCGCGGCGGGGCTGGGCGGTTGGCCGGGTGCTGTCGGGGATTGCGATCGCCACGCTGATCGGGGCGCCGTTCTCGACTTTCGCTGCCGATCATCTCGGGTGGCGGATTGCCTATGCCGTGATCGGGTTGGCGGGAGCCGTGACCCTGCTGGGTGTGTGGCGGTATATTCCGGCCGATAAACCCGACCGCGCCGTGACGCCGCTGGGGGAGTTGCGGGGGCTGGCCAACGCGCAGGTGCTGCTGACCCTGCTGACGGCGGCCATCGGTTTCGGCGGCATGTTCACGCTATATACCTTCCTGACCAGCATCCTGAATAACGTGACCCATGTGCCGGAATGGATGGCCATGGCCTATATGGTGCTGTGGGGCGCGGGCATGCTGGCGGGCGCGAATGTCGGGGCCTGGATTGTCGATCGCAACCTGAATGCGGCGGTGCTTATCGCACTGGTGGGCAGTATCGGGACCATGCTGGTTCTGCCTTACGTCCTGCATAGTCGCATCGGGTTGATGGCGGATGTCTTTCTGGTGCCGACCTTCTTCAATGCGCTGGGGCCGGCATTGCAGACGAGGTTGATGGATTTCGCCGGTGAGGCGCAGACCCTGGCTGCGTCGCTCAATCATTCTGCGTTCAACATCGCGAACGCGCTGGGTGCCGTACTGGGGAGCGTTCTGCTGGCGCATCAGTTCGGCTACGGCGCTCTTGGCATGGGTGGGGCGCTGCTGTCTGTTGGTGGATTGCTGGTCTATCTGCTGGCGCTGTTTGCCCTGAGGGTGGGTAACGCCCAATCCGCCTGAGAGGCTGGTTGCTGCCTTTTACCTCAGGGCGGCAGCCATTTCAGCGAGTCTGGCGACCGTATTCATGTTGCGCGCGGTTCCGGCCTTTTCGCTGGGGAGGCGCAGGCGGGTCTTCGCCATGCCGTTGGGGTAGAAGACGAATAATTCGCGTTGTCCCAGGCGGACCTGTTCGCCCTGCGCGCCGGTGGCGCCTGCCATCGGGTCGGTCGGCAGGGGAGCATCGACGAACAGGGCCATGACGCGGTTGCCCGGCTGGTCGGGGAACGGATTTCGGGCCACGATCGCCGCGATTTCGGATGCGGTCCGGACGATGACGCCCACGCGCTTGCCGCAATGCGTATGGAGCCGGTCTTCGAGCGCCGTACGGACCTGTTCTTCGGTTTCGTCGCTGTGGAAGACGACGTTGCCGCTGGCGATATAGGTTTGCACCCGCGAGAACCCGGCGGCCGCGCAGAGTGTGGCCAGACTTGTCATCGGCAGTTTGCCGGTGCCGCCGACATTGACCGCGCGCAGCAGGGCGACATAGGCCGTCATGTGATCTCCCCTTTCAGGACCGGGCCACCCGGTGTAGCCATGCGGCGGCGGCCAGTGCGCCGGCCAGCAGCAGCAGCGTGAAACCGGCGACCCCGTTCCATCCCAGGCCCGCCCACCACCAGCCGCCGATCGAGCCGGCGATGCTGGAGCCGAGATAATAGGCCAGCAGGTAGAGGGACGTTGCATGCCCCCGGTCGATGCGCGCCAGGCGCCCTACCCAGCCGCTGGCCACCGCGTGGGCGGTGAAGAAGCCGATCGTCAGGAACACGATGCCGAGGAAGACGCAGGGCAGGGCATGTGGCAGGGTCAGCATGATCCCGGTGCCCATGATCAGGATGCCGGCCGTGAGCACGCGCCCGCGCCCCATACGGTCGGACAGCGCGCCGGCCGCCGACGAGGACAGGATGCCGAACACATAGACCGAAAAGAGCAGGCCCAGCCGGGTCTGGTCCAGATTGTAGGGCGGGGCCATCAACCGGTAGCCGGCATAGTTGAAGATGGTGACGAAACTGCCCATGACCGTGAAGCCGATGGCGTAGAGGGCCGGTAGCGCCGGGTCCCGCAGGTGGCGTGCCCAGGAGGCGAGATGATGGCGCGCGTTCAGTCCCGGTCGGCGGACGAAATTGCGCGAGGGGGGCAGCAACGCCAGGAAGCCGAGGGCGGCGAGTAGGCCGGCAGCGCCGATGATGGTCATGGCGGCGCGCCAGGAGAGCGCATCGGTCAGGATGCCCGTGCCCACGCGGCCGATCATGCCGCCGAATGCGGTACCAGCGACGTACAGGCCCATTGCCAGATCCAGTTCGCGCGGGTGGATCTCCTCGGCCAGGTAGGTCATCGCCACGGCGGGTACGCCGCCCAGCACGAAGCCCTCGGCCAGGCGGGCCACCAGCAGGGCCGGCCAGACCGGTGCCCATGCCGCGGCGATGTTCAGCACGGCTGACAGCATCATGGACAGGGCCATGATGTCGCGCCGGCCGAGGCGTTCGGACAGGGCGGCGGCGAGCAGGATAGCGACGGCGAGGGCGCTGGTGGACAGGGAGAGCGACAGCGAACTGCTGGCCGCGCCGATGCCGAACCGGCTGGAGAAGACCGGTAGCAGCGGCTGCACGCAGTAGAGCAGCGAGAAGGTCGCGAAGCCCGCCAGGAACAGAGCCAGCCCGGCGCGGCGATAGGCCGGGCTGGCGCGGGTGATGAACGTGCCGGCATCCGCCGGAGCAAGGGGCATGAGGGCGTCCGATCGAGGGGTTTGGAACTGGTCGTCGGAGGCTGTTTGAAAAATGCCGGTGCTGGCAAGCCCTGTACGCGTCTTTCCGCGCCGTGGCAGGGTGGCGGCGGGGGGCGTTACGCAATGGGAACTACAGGTTCTGGCCGCGTCTTTTCCCGTATCGAGCGATGTTGGAGCCGTGCCGTCCCTGCTGTGTCATCGCGGCCGGCGGGGGATTCAATTTCGTGCGAGCCGTGCGATTGCGGGGGCCTCGGTCAGCCGATTACGGTCATTCGGCTGACATCGACCAGCCCGTGATCGGTGATCTTCAGGTGTGGCACGACCGGCAGGGGCAGGAAGGCCAGTTGCAGGAATGGCTCTTCCAGCGTCACGCCCATCTCGCGCGTTGCGGCGCGCAGGATTTCCAGTTGCGCGCGCACGGTTTCGAACGGTGCGTCGCTCATCAGGCCGGCGATCGGCAGGTTGAGTTCGGCGCGGACCGCGCCGCCCTCGACGATGACGAAGCCGCCGCCGGTTTCGGCCAGCCGGTTGACCGCCGCCGCCATGTCCGAATCATCGACGCCGACGACGCAGATATTATGGGCGTCATGGCCGACCGATGAGGCCAGGGCGCCGCTACGCAGGCCGAAACCCTGCACGAAGCCGCGGCCGATATTGCCGTTCAGCCCGTGTCGCGCCACGACCGCGACCTTGGCGATGTCGCGCCCGATGTCGGGCAGGACGCGGCCTTCGGTCTCGGACAGGTCTTCGGTCAGGAAGGTGGTGATGATCTGGCCGGGGACGATACCCATGACCGGACGGCCGGCGCCGCTGCCGGGCACCGTGAAATCTTCCGCCGTGACCGGCCGGTTGAGGATGATGCTGTTGCGGCCGGGGGCCGGGATCGGCTGGCGCTCGTCCAGTGCCGGCCCGATGGGGCGGCCGCCGGCGAGCACATCGGAGACCGTGCAGCGTTCCAGATCGTCCAGGAAGACGATGTCGGCGCGTTTGCCGGGCGCCAGCATGCCGCGATCGGTCAGCCCGAAGGCGCGCGCCGCCGTGAGGCTGGCGGCGCGATAGGCGGCCAGTGGTGGCACGCCGCGCGCGATGGCGCTGCGGATCAGGAAGTCGATATGGCCTTCATGCGCGATTTCCAACGGGTTGCGGTCGTCGGTGCAGAAAGCCAGGAAGGGGGAGGTTTCGACCGTCAGCAGCGGGGCGAGCGCCGCCAGGTCCTTGCAGACCGATCCTTCGCGGATCAGGACCGTCATGCCCTTGCGGATCTTCTCCAGTGCCTCGTCGGCGCGGGTGGCCTCGTGGTCGGTGGAGATGCCGCCCGACAGGTAGCCGTTCAGCTTCTTGCCGCCCATCAGCGGGGCGTGGCCGTCGATATGGCGGCCCGCGAAGGCGGCCAGCTTGTCCATGCAGTCGGGGGCGCCGGACAGCACGCCGGGCATGTTCATGAATTCCGCCAGGCCGATGACCTTGGGGTGATTCATCAGCGGGGTCAGGTCGTCCGCCATCAGGACGGCGCCGGAGGTTTCGACCGGCGAGGACGGCACGCAGCTCGACAGGTTGACCCGCAGGTCCATGACCATGCGGGTCGCGGCGTCGAGGAAATAGCGCAGGGCCGGGACGCCCAGGACGTTGGCCATTTCGTGCGGGTCGCAGATGGCGGTGGTGACGCCGTGGGGCAGCACGCAGCGCTCGAATTCGAACGGCGTGACCAGCGACGATTCGACATGCAGATGGGTGTCGATGAAGCCGGGAACGACGATGCGGCCGCGTCCGTCGATGACGTTGGGGCCGTCGTACCGGTCCAGCGTGCCGACGATGGTATCGCCGCAGATTGCGATATCGGTCTCGATGAGCGCGCCGGTTACCAGATCGAACAGCCGGACGTCCCGGATGACCAGATCCGGTGCTTCGGCGCCACTGCCCTGACGAATGCGGCGGGCGATCAGGTCGGGAGAGATGCTTGCCATGTCGTTCTTAAGCACGAACAGGCAGTGGCGTCCATTATATCTGCCTGGCGCCTTGCCCGACGCGGGGAGATAACGGTGCGTGCGCGCGTGTGACGTCGGGCATGGCCCATAGGGCAATGCCGCCCATCAGGGCCATGACGATGACGTACAGGGCCGGCGCGGTGGGGTTGTGCCCGACCAGTGCAGAGACGCAGGCCGGCGTCAGGCCGCCGAAGACCGCGTAAGACAGGTTGTATGAGAAAGAGAGGCCGGAAAAGCGGATTGCCGGAGGGAAGGCCCGCACCATCGCGATCGGCACCAGGCTGACATAACCTGCGCCGATGCCGGCCAGGCCGGCGAATGCCATGAACCATGAGGGATGCGCGGGCGCGACCGCATACAGACCCCAGGCACCGGCGATGAGCAGTGCGATCACCGGGGGGATTACGCCGTGCAGGCCCCAGCGGTCGGTCGCTGCCCCGATCGCCACGGAAGCGATGGTGATGCTCAGCGTGGCGATCAGGCTGGCGCGCATGGTGCTGGCGGGGGAGAAGCCGTGCAGGCTTTGCAGCAGAGCCGGCATCATCAGCAGCAGGACGACGATCGCGGCGGTCAGCGTCCAGGTGCCGATGACAGAAAGGACGATCGCCCGGCGGCTGGCACGCAGCACCGTCAGCAATGGCGCCTGACGCGCCAGCGCATCGTTGGCCTGCATTTCGGCGAAGACGGGGGTTTCGTGCAGCCAGCGGCGCAGGCGCATGGCGACCAGCCCGAATATGCCGCCCAGGATGAACGGCAGGCGCCACCCCCAATCGGTGATCGCGGCGGCTGACAGGGCCGCGTTCAGGCCCAGCGCGACCAGAGAGCCGATCAGCATGCCGGCTGTGAGGCCGCCGGTGAGCAGGCCGCAGGCCAGGCCCGTATGCCGGGCGCTGGCATGTTCGACGACGAAGACCCAGCCGCCCGGTGCCTCCCCGCCCATGGCGGCCCCCTGGGCCATGCGCAGCACCAGCAGCACCAGCGGTGCGCCTATGCCCAGCGTGTCGAAACCGGGGAGCAGGCCGATCAGCAGGGTGGGGGCTGCCATCAGCAGCACGCTGAAGGCGAACATTTTCTTGCGCCCGTGGAGGTCGCCGAAATGCGCCATGATTACCCCGCCCAGCGGCCGTGCCAGATAGCCGGCGCCGAAGAGGCCGAAGGTCTCGGTCTGGCGCAGCCAGTCGGGCTGGCTGGCGGGGAAGAAATGCTGGGCGATGATCTTCGCGAAATAGGCGAAGATGACGAAATCATAGAATTCCAGCGCGCCGCCCAGTGCGGCGAGCACCAGTGTACGCAGGTCTTTCCATGACAGGCTGGCGGTGTGGGACGGGGCTGGGGACAGGGGCATCGGGGGGCTTGGTTCGGTAGGGGGTGATTTGATCTGTCTGACACGGCCCGCGTTCTTAATGCTTTGTCAAGGGCCGGGCTTGCGCATGATTCGGCAAATAATGTCTTGCGTTTCGGTTATGCAGACCTTGAAACTGGTGTCGGCCACCTGAAAAAGGCGGTTCGTGCGGACGCAAAAAAAACAAGAATGCAGGTCTTCACAATGGTTGATGCAGGCATGACCCGTTCCGAGGAACGGTTCATTCGCTGGGTTTTCGGAACCTATTCGGGCAGCAATCCCTCGCTTTCGGCGGGTATTGTCCTGCCGACATGGAAAAGCGGGCCATTGGCTGGCCAGCCGCGCATTCCGGCCTCGATCCGCGATCTGGTCGCGCGCGGCCTGTTGCGGGTTGCGGCTGATGAGGGGCCACCGCGTGCCTATTTCACGTCGACAGGTCTCGGCGCGGTGCGGCGCATGTTTATCAGGCCCCGGTTCGATACGCAGCTTTATGTCCATCTGTGGCGTGAAGTGGAACATCGCGGGGAGTACGAATAGCTTGGGTCCGGCCTCTGGAGTTATCCACAGAAATGGGGACAATCCTGTGGGCGATGTCGGGGAAGATGGTCGGACGGATTGGATTGCGGCAGGCTGGCGCATGTAACGTTGCGACCCGTTATAAAGGAGGCAGCCGCATGGTGCCGGTCGATCAGATTCCGATTGCGTTCTCGGCCGGGGTGCCGGAGGACCGGCAGGGCGACGTGCTGGCGGCGGCGCATTTCCGCCGCTGGCTGGAACAGGCGGCCGCGCGCTTCGACCTGCGCCGGGTGGTGGTACGGGATGTGGTCTTTTTCGGGGTGCGGGTGGGATTCATCCTGGTCGATGCCGATGCGTGGCATGAGGGGCGGAAGGTACCTGGTGCCGCGTTGTTGCGTGGGGATGCGGTCTCGGTCCTGGTGGTGCTGCATTGCCCGGGTCACGCAGCGCGTACCATCCTGACCTGCGAGCCGCGCCTGCCGGCGGCCTGTCCTGACCTGCTGGCGCTGCCGGCCGGGATGGTGGATGGCGGAAATCTGGTCAGCACCGCCTTGCGTGAGCTGGCCGAGGAAGTCGGCCCCGACCTGGTCGTGCCCGCCGAGCGGTTGATGGAACTGACGACGGTATGGCCGTCGCCCGGCGGGTGTGACGAGGCGATTACCCTTTATGCCGTGGATCTGGATATCGACGAGGCGACGATGCGGGCGCTGGATGGGCGGCGGACCGGAAACGCGGCCGAGCATGAACCGATCCGGCTGCATGTGATCGAACTGGACGATATTCCGCGCATCGGGCGTACGGACGCGAAGACGCTGCTGTCCTACCACCTCTATCGGGCCGGGAAATCCGCTTAGAGTAGAGCCGGTTTGAATGTGTACGTTTGAATTGGAAGAAAATTCTTGTAAAACAACAAATTAAAGAATTTTTGACTGGCCGGCTTGCGGTGGGAATGCTCCGGCGCCGGCAGAGAATGTTACGTCAGGACAACAGGTCATTGTTTGTGTGAGCTTCTCTTTCCGGTGGGATGCAGGAGAAACAGGGTGACGGTCTGGCGGGGCAGGGAGGCGTGCAACCTGGCGTTCGTGTAGCGGGAGTCCGCCAGGTGGACGATCCTGTTATCCGCCAATTGCCAGGTTTCCACCTTGCCGTTGTCGGGCAGATGGGCCAGCGACAGTGTGACGTCGGCCATGGTGTCGAGCTGCTTGTTGATGACCATCACCGTTGCTGCGCCGTCTCTGGCGCGCAGGGCGGCGAAGGCGGAAACCTGATCGGCATCGGGCACTGTGGCCTGGATGCTCGTCTCTCCGAATCCGTCACCCCGGTCGTTGTAATTGCGATAGAGCTTCATCGCCTTGTAGACGGGCGTACCTGGTGCCGGGGCGGTCCAGCGCATGGCGATATCGAGCTTTTCCCGACCGAAGATGCCCAGCAGATCGGCTTCGGCCGTGGCGCCGTTCATCAGCTTCTCTCCGCCCCAGCTATACTCTGTCAGAGCAATGGGGGTGCCTGGATAATAATACTGGTCCACCCATTGCCGCATGAGCGGAATCAGGGCGACCACGCTGTTGATCCAGCTTGTGTCCTTGTAGTGCGGGTCCCAGAGGTCGCGGGTTGAACGATTGCGGGCAAGTGCGACAGTGGGGGAATCGGAATCCGAAAATTCGCCGCTTTGCGGGTAGAAATGCAGGCTGAAAACGTCGATCGGATGGCCGGCGGCTTTCCATTGCGCCAGCAGCCATGGAACATAATCCAGACCATGTGTCTGATTTTCCCGATCGGGTGTATGTGCCAGACCGTGCTTCGTGCCGTATTGCTGGTCGAACCCGCTATATTGATAGCCCGTCCAGCCCCATTCCTCGGGCCCTACGACCAGCCCATGAGGATCGGCGCTTTTGATCGCTTTGGAATAAAGAATGCCTTTGTCCGCGACCTCCTCTGCGTGGGCGCCGACGGGATGGACGTCGTAATGGATGCTGTGCCAGAGGCTCGGTTCGCTATCGAGAAGATAGTAACGTATGTCATGGGCGCTGAAACGGCGCGCCAGACGCCGCACGCGGGCCTGTTCGTTGGCGGGGCTGTCCGGCGTCTGGGCATCATTCGGATCGCCGTTGAGGATGGGCGTGCCGTCGGGGGCCCGGCCATTTCCCGCGTCGGGAAACCATTGGGCGTCGTGTGCCTGCTGCGGCCCATATTTCGCGATGGAAAAGCTGGCGAGGCGCGTACGGTTCGGACCGAGTTTCGCAGTCCAGCCGATCATCGGAATCGTCACCATGGGTATGGCGCCGCCTTTTCTGGCCGCGGCGACGAAGCGTGGCCCGAACTGGAGGGTGGGCTCATCCGGCGGACATGGCACGCTCTCGTAAAACCAGTCGGCGCCGGAATTTCGGGCGTCGAGACGCCAGTTGTACGTAGTGGAATTGTTGCCGCCGGCGCGGGTTACCGGTGCGCGAAGATCGTGCAGGACGGCGGAGGAACCGAAATCGACCCCGTAGATCAACGGGCTGATCGGATGGCGCTCCGCCGCAGCGTCGACGGTGATCTCCACGGCAGGCGGCGTATCGGCGCAGGCCTGCGCACTCTGATAGGTGCACGCAACCGCCAGGGCAATGGCTGCCTTCCGTGCTCTTTTATCGACCATCATCGTGCCTCAACCGCGACCGGTGTTTGCAATACCGGTTCCAAGTCCTTCGAGCAGGGGCCGCAACGTTTCGGCGTCGGGGCGCCAGCGCCCCACGGCCGTGCGATAGAGCGGCTGGCGGACCTGGGCGACGCTTGATGTTCTGACCACACGCCGGGTTTCATGAAAGCGCAGGCAGGCATCATGCCATGGCAGGTCGCAATAGGCGATGATGCGTCGCGCATTGGCTTCGAAATCCTCGATGATGTTTTCGTAGTGGACGTCCAGGATCGCATCCTGCGGCAGGACCCGCCGCCAATGGGCCATCTGCTCCTGATATTGGCGATGATAACGGCCGAGTTCGCCCAGATCGAACGTAAAATCGAGATTGTCGAAGGGGATCGAGAAGCAGGACATGCAGGTGTCCACCGGATCGCGACAGGTATGGATGATCTGCGCATTCGGCCATAATTGCTTAATGATTCCAATATGAAAGAAATTATCCAGCATCTTGTTCGAGATGCGTGCCGGCGGATGGTCGCCCGCCCAGTCGATTGCTGCCAGCTTGTCCAGTCGCTGGAGATACTCTTCGGCGATGGCGTGTCGATCCTGCGCACTCAGGCAGGCCAGCGGGGTGCCGACCTGCCACGCCGGAAACCGTCTGGCCGCGTCCTTCAGCGTATCGGTCAGCGTGCTGATTTCGCCTGCGCCGTAGATGTCCGGATGGCTCGCCAGGATCTGCTCGACCAGTGTCGAACCCGATCGGGGCATGCCGACGATGAAGATCGGGCGTGACGAGGGATGGCCGGTTCCGGCGGTGGCCGCCAGGGCCTCGGCGGTAAAATGCTCACGCACGGCCTTTGCCGCCCTGGCGACCGGTTTTTCGTCATAGGGCATGAGGCGGCGGCGGATCGCGTTGGCTTTCAGCAAATGGTCGAACGATTCCTGATTCCGGCCGAGGTCGGCAAGTGCTTTGCCCAGTGCGAAATGAAGATTCATCCGGCCGCGGTCGTCAAGCGCCTCTTCGCGCTCGACCAGGGCGTGCATGGCGGCCAGTGCGGGATCGTCGGGCGCCAGTTTCGTCAGGCGGGCGAGGGCCAGATAATGGCTCGGTTCCTCCGGAGCCAGGGCGATGGCCTGACGTCGGTGGGCGATCGCCGCGTCGATGTGCCCCTGTTCCTGAAGGAGTTGGGCCAGGGCGGCGTGGATCGGCGCGTCGTCCGGCCGCAGGGCGTGGGCCTGTTCCAGATGATGAATGGCCTCGGCGTGGCGCCCGGCTTTGCGCAGCAGCGTTCCCGTGGCGGCGTGGATGGCGTGCAGGCTCGGGTCCTGTTCCAGAACGGATCGATAGCAGGCAATCGCCTCGTCGAGACGATCAAGCTCGACCAGGGCCTGAACCAGATTGCGCGCCGCGTCGGGGCAGGCCGGCGTGTGGGCCAAAGCGGTGCGAAACTGCTCGGCGGCCTCTTCATGTCGGCCGGCTGCCCGTAATGCATCGCCGAGGCCGGTAAGGGCGGCCATGTTCTGTGGATCGGCGGCCAGGGCCGCGCGGTGACGGGCGATGGTCTCCATGCGGGCTTCGATCGCCAGGACCGCACGGTATTGTTCGATATTATCCGTGGCATGGCCGCGTGTCGCCAGGGCCTGCTGCAGGCGCGCCAGTGCGCTGGGAAGTGAAGGGTGCAGGTCGATTGCCTTGCGGAAGCTGCTGATTGCTTCTTCTGTTCTTCCGGATTCATGGAGCGCCAGGCCGAGCGTGTTGAAGGCTTCTGCATTGTCGGTCATCAATGCCGTGGCGCGTCGCAGGAAGGGAACCGCCCGTTCGAACTGTTTCCGCCATGTGTGGATCGTGCCCATGAGCAGCAGAGCTTCGGGATGATCCGGTACCTGAGTAAGGCAGGTGGTGGCGTACTGGATGGCATTTTCGACCGCCTCTGCCATTGCTGCTTCTGGTGCCGGTATGCCTATTCCGATGGAAACGGCAGCAAGGGGGGGCGCGTTTGGCCGCAGGCGGCCAAACGCGCCATTCTCCGGGCCAGGCTGGATATGGCGGATATTCTCGTCGACTTCCTGCATCTTGCCAGGATAGTTGTTTAGGCTGGCATTCCTGTCAATCGGAGCAGGCGTTCCGTCCACGCCCGCCGGCTACCACAGATAGACGAATTTTACGTAATAGGCGTTGGTTTCAGGGACGTTTCGTCCTTCGACGGAATGCGCATAGCGGAGTGTCAGTGAACTCTTCTTGCTTAGGTTGAACATGATGCCTGTTCCGAGCGCCACCTCGCGCATGCTCGAATTCTGCACATACTGGTTGAACGTGTTGTCGTAGAGTCCTCCTGTATTCTGCCAGTCGAAGGCGAAGAAGGGTTCCATCACCGCCGAGGCTTTCCATCCGAAGCGCAGGTTGCTGAAGAAGGATTGGCCGGTCGTGTAGCTGTGCTGCTGGCGCAGATGTGTGGATGTCGCGGCGACCGTCGCGCCGAGGTCGCCGTCGAAGCTGAAATGTTCCCATTCATAGTCGAACAGGAAACTCGTGATGTTCGTCCAGTTATGGGATGCCAGCGCGTCGCGGGTCGCGCTTGGTGACTCCATGAAGGTCTGGAAGCCGAATGTGCTGTGGGCGTTCGGCTTGAACCAGGCCGCGAAGCCCGGAATTGTGGTACCGAGGCCGCCATAACTCTGCCCGTTGGCAAGAACGTAGCTCGATGCCTGGATCAGTTCGAAGGCGAATCCGACATTCGGGATGGCTTCGAAGCTGCGGAAATGGACATATTTCGTCAGGCCGGTCCAGGTGTGGCTCCCGCCGGCCGGAACGAGCGCGCCGGAACCGTCATAGCTGTGGCCGGCGGCGTTTCCATCGCCGTACTGGACGAGGACATTGAATGGATCGAAATTGACTGGAAGGTCGTATTCGTGCGGTCCGATGACGGCGAAGGTGATATCGGATGCGTGCGCGGAACGGACAGATCCCAGTGCGAGCAGGCAAATGGCTCCGGCGGAAACGTTTTTTTTAAGATGGCGTATCGTAAGCATGATGAGAGCCCCCGAACGGCGTCGAAACGCCGGGTAGCGGTATTACGGCCCGGCGGGCGCGGGACGGCACGGGCCGCCCTTGAGGCGCCGGCCTTTCGGGCCGGCACCATGCACTGCGGACGTGTCGAATGAGGTGGCGTATCGCCCCGGGCCCGATCGTGGAGCATCGCTCCCCGCGTTCTGTGGCCCTGGCGGGTCAGTTCGTGGCGGGGGGACTGGTCTCGGGCGTTTCTGCCTTCAGATCGTAGGCGCGCTTGATCAGGTAATCGTGGATCAGGCTGATCTGATCGTCGGTCAGCACGCCGTCATAGGAGGGCATGCCCAGTTGCTGGAATGCGCCCTTCACGATGGAGGCGAACATCTGGTGCTGCCCGGACGAGAGCCTGCGCAGGTCGGGCACCACGCCGCCGGATACGGCATTGATGCCGTGGCATTGCGAGCAATGACCGTTGAATTCGGCCTTGCCCTGGGTGATCTGCTCGGCGCTTGCTGTCTGGGCCGGCGGTTCGGGCGTGGGCAAGGGGGCGAAATGGGCCTCGGCCAGCTTTGCGTCGCCGCCCAGCCTGTACGTCAATACCTGTGCCCACGGGCGTACGCCGGCATCAAGTGATGCCGCGCCCGCAAAAGTGGGGAATGCGCCGCCCCAGCCCACCATGAAGGTGACGTATTGCGCTCCATTGGCCTCGAAGGTCACTGGCGCGGCGATGACGCCCGACTGGGCCGGCGATTCCCAGAGTTTGTCGCCGTTCGTCGCGCGATAGGCTACGACGCGTCCGTCTGCCGTGCCTTCGAAGACGAGATTGCCGGCGGTCGAGAGTGTGCCGCCGTTATAAATGGTCTTGTAAGGGACTTCCCAGACTTTCTTCTGTTTGACCGGGTCCCAGGCAAGTAACGCGCCGGTCCAGCTTTTTGCCCATTTTTCCATGTCGGCCGGGTCGTCCTTCATGTCGGCCGCCGCGACGCCAAGCTGGTAGAAATGCTTCTTGTTGGAGATGTACTGGTAATCGGGTGTGTTCTCGTACGTCACCGCGAAGACATGTTTGGGGATATAGACCAGCCCCGTCTGCGGGTTATAGGACATGGGCTGCCAGTCGTGGCCGCCCCAGAAGCCCGGGCGAACCAGCACCTTGCCTTTTTTCAACCAGTAGCTGGCCTCGCCGGTGAAGACGGGGCGGCCGGTCTTGAGGTCGATCTTCGACGCCCAGTTGACCGGTGCGTATTTCTCGGCGGAAATCAGCTTTCCGGTGGCGCGATCCAGCACGTAGAAAAAGCCGTTTTTCGGTGCCTGCATGATGACCTTGCGATCGACGCCATCTATGGGCAGATCGGCGAGGATCATATGTTGAGTCGCCGTCATGTCCCACGCGTCGCCCGGTGTCGTCTGGTAATGCCAGACATATTTCCCGGTATCGGGGTTGATGGCGACGATCGAGGACAGGAAGAGATTGTCGCCCTTGGCCTGGGACCGTAGCGCGTAATTCCACATCGAGGCGTTGCCGGTGCCGATATAGAGCAGGTTCAGTTCGGGATCATAGGCCATCGAATCCCAAGCCGTGCCGCCACCGCCCTGCTTGAACCAGGCGTCGCCGGTCCAGGTCTTGACCGCCATCTGGAGTTCCGGCGTTTCCTGCGGCCTGGTCGGGTCACCGGGTACGGTATAGAACCGCCACGCCTGCTGCCCTGTTTCCGCGTCATAGGCGGTGATATAGCCGCGCACGCCGAATTCCGCCCCGCCATTGCCGATGATGACCTTGCCGTGGACGATGCGTGGCGCGCCACTGATGGCGTAGGACCGGGAGTGGTCGGCGATCGTGTCGGCCTGCCACACGGATTGCCCGGTCCTGGCGTCGATCGCGATCAGCCGGCCGTCATTCGTGCCGACATAGACACGGCCTTTCCAGACGGCTACGCCGCGATTGACGGCGTCGCAGCAGAATTCGCCCGCGCGGGTCATGTCCTCATGCGGATCAAATTTCCACAGAAGTTTGCCCGTCGCGCCGTCCAGGGCATAGACGAGGGCAAAGGAGCCCGTGGTGTACATCACCCCGTCGACGATGATCGGCGTTGCCTCGACGCCCCGGTTGTAGTCCAGCTTGTATTGCCAGGCGAGACCGAGATTCTTGACGTTGCCGTCGTTGATCTCCTTCAGGGGACTGAAGCGCTGCTCGTCATAGGTGCGCCCGGTGGACATCCAGTTGCCGGCTTCCTTGTCGGCATTGACGATCCGCGCGCCATCGACGTCGGCAGGGATTGCGGCGGCATGGAGCAGGCTAGCCGATCCGCACAGCATGGCCAGTGAGGCGACGCAGGTGAAGGCGACACGCGGCCAGCCGCGAGGTGCGGCGTGCCGGCATGCGGCAGTCCGTGAAACGATGATGGTCATGTCTGAATCCGTTTTATTCTTGTTCTGATGGATTTTTTTTGAGGTTGTTTTTTGTCTTATGGTGTTCCCTGGATGTACACGACATGTGTTTCCATGAACTCGTACAGACCGTGCTTGCCGTCCGCGCCGCCGATGCCCGATTTTCTGCGGCCGGCGTGGAAACCCTGCATCGCTTCGAAATTTTCGCGATTGACGTAGGTTTCGCCGAATTTCAGTTCGCGGCATGCCTTTAGAACCGCGTTGATATTGCTGGAGTAGATCGAGGAGGTCAGTCCGTATTCGGAGTCGTTCGACAGGGCGATGGCCTCATCAAGGCCAGAGACGGCCATGACGGGAAGGACAGGGCCGAAGGTTTCGCGCCGCATGACCTCCATGTCCGGCGTCACGTTTGCCAGCAATGTGGGCTGGTAATGGAAGCCCGGCTTCGTGTCGCAGACCTGTCCGCCTACAATGATTTCCGCCCCTGCCTGCCGCGCGTTTTCCACGATACCGGAGATGCGCGTGACGGCTGCATGATTGATCAGCGGCCCCATGTCGAGCCCGGATTCCCGCGATGGATCGCCATAACGCGTGTTGGCGAAGAGATCTTTCAGGCGTGCGAGAAAGGGTTCATACACCGTCTGATCGACATAGACGCGTTCGGCGCAGTTGCAGACCTGTCCTGTATTGATGATACGGGATGCATGGATCGCGCGTGCCGCCAGATCAAGGTCGGCGTCGGCCAGCACGATGGCGGGGGCCTTGCCGCCAAGTTCCAGGTTGACGCGTGTCAGGTTGCGCGCCGCCGTTTCCATGATTTTTACACCGGTCCCGACACTGCCCGTAAACGTCACCATATTGACGCCGGTATGGGCCGTCAGGCTGTGCCCGCAGACGACCCCTGTTCCGCTGACCAGATTGAAGACGCCTGGCGGCAGATCGGTTTCGGCAACCAGGGCCGCGAATTCATGAGCGTTGATCGGTGTTTCCTCGCTCGGCTTGATCACGATGGTATTGCCGGTCAACAGGGCCGGCCCGACTTTTCGCGCGATCATGAAGAACGGGAAATTCCAGGGCAGGATACCGGCTACCGTGCCAAGAGGCTTGTGCATCAGCAGGATCGTTTCCGCCACGCGGTCGCTTGTCAGCACTTCGCCTTCCAGGCGGCGTGCCCATTCGGCCATGTAGTCGAAATAGTCGGCTGCGAAAGCGACCTCGGTTTCGGCAAGGTTGCGGATCTTGCCCTGTTCTTCGACGATGATTGCGGCCAGATGATCTCGGCGTCTGCGAATGCCGGCTGAAATCTGGCGCAGATAGCCGGCCCGCTGGATTGCCGGCAGTTTCTCCCATGATGGCTGTGCCGCAATGGCGGCGGAAACGGCTTCGTCTACCGTTGCGGCGTCGCTATTGGGGACATAGCCCAGAAGATCACCATTTGCAGGATTATGGACTTCCAGCGTGTCCGTCGCATGGTCTCGGAATGTGCCTCCGATATAATTCTGGTAGTGCCGGGGGGAGAGGGAGGTGACGTCGTTCGACGTTCGTTGATTGTTGGGCATCCTGGGTTCCTCCAGCCGCGCTCCTTCGCGTCGTGCTGCCGCTTAGCATTTGCCGGATTTTGGGAGGATGTCAGGATGGAGAAAGTGCTTCTTCGACCGAAGTGGCTCAGCCGCGAGCCACTTTATCGGCCGGGGATGCATTATGTCAGCCGGGTGGGAGTTTGTCGGCGTCGGTGTCGCTGCTCAGGTTTCCGCCATTGAGGCCATGGAATTTCAGCTTTCTGTTGATCGTCGCGCGGCTCAGGCCAAGCGTGCGTCCGGCTGCACTGACATTGCCGCCCGAACGCACGAGTGCCCGGCGGATGGCGGCGCGCTCGGCTGATGGCAGTCCGTCTTCCTTATCTTCCAGCAGGTCGCTGGCGCAGATCCCGGCTTGCAGGTGTGCGTCCGAGAGTTTCAGCATGGCCCGTGCGCCCCGGGTGGCGGCGCGGACAACATCGTCGGAATCGACTGCCAGAAGTGCGTTGCCCGAACGGCCCGACATGCCGAGCGAGATGATTCGACATGTGGGAAACATGGCATGGAAATGCTCGGATTCGACCTGTCGCGCCGCGAAGCCGACCAGGGACGCCACGATCCGCCTGATCTCTCGCGCCATGTCGGGACCGTATAAGGAGACGTTGAAGGCGCCTCCGATGCGCCCCTGGTGGTCGAATATCGGTGCGACAACGCAGGTCATCACCGCGTCGCGGGAAAAGAAATGCTCATCGCTATTGATGATCAGAGGGGTTTCCTCGACCAGGCAGGTGCCGATTCCGTTTGTGCCTTCGACGGCCTCGCTCCAGTCGACGCCTCGGGCCAGGCCCCATTGCGCCACATGTGCCGTGTCTCCGTCCCTTGCCCGCATGGCCAGGATGACACCGTCGGGGGCGGCGTATCCTACCCACATGCAGTAAGGCGCCAGGGTGGTCGACAGATGCGACAGGGGTTGCATGACATGGGACAGCAGGGGGCCGGACCGTTCCTCAGACAGGCGCAGTTCACTTTCCGTCAGGATGGAGCGCCTGGATTGCATGTTGGGGTCAAGGCCGTGGCGGGCGATGCAGCGCCGCCAGGATGCGACGACACCTGAGCGCGCCGCGTTGTCGGCCGCGATCGAGGCCTGGATCTTTGATGCATGCTTCGCTGGAGAGGCCGATGACATCATGTTCTGTCTCGATAGATCGTTCGTTATTTTACAAGGTGGGGACAGCCGTGCGGCGTGCCGTGACAATCGCGGGTGCGGCCCGGATGATACCGCAGACGCGCCAAGGAGCCCGATTGCGGGTATTCACCACAGGATTTCAATAACGGTAAAGAATACTGGCGGTTGTATCACGCTCCAGTGATGGAAAATCATACTGGTTCCGTTATTCCGCCAATCGCATTTGCGCGAGAAGGGATATCTGCGACGCGCCGAAGGCATGTTGTGTCGCGTTGTCGGGTACGGCATGAGGGGGCCTGAAATACTCCCCCGAACGTCGGCAGGTCCTTGGAATATGACGGAACACACTCCCATCGGTCTCGGTCATGAGACGACGCCTGTCCGGGCGCTGACGCATTCTGGCAATTTTCATGCCGATGAGACGCTGGGTTACGTCATTCTCCATTATGCGCTTGCGCCGCAGGGGGATCTGCGGGCGCGGATTCTGGGTGATGGTCCGGAGGACCGGCTGACCTTCACGCGCTCGCGCGTGCCGGGGCAGATCCAGGCCTCGGATATCGTGTTTGACGTCGGTGGTGTGTACGATCCGGCGGCGGGGCGGTACGACCATCACATGAAGAACAAGCCGCTGCGCGAGGACGGTACGCCCTACAGCGCGGCGGGGCTGCTGTGGAAGGATTACGGCCTCGCCGCGATCCGTAACATGCTGGCCGAGCCTGTGGAGGACGCCATGGCGGCCGCCATCTGGCAGGCCGTCGACAAGGCGCTGATCCTGCCGGTCGATCTGGACGATAACGGCGTGGCGAAAATGGGACGGCTGTCGCTGGCGGAGATCGTTTCGACCTGCGGTGCGGCCTGGGATACCGCCGAACTGTATGGCGCCGAGGAAGCTGGAAAGCGCGAAATGACTGGCTTCGCCGATGCAGCCGGGATCGTGGCGCGGTATCTGGTCGGGGTTGTCGATCGTGCGCGGGCCAGCCTGAAGGCTGTGGAGCGTGTGTTACGTGCCTATGAGCAGGCCGAAGACAAGCGCATTCTGGTGCTGGAAACCGGCATGCCGGCCGAGAAGGTGATTTTCGAGCGCGATCTGCCGGTGGTCTATGTCGTCTCGCCGGCCGGTGGCGGCCAGTGGAATGTGAAGGCGGTGCCGCCCGCACGGGGCGAGTTCGGCCAGCGTGTCTCGTTGCCGGAAGCGTGGGGCGGGCTGGAAGGCCAGGCGCTGGCCGATGTCTCGGGGATCGGGGATGCGGCCTTCGCGCATCCGGCGCGGTTCATCTGCGGTGCGCGCAGCCGGGCGGGCGCGGTGGCCATGGCCCGTCGGGCGCTGGAGATCGGCGCGCCCTGATTTCGCCATTCCCCGTCGATCCGTCTGCCGTGGCCTTTGTCGGGAGAACGTGACGCGAATTTCGTGCTGTGCGACGCGCATGGGCGGCGGACGGTGCTGAAAGTCATGAATGCGGACGAGACGGCTGAGGATGCCGCGTTCGTCTCGGACATCATGGAGCGCCTTGCCGGACACATGGCGGAAATCGGGCTGGCGGAGATCGTGCCGACCATGGTGGAAGAGAGAATTGCCGTTCTGACGATGCCGGGCGTGGACGGGCTGATGGCCCGCATGGTCGGGTGGGTGGGCCATGCTGGCGGGGTTTGCGACCGTGGTGACGCCGGAAGCGGCCGAGGTCGCTCTGCTGTTCGATCTGGTCGTGGCGCGGCTGGTGCTGCGGGTGCTGTTGACCGAGTGGCGTAGCGTGCTGTTTCCCGACAATCGCGGTTATATCCGCCGCAATAGCACGCAGGCCGGCCAGGCGATGGACTGGGCGCTGGCCTTGCCGCCGGGATGGGGGCGGGACGCGCTCCGTGAGGCTTGGGCCGCCCGGTAGGCGGGGGGCAGGGACTGAGTCTCTTTGACCGGCAGAGGGGGATGCGGCAAGCTCCCGCCCCGTTCGCCCAACTGCTGGAGGCTCTCTGCCATGTCGTCTTATCCGGACACCTTGCTGTTTATCGACGGTCAGTGGATTGCGGCCCGGGACGGGCGGTTCATCGACGTGGTCAACCCTGCGACCGAGCAGGTTATCGGGCGGGTGGCCCATGCCGGCCAGCCTGATCTGGCCGCCGCCGTGGCGGCCGCCGAACGGGGCTTTGCGGTATGGAGCCGCATGTCGGTGTTCGAGCGCTATCGGATCATGCGGCAGGCGGCGACGCTGCTGCGGGCGCGGGTCGATGAGATCGCCACGGTCCTGACCCAGGAACAGGGCAAGCCGCTGGCCGAGGCGCGGACGGAATTGCTGGGGGCGGCGGATACGATCGACTGGCTGGCCGAAGAGGGGCGCCGGGCCTATGGGCGGCTGATCCCGTCGCGCGCGGTGGGGGTGAGCCAGGCGGTGATCCGGAGCCCGGTGGGGCCGGTGGCAGCGTTCTCGCCGTGGAATTTCCCGGTCAATCAGGTGGTGCGCAAGGTCGGCGCGGCGCTGGCGACTGGCTGTTCGATCATCGTCAAGGCGGCAGAGGAAACGCCGGCTTCGCCGGCCGCGCTGATCCGTGCCTTTGCCGATGCCGGTGTGCCGGCGGGGGTGGTCGGGCTGGTCTATGGCACGCCGTCCGAGATCTCGGAGACGCTGATTGCGCATCCGGCGATCCGCAAGGTGACGTTCACCGGCTCCACCGTTGTGGGCAAGATGCTGGCCGCGCTGGCCGGGTCGCACATGAAGCGGGCGACGATGGAACTGGGCGGGCATGGGCCGGCCATCATCTGTGCCGATGCCGATATCGACCATGCGGCGGCGACGCTGGCGGCGGCGAAATTCCGCAATGCCGGGCAGGTCTGCGTCTCACCGACCCGTTTCCTTGTGGAACGTCCGGTCTTCGGCCGGTTCGTGGAGCGGTTCTCGGCGGTGGCCAGGGAGATCCGCGTGGGTGACGGGCTGCTGCCCGATACGAAAATGGGGCCGCTGGCCAATGTCCGGCGCGTGGAGGCGATGGAGGCCCTGATCGGCGATGCGACGGGCAAGGGGGCGAAGATCGTGACCGGTGGTCAGCGCATCGGCAATGCCGGTTATTTCTTCGCGCCGACGGTGCTGACCGACCTGAGCACCGACATGCGGATCATGAATGAGGAGCCGTTCGGGCCGGTGGCCCTGATGAACCCGTTCGATACGCTGGACGAGGCGCTGACTGAGGCCAATCGCCTGCCGTACGGGCTGGCGGCCTATGCTTTTACCGGTGCGGCGCCGACGGCAGCCCGGCTGCGCGATGAGGTGCGGGCCGGGATGCTGACTGTGAACCATCTGGGGCTGGCGCTGCCGGAGGTGCCGTTCGGCGGGATCGGCGATTCCGGTTATGGCTCGGAAGGTGGAAGCGAGGCGCTGGATGCCTATCTGGACACCCGGTTCGTGACGATCCGCGATTATGTCTGACACGGCCGCCTTTGACGCCGGCAGTCTGGCGGCGCTGTGGGCGGGCGTTATCGCGAAGGCGTCGCGCCGGGTGCTTTGCCGGACGAGGCGATGCTGCGTCATCTGATGGCGCATCGCTCGGTGCGGGCCTATCGGCCCGATCCGTTGCCCGAGGGTGTGCTGGAAGGGGCGATGGCGGCTGGTCAGTCGGCCTCGACATCCTCGAACCTTCAGGTGTGGAGCGTGGTGGCGGTCGAGGATGCCGAGCGGCGGGCCCTTCTGTCGGAACTGGCCGGTGGGCAGGCGCATATCCGTCAGGCGCCGCTGTTTCTGGTGTGGCTGGTCGATCTTTCCCGTCTGGCTCGGCTGGGGGCGGAGCGATCGCACGCCAGCGAGGGGCTGGATTATCTGGAGACCTTTCTGGTCGGGGTCGTCGATGCGGCGCTCGCGGCGCAGAACGCGGCCGCTTTCTTCGAGGCGCAGGGGCTGGGGATCGTTTATATCGGCGGCCTGCGCAATCATCCGGAATGGGTGGCGCGCGAACTGGGGCTGCCGGATCGCTGCATGGCGGTTTTCGGCATGTGCGTGGGGCATCCGGATACGGCGCGGCCTGCCGCGATCAAGCCGCGCCTGCCGCAGGCGGTCGTGCTGCATCGCGAGCGCTACGATGTTGCGGGCGAGGACGCGGCGATCGGCCGGTATGACGGTATCGACGAAGCCTTTCAGCGCGAACAGGGGTTGGCGCCGCGCGCGTGGTCGGATGCCATGGTGCGCCGAGTGGCCGGTCCGCAATCGCTGAATGGCCGCGACCGGTTGCGTGAGGCGCTGGGCGCGCTGGGATTTGCGCTGCGATAGGCCGTACCGTGCGGACATGTCGTGGGTGTAGTGATCTGGTCTTGCTGCGATGGGGATGATGCGCATGCGGCGCCGCAATTTGCTTCAATCTGTTCCCGCCCTGCTTGTGTCTCCGGCGTGCGCGCGGGCGCCGGCGGAGGGAGCGATTGCGGCCTATGAACGTGCAACGGGAGGGCGTGTCGGCGTTTTTGCCCGGAATATTGCCAGCGGAAAGAGTTTTGCCTGGCGGCAGGACGAACGGTTCGTGATGTGCAGCACGTTCAAGGCATCGCTGGCCGCGTGCGTTCTGGCGCGCGTCGATCGGGGGGATGCGGATCTGGATGAGGTCATCGCTTTTACGGCAGCGGACATAGGGGAGATGTATGCGCCTGTCGCGAAAGAGAATCTGGGCCGGGGTGCGATGTCAGTGCGTGAGATGTGCGCGGGGGCCGTCGAGTTCAGCGACAATGTCTGTGCCAACAAGCTTCTGATACGGATCGGAGGTCCTGCTGCGTTGACGCGGTTCTGGCGGGCGATGGGCGATGACGTGACGCGGCTTGACGATATCGAGCCGTTTCTCAATCGCACGCCCATGGGTGGGGTGCGGAATACGACGACGCCGATGGCGATGGCGGGGGTCGTCCGGCGGCTTGTGCTGGGCGATGTTCTCTCGGAAGGATCGCGGGCGACGTTGAAGACCTGGATGGTCAACTGCCAGACCGGAAAGAACCGTCTGCGCGCGGGCCTGCCGGGCCAGTGGGTCGTGGGCGACAAGACGGGGAATAACGGCAAGGACGCTGCCGGCGACATTGCGATTGCGTGGCCTGGGGTGGGCGGGCCGATCGTCATGGCTGTCTATACGCGCGGCGGTACGCCGAACGATGCGCAGTTTGCCGCGCTCTTTGCCGGGATCGGGCGGCATGTGGCGGCGACGTTGTCGTAACGGCTCGCGGGCCTGATGCGTGGCGGCGCGGACTTGACGTGCCGCGTGATCTGGGGACTCTGGCCGATCGGGACGTGCCGTGGGGTGCGTGCCTGTTGCGTCGTGCATGCGGCACGCGCCGTTTCGTCGTGAGAGAGCAGGATCATGGATAGCGCCGATCAATTCCGTTTCACGCATATTCCGCACCCCGCGCCGGTATCGGTCGCGCAGCGTACGGAATTGCTGGCCAATCCGGGGTTCGGGCGCGTCTTTACCGACCACATGGCGGTCGTCCGCTACAAGGAAGGGCAGGGCTGGCATAATCCGACGATCGAGGCGCGGGCGCCGATCGCGCTCGATCCTGCTGCGGCCGTGCTGCATTATGCGCAGGAAATCTTCGAGGGCATGAAGGCGTATCGCGCTGCCGATGGTGGCGTGGTGATGTTCCGCCCGGATGCCAATGCCCGTCGTTTCCGCCAGTCGGCCGAGCGCATGGCCATGGCGGACGTGCCCGAGGCGCTGTTCCTGGAGGCGGTGCGCGAACTGGTGAAGGTGGATCGCGACTGGATTCCGTCGGGTGAGAGCGCCAGCCTGTATCTGCGGCCGTTCATGATCGCCAACGAGGCTTTCCTCGGCGTGAAGCCGTCCTCGGAATATCTGTTCATTGTCATCGCATCGCCCGTCGGGGCGTATTTCAGCGGTGGTGCCGTGTCGGTGTGGGTGTCGGAGGATTATACCCGTGCTGCCCCCGGTGGTACTGGTGCGGCCAAGTGTGGTGGCAATTACGCCGCCAGCCTGCAGGCCCAGCGCGAGGCGAAGGACAAGAAGTGCGACCAGGTGCTGTTCCTGGATGCCGCCGAACATCGGTGGATCGAGGAAATGGGTGGCATGAACATCTTCTTCGTGATGGATGACGGCACGCTGGCCACGCCGCCGCTGGGGGGGACGATCCTGCCCGGCATTACCCGCGATGCGCTGCTGACGCTGGCGCGCGACAAGGGGCTGACGGTGCGTGAAGAACGCTACAGCATCGACCAGTGCTATGAGGATGCGGCCAGCGGGCGCCTGAAGGAGGCCTTTGCCTGCGGTACGGCGGCTGTGGTGACGTCGATCGGCCGTTTCCGTGGGCATCGGGGCGAGATCGTGATCGGTGCGGGAAATGGGGCCGATCCGGTGACGGAAGGGCTTCGCGATGCGCTGATCGGCATTCAGCGCGGCCAGCGCCCGGACCCCTATGGCTGGGTCCAGCGCGTCGACTGATTGACGCCAAGGTGGGGCTTTCAGCCCCACCATTCCAATTGACTGAATAAACGAACCGGTTTGCAAAGGCCGCCGGCCTTTGCCGGGGTCAAGGGGCAGAGCCCCTTGTCCTTGTGCGGTTCAGGGCAATGCCGCGATGCCGGTCAGTTCAACGCGCCAGGCCGGGTCGGCCAGACGGGCCTCGACGGTGGCGCGGGCTGGTTTGTTGCCGTGATCCAGCCATTGGTCCCAGGCGCGGTTCATGGCTTCCAGATCATCCATGTTGGCCAGGAAGAGCTGGACCGAGAGCAGGCGGCTCTTGTCGGTGCCCGCTTCGGCCAGCAGGGCGTCGACCTGACGCAGGATGTCGGCCATCTGCCCTTCGATATCCAGTGACGGGTCATCGGTGACCTGGCCGGCCAGATAGACCAGCCCGTTATGGATCGTCGCGCCGCACAGGCGGGTTTCGGGTTGCAGGCGGGTGATCGGACTCATGAGCGGTCTCTCTGTTCGTGGGTCGAGGGGGCGAACGATAGAATAACACACGCATCCGTGACAGATGGACCTCGGTGGACGGATCAGTGTGCCGGCCGGTCGGTCAGCATGCGCAGGAAGGCGATGATGTCCTGCCGTTCGCGTGGGGTCAGTGCCGGGGCGTCGCCTAGGTGGCGGTCGAAGGGGGCGTCCGTGACGTCGAGATTGGCCAGGTAGGCAGCCGGAAGGTCGTCCTGGTGCAGGACCTGGCCGTTGGCGTCTTTGGGGTAGATCCGCTCGGGGGCGACATCGCGCAGGACGTAGAAATCCAGCACGTCGTTGAGCGTGTGATAGATGCCGTTATGGAAGAAGGCGTGGCGGGTGGCGGTGTTGCGCAGGGTCGGCGTGACGAACAGGCCGCACATGTCGGCACGGGTTGCCATGTCGATACGGACCGGACCGCATAGTCCCAGATCGTGAAAGGCGGGGTTGCGGTTGGCGGGCAGCGTGCGGTTGCGCGGGACGCCGAGGGCTTCGAACTGATGGTCGGTTAGCAGCGGGGGCGTGCCGTCCGGTTTGGGACGGTCGGGGTGGCAGGCGGCGCAGTTGCCTTTCGCCGGGTCGTTGAACAGCAGGTAGCCCCGGCGCTGGGCCGGCGTCATGCGGCGCCGGCCTTCCAGCCAGGCGTCATATGGGCTGGCGTAGGGGTGGAAGGTCGGGTCTTCGATCTGGTAGCGCGCGATGGCGAACAGGGCTTCGGACAGCAGCAGGTCGTCCGAACTGGCGACGGCGGGACCGCCCAGGCGGCGGAGCATCGGGGCGTATGGGCCGTGCTTCAGGCGGGCCAGGACGATGGCGCGGCTGGAGGCCATTTCGTCGGGGTTGAAGAGGGGGCCGTTGGCTTGCTGTTGCAGGGTGTCGGCGCGGCCGTCCCAGAACAGGCCGCCTTGCGGGACCATGTTGCCGGCGGAAGCGGCGTTGTTCTGCGCCGTCTTGGCGCCGTGCGGGCCGATGGCGGTCGTGGACGGGGTGGTGGCGGTTTCCGTCTCGGCGTCGTCGGGGCCGATGCTGAAATTGGGGCGGGTTTCCAGATAGGTGAGGGTTGGGACCGCGCGCAGGCCGTCCCGTGTCAGGTCGGTGCCGCCCTGGGCGACGGGGGCCGGCCCTGTCGGGGCGTAATGATGCGCGGGGTCATGGCAGGAGGCGCAGGATTGCCGGCCCGATCCGGACAGGGCGGGATCGTGAAACAGGCTGCGCCCGACTTGTGCCATTGCCGAGAGGGGGATGACGACCGGGCGATGCAGCGCGACGGGGCAGGGATTGCTGCCGTCGGGCATCGGCAGGCAGGCGGCCGGGGGGGCTGCGGCGGCGAGAGCCGGTATGGCCAGAAGCGCAAGGAAGAGGAATGTTTTGGAAAGCATTGAGTATGTCGAGATAGGTCTCGAAATTGTCGATACCTCATAACCCCGAGGGGTGAAGGGGACGACTGTCCCCTTCCGGGTGCAGGGCAGAGCCCTGCGGAGCTTACGATGTTTAACGAGCCACCACCGAGCGCGGTTCGCCGGTCTTCGGGTCCAACAGCAGGCGGGTCATGCGGGGCGGCTGGGTGAAATCGAACAGGTCGCGCAGGTCGGCTGCGTCGGCGTCGAAGGAGCCGCCGCCCAGGCGTGTGCCGTGCAGCCAGTTGTCTTCGATGAAGCGGGCGACCGAGCTCTGGGTCAGCAGGACGTGGCTGACATGGTTGGTCTTGGCCCAGGGGGAGACGACCAGGAACGGGATGCGGGTGCCGGGGCCGCAGCGGCCGTTGACCGGCCGGCCATCGACGCCCATCGGACGGGGGGCGCTGCCGCACCGGCCGGGGCCGTCCAGTTGGTCGGCCTCGGGGTCGCTGGAGGAGCGGGTGGGGGGGACGAAGGCGTGGTCGTACCAGCCGTCGGAGTCATCCCACGCGATGATGACGGCGGTGTCGCGCCATTCCGGCCGCTGCTGCACCATGTTCAGGATTTCGACCAGGCCCTGCTGTTCGTCCAGCGGGTCGGAATAGCCGGCGTGGCCGTCCTGATAGGCGGGGAGCTTGAGGAACGAGACCGCCGGCAGGTTGCCGGCCCGCAGGGTGGCGGCGAAATCACGCAAATCATATTCATGATTGGCCGGATCGCGCGTGACGCCGTCTGCCGCGAAGGTGTGGCCGATCGCGGCGACCGAACCGGGGCGGGCGTGGGTGGGGTTGGCGGTGCTGGGATAGTACTGGAACCAGTTGTGATGGGGGATGTAGTCGGTGATCGTCTGGCCGACCACGGGAGAGGGCGTTGAACGGGCGCAGCCGGTGGTGCCGTTCGGGTTGCGGGTGTCCAGCGCGAACCCGCCCATGAAGCCGCCCCAGGTGATGCCGGCCTGGTTCAGCAGGTCGCCGACATTGCGGCCGCGCATGGTGACCTGGTTGCCGGGAACCGAGCAGACGTCATAGGCCGGGTCGATGTCGTTGATCATGGTCCAGCCGCCCTGCCCGTCGGCGATATAGGGCGTTGCGGCATGTTTGGTGGCGGGTTTCTGCGTCGTCTTGACGATTTGCATGCCGTTGGTCTGGCCCGAGACGACTTCCAGCGCGCCGGGCGTGGAGGGGCCGTAGGTGTCGGTATAGGTGGCGTCGCTCATGGCGAAATGCTGGGCGTACTGCCACAGGGCGGTGACGGTGTTGCCATCGAAATAGCCCATCACCTGGCCGCGCATGCCGAAGGCGCCTACGCCGCCGGGCGTGCCGCGCCCGGTATGGAGGGGGAACAGGTCGGCCTTGCCGCCATGATAGGCCATCTGCTCGGCCGTATAGGCGTGGTTCTGGTCGGCGGTGGCGGCCTGGGTGCGGTCGAGGCGGAACGGCAGGCTGGCGTCGGCGCCGTTGGCGGGACCGGCGTTGGGGTTGGTGGTCAGCAGACCGGCCGTGACGAGCGTATTGACCGAGGGCGTATCGGGCCGGGCCGTGAAGGTGGGTTCGCCGGGCGGGTTGGCGGCCTGCGGATAGGTGGCGAAGTAATGGTCGAACGAGACGTTTTCGTCATAGACGACGATCAGATGCCTGATCGGTGTTGCCGTTTCGGGCGTTGCCGCCAGGGCGGGCGTGGTGGCCAGCAGGGCCACGAGGGCGCTGGCGAGGCGAACGGGGCGGGGAGAGGTCATGCCGAGCGCGTATCCTGCTGTTTGCGGTTCTGCGGCCCCGGAGCGAACCGATCGTGCGGGACGATCATCTCCGGACCCACGCCGTACCGGCGGCGGCCCCGGCGGTCGGCCTTCGTTCTATAGGGCGTCGTCCCGGCCTTGGCCATCATGGAACGGGAGCGGAAGCGTGTGAATTCTTGATGATACAGGCAGCGTCGGGGCTTGACGTAGATCAGGTTCCGCCGCTCGCGGACAGGCTAGCATGGCTGGTATAGCGCCCTCGGTGCGCCACCCCCATGCAATGCGAGGAACGAGCATGACCGGAAAGATGAAGGCCGCTGTCGTCCGTGAATTCGGCAAGCCGCTGACGATCGATGAGTTGGATATTCCGACGATCCGTGCGGATCAGATCCTGGTGCGGCTGGATGCGTGCGGTGTGTGCCACACCGACCTGCATGCCGCCCGTGGGGACTGGCCGGTGAAGCCGAAGCCGCCTTTCGTGCCGGGGCATGAAGGTGTGGGGCATGTGGTGGCCGTGGGCAGTGCCGTCAAATGGGTGAAGAAGGGCGACGTGGTCGGCGTGCCGTGGCTGTATTCGGCGTGCGGCCATTGCGAACATTGCCTGGGCGGGTGGGAGACGCTGTGCCCCACGCAGGACGATACGGGCTACACCGTCAACGGGTGTTTCGCCGAATATGTGGTGGCCGATCCGAATTACGTCGCTCATCTGCCGAAGAATATCGACCCGATGCAGGTTGCGCCGGTGCTGTGCGCGGGGCTGACGGTCTATAAGGGCCTGAAGATGACGGACACCCGGCCGGGCCAATGGGTCGCCATTTCGGGCGTGGGCGGGTTGGGCCAGATGGCGGTGCAGTATGGCGTGGCCATGGGACTGAACGTGATTGCGATCGATATCGACGACGAGAAGTTGCAGACCGCCAAGGTGCTGGGGGCGGCGCTGACCGTGAATGCGCGGTCGGTCGATCCCGCGCCCTACATCCAGTCGCAGGTGGGCGGGGCGCATGGCGCGCTGGTGACGGCGGTTTCGCGCACTGCCTTCGCACAGGCGATGGGGTTTGCCCGGCGCGGCGGGACGATCGTGCTGAATGGCCTGCCGCCGGGGGAATTCCCGATTTCCATCTTCGATATGGTGATGGCCGGGACCACGGTGCGGGGGTCGATCGTCGGCACGCGGCTGGACATGATCGAGGCGCTGTCGTTCTTCGCCGACGGCAAGGTCAAGACCGTCATCGAGCCAGACCGGCTGGAGAATATCAACGAGATATTCGCCGACCTGGAGGCGGGCAACGTGCATGGACGCAAGGTGCTTGACCTGCGGGGCTGACCGGCGTGTCGGGGGAGCCGGGGCGCATCCCACGAGATCATGGTGAGGTGGTATCGTTCTGGGCTATGAATCCCGCATCATGGATGGATGGGTTGGGAACGGTCGATGCGGAACAGCGCGCGGATCTGGGAATGCGTCGAGGCTCGCAAGGCGCCGCTGGTCGCGCTGAGTGACGCGGTATGGGCCGTGCCGGAACTGAATTTCGGCGAATTCCGCTCGGTCGCGCTGCATGATGCGGCGCTTGAGGAGGCGGGCTTTCGCGTGAGCCGCGATGTGGCCGGCCTGCCGACCGCGATCATGGGCGAGGCCGGGGACGGCGGACCTGTGATCGCCTTCCTGGGCGAATATGACGCGCTGCCGGGCCTGAGCCAGGAAGCCGGCGTGATGGTGCATCGGCCGCTGTCGGGCGATGGAAACGGCCATGCCTGCGGGCATAACCTGCTGGGGTCGGCATCGCTGCTGGCGGCGGTGGCGCTGAAGGACTGGCTGGCCGAGACCGGGATGCCGGGGCGGGTGCGCTATTATGGCTGCCCGGCGGAGGAAGGCGGCGCGGGCAAGGGCTTCATGGTGCGCGCGGGCGTGTTCGACGACGTGGATGTCGCGATTTCGTGGCATCCCTTTGCCTTCGCCACGGTCTTTCCGCCGGCGGCGCTGGCCAACATGCGCATGGATTTTACCTTTACCGGCCGGTCGGCCCATGCGGCGGCGGCCCCTCATCTGGGTCGTTCGGCGCTGGATGCGGCGGAGCTGATGAATGTGGGGGTAAACTACCTGCGCGAGCATATGCTGCCGAGTTCGCGCATCCATTATGCCTATCAGGATGCGGGCGGTACGGCGCCTAACGTGGTCCAGTCGCGGGTGGTTATTCGCTACACCGTCCGGGCGGCGGAGTTGGACGACATGCTGGCCCTGGCGGGGCGCGTGCGCAAGGTGGCCGAAGGCGCCGCGCTGATGACCGAAACCCAGGTGGAATGCGCGGTGGTCAGCGGGATGGCAAACCTGCTGCCGAATCCGCCGCTGGAGGCGGCGATGCAGGCGAATCTGGAGCGGCTGGGACCGCCGCCCTTCGATGCGGCGGATCGGGCGTTCGCTCGGGAGATGCAGGAGACCTTTACGCCGGAGGATATCGTGGCGGCGTTCCGCCAGGTGGGGTTGCCGTCGGCGACTGACATGCCGCTGTGCGATGTCGTGCTGCCTTATCCGTCGCCAGTCGGGCCGATTCTGCTGGGCTCCACCGACGTGGGAGATGTGAGTTGGACGGTGCCGACCGTTCAGGCGTTGGGTGCGACCTGTGCCATCGGTACGGCGCTGCATTCATGGCAGATGACGGCGCAGGGCAGGTCGTCGGTCGCTCACAAGGGCATGGTCCATGTCGCCAAGGTCATGGCGGCGACGGCGGTGGATGTGCTGTCGGACCCGGAGCTGTTGGCGCGGGCCCGGCGGGACCACGCCGCGCGGCTGGCCGAGTGCCCTTATGTCAGTCCGATGCCGCGTGACCTTGTGCCGCCGGTGATAAGTCAGCCTTCCTGACTTATTTGGTTTGATGAACGCGCTGTAAAGATTTTTTTGTTTCAAAGTTGCATTTAAAGCACGTCCTGCCGCAGAAATTTTTTTTGATACCGGAAAGGTCCGGGAAACAAACGTCTTTTCGTCCCGCCGAGGGGGACGCCCCGAAAAAACCGTTACGATAAGGGGATTATGTCATTGCCCATACGGGACGGACCCTTGTAAACGGGCATGGTGTTTCCGCCTTCGGACGGCCGTGCTGCCCGGGGGGTGTTGTGAATGGTAAGGTTTTCTGTCCTGTCTGCTGGGGAAACTTGATGACAAATGCTTTTCGGCGTCCGGTGGCCACACGCCGCCAGATGCTGACACGAATCGGCATCCTGGGGGGAAGTGCTGCCCTGTACCAGGCCATGACGAGCCTGGGCCACGCCGCAGGAACGGATTTCCAGGGGCCGCCCGCACTGAGCGGTGGCAAGCTCGGCACGAAGGTGCTGGTGCTGGGGGCCGGCCTGGCGGGCATGCTGGCAGCGTATGAACTGCGCAAGGCCGGCTATCAGGTCCAGATCCTGGAGTTCCAGGACCGTGCCGGCGGCCGCAACATTTCGCTGCGCGGCGGAGACACGCTGACCGAACTGGGCGGGGCCGTGCAGAAGGTGCAGTTCGCCTCGGGCAATTACATCAATCCTGGCCCGTGGCGGATTCCGTATCATCACCAGGGTCTGCTGCATTACTGCAAGACTTTCGGCGTCGAACTGGAGCCGTTTGTCGAGCTGAATCATAATTCCTGGCTGCATTCCAGCGCGGTGTTCAACGGCAAGCCCGTGCGCTACCGCGATTTTGCGGCGGATTTCACGGGCTTTACGGCGGAACTGCTTTCCAAGGCGATCAACCAGCACAAGCTGGATGACCTGGTCTCGGCCGACGAGCAGGCGCATGTCGTTTCGGCGATGCGAGGCTGGGGCGGGCTGACGGCCGACGGGGCTTATCGCAAGGGGGCGATCAGTTCGCTGCGCCGTGGCTTTGCCAAGCCGCAGGGCGGTGGGCTGGATGGCGCGCCCGTGCCCTCCGACCTGTTCGCACGCGAGGATGTCATGCGGTCCGGCCTGTGGCAGTGGATGGCCTTCCACGAGCGGCTGGACATGCAGACGACGATGTTCCAGCCGGTCGGCGGCATGGACCAGATCGGCAAGGGCTTCAACCGCCAGGTGCATGACCTGATCACGCTGAACTGCAAGGTGACGGCGATCCATCAGGACGATCGTCATGTGACTGTGACCTATAACGACATGGCTCATGGCGGTGCGGTAAGGCAGGCCGAGGCGGATTATTGCGTCTGCACCATCCCGCTGCCGGTTCTTTCGCAGCTCGATGTGCAGGTCAGTGGCCCGATGAAGGCGGCGATCGCGGCGGTGCCCTATGCGTCGTCCGTCAAGCTTGGACTGGAATTCAAGCGCCGGTTCTGGGAGCAGGACGACCAGATCTATGGCGGCATCAGCTTTACCGACCAGCCGATCAGCCAGATTTCCTACCCCAGCCACGGCTATTTCTCGGACGGGCCGGCAGTTCTGCTGGGTGGCTACATGTTCGGGCCGGCGGCCTATGATTTCGCGGGCATGACCCCGGCCGAGCGGATCGAGCACGGTCTGGCGCAGGGCATGGCCATTCATGCCAACTATCGCAAGGAATTCCGTACCGGCGTGTCCATGGCATGGAGCCGCATGCCATGGACCCTCGGCTGCTGTTCCATGTGGTCGGAAATGGCGCGCAAGACCCATTACAAGGCGCTGTGCGAGATCGATAACCGGATCGTGCTGGCTGGCGAGCATGCGTCGTATGTCGGTTGCTGGCAGGAGGGGGCCATCCTGTCGTCGCTGGATGCCATTACCCGTCTGCACAAACACGCGCAGGGAGCTGCCTGATGCGGTCCGTATTTCTGCTTCTGGCCGGCCTGGCGGCCGGCGCGTTTCTTGCTCCGCAGGCGCGGGCCGACAGTGCCAGTGCCGTTGTGGGCAAGATGCAGCCGTTGAAGACCGGGGCCGACGTGTACAAGCATGTCTGCCAGAGCTGCCACATGCCTGACGCCAAGGGAGCCGAAGGAGCCGGTGCGCGCTTCCCGGCGCTGGCGGGGAATGCCAAGCTGGCCAGCGCGGATTACCCTGTCTATGTCGTGCTGAACGGATTTGGCGGCATGCCCTGGTTTTCGGGTATGTTGAGCGACCAGCAGGTGGCGGACGTGGTAAATTATATCCGTACCCATTTCGGCAATCATTACACCGACATGGTGAAGCCGTCGGATGTTGCGGCCCAGCATCCGACCATCAAATCTGAAGAGGATTGACAGGGATATGACGATTTTCAGGACAGTCCGCATTGCCGCGCTGGCGTCGGTGCTGGCGGGCGGCACGATTTCTGCGGCCGGAGCAGCGGATGTGGTGCGGCATAGCGAGCCGGGCAGCCATTTCCCGATTTCCACCGCGATCGAGGTGCCGCCGGGGGCCACGACCATCTATCTGAGCGGCATGGGGGCTCCGCCGGCCGACAAGACTGCCGATCCGAAGACGCTGGCGGCCTACGGCGATACGGAAACCCAGGTGCGTGGCGCGCTGACCCGTATCCAGGGCGAACTGGCCAAGCTGAAGCTGACCATGGGCGATGTCGTCAATATGCACATCTATCTGGTCGCCGATCCGAAGCTGGGCAAGATCGACTTTCCCGGGATGATGAAAGCCTACACCGAGTTCTATGGCACGCCGGCCCAGCCGAAGCTGCCGACGCGCTCGGCGTTTGAAGTCGCCCATCTGGCCAATCCCGGCTGGCTGGTGGAAATCGAAGTGGTTGCAGTGCGCACCCACTGATGCCGGCTCCGGGAGGAGGGTGTCCCTCCCGGAGGACCCCGATGATCGGCCTGCGTGGGAACCCATCGACATGTCCGGGCATTAAGCACGGAGCATATGTGGAGGGGAGGGCCGGCAGGTGACGGATCTGGTAAGGCGCGCGGCGGTTTTTGCGGCATCGATCCATGCTGCGAGCGGTCAGCGCCTCCGTTATACTGACGAGCCGTTCATCACGCATCCCATGCGGGTGGCTGAACTGGTTGCCGGGACAGGGGCGCGCCCGGAGGTGGTGGCGGCGGCCTGGTTGCATGATGTTCTGGAGGGGACGCCGGTAACGCTGGCGGAACTCGTCGCGATCTTCGGGCCGGATGTGGCGTCGCTGGTGGACATGGTGACGATGTCGGCACATTGCCTGGCCGATGATCTGCCGGGGCCGGTGGACCACGAACAACTGGCCCGGGCCTCGGCCGAAGCCCAGACCATCTGCATTGCCAGCCTGATCGACAATACGGCGCAGATCCTGCGCCACGAAACCCGGCGACGCAGCTTCTTCCTGCATGAACAGCGCGAGATCCTGCGTAGTCTCGGCAAGGGCGATGCCGGATTGTACATGATGGCTGCGATGGTCATGGACTGATGTTTGTGCACCTGCCGCCATCCGGCCCCTGAGCCGGGACCGGATGGTCGGTGGCGGCTATATGAGGGTGGAAAAATCCAGGTTGCGTGGACTGCCTTCGATGATGCGACGCTTGCGGCGCTGATCCTGATCATGCTGCCGTGTGGCGGAGATGCGTTCGTCCGTCGCGGCTTCTTCCAGGCGGAGATCGTGCGCCTGGAGTGAGCCCATGCCGCTCAGCAGGATTCCGAAATGGAGGCTGTCGGCATCGTCGGGGATCTGGAAGACGATATGGCGTTGGGTCCAGTCCGAGGTGCCCGTCAGCGCGCCATCGCTTTCGCGATTCGTCAGATTGTCGAAGAGGATCGTGACGGGTCTGTCATCGTCGACGCGCATCCAGATGGCGGCGTGTCCGGAGACGTCGCGGGTTTTCAACCGGGCGGAGAAGCGCAGGCGCTGCCCGATGAGGGAGCGGGCCTCGACCGATTGCATCAAGGTGGCGAAACCCTTTTCGATCCTCATTGCATCCGGGTCGTCAGCCGGGAACAGGCACTGGATACTGCCGACCCGTTTGCCTGCGTCGTCATGATCCGGCTCAGCGCCGATCCTGTAATTTTCGGGCGCTGTGCCGGCGGCGAACCATCCTTCCGGTAGCCGGGCAGGGGCGGCCTGCTGTCTGGCGGCGGCGATACGGGCGGCCAGAATATTCCAGTTCCTGAAGCCGAATTGTCGTGCCACGATCTCCAGGCTTTCGGAGTGGCTGATCGCCGTGCCGCGTTCCGCAAGGCCCGCGCGCAGGGTCGATGCCATGAGCTTGGCGTGTTTGAAGGTACGCATGCCTAACCTCGTCTGTCAGGGCGAACCATCGGGATCAGGGCCTGCATTGCTGATAGGCTCGCCCGAACAGGAGGGGAACGGAGCGAAGACGCATTCACCGTGGCCATTGGGCCGCAGGCGGCAGGTTGCATCGGACCGGGATCAGAATTGCGATGGAGTGATCCGGCGTCAACGAAATTCGTCGCGTTCGTTCAGTCGCACAGGCGCGTGGCGGTGGCAATGAGACCGCCGATCCAGTCGAAATTGGTTTGCAGATTGGAATAGGCGACGCGGATGCAGGAGGCCGATGCCAGGGAGTGTTTGTGCCCGGCCGAGACGAGAACGCCGTTTTCCTCCAGAAAGGCCAAGGCCGCCTGCTCGTTCTGTACGGGCAGCCAGAGGGTGAGGCCGCTGCCTTCGTCATCGACGGTGACGCCTTTGTCGCGCAGGGCGTTTACCAGGTGGCGGCGGCGGTTCGCGTAGATTGCGCGGGCGTTGCGGATACAGTCCTGCGCCGCCCAGTCCCCCAGCAGCCATGCCGTCGCTTCTTGCAGGATACGGCTGGTCCAGCCGGCACCGAATGCGCGGAACTGATGGATTTTTGCAACGATTTCCGAAGACGCGGACAGCACGGCCAGACGCAGGTCCGGCGCCATGCTCTTGGAGTAGGAGCGGATATGAACCGTATGGTTCGGCAGCCAGTGGCCGAGGCTGGCTGGTGGCGTGTGGGACAGCGCGTCCAGCGCGTCCCACTCGATGATCCATGACGGTTTGTCCTTGAGCAGTGCCGCGATGGCGGCCAGGCGCTCGGGACTGACATGGCGCCCGGTGATGCCGTTGACCCGGGGCTGGAGCACGAAGGCGGCGGGGTCCTGGAGGAGCGCCCTGGCGAGCGACCGCGGGCAGGGCCCCTGGTGATCCGACACGACTGGTATGGCCGTGACGCCGAGATGCTCGAGGATATCCAGCGTGGCCGTGGCTGTCGGGGTTTCGACGGCCACGACCGCGCCCCTGGAAAGGAGGGCCGAGAAGGTTTCATTCAGGGCGCAGAACCCGCCGTTGGTGGCGAGAAACGCCTCGGCCTGATAGGCCCAGCTTTCGCGGCACGCGCTCTCCAGCGCCGGGGTGATGCGGATCTTGGCGTAGGAATTGACGTCCGGCATCTGGGCAACATGGGAGAGGGCTTCGGTCAGCGGCGGCAGGAGGGAGCGGTCGGGTATGGCCGCTGCGAGATTGATGAGATCGCGCCCGGCATGTTTCTGGACGCCGCGCCGCCTGGGGCGGGGAGAGGAGGAAGCCTGGCAGACCCAACTGCCCAGGCGTCCGCGCCCTTCGATAATGCCGTCCTTGCGCAGTTCGGCCCAGGCGAGACACAGGGTCGCCGGGCTGATTTCCATGCAGAAGGCGAGTTCGCGTAGCGACGGAAGCCGGCTGCCGAGCGGCAGTAATCCGGACTGGATGAGAAAGCGGGTTCGCCGGGTGATGCCTGTGACGCTGCGATCGGGAAGATGATCGGAGAGCCACGATGCAGAGATGGTGTTTGTCAATACACGCCGCCTTTGACCAATTTTAAATGTTCAATAACAAAGAAACACTTAAAATAACGTCATACACAGATTATATCACGCGCAAGAGGTGTTTGTGCCCTGACACCAGGGTAACCTCCTTCTTTTTTCGTCGGTCCGCAGAGAGCAGAATTAAATGTTCAATAACAACATAACATTTGTCGGCTTCAGATGGCTCCGTCAATACTGTTTCGGTCTGGATATGACATTGATGGATCCTGAAGTTTTCCAGGATCCATATCCTGCGAGGGGAAAAGGCGTGCGGAATAAAACGATGTTTGCACTTCTGTGCATGACTGCGCTGTCCGGCAGCCTCGACGCAGCCAGGGCAGCCGACAGCGCGCCGAAGGGAGACGATCGTCCGTCGCATATCAAAGTGCGCGCGCAGACGCCGCCCGGCGGGAATGGTGTCCAGGCCCAGGGAAAAGCCGAGGAACTGCGCGTGGTCGGGGTATTGCGGGACGCCAACGGTGTGACCAACCAGACGCCGGGTGGCGGATTGCTGCCAACCCGGGATGATTCCGCGATGGTCAGCGGCGCGACCCGCGATTATATCGCGAAACAGGCGCCAACCAGCAATCTGTTCAGCCTGATGCAGATGTCGCCCGGCGTGACGGTCGCCAAGACCGATCCGCTGGGGTTGAGCGACCGGGCGAATGTTCTGATCCGTGGCATGCAGCAGAACGAGATCGGCTGGGAATTCGAAGGCATGCCCGCCGATGACCAGGTCAACCATGTCGCGGATTCCTCGGAATGGTCGGATGCCGAGAATATCGGCCATTTCGAGATCCGGCAGGGTTCGCCGGATATTACGGCACCGGCGCTGAACGCCGTGGGCGCGCTGATCAGTTCGTCCCTGCGCGATCCGTCACGGCAGCGCGGTGGGTATTTCGGGTCCAGCTTCGGCACGAATAATGCGTTTCGTGAATTTATCCGGTTGGATACAGGGGAGATCGGTCATACGGGTATCCGGAATTTCACCTCGTTTTCCTATACGACCAATGACAACTGGCGCGGGCCGGGCACCAATTCGCGCTATCATGTCGACAGCAAGTTCGTGAAGGAATGGGGAAACGGCAATCGCGTGGCGGCCGTCGTGACCTATAACCGCGTCCAGGATTCCTGGATGAACTATCTGACGTTGAGCCAGTGGCAGAAATATGGGCCGAATTACAATCTGGCGACATCCTTCAAGAGCGGACAGGCGAATTACTACAAGCTGTGGATCAATCGCCGTTCGCGCGTCATGGTTTCGTTGCCATCGCACTTCAATCTGGGACATGGGCTGTCCTTCTCGGCGACGCCGTATTATCTGTGGATGAGCGGGACGGTGCCGAATGGGAGCACGTTGAGCAATACCGGCAGTTATTCGGGGAACGAACCGGCCGGGGATCTGGGGCTGGAAAATCTGACAGCGGGCCGCGGGGTCGTGGCAGCGGTGGCGGCAGGCTATACGTTTTCGAGCGGTGTCAATGCCGGGCTGGCTTATCGGACGGGCATCAATCTGTTCGAGTTCGGGACCTGGTACAATTACCTCGACCGGCGGGCCATTACGTCCTACGCGGCGGTGAACCAGAATGGGCAGGCCGCCAACCTGTATGGCGGGGATGCCATCACGATGGCCAGCGGGCCGGTTCTTTACAGCACCAATCTGCATGAGATCCAGCAGACGACGGCGCTCTATGTCCAGGATACGGTTTCGCTGCTGCATGACAAGCTGAAGATTTCCGCCGGGTTCAAGGAGGCGATGGTCGATCTGCGGGGTGCGAACATGCTGCCTGGTGCGCGCTATTATGCCGGGGCGAGCTATGCGATTCCGCTGCCGCGCATGAGCGTGCATTACAACTTCAATGCCGAACACCAGATCTTCTTCAATGTGAACACTGCGTTCCGCACCCCCGTGGGCGATACGCCGTTTTACGATGTGCTGAGCGTTTCGACTGGAAAGATCACGTCTCGCGGCAGTTCGTCGATCAAGCCGGAATATTCCATCTCGGAGGAACTGGGATATCGGTATACAGGCTTGTTCAACGCCTCGATCGGTGTGTTCAACTATGATTTCCGCAATCGACAGCTTTCCGCGACGGCGCCGCTCAATGGGGTGCTGACCACGCAGTATCTCAATGTCGGGGGGCAGACATCACGCGGTGTGGAGGCGGAAATCGGTCTGAAGCCGTGGCATCATATCTCGCCCTATGCGTCGATCTCGTATCTGCATGCGACCATCAACGACAATTTCCATACCGCCGGAACATATCTGCGTACCAAAGGAAAGATCGCGCCGATGAGCCAGAAGGCGACGGCGGCGATCGGCATCAATTATGACGATGGCAGCTTCTTCGGCGGTCTGCAGTTCAACTGGGTCGATTCGATGTATGCGAGCTTCATGAACGATCAGGGGATTCCGGAGCGCAAGACGTTGGATCTCAACGCCGGATACCGGATGGGGAAGCTGGGCTTTCTGTATCGGCCGCAGATCCAGTTGAACATCATCAACGCCGCCAACAGCAATTATCTGTCGGGTGTCGTGGCGCCCGTCGCCAACGCCAAGGCCCAGAAGGGCGCCAACGGGGCGACCATCGCCGCCGCGACGCCGACCTACGACCTGGGAGCGGGATTTGCCGCGCTCGTTTCCATCTCGACAGGTTTTTGAACATTCGAGGATACCATCATGCTTGTCACCCTGATCCAGTTCAACGCGGGCAACAAGAAGGACGAGAATATCGCCACGGTCCGCCGGATGATCGCGGAGTCCTTCTCGCGCCAGAAAGCCCGTATCATCAGCCTGCCGGAGATGTGGCCCTGCCGAAACGCGGATCGGGCGACGCGTTTTGCGGTGGCGGAACGCCTGCCCGCACTGGGCAGCGGCGCGCCGGGTGGCGAGATCTACCAGACCATGGTGGATCTGGCGCGGGAATATGATGCCTATGTGCATGGCGGCTCGATCGCCGAACTGGATGACGGCCGGTTGTGCAACACCACGCTGGTCTTCGACCCGGCAGGCCGGGAAATCGCGCGCTATCGCAAGCTGCATCTTTTCGACGTGACCGGCCCGGACGGCACGGTTTACAACGAGAGCCGCGATTTCAATCACGGCGGGGAACTGGTGACCTGCGACATCGACGGGATGACCGCCGGTTTCACGATCTGCTACGATCTGCGCTTTCCCGAGCTGTTCCGCGCCCTCCGCGACAAGGGGGCTGACGTCATCTTCGTTCCGGCGGCCTTTACCTTGCAGACCGGCAAGGACCATTGGGAGGTTCTGCTGCGGGCACGGGCGATCGAAAACCAGGTCTGGATCGTGGCGACCGGCATGTATGGGTCGCATCGCCATGAGAGCGGGGATCTGCGCACGACCTATGGTCATTCGCTGATCTGCGATCCGTGGGGCCATATCGTGGCCATGGCGTCGGACGGCGCCCATTCCGTGACCGGTTATCTGGACCATGCCATCACGCAGCACATCCGGCAGGCCATTCCGCTAGGCAACCATCGGCGCCTTCCTCTCCCCGTGACGGACTGACGACGGGTCATGCGGGAGAAAAGCTGGATCGTCCTGATCCTTCTGCTGGCGCCGATCAATTTCCTGATGTCGCTGGACCGGCACGCGATTTCCATTGCCATGCCGGTTATTCGCAAGGATCTGGGTTTCAGCGTCGCCGAGGCGTCGTTCATCCTGTCCTGCGCCACCTGGGGATATTCGCTGCTCCAACCCCTGTCCGGCTGGCTTGCCGAGCGGATGGGGCCGCGCCGCGTCCTGTTCGGGGCCGCCTTCCTGTGGTCTCTCGCGACATTCGTCAGCCCGCTCTGTCTGGGGTTCGCGCCCTTTCTGCTGGCCCGTTTCGGGATGGGGGCCGCGCAGGCGCCCGACTGGGCGAGCAGCATGCTGGTGCTGAAGCAGCGTTTTGCCGCGGCATCGCGAAGCCGCGCCAATGCGCTGCTGCTGGGCTTCATCTACCTGGGCTCCATCGTCAGCGGGCCGCTGACATCTTGGCTGATGCTGGCTTATTCCTGGAAACTGGCCTTTGCGCTGTTCGGCGCCTTCGGGATCGTCATCAGTGTCTACTGGCTGGTCTGCTACCGCGATCCGCCGGAGAGTATCCGGGGGGCGGCGGTGCCTGTGGAGGCCGGCGCAGGTCGCGGGGAACTGCTTCGCGCGCCGCGATTCTGGCTGATCGGCTTTCTGTATTTCTGCACGATCTGCGTGCAGGGTTTCTATGCCAGCTGGTTTCCGACGTGGCTGCATGAAGTCCATCATGTCCGGCTGAAAGATCTGGGCTGGCTGTCTTCCGCCCCATGGGCCGCGCTGTATGTCTCCGTCCTGCTGGCAGGGGTGCTCGCAGACCGGCTGATCGCCATGGGATATGGCCTGCGCCTTGTCAGGACCGGGCCCCCGGTGCTGGCGCTGGCGCTCAGTGCGGGGTTGCTGGCCGTGGCCGGCCATGTCCATGGCACCGCGCCGGCTTTGATCCTGATGACGGGCTGCCTCGGGGCGATCGGCTTCGTGCAGGTGTCGCTCTGGTCCGCCGTGCAGGATGTCAGCGGCCGCTATACCGGGTTCGTGACCGGCTGCACCGCCTTCTGGGGAAGCCTGTCCGCCAGCCTCGTACCGCTGGGGGTCGGCGGGATCGTGACCTGGAGCGGTGGCTCGTGGGCCGACGTGCTGTTGCTGCCCGCCGTTGCGGCCGCTGCCGGAGCAGTCGGTTTCTTCTGGCTGCGGCCCGACAGGCCGCTTCTTGACGTAAAGGAACATGCCGGTGGGATCTGAACCGAAGGACGCCGAACGGGGCGGCGACGAGGCGATCATCGTTCGCGATGCCGGTGCCCGGGGCCCCTATGTGATTGTCTGCGAACATGCGTCATCGGTCATTCCGCCGGAGTACGACGGTCTGGGCCTGGATCCGGAGACGGCCCTTGGCCATATCGGCTGGGACATCAATGCCGTGGATGTGGCGTCGCGGGTGGCCCGGGCACTGGACGCGCCTCTGGTGACCGCGCCGGTGTCGCGCCTGGTCATCGACCTGAACCGGCCGGAAGTCTGCTGCGAATGCATTCCGGCGCGTAGCGAGGATGTTCCGGTGCCGGGGAATGCGGATCTGACGGCGCAGGCACGTGAGGAGAGGCTGGCGCGCTGGCATCGTCCGTTCCACGACGGGCTGGGGGCGCTGCTGGATAGGCGCGCGGCCCTGGGACTGGCGACCTTTCTGGTGGGGATTCATTCCTTTACCCCGGTTTATGCGGGGGTGGCGCGTCCGTGGGGGGCTGGGGTACTGTATCGGGCGTCGCGCGCCCAGGGGGAAAGGGTGGCACGATCCATGGCGGAGGCGAGCGGAGAGAAGGTTGGCTGCAACCAGCCTTATGACCTCTGGAAGCATTCGAACCATACGATTCCTTTCCATGGTGATGGGCGGGGATTGCCTGCCGTCATCGTCGAAATCCGCAACGACCTGCTGGCCACGAAGGCCGGCATCGCCCGATGGGCCGATATGACGGTCCAGGCGCTGCGCGCCTGTTCTTCCGAGCCCTTCAATCCCGATGACAGAGATGCCCTGCTGCATGTGCGTGCCTGAGTCCGTGATCGCTGCCCTGAATGGAACATGGATGATCGAAAGGGAGCGATCCAGTTGGAGCAACGGACTGTTCCCCCGCGACAGCATGAGCCTGACCGTCAGCCTGTGTCTGCGGGACGGCCGTCTGTTCTACCATTCGGTCAACCGTACCGATCCTGCGGCGGCACCGTCTCATTTCCGCTTCGATATTCCGCTCGACGATCGCCCATATCCGTTTGCGGGTAGTCGGCGCTTCGATCATCTGCGCGGGCGTCTGTTGCCCGATGGCGCATTGGAAATCCTGAAACTGCGCGATGGAGCGATCCTGATCGCGGAGATCTGGCGCCCGGACCGGGATGGATTGCTGTTTCGCTGGGGCGTCAGTTGCGCGGTTCCGCAGGCGCCCAAGGTCTATAGCGAATATTTCAGCATGTTGGATGAGAAGGGGGCCACGCAGCATGCATGCTCGCTCTGAATGGTGGGGCGTTCTGGCGGGACTGTGCCTTGCGGCGGCGACGCTGTTTCCGGGAGCCGCGCGTGCTGCCGAACCCGCCGCGCCGGCGGCCTGTGACCTGAACAGGCATGTGGCCGGTGCGATCACCCTCAAGGGGCGGAAATGGGCCTATGAGCGGCAGTTGGGGATGCTTCCCTTGAAGGATGCCAAGGGCAATGCCGTCGCCTGCCTGTCTTATGTCGCCTACAGCGCAGGGAAGGAGGGGAGCCGGCCGGTCACGTTCTTCTTCAATGGTGGCCCCGGATCGTCGGGGCTATTCCTGCAACTGGGATCGTTCGGCCCGCTTCGCGTTGGTGCGGAAGCCAGCCACCTGGTCGCGGGGGCGCCTTATGATGTTGCGGCCAATCCGCTGACGCTGCTGGATGTGACCGATCTGGTCTTCGTTGATCCGGTCGGCACCGGCTTTTCCCATCCGATGGGCGAGAAGAAAAACGCGGATTTCTGGCAGGTGGATCAGGATGCCGCCAGTTCGGCCGATTTCGTCACGGCCTATCTGGCCATGGCCCATAGGTGGAATGCCCCGCTCTATCTTTTCGGCGAAAGTTACGGGACGACCCGGGTGTCCATCACCAGTCGCATCCTGACCGAGCGCGGGGTGTTCCTGAACGGGTTGATCTTCATGTCGACAATTCTCGATTATGGAGAAAGGCTGCCGGGGGTCGATCTGACGAATGCGGGTTATCTTCCGTCCTATGCCGCTATCGCCTGGTTCCATCATAAAAGCGGCTATCAGGATCGCCCGCTCGACGACGTTATGGCCCAGGCACAGGATTTTGCCGCCGGGCCGTATATGCGGGCGCTATGGCAGGGCAAGGACCTGGATGTCGCGTCGCAACAGGGGGTTGCGGAACAATTGTCACGCTATCTGGGGCTTTCTGTCGGCGACATCATGGACCATGGCCTCAAGATCGATGTCGCGACGTTTCGCAGCGCGCTGCTGAAATCCGAAGGGTTGAGCATCGGTCGCTACGATGCGCGCGCCACGGCCGCGATGTCGCATGTCACGCCCGATCTGCCGGTTTTCGACCCTGCGAACGAGAATGTCCGCGCGCCGCTGACAGCGATATGGAACCGGCAACTCGATCTGGATTTCGGCTATGCCGGTACGCGCCCTTATGTCGTGTATGACAATACGATCAGTTCGGCTTGGGACTGGCGACACAAGGCGCGGGGGCGTGCCCGGCCGCTGGAAACGGCGGTGACGGGCGATGACCTGGCGGAGGCCATGACGCGGAATCCGGGGATGCAGGTCGTGTTTCTCAATGGTCTTTACGATCTGGCCACGCCTTTTTCACTGACGCTTCATGATATCCGGCATCTCGACATTTCTCTGGAGCGGATGCGGCAGATTGGTTTCTGCCGCTACCCGGCCGGGCATATGATGTATTTCGATATGCCGGCGTTGCAGAAGATTTCGGGCGATCTTCATGCCTTTTATGCCCATGAGGAACCCTGCCCGTGGCCGGGCAGGTGATCTGCGCCCGTTATGGCGCGGAGGAACCGGGTGCCGGCTGGTTGTCGGTGCGGCGGATGAAGTCGGCGATGTTGTCGTGCAACTGGGTCAGGGCCGGGATGTTGGCGTAGACCATGTGGCCTGACTGGTACTGGCGGAATTCGATATTCTTCTGCAAGGCGGTCGGGATCGGCAGGTGGCGCATTTCGTAGACCCCTTCGTAATACGGGGTTGCCAGGTCGAAATAGCCGGCATTGAGCATGATTTTCAGGGTTGGGTTGGTCTTCATCGCCTCCGCGAGGTCTGGCATCACGTTGGCCGGGCCGTCCGACTCCGTACCGCCGCCGGCTGCGTGGTGGAAGTTCCAGTGCTGGATGTCGATTTCCGGACGATAGGTCAGGCCGTCACCGTAATTCAGCGTCTTGCGCACGTAGTCGTTGAACAGGGACACGTAAGCCGAACTGATGGCAGTCGATTGCGGATCGTAGCCGGCTTCCTCGCTCAGCGGGTCCAGAGCGGGGCCGGAGAAGCGGGTGTCGAGACGGCCGGTCGTCATGCCGTCGTCCGATTGCAGGGTCTTGGAGAATTCTCCGCCGTCGATGCGCAGGTCGGCCCGGCGGATATAGTCGGCGGGCAGGCCGGTATAGGCGTGCAGTCGTTCCACGATCCGTGCCCGGTCGGCATCGGGCAGGGCCGCGCCTTGTTGCAGCGCCGCCAGATAGTCGGTGCTGGCGAAATGCTCGACCTCGGCAAGGAAGGCCTTCAGGTCTTCGGGCTGCTGCGGCAGCTTGTGGTGATACCAGGCGGTGGCGGCGTAGGTGGGCAGCGCCAGCACGAATGGTTCGTCCATGCCGGGATTCAGTGCCGGTTCGTCCACGCTGTTGTCGTAGCTGAGGATCTGCGACAGCAGGATCACGCCGTTGAAGTCAATATTTTCCTGATTTTGCAGATCATTGACCAGAACGGCCGAGCGCATGGTGCCGTAGCTTTCGCCGAACAGATATTTCGGCGAGTTGTAGCGGCCGTATTTCGCCAGGAACTGGCTGACGAAGCTGGTGAAGGCCTGGCCGTCTGCGTCCACGCCCCAGAACAGCTTTTCCTTGTCCTTGCCGTTGATGCGGCCGAAGCCGGTGCCCGGCGCGTCGATGAAGACCAGATCGGTGACGTCGAGCAGGCTCTGTGGGTTGTCGATCAGCCGGTAGGGGCTGGCAGGGGTGTGGGTGTCGTCGTTCGTCACCACCCGGCGCGGGCCGAAGGCGCCCATATGCAGCCACACCGAGGACGAACCCGGCCCGCCATTATAGATGAAGGTGACGGGACGGGAGTCTGGGCGGCTGTCCTTGCGGAAATAGGCGACATAGAACATCGACGCCGTGGCGTCCGGGTTGCCGTCGATGGCGTGGGCGTCACTGCCCGGTGTCTGGTGCTGGACGGTCTCGTCGGAATCGTCCCAGCCATGGGGGTGCACGACCAGTGTGCCGGCGACGGCCTGGTAGGCGACGGGTTTGCCGTCGATCGTGATTGTGCCGCTGCTGGTCCGTTCGATGGGCTGGGCCGGGTGGGCGGCATGGGCGGGGTCGGGATGGGCCGTATCGGGGTGGTCGATGGCGGCGCGGGCCGGAGACAGGCCCAGGCAGATGAGCGAGGCGGACAGCAGCAGGGTCAGGCGTGTGGTCAACGGTTCCTCCGGTTGGTCAGGGGGCCGGGCGTGCCGGTTCCTGCGGAGGCGGGGAGGCTCCGTGTGCGGCATCGGCGCGCCAGACATCGTGATCGTGCATGGCGCAACCGTCATCACGCAATTTTTCCAGGTGCGCCAGCAGATTCAGTTCCGCCGCCCGGTGGAGGGAGGCTGGTATGGCGCGATAGACGCGCCGCATCATGTCCTCGAGCGTTGCGGGGCCTTGCCGCAGGGCGGCCAGGATTCTGTCCTCGCGCGAGAGGCGGTGGGTGATCAGGGCGCGGATGCAGGGTTCGGGTGTGGGGATCGGCGGTCCGTGGGCCGGCAGCAGCAAGGGCGGAGCCAGGGCGCTGATCCTTTCCAGCCCGTCGAGAAACTGGCGCACCGAGCCATCCGGCGCGGGCGGCACCATCGTCGTCGACCATCCCATGATGTGATCGCCGGTGAAGACGATCCCCTCCTCCGTCAGGAAGCAGAGATGGTCGGCCGCATGGCCCGGCGTGTGCAGGGCGGTCAGTCCAGCCACGACCGATCCGTCGTCGAGCGCGATGTCCGGCGTGAAGGATGGGACCGCGCTGTGGCGGAAGCCGCAGACCGGTGCGCCTGTCATGCGGCCCAGCGGGCGGGCGCCCGTCAGGTGGTCGCGGTGCGTGTGGGTCAGCAGGATATGCGTGATCCGGCCGCCCCCGGCCGCGAGGATCGCTTCGAGATGCGCGGGATGGTCCGAGCCGGGGTCGATGACGGCGGTGCCGCCGGGATGGTCGACCAGCCAGCTATTGGTGCCGTGCCCGGTCATGGGGCCGGGATTGGGGGCGACGATACGCCGTAGCCCCGGCAGGTGCGCCGCCGCCTTCAGGGGACGGCCCGTGGGCGGCGGTGGTTCGCGGACCTGCCAGGAGGGGCGGGGGCGGGATTCGAGGCGCGTGGTCAGCCGAAGGCTCCGACATGGTGCATCACCGCGACGCTGGTTTCGCGCAGCAGGTTGAACAGGCGCAGCATGGGCACGAAGATTTCGGCATGTTCGCGGACATAGGCGCCTTCGGAGCGGGGGCCGTGGGGCTCGTGGTAGTCCAGTTCCAGGCCGCTGCGCGTGACCGAGGGGAAGACATGGTCCAGCTCGCGCAGGGCGGAGGGGATTTCCAGGCACAGCACGCGCGTTGTCAGCGCGTCGCGCGAGAAGGCGTTGCGCGGCGAGAAATAGGGGATGCGCGTCGATAGCAGCCAGATCTGCTCGATCATGGCGATGCGGATCGCGTGCAGCAGCTTTTCCTCGGTGCCCATGGCGGGGGCCTGTGCCCAGGCGCGGCGCAGGGCGAGATGATCGGACTGGATGCGGCGGAACATGGCCTGGGTGCTGGCCCAGAAATTCAGCCGTTCCAGCCCCTGCATCAGGACCAGATAGGCGTCGCGCCGGGCCGGGTCGGTCTCGGCCGTTGCGCGGTTGAGCCACATATCCGGGTCGAGCATGTAGATGACGGCGCGTAGCACCATGTCATCCGAGTGGGCCAGGGCGTGGGCCGCGAAATCCAGCGCCCGGCGGAAGCGCGGGCTGCGGCCGAGAAATTCCTCGAATGTTTCGGGGTGGCGGGCGGAGGCGGTACCGAGGCCCTGGATGGTGTTGGCGCACCAGCCGAGTTGCTGGAGGATTGCGTTGTTGGGGATGGCGCGCAACTGGCTGGGATGGCTGATGCGCGTGGTGGCGGCGCCGGCATCGCTCTGGCGGGCCGAGGGGCGCGAGCCGGTCTTGTCGATCAGGGACGGACCGAAGGCGCCCAGCAGCGCGGCATAGCCTGGGTCTTCGACCAGGGTGGCCATGCCCGCGCCAATGGTGGAGAAGAAATCGGCGGAGAAATCGGGCTCGTCATACACCGGGTCGCGGTCGCGGGGCGGATGGGCGAAGGCGTGCTCGGCGATGATGCTGATGGTGGCGTCGGCCAGCGCGCTCGTGCCGAACAGCAGGTAACCGTCACCGCCCTGGAAGGCGGTTTCCTCGCGGATATGCACGCCTGCATCGGCGAAGGTGGCCCGTGCCTGCGGTGGCGACAGGTAGTCGAGCCGGTCGGCCAGGCGGAACGGGTGGGCGCCGCGGCCGATGCTCTCGCCATGAGTGTCGAAGAGGATGACCTCGACCTCCGTGAGGTCCCAGCGCCGGAGCAGGTCGCAGATTTTCAGTCGCAGGCGTTCGATCAGATAGGTGGCGGCGAGCTGCCCGACATAGCGGCCGGAATCCGAATAGCCGAATTGCAGGCTCATCCGGCCGGTGCGGCGCAGATAGTCGCGCCAATGGGGCGAACGCAGGGCTTCCTCGACGATATGGGCGCCGTTTTCCAACGCTTCCTGCGTTTCGAACAGCGGCGAGATCTCGACCTTGTCGGCGATGCCGAAGGTGCGGGCCAGCCAGAGGGCGGCCAGCAGCGTATAGCCGCTTTCGGTCTCGGCGATCAGGAAGCGGACCGGGCTTTCATTGTCGATGTGGCGGATGATCTGGCGCACCGTCATCATCAGGCGGCCGGCGGTTGCCTGCTCGACCAGCAGCGAGCCGAAATCGATCTCGACCGGCTGGGCCTGTTCCAGCGCGTCGTTGATATGCGTGAGCAGGGCGCGGCGCTGCGACGGATTGTCCGGATTGTCCTCGATCCCAAGCCGCTGGCGCGCGACATTGTGGATCTGCGTCGAATTCAGCCGGACATGGGTGTGGGCGGCGCCCATGCCGTGGGCCAGCAGCCCGGCGCGGGCGATGGAGAGGGCCATGCGGTCGTCGGGCGGGGCGGCGTCGATGGCCTCCTGGAACGGAGCGGCCAGCAGGCTGGCGGCGGGGATGGCCTCGTCGCTGCGCTCGATCAGCACGGCGGCGAAGGCGGCGACGGCTTCGGGCTGCACGGAGGTGCCGACCGGGCAGGCCTCGATCTGGGCGGTGACGGCCTCCAGCGCGCTGCCGACCCGTGCATGCAGGGTTTCGGCCAGGGGCAGCAATGGTGCGATCTGCGCCTGTAGCCGCTCCAGTTGCAGCTTCTTCATTCGCAGCCGCAGGCGGATCGTGTCCCACCAGCCGATATCGGTGCGCCCGTCGGTGTCGTAGCCGACCCAGCTGGTCAGGATCACCGGGCGGGGGCTGAGGACCGACCATTCATGCGGCCAGCGGGCGCGGGCTTCGGCCAGCAAGGCGCCGGTCAGCCGGTCCAGCGCGTCGCGTCCGCGCAGGATCGCAGCCGAGGCGAGGGTGAATTCCTCTTCCAGGGTGGGTGGTGCGGCGCGGCGATGGGTTTCCATCTCCGGCAGGGGGGGCGGTGCGGCGGGATCGGCTGACGCCATCGTCACCAGGAGCGCGTAGACCGGATTGGCCAGGGCGAAGGTCGGGTGGGCGGTGAAGACGGCTGCGAAGCGGCAGCGTTCCACGGTCTTGCGGAAGGCGCCGAAGGTGGGCGGTGTGCCCTCCGGCCCCGCAGCGGTGGCAACCGTGCGCGCGACCTCGCGCAGGCGGGCCGCGATCTGCGCATCGTCGGTGCCGTCGACATAGCTGCCCAGCCGGGCGGCCCGGGCGCGGAAGGCGTCGTCGCGCAGCTGGCGCACCACGCCGTCGAGCATGTCGGTCGTGAGTGTACCGGCAGTCAGCCGCCGGCCGATTCGGCGCGCCAGGGTGATGATGGGATTGCCCGCGGACAGATCCTCGGCCCCCGTAACCGATTGCCGTGCGAGGTCGAGCAGCATTTCCGCCGCGTCGCTGATGGAGGTGTCGGTCATTGCTGGCCTGTCTTTTCTGTAATCATCCGTGGCGTCACGCCCCGGCAGGGTTTCATGTTCGCGTTCCCATCGCAATCTCTGGTGGTGTCGATCACGTCGAATTTCGGTCGATGTGCCGCGAGGGGGCCGCGGGTTTCGTGGGCGGCGCTTGGGTCTGTGCGTGCGGAGTGGTATCGAGCAGGGGATGAAGACGAGCCCCGATGCGGAAAACGCCATGTCCGATGCGGATCGGGCCGCCTGGCGGACATTGCGCCGATATCGCCTCGCGGCGGGCGGCCTTCTGGCCGGCATGGGGGTGCTGACCGTAGCAACTTGTGCCGCGCCGGCGGCCGGCCTGGTGACCAATGCCCTGTGGCTTGATGTGCTGCGGTCGGGCGCGAAGGCCGGTGTGGTGGGCGGTCTGGCCGACTGGTTCGCCGTGACGGCCCTGTTCCGGCGGCCCATGGGGCTGCCGATTCCCCATACCGCTATCCTGCCCGCGCAGAAAGCGCGTCTGGGCGAGGCGCTGGGCCGCTTCGTGGCGACCCACGTCTTTACCGAGGCCGATGTGGCGGCTGCGCTGGAGCGGATCGACCTGCCCGGAATCGTGGCCGGCCTGCTGGATGACCCGGCGACCGCCCAGACCGTATGCCGTACGCTGGCCGGCGCCGCGCCCGCCGTGATGGCGCGGCTGGAGGATGGGCGCGCGGGATCGGCCGTGACGCGGATGCTGCCGCTGATTCTGGGAGGCGAGGAAGTGGCGCCGGTGGTGGCGCGGACCTTGCGGGCGCTGGTGGAAGGCGATCGGCATCAGGAAGTGCTGTCGTTCCTGCTGGCGCGGCTGAAAGACGGGTTGAAGGCCAAGGAAGAATCGCTGCGTGCGATGATCGAGGACCGCGTGCGCGAGCAGGGTGGGCGGATTCTGGGCTGGGCCATCGGTGGCTCGATCGCGACCAAGGTGCTGATTGCGGTCAATCAGGAACTGGATCGGGTCGATCCGCAGAATTCGGACCTGCGCGAGGGCTTCACCACCTGGGTGCGCGGGGAGATCGACCGGATCGAGACCGACCCCGAGCGGCGCCGGGAGATCACGGGCGCGATCGCAGGCGTGATGACCCATGACAGCATCCGCGACTGGGGGAGCGACGTCTGGCGCCGGATGCGGCAGATGATCGAGGCCGACATGACCCGCTCCGATGGCTGGACGGCGTCGATCGTGCGGGACACGTTGCAGCGCCTGGCCGACCAGATGCGTACCGACCAGGCGTTGCGCGAGCGTGTGGTCGGGTGGGCGCGCCGCATGATCCTGGGTAGCCTGCCTTTCGTGCGCGAGCGGCTGTCGCGCTTCATTGCCGGGGTCGTGGCGGCCTGGGATACCGACATGCTGGTTTCGCGGCTGGAATTGCGGGTGGGCCGGGATCTTCAGTTCGTGCGGCTGAACGGCACGCTGGTCGGCTTCCTCGCGGGGGCAGTGCTGTCGCTGGCGCTGCACCTTGTTTTTGGGGCGCAGGTGGGATGATCGGGCCGCGCCATGCGGTCCTGACGACCCGGTGTGCGCGGTTTGCACTTGACGATGGCGCTGTTGGGCATCATCTGGATCGTAAATCAGGACTGAATTGGTCCGCTATGGAGCGGGCCGGAATCCAGGGACGAAAAGGGGGGGCGGGTGCTGAGACTCTCGAAGCTGACCGACTATGCCGTCGTTGCCCTGGTGCGCCTGGCGCAGCAGGACGAGATGATGACCTCGCCTTCGCTTTCGCATGCTACGGGGATTCCCGAACCGACGGTGGCCAAGGTGCTGAAGATTCTGGCAGCCGACGAACTGGTGATTTCCCTGCGCGGCGCCCGTGGGGGATACCGTCTCGCGCAGCCGCTGAATAAAATTTCGGTGGCGCGGGTCATCACCGCCGTGGATGGGCCGATCTCGCTGACGGCGTGCGTCGATGGCGGGGAGTGCGATGCGCGCACCCTGTGCGGCCTGTGCGGGCAGTGGGATGCGGTCAATGACGCGATCCGGGGGGCGTTGTCCTCGATCACGCTGGCCGACATGCAGACCCGCGGGCAGGCCGCGCGGGGACCGGGGGCCGGTTGCGCGGCCCATGACATATCCGCTGCCGGCCCGGCCGTCGCAGTCTGAGGGGAGCAGGAAGACATGCCAGCGATTGCCGAAACCCGCGATGCGGTCGAGACTCTGGGCCAATCCACCTACAAGTGGGGCTTCGAGACCGAGATCGAGATGGACATGGCCCCCAAGGGCCTGACCGAAGACACGATCCGCCTGATCTCGCACCGCAAGCAGGAACCCGAATGGCTGCTGGAATGGCGGCTGAAGGCGTTCCAGGCCTGGCAGGCCATGACCGAGCCGACCTGGGCCAAGGTCAGCCATCCGCCGATCGATTTCCAGGACGCGCATTATTATGCCGCGCCGAAGAAGAAGCCGGGGCCGAAATCGCTGGAAGAGGTCGATCCGGAACTGCTGCGCACCTACGAAAAGCTGGGTATCCCGCTGCATGAGCAGGCGATGCTGGCCGGGGTGGAACTGCCCGAGGGGGAGACCGCGCGGCCGCCGGTGGCGGTGGATGCGGTGTTCGACAGCGTGTCGGTCGTGACCACCTTCCGCGAGACCCTGGCCAAGGCCGGCGTGATCTTCTGCCCGATTTCCGAGGCGGTGCGCGAGCACCCCGAACTGGTGCGCCGCTATCTGGGCAGCGTGGTGCCGGTGGCCGACAATTTCTATGCGGCGCTGAATTCGGCCGTCTTTACCGATGGCTCGTTCGTGTATGTGCCCAAGGGCGTGCGCTGCCCGATGGAGCTTTCGACCTATTTCCGCATCAATGCGCGCAATACCGGGCAGTTCGAGCGGACGCTGATCGTGGTCGAGGACGGGGCGTCGGTCTCGTACCTGGAGGGTTGCACGGCGCCGATGCGCGACGAGAACCAGTTGCACGCGGCGGTGGTCGAACTGGTGGCGATGGAAGATTCGTCGATCAAATACTCGACGGTCCAGAACTGGTATCCGGGCGACGAGCAGGGGCGCGGCGGGATCTATAATTTCGTGACCAAGCGCGGCGCGTGCCGGGGCGACCGGTCCAAGATCTCGTGGACGCAGGTGGAGACCGGATCGGCCATTACCTGGAAATATCCCTCCTGCATCCTGCAGGGCGATGGCGCGGTGGGTGAGTTCTACTCGGTCGCGGTGACCAATAATCATCAGCAGGCCGATACCGGGACCAAGATGATCCATCTGGGGCGCAATACGCGCTCGACGATCATCGCCAAGACCATCAGTGCCGGGCATTCCGACAGTACCTATCGCGGTCTGGTGCGGATGATGCCCAAGGCCGCCGGGGCGCGGAACTTCACCCAGTGCGACAGCCTGCTGATCGGCGATCAGTGTGGTGCGCATACCGTGCCCTATATCGAAAGCCGCAACCTGTCGGCCAAGATCGAACATGAGGCGACGACTTCGAAGATTTCGGAAGACCAGCTGTTCTATTGCCGCCAGCGCGGCCTGTCCGAGGAAGATGCGGTGGGCCTGATCGTGAACGGCTTCTGCAAGGACGTGCTGAAGGAACTGCCGATGGAATTCGCGGTCGAGGCCCAGAAATTGCTGCAGATCAGCCTTGAAGGCAGCGTCGGCTGAACGGAGATGAGTGACGTGAGCAACGAGTTTTTGCGGATTGCCGGCCTGTGCGCCAAGATTTCGGATAACGGCGCGGACAAGGAAATCCTGCGTGGCGTCGATCTGGAAATCCCGGCCGGTGAGGTCCATGCGATCATGGGGCCGAACGGGTCGGGTAAATCCACGCTCTCCTACGTTCTGGCGGGGCGCGAGGATTACGAGGTGACGGCGGGCAGCGCGACCTTCAAGGGCCAGGACCTGCTGGCCCTGGAGCCGGAGGAGCGTGCGGCGCTGGGGCTGTTCCTGGCGTTTCAGGCGCCGGTCGAACTGCCGGGCGTCAATAATGCGAATTTCCTGCGCACCGCCGTCAATGCGGTGCGCCGGGCGCGCGGGCAGGAAGAACTGGATGCGGTGGCCTTCCTGAAGGCGGTGCGGCAGGAGACGAAGCATCTGTCGATGTCCGACGACATGCTGAAGCGCAATGTGAATGTCGGCTTTTCGGGTGGTGAGAAGAAGCGCAACGAAGTGCTGCAGATGCGCATGCTGAACCCGTCCTTCGCCATTCTGGACGAGACCGACAGCGGACTGGATATCGATGCGCTGCGGATCGTGGCCGAGGGTGTGAATTCGTTGCGCGCGCCGGATTTCTCGGCGCTGGTCATTACCCACCACCAGCGGCTGCTGGATTACATCGTGCCGGACCGCATCCATGTGATGGCGCGCGGGCGCATCATCCATAGTGGTGGGCCGGAACTGGCGAAGCAGCTTGAGGCCCAGGGCTATGCCCGTTTCCTGGCGGAGGCCGCGTGAACGCGATCTCTCCCGCCGGCGTCAGCGCCGCTGCGTTCCTGAACCGCTATGCCGGCGGGGAGGGGAATGCCACGCGCGCCCAGGCGGCTGACCTGTTGCGCAAGGCGGGACTGCCGCGCGCGGGTGTCGAGGCGTGGAAATACACGTCGCTGCGGACGCTCGCGGATATCGCGTTTGCCGGCGCGCCGGCGCAGGCTGATGCGGCGGCGGTCGATGCCCTATTGGCTGAGGCCGTGCGGGCCTACGCACTGGATGCCGGCCTGCCGCGCGCGGTGATGGTGAATGGGTGTTTTGCGCCTGACCTGTCGCGCCTGCCGGACGGGGTGTCGGTGACGCGCTTCGCGGCGGGCGCGGATCTGGTGCCGCATGATGATGTGGCCAGCGCGCTGAATGCCCTGCTGGCGGAAGACGGGCTGACGCTGATCGTGGCGGCCGGTGTCGATGCCGGGCGGATGGCGCTGCTGTCGGTCGTGGTGGCGCCGGATGGTGTCGTGCTGTCGGTCCATCCCCGGCACCGGATCGTGCTGGGGGCGGGAGCGCGCCTGTCGGTGCTCGATCTGTCGGTCGGGCGTGGCGATTATCTGAACAACCCGGTGCTGGATGTCGCGGTTGCGGAAGGCGGGCATCTGATCCACGCCAAGCTGCAGACCGAGGACCCGGTTGCCCGGCATCTGGCGGTGGTGCATGCCGAGGTCGCGGGTGATGCGTCCTATGACAGCTTTACCCTGACGCTGGGTGCGGCGCTGGCGCGGCACGAAGTGCATGCCAGGCTGGCGGCCGAGGGTGGCATCGTGCATGTCAATGGCGCGCAGTTGCTGGACGGGCGGCAGGTGGCTGACCTGACCAGCGTGATTACCCATGCCGCGCCGTCGTGCAATTCGCGCCAGACGGTGAAGAACGTGCTGGCGGGCCATGCTCGGGGCGTCTTCCAGGGCAAGATCCTGGTCGAGCGTGTTGCGCAGAAGACTGACGGCTACCAGATGAATCAGGCCCTGCTGCTGTCGGATACCGCCGAGATCGACGCCAAGCCGGAACTGGAAATCTATGCCGATGACGTGCGGTGCAGCCATGGCGCGACCGTGGGGGCGCTGGATGCGGAGCAGCTTTTCTATCTGCGCAGCCGCGGTGTGGCGGGAGATGAGGCCCGGGCGATTCTGGTCAAGGCCTTCCTGCACGATGCGGTGGAACTGATGGGCGACGAGGCCTTGCGGGAGGTGCTGAACCGCGCGGTCGAGACCTGGTGGAACCGAAAGGACGCATGATTATGGATGTCCCGCCCGTGGTGATGATCGACCCCATCGATTCGTTGCGCGACAGGCGCGCCGATTTCCCGATCCTGGGTGAGACGGTGCATGGCCGCCCGCTGGTCTTTCTGGACAGTGCGGCCTCCGCACAGAAGCCCGTCCAGGTGATCGATGCGATGGGCGACGCCATGCGTACGCAATACGCCAACATTCATCGCGGCCTGCACTGGATGAGCGAGCGCACCACCGATGTCTACGAGGCGGTGCGTGATCAGGTGGCCGGGCTGATCGGTGCTTCGGCGCGGGAAGAGGTGATCTTTACCCGCAACAGCACCGAAGCCATCAATCTGGTTGCCTACTCCTTCGGCAGCATGATGCGGCCGGGGCAGGCTGTGGTGATTTCGGAGATGGAGCACCATGCCAATCTGGTGCCGTGGCAGATGCTGCGGGACCGGACGGGCATTGAACTGCGCGTGGCGCCGATCACCGATGACGGCGATATCGAACTGGACGCGCTGGAGCGTCTGGTGGCGGACGGCAAGGTGGCGCTGGTGGCCGTTACCCATATGTCGAACGTGCTGGGGACTGTGACGCCGGCACGGCAAATTGCCGATATCGCCCATGCGGCAGGGGCGCGCGTGCTGTTCGATGGCAGTCAGTTCGTCGTGCATCGCCGGGTCGATGTGCAGGCGATCGATGCTGATTTCTACACCTTCACCGGCCACAAGCTGTATGGTCCTACGGGGATCGGTGTGTTGTGGGGGCGGCGGGAACTGCTGGATGCGATGCCGCCGTTCATGGGCGGCGGCGACATGATTTCCTCCGTGACCTTCGAGCGCTCCACCTGGGCCAACGTGCCGCATAAATTCGAGGCCGGCACGCCTGCGATCATCGAGACGATCGGGCTGGGGGCAGCTATCAGCTACATCGAGGCTATTGGGTATGAGGCCGTCGCGGCGCATGAGGCGGCGCTGGTCGAATATGCGTTACCGCGTCTGGCCGAGGTGCCGGGTCTGCATGTGGTGGGGGCACCCGCCGAGCGTGGGGGCGTCATTTCGTTTACGATGGATGACGTGCATCCGCACGACATCGCCACCCTGCTGGATCGCAACGGGATTGCGGTGCGGGCGGGCCATCATTGCGCCGAGCCGCTGATGCGGCGCCTGGGCCTCTCCGCCACCGCGCGCGCGAGCTTCGCACTTTATACGACGCGCGAGGAGGTGGATGCCCTGGCATCGACGCTGACGCAGATCCGCGGCTTTTTCGTCTGAGGCGGATACCGATGGATCAGGACGGGCTTTACCAGCAGCAGGTGATCGAGCGGGCCCGCACGCCCGTTCACGCCGGCCCGCTGGAAGGTGCGACCGGGCGGGGTGAAGGAACGAACCCGATGTGCGGCGACCGGGTGCGCGTCGGGGTCTGGCTTGATGGAGAGGGGCGGATCGGGACGGTGCGCCATCAGGCCAGGGGATGCGCGATCTGCCTGGCTTCGGCCGACATGATGGCCGAACTGGCGGTGGGGCAGGAGCAGAGCGGGGCCGTGATGATGGGGCGCGCGTTCACTGCCCTGTTGCAGACCGGGCAGGATGATGGTGTTCGGCCGGAACTGATGGTTTTCGCGCCCTTGCGGCAGCATCGGTCGCGCATTCGTTGCGCGACGTTGGCGTGGTCGGCGCTGGAGGCGGCGTTGACCGGGGCCCCGGCGGAAGACTCGAAGGACGGATGAGGCGGGAATGATGGTTGAGACCGACAGGATGGCCGCGATGGAAGAGACCGGGACCGGGGCGGAGGGGCATGGCTTCTCGTTCGATGCGCCGCCGGCCGGCGATAGTCCCTCCGTGCAAGGCTGGACGCCCGATGGCCAGCCGGCTGCTGAGGCGGCCGTCGCGGTGCCTGACGAGGAGGCGGTGATCGCGGCGATCGCCACCGTCTTCGATCCGGAAATCCCGGTGAATATCTATGAACTGGGATTGATCTACGCCATCGACCTGCATCGTGACGGCACGGTGCGTGTTGAAATGACACTGACGGCCCCCAATTGTCCGAGTGCGCAGGAACTGCCGGCCCAGGTGCAGGAAGCGGTTCGTACCGTCCCCGGCGTGACCGATGCGACGGTCGAGATCGTCTGGGATCCGCCGTGGGACATGTCGCGCATGAGCGACGATGCCCGCCTGAGCCTGAATATGTTCTGACACGTCGCGGCGGGGCGCCATGCCCGCCGGGATCGGGAGATTGCCAATGACTGTTTCCAGCAATGCGACGACCGCATCGCCCACCCCTGCCAGGCGGGCTCTGCCGCCCCTGATGGCGCTGTCCGACCGGGCGGCCGATCGGCTGCGGGCGTTGTACGCCACGGCCCATGCCGGGCAGTTGCTGCGGATCGCGATCTCGACCAAGGGCTGTTCCGGCCATGCCTACGACATGAGTTTCGTCGAGGCGGCCGGGCCGGGGGACGAAGTGGTGACCGACAAGGGCGTGACCGTTCTGGTCGACCGCAAGGCGACGCTGTTCCTGATCGGCACGACGATGGATTATGAGGTCAAGCAGCTCGAATCCGGCTTTACTTTCAATAATCCGAATGAGAAGGGCCGCTGCGGCTGCGGCGAAAGCTTCCACGTCTGAATGCGGCGTCTCCGGGCGATGGGCTGTTGTCATGCGGTCTGAAGCCGGGTTGTAGAGGCCGTGAGCCGTGCTCTTTCCCTGGGTGGATGGGCGACCCGCCGGTGGTATTGGGAAGGAGCGAAATGGCATGAAGGTTCTCATCTGTTCCGATTCCGGTCGCGTGGCCGAACTGGCGGCGCGGCTGCTGGCCGGACAGGTGCGCGGCAAGCCGGATTCCGTCCTTGGACTGGCGACGGGGCGGACGATGGAGAGCATCTACCGCCGGCTGGTCGGAATCGCCGGCGCGGATAGCATCGATTTTGGCGCGGTGACCACCTTCAACCTTGATGAATATGTCGGCCTGTCGGGTGGAGATGCCCAATCTTACCGCCATTACATGCACGCGCATCTGTTCGGGCACGTCAATCTCGACAGTGCGCGAACCCATGTTCCCGACGGTGCGGCGCGGGATGCCGATGCGGAAGCCCTGGCCTATGAAGCGCGCATTGCCGGGGTGGGCGGGATTGATCTGCAGCTTCTTGGTCTGGGAGAGAACGGACATATCGGCTTCAACGAGCCGTTATCCTCGCTTGCCAGCCGCACCCGCGTCGTCACCCTGGCGCGGGCGACGCTGGAGCAGAATGCAGGACTGTTCGATGGCGATCCGGCCCGCGTGCCGATGCGGGCCATCACGATGGGTACGGGAACGATCCTAGAGGCGCGCAAGGCGCTGATGGTCGTGACCGGCGCCCGGAAGGCCGAGATTGCCGCACGGGCCATCGAGGGGCCGGTCAGCGCCTCGGTGCCGGGATCTGCCTTGCAATGTCACCCCGATTGCCTTGTCCTCCTCGATCTGGCGGCGGCGTCCGCGCTGATGCGGCGCGACGCGATCGAATGGCAGATGCGCCATGATGCGGAACTGCTCGCGATTCAGGCGATCGGTCGGTAAGACATTGATGGGGCGGGAATGTGGGTGGTGCGACACGCCTTGGGCGCGTCGTGGCGGTATCCGCGGAGAGTCCCCAGAGAGGATGAGCATGACGTTTTCGACCGGGCGCGCGGCCCTCTTCGGGTCTTCGTTGCTGGCCGCGATGATGGTCGTTCCGGCGTGGGCGGCGCCCTCGGGTGAACAGCCGGCGGTGGCGCAGTCCCTGGCCCCCGCGCTGATGCCGCTTCCGTCCTCGGTTACCTTCTCCGGCGGTGCGCTTCCCTTGTCCGAGGGGTTTGCCGTGACGTGGGGTCATCCGCCTTCTGCGATGCTGCGCGCGGCGGCCGGGCGTTTTCTGCGCCGTGCCGATGCGCTTGCGGGGCGGGTGTTGCCTGTGGCGGAGCGCCCGGTCGACTCCACGGCCGGGCCGGTTTCGCTCCGGATTGATGCCGGGCTGGATGCGGGCTGGCTGAGCACGCGGGCGAAGGAGGATTACCGGTTGGTGGTCGGCTCTGACGGCGTGAGGCTGACGGCCAGTGGTCCTGATGGGGTGCTCCATGGTCTGGCGACCCTCACGCAACTGATTGTCCGGGATGAAAATGGCCCGAAAATCGGTTTTGCGACCATTGCGGATCATCCTCGTTTCGTCTGGCGCGGGATTATGATCGATACGTCGCGCCATTTCGTGACGGTCGAGACCATCAAGCGCCAGATCGATGCGATGGAGATGCTGAAACTCAATGTTCTGCACCTGCATCTCAGCGACGGCACCGGCTTTCGGGTGGAGAGCCGTGTGCTGCCCGAACTGACTGCCAAGGGATCGCACGGCCAATATTATACCCAGGCGCAGATCCGCGATCTGGTGGCTTATGCGGCGGATCGGGGCATTCGGATCGTGCCCGAATTTGACCTGCCGGGCCACGCCCTGGCCGTGCTGCTGGCCCATCCGGAACTGGCGGCCACCCATCCGGTCGATCCGGAGCCGAAGAACAAGAATACGGCCGCGCTTGATCCCACCCTGCCGGCGACGCTGCGACTGGTGCGCCGGCTCTATGGTGAGATGGGAGGGCTGTTTCCGGATGCCTATTTTCATGCCGGTGGCGACGAGGTCGAGCCGGACGAATGGGTGAAGAATCCGAAGATCGTCGCCTGGATGAATGTGCATGGCGATACCACGCCGCAGGCCTTGCAGGCGGGGTTTACCGTCCAGGTGCAGAAGATCCTGGCCGCGCAGGGGAAGGTCATGGTCGGGTGGGATGAAGTCAGCGAGGCCGCTATTCCATCCGACGTGGTGGTCGATGTCTGGCGGAGTTCGAAATTCATCGCGTCCGCGACCGCAGGCCATCATCCCGTTATCGTTTCTGCCGGATATTATCTCGATCTTCTTCAGCCGGCCGGGCAGCATTATCTGGTTGACCCATACGATCCGGCCGCGAATGGCGTGACCCGAGAGCAGGCCGACAGATTGTTGAAGAAGGGGATGCGCCCCGATCTGGTGAATGCGTTCCTGAAGGAGCCGGCCCCTCCGCCGCTGACCGGGGAGCAGAAAGCCTTCGTCCTTGGGGGCGAGGCGCCGCTGTGGGCGGAACTCGTGACCGACGAGATGCTCGATGCGCGGATCTGGCCCCGTGCCGCCGCGATTGCCGAACGGTTCTGGTCGCCTGCCGAGGTGCGGGATGTCGACGACATGTATCGCCGTCTCGCGGTGGTGAATGCCGAACTTCAGATCACGGGATTGCAAGCCGAGGCGAACAGATGGCGCATGGCGGCGCGACTCTCGCCCGGCGCGGTCGATCCGGTCATGGTTCTGGCAGGTGCGACGGTGCCGCTGCGTAATTACAACATGAACCGTTATGTGGGACGCCACGGCAGGAGGCTGGACGAGATCGGGGAAGTGGCGTCGCCCGATCCGGCGCCCGCGCTGCGGTTCTCGATGCTGGTGACGCGCTATGTGTCGGGCGACCATGCGGTGGCGCCGGCACTTCGGCGGCAGCTTGTGGCGTGGCGCGACAATGATGCGGCGTTTGCCCCGGTGGCCTCTGTCCGTGGCCTGTCCGAGGCGCGGGTGACGTCCCGGCATCTCGCGGTGATCGCCCAGGCAGGGTTGAGGGCGCTCGATGGCAAGCCGACGCTCTCTGACGCGGAGAAGGAGATTTTCGACCAGGAAGATGCGGCCATCAACAGTTCGGCCGATGTCTCCGGTTCATCGGGTGGCCCCGCTAGCCTGCCGCCTGCGGGGCTGATGATCGCGGCCGAGCCGGCAGTGAGAAAACTTCTCGGCCAGCAATGAGGATGTGGGGGCGGCAGGATCATTCTCCACCCGTCACGTCAGGTCCGCATCATACCCCTGAATAGGCATAAGGGCCGCCTCGTTCGAGTGCCCGCCTCCAGGCCGGTCTTGCGTGGATACGACGCAGAAACGCCCCGACATGGGGAAGGTGCCGCACCGCCCCCGTTCGGGTGGATGCGGCCTCCAGTGGAAAACTCATCTGGATATCCGCGGCGCTGAACGCATCTCCGGCAAACCAGCCGGTCTGCGTCAGCGAGTCTTCCCAGAAGGTTGTGTGACGCTTGATTTCCGGGTCCAGAAGGTGGGTCTGGACCCCCTTCGCGATGAGGGAGGCGAACGGGCGGAGCAGGAATGGTACGCGGGATGGCAACATCCCGAAGATCAGTTTCATCACCAGTGGTGGCATGGCCGATCCTTCAGCATAATGCAGCCAGTAGATGAAACTGCGATATTCCGGGGTTCCGACAGGAGGGCGCAGATGGCCTTGATCATATTCATCGAGAAGATATTCGAGGATGGCCCCGCTTTCCGCGAGCGTGACATCCCCTTCCGTGATGATCGGTGACTTGCCCAGGGGATGGATTTTCCGGAGTTCCGGCGGCGCTTGCATCGTTCGGGGATCGCGTTTGTAGAAGCGTATCTCGTATGGCACGCCGAGTTCTTCGAGCAGCCAGAGTACACGTTGCGAGCGGGAATTTTCGAGATGATGCACGATGATCATGAGAGGCCGTCCTTGTCGCGTCCTTCTTCAGGCGCCGTTTGGAGCATCGGGACCCATGATAACGTCGGATGGCGTGGTTGCGTTCATGCCGCTGGAGTGACTGTGACCATGGGCGCGCGCGGCATCGGAGATGCCGGGCGACGCATTCCGTTTTTCAGAGGCGGTTTCAAGAACTGGGATGGCGAGCGCAAGCGTGGCGGCCCTGACGGGCCGTTCGCCGCCGGAGCCTTTGAGGCAACCGCTTAGTCTGTCCGCTTCCAGGGGGTGAACGGGACTGGAAAAATCATTGTCATGCCGGCGATCGGCTTTGTGCTGACGAACACGGCCTCAGCAGGATAAACGCGAGGTTGAAAAGAGAAGTCATAGGGTTTATCGCCATTATTCTGAACGAGGCTGAATGTCTTGCCTGCTTCGGTCACGGACAGTTCGGATTGGGGCGGCAGGGTAAGGGTGACCGTCTTCGCGTCCGGTAGAAAGGCTGACATGACGAGACCGGCCTTGCGGCTTATTTGATGATCAAGCCTCGATAGCCATCCTCTGGCGTCGTTGCCCGTGAAACGGGTTGTCGGTGGCGAGTCCATGCTGACTGTCGCCTGAAACCTGATCTCCTGGCCTTTGGAGAGGGCTGCCACGACATTCGGGTTTTCCGCCTGCAAGGCTGGCTCGGTAGGGAGGACGATTTCGTTGTCGCCTCTGGGAAACAGGGAGACATGGCCCTGCTTCGCATCGAGAAAAATGTGGGCGTCTTCGGGTTGATGGTCGCCGGGCTCCAGGAGCGCCCGGACGTGCAGGTGAAGACCCGTTGGGTGGCCGTCTTTCAGGCCAATGGCGTTCATCATACCCGTCATACGGCTGAGATTCGACAGCACGACATGATGAAACGCACCGCGAATGGCGATATCTTCAGCCGATGCCGGGGAGGCAACGAACAGGCAGGCCGGTAGAGCGGCCAAGAGCGTCAAGCGCATTGCTTCATCCTTTGCCAGACGTTGTGTGACGACGATCCTGTAACTGTCCATCGGATACTGGTCGGCATAACGATCAATATCATTTACTCGCGATGGTACGTATGCCGCCGCTGGCGACTGATTCCCTGGCGATGAGGCATTATGCCTGGAATGTCACCGCGAATACCTGTTTTCATTCTGGGTATTAATAATATTTTACTTTAAGTGCAACCGCCGACCCAGCATTTTTTAAACATTATGTAGCCGATCCGAATATCAAGAAAGTGTTCAATCTGAAGCAGTAACATCTTGATGCGGGTTCGGCCTCATGCTCTTTCGATGGCATCGTCGGCTGTTCTGGCCGACTCAGGGGCCACGCAAACGTCTGGGTGCGGACATCCATGTCATGCAGGGCCTGGACGACCACAACATGTAATCGGTGCGCGGTTGCGCGCCGGGGAGAATATGATTTGATCCGGACGAAACTTCATGGTGCCGCGAAGCGCCGTGTCAGGACCATGATGCTGCTGGGCACGGCCTGCCTTGCCGGAGTGCTGGCGGGGACGCAAGCGCAGGCCGCCGCGACCATGACGGCGCCCGCGACGCCGAGCGTGCCCGCGATGGCGCAGGGGCCGTGGGGCTTCGACCTGCCCGGCCGCAATCTTTCGGTCAAGCCGGGCGATAATTTCTTCGATTATGCCAACGGCACCTATGTCGATCATCTGGTCATTCCGCCGGATCGGACAAGCTGGGGCCCGTTCAACGAGCTTGCGGAACTGTCGCGCACGCGGGTGCAGGCGATCCTGAAGGACGTATCGTCCCGGCCTGAGGCGAATCCCGCGACGATCGAAGGCAAGCTCGGGACATTCTATGCCTCGTTCATGGATGAGGCGGCCGTTGAGGCGCTGGGCGCCAAGCCGCTGGCGGCAGACCTGGCGGCGATCCGTGCCGTGCATGATGCCGCATCCTTTGCTGCTCTTGCGGCGAAAGCGCAGGAGACATTCCAGTCCTCGCCGTTCTCGCTCATGATCCAGCCCGATGCCAAGGACCCGACGCGGTACGCGCTCGATCTGGACCAGGCTGGCCTGGGCATGCCGGATCGCGACTATTATTCCAAGCCGTCTTTCGCCGCGAAGAAGACCGCGTATCTGGCCTATGTCGAGCAGATGCTCGGCCTGATCGGCTGGCCCGACGCGAAGCAGGCCGCGTCCGATATCGTTGCCCTTGAGACGGCGATTGCGAAGGTGCACTGGGCGCGCGACGAGATGCGCGATCCGGAGAAAAGCTACAATCCGCGTACCGTGCAGCAACTCCAGAAGGATGCGCCCGGTTTCGACTGGCCGACATGGCTGAAGGCGGCGGGCCTCCCCGAGGCGGGCCTTGCGCAGCGCGTCCTGATCGCAGGCGAGCCGAGTGCGATTGCGGGAGAGGCGAAGATTCTCGGCGCGACGAATATCGCGACCCTGCGGGCCTGGATGGCGTTCCATCTGGCGGATAATGCGGCCCCCGACCTGTCGAAGCCGTTCGTCGATGCGTGGTTTGCCTTCAATGGCAAGACTCTGTCCGGCCAGCCGCAACTGCCCGTGCGCTGGAAGCGTGCGGTGGGGGCGACGAGTTCCGCGATGGGGTGGGCGATCGGCCGCGTCTATGTCGCGCGCTATTTCCCGCCGGAGAGCAAGGTGGAGATGGGGCACCTGACGGATGCGCTGAAGACCGCGTTCCATGTCCGTCTGGAACATAATAGCTGGATGGGGCCGGCCACCCGCGCCGCCGCGCTTCGCAAGCTGGACAATTTTACCATCCAGATCGGCTACCCCACCAAGTGGCGCGACTATGGCACGCTGGAGGTCCACAAGGGCGATGTGTACGGCAATGCCACGCGGGCGATTGCCTTTGAATGGCAGTACTGGCTAGGCCATCTGGGCAAGCCGGTCGATCGCGACGAGTGGGACATGACGCCGCAGACGGTGAATGCCTACAATATGCCGGTCTTCGACGAGATCGTGTTCCCGGCTGCCATTCTCCAGCCGCCCTTCTTTAACCCGAAGGCGGATGCGGCGATCAATTATGGCGCGATCGGCGGCGTGATCGGGCATGAGATGACCCACTCCTTCGATGATGAAGGCCGCAAGTTCGACGAGCATGGACGGTTGCGCGATTGGTGGACCAAGGCGGATGCGACGCGGTTCCAGAAGCTCGCGGACCGGTTGGGCGCGCAGTACGACGCATTCGAGGTCCTGCCGGGTGTGCATGTGAACGGCAAGCTGACGATGGGCGAGAACATTGCCGATCTCGGCGGGCTGACGCTGGCGCTCGATGCCTATCACGCATCGCTTCAGGGCAAGCCGGCCCCTGTGATCGACGGGTTGACCGGTGACCAGCGCGTGTTTCTCGGCTGGGCGCAGGTCTGGCGCGAGAAGGTGCGTGACGATGCCGTTCGTCAGGAAATCGTGGTCGATCCGCATTCGCCGCCGGTCGCGCGCGTCAATATCCCGATGCACAATATTGACGCCTGGTACGCTGCATGGGCCGTCGAGGCCGGGCAGAAGCTTTATCTCAAGCCCCAGGACCGCGTGAAGATCTGGTAACGCAAGACCGGCCGGGCAAAAGCCCGGCCGGTTCGTATGGGGTATTCATATCAGGCCCGGAGCGCTTCAGGTGGAGGCGATCCGGGCCTGTTTTTTTGGATGGGCGATTCGCGTTTCGGGGCAGCCGGAAACGATCATGCGCTTGTTGGGGGACCATGCCCCCGTGTGGTTTATCGTGGGCGGCGGCGTGGGGCGGGCGGGGCGCTGAACACGCAGACGGCTTCGACTTCGGTCGACCACAGGAACTGGTCGATGACCGTTACGCCATCCAGCCGGTATCCCGCCGCCTTCAGTCCGGTGGTGTCACGGGTCAGGGCCTGCGGGTTGCAACTGACATAGATGATCCGGGCCGGCTTTCCGTCGATGATCTGCGCCATCTGGGCGCCAGCGCCCATATAGGGGGGATCGAGGACGATGGCGCTGGCTTCGGCGATCTGACGGGCCATGATCGGCTGGCGGTTCAGGTCGCGCTGTTCGGCGACGACGCGGGTGCCGCTGGTCGCGCGGCGCATGGCGGCGACAGCGTCGGTATGGCCTTCGAACGCCATGACCCTGGCTTTCTCACTGAGTGCAAAAGAGAGGGTTCCGCAGCCGGCATACAGTTCGATGATCGCATCGCGGCGTGCCAGTTTGCGCGGCAGCGCGGCCAGGACCGCTGCAATGATCGCGGCTTCGCCTTCGCGACTGGGTTGGAGGAAGGCGCCGGAGGGGGGGGCGACGGAGACACCCGAGAACAGGTGATGCACCGGTCCCGTCTGGGCGGCGGTTTCCGGCGTGTCGGTGCTGCCGACGCGGCGCCAGGCAATGCGGGGGATGCGCTGGCTGCGCGCGAATTCCGCCAGTTTGGCGCGATCGCTCGGCTCCAGGGGGCCATCGGTCGCCAGAAGCAGGTCTGGCCCCGAGTCGAGGAGGTTGATCAGCACGTCGCCGTTCTGCCGCAATGCGCCCAGCGAGCGGGTGACCTCGCGCAACGCGGGGAGGAGAGCGAACAGAGCGGGAGTGAGAATCGGGCAGGTCGTCAAATCGACCACCTCCCCGCGTCGTGCGTGCAGGCCGATTGCCACACCGTCCGGCCGGCGACGGATCGCCAGATCGACGCGCCGCCGGGAAGCGGGCGGGCTCTGGAATCGCGCCGTGACGAGGGGTTCGGCAAAGCCGGCGCGCTCCAGGGCATGGACGACTGTTTCGCTCTTCCACGCCAGCGCGGCGGGGAGGGACAGATGCTGGATGGCGCAGCCGCCGCATTGCCCGAACAGGGGGCAGGGCGGCTCTACCCGGTCCGGGCTGGGGCGCAGCACCGACAGCAAGTGGGCAGAACGGGCATCGAACGGTTCGATACGGACATGTTCGCCCGGCAGGGCGCCGGGAACGAACAGCGGGTCGCCATTCGGCATCCGGGCCAGACCATCGCCGTCCGCTCCGAGTGCGCTGATTTCGATTTCGGTGTTCATCAGGGTTTTATATCCAGATCGTCCCGGCCGGTCTGCGTCGGCCAGGACGCCCGGAACTCAGAGCCTGACTGGCATATGGGCTGGTGAGCGGGAGCGATCATGGCCGCTCCGGCATGGGTTTTCACGTATCGGAGCAGCCTTGATCGGCTTGAGCGCCGATACCTTGCATGCGCGCGCTGGATCGCCACCAGCGCGCACATGCGATCGGGCTCTCAGGCCGGTTCGTCGGCCGTATGGGTGCTCTCTTCGTCAGCCGAGGGCGTGATCGTGAACTGTCGGCGGGGCAGTAGCATGAAGGCGGGAACCTCCGTGCCGAAGCCCGTGACCGGGTTGCCGTTTGCCTGCACGGCGGCGTCTTCAAGTTCGCGCTCCCGATGATGGCGTGGCGGTGGGGGCTTGCGGGCAGGCGGCGGCGGAGCCACGGCGGTCTCGGGGACAGGGGTGGCCTCGGCCGGTACGGCGGGAGTGGCGGCAGGACGGGCGGACTTGGGGCCGCGCCGGTCGTCCTTCTCCCGGCCGCGTCCGCGACCCTTGCCCCCACGGGGGCGCTCTTCCTCGGACCAGTCGAGCTGAGTCACGCCTTCGACCGCCAGACGCGGAATCGGGTGGCCGATCAGCTTTTCGATCGCCTCGGCCAGGCCCCGGTCATGCGGCGAAGCCAGGCTGTAGGCGTGGCCGGTGCGACCGGCGCGGCCGGTGCGGCCGATCCGGTGCACGTAGTCTTCGGCATGGAACGGCAGGTCGAAATTGAAGACGTGCGACAGGCCGCCGATATCGATGCCGCGCGCCGCGACGTCGGAGCAGACTAGGAATTTGAGGTCGCCAGCCTTGAAGCGTTCGAGCGTCGAGAACCGAACCGACTGCGGCAGGTCGCCATGCAGCGCGCCGGCGGAGAAGCCGTGCTTGACCAGTGACTTGCACAGCACGTCGACATCACGCTTGCGATTGCAGAAGATGATGGCGTTCTGCACCGTGTCGTCGCGCAGCATCTGGCGCAGCACGCGCCGTTTGTCGTCCTCGTCGACCACTACCAGTCCGGCCTCGATGGTCGTGGCGACGGAGGATGGGCGGCTGACGGTGATTTCCTTGGGGTTCTGCAGGAACATGTCCGCCAGGCGCCGGATTTCCGGTGCCATGGTGGCGGAGAAAAACAGCGTCTGCCGCAGGGGCGACAACATGCCGACGATTTTCTCGATATCGGGAATGAACCCCATATCGAGCATGCGGTCGGCTTCGTCGATCACCAGCAGGCGGGTCTGGGTCAACAGCAGGCCGCCGCGCTCGAACAGGTCGATCAGCCGACCCGGCGTCGCGATCAGCACGTCGACGCCGCGATTCAGCACGTCCTTCTGCTCGGCCATGCTCTCGCCGCCGATCAGCAGCGCGTGGTTCAGCTTGAGATATTTGCCGTATTTGACGAAATTCTCGGCCACCTGGAGCGCCAGTTCGCGCGTCGGCTCCAGGATCAGCGAGCGCGGCATGCGGGCCCGTGCCCGGGAGCCCGAAAGGATTTCGAGCATCGGCAGCGTGAAGCTGGCGGTCTTGCCGGTGCCGGTCTGGGCCACGCCCAGCACGTCTCGGCCCATCAGCACATACGGGATGGCCTGGGCCTGAATCGGCGTGGGGTGAATGTAGCCGGCTTCGTCGATGGCACGCTGGATCGGCTCGGACAGGCCAAGATCGGAAAAGAGAGGCTGTGCAGCGGCTTCGGCCTGCTCGTCGGGGGTGTCCACGGCACCGGAAGCAGACAGCGCGTCACCGGGGGAGCCGGCGTCCGTGTCAGGTGGGACAATGGAGACGGGATGGGCTGCGGCGTCAGGTTCGGCCGAAGCGGAGGCATTCGTCTTGGCGCTCAAAATTCTCTCGAACGTGTCAGTGGTGTGGTCCCGTCCATTCCGCCACGATGTGGTCCGGCAGGCTTTTCGGCCTGTTTTCCTGCGACGAAGCAGGGCCTTGCGAAAATGAAGGCGAATCCTCCGATTCCGCGTGACTGTCCGTATCGGTAAATGCGACGAAAATCAAGCACCGAGCACGGGAGCGAGCGGAGTCTGTCCGGGGTGTCGCAGGTCTTTGCGTGTCATGTCTCTGGCGTTTTGTCTCTGGGGGATTCGTGGTCACAGTCACGCCGTTGAAAATCGAGGATTATGGCCTGATCGGCGATGGACGCAGTTGCGCGCTGGTCGGGCGGAACGGGTCGATCGACTGGCTCTGCTGGCCGCGATTCGACAGTCCGGCCTGTTTCGCCGCCCTGCTGGGAGACGGGGAGAACGGGCACTGGCAACTGGCGCCGGACGAAGAGCGTGGGGGCACGCCCGTTACGGTGACGCGGTCGTACCGCAACCAGGGCATGGTGCTGGAAACGGTGTTTGAGACGCATACCGGCGTGGTCGCGGTACTGGATTTCATGGCCATCGGTGCCGCCGAACCGACCCTGATCCGGATTGTCGAAGGCCGGCGCGGGGCGGTGCCGATCCTCAACTGGCTGGTGCTGCGTTTCGATTACGGGCTGTCGGTGCCGTGGGTGACGCGCCTGCCGGACAATATGGGCATCAGTGCCATTGCCGGCCCCTCGCGTTGCGTGCTGCGCTGCCCGGTGGCCCTGCATGGCGAGGATCGCCATACCGTATCGCGGTTTATCGTGTCGGAAGGTGATCAGGTGCCTTTCGTGCTGACCTATATGGATTCGCACGGCGCGTTGTCCCAGCCCATCGACGCGCGGGCCGCGCTGCATCGGACGGAACAATTCTGGTCGGACTGGATCGGGCGCTGTACCTATCAGGGCGAGCATGCCTCGATCGTGCGGCGCTCGCTGCTGACGCTCAAGGCGCTGATCTACCAGCCGACGGGGGGGATCGTGGCGGCGCCGACGACCTCGCTGCCCGAGGAACTGGGGGGCGGACGGAACTGGGATTATCGCTATTGCTGGTTGCGTGATGCCTCGCTGACGCTGATCGCGATCATGGCCGGTGGGTATTTTGAAGAGGCGATGGCGTGGCGTGACTGGTTGCAGGCGGCCGTCGCAGGTAGCCCCGACCAAGTCCAGATCATGTATGGCATCGCCGGCGAGCGGCTGCTGAACGAATGGGAGGCCGGCTGGCTGGCCGGTTACGAGGGGTCGAAGCCGGTTAGGGTCGGCAATGCGGCGGCCGGTCAGTTGCAGCTCGATGTCTATGGCGAGGCGATCGCGGCCCTGCATGTCGCCCGCCAGACGCGCCTTTGCGCGATCACCGATGGCTGGCGGTTACAGGTCGGGCTGTTGCAGCATCTGGCGACGATCTGGAAGGAACCGGACGAAGGGATGTGGGAAGTCCGCGGGGGGCGGCGCCAGTTTACCGTGTCCAAGATCTCATGCTGGCTGGCATTCGACCGGGCGATCCGGGATGTCGAGAAATATGGGCTCGAGGCGCCGCTGGAGGAATGGAAAGCCCTGCGGCAGGACATTCACGACACGGTCTGCCGCGAGGGGTTCAATGCGGAGAAGAACAGCTTTGTCCAGTATTTCGGCGGCACCGGGCTGGATGCGGGATTGCTGCTGATCCCGGTCGTCGGCTTTCTGCCCGCCGATGATCCGCGCGTCAGCGGCACCATTGCGGCGATCGAGCGCGAATTACTGGACGAGCATGGATTTGTCCGCCGCTATCTGCCCGATCGTGTGATCGAAGGCGTAGCCGGGGACGAAGGGGCGTTCATTGCCTGCTCGTTCTGGCTGGTGAATGCCTATGTCGCCCAGGGGCGGATGGAGGAGGCCCATGCCCTGTTCAACCGGCTGCTGGCGCTGTGCAGCGACCTTGGTCTTCTGGCTGAGGAATATGACGCGATCACTGGGCGGCAGGTGGGAAATTTCCCGCAGGCGTTCTCGCACCTGTCGCTGATCAACTCGGCGTCGATCCTCAGTGCCGGCCGCATTACCACCATGGGGGCGGCGCCGCTGCCGGTTCTGTAGTGCTGACATAGGCTTGAGCGGCTGCACCGAAGCGGAGAAAACGCGCGTCGATCGCCAGGAGCGGTGCAGCCGCGCCGGCCTACAGGCCGCGGGCCATGGCGGCGGAGAGGATCGTGAGAATTCCGAGGCCGATATTGATCGTCACCAGCGAGCGGATGGTGTCGAACAGGGCGGGTTGGGGGCGGATGGCGCGGCGGGCCTTCTGGAACGGACCGAAATAGATGCGGGCGAATACAGCTGCCATGACCAGGCCCAGAAGCTGCATTACGTTGACCTGCCACGGGATGGCGGCGAAACCGCCCTCGTGCAGGATCATCAGCCAGCCGGTGATCAGGACGGTGGGCATTGTGTGCCAGACGACGCGAAAGAAGCGGGTGAGCGTTTGCAGGTGGACCGACGCGCGCTGGGTGGCGTCCAGCAGCCCCAGGCTGGGATGCAGGACGAACACGGCATAGATCATGCCGCCGACCCAGGCGGTCATGCCGAGTAGATGGATCGCGAGCACGAGGCTCCAGAGGATCGAGGAGGTCATGTCAACTCCCGGGCGGGGTGAGTGGATGGCCCGCGTGACGGGGTGCGGGCGTCGATGGTATGCTTGATCGCCAATTCCGCCCCGGCGCGCAAGGCGGCGGTGCGCGGATGCCCCCTATAACCCGCCCCTGACCGGAGGACATTGCCCGATGGGCCAGCCCCAATCCAAGAGCGAATGCCCGTCCGTGACCGCGCTGCTGTTGCCGGACCCGGCGGAGATGGCCCTGATCGACCGGGTGGGGAGTCGAACCGTTCCGGTGCGCGATCTGATGGAGCATGCGGGCCGGGGCGTGGCGCGCGCCGTGATGCGCCATGTTGCGCCGTGCCGGGTGCTGGTGCTCTGCGGTCCGGGCAATAATGGCGGAGATGGCTATGTCACGGCGCGGCGTCTGGCGCAGGCCGGCTGGCCGGTTGCTGTGGCAGCACTGGCGCCCCCTCGGGCAGGTGGCGACGCTGCTGCTGCGGCGGCTGAATGGCAGGGGCCGCGTGTGGCGTTTACGGCGGACGAGGTCATCCGCGCTGACCTGGTCATTGATGCGGTGTTCGGTGCGGGGCTCAGCCGCGCGATCGAACCGGACCTGGCATCCGTGCTGGCGGCCGCGCGGCGGGTGGTGGCGGTGGACATGCCTAGCGGCATCGATGGGGCGACGGGGCGCGTCCTTGGTTATGCACCTTCCGCGGAAATGACCGTGACCTTTGTGCGGGCCAAGCCGGGGCATCTGTTGTTGCCGGGGCGTGAAAGGCTGGGGCGGCTGGTGGTTGCCGATATCGGCATGCCCGCCACTGTGTGGGACACGGTACCGGTGCGCACCTGGCGTAATGCGCCGGGCTTATGGCAGGTGCCGGGCTTGACGGTGGATAGTCACAAATACGCGCGTGGGGTGGTCAGCATCTGCGGTGGGGGCACGATGCCTGGCGCGGCGCGACTGGCTGCCGGGGCTGCGCGTACGGCTGGGGCGGGGCTGGTTCGGCTGGCGGCGGGTTCGGCGGCGGCATTGTATCGAATGACCGAGCCGGGACTGATCGTGGATGACGGCGATCTGTCCGGTCTGCTGGAGGATCGGCGCCGGATGGTCTGGGTCTGCGGGCCGGGCCTGACGGAGGCGGAGGTCGGCCGGGCGCTGCCGGCGCTGGTGGAGGCTGGGCGGACCGTGCTGGCCGATGCCGGAGTGTTTGCCTGGGCGGCCGGGCAGCCCGAACGGCTTGTCGGGGTTGGGGTGATCACGCCGCATGAAGGGGAATTCGCGCGGGTGTTCGGGGCGCCGGTGAATGGGCGGCTGGAGGCGGCCCGAGCGGCCGCGCGGCGGATCGGGGCCGTGGTGGTGCTGAAGGGGCCGGACACCGTGATCGCGGCGCCTGACGGCAGGGCGGCGATCAACGACCATGCTACGGCGGCGCTGGCGACGGCCGGTTCGGGCGATACGCTGACCGGCATCATTGCCGCGCTGCTGGCGGCGGGGATGGAGCCCTGGGATGCGGCCTGCGCCGGCGTGTGGATCCATGGCGAGGCCGGCATGCGTGCCGGCCCGTGGCCGGTGGCTGAGCAGTTCGACCGACATCTGGGTGCGGCGCGGGCTCGTGCTGTCTCGCTGGGGTTGGGGGAGGCTACGCCCCGGGGCGCGGACTCGCGCCATTGTCGGCTTGCCGGATCAGGCGGTGTGCGCTAAAGCCGCGCGCTTGGAGACCGGGCGCCGATGCGGGCGTGGTGAAATTGGTAGACACGCCAGATTTAGGTTCTGGTGGCGCAAGTCGTGGGGGTTCAAGTCCCTCCGCCCGCACCAGCCCGGCGAGAGACTGATTGAATTGGCACGGGATGCGGGCGCGAATGCGGCTGTGGCTCGCGCCGGTTGTTTTTGCGTGCGGATACCGCCGTCCCGGGTGGGCTCGTGCGTTCTTTGGAAGTTCTGACCGAGAGGATGGCCTCGCAGATGCAGGTTACTGAAACGCTTTCCGACGGCCTGAAGCGCGGTTTCACCGTCACGGTGCCCGCCGGCGAACTGGAGAGCAAGCGGACCGCTCGCCTGAAGGAAATGGGGCAGTCCATGAATCTGCCGGGTTTCCGTCCCGGCAAGGTGCCGCTGAGCCTCGTGACGCAGCGCTATGGCGCCGCTGTGCAGGGTGAAGTGCTGGAGCAGGCCGTCAGCGACGCGACCCGTGCACTGCTGGAGGAACGCAATCTGCGCCCTGCGCTGCAGCCGCGTGTCGATCTGGTTTCGGGCGCCGAGGCGGATGGCAAGGCCGACCTGGAATTCAAGATCGAGATGGAAGTGCTGCCCGAGATCGCGCAGCCGGACCTGTCGGATCTGACGCTGACCCGCCTGAAGGCGACGGCGGACGCCGAGACGGTCGACAAGGCCCTGAAGGATATCGCGAGCCGCCAGCGCAACTTCGTGACGGTCGAAGAGATTCGTCCGGCTGCGGCGGGCGACGTCGTGGTTGTCGATTTCGTGGGCAAGCTGGACGGTGTACCGTTCGAGGGCGGTACAGCTGACGACGTCAATGTGGAGATCGGCGGCGCCGGCTTCATCCCCGGCTTCGCCGAGCAGCTCGAGGGACTGTCGCCCGGCGAGGAGAAGGTGATCACCGTGACCTTCCCGGCCGATTACTCGGCGGAGGCTCTGGCGGGCAAGGAAGCGACCTTCGACATCAAGGCCAAGGGGCTGAAGCGCCCGGTCGATGTCGAGATCGACGAGGATCTGGCCAAGAAGATGGGTTTCGAGGGCCTGGAGCAGGTTCGCGAGCTGATCACCAAGCAGGTCGAGCAGGAATACGAGCAGCTTTCGCGCCTGCGTATCAAGCGCGAACTGCTGGATGCCCTGGCGGAAAAGACCGACTTCGAGGCTCCTCAGGGCATGGTCGATGCCGAGTTCGCCCAGATCTGGCAGCGCGTCGAGGCCGACCGCAAGGAAGGGCAGCTTGACGAGGAAGACCAGGGCAAGGACGAAGAGACTCTGCGGGCCGATTACCGCAAGATCGCCGAGCGCCGGGTGAAGCTGGGTCTGCTGCTGGCCGAGATTGGCCGTGCCAATGCCATCACGGTTTCGCAGGACGAGATGCTCCAGGCGATTCGGGCCGAGGCCATGCGCTATCAGGGCCAGGAGCAGGCGGTGTTCGACTTCTTCCGCAAGAACCCGCAGGCAGCCGAGAGTCTGCGTGGCCCGATCTTCGAAAACAAGGTCGTCGATTATGTGATCGAACTGGCCACCGTGACCGACAAGGACGTGACGCCCGAGGAACTGGCCGAGATCCCGCCTGCCGATCTCTGATCGGTTCGGACTCCCGCCATCGGCACCCCATCGCTTTTATCGCCGCGAAATGATGGCGGTGGGGTGGTATCCGGCCGGTTTATCTCTATCTTGTTGGAGGTAACCGGGGAATGACCCGGCCACCCACCCCAAGGAACGCCCCGGCGTTCCTTGGGGTGGTGAGTCGGGTCTTCGCGTCTTCAGAACGGGAATGAGACTATGAGGGATCGGGATCCCGTGGAGATCTTCAGCAACGCCCTAGTGCCCATGGTGGTCGAACAGACCTCTCGCGGGGAGCGGGCTTTCGACATCTATTCCCGCCTGTTGCAGGAACGGATCATCTTCCTGACCGGGCCGGTCTATGATCAGGTGTCTGCCCTGGTGTCGGCGCAGCTTCTGTATCTGGAGAGCGTGAATCCGACCAAGGAGATCTCGTTCTATATCAACAGCCCGGGCGGGGTGGTGTCGGCTGGTCTGGCGATCTATGATACCATGCAGTACATCCGCAGCCCCGTGAGCACGGTGTGCATCGGTCAGGCGGCCTCTATGGGGTCGCTGCTGCTGGCGGGCGGTGAGAAGGGGCGGCGTTTCGCCCTGCCGAACGCGCGGGTCATGGTACATCAGCCTTCGGGCGGTGCCCAGGGGCAGGCCAGCGACATCGAAATCCAGGCGCGTGAGATCCTGACGATTCGCCAGCGCCTGAACGAGATCTATGAAACCCATACCGGCCAGTCGCTCGAGGACATTGAACGCAAGCTGGAGCGCGACAGTTATATGTCGGCGGACGAGGCGCTGGCCTTTGGCATCGTGGACGAGGTTGTGCGCAATCACGCATCGACGGTTGCCGCCAAAAGTTGAGGCCGGTCTTTAAGGTATTGATTTATTTTAATGTCCGTGACCTGAAATTCCTGGAGTTCAGGTTTCGGGCATATGGGGCGGGTGCGCTTTATCTATCTTCGGCGCAACCCGCCGGCTTGGGTGGGCTTGATGGAAGTCCTGTCCTGAGTCAAGATTTTCGACCCCGGTTCGGGCAGCACGCGGCTTGGCATTCCGGGGGGAGGAGCGGTTATGAATAACAAGTCCAGCGATTCCAAGAACACGTTGTATTGCTCGTTCTGCGGCAAGTCGCAGCATGAGGTCCGGAAGCTGATCGCTGGTCCGACTGTCTTCATCTGTGACGAATGTGTCGAACTCTGCATGGATATCATCCGTGAAGAGCACAAGACGCATTTGGTGAAGTCGCGCGATGGCGTGCCGACTCCCAAGGAGATCTGCAAGGTTCTGGACGATTATGTGATCGGGCAGTTCCACGCGAAGAAGGTGCTGTCGGTCGCGGTCCATAATCATTACAAGCGCCTGGCCCACAGCCAGAAGAACAACGACGTCGAGATCGCGAAGTCGAACATCCTGCTGGTCGGGCCGACCGGATCGGGCAAGACGCTGCTGGCCCAGACGCTGGCACGGATTCTCGATGTGCCGTTCACCATGGCCGATGCGACGACGCTGACCGAGGCCGGCTATGTGGGTGAGGATGTCGAGAACATCATCCTCAAGCTGCTTCAGGCTGCCGACTATAATGTTGAGCGGGCGCAGCGCGGCATCGTCTATATCGACGAAATCGACAAGATTTCGCGCAAATCCGACAATCCGTCGATCACGCGCGATGTCAGCGGCGAGGGCGTGCAGCAGGCGCTGCTGAAGATCATGGAAGGGACGGTGGCTTCGGTGCCGCCCCAGGGTGGCCGCAAGCATCCGCAGCAGGAATTTCTGCAGGTGGACACCACCAACATGCTGTTCATCTGCGGCGGTGCTTTCGCCGGGTTGGACAAGATCATTGGCGCGCGCGGCAAGGGCTCGGGGATCGGCTTCGGCGCGGATGTCCAGTCTCCCGACGAGCGGCGCACGGGTGCGATCCTGCGTGATGTCGAGCCTGAGGATCTGCTGAAATTCGGGCTGATTCCCGAATTCATCGGCCGTCTGCCGGTGGTGGCGACGCTGGAGGATCTCGACGAGGCGGCGCTGATCGAGATTCTGACCAAGCCGAAGAACGCGCTGGTGAAGCAGTATGCCCGTCTGTTCCAGATGGAAGGGGTCAAGCTGACTTTCACCGAGGATGCGCTGAAGCAGGTGGCACTGCGGGCGATTGCGCGGCGCACCGGCGCGCGCGGCCTGCGTGCGATCATGGAGAGTATTCTGCTGTCCACCATGTTCGACCTGCCTGGGCTGGAGAACGTGGAAGAGGTGGTGATCAACAAGGAGGTCGCCGAGAACAAGACCAGTCCGGTCTATGTTTATGGCAAGGAAAAGCCTGCGGAGCAGTCGGCCTGACCGATTGTTATCTCTCGCTTTTCTTTTTGGGATTTCCGCCTTGCAGCGGAGGTGAGCCCCATGTGGGCGGTCCCGGTTTCTTCCCGTCGTCCGGGGCCTTGCCGTGGCGGCCCCGAATGACGACATGATGTTATCCGTCATCGCGTCAGCGATGACACCGGGCGGTGCGCGCCGCGATTGGGCGCCCGCCCGCGATCGTCCTTCAGGAGGTCACACGATATGCCCAAACCCAACCGATCCGATTCTGACCGTCCCGAGAGCGGTGAGCCCGCCCCTGTCGAGAGCCACGATCTGGCCGTGCCTGTTTCAGTCTCCGACTCCGATGGGGATGAAGCCGGGATTTCCGATTCCGAGACGATGGCGGTGCTGCCGCTGCGCGATATCGTCGTCTTCCCGCACATGATTGTTCCATTGTTCGTCGGGCGCGAGAAATCGGTCCGGGCGCTGGAAGCGGTCACCAAGCATGACAAGCAGATCCTGCTGGTCGCGCAGAAGAACGCCTCGCAGGACGATCCGTCGGCTGACGATATCTATCGTTACGGCACTGTGTCGACGATCCTGCAACTGCTGAAGCTGCCCGACGGCACGGTGAAGGTGTTGGTCGAGGGCGTGCGTCGGGCGCGGATCACCGCGCTACATGACATTGATGGACATTTCGAGGCTGAGATTACGGCCGTTGCCGAGGAGCCGGCATCCGATAACGAGGGCGAGGCGCTGGGGCGCACCGTGGTCTCGCAGTTCGAGCAATATATCAAGCTGAACAAGAAGATCGCGCCCGAAGTGCTGGTTTCGCTGAACCAGATCGAAGATCTGTCGAAGCTGGCCGACACCATTGCCAGCCATCTGAATCTGAAGATCGCCGAGAAGCAGGAAATCCTGGAGATCCCTGGCGTCAATGCCCGGCTGGAGCGGGTGTTCGCACACATGGAGGCCGAGATCGGTGTCCTGCAGGTGGAAAAGCGCATCCGTAACCGTGTCAAGCGGCAGATGGAGAAGACGCAGCGCGAGTACTACCTGAACGAGCAGTTGAAGGCGATCCAGAAGGAACTGGGTGAGGGTGAGGAAGGCCGCGACGAGACGGCCGAGCTTGAGGAGAAGATCGCCAAGGCCCGCCTGCCCAAGGAGGCACGCGACAAGGCCCTGGGCGAGTTGAAGAAATTGCGGGCGATGAGCCCGATGTCGGCCGAATCGACGGTCGTGCGCAATTATCTGGACTGGATCCTGAGCCTGCCGTGGAAAAAGCGGTCGAAGGTGCGCGCTGATCTGACCGAAGCCGAAAAGGTGCTTGATACCGATCATTATGGTCTTGAGAAGGTCAAGGAGCGGATTCTGGAATATCTGGCGGTCCAGAGCCGGTCGCAGAAGGTCAAGGGACCGATTCTCTGTCTGGTTGGGCCGCCTGGCGTGGGCAAGACCTCGCTGGCGCGGTCGATCGCCAAGGCGACGGGGCGCCATTACGTGCGCATGTCCTTGGGCGGTGTGCGCGACGAAGCTGAGATTCGTGGTCACCGGCGGACCTATATCGGTTCGATGCCTGGCAAGATCATCCAGGGGATGAAGAAGGCGAAATCTTCCAACCCCCTGTTCCTGCTGGACGAAATTGATAAGCTGGGTGCCGATTGGCGTGGCGATCCGTCTTCGGCTCTGCTGGAAGTGCTGGATCCGGAGCAGAACAGCACGTTCGCCGATCATTACCTGGAGGTCGATTACGACCTGTCGGATGTGATGTTCGTCACCACAGCGAATAGCCTGAACATGCCCCAGCCGCTGCTGGATCGCATGGAGATCATTCGCCTGTCCGGTTACACCGAGGACGAGAAGGTCGAAATCGCCAAGCGCCATCTGCTGAGCAAGCAGGGTGAAGCCCACAGCCTGAAGCCGGACGAATGGTCGGTCAGCGATGATGCGTTGCGCGAACTGGTGCGCAGCTACACCCGTGAGGCTGGTGTGCGGAACCTGGAGCGTGAGATTGCGACGCTGGCCCGCAAGGCGGTGCGCGAAATCGTGACCGGCAAGACCAAGAAGGTGGCGATCACGCGCAAGAACCTTGAAAAATATGCGGGCGTGAAGCGGTTCCGCTATGGCGAGACCGAGGCCGAGGACATGGTTGGCGTGGTGACCGGTCTGGCCTGGACCGAGGTCGGCGGCGAGATCCTGACCATCGAGAGCGTGATGGTGCCGGGCAAGGGTGTGATCAAGCACACCGGCAAGCTGGGCGACGTGATGCAGGAAAGTGTCGCGGCGGCACTGTCTTATGTCCGTAGCCGCGCGGTGACCTTCGGTATCAAGCCGACCCTGTTCGAGAAGCGCGACCTGCACGTTCATGTGCCCGAGGGGGCGACTCCGAAGGATGGGCCGTCGGCCGGTATCGCGATGGCGACGTCGCTGGTCAGCGTGCTGACGGGCATTCCCGTGCGGCGTGACGTGGCGATGACGGGCGAGATCACGCTGCGTGGACGTGTCCTGGCGATCGGTGGGCTGAAGGAGAAGCTGCTGGCCGCCCATCGAGCGGGAATTAAGACCGTTTTCATCCCCAAGGATAACGAAAAGGATCTGGTCGATATTCCCGAGACGGTGAAGAAGGGGTTGCGCGTCATCCCTGTCTCCCATGTCGATGACGTGATCGGTCAGGCACTGGTTCGGCGGCCCGAGCCGATCGAATGGAGCCAGGAATCGGAAGACGCCGTTGCCAAACCGGCCCCTGCCGCGGGAATGGCTGCTGCGTCCCTGCCGCATTGAGACCCTGCTGATTGTGTCAAAATGGCACCAACGCCCCGGTTTGGCCGAATTTTCGGCTTATCCGGGCGGTGTGCTCGGTTGACGCGGCAAAAAACGGCTGCATAGTGCGGGCCAATGCGGCGTTGGCGAGAACTCGGTTCCGACGCATGCACAGAGAAAGAAAGGCGTAAAATGGAGAAGCCACTTAACAAGCAGGAACTCGTCGCCGCTGTGGCCGATGATGCGGATCTGCCGAAGGCGAAGGCCGGCGAAGTGGTCGACGCCGTGTTGAACGCGATCGAGAAGGCCCTTGCGAAGAAGCAGGAAGTCCGCCTGGTGGGCTTCGGGACCTTCGTGACTGCCACCCGCAAGGCGGCCAAGGGGCGTAATCCCCGCACGGGTATGGAAATGGACATCGCGGCTTCGACCTCGGTTCGTTTCAAGCCGGGCAAGAACCTGAAGGAAGCCGTGAACTGATCACGCGCTGATACGACCGGGCAGGTGGCTCGTCCGCCTGCCCTGGCTGGCCCTGAGGGGTCAGCCTTTGTCTGATGGGCGATTAGCTCAGCGGTAGAGCGTCTCGTTTACACCGAGAGGGTCGGCGGTTCGATCCCGTCATCGCCCACCACCTGCCGGCTCGGTGCCGGCTTGCCTGTCCTGTCTCGTCGGGATGCCGGACAAAATGATCATCTCCGGTTGACGCTTCCCGGCGGCATGGTTAAACACCGCCTCACGCCTTCGCGGGTGTAGCTCAGTTGGTTAGAGCGCCGGCCTGTCACGCCGGAGGTCGCGGGTTCGAGCCCCGTCACTCGCGCCATAGTCGTTTCATGTTTAATAATGATCGACTGTGTTGAGCCTGTTAAAGGGCATCTCCCCAATAATCGGATCTGTTCCGTTCCCCAATATTTTGGTGCGAGGACGGATAAGTCGTCCCTAACGCGCATATCCGCGTAGCGTATTCATCATCACGGGAATGTTCATCCCCTGGTGGCGGGTCGTGGTCTGGTCGCGTCCGGGCGATGGGTCTAACCTCCTGACCATGACGACGCCCTGTTCGTCATGACGCCTGCAGCAAGCGGGCCATCAGTCAGGGAGACGCGCCATGACGTCCGTTCTTGCGGATTATTTTCCAGTTCTGATTTTTGGTGTCCTGGCGGTCGTGATTGCCGGCGCGATGCTGGGAAGCTCCCTGCTCTTCGGTCATCAGAAACCCTATGCCGAAAAGGTCTCGGCTTACGAGTGCGGGTTCGAGGCATTCGACGATGCGCGGCATCGTTTCGATGTCCGGTTCTATCTGGTGGCGATCCTGTTCATCATTTTTGACCTTGAAGTCGCCTTTCTTTTCCCTTGGGCGGTCAGTCTGTCGCGGATCGGCCTGTTCGGCTTTCTGTCGATGATGGGGTTCCTGGGCATTCTGACGGTGGGGTTCATCTATGAGTGGTGCAAGGGTGCCCTGGACTGGGATTGAGCGGCCTAGGATCGAGCGACGGGAGGAGACGAGGCATGAGTACCGCTGATGCGACAAGTGATGGGCAGGGCGCGATAGCCTGGAATCGGGACATGCTGCCGCCGGGGCCGGAGCAGGATGCCGTCATCAAGGGTATTACCGGCGAGATCACCGAGAAGGGGTTCGTCGTCGCCAACCTCGACAAACTGGTCAATTGGGGCCGTACTGGCAGCCTGTGGCCGATGTCTTTCGGGCTGGCGTGCTGTGCGGTGGAAATGATCCACGCCTACATGCCGCGCTATGACCTGGACCGGATGGGCATCATTCCGCGCGGATCGCCGCGCCAGTCGGACGTGATGATCGTGGCCGGGACCCTGACCAACAAGATGGCGCCCGCCCTGCGCCGCGTCTACGACCAGATGGCCGAGCCGCGTTGGGTGATCTCGATGGGATCCTGCGCCAATGGCGGGGGCTATTATCACTATTCCTATTCCGTGGTGCGCGGATGCGACCGGATCGTGCCGGTGGACGTGTATGTTCCCGGCTGCCCGCCGACGGCGGAGGCGCTGATCTACGGCATCCTGCAGCTCCAGAAGAAAATCCGCAGGACAGGGACGATTCTCCGTGGCTGAACCGGGCACCGAACTGACGATGAAGGTGTCTCTGGCGCGTGGTGCGCTGGGGTCGCTGGCTTTCGCGCTGTCGACGGGCGTACCCGGTATCCATTCAGCCGCGATTGAGGAGGGCGAACTGGTTGTAAGGACCGGCCGGGACCGCTTGCTCGCGCTGATGGGTCTGCTGCGCGATGATCCGCGCTATGCCTGCGAGCAACTGATGGATCTGTGTGGTGTCGACTATCCCGCTCGGGCGGAACGATTCGAGGTCGTCTATAATCTGTTGTCGGTGACGCATAACCACCGGATTCGTGTCATTGTGACGACGGATGAGGCCAATCCGGTGGCGTCGGTCCATCATCTGTGGCCGTGCGCTACGTGGTGGGAGCGCGAGTGCTACGACATGTATGGGGTCCTGTTTTCGGGGCAGCCGGATCTGCGGCGCATTCTGACCGATTACGGGTTCGAGGGGCATCCGCTGCGCAAGGACTTCCCGCTGACCGGCTATGTCGAGATGCGGTACGACGAGGATCGCCGTCAGGTGGTCTACGAATCGGTGAAGCTGACGCAGGATTTCCGCAATTTCGATTTTGAATCGCCGTGGGAGGGTATCCTGACCCTGCCGGGTGATGAGAAGGCCCATGAATCCCGCCAGGGACTGAAGTTGCCGCGATGACGGGACCGTTCAGGCATATGGCGAGGGTGCGCAAGGTGAGGGAGAGCGGACGATGAGCGAGATTGTCCTTCACGAGGATATTCCGGAAGATCTGATGTCCGCGGACGCGGCTGCCGAGGCACAGATCCGGACGGTGGAGATCGATTCCCACGCCTTGAATTTCGGTCCGCAGCATCCGTCGGCCCATGGCGTGCTGCGTCTGGTGCTGGAGATGGAAGGTGAAGTCGTCGCCCGTGCCATTCCGCATATCGGATTGCTGCATCGTGGCACCGAGAAGCTGATCGAATACAAGACCTATCCCAAGGCGCTGCCGTATTTCGATCGGCTCGATTACGTTTCGCCGATGTGCGAAGAGCAGGCATTCGCGCTGGCGACGGAAAAGCTGCTGGGGATCGAGATTCCTGACCGCGCGAAATGGATTCGCGTGATGTTCGCAGAAATGACGCGCATCCTGAACCATATCCTGAATCTGACCTCGTTCGGGCTGGATTGCGGTGCGCTGACGCCGGCGCTGTGGGGGTATGAAGAGCGCGAGAAGCTGATCGAGTTCTACGAGGCCGCGTCTGGCGCGCGCTTTCATGCAAATTATTTCCGTCCGGGTGGTGTGGCCCGAGACCTGCCGGCGGGTCTGGAAGAGCGGATTGCGGAATGGGCGCGGCAATTCCCGCGCTGGATCGACGATCTGGAAACGTTGCTGACCAATAACCGCATCTGGAAGCAGCGGACGGTCGGGATCGGCGTGTTCACGACCGAGCAGGCGTTGGCCTGGGGCTTCAGCGGTCCCTGTCTGCGGGCTTCGGGCGTGCCGTGGGATCTGCGTCGCGCGCAACCATATGACAATTATGACAAGGTGACGTTCAATATCCCCGTCACGCGCCAGGGCGATTGCTACGATCGCTATCTGGTGCGTGTGGCGGAGATGCGCGAGAGCGTGAAGATCGTCGAGCAGTGCCTGGCGCAGATCAAGCCGGGGCCGGTCAAGATCCAGGACCACAAGATCACCCCGCCGCCGCGGCGGGAGATGAAGCGGTCGATGGAAGCGTTGATCCATCATTTCAAGCTGTTCACCGAAGGGTATCACGTGCCGCCCGGCGCGACCTATACGGCGGTGGAAAGCCCAAAAGGCGAATTCGGGGTCTATCTGGTCGCGGACGGCAGTAATCGCCCCTACCGATGCAAGATTCGGCCGACCGGCTTCGCCCATCTTCAGGCGATCGACGAGATGTCGCGCCGCCACATGCTGGCCGACGCGGTCGCGATCATCGGGTCGCTCGACCTGGTGTTCGGCGAGATAGACAGGTGACAGAGATGTCTGCTCATTCCCCCATCGATCAGATCGAACAGCCCGACAGCTTCGCCTTTGATGCTGAAAGCGAAGAGCAGATCGCGGCGATCCTGGCCAAATATCCGCCCGAACGTAAGGCCAGCGGCACGCTCCCGCTTCTGTATGTCGTGCAGAAGCAGATGGGGCGGCAGACGGGTAGCGCCTGGGTGCCGCGCGTGGCGATGGACGAGGTCGCCCACCGGCTGGAAGTCGCGCCGATCCGTGTCTACGAGGTGGCGACCTTCTACCTGATGTTCAATACCAAGCCGATCGGGCGGTATCATCTTCAGGTCTGCACAACGACCTCCTGCTGGTTGCGTGGGTCGGACGATGTGGTCGCGGCTTGCAAGAAGGCGACCGGGATTGACGGTTTCGGTCAGTCGAGCGCCGACGGGCTGTTTACCTTGACCGAGGTGGAGTGCCTGGGGGCTTGTGCCAATGCGCCTATCCTGCAGGTTGATGACGATTTCTACGAGGATCTGGACGGACCGCGCACGATCGAACTGATCGAGGCGTTGCGTCGTGGCGAGCGGCCGACGCCGGGACCGACGATCGACCGGGTGAACTCGGCGCCAGCCGGTGGACGCAGGACGCTGGCGGATAGTCCGGCGGAACAGGGCTGAGCGGGAGAGACGGCAATGCTTCAGGATAAAGACCGGATCTTCACCAACCTGTATGGTCAGAACGACTGGCGGCTGGCAGGCGCGCGCCAGCGCGGCGATTGGGACGGCACTGCCGAGATCCTGGCGCGTGGCCGGGATGCCATCATCAACGAGATGAAGGGCTCTGGCCTGCGCGGTCGCGGCGGGGCGGGGTTTCCGACCGGTGTCAAATGGTCGTTCATGCCCAAGAGTTCGGATGGGCGGCCGCATTACCTGGTCATCAATGGCGACGAGTCCGAGCCGGGGACATGCAAGGATCGTGAGATCCTGCGGCACGAGCCGCATAAGCTGATTGAAAGCGCTCTGATCGCTTCCTTCGCGATGGGAGCCCATGCAGCCTATATCTATATCCGCGGCGAGTTTTTCAATGAGGCGCGCCATCTCCAGATCGCGATAGACGAAGCCTATGCGGCCGGGTTGATCGGCAAGAATGCCGCCGGATCGGGGTGGGACTTCGATTTTTACATCCATCGCGGTGCCGGAGCCTATATCTGCGGCGAGGAAACCGCACTGCTGGAAAGCCTGGAGGGGAAGAAGGGGCAGCCGCGCATGAAGCCGCCCTTTCCGGCGGCGATGGGGCTGTATGGCTGTCCGACGACTGTCAACAATGTCGAGAGCATTGCGGTGTCGTCTACCATCCTGCGGCGCGGGGGCGCGTGGTTCTCGGCGCTGGGGCGGCCGAACAATGCGGGCACCAAGCTGATGGCCATTTCGGGCCATGTGAATACGCCCTGCGTGTTCGAGGAAGAGCTGGGCGTGCCGCTGAAGGAGATCATCGAGAAGCACGGCGGCGGCGTGCGCGGCGGCTGGGCCAATCTGCTGGCGGTGATCCCCGGCGGATGTTCGGTGCCGGTGCTGCCGGCGTCGATCTGTGAAACGGTGCTGATGGATTACGACAGCCTGCGCGCCGAGCGTTCGGGCCTGGGCACCGCCTGCATGATCGTGATGGACAAATCGACCGACATCATCAAGGCGATTGCCCGGTTCTCGCAATTTTTCAAGCATGAGAGCTGCGGCCAGTGCACGCCGTGCCGCGAAGGTACCGGCTGGATGATGCGGGTCATGAACCGGATGGTCGAGGGGCGGGCGGAAATCGAGGAAATCGACATGCTCGAACAGGTGACGCGCCAGGTCGAGGGCCACACGATCTGTGCCCTGGGCGATGCGGCCGCGTGGCCGATCCAGGGCCTGATCCGGCATTTCCGTCCGGTGATGGAAGAGCGGATTACCGCCTACAAGGCGGCTCATGGCGGTGGACGGATTACGCAGGTGCCGCTCGGTATTCCTGTGGCGGCGGAGTAAGGGCGATGGTGAAAGTAACCGTCGACGGAATCGTCGTCGATGTTCCCAACGGGTCCAGCGCGTTGCAGGCGTGCGAGGCGGCCGGCAAGGAAATTCCGCGCTTCTGTTTCCATGAGCGTCTGTCGGTCGCGGGCAATTGCCGCATGTGCCTGGTGCAGGTCGTGCGGGCGCCAAAGCCAGTCGCGTCCTGCGGTTTTCCGGTTGCTGAGGGGATGGAAATCCTGACCGACACCGAGATCGTGCGCAAGGCGCGGCGGGCGGTGATGGAATTCCTGCTGATCAACCATCCGCTGGACTGCCCGATCTGCGACCAGGGTGGCGAATGCGACCTGCAGGACCAGGCGTTCGGCTATGGTGCCGATCACTCGCGCTATCAGGAAGCCAAGCGCGCCGTGAAGGACAAATATCTCGGCCCGCTGGTCAAGACGGTGATGACGCGCTGCATTCAGTGCACGCGCTGTATCCGGTTCGCGACAGAGATCGCGGGCGTGCCTGAATTGGGCGCAGTCTCGCGCGGCGAGAACATGGAAGTCACCAACTATGTCGAGAAGGCGCTGACTTCTGAGCTTTCGGGTAATCTGATCGACATCTGCCCCGTGGGGGCTCTGACCTCGAAGCCGTATGCCTTCACCGCCCGGCCCTGGGAGTTGAAGCGGACGGACTCGATCGACGTCAGCGATGCGGTGGGCGCCAATATCAGCCTGCATGTGCGTGGCAGCGCCGTGCTGCGGGCCGTGCCGCGTGTCAATGACGCGGTGAACGAGGAATGGCTGGCCGACAAGGGACGCTTCTCGGTCGATGGGCTGAAGCATCGTCGTCTGGACCGACCCTGGGTGCGGGTCCATGGCAAGTTGCAGGCGGTTTCGTGGCAGGATGCGTTCGTGGCTATCGGTCGTCGGCTGGATGGTGTGCCGGGTGATCGGATCGGGGCCATTGCTGGCGATCTGTGCGATGCCGAGAGCCTGTTGGCGCTGAAGGACCTGATGACAGCGCTGGGTTCGCCCAATATCGACTGCCGCCAGGATGGTGCGGAGTATGATCTGTCGCATCGGGCCTATTACACCTTCGGTACCAGCATTGCCGGGATCGAAGATGCCGACGCGCTGCTGATCGTCGGCGCGATCCCGCGCCAGGAAGCGCCGGTGCTGAATGCGCGTATTCGCAAGCGTTTCCTGTCGGCGGGCCGGGGCGGGTTCCCGATCGGGCTGATCGGTGCGCCGACGGCTGACCCGACCTACAAGGCGGACCTGCTGGGCGAGGGGCCGGACGTGCTGGCCGCTCTGCGCGATGGCACGCATCCGTTCGCCGAGACGCTGAAGGCGGCGAAGAAGCCGATGATCATCGTTGGGCACGGTGCGCTGATGCGGCCCGATGCGCGGGCGATCCTGGCGTCGACCTGGGCGCTGGCCGTCGAGACGGGGGCAGTCGCGGCGGGGTGGAACGGATTCAATGTCCTGCATCGCGCGGCCAGTCGGGTCGCCGGGCTGGATCTGGGGCTGGTGCCGGGCAAGGGGGGGCGCAGCGCTGCCGGGATGATGAGTGGCGGCGTCGACGTGCTGTGGCTGCTGGGGGCGGACGAGTTCCATACCGCGCAGATCGGGCCGCAGACGTTTGTTATCTATCAGGGGCATCATGGCGACGCGGCGGCGGCGCGGGCGGATGTGATCCTGCCTGGCGCGACCTATGCGGAGAAATCGGGCACTTATGTGAATACCGAGGGGCGGGTTCAGCGGTCGTTTCGGGCGATCATGCCGCCCGGCGACGCGCGCGAGGACTGGCGCATCCTGAGGGCGTTCTCCGAGGTCGTGGGTCATACGCTACCCTATGACACCATGGAGGTGCTGCGCGAGCGGCTGGCGACGGTCAATCCGGTCTTCCGGGTGATCGGCGGGCTGGATGCGGTGGACGTGTCCGTGCTGCCGGGGCCGGCGGGGGGCGGTGCGGTGTCGCCGGTGCCGTTCCGTCCGGTCTTCGACGATTATTATCAGACGGACCCGATCTGCCGGGCGAGCCCGACGATGGGCGAATGTTCGCGGATTTATGTCCATCCCCGGACTGTGGCGGCGGAGTAAGGCGACGTGGCGCATTTCTTTCTGCACACAATGATCGGTCAGGTGATCCTGACGGTTCTCGAAGCCCTGGCCGTTCTGGTGCCGCTTCTGCTGGGCGTCGCCTATCTGACGCTGGCCGAACGCAAGGTCATGGCGGCGATGCAGCTTCGCAAGGGGCCGAACGTCAACGGCCCCTTTGGTCTGCTGCAGGCTTTTGCCGACGCGATCAAGATGATTACCAAGGAAACCGTGATCCCGTCCGGAGCCAACCGGTTTCTGTTCCTGTTCGCACCCTTCCTGACCTTTTCACTGGCTATGACGGCTTGGGCGGTCATTCCCACAAACGATGGTTGGGCGATCGCGAATATCAATGTCGGTGTTCTCTACCTGCTCGCCATCTCGTCGCTAGGTGTCTATGGCGTGCTGATCGCGGGCTGGGCGTCGAATTCGAAATATGCCTTTCTCGGCGGCCTTCGCGCTGCGGCGCAGATGGTGTCGTATGAGGTGTCGATCGGCCTTGTGATCGTGTCGGTGCTGCTGGCGGTGGGCAGCCTGAACCTGAACGACATCGTGCTCGCGCAGCGCCATGTCTGGTTCTGTCTGCCGATGTTTCCGATGTTCATCATCTTCTTCATCTCGGCGCTGGCGGAGACCAACCGCGCGCCATTCGATCTGCCCGAGGGCGAGAGTGAACTGGTGGCTGGCTTCTTCGTCGAATATTCGGCGTTGGCCTTCGGCCTCTTCTTCCTGGGCGAATATGCCAACATGTTCCTGATGTCGGGGATGGTCAGCATTCTGTTTCTCGGTGGCTGGCTGCCGCCGATCGGGATCGCGCCCTTTACCTGGATACCGGGGCCGCTGTGGCTGATTGCGAAAATCCTGTTCTGCCTGTTCGTCTTTATCTGGGTGCGCGCGACGTTTCCGCGTTACCGCTACGACCAGTTGATGCGCCTGGGATGGAAAGTGTTCCTCCCGCTCTCGCTGGTGTGGATGGTGCTGACGGCGGGCTTTCTGCTGGCCACCGGGCTGTTGCCCCAGGGAGGAGCGAGCTGATGGGGTATCTTGACCGGACGGTCCGTTCCTTCCTGCTGGCCGAACTGGTGGCCGGCATGGGAGCGACGCTGCGGGCCTTCTTCAAACCCAAGGTGACGATCAACTATCCATACGAAAAGGGGCCGCTCTCGCCGCGTTTCCGTGGGGAGCATGCCCTGCGTCGCTATCCGAACGGCGAGGAACGCTGCATTGCCTGCAAGCTGTGCGAGGCGACCTGCCCGGCGGAAGCGATCACGATCGAATCCGAACCGCGCGATGACGGGTCGCGGCGCACGACGCGCTACGACATCGACATGACGAAATGCATCTATTGCGGCCTGTGCGAGGAGGCCTGCCCGGTCGATGCGATTGTCGAAGGGCCGAATTACGAGTTCGCGACCGAGACGCGCGAGGAACTCATGTACAACAAGGACAAGCTGCTCGCCAACGGCGACCGCTGGGAAAGTGTCCTGGCGCGGCGGCTGGAACTCGATGCGCCCTATCGTTGAGCGCGCTGCCGAGACGGTAGGACAGCGGGAGAAAAGAGCCATGCGGCAGGAAGGTCACCGATGATGACCCAAATCGTCTTCTACGTGTTCGCGACGGTACTGGTCCTGTCGGCCGGCACGGTGGTCAGCGCGCGTAATCCCGTTCATTCCGTGCTGTTTCTGATCCTGGCATTCTTCAATGCTGCGGGTCTGTTTCTGGTCGCGGGGGCCGAATTCCTCGCGATGATCCTGGTCATCGTCTATGTCGGTGCCGTTGCGGTGCTGTTCCTGTTCGTCGTGATGATGCTCGATGTCCGTTTCGCGCAGATGCGCGAGGGATTGCAGCGTTACGCGCCCTTCGGGGCGGCGGTGGGGCTGGTGCTGCTGGCCGAACTGGCGCTGGCATTCAGCCACTGGCAAGTCGCGCAGGATATCGGTTCCGTGCCGCATGTGGTGGCGGCGCCGGGACGGACCAATACCGCGGCGTTAGGTGACGTGCTGTATACGCATTACATCTTCCTGTTCGAATCCTGCGGTCTGGTGCTGTTGGTGGCGATGATCGGCGCGATCGTGCTGACGCTGCGCGAACGGCCGATGGGGCGGCGGCAGAACATCGATCGGCAGCACGAACGTACGGTGACGGATACGCTTGCCATGATGACTGTGCCGCTGGGGCAGGGTGTGGCTGCCAATGGCGGTTTCCGCCGGCCGGAAGAATCCTACTACATCGCGTCGGTGCCCGGATCGTACGGGGTGACAGCCGACCCCGTGCCTCAGGGCAAGCCGGTCGAGGGCCCCCTGAAACACGGTGCCGACAACCATGGAGGGCTGGCGCAATGACCGGCGGACTGGGAAGCATCGGCATCGGGCCTTATCTGACGGTCAGTGCCATCCTGCTGGTTCTGGGTGTGTTCGGCATTTTCCTGAACCGCAAGAACGTCATCATCATCCTGATGTCGATCGAACTGATCCTGCTGTCGGCGAATTTGAATTTCGTCGCATTTTCTTCCGCGCTCGGCGATCTGTCCGGGCAGGTCTTCACCCTGTTCGTCCTGACCATCGCGGCGGCTGAATCCGCCATCGGATTGGCGATCGTGACGGTCTATTTCCGCAATCGCGGTTCGATCGAGGTCGAAGACATCACCATGATGAAGGGCTGAGCGGGCCATGCAAACGGCATCTACCCTTTTCGAGATCGCGGTCCTTGGGCCCCTGTTCGCCTGCATGGTGGCGGGACTGTTCGGGCGGATGATGGGCGACGGGCCGGCCAAGGCGCTGACTACGTCCATCATGGTGATCGCAGCCCTGTGCGGCAGTGGCGCGCTGTTCACCGCGATGCATATCGGCGGCATGCCGGTCGTGGTGCAACTGGCGGACTGGATCCGTGCCGGCAGCTTCCATGCCGCCTGGACGCTGCGACTGGATACGCTGTCGCTGTCGATGGTCGCCATGGTCACGGCGGTCTCGGCTCTCGTGCATATCTACAGCATCGGTTACATGGGGCACGAGACGACCCCGACCTATCGGTTCTTCTCCTACCTCTCGCTCTTCACCTTTGCCATGCTGATGCTGGTGACGTCGAACGACTTGATCCAGCTCTTCTTCGGCTGGGAAGGGGTGGGCCTCGCGAGCTATCTGCTGATTGGCTACTGGTATGATCGGCCCAGCGCCTGTGCGGCCGCGATCAAGGCTTTCGTGGTCAATCGCGTCGCCGATTTGTTCTTCATGGTCGGGATCGCGCTGTTGTTCGTCGAATTCGGCTCGGTCACCTACGACAATATCTTTGCGCTGGTGCCGGCACATGGTGACGACACCTACACGCTGCTCGGCACGCACCGGATCTATGAGACGATCTGCCTGCTGCTGTTTATCGGCGCGATGGGCAAGTCGGCGCAGCTTTTCCTGCACACCTGGCTGCCGGATGCCATGGAAGGCCCGACGCCGGTCTCCGCGCTGATCCATGCCGCGACCATGGTGACCGCCGGCGTGTTCCTGATGGCGCGGATGTCGCCGCTGGTGGAATTCGCGCCTGATACCAAGGCTTTCATTCTGTTCATCGGCGCGACGACCTGCTTCTTCGCCGCCACGGTGGGGCTGGTGCAGCCGGATATCAAGCGCACGATCGCCTATTCGACCTGTTCGCAGCTTGGCTACATGTTCATGGCGGTCGGGGCTGGGGCGTACCAGGCGTCGATGTTTCATCTGACGACGCATGCTTTCTTCAAGGCGCTACTCTTCCTGGGTGCGGGCTCGGTGATCCATGCCGTTCATGACGAGCAGAACATGTTCCGCATGGGGGGCCTGTGGAAGAAGATTCCGCTGACCTATGGCGCAATGTGGCTGGGCAGCCTGGCGCTTGCCGGTATCTTTCCCTTCGCCGGATACTGGTCGAAGGACGCGATTCTGGAGGCCACATGGATGGCCCATAGCGGTCTCGGCTTCTATGGTTGGACGCTGGGCTGCATTACGGCCTTCATTACCGCGCTCTATAGCTGGCGTCTGATCTTTCTGGTCTTCCATGGTGCGCCGCGCGATGCGCACCTGCATGAGGGCGCGCATGAGAGCCCGGTCTGGATGACGCTGCCGCTGGTTCTGCTGGGCGTGGGTGCCGTGCTGGCCGGGCTGCTGCTGGCGCCGTACTATGTCGGCGAAGGGCAGGCTGCGTTCTGGAGCGGGGCGATTGTGAATGCGCCGGGTAACACCGTCATCGCGACGCTGGAACAGACGCCGGAACTGATCGCGCTGGTGCCGACCTTTGCCGGCGTGCTGGGGATTCTGGTCGCTTATCTCTGCTATGTGGCCAGCCCGACCATTCCGGCGTCGTTCGCGACCAGCCTGCGGCCGATCTATCTGTTCTTGCTGAACAAATGGTATTTCGACGAACTGTATGACCATCTGTTCGTCCGGCCGTACCGCGCGCTGGCCAACCTGTTGTGGAAGGGCGCGGACGAAGGGGTGATCGAGGGGATTCCGCACGGTCTGGCCAGGATGACAGCCGGAACCGCTGCTCAGGCGGTGCGGACCCAGACCGGTTCGATCGCGATCTATGCCTTCACGATGCTGATTGGTCTGGTGGTGCTCGTCTCCACCCTGCTGGTCTTCCATTGATCTCCGGGAACGGGTTTGAACCGATGAACTGGACACTTGCTCTGCCGGAAATCGTCCTGGCGCTGTGTGGCCTCGCTATCCTCGTCTTCGGGGTGGTGCAGAAGAAAGGGCAGCCCTTTCTTGCCTGTTCCATGCTGACGATCGGCGCCTTCGTCCTGACCGCATTCCTGGTCGTGATGTCGCCGGACGGGATCGGTTACAACCACATCTTCGTCAATGACAGCTTTGCCCGTTTCATGAAGATTCTCAGCCTGGCCGGCGGGGCGTTGGCCACTATGCTGACGGTCGGCTATGCGCGGGAACTGAAGGTGGAACGATTCGAATTCCCGGTCCTGCTGCTGTTTTCAACCCTTGGCACGATGATGATGGCTTCGTCGGGTAATCTGATGACGCTGTTCATCGGGCTGGAACTGTCGTCATTGGCCATCTACATCCTCTGCGCTTTTGCACGGGATGATGTGCGGGGGGCGGAGGCTGGGCTGAAATATTTCGTGCTTGGGTCGCTGGCCTCCGGGCTGCTGCTCTATGGTTCGGCTCTGGTCTATGGCTTTGCCGGTACCATGGAATATGGCGCCATCCAGACCGCGCTCAGCGCGACGTCCGCCGTGCCGATGGGGCTGATGATCGGCATCGTGTTCATGCTGGCGGGTCTGACTTTCAAGCTGTCGGCGGTGCCGTTCCATATGTGGACGCCTGACGTCTATCAGGGCGCGCCGACCCCGGTGACGGCTTTCATGGCCGGTGCGCCGAAGATCGCGGCCTTTGCGCTGCTGCTGCGGGTGATGGCCGGGCCGTTCGGTCACGTCGCGCCGCAATGGCAGATCCTGGTCGAAGCCATTGCGATCGTCTCGATGGTGTTCGGGTCGCTGGCCGCCATTCCGCAGACCGATATCAAACGGCTGATGGCCTATTCCTCGATTGGCCATATGGGCTACGCGCTGATGGGTCTGTCGGCTGGTACCGAAGAAGGCATGCGTGGTACGCTGGTTTATCTGACGACCTATCTGCTCATGAATGTCGGTGCGTTCGCCGTGATTATCGCCATGCGTCGCAAGGGGCGGGCGGTGACGGGGATTGCCGATCTGGCCGGGCTGGGCCGCACTGATCCGGGGCTGGCCACCGCGATGGCGATCTTCATGTTCAGCATGGCGGGGGCGCCGCCGCTGGCCGGTTTCTTCGGCAAGTTGATGGTGTTTTATGCCGCGATCAATGCTCATCTGTTTGGGCTGGCGGCGGTCGGTGTCGTCAGCAGTGTGATCGGTGCCTATTATTATGTGCGTATCATCAAGGTGATGTTCTTCGACGAGGCGACGGCGCCGCTTGACCGGCGGCCCCTGTCGCTGTCCTTCGTCTCCGTCGGGATGGGGGTTGCGACCGTAGGATTCCTGGTGGTGCTGGGGCCGGTTTCGACGGCGGCCCAGGCAGCGGCTCAGGCTCTGTTCAGGTGATGGCGCCGCCGGTGCCGGGGGCGACAGCCTGGCGCCTCGAGATTCATGACGAACTGGGGTCTACGTCCGATTGCTGCATCGCGCAGGCCGGCGTCGGGGCTGAGGCTGGTCTGGCGATCATGGCCCGGCGCCAGACCAGTGGCCGGGGGAGCCGAGGCCGTGACTGGCAGGATCCAGGCGGCAATCTGGCCTTCTCGGTTCTGCTGCGCCCCATCAAGGCGGAAGGTGCGGTTGGGCTGTGGCCGTTCGTAGCCGGGCTGGCCTTTCATGGGGCGATCCTGCCTTGGATTCGCGATCCCGCACAGTTGCGGCTGAAATGGCCCAACGATCTGCTGCTGGGTGGACGCAAGACCGCCGGCATTCTTATTGAGAGCGGGAGCGACGCCATCGGGCGGTGGCTGGTCATTGGGTTCGGAGCCAATCTGCGGGCCGCGCCTTCGATTGCCGGGCGGACTCTTGCCTGCGTCGCCGATTATGGGACCGCACCGGATCCTGCGGTCGTAGCGCGTGCGATCTGTGTCGAACTGGATCGCTGGCAGGCGGTGTGGCGCTCGGATGGGTTCGGTTCGCTGCGCGCGGCATGGCTGGAACGGGCCCATCCGCTTGGCACGAGACTTGTAGTGCGCGGCGAAAGCGGGCAGGTAGAAGGTTCATTCGTGGGGCTGGACGAGCAAGGAATGCTCCTGCTGGACTGTGCCGACGGGCTGAAACGGATTTCGACCGGCGAGATTCTGCTGTTGGACCGTGACGCTACCGGGGGATCCGGGCGGGCGGGAACCTGACGGCCGGTCAGGGTTTTAGGGTCGTATGGGGCCGATGATCGTCGAGCGGGAACGGGTGGTTCCGGGCTCCGATCGGAAGGGCCGTGCGGCCGGATACGGTGGGATTGCCCCGAAGGGGGCGTTGGAGTCTGATGGACAGAATCACTGTCCGCAAAGGGAGAGATGCCGGCAGGCCCCTCGCGGGCCGCGCGGGCCATCCCGATATGCATATTCCCATGAAGGGGCTGTTTTCCCGTCATGATTCGTGTTGGTACAAAAGGATAGGTTATGAACGACACCAATGATGGTCTGGCCTTTCTGCCTCTGGGCGGAACGGGCGAGATCGGCATGAATCTGAATCTCTACCGGCTGGGGACCACCTGGCTTGCCATTGATTGCGGCATCGGTTTTTCCGGCAACGACACGCCCGAGGCCGAGATCCTGATGCCGGACCCGGTCTTTATCGTGGATCGCAAGGCTGATCTGGCGGGTCTGGTCATTACCCACGCGCATGAAGACCATCTGGGAGCGGTGGCCCATCTGTGGCCGCGTCTGGGTTGCCCGATCTACGCCACGCCCTTTGCCGCTTCGGTGCTGCGCCGCAAGCTGGGCGAGGCGCATCTGACCCAGCAGGTGAAGATCCACGTCATTGCTCCCGGTGGCGCGTTCAATGTCGGGCCGTTTGACCTGCGTTTCATCCCGGTGACGCATTCGGTGCCCGAGGCCCAGGCAGTGGTGCTGCGCACGCCGCATGGCATCGTGGTGCATACTGGCGACTGGAAGTTCGACCCTCAGCCTATGGTGGGTCCGCCCACGGACGTGGCGGCGTTCGAGGCTCTGGGGGACGAGGGCGTCCTGGCCATGGTCTGCGACAGCACCAATGTGATGACGCAGGGACCGTCGGCGTCGGAATCCGACGTGCGGCGCAGCATGACCGACCTGATCGCGTCGCTGAGCGGGCGCATCGCCGTGACCTGTTTTGCCAGCAACGTTGCCCGTATCGAGACGATTGCCAAGGCGGCGCAGGCGGCCGGACGGTCGGTGGTGATCGTCGGCCGTTCACTGCGCAATCTGGACGTGTCGGCGCGGGAATGCGGCTATCTGGCCGATGTGCCAGCTTTCCTGTCCGAGCAGGAAGCCAATTCGCTACCGGATGATGAAGTGGTGATGATCATCACCGGTAGCCAGGGCGAGCCGCGTTCGGCTCTCTCGCGCATCGCCAGCGACAGCCACCCCAATATCTCGCTGGGGCAGGGGGATACGGTCATCTACAGCAGCCGTATGATCCCTGGGAACGAGCAGGCGGTGATGCAGGTCCAGGATAATCTGACCCGCCGCGGGGTACGGGTGCTGACCGACCGTGACCATCTGGTGCATGTGTCTGGTCATGCAACGGGCGGCGATGTGCGGCGGTTGTTCGATCTGGTGCGGCCGCGCTTTGCGGTTCCGGTGCATGGCGAGTGGCGCCATCTGACGGCCAATGCCGCCATCGCGCGCGAGAAGGGCGTGCTGCCGATCCTGCTGGAGGATGGCGACATCCTGAACCTCGCGCCGGGTACGGTCGAGGTCGTGGATACCGCGCCGACCGGTCGGCTTGTGCTGGATGGTGGCCGGCTACTGCCGATGAATGGCGGCGTGCTGGCGGCGCGGCGGCGCATGCTGTTCAATGGTATCGTGATGGGCAGCTTCGCGGTGGATGACGAAGGCTATCTGATCGGCGATCCGAAGGTGAGCGCACCCGGGTTGCTGGACCCCGAAGACACGGAGACCGCCCGCCTGACGGAAGAGTTCGGCAACGCGCTGGACGAGATCCCCGACGAACTGCGCCGGGACGACAACACCTTCCGCGAGGCGGCGAAGACGGCGTTGCGCAGGGCGCTCGGGCGGAAATTGCAGAAGCGGCCGCTGGTCGACGTCCATCTCCTGCGGGTCTGATGCTGTATCTCTGAAATTCGCCTGCGAATTTCAGAGATCGGACGGCCGTCGCATTGTTGGTTGATCGGGTATTGCCAGGGATCTGAACCCGGAGAGGTTTCAGATCCGGGAGATTGCGTCCTTCATGAGGGTTGCGGCAGAAAGGGGCGCGTCGCCCTTCCTGCCGGCCCTGGACGTTTTTTCCCTAAACCCGGCGCTTCCTCCGGATTGGGTGGCCGCACTTTATGTGTCCTGACTCGGCCTGTCATCAGCCTCACGAGCTTGTTGAACGGGTCCGGATGGCGTTGACCCTTCACAGTTGGGTGTTCGTGCGGGCTGCATCACCGGACATGGCGGCGGCGTGGATTCTGGCGTATTCCTTTTATCCTGAATAATGATCCACCCGGTGTTCCGCCGGTTTTTCGAGGTTGATAACGGTATGCGTCTGTCGCGTGGCTTCCTGCCCACTCTCAAGGAGAATCCTGCCGAGGCGCAGGTCATTTCCCACCGACTGATGTTGCGGGCCGGGCTGATCCGCCAGACGGCAGCGGGGATTTATGCCTGGTTGCCGGCGGGATGGCGCGTACTGCAAAATATCGCGCGCATCGTACGCGAGGAGCAGGATGCGATCGGGGCGCAGGAACTGCTGATGCCCACGATCCAGTCGGCCGAATTGTGGAAGCGGTCGGGCCGCTATGATGCCTATGGCCCGGAAATGCTGCGCATCCAGGACCGGCATGAGCGCGAATTACTGTATGGACCGACCAACGAGGAGATGATTACCGATCTCTTCGGGCAGGTGATCAAATCCTATCGCGAATTGCCGCAGGCACTGTACCATATCCAGTGGAAGTTCCGCGACGAGGTGCGGCCGCGCTTCGGCGTGATGCGTGGGCGCGAATTCCTGATGAAGGACGCCTATAGTTTCGACGTCGATTACGCCTCGGCGGTCGATTCCTATCGACGGATGATGCTGGCCTATCTGCGCACTTTCCAGCGGCTGGGCGTCAAGGCGATCCCGATGGTGGCCGATACCGGGCCTATCGGCGGCGAACTGAGCCATGAATTCCTGATCCTGGCGCCGACTGGTGAAAGTGGCGTGTTTTTTGACAGTGCGTTCGAGGCGCAGGACTGGCTGTCGGAACCGGTGGATATCGATGATCGGGATGCGCTGGACGCCTTCTTTACCCGTATGACCTCGTTTTATGCCGCGACGGATGAGAAGCATGACGAGGCCGCCTGGGCGGACGTGCCGGATGAGCGCCGGCGCGAGGGACGGGGCATCGAGGTCGGCCATATCTTCCATTTCGGCCGCAAATATACCGAATCGATGGGGATCACCGTCAGCGGGCCGGATGGCGCACCGCTCTATCCGGAAATGGGTTCGTACGGGATCGGCGTCTCGCGTCTGGTCGCCGCGATCATCGAGGCCAGCCATGACGAGAACGGGATCATTTGGCCCGACAATGTGGCCCCCTTCCGTGCGGCGATCCTGAACCTGAAATCGGGCGACCCGGCATGTGACGCCATCTGTGAGACGATCTATGCCGCCGCGCCGGAGACGTTCCTGTATGACGACCGGAGCGAGCGTGCGGGTGTGAAGTTTGCCGATGCCGATCTGATGGGGCATCCGTGGCAGGTCATCGTCGGCCCGCGCGGTGCGAAGGATGGGGTGGTGGAACTGAAGCGCCGTGCGGACGGCACGCGCCTGGAACTGCCGGTGAACGAGGCTCTGGCACTTATTCTCGGGGGCTGATTCATGTTCGGTCCGTTCGAACGGGCGGTTGCCGGCCGATACCTGCGCGCCCGCAAGGGGGAGCGGTTCGTATCTGTCATCGCCATCTTCTCGCTGGTCGGTATCGCATTGGGCGTGGCAACGCTGATCATCGTCATGTCGGTCATGAACGGGTTCAAGGCCGACCTGATGGGGCGAATCCTGGGCCTGAATGGTGACCTGAGCCTGTTCGGCGTAGCCCGGACCATCGGGGATTATGACGATTTGGCCGCCACGGTGCGGCAAGTGCCAGGCGTGGTGACGGCGACGCCGCTGATCGAGGGGCAGGCCCTGCTCAATTCCGGCTCGTACAACGCGGGTGGGATGGTGCGGGGCATGAGCATGCAGGGGCTGCGAGACCTGCATGAGGTCAGCGATTCCTTGGTCGCCGGGTCGTTGGACAAGTTTGTCGGCAATGATGCGATTATTATCGGCGTGACGTTGGCGGAACGGGCGGGGCTCTCGGTGGGGTCGAAGATCACGCTGATCTCGCCGAACGGGGCGGCGACCCCTTTCGGCACCATGCCGCGCATTCGCGCCTATCATGTGGTTGGTATCTTTGATGCCGGCATGAACGATTATAACGTGGGTTATGTGTTCCTGCCGCTGGCGGCGGCGCAAATCTATTTCGAGATGCCGGCGCAGGTAACGCAGATCCAGGTGATGACGCGGGACCCGACGAATGTGCGCCCGGTGCGTCAGGCGATCGAGCAGGCGGTCGTCGGCGATCCGAGAGTGCGGGTGCTGGACTGGACGCAGAGCAACAATGCGTTCTTTGGCGCAGTGCAGGTGGAGCAGAACGTGCTCTTCCTGATCCTGACATTGATCGTGCTGGTTGCGGCGTTTAACGTGATTTCATCGTTGATCATGATGGTGAAAGACAAGACTGGCGATATCGCGGTGTTGCGGACCATCGGGGCCACGCGGGGGGCGATCATGCGCATCTTTCTGATGTGCGGGGCATCGGTTGGTGTGACCGGGACGGCGATCGGCACCGCGATAGGGATCGTATTCTGCCTGAATATCGAGCTGATCCGCCAGTTCTTGCAATCGCTGACCGGTACCAATCTGTTTAATCCGGAAATCTATTATCTGGAGCGCCTGCCTGCGAAGCTGGTGTGGCCGCAGGTGTTCGAAGTGATCGGTATGGCCTTGGTGCTGTCGTTGCTCGCGACGCTTTATCCATCCTGGCGCGCGGCGCGGACGGATCCGGTGGAGGCCCTGCGCCATGAATGATACATCCGCGACCCCGCTGGTTCTGCGCGATGTTTGCCGTACCTTTCGCAGCGGTGACGAGTGGCTGGATGTGCTGCGGGGGGTGAACCTGACCTTGCGGGCAGGTGAAATCGTGGCGCTGGTTGCTCCCTCGGGGACGGGTAAATCGACCCTGCTGCATCTGGCGGGTCTGTTGGAATCGCCGGATGCGGGCTCGGTGGTCGTTGGCGGGCAGGATGCCGGGCGGCTGAGCGACCTGGAACGGACGGCGATTCGTCGGCGCATGATCGGCTTTGTCTATCAGGCGCATCATCTGCTGCCGGAATTCACGGCGCTTGAGAATGTGGTGCTGCCGCAATTGATCGCGGGTGTCCGCCGTGCAGATGCATGGGTGCGGGGGGAGGCGCTGCTGGGCTCGTTCGGGCTGGCGCACCGGCTGGAGCATTTGCCGGGGCGGCTGTCGGGTGGCGAGAAGCAGCGTGTGGCGATCGCCCGTGCCTTGGCCAACCGGCCGGGCCTTCTGCTGGCCGACGAACCGACGGGAAATCTGGATGTGAATACGTCCGGCGCCGTGTTCGATGAATTGCTGCATATCGTACGGGGACATGGGGTGGCGGCGCTGATTGCGACCCATAACGAGGAACTGGCGGCGCGGATGGACCGGGTGGTGACGCTGCGGGATGGGCAATTGATGGATCTGAGTTTGAGTCGGTAGAGGGCGTGGGAAGACCTTCTTTTTCTGAAGAAAAAGAAGCAAAAAGACTTTTCGCGGTTTTGGACCTTTGTAAGGTGAAAGTATAAAGCTTCTGAACGGGTCAGGCGTTTTTTTTGGGGTCTTTTTCAAAAAAAACGAAGGCTATGTGATACAGTTGCGGCATGTCCTATGCCGATTTCGTCCATCTTCGTGTTCATTCCGCCTATTCGCTCAGCCAGGGAGCGATCAGGGTGGCGGATATCGCCGGGATGGCGAAGGATATGCGGATGCCGGCGGTGGCGATCACCGATACGGGTAATCTGTTCGGCGCCCTTGAATTTTCGCAATATTGCTCTGGCAAGGGCGTGCAGCCGATCATCGGCTGCCAGATCGCCCTGCCACCGCGCGGAGACAAGCCGGGCTTGCCTGTGGAGCCTGTGGTACTGCTGGCGCAGGACGATGTCGGGTTGATGAATCTGCAATATCTGTCCTCGCAGGGGTTCCTGCAAGGTGATACCGCAGAACCGACCGTGTCGCTGGAGATGCTGTGCGCCCGCGCCGAAGGGTTGATCCTGCTGACCGGTGGAACGCGGGGGCCGCTGTTCCGTCTGCTGGCCGATGGGCAGCAGGATGAGGCTGGCCGGCTGCTGGAGACTCTGCACGAGGCGTTTGGCGACCGGCTGGCGGTGGAACTGCACCGCCATGGGTTGCCGGTCGAACAGGCGGTGGAACCGGGCATGATCGCGCTGGCCGACCGGCTGGGGCTGCCGCTGGTGGCGACCAATGAATGTTTCTTCCCCAATCCGGCAATGTATGAGGCGCATGATGCGCTGCTGTGTATCGCGCAGGGCCGCACGATTGCTGAGCGTGACCGCTGGCGCGTGACGCCGGAACATTGGTTCAAGCCGCCCGAGATGATGCGCGAACTGTTCGCCGACCTGCCGGAGGCCTGCGACAATACGCTGGCCATTGCGCGGCGTTGCGCCGTGCGGGTGGAGACTCGCAAGCCGTTGTTGCCGGTGTGCCCCAAGGTGCAGCCGGGGGCGACCGAGGAAGAGACGCTACGGGCTATGGCGGCCGAAGGACTGGAAAACCGCCTGGCGCGCATGACGATGGATGACGCGACGCGGCAGGTCTATCGCGAGCGGCTGACCTTCGAACTCGACATCATCGCGAAGATGGGGTTCCCCGGTTATTTCATGATCGTGGCGGACTTCATCCAGTGGGCGAAGGCGCATGACATTCCGGTGGGGCCGGGGCGCGGATCGGGCGCGGGATCGCTGGCCGCCTGGGCACTGACGATCACCGATATCGACCCGATTCCCTTCAATCTGCTGTTCGAGCGGTTTCTGAACCCCGAGCGCGTGTCGATGCCGGATTTTGATATCGATTTCTGCCAGGATCGGCGTGACGAGGTGATCCGTTACGTGCGGGGGGAATATGGCCCCGATCGGGTGGCGCAGATCATCACCTTCGGAAAATTGCAGGCCCGAGCGGCGGTGCGCGACGTTGGGCGGGTGCTGGGTCTGCCGTTCGGCATGGTCAACAAGGTCGCGGAGCTGATTCCGAACAACCCGGCCAAGCCCGTCACCCTGAAGCAGGCGATCGAGGGGGAGCCTCGGTTGCAGGAGATGCGCGACGACGACGAGGCGATTCGCCGTCTGCTGGAGATCGGCCAGCAGCTGGAGGGCCTGTATCGCCATGCCAGCACCCACGCCGCCGGCGTGGTGATCGGCGACAGGCAACTTGTTGAACTGGTGCCGCTCTATCGCGATCCGAAGAGCGACATGCTGGTGACGCAGTATAACATGAAGTTCGTCGAGCAGGCGGGTCTGGTGAAGTTCGACTTCCTGGGCCTGACGACGCTGACGATTCTTCAGCGTGCGGTGCAGTTCCTCAAGGGGCTGGGGGAGACGGTGGAACTGTCGGCCCTGCCGCTGGACGACGCGCTGACATACGAGATGCTGGCACGCGGTGATACTGGCGGCGTGTTCCAGTTCGAAGGCGCTGGCATGCGCGACGTCCTGAAGCAGATGCGGCCGACGCGCCTGGAGGACCTGATCGCGGCGGTGGCGCTGTATCGGCCGGGGCCGATGGCCAATATCCCCGATTACTGCCGTCGCAAGCATGGCGAGGCGTGGGAGCCGCCACACGAGGAGATCCGTTCGATCCTGGAAGAGACCTACGGCATCATGGTCTACCAGGAGCAGGTGATGCAGATTGCCCAGAAAATGGCGGGCTATAGCCTGGGCGGCGCCGACCTGCTGCGTCGCGCGATGGGCAAGAAGATTCGCGCGGAGATGGACACGCAGCGCGAAATCTTCACCGAGGGCGCGGTGGGGCGGGGCATCGACCGCGAGAAGGCGGTCGAGGTCTTCGATCTGATGGCCAAGTTCGCGGATTATGGGTTCAACAAATCCCATGCCGCAGCCTACGCCCTGGTATCGTACCAGACGGCGTGGATGAAGGCGAACCATCCGGTGCCTTTTCTGGCGGCGTGCATGTCGCTGGCGCGGGAAAAGACCGACAAGCTGGCGGCGCTGCGACAGGAGGCCGAGCGGCTGGGCATTCCGGTGCTGCCGCCCGACATCAACGCTTCAGGTCCGGATTTTACCGTTGAACGTCTGGCTGACGGGCGGCTGGGTATTCGTTATGCCTTGGCGGCGGTGAAGAAGGTCGGCTTCTCGGCGATGGAGGCGTTGGTAGTGTCGCGCGGGGGACGCCGGTTCTCCGACCTGGCTGATATGGCGGCGCGGGTCGATCCGCGACAGTTGAACAAGATGCAGATCGAGAACCTAGCTAAAGCGGGGGCATTCGATTCCATTACGCCCAACCGGCGTTTGGTTGCGGCGGCGGCGGAAACCGTGCTGCGGCGGGCAAACGCACAGGCGGAGGAAGCGGCCAGTGGGCAGATCGGGCTATTCGGTGGCGGCGGCGCGACGGCGGAGCCCGAGCCGCTACGGCTGCCCGACGTGGTGGACTGGCCGGAATTCGAGCGGTTGGGGATGGAGGCCGAGGCGATCGGCTTTCACCTGACCGCGCATCCGCTGGATTCCTATGGGCCGTTGCTGCGTCGCCTGGGGGCAGTGCGGGCGACGGGGCTGGAGGCCGCAGCCCAGGCTGGGCTGACCCGTGTGAAGATCGCGGGATGCGTAGTCGATCGCAAGGAGCGGCCAACGCGCACCGGCAGCAAAATGGCCTGGGTTCGGCTTTCCGATTCCAGCGGCGGCTGCGAGGTCACGCTGTTTTCCGAGGTGCTGTCGCGCACACGCGAGATCCTGACCGCCGGCAGCGCGATCCTGGTGACGGCGGACCTGCGGCTGGACGGCGAGGCATTGCGCATCACCGCCAGCGAGGTGGTCTCGCTGGAGCAGGCGGCGGCAGAGGCGGCGGCCGAATTGCGCATCTGGTTCGACCGCGAGGACTCGGTGCCGCCGATCCATGATATCCTGGCCGACAGCCGGGGCGGGCGGGGCAAGGTCGTGTTGCTGCCGTCGGTGGCCGAGACGCGGGATGTCGAGGTGACGTTGCGCGGTGCCTATCGCGTGACGCCGCGCATGGCCCAGGCAATCCGGGCGGTGGCGGGTGTCGCGCGCGTGGAGCAGGCCTGAGGCTGCGGTTTTCTGCGACGCTCCGCTTGCATTGCGGGGTAAAAATGGCCATAGGACGCCCGTCGGTGGAAACACCGGCAATTCGCACGCGAGGCAATTCCTCTGGTGTCCCCACGCGGGACGGGGGCCTCGCGGAGGACCAACCAGAAGATCAAGGATTCAGCTATCATGGCTATGCCCGATTTCACCATGCGCCAACTGCTTGAAGCCGGTGTCCATTTCGGCCATCACACCCGTCGCTGGAACCCGCGCATGGCGCCGTTCCTGTTCGGCGTGCGCAACCAGGTCCATATCATCGACCTGCAGCAGACGGTTCCGATGCTGGATCGCGCCCTGAAGGCGATCCGTGACACTGTCGCCGGTGGCGGCCGCGTCCTGTTCGTCGGCACCAAGCGCGCCGCCGCCGACCAGATCGCCGAAGCCGCGAAGCGCTCTGGCCAGTATTACGTCAACCATCGCTGGCTGGGCGGCATGCTGACGAACTGGAAGACCATCACCGGTTCGATCAAGCGCCTGCGCCAGATCGACGACATGCTGAGCGGCGACACGCACGGCCTGACGAAGAAGGAAATCCTGGACATCACCCGTAACCGCGAGAAGCTCGAGCGCTCGCTGGGTGGCATCAAGGAAATGGGCGGCCTGCCGGACATCCTGTTCGTGATCGACACGAACAAGGAGAAGCTGGCGGTCGAGGAAGCCAACAAGCTGGGCATTCCGGTCGTGGCGATCCTGGACAGCAATTCCGACCCGCGTGGCGTGACCTTCCCGATTCCGGGCAACGACGACGCCATCCGCGCCATTGCCCTGTATTGCGAGCTGGTGTCCGGCGCGGTGCTGGATGGTATTTCGGCCGAGCTGGGCGCTTCGGGCGAGGATTTCGGCGCTGCCGAGGAACTGCCGATCGACACGGCCGCCGAAGTGGCGGCGGCGGAAGTCGAGACCGCTCCGGCGGCCTGATCCCGGCGGATCGCTGAAAGGACCCCGGCTCATCCGGGACGGGGTCTTGATGATGATGAAAGCGCGGGCGCGTCCGGCCGAAAGGCGGGGCGCGCCCCTGCCTTGAGGAGAGACGGATATGGCGGAGATTACCGCGGCTCTGGTGAAGGAACTTCGTGAGAAGACCGGCGCCGGCATGATGGATTGCAAGAAGGCCCTGAACGAGGCCGCTGGCGAAATCGAGGCGGCCATCGACTGGCTGCGCAAGAAGGGTCTGGCCGCCGCGGCGAAGAAGTCGGGTCGCGTCACCGCCGAGGGTCTGGTTGGCGTGGCTTCGGCCCCGAACCGTGCCGCCATCGTCGAAGTGAACGCCGAGACCGATTTCGTCGCCCGCAACGAGAGCTTTCAGGGCTTCGTCGAGGCCGTGGCCAAGGCAGCGCTGACGGCTGGCGAGGATCTGGAGAAGATCAAGGAAGTCGTGCTCGAGAGCGGCCGCACGGTTGCCGAGGAACTGACGCACCTGATTGCGACCATCGGCGAGAACATGTCGATCCGCCGTGCCCGCGTGCTGAGCGTGCCGTCGGGCGTCGTGGCCAGCTACATCCACTCGGCCGTTCGTCCGGGCCTGGGCAAGATCGGCGTCCTCGCCGCCATCGAAGCGCCGTCCGAGAGCGAAGCGCTGGAGACGCTGGGCCGCCAGATCGGCATGCATGTCGCGGCTACCCGCCCGGCCGCGCTGGATATCGACAGCGTCGATCCGGCCTCGCTGGAGCGTGAGCGCGCTGTGCTGGTCGAGCAGGCGCGTGCGTCGGGCAAGCCCGAGGCGATCATCGAGAAGATGGTCGATGGCCGTATCCGCAAGTTCTACGAGGAAGTCGTTCTTCTGGAGCAGGTGTGGGTGCATGACGGTGAGAGCCGCGTGCGCGCGGTCGTCGAGAAGGCCGGTGCGAAGCTGAACGGCTTCGAGCGCTTCCAGCTTGGTGAGGGCATCGAGAAGGAAGAAAACGACTTCGCGGCTGAAGTCGCGAAGGCCGCTGGCGGCTGATCGACGCCCGGTAACGGCATGAACGGGGCGGGGCCTTCCTGATGGAATGGGAGGCACCCGCCCTTGTGCTGTCTGCAGCCCCGTACGGGGAGAGCAGCGCCATTGTTCATCTGCTGACCGAGGAGCATGGATTGTTCCACGGTCTGTCGCGCGGTGGGGCCGCGCGCGCCGGGCGGGCCTTGTGGCAGCCTGGTAATCTGGTCCGGGCCGTTTGGCGCGGGCGCCTGCCCGAGCAATTGGGCAATCTCTCCGGCGAACTGGTGCATGGGTCGGCGGCGCGGGTGATGTCTGCCCCGCTGGCTCTGGCCATGCTGGCCTCGGTCTGTGCGGTGGCTGATGGCAGCCTGCCGGAACGGGAGCCTCATCCTCGTATTTTCCATCTGCTGACCCGTTTCTTCGCCCTGATCAGCCTCGACCCCGACATGGCGGCGTGGAGCGGCATGGCGGCCCTGTTGCGATGGGAGGCCTGTCTGCTGAGTGATCTGGGGTATGGCCTTGATCTGTCGGCCTGTGCGGTCACGGGGGCGACGGAGGGGCTGGCCTGGGTATCGCCCCGGACTGGACGGGCGGTCAGCGACGCGGGGGCCGGGACGTGGCGACCGCGCCTGCTGCGTCTGCCCCCTCTTTTTCTGGATGAGACCGACCCCGGCACCAGCACTGACTGGCAGGATGGGCTGCGGCTGACGGGGTATTTCCTGGCACGCGACGCCTTCGGCCAGCATCATCGGCCGCTGCCGGCGGCGCGTCTGCGGTTGGTGGATATGATTGGGGCGCTGGCGGCTACGGCCTGAGCGTTCTTTCGCCATTCATCCGCGTGATGGACAAATCCTGTCTTTTCTCTATCTGTTCCCCCGGACAGGAGGAGCGCGCATGTCAGTGGAAACCAGTGGCCATATCGAGGAGACCCCCCTCGCGGAGGCGTTGAGCGAGCGCTACCTGGCCTATGCGATGTCCACCATCATGTCGCGGTCGCTGCCCGACGTGCGTGACGGGCTGAAGCCGGTGCATCGGCGGATGATCTACGCGATGCGGCAGTTGCGGTTGGACCCGAGTTCCGGGTTCAAGAAATGCGCGCGCGTCGTGGGTGACGTGATCGGTAAATACCACCCGCATGGCGATGCCTCGGTCTATGAGGCGCTGGTGCGGCTGGCGCAGGATTTTGCCGTGCGGTACCCGCTGGTCGAAGGGCAGGGGAATTTCGGCTCGATCGACGGCGATAACGCGGCGGCCATGCGGTACACCGAAGCCCGGATGACTGAGGTCGCCCGTGCGCTGCTGCAGGGAATCGACGAGGATTCGGTCGATTTCCGCCCGACCTACGATGGCGAGGAAGAAGAGCCGGTCGTCATGCCGGCGGCTTTTCCGAACCTGCTGGCCAATGGCGCGGCGGGAATTGCGGTGGGCATGGCCACCAATATTCCGCCCCATAATGTCGGCGAGATCTGCGACGCGGCGATGCTGCTGGTCCGCAAACCCGATTCCAGCGTGGCGGACCTGATGGCCCTGATGCCGGGCCCGGATTTTCCGACCGGTGGCGTCATTGTGGAAGATCGCGAGACGCTGTTGCAGGCCTATGAGACCGGGCGCGGCAGCATCCGCATCCGTGCCCGCTGGGCGGTGGAGCCGGGTCGCTTCGGCACATGGCAGATCGTGGTGACGGAAATTCCGTATCAGGTGCAGAAATCGCGCCTGATCGAGTTGATCGCCGATCTGATGGAGCAGAAGAAGCTGCCGCTTCTGGGCGATATCCGTGACGAGAGCACCACGGACATTCGGCTGGTGCTGGAGCCGAAATCACGCGGCGTCGAGCCTGAAGTGCTGATGGAGACGCTGTTCCGCGCCACGCCGCTGGAAAGCCGGTTCGGCCTGAACATGAACGTGCTGGGGGCCGACCGCGTGCCGGGCGTGCGCGATCTGCGCGAGGTGTTACAGGCGTGGCTCGACCACCGGCATGAGGTGCTGCAACGGCGTAGCCGCCATCGGTTGCAGGCGGTGGATCGCCGGCTGGAGATCCTGGACGGTTTCCTGGCCGTCTACCTCAATCTTGACGAGGTGATTCGGATTATCCGCGAAGAGGATGATGCGAAGGCCGGGCTGATGGCCACGTTCTCGCTGACCGAGTTGCAGGCGGATTCGGTTTTGAACATGCGGCTGCGCAGCCTGCGCCGGCTGGAAGAGATCGAGATCCGCAAGGAGCATGCCGACCTGAGTGCCGAGCGCGCGGGCCTGAATGACCTGCTGGAGAGCGAGGTCCTGCGCTGGAAGACGATCGCCGGGGAAATCAAGGAGATCCGCAAGGCGTTCGGCGGTGGTAAGCTGGGTGCGCGGCGCACTGAACTGGCGGCCCCGCCGCGCGTGATCGACGTGTCGGTCGTGGAGGCCGTGGAGCGCGAGCCGCTGACCCTGATCATGTCGGCCAATGGCTGGGTCAAGACCGTCAAGGGCCATGCGGCCGATCCGGCAGCCCAGAAATTCAAGGAGGGGGACAAGTTCCGCCTGGCGGTGGAATGCCAGTCCACCGACCGGCTGTGCTTCTTCGCGACCGATGGACGGGCCTTTACGCTGCGGGCCGCCGACCTGCCGCGTGGACGAGGCGATGGCCAGCCGATCCGCCTGCTGGCCGATCTGTCGAACGACGAGGATGTGGTGGCGGTGTTCCCTGTGCGCGAGGGCGAACGGCATCTTCTGGCCTCCAGTTCCGGGCGTGGCCTTGTGGTGCGCGATGAGGACATGGTGGCGGAAAAGCGCACCGGACGGCAGGTGCTGAACCTGAAGGACGATGAGAGCGCGCGCATCTGCCTGCCGGTTGAGGGCGACCATGTGGTGGTGCTGGGCCAGAATCACCGCATGCTGGTCTTTCCGGTGGCGCAGTTGCCGGAAATGGCGCGGGGACTCGGCGTCGCCTTGCAGAAATACAAGGACGGTGGGCTGCTGGATGCCTGCATCCTCTCGTCGACGGCCGGTGTGGCCTGGCCCGACCCCGCGCGCGTGCGTGGTTTCGCCGATTTCCGCGATTACCTGGGCAAGCGGGCCGATGTCGGCCGCGCGGCACCCGCATGGGCGACCCGGAAGCCCAAGCCGAAGACGTGAGGCCGGGCGGGAAGCCGACGCGCCCCGCTATTCCGGCAGGCTGACCGGGAAGCGGGACGCGTTGCTGCCATGGGGAGGCAGGTTGGCGGGGTCGAGCGCCGTCCAACTGCCGTGATGGAGGATTTCCGCCGGGCGGAAGCGGGATTTATAGGCCATCTTGGCGCTGTCGCGGATCCAGTAGCCTAGATACAGATAGGGCAGGCCGAGGCGGCCGGCGTACGCGATCAGATGCATGATGGCGTAGGACCCGAGCGAGTGGTCTTCCATGCCGGGGTCGAAGAAGCTGTAGACCGCCGACAGCCCGTCATCCATCCGGTCGATCAGGCTGACGCAGACGAGCTGGTCTTCCTGGGTGCGGAATTCGACCATGGCCGTATCGACCGGCGTATCTTCGATCATCGCGCGGTAATCGTAGAAATTCATGCCCGCCATGTCGCCTTCCGCATGGCGGGCCAACTGGTAGCGCTGGAACAGGACGAACTGTTCGGTCGTGGCGTGGGCCGGGACTTCGAACCCTTCGATCGCCGCGTTACGGCGCAGGGTGCGGCGCTGCGTCCGGTCGGGGCTGAAGGTTGCGACTGGCACCCGGATGGGGACACAGGCATTGCATGACGGGCACACCGGGGCATAGGCGATGGTGTGGCTGCAGCGAAAGCCGGCGCGGGACAGGCGGTTGTGCAGCCGTTCGGCGTCCGGGCCGCCGATGTCGGTCACGACCTTGCGCTCCATGCGGCCGGATACATAGGGGCATGGCATGGGGGCGGTCGTGTAGAAAAGCTGCGGACGACGCGGCGATGTATAGGTCATACGCCTCCTCGACTGGCTTCAGCGCCCCATATGGGCCGACGGTGACAGCGGCCCCGTGCGGATAAACCTTAAGCGTCGGGAAGCAGCGGCCAGAACCGATGGTAACCGTAAAGGAGCTGCCTTGCATCACAAACCGCCATGGAAATGACGATTTGTGACATGCGCATGACGAGACTAGCCGTTGCGCAGGCGGCGTGCGGCCTCGACCGCGAAATAGGTCAGCACGCCGCTGGCGCCGGCACGGCGGAAGGCCAGCAGGCTTTCCAGCATTGTGCGCTCGGGGTCCAGCCAGCCATTTTCCATGGCGGCGGTCAGCATCGCGTATTCGCCCGACACCTGATACGCGAAAGTGGGGACGGCGAAGCGCTCATGGACGCGGCGGATGATGTCCAGATAGGGCATGCCCGGCTTGACCATCACCATGTCCGCGCCTTCGGCCAGGTCCAGCGCGACTTCGCGCAGGGCCTCGTCGCTGTTGGCGGGGTCCATCTGATAGGTCTTCTTGTCGCCCTTCAGCAGGCCGCCCGAGCCAAGCGCATCGCGGAACGGGCCGTAGAACGCGCTGGCATATTTGGCGGCGTAGGACATGATCCGGGTGCCGACCAGCCCCTGGGCGTCCAGGTCGCGCCGGATGGCGCCGATGCGGCCGTCCATCATGTCGGAAGGGGCGATGATATCGATGCCGGCCGCCGCCTGGTTGACCGCCTGCCGCGACAGGATTTCGACGGATTCGTCATTGACGACGTAGCCGTCGCGGATCAGCCCGTCATGCCCATGGTTGGTGTAGGGGTCCAACGCCACGTCGCCGATCAGACCCATTTCGGGGAATTCGCGCTTCAGCAGGCGGGCGGCGCGGCACATCAGGTTGTCCGGATTGACGGCCTCGGTGCCCTGTTCGTCGCGCTGGTTGGTGGGGGTGATCGGGAATAGGGCGAGGGCCGGGATGTCCAGCCTGGCCGCCGGTTCGACATGGGCGGCCAGCCGATCCAGCGTGACGCGACGCACGCCGGGCATCGAGGCCACGTCGGTTTCGCTGTTGGTGCCTTCCATGACGAAGATCGGCCAGATCAGATTGTCGACCGTCAGTGTCGTCTCGGCAACCAGGCGGCGGGTGAACAGGTCCTGCCGGTTGCGGCGCGGACGGGTGGTGGGATACTGGCCGAGCGTCATGATGGGGTCTCCGGAAATGACCGGCACATTATGGAGCGCGTTCGCCAGTGTGGCCAGACGCGGCCACCGGGGGGCTGTGCCCCGGCGGCCGCGTGGCGGTCAGGCGTCTTTGGCCAGATGGCTATTGCGGCGGCTATAGCCGAAATAGATCACCATGCCGATGACCAGCCAGACGGCCAGCCGGACCCATGTGAGACCATCCAGCGACAGCATGACCGCCGAGCAGCAGACGATGCCGAGGACGGGAATGATCGGGCCGCCGGGCACGCGGAAGCGGCGCTCCATGTCCGGGGCGCTGCGGCGTAGGAACATGACGCCGATACAGACGATGACGAAGGCCAGCAGGGTGCCGATCGATGTCATGTGCGCGAGTTGGTCGATCGGCAGGAACGCCGCCAGCGCGCCGGTCAGGACCATGAACAGCAGGTTGGAATACCACGGCGTGCGCCAGGTGGGGTGGATGGAGGCGAACAGGCGCGGCAGCAGCCCGTCGCGCGACATGGCGTAGAAGACGCGGCTCTGCCCCAGCAGCAGTACCAGCAGCACCGAGGTGAAGCCGCAGATGATGCCGAACTTCACGGCCAGTTTCAGCCAGGTGAAGGGCGTCTGGTCGATGGCGGTGGCGACAGGAGCGGCGTCGCCCAGCATGTCCTTGTAATTCACCAGGCCGGTCAGCACGAGCGAGAACAGGACATAGGCGATGGTGCAGATCACCAGGCTGCCCAGGATGCCGATCGGCATGTCGCGGCCGGGGTTGCGGGCTTCCTGCGCCGCCGTGGAGACGGCGTCGAAGCCGACATAGGCGAAGAAGATGGTGCCGGCCGCGCGCATGATGCCGGAGAAGCCGAAATGCCCGAACGTGCCGGTGTTGTCGGGGATGAAGGGGACGTAGTTCGCCGTCTTGATATAGGGCAGGCCGAAGGCGACGACGGCGACGATGATGGCCAGCTTGACCACCACGATGACGGCGTTGACCCGTGCCGATTCGGACACGCCGCGGATCAGCAGCGCCGAGACGACGCAGATGATGAAGGCCGCCGGAAGGTTCATCAGCCCCGTGACGTGGCTGCCGTCGGGCAGCGCGACCGTCTCGAAGGGGGAGGCCAGCAATCTGGGCGGGAGCGAGATCCCCCAACTGCCGAGCAGCGACGAGACGTAGCGCGACCAACTGACCGACACGGCGGCGGCGCCGACGGCGTATTCCAGCACCAGATCCCAGCCGATGATCCAGGCGACGACCTCGCCCAGCGCCATGTAGGCATAGCTGTAGGCGCTGCCCGCGATCGGGATCATGCTGGCCAGTTCGCTGTAGCACAGGCCGGCGAAGCCGCAGGCGATGGCGGCGATGATGTAGGACAGCACCACGGCCGGGCCGGCGTTTTCCGACGCGGCGATACCGGTCAGCGAGAACAGGCCGGCGCCGATGGTACAGCCGACTCCCAGGGCGATCAGGCTGGCGGGGCCGAGGACCCGGCGCAGACCCTGGCTGTCGGAGGGAATTTCGATTCGTTTGCGGCGGAGCAGGCTCGAGCTGGACTGAGTAACGGGCGGCTGCGCCATGCAGGGCGTCTCCTGAGAAGGGGGTGTCGGAGGGGAACATGCCGGGTCGCGGAGCGGTCGGCGGGAGGATATCGGTTATTCGGCGTGTGGCCTCGCCGGGGTGGAGACGCTAGAATGCGCAAAATTGCAATGACGCGCGGGCGGGGACCATGGGAACTTTTCCGGGGACCGGCTAAAGGCGTTGCACGAAAGTTTGGAGAATATAACGATGCCGGACCAGTTGAGCCAGAGCGGGTTGCAGTCCTATTTCCGTGCCCCCCTTTCAGAACGTGATCCGGCCGTGGCCGGGATGATCGCCGGTGAACTGGAGCGGCAGCGCGACGGGATCGAACTGATCGCCAGTGAGAACATGGTTTCGCAGGCCGTGCTGGACGCCCAGGGCAGCGTCCTGACCAACAAATATGCCGAGGGCTATCCGGGCCGGCGCTATTACGGCGGGTGTGTCGAGGTCGACAAGGTCGAGGCGCTGGCGATCGAGCGGGTGAAGACGCTGTTCGGGGCCGGGTTCGCCAATGTGCAGCCGCATTCCGGCGCCAATGCGAACCAGGCCGCCTTCATGGCGCTGGTCAGCCCCGGCGACACGATCCTGGGCATGAGCCTGGCCGCCGGCGGCCATCTGACGCACGGGGCCGCGCCGAACTATTCCGGCAAATGGTTCAATGCGGTGCAGTATGGCGTGCGCCGCGAGGATGGCCTGCTGGATTACGAGGAGATGGAGCGCCTGGCCCGCGCCGAGCGGCCGAAGCTGATCGTGGCCGGTGGCTCGGCCTATCCGCGCGTGATCGACTTCGCGCGCTTCCGCGCCATCGCCGACGAGGTCGGCGCCTATCTGATGGTCGACATGGCCCATTTCGCCGGGCTGGTGGCGGCCGGCCTGTATCCCTCGCCGGTGCCGCACGCCCATGTCGTGACCAGCACCACGCACAAGACGCTGCGTGGGCCGCGTGGCGGGCTGATCCTGACCAATGACGCCGACCTGGCGAAGAAGATCAATTCGGCGGTGTTCCCCGGCCTTCAGGGCGGCCCGCTGATGCATGTGATCGCCGGCAAGGCGGTGGCGTTCGGCGAGGCGCTTCAGCCGGAATTCCGCACCTATCAGGAAGCGGTGGCGGCCAATGCCAACGTGCTGGCCGAGACGCTGCTGGCGCGCGGCTTCGACATCGTGACCGGCGGAACCGACAGCCATCTGCTGCTGGTGGACCTGCGCCCCAAGAAGGTGACCGGCCGGGCCGCCGAGCGTGCCCTGGAGCGGGCGGGCATCACGGCGAACAAAAATGCCGTGCCGTTCGACCCCGAGAAGCCGGCGGTGACGTCGGGCATCCGTCTGGGCAGCCCGGCCGCCACGGCGCGCGGGTTCGGCGTGGAGGAATTCCGGGCGATCGGCGAGATGATCGACGAGGTTCTGACCGCCGTGGCCGAGAAGGGGGACGAGGGATGCACCGAGACCGAGCAGGCGGTGCATGAGAAGGTGAAGGCGCTTTGCGCCCGCTTCCCCATCTATCGCTGAAATTTCTCTGAATTTTCAAATGAGAACGGGCGCCGGAGATGATCCGGCGCCCGTTTCTTTTTGTGCGTCCGTTGCCGCCTTTCGGTGCCCGGCGACCATGCCGGACACCTTGCGTTGCCGCTGGTTCAGTTCAGCGGAACGGGTTTTTCGTCCAGCACCCGCGGGGGAGCGGATTTCTGCAGGCTGGTGACCGTTGCCGCATCGACGGGGGAGGCGTTGTTCCCCCCAGGCGCCACGGATGAATGTCACCACGTCCGCGATCTGCTGTGCGCTGAGCATCTGGCTGTAGGACGGCATGACGAAGGCCGATGGTGCCTTGGTCATGCCCGGAAGGGCCGCACCGCTCTGGACGACATGGACCAGGGAATCCGGCTGGTCGCTCATGACCACCGGGTTGCCGGCGAGCGGCGGGAAGGCCGGAGCGTAGCCGTGGCCGTCCGTGCGATGGCAGGCGGCGCAATGATCGACATACACCTTGGCCCCGCGGGCCGAGGCATCGCCGTGCTGCAGGGCGGTCGCGGCCGCTGGGTCGTACTGCCATGCCGCCACGTTCGGGCTGTTGGGCTGTAGAGAGCGGAGATACTGCGCCATGGCGTGCAGGTCTTCCACGGTGAGATGCTGCGTGCCGTGATAGACGGCGTCGGTCATGCCGCCGAACGATTCGCCTTTCAGGTTCCGCCCGGTGGACAGGAACGCGACGATGTCATCCTCGGACCAGGAAGCCAGGCCGGTGCGCTGGTCCTGGCGCAGGCTGGTCGGCACGAAACCGTCGATCGGCGCGCCGCCCGACAGGAACGCCGTGCCCGAACTGGCGGACAGGGCCTTTTCCTGCAAGGCGATGCCGCGCGGAGAATGGCAGGCGCCGCAATGGCCGGGGCCTTCCACCAGATAGGCGCCGCGCGCGATGGCGGGCGTGGGGAAGGTGCGATTGACGTCCTTCTGTGCCGAGGCGACGGAGGGGGCGAAGACCGCGCGCCAGAAAATCATCGGCCAGCGCATCGACATGGGCCAGGGGATGCCGTTGGCGGGGGCCGCCTGGGCGACCGGCTGCACGCCTTTCATAAAATAGATGTAGAGCGCGTGGATGTCGCTGTCGCTCATGCGGGCATAGGACGGGAACGGCATGGCCGGATAGAGGCTGGCGCCGTCCTTGCGGACGCCCTCACGCACCGCGCGGGCGAACTCGGCCTCGGAATAGGTGCCGATGCCATGAGCCGGGTCGGGCGAGATGTTGGATGAGTAGATCGATCCAATAGGGAGCTTGAATTCCATGCCGCCCCCGTAGGGCTTGCCGCCCTTGATGGTGTGGCAGGCACTGCAATCCGAGGCTTCCGCGACGTAGCGCCCCTTGGCGACCAGATCCGCCGATGCGTCCGCGCGTGCCTGCGGCATGTGGCCAAGCACGAGAAGGGCGGCGGCGCCAAGTGCGGTCGTGAAGGAGAACGTGCAGTGTTTCATGCTTGCACCATGGGGCCGGGGTTTTTCAGATAGGTCGTGCGGATGTGATAGGCTGCCCAATAGGCAAGTGCGGCCACCATGCCGGTCGGGTTGTATCCCATGCCCTGCGGGAAGGCGCTGGCGCCGATGACGAAGACGTTCGAGACGTCCCAGCTTTGCAGGTAGCGGTTGATGGCGCTGGTCTTCGGGTCGGCACCCATGACGGCGCCGCCGCCCAGATGCGTCGTCTGATAGCGGCGGGTATCGAAGACGTCGTTGGCGTGGAGCGTGCCCAGCGCGTAGCGCGTCGCGCCGAGTTCCTTCATGATGGGCTCGATCTTGCTCACCACGTACTGGTTCATCCGGATGTCGTTGTCCTTCCAGGTGAAGGTCATCCGGAGCAGGGGCTGGCCGTAGGCGTTCTTGTAGGTCGGATCGAGGTCGAGATAGATGTCCCGATACGCCATGTTGCTGCCGTGGGCATCGATCGTGAGCGAATGGCGGTAGGTTTCCACCATCGCGTCCTTGTAGCCTTCGCCCCAGGTCGGGGCCTTGCCGCCGGGGCCGCCGATGGCGGCGGCGATCGGCTTGACGCCGGCCTGGTTGACCCACACGGGCGAGCCGCCCACGAAGCCGAGCGGGCCGTGGTCGAAATTCATGCTGTTGAAATCGTCGATGGCGACACCCGCGCCGCCGGCGCCGACGAACAGGTTGGTGTACTGCTTGGAGGGCAGCCAGGCGCGGGACGTCGTGATGGTCTGGTACACGAAGTTCCGTCCGATCGTGCCCGTGTTCTTGACCGGGTCATAGGGCTCGCCGATGCCGGAGAGCAGCATGAGATGGACGTTGTGGAACTGGAAGGCGCTGATGATGACCAGATCGGCCTTGAGCTGGACCTCCTGGTTGGTGCGCAGATCGAGATAGGTGACGCCCGTTGCCTTCTTGCCGTCGCTGTCGAGATCGACCTTCAGGACATGGGCCTTGGTGATCAGCGTGAATTTCGGGTCCTGGCGCAGGGCGGGCAGGATGTTCACGTTGGGCGACGCTTTGGAATACATGTAGCAATCGTACCCGCTGCAATATCCGCAGAAATTGCATGGCCCCATCTGCACGCCATAGGGGTTGGTATATTGGGCCGAGGCGTTGGCCGCCGGCAGGGAGTAGGGGTGGTACCCTACATTGGCCGCCGCCTTCTTGAAGATGCTGGCGGAATAGACGTCTTTCATCGCCGGCAGGGGAAAGGCGTCGGAGCGGTCCGGGGCGAAGGGGTTGCCGGTGCCGGCGACCTTGCCCTTGATGGTGTAGGGTTCGCCCGACGTGCCGAAGACCTTTTCCGCCTTGTCGAAGAACGGCTCCAGTTCTTCATAGGTCACGTCGTAATCCTGAAGGTTCATGCCTTCGGGGATGAAGTTCTTGCCGTATTTGGCAATGACGTTGGTGCGCAGCGCCAGGTCGTCGGGCGCGACGCGGAAATGGACCCCAGACCAGTGCAGGCCGGCACCGCCGACGCCTTCGCCGGGGAGGAAGGCGGCAAGGCGGCGATAGGGCACCGCGACCTGGTCGGTCGTATTGCGAATGGTGACCGTCGACTGGGAAAGATTCTGGAACAGGCGGTGGCGGATGGCGCCGCGAAGTTCGTCGATGGAGGTGGGGTAATCGCCCTCCACGGCCGTCGCGCGATCTTCCCCGCGTTCCAGAATGGTGACCGAGAGGCCGGCCTCGGTCAGTTCCTTGGCAAGAATCGATCCTGCCCAGCCTGCGCCGATCACGATGGCGTCGGTCTTCTTCGTGGTCATGATATGAAAATCCTTAGGCTGTTTCGCCGGAAATCGAGACGGGTCCGAACGGGTAGGCGGCGCCTTCCTGGTTGACCCAGTCCATGAAATCCGCGCGGGCGCCGGGGAAGCCGAGCAGCGTCCAGCCGGCGAGGCCCTTGTTGCCGCCGTAGAGAGGATCGGAAAAAACGCCTTCGAGCGTGTTCTGGCGCAACTGCTCGAAGAGGAGATGTGCCGGAACGGCGCCCAGCGCCATCTCGCCGTGCTCGAACTCTTTCAGGACGGCCGTCTGCTCGGCGGCTTCGAGGTCGGCGAAGCTGCGGCCGTCATGGTGCGCGCGGACATAGGCGTCGGCGCCCGCGATGCCCTGGCGGTAGACTTCACGCGGGGGGAGGGAGAGCTGGTAGCCGAGATTGGCCGGCGCGCTGACGAAGGGGCCGGACATGTACCACAATTCGCCACGTCCATAGGCCGTGTCCATCTGACGGTCGATGAACTCGGGAGCGCCGAGGCCGCGCGCGCCGGGACCGTGGGCATCGGTCGGGTAGATCCGCTCGCACGCCGCGTTCAGGAAGCGCCATTCCTCCTTGTTGAAATAGCGCGGGGCATAGGGGCCTGCATTGCCGACGGCGAGCGCATCGGCCCAGACCTTGTGGTCGCTGTAAAGCCAGAACGACGCGGACCCCAGGAGGCCGCCGATGAAGTGGCGCCGGGTCGGTGAGGGCATTTTCATTGTGGACTCCATCTAATAAAAAATACACACGGTGGGTTTTTGATGACGCTCAGCAGATGTCTCTGTGTATAGGGCGCCATGCTCGCGAAATTTTTATGCGTCTTTCGATATTAAGCTCCTTTTCGTTGGTCTGTTTTTGTTTTTGTCTTCCTTGGGGATCGTTCTGACCATGATCAACACTTCCGATGTCTCTGTGGGGAGGGGGAATGCCCCTTTGCGGATGACCGGAGCTATGGGATGATCGCCGGACGAAGAAGTGACTGTCTGAAATGCATCGCTTGAATGCTCATGGCCCGTCGCGATCAGAGGAGAGAGGCTGGTGAGCACAGGCGGCAGTCAGAAAAGGGTGAATCTGCAGTCGGTTGCCGAAGAAGCCGGGGTTTCGCGGGCGACCGCCTCGCTGGTGTTGCGGGAAAGCCCCCTTGTTTCGGCCGAAACGCGCAAGCGCGTGATCGCGGCCATGCACAAGCTTGGCTACATCTACAACCGGGGCGCCGCCAATCTCCGGCGGCAGAGGACCGGCACGATCGGCGTGGTGCTGTGCAATATCGGCAGCCCCTTCTACAGCAAGCTGCTGATCGGCATTGATGAAGTCTTCGTCGATGCCGGGATCGTGGCGTTGCTGGTCAACAGCGCCGAGAACACCGAACGGCAGATGCGCCAGATCTGGCGCCTGCGGGAACATGGCGTGGATGGGCTGATCATCTGTCCGGCGGTGGGAAGTGATGAAACGCTCCTTTCCGAAATCGAGAAAACGGGTCTGCCTTACGTGCAGGTGCTGCGCCACGTGTCCCCGACTGCCGGCGATTACGTGGGGCCGGATTACGCCGGGGGCACCGACCTGGCGGTTTCGCATCTGGTGCGGCATGGACGCAGGAAAATCGCCTTTCTGGGCGGAGACCGCGTGCACTCGGCGGCCTGCGAGCGGCTGGAAGGCTTCCAGCGCGCGCTCAGGCGTCATCGTCTGGAAAGCGACCTGATCATACCGACGGACCTTGACAATCTGTCCGATTTCGGTTCGCTGGAAAGCCTTATGGCGTCCGCGTCCCCGCCGGATGCCGCGATCTGCTACAACGACATGGTTGCGCTGTCGCTCATGGGGCGGCTGCTCTCCGAGGGGGAGTTGCCCGGTCGCGATTTCGCCGTGATCGGGGCCGATAACCTGCCGCAGGCCGCGACGTCCTTCCCCACGCTGACGACGATCGTGACGGACCCCGTCGGGGTGGGACGCAATGCCGCGCGGCTGCTGCTGGACCGGATTACGGAACCGCGTGCGTCCAGCATGCGTATTCTCGTATCGGGCCAGTTGATGGTCAGGGAAAGCTGCGGCGGCCCCCTGCCGTAAGAGCCTGTCTGCGCAGTCGGCCAGCCGGGCGAGCGTGTCGCGCAACGGCAGGGCCTGCGTGTATTTTTGAGCATGGGAACGGAGCGGCTCTGATGGGCGGCAGCCGCGAGGCGCAGGACATGCGCGTTGGATCGCCGGCAGGAGGACCTTGCCGACAGTCCGCAGGGCTGCGGGCCGTGTCCTGCCCGCCTGTACATATCCGTGCGTTACGCGATCGTTGGACACGCGAGGGTACGATGCCGCCCGGTTGGGCGGCATTGTGCCGAAACGATCAGATACGGACGGAACCGTCATGCGCAAATATCCGCTTGGACCGATCTAAAAAAAGGAGACATAGGACTTAAAGCCCAGCATCACGGAGTTCCGCAATCCCTTTTGGCCGTTGGGGTTCATATAGTACTGAAAGTCCGGGCTGAAGGTCACGCCGCGCATAACATGTATGGAATAATCGAGTTCCAGCACCTGAGCATTCGTCTGAACACCCGTGGCATGGTTGGGCATGCCGGTATATTTGTCGGCGTTGACCATCGCCATGGTGGTGTCTCTCGTGCCCGGTGCGATGCTGACATATGAAAACGCGGCGCCCAGGATATCCTGGGGGCGGCCGGGGAAGAGGCCCTGGCTCATGAACGCGCCATAGACTTCGAAATCACGGACCGAGGTGTGGGGAGAGTTGTAGATATAGCCACCCATGAAGGTCAGGCCGCTGGTCTTGGGGCGGCCGGGATAGTTCATGATCTTCTGGTCGAACATGAAATATGTCTGCCATGAGGATTTCCGCATGAGCTGCTTGCCGCCATAGACATAATAGGACTGTCCGGCGGTGTTGTAGTAATTGTCGGCGCGTTGGACATCGTCGAAAACGAAGCCGAGTTTATAATGGCCGGGAAGGTCGTGGTCGGCGCCGAATTTCGGTTCCCACTGGGTTTCGACGGGGATTTCGTATCCGACGATGTTGGCGCCGTTCCATTTGAAGCCCGTGCGGTGCTGATAGTTCATGTAAATGCCGTTTTCCGCGAAATAGACGGCGGTCTGGACGTAAAGATCCTTACGGGGACGGCCCTTGAGGCGAAAGGCCCAGGTCGCGGCCGGATAACTGCCGTAAAAGGTGCTGTCCGCCGCCGCCTTGGGACGCCCGCAGAACGAATTGTTCTGGAAATTGCAGAAGAGCGGGCTGGAGGCGAAATCCGACATCTGGGACATGCGGCCGCCGGCGATCAGGAGCCTGCCCTTGTAGAGACTCTGCTCTCCGTACAGGGAGACAAGATGCACGACCACGTTGCCACCGCCGCCATAGATTTCCGAACTATGGGCGAGCCAGTCGCCGAACATGCGGTTGGCGGTCGTGCCGTAGCGGCCGACGGTGGTCATGTGCGTCATGAACCCCTTGATGCCCGCCAGCTGTTCCCAGTCCACGGTCAGGTTGGCCGAGTATTGGCCCGCGTTGCTCGAGCCCTGGCGATAGTTGCCGTAATGGGGACCGCGCGTGGGGGCCTGCAGCGCGCCCGCATATTCGTTGGTGTTGTCGAAATGAAAGCCAATGCCGCGCCGCTGGAGCCAGGGTGTGACGCCGAAAAGAGCGGGGAACAGGGCGGGGGGCCCCTTGGTGATGGGGGCCGGCTGCCCGCCCCGAGAGGCGAGGGGAGGAGACGGGTACGTCGTCAGGATGCCCGGCGGAATGGATGCCTGAGGGGGGGGCATTCTCTTGGACCGAGTTAAGTGGTGACGACGCATTCTGCTGCGGACCGAGATTCTGGTTTTGAGCCTGGCTCCGCTTCGTAGCTTTGGCCACCTTGGCGGTGCCTTGGGTGTCCTGTGCGAATGACGGGACGGTGTTTCCGGACAATTGGAGTAAGGTAAGAGTAGTAAGCGAAAAATTCCTGTATTTCCCGAAACTGAAGCAGGAACACTGTGCGATTTTTTGTTTATATACAGAGCCTGTCATCTGAAATCCTGTGACCTGAAGTGTATTATATACTTTGCACCTTATCCGAATAGCGCGGGGGCTCGGATAAAATACTCGATATCGTTAAGCCAGCGAGATGCCATACAATCGTCATGCTTCACAGATCATGCCAGATCACGAAAACCGTGATCAGGTATGTGCGGGTGGTGAATCATGAAATCCATTTTAGACCGATATAAAATCCTGACCGGTCGGGATTATGAAAAAAAATACATATTCTCATAAGGATGGCCGATTTTCCGAGTCTTTCTCGTGTGGCATGCGCGGGTTGGCGGCGGCGATCATGATACGGTGTTCACAATATAGTGATTTAGATCGATCTAGTGAAACTATGCCCGTGCATGGCAAAGGGCGCTCAAGACGTTAAGCGACACGACCCGAAAGGCGAGCCGGATGCTGCGACTCAAGAGTGCATCGACAAAGACCGTTTCCCGCGTTGCGTGCCGGCTGGTGTGCGGGTTCGTCGTCGGCCTGAACCTGCTGTCGGGGGTGGCTTTCGCGGAGACCCGCTCTGCCGGTGTGATTGCGCTGCCTCAGGCACGGGCGATGGCGCAGGCGGCGGAGAGCAAGGCGGTGGCGAATGGTACGGCCGTTGTCGTGTACGTGGTGGATGCGGGCGGGCGGACGATCCTGACCGAACGGATGGCGGATGCGCAGATTGCGAGCCTCGAACTGGCGGAACGCAAGGCGATCAGCGCGGTCTTTTACAAGCGCCCCTCCGCCGCATTCGAAACGGCGCTGACGGGTGGGAAAATGGCCGTGCTGGCCTTGCCGCATGCCATGCCGGCTGCTGGTGGAATACCGATTTTTCATGATGGCCGTCTGATCGGCGCCATTGGGGTGAGCGGAGGAAACAACGCTCAGGATGAGCAGGCGGCGGAAGCCGGCCTGGCAGCGATGAAAGAGTGAGCGGGCATTCCGGACGGTTTTTCACGGGGCAGGATTCGTGGATCGGATCGCCCGCCCTTCCGTTGCGAAACCGTCTTGTCCTCGGCCATCCCGATGCGTGTTCTGGAGAAAAGTGAGGCATGAACAGAAATAGTGACGTGAACGGCGACGGGTCCGCCCGGAAACCCGGAGTGAGTCGCCGCTCGCTCATGCTGGGGACGGTCGTTGCCGGCTTTTCGGCAGCTTTCGGCGAGTTCGGGTTCTCCGGCGATGTCGCGCATGCCGCGACGGTCGATGATGCGACGTTCCTGTCGGTCTCTCGTGCCATTACCGGGCATTCGGAATTGCATCCGGTCATCGCGCGCCGCCTGTTTGCGGCGATGCAGAAGACGTTTCCGGATTATGCCGCAAAGATACAGGCACTTTCCGGTCTGGTTGCCCAGGGGGGTACGCCCCGGGAGATTCTGGACCGTGCCGGCGACCTGAAGGATGACCTGCTGGCCCTGAACGCGGCCTGGTATACCGGCTCGGTGCAGGACAAGACGAATGCGCCGACGGTCGCTTACTATGATGCGCTGATGTACCAGCCGACGCGCGATGGGCTGCCGGTTCCGACCTATTGCTTCGATCGTCCGGGCTGGTGGACGGAGACGCCGCCGCCGCTGGGGATTCCCGTTCATGCGCCGCTGCCGGCCACGCCGCCGGCTCCGATGCCGCAGGGTGCGGGCGTCGAAGGCAAGGCGCCCCGGCAGACGCCGCCGCTGGGGACCATTCCCCCGTCATCTCCCCCTCATTCTCCGTTGCCGCACAGGGAGCAATAAATCGTGGCCAAACCAGAATTTTCCCAGTCCGGCGACGTTTCGGCCGATGTCGTCGTCGTCGGTTCGGGGGTCGTGGGCGGCATGATCGCGAACGAACTGGCGGCCGCTGGTCGCTCGGTCGTCATTCTCGAAGCCGGCCTGCGCCTCAAGCGGGAAGAGTATGTCGAAAACTGGCGGAACATGTCGTTTCATAACCGCCTGCATTCCGATTTCCAGGGGCTTTATCCGCAATCTCCGCTGGCCCAGGCGCCGCTGTATTTTCCTGCCAACGATTATGTCGGTCTGTCCGGTCCCAATGGTTCGGCGTTCAAGCAGGGGTATCTGCGGACGGTCGGTGGCACGACCTGGCACTGGGCGGCGTCCTGCTGGCGGCATCTGCCCGCCGATTTCGAGATGAAATCGCGTTATGGCGTCGGCCGGGACTGGGCGATTTCCTATAACGAGCTTGAGCCGTACTATTGCCGCGCGGAAGAGGAGATGGGCGTTTCCGGCCCGCATGACGTTTCCCTCCAGTCGCCTCCGGAACGGAGCCGGCCTTATCCCCGCGACATGATCCCCTTCGGCTATGGCGATCGGCGGGTGGCGGAGATTGTGAATCCGCACGGTTTTCATCTTGTGCCCATTCCGCAGGGGCGCAGCATGGAGCCTTTCGGCGACCGTCCGTCGTGCTGCGGCAACAACAACTGCCAGCCCATCTGCCCGATCGGCGCCATGTATAACGGCATCCAGCATATCGACCGCGCGGAAGCCAATGGAGCCGTGACGCTCGCCGAAGCCGTCGTCTACCGGATGGATACGGACGAGAACAACCGGATTACGGCCGTCTACTGGTATGATGCGCACCGCCAGTCGCACAAGGCGACCGGCAAGACGTTCGTGCTGGCGTGCAACGGGATCGAGACGCCCCGTCTGCTGCTGCTGGCGGCCAATGCCCGCAACCCGAACGGCATTGCCAATTCGTCCGACCAGGTCGGCCGGAACATGATGGACCATTCGGGCGTGCATGCGTCGTTCCTGGCCAACGAGCCGCTCTGGTTCGGGCGCGGGCCGGCGCAGAGCAGTTGCATCGTCGGGCCGCGGGACGGTGGGTTCCGCAGCGAGTATTCCGCGAACAAGATGATCCTGAACAATATCAGCCGTGTTGCGCCGGCGACCCAGCAGGCGCTGGCGCTCGGGCTGGTTGGCCAGGAACTGGATGACGAGATCCGCCGTCGCGCGGCGTGCGGTGTCGATCTGTCGATCAGCCTGGAGCCGTTGCCTGACCCCAATAACCGGCTGACCCTGAGCAGCACGCGCAAGGACCCGCTGGGTCTGGCATGCCCGGACATTCATTATGATGTCGGCGATTATGTTCGCAAGGGACTGGAATCGGTCAACGAGCAGGTCAAGCAGATCGCGGGTCTTCTGGGCGGCACCGAGCTGCGCATCACGACCGATTACAACGCGAACAATCACATCATGGGCGGCACGATCATGGGAAAGAATCCCAAGGATTCGGTCGTCGACGGTGATTGCCGCGCCCACGACCACCCCAACCTCTGGCTGCCTGGCGGCGGGGCGATGCCTTCGGCCAGCGTGGTGAACACGACGCTGAGCATGGCGGCCCTCGGCCTGAAGGCGGCCGACTCCATCAAAGCGGATTTCGAAAAGGGACGGGCATGATGCAGAGTTCCAGGAAGGTGCGGGAACTGGCCGGTCATCTCGGACTGGCCGCCGCAGCGCTGGTATTGTCCTGCTCTGTCGTTCGGGCGCAGGTGCCGGAGCCGAATGAGGCCATTGCCCAGCGCGGGCACTATCTTGCCGTCGCGGCGGATTGCGCCGCCTGCCATACGGCGCCGGGTGGCGGAAAGCCGTTTGCCGGTGGCTATGGAATCGCATCGCCCCTGGGCTCGATCTATGCCACCAACATCACGCCTTCGAAGACGTACGGCATCGGCGCCTATACCGAGGCGCAGTTTGCCCGCGCGTTGCGCGAGGGGATTCGTGGCGATGGCGCGCATCTTTATCCCGCGATGCCATACACGTCGTACACCAAGCTGACCGACGAAGACATTCACGCGCTGTATGTCTATTTCATGACCGACGTGAAGCCGGTCGAGGCGAAGGCGCGGGAGACGGCGCTGCCGTTCCCGTACAATATTCGCGCCAGCATGGCGTTCTGGAACCTGCTCTTCCTGGACGATACGCGCTTCAAGCCGGAGCCGGGCAAGTCGGCGGAAGTCAATCGCGGGCATTACCTGTCCTACGCGCTGGCGCATTGCGATACCTGCCACACGCCGCGCAATGCGATGATGGCCGAGATCGGCAGCAAGGCTCTGGGCGGCGCATCGCTGGCGTCGTGGTATGCGCCCAATATTACGTCCGATCAGAAAAGTGGTGTCGGGTCCTGGAGCGATGATGACCTCGCCCGGTACCTGAAGACCGGCGACGTGCCTGGGAAGGCCCAGGCCGGCGGTCCGATGGCGGAGGCTGTGGAGCACAGTTTCCAATATCTCGACGACAGCGATATTCGCGCGATCGTTGCTTATATCAAGCAGGTTCCCGCGATTTCGGACAGCAGGGACACCGCGCCGCGCGATGCGTATGGCAAGGCTTCCGACCGCGAGACCGCCTATCGTGGGCTGGCGGAAAGCGGGATGAGCCGTGGGGAGCGCCTGTTTACCGGCGAATGCGCGGCCTGCCATCGCCCGACGGGCAAGGGCAGCCCCGATGGGTATTATCCGCAGCTCTTCCATAATACGGCTGTCGGCGCACCGATCGCGGATAACCTGATCTCGACGATCCTGATGGGCGTCAGGCGCGAAGTGGGCGGCCATACGGTTTATATGCCGGGCTTTGGCGAGGGCTCGTACGTGGATGCGCTCTCCGATCAGGACATTGCCGATATCAGCAACTATGTTGAGCAGGAATTCGGCAACCCGGCTGTGAAGGTCTCGGCGGATGACGTGAAGCTGATCCGCTCGGGTGGTCCCAAGCCGCTGATCGCGAAGCTCGGGGCCTTTGCCGTGCCGGGCATGATCGTCGGGGTTCTGGTCCTGGCCGGTCTTGTCGTGCTGGTTGTGCGCCGGGTCCGGAAGACACGTTGAAAGATAGGCCGGTTTCAGGGACTGATGGGTTGATATCGAAGATGCGCAACAAACTGACGCTTGCCTTTACGGCACTGCTTGCCATGTCCTCGCCGGTCTGCGCGCAGACGGTCGTTTCGGCCAATGACGGGCACTCCATTCTACAGAATGGGGTGCAGGTCCTGCCGAAGCCGCTGGTTCCCGACACGCTGTCCGTTCTGGAAAGGGCCGCGAACGGTGTTTGGGGTGTGCGGGCGAGCCTGAATGTGCCCGTAAGCGTGATCGGGCCGCCGACGGCGCTTGAATTCACGCATGACGGCAAGACCGTCCTGGTGTCCTCGGCGTCGAAGCCCGACGTGAAGACGAACAAGATCGTCCCCGATGATCGTATCAGCGTCGTGGACCTGTCCGGGGCGAAGCCCCGGCTGGTCCAGCAGGTGGCCTCCGCCGCCGGGGCGACCACGATGCGCTTTACCCCCGACGGACAGCATCTGCTGGTCGCCAATGGCAAGTCGGGCGTGTTGACGTGGTTTCGCTTCGACGGACACAGGCTTGGCGACCGCAAGGTCATCACGCTGCCGGTTTCGGGCTTTCCGGCCGGCATTGCGATCCTGCCGGATGGCAAGCGGGCGCTTGTGAGCCTGTGGCAGGCGGATCGGGTCTATCTGCTGCATATCGACGGCGACGCGATCTCCGTCGATCCCACGCCGCTGAACATCGCGCCCGGCCCGTGGAACATCCGGATGACGAAGGATGGGCATTACGCGGTCATGGGCATGCTGGGGCATGGGGAAGGACTGCCGGGTGCCCTGTCGGTGCTGGACCTGACGGCGTCGCCGATCCGGGAGGTTCAGCGCGTGACGGTGCCCAATGCGCCCGAGGGACTCGATATCTCCCCCGATGGGCAGTATGTCGCCGTCGTGTCGCAGAACGGTTCGGCGGTGCCGCCGACCTCGCCACGCTATCATCCCCGTGGCGTGGTGACGGTCCTGTCCCTGAAGGACGGGCAGTTGCACACGCTTGCCCAGGCGCCGGGAACATTGTGGCCGCAGGGACTGGCCTTTGCGCCCGATGGGAAGGAAATCCTCGTTCAGGGCGTCATGGATCGCAGCCTGCTGACGCTGGGCTGGGATGGCGAGAAACTGGAGCGGGTTGGCGAAGCGCCTCTGCCGGGCGGCGGCGCGGATCTGGCGCGCTCTTCGGCGGCGGAGTGACGAGCGGCCCGACACCCCGCCGATCGGCCTGACCGGTCGGCGGGGTGTCGGGCGACTGCCTACGGTGGCGTGGGCAGGGTTCGGGCCAGGCGGACGGCGGTTTGGCCCCGGCCGGGGCGCAGGTTGGGCATGACCAGCATGCAGTCTGGGTAGGGGGTCCGGATTTCGTCTGGGCCGTCCTGGGCCAGCAGGGTGCCCCGGCGGCGGATGATTTCGCCGCCCTGGAAGGGACGGACGAAGCGGAAGCCCGGCGTTTCGGCCGTGACGATATCGGTGACCATCAACTGGCGGCTGGCGGCGGCCGGTGGTGCCGGTTCGACGGGCAGCAGGCCGCTATGCCGCAGCAGCGCGCGCACCGCGCTATCCGTCGTCTGGACCGTGTCGGCCGACCAGTGTGCGCCGGCCTCCAGCAGGCAGGCGGCGTAGGGGCCGGATGGGTCGGAAAACCGGTCATAATCGATCAGGCGCGGGCCGGCCTTGTGGCCGTGGTCGGAGACGACCAGCGGCGGGTTGCCGATCATCGTTGCCAGCCGGCGGCCGCTTTCGGTGGCGCCGGCCAGGATCAGCGGTGCGCCGGGCCAGAGCATGGAGTGCAGGTCCATCAGGATGTCGGCGGTTTCGATTACCGGCAGGATCGCCCGTGCCCGGTCCAGTTCCACCGAACGGCGCGGGCTGGACAGGATCTGCCGGCTCCAGACCCGGTTCATGTCTTCCTCGACGAAGCGGGAGGCGACCGGATTGGTCGGGGTGAAACGGGCGAATGCCTCCGGATTGGCGAAGATCAGCGACAGGCGGCCCCGTGTCGGGCGGACCCGCTCGCGCAGCAGGCGGTCCAGCACGATGGCGCCGGCGAACTCGTTGCCGTGGACGAGGGCCGTGAGCACGACATGGGGGCCGGGGCGGGGGGCCTCGTGATGCACCACGCCGGGAATGCCGCAATGATCGGTCAGCCACGGCGAGAGGTCGGGCGGCGTGATGTCCTGGGTGAAGGCGGGCAGCGCCTGCGGCGGGGGCGGCAGGATTTCGAGAAATTTCGGCCTGGCGCGTACGCGCGGGGACGCGCCGGGGCGGGACCCTGTGCCGCAGCTCATCCCGTCACGCGCCGCGCGTCCGGGCGGCAGGTGCCGGACAGGCCATCGTCATGCGCCATGGGAGCGGTCGGACAGGTCATGAAAATGATTTTATAGCGTCGCGCCGGACCTGCAATGCCATGGCGCGCCTGGGGCCTGTCCCGGCATGGGGGCTGGGTGTCGCCGCCTGCATTCCTGGGGCAGGCGGGCCGACGGGTGGTCAGGTAGGGTCGATGGCGGTGATTCTCGCGCTGGTCTGGCGTTCGATCTCGCGCAGCAACTGCCGTTCCTCGGGCGCGCAGAGCGACAGCGCGGTGCCGCGCCGTCCGGCGCGGGCGGTGCGGCCGATGCGGTGGATATAGGTCTCGGGCTGTTCGGGAATGTCGTAATTCACCACCAGCGTCACATCGTCGACGTCGATGCCGCGTGCCATCACGTCGGTGGCGACCAGCACCCGCAGCGTGCCGCGTCGGAACGTGGCGAGCGTGCGGTCGCGCTTGGCCTGGCTGTGGTCGCCATGGAGGGCCGCCGCGGAGAGGCCGGCGGATTCCAGCGCGCGGGCCACGCTGTCACTGGCCTGTTTGGTGCGGGTGAAGACCATGACCCTGTCCGGCGTGTCGCGCCTGAGCAGGGCGATCAGCGTCGCGTTCTTGCGTGCCGTCGCGACGAACGCGACCTGCTGGCGAATCCGGGGGGGGGGGGCGGTGGCCTCGGGCGGGGCGACGTGCAGCGGCCGGTGCAGCAGCCGGTGCGCCAGGGTGGCGACGGCGGGCGGCATGGTCGCGGAGAACAGCAGGGTCTGGTGCCGCGTCGGCAGGCGTTCGGCGATGGACTGGATGTCTTCGATGAAGCCCAGTTCCAGCATCCTGTCGGCCTCGTCCAGCACCAGGCAGGTGGTCTGGTCCAGGCTGATCGTGCCGTCGGCCAGGTGATCGAGCAGGCGGCCGGGGGTGGCGACCAGGATGTCGACGCCGCCGCGCAGGGCGCGGGTCTGGCGGTCCTTGGGGACGCCGCCGATGGCCAGTCCGATCATCAACTGGCAGCCATGGGCGCAGGTGCGGATGGCGGTCGCGGTCTGGCTGGCCAGTTCGCGGGTCGGCGACAGGATCAGTGTCCGCACCACGCCGGGGACGCCTTCCTGCACCGTCGCGGCGGGCTGGGGGGAGGCGAGCAGTTTCTGGACCAGCGGCAGGGCGAAGGCGGCGGTCTTGCCGCTGCCGGTGCGCGACAGGGCCTCGACATCCTTTCCGGCCAGGATCGGCGGGATTGCCAGGGCCTGGATCGGCGAGGGCGCGGCGTAGCCGGCGCGGGCGATATTGGCCAGGATTCGCTCCTGAAGGCCAAGCTGCGCGAAGGTGGGGGTGTCGGTGCTGGCGCTGTCGGCCGGGGAGGGCGTGTCGGTCATTCCATGAGGGGATACCGTGTGTGGCGGTCCGGGGGAAGCAAAGCGAATCTTCGGGGCGGGTCGTGGCATTGACGGTCGGCCGGGATGGACGGCAGATGGGGCGATGAACACGCATGACGCCCCTTCTGTTCTGCCCCCCGCGGATCGCGCGGTGGCGGTGGTGGCGGAAGACTTGGCCGGGATGCGGTCGCAGGCGTTCGGGCTGGCGGCGCGGGCCGGACTGGAGCCGTTTTTCTGCCCTGTGCGGGCGCGGGGCCTGTGGGGCCGGGTGCCGGCCGCATGGTGGCCGGCACCGTTGCGGGCCGTCGATCCGCTGGATGCTGGGGCGGCGGGGCTGGTCTTCAGCGTCGGCGGGACCGGGGGGGCCGTGGGGGCTGCGTTGCGGGCGCGCACGCGGCGGGTAGTGCAGATCCAGAACCCGCGCATGCGGCTGGACCGCTTCGATCTGGTCATTGCCAACCGGCATGATGAAATCAGTGGTTCTAACGTGCTGCTTTCGCGCACCGCGCTGCATGGGGTCTCGCCCGAGCGGCTGGCGGCGGCGCGGGCGGTGTGGTTGCCGCGTCTGGCCCATCTGCCGCGCCCGTTGGTGGCCGTGCTGCTGGGTGGTTCCAACGGGCGGTTCCGGCTGGATGAGGCGGTTGCGGCCAGGTTGGCGGGGCAGTTGGCGGACATGATGCGCCGTGACGGAGTCGGGGTGGCGGTGACGCCGTCGCGGCGGACGGGTGTAGGGGTGTGCCGGATCATACGCGAGGCGCTGGCCCCTCTGGGGGGCTGGGTGTGGGACATGCAGGGCGAAAATCCGTATCTGGGGTTGCTGGCCTGCGCCGATGCGGTGGTGGTGACGCAGGACAGTGTCTCGATGGTGTCCGAGGCCGTGGCGGGGACCGCGCCGGTGATGGTTGTCGATCTGCCGGGACGGTCGCGGCGGATCGGGCTGTTTCTGCGGGAACTGGCGTCGGCCGGGCGCATCCGCCGCTTTTCGGGGCGGATGGAAGCGTGGCCGGTGGGGCCGCTGGACGATACGATCGAGGTGGCGGAGACGATGCGTCGGCGGTTGGGGCTGGGCTGAGGTTCTGCCCCGCACCCGGTGTCCGCAACCTGTCGAAACGGTATGATTTCTGGGGACCGGATTATGCGGTATGGAATCTCCATGCTGGACATCCATACCTATGACGCCCAGGCGGGCGGCAATGTTCTCTACAAGGCGCTGGCGCATCCGCTGGCGGCCGAGGCGCTGGCGGGATTGGCGGCTTCGGTTCGCGCCGCCGGGCCGGTGGCGGTGTATGACGCCGAGGGCATGTTCGCCATGGTGCTGGCGCTCTGCCCCGGTGCCCTCGATGGAGTGTCCGGCCTGGGCGTGATCGAAGGCGTGTATGTCCATGATACGCAGCGCGTCGGCCGGCCCACGGCGGCCGGTCCCGCGCGGGCGCTGGCGGATCTGCCCCTTGCATCGGTCGGGGCGGTGCTGGTCGTCAGTTTCGATGGTGCGCGGGTACGCGACCGGATCGCGCATCTGCTGCCCGACGGGGCGCGGGTTTTCGCTCTGGACGGCGTGCGGTTGCCCGATGCCTTGCTGACCGTGCCGGAGCGGTATCTCGACCGGCTGAATTTCGCGACCAATCATGCCTTTTTCCGCGATGCGGAGGGATTGTCGACCCGTCTGGTCACGGCGAATTACTGGGCGCGCTATGGGGCGGCGGACGTGCGGCTGTGGCTGCGGCTGTTCGGGGCGCGGGGCGAGGTGCTGGCCAGTTGGGAAGAGGCCGTACCCGACGGTGAAAGTGCGATCGTGATCGACAGTCGCGCGGTGCGCGCGCGGTTCGGCCTGCCGCCCTTCGTCGGGCAGTTGTTCGTGCATGCCATCGGCGTGGCCGGGCACGACGTGGTGAAATATGCGCTGGATACCTATGGCACCGGCGATAATCCGAGCCTGTCGGTGACGCACGACGCCAATGCCTGGCCATCGGACCGCTATGCCAACCTGCCGGCCCCGGATGTGGGCGAAGAGGTGGTGCTATGGGTGCAGAACAGCCACGCGGTGTCGATTCCGGCCGGTGCGATGGCGCTCAACCGCATGGGGGACGAGCGGCAGGTGCCGATCCTGCGTGGAATCGGCCCCTATGAAACGGTGGCGATTCCTGTGGCCGAGTGTCTGCCCGACCTGCGCTGGCCGGCGCAGATCGAGCTTCGGTCGGGGCGGTATCTGGTGCGGCCGCGCTACGAGGTCACGCAGGCCGCGCGGACGCGCATCGCCCATCTGAACGTGGAGCGCGCGGATCTGCGCCCCGATCCGGGGATTGCGGAGTTGCCGCCGAGTCTGGGACGGGGGTATCTGCTGCCGTTCCCGATTCTGGACCCGGCGCGGTTTCGTACGGTGGTCCAGCCTTCGCCCATGGCCGAATCGCAGGTGACCTTGCCGCTGCGGCTGGACTGTTTCGATACCGAGGGGCGGTTGACCGGCCGGAAATTCCTCGGCTGCCTGCGGCGCGACCATGACCTGGCGCAGGATGTGGCGGAACTGGGCGTGCCCGAGGGGCATGGGGAACTGGTCTATGATTTCCGCGATGGCGGCGAGGCAGATGGCTGGCTGCATGCGCTGATCCGTTTTACCGCCCGGGAGGGCGGCCATGCGGCCGAGACCAGTTTCGGGGCCCATATCTTCAATACCGTCATGACCTATCGCGGTGAGCCGCAATCCTATTCCGGGCCGCCGCCGGGGCTGACCACGCGGCTGTTCCTGAAGGGAGGGAACGGGCTGGGCGAGGCGTTCTGCTGCCTGATCTATCCTGCCTCGGCCGCCTGGCGGCCGTGGTCGCGAACCGTGCTGAGCCTGCATGACGGGCAGGGGCAGGCGGTAGCGAAGGCGGATCTGGAGATTGCCTGTTCGGGATCGGCGATGGTCTGGCCGCATCGCCTGTTCGGCGCGGCGGCGATCGAGCGTGCAGGGATGGGGGGGTATGTCATGATCCGCGACGTGACGTGCCGGCTGTTCGGCTATCACGGCGTGATGCGGGCCGATGGCGCCTTCTCGCTGGACCATATGTTCGGGTTTTGAAGAATGTGTGACGGGGTGTCTTGCAGCCCGGAGGGAGATCCATTAAGAGGTCCCCACCGGGCACGGATGGGTGCGTAGCTCAGCGGTAGAGCATCGCCTTCACACGGCGGGGGTCACAGGTTCAATCCCTGTCGCACCCACCATCCGACCGGAAAAATCCTGTTTAAATTCTGCGATCTAGAATTGAGTTCAATACGCCCGTCGTGCCGCATCAGCCGCGGACGTGCGTTTGGCGTCGCGATTTTTCTTGACACTTAAAAGTGATCTGAGCCATCAAAATCGGGTTGCAGCGTTTCGTTTGAACGGCTGCTTCTTGGACGTTTCCTCCCTAAACTTGGCGGTGCTTCGGCACCGTCTTTTTTTTGTCCGGGCCTCTTGGCCGATCCCTGATGATCGGCCTCTACTGAACCGATCGGCATTGAAGGTGGATCATGGCGGGACTTTTTGACGGACTGGTGAACAAGCTGACGGAACTGGCGGACAGCACGGGTCTGACCGATCAGGTGCATCAGCATCTGGCCGACCTGACGTCGGCCAACGGTATTTCGACCTTGCTGGCGCAGGCCGAGCAGGCCGGGCTGGGGGACAAGGTGCGGTCGTGGATCGGTACCGGCGAGAACCTGCCGGTGTCGCCCGACCAGTTGCGTTCGATTCTCTCGAACCAGCAGGTGCAGGCGCTGGTCGACAAGACGGGCCTGCCGGCGGCGACGATCCTGCCGGCGCTGGCGCAGTTTCTGCCGGCTGCCGTCGATCATCAGACGCCGGGCGGCACGCCTCCTACCGCCTGAGCGCGCCTGCGCGCGCTTTCCGCGTCAGCCCGTCCGGATGCCGGACGGGTGGGGCAGGTCGGTGGCGACGCCGGCCAGCGTGCGCAGCAGTGCGGTCATGACGGCGCGGATGTCGCCGAATCCGGTGTTCGGCGTCAGGCTGTTTTCATCCATGTAGAGCCCGCGGCGGATTTCGACCTGGAGCGCGTGGCACCCTGTTGCGGGCCTGCCGTAATGGCGCGTGACGTAACCCCCGGCATAGGGGGCGTTGCGGTTGGTCCGGAACCCGCAGGACCGTAGGCAGGTCTCGGCTGCCTCGGTGAGGGCGGCCGCGCAGGACGATCCCCAGGCATCACCCAGCACAAAATCCGGCATGTCGTAAGCGCGCAGGCCGGTGCTGGGCATCGAGTGACAGTCGACCAGCACGCAGGCGCCATGGGCCGCGACCTGGGCCGCGATCAGGGCCGACAGGGCGGCGTGATAGGGAGCCCAGAAGCGGGCGATTCGGTCCGTTGCCTCCCGAAGCGGCAACCGGGTGCGGTAGATGGGCGCGCCGGCTGCGGAGATGCGGGGAATGACGCCGAGGCCCGCGCGGACCCTCGGCGTGATGGTCGTGCGCTCGGGGGGCATGGGCTCGGTAAACATCGTGGGGTCGAGTTCGTCCGAATCGCGATTCACGTCGCAATAGATGCGCGGGAAGGTGGCGTGGATCATGTGGGCGCCGACGCCGGGGGCGCCGGCCAGCAACGCGTCGACGCGGAAATCCTCGCTGTGGCGCAGGAGCGTGCGGTCCAGGCGCGCCAGGGTGAGGAAATCCTGCGGATAGGCGTGCCCGGAATGGGGGGAGGCGACGACCAGGGGCACGCCCGCGATCATGGGTGGCACCAGCACGAATGGGCTGAGGGGCGATTCCGATGTCGTGCCCGACATCGTCTCCGATTCAGGGGAAACCGGGGAGTCCGTGTGCGTCACGTGCGGCCATCCGGCGCGGTGAGAAGGATATTATCCTTCTTTTTTAATTTGTTAGCCAAAATGGTCACTGGCTCGTCATTTTTTCCGTACGGATGGGTTGCGCAACGCCGGTTGCCCGGCTAGAAGCCTGTTCACCGAACGGATGGGCGCATAGCTCAGCGGTAGAGCACTACCTTGACATGGTAGGGGTCACAGGTTCAATCCCTGTTGCGCCCACCATCCTTCGGGCTCCTTTTTCTGAAAAAAAGAATATAGATCGTCTGAAAAGACGAACGTCGCGTGAGCGGGCCGCGAAAGCGGCGCGTGGGGCGGGTGTGTTTTCAAACGCTTTCCGATCGGGTGGCCGAGGCGTCCAGCGCTGCTTGCAGCATGTAGGCGGCCGCCAGTTTGTCCACCAGTTCGGCGCGGCGCTGGCGGGTGAGGTCGGCGTCCTGGATCAGCATGCGGTTGACGGCGCTGGAGGACAGGCGTTCGTCCCACATCGCGGCGGGCAGACCGACCAGGGCCGACAGGTTCAGCATCCAGTCATGTGCGGCCTGGGCCGCCGGGCCGAAGCTGCCATCCATCGACAGCGGCAGGCCGCAGACCAGGCCCCCGACGTCCTCACGCGCCGCGATCTTGCCGATTTCGGCGGCGAGGGCGCCCAGCTTGCCGCGTTTGAGCGTGCCGTAGGACGAGGCCAGCATCAGAAGCGGGTCCGACAGGGCGAGGCCGATCGTCTTCTGGCCGGGGTCGATGCCCAGCAGGCGTTGGCCGCGGCCCAACTGGGCGCGGATCTGGTGCATGTTGAACAGGGGCATGGTCTGGGTCTATGGTCCGCGCGGTGTCCTGACCGGCAGGATATTCCCCCCAGATGATAATGGAAAGTTGTGCTTCATGTCGCTTGACCCCGCGACGGTCCGACGTATCGCCAGATTGGCACGGATCGGTATCGACGAGTCCGACCTGCCCGCCCTTCAGCGGGAACTGAACGGCATTCTCGGCTGGATCGAGCAATTGAACGAAGTCGATATCGACGGTGTCGAACCCATGGTCGGCACCGGACACGCTGCCTTGCGCATGCGCGAGGATGTGGTGACCGATGGCGATGCGCGCGATGCCGTGCTGTCGAACGCGCCCGATGCGGCGGGGCCGTACTATACCGTGCCGAAGGTGGTGGAATGATGCTGACCGAACTCACGATCGCCGGTGCCCAGGGGGGGCTGCGTCGCCGCGAATTCTCCGCCACGGAACTGGTGGGGGCGCATGTCGCGGCCATCGAGCGGCTGAACGGGCGGCTGAATGCCTTTATCACCGTCACGTCCGACCTGGCGCTGGATGCGGCGCGGCGGGCCGATGCGATCCTGGCCGGTGGCGAGGATGCGCCGGCGTTGACTGGAATCCCGCTGGGGATCAAGGACCTGTTCTGCACCGATGGCGTGCGGACGACGGCTGCCAGTCGGATGCTGGAAGCGTTCGTGCCGCCCTATGAAAGCACGGTGACGGCGAACCTTCTGGCCGATGGCGCGGTCTTTGTGGGCAAGACCAACCTGGACGAGTTCGCCATGGGCTCGGCCAACATCACCTCGGCCTTCGGTTCGGTGGAGAATCCGTGGAAGCGGGCGGGGGATGAGGAGACCGTGCTCGTGCCCGGCGGGTCGTCCGGCGGGTCGGCGGCGGCGGTGGCCGCGCGGCTGGCCATGGGGGCGACCGGGACTGATACGGGCGGGTCGATCCGCCAGCCTGCCTCCTATTGCGGCATCGCGGGCATCAAGCCGACCTACGGGCGGTGCAGCCGCTGGGGGACGATTGCCTTCGCCAGTTCGCTGGATCAGGCCGGGCCGATGGCGCGTACGGTCGAGGACTGCGCCATCCTGCTGCAGTCCATGGCCGGTTTCGACGTGCGGGACAGCACCAGCGTGGATATCGCGGTGCCGGATTATCGTGCGGCCTGCGGCCGGTCGCTGAAGGGTATGAAGGTGGGTATTCCCGCCGAATATCGTGTGGCGGGCATGCCTGCCGAGGTCGAGGCGGCGTGGGAGCAGGGCATCGCGTGGCTGCGTGACGCGGGATGCGAGATCGTCGAGGTTTCGCTGCCCTACACGAAATACGGTCTGGCGACCTATTACATCGTGGCGCCGGCGGAATGTTCGTCGAACCTTGCGCGCTATGACGGTGTGCGATTCGGCCGCCGGGTGCCCGGTGAGTCGCTGGATGCGCTGTATGAGGCGACCCGGCGGGAAGGGTTCGGGGCCGAGGTGCGGCGCCGTATCCTGATGGGGACCTATGTGCTGTCGGCCGGTTATTATGACGCCTATTATCTGCGGGCGCAGAAAGTGCGGAACCTGATCCGCAAGGATTTCGAAAATGCGTTCCGGACGGTGGACGTGCTGCTGACGCCGACCGCGCCGTCGCCCGCCTTCGCGCAGGGCGAGAAGATGGATGATCCGGTGCAGATGTATCTGAACGACGTGTTTACCGTGCCGGCCAGCATGGCCGGCGTGCCGGCGATGTCGGTGCCCGCCGGGTTGAGCGCATCCGGCTTGCCGCTGGGCTTGCAGGTGATCGGCCGGTCGTTCGACGAGGAATCGGTTTTCGCGGCGGCCAGTGCCTTGGAGCGGGCGGCGGGCTTCACGCATCGTCCGGCCGTGCGCGCGGAGGTGGTGTGATGACCTATCTGATCGAAGGGCGCGACGGCCCGTGGGAACTGGTGGTGGGGCTGGAAGTCCATGCCCAGGTCATCAGCCAGTCCAAGTTGTTCTCGGGGGCTTCGGCCTCGTACGGTGGTGAGCCGAACACGCATGTCAGCCTGGTCGATGCCGGGTTTCCGGGCATGCTGCCGGTCATCAACCGGGAGTGCGTGGCGCAGGCCGTGCGCACCGGGCTGGGGCTGAAGGCACGGGTGAATCTGGAAAGTCGGTTTGACCGCAAGAATTATTTCTATGCGGACCTGCCGACGGGTTACCAGATCAGCCAGTTTACGCATCCGATCATCGGTGAGGGTGCGGTGGAGATCGAACTGGCTGACGGTTCGACCCGCGTGATCGGTATTACCCGTCTGCATCTGGAACAGGATGCCGGCAAGTCGATGCATGATCAGGACCCTGCGCGTTCGTTCATCGACCTGAACCGGGCGGGTGTGGCGCTGATGGAGATCGTCAGCGAGCCTGATATTCGCTCGCCGGAGGAAGCGGGGGCGTATCTGCGCAAGTTGCGCATGATCCTGCGGTATCTGGGCACCTGCGACGGCAATATGGAAGAGGGCTCGATGCGTGCCGACGTGAACGTGTCGGTGCGCAAGGCGGGTGAGCCGTTCCGGACGCGCTGCGAGATCAAGAACGTCAATTCGATCCGCTATGTCATGCAGGCGATCGAGGTCGAGGCCGTGCGGCAGGTTGAGATCTGGGAAAATGGCGGTTCGGTCGATCAGGAAACGCGCCTGTTCGACCCGGCGCGTTCCGAGACGCGGTCGCTGCGCAGCAAGGAAGATGCGCATGATTATCGCTACTTCCCCGACCCCGACCTGCTGCCGCTGGTGATCGAGGAGGCGTGGGTTCAGGGCTTGGCCGCGCATCTGCCGGAACTGCCGGATGCGAAGCGCCAGCGTTTCCAGGATGAATATGGCATTCCGCGCTATGACGCGGGGGTGCTGGTGGCGGAACAGGCGACGGCCGATTTCTATGAGACGGTGGCGCGCGGGCGTGATCCGCGGCTGGCGGCGAACTGGGTGATCGGCGATTTTTTCGCGGCCCTGAACCGCACCGGTCGCACGATTCAGGATAGTCCGATCAGTGCGGATGCGCTGGGCGGAATGCTGGACCTGATCACCGATGGCACCATCAACGGCAAGATTGCCAAGGATGTGTTCGAGGAGATGCTGGAGACCGGTGAGTCGGCGGCGGATATCGTCGAGCGCAAGGGGCTGCGGCAGGTGACCGATACGGGGGCGATCGACGCTGCCGTGCAGGCGGTGCTGGACAAGAACCCTGACAAGCTGGCGGAATATCGCGGTGGTAAGGACAAGCTGTTCGGCTTTTTCGTCGGGCAGGTCATGAAGGCGATGGCCGGTAAAGGGAATCCGGCGCTGGTGAACGAGGCGCTGAAGAAAGTGCTGTAATCGCCGGGGAACCGGCGGTTTGGGGTTTGACGGCGCTGTGGTGACAGTCTACAAGCAGCGCTGCAAACGCCGTGTTAACAAACACGCTCCTCGGCGGAGGGGTGGCCGAGTGGCTGAAGGCGGCGGTTTGCTAAACCGTTGTACGGTGTCAAGCCGTACCGTGGGTTCGAATCCCATCCCCTCCGCCAACACTTCCCATTTTCCTATTGTAAATCAGGGCCTTAGCGAAGGACGTAGGTATTCTACCCCTCTTGCTATCCCTCTTAGAAACCGCGCTGCCCAGATACAGCGATGAGCAGCGGGGCATATCCACGCGCCGAAAGCTCTCTCAACGCAGCCGCTCGATTGGCCACCGCCGGCCGAGAATGTCCGGGTCATCCCGGTTCAGTAATCCACTCCGCCACGCCTTGATGGTGCGAGCATGTACCCCGGGCATGATGGCTGAAGCTGTATGTGCCATCACCGCACCTCGCCACAGCACCCACGGGCACCTGTCCGGTGAGGGAACGCGCCGGCGAATGCACCAGTTCACGATTCGAGTTCACATAGTGTCCATGGCCGGCAAGCTGCTGCTCTTGGGGTTCAGTCTGAGGCGCATGGTAGCCGGTCTGATCGAAGCCGAATGCCGGCACGCCGCCGAATAGCACGGGCGTGATAACGCCGATCGCGAACAAGATGCGTTTCATTCGTTGCTCCAGGCGGTGAAGGGCAGGGGGCCGACCGCGCTGCACCCTTGCTCCTGACACAATCGACCGTTAAGCGGCGGCGATGTCCAGACTGCCGATTCTCGCGCCCTTTCTCATCGCTCTTCCGCTTTTTGCTCATGCCTCGCCTTCGTGCCCTCAGTTCGGCGTCCAGGGGCAACTGCCCGCGCTAGTCCACCAGCAGTTCCCCGGCCGCACGACCCCGCTATGCAACGGCAGCTATGCGTTACTGGATGCGGACGCGACTCGAGCCCCGCTCTGGTCGGCCGAGCACCTGACGCGAGATGAGGTGAAGGCAGCCGAGCGCCTGAAGCGGCACGGGCAATTCCATGAAGACACGCGGCTACCGATCGAAGCGCGATCCGAGCTTGAGGACTATCGCCGGTCCGGCTTCGATCGCGGGCACATGACGCCCAGTGGCGACGCGCCCACCGAAGCCCTGCAGGCCGAGACCTTCGCCCTCTCGAACGTCGTCCCGCAGACCAACGCCCTGAACAGCGGCCCCTGGTCTCACATTGAGCAGATGGTGCGGAACCTCGCGCTCCGGGACGGCGAGGTCTATGTCGTCACCGGGCCCGCTTATCATTCGTCGGTCATCGCGACGATCGGGCCAGACCATGTGAAGGTGCCTACCTCGACCTGGAAGGCCGTCTATGACCCCAAGACGGGTGGTGCCGGGGTCTATGTCTGCCGCAACGAGATGCGATCCCCGCCCTGCAGCCAGGTCACGGTAGCGACGCTCATCCGGGTGACGGGGGTCGATCCGTTCCCGGCTCTTTCGGCTGATGTGAAGGCGCGTCCCTATCGGCTCCCAGACGGGCGGCACCGCCAGATGAACGAAAGCGCTTTCCCGTAGATCGCAGCGGTCTCAGTTTCACGCGGACCCGGCTTGTCCGGCCCCTCGCGCGCGGAGCATCGAGCGACCGGTAATAGCCAAGGCGACTTCATTGACGATGGCGGCGCTGATCTGATCGAGCGGAAGCCCTTGTCCAAGCATCGACGCCAAGCCGTCGCGGGCTTTTTCTCTCAGTAGCTCCATGAACTCCACCTCGTTGTGGCCACCGACCGCGGCGATCTCCGCAAGGTGCTTGCCGACGCTATAATTGGGGCTTCCCGGCTGGCCCGACATGGCCGCACACAATTCTTCCATGGTGCTGGCGTCACGAATCGCATTATCCTGATCATATGACATGGGTAGGCGGTATCCTCTTCGTTGCTTGGTGCATCTGGTGGGTGCGTGGGTCGATCTGGCCAGCGCTGATGGTGCCTCTGGCATGCACGATGTTTGAATGGGCGTCCTACACTGACTTTGGGGATAGACCGCACTTTGACCCGCCAGAGTTCCTGGCACTTCTCGTTATCTTCTCGATATGCGCCTTCATCCCCCACCTTCTCGCCCGGCGGCGCGCCCGACAGATCGAGCGCACCTTGCACGGCGTCAGTTTCCTCGCCTCGCGGGATTGAGCAGCATATTGTCCAAGGCGTCGTAAGTCGCCGACTGGGTGTTCGCCAGCCGGCCGGCCACACGCCGCGACGCCCCGGCGGCCAGAGCATTCCCCAGCATCGTCCCGACGGCTCCGCCCTCAATGCCGCCGGTCAGCGCGCCGCCGAGGCCCACACCGGCCGCGCCCGCCAACTTCCCGGCGATGCCCTGCGCCATATCCGCAACGCGCCCGCTGGTCGTCAGGTTGATGTTGGTGTCTGACCCGCGCGCCTTTCCGATGTCGATGCGTGACGCCAGCCTCATGTCGTCGCGCAGGGTCTCCAGGGCCTTCAACTGCTCGTCCGTCACGCTGTCAGCCTCGCGATAGCCCGGCTTGCCCTTCTCGCGCCGGATCGCCTTCAGCAGCGTGTCCAGTTGCCCCAACCGCACATTGCCCTGCGTGTCTGTCAGGTTGCGCGATTGCAGGAACCGCATGGCATCGATTGGACGGGACAGTTCCTCGTATCGCTGGGCGTAAGCCTTGAAGCCTGGAGCACCTTCCTCGATCGCATCCGTGATCGTCGGCTTGAGGTCCATAAGCTGAGAGGCTGCGGCATGCCCGCTTTGCGCCGTTCCACGTGCCGCCGGGGAGATGATGTCGCCCATGTATTTCCGGACGTTCCACAGATGCTCCGGCAGTGCATTCCCGTCTTTGTCGGCCACGGCGCCGATCTGCTTCAGAACGCCGATCAATGGCGCCCGCACCGTGTCGCGCCCTCGATTGTCATCAATCAGGCGTGCGAGATGCTGGCGGATCGGCGTCACATCGACCGGCTGCTGATTCCCGAATGCTGCGTTGCGGTGCTCGGCCTCGATCGCGCTGCGGGCCGCCTCCGACGCCTGCAACTGGTCTTCCGTTCCGATCACGTCTCGCGCGAAGGCATTGCGTGCTTCGCTGTTCTGCTGCTCGAGGGCCGTGAATGGCGACGGGTTTGCAGCGCGGCGGACGCGCTCCAGTTGCGCCAGGCCGGCATTCCCCGTGGCCTGCGACGCGGTAAGCTGTACGCCGGGGATCTTGGACTGCACCAGAGCGACAGGGCCACCCTTCTGGTAATCGGACCAGATCCGGCCGGCCAGCTTGTCGGCATCCTTCGGCGACGTGAACAATCCCAGCTTCACGGCCTCGGGTGCTGGGTTCGATGGCGGCGGTGCCGACGAAGCGCGCCCCGCACTGGCAGCAGAAGGAGGCGCCACCGGCGTCTCGCCGGGGATTGCTGCCCCCTCATCCACCGGGATCTCCGCTGCCTCAGGAGCAAGGTGGTTCAGGGCGCGCGTGCCCATCGACGAAGCACGCCCCGCAACAGCGCGCGCACCTCGGGCTGCCATGGGCAACCCCGCTCCCAGCGCACCGCCAAGCGCAGCACCGGTCAGCGGGTCGCCGCCTGTCAGCGCATTTGCTGCTGCGCCTTGGGCTGCACCACTGGTCGCCCGCGTCAGCAGGCCACCACCACCCGTAAGTGCATTCGTCCCCGCCTGGATGATCCGTCCGGCCGTGCCGCCCGCGGCACCCGCCAGTGCGCCACCTCCTGCGCCGATCGCCCCGGCGCCCAGTTCCGTCGCGGCACCGGCCAGCAGAGCATTCGTGAGAAAGCGGCCCGCTTCGTTCGCCGTCGCACCGGAACCGTCACGCTCGGCCACCGACTGGTCCGCTCGATCCAGGCCCGCGCGCCGGGCCTGAAGATCAAGTGCCGTTCCCTTCAGCAGCCCATGGACGCCGGGGATATGGTCAACAGCCTCGACGCCAACACGCATCAGTTGGTTGCGCGCAGCATGATCCATGTCCTGCGCGAACTGCGCCATGTTACCGTACCATGATCCCTGGTGGGCCCGCGCTTCGGCGGGAATGGCGGACGCGGTCTCGTGCCCGAACATCCCCTCGAATGCGCTCTCCTTCGGCTCTTGATGCGTGCTGCTGTCGTGATCAGTGCCGAACATGCTGCCGAACGCGTCCTGGGTCGCCGGCGCCCTCTGCTTCGGACCGGATGCACCCGGCCGCGCATCTGTTCCTGGCCCGGCAAAAGGGTCATCGGCCGGCGCCTTGAGGGCGGCATATCGGTCGGCCACCTTGTGCGGATAAGCCATGGTCTCGTCGTTTCCCCATTTCGACCGGTCCGTGCCGCCGTTGTAGGCGCGCAGGGCGTCGGGAAGGTTTCCATACCGGTCCAGGTTCTCACGTAGGACACGCGCACCACCGTAGATCGACTGCACCGGGTCGCGCGGATCGATGCCAACCGCCTGGGCTGTGGCTGGCATGATCTGCATATGTCCGACCGCGCCGGCCCGGCTGCGTGCGGCTGGGTCGCCAGATGGATCTTCCACCTGGTGGACGGCGCGCAGGATGTCAGGATCTACGCCCCAATACTGGCCAGCGCGCTCGTAATGCCTGTCGAGATCATCGGCCACTCGGCACCAGCCCGGCAGCGGCCATGCGGTTGTAGGTCTGCTTGAACTCGTCCAGTTGCCCGCTTTCGCGCATGCCGTCGAACTTCTTCTTTCGCTCTGCCGGCGTCATACGCAGAATCTGGAACGCACGCGGGTCGAAACCCTGGCTGAACTGCTGATCCCATGCCTGGTATTGCGCTGCCGGCAGACCCGACGCGCGCCATGCCTGAGCCTTGGCATTGAGGGCGTCCTCATTGCCCATCAACTCATGGATCATCAGTTGGTTGGTTGCCCCCTGAAGGCGGCTGTTCGGGTTCGCGTGCTCGGCGGCTGACAGGCGAGCATCGGAACTCCCGAGCGCTTGCGACTGGGCGTTCGCAAGCTGTTGAGCCCACTTGTTGAAGGCCTGGGCTGAATCCACGTCGCTGGTATCGATCGGCATCCCCCAATTGGCAGCGAACGCCTTCAAGGCGCGCCATTTTTCATGGCCGGGGCCGCTAGTGAATCCATCCAGATCCGTCGCCATATTCCCCAGCATCCCGAGCCGGTCATTCCGACTGGCAGCGGCCGACATCAGGGCATTCGCGCCCCTGGCGCCCGCTTCGGCCGTGGCGCGCTGCGCCTCGATCTGTCCTGCGGGCGGACCAGCGGAGAAGCCGGCCGACTGCGCGTCGGTTCCTGCACCCGAGAAATCGTTCTGGCTGCCCGGATAACGGCCGCTCCCCATCACATCGAGCGGGACGGTGGGCTTATTGGTAGTATCCACATACCCACCCTGACCGTTCGCTTGAGCAACTTGCGCCCGCGTGCCGATCTTCGGGTTTCCACCTGCGTCATTATACGGCTGCAGTGCGGTGGCCTCTCCAGGCGACAGCGTCTTGGCAATCGGCGCGCCCTGATTGACGCCACCCTGGCCGCTGGCCGGAGAACCGACGTTCTGCCACTGGAGATGGCCACCAACATCAACGAGCTGCATTGAGCCGAAAGCGTCCGCGGACTGCCCGGCGCCCGGCATGAGGCTGTCCATCAAGCCACGGACAGAGGTGCGGATACCCTTGCTGTCCGCCGGAAGTGACGAATAGACCTTTTGCGCCGTGCTGAGGTCGATCGTCCCCGTAGCAACCCCAACGCCGAGTTGCCGCGCAACGTCGGCCTTTGTCACGTCAGGATTGTTCATGAGCGGGGCGGCCAACCCGGCAATGTGCCCAGCCCGAGCGGCCTGCAACTGGGTCTGAGCCCGATCGTTTCCGATCTGCTGGGCCTGCTGGCTGCGGATCTGGGTCACGGTATCCGGCAGCGCATACGACCCTTGATCTGAGGAAGACATTTCTTTCTGAATGCCCATCAGATCGTATTTGCCGCTCAGGGGATTGTAATTATCGGCATAGGCCTTGCCGCGCGCCCGAGCGCCTGCCAACGCCAGGGCATTCTGTTCATAAGCGAGTGCAGTGTTTTTGATGCTCTGCACTGCCGCAATGTTCTGAAGCTGATTGGTCTGGGGTTGTACGACGCCCTGCCCAATCCCCATCAAGGCATTGGCATTGAAATCATATTGGCTCATCAGATTTATCCCCCCAGCAGGCTTTTGTAGGCCAGATAATTGGAACTGAGCCCGGACGCCTGGTTGCCCAGGCTATTCAGCCCGTTCGTCAGAGCGTTCGACATGGCGGTAGTGCCGCTCATGGTCGCCCCCACGCCGGCCATGCGTGCCTGTGCAGCAAGGTTGGCCGTGTTCATCGTGTTGGTGCTCTGCGTATTCAGGGCGTTGTATCCGTAGTTGGCCAAGGCGTTCGTGTCGTTGAACTGGTTCTGATAGGTGCTGTCGGCTAGCCCGCTGGCATAGGTCGCAGCCCCCTTTAGTGCGGCGCCGCTGTTCGCCAGCCCCCGCGCCGCCGCGCTGTTCGTCACTGCCTGCTCGCCCTGGTTCAGGTTCCACTGATAGCCGGGCGTGGACTGAAGGTAGTTTTCTGTCAGGCCATTCGACAGGCTGTTCAGAGCATTGGTGCCGGTTGTGGCATAGGGATTGAGCAGGTTGTTTGCATAGCTGCCCGCCTGCTGGATGTTGGATGCGACATCCTTTGCGGTCGAGTTGGCGCGATTCATCGCGTTCTGGGTCATGACCATCTGGGCAGCGGTCGAAGCGGCGGTAGTCGCCGCCTGCACCCCCTGGCCGATGCCGAACATATCACTCATTGCGGACGCTCCATTTGATAGGCGACATATTCGCGCTCGATCCCGTCATTGCTGACGGCGCGATATGGGCCGATGCGTTGAAAACCGAGCAGGTGCATCAGGAAGCGCGCCGGCTTCTTGTGCTCGGGGATAGGGGCGATCATCAGATCGGACGGCTGTGTGGCCCACCACCAGTCCCGAACCCGGCGCATGATCTCCAGCGCGGGACGCCCCCGCATTTCAGGAATCACGGCCTGGTGGCATTCATGAACACGGGGCCGCACCTCCTGGAAACCCACGACGACGCCAGGCACCGAGACGATGAGGCCCGAGCCAATATCCTTCAGGCGCGCGACCTCTCCGAACACGGCCGGGTGCGTCAAAACCGCGTTGATCGCATCCAGATCGTTGAGCGCGGCACCGGGGATAGGCGGCAGCGCGATCATCACGCCGCCCCTTCGAATTGATGCCTCGCCGGCGCGGCGACGAACCGCACGACGATGTGTTTCTTCCCGAGATCGGCGGCCTTCTTGGCGATCTGCCCGCTCAGAACCTCGGCCTCTTCATCGGTGACCGATGAGGGGATGAAGCCCACATGTGTGCCTTGGTCTGGCGGTGCGATCCTGCGTTCGAGCGCATCGAGGCGCTGATTAAGTTGACTGGACGCCATCCGCCTCTTCCTCAAGTTTGCTGAAGTTCCTGATAATGATCGTCAGGCACCCGCGCGGGGCCGGCGGCTGCTGGGCCAGCCACGCTGCGCACGCTTCGGGATTGCCATCGATCCCAGGCGGATGGAAAAGCACGCGCCAGGACGGGCGCGGGCTAAGAGAAACTTCCAGTGCATTCAAGCGGGCTTTCAGATTCATGGCTTGCCTTTGGGTAATAGCTGCTCAATCGCATCCATCCGCGCGGCCAAGTCGTGGGTCTCGATCGTCTTCCGCTGCGCCTCGATCAGTGCCGACAATGCCTGCCCCTCATCCGGCGTGATCTCGCCAGCAGTCACGGCCTGGATGATGGTGGCCATCGCGGCAGAGAGGTCGGCCGCATCGGTCAACGGCGGCAATGACAGGCTGAGGGGGCGCCCCTTCCGCTCGGGCCAGACCCGCCGGAGCATGATCTCGGCCGCCCGCATGTCGCCCCTGAGTGCCGATGCGGTCACAGCCTGGACAATCCGTTCGGCGTTCTCCTGACCGATCTGGTCGAGAGCAGCAAAGGCAGGATGCCGACGTCCTTTCTTCGGGCCATCAGGGTTGCCTGACTGTCCTTTGGGAAATGGACGCCCAGGGCCTCCACGTTTCTTTTCTGGCTGCTGACTCGCTGCCACGTCAGCCATCACGACTGCTTCCCGAAGCGGGCCGGCGGCAGTGACCCGAGCCATGCAAGAGCATGTTCGATATCGATCAAGGTGCGCTTCCCGACCTTGACCGCCCGGATCTCGCCCGACCCCAGCAGGTCATACAGCTTGCACCGGGTCAGGCCCAAGAAAGGAGAAGACAGACTGAGCGGCATATAACGGGGCGTCAGTCCAGCATTCTCCAACGGAGAAGGTTTTCGGCGGGGACCGCTGTTTTTCTGCATTTCAGGCATAACGAGACGATACACCTTTATGCAAACAAGTAAAAGACAAATATTTATTGCTAATTACTTGTGTCCCCAGTTGTCCCAGGACGTGTCTGGGCGTCCCAGATAGGCGCCTCGACTCGGCGGCCAGCGGCATGCCGTCGCATCACCGCTCGGTGCCGATCTCCTTTCTCGGCGCAGTGATGCCGATGCCCGGCGGGGGCGGATGGCAGGTCCGGCACACCCATTCCCGGCTGGAAACATCATGCCTGCGCCACCAATGGGCGAGACCACATAGCGAACACGGCACCTCGGTCGGGTCCATGTCGGGCGCCGACTTGCCGTTCACGCTCTGCCTGGGCGCGAGTTGGACGAACCATTCCGGCGTCGGGTCTGCAACGTCGTGCGGGTAGGGCGCCATCCACCGGTGCCGGGTGCGACACCACGTCCAGCCACGGTCTGTCAGCCACCGCTCATCTGGCGCCTCTCCGATGATGCGCAGCTTGGCGGTGACGGGGTCTCGTTCGATATGGTTCCCATTATCGGCAGCGGCTGAGACTGACGCCGGATCGTCAGCGGAGAGCGGATCACGGGGTGGCAGCCATTCCCGGGCCCAGCAGTCCAGCACGATGGCAATCTCGCGCCGATACTCGCGAGCCAGCACCATCGTCTCCGGCTCGACGTTCGCCGCTCCCTTGATGACCGGCACGCCATCCTTGAGCAGGACCGTGGCCCCGCACCATTCAAGTTCCCGGATCACGCCCCTGGAGTTTCCAGCCAGCGCAGCGGCACGCTCGTCATCGGTTACGGCCGCCAGATCGATGGGGGCAGACCGCCTTGGATCTGAGGGCGTCGGTGCCTGATCTTCTGCCCAACGCAGGAGGTTCGGGCTCACCATGCGCCGTCCTCCGCCCCGACATGACTGGAATGTGGTGTTCCAAGTGTTCCAGGTGTTCCATGTCGAGAAAACGGCTGTTTCCCAACGCATTCAGGGATGGCGCGGTGGAACACCGGGCAAGAAACGACGTGTTCCAGGTGTTCCAGTTCTCTGTCTCGGAGTGTTACGGGAACACTTGGAACACTGGCCACTTTGGGATGTGTTCCAGACCGGACACGCCAAAAACGGCGGAATGCTGCGGAGTCCAGCAGACTGGAACACCCGGAACACCCGGAACACCGGAAAATTGAATGAAGCACATGGGAGTAGGCCGCCTTAAGCATCGGCCCCTCCCATGATTTTGCTCATCACGACATAGAGCCGAAGCCGCCCCTCGCCGGGAATGCGGATAGACTGAGCTGACTTGCCGTCATTCCCTGGCACCAGATAGCCCGCATCACGCACCACCTTGGCGACGTTTGCGGCGTCCAGTCCTTTGCAGATCTCCGTTTTCCACATTACCGGCAGGATCAGGTATTCCCAGCGATCACCGTCCGGCGTTTCGACCTTCCGCTTGAAACCGGCGCGGTTGATGGTCTTGCTGTCAGGGATGGCGCCCAGATCCGACGCGAGCGATGCCAACCGTTCCAGGTTGGTAAACCGGCTTTCGCCGTGCTGCTCGATGAAGGCCCGGACCTGCTCGACCGCCTTCACGTCTTCGCTGGCCCCGACGCTGCCGCGCTCTCCCAGCCATGCCAGAAAGCACACGCCGGCGGCTTTCATGGCTTCACCCCGTTCCCAGGGCAGCACGCCATAGTCGGTCGCAAGCTCGCCGGCCGCCGCGATCAGGGCGAACCGGGCCGCGACACTGCGCACCTGCCCATCGACATTGCCAGCGGGCGCATACGCTTCCTCGAACTGCGACCGGATGGCACGAACCACAGTTTCCAGTGCTTTCGGATCGGCGGCCCGGTCCCGCACCAGTGCCTCGAGGAAATGCCGCGAGGCCACGCCGTAGAAGGTACGGGATGCCACCCGCAAATGGTCCGCCAGCGCGCCGGCCGAGCGCATGTCGTGCAGTTGCTCGAAGGCGCCCATACCCGCACCGGCATCGGCGGGGATATTGACCAGGCGCACTTCCTGGCCCGCCATGGCACGCTTCCCGGCCTCGCCCATCTTGGCGGCCAGTGTGACCTCGCCGGTCGAGAGGAACAGAACCCGCCAGGTCTTGCGTGCCCGGGCGTCGCCATTCCGCCCGGCCCGCTGCTTGCCGGTGTTGTTCGCCAGCATGTAGGCGATCTCGCCCACCTCGCGCGGTTCGGCTTGTCCCATCTCGTCCAAGATCAGGACGGTGTCGGAGGTTTCGCTGGCAATGCCTTCCAGTCCGTTCGCCGTGCCGCGCCATGCCCTGATCTGGCCGTCACGGTCGCCCTTGCCCCACACGCTGCCGGCAATGAAGGCGGACGTGCTCTTGCCGGACTGGGACTTACCAACCAGATGGATGCCGCCCGACTGCTCGCCCATGATGTCCAGCAGCGGCCCCGCGAAGGCAGCCGAGACAAACAGGGCAAGCCGGCTGTTGCCCACCGCATAGGCCGCCACCTGCTTCTGCCAGTCCGCAAGCGTGCCGCCGGGAGTGAACTCGCGCCCGACAGTGGCCCGGCTGGACTGGAACACGACCGAGCGCCGGCCGCCACCGATGGTGAAGCCACCCGGCAGGATGAAGGCATGCCCGTCGTCGGTGCGGTGCCAGCCCGCCCGATCGACGCACCGCAGCCGGGTCTTCGTGTGAACCGAGGCGATGAACTGGCGCAGGTAGCGCGTGGCCGAGATAGAACAATTCAGGCCGGCATCCTCAAGCTCTCCGGCGATGTCCTTCCCTTCGCCATGCACCATCCGTTTCGGGATGGCCCATTGATGCTCGCGCCGGTCACGGTCCAGCCAGCGGATCAGCAACCCCCAGCCGAAGCCGTCACCGTCGTTCGTCTCGGCCACCACATCGAACGGAGCCGAGATCCAGACGGGGAATACCGGCACATCACCGGTCTGCTCGGGCAGGAATTGCAGCCCTTTGCCGGTCATGGCGTAGCCAAGGGGCATCTTCACGTTGGCCTCGGCCAGCGGGGCCTGGTCCAGGCATGGCCGAAGGAATTCGACGCCGGCGATCTCCCCACTGGTCAATTCCGGCGGCACGTCATCGGCAACGTCCCATCCGTCCGGCAGACCCGCCGGCAGGGCGACCTGCCGCACGATCAGCGCTCCGGCCTCGCGCATCGCTGTGATGGCGGCATCTGCGTAGGCCATGCCCGGTTCATCGTTGTCCGGCCAGATCGTCACCGTGCGGCTACCCAGCGGCAACCAGTCGTTGTTGCCGACCGCCTTGCCACCGCCCTGCGACGTCATCACCACATAGTCAGGGAACAGGCGCTGGGCCGCATCCGCCGTCTTCTCACCCTCGACCAGCAGCACGGGCGCATCAGGCTGGGCCGCCAGCCGATCCAAGCCATAGAGCGGCAAAGGCTTGGCCGCCTGTTTCCAATGCCAGCCGGTAATATCCCGACGTTGGCCCGTCCGATCGATCCATACCCGACGTCCATAGGTCAGCGGCAGGATGTCCTTCCCGCCGTCCTCACGATCCACGCGGAACCGGGCGCAAAGCGGCCGGCCCTCTTCGTCGTGGTAGACCCACATGCCAGACGCTCCGCGCGGCAAGTCCGGCTCGCACGGCGCCGGAGAAAGCGGCTCCCACACCTCATCCTTGCCGCTGGCGGGTGTTGCATTCTGCCTCTCCGCCGGGGTCAGCGGCCGGAACGGGTCAGCAGGAATTCCTGCCGACAGCGCGGCCGACGCATTGGGTGGCACAGCGTTCATGCCTCACCTCCCAGACCAAGCATGGCGGCCAGCCGCTGGGCGGCTTCCCCCTGCTTCAGGTCGAACAGGTAGGCAGCCAGGGACACGGGATCGCCACCGCGATCCCCAGTCGCGAAGTCGGACCAACGGCAGTTATTCATGTTGACCTTGAAAGAGCCGGGCGAGCGGTCGCCGCGGCGAGGATTGCGCGCCACCCACTCGTGGCCCTGGCGCCGGCCGTCCGGCAGCCAGCGCGCCAGGAGGGTCGGCAGCACGTTCATGGCGGTACGGTTGATGTGGTCGAAGTCGAGACGGGGAATGGTGGTGCTCATTCCGACCCCTCCATCGCCTGTTGGGCGGGGATCAGCGCCGCGAAATAGGAGAGGCGGTCCACCCCTGCCGACCAAGCCTTCCTCGCACGAGAAAATGGATCCTCGTTGGGCCGAGTCTCCTGCACAGGAAGGCTTCGGTAGAAATCGACGATGTCGTTACCCAGGCGGGAAAGAGCCTCATCAAGGGTGAGGTCGTCCCGCCGCACTTCATCCGCCATGGAGCGGCCGAGGTCTTCGTCGGTTTCGAGGACATCGACCGCATCCATTTCGGTCAGCCAGGACACAGCAGCAGCGCGAACCTTGGCCAACCACGGCGCGATGTGATGCGGCTGGATCGCACTGCAACTGCGGAAAATGCTCTCGACGCGCGCAAGGCCAGGACCAAGCGCCTCAGCCTTCTGGTCGATCGGCAGATCGCTCCCGGTAACCTCTCCCGCAATTTCGACACCCAGACAGGCAAGATTGAGGCGAAAGCGGCCAACCTCCTCATCATAGGACCAAGGATCGCCCGGCAAATCCGCATCAAGCTCGGATGGCTCGATATCGACTGTGGCTTCTGCCTGAGACATGAGTTGCCGACGGGGGCGCGTCATATCCCGAACCGTACGGTCGTGGATGGCGGCCCACCGATGGCAGGTCTGCCGTACTACCTCCAGCGACGATATCGGCCCGATCTTTGACCAGGTGTCGTCGCAGAAGACCACGCACGGCGCATAGACCGGTCCGTCGTCACTCTCCATTTCCAGCACCCAAAGGTGCAGCACCGAACCCCAGTCGATGATCCATTCGGGGACGATGTCCTGTGGCGCTTCCTTCCCGCTGCTCAGATAAGGCACGGGCAGTTTCATCTGGTGCGCGCATTTACTCATCGCGTAGCCCTCCCGACCTCGATGGCAGCACTGGCGGCCGCAATCGACGGAATGAGGACAGGCAGCCGGCAACCCGGCATCAGCACACCGACGCGCGGCTCGCCATCGGGGCGGCACGCATCGGACAGGAGGATCAGGCGGGGCACACTTCCCCCACTGCGGACGCACTTCGGGCGCCCGCGCTTTTTCAAGCTCGGCATGGCACTTTTCCTATGTGCCAACCGCGATTTTTTCTGGACGAGCGGCCCGACGAACCGTATCAATCGAGGTGTTCGGTAGCCTCAATCGATAAGCCTTCAACGGGACGCCGGTCTGCAAATCGCAGGCTGGCGTTTTTCCGTTTCAGGCTTTCATTTTGTCGTCGTGATCTCTGCGTCAGGCCGTGCTCGAAGCCAGGCCAAGCCATGCTGAAAATCGATCAGCGTACGGCGTCCGACCTTTTTGGCACGCAAAATCCCGGCACCTAACTTGCGATAGGTGTCGCTCTTGCTGATTCCTGTTCTGGAACACCAGTTGTCGACCGTCACGAAATACGGTTCTTCGATCACAACATGGCTTGCTGTAACAGGATTTTTGTTCAGGATAGTCGTCATAATGCTCCTGGATGGGTTTACGAGACCCCGGCCCAGTTGCGCCTGACGATGCTTCGGAAAAATCCAAACCGGCACGACGGACACAACCTCACACGCATCTTGCGTGCTCAAAACCGAGGCTAATTGTGACCCGTCACGGCGAAAGCATGACGACGCAACTTTCTCGAACTGACCGAGAAACTCTTTGACCTGAGCTGGAAGTTGGCCGCCTACGCTTTCGCGCGCCGTGCTTTGATCATTAAGAAAAATGGGACGAGTGTGCAAGCACGATTTTCCCAATGTAGAAAATGTAATCCGTCCTATCACGACAGCATCTCCTCAATCGCCGCAACCCGCCGATCGATCTCGACCCCGACCCACTCCATGGCCATCGCGTAATCGCTGGGCCTGGGATGATCATCCAGCAGCGCCGCCCGACTGGCGCCGATCATCAGCACCGACAGCATGCCGAGGTCGCGTGTCTGCTGGGTGATTGCAGCAATGCGATCAGGCGTCGCCACGGGCGAGGCTTTCCGCCTCATGTCACCGGCCTCCGATCTTCCAATTGCACGCGATACGCCGGGCGCCCCAGCACCTCCTGCCAGTAACGAGAGCAGGTGATGTGCGGCAGGTCGAGCTTCGCGCCGATTTCCTTCCAGGTGCGTCCGGCCTCGCGCAGCCGGACCAGTTCCTTGACCCGCGCCTCGGGCCAGACTTTGCGGGGGCGGCCCATCAGGCGGTCCTCTCGTCGCGGAGCAGCATGGCTTCGAGGATCTCCAGCCGCTCGAGCTGGCGTTTCGCGAGCCACTTGATGGCTTCCGGCTCGCTGTCCTCGGGCTGCAGATCCCCGCAGTTCAGCATCACTATCAGTTCCGCGATGCGTCGGGCATCCTGCGCCAGGATGACCTTGTCGCGCAGGGCATCAAGGATATCCCGCTCCTGCTCCGTGACCTTCCGGTCATGCACCCGGTCGAGGATGAAGGCGCGCATTCCCTCATTCATAGCGCGCCCTCCCGCCGGGCCAGGCGCAACGTGAACTGGCTGAGTGCGCCGGCCGAGCGCATCGCCCAGCAGGACAGGGGCAGCAGGACGAACAGCGCCACCTGCCTCGAGATGGAACCGATCATCGCGCGATCCTCCCGTCGCCAAGGACGGCCAGCACGTCGCGGGCCAGACGCTCGCCTTCAGCAGCGTCCATCCCGTCAGGATCAGACACGGCCAGGCGGGCGCGGGCTATCAGGTCACGCTTGGAGCGGGCCGGGCTCGACCAGGCGGCATCCCACGCCCGCCGCCACCGACTGATAGCCGTGTCCATCACGTCTTCCTCTACCGATGTTTGAAGGCGGTTGGAGGGGATGGCGCGCGTGACACGGCGGCTGCAAGTCAGCGCGGCCTGCGCGGCGGATTGAATGCTCATGCTGCACCGCCTTTCCGCAGGGCTTCCGCGTCTCTCTCCGCGACCTCCGCAATCCGCTCGGCATAGGCCGCCAGCCAAAGCAACGCGCCGTGCCATTCCGACACCGTGTCTTCGGGCGCGTCCTGCACCAGGTTCATGTCCCGCCCGATCGCCAGGGCGATATCGCGCAGGTCGCGCGTGTGGAAAGTCTGCCGGTCGAGGGAAGCGGCGCCATCTGCCGGCGGCGGAGCAACCGGATCCTTCCGGCTGGCTGCTGGGCGCCCGCTCATGCTTCATATTCCTTGCCCAAATCCAGCCAAGCCGTGTCGAGAGCAACCCACAGGCGTTTGAGCTCTGATGAGGCGCGTGAGAGCCGCTTATCCTTCTTCTCGGCTGCCATGCGTTCCAATGAATCGAGTAAAGTGGCCATACCGCACACGACGGAGTGAACCTGGTCGGCGGCATCCTTTTGGCCCTGCCGAGGCGGGACGGTCTGATGCACATAGTCGCCCGCGGCTTCGGCAATGGTCGTGCTGCGGCGGGACAGTTCTTCGCCGCACCACACCAGGGCGTGCCCGATTCCCGACGCCCGGACGCTGTCCATCTCGCCATCTGGCTCCCGCATTTCGCGGCCAGCAATCTGCAACAGCGTGCCGATGCTCGTGACGGCGTCATACGATTGTTCGAGGTCTTGTGCTGTTACGGCGCTCATGACCGCGCCTCCAGTTCCTCGATGCCGGTGGTGATTTCGTCCGACAGCCGGGAGAGTTCTTCGCCGGCCCACTGGATGGCGCATCCGAGGGCGGACATCCGCTCTCTGGTAGGCTCGAAGCACACCTGGCCGGCCGCATTTCCTGCCCAGGTCAGGAGGGTCGCGATGCTCTGGGCCTTGAAGCCGGCGGCCGCGATGCGGTCCATGCGTTCCTGGCTCATCGGGCGCCCTCCGCCAGCACCAGGGGCGCGTGAGCGGGCCGAGCCGTATGACCGGCCAGAGTTTCCGTACGGGCCATTCCCGCCAGTGCGATCAGCACCAAAATCGGGGAAAACAAAGCAAGAACAATGTCCTGCCAATGCGACGGCGTGCGATTTTGGGTTGTACAGGCGTCTACCCGTACGCTATGGGCGTGTTCAGCCATTGCCTGCTCCTGCTCGAGCGGTTGTGGTTAGGCCGGACGAGGAGGGTGCAAGCTCCACGTTCGGCCGCTTTTGGTTGCGTCGGCACGCAACCTTTGCCAAATTGGGTGACTATAGATTTAAAGTCAACCAAAAAGGTAAATAGTGCCGCATCCTAACCTCTTGCCAGCTCAGTGCCGAGGCGCCCGAGCCATGCTCGAATGGAGCCAGGAGCGCTTGGCAGAAGCTGCTGGCATCTCCAGGCCCACGGTCAAAGACTTTGAGCGTGGCGCCCGCACGCCCCATCCGAGCAATTTGGCCTCCATACGCGCCGCCCTGGAGACCGCCGGGGTGGAGTTCATAGCCGAGAACGGCGGAGGGGCTGGGGTGCGGTTGAGGAAGGAAATCACTACGTGAGCAAGCACGTGCCGGCAGAACTAGCCGCCCTTCTGCGCGAAAGTTTTTCGGCGACGAGCCATCCCCGCAAAGCAACCGCCAAGCCCGTTCGTTCGAAGATGCATATTGATAGAATATACCCAACTGGAGGGGATGATATTTTCATTGAGTTCTCAGATGATCCCGGAAAGGCTAGGGGTAATACTGTAATTATACGGATATCTGAAGAATTCATTGATATGGCGAAAAATATTATTGATTCATTAAAGAGAAAATAGAAAAATGATCCTACTCATTGGACCGGACGGAAAAATATTTTACCCAGGAACCCAAGAGTTTTTTCAATACATTGGGTATTTTGGACAAGACATCGATCTGATTTCTTACGCAATCAAAAACCTTGGCTTCGCAGCCGTAGCGACATTTCCAAGCTATACGCGCATTCGTTTTCAACCGGCATTGTTCCCGGCGGCCTGCCTCCAAACCGTACTTGAGATCATCCTGTATGATGGAAAGCTGCGTTTTGTTCTCGAACGCGTTGGCACGTCCTTTTCTCCCTTGGAAGTGATACGGAATATCAACGACACTGTCGCTCGACTGGTTTCTCTGCAAGCTGCAACGTCGGACAAAGAGGAACTGCCTGGCTCTCCTAGCATAATCGGCTTATCCCTTGATCGGCTGGAGGACCCGAAACGAGCCAGCTTGCGAGCGGCATTCGAAATTTGGAAGCAAGAAAACCGCTATGTCACCACGCAGAATATAGCCAGTCTTGCCGAAGACGCCGCATTCGGAGGTGGCGGCGTGGTATGGATGCCCGGCCGGGACCGCTGCTTGATCGAAGCATGGCCGCAAAGCTACAGGTCATATGGAGATGTCTCCTGCGACAACTTCTTAGGACGTGACGTCCGGGACTTGCCTGACAGAGATTATACCATCCCGACCACTCGTAGCTATTTTGCCGCGACCCACCAGCAAACAGCGCGATTGGAACTCATCGAGGCGCTTATGACACGCCTCGATGGCTCCAGATTTTGGTGTCGCTATGAACGGTTGGTTTTACCGTGGCGAACCAGTGCTTCGGATACCTTCGTTTGCTCTGTCCCGATGGTTAGGTTGGTTCGCAGGTGCTAAATTTCTCAGCACATGATTCGTCAGCACTGCGGGCGTTTCCCAACTCAAGATGCTCTCAAAAGTGCTCCAAGCACCGGTAATTTTCATGCCAGGCTGTACCGGTGGATTCCCATAAAGGGGTAGCAACATCCGCGCCAAGGGGCCGGTCTTTATCATGCCAATGGCAAAATCTGGATTCCAAACGGCAAGTGAAATGCTCCGCATCAGCGCCACCGTCAACACGGGTACCCGCTTGCGACGAAAGCTCGGATGGCACCACAATCCACCAGCGAATACGACGCGGCCAGAAATAGAGGACGCCATCGGGGCTTCAGCAATCCATTTTTCTTGTGGGTCCATCTGGGCATCTGGATCGCGATATGCAAAGCGGCCAGCCTCCCATTCCTCGCGTAACGTGCTTTTCGGCCAGTCGTACCGGCGCAGAATCAGCGTAGCCACGGGATCACCCTCATGCTGTCCTTCGACGTAGATGGCATTATCCTCGTTAATGCCTGATAGATCAGGATTATAGACGGGGGCCAATGGCTCCCAGGTGTCTTGGTGGTGCTTGTTCACTTCATTCAAGCGATCGCTACCGCGCCCCATATGCAACGATATACCAAGTTTGCGAGCTTCCTCTGCAAGTTGAAGAAAGTATCTGCCGAGTTCAATTTTTGGACCGTGGTTGATCTCAATCGCGTCCAGCAATGGACGGAGTTGCGTTTCCATATAAGCAATATTCCTCTGGGGCGAGATTGCCCGTGGAATTTATTACTTATTTCTAAAAATAATGGTTTGATCACCCTCATTTAATACTTTATTCTTTCAAAGTAATTTTATAAATGTAAATTATATGGTTAATATTTAGTAAATTTATCTGTTTATAAACAATTAATTCGTTAGTGGTCAGAAATTCCTGCATCCATTACGAAGCCGAGCAGCGAAAAAAACGCCACTACGGCCATCTAGCGTCATTATTAGCCGTATCGACTGCTATCAGGATGGGGACTGCATTAGCTCAAGATGACGTCGCTGCCGATTTCGCCGACAGAAGCCGTACTTGCCCTTTGGCTACCTTGCTCCGCAGGACGCGTTCAGTCGCCAACAGGGGCTGAGCATCTTACGCACAGGAAAGTGTAAAGCCGATCGGTATCTCGACATGACCCAGATCAGCAGGGAAACGTTTGATCTGCTGAATGGAAGAAGCGCGGCCGTCACCCAGGGGACCTGAAGCCATGAGAAGGCAACCAACCGACCTCGGCACTCGTTTGGTTCAGGTTCGTCCGCGTTTATTGTCGGCAAAGGATTCCGCCCTTTACCTCTCGATATCGCAATCGACATTCATGAGCATCGTTGCTCCGGCAATAAGAGAAATCCGCATTACTCCAAAGCGGAAGTCTTTCTTGATTGAGGATTTGGACAAGTGGGTCGACGAACTGAGGGACAAAGAGGTCAGTCATGTTCGCCTGTCTTTCCGGCACCAGAGGTTGCCCCAGGGGCCGCTGCCGGCAACCAATTCACCTGAGTTCTGGGCAGCGTTTCGGGCCGAACTCGGCCAGCAGGCACAAACTGAGGAAAGAACAAGACGTGCGACCGACACTCTGACCGCACTGATAGAAGATTGGCTTCGGTCGGCCAAGTTCCAGCAACTCAAGGCGCCAACCCAGACGAACTATCGTCGTATCCTCATGCGGATGCAGGCCGAGGACTACGCCATGCATCTCTTGGCCCACTTCGAGCCCCAGCATATCCGACGATTCGTCGCCCGCCGGGCCAGTACGCCGGCGGCTGCAAACCACTGGCTACGGCTATTTCGGCTCCTATTCGATTTCGCTGTGGCGGATGGTCGGGTTCAATCCGATCCGACTTTAGGTGTTAAGCGGCTCAAAGAGAAAGCGGCCGGTGCGAAATCTTGGACCGAGGACGAAATCGCCCGGTATGAAGCTCGCTGGCCCTCCGGCAGCATCCAACGGATGGCGCTCGCCCTGCTCTTATATACTGGGCAACGTCGCAGCGATGTAGTCGCCATGGGGCGAGCGCACATTGGCGATGGACTGCTTGCAGTTCAGCAGGTCAAAACCGGAGCAAGCCTGCTCATCCCTATCCATCCGGCGCTGGCGGTTGAGATTGGGCGGTCCGACCCAGCAAAAGGAACGTTCCTGGATACTGTACAGGGCAACCCATCGTCACCCGTCGGGTTCTATAATCGCTTCGCGGGATGGGTTAAGGCGGCGGGCCTTCCTGCCGGCCTAAGCCCTCACGGGCTTCGGAAGGCAGCAGCGCGGCGCCTTGCAGAGGCCGGATGCACAGCCCACCAGATCGCCGCCATCACGGGTCACAAGACGCTTGCCGAAGTCCAGCGATATACGCTCGCCGTGGATCAGGAGCGGCTCGCGCGCGAGGCCATGGCGAAAATCGGACAACGCTGCCCGCAAAATCGCAGTTGAAATGGTGAGGCGCCGGCCTGGTTAAAATGCTGGTTTCCTGCCGCCTACACGCCAGCATCATCACCAGTTTCACGATGTCTATATCTCCTCGGCTTTGGCCCGACCGGCCCGACTTGCGATTTGATGATCGGGCCAGAGACTCGCGCTCGATAAACAGCAGAAAACCGCCATTCCGCAAGGGATGGCCCGACCGGCCCGACCGGTCCGACCCGATTTTGTAATGTCGGCGCAGTTTCGGCGGAGCCACGTGTCGCCATACAGCCTTTACGAGATGAGCGGGCCGCGCGAGGATGAAGATTGAGTGACGTCATCCAGGGAAGGGAAATCGCTTGGCTACGGTACATTGGAACGGCCTTCCGCCTGAACCTCTCAGAGATGGACCGCATGCACTCCGCGATCTGTCTCGAGAGTTAGGGTGCCAACTTTGGGGATGGTGGTCCAGCACTGCCAAGCAATGGATCGCTTTTTCGGAGATGGCCCCTAATGGGCGCGTGTCGGTTCCGCCGGAAATAGCTGCGGAACTTTTCGAGTATGTCGGAGTGCCTATTTGGCCCCCTAAGATAGAAAATTCGTCGGAGGAGAAGTCCGTATGAGCGGGGACAAAATTGCCGTCCATCGAGACGGCGAGATCATCGGACACTATATCGTAAAAGGCGGGATGATCACGGTTTACAGCCCGAACGGACACAGCAGGACGACGCGGCAGTCTGGTGCGGGAGACAACGCAGGCCTGGCGCGCCTTATGCTGTCCGAGGCTTGGGCTCGGTAGGCTCTCCCGTTCCTCACATCTGAGGAACGACCTCCTGCACCGCACCTGCCGCTCGTTTAGACATCTCGGAAAGACGCTCCGCCAGCACATGCGCACTGTGCCGGGTCTGACATGCGTCCGCCCAAGCCGAGCCGCCCAGCGGCCGGCACGGCAGCGTGCTCGAATCTTTCCACTCGCGCGGCGCTTCCCCGGGGTCATGCGGTCAATCCAAAGGGGGCGGCCTTCCCAGCGTCCACCACGGTCTGTCATAGGACATGCTACGGGCACGGCCCGGCACCAATGACAGGGCTACCGCACCGTGACACCGGCCGAACTCGAAGATGCCATCGCTCGCCTGAAGGGCCAGAATCAGGCACATGCCATGCTGCTGACCGCCATGCTGGTAGCCATGCCAACAGTGCAGCGGGTGGAAGCCGCGGCGATCCTGCGCCGTCTCCAGAAGGACCGGGCGTTCCTGGACCTGATCCCGATGCCGCTCCCCGCCGAGGTGATGGCGGAGGCCACGGCCGACGAGACCAAGCGCCTGCTGACCAACGCGGAGATCATCTGCCAGGAGTTGGGGCGGTAGGGGCCGCGACCTTTACGGCCCCAACTGACCGGGCGAGGATGGGTCATGAACCAGACGCATCTTCACCGCCGACGCCCACGCAGCGAAAGGGCCCCCGAAATCGGGGCGCGCATCCGAGAAAAGCGGGACCTTCTGGGCCTTACCACGAGAGAGCTCGGAGAGGCTGCCGGGCTGACCCATGGGGCGATCACTCAATATGAGACGGGACGTGCATCCCCCAAAAAAGAAAGGCTCGAGGGGCTCGCCCAGGCTCTCGGCACTTCGATCGAGTGGCTGCTGACCGGCCATGATCCCGAGATACTGGCATCCGCGCAGAATAAGCTGGAACTGGATCTTCTGGCGCTCATCCGGAAGATCCCTACGGATCAGCGGCCGATCGTCCTCGCTGCCATGAAGGGGATCGCCGAGGCTGCGGCGAAGAAAACGTAAGCTTTGCGTTCGGCTGATTATGACGACGTAATCAGTTGCGGGTTGATGAAGCCACCCACCGCGCCCAGTCATCCATCATCTGCCGGCGCTTCTCGAACAGATCCCCCCGGCGGTATGCGGCCTCCACCTTGTCTCCGATCGCATGCGCTAGGGCCATTTCGGCCACCTCCCGGGGATAGTCGGTTTCCTCGGCCGCCCAGTCGCGGAAGGTGGACCGCAGACCATGGACAGTGACATCCTTCGTCCCTGCCGCTAAGTGCAGGGCCTTGGACAACGCCACATCGGATAGCGGCTTCCCGCGCTTCTGACCGGGGAACACCAGGTCGCCAGCCCTCGGGTCTCGCAGCGGCTCGACCTCGCGCAGGATAGCCAGCGCACCGTTGGTCAGTGGAACCCGATGCTCTTTCCCGGCCTTCATCTTGTGTGCTGGCACGGCCCACGTCCCTTCGGTCAGATCGATCTCCGACCACACCGCTGCCCGCACTTCGCCGGATCGGGCCGCCGTCAGGCAGGCGAATCGCACAGCCTTCGCGGCCACGCCACTGGACATGGCCAGGGCCGCCATCACCCTGCTGATTCCCTTTCGGTCCACAGCCGCATGGTGCTCAATCTTCGCCACGGCTGTCGGCTTTGGTAGGATGGCAGCCAGATGGCCTTTCCATCGAGCCGGATTCTCCCCGCTGCGCCAACCATGGGTCCGCGCATAGTCAAGGATGCGCTCGATTCGGCCGCGTATGCGACTCGCCGTCTCCGTCTTGGTCGCCCATATGGGGCGAAGAACCTCCAGCACGGCATCTGTGCCCATGGCCTCTACCGGTGTGGCGCCACAAACCGGAAAGGCATTCAGTTCGAGCGATGCCGTCCAGGTTGCCGCTGCTCGCATGTCCCGCCACCCAGGCGACTGCTCAGTGATGTAGCGCTCGGCCACCTGCTGGAAGGTGAGGCCCTGTTCCCGCTTGGCCGCTGCCTCTTCGGCGCGCCGTTGCTCCAAGGGGTCAACGCCGACAAGCAGGGCATGGCGGCAGTCGGCGGCGCGCTTACGGGCCTCGACTAGGCTGACATTCACTGCCGAGCCTAGCCCCATCTCGCGGCGCTTGCCCGTCTTGGGGCTGGTGTAGCGGAAGGTCCATACCTTGGATCCGCCTTTTGCGACGACCCATAGGTTGCCGCCGTCCGCCTGGGCACCTTCCTTTAACGCGGCGACTTGCCGCACGGTCAACTGATGTGGTGAGCGCCGGCTCATGTTGTTCTGTACCCCTCTTGGTACCCATCTTAGAAACCGGGCTTTCAGGGGTCAACCAGGGACATCCGGACACAATGAACCACACAATATCCTATTAATACTAAGAAATATGGAACGCTCAGACACAGTGGGGGACATGGATTAGGTGGACATCCCCTCCGCCAACTTTCCTTTCCTGAAAATAGATACTGGTCTGACGCATGGTGTGCCTGTTCGGCATGCCGTATGCCTTTTTCACAAATTTGGTGGAAAACTCTGTCGGACACGACCGTGCTGCGTGATCCCAGGAGGATTGGCCGCGCGGTATTCCATATTTTTATCGGGAAGGGTCTGAACGATTCTCCTGCGGGGCGTCCGTCAGGAAAGAGCCTGATTTCATACGCCGTCATGCCGATGAGGGTCTGTTTAGTGGAACGGGCGGTGCCGTTCATCGTCTCCGCATTTCGGCAACAGAATAATGGGCAGGGATCAACCTGCGGCTATCTGCCTGGATGCTGCGATTTTTTGTCCTACCCGGCTTTCCCTGACCTGTCGAACTGCGTGTTTATGGGCGGACAGCTGGTCAAGCGGCACGCTGCTGGAGGCGTTGGCGCTTTCTCCTGAATTCAATCGCGCCTGACCAGTGAAGAATGGTTTCAGGAGGAGCGGATGATGAACGGACGGGCGTGGCGCTCTGACATCGGGGCGGAGCAGATTGCCGCGCATGCGCGTTTCATCGTCAGGTGTTGAAACAATTCGTGCCGGACTGTCTGGTCGCCAGGGATGCGTGTGCGCCTGTATGGGGGACTACGAACAGGCAAGCGGCGTTATGTGGGGATGATGGTGGAAAAGGTAGACGGGCGCCTGGGCGTGCCCGATGGCGTGATGCGCGGAATCGCCGTGGCGATGACCCTGATGTTGCCGTTCTTCCTGTTGCGGGGGCGGGCGATCAGTGACGGATTCATGACCTGTGTCGCCGTGCTGTTTCTATTGCATTGCGTGTGCGTGCGTGATCGCGGCTGGTGGCGGGGGTGGCCGGTGTTCGCCCTGGCGTTCTGGGGATGCGCGATCCTGTCGTCGGTGATGCATGGCACCGGCCATGCAGTGGCCGAGGCGTTCGTGCTGGGGCGATTCCTGCTGTTCTGCGTGGCGCTGGAACGCTGGGTGCTGCGCGATGGCGCTGTGCGGCGCTGGCTGGGGGTGTCGGTGACGTTGGCCGCTCTGTGGCTGGTCGTGGAATGCTGGCAGCAATATCTGCTGGGAACCAATCTGTGGGGGTATCCGCGCTGGGTGGATGGCGCGCTGACCGGGCCGTTCTACAAGCCGCGTGCGGGGGCGGCACTGCTGATGGTCGTTTTTCCGGGCCTGATGGTTTTTGCCGTGCGATGGCTGGAGGCGCCGGCGTGGCGGACGCGGCTGGCTGGTATCGGGCTGATCATGTTCCTGACACTGACGATGATTCTGATCGGGCAGCGTATGCCCGCGCTGCTGTTCGGGCTGGGACTGGTCGTCATGGCCGTGCTGATCCGCCGGCTGCGCTGGCCGGTGCTGGCCGCCGGATTGGTGGGCGCGGTGGGGTTGGCCCTGCTGCCCGTGCTGTCGCCGCCGGCCTACGCGAAGCTGGTGGTTCGTTTCCTGGAGCAGATGCAGCATTTTTCCGACAGCCCCTATGGGCAGATCTATATCCGTGCCGGGGTCATGCTGGAGGAGCATCCTTGGTTGGGGGTGGGGGTGGACGGGTTCAGGAATGCCTGTGCCGACCCGGCCTATGTTCGCGATCTTGTGCTGTTCGGCCGTACCTTCCCGAGCCATGGCGTCGCGACCGGGTGCAACATTCATCCGCATAATATCTATCTGGATGTGGCGACCACGGCGGGGCTGGTGGGGCTGGTCTGTTTCCTGGCCATGGTGGTGTGCTGGTTGTGGCGGATGATCCGGGCGCTGTCGCCGGTGCAGGCGCCGCAGCAGGCGATGCTGTGCGTGACGAGTTGTGTGATGCTGTGGCCGCTGGCGTCCAGCAGTGCGCTGTTCACGGTGCGCACGGCGGGCTGGATCTTTCTGATGGTCGGCTGGGGGCTCGCGGCCTCGGCCGATATCGCGGGTGAGAGCCGGGGCGATCGTCGTTTGTGATCGTACCGGGCTCTCGCGGGGCGTTTAAGCCGTCATGCGGCCAGCGTCCTCGTACTGGCGGCGGAAGGCCAGTGCCCAGCCCAGGAAATAGCCTGCCAGCGCGCCGGATAGTGCGGCGCGCAGCAGGCCCAGCGCGAACTGTTGTTCCGGTCGCATTGCTATTGCCATGCCGATGGCGAATTGCGCGGCGAACAGGCTGACATTCCGCACCAGCGGCCAGGGGGTGCCTGTGCGGTGCACGAGTGCGCGCGCGCGGTCGATCGTCATGTGTCGTGGTCCGATCCGGTAGCCGGCCGGTATCAGGCTTGCCGCCGCCACCATCCAGGTCAGGGAGGGGGCCATGCTTCCTTCGGATCGTGAGATCAGGCCCGAGAGGCCCCAGATGATGAACACGATCGGCACCAGTACCACCCGGCGCAGCGGAACGGTATGGTCGGACAGGGCTTGGGAGCCCTGCCAGACCAGATAGGCCAGCAGCAGCCAGACCCATAGCGGCACATGCGAGACGATCATCGGGGCAGACACGGGATTCTCCGTTCGTGGTTGGTGGGTCGACCACGTCATGTTGCGGAGATCGGATGTTGCGGGCAGGGCCGGTTTCGTCAGTGTCTCGTCGTTTTCGCGAATGGATGCTTATATGCCGTTCGCGAAGCGTGAATGGGGGACGCCTTGGACGATGCGCTGGCGGAGATGCGGTGTGACCTGAAGCGGCGAGCCGGCTTTGCCTTTGCGACCGCCATCGCCATGACGTTCCTGGCCCCATGGGGCAGCGCGCATCTGCCGCTGCCGCGACGGGCGGTCGAATGGCTGGCCTGTATCGCGATCTGGGAAGTGGCGGTGTGGCTGGTACGCGACGGCGTGACGCGGCGGTTTGGCATTGGGCGCGCAGGCGGCCGGGCATTCTTTCGGGGTTATCTTCTGACGCTGGGGATTGCGTCCGTCCCCGCTGTGCCGTTGTGCATGCTTGTTATCCACGGGACCGTCGGCACGTTCGGCGACTTTGCCCTGTTCTATGCCGATGCGATGGGGCTTGCGTTCATTCTGGCCGCTATTCGCTATGGGATATGGGGCAGCGGTCTGCGACGCGGGGCGTGGTTTCCGGTGAGCTTGCGCCGGCGCGGGTGTCTATCGCGGACGGTGTGCCGTGCCGCGATTTCCTTGGGCGGCATGCCCCGGACCTGGCGGGGGCGCGGCTGCTCGCGCTCGCGGCGGAGGATCATTATCTGCGGATTCATACCGACAGGGGGCAGGCGCTGGCGCTGCTGCGCCTGCGCGATGCGATCGACAGTCTGGGCGAGGAGGCGGGGTTACAGGTGCATCGTTCGTTCTGGGTGGCGATGCATGCGGCGCCTCTGGCCGCGCGCCGGGGGCAGTCCTGGCAACTGGAATTGCCCTCGGGGCTCAGTATTCCCGTCAGCAAGGCGCGTGTCGCGGCTTGCCGGGCGGTCGGCTGGCTATAGAGCCTCAGGCTGTCGCCAGGTCTTCGGGGCCGAAGGCGTCGGGCAGCAGTTCGGCCAGGGTGCGGACCAGCAGTACGTCGCCGGATGGGTTGACCATGCGGATTCTCAGGTCCGGAGCGCCGAATTCGCGGATTTTCTGACGGCATCCGCCGCAGGGGGCGCAGGCGCGGTCGCCGCCGCCGCAGATGACGATATCCGTGATGCGCCGGCCGCCGGCGGCCGCCATGGCCGAGATTGCCCCGCCTTCGGCGCAGATGCCCTCGGGGTAGGCGGCGTTTTCGGTATTGCAGCCGACGAAGAGGCGGCCGTCGGCGTCATGCAGGGCCGCGCCGACCAGAAAGCGCGAATAGGGGGCGTAGGCGTTGGTGCGGACGGCGATCGCGGCGTCGATCAGCGTGTCGTCGGACATTGTGGCCTCCCTGGTTTGTGCAGCCTGATGAACCCTCTATCGGATCATATGGCGAAAGAACAGCATGCGGGGTCTGTGGCGCTTGGAACCGGGGCGCCGTGCCGGTATTCTCGATCCATGCTGGATTGCCCCTCTTCGCCTGCCGAGCAGGACCCGACCGTTGCCGACCTGCTGGCCGCGCGCCCGCATCTGTCGATGCATGCCCTTGACGGCCTGACGCTGGAGGATGTGCCGCTGAACGCGATTGCGGATGCGGTCGGTACGCCGACATGGGTCATGGGGGCGGGAACGCTGCGGGCGCGCTATCGCCTGCTGGATGGTGCGATGCGCGGGGCGGGGCTGGCGCCGTCGATCCATTTCGCGGTGAAGGCGAACGATCATCTGGCCGTGCTGCGTATTCTGGCGGCGGAGGGGGCCGGGGCCGATGTGGTCAGCGGAGGCGAACTGCGCCGTGCCCGTGCGGCGGGGGTGCCGGCGGGGCGGATCGTGTTTTCGGGCGTGGGCAAGACGCGCGAGGAAATGGCGCTGGCGCTCGCCGAAGGCATTGGCCACATCGCGGTCGAGAGTGCCGAGGAACTGGATATTCTCTCCGACGTCGCCGCGTCGTCCGGCTGGGTGGCGCCGATAACGCTGCGGGTGAATCCCGACGTGGATGCTGGCACGCACGAGAAGATCACCACGGGGCTTTCGACCAACAAGTTCGGCATTGCCTATGCCCGCGCGGCCGCGCTGTACGAGCGTTCGGCTTCGTTGCCGGGGCTGAAGCCGCTGGGGTTCTCGGTGCATATCGGCAGCCAGATCGTTGCCATGGCGCCTTATCGGGCCGCGTTCGCGCGGGTGGCTGACCTGGTGCGTGCGGTACGGGCGCGAGGACTGCCGGTCAGTCTGGTCGATTGTGGCGGGGGGCTTGGCATCACCTATCGCGATGAGGTCGAGGGCGCGCCGGAGGCTCTGGCCGGGGCGATCCGGGCTGAACTGGGCGATCTGGATGTGCGGCTGGCGATCGAGCCGGGGCGCTGGCTGGCGGGGTCGGCCGGATTGCTGCTGTCGCGGGTGATTCTGCGCAAGGCCGGCGAGGATGGATTGCCGTCCTTCCTGATCCTGGACGCGGCGATGAACGACCTGATGCGGCCCAGTCTTTATGAGGCATGGCATGGGATTCTGCCGGTTTCGGCGCGCGATGCGACGCGGCCGGTGGAGGCGGTGAATGTGGTCGGGCCGGTCTGCGAAAGTGCGGATTCCTTTGCGGATGGGCGGTTTCTGCCGCGTCTGGATGAGGGCGCGCGGGTGGCGCTGCTGGATACCGGTGCTTATGGGGCGGTCATGAGTTCCACTTATAACGGCCGGCCGCTGGCAGCCCAGGTGCTGGTGGATGGCGGGCGCTGGTCGGTGATCCGCGAGCGCCAGCCCGTGGAGAGCCTGTGGGCGGCGGACCGGATTCCCGACTGGGTGATGCCCGCGCCGGCGGGCGGCTGAGCCCGGCATGGTGGGCGGGTCCACATCCCTGGGGAATGACGGGGCGCGGGCGTCTTCCGTCGTGCCGTTCGCGGTGCGTCTGGCGGCGGCGCGGCATCGGGCGCGGCTGGTCTTGTGGATCGAGGCGCTGCGGCCTGTCGTGCTGCCGGTGCTGGGGGTGTTGGCCGCCTACATGATCGCGGGCCTGCTGGGGCTGCCGCAGGCGTTGTCCGACCTGTTGCGTGGGGTGATCCTGGCCCTGCTGGCCGGTGCCTGCGTGGGGTGGATCGTCTGGCGGGGGCGACGGGTGGTGGCGCCGACGCCGGACGATATCGACCGGCGGATCGAGCGGGCGTCGGGGCTGGCGCATCGGCCGTTGCAGACGCTGGCCGACCATCCGGCGACGGGCGGCACGGAACAGGCGGGATTGTGGGCGGCGCATCTATGGCGCACGGGCCATGCGATCGGCCGGTTGCGGTCGGGATGGCCGCGGCTGTGGGCTGGCGCGCAGGACCCCTGGCGTCTGGGGATTGTCGTGCCGGTGGCTCTGCTGGCGGCTTTGGGCTGGGCCGGGCCTGAGGTGCCGGGACGGCTTGCGGCGGCGTTCTGGCCGGGACTGGACGATCCGGGGGCGGCGCGGCCGCATATTCAGGCTTGGATTACGCTGCCGGCCTATGCGCCTGGCGCACCGGTATTTCTGGACGAGCGTACGGGGCAGGCGACGGTGCCCCAGGGATCGGTCCTGAGTGTCAGCGTGACGGATCTGCATGGGCGGCCGAGTGTACGTGTTGCGCCGATGGGGGCGGGGCCTGCCGTGGCGGACGAACGGTTCCGCGCGCTGGGGCCGGGAAGCTGGTCGGCGGAGATCAAACTGCTGGGCAGTGCGACGCTGGCGCTGCGCGGGCGGGGGCGGACCTTCAGCGACTGGACCGTGACGGTCATGCCGGACGCGGCGCCGACGGTGGCGTGGGGTGCGCGGCCGGGCAGCGCTGCCGGCGAATGGCGCACGCGGCTGCCTTATGCCGCCAAGCAGGCCTATGGCATTGCGTCGCTGCATGCCGAGTTGCGACTGGCGCCGCAGGGCAAGGGAGCGGCGGCCGGGCGGGTGTTGAGCGTGCCGATTCCGCTGGATGGCCAGCCGCGCGATGCGTCCGGCGTGACCACGCCTGATCTTTCGGCCGATCCCTGGGCGGGCGAAGAGGTCGTGGGACGGTTGGTGGCGACCAGCACCAGCGGGCAGCAGGGGAAGAGCCCCGAGGCGCGATTCCGTCTTGGTGCGCGCAAGTTCACCAGCCCGGTGGCCAAGGCCGTGCTGGATATCAGGCGCCGGCTGGCGCTGGGGCGTGAAGGAACGGCCGAGGGCGCTGCCGATCTGGCGGCGCTGGGGGAGATGCCTGATCCGTTCCAGGCCGATGCGGGGATGCTGCTGAACCTTGCGGCGGCGGCGGCTCTGCTGGAGAGCACCGATGTGGCGCATCAGGCGGCGCTGGATCAGGTGGTGGCGCGGCTGTGGTATCTGGCGCTGGAGATCGAGGATGTGCGGCATGGCGGGCAGGCCGGTGCCCAGGCGGCGCTGGATGTTCGCGCGGCGCAGGATGCCGTGACCGCGCAGTTGAACCGCATGCGGGCATTGGGAGCGCAGGGTCAGTCACCTGCCGAACAGAGCGAATTGCAGCGGCGGATGGAGGCGTTGCGTCAGGCGATTTCCCGCCGGATGCAGGCGCTGGCCCAACAGGCGTTGCAGTCGCATACCGCGATCCCCGATTTGCCTGGGATGACCCAGGATGGGGACCGCGCGCTGTCGAAAATGATGCAGCAGATGCAGGATGCGGCGAAGAATGGCCGCTCCGCCGATGCGATGCAGATGATGCAGCGCATGGAAGACATGCTGGAACATATGCGCACGGCCTCGCCGCAGGACATGGCGAACCTGGCGGCGCAGATGATGGCGCGCCAGCAGGCCGCCGAGCAGCAGGCGGCGCTGCGGGACCTGATTGCCCGCCAGTCCGGCCTGCTGGATCACAGCCAGGCGCGCCTCGATCGTGTGCAGCGCGCGCGGGACAAGGCCGAGGCCGAGCGGCGGGCGAAGCAGGAAGAAGAGGCGGATTCGGATGGTGATCTGACGACGATGCCGGCTGCCGAACTGATGCGTCGTCTTGGCCTGCGGCCGTTGCCCGGAATGCAGGACGAGCAGTCCGGCCAGCAGGGCGGTCCGCCGCCGGGGAGTGCTGCCGCCGATGGGGCGGCAAAGGGGGCGCCGTCGTCCGGGCCGGGCCAGCGGGGCGAGGATATGCCGGGCGACGAGGCCGCGCGAGGGAATGACCGGGCCATGCAGCGCGCGCTGGGGCGGGCGCTGGGTGAGTTGGGGCGTGAATTCAAGGGACTGACGGGGAAGGACGCGCCGTCCGGCTTTGCCGACGCGGGACAGTCGATCAAGAACGCACGTACCGCGCTGGCCGGTGGCGATGACGCGGCGGCGGCGGCGGCGCAGCGCAAGGCCCTGGCCGACCTGCAGAAGGGCGACCAGCAGATGCATCAGGCCATGAAGGGATCGGGCGGCAGCGGCATGACCAGTTTCCTGCCGGGCTTCTCGAACAGTTCCGGTGGCGGCAAGCCGGGCGATGGCGAGGATTCCGGCGAAAGCGCGCAGGAAGACGAAAAGGGGGACCGCGATCCACTGGGCCGGCGGACTGGCGAGGGCAAGGAGGGAATCGATGCCGATACCCATGTGCCCGATGCGATGTCGCGCGAGCGTGCCCGCGAGATTGAGCAGGAGTTGCGTCGCCGGGATTCCGACCGCACCCGTCCGCGCGACGAACTGGATTATCTGGATCGCCTGCTGAAGCCGTTCTGAAAACTGCCAGCGTCAGGGCGAACATCGAAGCGGAGCGGCCGAAAGGCCGCGAACGCCAGATCGTTTACTGGTCGGCGTGAGACTCGGAATTTGTGGGGGGAAACGTGGGCTGGTGAGCGAGAGCGGCCCGCAGGGCCGCGGCCGGTGTGTGTTTCCGAGCACCGGAGCGGAGCGGCCTTGATGGCCGTGAGCACCGGAGCACAGGAAACGCGCATCGGGTCGCCACCAGCGCGCGTTTCCCCCCACAAATTTAGTCGGGCATGGGGTAGGTGCGGGGATACGTCATATGCGAGGTCGGGCCGGGGGCTGAGGGCGGCCCTTTCTTGCCGCAGGCCGTGAGGCCCGTCAGCAGCAGGGCGAGACCCAGAGCGGTGCCCAGGGGGCGCATCAGACGCCGGGTCATGGCGTAGCGCCCAGGGCGGCCAGCCAGCGTTCGGCCTGCGCGCGGACATTGGCGGGGGCGGTGCCGCCTTCGCTGGTGCGGGAGGCGAGCGAGGCTTCGACGGTGAGGACTGAGAAGATGTCCTGCGTGATGCCGGGCTCTTCGGCCTGCATGTCGGCCAGCGAGAGGTCGGAGATGTCCACGTTGCGGCTTTCCGCCAGCGCGACCAGACGGCCGGTGACGTGGTGGGCTGTGCGGAAAGGAAGTTTCAGCACCCGCACCAGCCAGTCCGCGAGGTCGGTGGCAGTGGAGAAGCCGGAGCCCGCATAGGCGCGCATGCGCTCGGTATTGGGCTTGAGGTCGCGGATCATGCCGTCGCAGGCCGCCAACGACAGGGCGGCGGCGTCGGTGGCGGCGAAGACCGGCTCTTTATCTTCCTGCATGTCCTTGGCGTAGGCCAGCGGCAGGCCCTTCATGACCGTCAGCAATCCGACCAGCGCACCGGTGATGCGGCCGATCTTGGCGCGCACCAGTTCCGCCGCGTCGGGGTTGCGCTTCTGCGGCATGATCGACGAGCCGGTGGTGAAGGCGTCGGACAGGCGGATGAAGGCGAAGGGCGCCGAGCACCAGATCACGATTTCCTCGGACAAGCGCGACAGGTGCATGGCCATGATCGACAGCGCCGAGAGATATTCCAGCGCGAAATCGCGGTCGGACACGGCGTCGAGCGAATTGGCGGTCGGGCGGTCGAAGCCCAGGGCGCTGGCCGTCATCCGCCGGTCGATCGGGAAGGAGGTGCCGGCCAGGGCCGCCGAGCCGAGCGGGCATTCGTTCAGGCGGCGGCGGGTGTCGGCCAGGCGGCCGCGATCGCGGGCCAGCATTTCCACATAGGCCATCAGGTGATGGCCGAAGGTGACGGGCTGGGCGGTCTGCAGGTGGGTGAAGCCCGGCATGGGGTCGGCCGCGTGTTCGCGCGCGCGGCGGGCGAGGGCGCGCATCAGGGATGCGATCTGGCCGTCCAGCCCGTCGATGGCGTCGCGCACCCAGAGGCGGAAATCGGTCGCGACCTGGTCGTTGCGCGAGCGCGCGGTGTGCAGGCGCTTGCCGGCCTCGCCGATCCGGTCGGACAGCCGGGCCTCGATATTCATGTGGATGTCTTCCAGCCGGGGGCTGAAATCGAACCGGCCGGCTTCGATCTCTTCGCCGATGCCGGTCAGGCCGCGACGGATCTCGGCTTCGTCTTCGGCACTGATGATGCCGGTTTTCGCCAGCATGGCGGCGTGGGCCAGCGAGCCCGCAATATCCTGCCGCCACAGGGCCTTGTCGAAGCCGATCGAGGCGTTGATGTCCTGCATGATGGCCGAGGGGCCACCCGCGAACCGACCGCCCCACTGGACATTCGCCCGTGCGGAGTCATTGTCGGTCGCATGTTCTTCGTTCACAGACATGCCATGCCCCAGATCCTGTCGAAAACCGTCGGTCGGCGAGCATTGCTCGCAGATGGCGGCACCCTACTGGCCGCGTGGGCCGGGTGCAATTCCATCCTTGCGAGACCGGCACGGGCGGAGGGGCCGGTGCCGGTGGACCTGCCGGCGCACCGCACGGCCGCGCCGCGTGCGCTGCCGGAGTTGAGCTTCGTGGATGACGCAGGGGCGACGCGGCATCTGGCCGACTGGCACGGGCGGATCGTGGTGCTGAATCTGTGGGCGACCTGGTGCCAGCCCTGTGTGGCGGAGATGCCGGCGCTGGCCGCGCTGGCGCGGCAGGTGGCGCCGGCGGGGGATATCGTGGTGCTGCCGGTGTCGATCGACCATGGAGGGGTGGACCTGGTGCGGCGATTCTATCGCACCCATGGCATCGCCGACCTGCCGGTGCTGTGCGACCCGCACATGCAGATACCGACCGCGTTGCGGGAGGACGGGGTGCCGGTGACGCTGGTAATCGACCGGGCGGGGCGCGAGGTGGCGCGGGTCGTCGGCCCGGTGCGCTGGGACCCGGCATCGACGCCGGAGCGGGTGCGGGGGTTGGCGGCCGGCGGTTGAGGGACTGCGCTGTGGGGCTGAGGCGCGGGCTGTGGCTTTCGTGCCGGCGGGGGGCGCGGTAGAACCGGCCGGGATCGGCATATCAGGTGAGGACGACAGAATGCGACAGGATGGACCGCTGCTGGGCGCGGACGATCCGCAGCCGGTGCGGGTGCATGGCCGGGCGGGCCTGTCGCCATTCGTTCTGGTCAGCGACCATGCGGGGCGGGCGGTGCCGGCCCGGCTGGGCGATCTGGGCGTGCCGGCGCCGGACTGGGAACGGCATATCGCCTGGGATATCGGCATGGCCGGCATGGGGCGCCTGCTGGCCGAGCGGCTGGAGACGATTCTGGTCGAGCAGGTCTATTCGCGGCTGGTGATCGACTGCAATCGCGCGCCTGGGCACCCGACCTCGATCGTGCGGGCCAGTGACGGAACCCTGGTGCCGGGCAATGCGGCACTGGATGCGGCGGCGGAGACGGAGCGGGTAGAGCGGATCTTCCGACCCTATCACGACCGGATTACCGAGGAGCTGGACGCACGGCTGGCACAGGGACAGCCGACGGTGCTGGTGTCGCTGCATAGTTTCACGCCCGAGATGGATAACATGGCGCGCCCGTGGCATGCGGGCATCCTGCATAATCATGGCCCGCGTTTCGGGCTGATCCTGAAGGACCTGCTGGATCGGGAACCGGGCCTGCTGGTGGGGGACAACGAGCCCTATGCGCTGACCGATACCAGCGACTTCACGGTGCCGTTCCATGGCGAGAGGCGTGACCTGCCGCATGTGGAACTGGAGATAAGGCAGGATCTGGTGGCCGATGCGGCGGGGCAACGCGAATGGGCCGATCGGCTGGCGCGGCTGCTGCCTCTGGCCTGGGCGCGCTACACGGCATGAAGGCGGAAATGGACGACGTGGTGGAGCATCCTTCTTCGGCGCTGGTTGCGCCCGGCCGGCTGACGATTCGCGGGACGACCGCGCTGGCCGGGGTGATCGGGTGGCCGGTGGCGCATTCGCGCTCGCCCCTACTGCATAATTTCTGGCTGGCCCGGTATGGCATCGACGGTGCCTATGTGCCGTTGCCGGTGGCGCCCGGCGCATTCGACGTGGCGGTGCATGGCCTGCGCGCCGCGGGGTTCCGAGGGGCGAACGTGACCATTCCGCACAAGGAGGCGGCGTTCGCGATTGCCGACCGGCTGCATCGTTCCGCCGTGCGGTCCGGGTCGGTCAATACACTGGTCTTTGCGCAGGATGGGACGATCGAGGCGCATTCGACCGATGGCGACGGGTTCGTCGCCAGCCTGGAGGCGAAGGGCGTGGATGTGGCGCGGGGGCCGGTGCTGCTGCTGGGCGCCGGGGGTGCCGCGCGGGCGGTTGCCGCCAGCCTGCTGGATCGTGGGATGGCGGTTTCGGTGGCCAATCGCACGACCGCCCGGGCTGTCGCGTTGGCCGAGGCGCTGTCGGGCGACGGCTCGGTGCCGGTTTCGGTGATCGATTGGGCGGACTGGACGGACCGTCTGCCGGGGCATGCGCTGCTGGTGAATACGACGTCGCTGGGCATGCATGGCGGCCCAGGCGACGTGTTTACGCCCGACCTGTCGCGGGCGCCCGATGACATGGTGGTGTCGGACATCGTTTACGTGCCGCGCATGACGCCGCTGCTGACAGCCGCCGTGGCACGGGGGCTGCGGGTGGTGGACGGCACGGGGATGCTGCTGCATCAGGCGCGGCTGGGGTTCAAATGCTGGTTCGGGGTCGATCCGGAGGTCGATGCCGATATCCAGGCGCTGTTCGACGCCGACCTCGCGCGGTGACGATGCGCATTCTCGGCCTGACCGGCGGGATCGGCATGGGCAAGTCGACGGTGGCGCGGATGCTGCGGCGTGCCGGCTTCCCGGTATTCGATGCCGATGCTGTGGTCCATGCGTTGCAGGCGCCCGGTGGCCGGGCGTTGCCGGCGATCGGGCGGCTGGTGCCGGGCTCGGTGCGGGAGGGGGTGCTGGATCGCGCGGTGCTGCGGCGGGCGGCCATTGCCGATGGGACGGTCATGAAAGGGCTGGAGCGCATTATCCACCCCATGGTGCGGCAGGAGCGGGACCGGTTTCTGGCACGGGCGCGGCGGGCTGGGCATTCCTGGGCGGTGCTCGATATTCCCCTGCTGTTCGAAGGCGGCGGGGACCGGTTGTGCGACCGGGTTGCGGTGGTGTCGGCGCCGCCTGATGTGCAGATTCATCGCGTGGCAAGGCGACGGGGCATGGCGCCCGGCGAGGTGGCGGCGGTGATCGCGCGCCAGATGCCCGATCGCGAGAAGCGGCGGCGGGCGGATGATGTGATCTGTACCGGGTTGTCGCGGAATGACACGGTGCGCCGGGTGCGGCGCCTGGTCGCGCGGATGCGCGCGGATGCCGGAATGCGGATGCGCGGGGAAGGGAAGACGCCATGAAGCGAACGATTCTGTTTGATACCGAGACGACTGGCCTGGACCCGAAGAAGGGGGATCGGGTCATCGAAATCGCCGCGCTGGAACTGATCGACGATCTGCCGACCGGGCAGAATTTTCATGTGCTGATCCACCCCGAGCGCGACATCCCCGAGGAGGCGACGAAGGTTCACGGCTTTACGCTGGCGGATCTGGAGGGCAAGCCCCGGTTTCACGAGATCGCTGATGCGTTTCTGGCGTTTATCGGGCCGGACGAGATGATCGCCCATAATGCGCGCTTCGATTTCGGCTTCCTAAACGCGGAACTGGAGCGTGCCGGCCGGCCGGTGCTGTCGCTGGACCGGATGGTCGATACGCTGGATATCGCGCGCGAACGCTATCCGGGCCTGCCGAACAGCCTGGATGCCCTGTGCCGGCGTTTCGACATCGATCTCTCGGCCCGAACCACCCATAACGCGCTGCTCGACTGCCGGCTTTTGGCCGAGGTCTATCTGGAACTGATGGGGGGGCGCCAACGCGGGCTGGGCCTGATGATGGAGGATGGGGCCGGCGGCCCGGCGGCGCACAGCTACGCCCGTGTTACGAACCGTACGCCGCGCCCGATTGTGCCGACGCCCGAGGAACTGGCGGCGCACAGCCGTTTTCTGGAGAAGGTCAAGGAGCCGATCTGGTCTTTGTAACGGCGGTGGGTGGCAGGTAGGCATCTCGCGGGTTGGTTTTTGTGGCGCGTGTATCCTATCGTAACCGGGCAGCCGTCGTGCGCTCTGGGCCAACAGATCGGGAAGAGATCATTGAACGCTGACGAGATCGTGGACCCCGCCGATGCCCGTTCCGATCAGGTCAGGCGTTTTCTGCTGCATGTCGGTGTGCCCATTTTCGGCGTCGTTCTGGTGGTGGCCGTCATTGCCGGAATCGGGCTGCATTCCTATCGCTCGATCCGTTCCGGCGCGCTGGCGCTGACCCACGACCTGCTGGTCAGCGAGCAGAACTACATCGCGCAGGAAGTCGGCGATTACCTGGGCCCGGCCACGGCGGGAACGGTGATTGCGCGCGATATGCTGGAGCATGGCCCGCAGACCGCCATCATCAAGATCTTCAATTCCTACGGCGGCAGCATGCTGCGGCATGTGCCGCAGGTGCATTCCTTCTATCTGGCCGATTCCGAAGGGCATTTCGACCTGATCGAACGCGACCCGAAGGGCAAGGGGCTGGAGACGACGCAACTGACCGGCGAGGGGGCCGGGGCGCAGTTCGTCCATCAGTTTCATGACGAGAAGGGCGCCATGCTGCGGACGGAGAGCAATCCGACCGGCAATTTTGACCCAAGGACCCGCGAATGGTTCAGGGGGGCGGCGGAGTCCGGCAAGCTTTACTGGTCGGCGCCCTATCTGATCAGCCAGACCGGCCAGATGATCATTACGGCCTCGATCGTCTATCAGGGGCAGGATGGCCGGAAGTTCGTCTTCGCCGTCAACCTGTCGATGAACGAGCTGACGAATTTTCTGGATTCCCTCAAGATCGGCAAGAGCGGCCATGCGCTGATCCTTGACCAGGACGGGCATCTTCTGGCCGGGCGGCACATGCTGGATGTGGCGAAGAAAGCCAACTGGGACCCGTCGAAGATGGTGCTGGACCCCCAGACCTATCCGGCGCTGGCGCAGGCTTTCGACGTGTATCGCGTGCTGGGATACGGGCCGCATGCGATTCGCAGCGGCAAGCGTAATTTCGTGACCATGGCGGCCCCGCTGCCCTCGACGGCGAAGAAATGGGTGCTGATCCTGGTTGCGCCGGAAAGCGATTTCGCCAATTTCGCCATGGTGGACGGCCGGCAGAACCTGCTGTTCTCGCTGCTGATCGTGGCCCTTGCCGCGCTGCTGGGGGGGCTGCTGTTCCGCCAGGGGCGGCGGACCGACCATGTGGCGGCGGAGCTGGCGGGCCTGCGTGCGGTTTCGGGGCGCGAGAGCCAGACGCTGCGCGCGGTGGCCGGTTACCCGGCGCTGTTCGACCCGACCGACGAGGCGCTGATCCTGACGCGCAGCCTGGCGGAGATGACGCTGGCGCGGCGGGCCTCGGTCTGGCGGCTGATGCATGACGGCTCCACATTGCTGTGCGTCGATTCCTACGATGCGCGGCACGATGCCCATTCGGGTGGTTTCGAACTGTCGCGCACCGACCTGCAGGCTTTTTTCGACCTGGTGGCGCATGGCGATGCGATCACGGTGCCCGATGCGGGGGCGGACGAGCGGACGGTCAGTTTTCATCGGCTGTTCATGCGGACCTTCGGTAGCCATAGCCTGTTCCTGGCCCCCATCCTGGGGGCGTCGGGGCCGATTGGCATGATCACGCTGGAGGATGCGCCGCGCGCCGGGCTGGTGTCGCATTTCGTTGCCATGATCGGGGGGGTGGTGTCGGCGCGTTTTTCCGCCCAGCATTACAGCGCCGTTGCCGCCGCCGCCGAGGAACTGGCCGCGCCGCCTGCAGAGGAGGCCGAGCATTCGCTGGGCGACGGCTTCCTGATTCCGCCGGGCAGCACGCAGGCTGACGGGCATGGGGGGCCGGTGGAAGGGCTGTTCCCGGCCGTGGCGGTCATGGTCATTACCTTTGCCGATATCATCACCTCCTCGCGGGCCGATCCGGCGCGGATCATCGCGCTGGTGGAGGCGCTGGCGGTTCAGCTCCAGACCGTGGCGCGGGACCATGGGCTGTATTCCATCAAGATGCTGGGCCATCGGCTGGTCTGCGTGGCCGGGTGCACGCATACGCCCGATCCGACGGCTGCCGAGCGGATGGCGAATGCGGCGCTGGTGATGCGCGAGGCGTCGCTCTCGATCCTGTCGCGCGCCGACCTGGACCCGGTCTTCCGCATGGGGATCGATGTCGGTCCGGTGTTCGGCGGGCTGCTCGGTGACGACCCGAAAGTGTTCAATCTGTGGGGCGATGCCATCGGCATGGCCGAGATGATGGCCCAGGGGGCACCGGATGTCGGCACGATCCAGGTGTCGGAGGAGGTCTATCAGCTTCTGCGCGGGCGGTTCCTGTTCCGTGAGCGCGGGCGCTTCTTCGTGCCGCATGCGGGGATGACGCGCACCTATGTTCTGGCGGGGCGCCGGTGACGGGCGAGGCGGTTGCACCGGCGCCGTCCGACATGTCGGAAGACGGGCCGCCGGAGGTTCAGCCCGGCGGGCCGTCGGGCTGGCTGAAGGCGCGGCTGGCGCGTATCAGGCCCGCCCTGGCATGGATCGGGCGGCTGACGCGCCATCAGGTCCGGTTCGTGCTGGTGCTGATCGGGTCGGCGTGGGGGGTGGTGCGCGAGAGCATGCGCCCCAATTCCTGGCGGCGGACGGTGCGGGAGGAATTTCGCCAGTGCCTGCGCCAGGTGGTGAGCGGCGGGTTTCTGAGCACCATCGTGACCGCCACGCTGGCGGGGCTGATGGTGGTATCGCAGGCGGTCTACTGGCTTGGTTTTGCCGGCATGGCGCAGATGACGGGGTCGATCCTGGTGTCGGTGCTGGTGCGCGAGATCTCGCCGGTGCTGGTGGGGATCATCCTGCTGGGGCGTAGCGGCATGCTGGTGCTGACGGAGATCGGCATGCTGACGCTGGGGGGGCAGATCCGCGCGCTGCAGGCGCAGGGCATGGACCCGTTCCTGCTGCTGGTGCTGCCGCGCACCTGCGCCTTCATGGTCGGCGGATTTACGCTGGGCATCCTGTTCGCCACCAATGCGCTGCTGATGGGTTTTATCATTACCCATGCCTCGGGGGTGATCACGACATCGGTGTGGACGTTCTTCGCCAATGTATTGGCCGCGATGTCGTCGTGGGATTTTCTGATCATTCCGCTGAAATTCATTCTGGTCGGGTTCTTCGTGGGCCTGGGGGCCTGCATGACCGGCCTGCTGGTGGATGCCGACGATACGATCGCGACCCTGATGCCGCGCGGGTTCGCGCGGGGGATCATGACGGTGATGGTCGTCAATATCCTGTTCACCCTGGGGGGCTGAGCGATGGCGAACGAGGGACCGATCCTGGAACTTCGTGCCGCCCAGCCGTCGTTCGACGAAAGCGGCATGGCGCCGGTGCCGATCGACCTGCGGCTGATGCCCGGTGACTGTGCGGTGGTGGAATGCCGGGATTCCGCGCGGGCGACGCTGTTTGCCGACCTGTGCTGCGGCATGATCTCGCTGGCCTCGGGCAACGTGCGGTTCATGGGTCTGGACTGGGCCGAACTGGGGGATCGCCAGCTTTACGCCCTGCGGGGGCGGATCGGGCGGATTACCCGGCGCGGATCTTGGCTGGACCTGTTCGGCACGCACCAGAACATCATTCTCCAGCAACTGCATCACACGACGCGGCCGACCGCGGACGTGGTGGCGGATGCCATGGCGCTGGGGCTGGCGTTCGGCTTTCCCGGCCTGCCGGTGACCAGTCCGGGGCATCTGTCGCCGGCCGACCTGGCGCGGGCCGCCTGTGTGCGGGCTTTTCTCGGCCGGCCCGACCTGCTGGTGCTGGAGGATATCTCCGACGTGCTGCCGGCAGATGCGGCGGTCGCGTTTCTGGAAGCGATCACGGCGGCGCGCGACCGGGGCGCGGCGGTGATCTGGTTTGTGCGCCGTGCCGCCACCTGGGCCGATTACCGGTCGGCGGTGAATGTTCATCTGCGCCTTCTCGATGAAGGCCTTTTCCCGGTGCGGGGGGTCTGATGGCCAAGGATCAAGTAAAGGGCCTGACGCGGCAATTGGTGCGGGTGCGCTATGCCGACGAATGGGTCGGGCTGCTGGTGCTGGTGGCGCTGCTGATCTGTGCGGCGGCCGTGATCGAGGCGGGCGTGCTGCATAACTGGCTGACGCCGGCCGGTCGGTTGCAGATCGTGCTGCCTGATGGCGGCGTCAGTGGGCTGGCACCGGGCGACGATGTCGAGGTGGTGGGCATTCATGCCGGCACCATCCGGCGCATCCGCATCAATCCGAGCGGCGGGATGTATGCGATCGCGGATATCGACCCGGATATCGAACCCTTCGTGCGCCGCGACAGCACCGCCACCATCCGGCGGCGCTTCGTGGTGGCCGGGGCGAACTATATCGATATCACGCGCGGCACCGGGCAGGTGATGGACTGGCATTACGCGGTGCTGACCGCGCATCCGGCACCCAATCCGGCCGACATGATCACCCAGACGTTCGCCGATATCCGCGCGCGGGTGATGCCGGTGCTGGATAGTGCGCAGCATATGATGTCGATGCTGGATGCCACGATGACGGACCTGCATGCCGGCAAGGGCACCGCCGGGCAGTTGATGACCGACGACAAGCTGATCCGTCAGGCCGAGACGCTGGTGACGTCGCTGAACGATGCGGTTGCCCATTTGACACCGATTGAGCGGCAATTGTCGTCGGTCATGGCGAAGGCCGATGCCAGCATGGCCAATGTCCGCGCCATGTCGGGCGACCTGCGCAAGGCCACCCCGAACATGCCGGCGATCACGCGCAACCTGCAGGAGACGTCGGCCGAGTTGCCGGTGCTGCTGACGCAGGCGCAGACCACCGCCGCCAGCCTGCAGAAGCTGACGGACCAGTTGCGCGGCCTGTGGCTGCTGGGCGGCGGCGGAGCGAAAGCCCCCGCGTCGCACCGCCTGCCGGCGGGGAGGATCGCGCCATGAAGGTTGGGTGCACGCGCGCGGCCCTGCTGCTGATACTGGCCATGCCGGCGTTGGCCGGGTGTGGGGGCGGCAAGGCGGCGCCGGCCGGCGATGCGGTGCTGGACCAGGCGATGGAGAGCGGGCAGCAGTCGGCGGGACTGGAGCGGCTGACGGTCGCGGAAGGCCAGTACCGGCAGGCGGGCACGCGCGCGCTGGCGCGCGACGATGCCGGGGCGATCGGCGATGCCGGCTATAATCTGGCGGTGGTGCAACTGGCGCAGGATAAGCCGGCCGATGCGCTCTCGACCCTTGCGGCCACGCGGGCCGCGCTGGCGGTGCGGGGGCGGTCGGGCGCCGATGCGGGGCTGGACCTGACGCAGGCTGCGGCCCTGCATCGGCTGTCGCGGGACCGCGAGGCGGCGCCGTTGGCCGCCGGGGCGATGGCGAGCCCCGATCTGGCGATTGCCGAACAGGCCAGTCTGCTGACCGGGTTGATCGCGGATGGGATGGGCGACCGGACGATGCTGGCGCAGGCCGTGGCGCATCTGGCCCATAAGCGCCCCGTGGCCGCGAAATGGCAGGCGGACGAGGATGAATTGCAGGCCCGGATGCGGCTGCCCCATGACCCGGCAGGGGCGCGGGACCTGGCCGTGCAGGCTGCCGATCTGCGGCGGCAGATGGTGGATTATCGCGGCATGGCGCGCGTGCTGACCCTGGCGGCCCGCGCGGCTGGGCAGGCGGGGGATGCCGCCGGCGCGGCAGCCTTGACGCTACAGGCCGGGCAGAGCCTGCATGCGCAATCGCCGGGCGTGGCGCCTGCTATCGGGGCGCCCGACCCGTTTGTGGAGCCGGCTCCGCCGGTCTGAGGCGTGTGGGCCTTGGAGAACGGGGCTGGACATGTGGGCTGGCGCGCGAGCGTGGTGCGGGGCGGCCTTGGTGGCTGTTCGCGGAGTCGACTCCGTCGGTCTGAGGCGTGTGGTGCCTCGGAGAACGGGGCTGGAAATGTGGGCTGGCGAGCGAGAGTGCCGCGCAGCGGCACGGCCGTCGTGTGTTTCCGAGCATCGGAGCGGAGCGGCCTTGATGGCCGCGAGCACCGAAGCGCAGGAAACGCGCGTCGGGTCGCCGCCAGCGCGCATTTACTGCCCCGTTCTGAGATCCGAATGACGGGTGATGAGGGTTGCACTGGCCGTGTTCAGGCCCTCGAGTTCGACCGTGAGACCGTGGCTTTCCATTCGTGAGACGATGTCGCGCAGCGTGCCGACGGCCGTGATGTCCCAGAAATGGGCGTGGCGCAGGTCGATGCGGATGTGGCGGGCGGTGTCGTGCGTGTCGAACGCCTCGGCGAACAGGTCGGCGGAGGCGAAGAAGATCTGGCCCGTTACGCTGTAGGTCCGGGTGTCGGTGGCGGCGTCGTACCGGGCGTCGACCGTGACCAGTCGCGAGACGTTGGCGGCGAAGAGCAGGCCGCTGAGCAGCACGCCCACCAGCACGCCCGCCGCCAGATTGTGGGTGACCACGACCACCGCCACCGTTGCCAGCATGATCAGGCTGGCGCCGCGCGGGTGGGTGCGGAGGTCGCGCAGCGACGACCAGGAAAAGGTGCTGGCCGAGACCATGATCATGATCGCTACCAGGGCGGCGACGGGTACGCGGGCGACCCATGGCCGCAGCGCCACCATCAGTAGCAGGAGAAAGGCGCCGGCGATGAAGGTGGAGAGACGGCCGCGCCCGCCATAGCGGAGATTGCCGACCGTCTGGCCGATCATGCCGCAGCCGGCGATGCCGCCGAACAGGCCGACGGCGACGTTGGCCAGGCCGAGGCCGACGCATTCGGTGCGCTTGCTGCTGTGGGTTTCTGTCATGTCGTCGACGACGCTGGCGGTCATCATCGATTCCAGCAGGCCGACCATGGCCATGGCGGCGGCGAAGGGCAGGATGATGTCGAGCGTGGCGAGGGAGAACGGCACCTGCGGCCAGACCAGGTGCGGCAGGCTGTCGGGCAGGCGGCCCAGATCGGCCACCGTATGCACCGGCATGGGCCAGGCGGTGGCGACGGCCGTGAGGGCCAGGATGCAGATCAGCGGCGAGGGGATGGCGGTGAACAGGCGTGGCACGCCGTAGATGATGACCAGGCCCAGCGCGATCAAGGCATAGGTGTGCCACGTGACATGGAGCATGTGCGGTAGCTGCGCCGAGAAGATCAGGATCGCCAGGGCATTGACGAAGCCGGTGCGGACGGGGCGGGAGACGTAGCGCATGAGCAGGTGCAGCCGTGCCGCGCCGGCCAGCATCTGCAACAGGCCGGCCAGCAGGGTGGCGGCCAGCAGGTATTGCACGCCGTGCGCCCGGACCAGTGCTGCTGCCACCAGTGCGACTGAGCCGGCGGCGCCGGAGATCATGGCCGGGCGGCCGCCCGCGATGGCGATGACGACGCTGATGACGAACGACGCATACAGCCCGACCTCCGGGTCGACCCCGGCGGCGAAGGAGAAGGCGATGACTTCGGGGATCAGCGCGAAGGTGCCGACCATGCCGGCGAGGATCTCGCGCACCGGATTGGCCGTCCATTCGGCGCGGTAGCGGGCAAAGCCGGAGAGCGGGGAGGCGGACAAGGCGGATTCGGACAATGTTGATTCAGACATCGGCGATGCTGTCGTCGGCGCGCAGCCACCAGCATTGTGCCGGTGGACGGGGGGCCGGCAGCATGTCCAGCGGGTCGCCTTCGTAGCGGACTGTGTTGGTCGGGGTTTCCTGCAAGGTGATCTCCGCGCAGCGCAGCAGGGCGCCGTCGGCGTCCAGCAGCGCGTTGAGTTTGGCCATCATCAGGCAGGCCATCAGTTCGGTGGTCGGGTCGCCGGGCGTGACGATGATGCGGCGGGCGCGCTCTGGCTCGTGCGCGCGGAACCACGCCAGGAGTGGGTCGTCCTCGGCCAGTTGCAGGGCGTGGTCCAGCCGTTCGTCCACGAAGCGGTGCCAGCGCGACTTGGCGCGCTGGAAAGACACGACCATGTTGCCGGCCCCGTCCAGCGCGCGGGGGGCGGTGGGGCGCAGGCGCACGGTGACGAATTCGTTGTGGCCGTGGGGCAGGGCGCAGCTTTCGCTGGCACCGTGGATCAGCCGGTGGCCCATCGAGAAACGGCGGGTGAAGACCAGATCAAGCATTCTTGCGCCCTGCCATGTAGCGTTCCCAGCCATTGCGGCGCAGGTCGCAGGCCGGGCAGGTGCCGCAACCATGGCCCCAGGGGTGCATCGTCTCGCGGGTGCCCAGATAGCAGCTATGGCTCTCACGGTTGATCAGGGCGACCAGATCGGGGCCGCCCAGGCTTTCGGCCAGACGCCAGGTATCGGCCTTGTCGATCCACATCAGCGGCGTATGCAGGACCAGGCGGCTGGCCATGCCGAGATTAAGCGCCACCTGCATGGCCTTGATCGTGTCGTCGCGGCAATCGGGGTAGCCGGAATAATCGGTCTCGCACATGCCGCCGATGATGTGGCGGGCGCCCCGGCGGGCGGCCAGGGCGGCGGCGAAGGTGAGGAAGATCAGGTTGCGGCCGGGCACGAAGGTGCTGGGCAGACCGTTCTCGTTCATCGTGATGGCGGCGTCGCGGGTCAGCGCGGTGTCGGAGACCGCGCCCAGGGCGTCGAGCGCCAGCGTGTGGTCCTCGCCCAGGCGTGCCGCCCAGGCGGGGTCGTGCGCCGCCATGCCCGCGCGCAATGTGTCGCGGCATTCCAGTTCTACCGCATGGCGCTGGCCGTAGGCGAAGCCCAGCGTCTCGACGCGACCGAAGCGCGACAGGGCCCAGGCGAGGCAGGTCGCGGAATCCTGGCCGCCGGAGAACAGGACGATCGCGCTTTCCTGTTTCGGGTCGGCGGGGGTGAGGGATGCGGCCATGTCAGGGAATCCCGATCAGCTTGTGGGTCTGCAACGAGAGGCGCCAGCGTGGGTGGGTGCGGCAGTAGGCGACGGCCTGTGCGGTATTGCGGGCCTGGTCGGGGCCGTCCATCGGCTGGAGCCAGAATTGCTGGAAATCCAGGTCGGCGACGGTTTCGGGCAGTCGCTCCGGCTGGGGGTAGACCAGTTTCAGTTCGTGGCCAGTGCGCTGGACCAGTGGTGCGTCGGCCTTCGGGCTGACGCAGATCCAGTCGATACCCTCGGGGGCCGGGAGGGTGCCGTTGGTTTCGATGGCGATTTCGAAGCCGCGTGCATGGACCGCCGCAATCAGGGGGGCGTCGAGTTGCAGCAGGGGTTCGCCGCCGGTGAAGACGACGAAGGCGTGGTCCATGTCCGGTGCGGCCCAGGTGGCGGCGATGGCATCGGCCAGGGCGTCGGCGTCGGCGAAGCGGCCGCCGCCTTCACCATCGGTGCCGACGAAATCGGTGTCGCAGAAACGACAGGTCGCGTCCGCGCGATCGGCCTCCCGCCCCGACCAGAGATTGCATCCGGCGAAACGGCAGAACACGGCGGCGCGGCCGGCATGCGCGCCCTCACCCTGGAGGGTCGCGAACATCTCCTTGATCATATAGGCCATGCGGCGTGATTTCGGACAGGCCGTGCCCGGACGCAAGCCTTAAATCGTGCTGTCGGTGTCTGCCGGCCGTATGGAGGCGGCCGGCAGCCTGTTCAGGATGCCTGAACCAGAGACGTGTGCATGCCCAGGCGGGCCAGCAGGCGGGCGTCGCGGCTAGCTTCGGGGTTGGGGGTGGTGAGCAGTTTTTCGCCGTAGAAGATCGAGTTGGCGCCGGCCAGGAAGCACAGGGTCTGGGCTTCGTCCGTCATGTCCTCGCGCCCGGCGGCCAGGCGGACGCGGCTGGCGGGCATGGCGATGCGGGCGGCGGCGATGATGCGCACGAAATCGATCGGGTCGACCGCCTCGGCCTCGGCCAGCGGGGTGCCGGCGACGCGCACCAGCAGGTTGATCGGCACGCTCTCGGGGTGTTTGGGCAGGCTGGCCAGGCTGGCGATGAGGCCGGCGCGGTCGCTTTCGTCCTCGCCCATGCCGACGATGCCGCCGCAGCAGACATTGATCCCGGCGTCACGAACATTGGACAGCGTGTCCAGCCGGTCCTGATAGGTGCGGGTGGAGATGATGTTGCCGTAATGCTCGGGCGAGGTGTCGAGATTGTGGTTGTAGTAGTCCAGCCCGGCATCGCGCAGGCGCTGGGCCTGGCGGGCATCGAGCATGCCCAGGGTGACGCAGCTTTCCAGCCCCAGGGCCTTCACGCCCTCGACCATCGCGCAGACGGTTTCGAGGTCATGATCCTTGGGGGAGCGCCAGGCGGCGCCCATGCAGAAGCGGGCGGCCCCGGCATCACGCGCGGCGCGGGCTTCCTTCAGCACGGCGTCCACCGCCATCAGGCGGCTGGCCTTGACGCCGCCATCCTCGTGCATCGCGCTCTGCGGACAGTAGGCGCAGTCTTCCGGGCAGCCGCCGGTCTTGATCGAGAGCAGGGTGGAGATCTGCACCTCGGTGGGGTCGAAGCGGGCGCGATGCACGCTCTGGGCCCGGAACAGCAGTTCGGGGAAGGGCAGGGCGATCAGCGCCGCGATTTCGTCTCGCGTCCAGTCGGTACGGACCGGCGGAAGGGACGGATCGGCGAAAGCGGGCGATGCGGCCGGCATGAGACCATCGGGCATCGGGCAGGTTCCTGGATTGTCGGCGATAAGGGAGAACGCTGTGCCACAGAAGCAGGGGGGATGTCACCCATGTCGCACCGTCAGGGCTTGTTGGGGTGCGCCACGGGATAGAGGAGAGAGGGTGTGGATTCAAAAAATCATTGACTGTTGAATAACGGAAATGGCCACTACGGAGGCGCCCTTTTTGACCGAGGGCGCGGTTCAGACGCAGGGACTGCACGCTCGCCATGCCTATTTCAGACAATCGTGCCGCGCTCAAACTCTCGCCCGATCATGAGCTGACGGAGGAACAGGAGCGGCTGGTGGGCCGGATCTTGGATTTCTGCCGGCTGCATGCAGGGGGGCGTGGCGGCGTGCTGGTGCTGGAGGGGGCCGCCGGCACGGGCAAGAGCATCGTCATGAATGCTGCGTTCGCCAGGCTGCGGCAGGCGGCGGGGCGTGGCAGCGGGGATGCCCTGTCGGGCCGGAGCATGATGTTTCTGGTCAACCACCCGGAGATGATCAAGCTGTACCGCCGGATTGCCGAGGGCTCCGCAATCCTGCGCAAACGCGATTATGAGCGACCGACCAGCTTTATCAACCAGGCGCACAAGAGCGGGCAGGGGGCGGATATCGTGTTCGTCGACGAGGCGCATCTGCTGTTGAGCCGCCGGGATGCCTATAATCGCTTTCTTCAGGACAACCAGTTGGAGGAGATTATCCGCGCCAGTCGTGTCGTCGTCATGGTCTTCGATCCGCGGCAGGTTCTGAAATTCAAGAGTTTCTGGGATGAGGCGTCGCTGCGTCGGCTGCTGGGGGATCGGCCGGCCGCCTTCGAGCGGCTGACGACCCAGTTCCGCATGCACGCCCATGATGACGTGCCGCGCTGGATCGAGGCGTTCTGCAGGCGGGAACTGCTGCCGCTGCCGGCGCCCCAGCCGTTCGATTTCCGCCTCTTCGACGATGCGCAGGCGATGTACGCGCTGATCCGCCGGCATGAGGACGCGGTTGGGCTGTGCCGGATGCTGGCGACTTATGATTATCCTTATGTTCTCGACGGACATGATCATTTCATCACCGAGGGGCGCTTTCACCTGCGATGGGATCGGGCGTTGCCGCAGGCGCGGCTGCCGTGGGCGGAACGGGCCGATACCATTGATGAAGTGGGATCGGTTTATACCGTGCAGGGGTTCGACCTGAATTATGCCGGAGTCATTCTCGGCCCGAGCGTCGATTATGACGCGGTGACGGATCGGATCACCATCGATGCGGCGCGCTATGAGGATGGCGCCGCGTTTGCCGGAAAAGGGGCGATTGCCGACCCGGAGGGTGCGCGCGAGCAGATCATGCTGAACGCGATCAACGTGCTGATGACGCGGCCGATGCGGGGGCTTTATCTCTATGCCAGCCGGCCGGCCCTGCGGGCACGGTTGATGACATTGTGGCGTCAGCGTGAATCGGGTCCGACCGCCGCGATGCCGGGTTTTTCATCAGGGAACGAATAGGAAACCCAATCCGGCGGTGCTAGGATTCGGACTTGACACTGAAAAAAGGACGATCTGGTGCCGATCCATCATACTCCGCTCAGCCGTCGCCGGGGGCGGCCGGCGAAGGGAACACCTGCGGCGCGTGACGCCATGCTGGGCGCGGCCCTGCATTGTTTCTCGCGCAAGGGGTATGACGGAGCGGGATTGCGGGAGATCGCGGCGGAGGCGGGGGTCGATCCCGCGCTGATTTCCCATCAGTTCGGGTCGAAATTCGCGCTGTGGAAAGCGGTGGTGGACGAGATTGCGCTGCGTCTGGCTGCGGCGCGCCATTCGATCGAGGAATTGCACGGTGGCTCGGGCTCTACCGAGGAGCGGGTAAGGGAAGGGCTGACGCGCTTTATCACCGCCAATTGCGACATTCCCGAACTGGCGAAATTTCTCTCCGACGAACTGAGCCTGCCCGGCGAGCGGCAGGATTATATCCTGCGTGAAATCTGGGAACCCTACCAGGAGGCCATGCTGCCCCTGTTGCAGGAGGCGCGTGAGGATGGATTGCTCCGGCATGACGGGACGCCCGAACTGACCCTGATGATGGTGATGGGGGCCGTCATGCTGCCGCTGCTGATGATGCGGCTGAAGGGGCTTTCGAAGCGGGACGAGGCCGAGCTTTCCCGGCGGCTGGTGTCGGACGTGTTGCCGATGGTGCTGGCGGCGGCCTGAGAGCCTGAATGAAAATGTAGGCCGGAGGTCGTCCGACGCGCGTCTTCGGCCGAGCGTGAACGCATTGTTGGTAATATAATCTCACCTATACAGAGAGATACCAGGGATGTGGAGGTTTGTTCCAGTCCGGCAAAGAGTGATGCTGGGTCATGATGGATGAATCTGGTCTTGTGCGCTGATGCACGTCATTCCCTGAGCCATTACATACCGCGATGGTTTGATATCAATTCATTGCCGGGGACAGGAAAAATCTGATATCCCGAATTTCAGGAGATGATTCTATGAGCGATGATCCAAAACACGTTATTATACCTATATTTTATAATCATCGGGGGGCTATTATATTTCGTGAAGGGCCAGTCAAAGTGAAGCCCAAGCCCTCTACCATGCAGAGCATCGTGGGACTGATTAATCCGAAATCTCTTCCGAAAGAAGAGACGGTCTATAAAGATCATTTTTATTATGGATTTCAATTCAATCCAAGAAAGCAAAAATTAATAGATGCTCTCATGGGGGGTATTTTTGATTTTTTTCATTCTCGTGGTGTGAGTTTTAACTATCCTGGCGTCAATCAGGAATCGATTTCTGAGAACTGGGTCGGGCAGACGCGGTATCACGCTGTCATGGTTATGGCCGATGTGCGGAACCCGTTCCTGTGTGGTTATGGCTATCTCGATCCGTCAACCAAGGTCTTTATTGAAGATGACAACGAGAAGAAGCCGCGTGGAAAGTTGAAGCCGCCAACCCTTTCCGTCGCGACGGTAAAAGAGATGATTCGCAAGGGAGAAATCGAATCTTCCGATGTCCGTCTGGCATCTGCGGGTTTGATCCAGTAGGGGCGGAATGAATGGTTCTCCAGTCCGTTATTATTCGAGAGTAAAGTTTATTTGATATTCTTGTGGGCTGTTTGGAAAATGGAGTGTTTTTTACCATGCATTCCAGCCTGTTGGCATGGTGGCTCTTGTGATCGTGCGTGATGCGGCCTTCTACGTCGATATGCCCGATGACATGCGTTATTTTCGTCGACCGGACGGCACGCAGACCTTTATCGAAAAGGATATGATTTTTCTTCTTCCTGAACGCCTCAAGGATTTCAGGAAGAATCTTTATCATGTGCGACGGGTCAACGATCCGAATAGTGCCCTGTATGCTCCGCTCTTCCAAGCAAGATGTGTGATTTCCGTGGCGGGCGTCGACGGGTTCGATGGGCCGAACGACGTCTTTCCATTCTATGAGAAGATTGCCCGGAACAAGCGCCATTATCGCGATTATTATATGCTGTTCCTGTTTCGGCATCAGGCTGATTATCGGAAATACTGCCGTCTATGCTGATCGGGGTATCTCGTGTGTGAATTGGCCGGAGGTGCGACGATGATCGGCGGAAAAACCAAACTGTTCGGCCTTGTCGGGCATCCTGTCGCGCATGTTCGTACGCCTCAGGCGATGAACGCGCTGTTTGAGCAAAATGGGCTCGATGCGGTCATGGTGCCCTTCGACGTTCCGCCGGCGGACTTGTCGGGTGCTCTGGGCGGGTTGTTGCGAATTGGGAATTTTGAGGGGGCGGTCGTCACTGTTCCGCACAAGATGGCCGTCCTGGAACTGTGTCGGGACCTGACGCCCCGTGCCAGGCTGGCGGGGGCGGTCAATGTGCTGCGCCGGGTTGGCGAGGATGCGTTTGCGGGCGACATACTGGATGGCGAGGGTTTTGTCGCGGGGTTGACCACCGCCGGGCATTCGGTGGCCGGGCGACGGATCTGCATCGTCGGGGCTGGTGGGGCGGCCAGTGCGATCGCGGTGGCGCTGGCCGAGCGGGAGCCCGCGCGGCTGACGCTGATCAATCGCTCGCGGGAGCGGCTGCTGGCGCTCCATGAGCGGCTGGCGTCCCGGTTTGGAGAGTTGGACGTTGGGATCGGGGAGGATGTCGGCGGGCATGATCTGGTCGTCAATGCGACCTCGCTTGGCCTACGTGCGGACGATCCGTTGCCTTTCGACCCGGAGCGGGTCGGGCCGGGCGTCCTGGTGGCTGAGGTGATCATGACCCCGGAGATTACGCCGATCCTGCATGCGGCCACAGGGCGGGGGGCGGCGATCCATCCGGGACGGGCCATGCTGGATGGCCAGTTGGAGGCGATTTTTCGGTATTTTTCCGCAGACGGGCGGATCGGGCGCCGGCAGGCGTGATCGGTCCGCCCCTTGGGCGGGGGCGGACCGGGTTGGGCGTTAGAAACTGCCTGACAGGACGTCCAGCAATGTCCGGCCCAGCAGGGCGGGGCTGGCGGAGATGTGGATTCCAGCGTCGCGCAGGGCTTCTATCTTGGCGGCCGCCGTCTCGTGCCCGCCGGTGATGACGGCGCCGGCATGGCCCATGCGGCGGCCGGGTGGGGCGGTGGCGCCGGCGATGAAGCCCACGACCGGCTTCTTCGTTCCGCTGTCGCGGATGAGGGTGGCGCCGTCGATTTCCGACGTGCCGCCGATCTCGCCGATCATGATGATCGAGTCGGTATCGGGGTCGGCGATGAAGCGTTCCAGCACATCGGTGAAATCCATGCCCTTGACCGGATCGCCGCCGATGCCGACGCAGGTGCTCTGCCCCAGTCCGACCGCGGTGGTTTGGGCGACGGCCTCGTAGGTCAGGGTACCGGAGCGCGAGACGATGCCGACCTTGCCGGGTCGGTGGATCGCGCCGGGCATGATGCCGATCTTGCATTCGCCGGGCGTGATGATGCCAGGGCAGTTGGGACCGATCAGCAGGCTGTCCGACCGATGCAGCACCTGCTGCACGCGCACCATGTCCAGCACCGGAATGCCCTCGGTGATGCAGACGATCAGGGGCACGCCGGCGGCGATGGCCTCCAGGATCGCGTCGGCGGCACCGGCGGGCGGCACGTAGATGACGCTGGCATCGACCCGCGTGGCCGCGCACGCCTGGGCGACCGTATCGAAGACCGGCAGGCCGAGATGGGTTTCGCCGCCCCGGCCGGGGGTGACGCCGCCGACCAGTTTCGTGCCGTAGGCCAGGGCCTGTTCGGAGTGGAAGGTGCCCTGGGCGCCGGTGAAGCCCTGGGTGATGACGCGCGTATCGCTATGGACGAGGATGGACATCAGGCGACTCCTTCCGCGCGCACGGCGGCGACGATCTTGCGGGCCGCGTCGCCCAGGTCGCTGGCGGGGATGATCTTCAGGCCGGAGCGGGACAGGATTTCCTCGCCGCGTTCGACATTCGTGCCGGCAAGGCGAACCACGAGGGGCACGCGCAGGCCCGTTTCGCGCGAGGCGGCGACGATGGCCTCGGCGATGATGTCGCAGCGCATGATGCCGCCGAAGATGTTCACCAGGATGCCACGCACCTTCTGGTCGGACAGCACGATGCGGAATGCCGCCGCCACCCGCTCGCGCGAGGCGCCGCCGCCGACATCGAGGAAGTTGGCCGGTTCCTCGCCTTCCATCTTGATGATGTCCATGGTCGCCATGGCCAGGCCGGCGCCGTTGACCATGCAGCCGATCGTGCCGTCGAGCCCGACATAGGCCAGGCCGTGGCGGGCGGCTTCGCGCTCGCGGGGGTCTTCCTCGTTCTCGTCGCGGAGTTCTTCCAGTTCCGGATGGCGGAACAGGGCGTTGTCGTCGAAGCTCATCTTGGCGTCGAGCGCCACCAGATCGCCCGAGCCGGTGACGACCAGCGGGTTGATCTCGACGATCGCGGCGTCGAGCGACACGAACGCCTCGTAGGCCGCGCGCAGGACGGTGGTGAAGGCGCGGATCGAGCGGCCATGGAGGTCCAGCCGCGCCGCGAGATTGCGGGCCTGGTAGTCGGACAGGCCGGTGGCGGGGTCGATCGCCTCCTTCAGGATGCGTTCGGGCGTGGCGGCGGCGACGTCTTCGATCGCCATGCCGCCGTCCTGGGAGGCGACGATGACGATGCGGCCGGTGGCGCGATCGACCAGCAGGGAGAGATAGAGTTCGCGCGCGATCTCGCAGCCCGCTTCGATATACAGGCGGCGGACGACGCGGCCGGCCGGGCCGGTCTGGCGGGTGATCAGCGTGCTGTCCAGCATCGCGACGGCGGCCTGCTGCGCGTCGTCGGGCGTGCGGGCCAGGCGGACGCCGCCCTTGCCGCCCGGATCGTCGGCGAAATGGCCGGCGCCGCGGCCACCGGCATGAATCTGTGCCTTGACGACGACGATCGGGCCGCCGATCGTGCGGGCGGCCACCAGGGCTTCGTCGGGTGAACGGACGACCCGCCCGTCCAGCACGGGCATGCCGAATCCCTTCAACAGGGCTTTCGCCTGATATTCGTGTATGTTCATACGGTTATGATCCGCGTTTGTTGTCGTTGCGCCTCGGGAAGCCCGGGCGGTGCGCCGGCCGCGTATGCGACAGCTATCGTCTGCATGGCATAATCGGGTGGTTTATGCCATCTCGGATGCTGAAAAGGACTTGTTCAGGCTTCGTATATGCCCTTCCGCATGGAAGGACGGGAGAAAGGGAAGCGGGGCGGATGGCATGAAAGACGGAGTACGATGAAACACTGGCGCCTTGAGCAGATGGATTGGGACTGTTTCGATCCGGCGCGCGTCGACCCCGATATCGTCCAGTTGGTCAAGGCGGCGTCGGTCGTCGAACGGAACGGCGTGGATTATGCGCATTATCTGAACAATGTGTTCTTCGACGATCCGGCCTTTCGCGCGGCGGCGGACAACTGGGCGGTCGAGGAAGTACAGCATGGCGACGCGCTGGGGCGGTGGGCGATGCTGGCCGACCCGTCATGGGATTATCCGCAGGCGTTCGAGCGGTATCGCGCGTCGTACAAGCTGGAACTGGAGGTCGATCGGTCCATTCGCGGATCGCGCACCGGCGAACTGATCGCCCGCTGCATGGTCGAGACGGGGACGTCATCCTTCTATACCGCTCTGGCCGATGCCACGGACGAGCCGCTGCTGAAGGCGATCTGCCGGCAGATCGCGGCGGACGAATACAGGCATTTCAAGCTGTTCTACGACCACATGAACCGTTACCTGAAGCGCGAGAAGCTGGGCGTGTGGCAGCGCATGCGCATTGCGCTGGGTCGGGTGACGGAAAGCGAGGATGACGAACTCGCCTCGGCCTATCATACGACCAACGATCCGGTTGGCCTGCCGTATGACCATGGCCGCTGCATTGCCGCTTATATGGCGCGGGCGATGCGCTATTATCAGCCCCGGCACACTGTGCGCGTGACCGGGATGATCCTTAAGACGATCGGGATCGCGCCGCATGGCTGGGTGCATGAACTGGTCGCGCGGGGCATGTATCATCTGATTCGCATACGCCAGAAGAAATTCGCGCGTCAGGCGGCGTTGGCCTGACGGGGCAGGAACCAGGAGGGAGTGACGATGTTGGTGCGCAAAATGATCGCGGCCGCGAGCCTCGGCCTGACCGTGGCGGCGCTGTCGCCGACGGGGGCCGCGCTGGCCGAGCCGTATTCCCTGCCGATCGCGACGTCGCCCGCGACGCCGCCGCCGCCTGATGCCGCCGCCGTCGCAGTGCAGCAGGATCTGGCCCAGGTCGGGGTTGCCGCCTTCACCGCGCCCGCTTTCCGCCCGGCTCTGGTCCGGCATGTGGTGCTGTTCCGCTTTCTCAAGAATGTGACGCCGTTCCAGAAGGCGGAGGTGGCCCGGCACTTCCTGGAACTGGCAGTCGATTCCCGTCGTCCGGATGGCCGCCCGGTGGTCGAGTCGATCGAGACCGGCTTTCAGAACAGCGGGGAGGGCGCCGACGAGGGGTACCAGATGGGCTTCCTGGTGAGTTTTCGCTCGGAAGGGGACCGGAATTATTATGTCGGCCGGCCGGTCGTGACCCAGCCGGGGTTCTTCGACCCAGCGCATGATGCGTTCAAGGCGTTCGCGGCGCCGTATCTGGCCGGGGTCCTGAGTTTCGACTATCGCGTGGCCGCGCTGGCGCGTCCGCCGGAGCCTGTGAAAACGGCCGGGGCACGGGCTGGGCATCGTAAATAAACCGTTCTACCGTAACCCGTTTGTAACAGAATTTGAGGCAACGGGATGTCGGATTTCAGACGGTATGGCCGGCGTGGCTGGCTGTGCGGCGCGGCCCTGCTGGCGGCCGCGATCTGGGGCGGTGGGGCGCGGGCGGCCGATCAGGCCGCCGACGCGAAGGTGGCCGATGTGGTCGATGCCCCGTCTTACGGCGCCTGGGGCTTCGATGTGGACGGACGTGACCTGTCGATCGCGCCCGGCAACAATTTCTTCGGCTACGCGAATGGCCGAGCGATACGCGATATCGTCATTCCGCCCGACATGACGGCCTATGGGCCGTTCAACATGCTGCATGAACTGTCGCGCAAGCGCGTGCAGGGTATCCTGAATGACCTGGCGGCCCATCCGGTGGCCGATCCCGCGACGGTCGACCAGAAGCTGGGCACGTTCTACGCCACCTTCATGGACGAAAAGGGAATCGAGGCGCAGGGGAGCAAGCCGCTCGCCGCCGACCTGGACGCCATTCGCGCGGTGGAAGACCGGAGCGCTTTTGCCGCCCTGCTGGGGCATGCGCAGACGGGGTTCCAGCATTCGCTGTTCGGGTTGGGCATCCAGCCGGATGCCAAGGACCCGACAGTCTATGCGCTGATGCTGGACCAGGGAGGCCTGGGCCTGCCGGATCGTGATTATTACCTGAAGCCCGCACTGGCGGCGAAGAAGACCGCCTATCAGGCTTATGTCCAGCAGGTCCTGACCCTGATCGGATGGCCGGATGCCGCGAAGCAGGCCCAGGCCATCGTGGCGTTCGAGACCCGGCTGGCGGAGGTCCACTGGGCGCGGCAGGACATGCGCGACCCGGACAAGACCTATAACCCCATCACGGTTGCCGACCTGGCCAGGCGTGCGCCCGGCTTCGACTGGGCGGCGTATCTGACCGGTGCCGAACTGCCCGAGACGATCGTGAAATCGGGCACGCTGATCGTCGGCGAGCCCGATGCCGTCGTCGGCGAGGCGAAGATTGCGTCGGAAACGCCGTTGGACACGCTGCGGGCGTGGCTGGCCTTCCATCTGGCGGGCAGTGCCGCGCATTACCTGCCCAAGGCGTTCGTGCAGGCGTCGTTCGATTTCAACGACAAGACGCTGGGTGGCCAGCCGCAACTGCCCGAACGGTGGAAACGCGGCGTGACGGCCACCGGCCACGCGATGGGCATGGCGCTGGGACAGACCTATGTCGCGCGCTATTTCCCGCCGGAATACCGGCAGATGATGGAATCGCTGACCACCGAACTGAAGGCGGCCTTCCGGGTGCGGTTGCAGCATAACGCATGGATGGGGGCGCAGACCCGCGCCGCCGCCGTGCAGAAGCTGGACCATTTCACCATCCAGATCGGCTATCCCAAGCGCTGGCGGGATTATTCGACCCTCGTCGTCAGGCAGGGGGACGCCTATGGCAATGCTGCCCGCGCCGAGGCCTTCGAGTGGCGTTACTGGCTGGGTCATCTGGGCCACCCGGTCGATCGGGACGAGTGGGACATGACCCCGCAGACCGTCAATGCCTACAATAACCCCCTGTTCAACGAGGTGGTGTTTCCGGCGGCGATCCTGCAGCCGCCCTTCTTCAACCCAAAGGCGGACCCGGCGGTCAATTACGGTGCGATCGGCGGTGTGATCGGCCATGAGATGACGCATTCCTTCGATGATGAAGGGCGGAAGTTCGACTATATGGGCCGCCTGAAAGAATGGTGGACCAAGGATGACGCGGCACGCTTCAACAAGCTCGCCGATCGCTTCGGCAAGCAGTACGACGCCTTCGAAGTGCTGCCGGGCGTGCATGTGAACGGCAAGCTGACGATGGGCGAGAACATCGCCGATCTGGGCGGCCTGACCCTGGCGCTGGATGCCTATCATGCCTCGCTGCACGGCAAGCCGGCCCCGGTGATCGGCGGCTTGACGGGGGACCAGCGCGTGTTCCTCGGCTGGGCGCAGGTCTGGCGGCAGAAACTGCGTGACGACACCATCCGCCAGCGGGTGATGACGGACCCGCATTCGCCGCCGCAGGCGCGGGTGAATATTCCGATGCACAATGTTGATGCCTGGTACAAGGCCTGGAACGTCAAGCCGGGCGACACGCTGTATCTGAAGCCTGAAGAGCGGGTGAAGATCTGGTGACGGCGGGAAACCGCATGGCCTGAGAACAGGGGCGGGGCGGTTTTTTGCCGTTCCGCCCCTTGCGTAAACGGATGCCACCTGCTGGAACCACCCTCGTGATCGGGGAGAGGTGCGATGACGACGGTGACGCTTGGCCATCCGGAAACCATCCTGCACGCGGCGGCTGCCGCGGCAGTCGTGCGTGTACTGGAAGCTTATGACCTGGACGTCGAATACGTTACCGGTAGCCGGGACGAGCTGACGGCGGCCATGAAGGCGGGCGAGATCGACCTGTTCGTCTCCGCGTGGCTGCCTGATGTCGATGCCGTCTGGGCGGACCCGTCGCTGGGCATGGACCCGCTGGGTGAGTTGTACAAGCCCGTTTTCGGCTGGTTCATGCCTGAAGGCTGCGCGCCGGGTGTGGCTTCGATCGCTGATCTGGGGCTGGATGACGGGGTGGTCAACCGCAATATCGTGGCGGCGGAATCGGTGCTGGAACGGGTGCGGCTCGGCGTCGGGTCCTATGGGCTGACGGAGCGCGGCTTCACCATCGATGCCCGTCCGGATGAAGATGCCTGGCAATATGCCGCGAAGGCGATCGAGACCGGGGAGGCGGCGGTCCTGCCGCTGTGGCAGCCGCATTTCCTGCACCATGGCGGCCGGCTGCGGCCGCTGGAAGACCCCAGGAACGTGCTGGCCGGCGAGCAGGCGGCCCGGATGCTGGTGCGCCGCGAGGCGCGGGCGGAACTGGATTCCGACCTGCTGGATGAGCTGGACGAGCTGATGCTGGGCCACAAGGTGGTGAGCGCGCTGGAATATGCGGTGCGCTGCGACGGCATGACCGGCGATGAGGCGGCCGAAGCCTGGCAGCGCGGAAAGCTGCTGCCCCGGTAGGGTCATGGTGCACGCATCCTCTCTGACGATCGGGTCGGTCGGTGATCTGCGTGAGGTCGATTACTGGCTGTTCGGAGCCCTGCGGCCGCGCTCCTGCCCGCTGCGCGTGCTGGTGGCCGGGGGCGATGCGGCTGGTGCGGCGCGACTGGCGGAGCGCTTGGAAGCGGAGGGGCGACCGGGGGAGGTCGGGTTTCTTGCTGCCGGTGCGTCACTCCCGTCTTCTGTTTACGATTATATTGATTGCGACCTGAGCGCGGAGGCGGAGCCGGTGGCGCGGCTGGAGGCCCTGGGCGGCCTGCTGGCGCCGGGGGGCGGCATGCGCGTCGTGGTGCCCGCATCGGATGGGCGGGACGCTGGCTGCGCTGTCGATGGACTGTTTGACCTGCTGGCGGCGGCGCGGCTGGTGCCGGTCTGCCTGATGGCGCCGCTGGAATACGATCCGGCGCTTCTGGAGGCCGACCCGGCCTTTTGCACCGATCTCGATTTCGTGCCCGATCGCGTACGGGCCGGTCTGGCCGAGTCGCGTGGCGCAGGGCGGGCGTTTCATGTGGCTTATGTCCGCCGTGCGGGCGAGGTCGTGGGGCGGGCCGATCCGATGGACCCGGCTTGCGTGCCGGTGCTGCGTGCCTTGGACGGGTTGGGGCTCTCGCGGCTGATGCGGCCCGATAATCGGTTGCCGGTCCGTCTGGCGGGGCGTGAGGTGCTGGTGCCGGTCATCTCGCAGGCGCGCGGGCTGCTGCCGCTGATCGACGGCAGGCGCACGGTGGGTGAACTGGCGGCGCTCCTGGATAATCGGGGCGTCGATGCCGCGCAGTTTCGGCAGGTGTGGCGGATGACGTTCGCCACCTTCGCCGGGCTGAACCAGCTTCTGCTTCAGGCGCCGTTGTGAGCGGGCGGCCGGAAGCGCCGCTCGCCATTGTGATCTTCGGGGCCACGGTTCATCCCGACGGCACACCTTCCGCGACATTATGCCGCCGGGTTGCGGCGGCCGAGGCCTTCGGGCGGACCTGCGCGGCGCCGCTGTTCGTGCCGACCGGCGGCAGCCTGGGTGGCCGCCCGGCCGAGGCGCCTGTGATGGCGGAATTGCTGCGTCGGACCGGGGTGCGGGATTCGGCGATCCTGATCGAGGCGACGGCGCGGGATACGCTGGACTCGGTGCTAGCCTGCTCCGTGCTGCTGCGCGCGCGTGGTTATCGCGGCGCCGTTGCGGTTGCCAGCAGCGGCTATCACCTGCCGCGCTGTCTGGTGCTGATGCGGCTTGCTGGCTGGCGGGTGGTGCGGGTGCCCCCGCCCCGGGTGCCGGCTGCCCGGGGCCTGCGGCGGCGCTGGTTCTGGCGCCTGCGCGAGGTCGCGGCTCTGCCATGGGACGTCCTGCTGCTGGTGCTCCGTCGCCGTGAGACCGTGCCGCGCGATTGACAGGCGCCGCGTCCTGTCGGCATTTCGCGGGCCGGAACGTGAGATTTCTTTTGGATAATGAGGACAGCATGACCGTTCACGCCTTCATCTTCCCCGGTCAGGGTAGCCAGTCCGTCGGGATGGGCGCCGAACTGGCCGCAGCCTTCGCCCCGGCGCGTGAGGTGTTCCAGGAAGTCGACGACGCGCTGAACCAGAAGCTTTCCGCCCTGATCTTCGAGGGGCCGATGGAAGATCTGACCCGCACCGAAAATACCCAGCCTGCCCTGATGGCGGTGTCTATGGCGGTGCTGCGGGTGCTGGAGAAGGAAGGCGGGCTGGAGCTGAAGCGCGTGGCCGCGTTGGTGGCGGGGCATTCGCTGGGAGAATATTCGGCGCTGGCGGCGGCGGGATCGTTCGGGATCGCGCAGACGGCGCGCCTGCTGCGCCAGCGCGGCACGGCAATGCAGAAAGCGGTGCCGGCGGGCGAGGGCGGGATGGCGGCGCTGATCGGCGTGGATCTGGACGAGGCGCGCGCGATCTGCGCCGAGGCCGCGATCGTGCGCGTGGAAGGCGAGCCGGACCGCACGGAAATCATTGAAGTGGCCAACGATAATGGCGGCGGACAGATCGTTATTTCGGGCCGGGCGACGGCGATCGAGCGGGCGATTCCGATTGCCAAGGCGCGCGGGGTGAAGCGGGCGGTGGTGCTGCCGGTGTCGGCGCCGTTTCATTGCTCGCTGATGGCCCCGGCAGCCGATGCGATGGGCGAGGCGCTGGAGCGGGCCGAAATTGCGCCGCCGATCGTGCCGCTGGTGGCCAATGTCTCGGCGGCCAAGGTGACCGACCCGCAGGCGATTCGCGACCTGCTGGTGCGGCAGGTGACCGGCACCGTGCGCTGGCGCGAAAGTGTCGAGGCGATGGCGGCGATGGGCGTCGACAGTTTTGTGGAACTGGGGGCCGGCAAGGTGCTGTCCGGGCTGGTGCGGCGCATCGCGCCCGATGCGGCGAGCCGCTCGGTCGGCACCCCGGCGGATATCGAGGCGTTTCTCGCGTCGCTATGAGAGATGATTTTTCAGGCAAGGACGGGCTGATGTTCAGGTTGGATGGCAAGACCGCGCTGGTGACGGGCGCATCGGGGGGAATCGGTGCCGCGATCGCGCGGACCCTGCATGCCCAGGGCGCGCGCGTGGTACTTTCCGGCACGCGTGAGGCGGTGCTGGCCGCCGTGGCCAGTGAGATCGCGCCCGATGGCGAGCGGGTTCATGTGTGCCCCGCCGACCTGTCGGACCCGAAGGCGGCCGACGCGCTGGTGGCCGCCGCCGAGGTCGCGGCCGGCGCGCCGCTGGATATCCTGGTCAATAATGCCGGCCTGACGCGGGACGGACTGGCGATTCGCATGAAGGACGAGGACTGGAACCGCGTGATGGAGGTGGATCTGGCCGCCCCCTTCCGCCTGTGTCGCGCGGTGCTGAAGGGCATGCTGCGCCGCCGGGCGGGGCGAATCGTCAGCATCGCCTCGATCGTCGGCGTGACCGGCAATGCCGGCCAGGCGAATTATGCGGCGGCCAAGGCGGGCATGATCGGCATGACCAAGTCGCTGGCGCAGGAAGCCGGTTCGCGCGGCGTGACCGTCAATGTCGTGGCGCCGGGCTTTATCCAGACCGCGATGACCGACGTGCTGCCGGAGGCGCAGCGCGAGAAGCTGCTGGGCGGCATTCCGCTGGGACGGATGGGCAAACCCGAGGATATTGCTGCGTCCGTCGCCTATCTGGCATCGGACGAGGCCGGATGGATCACCGGCACCACGCTGAACGTCAACGGCGGGATGGCAATGCCCTGATCGACGGGGAACACGCTGATTCCGCTGGACGCAGGCAGGGATATGGCGGACAACAGGCCGATTTCGCGGAGCCGGATTTCAGGTTTTGGCAGCGGATTATGACGGAAAGAAGATCCGCCGCCTTGGCTAGTGCCGAGGAACCGTGCTAATCCGCCGCTGCTTCGTCCGGAAGCGGGCTGGGCATGGTCCGGCGGTTCCGCTTCGCGGGACGTCAGACAGGACGAATGAATTTCGAACCGCCCGTATCTCATTGGGGCAGACAGGAAGCGAAGACAGATGAGCGAAATCGCTGACAAGGTTAAGAAGATCGTGGTCGAGCACCTCGGCGTCGAGGAAAGCAAGGTCACGCCGGAGGCCTCCTTCATTGACGATCTGGGCGCGGACAGCCTGGATACGGTCGAGCTGGTGATGGCCTTCGAAGAGGCTTTCAGCGTCGAGATCCCGGAAGATGCAGCCGAGAAGATCGCGACCGTGAAGGACGCCATCGACTACATCGAGAAGCAGAAGGCCGCCTGAGGCTGCTTCTACGGAACGTCGGATTTTGTGATCAGGGAGCGGTGCGGGTTGATACAATCTGCCGGAGGAGCGCCGGGACGTCGGCGCGTTGTTGTTACCGGTATGGGCATTGTCAGCCCGCTCGGGCTGGGGCTCGAACATAACTGGTCGCGCCTGATCGCCGGCGAAAGCGGGATCGGCCGCATTGCCTCGTTCGATCCCTCGGACCTGCCGGCGCATGTCGCCGGCGAGGTGCCGGCCGGGCCGACCGAGGCGGGCTGCCTGACCCTGTCCGACTGGGTGCCGGTCAAGGACCAGAAGAAGATGGATCGCTTCATCCATCTGGGTCTTGTCGCGGCGACCGAGGCGGTCGAGGATTCCGGGTGGAAGCCCGAATCCGAGGAGGACCGCTGCCGGACCGGCGTGATGATCGGTTCGGGCATCGGCGGACTTCAGACGATTTATGATGCGTCGGTCACGGTGCATGAGGGGCGGGCGCGTCGCCTGTCGCCCTTCTTCATCCCGTCGGCGCTGATCAATCTGGTCTCCGGCCATGTTTCGATCAAATACGGTTTCAAGGGCCCCAACCATTCGGTTGTGACCGCGTGCGCCTCCGGCGTGCATGCGATCGGCGATGCCTCGCGCCTGATCATGCTCGGCGACGCCGACGTGATGGTGGCCGGTGGCGCCGAAGCGGCGGTGTGCCCGTTGGGAATCGCCGGGTTCAGTTCGGCCCGTGCGCTCTCCACCGCGTTCAACGCGGAGCCGGAGAAGGCCTCGCGCCCCTGGGATCGCGATCGCGACGGCTTCGTCATGGGCGAAGGCGCCGGCATCGTGGTGCTGGAGGAGTACGAGCACGCGAAGGCGCGTGGCGCCAAGATCTATGGCGAGATCATCGGATACGGCATGTCGGGCGATGCGTACCACATCACCGCGCCGGCCGAGGGGCATGAAGGTGCCTATCGCGCCATGCAGGCCGCGGTACGCAGCGCCGGCATCGCGCCTTCCGATATCGGCTATGTGAATGCCCATGGTACGTCGACCATGGCCGATGACCTGGAATTGCAGGCAGTCGAACGTCTGTTCGGCGATGCGGCGAGCCAGGTCGCGATGTCGTCGACCAAATCCGCGATCGGCCATCTGCTGGGTGCGGCCGGAGCCGTCGAGGCGATTTTCTCGATCCTGGCGATCCGCGACAATGTCGCGCCGCCGACGCTGAACCTGGACAATCCGTCCACCGAAAGCGCGATCGACCGCGTGGCGCATGAGGCCCAGCGCCGCAAGATCGATATCGCCCTGTCGAACAGTTTCGGGTTCGGTGGCACCAACGCCAGCATCATCGTACGCGGCGTCTGACCCTGCGCGGACTGACGGATCAGGCACGCGCCTGATCCGTCAGTCCGGTGGCCCTTGTCTTTGACATCGTGACGCGGAAAAAGAGCATCATGCTCAAGCGTCTTCTGATTTTCAGCCTGAGCCTGCTGCTGGTGATGTGCGTGGCAGGTGGGGGGATTGCTGCCTGGGGATGGTGGCAATATGGCGCGCCGGGACCGGCGCCAGAGTCCCGCGCGGTGGTCGTCGCCCGTGGTGGCTTGGCCAGCACGGCGGCCACCTTGCAGCGTGAAGGGGTGATCGCGCCGGGGCGGGCCAGCGGCCTGCTGTTTCGCGTGGCTGTGCATCTGACCCGCCAGGATGGTGTTCTGCACGCGGCCGAACTTGAATTTCCCGCCCATGCCTCGCTCCGCGATGTGTTGTTCGTGTTGCGCCATGCCAAGCCGGTGGTGCATCGCCTGACCGTACCCGAAGGGTTTTCCGCGCTTCAGGTGGCGGACCTGATCGACCGGGCGCCGGTGCTGACGGGGCCGCCGCTTGGGCCGCCGGCCGAGGGCAGCGTTCTGCCGCAGACCTATGATTATGAATGGGGGACGCCGCGTGTCGCGCTGCTGGCGCGGATGCAGGCGGCCCTGGAGGCGACGCTGGAGACCGTCTGGCGTGAGCGGGTGCCTTTGCCGGAGATTCCCGATCGGCGGACGCTGGTCGTTCTGGCCTCGATGGTGGAGCGTGAGACCGCGATTGCGGCGGAGCGCCCGCTGGTGGCCCGCGTCTTTCTCAACCGGCTGCGCCTTGGCATGCGGCTGCAATCCGATCCGACCGTGGTCTATGGGATCAATCGTGGGGCTGGGCCGCTGGGCCATGGCCTGACGCGGGCCGAATTGGACGCGCCGGGTGCCTATAACACCTACACATTGCCGGGCCTGCCGGCCGGGCCGATCTGTGCGCCGGGCCTGGCGTCACTGGAGGCCGTGGCGCATCCCGCCGAGAGCGACGCGCTGTATTTCGTCGCCGACGGCAGGGGGGGGCATGCCTTTGCCAGCAGCCTGGCGGAGCATAACCGCAATGTCGGTACCTGGCGTGCGCGCCAGGTACCGGGCAAGTGAATCTGACCGCGTACGGTCAGCTTTCACGGGGGAGAGAGGGGCTGGCTGCTGACCCGACCGGACGGGGGTACCGCGACCTGTGAGGGTTCGGCGCCGGGGCCGGGCTGGGCGTAGGCGGGCGGGGCTGCCGCGGGTGCGCCGGCCGTAGCCTGGGCCTGGACTTCGCTCAAGGCGGCGCGCAGGGGGTCGGCGCCGGGATTGTTGACCCGCATCGAGATGACGATGTCCTCGGGGCCGACGATCTGGTTGTAGTAGGCGCGGTTCGCGCTGCTGTTGACCGTCAGTTTCGAGCCGCCCAGCGCGGCGCCGGCGAACAGGCCCTCGGATTTCTGCAACGCCATGATGTCGGTATTGCGTTGGCCGGCCGTGCCGCTCTCGATGCCGGACCCCATGGTCGCGAAGGAGGCGGCGGCATTGGCGCCGAACTGGAACTGGCTGTCGAGCAACGCCTGCAGGCCGCGATCGGTCATGACGAAGAACATCATCTGGGAATCCTGCATGCCGAGCTGGATTCCCACATTGGCCGAACTGAGCGTGTAGAAGGCCGGATCGGACCAGGAACCGCGCGCGTCTCGCGACAGCAGGGCGCAGCCGCCGCCAGCGCCGCCGAAGCCGATCGACATACGGAAGATGGACGGGCAGACCATGACCGCACGCGCCTGGCTCATGTATCGGGTAATCTTGCTGTCCGGGCGGGCGCCGCTGAACATCTCGCGCACGGTCAGGGTGGCGCGGTCCACCAGGGCCTGCTGCCGTTCGCCCGCAGCCAGGGCCGGCGCCGCCGGCAGCGCCAGCGCAATGGCCGCCAGGGCCAGGGTTTTGCGGGAAAGACCGTCTCGCAAGGGCATGCTCCATAATTTTCGGCATCGCGCGACCTTCGGACCGTCCGTGCCGCAGAATGCCGAGCAGATCGTATCGCTGTCGCGCGGCCGGAAACGCCCGGCTACGCGACCGTGAAGCAGGAGTGGGCGTGTGGCCGGCATTCCGGCCCGCGCCTTGTCTCCTGCCGGATTTTTATGGCGTAACCATGGCTGGTGGCAGCCGCTCAGTCCAGCGGTACTGCAAGTGCCACCGCCAGATCGGTGGCGATTCCCGGTGCCGTCGCAAGCAGGGTGATGCCGCGATCGAGTCCGCCGTCGCGCAGGAAGGGGGAGAACCGGGCCCCGGTTTCCTCCAGCAGCACCAGTGCGGCGGCGACGTCCCACAGATTGATGACCATTTCCAGATAGCCGTCCAGCCGGCCGCATGCGACATCGGCCAGGGCCAGCGCGCCGGAGCCACCGGAGCGGGGCATGGCGCCCAGTTCCAGGATCGCGGCCATTTTCGCCGCGTAGATGCCGTCGGGCACCTTGTTGCTCCAGCCCATTTCGACCATCGCGGATCGGGTGTCGGTAACCGGCGAGGCCTTGATCGGCCGGCCGTTGAGGAAGGCGCCATGACCGCGCACGGCGGTATAGGTCTCGTGCAGTGCCGGGGCCTGGATGATGCCGGCGACCGGCTGGTCGCCATCCATCAGGCCCAGCGAGACGCACCAGCGCGAACGGCCGCGCGCGTAGTTCGACGTGCCGTCGATCGGGTCGACCACCCAGCGCAGGCGCCCGGTGCGGGTGCGCCCTTCTTCCTCGCCCTGGAAGCCGTCCTCGGGGAACAGGGCGCCGATCCGTTCGGAGATCAGGGCCTCGACCGCGCCGTCGGCTTCGGTCAGCCAGTCCTGGGCGCTTTTCTGTTTGCCCGACGGGCCGCCCGGCGGCGGGCGCATCGCCATGGCCAGATCGGCCGCATCACGGACGATGGAGCGCGCGGCCTCGAACCGGCACAGGATGGCGGCATCGGACATCGGGGAACCTTTCAGCGTGGGGGAGGGGCGGTGTGGTATCATTCGACCCGCCGGGCGGTGCGCAGGGCGGTCGTGATGGCGGGGTCGTCCAGGCGGGCCAGCCGGCCGGCCGCCTGGGTGGCGAACAGCCATGTCAGCTTGCGCCGACGGGCGGCGGCCAGGGCGGTCGGGACGGGAGAGCGCAGGATGGCGGCTTCGGCGATCACGTTCAGGCCGGCGGGCACCGTATCGGTGTCCGCGACCATGATCCCGGTTGCCTCGGGCAGCAGGGAGAGGGGAAAGGTGCGATCGACGGCGAAGAAAAGCTGGTCGCACCAATCGTGGTAGCAGGTCCATTTCTGGTCGGTGAGAAAATCGCGCGGGCCGGATTTGATCTCGATACACACGAAACCGTTGTCCGGCCGCAGGGCCATGACATCGGCGCGACGGCCATCCGGCAGGACCAGTTCGTTCAGCGCCGCCCAGCCCATCTGGCCGCAGAGATGATTGACCGCGCGGCGGATGGCGATCTGGTTCTGGACGGGGTCGATGGGCATCGGGCGCACCATGCCACGGGTGGGACGGCGCGTCACGACCGGCGCGGTTTGCGAACCGGGTCTGATGGGATAGACCGCTTGGCGGCCGTCACAGGGGCGGCATTGCAGCATGGGAGCGGGCATGGGCCTCCTGCGCACCGATATCTGGCGGACGGGTATTCTGTCCTGCCCGATGTCCGACATCCTGAGGCATGGCGACGTCGCCGGGTTGCCGGTGACCTGGTTGCCGGATCCGGGGCCGTTCCGGTTTCTCGCCGATCCGTTCGGGCTGTGGCGGGATGATCGGCTGTATCTGTTCGTCGAGGCTTATGATTACCGGGTCCGGATCGGTCGGATCGACGTTTTCGTCTTCGATCGCGGCATGCGGCTTCTGGAGGCGCGGCCCGTGTTGTCCGAGCCGTGGCATCTGTCCTACCCGGTGGTGATTGCCGAGGGAGACGAGATCTATCTGCTGCCCGAAGCCTATCGCTCTGGCCGGCTGACGCTGTATCGCGCCGTCTCCTTTCCCGATCGCTGGGAGAGGGTGCCGGATTTCGTCTTTCCCGAAGCGGCGATCGACGCTTCGCCGGTGCAAATCGATGGCCGGTGGTGGATGTTCTACAGCCCCTCCGGTGGGTCGGGCGAAGACAGGCAGAGCCTGCTGCATGTAGCCTGGGCCGATACGTTGCGGGGACCGTGGCATCCGCATCCCGGCAATCCGGTCCGGCGGGATCGTCGGAGTGCGCGGCCGGGGGGCACGCCGCTGCTGGTCGATGGGCGGGTCATTCTGCCGACGCAGGACTGTACGAACACGTATGGCGGGGCGATCGTGCCACTGACGGTGACCGATCTGGGGACGAGGCATTTCGTCGGTCAGGCTGGCCCCCCGATCGCCCCGGCGTCGGAGTGGACGCCTTATACCGACGGGTTGCACACACTGTCTGCGGCTGGGGAGGTGACGCTGGTCGATGCGAAGCGGATCAGCCGGTCTCCGCGCCGGATCGCGATCGCGTTGGACCGTTTGGGCCGGCGGATGATCGGGACGGGCGCGGGCGGGTAGAACGTGGTCAGCCGCGCGGCGACGCGGCGATGCGGTCCAGGATGGCCAGGCCGGCGGCGTCGAACCGTTCGGGGGCGAACAGGTCCTGCACGCGGGTGCGCGCGGCGTGGCCCATGGTGGCGAGTGAATGGGGCTGGCGCAGCATGCTGGCCAGCGCCTCGGCCAGGGCTGTGGGGTCGACAGGTGGCACCAGCAGGCCGGAGATGCCGTCCTGCACCGTGTAGCGGATTTCGCCGACGGCCGAGGCGATCGGTGGCAGTCCGGCCTGCATGGCCTGGTGCACGCCGATGCACAATCCTTCATGGCGCGAGGGCTGGACGTAGCCGTGCTGGGTGGCGAGGAAGTGCGGCACCGCGTTGGTGAAGCCTGCCAGACGCAGTGTACTCAGGTCGTGTTCGCGGATCAGGTTCTCGATCTGGGGGCGGGCGTCGCCTTCTCCGGCAATGGTGACCTCGAAGGGCGGCAGCGACGGGTCGGTCTTTAGCAGCGCCAGGGCGTGGCACAGGATATCGTAACCCTTGACCGGGTGCAGACGCCCCAGTGAGCCGATCCGCACGATCTCGCCCGCCTGCCATGGGCGGGCGGCCGGGCAGTTTGGATCGGCGCGGAAGATTGGCCACAAGGCGGCGCGGTCGGCCGGAATGTGCAGCCTGCGGTGCATGAAATCCAGCACGCAGGTGGAATCGGCGACCCACATCCGGCTCAGACGACGGGTGCTGCGCAGGAGGCGGGTGTTGGCGGGGCTCAATCCGGCGGAGTGCTGCCAGCTTACGACTGGGATACGACGCCTCAGCCCGACGATCTGGCCCATCACCGTTGCCCTGGTGAGGGAGGTCCAGATCAGGTGGGGCTGCCACTGGGCGATCTGGTGGTTCAGCCAGCGCAGGGCGGCCAGGTGGTCGCGCCGCCCGCCGGGGCAGATTTCGACCGATAGGCCGGCTGCCTGCAAGGCCGCCAAGGCGCGGCCGTCGCGGCGTTGCAGCGCGAAGACGGCGACTTCGTGCCCGGCGCGGCGGAGGACACCGGCGATGTCGGGCACGGGGAAGGCTGCGCCGCCACCCTCCAGGGAGTTGATGATGTAGGCGATGCGCATGGGGGTCAGGAGGCGGCGGGATTCCGGAGCAGGGATTCGACCAGGAGCAGATCGGCGGGCTTGTCGACATCCACGGCGGCGCGGCCGTCGGGCAGGGGGACCAGCCTGACTGCGGCCTGGCTCAGGCTGCCTACCCGGGCGCACAGGGCTGAGCGGGTGAGGCCGCCGGTCATGTAGCGCAGCAAGGTTCCGATCCCCAGCAGGCGCGCCATGCGGATCGGCCGTTTGCGCTCCTGTTCGATCCGCTGCCACAGTTCCACGACGCCGATCGAGGCGGGCGTGCGGAACAGGAACAGGTTGCAGCCGGAAAAGGCCCCGTCGGCCAAGCGGATCATCGTGCGTTTCGTGCCGGGGACATCGCGCGCGATGTCGGCCTCCATCGCCACGGCCGCGGCCATGTCGCAGTGCGCATCGACGGAATCGAGGAAGGTTTCGATCCATTCCGGGCGCAGCAGGGCGTGGTCGGCGGTGGTGACCAGCAGAGGGGTGCCGAGCGTGCGCAGGGCCGCCATCACGCTGGCGCTGGGGCCGGCGGCGGGGGGCAGGAAATCCACCGGATGGTCGAGTTCGAGCCCCTCCAGGATGCCTGGGGTTTCGATACTGATGACGATGCGGCGGATGCGTGGGCAGGCGGCGAGCGCATCGAGCACGCGCGCGATCATGGGCCGGCCGGCCACGGGCAGGATCGCCTTGTGCGAGACGTTGGCGGCGGTGGCCATCGGGTCCGCCGTACCGGCGCGGGTGCCGGCCAGGACCAGGACGGTCAGCGGGCCGGGCGCGGGTTGGGTGGAGGTCACGCCGCGTTCCGCGAGGTTGCGCCGTCGGGCCGGTCGCGCGGCGGCGCCCCGGTCTGTTCCATCACCCAGGGATAGCGGTTGGCTTCTTCCAGGTCGTAGCCCAGGTTGAAGACGTGCGGGCTGCGTGGCCGTGCGCGGGCGTCGACATAATAGGTGCCGAAGGCGCGGTCGACGACGAAGCTGGTGATGCCGTAATTGCCGTCCTCGTCATGGAAATGATGCAGGACGTGGCGCTGCTTCATCTTCTGGATCCAGCGCATCCGCGGCTTGTAGTTGAGGTGCTGGATGCAGTGGAAGAATTCGTAGATGCAGGTAATGACCAGCCCGGTGCCCATGGCCGCCGCGGCACCCCCGACATTGCCGATCAGGTAGCCGATCGGCAGGGTGATGATCGCGATGGTGGGAATCGTGTTCAGCGGCGAGCCGAACAGAACGTCCAGCAGGTGCGGGTCCTGATGATGGTCGAAATGGATGCGCTTCCACAGCGTTGCCGTCCATTTCATCCGGTAGAGGAAGCGGCCGTGCAGGATGAAGCGATGGATCATGTACCACGCCAGCGGGTAGACCGCGACGACGGCGCCTGCGGCGATCAGGGTCGGGCCGATGCCGGGGAAATTCCGCGCCAGGACGACGAAGCTGATCACGGCCAGAACGATGTAGAGCAGGATCGTCGGATAGGTCAGGTAGGCGATCCACAACTGGCGGAGATTCATCTTCCCCAGGTCGAAGCTCCGGCCGGTGCGCAGAGACGTGTTGTGTAGGGTCGTGCCGATCATCTCTCTTCAATCCTCAACACCAGGGCACAGACGGCGAGCGTAAAGATGACGATGCCGGGTAGCGTCGCCGCCGGGGCGGGCAGCGTGCCGGCATTGCCCAGCGCCCGCAGCATGCCCTGGAAGACCACGAACAGCAGGCCGGCGCCCAGGCACCAGACCGGCAGCCAGCTCCGCGTTCCGCTTCGTGGTGGGATATAGACCACCGGCAGGGCCAATAACAGCATTACCGCAAAGCTGAAGGGGGTGAGCAGCCGTGCCAGCAGTGCGGTGCGCAGGGCCGCCGGCGGCTGTGACGCGGGTGCGTGCCCGCGCAGGATCGCGATGATGGTGGCGACGGAAAGCGGGGGCGTGTCCATCGACAGCCGGATCATGTCCGTGGGGCGCAGCCCGGCCGGCCAGCCATGGTCCACAGCCGGTGCCGGCAGGAGCGTGGCCGTGCGGACGGTAGCCCCCGTCGGCTCCAGGCTGCGGCCGCCATCGCCGATCCAGGTGCCGTGTGCATAGCGAAGCGTGTTCAGGTGAACGGTGCGAAGCAGCCGGCCGTTCGGGTCGCGCTGATACAGGTCGACATGGGTGACGGTCGTGCCGCCTTGCGCCACATAGCCGATATCCGCCAGCGTCATGCCTGAGCGGAACCAGAAGCCGTGCCCGGCTTCGGGATGGGGATCGGTGCGGTTCCACCAGCTTGCCAGCGCCCGTTCGGTGCGCGGGGTGATCTGATCGTCGATCAGGGCGCCGGCAACGCCGAGCGCGAGGATCGCCGGCAGCATCAGGCGGGTCAGGCCGGGGGTGGTCAGGCCGGCGGCGCGCAGGATCGCGATCTCGCTGCCGGTCGTCATCTGTATCAGCAGGACCAGTGAGCCGATCAGGACCGCCAGCGGCAGGGTGCCGCCCACCAGCAGCGGTGCGTGCAGCAGCATGTAATAGGCGATGCCGCGTGCGCCCTGGTGTCGTTCCAGGATCGGGGTCAATTGTTCCAGCAGCGCCAGGACTTCCATAAGTGCCAGCAGGATAGCGGCCGTCGTCAGGATTCGTCCGAGCAGTTCGCGGGTGAGATAGCCGATCAGGACGTGGCGTGCCGGCGATGGAGGACGCGCGCTCATGAGGACGGGCTGGCCGTTGGACGTGCCCGCAGCCGGGCGAAGGAGCGCCGCCAGATCGGGCCGGCCCCCGCCGATCCGGACCGGCGCGCGATCAGCCAGACGCAGCAGCCGCAGAACAGGACGAACGGACCCCATATGACCAGCCAGGGCGACATGGCGCGGCTGGCGACGAGACTCAGTCCCAGTTGTAGCGCGTGATCGAAGCCGACCAGGCTGATGGCGGCGATGGCCAGGCCCAGATTGCGTCGCTGGCGTTTGGCCATGCCTGCCAGCGCGCACGCAAGGATCGGGATGAAGGGAATGGCCAATGCGCGGGCGAGGCGGAAATGGAGTTCGGCGACCAGGTGGGGGCGGCGGATCGTTGGATCGCCGGTGCGCACGTCGTGCAGCAGTTCGAACAGGGTCAGCTCCCGCTCGTCATTGCCGCGGAGGCGGAAGGCGTGGGCCTGGGAGACGGTATTGAATAGGCGGGTGGTGGTGTCGAACAGCACCAGCGTTGGTGTTTCGCCCTCCCGCTCGGTGACGATGGTACCGTGCTTCAGGTCCAGCCGGACCGATGTGCGGTCGTCGGCGATCCGCAAGGTTCCGCTCTCGGCGGAGATGTCGCGTTCCAGGCCGTCGCTCCGGTCGCGGATGAAGACGTGATGCAGGCGGGTGCCGGCGCCATCGACCCGGTCCGCCGTCAGCATCAGCGTGTCGGAGGGAGTGGCGAACATTCCGCTTTGCAGGTGGGGAGCCCAGCCCGCATGAGCGGCGAAATACATCGCCTGTCGGAAATCGTAGCGGGCATAGGGCTGGATGAAGCCATAGAGACTGAACCCCACCAGGCCCATGGCCGCGCCAACGAGGATGAAGGGGCGTGCGATGCGCAGCAGTGAGACGCCGCTGGCCATCAGGGCGTCGATTTCGTTGTTCTGGCTCATCCGCCGCACGACGGCGAAGACGCTGACGCAGATCGCCGCCGGCAGGGCCAGGCCCAGATAATGCGGGATAAGGTCGGCCAGCAGACCGGCGAAAACCTTGAGCGTGCCGCCGTCCGCCGCCAGTACGTTCAGGAGCACCAGTAGCCGTTCCAGCAGCAGCGCGGTCATGACCACGGCCAGCGAGATCAGGAAGGGCGGGGCCATCTGCCGTACCAGATAACGGTCCAGGGTTCCCGGCGTAATCCTTTGCAGCAAGGCGGAAGGGAAAGGCGCGCGCGTCATTGTCGGGTAATTCATACAGGCATCGTCTAGGGGAGGCGATAGGCATCGAAGCGCCAGGGGGGCAGTTCGCGAACCGGCTGGCCCGGTGCGATCAGGCGACGGCGGATTTCGGCGGAATAGCCGCGTTCGGTACCGGCGACGCGGATATGGTGCCACGCGGCGGTGCGTTCCTGGCCCGGAGCGAGCATCGAGGCCGAGGCAATGCCCATTACCGGCACCGTCGCCGTGGGGCCGGGCAGAGAGGACAGGCCGGAGCGATGGCTGTGGCCGTGCAGGATCAGTTCGGCGCCTGACCGGGCGATGGCGGTCGCGAACAGTCCGGCATCCTGTAGCGCCTTACGGCGGGTGACGATGCCGGGAACCGGCGGATGGTGGATCATGACGACGCGGAAGGCGCCTTCGCGGCCGGTTTCGTGCAGGATTTCGGTCAGGCGGGCGGCCTGGGACGCGCCGATCCGCCCGGCGGCGGAAAACCAGGGGGTGGGGCAGGCGGAATTGACGCCGATCAGTGCGACAGGGCCGAAGCGGCGGACGAAGGGGAAATCGTCCGGCCGGGCGGCCATCCAGGGTTTCCAGGCCCCCAGCGTGGCATCCCACGGTTCGCGCACCAGCATGTCGTGGTTGCCGGGGATGATCGCGGTCTGCCGGGGCAGGCGGGCTGCAACCCAGGCTGCCGCGCGTCGGCATTCGACCGGGAGGCCCAGATTGGTCAGGTCCCCGGTCAGGGCGACTGCGTCCGGCGCCATCGCGCGGAGGTCTGTGACGAGCGCGTCCAGAACAGTATCGACATGCAGGAACCGGCGCCGGCGCCGCCAGGAGAGTTGGCTTGTCATGCGCTTGTTCAGCAGCGCCGAGGCAGGAAAGCGTAGTCCGTCATGTGCCAGATGCAGATCGGACAGGTGGGCCAGGGTCGTTTCGTTCACGCTTTCCTCCAGTCAGTCCTCGGCCAATCCGCCCTCGGGCGTTCACGATCTTGCAATAATGCAGGGAACGCGGCTTATGACCCGGAGAATGTCGGTGTCACAGAGAAAGGTCGATAGGCCGTGAGCGAGCGGTTTGCCCTGATTCATAATCCGCGCAGCCGTCGGAATGGCCGTGAAGACGGTTCGTTCGGTCAGCGGGCGTCACAGGTGTTGGGGCCGTTGTTCTTTCATTCGGCATCCCGGCCCGGTCTGGTGGAGATCGTGGCTGAACTGGCGCGGCGCGAGGTCGGAGTGATCGCGATCGATGGCGGGGATGGTACCGTCAGTGACGTCATGTCCGCCATTTATCAAGCTTATCCGGCGGATGCATTGCCGGCGCTCGCCGTGCTGCCGTCGGGGAATACCAACCTGATCGCCGCCGATGTGGGGTTTGGCCTGCGTGGCACGGCGGCGCTTGAGCGGTTGAGTCTTCTGGCAAGCGAGGGGGGGCTGCGGCGTTGCCTCCGGCGGCGCGATGCGCTGGCCGTTCGCTGGTCCGATCCGGCGCGTCCGGCTGTGCTGGGGATGTTCCATGGTGCTGCCGCCTTTACGCGCGGAATCCGGATCGCCCATCGGCCGGTCATCCTCAATCGCTTTTCGCATGAACTGGCCGTTGGGATTGCGATCGCGTCCTCCCTGGGGCGGCTGGTCTTTCGCGCGACGCGCCGTAAATGGCTGGCCGGCGATTCCGTGACGTTGGCGGTGGGGGACGAGGTGCCTCGGACGGCGGATTGCTTCCTGTTCCTGGCCACGACGCTGGACGGTCTCCCCGGAGGGATGTGGCCCTTCGCGGCGCGGGAAGGGGCGGGACTCTCCTATCTGAATGTTGGGGCTTTCCCTGAACATCTGCTCTCCGCGACGTGGTCGGTCCTGCGTGGGCGGCCCGCGGCCTGGATGGATCGCTCGCCTTCTTATCTGCGTGGCCGGGCCGATCGTCTGGCCTTGCGGCTGACGGGGGATTTCGTGCTGGACGGCGAGATCCTGGATGCCGGTTCGGATGGGCAGACCTATCTGTCGGCGGGGCCAGCCTTCGATTTTATCCGGAATGCCTGATTCTCATGAATGACGTGCGACACGATCCTCTCGCCGCCGGGCGGGTTGCCCGCATTCTGACCGACGAACTGGTCCGCCCTGTGGAGCCGGTGGTGACGGCTTTTGTCGGCCAACTGGTCGGGAATGCACCGGTGTTGGGCGTCCTGTTCTACGGGTCGGGTCTGCGTCAGATGGACCCGGAGGGCATCCTCGATTTCTATATCGTGCTGGAGCGGCAGGCCGACTGGGTGCGCGGCAGGGCGGCGCGCGAGGCGAACGCTCTGTTGCCGCCGAACGTCGAATATCACGAGCGCATCATCGACGGCCGGACTGTCCGGGCCAAGGTTGCCATTCTGACCCTTGGGCAGTTCCGGACGTTAACGGCGCGTGGCTGCCTGGACACCACGATCTGGGCCCGTTTCTGTCAGCCGGCGCGGCTGGTATGGGTGCGCGATGGGGTGGCGGCGGACGCGATTCTGGGGTGTTTGATCCGTGCCGTGGGGGTGGCTGCCTGGTGGGCGGCCATGCTTGGTCCGGAGAGCGGATCGGCTCTGGTCTATTGGGAAAGCCTGTTTCGCCGGACCTATGCCGCGGAATTGCGGGTCGAGGGGGGAAATCGCGCCACCATGCTGTTGGCCGGCGAATTGGGGACGCGGTTCGCGGCGTTGCTGCCGGCGGCCTGGGCGGCGTCCGGCCTGTCGTTCAGGCAGGAGGGTGAGACGTTATATCCGGTGGTTCCGGCGGAAGCACGCGCCCGAGCGGAGCGCCAATGGCGGGTGCGCGCCGATATGGGGCGTCCGCTGAATGTCGCGCGCCTGTTCAAGGCGGCGTTCACCTTCGCTGGCGGTGCGCGCTATATTGCCTGGAAAGTGCGGCGCCATAGCGGCTTCGACCTCGCCTTGACGCCGTTCGAGGCCCGGCATCCGCTGATCTGCCTGCCTCGGCTGCTCTGGCGGTTGCAGGGGGCTGGGGTCTTCCGCAGGTAAGGAGCGTCAGGGCGCCTGACACATCAGGATGGTCCGGATCGCTTCCACCGCCTGAAGACGGTAGAAGCGGGAACATGGCGTTACTGACCGAGGCCCAGCTCGCGAGCCACGATGGCGAAGATTTCGATCGCCTGGTCGATCTGGGCGGCGTCGTGCGTTGCCATCACCGAGGTTCGCAGCAGTGGGTGCTGGTCGGGGGTGGCGGGCGGCAGGCTGAGATTGACGTACACGCCCAGATCCAGGAGCCGGTTCCAGAACCGCACGGCCTCGTCGATCTCGTCCAGCACCACCGATACGACGGGGCTGGCCTGCAGGCCGGTGCGCAGCCCGATGGCATTCAGGCCCGCATGCAGGCGCCGGGCATTGTCCATCAGGCGGTGCCGAAGCTCCGGCCGTTGTTCCAGTTCGCTCAAGGCCGCCATGGTGGCGGCAATCACATCGGGCGGCAGCGACGCGGTGAACATATAGGGCCGCGAGCACAGGCGGATCAGGTCCAGCCCGTCATCGTCGGAAACACAGTAACCGCCGACCGTGCCGAGGCTCTTGGAGAAGGTGCCGACGACGAAATCGACATCGTTCTCCACGCCGCATGATTCGGCGACGCCGCGGCCGTGCTCGCCCATGACGCCGACGGAATGGGCTTCGTCGGCCAGCAGCCAGGCGCCGGTTTCGCGCTTGACCGCCGCGAATTCGGCCATCGGTACCACGTCGCCCATCATCGAGTAGATGCCTTCGACGACGATCAGTTTGGCGCCTGGGGTGCCGTCCAGCCGCCGCAGGCGCTTGTGCAGGTCGTCGGCATCATTATGCCGGAAGCGGATGACCTGGGCCTGGCTGAGCCGGCTGCCGTCATAGATGCTGGCATGGCTGTCGGCGTCCAGCAGCAGGTAATCGTCCTTGCCGGCCAGGGCCGAGATCATACCCAGATTTGCCTGATAGCCGGTCGAGAACACCATGCAATGCCGGCGGCGGAAGAAAGCGGCGATGCGCTCCTCCAACTGGCGATGCAGCCCTTGGGTGCCGTTGGCGATACGCGATCCGGTGGTGCCGACGCCGTGGGTCCGCAGCGTGTCGATCGCGGCCTCGATCGCCGCTTCGCTCTGGCTGAGGCCCAGGTAATTGTTGGTGCCGAACAGCAGGGTCTCGCGCCCTTCGATCACGCCCACGGTCGAAGATATGGGATGGTCGATCACGACGGAAAACGGGTTGCGGCCTCCGCCATGGGTCACGGCCGCCAGCGAACGGGCCAGCGGCTCGTATTTGGAGAAGATCGACATGGAGTCAGCCGCCCTGCTTGAGCGACACGATGCAGTTGGCCAGGTCGTCGATGGTGCGGATGTCGGCAAGCCGGTCGAGCGGAACGGACACATCGAGGGAATCCTCGATTTCCATCACGAAATTCATGACTGCGAGTGAATCGAAGGCCAGATCTTCGACGATCTTGCTGCTGCCGCTGATGTCGCGGGGGACTTTGGGATTCGCCAGCAGCGTCTGGATGATCAGGGCAGAGACGTCCGCGACCGTTTCACTCATTATAAATACATCCTTATTGCGGGAGCCGTCCCCGTATGACGTGCCCGAACCCCGCCTGCCATAGGAGGATCAGGGCAGTCTGGCGGATTGCCTGCGCCCCCTCTCAACAAAAGAGGATGCCCTTATATCGAAATCCGGTCGGATGGCCAGTATTGAAGCTGGGGCCCGTGTGTGGCGCAACAGACCCCAGCGGATCACGCGACCGACGCGGTTTCGCTGACCGAGTCGAAGGCGCCCGACAGCAGCATGGCCTTGGCCCGTGCGCGGGTCAGTTTCCCCGATGAAGTCTGCGGCAGCGTATGGGGCGGGATCAGGATGACCGAGACATCGACCCCATGCTGGCGGCGGAACAGGCTGGCGGCCTCGTTGCGCAGGGTTTCGCGGGCTTCGGGGGTGGCGGCGCGGCACTGGATCAGGGCGACGACCTTCTCGCCTTTTTCCTGATCGATCGAGAAGACGGCAACATCGCGGCTGCGTAGCGCGCCGATTTCGGTTTCCGCCGACCATTCCAGGTCTTGCGGCCAGATATTGCGGCCGTTGATGATGATCAGGTCCTTGGCGCGGCCGGTGACGACCACCTGTCCGTCGATCATGTAGCCGAGGTCACCGGTATTCAGCCAGCCATCGGCATCCAGGACGCGCTGGGTCTCCTGCGGCTGGTTGAAATAGCCGCGCATCAGGCTGGGGCCACGGACGAAAATGGTGCCGACCTTGCGATCCGGCTGGCGACGACCGGCAGGGTCACGCACTTCCAGTTCATGCTCGGGCAGGACCTTGCCGCACAGGATGAAAGTCCGGAGAGCATGGGAAGGATCGTTCGACGGGCGCGCGATACCCTGCGTTTCCAGGAAGCGCAGATCGACGGTATCGGTCTGTATACCCGTATGCAGGGGCACGAAGCTGATGGCCAGCGTGGCCTCGGCCATGCCGTAGCTGGCGGTAAAGGCCCTTCCGTCGAAACCGGATGCGGCGAAGCGTTCGGCGAATTCTTCCAGGATGTGGTGACGGATCATGTCGCCACCGATACCCGCGACGCGCCAGCAGGACAGTTCCAGCGTAACCGTCGAGGCACGGCGGGCGCACAGTTCGAAACCGAAGGATGGGCTGTAGGAGATAGTACCGCGATTGCGGCTGATCAAATCCAGCCAGACATGGGGACGACGGGCAAACTCGCGCGTTGGCAGCATATCGACGGTCAACTGACAGGTGACCGGCGTCAGGAAAAAGCCGACGAGGCCCATGTCATGATAGAGCGGCAGCCAGGACACGCATCGGTCACCGGTTTCGCGGACCTTCAGGCCGTCGCGGGCGATCGCGCGGGCATTGGCCATGCCCGATTTCTGGGTGACCGCCACCCCCATCGGAAAGCGCGTGCTGCCCGAGGAGAATTGCAGGTAGGAGAGGTCGTCCGGCGAGACAGCCGGCAATGTGACTGGTTCGACCGGCAGGGCCATCAGTTCGGCTGGACTCCCGCCGAAACGCAGATCGAAGCCGTCGATGATCTCGCCTGTCCAGCCGGCAATGATGTCGGGCACGATCACGGCGACGGCGCCGGCGCTTTCGATCATGCCGCGCAGGGTCGTCACATAGCCTTCGCGCCCGCCGAATGCGACCGGCAGTGGCAGCGGAGCCGGCACCAGGCCCGCATACTGACAACCAAAAAAGATCCGCGCGAAGTCACCATCGCTTTCTGCGACGATCGCGACCCGTTCACCAGGTCGCAGCCCAAGCGTCAGCAGTCGCCGTGCGACATCCAGGGCCTGTTCGCGCAATGTTCGGTAGGGGAGGGACTCCAGCAGTTGGCCGCGCCCGGAATAAACATTGAATCCCGCCTGCCCAAGGGCCGCGTAATCCAAGGCTTCCGGAAACGTTGCAAAATCGCCCAGGCGTCGCGCCTGACCAGAATCTGTCGGAGTCGGATCGAGTGTCATTTCAGGTAACGAATCTTCCACCTGGAGTATGTAATCAAGGCAGGTTCAAAGCGAGGACGAAAGCCCGCATCAATGCGCCTTTCGAAGGAATTCTACGATGGCGTCCGCGCCAATCGGCGCTGTCGGCTCGATATCCGCGAGGCCGAAGGTTTCGCGTATATATGATTTTTGCCGGTCAAGGAAACCCGGGTGCCCGGCAACGGCACCGTCCAGAGCTTGGTCAAGGCTGGCAGCCGTGTCAGTCACCGGCCCCAGGGACCAGAACAGATAGTCGGGATTGTCGTGCCATTTCGTCTCATGCGCGTCAAGAAACAGGCAGGGACGCGGCTCGATCAGAAATTCGGCGACCTGGCTGCTGACATCGCCTAGATAGAGGTCGGCGCCCATCGTGTAGGTCATGTCGACGCTCCTGGTACTGCCTGGATCGATGAGCATGTGCGGTATCCCCTCATAGGTGCGCAGAATACTCGCGGCCTTGTCGCGATGTGCGTCAAACAACCGGTAATGTGGTGCGAAAACAAGATTGTATCGGTCCTGAGTGGCAAAATAGTCCAGAACTTGAGTGCCGAATTTATACCACGATGTTAGCCGCGCATTGAAATGCGGATTATAGAGAACTGTTGGGCGTCTGTTGCCGAACAGCGGCGCTGCGTTGCTATGCATCAGCCGCACGAGATCAAATTTGGCATAGACCCCCGTGGCGTAGTGTCCGGGCTGGAGTGAACCCTGGCTCAGCAATCGCTTTTCAAGCTTTCTTCCTGCCATCAGGATAAAATCGAAATGCCGGACGTCTCGGGCAAAGCCGACAGCGCGGTCTCCAGCACCGTGGCGGGTCCAGATCAGGCGCGGGCTGCGTACGCCCATCCTGCGCAGATAGAGTGACGTGCGCTCTGGAACGACAATAGCCTGAAATGTCTCGAAATAATTCTTGTTGAAAAACAGAGCCGCCAATCTAGTCAGAACGCTGGGGCCGCGATGGGTCAGTTGTCTCCGTAACAGCGGGGGGAGAGTTAGTCGTTCATAAAAGACGTGCGAGTCGGGGTAGAGGCTACCCAAGCGTCTTATATAGGCCTCCTGCTCGTCCGTCAGGCAGGCGATATGGACCGCAATCTCAGGATGCCGGCGCGCGATCTCCATCGCGATCGGCAGGGAATGCGCGATCTGATGGGGCTGGGCGATAAAAGGGAAAACGATGCGCATCGGGTGAGGTCAGGTCAGGTCTGGACGCATCTGGGATGGCAGGCGTGCATGCATCATGGCCCGTGGCGCAAGCAGCACGATAATGGTTCCGTCGCAATCGGCGGTCTCCACGGCCGCCAGTCCATAGAGGTGAAGCAGGATCACCAGAATGGGCAGGAGGAAGACAGCATCCATGCTGTATGCGATGACAAGAGCGCCCATAAGACGGAAGGTCATCAATAACGGTTCCAGCGGTAGGCCGATTGGCTAATGTTCGCGGCACTGATCATTCATAGCACGATGTTGAGCGTTGCGGGATCTTATGTGTGGATCATCCGCGTCAGCAGTCGGACGTATGGCGGCAGCGCGAGGACCATCAGCAGGCAACCAGTCCCTCCGGCCATCATAGTAGCCATGCATGATGATACGTTCGTTCGGCGGTGCCCTTCTGCCACGAGGTGGCTGTTTCGAGTGGGGGCTGCTGCATTGATATCGGTATATGGCTGAGGGCCGGATGAAAATGGCGTTGGAGATGAAAAGTGGAGTGCCGGATACTGGCAACAATCTGCATCGCCCCGCCTGCGAGGTTCTTGAGGGGGG
>NZ_QQAW01000003.1 GCF_003350405.1 Gluconacetobacter liquefaciens | reverse complement strand
TTCCGCCCGATGACGCTCCCCGACCGCTTCATCGACCACAACACGCAGGACGCCCAGTATCGCGAGGCAGGCCTCGACGCCACCGCCATCGCAGCAACCGCCCTGCACGCTCTGGGTGTTGCATCGTCGCAGCAGACGGCCTGATCCGGCGGCAGCGAACATGGCCAAGCAGCGTGCGGATCAGATGCTGGTCGATCGGGGCATGGTAGAAAGCCGTGCCCGCGCCCAGGCGCTGATCCTGGCCGGGGTGGTCTATACGGGCGACAGGCGCGTGGCCAAGGCCGGTGAGCAATTACCCGAGGATGCTCCGCTGCTGCTGAAGGGGCAGGATCATCCCTGGGTCTCGCGCGGCGGCGTGAAGCTGGCCCATGCACTGGAGCATTTCGGCCTGGACCCGGCGGGCGCCGTGGCGCTCGATGTCGGGGCCTCGACCGGCGGTTTTACCGATGTGCTGCTCACGCACGGGGCCGCGAAGGTCTTTGCCGTCGATGTCGGGCATGGGCAACTGGCATGGAAGCTGCGCAGTGACCCGCGCGTGGTGGTGCTGGAAAAATGCAATGCCCGCACGCTGGATGCGGAAACCATCCCGGACCCAATCGATGTGCTGGTCTGCGATGCCAGCTTCATCGGCCTGCGTACGGTCCTGCCGGCCGGTCTGGCCCTGTGCCGGCCGGGTGCCTGGGCCGTGGCGCTGATCAAGCCGCAGTTCGAGGCCGGCCGTGAAGCCGTGGGCGCCAAGGGTGTAGTGCGCGACCCGGCCGTGCATGAGGCGGTCTGCGCCATGATCCAGGAATGGTGGTCCGCCCTGCCCGGCTGGACCGTGCTTGGGGTCGAGCCCAGCCCGATTACCGGCCCCGAGGGCAACCGCGAATTTCTGATCGCGGCGCGGCGCGACGCAGAGTAATTCCCCTTTTTCCATTCGGATGTGTTAGGCAGCGCGGATTCAGCCCATTCGTGCCGCGAATACGCGCGGCGCCTGTCCGATGAGTAGCCGTTCATGACCGCCGTTTCCGCTCACGCGCCCCAGCCCCCCGCAGAGACCGGCCTCGCCGCCTCGCTCACCGAGGTCGAGCGCCAGCGTATCCTGGCGAAATCGGCCCTGTTCGCCCCGCCGACCGGCATGTTGCCGGACGGACGGCGCGATCTGGTCGGCCTGTCGCGTGAGGAACTGACCGATGCGCTGGTCGCGATCGGCGAGAAACCCTTCCGCACCAAGCAGATCTGGCACTGGCTCTATCATCAGGGCGTGACGGATTTCGCGCGGATGAGTTCGATCGCCAAGCCGTTACAGGCCAAGCTGGCCGAACGATTCGTCATCGGCCGGCCCGAAGCCACGACAGTCCAGACCTCGAACGACGAGACCCGCAAGTTCCTCTTCCGTTTCCGCGATGGGCAAGAAGCCGAGACCGTCTATATCCCCGACCGGCGCGAGGATCGTGGTGCCGTCTGCATCTCGTCGCAGGTCGGCTGCACGCTCTCCTGCACTTTCTGCCACACGGGCACGCAGAAGCTGGTGCGCAATCTGGGCGCGGCCGAAATCGTCGGCCAGTTCATGGCGGCGCGTGACAGCTATGGCGAATGGCCCAGCCCCCGAGGCGAGACCCCGCGTCTGCTCTCGACCATCGTGCTGATGGGCATGGGCGAGCCGCTGTATAATTACGAAAACGTCGCCAAGGCGATGAAGATCGTCATGGATGGCGAGGGCATCGGCCTGTCGCGCCGCCGCATCACCCTCTCCACCTCCGGCGTGGTGCCGATGATGGATCAATGCGGATCGGAACTGGGGATCAATCTCGCGATCTCGCTGCACGCCGTGCGCAACGATCTGCGCGACGAGATCGTGCCGCTGAATCGCAAATATCCCATCGAGGAACTGATCGCCGCCTGCCGGCGCTACCCCGCCGCCAGCAATGCCCGGCGCATCACGTTTGAATACATCATGCTACGCGGCGTGAATGACAGCGAGGCCGACGCCCGCGAACTGGTTCGGCTGATCGCCGGCATTCCCGCCAAGGTCAACCTGATCCCGTTCAACCCCTGGCCCGGCAGCGACTACCGGCCCTCGACGCGCGAGCAACTGGCCAAATTCGCCCAGATCGTGATGGATGCCGGCTTCGCCTCGCCCATCCGCATGCCGCGCGGCCGCGACATCCTGGCCGCGTGCGGACAATTGCGCACCGAAAGCCAGCGCGAACGCCGCAGCCTGCCGGCCTGACATCGCAGCGGGGGAGCGCCTGCATTTCAGGCGGCTCCCCCGCTGGCACCATCCTTCATCCAATGCTAGGACGCGGGGATCAGGCGCTCTGCCGCCCGCACTCTTTTCACCTTTTCAGATTCGACGACAGGAGATCCCGTTCCATGGCCGCAAAGGACGTCAAGAAGGTCGTGCTCGCCTATTCGGGTGGTCTCGATACGTCCGTGATTCTGCGCTGGTTGCAGACCACCTATGGTTGCGAGGTCGTGACGTTCACGGCCGATCTGGGCCAGGGCGAGGAACTGGAGCCGGCGCGCAAGAAGGCCGAAATGTTCGGCGTGAAGGAGATCTTCGTCGAGGATCTGCGCGAGACTTTCGTGAAGGACTTCGTCTTTCCGATGTTCCGCGCCAACACGCTGTACGAGGGCCAGTATCTGCTGGGCACCTCGATCGCCCGCCCGCTGATCGCCCAGCGCCAGATCGAGATCGCCGAGGCGGTCGGGGCCGACGCCGTCGCCCATGGCGCGACCGGCAAGGGCAACGACCAGGTGCGCTTCGAACTGGCCTATTACGCGCTGAAGCCCGACGTGACGGTGATCGCGCCGTGGCGGGAGTGGGACCTGACCTCGCGCACCCGTCTGCTGGCTTTCGCCGAGGAACATCAGATTCCCATCGCCAAGGACAAGCGCGGCGAAGCCCCGTTCTCGGTCGATGCCAACCTTCTGCATTCGTCCTCCGAGGGCAAGCTGCTGGAAGACCCGGCCGTGGGGCCAGACGAAATCGTGTTCCAGCGCACCATCTCGCCCGAGGCCGCACCGGATGTGGCGACCGAGATCGCGATCGATTTCGTCTCCGGCGATCCGGTGGCGCTGAATGGGGTGACCCTGTCCCCGGCCACGCTGCTGACGCGGCTGAACGAACTGGGCAAGGCCAACGGCATCGGCCGGCTGGACCTGGTGGAAAACCGCTTCGTCGGCATGAAGTCGCGCGGCATCTACGAAACGCCGGGCGGCACCATTCTGCTGGCGGCGCATCGCAGCATGGAATCCATCACGCTGGACCGCGAGGCCGGGCACCTGAAGGACAGCCTGATGCCCCGCTATGCCGAAATCATCTATAACGGCTTCTGGTTCTCGCCCGAGCGCCGGATGCTTCAGGCCCTGATCGACGAGAGCCAGCATTCGGTGACCGGTCGCGTGCGGCTGAAGCTCTACAAGGGGAACGTGATCTGCGTCGGTCGCGAAAGCCCCAACAGCCTGTACGACACCCGCGTCGTGACCTTCGAGGATGACGAGGGCGCCTACAATCAGGCCGATGCCCAGGGCTTCATCAAGCTGAATGCGCTCCGCCTGCGCCTGGGGGCGCAGATCGGACGCCGGGGCGGCGCGCTGTAAGCGCGACGTCCCTTTCCTGCCTTTTCATTTCCGCCAAACCGAGGTGTCATGAAACGTCTGTCCCGCGTCACTTCCCTCCTTCTGGCTTCCGCGACGGCCCTGTCGCTGGCGGCGTGCGGCGCACGCCCCGAGGAATCCAAGCCGGACATGACGCCCGAGCAGTTCATGGCCAAGATGCGGGCTCAGCCTGGCGTGAAGAGCCTGCCCGACGGCCTGGCCTACAAGGTGTTGGAGAGCGGTCCCAAGGACGGACAGAGCCCCTCGGTCGGCGACGGAATGATGGTGATCTACGAAGGTCGCCTGCCCGAGGGCGGAATCTTCGACAGTTCCGACCAGCACGGCAAGGGGGCCTATATGCAGATGCCGCTGGACGGCGTCATCAAAGGCTGGATGGAAGCCCTGCCGATGATGCATGTGGGTGATACCTGGATGCTCTATGTGCCGCCCGAATTGGGCTACGGCCATCGCTCGATGGGCATCATCCCTGCCGACAGCCCGCTGATCTTCAAGATCCAGCTTCTGGGCGTCTCGAAACAGTAAGCGCAGGAGCCGCGTCGGTGCGCATGATACGGCGCGGACGTCCCCTCGCCCCATTCGTCGCGGGTCTTCTGGGCCTGCTGGCATTGGCGGGGTGTTCGTCGCGCCATAATCTCGGCCAGGCGCGCTATCGGACCAATTGCGGAATCTGCCATCATGGCGGTGAAGGCATGCTGGGGGAAATTCCGCCTTTGACCGGGCGGATCGACCGGATCGCCCGTACGCCGGAGGGGCGGCATTATCTGGTCGATGTGCTGCTGAACGGCTTGAACGGGCCGCTGGTCGCCAATGGCGGACGCTACAATTTCTCCATGCCGTCCTTCCGTCGTCTTTCCGATACCGAGATCGCGGCGATCCTGACCTATCTCTCCGCCAGCGGCGGCCAGGCAGACCCGCCCGTCTTCGCCTCCAGCGAGGTCGCGGCGCAGCGTGCGCAATCCCTCGGGCCCTCCCGTGTGGCGGACGAACGGCGGGCGCTGGACCACGCCCATCCATTGCCCTGAAACCCGGATGTCGTGATCGATGACCGGCTTGACCGGATCGGGTCCGACGCCTGAAAAGAACCCTCATGCAACGCATATTCTCCGGCATTCAGCCGACCGGTATTCCGCAGTTGGGCAATTATCTGGGCGCGATCCGCAACTGGGTCGGGTTGCAGGCCGATCACGAGTGTGTCTTCTGCCTCGTGGATCTGCATGCCATCACGGTGTGGCAGGATCCGGAGGCGCTGCGTCAGCAGACGCTGGCCCAGACCGCCGTACTGCTGGCCGCCGGCATCGACCCGAAGGCCCATATCCTGTTCAATCAATCCGCCGTCAGCGCCCATGCACGGTTGGGCTGGATCTTCAATTGCGTGTCGCGCCTCGGCTGGCTCAATCGCATGACCCAGTTCAAGGACAAGGCAGGCAAGGACCGCGAGAACCACTCGGCCGGCCTGTATGTCTATCCCAACCTGATGGCCGCCGACATCCTGGCCTACAAGGCGACACGGGTGCCGGTCGGTGACGACCAGCGCCAGCATCTGGAACTCGCCAACGACATCGCGCAGAAATTCAACCATGATTACGGCGTGGATTTCTTCCCGGCGATCGAACCGCTGATCCCGCCTGCCGCCGCACGGATCATGAGCCTGCGCGACGGGACGAAGAAGATGTCCAAATCCGATCCGTCGGCCCAAAGCCGGATCGAGATGACCGACGATGCCGACGCGATCGCGCTGAAGATCCGCCGCGCCAAGACCGATCCCGAGCCCCTGCCCTCCGAGCCGGCCGGCTTGCAGGACCGACCCGAGGCCCGCAATCTGGTCGATATCTACGCGGCCCTCGCCGGCATCACGGCGGCCGAAGTGCTGGCGCGCCATGGCGGCGAGGGCTTCGGTCCATTCAAGACGGCGCTGACCGAAGTGCTGGTCCAGAATGTTGTGCCGATTGCCGACGAGACCCGACGCCTGCTGGAAGCACCGGACCATCTGCGCGCGGTGCTGCGCGACGGCGCGGCGCGGGCAACGGAGATCGCCGAACCGATCGTCAGCGAGGCCGAGCGTCTCGTGGGCTTTCTGAAATAGGAACACGATACCATGCGCCAGGCCCTGCATCGCCTCGACATCCCGACCCATGGCAAGGGGCTGGTGATGTTTACCGATGCGGCGCGGCAATGGGTGGCGGAGACCGGGATCGAGACCGGCCTGCTGACGATCTGGTGCCAGCATACGTCGGCATCGCTGACGGTGCAGGAAAACGCAGACCCGACGGTGCGTGAGGATATCAGACGTTTCTTCGAGGCGCTCGTCCCCGAAGCGCCGGGCCGTTACATCCATGACGATGAAGGCCCGGATGACATGCCCGCCCACCTGCGGAGCATGCTGACCCAGACCCAGCTTTCAATTCCGGTTGCCGACGGGCAACCGGTGTTGGGCCTGTGGCAGGGGCTCTATCTGTTCGAGCACCGCCGCCAGCCCCATCGCCGGCAGATTATCCTGCACCTGATCGGCGAATAAGAGGCTGGTTACACAGTGCCGCTACCGGGCCGCCCTTGGCCCGGCAGCGGCAGTTTTCGGTGAACCTCTCGATCTCACCAGCCCGGAACGAGGAACTGCGCGGGGCAATTGTCCTGCGCTTCGGGCGCACGGAAGAACGCGCTGGCCCGTGGGAAGTCGGCCACCCGCTCGCGTTTCAGGGTGAACCAGAGCTGGGTCAACACCTCACGGCCGGCATGATCATGCTCGCAGCGCAACTGAAGGGCGCGGTCCGTTTCAGTGTGGAACGCACCATGAAACGCCTGCATCACCGCGTCCTTGGTCACGACCTGCCCCTGCCATGCCTGCAGGGTAGTGCCGAAATCGGACTGTGCGACCACGGTGCGCATTTCCAGCGCGGTATGGAAAAACGTTTCGGCGGGGATGCCGAAACATTGGACATGCTTGTGATATTCGTGGTCGACCAGACTGTGCGGAAGATGCGCTACGGTCTGGTCCAGCGCCTGCTTCGTCTCGCTGCTGACCGCCAGGGGAGTGGCGGCCTCATGCTCGGGGTAGATGTCGCATCCGGCGGCCCACCAGCGCTGCGGGGGTACGCCCTCGGTTATGAGCGGCTGAGGGCGTGATGCCCACAGGCCATGCAGGCCGATCAGCGGCGCTTTCGGCTGGTCGGGCTGGCAGCCTGGCCCGCTGGCGCAGAAGCCGGGCTGCCAGGTAAGCGCCAGCGTATAATGGCCGAAATCACCGTGCGCGGGCGGGCTGATCACGCTGGCCGCCACCGGCACGGGCGTCGGTGGAACCGGCGTCGGCGCGCAGGCAGCCATGCTGGCCGCCAGAACGAGACCGCCGAACGCAAGGCGCGCATGGCTTGCCACACGATGGGCCATTGTCATGTCATTCTTTCGCTTTATCGGCACAGAATCGCCGCGTGATGGGTCAGATGGTCCTGAATGAAGGACTGGATGAACCAGTAGGAATGATCGTAACCGGGGTGACGGCGCAGGATCAGTTCCTGACCGGCGGCCTTGGCGGCCTGCTCCAGATGCCAGGGCTGCAATTGCGCATCGAGGAACTGGTCCGCCTCACCCTGGTCCACCAGGATGGTCGTCGGATGGGTGCGGCCCGCTTGCAGCAGGAGCGTCGCATCATGGGCGGCCCAGGTCGCGCGGTCCGGCCCCAGATATCCGCTAAAGGCCTTTTCTCCCCATGGGACCGCTGCCGGATGGACGATCGGGGCGAAGGCCGAAACCGATTTCCAGCGATCGGGCGCACGCAGCGCATGTACCAGCGCGCCGTGGCCCCCCATCGAATGCCCCATGATGCCACGCCGCGTGCCGTCCAGCGGGAAGTTGGCCTCGGTCAGAGCCGGCAGTTCCTCGGCCACGTAGGTGCCCATCCGGTAATGGGCGGCCCAGGGCGCCTGCGTCGCGTCCAGGTAGAACCCCGCACCGCTGCCGAAATCGTAGCTGTCGTCCTCTCCGGCGATGCCGGCCCCTCGGGGCGACGTATCCGTCGCCACCAGCGCGACCCGGTATTCCGCCGCGAAGCGTATCGCGTTGGCCTTGATCAGGAAGGTTTCCTCGGTGCAGGTCAGCCCGGCCAGCAGGTGGATAACCGGCACCGGGGCCGCCGACGATGCGCCATCGGGCATGAAGACCGCGAAACGCGCATCCAGTCCCAGGCTTTCGGACGGATGGCTGTAGAAGCCGAGCGTGCCGCCGCAGCAGGCATGGGTGGCGCGGGTGGTGATCGCCACGCTCAGAACTCGACGACGGTGCGGATGCTCTCGCCGCGCGTCATCAGGTCGAAGCCCTCGTTGATCTTCTCCAGCGGCAGGGTGTGGGTGATCAGGCTGTCGATGTCGATCTTGCCGTCCATGTACCAGTCCACGATCTTCGGCACGTCGGTGCGCCCGCGCGCCCCACCGAAGGCCGAACCGATCCAGCGACGGCCGGTCACAAGCTGGAACGGACGGGTGCTGATCTCCTGCCCCGCGCTGGCCACGCCGATGATGGTGGAAACACCCCAGCCACGATGCGAACACTCCAGGGCCTGGCGCATCAGGGTCGGGTTGCCCACGCATTCGAAGGAATAATCGGCACCGCCGCCGGTCAGTTCGACCAGATGCCCCACCACGTCGCCATCGGGGCCGAGATCATTCGGGTTGACGAAATGGGTCATGCCGAACTTGCGCGCCATTTCCTCGCGGCCCGGATTGATGTCAACGCCGACGATCATATCGGCGCCGACCATCCTGGCACCCTGGATGACGTTCAGCCCAATTCCGCCCAGGCCGAACACCACCACGGTCGATCCGGTCTCGACCTTGGCGGTGAACAGCACCGCGCCGATGCCTGTGGTAACGCCGCAGCCGATATAGCAGACCTTGTCGAACGGGGCGTCGGGGCGGATCTTCGCCAGAGCGATTTCGGGCAGCACCGTGTAATTCGCGAAGGTGGAACAGCCCATGTAATGATGGATCGGCCGCCCCTTGTAGGAAAAGCGGCTGGTGCCGTCCGGCATCAGCCCCTTGCCCTGGGTCGCGCGGATGGCGGTACAGAGATTGGTCTTGCGCGAGAGGCAGGATTTACATTCCCGGCATTCGGGCGTGTAGAGCGGGATCACATGGTCGCCGGGCTTCAGGTGCCTGACATCCGGTCCGACCTCGACCACCACGCCGGCACCCTCATGCCCCAGGATGGCCGGAAACAGCCCTTCCGGATCGGCACCCGACAGGGTGTATTTGTCGGTATGGCACAGGCCGGTGGCCTTGATTTCGACCAGCACCTCGCCTGCCTTGGGGCCCTCAAGCTGTACCGTCTCGATTTCGAGTGGCTTGCCAGCCTCGAACGCGACCGCCGCCCTTACGTCCATGATCGTGCCTCTCCAGAATCGTGCGTTGGAATTATCGCATCATAAAGGGTGGCATCTCTAAAAGGGTCAATGCCGCCCGACGGGTTTGCGACAGAGAATGTCCCGACTGTCACAAAATCCATCATTCCGTTCAGACTGTTGTCTTTCGCGGGCGCACGGTCAGTATGGGATTGGTTGGCCGCATTCGGCGGCACGGATGCAGCATGTCCAGAGGGGAAAACATCGATGACCGTCGACCGGCGGATCGGATTATTCATCCTGATGCGCGAAAGCCTGCTGACATTGGCGTTCCTTGGGGCCTGGGACGTCTTCGTCGTCGTCATGTTCCAGGTCTTCCATCAGGATTGGATGGAACAGCCGACCCTGCCGGTGTCCCTTCTCGGCTCGGCCGTCGTGCTGTTTCTCGGCGTGCGTAACAATGCCGCCTACGGACGGTGGTGGGAAGCACGGACGCTGTGGGGCGCGATTACAAACAATTGTCGCTCGTTCGGCCGGCAGGCCGGGTCGCTGCTGGGTGGCCGGCCGGATCTGGCCAGCGCCATGGCGGCTTATCCTTACGCATTGCGTAGCGCCCTTGGTCGGCTGGACGATTCGGCCGATATCGCGCGGCTGCTGCCCCCCGAGATGCGGAAAGCCATCGTCGGCCGGAACAATCAGCCGAATGCCATCCTTTATGAGATCGGACTGGCAGTGAACGAGGAAGTGGCGCGGCAGAAGATTGACGGTGCCGTGCACGGCCAGATCGACCGCATCCTGTCCGATCTGGCCAATGCCCAGGGTGGGCTGGAGCGCATCCGCAATACACCGCTGGCTATTCAGTTTTCGCTGATTCCCCGGCTGGTGGCCAACATGTTCTGCATCATCCTGCCGCTGTCGATGGTGCAGACCCTGGGGTGGATCACGCCCCTGGGCTCATCGCTGGTCGGGCTGCTATTCGTCGCACTGGACAAGATCGGCAGCGACCTGCAGGACCCGTTCGACAATTCGCCCCACGCCATGCCGATGCGGACAATGGCCCGGACGATCGAGATCGACCTGCTGCAGCCGGTCAACATCCCCGTCGAAGGCCCGATCCTGCCGGTGCGTGGCGTGCTATCCTGAGAGCATGACCGGAACCGCCGCTGGTGGCGATCCGACGCGCGTTTGCTGCGCGTCGGTGTTCGCGGCCATCACGGCCGCTCCGCAGCCCGCATTTCCGGCCAGGCTCTGAGCGTTTCGCAGGGCCGGCACGATCCGAGGATCGAGACAGAATGGGAAAAATGTGATATAACTAGTCAAATGAGCATGTTCAGAACGACCCCCAAGGGCGGTGTGACCGACGCAATGGCTCGCACTGCCGCTGCTACAACTGCCGCACAGGCGAAGACCAAGGTCAAGGACGAAGATCCCTTCCGCGAGGGCGATGCCATCGTCTACGCCGCCCACGGTGTCGGACGGGTAGATCGCATCGGCATCGACGAGATCGCGGGCACCAAGCTGGAAATGATCCAGATTTCGTTCCCCGGCAACCAGATGACGCTGCGTATCCCGCTGACCAAGGCGCGCAAGGCCGGCCTCCGCAAGATCGTCTCGCGCGAGATCGTGGACAAGGCCATGGCGATCATCAAAGGCAAGCCGCATGTCAGCCGCGGTATGTGGGCCCGTCGCGCCGTCGCCTATCAGGAAAAGATCAATTCCGGTGATCTGGTCCAGATCGCCGAAGTGCTGCGCGACCTGCGCCGCAATGTCGACAGCCTGGATGGCAGCTTCAGCGAACGCAAGCTTTTCGAAGCGGCGCAGGAACGCTTCGTGGCCGAAGTCGCCGTGTTGGAAGGCAAGGAACCGACTGCGGTCCTGGAATCCCTGACGGCGGCGATGAAGGCTGCCTGATCCTTCCCGGCCCCGATGATATCACCCGTCGGGGCCGGACCTTAAAGACTATATGTTCATGCTCCGCCTGGCCCCGTGGTCGCCGGCGAGCGTGTTTCGGCTCGCCGCCAGCGACGGGTTGCCAGACGCCATGACAGAAGCAGCCCCGCTTTCTGCTGTGCCAGCCAGCCACCGCTGACCAGTGCCGGTTCGGCCTTCGGGTCGCCGGTTTCCACCACATTGTGCGAGAAATTCGCCGTTCTCAGCATCATGTCCCACCAGGGAAAGACCGCACCATAATTGCATGAGCGTCGGCCGGCAGAGCGCAGGCCGTGATGCACACGGTGGAAATGCGGAGAGACCAGGATCCGCTCACCCAGCCAGCCGAACCCGACCCGCGTATTGGCATGCGACAGGCTCTCGACCAGGCACAGGAACAGGATCAGCAACGGGAATTGCAGCGGCGGCACGCCGATCAGCAGCCCGACGGCAATCGCCCAGACATAGGACGTGACATCATCGAGCAGATGATTCCGGTCATCCGACCAGAAGGTCATCTGCGTCTGTGCATGATGCAGGGCGTGCAACCCGTACCACCAGCCGAAGACATGCGACAACCGGTGGCGAACATATTCGGCGAAATCCAGGATCACCGCATACAGGAAGAACGTGACGATCGGCCAGTCCATCAGGCGTGGAAATACGCTTTCCAGCGTCGGCGGAATATAGCCATGGTCGGTCAGGACCCCGTTCAACCAGGTCTGGATTTCGTAGAAGCCGAAGAACGTCACCAGCGGAAACAGGCCGATGCGCGCGATCAGGGTATAGACGATGTCCATGGTCACATTGTCGCGGTTCTCCCATTGCCGCAGGGGCCAGAACCGTTCCAGCGGCATGCAGATCGCAAGGTTCAGCACGACCTGCAATACGCCGTAGATCGCAAACATTGCCCAGAGGAAGGATGTGTCCTCCCACTCCATCCACCCGAAATGGTAGAGGATCGGGATCAGCCAGTTTTCCTGGATCCATCCGGCAAGCCATGAAAACGGATCGATCATCTCCATCCCCCTGTCGTCATAGGCGACCTCGCATAGTCTGTTACAACAGGCACAACAACTCGGTTCTTAAAACAGCAAGGTTGCCTGACGTCGAATCCGGGCCGTCCCACGGGCGGAAGAAGCGGTCCCTTATCCTTGATAATCCTTCCCGTACGTTTCAGTCCGCACCGAAGACATCACGTGTGAAAACCTTGCCCTCAACATCGGCGAGGTCCCTGGTGCGGCGATTCGCCACGATCACGTCGCTAAGCGCCTTGAACTCTGCGAGGTCGTGCACAACGCGCGAGCCAAAGAAGCGGTCATCCTGCATACTGGGCTCGTAGACGATGACTTCGATCCCCTTGGCCTTGATGCGTTTCATGATCCCCTGGATCGAACTCTGCCGGAAATTGTCCGAGCCGGCCTTCATCACCAGCCGATAGATACCGACAATCGTGGGCTTCATCGCGATGACCCGCTCCGCGAGGAAGTCCTTGCGGGTACGGTTTGCATCGACCACTGCCGAGATCAGGTTCTGCGGGACCTGGTCGTAATTGGCGAGAAGCTGCTTCGTATCCTTGGGGAGGCAGTAGCCGCCATAGCCCAGGGACGGATTATTGTAATGTTGCCCGATCCGCGGATCGAGGCAGACACCATCGATGATCTGGCGGGGGTCCAGGGCACGGGCGAGAGCATAGCTGTCGAGCTCGTTAAAGAAGGCCACGCGTAATGCGAGATAGGTATTCGCGAAGAGCTTGATGGCCTCAGCCTCGGAGGGGTCAGTGAGGAGAACGGGGATATCCTTTTCCACGGCTCCTTCGATCAGCAGATCCGCGAAAACGCGGGCGCGTTCGCTGCGCTCGCCCACGATGATTCGCGAGGGATGCAGATTATCGTATAGCGCACGGCCTTCCCGCAGGAATTCGGGCGAAAAGATCACCTGATCGGTCTCCATTCGCGCACGAAGACCTTCGATGAAGCCCACCGGGATCGTCGATTTGATAACGATCGTCGCGGATCTGTTCAGCGCGATGACGTCCGAGACCACAGCCTCCACGGAGGACGTGTCGAAGTGGCTGGTCTCTATATCGTAATTTGTGGGGGTGGCGACGATGACGAAATCGGCATCGCGATACGCCGCGACGGGATCGGACGTCGCCTTCAGCGAAAGCCGTTCATTGGTGAGGAAATCCTCGATTTCCTTGTCGATGAGCGGCGAAATGCGCGCGTTCACCTTCTCGACGCGCGCGGAACTGATATCGACCGCCGTTACGTCATGGTGTTGCGCGAGGAGAATGGCGTTCGACAAACCGACATAGCCGAGACCCGCAACCGCGATTTTCATCAAGTCCTCAATTCATAGCAATCGTGAGAATTGCCGGGGCAGACGAATCCTGTCTTTCGGCCATAGTACTCTTGCCGACGAGCCACGGAATAGGGCTTTCGGTCGGCGATGCCCAGTCGTGGGCCTTCGGCCGGCACGACGGGCAACCCGCAATGCCGATGTCCCGACGGGCCCACACCCTCAATAATTGAACTGATAGGACAGGCCGATACTGCTGCCGGGATCGTTCTCCGGAGTGGTGAAGCCGGTGACGTTGCCGCCGGTGCCTACGGTCGTATTCAACTTCAGGCGGCGTGTCAGGTCGACCTGCACCTGCGCCTGCGTGCCCGATCCGCTGGTGGCCTGTTTCGCACCGACATAAACGCCGCGCATCACGTATTTGCCCGCCTCCACGCTGGTGCCGTTTCCCTTGCCGACGCCCGATCCGCCGGTCAGTTGCAGCCGGTCCAGCCCCAGCGTGCTCCGCACTTTGCCCAGCGGATCGAATGCCGATCCGCCCGTCAGGGTCGCGACGGCCGCCGCCATCTCGGCCATCTGGGTGGTCGAAAGCGATTGCGCATCGGTGCCGAACAGCAGGATCGCCATGATCTGGTCCTGCGACAGCGGTGGCGTGGAGGAAAAACTGATCTTGGGCGCGCTGGCATAGCCGCCGACGATCAGCTTCGCCGTGCCGGCGGCGGTCGCACGTTCGGCCTCGAAATCCAGCGTGGGGTCGATCGCCTGGGTTACGCCCGAACCGTTGAAGGCCACCCGGCCCTTCGTGAATTCCAGCGACACCCCGCCCAGATTGAAACTGCCGCGCCGCATCGTAAACCCGCCGGCGATGTCGGGGGCATCGGCCGTTCCGCCGACATGGAGCCGGCCGCTCATTTCGGCATCCAGCCCATGCCCCCGCACGAACATCTGGCCCGGCGAGGATGCGGTGACATCAAGCCCGACCATGAACCTGTCGACCTTCTCGGCATCCGATGGCGGCGGCTTGTCGCCGGGGCGAATCACATCCAGGGTCGCGATCGATGGCGGCAATGAACTGGGGATATTGATCTCGGCATGCGGGATGACGACCTGCCCCGCCACGTCGATGCGGGAGGCCAGCGCGCCCTTGACGGTCATGTCCGCGTTGATCTGCGCCGTGACCAGATCGCTGGCCAGAGGGCGGGCGTTCTTCGCCGTGATCCGCAGATCGATGGGCAGGCCCGGCTGGAAGGCCCCCAGCGTTCCGCTGACACCGATACTGCCCGGCCCCGCCGTGGCCGACAGATTATCGATCGTCAGCCGGTCATCCTGCGCGATGATCGTTCCCTTCATGTTCGAAAGCTGGATCCCCTGAGCATAATCATGCACCTGACCGCCGGTCAGGGTCACGGTTCCGGAGGCCTTCGGCGCCGACAGCGCACCGCGAAGTGCGATGGACAGGCGCGCGATCCCCTCGACCTGCCGCCCCTGCGCGCCGAGATAGGCATTGGCCGCTGAAAGATCGACATGGCCATCGGCCTGCACGCCCATGGTGCCAGCCGAGCCGGTGGGCACCGTTCCCTTCACCGCAAGGTCGAGCAGAGATCCGGCATGCGCCGAGGCATCGACCCGTGCCTGAGTGCCCGACAATTGCGCAGTCGCATCCAGGTTCAGCGGCGGCAGCGCGCCGCTGAAATCGCTATGATAGGCCAGTCCCCGCGCCGTTACGCTGACCGTACCCTCGGGCTTGGCCGTTGTACCGCGCAAATTGGCCCGGGCACTGATCGTCCCGTCCGCCCGAAGCGACGGCATGAAAGGCCGGGCGATGGCGGGCGTCAGATTATCAACCGTCGCCGTCAGGCCCAGTGCCGGCTTCACGGTACCCGCCACGTCGATCCTGGCCGGCGCCACGCCAGGGGGCGCCAGCGTCAGGCGCAGGTGATCGACGCCGATCGCCTTGCCGAACCCGATCCGCGCCGGCGCCGTCAGCCGGACCGCCTCTCCCCTTGCATTGGCTTCCAGCGACCGGATGGTGACCGACTGCGCCGGCGTATCCACGACCAGGGTGGTGGCCAGCGCTGCCGGAGCACCGGCCAGGGCCTGGAACGTCGCATTGGTGCCGATCGCCATCGCATCGCGCGGTCCGCGCGCCGTCACCCGGACATCTCCCGCCACATTGGGCGCCGATACCCCATCCAGCCGCAATGTCATGTCGGTCAGCGTCGTTCCCAGCGGGTCGGTCACGGTACCGGCCAGAGACAGGCTGCGCAGACGCGCCTGCGCACTGGCCAGCGCGCCGTCGACAGCGACCGTAACGACCGGCGGCTTCGCGTTCGGTCCGTCGTCGGAAGCAGGATCGGATGTGCGGATCGACGCCTTCAGTGAGCCGGATACCGGCTGGCCCACAAGGCGCGACAGATCGGCCAGCCGGTCCATCTGCACATCCAGCGTGCCAAGCGGCGTGACCCGATGCGGGTTCAGTACCAGATGCCCGCTACCCGACAGGCTTTTCCAGTCCAGATGCGCCAGGTCGATGGTCCGCCGCCCCTGCGGGTCCTGTTCCAGATCCGCAGCGATCGACAGCGGGGCGGCGTCCAACGTCCCCTTGGCCATGAGGGTGCCCTGCGGATGCGTGGGCAGGTGATGAAAGACTGCGTCCAGCATGAGCGGGCCGGCCGGCATGTCCTTCGTGCCCAGTTGCCCTTCGAGATGGGCGGTGGCCGAGAAATCGGTCATCGGCCCGTTGATCGCCAGCGTCAGTCCCGCCTGCCCGCGCATGGCCGGTGACGCACGCTGCATATCATCGATCGCCAGTTTCGCGGTCGCATCGATCGCGGCGCCCGTCTTTCCGCCCGTGACCGGGTCTGCCGCCGGAGCGGCCGACCGGCTGCCCGAAACTGCCAGGTGCACGGCCTGCCCATCCAGCGCCAGCCGGTCGATCCGCAAAAGACCGGGATGGTCGCCAACCGCGCTCAGCATGGACGCGCGCAGAGAGAGTTTGCCATCGGCACCGATCAGCGACACCGCCTGCCGAAGGCCCCCGGTAATCGCCAGCGGGCCATCCAGCGCCAGCGTCATCGCGTCGCCGGGCCGCACTGGCATCGCAAACGCGCCATGCAGGCCAAGGTGGCCCTCCAGATCGGTCCCGCCCGCACTCGCGAGGGGCGCCAGCGCCGGCACGTTGAGATCGAATGTTCCATGCGATGGCGTTGCCGTCATCATCTGCCCCGCCAGATGCAGCAGCGTGTGATCCAGTCGCACATCCAGGGGCCAACCTGCGTCATCGGGATGCAGGGACAGATCCAGCGTCAGCGGCGCGGCGGCGAACAGGGCGGGATGACTGCCTGGGATCGACAGCGCGTTGACCGCGGCATGCAGATGGGCGTCGGAAGGCCGGCCGCCGGTCGCCTCATGTCCCTCGAAATCGACCGCGATCCGGTTGGCCGCCACACCTGCCGCCATCGGCTGGTCGAGCGTCAGATGGCCTTCGCCGACCGGATGATGCACATCGCCCGAGAGATGCGCGTCCAAGGCGAGAGCCTGCCAGCCGATCCCGTCACGCACGGTCGTACGGGGCGCACGCGCCATGATAGAGAGCTTCGATTTTACATTTATAAAATCAATTATCCCATTGATATTGGAAGATATAATTCCAGCTTTCAGCGTGAACGCCAGGGTGTTCGCGTTCCTCGGACCATCAAGGTCGAGGGCCAGATGCAATGGATCAAGCGTTTCCAGGCCCGACGCGCTGGCGAAGCCGCCTGGCCCTTCGTCCGCCGTCAGGTGCAGTCCGAGGCGCCCCGGCACGATCTGCGTCCGCAGGGCCAGAGCCCCGACGCGATCCAGACGCTTCAGGTTCAGGTCGATCGCGGCCGTGGGGAGCGTCGCCACGCTGAGCCCATCCAGCACCGGTGCGAGATGAGTCAGACGCGCATTGCCGTCGAGCGAGAATGCGGCATCGCTGCCCGCGATGGCGGCGCCGACCTCGATCCGTCCGACATGGACGGCGCGCAGGTCGATCCCCAGGTCGAAACTGCTGCCATTGCTACTCTTGGTGGACTTCGTCCCGCTTTCCGCCTGGAGGCGCGGAATGGCCAGCCGCGCGATCGACAGCCGATCGACGCGCGCCTGTCGGGCCAGCAGATGAGTCGGCCGCCAGTCCAGTTCCAGCCCCTCGATCGAGAGCCACGTTCCCTTGCGATCGTTGAGGTTGATCCGGGCAATGCGCAGCGCGTCGGGGAAACGGCCCGAAATGCCTTCCAGCGTCACCGCGCCACCCGTCAGTTCGGCCGTCTGGCGCGCAATGGAATGGCGTCCCCAGCCGGTATTGGCCACGATCAGGATGGCTACCACGCCCAGCACAACCACCGCCAGCGGCACGCCGACCAGCAGGCCAAGAGTCCAGGCGACGATCCGCGGCCAGCGTCGTGCGCGCCCGCCGGAAGGGGGCGGAGTCTCCTGCGCCATCAGAAGGTTTCCCCCAGACCGAGATAGAGTTCCCACGTATCGCCGCGCTTCGGCCGGTTGAGCGGCACGGCGATATCCACGCGTACCGGGCCGATGGGCGTATAGTACCGCACGCCGGCACCCGCCCCGACCCGCAGCGTGCCCTGAAACGGCCGGCTGCCCGTGCCGACCTGCCCAGCATCGGCAAACAGCGCCCCGCCGAAACTGCGGAAGAAGCGCTGGCGGAATTCCACCGATCCCGCATCCATCGAGGTGCCGCCGATGGCATATTTGCTGCCCGCGAATTGCGGCCCGACACCCTGGTAACGGAACCCGCGTACGGTGGCGCTGCCACCGGCATACAGCCGCTGGTCGGGCGGAATATCGAAGGTCGAAGCCCCCTGCACGCTGCCAACGATCCCCCGCACCGCGATGATGCTGCGACCGGGACGTGAAATGCCGAGATGCGTCAGGTCGAAGTAGGTCGAGGCGTTCGCCTGCATGATGGTGAAGAACGATGTTCCATTGATCAGCGATGCCGATGGCGTCACGCTGGCGGCCAGCCGCACACCATGCGTGGCCGGGTCGATCGGGTTGCTCAGGCCGGTGCTGTCATAGGTCGCCCCCAGGGGTAGCGAAATGATCGTGTAATCGTTCACCAACCCCATCTGTTCGATCTGTTCCTGTTCCGCCTGCCCTTCGAACGAGACGGTCCAGCGCTGGCCCAGTCTGCGCACCACGCCCGCCCGCACCAGCAGCGCCGTCTGCCGGTAGGAATAGAGAAGCTGGCGGATGCCCTCGACCCGCACGCTGAGATTCTGGTCTCGGGAGCCGAAATCCGGCTTCATCAGGTCGGCATAGACATCGTAGCCCAGCCCCTGCTGGGCCGATCCACCCAGGCCCGTCACCAGTGCCGTCAGGCGCAGGCGCTCGGCATTGCCGAAGATGTTGCGATGCGTCCAGCTTACGCCGCCGCGTCCGCCCAGATCGGTGGAATAGCCGCCCTGCACGGCCACGGTCCGCACCTTGCCTTCCTTGAAATCCAGCGACAGCGGCATCTGGTTGCCTGCTGAAAGCGGCGGCGCGTCATTGACCTGAACATCGGAAAACACCCCCAGCCCGGCCAGGTCCTGCCGGGCGGCTTCGATCCGCGATGGCTGGTACAGGTCGTTGGGATGCATGGTCATCCGCTGTGCGATATAGGCCGGATGCGTACGTTTCATGCCGGAGAGGCTGATCGCGCCGATGGTCACCACCGGGCCGCTGCGCACCGTATATTCCACATCCAGCGTGTGGGTCTCCGGCCGCAGCCACGCTTTCGGCGGGGCTACCTGCGCCAGCGCGTGCCCCTCTTCCTTCATCTCCATTTGCAGGCTTGCCGCCGCCGCCAGCACGTCGGAAGCGATGGCCGGCTGGCCGGACTTCACACCCAGGGCCTTGGTCTCGAGCGGGTTCAGGACAACCGGTCCGGTTCCGTCGCCGGATGCGCGCACCATCGTCACGTGGCCGAGGCGGAATATCTCGCCCTTGGTTGGGGTGATCGTCACCTGCACGGCCTGCCCCTTGGGGATCGCCTGCAGCCATTCCGGCAGTTGCGGATCGGTTCCGTCCATCGGGGTAACGGGCGCCGCATTCTTGTCGCCACGCGTCCGCACGGTGATTTTGATCGCCGGGGCATAGTAGCCGTAGCTTTCCAGCGCGGTGCGCAGCCGGCCGTAATCGTTGCGGATCCGGCCGGCCAGGGCGAACGGGCTGACGGCATGGGTCTTCTGAAGAGACACCAGACTGGATGACGCGCTGATCGCGGCATCCAGTTCGGCTTCACCCGTTGGCGTGATGGTGGTGGTGTAGGTCTGCGGGTCGGCACCGAGAACGGTATCGATCGGCCAGCACAACGCAATCGCGAGCATACCCCCGGCAACGGCGAAGCCGCTCCGCCGCGCGGGGGCACCGTTCCATGCGGTCCAGCCCTGAAGCTCCGGCCGATCCGCTTTCTCCGCTCTTCGCCGTGCAATCACCCGACGTCGCTGCACCGCTGCCAATGTATCCCTGTCCCGTTCCTGTACTGCATCCCATCCAACGGTCCGGCTGGTCCATCGTTCACACGCCGCATCGCCCCGAGCGGCACGTCTAACCCATTTATAAGGCAATCGTTTGACGAGACGATAAAAAACAATGTCAGGCCACCCGCGGCAGCGCGCACAAAGCGTTTTGTCCGGGAATCGGAAACTTGCCTTGACAAAAGGCCCCATATTTTTACCTGATTGCACAGGTAACGACGCAGCCGCGTCCCGCCCCGCATGAGGGAGGTTTGCCGCACGATGACGCTGTCACGCCCCGAGTGCTCCGGCTCGTGCCCTTGACCGGGCGCCCCGCGCATATGATGTGTTCCCGCGACCGCGCGGGATGGTCCGGCGGCGCGCCCAGGAAGTTTCAATCGTGACCCAGCATTCTGTCTGCCCCCCCACGGAGTCCGACCGGGAGGTAAAGGGCCTCCATGTCATCACGTGGGGTTGCCAGATGAATGTGTATGACAGCGCGCGCATGACCGACGTACTGCGTCCGCTGGGATACCAGGCGGTCGAAGCGCCCGACGCCGCCGACATGGTGATCCTGAACACCTGCCATATCCGTGATCGGGCAGCGGAAAAAGTCTTCTCCGAACTCGGCCGCCTGCGCCTGGTCAAGGAGACCCGTGCCGCCGAAGGACAGCGCACCATCCTGGCCGTTGCCGGGTGCGTGGCCCAGGCCGAAGGCGCTGAAATCCTCGCCCGTGCGCCCTACGTCGATATCGTGCTCGGCCCGCAGACCTATCACCGGCTGCCGGAGATGGTTGCACGGGCGGCACGGGCGGCCGGTGCCGTCATCGACACCGATTTCCCCGCCGAGCAGAAATTCGATTTCCTGCCCGATGCCCAGGCCCCGCAGACGCCGGGCGGCCTGACGGCCTTCCTGACCATCCAGGAAGGGTGCGACAAATTCTGCTCGTTCTGCGTCGTGCCCTATACGCGCGGAGCCGAATCCAGCCGCCCGGTCGAGTCCGTGCTGCGCGAGGCCCGCCGCCTGGTCGAAACGGGTGCGCGCGAGATCACGCTGCTGGGTCAGAACGTCAACGGCTATCACGGCGAAGGGCCGGATGGCCGGGTCTGGGGGCTGGCGGGCCTGGCCGAAGCCCTGGCGGCGATTCCAGGGTTAGCGCGCATCCGCTATACCACGTCGCATCCCCGCGACATGGACGACGCGCTGATCGCCGCCCATCGCGACCTGCCGGCGCTGATGCCGTTCCTGCACCTGCCGGTACAGTCGGGGTCGGACCGGATCCTGGCCGCGATGAACCGGGGGCATACCGCCGCTGAATATCGCGACATCGTCCTTCGCCTGCGAGATGCGCGGCCGGACATCGCCCTGTCGTCTGATTTCATCGTCGGTCATCCCGGTGAGAGCGATGCGGATTTCGAGGCGACGATGCAGCTGATCCGCGATGTCGGGTTCGCGCAGGCGTTCTCGTTCAAATATTCCCCCCGTCCGGGCACCCCGGCCGCCGGCGCGCCGCTCCAGGTGCCCGAGGACGTGAAGGACGCACGGCTTCAGGCCTTGCAGGCCCTGCTGCGCACGCAGCAGGATGCCTTCAATGACGGGACGGTGGGGCGCGTGGTTCCGGTGCTGTTTACCGGCCACGGACGCAAGCCGGGACAGTTGTCCGGCCGGTCGCCCTATCTGCAAGCCGTGCATGTGGATGGGCCCGACGCGCTGATCGGGCAGATCGCACAGGTCGAAATCCGGGAGCGATACACCAACTCACTGAGTGGAACCCTCATACAGGAGAGAGCCTTCGCTTGAGAGAACAGACGGTATCAGCGATTCTGCCCGGCCGGCGCCCCGCCCGGACGCGCGATCATCAAGCCCCGTCCGACATCGCCGCGATGCGGACGGTCACGCTGCAATTCGACGACAATGCCCTGCTGGCACAACTCGTCGGTGATCATGACCGTCACCTGCTTCATCTCGAACGTGGATTCGGTATCCGCCTGTCCTGCCGGGGCAATCGTATCGCCCTCAATGGTAGCCCCGACCGCGTGGAAATCGCCCAGGCGGCCCTGGCCAGCCTCTATCAGCGCCTGCAAGGGGGCGGAGGCGAACTGGACAGCGCCGATATCGACGCGGCGATCCGCATGGCCGCCGCCCACCACACCATGCCCCGCCAGGCAGCCGAAGGACGGACCAGGATGACCCAAGCCACCGCACCCCAAGGCACAACCAGATCTCTGTCCGATACGCCGCGCGTGCCGCTGGCGGAACTGCCGGCCATCCGCACCAAGCGGGGGGCCATCGCCCCCCGTTCGGCGGGCCAGGCAAGCTATATGGAGATGCTGGCGCAGACCGAAATGGTCTTCGGCATCGGGCCCGCCGGCACCGGCAAGACCTATCTGGCGGTCGCCCAGGCCGTGGCGATGCTCCAGGCCGGCCAGGTCGACCGGATCGTGCTCTCGCGCCCGGCCGTCGAGGCGGGCGAGCGGCTCGGCTTCCTGCCCGGCGACCTCAAGGAGAAGATCGACCCCTATCTGCGCCCGCTCTACGACGCGCTGCACGACATGATGCCCGGCGACCAGGTGGTGCGACGCATGGGCACGGGCGAGATCGAGGTCGCACCGCTGGCCTTCATGCGCGGCCGTACGCTGGCGCACAGCTTCGTCATCCTCGACGAGGCCCAAAACACCACCGCCGCACAGATGAAGATGTTCCTGACCCGCATGGGCAGCGGCACCCGCATGGTGGTGACCGGCGACCTGAGCCAGGTCGACCTGCCCAATGGCGTGACATCTGGTCTGCGTGACGCGGTGGACACGCTGGAAGGATTGCCGGGAATCGGTATCATGCGTTTCGAGTCCCACGACGTGGTGCGACACCCGCTGGTCGCGCGCATCGTGGACGCCTATGATCAGCGAGCGGCGGCCGAACGGGACATGTCCCGCAGCAGGGCGCGCCGGGAGAACAATGGAACCGCGAAGTAGCAAACACCCCGCCGAAACGGACGGGGACGTTATAAGACCGCCGGCGGCCGAAATGGCCGCCGGCCCTCACTCCACCATGGTGCAGGACAGCCCGGATTGCGACGTGATCGTCGCGGACGCGCGCTGGCATGGCGCCGTTCCTGGAATCGCGGCCCTGGTGCGCCGCACCGCGCGCGCAGCCTGGGCGGGCGACGAGCCGGCGCCGGTCACGATCGCGCTGGATTGCGACCGCACGATCCGCCGGCTGAACGCGCGCCACCGCGACCGCAACAAGCCCACGAACGTCCTGACCTTCGATTACCCTGACGGCATACCGGGCGGCGACATCATGATCGCACTCGAAACCGTCCGGCGCGAGGCGCAGGCGGCCGGGCGGCCGATCCGGCATCATCTGATGCATCTGGTCGTTCATGGCATCCTGCATCTGCGTGGCCATGACCATCACCAGGCAGGCGAGGCACGGCGGATGGAAATGGAGGAGGCCCGCATCCTGGGCCGTCTGTCCGTCCCCAATCCATGGAAGTTCCGCCCTGGCTCGCCGTCGGGCCGCATGGAGGACGCGCAGTGAACCGCCCCCTGCCCGAGCCCGCGTCGCCCGAGGGCGCGCCGAGCCGGGTTGACGATGCCCATGCGCCGCGTCCACGCGGCCGGGGCCTGCTTTCCCTGTTCAGCCGCCGGCGCGGCGAGCATGGGCTGCGCCATTCCATCGCTGCCCTGGTGCAGGAAGCCAACGAGGCCGAAGGCGACGGGACCGATGCCAATTCGGAGCTCGACCGCCAGGAACGCGCGCTGATCGCGAACGTCCTGCGGCTGCGCGGCATCACCGCCGACGACGTGATGATTCCGCGCGCTGACATCGTCGCCATGTCGGTATCGCTGAGCCAGGACGAGGCCCTGGCCCTGATGCGACGCGAGAACCATTCGCGCATGCCGGTCTATCGCGAGCAACTCGACGACATCGTGGGCATGATCCATGTGAAGGATCTGATCGCCTATGCCGGCACCAGCGAAGCCTTCAACGTGGAAACGCTGCTGCGCCAGCCCCTGATGGTGGCCCCGCAGATGCCGGTGCTGGACCTGCTGTTGCAGATGCGCCAGCGCCACCTCCATCTGGCGCTGGTCATCGACGAATATGGCGGCGTCGACGGGCTGGTGACGATCGAGGATCTGGTGGAGACCATCGTCGGCGACATTTCCGACGAGCATGACGAACCGACGGCAGTCCTGATCCAGGAAAGGCCGGACGGCACGTTCGACGTCGATGCCCGCCTGCCGGTCGGGGAATTCGAGGCCCGGCTGGGCACATTGCTGACCGAGGCCGAGCGGGAGGCCGAGATCGAGACGGTGGGCGGCCTGGTCTTCCGGCTGGCGGGCCATGTGCCGGCACGCGGCGAAGTGCTGACCCATGACAGCGGGCTGGTCTTCCGCGTGCTCGATGCGGATGCCCTGCATATCCGCAAGGTACGCGTAAGGCCGCCGCCGGCACCGCCTCCAGCCGCCTGACTGAATTGTCCATCCTGACCCGCCTCTTCCCGTTGTGGGCCATTCTGGTCTCGGTCGCCGCCATCGGGCGACCGGGTGCCTTCATGGTCCTGACGCCGGCGATCACGCCGCTGCTGGCCCTGGTGATGTTCACCATGGGCGTGACGCTGACGGTGGGGGATTTTCGGCGCATCGCCCGCCGCCCCGCACCGGTCGTGGCCGGGATCGTGCTGCATTACGCCATCATGCCGCTGGCGGCATGGCTGATCGGGCGGCTGCTGGGCATGCCGCCGGCCCTGCGGGTCGGCATGATCCTGGTCGGCAGCGTGTCCAGCGGCACGGCATCGAATGTCATGATCTATCTGGCACGGGGTGACGTGGCCCTGTCGGTCAGTATCAGCACGCTCTCCACCCTGGTCGGGATCGTCGCCACGCCGCTGCTGACACGGCTTTACGTGGCAGCCGACGTGCAGGTCGATGTGCTGGCCCTGCTGCGCAGCATCGTCATGCTGGTCGCGCTGCCGGTTGCGGCGGGACTGGCCGTCAACATGCTGGCCCCCCGCCTGGTGCGCCGGGTGGAGCCTGTCCTGCCGCTGGTGGCCATGATCGCCATCATGACGATCATCGGGGCCATCGTCGCCTCGGTGCGGCCGTCACTAGCGGCGGCAGGGCCGCTGGTCCTGCTCGGGGTGGTGCTGCATAACGGGATCGGCCTGCTAGGCGGCTATTGGGGCGGACGATTGCTGGGGCTGGAGGAAAGCGCCTGCCGAACGCTGGCGATCGAGGTCGGGATGCAGAATTCCGGCCTCGCCGCCACGCTGGGGCGGGTTTATTTCGGCCCGCTGGCGGCCCTGCCCGGGGCGTTGTTCTCGATCTGGCACAATATCTCGGGCTCGGCGCTCTCCGCGTGGTGGTCGGCCCGCCCGGTGCCGACGCCCCCATCCACCCGTTCGCAGGCATCTTGACGCCTGCCCGCTTTGCGGGCTCTGTCCCCCTTTTACCGTCCGCCCCTTTCAGCCTGCCGGAGACCGTTCAGCCATGCCCGTTACCCGCCGCGCCCTGATCGCGACCGCGACCCCTGCCCTCCTGCTTGGACCGACCCTGTCCATCCGCGCCGCACGGGCCGCCACCGACCCGCGCATGGCCGTACGCGCGGCCGGCAATCCGGCGGCCAAGGTGCATGTCGAGGAATGGTTTTCGCTGACCTGCACCCACTGCGCGCGATTCGCAGCCGAAGTCTTCCCCCAGATCCGCAGCAATCTGATCGACACCGGCAAGGTCTATTACATCTTCCGCGATTTTCCGCTGGACCAGATCGCGCTGGCAGCCGCGATGATCGCGCGCACCCTGCCGCCGGAGCGCTACGAGCCTTTCGTGCTGTCCCTGCTGGCCAGCCAGGACCGCTGGGCCTTCGCGCGCGACGTGAACCCGCAGGAAGAATTGCAGAAAATGGCCGCGCTGGCCGGCATGCCCGCCAACGTGTTCCAGAAGACGCTGGCTGACGACACGCTGCGCCAAGCCATCATGGACGAGGAAAACCGCGCCCAGGCCGAATACAAGATCGAGGGCACTCCGACCTTCCGCTTCAACGACAAGGAGCAGGTCGGCCAGGAGATGAATTACGAAGACTTTGCCAAGAAGGTCGCTTCGCTGAGCTGATCAGGTCCCTGCTTCCATGGCTGCCCGTTTTGTCCGCCTGCGCATCGGCGGCTTCAAGAGCTTTGCCGATCCGGTCTCGGTCGATATCCTGCCCGGCCTGACCGGGATCGTCGGACCGAACGGCTGCGGCAAATCCAATGTGGTCGAGGCCCTGCGTTGGGCGATGGGCGAAAGCTCCGCCCGCTCCCTGCGCGGCGGCGAAATGGACGACCTGATCTTCGCGGGCACCGCTGCCCGCCCGGCGCGCAACCTGGCCGAGGTGACGCTGACACTGGAAGGCACGGAGGGGATTGCGGCCCCTCCGCTGCATGATCAGGACGAATTGCAGATCACACGGCGCGCCGAGCGCGGCTCCGGCAGCGATTACCGCGTCAACAGCAAGCCGATCCGCGCCCGCGACGTGCAGACCCTGTTCGCCGATCTGGCCTCGGGCGCGCGCTCGTCGGCCATGGTCAGCCAGGGCCGCGTTTCAGCGCTGGTCAATGCCCGGCCCGAGGAACGGCGGAGCATCCTGGAGGAAGCCGCCGGCATCACCGGCCTGCATGCCAGGCGGCATGAGGCGGAGCTGAAACTGCGCGCCACCGAAGGCAATCTCGCCCGCGCCGAGGATCTGCGCATCCAGTTGGAAGGCCATCTGGGCAGTCTGCGTGATCAGTCGCAGCAGGCGAAGCGCTATCGCGAGATTTCCGGCGCGCTCCGTGAATCCGAGACCACTCTTCTGGCCCTGCTGCATGCCCGCGCGCGTCTGGCGGTGGAACGGGCCGGCCAGACGGCCCGGCAGACACGGCAGGCGCTGGTCCAGGCCGAAGAAGCCGCCGAGACCAGCGTGATCGCGGAATTCGAGGCCAATCGCGACGTCCCCGCGCTGCGCGCGCGCGCGGATGAGAGCCGCACGCTTCTGGAGCGCCAGAAGATCCTGGCCGAAGGCATGGCCCGCGAGGAACAGCGCGCGACCGAGGCCGCGCAAGCCGCGATCGAGCGGCTGGGCCAGGCCGAAAGCGACCATCAGGCCGCCCAGGCGCGCGAGACCGACGCCGCCGAAAACGTCGCCCGCCTCCAAGCCGAGCAGACCAGCCTCTCCGGGCGTCTTTCCGCCCTGCCCGATGAGATGGCGCAGGCTGCACAGGCCCAGACCGATGCCACCGCCATGGTGCAGGCGCGCGAGCAGGCGCTGGAACAGGCCAGCGCCGAAGCCAATGCCGCCCAGGCCCGGGCAACGCAGGTCGCGGCCGCGCTCACCGAGGCACAGGGCCGCCACGCGCGTCTCGAAGCGCAGCATGCCACCCTGGCCGCCGAACTGGAGACCTTGCGCGGCACTCTGCCCGAAGCCTCGGTGCTGGAGGCTCAGGCCACCGAACTGGCAGCCGCGACCACGCGGCTTGCGGAAGCCCGCATCACGTTGGAGCAGGCGGCGCAGGAACAATCCGATGCCACGCTGGCGGCCAGCCTGGCGCGCGGCCGGGCGGACGAAGCCCACCGCCATCATGACGCGGCCCGCCGGGCGCTGTCCCAGACCACGGAGCGCGCCGCGGCCTTGCGGGCCGAACAGCAGAGCTTGCAGCGCCGGCATGACGAGGCCCATGGCCAGCGGGTCGCCGCCGAACACCGGGATGCATTGCGCGCCGGTCTCGTCGCAGCGCAATCCACCCTAGATGCCGCCCGTGCCGCGCTGGAGCAGGCGGAACTGGACCGTCAGGCAGCCTCCGCCGGCCGGATCGACGCTTATGCCCGCCTTCAGGAGGGCACGAACCGGCGCACCACCACCCAGGCTGCCATGCAATCGGCGGATACGGCGCATCAGCGCGCCGTCACGCGGCTGCATGCCTTGGCCGAGGATCTGGCACATGCCCAGTCTGCCGCCATCGCACCGGAACGGCTGACCGCCGTCAGAACGGCGCGCGAGGATGCGGAACAACGCCTCGCCGAGGCCGGCCGGACATTGGAAGGCGCAGAAGCCGCCCTGGCGAGCGCCGCCACCGACCGCGACGCCGCGACGCACCGCCTGAGCGAACTGAAGGCCGACCTTTCACGGCTGGACGCGCAGGCGGAAGGCCTGACCCAGGCGCTGAAAACCGGACAGAGCGAGACACATTTCCGGCCGGTCGTCGATGACATCACGGTGCCCGACGGATTGGAAGCCGCCCTTGCCGCTGCCCTGACCGATGGGCTGGATGCCTCTATCGCACCGGACGCGCCGCGCATGTGGCATGCCCTGTCGCCCCTGAGCGCGCCACCGCTGCCGGGCGCGGGCACGGTTGCCCTGGCCACGCTGGTGACGGCCCCGCCTGCCATGGCCCGTGCCCTGGCCGCGATCGGCCTACTGGAGGACGGGGCCGACGGCGCGGCCTTTCAGAACGACCTACTGCCGGGCCAGAGCCTGGTGGCACGCGACGGTGCGTTATGGCGTTGGGATGGCTATCGCGTGGCGGCCGGCCAGCCCAGCCGGGCGGCGCTGCTGCTGCGACAGCGCAACCTCCTGCGCGAAACCGAGGCCGCGCGCCAGACCCGTCTGGCCGATCTCCCGACCGTCGAAGCCGCTCTGGCTGCTGCCGAGCAGGCCCGATCGGCGGCGACCGAGTCAGTTGGCAACGCCCGCACCGCCCGCGCGGCAATCGAAGCTGCCCTGCGTCAGGCCCGCACCGATGAAGCCGAAATCAGCCGGCTGGACGCCACCGCGCGCGCCCGGCTGGAGACGGTCCAGCCCCAGCACGATCAGGCGACGCAGACGCTTGCGGAGGCCGAAACCGCGTTGAATGCCGCCCGGCAGGCAGCAGCCGACCTGCCGGATGCCGCTGAACTGGCCCGGCGCCATGAAGTCGCCCGTCAGCAGGAACAGACCGCGCAGGCCGCTGAAACAGCATGCCGCGACGCCCGCAAACGCGCCGAAACCGCACTGGAAGTCGCCAGACGGGAGGATGAGGCCACGGCCGCTCGCAATAACGAGGCCGAAGCGCGACTGGCGACGATCCTCCCCGAACTGCACCGCATCGCCCGTGAGGCTGAGCAGGCCGAGGCCGCCCGGCAGGAGGCCGAAGCCACCCTCGCGGCTCTGCCTCCCAGCGCCGAGACCGATTCCGCCCTGGCCGCTGCCGAAATCCGGGCCTGTGAGGCCGCTGCGGCCCATGAGGCAGGCCGACAGCGTCAGCAGGAGGCCGAACGGGCACTGGAACAGGCCCAGACCGCCCACGCGGCCCGACAGGCCACACTGATCGAGACCCGCAGCGTGCTGGACGCGCAGGCGCCGCGCCTGGACGCCCTGCGCCAGGAACGGGACGAAGCGGCGGAACGGCTGGCCCGCATCACTGCCGAGCAGCAGGCCCTGCCCGATCTGGAGGCGATCGCAGCCCACGTCCGCGAAGCACGCGAGGCCGTGGCCGCCGCCCGGCAGGCCGAGGACGAGGCTCGCCAGCATCGCGTCACCCTGGCCGGCGAGGACCAGACCATCCAGGCCCGCCTGACCGGCATTGCGGCCGCGCTGGCCGACTGGACCGCCCGTCAGGCCGCCGCCACCACCGAACTGCATGGCACCACAACCCGCCTGGATGCCGCACGGTCGGACCATGCACGCCTTGCCTCCATGCCTGAAGAAGTCACCCGCACCCGCGAAAGCGCGCGCGAGGCGATGGCCAAGGCCGAGGCCGACCACGCGGAGGCCTCCCGCCAGTTGGCCGAGGCAGAAGACGCATTGGTGAACGCCCAGACCGCGCGGCGCGATGCCGAGGCCGCCCTGGCGGCCGGGCGTGAGGCCGTGCTGCGCGCCGAGGGCCGGCACGAACAGGCCGAAGCCATCCTGGCCCAACTGCTGACCGAGACGCCGGAGCCACCCGGCATCGTTCCGCCCGACCTGACGGAAGCGGCAGAAACCAGCCTGCGCCGAAAGATCGCCCGCCTGACCCGCGAGCGCGAGGATATGGGACCGGTCAATCTGCGCGCCGAACTGGAAGCCGACGAAGCCGAGACGCGGATCACCACCATCCAGCGCGAAAAGGACGAACTGGATACGGCCATTGCCCGGCTACGAGGCTCGATCGGCGCCCTGAACCGCGAGGGGCGCGAGCGCCTGCTGGCGGTGTTCACCGAGGTCGACAGGCATTTCCAGTCGCTGTTCGCCCGCATGTTCAATGGCGGGCGGGCACATCTGGGCATGGTGGGGAGTGACGACCCGTTGCAGGCGGGGCTGGAAATCTATGCCCAGCCGCCGGGCAAGAAGCTGGCCACGCTGTCACTGCTCTCGGGTGGCGAACAGGCCCTGACCGCCCTGTCGCTGATCTTCGCGGTATTCCGCTGCAATCCCGCGCCGATCTGCGTGCTGGACGAAGTCGACGCACCGCTGGACGATGCCAATGTCGGGCGCTTCTGTGCCCTGCTGGCCGATATGGTGGCCGAAGCCGGCACGCGCTTCCTGGTCGTGACGCATCACCAACTGACCATGGCGCATATGGACCGGCTCTATGGGGTGACGATGCAGGAGCGCGGCGTCAGCCGTGTGCTGTCGGTCGATCTTGACCACGCGGCGAGCATGGTCGGCCAACCCAGGACCGAAGCTGCCCACCAAGGCGAATGAAGCGAATATCTGCTTTAAAAACAATACAGAAAAGAATGGTGTGACGGCATCACATCGTCGCGCCTTGTTTTCCGAATAGCCCGCGACCCGCAGATTTGTACCATAAATCTTTTAGAAACAGATAAATATGACATGGAATGGAGATAATTCATTACATGCCATACCTTCGCGGCGACATGATCGCTGACGAATAATATCTTTTAAAAACAAACATCTATCTGGTCATTTGCATTCCACCTGCGAACGCCGCGCTCCCAGGGGTTGCCCTGGGAGCGCTGCCTGACGGATGTCAGCCCGGCAGCATGGTGCCGGTTTCGATGAAGCGCTGATGCCAGGACAGCGATTCCTTGAGCAGATGCGGAGATTGCTGGCCGAAGGAGCCTTCCCGCGCCCGGTTGTAGTAATCCTGCAGCAGCGGGCGATAGTCCGGATGCGCGCAGTTGCGGATGATCGTCTCGGCCCGCTGCTTGGGCGACAGGCCACGCAGGTCGGCCAGGCCCTGTTCGGTCACCAGCACCTGCGAATCCTGGGTGATGTGATCGACATGCGAGGCCATCGGTACGATCGCCGAGATCTTGCCCCCCTTGGCGGTCGACGGCGTCATGAAGACCGAGATATAGGCATTGCGCGCGAAATCGCCCGAACCGCCAATGCCGTTCTGGATGCGCGAGCCCATGACCTGGGTCGAATTGACGTTGCCGTAGATGTCGGATTCGATCAGCCCGTTCATCGCGATACAGCCCAGGCGACGGATCAGCTCGGGGTGGTTGCTGACATCCTGCGGACGCAGAATGATCTTGGAGCGGAACTCAGCCATACGGTCGTTCAGCGATTCCGCGGCTTCGGGGCTCAGGGAGAAGGCGGTCGCCGAGGCGACACGCATCTTGCCCGATTCCAGCATGCCCAGCATGCCGTCCTGAATCACCTCGGTGAAGGCGGTCAGGTCTTCGAACGGGCCTTCTTCCAGGCCACCCATCACGGCATTGGCGACGTTGCCCACGCCCGACTGCAATGGCAGCAGCGACTGCGGCAGGCGGCCCTTCGCCACCTCATGACGGAAGAACTCCATCAGATGCCCGGCAATGGCCTTGGCCGACGCATCGGGCGGCGAGAAAGGCGCGTTGCGGTCTGGCGCATTGGTCTCGACCACCGCGACGACCTTCGACGGGTCGACCTTCAGCGTGGCCTGGCCGATCCGGTCATCGGGGCGCAGTAGCGGAATGGCGACACGGTGCGGCGGCAGGGCGGTGCCGTACCAGATGTCGTGCATGCCCTCCAACGCCGAATGCTGCCAGCTATTGACCTCGATGATTACCTGGCGGGCGGATTCGACCCAGGTCTTGTTGTTGCCGACCGACGACGACGGAACGATGGTGCCGTCTTCGCGAATCGCGACGGCCTCGATGACGGCCGTATCCATTTCGCCGAAGAAGCCCTGCCACGTCATCGGGGCCACATGACTCAGATGCATGTCGAGATATTCGGTCTCGCCGCTGTTGATGCGACCGCGCAGGATCGGGTCCGAGTTGTAGGGCATTCGGAACGAGATGCCGTTCACCTTGGCCAGCGCGCCGTCCAGTTCCGGGCCGGTGGAGGCGCCGGTGAAGAGGCGGATGCGGAAATCGTTCCCCTTCCCCTTTTCCCCTTCGATGATCGCGGCGAGGGCCTGCGGAACGGCTTTCGGATAACCCGACCCGGTAAAGCCGCTCATGCCGACCATGCTGCCCGGACGGATATATTTGGCGGCCTCCTCGGCGGTGGTCACTTTTGCCCGGAAGGCGGCGTTCCGGATTCGGCTATGATCGATCATGGAACCTTTCCTCGTGTCTTTTCGTTATCTTGGTCTTGTACTGCGCGGGTCCGGTCGCCCCGATCCTGCCATGAAGACAGGATACCGTATCGGATACCAGGATGGCCGACACGCCATCTGTTCTCTTTCCTGGCGGACCCGTCACAACAAAAGAGTGTTATCCTTGAGCAAGTCCCCCGTGAACGACCTGGAAAACGATCATGAGCGGCTGGTACGCATGGCCCTGACCCGCGTGCCGTCGCGGCTGCGCGGGGCGATCGACTGGCTGCGGGTTCCATCGCGCCGTCCAGCACGGGTTCTGGCGAGTCTCCTGCTGATTGTGGGGGGATTGCTGTCCTTTCTGCCGATCCTGGGCCTGTGGATGCTCCCACTCGGACTGATCCTGCTGGCCGAGGACGTGGCGCTGCTGCGTCGTGGTGTGGACAATCTCATCATCAGGATCGAACGCCGTTACCCCGGCTGGCTGGCGGCATCCAGATAAGAACGACTACCTGCCATGCGCTGCCCCCACATTCCGGGGCGTCGACGGCTGACACATGGCAAGATGACGACCGTCACCCCATATCCGACGAAAGGCCTATCACCTCCCTCATCGTGACCGAAGCCCCATGCCGCAGAATCACATCCCGTCGACCGACGACACAGCCTGGAAGCCACAACATCTCCCCACGCCGGATTTTTTACCGGCCGAGGGAGCTGAATTCTGGCGCGACCTGCCTGCGCTGGAAGCACTGATCGCCGGGCGCCCGATTCGGGTGGTCGGCGACGTGCACGGCGATCTGCGGGCTTTCGAACACGCAGTGGCAACCGACCGATTCGTCATCCAGCTCGGCGACCTGGTGGACCACGGACCGGATAGTGTCGGCACCTTCCGCCTGATGCAGCGCCTGCTGGATGACGGTCGCGGACTGTTCATCCTGGGCAACCACGACCGCAAGCTGGCGCGCGCCCTGGCGGGCCACAAATTGCGGTTCGACGCCGCGCTGAGCGAGACCGTCCGCCAGTTCCAGGTCCCGGATAACGACGACGTCCATCACCGGGCGGTGCAGGACATCGCGCAGGCGCCGCCGTGGATCGTGCTGGGCCGGCGGATTTTTGTGCATGGCGGCTTCCACTCTCGGATGCTTTCCGAACCTCCGCCCCCGGGCCTCGGAGACGTGACCCCGCTGCTGTCGCGCGCCCTGTTCGGTGAAACCACGGGCCGTACGCGCAAGGACGGCTACCCGGAACGCAGGCTGAACTGGGTCGACCATATTCCGCCCGGCTACACCGTTTATTGCGGGCACGACCGCCGGTCGACCGACGGCCGCCCGTGGGTGCGCGACGGACGCGCCGGGGGCCGCTCGGTCTTTACCGACACAGGTGCCGGAAAAGGCGGCCACCTGGCATGGATCGATCTGCCCGCCGAGGACTGAAACACGGTATAACCGCACGATCGACAGACAGGAGCATGTTGACGTGAACGATACCGTGGCCATCGACCAGACAAGTCAGGCGCCGGGCGCCCAGGAGATGCTTCTGGGGCTCCGCCAGAGCATCGACAATATCGATGCCGCGCTGATCTACATGCTGGCCGAGCGTTTCCGCCATACCCAGGCCGTGGGCGAGTTGAAAGCGCGCCACAACATGCCCCCTGCCGATCCGGCCCGCGAGGCCCGGCAAGTCGCGCGGTTGCGCGAGTTGGCTGAGGCCGCGCGGCTGGACCCCGACTTTGCCGAGAAGTTCCTGGCCTTCATCATCAAGGAGGTCATCCGCCATCACGAAGCCATCGCGCGCAAATCCACCGGGCCCGGCACCGTCTGATGGCCACCGCGTCAGACCCCGCCGGGATAGAGGGCCCCGCGCGGACGCTGGTGCTGATGCGCCACGCGGAAGCCTTCCCCGGCCCCTATGGCGATCCCAGCCCATCCAGCGACCTCGGGCGTCCCTTGACCCCCGCCGGGCGCCGTCAGGCCCACCAGCGCGGAACACAACTGCGCGAGATCGGCTTCGTTCCGGAGATGGCCGTGATCAGTCCGGCGATGCGTTCGGGCGAGACCTATGCGGCACTCGGCCCGTTTTCGACCACCGTCGCGCCGCAACTGCGCCAGGAGGCCCGGCTCTATGAATGCGGCAGCGAAAGCATCCTGGAAATTCTTCAGGAAACGCCAGAAAATATTAACAATATCATTGTGATAGGGCACAATCCGGATTTGTACCAACTGGTGATGGACCTGGCCGGACACGCCATCGACGACCCGGACAAGACGATCCTGATTCGGGGCTTTCCGGTCGCTTCCCTTGCCTGTTTCACGGTGCATGGCCCCTGGCATGCACTGGCACGCAAACAGGCCGTTCTGACCCTTGCGCTATGCAATTGAGGGGGTAAGCGCCCCCCTGCCGGCAGAGTTGCCACGGTAGCCGTTTCGTCCTTATCTCGGCGCATGCCTGCATGAGGACACAGCGGCGGACCGATACGTCGCAAACTGTCACGCAGAGGACAGGTGTCCGCAGGTTGGGGATGAGAATGGCCGCTCGCACGGCGGCGAACGACCAAGAGGAGAGTTTGATGACCGAGCCAGCAAAAGTGGCCACCGTCTCGCTAGAGGGCAAAACAGCCAGTCTGCCGGTCCATTCCGGAACGCTGGGTCCCGACGTGCTGGACATCCGCAAGATCACCGCCGATCTCGGTGTCTTCACGTTCGACCCCGGCTATGGCGAGACGGCGTCGTGCACCAGCAAGATCACGTTCATCGACGGTGAGAAGGGCGTCCTGCTGCATCGGGGTTATCCGATCGCGCAGTTGGCCGAGCAGGCCACCTTCACTGAGGTCGCATACCTGCTGCTGAACGGCGAACTGCCGACCACTGCTCAGCATGACGATTTCGTTGCGACCCTGAATTCGCACACGTTGCTGCATGAACAGATCCGTAATTTCTTCAATGGGTTCCGCCGCGATGCCCATCCGATGGCGATTCTGTGTGGCACGGTCGGCGCGCTGTCGGCCTTCTATCACGACGCCATCGACATCTCGAACGAGGCCAGCCGCAACCTGTCGGCCGTGCGCCTGATCGCCAAGCTGCCGACCATTGCCGCCTGGGCCTACAAATATACGCAAGGCGAAGCGTTCGTTTACCCGCGCAACGACCAGACCTACGCGGAAAATTTCCTCTCGATGATGTTCGCGCATCCGTCGGAGCCATACCAGGTCAACCCGATCCTGGCGCGGGCGATGGATCGCATCCTGATCCTGCATGCGGACCACGAACAGAATGCCTCGACCTCGACGGTCCGCATGGCAGGCTCGACAGGCGCCAACCCGTTCGCCTGCGTTGCCGCCGGCATCGCCGCACTGTGGGGACCCGCCCATGGCGGCGCGAACGAAGCCGTGCTGAAAATGCTGGCCAAGATCGGCAGCAAGGACAACATCCCCGAGTTCATCGCCCAGGTGAAGGACAAGAACAGCGGCGTGCGTCTGATGGGCTTCGGCCATCGCGTCTACAAGAATTTCGACCCGCGGGCGAAGATCATGCAGGCGACCTGCCACGAAGTTCTGGGCGAACTGGGGATCAAGGACGACCCGCTGCTGGACCTGGCGGTGGAACTTGAAAAGATCGCGATCAGCGACGAATATTTCGTCAAGCGCAGCCTGTATCCGAACGTCGATTTCTATTCGGGCATCATCCTGAAGGCCATGGGCATCCCCACCAGCATGTTCACCGTGCTGTTTGCCCTCGCCCGTACCACCGGCTGGATCAGCCAGTGGAAGGAAATGATCGAGGAACCGGGTCAGCGCATCAGCCGTCCGCGCCAGCTCTATACTGGCTCGCCGGAACGCGACTTCGTGCCGTTCGCCAAGCGCGGCTAAGGTCCGGCGCCGATCCGTCCGGGTGACTCCATCCGGCCGGATCGGCAGACTCGCTCAAGGCCGACAGGATTCGGGAGAATTTCCTCCCCGCGCGATGTCCCGCCCGCAATATGAAAAAGCCCGGCGGCCGATGGGCCGCCGGGCTTTTTCGTTGCCCGCATATCAGTGTGGGCAAACAGTCAGGGACAGTCGCAGCCGGCCGTCGGCCCTTCGGCCCCGCGCACCACATGGTGGTCGATCCATTCGGAAACCAGACGCCGGGCTTCGTTCAGCGACGCCTCGGGATGATGGATGCGATACAGGGTGGTGCAGGCATGGAAAGCCGAAACATCGCCCGTCCCAACATCCCGCAACTCCCGGTACGCGGTCACCACCGCCCGTTCGCAGTTTCGTGTAATCCGGCCGTTTCTGGCGCCACGGTATTAAATCCTTATTGCGAACGATTTGCAATTACAGTTATACTAACGAGTATCTCCGTCTCCGGCAAGAGAAACCGCCCCCCGGCCAGACGCGATCCAGCCCCTCGCGCAGCGCGGCGCAGATGGGATTCCGATGGAATGATGTCCGTCGTGCGATAGATTTTCCCGGACGATCCCGCTAAGGCTTTTCCACCTCGTTTCCCTACGCTATCGGACCGGAAAGACACACCAGATGAACGATTCAACAGGCTACGGTACAGGCGCCTCGTCGGGCTCCTCCGCCTGGGACCGCGATGCCGCGCTGACGACCGCCAAGCTGCTGCTGGAAATCAAAGCGGTCAATTTCCGGCCCGAGGAACCCTACACACTGACATCGGGCTGGAAGTCGCCTGTCTATATCGACTGCCGCCGCATCATCTTTTTCCCTCGCGCCCGCGCCAAGATCGTCGAACTGGGCGTGGAGAAGATCGGCCGGCATATCGGCTACGAAAGCATCGACGCCGTCGTGGGCGGCGAAACCGCAGGCATCCCCTTCGCCGCCTGGATTGCCGACCGCATGATGGCGCCGATGGCCTACGTCCGTAAGAAGCCCAAGGGTTTCGGCCGCAATGCGCAGATCGAAGGCGACGTACCCGACGGCATGCGCACCCTGCTGGTCGAGGACCTGACGACCGACGGCTCCTCCAAGATCCGATTCGCCCGCGCCCTGCGCGACGCTGGGGCAATCGTCGACCACACGTTCGTCGTGTTCTTCTATGGCGTATTTCCCGGTTCGCTGCGCACGCTGGCGGATATGAACATCTCGCTGCATGCGCTGTGCACCTGGTGGGATGTACTGGAAGCCTGCGCCGGCCAGCCCTATTTCTCGGAAAAGGACGCGTCCGAGGTCCGGCGCTTCCTCGAAGATCCGTGCGGCTGGTCGGGCAAGCATGGCGGCGTGTCCAGCCTGGAGGAGGCGCTGGCCTTCAAGAGCGCCCAGGGCCAGGGCTGATCGCCTTGCCATGACGCAGCGGATTCTCGCGTTCGATTCGGGGATCGGCGGTTTCGGGATCGTTCGGGCGCTTCGCGGCCGCCTCCCCGGCACGCCGGTCGATTACCTGGCCGACACGGCGATCTATCCGTATGGCGAGCAGGAAGATGCCGCACTGATCGCGCGCGTGGTCACCCTGATGGGCGAGGCCATCGCCAGCCTCGCGCCCGATCTCGTCGTCATCGCCTGCAACACCGCCAGCACATTGGCGCTGGGGGCGCTACGGGAACGATACGACATCCCGTTCGTCGGCTGCGTCCCACCGATCAAATGGGCCGCCGAACTGAGCCGCACCCGTACCGTCGGCCTGCTGGCGACGCGGGCGACGGTCCGCCGCCCCTATCTGCGCGCCCTGCAACAGCGCTACGCCCCGGATTGCACCCTGCTGGCCCACGGCGCACGCGGGCTCGCCGATCTGGCCGAACGCGCCTTTCGCGGCCACGCGGCTCCGCCCGACATCGTCCAGAGGGAACTGGCAGCCCTGTTCGAACAACCCGGCGGCGACCGGATCGACGTGGTCGGCATCGGTTGCACCCATTACACATTCCTGATGGATGCCTTTCGCGCGGCCTCGCCACCAGGGATGATCTGGCTGGACCCGGCGGATGCCGTGGCGCGCCAGGCGGCAACGGTCTTGCAGACGCTTCCGCCCCAGCCCGAAGCCCTCCACCGTCGCGATCGGGCCTTCTTTACCACCATGCCGGCTGAACCCGCACGCATGACGACGGCCATGGCTGCGCTGGGCTATAGCGCACCAACCCTGTTTGCTCCGGCGACAACCACGTTCTGACCGACGCGGCCTTCTTTGATTGATTGATTAAAAAACAGTCGGACAAGCACAAGCAAGTGCGACCCTATACACTATGCGCAGCCGAGAAACGGAAAAGGCCCGTCGGGGGTGCCTTTCCCGATCGGGCGCTCAGCGGGCCCGGCTGACGGTGTAGGACGCTGTATCCTGCAACAAACGGCGCAAACGGCTATCGGGGAAGATATTCAGTGCCTCACATGCCGCGCGGGCATAGACGGCGGCACGATCCAGCGTCACACCGATGGCGTCGGTCCGGGCGATCAGCGCCAGAGCATGGTCAAGATCCTCGGGCGCCTGTTCGCTCTCCTCGATGACCCGCCGCCAGAACCGGCGATCCTCCTCGCTTCCAGCAGCATACGCCGCCAGGACCGGAAGCGTGATCTTGCCTTCGCGGAAATCGTCGCCCACGGTCTTGCCCAGCACGGCCTGGTCCGCCGCGTAGTCCAGCGCATCGTCAACCAGTTGGAAGGCCATGCCCAGATTGGTGCCGAACGCTTCCAGCGCCTCTTCCTCGGCTTCCGGTCGCTTGGCCACCACCGCTCCGACGCGACAGGCAGCGGCAAACAGGGCCGCCGTCTTGCCGTGGATGACCGTGAGGTACTGATCGACCGACGTGGACAGATCGTTCTGCGTCGACATCTGCAGAACCTCGCCCTCGGCGATCGTCGCCGACGCCGAGGACAGGATCGCCATCACCTTCAGCGAACCGTCATCCGTCATCAACTGAAACGAACGGGCGAACAGGAAATCGCCCACCAGCACCGATGCCTTGTTGCCGAACACGGCGTTGGCGCTGGCCAACCCGCGCCGCAACTGGCTCTCATCCACCACGTCGTCATGCAGCAAGGTCGCGGTATGGATAAATTCCACGCACGCGGCCAATGCGACATGGCGCTGATGGTCCGGGCCGACCGGGTAGTCGCACAGGCGCGCCGAAGCCAGCGTCAGCAGCGGCCGCAGCCGCTTGCCGCCGGCCGCCACCAGATGGGCGGCCAACTGGGGGATCAGAGCGACTGGACTATCCATCCGCTCGATGATGGCGCGATTGCACGCGGCCATGTCGTCGGCGAGATAGCTCGACAACTCCTGCAAAGCAGCTTCGGCCCCTTCCTGCGCCGAAGCGCCGGAGCCGGAATGCTTCGCGGTTGCCGTTTTCTCGGATTCCGGCAGAGTGACTGCAACGCCCAAAAGGTTAAACTCCCCGACCCCGTTGGATTGGTCTGTAGAACATATGAGCGGCGTGAGAATGACGGTCAAGCCGAAGGACATCATACATGAGCCGACGCCGCATCTGGCATGTGCTGCGGACGACGCGTCTATCGAGGTCCTGAGCCACGGAACGCTGCTCGACGGCCGGCTCCGCTACCGGCAATTTCGCAAGGGCTATCGCACGGGATTGGAGCCCGTCCTGATGGCGGCCTCCGTCCCTGCCCGCCCCGGCCAGCGCATCCTGGAAGGTGGATGCGGGGCTGGCGCGGGATTGATGTGCCTGGCCTGGCGGGTGGCTGACATCGCTTGCGTCGGCGTGGAACGTGATACCCGCACCGCAGCCCTCGCCCAGACCAATTTCAACGACAATGGCTTCGACCGGTTGCACGCACTGTGCGCGACACTGCCCGATTTGCCTGCCATCGCCGAATTTCCGCTCCAGGGAGGCGGTTTCGACCACGCCTTCGCCAATCCGCCCTGGCATCGGACTGATGCCAGCGCCTCGCCCAATCCACGCCGCGATATCGCGCGGCGCGTCGGAGCGAACGATATGCTGAATGTCTGGGTCCGCAGTCTGGGGCGACAGGTGCGCCATCATGGCACGCTGACTCTCGCCCTGCCCGCCGCCTCACTCGACGCGGCGATCGCGTCCATGCGGGCACACGGTATTGGGTCGATCCGCCTGATCCCGTTCTGGCCCAAGGCTGGTCGGCCGGCGAGAATCGTGCTGGTCCAGGGGCGCGTCGGCGGTCGGGGGGACGCCGCCCTCCTGCCCGGCATGACGCTGCACCGGGCAGATGGACATTTCACGCCGGAGGCCGACGCCATCCTGCGCGACGGAGCACCATTGGACGCCGGATAAATCAGCCGTCCGACTGGAAGATGCTCTCCTCGAACGCCTCTTCCCAGGTGCCCGAGGTCGAGGCCCGGCTGTATTCCGTCGCGCGGTTTTCGAAGAAATTCGTATGCTCCACGGCGTTGAGCATGTCGTCCAGCCACGGTAGCGGGTTCGCGGGGACATGGTACATCCCGTCCAGTCCCAGCAGGCTCAGCCGGCGGTCGGCCACGAAGCGGATATAGGTCTTGACCAGATCGGCATCGAGGCCCTCGACCGGCCCCATCTCGAAGCACAGATCGATGAATGCGTCTTCATGATCGACGATGTCGCGGCAGACCTGGCGGATGTCCTCACGCAGCTTCTCGGTCCAGATTTCCGGATTTTCATGGATGAAGGTACGGAACAGCCGCGCCATGGACAGACAATGCAGGGTCTCGTCCCGCACCGACCATGACACGATCTGACCCATGCCCTTCAGCTTGTTGAAGCGTGGGAAATTCAGCAGAATGGCGAAGGACGCAAAAAGCTGCAGCCCCTCGGTAAACGCGCCGAAGGCTGCGAGCGTGCGGGCAATGTCGTATTTGCTGTCGACCGAAAAGCCCTGCATATAGTCATATTTATCCTTCATTTCCTTATACTTAAGGAAAGCGGAATACTCGGACTCGGGCATGCCGATCGTATCGAGCAAATGACTGTAGGCGGCGATATGGATCGTCTCGATATTCGAGAAGGCCGACAGCATCATCAGCACTTCAGTCGGTTTGAACACCCGGCTGTAATGCTTCATGTAGCAATTGTTCACCTCCACATCCGACTGCGTGAAGAAGCGGAAAATCTGCGTGACCAGATGCCGCTCGCTTTCGGTCAGGGTGCGGTGCCAATCTTTCACATCATCGGCCAGCGGCACTTCTTCCGGCAGCCAATGGACGCGCTGCTGCGTCAGCCACGCATCGTAGGCCCACGGATAGCGGAACGGCTTGTAGACCGGATTTGCCGTCAGCAGGTCGAAATGGGCTTCGCCCTCGGGCTGAGGCGCGTTGAGGGTGTCGGTCATGTCGTCTTCTCCGCGACAGCAATGCGGCAAACAGCCTGCAAGAGTAGGCGGCCGCGCCGCCTTACCGGCTTACTGGCAGGCCAGGCATTCATCGTAATTGGTGGATGACGTCGGTGTGCCCGGCGCGGCCGCTGCCGGCTCCGGGACCAGGACGTCGCTCTTGTCCAGCACGTTGCTGACGGTATCCGCCCGCTGGATCGACAGCGAACGGCAATAGTACAGCGATTTCACGCCCCGCTTCCATGCCAGGTAATGGATCTGGTGCAGGTCGCGCTTATGCACGTTCGCGGGCAGGAACAGATTGATCGACTGCGCCTGGCAGATATAGCCGGCGCGATCGGCCGCATGCTCCACCACCCAGCGCTGGTCGAGTTCGAAGGCGGTCTTGAAGACATCCTTTTCCTGCTGGGTCAGGAAGTCCAGATGCTGGACGCTGCCCTGGGTCAGGGTGATCGACGACCACACCTCGTCGGTGTTCTGACCTTTATCGATCAGCAGCTTGGTCAGATGCCGGTTGCGCACCGTAAACGAGCCGGAAAGCGTCTTCTGCAGGAAGACGTTGGCGGCAATCGGCTCGATTCCGGGGCTGGAATTGCCGGCGATGATGGAAATCGAAGCCGTCGGCGCAATCGCCATCTTGTTGGAGAAGCGCTCCATCACGCCATATTCCGCCGCGTCCGGGCACGCTCCGCGCAGTTCGGCCAGCTTGCGCGACGCCTTGTCGGCCTGCTCGCGAATATGCTTGAAAATCCGCTTGTTCCAGACCTTCGCGATCACGCTTTCGAACGGCACGTTGTTCGCCTGCAGGAAGGAATGGAAGCCCATCACCCCCAGCCCGACCGATCGCTCGCGCGAGGCCGCATATTTGGCGCGCGCCATGTCGTCCGGCGCCCGGTCGATGAAATCCTGCAGCACGTTGTCGAGGAACAGCATCACGTCCTCGATGAACTGCGGATCGTCCTTCCACTCTTCCCAGGTTTCCAGGTTGAGGGACGACAGGCAGCAGACAGCCGTACGTTCCTGGCCGTGATGGTCGATACCGGTCGGCAGCGTGATCTCGGCGCACAGGTTCGAGGTCTTGACCTCCAGCCCCGCCAGCTTGTGATGCTCGGGCCGCGCGTTGTTCACATGATCGGAATAGATGATGTAGGGCTCACCCTGCTCCATCCGTGCCGTCAGGATCCGAATCCACAACGACCGCGCGGAGACGTGGCGAATATGCGCGCCATCCTTGGGCGACAGCAGCGCCCATTCCGCATCCTCGGCCACGGCACGCATGAATGCGTCCGACACCAGCACGCCATGATGCAGGTTCAGCGCCTTGCGGTTCGGATCGCCGCCGGTCGGGCGGCGGATCTCGATGAATTCCTCGATCTCGGGATGCCAGACCGGCAGATACACGGCGGCCGATCCCCGGCGCAGCGACCCCTGGCTGATCGCCAGCGTCAGGCTGTCCATCACGCGGATGAAAGGGATCACGCCTGACGTCTTGCCGTTACGGCCGACATTCTCGCCGATCGAGCGCAGATTGCCCCAATAGGAGCCGATGCCGCCGCCCTTGCTGGCCAGCCAGACATTCTCGTTCCACAGATCGACGATGCCGCGCAGGCTGTCGTTGGCCTCGTTCAGGAAACAGGAGATCGGCAGGCCGCGCGTCGTCCCGCCATTGGAGAGCACGGGCGTCGCCGGCATGAACCAGTGGCGTGAGATATAGTCATACAGCCGCTGGGCATGCCCCGGATCGGCACCGTAATAGGATGCGACGCGCCCGAACAGATCCTGATAGCTTTCGCCATCCAGCAGATAACGGTTATCCAGCGTCGCCTTGCCGAACGGCGTCAGCAGCGCGTCGCGCGACCGATTGACCCGCACGGGATGGTGGCCGGGTAGCTGGACGACATCATCGAACATGTCGGGCGTCTGGCCAGATTCGTGGTCCTGAAACGGGCCACGCTCATCGACCGGACGATCAGACACGGTTCCGGATACGTCATCCAGGCTCATCCATCATCTCCGTGAAATTCGCCGGGACACGGCGTTTGTGGCTTATGTCCGGGGCGGCATTATGACGCTACATATCGCGTCAGGGCAACCAAGAACGCACTAGATATATGAAGATGCCGAGACGGCAAGAGGCCCGTTCGACGCGAAGTCAGGACTTTCCGCGTCAAGCAAAAAGTTTTTTTTCTTCGCCTTCTCTCAGGGGTGCCCTGCGGCCAGCCGAGAGGAAAGTCGTTACGCCTCCGACGGGCCACCCGTGTCCCATCGGCCCGCCGCCGCTTCGTCGCTTTCGCGCGCGGCGACCCACCTCGCCTGCCCGTCCGGATAATCCTCGCGTTTCCAGAACGGTGCCTGTGTCTTCAGCCAGTCGATCACAAACCCCGTCGCCTCAAGCGCTGCACCGCGATGGGCCGCCGCGCACAGCACCAGCACGATCGGCGCCCCGACCGGCAACCGCCCTATCCGGTGGATGACGGTGCAGGCCAGCAGGCCGAATCGGGCGCCGGCCTGCGCCACGATTCGCGCGATCATGGATTCGGTCATGCCCGGATAATGCTCCAGGGCCAGCGCGGCCAGCCCCGCATCCCCTCGCACCAGCCCGATGAAGGCACCGATCCCGCCGACATCGAATCCAGCTCCGGCCAGCCGTGCGATCTCGGCGTCCAGCGAGAAGGTCTCTTCCTGCACCCGGATATCGACCAGCACGGTCTATCCCCCCGTCACAGGCGGAAAGAAAGCCAGTTCGTCGTCCGCTCGCACGGGCGCATCGAGTGTGGCGAATTCCTGATTGACGGCACAGCGGATCGCTCCGCCGCCTTCGGCGAATACCTCTTCATAAGCACCACCACGCCGGCGCAGCCCATCCATGATGTCGCGAACCGAAGGTGTCCCGTCGCGCGGCAGCACGAACGTCTCCCGCGACCGGCCCAGCCGATCCCGAAGCCAGGCGAAATACAGAATTTCCACCATGCGCACCGCCTCCCCGTCATCGCCGGGCCCGCCTTCCGACCCAGCCGCGCGGCTGTTCCTATCTGGAAACGCCCTGCGTGTCCCGCACCGTCTTCACGGTGCCATCCGGGGTAATGATCGTGCTGGTGCCGTCACCATTGGGAATAACGATGGTCGAGGCCGTCTGGCCGGATCTGGCAGGTGCAACATCCTCCTGCCCCGCCGAAGGGCCCGGTGTCCGAACCGAGGAGTTCTGCACCCCACCCCGGATCTCCGCCTGTTCGCCCGCGCTCAGCGTGCCGCCCTCGGGCAGTTCCGGGCCTGTGGCCGCATCGGCCGGCAGGCCGTCATCGTCAGCCCCATGGCGTTCCCGCGTCGCATCGCCCAGGGTTGGCAGCGGTGCGGGCGGACCCGGCCACATATTGCCGCCCTGGGGCAAGATCGGCCGCTCCGCGACCCCTTCCCCCCGGGCGCGACGCAGGTTCTCGGCATCCCCCCCAGGCAGGTTTGGATTGACTCCGGGAAAGGTTGCATCATCGGCCATCACCTTGCCGAACCCGGCACAACCCGCCTGCAATACCAGCAGTGAAAGCACCGCCGCCCTGCGTATCATCCTGCCCCTCCGCCCGCGCCTGCACCGCCCGCGATTGGAAGTCTGCCCATTCGTTTCCACAACCACAAGTGGCATGAAATGCAACGATACAATCAGGACGCGATTTTTGACGCGCCATCGTGGCGGCCGATATGTCGCAGGGCGGTCATGAGGTAATCCCATCCGGTCATGACCGTCAGAACGGCCGCGATCCAGAGCAGGATCGACCCGATCAGCCCGACCGGGAGCCATGGCATATGCAACAGTCGGCCCGTCCCGTCGCCCGCCAGCAGGAAGCCGATCGCCGTCATCTGGATGCCTGTCTTCCATTTGGCCAGCCGCGTCACCGGCAGGCTGATCCGCGTCGCGGCCAGGAATTCACGCATGCCGCTGATCAGGATCTCCCGCGCCAGAATGATGATGGCCGGATACAGTGCGCCGAAGGGCAGATGGTCGGTTCCGGCCAACATCATCAGCGACGCGCCGACCAGCAGCTTGTCGGCGATCGGATCGAGCATCCGGCCCAGTTCGGAATATTGCTGCCGCGCGCGCGCCAGCCGACCATCAAGATAATCGGTGATCGCCGCCGCGATGAATAGCAGGCAGGCCGCGCAATCCATCATCGCCCCCCCCATCGCCACGAGGGCAACCAGGACGGGAATCGCCCCAATCCGCGACAGGGTCAGGATATTGGGCAGGTCGGTCAGCATCGGATGCACCGTACAGCAAGACACGTCGAACAGGAACGGTACTTCACGCCGGTCTGATGAAGAAATCGCTCACACCTGCCTCAACGTCGGTCATGGGCGCTACGCCCCGCTCCAGCCGGGGTGGAAATGGCCATAGACGACCCGTGCGGTCTCACGGTTGATCCCCGGCGTCGCCTCCAGTTCCGCCAGTCCCGCCTGCCTCACCCCACGGGCCGAACCGAACTGATTGAGCAGCGCGCGCTTACGCGCCGCGCCGACACCCGGAATTTCGTCGAGTTCCGACTTGACCAGCGCCTTGGACCGGCCGGCGCGATGGGTGGAAATGGCGAAACGGTGAGATTCGTCACGCAGCCGCTGTAAATAATACAGTACCGGATCGCGTAGTGGCAGTTGGAAGGCCGGACGGTCGGCCACATGGAACCATTCCCGCCCGGCATCCCGATCGGGCCCCTTGGCGATCGCCACCAGCGTGACGTCCGACACGCCGAGTTCATCCAGGATCGTCCGCACGGCAGAATACTGGCCCGCTCCGCCGTCGATCAGGACGATATCCGGCCAGTCGGCCGCACCGCCTTCCGCCTCGCGCTCGCGCAGGGCACGGCTGAAGCGCCGTTCCAGCACCTCGCGCATCATCGCAAAATCGTCCCCCGGCGTGATCGGCCCGCGAATCGCGAACTTGCGATAACTCCGACGGTCGAATCCCTCCGGCCCGGCCACCACCATGACGCCATAGGCATTGGTACCCATGATATGGCTGTTGTCGTAGATCTCGATCCGGCGCGGCGCTGTATCGAGCCCGAACAGATCCGCTACGCCGTCCAGCAGCTTCGCCTGGGCCGTGCTTTCGGCCATCTTGCGTTCCATCGCCTCGCGCGCGTTCGTCTCCGCATGCTCGACGACCGCACGCTTCTCACCCCGCTGCGGCACGAGGATCTCGACCTTGCGGCCTCGCTTGATGCCCAGCGCATCGGCCATCAGGTCATGCTCCGCGATCTCGCAATTCAGCAGGATCTGCGCCGGCGGCGGCTTGTCGTCATAGAATTGCGACAGGAACGCGCCCAGCACATCGCCCGGCGCCTCGTCACGGGCATGGATCGGAAAGAAGGCGCGATTGCCGTTGTTGCGGCCGCCGCGGATGAAAAAGACCTGAATGCAGGACTGCCCCGCCACCTGGGCGATCGCCACGATATCCGCATCGTCCAGCGACGCGGGATTGATGACCGACGAATCCTGCATCGCCGCGAAGCCACGGATCCGGTCGCGAATGGTGGCCGCGCGCTCGAACGCCAGGCTGGCCGCCGCCTCCTCCATCTCCCGCACCAGCTCATCGCGCAGGCCGTTGCGCTGGCCGGACAGAAAGGCCCGCGCCTGCTCCACCAGATGGGCATAATCCGCCGGCTCGATGCGCCCGACACAAGGTGCCGAGCAGCGCTTGATCTGAAACAGCAGACATGGCCGGGTGCGCGCGTTGAACACGGCGTCCGAGCATGACCGCAGCAGGAACACCCGCTGAAGCAGGTTCAGCGTCTGGTTGACCGCCCAGGCCGAAGCAAACGGCCCCCAGTAGGATGCCCCTTTGACCAGCTTGCCACGATGTTTCGCGATCTGCGGAAACGCATCGCCATCGCTCATCATGATCCACGGATAGCTCTTGTCGTCGCGCAGCAGGATATTGAAGCGCGGCTTCATGCGCTTGATATAATTGGCTTCCAGCAGCAGTGCCTCGGCCTCGGTATGCGTGGTGACGATCTCCATCGTCACCGTCTCGGACACCATCCGCCGCAGCCGCTCGGGCAGCTTGCCCAAGTGGGTATAGGACGTCACCCGCCGCTTCAGCAGCCGCGCCTTGCCGACGTACAGTACCTCTCCCTTCTCGCCGATCATGCGATAGACACCGGGAGAAAGCGGCATGGTCTGGAGGGCTTGCTGAATCGCCTCGACGCCCCGGAGGCGGGAGACGGCAGTGGCGTCGCCGTCCATCAGGCTGCCTCCCCATTCATCCACCGATTATGTGGATAAGTCTGTGGAGCAGACACGGGCAGAATCGTGGGGCGGGCGGTTTTCCTGCCTCCGGCTTGGATTGCATAAAAAAAACAGCACATGAAAATAACCCACTGATATTCAAACCATTATTCCAACACAGCCTTGATGTTCGATGAACTTCAGGCAATCCACTGAAAAGCCGAGGATCACTCCCCATCCCTCACAGGCTCCACGCGATTCCCTCTCTCCCCAGTCGCGTTTCGGTCCCGTTTTGTTCGTGATGGCAGGAATCGCCCTTGCCAGCCGGCGCATCATGGGCAATGCCACTGATATGCGCATCATGACGTGGAATATCAATTCGCTCCGCCTTCGACTGCCTCTGCTCGCCCGATTAGGCGAGGAACTCCGTCCGGACATCATCTGCCTGCAGGAAACCAAGGTCGCAGACGATCTGTTCCCTGCCGACGCAGTCCGCGATCTGGGATACACCCACACGTTCTATCGTGGCATGAAAGCCTATAACGGCGTCGCGATCCTGTCGCGGGTGGCGTTGACTTCGCTTGACGGCACGCCGGACTGGTGCGGCCGCGGCGATTGTCGCCATATCGCGGCGTCGTTTTCGCTCGGCGGTGAAACGGTCGACCTGCATAATTTCTACATTCCCGCCGGCGGCGACATTCCCGACCCCGAGGCCAACCCGAAATTCGCGCATAAACTGGCATTCGTGGACGAAGCCACAGCCTGGTTCGCCGACCGTCCCAACCGCCGAACCATCCTGGTTGGCGATCTGAATATCGCACCGCTGGAACAGGATGTCTGGAGCCACAAGCAGTTGCTGAACGTCGTCAGCCATACACCACCAGAAACAACGCGGCTACTGGCGTGGCAGGCCTGCGGCTTCGTCGATGCGATGCGGCATTTCGTGCCATCCGACCAAAAACTGTACACTTGGTGGTCCTACCGCAACCGCGACTGGAAAGCGTCCAATCGCGGGCGCCGCCTCGATCATGTCTGGATCACGCCCGACCTGACAGAACATCTGGCCAGCATGACGGTGTTACAAGATGTCCGCGACTGGCCAACGACGTCGGATCATGTTCCGGTCGCCGTTGATTTCCGCGATTGAAATCGCAGGAAGGGGAAGATGTTGCTTTTTGCAGCCGCTGATCCGCCCAGGACTGTGCATGATAATATCATCGCATGAGTGATCACTCTGCAAGACCCCAGCGGGCTGGGGGCATTTTCTTGCCAAGCTGTCCAACCTTTGACATAGAGCTTCGGCAATCTGACCAGACATGGATTTTTATCTTGGGGTGGTATGTCGCGTGGTTAATACGTTTCCTGAACTCTGCCGTTTGGGCAATCTTACCGCGACATGCCGTATGACGACGGCGCGGTTACCGGGCGTTCTGGCGACCAGCCTCTTTCTTCTGGCAGGATGCAGCTCCCTGCCACGGAGCGGTCCCACGGAATCTCACATTCTCCAGATACAAAAAGACCCCAAGCAGAATACGCAGGGCTTTGGCATCGTGAAGATCAGTGCCGACCTGCTGACGCTTCTTGCCAGTGATGCCCCAACACCGCTTTCGTCTCTCGAACAGGTAACCGATCGCGCCACGGGCAACGACATGATCGGCCCGGGCGATACGATCCAGGTTTCTGTCTACGAACTCGGCAACAGCCTGTTCGGCGGCGGCGGCACCAACGCCAGCGGCATGTCGATGGCATCTGCCCTGGCTGGCGAGGCCACCAGTAGCCAGAGCACGGGCTCCATTCTCTCTGGCAGCACCAGCGGACAGGATCCGCACGGTAACAGCGCCACCGCAACGCTGAGCAACCTGCCCCCTCTGAACGTCAGTGCCAAGGGAACTGTCACGGTGCCCTACGTGGGAACGCTGAATGTGGCAGGACGCACGGTGGATCAGGTGGCAACGATGGTACGCGAGGCTCTCGCCCGCAAATCCCAGGCACCACAAGTGATCGTGCATGTCGTACAGGGTGTGACCAACTCGGCCATCGTGTACGGTGATGTCAAACGCTCGGGACGGGTGTTGCTGACCCCCGCGCGAGAGCGTATCATGGATGTCATCGCCTTGGCGCAGGGCACCCTTCATCCTCCCGAGGATTCGATCATCCAGTTGACCCGCGGCAACCGGGTAGTCCGCGTGGCGATGAGCATACCGGAGAGCGACCCCTCACAGAATATCGCCATTCATCCCGGCGATCGTGTGGAGGTCATTTACAAACCGCGGACCTTTACGGTTTTTGGTGCGGCGGGCAAGGTATCGGAAGTCCCTTTCACGGTGCCTGAACTCTCCCTGGCAGAAGCCATCGCCCGCGTGGGGGGGCCGATGGATGAACGGGCCGATCCCAATGGAATTTTCCTTCTGCGCTATGAAAACAATGATATCGTCCGGCGCTTGGGTCTCCCCGTAACCCCGGGCAAATCCTCTACGCCGATCGTTTACCAGATCGATATGATGAACCCCGGCAATTACTTTCTTGGTCAGCATTTTGTCATGAGAGACAAGGACATGCTGTACTTCTCCAACGCCAAGGCTAATGAATTCTATAAACTGTTCGCCCTTATCAGCACGATTATCCAACCCGGTATCACTGCGGGATATATGGCGCACTGAGGCACCGGCCGGAACTCCCGCTGCGAAACGGGGCATGGACATTTTCGATAAGGTTGGGGCAGGAAAGTTTTTCGATGTCAGATGAGTATCAGGAATATCCTTCATTGGTCGCAACACCCGCACCCGCAGCCCGGCGGGTTCGTTCGGCGAAAGCGTACGAAGCCTGCGTGACCTTTGTGCGGAACAAGATCGGGATGGGACTTTTCTTCACGGTTATCGTGCCCAACATCCTGCTGTTCCTTTACCTGATATGCCTTGCGACGCCGCAGTATATTTCCGAAGCCCACTTCATGGTGCGAGGCGAACACAGCGCCAGCGGCCTGCCGCTTACAATGATGCTGCAGAGTGGCGCGGGCGAGTCCGTTACCAGCGACGATACCTTCGCGGTGCAGGATTATCTGGTCTCGCGCGATGCCATGACGCTCCTGCTTCGCAATAATGATCTTGCGCGGGTATTCTCCCGCAAGGAGGCGGATTTCATAGCCCGTTTCCCCAACTGGTATTCCCGGCGGGATCTCGAAAGCTTCTATAAGTACTATAAACGTCACGTTAAGGCACAGATCGACGCCGATACCTCCCTGTCTGTCCTGACGGTCCGGACCTTTAGCGCAGATGATTCGCAGCGGATCGCAAAAGCGCTCATCGCTGCTGCGGAAGACCTGATCAACGATATCAACCGCCGTCAGCGCGCGAATCTGGTGGATGCCGCCCAGAAGGAAGTCACTGCAACGCTGGGGGAGATACGCGATCTGCAAACCCGCCTTGCAGCCTTCCGCAACACCAGTGCGATGATCGATCCGGAAAAGCAGAGCACGCCGCTGGTGTCCTCACAATACGCGCTGCAATCCCTGTTGACCGCGACGCAGATGCGTCTGGACCAGACCCGCCAGACGGCACCCGACAGCCCCTCCATCGCGGTGTATCAGCACCAGATCGATATCCTGCGCAAGGAACTGGAGACCGCTTCCGCCCGCCTGACGGGAGACTCGCAGTCCCTGGTGCCGCGCCTGACGGAGTATGACACCCTGACCATCCAGAGGCAGATTCTGCAGCAGGTCCTGGCGTCCGAAGTCACGTCATTGCAGAGCGCCAAGGCCCGGGCGGACCATCAGATGGTGTTCCTGGAGGAAGTCACGCAACCCGACAAGCCTGATTACCCTGCCTATCCGCCGACCATCGAGGTGATGGCGATTTCGATCCTCTGCTTCTACGGCGTCTATATTATGGGTCGTCTTCTCGTCGCGGGCGCTCGGGAGCATCGGATCACATGAAGCGGCAATTGCGGTCGAGCAATAGGCTCCTCTCCCATTTCCGCCTACAGTACAAAGTTATTCATGCACTCATCCTGCGGGAAATTCATACTCGCTATGGGCGGGATAACCTGGGTTTCCTGTGGGTGATTGGCGAGCCCATCCTTTTCTGCGCGGGCGTCGCCATTGTCTGGACCGCCATTCGCCCAGCCCGTGAACATGGCTTGGCCATGACGGCTCTCGTGGTGACAGGATATGTTCCCCTAACGATGTGGCGACATTGCCTTGGGCGCGCGGTCAAGGCCTATGAGTCCAACGGCAGCCTGCTTTTCCATCGGCAGGTAACGCCGTTCGACATCATCACAGCACGCACGTTCCTGGAAATCATAGGGACAATCATGGCCGGCATGCTTGTGCTCGGGGTGGCCATTATCCTCGGCTACATGAAGCCCCCGCAGAGTTATGGCCTCATCGTGCTGGGACTCCTCTATCAGTCCATTTTCTGCTTCGCCACGGCCCTCCTCGCAGCATCGCTGAGCGAGATCTCGGATCTCGTCGAGAAAGTGGTATCTATTATTTCTTACCTCTCCCTCCCGTTTTCCGGCGCGTTCATCATGGTTGCGTGGCTTCCCCTGCGTTACCAATGGATTCTGCTCCTATCTCCCATGGCCAACAACATAGAAATGATCCGAGGCGGCCAGTTCGGCATCGAAGCCAGCGTCAGATACGACCTTTTCTACAATACATGGATGACAGTTCTGCTGCTCCTGATCGGCATCATCCTGACGGCGGGCGTCAGAAAACATCTCGAGATCACAGGTTAGAGCCGCGAAGCCATGATAAAGTGCGTCGACATCGTCAAGGAGTTCCATACGTCATCCGGCGTAAGGCGTGTCCTCAACGGGGTGAACTGCACGGTTCAGCGCGGCGAGAAGTGGGGCATCCTGGGGCATAACGGCGCCGGAAAATCGACGCTCCTGCGCATCATTGGTGGTGTGGACCTGCCCACATCAGGGCAGGTCGAGCGGAACATGTCAGTCTCCTGGCCCCTGGCGTTTTCCGGGGCATTCCAGGGCAGCCTGAGCGGCCTCGATAATCTGCGTTTCATCGCGCGTATCTATGATCGCGATTATGGGGAAATGCGCCGCTTTGTAGACGATTTTTCCGAGCTCGGCAGCCATCTCCGCGAGCCGGTAAAAACCTACTCATCCGGCATGCGTGCCCGGCTCGCCTTCGCATTGTCCATCGCGATCGAGTTCGAATGCTATCTGATCGATGAGGTCATCATGGTCGGCGACGCCCGCTTTTCGGAGAGGTGCCGCCGTGAACTTTTTGACAAGCGCCAGGACCGCTCGCTTGTGATCGTTTCCCACAGCATGGATTTCATCAAGGATACATGCGATCACAGCATGGTTCTACGAGACGGCAAGATGACCATCTGCGCCAGCGTGCAGGAAGGCGTGGATATGTATAATAATTTTTAAACTGCCCGTTGCAAAGATAGCGCGCACCCTCTACCAGCGCGCAGCCCCCCCCTGTTCCGGCAAACGAATTCATTTGCCACAAACCGGCGGAGAAACTATCCAGTTTCATATAAAACCGCATCCTCTCTTCAGTGCGAGCGACCAGAAGAACGGGAAAATGCGGCTTCGCAACGCCGGGGCTAACGGCCAGAAGGGCAGCCTGCGGGGCATGGGTTCTTTCTGCGGCCGGGCTCAAAATCGGAAATCTACTGGGAACGCATGGTGAAACAGTCGACCAGGTCTCTCGAGCCGTCCTGCAGCACGCTCGACACGCGGACCTGTTCCGCAGCCTCCTATCAGGGGCTGGATACCGACCCGGATGCCCCCCTCCCTTCCCTGCGCGACAACGCGGCAGATTCGCCATTTTCCGATCTGATGACTCTTCCCTTGCCACGCAACGTCAAATGGTTCCTGACGCGCCCGGCACCTGCCATCAGCCGGAAATTTCCCCGCATCGGCAAACGGCTCTCCGGACTTTACTACGCCTTCGTCTTTCTGTTTGCCGTCTCCAGAACGCGGATCGCGCTGGTGCAGATCGGCAACCTGAGAACCCCGACAGGACTTCCCGTCCTGTCGGGCGTGATCGCCTTTCGTGTTCTCATTTCATCGCGGCATGACCTGACGCGCGCCAGCATCAATCCCGATGGTGCCACAGCAGACATCGCTGTTGCCACGCCTGTGCTGGTCCGCAAGATCGGCGCTCTGAAAATCTGGGGCGTCAACGCGTGGGTGGATACCGCCCAACTGCCGGTTGGCCGACAGAGACTGCATATGAATATTTATGCAGGCACGCGTCATGCCGGACACATCCGCCGCTGGGTGACCGTGAGGCCGCAAGAGGAGATTACCGCATCCCTCCCCGACGGGGTCCGACATTCCGATGCGTTTGTACCTTCCGCGTCTGATGACAAGATGGGGACGATCGACCACGTTCTGTCCTTGCCGACTGAGCGACACCGGCCCCAGGAGCAAATTTTTTCTGGGAGCATCCGCTCCATTCTGATCCTGCGCACGGACCAGCTAGGAGACGTTTCGGCTTCCCTGCCCGCCATGGCACGTCTGAGGGCGCTCTTCCCCGAAGCGCGCATCACCGTTCTGTCGCAAACGGCCATCGTACCCATTCTGATCGCCTCAGGGGTCGCCGACGAATATCTTTCTCTTTCCCTATCCTACAACGGTAGAACGGAACGTCGTTTCCTGACCGCCGAGGCTGAACATGCCTTACGCCAAACCCTGCGCGGACGAGAGTTCGATCTGGCGATCGACCTTTCTCCCGGAGCCGAAAGTCAGCCCCTGATGCGGCTGTGTGCCGCACGCTACAGGGTGAGCTTCAAACCTGGTCAATTCCCTTTCATTGATTTTGGTATCGAGGTTACGTCACGCGACAAGGTTAATCGCAAGGCAGTCGTCAATCACGCAGCCCATGTCAGCATGCTGGTCTCTGCCCTTGAGGGGGCATTGCACATGGGCCAGACCGTCGTCCCCCGTCGTCAATCGAGCAGCGACGATTCCATTCTTAGCGACCATGGGGTGGCAAAGAAGGGCTATATTGTCGTGCATTCTGGCGCGCGCCATCCCATCAACCGATGGCCTCTGCCCAACTTTCTGGCATTTTGCGCAGATTTCCATGCTGCCACGCATATCCCGGTTCTGTTGTTCATCGACAAGGATGACCTGACGGACTCCATAAAGGCACAGTGCAAAAGCCTAGCCGGCGTCAGGCTGATGCCATCCATCGATATGAATGCATTCGACACACTCCTGTCGCATACTCTGCTTCTGGTTGCCAACGACACGGGCCCCAAACACCTGGCTGCCACGCGGGGCGTCAGCGTTGTCAGCATCGCCATCCCGCGTGTGAACTGGCAGGAATGGGGACAAAATCGTGGAGGAGTCATCCTCTCACGCCGTGTTCCCTGTGCCGGATGCGGCCTGAACGACCGGCTTTCCTGCGGTATGGATGCGATATGCGTTACATCCATTCCCGTCGCCACAGTCCTCGATACAACACTGGAAGAGATCGCTCGTCAGAACGAAAAGACACAACCTGCATGACCATCTGCCGAGTGAATCTTCGAACCCGGATCAATCTGCCCATTGATAATTGATATGCAGCTCTTTTCCTGTTTCTGGCACCGCATGGCTCGTAGAAGATTCGACGGAGAGCTAAGGGCCGCGACTTTCGATAGAGATGTTCCAAGCAGACATGACGGGCTTGATCGACCTTCGTAACAGTTCTATCTCTCCCGAGACCGAACCGCATAACGTCGTGAATTTTCCATGACCATCGTCCCCGATGCACCCGCTTTGTCGAAATCAGCAATGGACAGGGCAAATGACATCTTCAGAGGGGCGCTCAGGCAGGCATCAGTCAGCCATTTTTCATCCTATATTCCGCCTTAATGATGCACGAGAAGATCGCATCCTCTCTCATCTAGACTTTCAGCCGGAAATCCGCCCTCGCCCCACTCTGTTCAACAGGACCATTCTACTTTAATTCACTCATCAAGCCGTCTGTCCATCGCACGCTTTCGAGCAATGAAGATGGATGTCAATGTGTCTGCTTTCCCAAAATCGTCAATTAGCGGAGCCCCTATGAAACGCCTTGTCGTCGATCTTGATGATACCCTGACCAGAAACAATCCGGACCTGTCATACGCAGACAAGGAACCGAATCTGCCACTGATCAAAAAACTCAGGGAATACAAGGCTCAAGGTTTTGAAATTCTGATTCAGACGGCGCGGAACATGCGCACCTATAATGGGGCGATCGGCAAGATCAACGCCAATACATTGCCGATCATCTTGGAATGGTTGCGCAAGCATGAAGTGCCTTACGATGAAATCTACGTCGGCAAGGCATGGTGCGGAACGGAGGGCTTCTATATTGATGATCGAGCCATCCGGCCTTCAGAGTTTCTCAATTTGTCTCTCGAAGAGATTAACCGCCTGATTGAAACAGATAAATGATTCACCCCAACCTTATCAGCGTCATTGCATCAGGCGCTTACGTCAGCCATGAACTCGTTGCAGAGTTCGGGCCTTTGCCGCCGGCCTTTCTGCCACTGGGCGTGGGCCGCTTGTACGACATGCAGATTGCCAGCCTCAAGCAGGATCTGACCGAGGCATCGCCGATCTATATCACCTTGCCGGAGAGTTTCGACGTTCCGGCACATGATCTTCAGAGCTTCAAGGACAAGGGCGTAACGCCCATTTTCGTGCCCGATGGCCTGGATCTGGGGGCCTCGATCGTCTTCGCCGTCAACAGTATCAGCGCCTATTCGGCTGGCATCCGCGTTTTGCACGGGGATACGTTGCTGGATCGTCTGCCTTCCGGGCTGGACGTCGTAGCCTCCCATGCAGAAGGAGACGATTATTGCTGGGCGGCCATCAATCATTCAGGCACGCAGATCGAGAGCCTTGAGCTTATAGAAGCCGCTTCGGAAACGCAATTGAGCCGTCCCGTAGCCTGCGGTTATTTCGCGTTCTCGAGTTGCAGCGAACTGGTCCGTGCGATGGTGCGATCTGGCTACGACTTTTTACGTGGCGTCAATGCCTATAACCGGCTCCACCCCATGCGCATGGACAATATCGAACACTGGTACGATTTCGGCCACCTGCAGACGTATTTCCATTCGCGACGGATGGTGACCACTGCGCGTTCCTTCAACTCCCTGCAGATTACCCGCAATACAGTCAAGAAACTCTCGACCGACGCCTTCAAGATGCAGGCGGAAGCCAATTGGTTTGCCCGCATTCCAGCCGATGCGCGTCCCTACAGCGCCCGCCTTCTCGATCAAGGCCAGGATGGCACGCGCGCATTCTATAGCACAGAGTACCAGTACGCTCCCAACCTGTCGGAACTTTTCGTATTCTCCGGTATTGGCCGGATCACATGGCAGAAGCTCCTCAGCTCCTGTACCGAGTTCCTGGAGATCTGCGCCTCGCACGAAGGCGAGATTCCGCGCGCGCACTATGCGCGGCAACTCATGGGCAAGAAAACCGTCGAACGGCTTGAACGCTACGCACGGGAGAGTGGCTTTGATATTGCAAAGCCACTCTCGCTGAACGGTCGGCCCATGCCATCCCTTGCAGAGATCGCGACCTCACTGGAAGGCATGATTTCCGTACCGGATGCCGCGGAACCCTCCACCATCATGCATGGTGATTTCTGCTTCAGCAATATTCTCTATAATTCCCGCAATAACCGCATTTCCGTGATTGACCCACGCGGATACGTCTCCAGCGGTGAACATGATATTTACGGTGACATCCGTTATGACATTGCAAAGCTCTCCCATTCCATCAACGGCTTATACGACCTGATCATCGCCGGCCGTTACCGGCTGACGCAGCAGAATATGTACAGCTTCTCGCTGGAATTTCCTCCATCGAGCCAGCGGAACTGGCTGCGAAATCAGTTCGCCGATCTGACGATCGCGGGTATTTCTACCGCCAGCCAGGAAATTGGAGCCATTACGACTTCTCTGTTTGTCTCGATGCTTCCCCTCCACGCCGACCGTCCGGACCGGCAGGCCGCCTTCATTGCTAATGCACTCAGACTTTTTTCCGCCTTGGAAGGAAAGCCCGCATGATCATCATTCCCATGGCCGGACTGTCGAGCCGCTTTACAAAAGCGGGATACACCAAGCCAAAATACATGCTGCCTCTTCACGGCAAGAGCGTATTCAAGCATTCGGTAGAAAGCTTCTCCCGCTACTTCAATGATTTGCCCTTCATTTTCATTGCGCGGACGGTTGCAGAGACGCCTGCCTTCATCCGCAAGGAAACGACCGAACTCGGTATCCGCGATGCCCGCATCGTTGTGCTGGACCGGGAAACGGCAGGACAGGCAGAGACGGTCGAAATCGGCATTAAGGAAGCCGCGCTCGACGACCGGACTCCCCTGACAATCTTCAACATTGATACATTCCGCACCGGTTTCCACTTTCCTGAAGCCAGTTGGTTCAACCATTCCGATGGGTATCTGGAAGTTTTCCGGGGCGAAGGTGCAAACTGGTCCTATGTTGGCCCCACGGAAGACGGTGACGAACCCCTGGCGGCGCGAACGACTGAAAAGCAGCCTATTTCCGACCTCTGCTGCGACGGGCTGTATCATTTCGCGCAGTCCTCATCCTTCCTCGACGCGCTGGCGCGAGAACGGCTGGCTCCCTCTTTGCCAGAACTCTATATCGCACCGCTTTATAATCATCTGATCAAAGCAGGTCAGCGCATCCACTACGACCTCATCCCGACGGAGCTGATCACATTCTGCGGCGTGCCTGCGGAGTATGAGGCTTTGGGCGGGGAAAAACCCTGACCTTCAATATGCTGAGCCTCGGGCACCAAAAATCTGCCCTGCCTATGTCAGACCAACAAGCCCCCTTGGATCAGATGGTGGTGGAACCGCAAGGTTCCGCCCCTTTTTCTGTAACCCAAGCGGAACAGCCAGGGCATACTCAATGACAAATCCTGACTGGGACAATCCCGAGACATTCAGTATTGTTGTCCAAGGGTCGCTCATTCGCAGCAACCTGATTGAAACTGCCAATCACTGTGTTCACTGGCGGCGTCTTTTTCCCCATACACCCATTATCCTCGCCATTTCAGTCACGGATATCGTGACCGGTACGCCTCGCGAAAATGGTGTTCTGGATGACCTTGCGCTGGTGGCGGCGCATCAGCACAATGGCAAACTGCGCAATGCCCTGTTTTTTCTCCGCCAGGCCTGCACCGCCGTCACACTTGCCGACCCGGCCTTATCGCTCCCGCTGTTCAAGAAAGACAGCAAGGCCGGTAATAATATCAATTTTCAGATTGCGGCCGCCCGGGCCGGGCTAGCCTTGGTCAGTAGCATTTACGTACTGAGGGTCCGGGCTGACCTGATTTTTGCGGATCGCAGTTTCCTGGCGCATTACGAGGCTGACCGCGCCCTTCCCCGTGGGCATGCCAGCGTGCTGGAAGAGCGCGTCATGATCTCATGGCTTTACACGCTCAACCCCTACGCGCTCGAACGCCTGCCTCTTCATTATAGTGACTGGTTCCATCTGGGCCTGACGCGTGACGTGACACGGCTATGGGATATCCCCCCCATGCCGCTGGCAGATGCTACATATTACAGGGTACATGATTATGCCTCCGGCTCAAGCAGCGCAGAAAAACTGTTCCTGGTAAGGCTGGCAGTCGAGCAATATCTACTTTATCCGACATTCAAATCAGCGTTTCCAGATCTTCATCTGGATTATCACAATGACCTGCGTTCCAGGGATTTGTGCATGGATATCCTGATCGATAATTTCATTCCATGCGACCTTCTGCGCGCCGGATGCGTATTTGAAAAATACAGTCACGAATTCCATAACCGTAACAAGCGCACCCAATGCATCACCGCGGAGACCTGGCGCGCACTATGCCATGCACGGGGCGAAAACTACCGCACGATTACGTTAAATAGTGTGAAAGAGCCTCTTGCTACGCCGCCGAATAAACAGGTAGTTCGAGATGAGTTCTGGGAACGCTACGACGCCCTGCAACTGAGCCTGCGCGATGCCACACTCAAAGACGGTGAAATCGTTGCTAATGGGCCTAACGGCACTCTAATCTATGGTCCCTATGTGACCTTACCCGGAGGACATTATATAGCGCACGTGGATTGCGCTCTCATCACCGGACCAGGTGCCGTCACTCTGCGTATTACCGCGAGTTCGGGCCAGAACCTGCTGGCCGAACGCACGATCGAAATACCTGCCGGAACCGGAAGTCGTACCTTGAGTATTCCTTTCGCAGTTTCATCTCCTGAACAGAACAATATCGAAATCGTTCTTTCAATACAGCGAATTGAGACCTTACGAATTAATTATGTTGATTTCCGCAATGATCACTTTCCAAGACAGGAGGCAACTCTCCCCTCTTTTTTGCAACGTAAATTTACAGGGGTAAAAAGTAAATTTTTTCGTTAATGTATTTAACAGGATTGAAATTAATATAGATCCGGAAAATTTCAAACCAAAAATTATTGTCTGTACAGTGAAAATTCTCGATACAGGTAAGCAACATGCCCTGAAATATCATCTGTAGCCATTCTATGTCATAAGAATGGCAATCCTTTCGGCATTCTTTAGTGTCTGCCCCGAAAAGGGCGTGGATAATAAATTAAGTGATATCAGTCTTTTGTGATTCAGTCGGGGTTGCGAAACATCGACGGAGGATCTCATGTGGACCGATACCATCCGCGCGCAGGATGCGCGCAAGGGACTACGGCTGCCAAGCGATTTGACGGATGCGGAATGGAGTGTTTAGAGCCGGTTATGCTGGCGGCGAAGCCGGGAGGGCGGCCGCGTAAATGGGGATGGCGCAAGCTGCTCGACGCGATGTTCTATCTGCTGAGAGGCGGGCTGCCGTGGCGGATGCTACCGTTGAAGCGCGACACCAGATTTGGAAGCGCGGGACACAAGGTTTGGAACCCTATTCGAGGGCGGCTGAAGGGCCGTTTAGAGGCTTCTAAGCGCTTCGATTAGAGATCAGAACCTCCCCTCGACGGCCGCGCGTTCCCCTCTCGGCTGATCGAATAGGCCACGTCGCGCGGCATCGAGACGGTCCATGCACGCTGTCAGCAGCGCATCTGTTCGCGCCTCGCGTTCGCCCGCTCTCGCGACGAGTTCCAGCGCTTGGCGTCCGGCTTCCAAATGGCCCCGCCACGCCGACATGCGTCCTTGTAGCAAGGTTCCATATATGCCGCCCGCCGCACCGAGGAGCGTGCCCGCGGGCGTGCTGTAGACTTTCCATAGCTCGATCAGGTTCATGCTAGGATATTCAATTGATGACGATGCTTGAGCCGACGTCGCAGTTCATGGCGGACGTGCTGGTGCAGGCGCTCCCCGGATCGACATAGGACAGACCGCTCGTATTCCCGGTGGAGGCCGAGGCGGATGAGAAGAACCGTCCGAAACTGCCGTCTATCACGCGAAATCCGTAGCCGCCGTTGTTCTTGGACGTTACGGCACTACCCTCGAACCATCCGTGGTCCAGCAGCACACCGTCCCCGGCGTTGCCGCTGAGCATGACCGTGCCGCCTGAAATCCGGCCACCGGTCGCAGCCTCCATCCCAATGGCGTTGGCGGTCGAAGTGGCCTTATCGATAAACATTATCCCGCCGAGGAAGGCGAACAGGCCGGGACCACCAGAGCCCGAGACCGTTACGCTATGATACCAGGCGGACCCTCCCGCCGAGGCTGAGAAGCCCCCGACCAACCCGGCGGTCGCAGTCGAGCCGTCGGCCCACACGGCCCCGTCGCTCTCCGCCAGGAAGTTGAACCCCAGACCGTTCGGCGCATCGCCCGCGTCATTGGCGATGCAGCCTTCGCAATGGATTTTCCCGCCGTGCCTGGCGAGAAAATTCGCATCGCCTGCCCGGTTTCCCGTAAATCCGGCATCTCCTAGGAATTCGCCGCCGACATCCGCCGTCACGTCGTAATAGTAGTCGTTGACGATCACATCCGCTCCTGCGTGGATGGAGGAGTTCCCTTGCGCGAGGAACGCGCTGCCGGCGGATAGATCGGCCCATGTGTGTGTCCCTGTGCGGGCGCCGATCCCGTTGATCGTGATGTGGTTGATGAAGGCCAGCGCTGCCCCGTCATGAGCGTAAAACGCGGAGTAATTGTTGTTCGCCAGATTGTTGAAGTTCAGCACCGTATTCGCAGCGCTGTTCCCCAGAATCCGGACACGGCTCCAGTTGGGTCCGCTCATGTCGACCACGTTGGGATATGACCCGGACGCGGGATAGGTCCCGGTAGAGATGGCCAAGGTGATCGTGGCATCCCCGATGATGACCACCTTACCGACCCATCTGCCAAAATCCAGAATCGACGTGAAATCGCAGCTAGTGGCGCACATAGTCTTTGTGACGGATGAGGCCACCACATACGAAAGCGGTGTATAATAGGCATCTACCCATGCTGTGCTGGGCACCGCCGCGCCCGTCGCGCCCGGCTTGTCGCTAGGGGCTGTCGTGATTCGTGCACCTGACAGGGTCGGATTCGTCAGCAACTGCCCCCGTGATGTGCCGTTCTCAACACTGACGACGCCGTTCTGCACGCTATTAAGCTGTTTCGCGGGCAGCTTCTGGCCGTCTTGGAAGGTGACGATCAGATTTTGCGCCCGGGCGGCGATGGTCGTGGTGGCGATCAGACACAAGACACCGATGGCGATGGTGCGATAGTGCATGACGGATTCCCTTTCTCAGGCCTTGGAGGGGGTGTAGACGCTCCCCACAGAATACTCACCGCCCGGATCGGACGCGTAGGCAAATTCGGCTGGAACCGACGGTTGAGCTGCTTCGATCAGCAGCATCCGCGCCACAACTGTCCCCGCTGCCGAAATAACCACCGGCGCGGGCGTCACCGCTTTCCCGTCCAGCCCCGTGTAGGATGACGGTTGCCACCTCTAGGCCACAGTGCGGTAGAGAATATACGATACAGGGGACGGATCAGTCGCCATGAGAGCTTTCCTCACTTACGCCGGACCTACGGCCTTAACCATGATCGTCTCCGGCTGTGTCGACGGGATCGCATTCTGGTTTACGGACGAGACATGGGCGATCTGGGAACCTCTGATTGAGGTGGTTCGCCCAAGAGACAAGACGCCGCCCCATGATCTGCGGCGTACGATAGCAGCGATTTTCTGGTGCCATGAGAATGGCGCGAAATGGTGGAGCATCCCCGCTGAACCAGGCCCGTGGTGGCGGGCGGCGCAGCTTTTCATCCGCTGGACGAAACTCGGCGTATGGGAACGCCTGCTCGAACAGGTTTAGGAACGACGCGGAGCGGCGCTTGGCATGACTTTTCTGGCACGAACATCAGAGCTCACCACAAAGCGGCGAGAGTCCCAAAAAGGGGCCTCTTTCGAAGAGCGAGACCATCGTGAAGACAACCGAAACTTGACATCAAAACACATAAAGTCAATGATGAATCTTAAGACAATTCGCAAATAACATTTAGATAGGCTACCCATGAATAATGCAGAACGTGTTTCTATAGTAACTCCGAGCTATGAGAAGCATGCAGATCAGTATGAATGTATGGTGAAGAGCATAAAGAAATATTGCACCGACTTTGATAGTATCGACTTCATTCTTGTTTGCGAAGAGCACAACGTTAGCCTATTTAAGGAAATTTTTACAAGAAATTATGTTGAGCATTTCAATATAGTTACCACAGAAGACGTGATAAAATATTTCAAAATTCCAGGGAGTTCAAAGGATTTTATTTCACGTGTTGGAAAATTTACTTTCCAGACTGTTAAGAAATTTGGCGGATTATTAAAGGTGAGGACACCCTACTCTATCGTCTTAGATAGCGAAGGGATTTTTTGCAAAAGTTTCTCTATTAAAGACGCCGTACAAAATTACGCCGAACAAAAATACGTTTTTTATACATTAACTTCACCTAGGAACGAGTTATGGACTCGGTCTGTTGGGCATCAAGTCAATAAAAATACTTCTGATACTCTACAGAACGATGCCACAAAAAGATGGTATATGGAATATTTTCATTGGTTTTATGAGACAGAAAAAGCAAATGATCTAATAAAAAACCATCTGGGGAATCTATTTCTCGATTATATTAGAGGAATAGGGAATAATTATGACTTTAACGAGTTTAAATACGAAGGGCGATTTGTAGATTTTTTTGAAAATATTCTTTACTATAATTACATAGAAAAGTATTTTAGCGATGAATACAAATTCTATGATTTCAAAGAAGTTCTGTCTGAACATCTTCCGAAAGAGATCAGCGCCCGATTTAAATTAGATGAACTTCCATTCTCTCTTTTTGGCAATGATTACTTATTGAACATTTTGGCGCCGGATGAAGTTCATCATTTAGTTCCGTTGTTTGATAAGTTTAAACTCCCTTTTATTCGCCTCGAACCTCCTGTTTTCAGTTCTGATTACTTTCCTGAGCTTAAAAAGCTTCCCTATTTTATTGCCACCATATCCTCTCATCATCATATATGGCTTGATAAGAAAATCGCTGTATGCATTAGCGGTGAATTTAGACATATTATTCATAGAACTCCCGAACAACAAGTGCGTTGTATTAAATCTTTTCTGTCGGGAGTTGATTGCGATATTTATATTCACGGTTGGAGCAATAGTTCTGAGGCTCTGATTTTACATGAGTTAAAGCCAAAAAATCACCTCTTCGAAGAGCCTATTTCACTACGCCAACTGGAGAGGAGGATTAAATTCCGCGAACCACGCCTGAAGCCAGGTCGTGATCATGGTAGCCTATCGATGTTCTATAGCATGCAGCAATCTTTTGAACTTTTAAAAGATCATGCTGACCAATATGACTATGTTGTACGGATCCGTCCTGACATTTATCCTGACCTTTCCCTCAAAGAAATATTGGTTAAAATTAGCGATGAAGGTGACTTCATCGATAATGCCATATATTTTCCCAAATGCTATCACTCAAAAGGAATCAATGATTAATTCGCAGTCGGAAATATAAAGTCCATGGGGATTTATTTCCATACATTTGATTATACAGAAGAACATATTGAAAATATATTCTTCAATCCAGAATCTATACTACTAAGAAATGTATTGGAGCATAAGATTAAACCTGCTCTTGTAGATTTCCCGTATGCTCTAATGCGTCAACTGCCCTTTCGTATACACGAGGTCAGCCGAGTAATGCGCGAGCAGGAACATATTTGGTGGTCACGCACCGACCATCTGCCATCTTTGTCTGACTTAACCTCATATTTTAAGGATAAATTACGTTCAATGGAGGACGCCCTGAATGGCAATGTTCCTCAAGTTCTTTCTTTTCCATTTAAAATTTCAGATTATCCCGAGGGAGATGTCTGGATTGAAGCCAAAAATGACGACAACAATCCGTCAAAAGCAATTGCCGCATACTTTAAAAGCGATAATATCGTCCATACGTCTCATTGTGTTATCAACAATGACTATGTAGAATTTCAAAAAGATTTCCAAAAGCACACGTTCGTCTTCAAAGAAGGTGATTTTTATATATTTTCTCAGTGGAGATTCGTTGGGAATAATTTTGTCAACTTTAAGAAGAGTTTTCCCGCCAACAACGTTATGCAAGGCAGCCCATTTAGCTTTAACGAGATGACTGATGCTTGGCGAATTTATGACTCCCTTCAAGAATCTGAGAATCAAGGGCATATCATTAAGCGTAATGTTGACAAGCTATTCACAGAGCAAGAATTGAAGAAGTTACCTCTTCATTTGAAAGCGTCTCTCTTTTTTCTTTCAAGCGTTCTGGACGAGAAGATGAAAAGAAAACTCCAAAGAAATCCCATCCGGTTCTTTGAAGACGCTAAAAACCCCATTTCAAAGAAAATTGGTGAATTCTATATGGACGCGATAAAACATAAATAATTTTACGTATGAAGTTTAAAACTGATGGCGGGACTGCGAGGTTCCGCCCGTTTTCTATGCAGACCTGGAGAACATCGATATGGCTGCGTAGTCAAACCCGACTTGAACAATCGGGGGAAAACGTAAAATGAGCGTAAGCGTGAGCGAAGTCCCACATACCGGCGTTCGGCATATCTGAGGATGATGTTGTCGTTTTCCGAGACCCGCTTACCGTCGCGTAGCCGCTCTCCTCACGTTGTGAATTTTTGATGGTGTTCAAAACTCAGAGCTGAGCTCCAATCAATATACCTCTATTAAATGGCTAATTTTATTGCGATTTTTACGAAATTTTTTTATATTTTTTCTAATTTCAGGAAACTCATACAAAAATTTGTTGACATCACCCAAATCAACACAATTAAAATCGACAAAATTATAATCCCACCATTGTATTTCTAAGAATTTTTCTACAACAACCTCATCAAATCTGAATTTTATTATTTTAGCAGGATTGCCACCAACAATCGCATAGTCAGGAACGGATCTTGTTACGACAGATTCTGCAGCAACAACCGCACCATTTCCTATTGTAATGCCAGGTAAAAGCGTAACATTAGCACCAATCCAAGCATCATTTTTAATAACGGGCATCTTTTTCTGAATGCCCATCGTACTCTGAGTTTTTTTTATTCCAGCCTTCCTTAAAGGCTCTGAAACAATGATAAAATCATCATCGTATCCAACAGGACTTGTTGTTACAGCTTCTATTGGATGCCTTGGTCCATGAATTTTCAATCCGTGGGCGATAGAACAATACCTGCCGACTACCGTTCCAATCGGCAATGACGACCATGTGTATGAAAAGCATCCAATTTCTGGTATAGTATTTCCAGAAAGAATAGCAGAATAAGGATTGGCACATACATTTTCTTCGAAGAAGATTTTTTCCCCGGGATGAAACCTCTCTTCTCCAGATGTCGTAAAAAAAACTTTCTTTTTTTTCAGTTTATCAATGATTTTATTCGTTAACGTTACTTCGAATGCGTTTGCATTATTAATTATCGTTCGAACAATCAATCTGTTTCTCCTTTAAAGGGCCGGCGTCTTTGGGGCGAAGCGCGAGATGATTCTCATAGTCCACTCATCTCGGCCACGCAGCGGAGACGAGCCTGCCGTCCTGACGATTGCCCCGAGCGAAGCACGCAACGACGGTCTATGAAGCCAGTTCCCGACCCGCTCCGTAGATATGGTACAGCGAGCTAGCCGGCATATAATCCACCAGAGGTGCAAGCGCCGCATCAAGCCTATCGATCCAGCCACCCGACAAATGCCGGGGCGCGTAACGTTCAAAAAATGCGCCACTTATCCGGGTCAGCAGTGCAGCGTCATCTTGGGAATTCAGCACACGCCTTTGGTGCAGCAGACGCATGAGTTCAGTCTGTGGCCAAATGCGGGTGGAATGTTCGAAGATCACACCTTCTTCTGTCATGGCGTCACATGCGATGCCCGTTTCGGGATCGCAGCCGGCAGATGTCCCCACGACAAAGAGTCGATCCGCAACAGCAGCAATGCGCACGGCCTCGTCACCCGTGCAGCCCGCGAGCCGACTATACTCGCGCAGCAACCACGCCCACTCGAAAAGATGTCCCGGCTCGATACGATTCGAGCCGGAAGCCTCGCGGGGCACCCATTCATCGTCAAAAAACTCAAATAGCATATCTGTACGTGGATCAATGAAGCGCGTGGTGGCCAGGTTCACAAGCGTCTTCGCATGAACAAGATAAAATTCGTCCCCCATCGTCTCGAATAACGCCAGATACGCTTCCAGCAGGTGCATATGAGGATTCTGCCGTCGCCATGAATCTGTGGCGGGCACCGTATCCCGGAACCCTCCATTCTTCGCGGCGAAAATCATATGCATTTCCTCGACCGTCTCACGGGCGACACGCCGATAACGCTCATTTCCCGTCAGATTAAATGCCCATGCATAGGCAAAAAGAATGAATGCGTGGGCATAGAGATCACGCATCCTGTCCGCTGGTTTACCGTCGGGCGCCAATGAGAAAACCCATCCTGGCATGCCGTCGCTGCGCCGGTAGAGATGCTCTACCTCATCAAGGCAACGAATGGCCTGAGCCGAGGCATCGTAGAGACCATCGAGCGCCGCCCGACAATAGGTTGCCACCTGTCGCGCCTGAACCATAAGACGAAGCTGTGCCATGGAAACCGGCGTTGCGTCCCAAGCCAGACGCTCATGGTAGAGGCTTCGACGCGCGTCGAAGCCCGCATCGCTCCACAACGGCAACGCCTGGCCGGAGAGCCAATCGCTCCACCCTCTCTGTAGGGAAAAAAGAGAGGGACTCTCCGGACTACTCGGCATAAAGACAATCCGTTCGGGAAGACATTAATGGGCCGTTCGAGCGGCAAGGGTCGTTTGTTGCATTTTTTTGACGATCGAAGTGGTCGAGCGGCCCGAGACAAGATCCACGAGCACAACGGCCCCGCCATAAGATTTCACAAAATCCCCACCGACGACCTGATGCTCCTGATAATCCGCACCTTTCACGATCACATCGGGCTTCAGGGCCTGAATGGTTTCAAGGGGCGTGTCCTCATCGAAAATCACGACGAGATCGACATCGCGCAGCGCGCCGATCACCGTAGCGCGCGCCTGCTCGTCCTGCAGCGGCCGAGATGCCCCCTTTAATCGCCTGACGGACGCGTCGCTGTTGATAGCAACAATCAGCTTGTCTCCATGCGCCGCCGCCGCACGAATGAGCGAAATGTGTCCCGGATGCAGCAGATCGAAACAGCCATTGGTAAAAACGACACGCGCACCGTAATGACGCCAGCTTTCAACGATTGCCTGCGCATTCCGGGTAGATAATGTAACGCCGCTTTCCCTGATTTCCGCCATCAGAGCGGCACTGAGCTCACTTCGTGATACCGTCGCAGTGCCCAACTTGCTTACCGCGATCGAAGCCGCGCTTGTCGCGATCACGATGGCCGTTTCCAGATCCTGACCGGCCGACAGCACGCTTGCAATCGTCGCAACCACGGTGTCCCCCGCTCCGGAAACGTCGCAAAGCTCCGACCGCCGTGCACTGGCATGCGTCACGCCACCCTCACGCCGCACAAGGGTCATGCCTTCCTCAGAGCGCGTGACCAGAACATCGCCGCCAAACTGCTCGACAACCGCGCGGGCGGCGCGCTCGACTTCCTCATCGGTACCCAGCGGCAATCCCCCGGTTGCCAGCCCCATCTCACTCCGATTCGGCGTAATGAGTGAGGCACCGCGATAGGCTGAAAAATCCCTGCGTTTAGGGTCGACAATGACAGGAATATTGCGTTCACTGGCATGAGAGATGACGGCATCGAGTACATCATCCGAAAGCACACCCTTGGCATAATCGGAACAGATTACGACATCGGCGCCCACGATGGCGTCGCGGGCCGCCTCTATCAAGCGCGCACGTGCTGCCTCAGGGACAGGTGAGATACGCTCCTCGTCAATCCGCACGATCTGCTGTCGTCCGCTCAGGACCCGCGTCTTCGTGACAGTCGTCCAGGACGGATCGGCGACGATACCGGACAGATCGATGCCCGGCGTGCCGGTTAGCGCGTCCTGCAAGACTCGGGCAGAATGGTCACAGCCCACAATCCCAAGCAGGGTGACCGCACACCCCAGCGTTGCGGCATTCGTGGCGACATTCGCCGCTCCACCGGGAACCGCGACCTGTTGCGCGCGAAGCAGAACCGGAACCGGTGCCTCCGGCGAAATGCGCGCCACGGAACCATTGATATAACAGTCAAGAATCAGGTCACCGATAATGACAACGCGGCCGAATTCGAAATCCTCTATCATGACACAGTATGAACCTGATATTGACAACGACAAAAAGCAAAAACAGATCAACACATATTGGCAAAAAGATGACCGCTGATACGGTCACTCGCCGCAGCATCGACGGCTTCATTCTTATTGCCGGTCAGCATCAGCAGAACCGATCAATCATGAATATGTCACTTGCGAGACCTCGCACGCCGTTCTCTCCCGTTGCCGTAGATAGTCCCTTCAGCGAAAAAAAGCCACATAGACACATGTCTCACGCTCTGGAGATCGCTTCGGTCAGCGGAGGTTCCTGCGCCTAGGGCAGGCCAATCCCGGCATAGATAAACTCGCCGGCACATTTTCCCGCGATAATCGCCGTTGCGGGGCAAAAAGCCTGATCATGCATCTCCTGACCTGAGCGCGATATGGAGACCGTTCCTATGGAAATAGACCACCTCACCCGCCACAAAAGGAGAACGTCTCCACAACAGGGCGTCACCCGGCTGGCCGAAGCAGCGATGCCTGCCGATTACAGCCGAGGTTCCTGCAAACCTCTTTAAATAGCCCATTCCCTCCTCCTCGAAGGGACATGCAATGAGCAGATTCTATTTTTTTCTTCATGCCATGGTAATGGTTGCATCCTTACTCCTGTCAATTCCCACTCGGGCTCAGTCATCAATGGCTGCATTCCCGTCAGATGCAGGACTGACTGCACGGCAATTCAACCTCGTAAAGACGGGAAAAATCGACGCGGTCCCTGCGATCCAGGCCCTCATTGCCGCAGAACGAGCCGTTATTCTGCCTTGCGGGACATACCGTCTCGATGAATCATTCCCGGATTGGAGTGCTGACGGCATTCGCCTGTCCGGAGCCAACATGCAATGTGTAATACTCAACGTTAATTACACGATTACTTCTGGTTCTGTAAATGTCTTCCACCTGTCGGGCCATGGGCAGGTTATCTCAGACATGACCATCAACGCGACCCGGCAGATGCGTGCTGGCGCGATGATTTACCTGAAAGCTGCGAGTCAGGAACGCGTACACGACCTGATTGTAACGGGGCCCTTCTGGAATGGTATTTATGTCTATGCATCCAATAATGTCCATATCGATCACATCTATGCGCGCCCCCCCTTTCCATCCTTCCACACCGCGCCGAATGCACAGAACGGCGCGGCATATGCAGGGGCAGCATTCATATCACTGGATGGAGACCTGACCTCCGGAAAAATAAATATCGATACATATCTGGAAGATCTAAATATCGCCCAGTATGAAACTGGAATTCAATATCTCTACACATCTGGCGTCTATGCCAGCAATATAGATATCGTGGGTACCAGATCAGCATATTTATTCACTCCGGGCCCCAAGGAGAGCGTTAACGGAGTGCAGATGGTGAATGCTCTGGGTGACACCAGCTATGGAGCAAACTGGTATTTCCCCAATTCCGGCGGCGGTGTGTACGAATTCATGTGTTCAGCATGCTGGGCATCCAGTTCGTATTCCGATTCCGGAATCGTCGTGGAAAATCCACGTGTCAGTCAGATTCATTTTCAGAATTCGACCTCAATCAACAACAGCAGATATGGTCTATACATCTCGGCGGGACGCAATATCGGATGGATAGGCGGCGCGATCGAAATGAACAATAATAGGCTCGGTAGTAAAACCGATGCCAGCGACGTCTACATTTCCGGTACCGCTGGGAAACTGGACTGGATCCGTATTCAGGATACCTTTATCGGCCAGGGCGGAATCATGCATGACCAGAATTCTGGCAAGTGGCAGGCGACCTATGCGGTCGACCTAGCCAATGTTCCTGCCACGGCTCATGTCATGCTGACCGGCCTGCAAACGTATAACCACAAATTCGGGCAGTTCAATAAGCCGGCCAACATGAGCAATATCAGCATGGCGAATAATCAGGGCGATTGAAAAAAGAGCCCTGTTTACATAGATACGATCGGTATCGTTCGATTACCATACAGGACAACGTTCATCGAGAACAGTAACGACCGCTTCCGCTACCGAGTTCTCCCTGTGTGCCGGCTCACAGAACGGCCCTCCCTCCCCGCGAGTATCCGAAATGGGAGAATATTCATCACGTGACAAGGCTTCGACTTAACAGAGGTTATTCAGGAGATAATATTGCGCGGTTTATCCCAACCAAGGCGTGTCTGACGGACAAGGCCGGCAAGCATGTCTTCAAGCAAGCCCGAAACACGATTCCAATCATGCGCGCTGAGCCAGTCATGAATGCCGGCCTGCACCTCCCGACGCCTCTCCGGACTCTTGAGCAATGCCGACATCACCCGAACCAGTTCGTCCGGATCGTTGTCAGACGCCCACGCGGCAGCATTACCCAACTCGGCAAAAATCTGCACACGTGTCGCAACGAGCGGAACCATGCTCGCCAGGGCGGTGCGAACAGCACCACTCGCGGAATCGTCACTCTCGTCATAGGGGAGCGCAATCAAATCACACTCGGAAAGCAAAGCCTCAATCTTCTCTACCGGCAGGAAGTCGAAATACCATTCGATCGCATCGTCCATGCCTACTTCGGCAGCGATTGCGCGACACTCATCAATAGTCCGGTCATGCTCCGCTCCGGGGAAGCGGGCGTTTACCAGCCTGAGCCTTAGGCCCGGCCACTCGCGCCGCAATTTTGCTGCAGCCCTGATCAGTTTATCGATGCCTTTGTGCCGGAAGAAGAACCCGTGGCATCCGATAAGCGGCGCGTCATTCGGTCCCAGCACACGCGGCCACGGTACTTGCCGTGGGGCAAAAGCCCCATGCGGGAACAGGCCGAGATTATGGCTAAGGCCCAGTTCGTGCAGGAAATTCATATCGTCGATATTATGGACCAGCACACGGCTCATTTTCGACAGTCCTTCAACGACCGCCTCCATCTCTTCACGACTTGCCCGCCTGAGATTACGGGCATTATGCAGAACAACAACGGTGACGACCTTTGCAAGAGCGGGGTCATTGCCTATCCGGCCGAGCTGCTCCCATGAAATCAGTCCATCCTGATGCTGGATTACGAGAGCTTCGGCCTTATGCTCCAGCGTCGCATCGACAATCTCGGATGCCTTGTCTCCAATGAAATGCCATACCGGCCGATAGGCTATCGGGCCTTCGCCGGCCGGCGAGCGGAAATCGCAGAATACCATGGTATTCCGCCTCTGTGCCTCGCTGAACCGCTCAAGAAGATAACTGGAATATTGTGCGATACCGCACTGAATCCCCCAGGTGCTGACCCACGCGACCCGGGGCGGTCTCTTGTCATACCCCTTTAACAGCTCATGTACGACGCCATGCAGGCGACGCGTCCATGCCGCAGCATCTCCTTCGATCGATGCCGCCTCAAGCGCCGCCTCGCGCCGTCGCTCAATGACATCCCTGTTCGCAGGCTCAGCATATTCCCGCAACGCAGCGACAAGATCATCACAATCAGGCTCAAGCCACATGGAGAAACTCGCTGCGACATGGCTGTTCGCACGCGCGAAGCGATAGCGGACCATTCGCGCCTGTCGCGATCCGCAGAAATCGCGGTGCCCTCCCTCACCCGTAACGATCAGCGGCAGGCCTGACGCCATCGCTTCGAGGGCCGGAAGATTATATCCCTCGCCGCGCGAAGGAAGAACCATGACGTCATAGTCGGCGTAAAAAGCCGCCATCTCCTCACGTTCCGCATCACGGTTGATGATCTCGACCGGCGCCATGTCCCGATGGCACTGCTGCAATACGGCGAGTTGCTGCTCCACATCGTTATGAGGGTTCGGGAAGGTCTTGATAAGCAGGCGCACACCGTCTCGCTTCGTAAAGGCCTTCACCCAGGCCTTCAGCAGAACGTCCACCCCCTTTCTCGGGAAGCAGGACGAAATATGGACGAACTGCCGAATGGGCCGAGAGGCATCACGTGCCCTGGCAACGTGCGTGAACGGAGCCAGATCCACTGGCTGCCCAATGGTGGCGATCGGGGCACTGCATCCTGAAATGATCAGCGCATTCGTAACGTAACGTGCCGGCGAAATAAGCGCATCAAACCCTTTGACAAGAGTATTGATGATACCGGCAGGCACATGGGTTTCCTCCCATGGGAACAGCGACAACGCGAGTCGGGAGCGGTCCTTGGGCGGCAGGATCGGCCAATGCTGGCTGATCATGACCTCATAAGCCCGCGCTGGCCGTGGTCTTTCGCACAGTTCGATCATCAACGACTGTTCGGACGCAGGAACGCCTTCGGTATGCGTGATGGGGTCTGTTTCGAAAGGCAGAAAATGGGTGCGGTCCGGAAAAGCACGCTCCAAACTCGTCGCCACGGCACGATTGATAATCGCCAGGCTGTAGCTACCGAGAAGGTGACCCATCACTGTATAATGCAACGAAGACTCTTCTTTTCGCGCATCCGCAATTTTTGCCTGCACATTCATCAGGAGATTTTCGAGTTGCGGTGCAAGTGCCCGGACCTGGATGTCCATCCTGAGATCTGCGGCCATCGCATGATCAAAACCATCTACAGCCAGAACGTCGATGGGCATGCTGGCGGCTGCACATTGTTCCAGCACGCGCACGAAAGAAGTATCTGCCTCCGCAAGGCTCTCGTGGCGTGCTGGACAGGAAACAGAACGCCGCATCCGCAGGCTGCGACCGGACGCCCAGGCCATTACCAGATCGGCGGTGTCGGCAGCACAACTGGAATAATACCCAGCAGCGCGCCCAAGCGCACAATACAGAACGGCCGCCCCTTTTTCCTGCGCGGCCCGCAACGCGGGAAAAGAAGAGGAACCAAATGAAGAAAGACAATCCAGACCGACGATGCGGTCTCCCGAACGCGGCACGAGCACTTCATCCGCCCGATGAAAAGAACGGATGCCGAGCAGCTTGGTAACAAACTGATTGGCGATGACGAAGTGGCCACCATCTTCGAAAACCGCACAGGCAGTCCTGCCTCCGGCACCAATCAGAGCTAGAAGGTGTGCGCTGACCAGTTCATCGAGACGACGTATTGCCCCCGGCGAGGCAAAAACCGAAATATCGAAACATATCAAAGGGTCTCGCTCAAAGGCCGCATTCTGCTCAAGCGCGACGGACAATCGTGCCAGATCCAGAGATGTCGCCCGCTTTCCGCGCACGCTTCCCGGCAGGCTCGCTTCCACTCGCCGCACCAGGGAGAGGTTGCGGGAGGAGGATTGTGTGGCAGCATCCAGAATGACATCGACCCACCGATCGATTGGCTTCTGGTCGGCGGGCGTCAGAAACCCATGGGGCCGCTGCGTCCGCGTTTTCGCGACTGACGCCGCATGGATAATGTCCTCGCCGAGACTATCTCTGGTTTCAGCCTCTGTCAGAACCGGAACGGACAGATCGCCCGCGTCCGGCAAGCAGCGTGCAGCAAGTTCCGGCGGAATATCGGATCCCAGCAAAATGAGGTCGGCAGAAGACAGAATGCCCCTGTAGTAGTGATCGATCCGTCCGGACACGTGGCATATTCTGTTCCGAAGCTGAGACACATGGCCAGGTGTGTTTATTTCGTTCCCGTCATTGACGACATGTACCACAAGATGCGTATCCGGCAGGCTGCCGGCAACCTTCCTGTACCGGATCATGATCTGGTTGGCTGTGGTGCCCTGCCCGGCGATCGCGATCACCAAAGGTTCTTTCTGAGCCACGCCCATCATGTCACGATAACGGGCAGCGGCTTTTCCGTCCGCAGCCAGATGCAGGAAAGGCAGACCATTCTCGCCTTCGGATAGGACAGTGAGCGCCGCAGAGGAGAAACTGGCCCCATACACCATACGCCGCTGCAGCTCATCGGGGGGATTCCTGACCATGTTGATCAGGCCCGAGAGCCCCTCGGTCTCCATGACATCATAATGAATGTCGGATGATAGCTTCTCTGCCTCTCCCAGTTCTTCACATGGAGAGGAAAGAGGACGTATTTTGACATAGAGCCCCGGATGTTCGGTCATGATCCGAACCATCAGACGATCGGCGAAATAGTCTCCTACATAAACGAGGCAGTCGAAACGAGATTCATTCCAGTCGAGCCAGCCAAGATCCCGCTGCTCAATCTCGGCATCCAACCATTGATCCGCCTTTCCGCTAGGCGTGAAGAACATCACATCGCAATAACGAGAAAGAGAAGAGACCAGACCGCAAACGCGGCCCAGAATGTGGCTGTTTTCCTCGGTCTGAACGACGATGACGGCCAACCGCATGCGCTGCCTGCCGCTTCGAACGACAGAACGCGCCGGTTTCTCCGACGGGAGAGCCTCGATTGCATTGAGCACCGTTCGAGCGGTCAGTTCCCAACTGAATTTGCGGGCATGACCAATACCGTATTGACGCAGTTCCTGCTGTATAGCCCCATCGGTCAACACTCTTTCCATCGCGGCCCCCATCAGCGGAGGGACCGCGGGATCCACGAGAAGATCCGCCCTGCCCATCACTTCAGGCAGAGACGTCGTATTGGCCGCGATCACCGGTGCGCCACATGCCATGGCCTCCAGCGGAGGCAACCCGAATCCCTCACTCCATGAGGGAAAGACGAAAAGAGAACATTCGGCATAGAGCGCAATAAGGTCATCGTCCGATATATAGCCCGGCAGAACAAGCGTATCGTCAGCAAGACCTTCAGCACAAACAAGCTGATTCAGGTAATTCCGCGCATAGTCGTCCATCTTTCCGGCCACGACAATTTGGTAGCGCTTGCGCGTTTCCAGAGACATGCTCGCGAACGCGGCAATGAGGCCTTCGAGATTCTTCCGGTACTCGAGCGGACTGGTATTAAAAACGAAAGGCCGCGCGATTCCCATTCGCTTCATCAGATCCGCCCGTTCGATACTGCCCGGAGCGGGAGGAACGAAACGGGCATCAATACCATTGAGCGCAACAACGAGCCGCGCAGGATCAGCGGCCAATTGTCGTCTTGCTTCATTGGCAACATAAGAAGAGATCGGCACAAGCAGATCGGCCTGCATGGCATCTGCCAGGCGTCGCGCATAAGCATCTCGATCCTTCTGATCCGGCAGATACCGCTCGGGCTCCTCCAGGGGAATGAAATCGTGCAACGTCACGACGGACCGATAGGCCGATGGATCTGTGGAAACGACCGTATTGTCCCAAAATCCCTCGAAAAGGCTCGGGATAAACACAATGTCGGGATCAAATCGGGCGATAAATGATGAACGCAGGATTTCCGCCGCGCGATTACGCCAAGCATCCTCGGGATTCGCCGAAGTCGTCTCATCAAAAAGGCTGAGAACGAGAATATTATCTTGAGAAATAATCCCCTCGAATGCATTACGAATATATGAAATCGAACCAGGAAACCGATCAGTTACAATAATAAAAAACTCATGTTTTTTTCCAGACCTGATCATCTCCTTCGCCACACTCATACTATAGCGACCAATACCGCGATATCGGCCACCATTCTGACATGACTGCAGGTCGATCATAATCCGCATAAAAATCAGTCCTTGTAAGCAAGTGCTCCGGATAAAAATTTAAATGTTACTTTCTGCCGATGAGTCAGCCACGCTTCCTCGGCAAGCTGCTCTATCCGTTGCGGCGTGGCCTTCCTGGAGGAGAACTGAGTCGGGGTGCCATTCAGTGCACTATCAATGCCCGACTGTTCCTGAAATGCCTCGATTTCCTCTTCGAGTATCCTGGATCCCGGCCGAAACTCCACAGCTACGTCATAGGCATCCCAGGCGGCACGCAACCGCCCCATTTCCCGCAGCGTGCGGGCAACATGAAGATGAATGTCGGAGTCGCGCGGCGTCAGCAGAAGGGCCTGGCGATAGATCGCAAGGGCCTCTTCCGGCCTCATCTGTTCACGAACGCAATGGGCCAACTGAACAAGCAGGGCAGGCTGATCGGGCGTATACCGCAAAGCCATCCGATAGGCCCGTTCAGCGTCCTTCCATTCCCTTTTTCGCGCGGCCTGCCGGGCGCGGGAACGCTGCTTCACGGACAGGATCGACGAAAGAGCATTAGAAGACTTGACCGACAGATCTCGTCCAGCCAGAGCACCCCGCAAATATGTACGATCAAACGCCTCAACGTCATCAGCCTTCAGGGCGGACAATTCGCGAGCGATATCTTCAAGGGATGGGTCTGACACCAGGGCACGGGTGAAATAAGCCGCCGCGTCATCCGTCTTGCCCAGTCGTTTGAGAAAATGACCGGCCTGACGCTGGGCATCAATGTCGAAGGGATACGCCTGAGCGGCTGACAAATATGTATCCAGAGCCGGCTCGATTTCACCGTTCTCTTTATATGCGTGCGCCAACTGGATCTTGTCCCGAACCGTTGCCTTACGCCCTGCCGAGAGCTTCCTGTAATGTTTTATCGCAAGATCCCATTGACCTTCCCTGGCGGCGTTGCGTGCCTTTGCACGCTGCATATGCTGCTGAAGCATCCCCTGCCCCTGTTTCCTCTTCCCGCTCTTCGACAAAAGGCCAGCCTCAAGAAATCATCATGCATTTAATGGTTTACTGATTGCGCAGTTTCGTACTGTGCCAAATTAATACCTGCACACTCCATCCCACGAACAATGTGCCCTTGATCGGAAGCCCACAATTGGTCAAAATAATGACACTACGTATGCAGATTGTGTTTTATACGCGCGCAGGGCGCCGTTTTCCTTCATTTTCAATTCAGTAGAAAACGGTTTCGAGCGCGGAATCCGATGAAGTCGAGATTCATTTGTTTGGACCGGACATCCCTTGTTCCACAGAGCGCCTGAGGAATTTGAGCAGGGTGTATCCACGGTCAGGAAACGCGCTGGGGACCCGTCGCGGCCCCGGGCAACCGACCATCGCAGAGCGAGGCCGGCGCAGGTAAGAGGCACTGTCTTTTCTTTCGCCAGGCCTCATCCAGTCATCGTCTCCGGGATCGACCGGAAAGCGACCGACGGAGAAAGGCGGAGTGTCAGGAGGCGCGAAGCCCCCCTTCCGGATCAAGGCGATACCCCCCGCCCTCGGTCACCAGCAGCGACGCATTGGTCGGATCAGGCTCGATCTTCTGCCGCAGACGGTAGATATGGGTTTCCAGCGTATGCGTCGTGACTGCCGCGTTATAGCCCCACACCTCGTTCAGCAGCACCTGGCGCGGCACCGGCCGAGTCCCGGCCCGATAGAGGAATTTCAGGATCGCCGCTTCCTTCTCCGTCAGACGGATACGGCGGTTACGCGCGGGCTCCTGCAGCAGCTTGGCCGATGGACGGAAGACATAGGGCCCGATCGAAAACACCGCATCCTCGCTGTTCTCGAAAATGCGCATCTGGGCGCGCAGCCGCGCCAGCAGTTCGGCAATGCGGAACGGCTTGGCGACGTAGTCGTTCGCCCCTGCGTCCAGCCCGCGCACCACATCCGTTTCCTCATCCGAACCAGTCAGGATGATGATCGGTATCCGCTTTCCCTGCCGCCGCAGCTCGGCGCAGAAATCGCGACCGTCGCCGTCGGGCAGCGTCACATCGAGGATGATGGCGTCGAACCGGGCCCCCGGCGCATTCAGCTTGTCCCAGGCATCAGCCACCGATTCGGCCTCGATCGCCTGGAATTCTCCCTCCAGCTGCAATTGTTCGACGAGCATATGACGTAACGTCTGATCGTCATCCACTATCAGAATGGGACGCGCACCTGCCATCGAACCCTCTTTATTTTGACCAGGCCCCATTCAAGCGGGGTCGGCGTTTATATCCTATATCATTCCCAGGATGGAAACGGCAGCATCCGGACCAGCCGACATGACACCTCGCTCACCATCCCGGTCACATCGCCCTATCCAGACCTCAGGCCCAACAGTGTAAAACCGTTTCCGGGCAAAAAGCGATCCAGTTGGAGCGATTCATGATACGCGCGTTGTTAAAAACAAATACGGGGTCCGACGCACGCCTGCATTGCATGGGCGAGGAAATCCCGGCCATCATCGGTGCCGCAGGGGTCCGCGTTCACAAGCAGGAAGGCGACCATGCCACGCCGGCCGGCGCGCTGACGCTGCGACGGGTGCTATATCGCGCGGACCGGGTGCCTGCACCCGCCAGCCATCTTCCCGTCGAACCACTGGCACCGAATGACGGCTGGTGCGACGATCCCGCCCATGCCGATTATAACCGCCCCATCACGCTGCCACACCCGGCCCGCCATGAGCGCATGTGGCGCGACGATGATGTTTACAATATCGTGATCGTCCTCGGTTACAATGATTCTCCCCCGGTCGCCGACCGCGGATCGGCAATTTTCCTGCATCTGCAATCGCCCGACCGGCGACCGACCGAAGGCTGCATCGCCCTGAGCGAGACGGATCTCCGCCGCCTGCTGGCGGCCGGTCTCTCTGAAATCGAGGTCCTTCCGCCCGCCTGAGGGCCGCGCCGCTTGAGCGCATATCCGGGGCCTGCGCTCAAGCCACACCCGTCTGTTCCGGCGGCGTCGGGGGTTCCATGACCACATCGATGTCGCCAGCCATCGGCTCCACCGGCGCCGCATCCTCGGCCGAACAGACCAGAATCGCCGCCCCCTTGCGTATGGTCAGGATCACCAGACGGTTGCCGTCAGCGGAACCCGACGGTGCCGCAGGCTGGCCCCCCACGGGCATCGGAATGGGCGGCATGGCGCGAAAGCGCCACCCACGTTCGAACAGGGTTTCGAACAGCGTGAAATTCCATGCCGACTCTCCCAGCACCCGCCCGCGCGAATCGCGGCTCAGCCCCCGATACAGATCCAGCCGGGCCACGCCGGGACTGACCTGAAACACGCGCTGGCGCCCGAAATCGGGGGCCAGCCGGGCGCAGACCAGCCCGTTATAGATCGCATCCGGCGTGGCGGCGATCAGATAGTCGGCCGGACGTTCCTCCAGGCTCTCCATCCCTTCGTCGGACAGCAACTCCGCCCGCAGGGTCGGAATGCCCGCCCGCGCCGCCGCCGCCAGCGCGCCGGCGTAGGTATCCACCAGCACAACCGGACAGCCCAGACGATGCACCACCCCCGCCAGGTCGGTGGACCAGGCACTCGCGCCTACGATCGCCAGCGCGGGATCGTTCGACAGGGTCAGGCCCAGGGCACGAGCAATCGGGCGCAGGGAAAAACCATGCAGGATCATGGTCGTTGCGATCAGGGCGAACACACCAGGCATCACCAGGTCCGCACTGGGATAACCGGCATCGCGCAGTTGCAGGCCGGCGGCTCCCGCCACAGCGGCGGCGACGATGCCGCGCGGCGCAATCCAGCCGACGAACAGCCTCTCCTGCCACGTCAGGCCGGAACGCATAGTGGACAGCAGGATACCGACTGGCCGCACCACGAACAACACCGTCAGGGTCATAGCCACGATCGGCAGCGACAGGCGGGCCAGCACCTCGCGATGCAGGTCGGCCGTCAGCATGACGAACAGGCAGGATACGACCAGTACGCCCAGCGATTCCTTGATGCGCCGCAACTCGCTCATGCCCAGCACATGCAGGTTCGCCAGCGCCATGCCGAAGACGGTAGCCGCCATCAGCCCCGCACCTTCCATGAAGAAATTGCAGATGGCGAACACGCTCATCGCCAGGGTCAGAATGATGGGAATCCGCAGAATTTCCGGGATCAGGTCACGCCGGGACAGAAAGCGCACCAACACCGCCGGAAAGACGCCGCAACACAGCCCCATCATGGTGGCGAACAGCAGGTGCGGTATGATTTCCGCAACGAACATCCCAGAATGCCGGTTGCCCTGAATCATCAGGAATTCCAGCACAAACGTCGCCAGGATGGCCCCGACCGGGTCGTTCAGGATCGCCTCCCACCGCAGGAAGGCCGCCACGCGGGGACGCAGCTTGGTGTGACGCAGCAGCGGCAGGACCACGGTGGGCCCGGTAACCACGATGATGGCGCCGAACAGCCAGGATGCGCCCCAATGCAGATGCCCGACAAAATGGGCCGCCAGGCTCCCCAGGACCAGATTGATCGGCAGCGCCACCACCGTCAGGCGAAGCACCCCCTCGCCCGCAGCGCGCCACTGGCGGAAATCCAGCCCCAGCCCGCCCTCGAACACGATGAAGGCAACGGCCAGGGAGACCATCGGATGGAAATAGCGCCCGATCGTCTCCGACGGATGCAGCAGGTTCAGTCCGGGACCATAAATCAGCCCCAGAGTGAACAGCAGGACGATAGCAGGCAGGCGAAACCGCCACGCAATCCACTGGGCACCGATACCACCGCCCAGAACGCACAAGATCCCGATGGCCAGATTTTCCTGCATACACCTATCCCGGACTATTGGTTCGAAGAACCGCAAGGTACCAGAATATGTCGTGCTGCGTGAGCAGGATAGAACGCCGCATGGACGCGGCGCCGGAATTCAGGCGACCCGTTCCAGAATGGCCGCGAAAAAGCCGTCAGTGCCGTGGCGCAGGGGCGACAGTGCGATCATCCCGTCCTGCGCTAGATCGGGGGGCAGGCCACAGCCGGGCTCCGGCCCGGCACGCCGAAACTGCGGCGATGACGCCAGAAACGACGCGATCCGGTCCTGATTTTCCTCGCGCAGCACCGAACAGGTGGCGTAGATCAGCCTCCCGCCCGGCCGGACCAGCGTGGCGGCGGTCGAGAGAATCTCGGCCTGCTTGGCCGTCAGTTCTTCCAGATCCCGTTCCGTCAGGCGCAGCCGCGCATCCGGATTACGGCGCCAGGTGCCGGTTCCGGTGCAGGGCGCATCGACTAACACCCGATCGAAACTGCCGGCCCGCCGCCGTGCCCAGCGATCGCCCGGCACCAGCAGATGCCGTTCCGCGTTATGCACCCCCGCCCTGCGCAACCGACGCACCGCACCCTCCAGCCTGGGCTCGGAAACATCGCACGCCACGATATGGCCGCGATTCTCCATGGTCATGGCCATGCCCAGCGTTTTGCCGGCGGCACCCGCGCAGTAATCCAGCACCCGCATGCCTGGCCGCGCATCGGCCGCCGCCACGACGATCTGGCTACCTTCGTCCTGAATTTCCACCAGGCCCGCCTTGAAGGCCGCCGTCGCCGTCACCGGCTGCCGCCCCGGTACGCGCAACCCCCACGGAGAAAGGGTCGTCTCCTCAGCGTGGATACCCCCTTCCGCCAGCAGGCGCGCCGCTTCCTGGCGCGTCGTCTTCAGCAGATTGACCCTCAGGTCCAGCGTTGCCTCACCCGCCAGAACAGAAACCTCGGCCTCTAACGCGGCACCGAAGGTTTCGGCCAGCCGCGGCAGCAGCCAGTCCGGCACTTCCAGCCGAACCGCCTGCGGCATTGCGGGGTCGGCCAGAGCCTGACCGCGCAGTCGCGCCGCCAATTCCTGCTCGCCCGCTGTCAGCGGCGCGGGTCCGTACCGGTCGCCCGAAAACAGAACCCCCGGCGCCTCACCCGGCCGAGGCATCAATTGCATCGCGGCGATCAGGCGCGTGCGCGCTGTGGCCGGCACGCCCGCCTGCTCCAACCACCAGCCGAGATGGCGCCAGTGCCGCAGCACGGCCCAGACCCGCTCGGACACCGCGCGTCGGTCCCCACCGCCAATATAGCGGCGCTCGCGAAAGAAGGCGTTGGCAACGGCGTCGGCGGGACGACGCGGCGTCGCCTCCATCTCCGACAGCAGATCAATGGCGGCAGCAAGCCGCGCGCTGGGCGTCATAGTCGTCCTGTCAGTCGGAGATGGCGATCAGGGTTGGGGTCAGTCGCGCCGATAATTCGGCGCCTCGCGCGTGATTGCCACATCATGGACATGGCTCTCGCGCAGACCAGCCCCGGTAATCCGGCGGAAGCGCGCACGCACCTGAAGATCGGCGACCGTTGCCGAGCCGGTATAGCCCATGCCGGCTCGCAGCCCGCCGACGAGCTGATGCACCACGGCATCCATCCCGCCCTTGAAGGCCACGCGCCCTTCAATCCCCTCGGGGACCATCTTGTGGGTTTCCTTGATTTCCTGCTGGAAATAGCGGTCGGCCGAACCGCGCGCCATGGCGCCGAGGCTCCCCATGCCGCGATAGGATTTATACGACCGCCCCTCATACAGGAACACCTCGCCCGGCGCTTCGGCAGTGCCGGCCAGCAGCGAGCCGACCATCACCACATCGGCCCCGGCGCCGATCGCCTTGACGATATCGCCCGAGGTGCGGATGCCACCATCGGCGATCACCGGAATATCGCGTTCATGGCACGCCACCGCCGTCTCCATCACGGCGGTAAACTGCGGCACACCAACGCCGGCCACGACACGGGTGGTGCAGATCGACCCCGGACCGATACCGACCTTCACGCAATCGGCGCCCGCCTCGATCAGGGCGATGGCAGCCTCGGGCGTCGCGACATTGCCGGCGACCACCTGGATGCGGTCATCAAACGCCTTGACCCGCGCCACGGCCTCCATCACGCCGGCCGAATGACCATGCGCGGTGTCGACCACGACGACATCCACGCCGGCCTCGATCAGCGCACGAGCGCGGTTGAAGCCATCCTCACCCACACCGGTCGCGGCCGCGCAACGCAGACGCCCCATCTCGTCCTTGTTGGCCAGCGGATAGAGCACCGCCTTTTCCATGTCCTTGACGGTGATCAGCCCGATGCAGCGATTCTCGTCATCGACCACCAGCAGCTTTTCGATCCTGCGGCGATGCAGAAGCTGGCGCGCCTCGTCCCGGCCCACATCGGCGCGAACGGTCACGAGGTTGTCGCGCGTCATCAGTTCGTCGACCCGCTGGTTCGGATCGGTGGCAAAGCGCACGTCGCGATTGGTCAGCACGCCCACCAGCCGCTTGGTGTCACGCTCGATCACCGGCAGGCCACTGATGCCATGGCGGTACATGATGGCGTTGACGTCAGCCAGGGTCTGGTCCGGCCACACGGTCACGGGATTGACGACCATGCCCGATTCGTAGCGCTTCACGCGGCGCACATGCTCGGCTTGTTCATCGATCGTGAGGTTCTTGTGGATTACGCCCATGCCGCCCTGCTGGGCCATGGCGATGGCCATCGCATCCTCGGTCACCGTATCCATGGCCGCGGAGATCAGCGGAATGTTCAGGCCGATGCGGCGCGTCAGGCGACTGCTGGTGGATGTCTGTCCGGGCAGCACCCGCGATTCCGCGGGAACAACCAGAACATCGTCGAACGCCAGGGCCTCGCGAATGCGCTCTTCGACACGAGACACGGAAAGCGGATGGCTGGGGGAAGACATCGTGCTGGAACCTCATCTACCGTTGCAGGGGTCCCAGTGCCTCGGGTACCCGACCGTTGGCGCTTCCACATAAGATGCGAATCGGATCGTGGCAAGAAAAAGGAGTGCAGAAGCGGCATGACAGCGAACAGAACCGTCTATCTGGCCGGCGATCTGGTCTTTCGCCCCGGCGCAGTCGCCATTTTCGACCGATTGCGCGCGCTGTGCCGGCAGGCTGGGCTGGAAGGCCTCGCCCCCTTCGACGGCCAGGCCGGCATCGAATCGCTACCGCCGGGGCTGGACACGATCCTGAAGATCGTAATAGCCGACCGTGACCTGATGGATCGCTGCGCCGGCGGCATCTTCTGCCTCGACCCCTTCCGCCGATCCGCGGACATGGACCCGGGCACAGCGGTGGAAATCGGCTACATGATGGCACAGGGAAAGCCCCTCGCCGGCTACACCACCGACGGCCGCCCTTATCCCGAGAAAGTCGCCGCCTACCGAAATGCTGCATGGAACGACACTCTGCGCCCGCGCATCACGCCGGATGCGCCGGTCGGATCTGGGGCGATGGAAGACGCGGACGGCATTCTCGCCCATTCGGACGGTATGGTGCAGAACGGCATGACCGAGGGCTTCATCCGCCTCTCCGGCGGCATGGTCGCCGTGCATGATGATTTCTACCAGGCTTTCGCCATCGCCGCCGCCGATCTGGCGCGTCGCCTGCCCTGACGGGCAGGAAGCCGCCCGTTACCGGTGGTTCGCGCAGGCGATCGCCCGCGCCCACACCCCGGCCCGCACCGCCGGCAGATCGGTGGTGCTCAACGGGTGGCCGCGCTGGGTGTGAACTTCTTCCGCCGTGAAAGGCCGCGTGCCAGCCGGCGTACTGCGGCCACCGAGGTCGAACAGGACGAAATTCATCACCTGCGCCATCAGCGCATCATCGCGGATCAGCGACATCGAAACGCCGGGCACCGTGAGCAGATAAGTCCGCCCCTCCGGTGTGCAGCTCAACGTGCCGATCCGGTCGCGTAAGGTCGGAATATAGGTCTGCCCCGACAGCCCTTCGATCCCGTGGCAGCCGCCGCATTTTTCCAGATAGGTGGTGCGCACCTGGTCCAGCGCCAGCGCGGATCGGCCCGACAGCAAAGGGCCAACCAGGGCGGCAATCATCAGGATCGCCCCCGTAAGGCGAGCAAGACGCCCGCGTGACCCGGAGATCTGAAGCGTCAGCCTGCCAGGCAAGCCTGCCTCGCAGCGATAAGCCCGGCATGTAATTTCAGGCATCGGAGTCGTAAAGCCCTCATCGCCGCCCACACCGCGGCGCGGGAGACATGCGCGCCGAATCGTTGCCAGCGCGCATGTCCAGTCAGCGTCTTAAGGCAGCGGATGCGCCGCGTTCAGGTCCTTGCGGGCCGCCGCCACGGCGGACGACGGCATCGGCGCCGCACGCGCAGCCGCCACATCGGCTGCGGAGACAACCGGCGCAGGCTTGGTGTTGCCCAGCGACGACAGATAGGTCAGAATCGCGGCAACATCGTCATCGGACAGGCTTTTGAAGCTGGGCATGAAACCGACATAGGTCGCACCAGCGGCGTCGATCGAACCGGCTAGGCCGTTCATCAGCACTTCGGTAACGTATTTCTTGCCTTCGGGAGTCGAGATAATCTTGTCGATCCGGTTCGCGAGCGGCGGAAACTGGCCCGGCGCGCCGACGCCGCCGCCCTGGTGGCAGATGCCGCAATTGGCACCGTAAAGCGCCTGGCTATCCGGCGCGGCGAAAGCCGGGGTCACGGCACCCAGCAACAGGGCCAGGGTCAGAATTTTCTTCATTCGGCAGTTCCTACAATTACGGCAGTCGAACAATTATAGAGCAACGAACCGGTACCGAAACACCAGATGATGTCATTATTGGCCTGCGGACGATAAGTCGGCAGATCACCATCCATGCCCAGGCAGTTCTGTTCGTTGCAGGCATCCTGCCCGCAGCAATCGCGATAGGCGATCAGATACGAGCGGCGGTCCTGCGGATTGAAACACGTCCCGATCCACGAGGTCGGCGACGGATGCGTTCCCGGCGGGCAGCTATGAACCCCGCCACCGCAGGTTGTGCACAGGTTGCCGTCGATAGCGCAATAACGCCAGTAGTCGCACTTCGTATCGTCCTTCACCTGCGCCTTCGCCGCGAAGGGCGACGGCACGGCGGGAGCAGCCGCACGGGCATCACGCCGCCAGACCGGCAGCAGTGGAAAAGCCGGAATCGCGGCGGCCCACCCACCCAGCCGGGCAAGCGCGCTCCGGCGGGAGGACCGGCCGGCAAGATAGCGGGCAAGCCGTTCGGCCATCGTGTCGAGGCCGTTCCGCGCCACGCCGACGGCCCCCCCTGTCTTCAGGATTGGGCATATCGTTTCTCCGTCACGCGGGGGCTCATTCTCCGGGGGCAGCCGTAAAGATCAGCGCGTCGCCCAATGCCCCGATCTTACGCACGGGCTTGCCGTCGGCACCGTCCAGCACCACCAGGTCGCCGGCCTCGTCCGTCAGCATGATGCGCGACTGCGCATCCTGGGTCACGCCGACCATCATGCTGGGGGCTGCCAGCGGGACACGCCGAACCAACCGATGCGTCTTCAGATCCAGTTCCCACAATTCGGACCCGGCTTCCTTGTGCGTCCAGAAAGTCCCCTTGTGCATCAGCACGAACAGATGCGAATCGCGCGCCCGCAACGCCGCAAGCTGCCATCCGCCCGGCCGCCACGTCACCTCGAACGGGGCACGGGCATCCGATGCCCGCTTCAAGCCAGCGGCTTCCTGAATCGACCAGGGTTTGGCAACGCTGGATTGCGTACCCAAAGTCGTCTCATAGATCAGACCGCTGTAGGAAATGAACCAGACATGGCCATTGGCCCGGACGTCCGGACTATGTTCGAAGACCGGATCGCGATCGGGCACGAAAAACGGCGGGGTCCGCGTCAGGGTCGGCTTGCCCTTCGCGTCCATCTGCACGTTCGCCAGAGACCCGTCGCCGCAGATCGACGAGAATCCCGCATTGCCCCATGGGTAGATCAGCCCGCAACCCGGCACGTCCACCGTCCGCACGACCGATTTCAGGGCGGTGTCATAGACATGGACCGCATTCGTCGGGCTGGAATCGTAGACATAGACATAATGCCCATCCGCACCGATCGCCATGTCCGGCTTCTTCGGCGTGATCAGGGCGCGCCCCGGCAGGTCGATATCCGCGACCATTTCCAGCGTACGCGGATCATAGGCCGCCAGGATGTCGTGGCGCTTGCCGCGATTGCCACGTTCCCACGTCGTCTCGGCAACATAGAACGCCTTGCCCGCCGGGTCGGCCACCACGTTGGCGTTATAGGCCGCCTGCACCATTCCCAGCAGCCGGCCGGTATCGAGGTCCACGACATAGACCCGTCCGTCCTTGCTGTGGCGATAGACTCCGTCCTCGACCAGGACCCGATGCGGGCCGCCAGCAGGCAGGGTGACGACGTCACTTTCCTCGGTCTGCAGGATCGGTTCGGCGGCAAGCGCCGGCTTATAGGTCGAGATCGCCGTCAGAACGGTGGCAGCCAGCAGGGAACGCGCAATCCGCCGCGCAGCGCGAGACCGCCGGTCAGCCAACATGCGACCGTCGGACCCACGCAAGAAATGTCATCGTCATCCCGTCAACCCTGTTATTCGTCACACCATCCTCCGAATCGTGATTCGGAAGCATGGAAGCGGAGCGCGCTCGCCGCCTAGTTTGATATCCTATCGATACAAATTTTTCGTCCGGAGGGCCAGCCTTCCACTTTCGAAAAATCGCAAGTGCATTGCAGTTTTCATGACGACAATGAAACATTCATATGCGCTTCGCGGGAAAACAGGCATATTTTGCATGTTTCCGAACAGAAAACCGCGTGCCCGCAATTATCGGCACGCGTTTTCCTGTCAGCCCCCTTATTGGACCGGCCCGGCGGTGTGGGTCGCAAGAACCGCACCCGTCTGGTCATCCACCTCATTCAGCACAACGCCATACCCCCACAGGGCAGCGAGGTAATCGAGCGTCTGGCGCGCGTCGCGGGCCTGAAGCAACTGGCCGGCCCGGGTGCGATGCTCCAGCTTCAGGGTGCGGTCGCCCAGCAGATCCACGTCGACGATCTCGATCTCGGTATAGAACGTGCCGGGGTCGTAGACGCGCGCCAGACTGCGGCGGATTTCCCGATACCCGGCCTCGTCATGAATGGCATCGACCAGCAGATAAGGCTGGGCGGTGTCATCGCTGAGGCGGAACATGCGGAAATCGCGGATCACTCTGGGCGAGAGAAATTGCTGGATGAAGCTCTCATCCCGATATTCAGCCCAGGCATGCCGTAGCGTACCGATCGCATCCCCATTGCCTGCGATGTCGGGGAACCATGCCCGGTCCTCGGCGGTCGGCTCGGTGCAGATACGCACGATATCGGTCATCATCGCATAACCGAGCGCGTAGGGGTTGAAAGACGCCCCTCCCCCCATGTCGAAACCGGGCTGGTTGATCACGTTCGACGTTGAATGGATAACCTCCAGATAGGCCGCATCGTCGATCCGCCCCAGTTCGTGCAATCGCCGCATGATGTAGACATGCACCCAGGTCGCGCAGCCCTCGTTCATCATCTTCACCTGAGGCTGCGGATAGAAATATTGCGCGATCATCCGCACGATACGGATGATCTCCCGCCCCCAAGGAGCCAGGCGCGGCGCATTTTTTTCCAGGAAATAGAGCAGGTTTTCCTCGGGCAGCCCCAGTAGACGACGCGCATGGCCTGCTTCTGCCGCCCCGTCGGCGCCACCGGCCTCGGCGGGAAGCGTCCGCCAGAGATCGTTGAAGATACTGTCCTCATAGGCCCGTCGTTCTTTCGCACGCTGCTGTTCAGCCTTCAGATCCAGCTTACGGGCGCCGGAATGGCGGTTGACCCCCTGATTCTGCAAGGCATGGGCGGCATCCAGCACCCGCTCCACCGCGCGCTGGCCATGCCGCTCCTCGCACCGGGCGATGTAGCCCCGCGCGAATTCCAGATAGTCCAGGATGTCGGACGGGTCCGTCCACTCCCGGAACAGCCTGTTATTGCGAAAGAAATGATTATGGCCGAACGCCGCATGCGCGATCACCAGCGCCTGCATCGTCGCCGAATTCTCCTCCATCAGGTAGCTGATGCAGGGATCGGAATTGATGACGACTTCATAAGCCAGCCCCATCAGCCCGCGCCGATAGGCATTCTCGTGCCCTATGAAGCGCTTGCCGAACGACCAGTGCTTGTAACCCACCGGCATGCCGTGCGCGGTGTAGACATCCAGCATCTGCTCGGACGTGATGATCTCCACGCGATTGGCATAGGTTTCCAGACCCAGCTCGCCATGTGCGATTTCCTCGATCGCGTCGTAGCAGTCGCGGATGGTCTGGAAATTCCAGTCATTGCCGGAATAGAGCAGCCCCCCGAACCGGGCCGGCGTACCGCCTCCTGATATGATCTGGTCCATCAAGCCTCCGCCGTGTCGCGCTGACGAGAAAACAGGTCACGGAAAACCGGGAAGATTTCCTTGCGGTCGCCTACCTGGCGGATAGCGAGATGATCGTTCTCATCGGCGATGGCGCGATAGCTGCGCCACAGGTCGGTCTCGCCACGGATCACCGCCCCCGAACCCGTGATTTCGATATAGGCATAATACTGCACCGCCGGCAGGATATCGTCCCGCAGCAGGCTGGCCGTCCGAGAGGTATCGGACGACGCATTGTCGCCATCGGACGCCTGGGCGACATAGATGTTCCAGTTCGCTGACGGGAAACGCTCCCGCTGGATGGTGCGCATCAGTTCCAGCGCCGACGAGACGATGGTGCCGCCGGTGCGCGGATCATGGAAGAACGTATCCTCATCCACCTCCTCGGCACTCTCGGCATGGCGGATGAAAACGATTTCGACCTTCTTGTACCGCCGCTCCAGAAACACATGCAGCAGCAGGAAGAACTGCTTCGCCAGATCCTTCATCCGTTCGGTCATCGAGCCCGAAACATCCATGATGCAGAACATCACCGCCCGCGTCGCCGGCTGCGGCATGATGGTGTAGCGCCGGAACCGCAGATCGACCGGATCGACCCACGGAATCCGCGCCAGTCGCTGGCGCAGCATGCCGCGTCGCTCTCGCAGGTCCTCAAGTTCCTCCAACTCCTCGGCCGAAGCCGGACGCAGCGCTTCCAACGCGACGATCCGCTCCTCCACCTCCAGCAACTCGGCCGGCTTGGGCCGCCCCAGCCCCAGGCGCCGCGCGATCGAACGCCGCATCGTACGCCCCAGGTCCAGATGCGACGGCGCCCCTTCATTGCTGAGGCCCGAACGGGCAGGTACGCCGTTTTCGGTGGTCGAGATCTCGCGCTTGAGCAGGTCGGGCAATTCCAGGTCATCGAAAAACAGGTCGAGGAACTCGTCCCTGCTCAGCACGAAGCGGAAGCTGTCCTCACCGCCCCCCTGCTCGCCAGCCTGCCCGGCCCCCGATCCCTGGCCACCACCGCCGCCCGGGGGGCGTTGCAGCCGGTCGCCGCGGGAAAATTCGCGGTTTCCGGTCAGCACGATCTCGCGCATGCCCTCGGAGAAGACACGATGCAGCGAGGGTTCGTGCAGCGCATCCGCCCGGACCGAAATCGCGTTGCCCTGCCCCACTTCCCGGATCTTGCCGCGCGCCACCGCATCCCGCACGGCCGTCTGCACGGCCGAGCGGGCCCTTTGCAGCACCCGCCGCCGGTTCTCGAGATTTTTCCCATGGGGATTGGGACGTCTGTCAATGATATCCACTGGCCGGCACCATTCCCGTTCAGAGGCTGTTTCGAAAATAATGCTGATGCTGCGTCGATAGCGGGCCACCAGCGGTCGACCCCGTGCGGGCATTTGCGCCTCGCAGCGGAGCGGCCTTGCCGCCCCGTCGCCGCGAGACATGGAAACCGCCCGCAGGACCAGCCGTCAGCGGCACCTTGGCAACAGCGCCTCAGGCGGATTGCTTCACCCGCATGTACCATTCAACGAGCCGGCGGACCTGACGTTCCGTATAGCCGCGCGAGACCATCCGCTCGACGAACTCGTCATGCTTGCGCTCGGTCTCGCCGTCCTTCTTGGAGCCGAAACTGATCACCGGCAGCAGATCCTCCACCTGGCTGAACATCCGTTTCTCGATCACGTCGCGGATCTTCTCGTAGGAGGTCCAGGACGGGTTGCGCCCGCCATTGCCGGCCCGCGCGCGCAGCGAGAACTTCACCACCTCGTTCCGGAAATCCTTGGGGTTCGCGATCCCCGCGGGTTTCTCGATCTTGGTCAGTTCCGCGTTCAGCAACTCGCGATTGAGCATTTGTCCGGTGTCGGGGTCCTTGAAATCCTAATCCTCGATCCAGGCATCGGCGTAATCCAGATAGCGGTCGAACAGGTTCTGGCCGTAATCGTTATAGCTCTCCAGATAGGCTTTCTGGATCTCGTGGCCCAGGAACTCAGCGTACCGCCCCGCCAGTTCCGATTTCAGGGTCGCCAGATAGTGCGCCTCGATATCCGCCGGAAACTGCTCGCGCCGCACCGCCTGTTCCAGCACATACATCAGATGCACCGGATCGGCGGAAATCTCGGCCGAATCATGGTTGAAGGTCGCGGACAGCACCTTGTAGGCAAAACGCGTGGACACGCCGTCCATTCCCTCATCCACCCCGGCGGCATCGCGATATTCCTGCATCGTGCGCGCCTTGGGATCGGTCTCGCGAATGTTCTCGCCGTCATAGACCCGCATCTTGGCGAACTGGGTGGAGTTCGGATGGGGCTTCAGGCGTGACAGAACCGCGAAACGCGCCAGCATTTCCAACGTGTTGGGCGCACAGGGCGCATTCGCCAGGCTGGAAGACTGCACCAGCTTCTCGTAAATCTTCGTCTCCTCCGCCACCCGCAGGCAATAAGGCACCTTGATGACGCAGACGCGGTCCAGGAAGGCCTCGTTGGTGCGGTTGTTGCGGAAGGTCTGCCACTCCGCTTCGTTGGAATGGGCCAGGATCACGCCGGTAAAGGGAATGCTACCGATATTCTCGGTGCCGACGTAATTGCCCTCCTGCGTCGCCGTCAGCAGCGGATGCAGCATCTTGATCGGCGCCTTGAACATCTCGACGAATTCCAGCAACCCCTGGTTCGCGCGATTCAGGCCTCCCGAGAAGCTGTAGGCATCGGGGTCGTTCTGGCTGAAATGTTCGAGTTGCCGGATATCGACCTTGCCCACGAGCGCCGACACGTCCTGGTTGTTGTCGTCGCCGGGTTCGGTCTTCGCGATCGCAATCTGGCGCAGCCGGGATGGATGGACCTTGACGACTGAAAAGCGCGACAGGTCGCCGTCAAACTCTTCCAGTCGCTTCAGCGCCCACGGGCTGGCGACACCGCCCAGCAGCCGGCGGGGAATGCCATATTGTTCCTCCAGCGCCGCGCCCATGCGGTCGGGGTCGAACAGGCCGAGCGGGCTTTCAAAGACGGGGCTGACATGCCGCCCGGCCTTCAGCACATAGATCGGCTCCTTCTCCATCAGGGCCTTCAGCCGCTCGCCCAGAGACGATTTGCCACCTCCAACGGGGCCGAGCAGATACAGGATCTGCTTGCGCTCCTCCAATCCCTGCGCCGCATGGCGGAAGAAGCCCACGATCTGCTCGATCGTCTCCTCCATGCCATAGAAATCGGAGAAGGCCGGATAGATCCGCAGGGTACGGTTCATGAAGATGCGCGACAGGCGTGGATCGCGGGAGGTATCGACGCTCCTGGGTTCGCCGATCGCCTTCAGCATCCGCTCCGCCGCGGTTGCGTAGCAGGACGGATCGGTGCGGCAGGCTTCAAGATAGTCAGACAGGCTCATCTCGATTTCGCGACGCTGATCGCGCATCGCAGTCGCCAGAGAAAACACGTTGAAATCAGAAACCATCCTGGGGAGTCTCCGAACCGGCGCCAGAACCCGTCATTGCGTCTGGACGCCATGCACCATGGATAGGCATTGCCTCCGGGGAGCGGTCCCCGGAGCGGGAAGAACCGTCAGTTCCGTTCGGTCTGCAATCGGGTGGTCAATACACAATCCCCCTTGCTGTCTTGCCCATTTACAGGCAGATAGGCACGCTGCCGCCCCAGACAAGGGCGACTGGCAATGGTGGAATCGCAGTCATGTATCGCGCTGCGAAATCCCGGGCCGTCATCGCCGAGGCTATCGCTCCCCGCGTTCGGGATTCAACCTAAATCGCGTGCGCTGCGTAAACACGCTTCCGGACAGCAAGAGTTTTTCGAAACGATCCGCCGCGCCGCGGCTACGTACGACTCAGCGAAAAAGGCACCCGCAGACCGTCGAAGGCCGCTTCCACCCCCTCCGGCAGGTTGTCGCGCATCCAGGCCCAATCCATGTCGGTACCCATATGCGTCAGGATCATCCGGCGCGGCGCCACACGCTCGCGCCACGCCAGCACCTGGTCCAGCCAGGCATGGGCGTTGTGCGGGCCCGATCGCTGGAAACAATCCACCAGCCAGGTCTCGACCCCCTCCAGAACGGCAAACGCCTCTTCGGACAGGTCCACCACGTCGGTGGAATAGGCGATCGTCCCGCACCGCACACCCAACGAGAGCGTGCGGCCATGAATCTGCTCGAACAATGTCAGACTCAGCCCCGCAACGTCGTATGTCTGACCGGCATGCACCTCCTCCGACACCACGACCGGCCGATAGAAACCGGGCGGCACCCAGGGACGGAAAGCATACGCAAACCGCGTTTCCAACTCCGCCAGCACGGGCGGCGTAGCCAGGACCGGCAGAGGACGGTCGATCGCCCGGTTGATCGCCCGGACCTCGTCCAGTCCCGCGATATGGTCGGAATGGGCGTGGGTGTAGAGAATCGCATCGAACCGGTCGATGCCCTGCGCCAGCAACTGCGCACGCAGGTCGGGGCCAGTATCGATCAGCACTGCCTGCCCGTCATTACCCCGCAGCAGGACCGACGCCCGACTGCGTACATTGCGCGGTTCCGCAGGATCGCATAGCCCCCAGTCGCCCCGGCCATCCGGCCCACCGATCATCGGCACGCCGGCAGACCCGCCGCATCCCAAGACGACCAGTTCCATCGCTCAGGCCGCCCGGCTGAACAGGCGGTGGAAATTTTCCGTGGTCACATCCGCCAGTTGCTCGGGCGCCAGGCCATGTTCTTCCGCCAGGCGCAACGCGGTATGGGCGACCAGAGCCGGTTCGTTGCGCTTGCCGCGACGCGGCACCGGCGCCAGGTAAGGCGAGTCGGTTTCGACCAGCAGCCGGTCCTTGGGAATATCGCGCGCAATCGCCCGCAGCGCGTCGGAGCGCGGAAAGGTCAGGATTCCCGAGAAGCTGATATACCCGCCCAGTTCCAGCGCCACCCGCGCCAGATCGGGGCCGGAAGAGAAGCAATGCAGCAGGAAACGGAACCGCCCGTGCGCTTCCACCTCCTCACGCAGGATCGCCGCAACGTCCGCATCCGCCTCGCGCGCATGGATCACCAGCGGCAGGTCCATCCGCCGCGCCGCCGCGATATGCGCGCGGAAGCGCGCCTGCTGCAACGGACGCACAGCTTCGGCGCCATGGAAATAATCCAGACCGCTCTCCCCGATCCCGACGACGCGCGAATCATCGGCCAGCGCGATGATGCCGTCGGCGTCGGTCACATCGCATTCCTCGACATGATCGGGATGGGTGCCGACCGTGCACCAAACCCGCACGTCCGGCCGGTCGAAGCGGATCAGGTCCTTCTGCTGCTGCGCCCGCGACAGGCGGGTGCCGATCGTCACCATCCCTGCCACCCCGGCCGCACGCGCCCGGTCCAGCAGGTCCGGAATTTCGTCATCGGTGAAATGGTCGAGATGACAGTGCGAATCGATCAGCCCGGTCGCGGCTCCACTCATTGCGCCGCGTCCTCCACATAACGCGGGAAGACCCCCTGCGGCGCCGGAAGGACACGCCCCTCAGGCAGCGGCCGATCCAGCGACGCAAAATCGCGCTCGTCCTCCGCCACGCCCAACTGGGTCAGCATCGCGCCCATGCTACCGGGCATGTAGGGCTGGAGCATGGTGCCGACCACGCGCAGCGCATCCACCAGCACGCGCAGCACGACCGCCATCCGCTCCGGGTCGGTCTTGCGCAGCGCCCAGGGGGCCTGATGGTCGATATAGGCGTTGCAGGCCCGGATCACCCGCCAAACATCTTCCAACCCATCGGTCAGCGCGTGGCGGTCGATATGGCCATGCATCAGCGTGGGCAGCAGCGCCGCCTGCGCCAGCAACGCATCATCGGCCTCGGTCGGCACGCCCTGCGCGGGCAGCACGCCGCCGCAATTGCGCGCCACCTGCGTCAGGGTCCGTTGAGCCAGATTGCCCAGATCGTTCGCCAGTTCGACATTCAGCCGGTTGATGATGGCCCGCCGACTGAGATCGCTATCGCCGCCGAACGGCATTTCGCGCATCAGGAAGAAGCGCACCGGGTCAACGCCGAACTGCGCCACCAGGTCGCGCGGATCGACGACGTTGCCCAGCGACTTGCTCATCTTCTCGCCCTCGATGGTCCACCAACCATGCGAGAACACGCAATCCGGCAGGTCCAGTCCGGCGGCCATCAGCAGCGCCGGCCAGTAGACCGCGTGGAAGCGGACGATATCCTTGCCGACCAGATGCAGGTTGGCGGGCCAGAACCCGGCGCGGGGATTGTCGGCATCGGGGAAGCCGATGGCCGACAGATAGTTGGCCAGCGCATCCACCCATACATACATCACATGCTCCGGATCGCCGGGCACCGGAATGCCCCAGCGGAAGCTGGTGCGGCTGATGGACAGGTCACGCAGCCCCTGCCGCACGAAACTGGCCACCTCATTGCGCCGCGACGCGGGCTCGATGAAGGCGGGCCGGGTCTCGTACAGTTCGAGCAGCCGATCGGCGAATTCCGAGAGTTTGAAGAAGTAGGACGGCTCGCGCACCCATTCGACCGGCGCCCCCGTCGGCGCCACCTTCGTGCCGTCCGGGCGGGTGACCAGTTCGTCCTCGTTGTAGAAGCTCTCGTCGCGCAGCGCGTACCAGCCCTCGTAAGCGCCCAGATAGATATGCCCGTTCGCCGCGATCCGTTCCCACAAGGCCTGGGCTCCGGCGATATGCCGGGGCTCCGTCGTGCGGATAAAATCGTCGTACGAGACATTCATCACGTCGTACATCGCGCGGAAGTCGGCCGAAACCTGATCGGCAAAAGCAATCGGCGCCACGCCGGCGGCCTGCGCCGCCTGTTCCACCTTCTGCCCATGCTCATCGGTACCGGTCAGGAAAAAGACCTCATCGCCCGCCAGCCTCTTGAAGCGCGCCATGATATCGGCGGCGACGGAGGTATAGGCATGACCGATATGCGGCGCCCCGTTCACATAATAGATCGGTGTCGTGACGTAATAGCGCCCTGTCATCTTCCACTCACCAAAGTCAGGCCACTCAGCAGGGCCTGTTGTTTATCCAGATTGAACCGTTCCGTCTCGACCCGAAGGTCAGTCAGCCGACGCCACAGTTCCGCCAGGCGGTGCGCCGACAGCGATCCGTCCGCGCTCTCTCCGCCGCGCCCATCGCGCAAGGCAAGGGCACGCGCATGCTTCGATATGGCATCACACAACAGATCGAAGAAGACCGGAAAGCCATTTTCCCGCTTCAGTACACTCTCGGCGATCTCGTACATCGCCCCTTCATCCGGCGGCGTTTCAAGCACGCGCGCCACCAGCCCGCCCAGCACGGCACCGTCTCCCGCCAGCAGCGCCAGAGCACGACCGGGCGATCCATGGGCCAGCGGCGCCACCCGCGCGATCTCTTCGGGCGCACTCTCCGCCGCCACACGGGCCAGAACCTCTTGCATCTGTCCCGGCTGCAACGGTTCCAGCCGCAGCGTGCGGCACCGGCTGCGGATGGTCGGCAACAGGCGGCCGGGCGCCGCACAGGTCAGGATCAGGATCGCGCGGGGCGGCGGCTCTTCGAGAATTTTCAGTATCGCATTGGCCGCGCTGCGATTCATGAAATCCGCGCCGTCCACGATCACCACGCGCCATCCGTCCTCGGCCGCCGTGCGGTGCAGGAACTGGCCGATCGGCCGCACGTCGTCCGCCACGATCTCGGCGCGCATCCGCTGGCGCTTCTCGTCCATGCCACGGGCGATATAGAGCAGGTCGGCATGGCTGCCAGCCGCGATCCGCCGCGCGGCGGTGCTGTCCGCCGCCGTCGCCTTCAACAATACCCGCGCCATCCAGAAGGCGAAACTCGCCTTGCCGATCCCCTCAGGACCGGTCAGCAGCCAGGCATGATGCAGCCGCCCGGCGCCCCAAGCTTCCTCGAACGCGCGGCGGGCATCGTCATGCCCCACCGGCTCCGGGCCATCGCGTGGCGCAGTCCCCGCCATTCAGGCGGCTCCCGTCAGCCGCGCATCGACCAGTCGGGCGACCTCATGCGCGATTGCCTCAACCGGCCGGTCGGCCGCCAGGGACACGCAACGCCCCGGCTGCACCTCTGCGATCGCGACAAACCCCTCGGCCACGCGGGCATGGAACGCCTCATCCGCCGCTTCATAGCGGTCGGACCGGCCACCCCGCGCATGCAGGCGTTGCAGCGCCCGCGCACGCTCCAGGGTCAAAACCAGCGTCAGGTCCGGCGTCAGCCCGACCTGCCCGGTCAGCACCTCGATCAGCCGGATCGTCGCGGGGTCACCCTGCCCGATCCCGTATCCCTGATAAGCCATGGTCGAATCCGCGAACCGGTCGCAGATCACCACCGCACCACGCGCCAACGCCGGCCGGATCAGCCGGTCCACGTGATCGCATCGCGCCGCGAAATGGGCCAAAATCTCGGCGCGCAGCGACAGGTCATGGCCGCCGAACAGCAGGAAGTCGCGCAACGCCTCGGCCCCGGGCGTTCCACCCGGCTCGCGCGTGCGCACCACATCATGACCACCGGCCCGCAGATGGGCCTCCAGCAGCCCGACCTGGGTGGATTTCCCAGCTCCCTCGCCACCTTCGAACGTAATGAACAGGCCCGGCACCGCTCTCAGTGCCGGCCCAGTTTCTGGCCCAGCACCGTCGAGGCACGCGCCAGCAGACCCAGCCTCGGCACGGCCTGCCCCGCCACGAGTTGCATCCTGATGTCCGGCAGGCCGGGATTCGTCAGCACCAGGTCACCCAGCACCTGCCCCGCCGCCACCGGCGCCGCGACGGGCGCCTGATAATCCACCCCGATATGCACCCGGGTGCGCCACCCATGCGGCAGCGTCATCACCACATCGCGGGTCGCGACCAGCGGCACGGTCGGCTGAGTGCCCAGCCAGACGGCTGCCTGCTCCACCACGTCACCCCGACGGAACAGCGTCGCATTCTCGAAATTCGCGAACGTCCATTCCAGCAACCGCTCGCCCTCATGGGCGCGCGCATTGCTCGTCGGCATGCCGTTCAGCGCCAGCACCACGCGGTTGCCACCCCGATCGGCGCTGGCACACAGCCCGAACCCGCCGGCATCGGTGTGTCCGGTCTTCAGCCCGTCGGCCAGTCCCTTGTCCACCAATACGTTGCGATTGCCCTGCGATATCTTGTTGAAGCGGAAATCCTTCTCCGAGAAGAAGTGATAATATTCCGGAAAATCGCGGATCAGACGCACCGCCACCGTCGCCACGTCGCGGGCGCACATATAGTGGTTGTCACCCGGCCAGCCGGTCGCATTCATGAAGTGCGAATTGGTCAGCCCGATCTTGCCCCCTGTTTCGTTCATCAGGGCGACAAACTGCTCCTCCGAGCCGGAAATACCTTCCGCCAGCACGATGCACGCATCGTTGCCGGACTGGATGACCATGCCCTGGATCAGATCCTGCACCGGAATGCTCTCACCAAGGGGCACGAACATCTTCGAACCCTGCATGCGCCAGGCCTTCTCGCTGACCGGGAGCGCCTGGTCCAGCTTCAGCCGGCCCGATTTCAGCATGCCGAAGACGATATAGGCCGTCATCATCTTGGTCAGCGACGACGGCGGCATGCGTTCGTCGGCCGCTTTCTCCAGCAGCACCGTGCTGGTCGTGACATCGACGATGCAGGCCCAGCGGGCGAGGGTATCGACCGGCCCGATCAGGCTGGCAGCCGGCGGCCCGGCGGAGGCCGTGGCCTGATCCGGGCCGGATTGATCGTCCGATTGCTCGGCGGACGGGGCACCGGCGGCGCCATGCGGATGATGCCGGCGCGGTGCTGCAGCCGCCAGAGAACCGGTAGCGGCCAGCGAGGCCGTCCCGGCCAGAAGAAACCTTCGGGTTTGCACGTTCATCCTTATTCGACGACGATCCGGGCGCCGGTCATTCCGTCGCCCAAAAGCTGGTCCAGCGCCCTGTCCGCCCCGGCGACATTCGTGAATGGCCCCACATGGACCCTCCAGAGTGCCCGCCCGCGCTCCCGCACCGGGATCACCCGCCCACCGGTTCGCGCAGCGGCGACCTGAGCGTAACGCAGGGTGGAAAATGTTCCCGCATCCACCCACAACATGCCACCCTGAACATATCCCTGCCGCACGTCAGGTGGCAGGTCGCGCATCAGGGCCGAGACATCGGTGGTCCCGACCGAACCAGCGGGCGCCGCGACAACCGTCCCGCCACTTCCCGGACGATCGAGCGATTCCGCGCGAATCTGGTCAACCGGCGCGGCCGAGACATCCAGATGCTGACCGCCCGGCAACGCCTCGGCCAATTGCTCGTTCTCGGCCTCGTGCCCGATGATCTCGACCTGCACCGGATTGGCACCAATCCCCAGCAGGGCCGCGACGCGGGGCGTCAGGCCGACCAGGCGTCCGCGCTCCTCCGGGCCACGATCGTTCAGGCGGATGGTCACTTCCCGCCCGTTCTCCATGTTACGCACCGTCACGATCGCCGGCAGTTGCAGGGTCGCATGGCGGCCAGTCAGGGATTGCGGATCGTACTGCTCGCCATCGGCGGTGATGTAGGGCGTCTGGTCGGGGTCGGCCACCGCCAACCCGGTTTGCCGATAGCCGAAATCCTCGCGCGGATATTGCCACACCCCGCTCATCTCATAGGGTGCGCCCACCACGTAATGCGGGTGCGCGGGCGGCAACGGCGGTTCAGCCCGATGACAGCCCGCCAGCCCCAGCACGGCCAACGTCGCGGGCAGGGTGCGGCACGCGCGCGTCACGTGACGTCGCGACCCAGCAGACCAACGGCCAGCGCGTAGAAATCCGAAGGATTATAGCGCCGGATGACGGAGAAGTTGCGATAGACCATGAAGGCCTCCCCCCCCGGCCCATCCGGGCGGATCACCGCCCCGCGAATATCGACGCGCGAAAACGCCCGCCCATCCGCCCGGCGCACGCCCTGCCCCATCCAGTCCTCCAGGGTACGGACATTGCCGCGTCCCAGTTCGGCTTGCGCCAGCGTCGCCGGCACCGTGACCTCCTGCCCCCAGGGCTCGCCGGCCACCCAGCCGCACCGGGCCAGATAGTTGGCGATCGAGGCCATCACGTCGGGTTCGCTATTCCAGATGTCCCGGCGGCCACTACCGGTAAAATCGACGGCATACCGCAGATAGGCGCTGGGCATGAACTGGGGCTGCCCCATCGCGCCGGCATAGCTGCCCAGCATCGAATCGGGTGCGACATCCCCATGGTCGAGAATCCGCAGCGCGTTCATCAGTTCGCCCCGGAAGAACGACGCCCGCCGCCCGTCATAGGCCAGCGTGGCCAGCGCATCCGCGACATGGAACGACCCCATCCGCGTGCCATAGGCCGATTCCAGCCCCCAGATCCCCACCAGAGGCTGGCGGTCGACTTTGAAATGCCCGCTGACATCCGCCAGCAACGTGGCGCGGCTGGCCGCCGCCGCGCGCCCATCGGCAAGCTTCTTCTGTGTCAGCACCTTCTGGCGATATTGCGCCCAGGTCAGGGTAAATTCGGGCTGGTGGCGATCCAGTTCCAGCACCCGTGCATTCGGCGCATGCAGCGCCAGCGCGCGGTCGATGATCGTGGCCGACAGGCCATGCCCCACCGCCTCGGCCCGCACACCGGCCAGGAACGCGGCATAGGATTGCGTCGCCGCGCGTGCGGCAGGCACGGCGGCGAAAGCGGCCGAGGCCGACAGCAGGAAATCACGGCGTCCGATCATGACGGAAGCTGTGCCACAATCGGCCGGTAGCTTTCAATCCTCGCCGCTGACGGCAGGCGATTTGGCTGTGATCGCGAAGCATGCGACAAGGACCGCAATCCGGGCATTGCCCCGGCCGGGTCGTCCGGTCGCCGCATGGAACGGATTCCATGGGCAAGAGGTTCACGACGTGAGGATTCCGACCCGTTTTTTTCTGCCGTCCCAGGACTGAATGGCGGCAACCCGGTCATGTTTCCCTCACTCTCCGCCCTGTTCGCCAAAGCCGGGGCAGCACCTGTCGTCCAGGCACTGGTCATCATCATCGGCACCTTCATCCTCGAAGACGCAGCGACCATCCTGACGGCGATGGAGGTCCAGACCGGCCAAGTCGCCCTGCCTGTTGCCTTACTCGCACTTTATGTCGGGATCGTGGCTGGCGACCTGGGCCTGTACGGCCTGGGCAGGCTGGCGGCCCTGTGGCCGGCGGCCCGGCGCTGGGTCAAGGTCCCGCAGGACGAAAACGGCGGAAACTGGTTCGGTCGCAATGTGTTCCGCATCGTGTTCATCAGCCGCTTCATCCCCGGCGCCCGCCTGCCGCTCTATACCGCCTGCGGGTTCTTCAACGCATCGGTGCGGCGCTTCGCGCTGGCGGCAATCCTGGCAACCCTGATCTGGACAACGCTGCTCTTCGCGGTATCGCTACAGGTCGGCCATTTCCTGATCACCCATCTGGGTGCATGGAAATGGGCCGGAATGGGAGGATTCGCCCTGACCATTCTTCTCGTCGGCCGGATCGTGGCCAATGTGCGGAGTCCGTCCCGATGACCCATGCCTCCGCCACCGCCCCCTCCCAGGCAGACGCATCCCGGCCGCCGTCCCCGCTGTCGATGTTCGAATTCTGGCCGGGCTGGGCCTTCTACACACCCATCGTGCTGTACTGGATCCTGATGGGCTTGCGCCACGGCGACCTCAGCCTGCCCACCGCCGCCAACCCACGGATCGAAACTGGCGGCCTGTGCGGAGAAAGCAAGACCGATATCCTGGATATGGCCGGCGATGTCGCACGCCAGTGGATCGCGCCCTACACCACCGTCACCACCGGATCGGCCGACGACGCAGCCGCCGCGACGGCAGCCCTGGCCCGCGCCGGACTGGCGCTCCCGGTCGTCGTGAAGCCTGATATCGGCTGCAACGGCACAGGCGTAAAGCTGGTCACCACGCCTGCGGAACTGGCCGCGACGGTGGCGCTGTTTCCCCCGGACATCCGGCTGGTCATGCAGCGCCTCATCCCCTTCGAGCACGAGGCCGGAATCTTCTACATTCGTCATCCCGACGAAGAACGGGGCCGGATCACATCGCTCACCTACAAGGAAGCCCCGCTCCTGGTCGGTGACGGCCGCTCGACCGTCCGCGAACTGATCGACGCCGACGCCCGCACCCGCCTGGTGCCGCATCTCTATCTGCCCCGTCTCGGCGCGCGGGTTCACGACATCCTGCCGGCGGGCGAAACGATGCGCCTGGTCTTCGCCGGCAACCACTGCAAGGGCTCGATCTTCCGCAACGGCGCCGACGACATCACGCCGGCCCTGACGGAGCAGATCGACCGCATCATGCGCGACATCCCTGATTTTCATTTCGGCCGAATCGACCTAAAATTCGAATCGATCGCCGCCCTTCGACTAGGCCGTAGGTTCGAGATCATCGAAATCAACGGCGTGGGGTCGGAAGCCACCCATATCTGGGACTCCCGCACCACCCTGCGTGAGGCCTATGCCGCACAGTTCATGCATTACCGCGAAACGTTCCGCATCGGCGCCAAGAAGAAGAAGGCCGGCTGGCGGTCATCCGGCGCCTTCACGATGCTGCGTTACTGGCGCCTCCAGAAGAAACTTCTGGCTTCCTATCCGCTTAACGACTGAGAGTCGTTCCGTGGCGCCCCCCGGCAATCCGGCGCGGGCTACGGCGCCGAATCGGAGGGCAGGCCACCATTCCCGAAGATATAATTACTGACCTGCTGCTCCAGGCTGACGGCCTCCTGCGCGTTGGTAATCACCGCGCCGGCTGTCAGCCGATCCTTTGCCTTCCCCGGCTGGATCATCAGCGAATTATCGCTGGTCATCGTCGCGCTGCCGATCACCACCGCGCTGTCGTTCGGCAGAGACAACGCCCGATCCACCGTGAAGCGCACATTCGCCACCGCCATCACCGGGTCCAGCACGATATCGGTCACGCGCCCCACCGGCACGCCAGCCAGTTGGACATCCGCCCCCACATGCAGGCCGTTGGCGGAAATGAACCGGGCCGTCAGCGAGTAGCGGTCACCGCTCAGATCGGTCTGCGAGGCGCGGGCGTAGACGTAGAATACGACCGCCACCAGCAGGACCAGGCTGCTGAAGACAACCGCGCTTCCTTTTTCACGCACCAAATGCCTCTCTCCTCATTCCCTACGGCCCGCAATTCGCCATACTCTCAGGCAAGTGCTTGCCGAGCTGGTAAAAAATGGGCACCACGCCAGTCTAAATCGCCATGGACAGCCGGACAATGACAGTTTTCCAAGCCATCATGATCGCGATCCTCCAGGGCGCGACCGAACTCTTCCCGGTCAGCAGCCTGGGCCACGCCGTCATTGTCCCGGCCCTGCTCGGCTGGGTGTTCGATCCCCATGGCGAGATCTTCCTCCCCTTCCTGGTCATGCTCCATCTGGGGACGGCGGTCGCGCTGCTGTATTTCTTCCGGAGCGACTGGATCGCCATCTTCCGCGGCCTCTCCGGCCGCCACGGCAGTCAGCGACAGGCGGAGAGCATCCACATCCTGGCCTTGCTGGTGGTGGCCACCATTCCCGCGGTCCTGATCGGCGGGCTGCTGGAACACTGGTTGCGCGCCTTGTTCGGCAGCGCGCGCTATGCCTCAGTCTTCCTCGTCATCAATGGCTTCCTGCTGCTGTTCGCCGACCGCCTGCGTGGCAACCGCGCCGTCCAGCCCGGCCGCCCCATCGCCTCGCTCACCTATGCCGACGCCCTGATCATCGGCCTGTGGCAGTGCCTCGCCTTCTTCCCCGGCATCTCGCGCTCGGGGGCCACGATGGTCGGCGGCCTGTTCCGCAAGCTCAATCACGAGGGCGCCGCGCATTTCTCCTTCCTGATGGCCCAGCCGGTCATCATCGGTGCAGCGGTCCGCGAGGCCGCGCATATGCGCCACGTCACCCTCGCCCCCGGGCAGATGCAACTGGCCACGGTTGCGGCCGTGGTGGCGGCCATCACCGCGCTGGCCAGCACCGCCTTCCTGATGCGCTATTTCCGCAAGCACGAGCAATGGGCGCTCCGCCCGTTCGGCTATTACTGCATCATCGCCGGCGCCGTCGCCTATATCGTCCTCGGCCACTAAAGCACTGCCTGCAAAGCCACCTGCCGACGATCCGACACGCTCACTCGGCAGGCCGACTTTTCAAACAGAGTCGAAGAGCCACCAGGAATCCCGGAGACCATGACCCGTTCCACCCGCATTCGCCCCCTTCTGGCGATCACCACCCTGCTCGCCCTCTCCGCCCCCACCATCGCACCCGCCGCGACCGCCAATCTGGCCGTCGAGCAGGTCTCGCGCATGGATACGCCATGGTGGCACCACCGCTTCGCCGACAAACAGGCCGAAATCGCCAACGGTCAGTTCGATGTCGTCTGGCTGGGCGATTCGATTACCCAGAACTGGGAGCGCAACGGCCCGGAACCCTGGCGCGACTTCGCTCCGGTCTGGCAGCATTATTACGGTGACCGACACGCCATCAATCTGGGCTTCAAGGGCGACAGCACCTGCCACGTCCTGTGGCGTCTGGCGCATGGCGAACTGGATTTCCGCAAGCCCCCCCGCCTGTTCATCCTCATGATCGGCGCCAATAATTTCGGCCATGTCCATATCGACGCCGCCCACACCTATCCGGGCATCACGCGCATCGTCGATACGATCCACGCCCGCTTCCCCACCACGCAGGTCCTTGTGCTGAAAGTCCTACCCTCGATCCGCTCGCCCTGGATCAGCGCAAACACGCGACAGTTGAACGGCATGCTGGAGACCGACATCCGCCAAAGCAGACCGTGGCTGCACCTGCTCGATGTCGGCAGTGCCGTGGAGGCCAACGGCGCGCCCGACCGGTCACGTTTCCTGGACCCGCATCTGACCCCGCCCGACCCGCCGCTTCACCCGACCGCGGCCGCACAACAGGATATCGCGCGGATGATCGAGCCGACCGTGGCAGCCATCCTCGGCGACCATCGCCACTGAACACATCAGGCGGACAGCGCGCGCGAACAACGCCCGAAAGACCGGCTTTTCAAACAGCGTCGAATGCGCCTGTTCACATCCCATCAGGCCGCGGCGCGCCGTGCCGCCTGCGGCCTTGCGCACAAACCCCTTTTGCAACGATACAGGCATTCCCCGTTATGATATTGTGAAATTTATGTCTCTCCCTCCAGCTTCTACCAGTCGCCTACGGCTTCGAAAAACCATCCAGCAGATCGAATCCGAGAGCCAGAACCACGGATTACGGCGCACGCTCGGCCCGATCCAGTTGATGATGCTGGGGATCGGCTCCACCATCGGCGCCGGCATTTACGTCATGACCGGTACCGCCGCCGCCAGTTACGCGGGACCGGCCATCCTGCTGTCCTTTCTGGTCGCCGGCCTGGCCTGCCTGTTCACCGCCCTGTCCTACGGCGAACTGGCCTCCACGATGCCCGTCTCCGGCTCGGCCTACAGCTATGCCTATGTCTCGATGGGCGAAGGGGCTGCCTGGGCGGTCGGGTGGCTGCTGCTGCTGGAATATGGCGTGTCCTGCGCCGGCGTGGCGGCCGGGTTTTCCGGATACGCCACCAGCCTGCTGCACGATCTGGGCGTCCAGGTGCCCAGCTTCCTGAGCACCACCCTGGTCCAGACGCTGCCCACGGCCCATGGCGCCAGCCTTCTGGTCGCCCCCCGGATCGATCTGGTCGGCGCCCTGTCGGTGGCGGTGGTCACGGGCCTGCTGGTTCTCGGCATCGAGGAATCGGCCCGGATCAACACGCTGATCGTGTTCATCAAAGTCGGCGTGCTGATGCTCTTTCTCGTCTTCGGCATCCGCTACATCCATCCGCAGAACCTTCTGCCCTTCATCCCGCCCAGCGAGGGCGGCTTTCATTTCGGGGTGCCCGGCATCTTTCGCGCCGCCTCGGTCATCTTCTTCGCCTATGTGGGGTTCGAGACCGTATCGACCGCCTCGGCCGAGGCCCGCAACCCGCGGCGCGACGTGCCACTGGGCATCATCGGTTCGCTGGTGTTCTGCACGCTGGTCTATATGTGCGTCGCCACGGTGCTGATCGGGGTGGTTCCCTTCCGCCAACTGGGCGTAGCCGACCCGCTGGCGATCGCGGTCGACGCGATCGACCAGCCCTGGCTGGCACTGCTGATCAAGGTCGGCGCCGTGGTCGGCCTCTGCTCGGTCATCCTCGGCCTGCTGTACGGCCAGACCCGCGTCTTCTTCACCATCGCCCGAGACGGGCTGCTGCCGCCGATCTTCTGCCGCCTGCATCCCACCTTCCGCACACCGTGGGTCGGCACCATCGTGCTGGGCGCGATCGTCGCCGTCGCCACGGCAACCCTGCCGATCGACATCATCAGCGACCTGGTCAGCCTGGGCACGGCGGCCGCCTTCGGCATCGTCTGCTTCACGGTCATCTGGCAGCGCAACGCCCGGCCCGACCTGCCGCGCCCCTTCAGCGTGCCGCTGGGCGGCATCCGGATCGCCGGCGTCTGGATCGGCGTGGCACCGGCGCTGGGCATCGTGTTCTGCCTGATCATGGCCGGCCCCCTGTTCATCGACATGGTCCGCGCCCTGTTCAACGGTAATCCGCTACCGATGATCCTGCTGGGCACCTATGTGGCGCTGGGCATCCTCAGCTATGCATTCTACGGCCATTCCCACTCGCGCCTCGGGCGGGAAGACGGCAAGGCCATCATCTGAGAGAGTGACGGGACATGCGCGCTGGCAACGGCCCAGCGCGCGCAGGCGGCTCCACCTCCTATTCGGCGGCGCTCTCAAGCCGATCAGCCAGCAGCCGCAGCAACGCATCGACCATGGCATCGGCATCCGCCGCCACCGTGCGATGATTGACGATGGCCGCCCGAATCGCCCGCACGCCCGCCACCGTCGTCGTCGATGGCGCGGCGACACCCGATTCGTGCAGGTCCTTCACCAGTTCGCCATTCAACCAGTCCAGATCCACACCGGGCACGCGCACGCGGAAACAGACGATATTCAGCCCGACCGGGGCCAGACGCTCCAGCAGCGGTTCCTCGTCCACCCGCCGCGCCAGATGCCGGGCCACCGCGCAGCATTCATCGACCATCAGCCCCATCCGGTCGGTGCCGTAGGTGCCCAGCGTCATCCATACCTTGAGCGCGCGAAAACCGCGTGACAGGTCCGGCCCCAGATCACAGAACCAGGGCGCATTACCCGCCAGCCCCCGATCCTCGCGCGACAGATAGGCCAGCGACTGCGCGAACGCGGCCGCCTGCCGGCCCGGCGTGCGGACCAGGATGCAGCCGGCGTCATAGGGAACCTGCGCCCATTTATGGAAATCGAACGCCAGACTGTCGGCCCGCTCCAGCCCCTGCAAGGACGAACGAAGGGCGGGCGAGAGCATGGCCAGCGCACCGAATGCCCCATCCACATGGAACCACAGCCCCTCCCGCGCCGCGATATCCGCAATCCCGCCCAGATCGTCGATTGCGCCGGTATCGACCGTACCGGCGGTGCCGATCACGATAAACGGCTCCAGCCCCGCCGCGCGATCAGCGGCAATCGCGGCCCGCAACGCCGCCAGATCCATGCGGTGATCGGCATCCACCGGCAATACACGCAGCGCGTCGGTGCCCAGCCCCGTCAGGTCGAACGCGCGGGCGATGCAACCATGGGCGGTGGCGGCGGCATAGCCGACCAGCCTGCGCCCGCCCACCCCCTCCCGGCGCAGCGCCAATCCATCAGGCACCGCCCGGCTGGCGGTCACGACCGCGATCATGTTCGCCATCGACGACCCGGTAACCAGCAATCCGGTGGTCTCGTCGGGAAAGCCCATGATCCGGGCCGCCCAGCCGATCACCGCCCGCTCGACTTCAACCGGCGCATGGTCACGCCCGCCGCAATTGGCGTTCAACCCGCCCGCCAGCAGCTCGGCCAGCATGCCTACGCCCGTGCCGCCCCCATGCACCCACCCCATGAAGCCCGGATGCGTATTGCCTGTGGCATAGGGCACGATTCGCTCGCGAAAATGCTCATACAGCCTCTCGGGCGTGGTCGGGCCGGTCGGCAGGGGCTCATGCAGGGCCGCGCGCACCGCATCGGGCATCGGGCGCCAGACCGGTCCGTCGCGCAGGGTCGCCAGCCGATCGACCATATCGTCGATCATCCGATGGCCGAGACGACGCAGATCGTCCCAATTGTCGGGGTCCAGGCCGGTCATGGGCGCATCCGTTTCCTTATCTGCCGGCGACCGGCGGGCTGGCCAGTCGCGCGGTTCTGTCCAATAATTCAATGCGTGCCTATATGTGCGCCATCGGGCGCATCAAGTCTTCAATGGAACCTGCATGTTCTTCGGCAAACTCGAATTGACGGAAGTGGCGTGGGGCAACAGCCCGCGCCGGGCCAGGCTTGGGGGGCAAGGCAAGCTGCTGGTCCTGCTGCATGGCCAGATGCAAAGCCACGCGGCCTGGCACGCCATCGCGCCAGACCTGGCCGACACCCACACCGTGCTGTGCCCTGATCTGCCGCGCGACCTGGATTTCCGGCGTCAGGCGGAGGAACTGCTAAGGCTGGCGCAAGATCTGGGGCATGAGCACCTGGCCATAGCCGGGCACGGCACGGGCGGTCATGTCGCCGCCTATGCCGCCTGGCTGGCGCCGGAGCGGGTCACCCATGTGGCCGAGGTCGAATGCATCCCCTCGCCCGGCCATTACGGGCGTGCCGACCTAGCCTTCGAACTGTCGCGCTACAGCAGTTGCTGGTTCGCCCAGCTTCACCCGAAGCCCGAATCGGCGACGATGGCGGTCCCAGAGGAATGGACCCGCCCCGCCCCGCATTCCACGGCACCGTTCAGCCGCCCGGCGGTGGCCGACTACCTGCAAACCATGCCGGCGGGCGAAACCCCGGGGGCGAACGGCCATAACCGCATTCCGCCCTACCCGGGCGACCTGCGCATCGCCTGCCCGCTGCTGGTAGCCTGGTCGCGCGAAGGCCGACTGGGCGGATGGTACAATCCAGCCGACCTATGGCGCCCCTACGCAACCGGCCCACTCAACGAGGCCGAAATCGCATCCGGCTACTACATCCCCGAGGAAGCGCCCAAGGAACTGCTGGATGCGCTATCGGCCTTCCTGACGCCCTGAGAGTCGCGCGCGTTCCACACGCGCCCGATGATAAGCGGATGCGCGGCGTCAGCCGCGCATCCGGCAGTGCTTTTCAAGCATCGGAGCCGCCTTCATGGCCATGGGCACCGATGCACAGGCAATCGCGGTCAGTCCCGCCACCAACGCGGCTTGGGGACACGCTCCAAGGCGTCAGGACGCTTTCTGTAGCGCCTCGGATTCCTGCCGACGTTCCCAGGCGCCGGCATAGCGGCGGGCCAGCACCGCGCAGACAAAAAGCTGGATCTGGTGAAAGATCATTAGCGGCAGCACCACCAGCCCCACGGTCGCGGCTGGAAACAGCACGTTCGCCATCGGCACGCCCGATGCCAGGGTCTTCTTCGACCCGCAGAACACGATCGCGATCTCGTCTTCCCGCGGAAAGCCCAGGACCCGGCTGCCCAACGTGGTGATCAGCAGCACAAGAGCCAGCAGGATACTGTCCGCCAGCATGATCAGCCCGATCTGCGAGAGCGGCATCTGGTGCCACAATCCCTGCACCACGGCCTCGCTGAACGCGGTATAAACCACGATCAGGATCGATCCGCGATCGGTCATGGACAACAGGCGCTTGTTGCGATGCGCCCATTTACCCAGCCAGGGTTGCAGCACCTGCCCCAGCACGAAGGGCAGCAGCAATTGCAGCATGATGGCGACAACGCCCCCCTGCCCCGAAGCCGTACCGTGACGCGCCAGCACCAGCCCGGTCAGGATCGGGGTGATGAAAATGCCCAGGATGTTGGATGTGGTCGCGGCACAGACGGCAGCCGGCACATTGCCCCGCGCGATCGAGGTAAACGCGATCGAGGACTGCACCGTGGAAGGCAGGCAGCACAGGAACAGGATGCCCAGCCAGACCGACGGATGCAGCATGTTCGGAAACAGCGCGTGCAGGCCCAGCCCCAGCAGCGGAAACAGCGCGAAGGTACACAGCAGGATGGCCAGATGCAGCCGCCAGTTCACGATGCCCCCGACCACGGCCTCACGCGACAGACGCGCGCCCTGCATGAAGAACATCACGGCAATGACCGCGATCGCCAGATCCTGAAAGACCGGCACGGCAGCGCCATGACAGGGCAGGACCGTGGCGAGGATCACGGTGCAGACGAGGCTGATCAGGAACGGATCGGGCTTGAGCATCGGAAATAGTCCGCTGGCGATGGATACACTGGGTTTGAAGAAGTCGAGTCGGCGGTCCGCACCATGGACCGGCGCGATCTCCGCCGGAATATCGCAGCGTGCCTCGCCTCGGTCACGATCCCGTGCCAAGGAAGGGCGGTATAGGATCGTAATTGCCGGGGCAAGTCGATGATCACGCGCATTCCCGTTCTGCCGCTTCTCGTCGGCATCGTTCTCGCCATGGCCGGCACCTTACGCGCCGCCCCATTGCCGCCCACCTGCGCCATCGGCACGGCCGGAAGCCTGTCGACCTCGCCGGCCGGGGCCACCGCCCACAATTACGGGCTGCATTTCTCATCCGGCGCGGGCGCCCCTTCGCTGCACGCCGCATCGGTCACGGTCACCGGAGCCGGCAGCAGCGCAGACGACATGCACGATATCCTCGACGCCGCGTCGGTCGTGCTGCTGGGGGCACTGGTGAACCATCATAGTTCCGGCTGCACGGCGGATTATTTCCTCTCGACCCTCCAGCCGATCCTGTCCGGACTGGCGGCCGGCAGGGCGTATGATATTTCCTGGTCCGCACCGGTCGCCCATACCGGCACGAAACAGATCCGCTTCGCCGCCATGCACCTGCATCTGTCCGGCGGCAGCGGCACGCAGCCCATCGCCGTTTCGCTGGACCTGCACGGCGCCGGCATGAACGGCGACACCGTACTGGCATCCCTGCTGCCGCAGGACGCCCGATCGGATTTCGCGGTGCCGGCCCAGGCGCTCGGCCCCCTGCTGGCCGCGACCGCCGGCCGCCCGGCCCAGAGCGTCGCCGTGCCGGTCACGATCCGAACGTTGCAGGCGCGGCGTGGCGACATGCAGCTTGAGGGCAGCGGCTCGGCAGAACTGACCGGCAGCCCCGACGCGGCCTCCGCCCGCGGCCATATGAGCATGCGCAACCTGTCCGAACTGATCGAAACCCTGCGCGCCGCCGGCCAGACCCGGCCCGCCGCCGCCCTGATCATCGCCAATCTGGTCGGGCATCATACCGATGCCACCGATACGGCCTGGGATGTCGAATGGTCCGGCGGCATTCTTACCGTCAATCACATCCCGCTCCCCCTGCGCTGAGAGCCTGACCGAAAATGCGCGCTGGTGGCGATCCGACGCACGTTTCCAGCGCTTCGGTGCTCACGGCCATCAAGGCCGCTCCGCTCCGATGCTCAGAAACACACGCCGGACGCGGCCCTGACGAGCCGCTCTCGCTCACCAGCCCGCATTTTCGATCAGGCTCCGAGAGACAAGCCTGTCTGGACATACACGCCGGCGGCGACCCGACGCACGTTTCCAGAACGGCTCCGCGCACCGTCTCTTAAACTGCTTTTCACTGGTCGCCCGTTTCACGAACGAGACATAGTAAAGCCTCCACCCACCGCTGGAGGACACCGGACATGACCGTCTCGCGACGCGCTTTCCAGACTTTCCTCGCCGGTCTCGGCCTCTCGCTGGCCGGCGCGGAAGTGCATGCCGCCGGCGCGCTCGACCATGATGTCGAGTCCTTCATGCTGCCGCGCAACGACTGGGTGCCCAACAACGACCACCTGCCGGTCCTCTATTACCGCAACGTGCTGGCCCTTCCGGGCCACGACCCGGCTTCGGCGTTCGAGGACCTGTTCACCGCCAATGGCTGGCCACCCCAATGGCGCTGGGGGGTCTATGATTTCCACCATTTCCATTCCACGGCGCACGAGGTGCTGGGGGTCGCGTCCGGCTCGGCCCGGCTGATGCTCGGCGGCCCCGGCGGCCGGGTCGTCGATGTCCGGGCGGGTGACGTCGTGCTGCTGCCCGCCGGCACCGGCCACCGCAACCTGGGCTCGGATGACGATTTCCTGGTCGTCGGCGCCTATCCGCCCGACCAGCATTTCGACCTGCGCCGCAACGCGCTCTCAGCCGAGGAGATCGCACACATGAACCACGTCCCCTTCCCCGCCAGCGACCCGGCAAAAGGTGCCGGCGGCCCGCTGACCGCCCTGTGGCACCAGGCATGACACACGCCATGCACCGCCGCACGCTCCTGGCCGGACTATGCGCCCTGCTACCCGCCCGCCTTGCCCTGGCGGCACAATCCCTGCGCATCGGCACCATCGGGGCCGGGCATGTCGGCAGCACGCTGGCCGGCCTGTGGTTGCGCGCCGGTCATCCCGTCATGCTCTCGGCCAACGATATCGCCTCGGCCCGCTCGGCAGCCGAGGCGCTGGGCCAGAACGCGCAGGCCGGCACACCGCAGGATGCCGCCCGGTTCGGTGATGTCGTCCTGCTGGCCGTTCCCTACGGCGCGCTTCCCAGCGTGGGCGCCAGCCTGCACGGCCTGCTGGCCGGGAAGATCGTGATCGACGCCTGCAATCCCTATCCGTGGCGCGACGGCGAAATTGCCCGCACGGCGCGCAAGCAGGGTGCGGGCATCACCACCCAGTCCTTCTTCCCCGGCGCCCACATCGTCCGCGCCTTCAATTCCGAAGATATGTCGACCATCCGCGCCGAGACCCACCGCCCACCGCCATTGCTGGGCATTCCCTATGCCGGCGACGACCCGGCGGCCATGCGCACGGTCGGCACCCTGATTGCCGAGGCCGGGTTCGACCCGGTCGCGGTCGGCCCGCTGGAGGCAGCCCGCCTGTTCCAACCCGGCTCCGACGGGTTCGAGGCCAACCTGACGGCCCCGGACCTGCGCACCCGCCTGGGTCTGCCCCGGACATGAAAACGGGGGGCCATGCCCCCCGCATCCGTCTTCTGGATGGTTCTCTGCTTCAGGGACCGGTCAGAGTGTTCGCCTGACGCAGCGCGAGGCCGAACTGCACCCAGCCCACGCCGGCGGCAATCAGTTCCACCGCGATGAAAGTGCCGATCAGCCACAGCCCGGACCAGGGCAGCGTCATATACAGGCACACGCCGACCAGCAGGCTGATCAGCCCGGCGCCCAGAATGATCCACCAGCCGTTTAGCTCACGATGCCGCGCCGCGATCAGCATGCGCATGGTTCCCGACACGATCAGGCACGCGGCGATGAACAGCGTCAGCACGATCGACCCCGTGACCGGCTCATACATCAGCGAAATACCACCGGCGACGTAGAGCGCGCCGCCCAGCAGCGACAGCATGAAGCCACCCCAGTCGCGCACCGCGAAAGCATGGAACAACTGCGCCCCACCCGCGATCACCAGCACGATGCCGATGATGACGGTGCTGGCGAGGGTAACGGAAATCGCATCGATCCAGGCGACAATGCCCAGCGCGACGGACAGCAGACCCAGCAGGACGAATAGTTGCCAGCGCTGCGTAAACGGGGTGGCCATGGCTTCTCCTCAATAATATCTGGAACAGTCGATATTGTGGATTATACGGACTTTACGGCTGACTACACCGGCTTTTTTGATACCTCCCGCCATGCGGCACGTGACCGCCCTCATCCTGCGATCCCCGATGACGACCCTTGCCGAGCTTGGCCCGCGCATCTGCATCATGGGCCCATCGAATAGCGGAAAATCCACCCTGGCCAGCACGATCGGGCGCGCACGCGGCCTGCCGCCCATTCATCTGGATCAGTTGTCCCACCTGCCCGGAACGGATTGGGTACCAAGAGCGGATGAAGACTTCATGACCCTCCACGATGCCGCCATTTCGGGCCGGCATTGGGTCATGGAGGGCAATTATTCCCGGTACCTGCCGCAAAGGCTGGCACGCGCAACGGGCTTCATCCTGCTCGACACCTCTACCGCGACCAGCCTCCTGCGATATTTCCGTCGTTCATGGTTCGAGCACGAGCGCCATGGCGGACTGGACGGGGCGCAGGACAGCGTCAAATGGGAGATGATCCATCACATCGCGGTCGCCACCCGAAAGAACCGCCGGAATTACAGGGCACTCTTCAACAGGATCAGCCTGCCGAAGATCAGCCTGCCCACGACGGGCGAGGTCGCGCGCTTCTACCGCTCGGAAAATCTTGTCCGTCCCACATCCTGACCCGATCCCCTGCCCACCGCCACCATCCCATCCGGTTGACAGGCCGGGGCCGAACCGCCTATAGGCCGCCTCCACTGCCGGGAACGTGGACGGACCGGCCGGTGCCTGATCGGGTGATTGCTCCCCGGCACCGGTAATGCGGTTCGCGCCCGCCCTGTTCATGCGGAACAGGGCCTACCGGTGCAATACAGGGCGGCAGCCGGCCTTCGGGTCACGATGCCGTCCATCGACTATGAAAGACCGCGCGATGAGCAAGCGCCTCGAGAGCAAGTACAAAATCAATCGCCGCCTCGGCGTCAACCTGTGGGGCCGCGCGAAGTCGCCGGTCAACAAGCGGGAATACGGCCCCGGCCAGCACGGCCAGCGCCGCAAGCAGAAGCCGTCGGACTTCTCGGTCCAGCTGATGGCGAAGCAGAAGCTGAAGGGCTATTACGGCAACATCAGCGAGAAGCAGTTCCGCAAGTATTACGACGAGGCCGTGCGCCGCAAGGGCGACACCTCCGAGAACCTGATCGACCTGCTGGAGCGCCGGCTGGACGCGGTCGTCTATCGCCTGAAGTTCGCGATGACGCCGTTCGCCGCCCGCCAGTTCGTCAGCCACGGCCACATCACGGTCAACGGCCGCAAGGTCAACATCCCGTCCTTCCTGGTGCGCGATGGCGACGTGATCGAGGTCCGCGAGAAGTCCAAGCAGCTCGCCATCGTCCTCGACGCGGCGCAGAGCGGCGAGCGTGACGTGCCGGAATATGTGGAAGTCGATCACCGCCAGATGAAGGGCCGCTTCGTGCGCGCGCCGAAGCTGTCGGACGTTCCCTACCCGGTGCAGATGGAACCGAACCTGGTCATCGAGTTCTACTCGCGCTGATCCGGTCTTCCAGACCAACGACCGCAGCGCCGGGCGCGGGGGAAACCCCTGCGCCCGGCGTCTGTGTTTCTGGGACCAGCCGCCCGAACCACAAGCCCGCATGGATTTTGCCGTGAACGCCGAGCCCTCCACCGACCTCGCCCCGACCATCGCCCGTGAAATCGCCCGGCGGCGCACCTTCGCCATCATCTCGCACCCCGACGCGGGCAAGACCACGCTGACCGAACGCATCCTGCGGGCCGGCGGCGCGATCCAGATGGCGGGCAACGTGCGGGCCAAGGGCGAACGCCGCCGCACGCGGTCGGACTGGATGGGAATCGAGCGCGATCGCGGCATCTCGGTCGTCACCTCGGTCATGACGTTCGAATATGGCGGCTGCATCTTCAACCTGCTCGACACGCCGGGCCACGAAGACTTCTCGGAAGATACCTACCGCACGCTGACGGCCGTGGACTCCGCGGTGATGGTGATCGACGCCGCCAAGGGCATCGAAGACCGCACGCGCAAACTGTTCGAGATCTGCCGCCTGCGCGATATCCCCATCGTCACCTTCATCAACAAGATGGACCGCGAGGCGCAGGACCCGTTCACGCTGCTGGACGAAATCTCCTCCGCCCTGGCGCTGGACACCGCACCGGCCACCTGGCCGGTCGGCCGCGCCGCGCAATTCGCCGGCACCTACGATCTCCGCGAGCGCCAGCTTCATGTCTCGCCCCCGCTGGAACAGTCAGACCCGCGCATGGTGCAACTGGCCGAGGAGTTGGAACTGGCCGAGGCCGCGCTGCCGACCTTCGACCGCGAAAGCTTCAATGCCGGCCACCTCACGCCCGTCTTCTTCGGCAGCGCGATGAAGGAAATCGGCGTGACCGACCTGCTGGACGCGCTGGTCGCCTTCGGCCCGCCGCCGCGCGACCAGGCAACCGAAACCCGCACCGTCCGCGCGGACGAAACCGGCCTGACCGCCCTGGTCTTCAAGATCCAGGCCAACATGGATCCCAACCACCGCGACCGCATGGCCTTCGCGCGGATCTGCTCGGGTCGGCTGGAGCGCGGCATGCGGCTCAAGCACACCCGCACCGGCAAGCAGTTCGCCCTGCACACGCCCCAGTTCTTCTTCGCCCGCGACCGCCAACTGGCCGAGGAAGCCTTCGCCGGCGACGTGGTGGGCATCCCCAACCACGGCACGCTGCGCATCGGCGACACGCTCACCGCGGGCGAGGACCTGCGCTTCACCGGCGTCCCGCATTTCGCGCCGGAAATCCTCCGCCGCGTCCGCCTGGACGACGCGATGAAGGCCAAGAAGCTGCGCCAGGCTCTCACCGAACTGGCCGAGGAAGGCGTGGTCCAGCTTTTCCGCCCGCAGGACGGCGCCCCCCCCATCGTCGGCGTGGTCGGCACGCTGCAGCTCGACGTGCTTCAGGCCCGCCTGGGCGGCGAATACGGGGTGAGCATCGGCTTCGAATCCACCCCCTACAACCTCGCGCGCTGGGTGGTGGGCGACAAGGCCAAGCTGGAACTGTTCGCCATGGCCAACCGGTCGGCGATGGCCGACGATCTGGACGGCGACCCGGTCTTCCTCGCCGGCTCGGCCTTCATGATGCGCCGCACGGCCGAAATGAACCCCGACCTGACCTTCCACGACATCAAGCAGATCGGCGTGGAATCCCGCTGATATCGGCCTCGGGCGGCGTCACGGCCGCCCGTTCCCTGCCCAGCGTATAGACAACCCGCGCTCCCAGCATCAGCGCCACGACCACCAGCGCCGTCGCCACGCCGCCCCATAGCCCCACCACGCCAAACCCGCACCGAAAGGCCAGCCAGTTGGCCAGCGGAAAGCCCACGCCCCAGTAACCGGCGACAGCCAGCACCATCGGCACCATGGCATCCCCACGCCCGCGCAGCACGCCCACCAGCACCGCCTGCGTGCCGTCGGCCATCTGAAAGATCGCCGCCACCAGCAGCGCCGCCGTGGCGATCCGCATGCTCTCCGCATTGGCCGGCACCGACGGGTCCAGATAGAAGGCCACGATCCGAGCCCGCAACAGGTAGATCAGGCACCCCACCACCCCCATACCGGTAATCGCGGTGCCCACCGCCACCCGCGCGGCACGGCGCACCCGCTCGGGCTGCCCCGCTCCGGTCCAGTAGGCCGCCCGCACATTCGCCGCCTGCCCCAGCGCCATGGTCACCATGTAAGTGGTCGCGGTCACGCTCAACACGATCTGAAACGCCGCCAGCGCGCGCGGCCCCAATGTCGCCGCCTGCAACCCCGTGACCTCGAACAGCATGATCTCGGCTCCAGCCGCCGCGAACATCGGCAGCCCCAGCCGCAGCAGCACCAGCATGTCGGCCGCAAACGGCCGCAGCGGCCACAGCAGCAGGCGCAGATGCGGCCGGGAATGCACCATCGCCAGCAGCACCAGCGCGCTCCCCCACATGGTCAATGCGGTCGCCAGGGCCGATCCCTGCAACCCCAGCGCCGGCAGGCCGAACAGCCCGTGGATCAGCGCCGCATTCAGCACGCCGTTCACCACCGCCACCACCGGCATCACCCGCAGCAGCAGGCCCTGCGCATCCAGCGCCGGCAGCACCACTTCCACTACCCCGGTCCCGATCAGCGCAGGCGGCACACCCCACATCAGGATATGGGTAAAGGACGATACCGGACCGACAAAGGATTCGGGCTGATGCATCAACCGCAGCAGCGTGCCCGCCTGGTCCAGAATCGCCAGACACGGCAGGCACAGCAGCAGCGCCATCACCAGCAGCATGGCATGGATCGGGGCGATCCTGTCGCTGTCCCCCCGCCCGCGTGCCTGGGCAATCAGCACCCCGCCCGCCCCCAGCATCGCCTGCAAGACCGCGAGAACGGTAAAGAACAGCGTGGTGGACAGCCCGCCGATGGCCAGGGCATCCGCTCCCAGTCCGCCCAGCAGCACGCTGTCGGTCACGCCCATGGCCATCTGCGCGATCTGCGCCAGGGCGATGGGGGCCGCGACACGCAGCAGAAGACGAAGTTCCGATTGGGGCAAGGCTGGGTCCGACATGGGCGCATCCAGAGCAGATCGGCCCCCGAAAGACCAGATGCCGCACGTCGTATCGTTCTATTCCGCCGCCGCCATACACTAAGGGTGTTGCGTCCGCCCCGTCCCTGTCGCATCTAGGCGCCATCATGTCCGATACCATGCCGCAACTGACCCTGCACGACAGCAGCAGCCGCACGACGGTTCCCTTCGCGCCCCTCGATCCGGGGAATGTGCGGGTCTATTATTGTGGCCCCACGGTCTATGACCTGGCGCATATCGGCAATCTGCGAGCCATGATCACCGCCGATATCCTGGTGCGCCTGCTGCGCCACCTGTATCCGCGCGTCACCTACGTCCGCAACATCACCGACGTCGACGACAAGATCAACGCCCGCGCCCACGCCAACGGCGAGACGATCGACGCCCTGACCGCCCGCACGATCCGCGATTTCCACGACGATCTGGCCGCCGTCGGCGTACTGCCGCCGGACGTGGAGCCGCGCGCCACCCATCACATCGCCGAAATGATCGTGCTGATCGAGCGCCTGATCGCCAGCGGCCATGCCTACGAGGCCCAGGGCCACGTCCTGTTCGCCGTCGCCCACTTCCCCGGTTATGGCGCGCTCTCCGGCCGCTCGCCCGATGACCTGCTGGCCGGCGCCAGGGTCGAGGTCGCGCCCTACAAGCGCGACGCCGGCGATTTCGTGCTGTGGAAGCCCTCCGAACCCGGCCTGCCGGGCTGGGAAAGCCCATGGGGCCGGGGCCGGCCGGGCTGGCATATCGAATGCTCGGCCATGTCGCACCGCTATCTGGGCGAAAGCTTCGACATCCACGGCGGCGGCAGCGACCTGCTGTTCCCGCATCACGAAAACGAACGGGCACAAAGCCAGTGCTGCTTTCCGCACAGCCGCTTCGCGAACCACTGGGTGCATAACGCGATGCTGCTGGTGAATGGCGAGAAGATGTCCAAATCGCTGGGCAACTTCCTAACCATCCGCGACGTGCTGTCCGACACCCCCGCCGAGGCGCTGCGCCTCCTGCTGCTGCATGCCCAGTACCGCTCGGTGCTGAACTTCACCCGCACCGGGCTGGACGAGGCGAAACAGACGCTGAACCGCTTCTATCGCGCCATCGGCGATCTCACGCCCGACGAAACCGATCCGGTGCCGGATGAGGTCCTGGTCGCGATGTGCGACGATCTCAACACGCCGCGCGCCCTAGCCGAGATGCATGCCCTCGCCGATCGCGCCCTGGCCGGCGACCGCGACGCCGCACGCGGCCTGCGCGCGTCCGGCCGCCTGCTGGGCCTGCTTGGCCAGTCGGCCGATGCGTGGTTCCGCGCCGGTGCCAGCGTCGACGAGGCCGAAATCGAAACCCTGATTGCCGAGCGTCTCGCCGCCCGCAAATCCCGCGACTTCGCGCGGGCCGACGCCATCCGCGACGATCTCGCGGCACGCGGCATCCTGCTGGAAGACGGACCCTCCGGCACCACCTGGAGGCGCTCATGACCGGCCGTGATGGCGGGGCCGATATCGGCCCGATCGGCAACAGCCCGGTCGTGATCCTGGTACGCCCGCAGATGGCCGAAAATATCGGCACCACGGCGCGCGCCATGGCCAATGGCGGCTTATTCCACCTGCGGCTGGTCGCCCCGCGCGACGGCTGGCCGCTGGAACGCGCCTGGCGCGCGGCCTCCGGCGCCGACCGGATTCTCGACGCCGCCACGGTGCATGAAACCGTCGATGACGCGGTGGCCGACCTGCACCACGTCTTCGCGACCTGCCCCCGCCCGCGCCACATCGTCAAAACGGTGCTGACCGCCCGAGGCGGCGCCGCCGAACTGCGGCAGATGAGCAGCCGTGGCCTGCGCACCGGCCTGATGTTCGGCCCCGAGCGCGCCGGGCTGGACAACGAGGACATGGCCCGCGCCGACGCGCTGATCCGCTACCCGCTGAACCCGGCCTTCATGTCACTGAACCTGGCGCAGGCGGTCATGATCATGGCCTATGAATGGTGGATGGCCGAAGACGCCACCCCGCCGCGCACGTTGATGACCAATGAAACCCACGTCGCCACCAAGGGCGAACTGGATAATTTCATGCGCAATCTGGTGGGCCAGCTCGATGAATGCGGCTTCCTGCGCAACGAGCAGAAGCGCCCCGGCATGGTCCGCAACCTGCGCCACTTCTTCACCCGCGGCGAAGTCACGGAACAGGAACTCCGCACCCTGCACGGCGTGGTGACCGAACTGGCCCGTGGCCGCAAGGCGCGGGCAACAGATGGAAATTCCAAAGGGTAAGAACGCCGGTTTCTTTCTCGGGGGCAAACCATCCATCACCCCGAGACCATCCGGAACGCTTTTCATGCCGATGCAGCCGCATCGCTCATCCGGCAGCGCCTCGCATCAAAGGTTCGGGGGCACGAAGCCCCCGATACCATTATCGTGCGGCAATACGCAGCCGTTCCGCCACGCGCGCATGGCCCATCAACGGCAGCAGATCGCGCATTTCCGGCCCCTTCTCCTCGCCTGTCAGGGCCACCCTCAACGGATGGAACAGCGCCTTGCCGCTGCGCCCCGTCGCGGCACGGATCGCATCGGTCCAGCTCTTCCAGGTCTCGGAATCCCACGGATCATCCGGCAGAAGCGACAGCGCCTGAAGCAGATAGCCGCCCTCCTCCTCGTCCTGCACCGGCGGCACGATCGTGCCGCCGACCACATCCCACCAGTGCCGCAGTTCCGACAGCAGGTCGACATTGCCGCGCACGGCCAGCCAGAATGCCTCGGTCGCGCCTTCCGGCAGCAGGTCGCGCATGTCGGCAAACGGCTTCTGATGCATCACCTTGCGATTCAGCGCCATCAACTGCCGCATGTCGAACCGTGCGGCCGAACGCGAGACACGGCGGACATCATAGGTGGTCGCCAGTTCCGAAAAGGACAGCGGCGCCGGATCGTCCGAACTGCCCAGCCGCGCCAGATACGAGACGACGGCCCCCGGATCGATCCCATCCTGCCGCAGGGCACGCAGCGACAGCCCGTCGAAGCGCTTGGACAGCTTTCCACCCGCCTCGTCCAGCAGAAGCGGCAGATGCGCGAAGGTAAAGCGTCCCGGTCGCGCACCCAGCGCCTCGGCAATATCGATCTGCACGCCGGTATTGGTCAGATGGTCCTCGCCACGCAGCACATGCGTAACGCCGGTTTCCAGGTCGTCCACCACCGATGCCAGCGTATACAGCACCGTGCCGTCGGCCCGCACCAGAACGGGGTCGGAAATGGACGGCAGCTTGACCCGCGAGCGCCCCATGACCAGGTCATCCCACGCCACGATCCCGTCGGACAGCCGGAAGCGCCAGTAAGGCACCTTGCCGTTCGCCTCGGCCTGGGCACGCTGCTCGGCCGTCATGCGCAGCATGGCGCGGTCATAGACCGGCGGCTTGCGCATGCGGATGCGCGCCTCGCGCTTGGCGGCCAGTTCCTGCTCGCTCTCGAAGCACGGATACAGGCGGCCGCTATCCTTCAGCGTCTCGATCGCCGCCGCATAGCGGTCCAGACGATCCGACTGGCGGAACGTCTCGTCCCACCCGATCCCGAGCCATGTCAGGTCGGTGCGCAGCGCATCGGCATACTCCTCGCGCGAACGCTCGCGGTCGGTATCGTCGATGCGGAGCTGGAACGTGGCGCCATGGCGGCGCGCATACAGGGCGTTGGCAATCGCCTGGCGGGCGTTGCCGACATGGATCAGGCCCGTCGGGCTGGGCGCAAAGCGGAGTTTCATGCCGCCTATATGCGTCGGACACGCCGGAAAGACCAGCCGGAACGCCCGCCAGCCCGGCCGTTATTCGTCGATATCGTCTTCGTCGTCCTCGACCAGCCGGCGCGGGTCCAGCGCCCGCCAGTCCCGCTCCATCGACGTGGCGGGATTGGCCGTGAAATCGTCCAGTTCGTTCGCCGAACGCCAGGCCTCGTCACCCGCATCCTGGATTTCGGCATCCTCGCCGAATGTCAGCCACGATTGCAGCACCTCGCGCGGCGAAGCACCGGGCACGCGGCAGCGCTCGATGCTGTCGCGCACATAGGCCCGCGCAAACGCATTGGCATGGGACAGATCGACGAAACCGCCGATTTCCTCGACGATTCCCTCTTCGGCGCCGCCCGACAGATCCATGATCCGGACGCGCCAGCCCGACTCGTCCGCCGTGGAATCGGAAATGGGAGGAGTATCGGTCAAATGCGCAATTCCCTGTGATGATGCCCGCAGGGGCGCATGCCCCGACGGGAGAATGGGATCAAGTGCCGGCGGCAGCCCGATCGCCCGCGCGACGCAGCAGAAACTCACGGCCGACCTTCACGCGGGGTTCGCCGTCATACGACACGATGTCGGCGGTCGCATAGGTTTCCGACCAGCGATCGGGAATGAACGAGCCGGTTCCCACCACGTCGATCGGCGCATGCGCATCGGCCATCGCCAGGCATTTCTCGACGTTGAACCCCGACGAGACGATAATCCGCACCTTGGGGAACCCGGCCTCGTCCAATACCTCGCGCATGCGCCAGATCGCGGCGGCCGAAACACCGGTCCCGACCAGATTCCGCAATTCAGTCTCGGACCGGTAGCGCCGGATGGTGCCGGGGGTATTCCGCTCCAGCGCGGCATAGGATTTCTGGGGGTCCAGCCCCTCCAGAAACCGTCCGCCATGGGTGTCCAGCCGCACCGCCAGCCGCCCCGCCGCCGCCAGTTCCGGAAAGGCACGGCAGACCGCCAGCCCGTCCGTGACCTCGCGCCCGAAATAATCGGTCAGCACCACCAGGTCCGATTCGGGAAATGCCTCATGGAACATCTCGGCGGCACGCAGCGTCGAGCCGGCATAGCCGATCAGGGCATGCGGCATGGTGCCCAGCCCGGCCGGCTGGCCGAAAAAGCCCGCCGTGGCATCGTTCGCACCACCAACAAAGCCCATCGCTCCCTCGCTCCGGGCCGCGAGACTACCGATCGAGGCCGCATAGGCCATCTGTTCCTGCATCTCGAAGCCGGCGCAATGCCGCGCCTCCATGGCCAGAAAGCGCACTTTCGGCAGCGCCATCGCCATCTGGTAGGCATTCAGCGCCGCCACGCAGGGCGGCCCGAGTTTCTGCAACAGCAGCGTCTCCAGGTCGGCCAGCGCCGCGAACGAGCCGGTGATGTAAACCAGCGGCTCCCCCGCCCCGACCCAGGCCCCTTCGGGAAACATCACCTCATGCGTCAGGGATATCCCCCTGGCGCAGGCCACATTGTCCAGCCATTCGGTCATCAGCCGTGTCGCGGAGAGGACCGGCCGGCGGACGAACAGGGCATAGGTTACCCGCCGGTCGCCAAAGCGGGTGACGATGTCGCGCGTCCGGTTGAAATACGCATCGGTCCGCGCCCGGATGGTCGCATCATCCAGCGCCTGAGATGGACCGAATGCCGTAGGAGACTGGACTGCCGACATCGTTCCTCCGATGTTTTTCCGTTACGCGGCCTCCGTGCCCTTCTTGCCCAACCCGCCACGCAGACGCGCCGTCAATTCCTCGGCCAGCAGGAATGCCATCTCCAGCGACTGCTCGGCATTCAGCCTCGGGTCGCAGAAGGTCTCATACCGCTCACCAAGATCGGCTTCCGTCAAGCGGTGGGCACCGCCCACGCACTCCGTCACGTTCTGCCCGGTCATCTCCACATGCACCCCGCCAGGGTGCGCGTTTTCAGCCTGGAACACGTCAAAAAACCCGCGAATCTCGCTCAAAATCGCTTCGAACGACCGGGTCTTGATCTTGTTGACGGTCGAGATCGTGTTGCCATGCATCGGATCGCACAACCACGTGACCGTGCGCCCCGAGGCCACGACCTTGCGCAGCAGCGCCGGCAGATGCCGCGCCACGCCCTCGGCCCCCATGCGCGAGATCAGCGAGATCCGACCCGGCTCGTCCTTCGGATTCAGGATCTCCAACAGACGCTCCAGATCCTCGATCGTCGTCGTCGGCCCGACCTTGATGCCGATCGGGTTGCGCACGCCACGCAGGAACTCGACATGCGCGCCATCCGGCTGGCGGGTCCGATCACCGATCCAGACGAAATGAGCCGAGCAGTCGTACCATTCCCCGGTGGTGGAATCGATGCGCGTCAAAGCCTGCTCATATGGCAGCAGCAGCGCCTCGTGCGAGGTGTAGAACTCGGTCTCGTCCAACTGGCGGCTGGTGGTGCCGCTCACGCCACAAGCGGCCATGAAGGCCAGCGTCTCGTCGATCCGCTCGGCCAGCACACCATAGCGCTGGGCCAGCGGCGAACGCTCGACGAAACCCAGGTTCCAGCGATGCACCTCATGCAGGTTCGCATAACCGCCGCCGGCAAACGCCCGCAGCAGGTTCATCACCCCGGCCGACTGGAAATAGCCGGTTTCCATCCGCACAGGGTCAGGAATCCGCGCTTCGGGCGTGAACGCCGCACCGTTGATGATGTCACCGCGATAGGACGGCAGGCTGACGCCATCCACCGTCTCGCTATCCGACGAACGGGGCTTGGCGTACTGGCCGGCCATGCGGCCGATCTTCACCACCGGCACCTTGGCACCGAAGGTCAGCACCACCGCCATCTGCAACAGCACGCGGAACGTGTCGCGGACGATATCGGCGGTAAACTCGCTGAAGCTTTCGGCACACGCGCCGCCCTGCAGCACAAAGGCCTTGCCCTGCGATGCGGCGGCCAGGCTGGCCTTCAGGCGCCGCGCCTCGCCCGCAAAGACCAGCGGCGGATATCGGCGCAGCCGGTCCTCGACCGCCTGCAGCACGGTCGCGTCGGGATAGGTCGGAACCTGACGGATGGGAAACGACCGCCAGCTTTCCGGGGTCCAGGCCTGCCGGGAAGATTTGTCGTGGCTGTGCGTCGCACTCATGGTCGGTTCCTAAAATTCCTCTGATCGTCCGGTCGCGACATCCCAGCGATGCGCGCCGCCATCTTCCCCAGCCCGCGCCCCGATGGCCGGCCTTGCAAAGGGGGAGCCTTTATGTCGAAAATCGCCTCTCAACGCAAAGAGGATCGTCGTCTCGCAGGCGCCGGGCGACATATTCGTACGCCCGCATGGCCGATGCACCGCTTTCCTCGCCTGCCTGCCATGTTTTTCGGGCGTGCAACGATCCGCCGCAATCGGCTAGACCCAGCTGATACGGGGACAGGTCGATATCATATGCCACGGATCGCCCCGCACGGCCCCCACCCCGCCCACCTGCGGTACGGAAGGGTCTTAACGGCCCACGGCACACATGACATGTTGTGTCCCATATAAAAATGGAAGGATTCCCCATGCCGGCCACATTCCGCACCAGCCTGCTTCCGCTTCTGGCCGGCTTCTGCCTGCTTGCCGTCCCCGCGCTCGCCGCGCCCGGCGACACGCAGCAGCAATCGCAGAGCCAGGACGGGGTCGAAGCCCAGCGCGGCGAAGACCTGACCGTCAAAGGCCGTCGCAGCCTGCCGCCCGGCTATCAGGACGCACCGTCGATGGACATGACGCATGGGCCAGACCCGGATCACGAAGCCAACGTGCATCGTGATTCCGTCACTGGCACCGACCTGTCACGCTTCGGCAGTGCCTATCAGAGCAGCAGCCCCTACGGTCAGGGCCAACTCGGCGACGCCACAGGCAATGGCTGGGTCACGCCGCGCTAAGTCACCTCTCAGGAAAACGCGCGCCGCCTGATCCGGCGCGCGTCCGAAGCGGGCAACATCGCATATTTCAGTCGCTGGACCGCTCCGTGACCCGCGTGCGCGTCCGCATGGTCACGAATTCCTCGGCCGAGGTCGGATGAATGCCGACCGTGCGGTCGAAATCCTGCTTGGTCAGCCCTGCCGTCACGGCAATTGCCAGCCCCTGCATCATCTCCGGCGCATCGTCACCCAGCATGTGCGCGCCGACGACCTTCTGGCTCGCCTGATCCACCACCAGCTTCATCACCGTCTTGCGCGTGCGGCCACTGAGCGTGTGGCGCATCGGGGTAAAGCGCGCCAGATAGATATCGACATTGCCCTCGCGGGCGGCTTCGCTTTCGGTCAGGCCGACACTGGCCAGCGGCGGCGAGAAGAACACGGCCTTGGGCGTCGTCTCCAACGACCATTCGCGCGGATGTCCGTGACCGAACAGACGATCGGCCAGGCTGTGGCCCTCGGCAATGGCAACCGGCGTCAGGTTCATCCGGTTCGTCACGTCACCGATGGCGAAGATGCCCGGCACGTTGGTCTCGCCCACGGCATCGACGACGATCCGCCCACCGGCCGTCACCGACACACCGGCATGGTTCAGGCCCAGCGCACCCACGTTCGGGTTGCGCCCGGTGGCGAAGAACACGCAATCGGTCTCGATCTTCGCACCATCATCCAGTTCGACCGTGTAGTGGCGGCCATGGGCACGGATCGCGACCGGCGACCGCCCCGCATGCTGCCGGATACCCCTGCCCTCAATGGCCTCGTGCAGCGCCGTGCGCAGATCATGGTCGAACCCGCGTAGCGGCAGATGCTGGCGATAGACCAGATCGACGTCCGACCCCAGCCCCTGGAATATCCCGGCGAATTCCACGCCGATATAGCCGCCGCCGACCATGCACACCCGCTTCGGCCGCGCTTCGAGATGAAACGCCTGATCCGAAGAGATCGCATGCTCGATCCCCGGAATATCGGGCAGATCCGGCCGCGAACCGGTCGCGATCACGATCCGCGCCGCCGTAACGCGCTGCACCGGCGCATCGGGCGCCAACTCGCCGGGCCCGATCACGACGGTATGCGCATCCTCGAACCGGGCGGTGCCGGTAAACAGCCTTACCCCGGATTTTTCCAGCATCGAGACATAGATGCCGTTCAGGCGCGCGATCTCATGGTCCTTGGCGGCGATCAGCGCCGCCCAGTCATGATGGCCGGGGGCGAACTCCCAGCCGAAACCATGGCTGTCACGGGCCAGGTCGCCATATTCGGCGGCCTGAACCATCAGTTTCTTGGGCACACACCCCAGATTGACGCAGGTGCCGCCCCAATGCCGGTTTTCGGCGACGGCCACGCGGGCACCGTGCGCGGCGGCGATGCGCGCGCAACGCACACCACCCGATCCCGCACCGATGACGAACAGGTCGAAATCATACGTCATGTCGGATTCCCGATCAGCGTTCGGCGAACGCCTTTTCGACCACATAGGCACCGGGCTTCGAATTGTTGCCCTCGTCGAAGCCGCGGGATTCCAGCAGCGCTTCGGTATCGGCCAGCATTTCGGGCGAACCGCAGATCATCACGCGGTCATGCTCGGGGTCCAGTTCCGGAATATCCAGGTCGGTGAAGATCTTGCCGGACTCGATCAGCTTGGTGATGCGGTCGGTCACGGCGAATTCCTCGCGCGTCACCGCCGGATAGTACAGCAGCTTGCCCGACACATCCTCGCCCAGGAACTCATGCTGCGGCAGTTCGTGGCGGATATGGTTGGCATAGGCCAGCTCGCCCGAGATCCGCACCGTATGGCTCAGGATCACCTTGTCGAACCGCTCATAGACCGCCGGGTCCTTGATCAGGCTCATGAACGGCGCCAGCCCGGTGCCCGTCGAGAGGAAATACAGGTTGCGGCCGGGGCGCAGATTATCCAGCAGCAACGTGCCGGTGGGCTTGCGACCGATCAGCACCTTGTCACCCGGCTTGACGTGCCGCAGGCGCGAGGTCAGCGGGCCGTCGGGCACGGCGATGGAGAGGAATTCAAGCTGTTCCTCATAATTCGCGCTCGCGATCGAATAGGCGCGCAGCAGCGGCTTGCCCTCGACCTCGATGCCGATCATCGCGAACTGCCCGTTCTCGAACCGCAGCGCGGCATCGCGGGTGGTGGTGAAGCTGAACAGACGATCGGTCCAGTGATGAACGGTCAGGACCGTCTCGGCGTTCAGGTGGCCGTAGGTCTTGGTCGGCTCGGCCAGATGATACACGCCAGCCTCACCCGGAACGGGTTCCAGACCGCTCGGCACGGCCTCCGCAGGCAGGGTCCCAACAGGCTTGGTCAACGTATCGGACATGAGATCAGAACTCTCCGTCATGACAGGAACTCATAGGCCACGACCCGCGGCATGCGCCCCGTTCGTGCAGGAGGGAGAGATGTTTAAGCACCCCGCGCCCCCGATGCCAGCACAAAACCGCGATCGGAGGGTTGAGACACGGGCAGATCTGCCCCACGCACAACCGTTGTGAGATGACGCGCAATGGCGCACAAACCGGATATGACATCCAATTCCCCCGCCGTCAGCGCCGTCGCCGCCGCCATTGCCGAAACCGGCCTGACCGTCGAAACCCGCGAACTACCCAAACTGGAACGCACGATCGCCCGCGCCCTGACACCGGGGCAGGATCGCGTCGACGATGCAACTTTCCGCGCGGCGCTGTGTACCGTACGCCGCAAGCCGTGGGGCTCGCGCCTGATGGACCTCACCCGCCGGGCAGGTCAGGTGTGGGTCACCCGCGCGGATACCGAAGCCGCCGCCGCCACGATCGACGACCCGGAACCCGATGACGCCCGGCTGCTGGATGCGCTCTCGGTCGTCATCCGCGCGCGCCTGCGTGCCAGCGCCCCCACGCCCGAGGCAGCGGTCGAAACCATCCGCGCCGACCTGTTCGACGGCACCGGCCGCATCCTGACACCCGCCGAGACCGAAACCCTGTCCCGTGCGGTGGCCGAAGCTTTCGCGCTGGACCCGCGCTCGGGCTTCGTCGAGGGCATGCGGCGCGACGCCGACATCAGGCGGCAGGAACAGGAGGCCATCGAACAGGCCGCCCGCACCCGCCGCACCGAGGAAGAACGCCGGCTGCAAGAATGGGAAGCCAGCCTGGTCGGCTTCTCCGAAGTCCCGCGCCTGCTACGCTGCTCGGGCAAGGAGGCCCTGCGCTGGATCGCCGAAAACCGCCTGCCCGTCGCCCGCCGCGTGCCGCAGCCGGACGGCACGGAGCACTGGGAATTCGACCCCAGGGAACTGGTGGCCCTGCGCAAGCACCTGCCGGAATGGCGCGGCGGCGCCCCCTCCACCCCCGCCCTGGTTCCCGACGCCGGCACCCGCAAGGTGGGCAACGCCGTCATCGCCCGCGTCGCGGCACTCGATCGCTACGCCGCACATTTCAAGACCGCACGCGCATTGAAGCGCCGGATCACCCTGGTCACCGGCCCCACCAACAGCGGCAAGTCCCACACGGCGCTGGAAGCCCTGGCGCGGGCCGAAAGCGGCATGGCCCTGGCCCCCCTGCGCCTGCTGGCCCACGAATTCCGCGAGGCCCTGACCGCGCGCGGCGTCCCCACCTCGCTGGCAACGGGTGAAGAGCGGATCGACGTCCCCGGCAGCCGCCACCTCGCCGCCACGGTCGAGATGTGCCCGCTGCACAACCCCGTCGACGTCGCGATCATCGACGAAGCCCAGATGCTGTCCGATCCCGATCGCGGCGCGGCCTGGACGGCAGCGATCATGGGCGCCCCCGCACGGCATCTCTACGTGCTGGGCGCGCCTGACTGCGTGCCGATGGTCCGCCGCATCGCCGAACTCTGCGGCGACCCGCTGGATGAAGTCCGACTGGAACGCAAAGGCCCGCTGGTCACCGCCAGCGAGGCCGTCCAGATCAAGGACCTGAAACCGCACGACGCGCTGATCGCCTTCTCACGGCGCGAGGTGCTGGACCTGCGCGCGTTGCTGGTGGCGCGCGGCCGCAAGGTCGCCGTGGTCTACGGCGCGCTCAGCCCCGAGGTCCGTCGGGCCGAAGCCCAGCGATTCAATGATGGCGCGGCCGATATCCTGATCGCCACCGACGCCATCGGCATGGGCCTGAACCTGACGATCCGGCGCGTGATCTTCACCGCCCTGCGCAAGTTCGACGGCACCCAGACCCGCGACCTGAACGCACAGGAAGTCAAGCAGATCGGCGGCCGCGCCGGCCGCTACGGCAAGCACGAACAGGGAATCGTGGCGGTGCTGGCCGGCGCCGGCAGCGTCTCCTTCGTACGCACCATGCTCGCCGCGCCACCGGCCGAACCCACCGACCTGCGCCCGCAGGTCCAGCCCGATTCCGACATCATCCAGGCGGTCGCGGCCGAAATCGGGTCGGAGAGCCTGTTCGGCGTGCTGTCGCGCATCCGCCGCGCCGTGCTGCGCCATGACGACCCGAACTACCGCCTCGCCAACATGGAACAGGCCTTCGCCATCGCCACCGCATTGGAAGGCGTGACGGGCCTGACGCTGGCCCAGCGTTGGGTCTATGCGATGTGTCCGGTGGACGACCGCGACAACGGCATCCAGCGCCTGATCCAGTGGGCCGCCGATCACGCCGCCGACCGTCCGGTCATCCCGCCCGGCACCGGCCGCCTCCCCCCCGCCGAACGCGCCGATCGCGTCGAGTTGGAACGCGCGGAAAAGCGCCACAAGCGCCTGGTCGCCTGGCGCTGGCTGGCCCTGCGCTTCCCCGACGCCTACCGCGCGAGCGAAGACGCCGAGGACGCTACCGCCCGCCTCAACGACTGGATCGAAGACGTCCTGCGCCAGCAGAGCAGCCGCGCCCGCGCAGACAACGCCGAGCAGCCGGCCCACAAGCGCCCCGGCCCCCACAAACCAGGCAGGAGCTTCGGCAAAGGCCCGGCCGGCAACGGACGCAAACCCCGCTCATCCGCCCGCACCTAAGGCTGGAGAGGCGCGCCGAATTACCACCGGCGCGCCTTCCCTCGCGGATATTTCAGTCCGCGTTGATGACGGCGAGACCGCTCATATAAGGCCGCAGCACCTCCGGCACGGTGATGCCGCCATCCTCGTTCTGGTAGTTCTCCATCACCGCAATCAGCGTGCGCCCCACCGCGAGGCCCGAACCGTTAAGCGTATGGACAAACTCCGGCGCGGCCCCCTCGGCCGGCCGGAAACGGGCATTCATCCGCCGCGCCTGGAAATCGCGCGTGGTGGAGCAGGAGGAAATCTCCCGCCACGCATCCTGCCCCGGCAACCACGCCTCCAGGTCGAACGTCTTCGCCGCGCCGAATCCGGTATCGCCGGCGCACAGCAGCATCCGGCGATAGGGGATGCCCAGCCGCTCCAGCACCGTCTCGGCGCATCTTGTCATGCGCTCCAGTTCCGCGTCGCTGTCTTCCGGCCGGGTGACCGACACCATCTCCACCTTCTGGAACTGGTGCTGCCGCAGCATGCCCCGCGTATCGCGGCCGGATGCCCCGGCCTCGCTGCGAAAGCAGGAGGACAGGGCCACCATCCGGCGCGGCAGGGCCGCCCCCGGCAGAATGTCCCCCGCCACGCTGGCCGTCAGCGGCACCTCCGCGGTCGGCACCAGCCAGCGCCCATCCTCGGTGCGGAAGGACTGGTCGGCGAATTTCGGCAGTTTGTCGGTGCCAAACATCGCGGCCTCATTGACCAGCACCGGCACCGCCGTCTCGGTATAGCCATGCTCCTGCACATGCAGGTCGAGCATGAACTGCCCCAGCGCGCGTTCCATCCGCGCCAGCGCCCCCCGCAGCACCACGAAGCGCGCACCGGACAATTTGGACGCGGTTTCGAAATCCATCATGCCCAGCGCCTCGCCCAGCGCGAAATGCTCGCGCGGGGCAAAGGCGAAGTTCCGCCGCTCGCCAACCTGATGCACGACCACATTCGCGGCCTCGTCGGCCCCATCGGGCACGGCCTCGTCCAGCCGGTTGGGCAGCGTCACCAGCAGATCGCGGATTTCGGCATCGCAATCCCGGACCACGGCCTCAAGCCGCTCGATCTCCTCGCGCAGCGCGACGGCCTCAGCCTCCAGCGCCGCGCTGTCGGCTCCCGTCCGCCGCAGGGTTCCAATCTCCTTCGACAGCGTCTTGCGCCGGGCCTGCCGATCCTGCAACGCGGTCACGGCAGCCCGCCGGTCTTCGTCCAGCCGCACCACATGATCGGCAACGGGGGCATCACCCCGGCGCGTCAGGGATGCGTCAAAAGCAGCCGGATCGGCGCGGAGCGCGCGAAGGTCATGCATCGGAATTCTCCTGGTCCGGGTCCTCGGGGCGCTTGGGTTGAACCATGCGCGCGCAGATGATGGAAATTTCGTACAACCCGATCAGCGGCACCGCCAGACCGGTCTGGGTGATGATGTCCGGCGGCGTCAGGATCGCCGCGATCACGAAAGCCCCCACATAAGCATAGCGCCGGAAGCGTTTCAGCGTGGCGGCGGTGACGATGCCCACCCGCGCCAGCAGCGTCAGCGCCACCGGCAGTTCGAACGCCACGCCGAAAGCCATGATCAGCTTCATGACCAGTGCCAGATATTCCGACACCTTGGCCTGAAGCTGGATCTGCAACCCGTCCTGCCCATCGGCGGTCTGGAACGAGAGGAAGAACTTCCAGGCGAAGGGAAAGACGAAATAATACGCCAGCGCGGCCCCCATCAGGAACATGATCGGGGTCGCGACCAGAAACGGCAGAAAGGCCCGCTTCTCGCTGCGATACAGCCCCGGCGCCACGAACATCCACGCCTGCATGGCCACCATCGGAAAGGACAGGAACCCCGCGCCGAAGATCGCCACCTTGATGTAGGTAAAGAAGGCTTCGTACAGCGCCGTGTAGATCAGATGCGGCTGCTCGCCCTGCGCACGCATCACGTCGCCCAGCGGCTGGGCGAGAAACAGATAGATCCGCGCCGAGAAATGGTAGCACAGCAGGAAACACAGGCTGAACGCCACCGCCGACCAGATCAGGCGGCGCCGCAACTCGACCAGATGCTCCAGCAGCGGCATCGGCTGGTCGTGAATCGGATCGTTCTGGCTCCGATTGTCGTCGTTCAGGTTCGTCTCTCCCGGCTTGGACTCGTCCATCACGTCGGCTCTCCCGCAGGCACCGTCCGCGCATCGGGCGCATCCACCGGCACGCGCCGCGCCCCATGGATCACCCGCACCGGCGGCAGGAAAGCGGGCGGACGCAGCCGCGCCCTATCGGCCGCCAAACGCCGCGCCACGGCAGGCGGCAACAGGGCAGGTGCAGGGCCGGCATCGACGACCGCAGGAAAGGCTGAATCGTCCCGAGGCTGCGCCGGCGGCATATAGCCATAACGGTGCTGCCCGTCCGGATCGTAATCGGGCGCTGCGCTCAACGGCGGGACCAGCGGTGCCGCAGGCCGCGTATCCAGGGGCGATTCGTTGAAGGTGCGCTGAAGCGCTCCGTCATCGTCGATCGCCCGCATAATCTGGTTGCGGACATTGAAGCGCCGGATGCCACTCAGCGTATCCCGCGCCTCGGTCAGGTCGGCCTCGCGCACCATCTCATCGACATGGGTCTGGAATTCCGAGGCCATCTTGCGGGCCTTCTTGATCAGACCGGTGACGGTGCGGATCGCCACCGGCATGTCCTTGGGCCCGATCAGCAACAGGGCGACGACACCGATCAGCGCCATCTCGGACCATGCGAAATCAAACATGACCGATCCGTGGCTCAGATATGGACATTGACCAACTCAGACATGACAGGGCGCGAACCGCGTCGAAACAGGCGCGGAAAGCAAGGACACCTATCACGCCACCGGCGGAGCGGAAACCGCTTCCGTCTTCGCCTCATCCGGAGCCGCTGCCCGCAGGACGGGATTATCCGGCACATCCACCAGCAATTCCTCGCGCCGAGGCAGGTCGCGCAGGTCGCGCAGGCCGAAATGCCGTAGGAAATCGGCCGACGTCCCCCACAGGATCGGCCGCCCTGGAACCTCCTTGCGGCCACGCGGCACGATCAGCGAGGCTTCCAGAAGATTATCCAGCACCTGCTGGCTCAACGACACGCCGCGAATTTCCTCGATTTCCGCGCGGGTGCAGGGCTGGTGATAGGCGATGATCGCCAGGCTCTCCAGCGTGGCACGGGGCAACCGGCGCGGGCGCTGCAACACGCGGGTCAGCCGGGGCGCCAAATCGGCCACGGTCCTGAACTGCCACCCACCAGCCACCTGGACCGGCGCCACGCCCCGCCCCTCATATTGCGCCACGACGCCCTCGATCACGGCACGCACATAGGCCGCCAGATCCTCGGCCTCGGGCGGCACCAGACCCTGCCCCTCCAGCAATTCGGCGATCGCACGTTCGGATACCGGTTCCGGACTGGCAAAGATCATGGCCTCGATCAGCCGGATCGCCATCGGCATGGCCGGCTTCCCCGCCTCATCAGGACTGCCCGAAACCTTGCTGCCTACCGCCTCGGCAATAGCCGGTTCCTCGCCGACAACCGACGCGGACGGTGCCTGCTGACTGTCGTCGGTCATTCCGCCGCGTCCATCCTGCTGTCCATGTCCGACTCCATGTCCGGCCCCATCTCCGGCCCGATGTCCGGATCGTTGGCCGCCTGCCCCCCCGCATTGGGGCGGAGCATGATCCGACCGAATTGTTCATCCTGCCGCAGTTCGATCGTCCCGTTGCGCGCCAGTTCCAGCCCTGCAATCAGCGTGCCGGCCATCGCCGCCCGGCGCTGCCGCATGCGTTCCTCGTCATCCTCGCCCTCCATCGCCAGCCCCCCTTCGGGCAGGAAAGCCCCAAGCTCGCACCACGCCCCGCCACCGGGGATGATGTCGGCACCCAGCAGGCGGTGCAATCGGGCCAGCGCGTCCTGCACCGTCCAGAAATGCATCCGCCGAGGCTGATAGACCCGCTTGCGCGCGCCCCGCCGCATGGCCGCCATATAGGCGCCCATCAATTGCGACAGGTCCAGCGCCAGCCCGGAACGGTCGATTTCCGTCAGGTCCTCGCGCTCGCCACGGGCGAATACGTCGCGGCCCAACTGGGGCCGCGCACCCAGCCACGCCGCCGCCTGCCCGATCCGCGCCAGTTCGACCAGCCGCGCCTGGAGCAGTTCGGCCGCCTCCTCGGCGTCAATGTCCTCGCCGTCCTCGGCCGGCAGCAGCAGGCGCGATTTCAGCCAGGCCAGCCATGCGGCCATCACCAGCCAGTCGGCCGCCAGCTCCAGCCGGATACGGTGAGCGGATTCAACGATCGCCAGATATTGCTCGACCAGTTGCAGGATCGAAATCCGCGCCAGATCGACCTTCTGCGCCCGCGCCAGTTCCAGCAGCAGGTCCAGCGGCCCCTCGAACCCGTCCAGATGCAGCATGGGCGCGGTCAGCCCATCAGGCAGGCCCTCATGCCCTGGCCCATGCAGACTGTCGACGGCCTCGCGCGCCAACGGCCCGGCCTAGAACCCGGCCAGGGTGCAGGCCAGACCGTTCAGCCGCACATGCTCGCAGAACGACGTAGCCTGCGCGATGCTGGCAAACCCGCGCGTGCGCAGCCGGAAGAACACGGCGCCATTGCGTTCGGTCCGCTCGATGACCGGCGTATGGCTCCCGAACAGCTCCGGATAATGCTGCGTCAGGCGCGCCCACTCCTTCTCGGCCGCCTGCTGCGAATCCAGCGCCGCAAGCTGCACGCCATAACGCCCTCCCGCCACCGGAGCCGGCGCGGCGGGTGCCACCGCAGGCGCGGCACTGGCGGCCACCGGCGAGGATGCAGCAGGCTTGGCGGGCAGCGACGCCGACGGCGGCGGCAACGCGGCAACAGAGCCCGGAACGGCGGCAGCCGGCCCGGAGTTGGCGGCTGGCGACGCAAGCGGCGCCTCGGACACAGACGGACTGGCCGGTGCCGGCACGGATGCCGCAGCAGGCGGCGTCGCGGCCGGTGCCGTTGCCGCATCCGTGGCCGGCGGCTGGCCGTATTGCTGGGCCAGACGGTCGGGGCGTGGCTGTTCCGGCCCCGGAGCCAGACGCGCCACCGCGCCATCATCGCCACTGGGCGCCTCGGCCCCCAGAACCTGCATGCCGCCCGGATCGACCGGCCGTACCCTTACCGGGCCGGGCGGCGGCCCAAAAACGGGAATGCCCGTCTGGTGATGTCCCACCAGAGCCCAACCGCCGATACCAATCACCAGCAGGCCGCCCAGCCCCGCAGCACCATAGGCCAGGCGCCGCGTCGTAGGGTCGGCGCCCAGCAATCCGTCCAGCATGCCACCCGCCCGACGGATCGGGCGCTTGCGCGGCGGCGGCGCTTCCTCATCACCGTAATCGGCGCTCATACGCTCGCGCACGCGGTTCAGACGGTCCTCATAAGGGTCGCGGCCGGAGGGATCGGTATCGCTCATCGCATTTCCTCAACCGGCTCAACACCCAGAACCGCCAGACCCGAACGGATGACCGTGGCCGTAGCCTCGACCATCGCCAGCTTCGCACGGGTGGCAACCGGATCATCTTCCTGCAGAAAGCGCAGTGTCGCATCATCACGGCCACGATTCCACAATGTATGGAAATCTCCCGCCAACTCGCCAAGATAGAAGGCAATCCGGTGCGGCTCATGCGCCTGGGCGGCCCCTTCCACCGTGCGCGGCCACTGGGCAATCCGCCGCAGCAGCGCCAGTTCGGCATCCGACCCGATTCCATCAAGGTCAGCCTCGACCAGCGCCACCGGGGCAATCGCGGCCTCACCCAGCATCTCCTGGGCGGCCCGCAGCACGGAGCGGCAGCGCGCATGGGCGTACTGCACGTAGAAGACCGGGTTGTCGCGGGTCTGCGCCACCACCTGGTCCAGATCGAACTCCATCTGGGCGTCGGCCTTGCGCGTCAGCATGGTAAAGCGCACGGCATCGCGCCCCACCTCGTCGATCAGGTCGCGCAACGTGACGAAGGTGCCCGCCCGCTTGGACATCCGCACTGGCTGCCCATCACGCACGATCCGCACGATCTGGCACAGCAGCACATCGAACCCGACCGCCTTGCCCCCAACGGCCAGCGCCTGCACCGCGGCCTTCATCCGGGTAACGTAGCCGCCATGGTCGGCGCCCCAGACATCGATCAACTGGTCCGCGCCACGACGCACCTTATCGTCGTGATAGCCGATATCGTTGGCGAAATAGGTGTTCGACCCGTCCGACTTGCGCAACGGCCGATCCACGTCGTCGCCGAACGCGGTAGACCGGAACAGCGTCTGCGGCCGGGCCTCCCAATCGTCCGGCAGCTTGCCCTTCGGCGGCTCCAGCACGCCTTCATAAAGCAGGCCCTGCGCATCCAGCCGCGCGATGGCCCCATCGGTCACGCCACCAGCCAGGATCGCGGCCTCGCTGGTAAAGACGTCATGCCGCACGCCCAGCGCGTCGAGATCCTCGCGGATCATCGCCATCATCGCGTCGACCACGAAGGGCTTCACCGTGTCCATCCAGAGTTCGGCCGCCGCCGGCTGGCCATCCGGCCCGGCCAGCCCGGTGCCATGCAACTCGGCCAGCGCCTGCCCAACCGGCACCAGATAATCGCCGCCATACTGGATGCCGCCGGGCACCAGCGCGGCGAACGCCTCGCGGTCCATGGTCGTGCCGATGGCCTCCAGGTACCGCCAGTAGGCGGCCCAGGCCAGGGCGATCACCTGGGCGCCGGCATCGTTGATGTAATATTCCTTGGTGACCGCATAGCCGGCCTTGGCCAGCAGATTGGCCAGCGCATCACCGACCACCGCGCCCCGGCAATGCCCCACATGCATCGGCCCGGTCGGGTTGGCCGAGACATATTCCACATTCGCCCGCACGCCCTGCCCCAGCGTGGCATCGCCATAGGATTCGCCGGCGCGCAGCACATCGCCCACCACCGCGCGCAACACCGATTCGTCCAGCGTCAGGTTGACGAAACCGGGCCCGGCCGGTTCCGCCTTCGCGATGCCCGGCACCTCCACCAGCGCCGCCGCCAGTTCGGCCGCGATCTCGGCCGGGCGGCGACGCGCCGGCTTGGCGGCCAGCAGGGCGGCATTGGTCGCCATGTCGCCATGGGCCGGATCGCGCGTCGGGGTCAGTTCCACCCGCGCCGCAACCTCCTCCGGCAGGTCCGGAACGATCCGTCGCAGGGCATCGCGCACATGCGAGAGATAGCGAACGAACAGGCTGTCGGACATGCGATGCGGCTTCCCACTGAAACACCGGCGCGGACGGATCGCCCGCCCGGCGCGTATGAACGTTACTGGTCGGGCGTTTCAGCCCGCCACGGACAGATCCGTCAACCGTCGATGTTCTTCCATCGCGAATCGATCCGTCATCCCGGCTATATAATCGGCCACGATCCGCCGCGCACCCATCGCGTCGGTCGCCCGCGCCTCCTGGCGCCAGCCGTCCGGCAACAGCGAAATATCGTCGGCCAGAATCGAGAAGATCGATTCGACCGCGATCCGCGCCTTGCGCGTCATCCGGTTGACCCGCCAGTGCCGGTACATCCGCGCATACAGAAAGGTGCGGATCGCCCCGTTATCGCGCGCCATGGCCGGGCTGTAAGCCACCACCGGCATCGCGGCCGCGCGCACATCATCGGCCGATCGCGGGGCCAGTTCCGCCAGATTGCGCCGTGTCTGCTCCGTCAAATCCACCGCCAGCGCATTGATCACCCGGCGGATGGTCTCATGCCGCATCCGGTCCTGCAGGTGCGTCTCCTCGGCCACGTCGCCCGACATGGCCACCCCGCCCGCCCGTTCCCGCACCAGCGCCAGCGCCGCGCCGACCACCGGCAGGTCCGCCAGATCCGCCAGGTCCAGCAGCCCGGCACGCATCCCGTCATCCAGGTCGTGGGCGTGATAGGCGATATCGTCGGCCATGGCGGCAATCTGCGCCTCGACCGAGGCATAGCTGGACAGATCCAGTCCCAGCCCGTCCGCATACCGGGCGACATAGCCGGTCGGATGGTCCACCGGGCCGTTATGCTTGATCAGCCCTTCCAGCGTCTCCCAGGTCAGGTTCAGCCCGTCGAAATCGAAATAGCGGCGTTCCAGCTTGGTCACCTGACGCAGGGTCTGGGTATTGTGGTCGAAGCCCCCCCAGTCCCGCATGGCCGCGGCCAGCGCGTCCTCACCGGCATGGCCGAACGGCGTGTGGCCCAGATCATGGGCCAGCGCGAGCGTCTCGGTCAGGTCCTCGTCCACCGACAGGCTGCGGGCGATGGACCGCGCGATCTGCGCCACTTCCAGCGAGTGGGTCAGCCGGGTACGGAAGAAATCGCCCTGATGGTTGACGAAGACCTGCGTCTTATATTGCAGCGTCCGGAAGCCCGCCGAATGCAGCACCCGGTCACGGTCGCGCTGCCATGGCGAACGACTGGGCGATTCCGCCTCGGCATGCAGGCGCCCCCGGGCGGTGGCGGTCTGGACAGCATAGGGTGCGACGCTCATATATAACCCCAATCCCGGATGGGTGGCGTAATCCCGGCCTCGGACGAACCGGACCTCCGCCCCCAGTCGATAACCCGCCCGGCGCCGCAAGGCCAGCATGCTGGCTCAGCATGCCGCCCTGGGCCGCGCGACGATGGTGATCCCGATGGACATGCCCCTTCCCACTTCCCCCTCGCCCGACACGGCCTTCCGCGTCTCGCCCGAGGCCGCGACCCGGCTTCAGGATATCATCGCCGCCCAGCCGGGCATCGACGCCGCCTCCACCGCGCTGCGCGTCAGCGTTCTGGCCGGCGGCTGCAACGGCTTCCAGTACAGCTTCGCCCTGGATGGCGAGGCCCGCCCCGACGACATCGTGGTACCCGCCGGCAGCGCCCGCGTCCGGGTCGACCCCGCCAGCATGGACCTGCTTTCCGGCGCCGAACTGCATTTCAACGATTCGCTGATGGGCGCGCATTTCACGGTGCGCAATCCCAACGCCACCTCGTCCTGCGGGTGCGGCACCAGTTTCTCGATCGACTGAGCAGGCCGCCCGTCCAAGATGAAAATCGCAAGCTGGAACGTCAATTCCATCCGCCAGCGCCAGACGCATGTACTGGACTGGCTGGAGCGCGAGAAACCCGACCTGCTGGGCCTCCAGGAAATCAAATGCGAGGATTCCGTCTTCCCGGCCGAAGCCTTCCGCGCCGCTGGCTACGAATCGGTCGTGGTCGGACAGAAAAGCTATAACGGCGTCGCCATCCTCTCGCGCGTGCCCTTCACCGTCACGACCCGCTCCCTGCCCCTGCTGAACGACGATGCCCCGCAGGCCCGCTACGTGGAAATCGAAACAGACGGCCTGATCTTCGGCAATCTCTATCTTCCCAACGGCAATTCAGGTGGCAGCGCGGGATACGAGGCCAAGCTGGCCTTCATGGAGGCACTGGCCCTGCACGCCCGCGCCCTGCTCGATGCAGGCCGCGATTTCGTGCTGGCCGGCGATTATAATGTCTGCCCGACCGACGAGGATTGCGCACCCGGCGCCCTGCCACCCACCGACGCCCTGGTCCGTCCGGAAACCCGCGCCGCCTTCCGCCGCCTGATCTGGCTGGGCCTGACCGACGCGCTGCGTGCCCTGCATCCGCACGGCCGCCATTACACGTTCTGGGACTATCAGGCCGGCGCCTGGCCACGCGATTGCGGCCTGCGCATCGACCACGCCCTGCTCTCCCCCCGCCTGGCGGAGCGCCTGCGCGATGCCCGACCCGACCGGGACGAACGCGGCCGCAATCAGCCCTCCGACCACGTTCCCCTGGTCATCACGCTGGACGACACCCGGACCTGAGAGGCCATCCCCCGTCAGCCACGGTGCTGACGGGAGACTTTCCCATCGTTCCGTCAGCGCCAGCCGGGCCGTACCCAGACCCAGCGCGGGCCGCGCTGCATCCAGCGCCCCGGTCCCCAGCCACCACGCCGGCCCGCGCGCACATAGCGCCCCGGAACCCAGACATATCCGCCATTGACCCAGTCCCAACCGCCACCGACCCAGACCCAGCCGGGGCGTGGACGCGGCGCCATTTCGGCGCGCGGCGGCGGCATCGGCGGCGGCGCCCAGCCCGGCGTCACCGGCCCGTAGCGGTAGGCCTGTGCCTGCGCCGGGGCCGCATCTCCCACCGCCATGGTTCCCCCGGCGATAACGCCCAGCGCCAGCAGGGCGCCCCTGACAATCTGCCTGTTCATGCGAACCAACTCCTGTTTGCACACGGGATCTTGGCGTCCCGTCAACGGCACTATGGTCCGATCATCATGGCGTTGAAATGGCGAAAAAATAACCGTGCGAAACCTCGATCCATCATGAAGGCGCACGGTCGCGCCGACGCGGCGTCACTGCTCCCAGCGCCACGATCAGAATCAGCGTCAGGCTGCCCAGTTCGATCTGCACCCGCGTATCCGGCGTCAGCATCATCGTCACCATCACCAGCAGGATGGCACCGACCGTCAGCCATGAGAGGTAGGGAAACAGCAGCATCGGAAAGGCCGGCTGCCGCCCCTCGCCATGCATCTTCCGGCGCAGGGCGATCTGGGCGAAGACCACCATCAGATAATCGAACAGGATGATCGCCCCGGAAGCATTGAGCAGAAAGCCGAAAACCTCGCCCGGAAAGGTCGCGGCAACCACGGTCAGCACACAGGCCACCAGACTGCCGATGGCAATCGCACGGCGCGGCGCCCCGCTGGCCCCGGTACGCACCAGCACCGCCGGCGCGTCGCCATGCGCCGCCATCTCGAACAGGATGCGCGACGTGACATACAGCGTCGAATTCAGGCACGACGCGATGGCCACCAGCACCACCACCGTCATCGCGGTTTCGGCGCCCGGAATGCCGATCCGATGCAGCACATCAAGGAACGGCGAGTGGCCGGCCCGGATCTGGTTCCACGGAATCAGGCACAGGATCACGGCCAGCGACCCCATGTAGAACAGCATCACGCGCACCACGACGGTCCGGATCGCCTGGACGATATTATAGCCGGGATTGTCGGTTTCCGCCGCCGCCACGGTCGCAATCTCGGCCCCCGCGAAGGTGAACAGGATCGCCGGCAGCAGCGACAGCGAGGCTGCGAACCCATGGGGCATGAACCCGCCCTGATCCCACAGATGCGCCACCCCTCCATGCAGCGACGACCCGATAACCCCGAACAGCGCCAGCCCGGCAATAAGCGTGAACACCCCGATCGCGGTAATCTTCATCAGCGAGAACCAGAATTCGAACTCGCCATACCCCCGTACGGACCCCATGTTGACGGCCGTCATCAGCGCGATCAGCCCCAGCGCCACCGTCAACTGGGCCACGCCCAGCATCGGTGCCACGATCAGCGCCGCCGCCTTGGCCTCCACCGAGGCCACCACCACCCAGAACAGCCAGTACGACCAGCCGGTGACAAAGGCGGCCCGATGCCCCAGCCCCCGCCGCACATGCCCCACGAACGACCCCGCCTCCGGGCAGTCGATCGCCATCTCGCCCAGCATGCGCATGACCAGAAAGACGATCAGCCCGGCCATCAGGTAGGACAGCAGCACCAGCGGCCCCGCCCCCTCGATCATCACCGAGGTGTTCACGAACAGCCCGGCCCCGACCATCCCCCCGATCGCAATCATCGAAACGTGGCGGGTGCGCAACGAATGAGCCAAGCCGCTCCCGTTGGCAGGGGCTGCATCCTGCGGGCTGTCTTCAATCGGCGCGGGGTTCAGCATCGGTGACCTTCCGGGGCTGGGGTAAATTCATGCAGCGTGCCGTGCATGCGAAAATCTCCGAAATCCATATCCAGGTCATCGGAGACGCCATTGGCGAAATACCGCATCCCGATCTCGTAATCGGCACGCATATCGTGGGTGGACGCAGTGTAGAACGCCACATGCACCCGCCCCGACGGCAGGCGCGCCAGTGCGGGATACTGGCTGGCGGAGGGCGGATGGTTCCACCCCAGGATCATGACATAGGTATCCTGCGCCCCATCTTCGCCGGTTCCATCGAACAGCATCGGAGCCAGGGAAGTCTGCCCCTGCTCCCCGGCAGCGACAATCGCTCTGGTATGGGCCATCGGAAACATCACGCCGGCCGGCAGATGGACGGTATGCGCGCTGGGCTGGGTATAGCGGATCTCGCCGCCAGTCGGCGTCATCGTCGCCTCGCCCATCACGCGGCTGGCCTCGTGGCCATTCGCGGTCTGCACGGTACGAAACACCAGGCTATGACCGTCCTTGGCCTCCAGCGTCGCATAATCCGACACCATCTCGGTCACGCCGCCCGAACGCGACACCGTCTGCAGACGCAATTGCTGCTGGGTCGACCAGGCCGAACAGGCATCGCTGACCGCATAGGTCATGGTCCCACTGGCGGAAATCGTATCGCCGCCGGTCACGGCGGCCAGCGTCAGGTCATAGACCGCACGATGCGGCGCCAGCGTGATCGGCGTCTCCGCCTGGGCAGGGCTTCCCGCGCCCCACCCAAGGGTCATCAGAACGGCGGCCAGCAATCCCCTGGCCGGCCGCACCGTGGCGGCGCATAGGATATTCGATGTCATGATCACAGCAGAGCCCATCGCGCCATCGCGCGCAATGATGCTCCACCGGTCACATGTCATATCCGGCCTATTCCGCCGGCTTGGCGTCTTTCCCCGCCGACGGCTTGCGGCGCGGCAGGTCGAGTGCCAGCGACAGTTCCTTCAGCCGCTCCGGCGGAACCGGTGCCGGGGCACCCATCATCAGGTCCTCGCCCTGCTGGTTCAGCGGGAACAGGATCACCTCGCGGATGTTCGGCTCGTCCGCCAGCAGCATGACCATACGGTCCACGCCCGGCGCCGAACCGCCATGCGGCGGCGCGCCATAGCGGAAAGCATTCAGCATGCCGCCGAAACGCGCCTCGACCTCGCTGGCCGGATAACCCGCCAGTTCGAACGCCCGGATCATCACATCCGGACGATGGTTGCGGATCGCGCCCGAAGACAGCTCGATGCCGTTACACACGATATCGTACTGGTACGCCGTGATCGTCAGCGGGTCCTGGCTGTTCAACGCCTCCAGACCGCCCTGCGGCATCGAGAACGGGTTGTGCGAGAAATCGATCTGCCCCGTTTCCTCATTGCGCTCATACATCGGGAAGTCGGTGATCCAGCAGAAGCGGAAGGCATTCGGCTCGATCAGGTCCAGTTCGGTGGCAATGCGCGTGCGCACCTGGCCCGAGAACTTCACCACCTCGTCGCCCTTGCCCGCCGCGAAGAACACGGCATCGCCCGCCTTCAGCCCGGTCGTGGCGCGGATCGCCTCCACCCGCTCGGGTTCAAGGTTCTTGGCGATCGGGCCCTTGCCACCTTCCTCATCGAAGATGATGTAACCCAGCCCGCCGCCCCCGGCCTCGCGCGCCCAGGCATTCAGCTTGTCGAAGAAGGTGCGCGGACGGTCACCCGCCCCCGGCGCGGGAATCGCGCGCACCTCGCCCCCGGCGGCAACGATGCGGGCAAACAGGCCAAATCCCGAATCGGCGAACGATTCGGTCACATCGCTGATCAGCAGCGGGTTGCGCAGGTCCGGCTTGTCGCTGCCATACAGCTTCATCGCCTTGGCATAGGGAATCCGCTCGAACGGCGCGGCGCTGACCGTGCGCCCACCGCCGAACTCGCGGAACACGCCTTCCATCACCGGCTCCAGGGTCGCGAACACGTCTTCCTGGGTGGCGAAGGCCATCTCGAAATCGAGCTGATAGAACTCGCCCGGCGACCGGTCGGCACGCGCCGCCTCGTCGCGGAAACACGGCGCGATCTGGAAATACCGGTCGAACCCTGCAACCATCGCAAGCTGCTTAAACTGCTGCGGCGCCTGCGGCAGGGCATAGAACTTGCCCGGATGCATGCGCGCCGGCACCAGGAAGTCGCGCGCCCCCTCGGGCGAAGACGCCGTCAGGATCGGCGTCTGGAATTCGATGAAGCCCTGATCGGTCATGCGGCGGCGCAGGCTGGCGATCACCTGCGAACGCAGCAGGATGTTCCGGTGCACCTTGTCGCGCCGCAGGTCGATATAGCGATAGGTCAGGCGCAGATCTTCGGGATAGTTCTCATGCCCCGCGACCTGGAACGGCAGCACATCGGCCGACGACTGCACGTCCACCGTCTGCGCGCGCAGTTCGATATCGCCGGTCGGCAGGTTCGGGTTGCGCGTCGCATCGTCGCGCAGCACCACCTCGCCCGTCACCGTCAGCACGCTTTCCACGCGCACGCGCTCGACCGCCTCCAGCACCGGCGAACCGGCGGGAATCACGATCTGGGTCATGCCGAAATGATCGCGCAGGTCGATGAACAGCAGACCGCCATGATCGCGCTTGCTGTGCACCCAGCCGGAGAGGCGGGCGGTCTGCCCGGCGTCGCTGGCCCGAAGCGCGGCGCAGCTATGGGTACGGTAGGGATGCATGGTCCGGTCCTGTGTCACCAAAAAACAAGGGACGGAGCGCGACGCGCCCCGTTCGGTCGAAGGCGGAGGAAGCCGGGCCGGGCCTCCCCTGTCAAGGGTTGCCTTCGCCCACCAGCCTCCGCGCCGCGATCACGCCTCGGCGTGGTCCGGAAACAGTTCGGCCAGCCCCGCCTGCGAAGCCGCACACAACCCGCGTTCGGTAATCAGGCCCGTCACCAGCCGCGCCGGCGTCACGTCGAAGGCCGGATTGGCCGCCCCGCTGCCCGGCGGCGTCACCTGCACGGTCTCGATCCGGCCATCGGCGGTCTGCCCGGTCACACTCGTCACCTCGGCGCCCGCGCGCTCCTCGATCGGGATCTCGACCAGCCCGTCCGTCACGCGCCAGTCGATGGTGGTCGAGGGCAGCGCGACCCAGAACGGCACGCCATTGTCATGCGCCGCCAGCGCCTTCAGGTAGGTGCCGATCTTGTTGGCGACGTCGCCACCGCGCGTCACCCGGTCGGTGCCCACGATCACCAGATCCACCAAGCCGTGCTGCATCAGATGGCCGCCGGCATTATCCACCACCACGGTATGCGGCACGCCATGGCTGCCCAGTTCCCATGCCGTCAGCGCGGCGCCCTGGTTGCGCGGCCGGGTTTCGTCCACCCAGACATGCACCTTCAACCCGCTGTCATGCGCCATATAGATCGGCGCCAGCGCGGTGCCCCAATCCACGGTAGCGATCCACCCGGCATTGCAGTGGGTGAGGATATTGACCGTCGCCCCCTCACCCCGCCGCGCCGCAATCTCCTGAATCAGGCTCAGGCCATGGCGCCCGATCGCCTCGTTCTGCGCCGCATCCTCGTCGCAGATCCGCCCGGCCTCGTCATAGGCGGCGGCAACGCGCGCCTCGGCCGGCAGCGGGCGCAGGCGCGCCAGCATGCGGTCGATCGCCCAGCGCAGATTGATTGCCGTCGGGCGCGTCTCCGCCAGCAGGGCGGCATCATGCTCCATGGCCGCATCGGACGCATCGACGCGCAAGGCCAGCGCCAGCCCATAGGCCGCCACCGCGCCGATCAGCGGCGCGCCGCGCACCTGCATGGTGCGGATCGCCTGCGCCACCTGGTCCCGTTCGATCAGGCGCAGAACATCCAGCGCCCACGGCAGACGGGTCTGGTCGAAGATATGGACCGACCAGCCATCATCCTGGTCCACCCATACGCTGCGATAAGGGACATTACCGATCTTCATGTCGCACGGTTCCAATGGCTGGGAAAAAGGCCGCGCAGGGAAGCACCCAAATGGCACGGCATCAAGCCCGCAACCGTCAGGCTGCGGGCTTCACGCGGCATTTTAGCAGGTCCACGCACAAAACCTGCGTGAACCTGTCATGGCAGTTTCTTAAGCGGCGCCGCCCTGCAGATGGGTCAGCGTCGCCGTCAGCCGGCTGGCGAACGCGGTCGGGTCCTTCAGGCTCTCGCCTTCCTGAATCCGCGCGATATCCAGCAGGATCAGCGCGGTGTCAGTCACCGCCTCACCCCGCGCCACCCGCGTCGCCATGTCGCGGATCAGCGGGTGCGCCGGATTGACCTCCAGCACCGGCGCCAGGTCCGGCACCGCCTGACCGCTGCGCCGCATCATGCGCTGCAATTGCAGGTCCGGCCCCTGCCCGGCCGCCGCCAGCACCACCGCGCTGCTCACCAGCCGCGTGCTGCCGCGCACGTCGGACACCGCCTCACCCAGCGCCTCCTTCAGCGCCGGCAGCAGCGTGTCCAGTTCCGCCTTGTCCCCTTCGGACAGCGGCGCCTCGAACTTCTCAAGGTCGGCATGGCTCTGGCTGACGCTGCGCAGTGCTTTCCCTTCGAACGTGCCCAGACGATCGGGCCAGAAGGAATCGACCGGATCGGTCAGCAGCAGCACTTCGATCCCGCGCGCCTTGAACCCTTCCAGTTGCGGCGAGGCCGGCAGCGTGTCGGCATTGTCGCCGGTCAGGTAATAGATCGCCTCCTGCCCGTCCTTCATCCGCGACACGTAGTCGGCCAACGTCGTCCAGCCCTCTTCGGTGCTGGAACGGAACCGGGCCAGCCCCGCCAGGTCGGTGCGGTATTCCGCGTCGTCCCAGATCCCTTCCTTCACCACCGGGCCGAAATTGTCCCAGAAGGCAGCGTAGGATTCGGCATCCTTGGCACGGGTGCGCAGTTCGTTCAGCACCCGGTTGGTCACCGCCTTGCGGATGCGCTGCAACACCGGCGTCGCCTGCAACATCTCGCGCGAGACGTTCAGCGGCAGGTCTTCAGTATCGACCACTCCCTGCACAAAGCGCAGCCACGGCGGCAGCAGCGCCGCATCATCGGTGATGAACATGCGGCGGACATGCAGCCGCACCTTGCTCTCGCGCACCTGCTCGCCGAATTCGAACGGGCGGCTGCCGGGGATGAACAGCAGCGCGGTAAACTCGATCGTGCCTTCGGCATGCCAGTGCAGCGTGGCCCACGGCGTATCGAAATTATGGCTGACATGGCGGTAGAACTCGGTGAGTTGCTCTTCCGTCACCTCGCTGCGCGGCTTGCGCCACAATGCGGTGCCCGCATTGGCCGGCTTGTCCTCGCCATCGCTCTGGATCGTGATCGGCCAGGCGATGTGATCGGCCCATTTGCGCACGATCGCTTCCAGGCGCCAGGCGTCCAGAAACTCGTCCGCATCGTCCTTCATGTAGAGGATGATGTCGGTACCCGGCTGCTCGCGCGTCGCGGGGCTGAGGGTAAAGCTGCCCTTGCCGTCCGAAGACCAGCGCCACGCCTCGTCCGTCCCGGCCCGACGCGACACCACATCGACATGGTCCGCCACCATGAAGGCGGCATAGAAGCCCACACCGAACTGCCCGATCAGGCCGGAGCGTTCCTCGGGCTTGTGCTTGGCCAGCTCCTCACCGAACGCACGGGTGCCCGAGCGCGCGATGGTGCCCAGATTGCGCGCCAGCTCTTCCTTGCTCATGCCCGCGCCATCGTCGCTGATGGTCAGGCGCCGTGCGTCCTTGTCGGGGTCGATGCGCACCTTCGCGCCCTCGGGCAGCGCCTGCGCCGCATCGGTCAGGGCCTCGAAACGCCGCCGGTCGGTGGCGTCGGCGGCATTGGCCACCAGTTCGCGCAGAAAAATCTCGCGCTCCGAATACAGCGCATGCACCACCAGATCGAGCAGCCGCCCGACCTCCGCGCTGAAAGCATGTTCCTCACCACCCGTCGCAGCGGGGCGGCTCGCGTCGGAGCCGGTAGCCTGATCGACCATGTTGGAAATCTCTCTGTTACGTCAAATCACACAGACCCAGCATATGGGTCACGAATACCATGATTTCAACGGCCTGCGCCGCGTCGATCGCCCATCACTCGAAATCGGCCGGCAGGCCCGGTTCGCGGTAATGGTCGAACATGCGCCGAATCTGTCCCGGCAACACCCGGCCCAGCGACAGATCCTCGGGAATCTCGTCCGCGCCGAACCACGCGATCTCCGATGTCTCGACACTGGTGGCCGCTTCCCCACCCGCCAGATCACACAGGAAGAAGAGCTTGGCACAGGAAAACGCCTTGCTTCCATGCCCCTGCCGGGTACGGTCCCACACCGCCGCCAGCCTGCGCACCGTCACGATATAACCGCTCTCCTCGCGCACTTCCTTCACCGCGTTCTCCGCCGGGGTCAGGTTCACATCCGCCCAGCCACCCGGCAGCGTCCAGCGCCCCTCGTCCAGCACCTCACGCACCATCAGGATTCGGCCCGAATCGTCAAACACCGCGGCGCGCACCTCGACCTTCGGCGTCGCATATCCTTCCTGCCCGGCAAACAGGGCCTCGATCCGCGCGACAGGCTCGTCGCAGCCCACCGCCATCATCTGCGCCGCGATGGTCCGCAGCGCCTCATATCGCTCCCGGTCGAACGGATCGCGGGCAAAGGTCAGGCCGGTCTGGGCAATAGCCTGGATTTCGCGCCCCCAGACCAGCCAGTCAGGCTCGCCGCTCATGCCCCAGCCCCCTCCGGCGACCATCCGGGCGGGGCCAGTTCGAAGCCCGAGAACTGAAAGGCCGGGGCAACGATACAGCCCACCACGCTCCACGCCCCCAGCGATTCGGCCGCCTGCCAGTCCATCACCGGCACCACCGCCTGCTGAACGTGCCCCTCGGCAGGGCATGGCCCCAGAACCACGTTCTCTTCCACCCCGTCCCGGGCCATGCGCAACCGCAAGGGCGCACCCCCCTGCCAGCACCAGATTTCGGCGCCATCGACCCGATGCCAATGCGACCGCTCACCCCGTGCCAGCAGAAATTGGATGGTCGTCGCCACCCCCCGTCCGCCATCGGGCGGGGCATCACGCCACACTTCGCGATACCACCCACCCTCCGGATGCGGCGCCAGCGCCAGCGCCTCCCGTACCGCCTCAGCCGGCAGGTCGGGATTACGCAGGTCGATTGCGGGTCGGGTCATGGCCTCTCTCACTTCAATGGCGGCGGCGGAAAATCCAGCATCGCACCGGTATAGGTTTCCACCACCTCGCTGAACGGCACCCCGTCCTGACGATACAGCAACGCACGATGGCGCAGGATCGCGGCCGGAATGGTAATCGTCCCCGCCCCCGGCGGCGGCAGGCCATCCCGCTCCCATCCATCGGGCAGCGGCGTGAACAGGCGGGTGCTCTCTAACGTCCGGCGGGTAAAATGCAGGTCCGCCACCACATGGCCGAACGCGGTATCGGTTCGTGCCAGAAGGTCGTTCATCGCCGGGGTCAGGCGCGCGGGCACATACCAATTATCCGCCACCGACAGCACGCGCCCCCCGCACGCCAGTTCCACCCGGCGATAGGCCACCTCGTCCTCAGCACCAACGGCCAGTTCCCGCCGCTGTCCGGCACTCGGCGCCCGCATCGCGCCAGGCACACGGCGCGCCACCACACGGGCCACCGGCGCCAGACCGTGATCGCGGCACCAGCCTTCCAGCGTCAGGGTCGCGCTGGGGTGGGAGAGCAGGCGCACATCCAGCGTCGCGACCAGCGCTTCCAGTTCCAGCCGCGCATCCGGCGTATCGGGCCACATACTCCCCCCTTCCGTCGCGGCGGCGGGCACCGCGAAGAACAGGCCCGACAGCAGCAGCAACGCGCCAAGCGTCTTCATGTCCCTCCCCCGATGCCGCTGGCCAGCACCAGATAGAAAATGAACACCCCGTCCAGCAGCAGCAGGATCGGCGTCATCTCACGCCAGCGCCGCCCCACGACCGCCAGCACGGTATAGAGCAGCAGCCCCAGCGCCAGGCTGACCATAAAATTGCCGGTCATGACCGTCACCAGCACCATCAGCAGCGGCACGAGAACCCCGCCCGCATCATCCTGCTCTACCCGCCCCATATCGGACAGCATGCCCAACCCGACCAGGATCAGCACCGGCGCGGTCGCCACTGCCGGAACGGCGGTAATGACAGGCCACAGCACGGACGACAGCGCGAACAGCGCCGCCACCGTCACCCCCACCAGCCCGGTCCGTCCCCCGGCCTCCGCCCCGACCAGCGATTCCAGATAGGCCGACACGGTAGAAGTCCCGAGAATCGAGCCCATCACGCTGGCCGTACCGTCGGCCACGAAGGCGGCCCGGCCAAGCAGGGGCTGCCCATCCTCGACCGACAGCCCGGCCTTGCGCGTCACCGCCATCATGGTGCCCGTCGCATCGAAGAAATCGCCGAGGAAGAAATACAGCGTCACCGGCAGCACCAGGCCGAAATGTGTGACGAACCCGTGGAAATCGAAGGGAAACAGCATGTGGACCGGATAATGCGGCCATTCCAGCCAGGCGGAAGGCCGCGACGTGACCGGATGACCATCGGGATGGTGGACGAAACACCCCGCCAGCGTCACCGCCACAATGCTCAGCAGCATCCCCGCCGGCACCCGCAGCATCCGCAACGCCCCGGCCAGAAACAGGCCGCCGATCGCCAGCAGCACCGCCGGATCGCGCAGCGACCCGAAGGCAAACCCCTCGGCGCCCTTTACCGCCAATCCGCCGCTGACCATGCCGATATGGGCGATAAAGGCCCCGATCGCGCAATGGATGCCGGTGCGGACCGAAACGGGAAACCCCATCACGATCTTCTGCCGCCATTGCGTCAGCGACAGCGCAACGAAGGCCAGCCCGCCGATAAAGACCATGGTGAAGGCAACCGGCGGTGCGATTCCCATCTGCACCACCACCACCTGCGCGAAGATCAGGTTGCTGCTCATGGCCGGCGCCAGGGCGATCGGCAGATTGGCCAGCAGTGCCATCAGCAGCGACCCGACGACCGAGGCTGCGATGGTCGTCATGATCATGTCGTGCCGGTCCAGCCCCGCCAGGGCCAGAATCGCCGGATTGACGATCATGATATACGCCATGGCCCCGAACGTGGTCAGCCCGGCAATCAGTTCCCGCGAGAGGGTCGAACCCCGGCGCGTCACATGGAAAAAACGGTCGATCCAGCCGGTTGCTCCGGCGCCGTCATGCGTCACTGCCAGTCTCTTCCCTCAACAAGGTCAAGGGAATGTCCTACCGCTTCCGATATGATGCAAGAGACCTGGCAACCCTTTGGAGAGCATTTCAAAAACGCCTCTTGAGAGCGTGGCCGGAAATATGGGCCGGTGAGCAGGAGCGGCCCTGATGGCCCGTCGCCACGAAGCACGGGCGACGCCCTTCCCCCCCTTAGGCGAAGCGTTCGGCGAAGGCTGCCGCCGCTCCAAGCAACCCCGGCTGCGGATGGGTGATCAGCTTCACCGGCAGCCCCGCCATCATCGATTCGAATCGTCCCTTGGCCACGAATCGCTCGGCGAACCCCGATCGCGGCAGATGATCCGCCAGCCGCTGGCCCACCCCACCGGCAATCACCACGCCATTGGCCCCCTGGGCCAGCGCCAGATCCCCCGCGACCCCCCCCAGCGCCAGACAGAATCGCTCCACCGCCGCCGATGCCATCGGGTCTCGCCCCTCCAGCCCCAGCGTCCAGAGTTCCTTGTCGTCATGAATGCGGGAGGGCTGCCCCTCAAGCTCGGCGATCGTTTCGTAAAGATTCACCAGCCCCGGCCCCGAAACGATCCGTTCGGCCGAAACACGGCGGTAACGCTGCCGCAACCGCTGGAGAATCCGGTCGTCCACGCTATCCAGCGGCGCGAAATCGACATGCCCACCTTCGGTCTCGCACACCAGACAGCGCCCGTCACGGCGGACGACATAAGCCGAGCCCAGCCCGGTGCCAGGGCCGACGATCGTGGTCACGCCCTCGGCCGGCAGGTCGCGATCCGGCCCGCACAAATGGCGCAGATGGGTGGCATCGACCTGTGCCACCGCATAGCCCACGGCACCGAAATCATTGACCAGTACGTGTTCATCCACCCCCAGCTGGGCGCCAAGCTGCGCGGGGCGGATCATCCAGGGGTTGTTCGTCAGTTTCAGGATGTCGCCCTGGATCGGGCAGGCAACGGCAATGCCCGCGGCGCGCGGCAGCGTGCGCCCGATCTGCCGGCCGAAGGCCTCCCAGGCCAGCAGCAGGCTGGCATGTTCGGCGCATTTCAACGTCAGCGCGTCCCCCAGCGAGGCAACGCGCCCCCCTTCCACCACGGCAATCGCGAAGCGGGCATGGGTACCGCCGATATCCACGGCGACGATTTCTTTCATGTCCAGTCCTGCCTCCCTGCGGAAGATATGCCGGCGCAAACGGCGCCGAATGTCAGATCGTCGGGCGCGGTGCCTGTTCGGCCTTCAGGCGTCTCAGCACAAAATCCCGTATCCGACGCGGTAGCACGATGTCCAGCACGCGCAGACCCGCGAAGATCCGGGGGAAGATCAGGTGCGGCCGCTCCTCCTCCACCGCCCGCGCGATCAGCCGCGCCGCCTGCGGCGCGCTTTGCAGGAACGGCTTGGTGCTGCGCACCCGCCGGCTCATCGGCGTATCGACAAAGCCCGGCGAGACCAGCGTCACGCCCACGCCATGGTCCAGCAGGCCATTGCGCAACGCCTCGGCAAAACGCAGCAACCCAGCTTTCGATCCCGAATAGCCGGCCGCAAACGGCAGGGCATGGAAAGCCGCGACCGAGCCCAGCAGCACGATATGCCCCCGCCGCCGCGGCACCATCCGCTCGGCTCCGGCGGTAGCCAGCGCCGCCGGTGTCGCAAAATTCACCAGCCCGAGTTCCAGCACCGTCTCCGCGCGCTCGGTCAGCGCCGCCTTCTGGCGCATGTCGCCCAAGCCGGCGGCAAGAATCAGCAGATCGACCGGATGCGCGTCGTCATCCTCGCGAAAGGCCACGATCGCGGCAGCCCCATCGGCCAGGTTCAGTTCCCGCGTCGCGACCGTCGCCCCCATGGTCCGGCAGTCACGCGCCACCTGCTCCAGCCGGGCCGGATCGCGCCCCCACAGAACCAGCCGGCGGCCCGAGCGCGCATAAAAGCGGGCAAGTTCCGCCCCGATGCCGCTGGAAGCCCCGGTAATCAGGACGGTCGCCGGATCAAAACGGATTTCACCACCCTGATGGATCTTGGTCATCGGGCCCCTTTCTTTGACTACCATTTCCATGTCATCAGCACTGGCTGGCCTTCGCGGCCACTCTACTCAGCCCCTTGCCTACTGCATGGCTCGGCCGGCCCCACCATAGCGGGCACCCGGTTCCGGCCCTATCGCAGCCAAAAAACGGAACGGTCATGAACGAAGCGGATCAACTTGTCATCATTCCCGTATCCGGGCTTCGTCAGTTGTCACAGTTCATCCGCCTTCCGCGCCGGCTCTATGCCGGGCTGCCCGGCTATGTGCCGCCGCTGGACATGGAGCAGAAAGATCTGCTCCACCCGCGCAAGAGTGCCTTCTTCAGCCATGGGCGGGCACAATATTTCCTGGCCATGCGCGGCGGCCGACCCGTAGGCCGGATTTCCGCACAGATCGACGATCTGGCCATCGAAAGACTCGGCGAAAATATTGGCTTTTTCGGGGCGCTGGACGCTATCGACGACGCCGCCGTGGTCTCCGCCCTGCTCGACGCGGCCTGCGCCTGGCTGCGCGCCCAGGGCATGGTCACCGCCCGCGGGCCGTTCACGCTGAACTCCAACGGCGAAACAGGCATGATGATCGAGGGACACGATGCCCCCCCGATGATCGCCATGCCCTGGCACCCAAGCTGGCTCCCCCCGCTGGTCGAAGCCGCCGGCTTCGCCAAGGCCATGGATTTCCTCGCCTATCAGATGGAAATCGGGCCGCAGGCGGAGGAAAAGCATCTTGTACCCTCCAGCCTGCGCCTGGGCGAAGGCCGGCTGGGCAGCGTGACCACCCGCGTCATGCGCAAGGACAGCATGGCCGAAGACGGCGAGATCCTCCGCGGGCTCTACAACGATGCATGGCGCAACAACTGGGGCTCACTTCCGCTGACCCCGGAGGAAATGACGGCAATGGTCGCGCAGATGAAGCCGATCCTGAAGCCCGAGCATTTCGTGCTGATCGAGCAGAACGGCGACCCGGTGGCCGTCGCGCTGGTCGTACCCAATCTGTTCGACATCGCCGGCGATCTTGGCGGCGGGCCGTCCCCGCTCGGCTGGGTCAAACTGGCCGCGCGCCTGCTCCGCCACAAATTCCACTCCGCGCGCGTCATCCTGCTGGGCGTGAGTTCAAAGCTGGAGGGCACGGCCCTGGGCGCTATTCTGCCCGCCCTGGCGATCACCGAACTGATGCGGCGCGGCAAGTCCCTGCCCTACCGGATGGTCGAAATGGGCTGGGTCGTCGAGAACAACATGCCCATGCGCCGCCTGATCGAGCGCCTGGCCCCCGAGCCCTGCAAGCGCTACCGCGTATATGATCGTGCGCTGACCGCCCCGGCGGACTGAAAACCGGGGCTACAGGTGGCTCCAGCCAGTGCGGTCCAGCGCCAGAACGCCGCCTGCCCCGTCCCGAACTTCGACACCTTGCAGCGCGCGACCGAAACGCCCGATCCGCGTCACCGGCACCCCCCCTCGCGCCGCCGCATGACGCAGGGCCTCTTCGCGCTCCGGCGGCACGGCCAGCAGCAATTCGTAATCGTCGCCACCGGTCAGGCAGGTCGCCAGCCACGCAGGCCCCGCCTGCCGCGCAGCGTCTGACAAAGGCACACACGACGCATCGAGCCACGCACCCAGGCCACTCTCGCGCGCCAGATGGCCCAGATCCTGCACCAGCCCGTCCGACACATCCATCGCCGCCGAGGCAATGCCCCCCAGTTCCAGCCCCAGCCGGGGCTCGGGCAGGCGATAGCGCCGGGCCAGAAAACCGGAAGCGTCCGTCAGTTCGCCACGCAGCACCCGCAGCCCGAGCGCCCCGTCGCCGATCGTCCCCGTCACCCAGACATCGTCCCCGTCGCGCGCCCCGCTGCGCCGCAGGGCTCCGCCGGGGCGCACATGGCCGAGAATGGTCAGTGACAGAACCAGCGGCCCGTGCGTCGCGGTCGTATCGCCGCCCAGCAGGGTCAGGCCATAGCGCGCCTGATCATCATGCAAACCCGCGGCGAAAGCGGCGAACCAGTCCTCGTCGCGCGATTGCGGCCGGGTGAGCGACAGCAGATAGCCCAGCGGCGTCGCGTCCATCGCCGCCAGATCGGACAGATTGCAGCGCAATAGCTTGCGCCCCACCGTATCGGGCGGATCGTCCGGCAGGAAATGCACGGATTCGACCATCGTATCGACCGCGATCACCAGTTCGCGGCCTTCCGGCGGATGCACCAGCGCCGCATCATCGGTCAGCCCCAACGCCCCTTCGCCCGCCAGGGCACGGAAATGCCGCCGGATGAACCTGAATTCCGACGGCAGACCAGCACCCGATGCAGGCGGCGACATGGCGGCGTGCCCTGCCGGCTCAGGCGCCTTCTTCGGCCCCATGTGCTTCCTGGGGCGCCTCGTCGGGCGCGCTGTCCTGCGTATTATCCGTTGCACGCAGCCGGCGCGCCATCGTGTCGAGCACGCCATTGACCATCTTCGGCTCATCCCCTGAGAAGAAGCCATGGGCGATATCGAGATATTCGTTGATGATCACCCGCGTCGGCACCCCGCCGACCACGGCCAGTTCGCCACCGGCGGCACGCAGCAGGGCCCGCAGCACCGGATCAAGGCGCCCGACCGGCCACGAGGCCGGCAGCACATCCACGATCAGCGCATCGATCTGCTCGCGCCGCGCCACCGCCGACCGCGCCACCTGCTCGAACAGGCGGATATCGGCCTCGGGCACGCGCCCGTCTTCATACTCGGCACCCTGATCGCTTGCCGGCGTCACCATCAGCCGATGACGCAGAAACTGCTGGATCACGGCCTCCGGCGTGTCGCCCCCCTGCTCGATCTGGAAAAGGGCCTGCACCACCGCCACGCGCGATGCGGTCCGCGAGCGGGTCCGCACATGGGTGCTGTCTTCGTCGTGCGATCCGTTCATGCACCTGTCTCCTGCTGCCACGATTCCGCGAAAGGCGGCTTCATCGCCTCTTTACGTCGCCAGGTCCATAGTCCCATCTCACGGCGCTTCGTCCTGCCGCCCACCGGCCGCGGCAGCCCGGGCCTCGGCCGTTCCGGGAATCGACTCCAGGATCGCCGCGAAATCCTTGGTTTCACGAAAATCCCAATGCACGCTGGCAAAACGAATATAGGCCACGATATCGACCTCGCGCAGCGTGTCCATCACCAGCTTGCCGATATCGCCCGACAGAATATCGGTCTCCCCCGACGCCTCCAGCTTGCGCACCAGGCCATTGACGATTCGTTCGATCCGCTCGTCATCCACCGGGCGCTTGCGCAGCGCGATGCGAACCGACCGCGCCAGCTTGTCACGCTCGAACGCCACACGCCGCCCATCCGTCTTGATGACATGCAGGTCCCGAAGCTGCACCCGCTCGATGGTCGTGAAACGCTGGCCGCACGATGCACAGATCCGCCGACGACGGATTGCCGCCCCATCCTCATGCGGGCGACTGTCCTTGACCTGGGTATCGTCATGACCACAAAAAGGGCATCTCATGCGGGTATCAGTCCTGAGCAGCGTGTTTCCGAGGTGGGAAATGCGCACGAAATCAACCGGACGCAAGCCCATGTGTCCATGCCGGGCCCGCTTTGCCCCTGTCCGGCACCCTGATACTCTTCCCGCAATGAAGCCGAGGAGCCCATGACGCGACACGCGCTGCTGATCGGATTACTGGTCCTCATGAGCCAGGCGGGCCTCTCGGCCGCCCGCGCCGCTCCCCTCGCGCCCGATGACGACCAGGCTGCGACAGGGCAGGATATCGATATCCGCGATACCTCGATACAGATCCTCCGCCCCGACCGCCGGATCGCGGCAGGATATTTCACGATCGAGAATCGCGGCAAATCGGTTCATCTGCTGGCCGGCGTCTCGTCGCCCACCTGCCACAATCTGTTCGCCCATCATACGGAACAGGAAAGCACCAGCGACACCGCGACACTGTTCACGCATCTGGCGCTGCCGGCCGAAACCACCCTGGTGTTCCCGCCCGGCGGCTATCACCTGATCTGCACCGGCTACGACGACAGCCTGCACCCCGGCCAGCAGATCACCATCACCTTCCATTTCATGGGAGGCGCCACACGCAGCGTCCCCTTTATCGTCCACCCATCGGCCGATACCGAGGAGACAACACCCTAGAGCATTTCCACCGAAAACCGGTTCGGTGGAAATGCTCTAGTTTATTGCTTTTACGAGCATCTTCACCTGTTTGAATGCACGCATTCAAACAGGATCTGCTCTAGTCTCCCCGGCTCACGCCTTCCGTCCGACGATCAGGCCGCTTTCGGGGTCAGGGTCCGGCGCACCGCCTGCCGCCAGCCATCCAGCATTGTCCGGCGCTGGGCATCCTCCATGCTGGCCTCGAACACGCGGCCCCGCGACCAGCGCGCCGCCACATCGTCCAGATCGGTCCATACGCCGCAAGCCAGTCCGGCCAGGAACGCCGCACCCGTGGCCGTCGTCTCCAGATGGGTCGGCCGCTCCACACCGGCCTGAAGGATGTCCGCCAGGAACTGGCAGAACCAGTCATTGACCGCCATGCCGCCATCGACGCGCAGGGTCGTCACCAGCCCGCCGCCATCCTGCGTCATCGCCTCCATCAGGTCATAGGTCTGATAGGCCACCGATTCCAGCGCGGCGCGGGCGATATGCGCCGCCGTGGCATCCAGCGTCAGGCCGCAGATCAGGCCGCGCGCCTCCGGGTCCCAATGCGGCGCCCCCAGCCCCACGAAGCCCGGCACCATATACACGCCATGGCTATGCGGAATGCGCGTCGCCATGTCGTCGGTCTGCGAGGCATGGGTAATCAGGTGCAGCCCGTCGCGCAACCACTTGATCGCGGCACCGGCCACGAAGATCGCACCTTCAAGCGCGTAAGTCGTCCTGCCGCCGATCCGGTAGCCGATCGTAGTCAGCATCCGGTTCGCCGAGGTCACGGGCGCCTCGCCGGTATTGAGCAGCACGAAACAGCCCGTGCCATAGGTCGCCTTGGCCATGCCGGGCGTAAAGCAGGCCTGCCCGACCAGGGCCGCCTGCTGGTCTCCCGCCATGCCCGCCACCGGGATCGCACGCCCCAGAAGCGCCGGATCGGTCTCGCCATAAATCTCGCTGTTCCCCCGCACCTCGGGCAGCAGGGAGGCAGGGATATTGAACAGCCGCAGCAGATCGTCATCCCAGCACTGACGATGGATGTCGAACAGCAGCGTGCGCGCGGCATTGGTCACGTCCGTCGCATGCACCCGCCCGCCCGTCAGGCGCCAGAGCAGAAAGCTGTCGATCGTGCCGAAGGCCAGCCGCCCGGCCTCGGCATCCCGCCGGGCGCCCGGCACATTGTCCAGGATCCAGGCCAGCTTGCTGGCGGAAAAATACGGGTCCAGCAACAGGCCCGTCCGCGCGCGCACCAGGTCCTCGCAGCCCTCCTGCCGCATGCGGGCACAGAGCGGCGCGGTGCGCCGATCCTGCCAGACGATGGCACGATGGACCGGCTTGCCGGTCGCCCGATCCCACACCACGATCGTCTCGCGCTGGTTGGTGATGCCGATCGCCGCCACGCTCTCCACGCCGCCGCTCTGTTCCAGCGCGTCGCGCGCGGTCGACAGCACGTCGCGCCAGATCTCCTCGGCGTCATGCTCCACCCAGCCCTGGCCGGGATAATGCTGCGCGAATTCGGCGCGCGCCGTCGCCAGGGGCCGCGCGTCGCGATCGAAGACGATGCTGCGGGTCGAAGTCGTGCCCTGATCGATCGCCAGGATGGTGGTCTTGTTGCTCATGTTCGTTCCTCCCGAGTCTGCGCTCGATGTCATGGCTGGCTGGAAAGACCGGTATCGGCCACCGGTGCTTCAGCCAGCGGGCCGACCTCCGATGATGCCGCCCGGTCGCGCAGCCGCGGCATATAGGGGCGGACCAAGCCCTCATAGGCGCCGGCACCGATCACACCGCCCGCCAGCGGCCCCACGATCGGCACCCACCAGTAATTGCCCGGCGCCGGCAGGGCCGATGGCCCCCAGCCCGCGAAATAACAGAACAGGCGCGGCCCGAAATCACGCGCCGGATTAATGGCCCAAGCTTCCAGATACCCCGCGCATCCGCCGATCGCCGCGACCAGCAACCCGATGATCAGCGCGCCCGAATTGGCCTGCGGCGCCTGGGTATTATATTCGCACGTCACGGCGAATATCCCGAACAGCAGCAACGCCGTCAGGATGATCTCATCCACCAGGGCATGAAGCGGCGTCACGAAATCGCCGGGATGGGTAAAGAACACCCCGGCCGCCCCACCGTCATGCAGGCGGTCCAGATGATGCGCCAGATTGAAATGATCGATCACCGGCGCATAGAGCACGTACACAATGGCCGCCCCCGCCACGCCGCCCAACACCTGAACGGCGACATAAGGCAGCACCTTGCGCCATGAAAAACCGCGAAACAGCGCAAGCGCCAGCGTCACCGCCGGATTGGCATGGGTGCCCGAGACCGCACCGGTCACATAGATGGCGATGGTGACCCCCAGCCCCCAGACGATGCACACGCCCCAATAGGCATTGCGGTAAGGGCTGGGATCATACAGCGAATACATCGCGGCCACGGAATCACCGACCAGGATGATGATGAAGACCGCGATGAATTCGGCGATCAACTCGCCGACAAACTGCCTGTTCCTGAACATGGTCCCGTTTCTTCTCTTTATTGATTTTCGGGTTATTGCTCTTGATGTTTCTCATTCGGGGGAGGGCATCCGGGCAGACAGCCCGCCCGGACGCCGTCAGCCCTAGCCGGCCATGGCGGACCGGCTGTCGCGCACGGCCTCGCGCCGGGCGTCGAGATAGCGTTCCAGCCGCGCCTGGCCCGCGCCATCGATATGCAGGCCCCGGCGCGAGCGCCGCCACAGGATATCCTCGGCGGTCACGGCCCATTCCCGCGCGATCAGATAATCGACCTCACGCGCCGTCAGCCCGCCACCGAAATCCTCGCCCAGATCGGCGTGGCGCTGCGCTGTCCCCACGATCTCCCACGCCAGCGTGCCGTAGTTGCGAACCAGCCTCCAGGCATCGTCCGCCGAAAGGAAGGGGGCATGGGCACGCAGGCGCACGACGGCGGAATCGAACCCGCCCGGCCCCAGATCGCCCCCCGGCAGCGGCCGGCTGGCGGTCCATCCGGCCCCGCCAAGAACCGGCAGGCTCGGCGCCAGCTTCTCCAGCGCATGTTCCGCAAGGCGCCGATAGGTCGTGATCTTGCCACCGAAGATCGACAGCAGAACCCCCTCGCCCGCCGGCGCATCCACATCCAGCACATAATCGCGCGTCACCGCCGAGGCATTCTGCGCCGCGTCGTCATAGAGCGGCCGAACCCCGGCATAGGTCCACACGACATCCTCGGGCGTGACCGCCTTGCGGAAATACCGGTTCACGCTCTCGCACAGATAGCGCACCTCGTCGTCGGCAATCCGCACCTCGCCCGGATCGGCGGCCCACGGAATATCGGTGGTGCCGATCAACGTGAAATCCCGCTCATAGGGAATGGCGAACACGATCCGCCGGTCAGGATTCTGGAAGATATAAGCCTGTTCGCCCTCGAAGCAGCGCGGCACCACGATGTGGCTGCCCTTGACCAGCCGCACCTGCTTGGACGTCTTGATCGCCAGCGTATCGCGCAGAATGCGCTCCACCCACGGTCCGGCGGCATTCACCAGCCCGCGCGCCCGCACCACCTGCTGGCCACTCGCGTCCTCGATCGTCGCTTCCCACACCCCATCGACCCGACGCGCCGCAACCAGCCGGGTGCGGGTCCGGATATCGGCTCCCTTTTCCCGCGCATCCATGGCGTTCAGAACCACCAGGCGGCTATCCAGCACCCGCCCGTCGGAATAGATGAACGCCCGCCGATAATCCGACCGCAGCGGCGTACCCACCGGGTCGCGGTCCAGCCGCACCCCGCGCGAGCGCGGCAGCGTCATCCGACCACCCAGATGGTCGTACAGGAACAGCCCCATCCGCAGCATCCAGGCCGGCCGCACCAGCTTGGAATGCGGCAGCACGAAAGAAAGCGGCCAGATGATATGCGGCGCGATCGCCAGCAGCCGCTCGCGCTCGATCAGCGCCTCACGCACCAGGCGGAATTCGTAATATTCCAGATACCGCAACCCGCCATGAATCAGCTTGGTACTGGCGGACGAGGTATGGGACGCCAGATCGTGCTGTTCCACCAGCAGCACAGACGCCCCGCGCCCCGCGGCATCCCGCGCGATGCCGACTCCATTGATACCACCCCCGACAATCAGCAGGTCATAGGGTTGCTGCGCGGCATTCACCCCGCGCGATGGATCGGACAGCATGACTCGTTCCTCCTGCCGATGTTCGTAAACGAACATAAAAGCAAAAATCAACGCAAAACGAAGCGATGGAGCGCGATTCCGAACCCAAGAAACCCGATTATTTTGCCATGAAACCCAAAGGGATGTTCGTTTTGGAACATGCCGCCTGCAAAAAGCAGACAGACCGCGCGGACCCGAAAAGCCCCGTCAGCGCCGCAGCGGGTTTACGGGCCCACACCGGCGATATGCAGGGCGATCTGATGCTGCTCCAGCACAGCCCGCACCGATGGCGGCGGCGGCCGATCGGTGAACAATGCATGCACGTCCGACAGATGCCCCACCCGCCCCATCGGCCGACGCCCGAACTTGGTATGGTCAGCCAGAAGGAACACCGTGCGCGCATTCCGCATGATCGCCCGCGCAAGGTCGATTTCGTCGAGGTCGAAATCCAGCAGCGTGCCGTCTTCCTCGATCCCGCTGATGCCGATCACCCCGAAATCCGCGCGATACTGGTCGATCATCGCGGTCGCGGTCGGGCCGGTAATCCCCCCGTCATGCGAGCGCACCGTGCCGCCCGCCACCACGACGCGAAAACTGGATTCCGGCGCCAGGGTCGAGGCCACATGCAGGTTATTGGTAATCACCCGCAACCCCTGGCGATGCCGCAGCGCCCGCGCGAAGGCTTCAGTCGTCGTGCCGATATTGATGAACAGCGACGAATGGTCGGGAATTTCCCTGGCCGCGATCTGCCCGATCGCCTCCTTCTCCCGCCGGTTGAGAATCTGCCGCTCCGCATAAGCAATGTTCTCGATCGACGAGACCAGCCCCGCCCCGCCATGATGCCGGGCCAATTGCCCGATCCCGGCCAGATGGTTCACATCGCGGCGGATCGTCTGCACCGCCACACGCAGGCGCTGCGCCAGTTCCTCATTGGCCACATAGCCACGCGCGCGCACCAGCGACAGAATCTCGCGATACCGTTCCTCGGAGGGCACCCCGGCCATCGGGTCAGCCCGCCTCGGCCAGAACCTGCAAGACGGCGTCGCCATAGCGGTCCAGCTTCGACGCACCCACGCCCTTGATCCGCCCCAGTTCGTCCAGCGTCTCCGGGCGTTCGATCGCGATGTCATGCAGCACCGCGTCGTGGAAGATCACATAAGGCGGAATTTCCTGCTCACGCGCCTCGCCCAGCCGCCAGGCACGCAGCGCCGCGAACGGCCCCTCGGCCTCCGGCGGCAGACTGACCACCGGCCGCGCCGTGGCCGACCGCGCGGCGCCCCCGGCCCGCGCACCACGCGCCGTCTTCAATTCCTCCACCGGGTCGTCGCGCAGCAACACCTTGTCCTCGCCGCGCAGGATCGGACGCGCCACCGCTTCGTTCAGCGCCAGCGCATTATAATCGCCGGTGACGCGAATGGCCCCGCGCGCGATCAACTGCCGGATCACCCCGCGCCAGAACTGCTCGGGCCTGTCCTTGCCGATCCCGAACACGCTCAGCCGGTCATGGCTGTAGCGCGCCCCCATCTCATTCTCTTTGCCCCGCAGCACCGCCGCCACATGCACCGCACCGAATTTCTGGCCGATGCGATAGATCGTCGACAGAACCTTCTGCGCCTCGACCGTGCCATCGAACGAGGCGACCGGGTTGCGGCAATTGTCACAATGCCCGCACGGCGTGGCCAGCGTCTCGCCGAAACAGCCCAGCAGCGCCTGCGTGCGGCACCCCGTGGTCTCGGTCAGGGTAATCATCGCCTCCAGCCGGGCGCTCATGATCCGCTTCTGGGCCTCGGGCGCCGCAGACTGCTCCAGCCAGTGCCGGGCCCGCGCGATATCGTCCCCGCCATAGAGCAGGACGGTCTCCGATTTCTCGCCATCACGACCCGCACGGCCGATCTGCTGATAATAGGCTTCGGGCGACGAAGGCATGTCCAGATGCACCACCGTCCGCACATCGGGCCGGTCGATCCCCATCCCGAAGGCAACGGTCGCAACGATCACCACCGGCTCGCCCGAGCGGAACCGGGCCAACGCGGCCCGCTTCTCGATCGGCGACAACCCGGCATGGAACGGCAGCGCCGGCCAGTCGCGCTCGACCAGCGACCGCGCCACCCGCTCGGTCTTGTTACGGCTACCGCAATAGACGATCGCGGCCTCACCCTCATGCCGCCCCAGCACCTCCAGCAACTGGCGCAGTTCCGACGTCTTCGGCCGTACCGCGATGTCCAGGTTGGGCCGATGAAAACTGGCGCGCAGGACCAGCGCCTCCGGCATCGCCAGCGCACCGAGGATATCGGTCTGCGTACGCGGGTCCGCAGTCGCCGTCAGCGCAATGCGCGGCACACCGGGAAAATGCTCGGGCAGCGTAGCCAGCGCCCGGTATTCCGGCCGGAATTCATGCCCCCAGGCCGAGATGCAATGCGCCTCGTCGATCGCAATGACCGAGATCGTCAGCCGCGACAGCCGCTCCAGCGTGCCGGGCGACAGCAGCCGCTCAGGCGAAACATACAGGATATCCAGCCGGCCGGCCGCCAGATCGGCGCGCACCCGCGCGGCATCGTCGGGTTCCAGTTCCGAATGCAGCGCCCCGGCATTCACGCCGACCTGCCGCAGGGCGGCCACCTGATCGTCCATCAGCGCGATCAGCGGCGAGATCACCAGCCCGGTGCCCGGACGCGCCAGCGCCGGCACCTGGTAGCAGATGCTCTTGCCCCCGCCGGTCGGCATCAGCACCAAGCAATCCCGCCCGGCCATCACCGCGTCCACCGCCTCTTCCTGGAGGCCGCGGAAATCGGGGAAGCCGAACACCCGCGACAGGATCGCGCGGGGGGAGTCCTCCGTCTCGGGGGCCGTCATGCCGGCAGCGGGCGACACCATCATATGGTCCGCAACAGGCGCGTCAGGGTGCTGCAATCTCGATCTCGACCCGGCGCGACCCCACGGCGCCGTCTTCATTCGAAGGCGCACGCGGCTTCTGCCGAATCCGGTCGGCCCGCACCCCGTCAACCACCAACTGGCTCGAAACCTTCTTCACCCGGTCGATGGCCAGCAGGGCATCAGCCGACAGGTCGCCATGCGCCGAGGCATAGCCTTCAACCGTCACCACCGATTGCGGATAATGCGCCGCCTGCTCCGCCGCATGCTGCACCACCCACAGGGCCGGGTCTTCCAGCGCCGTGGAATCACGGGTGAAGAACACGACATATTTCCGCGACGGTCCATCGGCGCACCCGGCCAGCAGACACAACCCCAGAACGAGAGAGAGGCGACGCATCGGCAGTTCCCTTGCTTAACCGGCTTACGGATCAATCCGCCGCCAACAATGCGGGAAAGTCAGCGACATATGGATAACGAATCCTTGGTGCCCCCTCCCCACCCCCACGTCAACAGTTTCTGGCCGGAGAGCCGTGCTGGCGGCGATCCGACGCGCGTTTTCTGCGCTTCGCTGCTCACGGCCATCAAGGCCGCTCCGCTGCGATGCTCGAAAACACACGACGGACGCGGCCCTCACGGGCCGCTCTCGCTCACCAGCACGGCTCTCCGGCCAGAAACACCATTCCTTGAAAAAGCGATCTGCTTCAAACGGCGACGACTGCCCAGCCGTCCGACAAGTGCCACATCCGCGTTTCCGCGCTTCGCAGCGGGCGGCCATCAGGCCGCTCCGCTGCGATGCTCGAAAACACGCGACGGGCGCGCCCCTCACGGTCCGCTCTCGCTCCCCAGCACGGCTCTCCGGACAGAACCCCGTTCCTGGAAAAAGCGCCCCGCTTCAAACCGCGGCGGCGACTGCCCTGCCGTCCGACAGACGCCATACACGGTCCAGCCTTTCCACACCGACCAGACGATGCGCGATCAGGATCACGGTGCGACCGGCCGTCACATCGTAAAGCGTCGTCAGAAATTCACGCTCGGTCTCGGCATCCAGACCGGTCGCCGGCTCGTCCAGAATCAGGATCGGTGCGTCAGACAGCAGCGTGCGCGCCAGCGCGATCCGCCGCCCCTGGCCACCCGAAAGCGATGCCCCGCCCTCACCCAGCCACGCATCCAGCCCCTCAGGCAGCGCACGCACCACATCGCCCACCTGCGCGCGATCCAGCGCCGTCCACAGATCGGCCTCGGTCGCATCCGGCCGGCCCAGCAGAAGGTTGGCGCGGATGGTATCGGCAAACAGATGCGTCGCCTGCGACAGCCACGCCATCCGCTGACGCACGGAGCCGTTCTCCAGCGTCGCCAGATCCTCGCCCCCCAGCATGATCCGCCCCGCTGTCGGCGCCGCCACCTTCAGCAGCAGCGCCGCGAGGCTGGATTTCCCGATCCCGGAAGGCCCCAGGATGGCAACCCGCGCCCCCTGCCTGATGTCCAGCGTCAACCCGTCGAACACGGCAGCCCGATCCGCCTGCCAGCGGAACGATACCTGTTCAAAGCGAATATCGGTGCCCGTAGGCGCCGGCCGGGTCCCCACCGGCACGACCGGCCCATCCGTCTCGCCGACCGCGACCACCCGCGCCGCCGCGCGACTGATGCCGCCGGCCAGCGCCCCAGCGCGCGTCAGGCCGCCGGCACTCTCGAAACCGGCAATCACAAGGAACAGCAGCCCCACCCCACGCGCCGCCGGGATCGGCCCCAACCCGACACCGAGGATCGCTGCCAGCACCGCCAGCACCGCCGCCTGCCCGCAAAGATAGGACCCCCCGCCCATCATCGCGAGCAGTCGCGCCTGCCGCGCCTGCCCCCGCAGCAACGCGGCATCACGCGCCTGCGCATGCGCCAACATGCGCCCTTCGGCCCCAAAGGCGCGGATTTCACGCAACCCGGTCACCAGATCCAGCACACCAATCCGCAGGTCGGCCAGCCGATGCGTCAGGATCGCGGCCTCGCGCCGTCCCATCAGGGCCGCCAACAGCGGCAGCACGAATGCACCGATCATGAACAACCCGCCGACGATCACAGCCAGCACCGGATCGACCGGCAGAACCGCCATCACCAGAAAAGGCAGAACCACACACGCCCCGGCCAGCGGAACCATGATCCGCAGATACAGTCCGTCCAGCGCCTCGACATCCGACACCAGGCGCGACAGCAGGTCACCCGCCCGGCGGAACCCCAGCCCGGCAGCCGCGCCACCGGCAAGGCGGCGGAAAAACCACACGCGAATATCGGCCAGAGCCCGGAACATCGCATCATGGGTCACCAGGCGCTCGACATACCGCAGCACCACGCGCGCCACACCTGCTACACGCAACAGCACCAGCCCGGCCACCGCGCCGCCGAAAGCCAGCCCGGCCATCCGCGCACCCGCCCCACGCATCAGCACCAGCGCGGCCACCAACGCCAGAAGCGACAGCAACCCGCCCACCACAAGGCGCGGCGCGCGATCCTTCCACAAGCCCAGAACCCGCAGAATCGGAGCCAGGCCGTCACGATCCTGGACCCGCGAACCGGAAAGGGAGCGATCAGACATGAACATGCCCTTCCTCGATGGGCGCCATCCGTCCCGCGCCCCGCTCCAGGCAACGCGGCGTCCCCAGGTCGAGACACGGTCCGGCAAACGCCCGCACGCCAGCCGCATGGCTGGACAGGATCACGGTCCGGCCCTGCGCCAGAATACGCAGGCTGGCAAAGATCTCGCTTTCGGTCTCCGGGTCCAGATGCGCCGTCGGCTCGTCCAGCAGCAGCAGCGGCGCATCCTTCAGATAAGCCCGCGCAATCGCCACGCGCTGTGCCTGCCCGCCCGACAGGCCGAACCCGCCCTCACCGATCGGCGTGTCCAGTCCCTGGGGCAGATCCGCGACAAACCGATCGACCGACGCCGCGCGCAGCGCGGCGCCCAACGCATCCTCATCAGCATCGGGGCGCGCGAAGAGAATATTCTCGCGCAGCGTCCCGGCAAATAACACCGGCTTCTGCCCGATCCACGACATCAGCCCGGACTGGGTCGCGGGCGCCATGGCAGTCAGATCAGCGCCTCCCACCAGCACGCGACCACTACCCGGCACGATAAACCCCAGCAGCATTTCGATGATCGTCGATTTCCCGGCGCCGGAAGGCCCGACCAGCGTCAGGATTTCCCCCGCCCGGACGGCAAAGCTCAGGTCCGTCAGCACCGACCCGCGCGCGGCATCCCAGGCAAAGGTCACATGCTCGAACGCCACCGACACCCCGCCTTCGGAGCATTGCGGCACAACACCCCCCGCCGGCACCGCCGCAGCCACGCCCTCCGGCAGGTCGCCCATGGCGGACGCCGCACCGGCCGCATGGGCACGATCCTGGTAGGCCAGGGCCAGCGCACGCAGGGGCGCGAAGAATTCCGGCACCAGCAGCAGCACGAACAGGCTGCGCGCCGCCGCGTCGGCAAGCGGGGCCGATGCGCCCCCATGCCGCAGCACCTCAAGCGTGGTGCCATCCCGCACCACGATCAGCACCAGCGCCACCACCATCGCGCAGTCGATCGAGGCCGAGGACAGAAACGCCACCCGCAGGATCTTCATGGTCCGGCGGCGCAGTTCGTCGGCGGCGGTGGCCAGTCGTCCGGCCTCGTCGTCGGTACGGTTCAGCAGGACGATGGTGGCAATACCACGCACCCGGTCGAGAAACCGGGCCTGCAACCGGGTCATGGCCAGAAACTGGTTACGCGACGCCACGGCCGCGCCGATGCCGAAGACGGCCTGCCCCACCGGCACGGCCAGTCCGCACACGATCATGATCACCGCCGCACCCGGCTGCACCAGCGCGGCCAGGGTCGCGATCAACCCCGGAACCGCGATCCAGAGCACCGACGCCGGAATCCAGCGCGCGAAGAACCCGTCCAACGCCTCGATCCTGTCGACTGCCAGCGCCGTCAGTTCCGCGCTGTGCCGCCGCCGCAGCAGGGCCGGCCCGCCGCGCAGGATAGCGCCCAGCACCTCATCGCGCAGCCGTCGCCGCCCCCCCCGCCCGGCCCGGGCGGCAGAGATGTCACCTCCGGCCATGATCAGGGCACGCAGCACGGCCAGGCCGGCCAACGCGGCCAGCAGCAGCCCGGCGCCCGGCCACGCGGCCGTGCCAGACCCGATCAGTCCCCGCGCCAGAACCGCCGCCACGCACCATGCCTGGCCGACGGCCACCAGCCCCGCCAGCAAGCCGCAGGCCATGACGGGCATCGCCTGCCGGCGCCCCAGGCGCGATTGCGCCCGTGTCCAGGCGCGCATCACCATTTTGTCACCGCTCATGACCGCGACCTATAATCGAAGCGCCCCGCCAGGGACACCCATTCCCGATCGTGAATCGCCCCGCCATCCGGCCACCCGCCATGCGGATTCAGCGGGCAAGATCGCCCGATTCGTCCTCTTTCAGAGGGAACAGAAGGATATAGCGCGTCCCCTCCTCCTCGATAATCTCCAGCTTGCCACCCAACTGCCGCGCAAAACCGCGGATCAATTGCATGCCGATCCCGCTTCGCTCCTCCTTGGCCTGCTGGTATCCACCGGCCAGCCCGATCCCGTCATCGGCGATATCCAGCCGCGCCTGCCTTGGTTCCACCCGCTCCAGCGTGACGGAAATGGTGCCGCTCCGCCCGTCGGCAAAGGCATGCTTGATGGCATTACTAACGATCTCGGTAATGATCAGCGCCAGCGGCACCGCCTGGTCGGGCTCCAGTTCCAGCGTCGCCGCCTGAACCGACAGGGCCAACCGCCCGCCCCCCGCATACCCCGCCGCCTGCATGATCTGTTCACACAGTTCGGTGACGAAATGCTCCATGTTCATGCTGAACAATTCGCCTTCGGCATACAGATAGCGATGCAGGGTCGCCAATGCCCGTACCCGGTCGCGCGCCTGCGCGAACTCCTGGCGCGCTTCGGCCTGCCGGATACGGTTGGCCTGGAGGTTCAGAAGCGAGGCGACGATCTGCAGGTTGTTCTTGACCCGATGATGCATCTCTTTCAGCAGCAATTCCTGCCTGACCGCCGCCCGCGCCAGCCGTCGCTCGTCGCGGGCCAGGCTGCGGGTCGCCTGCGTGAAGGCCCGCGCCAGTTGCCGGATCTCGATCGGCATCACCCAGCTCGCCTGCGCATCGAATACGCCGCCATCCGCCTGCCACCGCTCGACCGAACCGGTCAGTTGGCGCACGGGCGCGATCAGCAGCGCATTCGCACCCTGGGTCACGATCGTCAGGCAGCATCCCAGCAGCCCCACGATGACAAAGAGCCAGATCACGAACATCACCAGCGCATGGGTTTCAGCCGGATTGCGCCGGGTCATCGTCAATGCCGCCACCCCGCCCTCGATCGGGCCGAATGCGAAGGCGGCATCTCCCACACTCATGGTCTGCCGGACCTCACGCTGAACGGACGTCATGGCCCCGATCCAGCGCTGCACCTCGGCAGGCGGCGGCCCCGGAGAGGCACAATCATCGCATAAAGGCGAAAGCGTCAGATCACGACCGACGATCCAGGCGTCGATCGCCCCGTTTTTCTGCATGAAATCCAGCCGGGGATCACCGATCTGAAGGTGATGGCGGCTCCAGACCACAGGCATGACAGCGGTCAGAAAGCCGGATCGTACCGTGCCCGAAGAATCGGAAATCGGCGTGGACAGCGTCACACGAATATAGGAGTGCCGGCCTGCATTCTGCGCCGGGATATCGAGCGGCACCACCCGCACGTCACCGCTGAAACGTGGCAGGTCGTCGTAAGGCACCTGGGTCGGAAGATGCGGCACCCTGTTCCCGTTGACCCCGACCAGTACCCGCCCGTGATCATCCAGCAACGCCAGGCGATAGAACTCACCGGTCAGCGACCGGGCCATCTGGAAGGTCCGCACAAACCCGTCTTCGTCCAGCGACATGCGGCTGATCGAAGACAACAGGGCGCCGATATGATCGACATCGTGCCGCACTTCCAGATCGATCCGGCTGACCGCCATATCCGCCCGGAACGCCGGCGCCTCCAGCGTATGGCGATAGCTGTTCCATGCCTGAAGGCTCGCGATCATGGCCATAGGGCCGGCCGCGCACAGGATGATCACGATCATCCGTGCGCTGACGGTCCCGAACAGCCGAAAAAGCCACCCACCATATGGCGCGCCACGCCTCGGCCTGTTCCGGCCGCCACCCTTGCCCATCTAGCCCCTGGTCTTGCGGTCTTCCTCGATCAGACGCAGCAGCTCCTCGGGAAGTGGCTCCGATGCGACTCCATCGAACAGCTCATGAAGCCCGCGCTTGAGCCATAGCTCGAACGGATCATCTCGCTGGGTGGTCTCGCTGCTTTTCGACGGCCGCCTCGGACGGGAATCCTTGCGGGACGTCATTGATGATCCCTGAGATCCACGAAATACCCCGCCCACCCTACTGAAACCCGCATCCCGAACATGTCGATGTCGGCGGACAGTAAAACAGCCCGTGACCTACCGTCCAGCCGTCCGACTCAGGAAATAACCGCCTGGGAAGCGAAGGGTTGCCGGGGATGGGTCAGGAACGTGCCACTTCGTCCTTGCGCGTTCCCGTCTTCGCCGCCAGCAGGCTGCGCATACGCGCCACCCGCGCCTTGATCTGCGGCGAATCATGCTCTTCGCCGATCATCCAGCTTTCCAACTGGCGGCGGGCACGGAAGACCCGGCTCTTGGCCGTGCCGACCGCGCATCCGGTCGCCTCGGCCAGATGCTCGTAGCTCATGCCATGCAGCACCACCATGATCAGCGCCTCGCGCTGGTCTTCGGGCAGGCGGTCCAGCGCCATCGCCAGATCCTTCAGCGCCAGCCGGTCCTCATGCGGCGCCGTCGTGGCCAGCACCGATGCGGGGATATCCTCGATATCCGTGGTTTCCCGACGCTTGCGCAGGTCGGAAATGAAGCGATTGCGCAGGATGCGATGCATCCACGCCGAAAAATTGGTGCCGGGGATGAAACTGTCCTGGGCGGCCAGCGCGTTGCAGACGGCATCCTGCACCAGATCTTCGGCCATCGTTCGATTTCGCGTCAGAGCCAGCGCCTGAACACGCAGGCGCGGGAGGATCGCGATCACCTGGTCATGGAAATTATGGGCCATTGCTCTGTGTCCTCTCTTGCCAAAACTCGCACCAGTGTAATGTCTGGGTTGTGTTTTAATCATGACGAAGGCGTGAGAAGCGTTTAGAAAACCCTAATCCACCGTTAAAATCTCGTCATGAACCCCCGCGGCGGCTCCATGAGCGGCATCTGCTGCCCACCCGAACCCCCACCCGTCCACGCCGATCCCTGCCCACCGCGATTCGATGAAGCATTCGTCCGCCGTCCTGATGTCACGACGACGACACGATCAATGAACGAATGGCGACCTTAACCCCTAGTTCCTCTTGCGGACAAATCTAACGCTGTCATGATCCATAATGTAACATGTTTCTTGTTCCACACGGAGTTGACCGTTCAATGCCCCTCTCGCGGCGGCAGGATCTGATCCGGGCCCTTCCCTATGCCAGGCGATACGCCCGGGCGCTGACCGGCAGTCAGCCACGCGGCGATCTTCTGGTGGCCGAAAGCCTGCGCGGACTGGCTGTTGCGGAAGCCGGACCGATGCCGGCACGGCAGTGTCTCTATCAATGGATCTCGCGCCAGTTCCGGCAGAATCCGGCCTCCGATGCCGAAACCCTGAGCGTGCTGGAACGCAAGCTCCTGCTGCTGACATCGCTGGAAGAACTGACCACCGCCGAAGCGGCCCGGGTCGTGGATATCGAGGAGGCCGAGGCCACCGAAATCCTCGCCCACGCCCACGCCGGACTGCGCAAGGTCGCCCAAACCTCCATCCTGATCATCGAAGACGAACCGATCATCGCGATGGATATCGAGGATCTGGTCCGCTGGTGCGGCCATCAGGTCGCCGGCGTGGCGGCCACCGAAGCCGATGCGGTGGAACTCGCGCGCCAGACGAAACCCGGCCTGATCCTCGCGGACATCAATCTCGGCGCGGGCGGCGACGGCGCGAACGCGGTCGCCAGCATCCTCCGTCACCATATGGCCCCGGTCATCTTCGTCACCGCCTACCCGGAACGGCTGCTGACGGGCGAAGCGATCGAACCCGCCTTCGTCATCACCAAGCCCTTCGAACCGATGACGCTGGCCATCGCGACCTACCAAGCCGTTACCGGCGGCCCCAGGATCACCTGAAACCCGCCTCGAAAGGTCCCAGAGGGTAGCACGATGCGGGCTCCCCTTACGCTGGCCCTTGCGCATGGCCCTTGCCATGGTCCAGAACCCCGCTCATGTCGCCTCCTCTCCTTCTTCTTCAGGATATCACCCTGACGCTCGGCGGCGCTCCGCTGCTCAACGGCGCCGGCTTCGGCGTCTCGGCCGGCGAACGGATCTGCCTCGTCGGGCGCAACGGCAGCGGAAAATCCACCCTGCTGCGCATCGCGGCCGGCGAACTGGCGTCCGACGGCGGCACGCGTTTCCTCCAGCCCGGCACCACCGTGCGCTACCTGCCGCAGGAACCCGACCTGTCGGGGTTCGCCACCACGCTGGAATACGTCCGTTCCGGCATCCCGCCCGATGGGCCGGACTATCGCGCGGCCCTGCTGCTGGGCGAACTGGGCCTGACGGGCGAGGAAAATCCGGCAACCCTGTCGGGGGGCGAGGCCCGGCGCTGCGCCCTCGCCTGGGCGCTGGCGCCCGAACCCGACCTGCTGCTGCTGGACGAGCCCACCAACCATCTCGACATGCCGACCATCGAGTGGCTGGAACGCGAATTGCTGTCCCTGTCATCGGCCATGATCATCATCAGCCATGACCGCCGCCTGCTGGAAACCCTCTCCCGCAGCGTCGTCTGGCTCGATCGCGGCGTCACGCGGCGCCTCGACCAGGGGTTCGGCCGCTTCGAATCCTGGCGCGAAGAGGTCCTGGAACAGGAAGAGCGCGACGCCCACAAGCTGGACCGCCAGATCGCACGCGAAGAAGACTGGATGCGCTACGGCGTCACCGCCCGGCGCAAGCGCAACGTCCGCCGGGTCGGTGAACTCGCGGCCCTGCGCCAGGCCCGGCGCGAAGCCGTGCGCGCGCCCGTCGGCATCAGGATGCAAGCCAGCGAAGACGGCCTGTCCGGCAAGCTGGTCGCGGTGGCCGAGGGCATCCACAAGGCCTACGGCTCCCGCACGGTCATCGACGGGCTGGACCTGCGGGTGCTGCGCGGCGACCGGCTGGGCATCGTCGGCGCCAACGGCGCGGGCAAGAGCACCCTGCTGCGGCTGCTGACGGGCCTGGACCAGCCCGATTCCGGCGAAATCCGCGTCGGCACCGCCTTGTCGGTCGTCACCCTCGACCAGCAGCGCCGCACGCTCAACCCTGCCACCACCCTGGCCGATACCCTCACCGGTGGCGGCGGCGACATGGTCCAGGTCGGCAGCGAGAAGCGCCACGTCATCGGCTACATGAAGGATTTCCTGTTCCGCCCGGAACAGGCGCGCACCCCCGTCAGCGCGCTGTCGGGCGGCGAACGCGGCCGGCTGATGCTGGCCTGCGCCCTCGCCCGCCCCTCCAACCTGCTGGTGCTGGACGAACCGACCAACGACCTGGACCTGGAAACTCTCGACCTGTTGCAGGAGATGCTGGACGCCTACGCCGGCACCGTGCTGCTGGTCAGCCACGATCGCGACTTCCTCGACAGGGTGGCCACCTCGGTGCTGCTGGCGGAAGGCGCCGGACGATGGGTTGAATATGCGGGCGGCTACAGCGACATGCTGGCCCAGCGCGGCGGCATGGCCCCGGCGGGCCGCGACCGGCGCCCCGAGGCAGGCGCACCGCCCGCGGCGCAGAAACGGTCGGAAAAAGGCCCGGCCCGCAAACTCTCCTACAAGGACCAGCACGCACTGGACCGCCTGCCCGGCCAGATCGCGACCCTGGAGGAAAAGATCGGCCAGTTGCGGACGATCCTGTCGGATGGCGGCCTCTACGCCCGCGATCCGGCGGCCTTCACCGCAACGACGGAAAAACTGGACCACGCCGAAGCCGAACTGACGGCGGCAGAAGAACGTTGGCTGGAACTGGAAATGCTGCGCGAATCGCTGGGTTCATCCTGACCCGCGCCGCGCGTGGCGCGCGCCCCGGCCGCATGGAAGAGACGACCGGCTGAAGGAACCAAGCCATGCCCCTCTCCGCCACCACAGCCCTCGCCCGCGAAGTCATCGTTCCGTGCCCCCGCAACACGCCGGCCCTGACGCGCGCCGAATCCGAAAACCTGCTGACCCAGATCCCCAAATGGACCCTGTCCCCTGACGGAACGACGCTGCTGCGCTCCTGCGTCCTGCCCGATTTCGCAGGTGCCTACGCGCTGGTCGAACGGATCGCCGCCCTGGCCGAAGCCGCCGACCACCATCCGGACATCGCCTTCGGCTGGGGCTATGTGCGCCTGAAGCTGCAAACCCACAGTATCGGCGGCCTGCACCGCAACGATTTCATCATGGCGGCAAGGATCGAGACCCTGCCCCACTGACCGTCCGTCAGCCGGGGCTGACCAGCCCGGACGCCTCCCACAGCGCACGCACCGCCGTGATACTGTCCGTTACCGCCAGCGCGGCCGCCAGCGCACGCCGGCCCGCCTGGGCATCCACCAGAACGGGCGCGCCATCCAGGCACGCGGCGGCAAAGGCCACATGCTCGGCCGCCAGCGTGTCATGGTCGTCCCAACTCACGACCTCCCGCCGGAAGCCGCCGGTGCCCGGCAACGGCAACCCCTTCTCCCGCCCGATCATCGTCAGTTCGCGCTTCACGAAATCGGCCGAAAGATAACCTTCCTCGGAGAAGAGCCGCATCCGCCTCTCGGTCTTCAGCGAAATCCGGCTGGCGGTGATGGTCGCCACACACCCGTTGGCAAAACGGACACGGGCGTTGGCGATATCCTCGTGCTGCGAACTCACCGCCGCGCCCAGCGCATCGACATCCACGATCTCGCTGTCCACGATCGCCAGCACCAGATCCAGATCATGGATCATCAGGTCCAGAATCACCGAGACATCGGTGCCGCGCGGCTTGAAGGGGGCGATGCGCGTCGCCTCGATATAGAGCGGGCGCGTAATCCGCCCGGTAATGGCGTGATGCTCGGCCGAATAGCGCAGCAGATGCCCCACCTGAAGCACCAGTCCCGTCTCCACGGCCAGCGCCGCCAGCCGGTCGGCCTGCTCCAGCGTCGAGGCAATCGGCTTTTCCACCAGCACATGCCGGCCGGCCCGCAACGCGCGGTCGGCCAGTGCGAAATGATGTTCGGCCGGCGCCGCGATCACCACCGCCTCGCACCGCGCCAGCAGGTCGTCCAGGGCCAGTGCCGGCGCCCCGCCCGCCTCGGCCCCCACGGCGGCGGCCCGCGCCAGGTCCGGGTCATGAATGCCCACCAGGGATTCGCGCGGCGATGCGGCGACCTTCAGCGCATGAAACCGTCCGAAATGACCGGCGCCGATGACACCCACGCGCAATTGCCGCGCCATCTCACCCCGCTTCGCTCCGCCACCGAACAGCCCCGCCATCGTGTCCTCTCCGCATCCAGGATGACGAAGGGTTAGAGCACGCACGCCCGCTCGGCCATAGGCAGCGGCCGCAAGCACCCGATGCCGGATCGTTTGTTCTCTTTTTGTTCTTGATGGCAGCAGGACGGTCTGCGATCATGCAGTTCGCCCACAACGGGCGCCCCGGGAGCCCGCCATGTCCAACCCATCCCCCATCCGCATCGGCTCCGGACAGCCGACCCGCGCCGCCTCGCGCACGCTGTCCGGCGAGTCGTCCAGCCTGGCCGGTATCCGCCATGGACGTGGGGCCACCCTCTCGCCACCCGACCGTTTCGCCCGCCATCACTCGTCACCGGTCGATGACGGCTGGGACAGCCTTGCCGAAGACAACGCCACATCCCGCACCGAACTGACATTCGAGCCGGCACGCACCATCATCACCCGCAACGACAGCCCGGATCTGGGCTTCGACCGCTCCATCAATGCCTATCGCGGGTGCGAACATGGCTGCATCTATTGCTTCGCCCGTCCCACCCACGCCTGGATCGGCCTGTCGCCGGGGCTGGATTTCGAAACCCGCCTTACCTGCAAGCCGGATGCCGCCCGCCTGCTGGAGCGGGAACTCCGCCATCATGCCTACCGGGTCCGCCCGATCGCGCTCGGCACCAACACCGACCCTTACCAGCCGGTCGAACGGCAGATGGGCCTGACCCGGGCCATCCTGGAAGTGCTGGACCGATTTTCCCATCCGGTCACCATCGTCACCAAATCGGCCGGCATCCTGCGCGACCTCGACCTTCTCGCCACGCTGGCCACACGCAACCTGGTGCGCGTCAGCCTGTCGGTCACGACGCTTGATACCGAACTGGCCCGCAGGATGGAGCCCCGGGCCTCGACCCCGGCCCGGCGGCTCGACGCCATATCGGCCCTGGCTGCCGCCGGCATCCCCGCCGGCGTCCTGGCCGCACCGATGATCCCGGCCTTGAACGACCACGAACTGGAAGCGATTCTCGCCGCCGCCGCCAGGGCCGGCGCCTGCGATGCCGGCTACGCGCTGCTGCGCCTGCCGCTGAGGTCGCGCCCCTGTTCGAGGACTGGCTGGCACAGCACTACCCCGACCGCGCACGCCACGTCCTGCACCGCATCCGCGCGGTACGGGGCGGCAAGCTGAACGATTCGACCTTCGGCCGGCGCGGCCGGGGCCAGGGGGTGCATGCCGACCTGCTGGCCCAGCGTTTCGCCCGCGCCCGCCGGGCACTGGGGCTCACACGCGGGCAGCCGCTGGACTGCACGCGCTTCGCTCCACCCCCACCGCCTCCTGAGCCGCAACTCTCCCTGTTCTGACGAATACGCCTACGAAACAGAAGGATTCGTGCGGCGGAGGCCGTTCGGGCGGTTGCATCCGGCGCGCCGGCCCGGCATGTTCCCGCGTCGCCGGCCATGCGCCGGCATCGACACGCGAACAGGGAGCCGGCCGGGCCGAGCGTAAGGAGCACCCTTTTCAGTCATGATGTATTACAGCCGGCTCAAATTGGCCTCGGTCCTCGCCGTTTGCTTCCTGGGGGTGCTGCTCTGCCTCCCCAATGCCCTGCGCCAGCCCGCGCCGACGGTGCCGTGGCGCCAGATCCACCTGGGGCTCGACCTGCGAGGCGGTTCCTACCTGCTGATGCAGGTGGACATGAACAGCGTCACCGCCGACCGCCTGCGCACGCTGGCCGACGGCACCCGCCAGGCGCTGCTCGGTGCCGGCCTGGGCTATCGCGACGTCGCAACCGACGCGCACGCCGGCACCGTGACCTTCACCCCGCGCAGCCCTTCCGAGACCGAAGCGGACCTCAAGGCCCTGCGCGCCATGCCCATGGCGGTGCCCAATGAGTTCGCGGTCGCCCAGCGGCCCGACGGCAGCATCGCCGTCACCCTGTCGCCCGAGGCCATGCGCCTGCGCGCGACCGACGCCGTCACCCAGTCGATCGAAATCGTGCGCCGTCGCATCGACGCGACCGGCGCCGTCGATCCCGAGATCACCCGCCAGGGCGACGACCGTATCGTGGTCGAACTGCCCGGCATCAGCGATCCGGAGCGCGTCAAGCACCTGCTCGGCACCACCGCCAAGATGACTTTCCACATGGTGCAGGACAGCGCGCTCGGCTCCGCGGCACCCGGTCCCGGCGTCAGCCTGCTGCCGATGATGAACGCGCCCGACCAGAAACTGCCGGTCGCCGATCATGTCGATGTCGATGGCTCGGACCTGACCAACGCCTCCGCCGCCATCGACCAGCAGACCGGCGAATGGGCCGTCGATTTCACCTTCGACTCCATCGGCGCACGCGCCTTCGCCGCCACCACGCAGGCCAATGTCGGCCGCCGCTTCGCCATCGTGCTCGACAACAAGGTGGTGCAGGCCCCGGTCATCCGCAGCGCCATCACCGGCGGCAACGGCCAGATCAGCGGCGGGTTCACCGCCCAGTCCGCCACCGACCTCGCCCTGCTGCTGCGCGCCGGCGCCCTGCCCGCCCCCCTCTCGGTCATCGAACAGCGCACCATCGGCCCGTCGCTGGGTGCGGACTCGATCCGCGCGGGCATGATCAGCCTGGGCGTCGGCTTCGCCCTCGTGATCGTCTTCATGGCGCTGTTCTATGGCCGCTTCGGCTGGTACGCGAATGTCGCCCTGCTGGCCAACCTGGTGCTGATGGTCGCCATCCTGTCGCTGTTCCAAGCCACGCTGACCCTGCCCGGCATGGCCGGCATGCTGCTGACCCTTGGCATGGCGGTGGATGCGAACATCCTGATCAACGAACGCATCCGCGAGGAAATCGCGCGCGGCCGCACGCCACTGGCAGCGATGCAGGCCGGCTTCGAGCGCGCGACCTCCACCATCCTGGACAGCAACGCGACCGCCCTGCTGGCGCATATCATGCTGTTCGCCTTCGGTACCGGCCCGGTGCAGAACTTCGCCCTGACGATCATGATCGGCATCGTCACGACGCTGTTCACCACGCTGCTGCTGTCGCGGATGCTGATGGTACGCTGGTACGCCCGCACCCGTCCCACTGTCCTGCCGGTCTGAGGCGCATCACCATGTTCTCTCGCCCCCTCCTGCGCTTCGTGCCCAACGGCACAAAAATCAACTTCATGCGCGGCCGCTTCATGGGCCTCGCCACCTCGGCGGTGCTGTCGATCGCGTCCGTGATCCTGTTCCTCCATCCCGGCCTGACACTCGGGCTGGATTTCCGCGGCGGCATCGTCGTCGAGGTCCGCACCCAGGGTCCGGCCGATTTCGGACAGGTCCGCGCGGCGCTGGCCACCCAGCATGTCGAGGCCGCCGGCGTGCAGTCCTTCGGCGCCCCCGACGACGTGCTGATCCGCCTCGACGCCCCCCCGGCCAGCAGCGCCGATCACGAAGCCCGCACCCAGGCACTGGTCGATTCGGTCCGCCACGCGGTCGCCACCCTGCCGGGCGCGCAGGTCCTGCGCGCCGATGCGGTCGGCGCCTCGGTCTCGGCCGAACTGTTCCGCGACGGCATGCTGGCGCTGGGCATCAGCCTGCTGATGATCCTGGGCTATATCTGGTTCCGCTTCGAGTGGGAGTTCGCGGTCAGCGCCGTCATCACCCTGATCCTCGACCTGACCAAGACCGTCGGCTTCCTGGTCATCACCCATTTCGAGTTCGACCTGGTGATGGTCGCGGCCATCCTCACGATCCTGGGCTACTCCACCAACGACAAGGTGGTGGTCTATGACCGGGTGCGCGAGAACCTGCGCAAATACCGCACCATGCCGCTGGCCGAACTGATCGACCTGTCGATCAACGAGACCCTCAGCCGCACGCTGGGCACATCCACCACCGTGTTCCTGGCGGCCCTGCCGCTGGCCCTGTTCGGGGCCAGCCTGTCCAGCTTCGCGTGGGTGATGCTGTTCGGGATCGTGGTCGGAACCTCGTCCTCGATCTTTATCGCGGCGCCGATTCTGCTGTTGCTGGGCGAGAAGCGTCTGCGGCGGGACTCCCGGCCGCCCCGCTGACCGGGGGCGGCGCCAGACAGGCAGCGGTCGACCCGCTGTTTGCCTGCTGCACGCAGTCCAGTACCATCTCGATGGCCAGTTGCACGCGCTTCTGGCCATCCACCGTCGGATGCATCATGTTCCGCGCCGCCAACTGGCGGGCATAGAGGGTCGCCGCCACCAGGTCGCGCGCCTGGTCATGCATCAGCCGTCCATCCGACAGCCGCCCCTTCACCATCCCCTGGGCAATAAAATACGTATCCAGGCTCAGATACGCCTGCAACGGCAGCGGCAGCCTGCTGACCGGCTGAATGCTCTCGGCGGGTCCCCCGCCCCGGCATCCCGTCAGCCCGACAAAGGCCGTCATCAGCAGCGATGCCGCCAGCCTCTGTCGCCCGATCATGTTCCAGCTTTTCGTCATCGCCGAAACCTAGAGCAGAATCGACCCCGTTCAAAACGCCTCGTGGCGTCGATGTTCGCCACACGGACCGATCGCGCATTTCGTGATCGGGCCCCCCCGATGCCGCACCGTCGGGCCGATTTCAATGTCAATTCCCGGCAGGGCATACCGCGCCCGCACTTCCCCTGCGGCCCTCTTCCTTGTGGCCCGGCGGAACCCGCTGCATAGAGAATGCAGGGCCACCTTGCCGGGTCGGCAACAGAGATGTCCACCGACCAAGGCAAATCGGCACCTCAGTGCCCGCACCAGAATCCAAGGATGAGATCCATGACCCAACGTGTCGCCCTCGTGACCGGCGGAAGCCGTGGAATCGGCGCCGCGATCGCCGCGAAACTGGCTGAAGACGGCTTCGACATCGCCGTGACCTACGCCAGCAACGCCGCCGCCGCCGCCCAGGTCGTGGCGACGATCGAGGCCCTCGGGCGCCGGGCCGTTGCCATCCAGGCCGACGGCGCCACCACCCACGGCAACATCGCCGCCATCACCCAGACCGTGGCGGCCCTGGGTCGGCTGGACACCCTGGTATGCAATGCAGGGATCTATCCCTACGGCCCGATCGGCGAAATGACAGTGGAGCAGATCGACCGCACCCTGCACCTGAACGTGCGCGCGGTGATGGTGGAAACCATGGAAGCCGTCAAACATATGGGCGCTGGCGGCCGGCTGATCTATATCGGCTCGGCGTTCGGCGAACGCGCGCCCTTCCCCGGCATCTCGCTTTACTCCGCCACCAAGGCGGCGCTGGGCGGCTTCGCCCGCGGCGTGGCGCGCGACCTGGGCGGGCGGGGCATCACCGTCAACGTGGTGGAACCCGGCCCGATCGACACCGACCTCAACCCGGCGCACGGCGACGGCGCGGCCACCATCCGCAGCTTCACCGCCACCGACAGCTACGGCAAGGTCTCCGATATCGCGGATATGGTGTCGTTTCTGGCCAGCCCCCGCGCCGGCTACATCACCGGCACATGCCTCGCCGTCGATGGCGGCCTGACGGCCTGACGACCTGCCGCCATCCGCCTGCGCGGATGGCGGCGCACCCGTTTCAGGGCGTGGTCTTCTTCGCGGCCAGCAGGTCGCGAATATCTTCCAGCAGCACTTCGCTGCGCGGCGGCGGCGGCGGCGCGGCCGGAGCGGCCTCATGCTTCACGGTCAGCCTGTTCACGGCCTTGACCACCCAGAAGATGACGAAGCCGATGATGATGAACTGGATCAGCGCGTTCAGAAACAGCCCGATATTGATCGTCACCGCACCGGCCTTCTGCGCCTCCGCCAGGGTCGCCAGATGCGGCCCGCGCAGCGTCACGAAGACGTTGGTGAAGTCGATACCGCCGATCAGCAACCCGATGAACGGCGTAAAGATGTCCTTGACCAGACTGTTGACGATCGCGGTGAACGCCGCACCGATAATGACACCGACCGCAAGGTCGACGACGTTTCCGCGCATGAGAAAGGCGCGGAATTCCGAAACCCATCCCGGAGCATGGATGGACGGGGCCTTGACGGACATGAAGCCTCCTTGTGCATTGCCGACAGAGAGTTGATAGCAATCCGGTTGATACCACATGAACAGGAAAACGCAGCCTGCCACGTTGCATGCGACAATCGTCTCCGGATCGCTGTAGACCTGCTCTCCCAAACGCCGGCAGATAGGCGTTGATCCCGCGCCGCGCCTCATCTATACGCCCATGCAAACGCCCCCGGTCGGCATCGGCGGGCCCAGCATGAAGGTTTGACGATGAAATCCGGCATTCACCCCGACTATCACGAAATCAATGTCATCATGACCGATGGCACCGAATACAAGACCCGTTCCTGCTACGGGCAGCCCGGCGCGACGCTGCGCCTGGACATCGACCCCAAGTCGCATCCCGCGTGGACCGGCGTGCAGCGCATGCTCGACACCGGGGGCCAGGTGGCGAAGTTCAACAAGAAGTTCGGTGGTCTGGGCCGCCGCGCCAAGGCGTAAAGACTGCGGGGGCCACCTCCCCCGCCCGCCACATTGTCATGTTTGCAGAACCCTGCCCCTTGAACCGGGGGGCGGGGTTTCTCACATCAGGGATACGGAAACGCCATTCGGGTTTCCGCCAGTCAGGCACCGGCCCGCTCGTCGAGGGGCCAAATCCAGCCGGCTGAATTGACCTTGCTGTCGAGGAGGTTGACATGACCTATGATTTCGCACCGCTGTTCCGTACCGCCATCGGCTTCGACCGTCTGGCGCGTCTCGTGGACAATGCCGCCCAGAACCCGGCGGGCCCGTCCTATCCCCCCTACAACATCGAAAAGCTGGGCGAGGACAGTTACGTCCTGACCATGGCGGTGGCCGGTTTCGGCCCCGAGGATATCGAACTCACGGTCCAGGACAACACACTGGTCGTGGCCGGCCGTCTGGCGAATGCCGCCCCGGCGGGCGAAGTGCTGCATCGCGGCATCGCCACCCGGGCCTTCGAACGCCGCTTCGTCCTTGCCGACCATATCGTGGTCGACAATGCGGACCTGACGAACGGCCTGCTGCGCGTCGCCGTCCGGCACTTCGTGCCCGAAGCCCTCAAGCCCCGCCGCATTCCCGTCGGTACCGGCGCACCCGCCGTTTCAGCCCAACCTGCACCGGCAGTAGCCAATGACGGCACAAACGCGGCTCCAGCCGAACACGCCGCCTGATCGTCCGCACGGTTCGGGCAATGCAGTCCACAGACCAGGGGGCCGGGCACAAGTCCGGCCCTTTTTTCATAGTCAGGACAGCCCGCCCGCCCTTGACCCATTCCCCCGAACGGCCCCATATCGGTAATCAAGTCATTGCGCGTCTGCAGGCACGCAGCGGTGGACCGGGTTCCGGGACGCTGACATGGACCGGGTGCCTGCGCGGCGCCACCCATTGCGCAGTTAGGACCCGTTATCATGAATGCACTGCCCCTGATGCCGAAGGCCACCGCTGTGTGGCTGATCGAAAAGACGGCACTGACCTTCACCCAGATCGCGGAATTCTGCGGCATGCACCCGCTGGAGGTCCAGGCCATCGCCGATGGCGAAGTTGCGCAGGGCATCGTGGGCTATGACCCGGTCGCCAATCACCAGGTCCGTCCGGAAGACATCGCGCGCTGCGAAGCCAACCCTGATCTGCGGCTGAAGGTGCTCTCCACCCCCAACCCGATCCATCGCCGGGCCAAGGGCGCGCGCTACACCCCCGTCGCCAAGCGCAATGACCGTCCTGATGCGATCGCGTTCATCCTGCGCAATTTCCCGCAGCTTTCCGAACCCCAGATCGTCAAGCTGCTCGGAACCACCAAGGACACGATCGCCAAGGTGCGTGACCGCCAGCATTGGAACAGCGCGAACATCAAGCCGCGCGATCCGGTGATTCTGGGCCTGTGCAGCCAGACCGACCTCAATGCGATGGTCCAGGCCGCGAACGATCGTCTGACCCGCGAGGGACAGGCCGTACCGATGCCGCTGGAAATCAGCGAAGAGACCAACTGAACCCGCACGCGGGGCGGGCAAGGCGCCCGCCCCTTCTGTCCGGCAGTGTCGGCTCAGGCCGGATGAGAAAGCCGCTCGATCTCTTCCTTGATCCGCAGCTTCTCCACCTTCAGCCGTCGCAGAACGCTATGATCCGGCGACGGTCGGTGGTCCTCATCGAAAATTCTGTCATCGAGGCGCGCATGACGCAGGCGCAGGCTACGGATTCTGGGTTCGTGGGACATGATGCCTCCAGCGAGTTGCGTTTCCGACAGCAGACAGCCTAGGCCAGCCATGCCGATGCAGTGCATGCTAAAATTGCAGGCCTCGCCAGGGTGGCCATGCGCGCTATCGGGATCTCGCCATCCCGGCAAGAGTCGGTAGAATAGATGACCGACCATATGCGAGACGGGGTACAATGCTGACTGACCGGGATACCGTGCTCCGTAAGCTGCACGAACTGCGCAGCGAACACCGCGACCTTGATACCGTCATCAGTCGCCTGGCGCTGCATCAGATGGATCAGCTCCAGCTCCAGCGGCTAAAAAAGCGCAAGCTGCTGCTGAAGGACGAAATCTCGTGGCTGGAAAGCCGCCTGATCCCCGACAACATCGCCTGAAGCCCTCTCTTTTCCCTCTCCGCAGTCCCGAAAGCCGACCAGCGTGACCGATACGCCTCCTCCCCCTTCCCCCCATTCCGCCTCCCAGGCCACCCCTCAGGTCGGAATGATCATGGGCAGCCAGTCCGACTGGGAAACCATGCGGCACGCCGTAGCGGTGCTGGAGGCCCTGGACGTCGCGCACGAGGTCCGGATCGTCTCCGCGCACCGCACGCCCGACCGCCTGGCCGAATATGCCCGGACCGCCGCCGCACGCGGCCTTTCGGTCATCATCGCCGGTGCAGGCGGCGCAGCCCACCTGCCGGGCATGTGCGCGGCCTGGACCATCCTGCCGGTTCTGGGCGTGCCGGTGGAATCCCACGCCCTGAAGGGCATGGACAGCCTTCTGTCGATCGTCCAGATGCCCGGCGGCGTGCCCGTCGGCACGCTGGCCATCGGCAAGGCAGGCGCGATCAACGCCGCCCTGATGGCCGCCTCGATCCTGGCCCTGAACGATAATACCGGCCTCTCCAGCCGGCTGTCGGCCTGGCGCCAGGCCCAGACAGACGCGGTCGCGAATAGCCCGTCACGATGAGCACGCCTTCCTCTCCCGCCGCCCTTCCTCCTGGTGCGGTGCTGGGCATCGTCGGCGGCGGCCAGCTTGGTCGAATGTCAGCGGTCGCCGCTGCCCAACTGGGCTATCGAACCCATATTTTGACGGACGAACCGGAGGGCCCTGCGGCGCAGGTCGCCCACGCCGTTACCATCGGCGCCTATGACGACCCCGACGCCCTGCGCCGCTTCGCCACAGCCGTCGATGTCGTCACCTTTGAATTCGAGAATATCAGCGCCGACGGGCTGGAACTGCTGGCAAGCCTCCGTCCGGTACGCCCGTCCGGCCACATCCTGCGCATCAGCCAGGACCGCGTGGCCGAAAAGCGCTTCCTGACCGAAGCCGGCATCCCCGTCGCCCCCTGGCGTGAAGTCAGCACACCACAAGATCTCTCTGTCGCCCGCACCGATCTCGGCCTGCCCTTCATCCTCAAGACCACCCGCCTGGGCTATGACGGCAAGGGCCAGAGCCGCATCCGCCGCGACGAAGACATGCAACCCGCCTTCGACACACTGGTTCCCCATCCTCTGGTGGCGGAAGGCATGGTGGATTTCGCCTGCGAAATCAGCGTGATGGTTGCAAGGGGGCTGGACGGAATAGCGGTCACCTTCGACGTGACGGAAAACCGCCACCGGAACGGCATCCTCGACCTCAGCCTCGCTCCCGCCCGTGTGCCCGAGACGATCCGGGACGATGCACGCAAGATCGCCCTGCGGATCGCCGATGCGCTGGATCTGGTCGGGCTGTTGGGTGTCGAGATGTTCGTCGATCGGGACGGACAGGTCCTGGTCAACGAAATTGCGCCCCGTCCGCACAATTCCGGCCACTGGACCATGGATGCCTGCCCGGTCGACCAGTTCGCCATGCATGTCCGCGCTGTCACAGGCCTGCCGCTGCCACCGGCCGCCCGGCATTCCGACGCGGCGATGAAGAACCTCGTCGGCCCCGACGATATGGCGCTCTGGCCGGCAATCCTCGCGACGCCGGGCCTGCTGCCGCATCATTACGGCAAGACCGAAGCGCGGCCCGGCCGCAAGATGGGCCACGTCAACGTCCTGTTCCCCGCCGGCGCATTGCCCGGCGAATTCGGAGTCGACGCCGCCTTGGGGCCGCTGGCCGAAGGCTACGGCCAGCAGGACGACCCCACCGATTAAGGCCTTGCTTCCAGGGGGGGGGAGCCTCCCCCTGGAAATCCCCTACGATTCGGCGTCGATAGCCAGGGTTTTTATCTTCCGGTGCAGGGTCGACCGGCTGATCCCCAATTGCCGCGCCGCCGCGCTGACATTCCCCCGCGCGGAGGCCAGGGCCGCTTCGACCACCGCCTTCTCCGCCACGCGAAAGCCGTCCCGCCCCGGCCCCCGTTCGTCCATCAGGCAGAATTCCAGCTCGTCGCCGTCCTCCAGCCCCATTTCCCGGCGCGCGGCATGGGTGGCACCAACCACCCGGCGATCGGCATCCAGCGCCAGCAGCGGGGCCGACGTTCCGTCATCCGCCCCCATGGTCACGATCATGTGCCCACGATAGAGGTCGCTGAAGCAGCGCGCCTCGATTCGCCGCGCAGCCTCCGTGATCGTATTGCGGATCAGCGCAACATCGCGAGCATCCGGGTCGGGATGATACGAACTGGCATCCAGCGCTCCCGCCAAGCGCCCAAGCGCGTCATAGACCGGCACGGCGGTACAGGTCAAATAGCGCAGATTCATCCGCCAGTGCTGGTTCATATGCACCGTGACAGGCCGCCGCTCCGCCAGGCAGGTCCCGATGCCGTTGGTTCCTTCCTCGCGCTCGTTCCACCGCGCGCCGGGCCACAGATGCCAGCGCCGGCAGCCGCGCTCGCTGTCCCGCACGGTCCGGCGGGTCAGCACGGTGCCGGCCCGGTCGGCCAGCAGAACCGCGTATTCCATATCGCGCACGATCACATGCAACCGGTCCAGTTCGGCATCGGCAAACCGCAGCAGCGGGCCGGCCTCGTCGCAGGACTGACGCAGCTCGAAGCACGACAGCAGGTCCGTAAGCCCGGATTGTGCCGGGTCCAGGGCATAATCGCCCTCGCAGCGCTGCCAGGACGCGGCAAGCTGCATCCGGGCAACAGCGGTGGCCGGCACAGGACCGGCCACCCAAGGTGATGGTATCTGCAACATCATCCGTCTCTTTCGAACGGTTATGGCCTCTCTTCATTTAACCCGTCCCGCCTGTCGCAGGAACGCGACAGAGCGGACAGACGGCGTCACATATTCGTTATTCAAATAACAGTCTTTCTTGCCTCCGACGTCAATCGGCGTTCCCCTGAGGCGACGGATATCGGGATTCGATATCCCCGGAATAACAGGGAAGATTTCCAATGCAGATCGCACGGGAAACATTGCTTCGCTCCTATCGGGCCATGCGCACGATCCGCGATTTCGAGGAGCGTCTGCACGTCGAGTTCGCCACAGGTGAGATCCCCGGCTTCGTCCACCTCTATTGTGGCGAGGAAGCGTCGGGCGTCGGCGTCTGCGCCAACCTGACGGATAACGACACCATCTCCAGCACGCATCGCGGCCACGGCCATTGCATCGCCAAGGGCGTCGAAGTCTCGGGCATGATGGCCGAGATTTACGGCAAGAGCACCGGCGTCTGCCGGGGCAAGGGCGGCTCGATGCACATCGCCGATCTCTCGCGGGGCATGCTGGGCGCCAACGGCATCGTTGGCGGCGGCCCGCCGCTGATGTGCGGCGCGGCCCTGTCACACAAGACGCTGAAAGATGGCGGCGTCGCGGTCGCCTTCTTCGGCGACGGCGCGTCAAACGAGGGCACCACGCTGGAAAGCCTCAACCTCGCCACGGTATGGAAACTGCCGGTGGTCTTCGTGGTCGAAGATAACGGCTACGGCGAAGCCACAGGCTCGTCCTTCGCGGTGGCAGGCACGCAGAAGGACCGCGCAGCCGGATTCGGCATGCCCTACCTGGAATGCGACGGGTCAGACTTCTTCGCGGTCTACCAGACGGCCGGCGAAGCCATCGCCCATGCACGCGCCGGCAAAGGGCCGATCATGCTGCATGTGCATCTCCAGCGCTGGTACGGCCATTTCGAAGGCGACGCCATGACGTACCGCGCCGCCGGCGAGGTCGCCGAGGCCAAGCGCGACCATGACTGCCTGGAACTGTTCCGCAAGAAGGTGACCGAGGCCGGCCTGCTGGAGCACGCGGAACTAGACGCGATCGACGAATCCGTGCGCGACGAGATCGAAAGCTCGGTCATCGCCGCCAAGGCCGCCCCGCTGCCCGAGCCCGCCGACCTGCTGGCCGATGTCTATGTCCGGTACTGAGCGCCCCGCCTCATCCTCCCGCGAGCCAGAAAAGAGACAATCATGAGCAAAAAGAGCTTCCGGCAGGCCATCAACGAGGCCATGCGACTGGAAATGCGCCGCGATCCGCGCGTGATCATCATGGGTGAGGACGTGGCCGGCGGCCAGGGCGGCTCCTCCGGCGTCGTCGATGCCTGGGGCGGCGTGCTGGGCGTCACCAAGGGTCTTTACACCGAATTCGGCCCCGAGCGCGTGCTCGATACCCCGATCACCGAGGCCTCCTATATCGGCGCCGCCGCCGGGGCCGCCGCCACGGGCCTGCGCCCGGTGGCCGAACTGATGTTCGTCGATTTCGTCGGCAGTTGCCTCGACCAGATCATGAACCAGACCGCCAAGTTCCGCTACATGTTCGGCGGCAAGGCCCGCACGCCGCTGGTCATCCGCGCCATGTTCGGCGCCGGCTTCAACGCCGCCGCCCAGCACAGCCAGGCGCTCTATCCGCTGTTCACCCACATTCCGGGCCTGAAGGTCGTCATCCCCTCCTCGCCCTACGAGGCCAAGGGCCTGCTGATCGAAGCGATCCGCGACGACGATCCGGTGATCTTCCTCGAACACAAGGTGATGTACGACGACGAGGAGGAGGTGCCCGACGAGGCCTACACCATCCCCTTCGGCGAGGCGAACCTGACGCGCGAGGGCGACGACGTCACCATCGTAGCCTTCGGCCGGATGGTGAAACTGGCGAACGAAGCCGCCGACAAGCTGGAACGCCAGGGCATCAGCTGTACCGTGATCGATCCGCGCACGACCTCACCGCTCGATCGCGACACCATCCTGGATTGCGTGGCTGATACCGGCCGGCTGGTGATCGTCGATGAATCCAGCCCGCGCTGCAACATGGCCGCCGATATCTCGGCCCTGGTGGCGGAAGAGGCGTTCGATGCCCTGAAGGCACCGATCCGGCGGGTAATTCCCCCCCCACACCCCGGTCCCCTTCGCCTCAGTGCTGGAAGCCCTCTACCTGCCCGACGCTGCGAAGATCGAGGCCGCCGTCAAGGCCGTCATGAACCACAAAGTCACCGAGGCAGCCTGATCATGAACGTTTCCATCACCCCCATCACCATGCCCAAATTCGGTCTGGCGATGACCGAGGGCAAACTGGCCGGCTGGATGGTCCGCCCCGGCGCGACCGTCAAGGCGGGTGACGACCTGGCAGATATCGAAACCAGTAAGATCACCAACGCCTATGAAAGCCCGGCCGCCGGCGTGCTGCGCCGTCAGATCGCGCAGGAAGGCGAAATGCTGGCCGTCGGCGCGCTGATCGGCGTGCTGGCCGACGCGGATACGTCCGACGCCGATATCGACGCCTTCATCGCACAGTTCAACGCCGAATTTTCCGCCGGCACAGCGGAGAACGCCGACGATACCCCGCCCGAACCGAGCGTGATCGACGTCAAGGGGCGCTCGCTGCGCGTTCTGGATATCGGCCATGGCGATGGCGACCCCATCGTGCTCATCCACGGTTTCGGCGGCGATATCGGCAACTGGCTGTTCAACCATGCCGCCCTGGCATCCGACCGACGCGTCATCGCCTTCGACCTCCCCGGCCATGGCGGATCGGGCAAGGATGTCGGAGCAGGATCGCTGGAATTCTTCTCCTCGGTGGTCGTGGACCTGCTGGACACGCTGGGCATCGAACGCGCCCATCTTGTGGCGCATTCGCTAGGCGGCGGCGTGGCACTGACCACCGTCAAAAACGCCCCGTCGCGCGTGGCCTCGCTGGCCCTGCTGGCCCCGGCCGGCCTCGGTCCGGACATCAACATGGCCTTCATCGACGGCTTCATCACCGCCGACCGCCAGAAGACCCTGATCCCGGTCCTGTCCTATCTGGTCCATGACAAGGGGTTGATCGGCCGCAAGATGGCGGACGACGTCCTCCGCTACAAGCGTCTGGACGGCGCGGTCGATGCCTTGCGCCAGGTCGCGGCGGCAAACTTCGCCGATGGCCGCCAGACCGACAATCTGCGCCCGGTACTGGAGAGCGTTCCCCCCCACCCTGGTCATCTGGGGCAAGGACGACGAAATCCTGCCCTCCAGCCACGCGGCAGACCTGCCGGACGCGATCACGGTCGAGATCCTGCCCGAAACCGGCCATATGCCGCAGATGGAACGGTCGGAAGAGGTCAACAGCAAGATCAGAACCTTCCTGACACGCTGACCCTCAGGAAGACGGGCGCCCCTTCCGCCGCCAAGGCGGGAGGGGCGCCCCGCCCTCACAATACCTGCGGATAGCAGGCCGAGACCGAGAGCGACGGCGCGACAAACGGAAACGACACGCCCGACCATAAATCCGAACGGATCCGGACGGTGACGAAGCGCGTGCCCGACACGGCCACCCCATGGCAGGATGTGGCACGGTCATCGACCGACAATGCCGATACCGCCCCAGGCAACGCCCAGTCGGCAGCCTCCGTTGTCGCAAACCCCAGCGGATCGTCGCGGCATGTACCCACGGCAATGCATCGCGCCGTCAGGTCCGCCGTCATCTGCAGGCAGTCGCGCGTCCACCATTGCAGTCCTATTTCGATCGCACCCACCAGCATCGTCAGAAAAATGCCGGCCATGATGGCAAATTCGATCACCGCCGCCGCGCGCCTGTCGCGTAACAGATCCCGCCCACGTCTCATTGCAGCCTGACAATGGCCGTGTCCGTCAGGGTCGTCGAGGCCACCATCGCGTAGAACGGCATAAGCGGCACATAGCGATAGGATGCTGCGATGCTCATGTAAGTGCCAGGCATAGTCCCGTCCGGACAGATCCCATCCGTCGGCACCGCGATCAGGGTGCTGACCGTTCCCGGCTGAATGCAATTGGTCGTGGCCGAACCGACCGTGACAATCATGCCCGACAATCCGCCGGCGGCCAGCACCGCATTCCTCACATCGCCAGGCAGGAGCGCATTGTGCGTGCCAGAGGCATTCTGCTCCAAGGCAAAGGCATAGTTCGCGCCGCTCTCCACCGCTGAAATCAGCGTCATCCGATCCCAGAAGGCGAGCGGAAAATCCCCCAGCCCGGCCAGGACCGCCAGCAGGAACGGCGTCATCAGCGCGAATTCCAATGCGGCCACCCCGGCCCGGCCGAGACCATCTTGGCGGGCACCCGTCATTCCACCAGTCTCGCAACACCCGGCAGGTCATAAATCGGCCTCATGCCCGCCGCCCGGCAGTCGCCATCGGCGAATCTGGCACCGCCCTTAAACGTCACGGATGCGGCGACGGCATAAAGACAATCAGCCGCCGCCCCATTGTCACCGTCAATGACCAGGCTGGCATGCGGCGCGTAGATCGCGCCGGTCAGGGTGGTGGCCGTCCCGCCAGTGAACTGGAACAGGCCGCCAGCCGAGGCGAACAGCAATCCGGCCGAAGGTCCCGTAGCCGGTGCCACGAGATGGAGCGAGGCATTGCCGTCGATGGTGACATTGCCGCTAGCAACGATCGTCACCCCCACCCCGGTCAGCGTCGTACCCGCGTTCACGCTGAAATCCCCGCTGATGTAATAAACCCCCGGCATCAACGTATAGTCTCCGCCACCCACCTGCCACGCATAGGCCGTCCCCACGGACGGTGGCGAGAGCGTCGTCTGCCCTTTCGGCAGGCTCACAGCATGCAACGGCACGGCCAGCAGGCTTCCGTATGGCGCCGCATAGGGATCAGCCATTTGCGCCGCATACTGCACGCAGGTCAGCGCCGAACATATATCGCTGTCGCCCGGCCCGATGGTCCCGCCGGCCACCAGGTTCGCAACATCGATCGCAGCCTCCGCTCCGAGCGCCAGAGCACCATTGGTGCGCAGATCGCACCCCGGCATGCTCAGGCGGGCACCATCCTCAAGAACCGTCTCACCCGCGCCCGAAAGGGCGAGGACGCAGGCGGCGCCACCACGAGAGCGTACTGTCAGTCGCGCCACGGCGCGGGCCGAAACCGGCTGGGTGCCGGAGGTCAGGAACAAGGCACTGAACAGGCGCGGGGCTGCCTTCACGATCGTCACTGTGAGCGTAGCGGGCGCGGCGAAGGTGATCGTGGTCTTGTAAGCCCCGGCCATGTCGATCCGGGTCACAATTCCGTCCCCGTCCCGCCTCCCGGCCGGCAGGCCATTCAGTTCGGCAACAGCCGCAGCCGTATCCAACGCATCAGAGACCTGCCCGCTGGCCCCATAGCGCGCAACACCCGCCACGGCCGCGAGATCCGCCACGCGCTGCAATTCCAGGCGCGTCATCGCCCAGTAGCTGACGTCGATCGCGAGGCCCAACACCCCCATCAGCACCGGCAGGGCCAAGGCGACAAGCAACGCGACCGCACCGCGCCGATCGAACTCTCTCCGCAATCGCCGCCAACCCGTGCCCGTCGCGTCCGGCATGTCTACGGCACGGCAATCCGGGGCGCCCCTACCCCATCGCGCGCCTCAATGTAGGCCGACAGCGCCTGGCCGACCTGTTGCGGCGACAGATCGGCGGAGAGAATGCGCGCGGCCTCGCCACGTTGGCCGCCCATCGCCAGCACTGCCGCCAGGTCGTGACGCAGTTTGGCATTCGCACCGGCATCGTCCGCAAACGGACGCACCATGCGCTCTGCCGCGCTGGCATCGCCCCCCATCGCCAGTGACAGGGCCAGATTGACCTGCGCACCGATCATCTGCGGGTTGACTGCCAATGCCCGGCGATACGCCATCTGCGCATCATCATGCCGACGCAGGAGATCCCGTGCCACGCCAAGGTCATTCCACGCGGCGGCATTGCCCGGTTCCCGCCCGACAACCGACAGGAATTGCCGCTCGGCTTCCGCCGTGTCCGTCGCCAGCAGGCACCGACCCAGCCCCATATGAGCACCAGCCAGATCCGGGCGATGACGCAGGACAGCCCGATAGCTCCATTCCGCCTGTTCCGGCCGCCCAAGCGCCGTCAGTGCGTCACCCTGGATCAGAGCGGCCTCCGCATCCATCGGATCGTCGGTCAGGCGTGCCGTGGCGGCACGCAATGCGATCTGCGGCGCTCCACCGCGCAACGCCGCCCGCGCGACGTCCAGACGCCCACTCTCCCCATAGTCCTTCCCCCGGCTGCCTGCGCAGGCGCACAGACTCCCCGCAATCAGCACGACGAACGCCCATTTCGTAATCATGGCTGATTTCACAAATGATATCCCGTCCACTGCATCAGGGTTTGTGGTTATGAAGAATATGCATGACCTGAATGCCGGCAGGCCCTCCGGCGATCAAGAACACGCAAGGCATGATGAACAGCAGCGTCGGCAATGTCAGCAGGACGGACAGCCGCCCGGCCCCGGCCTCATAGCGCGTCAGTGTCTCCTGCCGCAGTTCGCCCGCCAGCCCGCGCAACGCATCGGTAATCGGCGTTCCATATTGCAGAGTCTGCAACAGTGTCGCCGTCAGGCGCCTCAGCCCATCGACACCGGTACGCGCTCCGAGGTTGACCAGCACCTGCCTGGTATCGGCAATCACGCTCAGCTCGCTGGCCGTTCGGGCAAACTCGCTGGCGATCGCGGGACAGACGTCCTGCAGTTCGACGCCGACCATGACGATCGCCTGCCCCAGCCCGATGCCCGCCTGGGTACAGATCACCATCACATCCAGCGCATCCGGCAGGCCGCGTTCGACTTCTCGCAGATAGCGGTTGCGCCGCGCCCGCACGATCCAATCCGGCAGCAGCAGGCCGCCGATGGCGGCGGGGGCGATCAGGGCGCGATACGACAATGCCGACATATCACTCTCCAACCGGGAAAGGAGAACGATCGCCGATAGAGGCAGCAGCGTTGCCAGCAGGATCTTGACCCCGATAAACAGGCCGACCGCACTGGCTCCGCGTACGCCGGTCACAGCCAGGGATGTGCGCAACTCGTCCAACGTGCCGGTTGATAAAAGTCCCCGCCTGACGATCCAGTGCCCCAGCGCGGCAATCAGATGAAGTGACGAGGTGCCCACTCTCCTGACCGCGACCACATTTGCCGCACGCCCCGATGGTGGCGCCTGCAGGTCGCGCAATCGTCGCCCGATGCGCTGCCGGCGTATGATCGCGGCCGTCAGCATCACCATCACCAGCAGCGTCGCAATCGTCGCCACCCAGAGCGCCGGCATCAGCCCGATCATGTCAAAGTCCGACGGATGATTGCGCGCATCATCAGAATACCCATCGCCAGGGACCCGATAGCAAGCGCCAGAATCACGTGCCCCGCCGGATCGGTGAACAGCAGGCGGATATAAGTCCGGTTCGTCAGCCACAGCAACACGCCCAGTACCAGGGGCAACACGGCCAGCACGGCGGCGCTGGCCCGCGCCTCCGACGCCAGGGCATAGCCACGGGCCTTCAGGGCCAACCGCTTGCGGATCACATCGGCCAGCCCTTCCAGCGTGGCGCGCGGCGAGCCGCCAGTCTGCGTCTGGAGCGCCAGCGAGGTGGCGAAGAACCGATATTCCGGCAAGCCCGACCGCGCCGCCATGTCGCGAAGCCCATCCTCCAGCGGAACGCCGATGGAAATCTGCTCCAGCATACGGGAAAATTCCGGCCCTGTCGGTTCCGGCACTTCCCGGGCCACGCCCCGCATCGCCTCCAGCATCGGAATACCAACACTGACCGACCGCACGATGGTCGACAACACGTCGGGAAACTGCCTAAGCTGCCGCTCCCGGCGCCTATCCGTCATCCAGCCGAAGCCGGCTCGGCAAAGGCCGATTCCGACCACGACCATGATCGGAATCGTATAAACGCCGACAAGATCGTTCATCATGAACATCAAGATACCCACCGCGACGAAAGCCCCGATCGGCACGATCCACCACGGCAGGGGATAAAGATCCGTCCCTGCCACGTCGACGCCCAAAAGCCCGACCGCACGCACGGCCAGCGGGCGCCGGGCCCGATGCAACGGCTTGAATGCCGACAGTTCGACTGCCGGCTCCGGACGATAAGCCCGCACCACCGCCGCCATCCGCGCATCCCGACGACGGTTACGCTCATGCGCCCGCAAGGCCAGCAGGCCACTCGCGGCCACCGCCACCAGCCACAGGCCGGACAGGCTCAGCAACATCGTCGGCGAGGCCGCGCCGCTCAACATTCGCCGGCAGCCTGTTCAACGGCCGCATGCCATTCCCGCTCCAGGCCGTAACAGGCCAGACGCCGCATGAAGGAAGGCGGCACGCGGCTAACCGTATAGTGCCCTGTCAGGCGCCCGTCGGGACCTTCGCCCTGGACCTCGAGGCGAAAGATATCGTTCAGGGTAAAGACATCGCCGTCCATACCGCAGATTTCGGTCACCTGGACGATACGCCGCCCGCCATCACGCTGACGCTCCACCTGGATGATCAGGTCGACGGCGCCCAGGATCTGATTGCGGATCGCGTGCGAGGGCAGACCCATATTGCCCATCTGCACCATGTTCTCGATGCGTGTCAGCGCGTCGCGGGTAGTATTGGCATGCACCGTCGACATGCTGCCGTCATGGCCGGTATTCATCGCCTGGAGCATGTCGAAGGCCTCCTGCCCCCGGCACTCTCCAATGATGATGCGGTCGGGGCGCATGCGGAGCGCATTGCGCATCAGTTCACGCTGCGCGATCTCTCCAGCGCCCTCCAGGTTCGCCGGCCGGGTTTCCAGGCGCACCACATGCGGCTTCTGCAACTGCAACTCGGCCGCGTCCTCGATGGTGATCACCCGTTCGCTGGCATCGATCAGCCGCGACAAGGCGTTCAGCAATGTCGTCTTGCCTGCCCCCGTGCCGCCGGAGACGATGATGTTCAGCCGCACCTGGGCGGCAATCCGCAACACGCGAGCAACCGGCGCGGTCAGCGACCCGAAGGCAACCAGCCGCTCCAGATCAATGATCTGGCGTCCAAACTTCCGGATCGTCAGATAAGGACCGTCAAGAGCCAGCGGCGGAAAGACGATATTGACACGCGATCCGTCCCGTAGCCGTGCATCGGCCATGGGGCTGGCCTCATCGATCCTCCGCCCGACGGCTGAGGCAATCCGCTGACAGATCGCCACCAGATGGGCCGTATCGCGGAACCGTACGCCCGAGGCGACCAGCCTGCCTTTACACTCAACGAAGACTTTGTCAGGCCCGTTCACCATGATTTCGCTGATGCGGTCGTCATCCAGCAACGGTTCCAGAGGCCCCAGCCCGAGCATGTCGAAGACGAGTTCCTCAGCCAGAATCCTCTGCTCACGACTGTTCAACTGGATGCGCCGCTCGGTCGCGATCTCGGAGATCAGCCGCTCCATATCCGCACGCAGCCGCTCCGGAGCCATGGCGGCGATCGCTGCCGGATCCAGCCGATCCAGACAGAGCGCACGCAGATCGGCAAGAATCTCAAACGGCAGGCTGGCGCCAGCGGGCTCAACCCTGGCCATAGGGTGCTGTAGCAGCACTGTCGGCGCAACCTTGTCGGGCGCGGACAGCGGGGACCCCTTGACCATGCGACGGCCAAAGGCCGGAGGACGAAACCCCGTCATCGCCGACCGAACGACAGCCAGCGTCGCCCGATCCCGGCTATCGGCACCCCCGACAATCCTGACCCGACATCCAGCATGCCCACCGCATCGACCTGCCGCGCCAGTTCGAACATCGCGTTGCGAAACACGCCGCGCGTGGCCACGGCTGCCTCCCCCAATGTTTCCGCATTTCCGACCTGACGCGGCAGATCGGGAATAATCAAGTCGACATGGCTTTTCAGGGCATCCTCCACCTGCCGACGATTCAGTGTGCCGGGCCGGCCCATACGGTTCAGGACCAGAACCGGCCGCTGTTTCTGCAAGGGGCCGGGCGGAACCCCCAGCAGACGCAGTGTCTCGCGCACCGATGCCAGGGTCGGCTCCAGAACCAGAATGCGCTGATGCACTTCCATCAGCAGATCGCGACTGAACCTGTTCGGCACAAACGGCACATCCGCCACGATAAAATTATATCGATGCCGCAACACGCCCAGCAGGGCGCGCGTCGCAACCGGTGCGCAATTCAGTTCGGTCATGAAATCGAGCCGGTCCGCCAGCACATGCAGCCGTTCGGCCACCGGAACAGCCGCGCGTTCGAGCAACAGCACGTCAATCCGTTCCGGCATTTCCAGCGCCTGGCACAACCCTGTTCCCATCGTCACGTCGAGCAGCAGGGCAGCCATGCCCCGATACAGGTCGGCATCCAGCAATACCGTATGGCGGTGCATCCCCACCCCGAACAGCCAGGCCAGGTTGGTCGCGATGGTAGAGGCTCCCACCCCGCCCCGGACACCTGTAACCGTCACGCACCGACCGCCATTATCGCGCTCAGGGATCTGCCCCATCAGCACCGGGCCGAATTCGCGCGCGATCTTTTCCCGCGTCAGCGGACGCGGCAGATATTCCAGCACGCCGAGTCCGCGCGTGACCTCGCGATAGAAATCCGCGCTATCCAGGGTGCCGACCAGTAGAACCGACACATCCGGCTCGACCACATTGGCCAGTTCGCGCAGGGCGCTGATCGGCTGCTTTTCTTCGCCGATATCGACGATCAATATTTTCGGGGTTGCCTGCCGGCGCAGGGCAGCGATGGCAGTCCGGACGGACCCACGGCGCAGATCGAGGGTGAAGCCGACGGATGATCCCAGACCATCACGAATGATCGCCTCGGTTCCGGCATCGTGGATAAACCCTATCAGGAACGGTCTGTCGTGCCGGCCCGCCGTGTCCATCTCCGTCATCGTTCAGTACCCGTATGCGGATACGGGCGACCCGCCATTATTGGCACCAGCCGCCAATCCCGACCCGGATCCTATGGCGCCACCGAAAATCCCGCTGGTGGAAGGCAATCGCTTCGGCTTGTCCTCGCGCACACGCTCGATCGCCAGCACCGGCGCCTGCGCATCCGTCTCCTGTTCAGACTGCCCACGCACCAGGTCATGCGGATCGGCAACCATTGCCGCCAGATTGGCCTGATTGGCCCCCACGGGGTGCCAGGCGTAGGGCTTGCGATAAGGCTCCAGCGACGCGCAACCCGCCAGCAGAACCAGAGCACAACACAGCATGCCCGACCTGACATGTCGCGCGCCCACCACCATCATTCGACAAAGAATCCGGCGCTCCCCGGCACGGCAACGGGCCGGGCGGGCTGAGTCGGCATCGCCTGCCGCAACAGCAGCAGGCGGTCCAACTCACCCGGCACCCCCGCCATGTCGGTCGGTGCGGTCATACGGGCGCGATCGACCACCGGCCGAACGAGATACGGCGTGACGAGAATGACCAGTTCGGTCTCCTGCCGATTGAAACTCCCCGACCGGAACAGCGTCCCCAATACCGGAATATCGCCGGCACCGGGAATGGCCTTGGTCGAATCTGTTAGCGAATCCTCCAGCAGACCGGCGATGGCGAAGGTCTCACCGCTGCCCAGTTCCACCGTCGTCTCCGCCCGCCTGACCGTCAGGGCGGGAATGACGGAGGTAGCGCCCGAGGTGGTGACCGAGACGCTGTTCTGGTTGCTCAACTGGCTCACCTCCGGCACCACATGCAGATTGATTCGCCCGTTACTGAAAACCGTCGGCAGAAACGTCAGGCTGACGCCGTAACTCTTGAAGGCAACCGAGATCGCCCCAGCCTGCTGTGCGAGCGGAATGGGATATTGGCCGCCTACCTGAAAACTGGCGCTTTGCCCGCTCATGACCGTCAGGTTCGGCTCGGCGAGCAGCCGCACCAGATTGTCCTGGGCCAGCGCATCGACCACCCCATTGACGTTGCTGCCCAGGCAGAACGGATTGCGGGTCGCCACACAGGCGGCCGTGCTGGCGTTCATGTTCAGCGTCAGCGCCGGAAAGCTGCCGAACTTTCCCATATTGCCGACCGCCTGCCAGTCGATTCCCAACTGGCGGACCACATTCCGGTCCATCTCGGCAATCCGCACGACGAGCGTGACCTGCGTAGCAGAGCGGATAGCGATCCGATCGGTCACCCCCTGGTTACTGGCCACGAACCCCTTCGCGATCTCCTCAGCCCGTGACGCGTCCTCGGGGGACTCGACCGAACCGGTCAGCACCAGATTGCGCAGATCGGCCTGAACCCTGACCTGGCTACCCGGCATCTGCCGCGCGATCTCGGCCTCGGCCTGCGACGCTCCATAGCGCGACGGCATCACATCGACGGTGAAGCGCGCGATCGTCCGGCCAGCGGCATTACTTGCCATCACCGTCGTCCGTCCGGCCGCCACGCCATAGAGGACCATGCTCGTGCCACTGGCCGGCCGAACCTGCACGATCCTGGGGTCGACGACGAAGATCCGGGCGGCGGGTTCGGGGAGGTATTCCATATGCCCGCTGCCGGCTTCCAGGCTGAGGGCCTGCATCCCCTCGGCCTGTTCCCCCGAACCGGGCTCCTGCGCATGGACATTGAGCGCCGGCAGGGCCGACAGGGTGGCCGCCATGACGAGCCACGCCACTCTCCCGCTACCCGCCATCAGAACCGCACCTCCTTCCCGTCCGCTCCCCCTTCGTAAAGCAGAACCGAACGGGCGGCCGGGGCCGGCACCACGTCATCACGCACGCTCCGCGAAACATCGCCGGCCCAGGCCGCGCGCGGCACCGGCTCGGGTTCGGTTCCGGGCTGTGCCGAGCGCACCGCCAGCGACAGGCGCCCCATGCGGGTCACCACCGAAACCTGTTCGGCCTGGATCGCAGTCACTTCCAGCGTCACCGTCCGCGCCTGGGGTTCCTTGCCGGCATCCCTGCCCTGCACCAGGCGGCGATCAATGGCGATCACCCGCACGTTCGACAGGACAATCTCGGCCACCACTCGCCGTTCGGCCTGCGGTTCGTTCGGAAAGGTCTGTGTCAGGATCAGGTCCACATGGTCACCGGGCCAGATCAGCCCGGCAGTGCCCGTAATCGCATCGACACCGACCGTCACGGCCCGCATCCCCCCATGCAGCGCAGCCGCCAGAAACCCCCGGTCGCCCGGACGCAGCAAATCTCCCGACCGCAGGATCATGCGCCCTCCAACGGCGTGAAGCAGCATGGCCCCTATGAGCGCCTCACGCGCTTCGGGCGAAGCGATCGTCATATCGGGGCTTTCCCGCCCATGGGGGATGTCGATCGTGGTTACATCCTCCGGTTTCAGCAAATGCCCTCCATCCAGTGACCGCGACGCAGCCAGGACCTTGACCATGGCAGCCTGCCGCACCTCAGTTCTCGCGGCCGGCCGATGGGTCGCGATCCACGCCACGGTCCCAAATCCCCCCAATCCGATTGCCATAAGAACAAAGAAAACAAAGCGAAACATCATATGCCCCGGCTACAGGAAAACGATGAGGCTTCCTCCCGTTATGGCACAGACATATGGCAGGGGGCATCCACGATGCAGTCGCCAGCGCTCGATCCGCAGAACACGTTGAACCCCGTTTCGAGGCGCCGCCCTGCCATGGCGCAGCGGCAGCGCCGCCCGACCCAGCAGATAACACAGGGCCAATACACCCCCGACCAACGCGATATCCAGAACCAGCGCCGGCACCTGGCCGGGCCGGAGCGCAAGGCCCACAGCCCCCAGCAATTTGGCGTCTCCGCCCCCCATCCACCCGCGCGACCAGCAAATTACCCCCAATATGAAGAGGCAAAAGCCGGACAGCACCCCACGCCACGGATAACCCCCTAGGCAGGCAAGCAGAAAATCCAACATGGCGACACAGAGAACCAGACGATCCGAGACCCGTCGGGTCGCGATATCATAGAGGGCAGCCCAGAACAGAAGCGCCGCCACGCCGCCCAGACACACCTCCGCCAGTGGCCACCCGGCCATTCCCGCAATGGCGCCAACCTTCACGAACAATATCAATCAAATCTGAGAATTTCGGACATGACTAATCGCCGCCGACTTTCCCGGTACCCGATTGATTACCATCCGATGAATCGCTCGTCGGAAGTTGGCTGGCCACATTATTGAACGTGTTGCCCAGATTTTTACCCATTGTCGTCAGCGCAGTAATGGCCACGATAGCGACCAGCGCCGCGATCAACCCATATTCCAGCATTGTCACGCCTCGACAGTCGCGCTTTAGAGCAACAACTTCCCGCAGGAACCGCATCGCACTCGCCTCTCTCTAATATTCTTGAGAGCCTATAAATCCGCCGAACACACTTCACACCGATTGCATTCAGGAAATCGGAACCAAACGGGGCGGTTTTCACTCGAATTTATAAAGTCAATATTAATACGTTACCTACCGAAACCATGACTGTCCATACGGTGCTCACGGAAAACCATATGATAATCTCGTGCCACCTGCGCCGCCTGGCGAGGCAGCCCTCAATGAGGCGCAGCCTGAGGGTCCGGCACCGGCTTTTTGTCCTTTGCGTTGTCCAGCAGCGCCGCGACGGCGTGAGCGGTGACAGTCGCTTCATCGTACCGGCTCTGGGCACGTATCCGCCCGGAATTGCCCATCCGATATCGAAGGTCCGAATCCCGTACCAGGCGCAACAGCGCCCGGGCCAGCGGTGCAACCTCTCCAAAGGGCACCAGCAGCCCGGTGCGGCCGTTCACCACCTGCTCGCGCGGGCCACGGATATCGGTGGCCACGACGGGCAGGCCGCACAGCATCGCTTCGATCACCGACATCGGCAGCCCCTCGAAATGGCTGGGCAACACAAAGATATCCGCGGCCGCCAGCAGGGCCGGAATGTCCCTCCGATAGCCCAGCCGGCGCAGCCGTCCGCCAAGCTCGCGCTCCGCACGCGCGAAATTCTCGTCCAGCGACGATCCATGGTCCGATGCCAGGCGTTCGCCCACCACCCAGAGTTCCGCTCCGGGCACTTGTTCCATGGCCTCCAGCAACTCCGGATAACCCTTGTGACGTACCAGCCGTGAAACGGCGACGATCACGACCGCGTTGGGCGACACGCCCAGTTCGGCACGAATCCGCTGCCGCGCTTCAGGATCGGGATGAAAGCTGGCCGGATCGCGGCCATTGCCCAGCGCAAGCGGCTTCGGGTGGATATGCAGGCGCTGCGCGTCCTCTGCCTCCTGCGTGGAGACGGTGAAATACTGGTCGGTGATCCGGCCGGCCATCCATTCCAGCGCCAGCGACAGGCCCCGACGGGGCATCGACCCCGGCTGATTGAACAGAAACCCATGACACGTATAGGCCACGCACTGAACACCGCAGAGCTTCGCCGCCAGCCGCGCCAGCAGCCCACTGATCGGCATGTGCGCATGCACGATGTCCGGCTGCTCCTGCCGGATCAGGGTCATCAGCGCCGTGAATGCCTCGATCTGCGCCAGTGGCGAAAAGGACCGCGCCATCGGAACCGTCTCGACGCGGAAACCCTCGTCACGCACCTCGGCAAGTAACGGCCCATCCGCACAGACGCCGATAACCTCATGTCCCTCGGCCCGCAAACCGCGCATCAGAGGCAGAAGAAAATGCCGAAGGGAAAAATCGACGTTGGTAACTTCAAGAATCTTCATCGTTGTTTACATGCTATCCGTACCGACCATCCGCATGCAGAGCACCCCGTCCATTCGTCTCAGCACCCCGGCCGTCTCTGAGTCTGTCTCGAAATGCGCCGAGGACACGCCACAGGCGTGCATTCCAGACAGGCTCTCATAGCACCACGCCCGGTCATCGCGGAAACCATGGGCACGATCCGGGCGCGCGACCACGGATCTGCGGACAAACCCACCGACCATCCTTCGCACCGGCGGGACGCAGAGGTGATCTAACCTTCCACCCGCATCAGTCCCCAGCGAACGATCTGGCGCGTCCGCTCCTCACTTCCCGAACGCTGAACGCGGGCATGCGCTTCCGGGATAGCGGCTGCCTTCGTCCCGTCGGCCTCGAGTTCGCCACCCAGGTCGGCCGCCGCGCCTTCGACGGGGAGCGATTCCACCGCCTCCACTACCTCGGCTGTCGCCTCACCCGTCACACCAGTATCGCCCGGTCGCACGTGAATAACGATCTGGCGCGTCCGCTCAGGCTTCCCTGCCCCGCAATAGATGCTCTCCTCGACCGCCAGCGTCCCGCCGTCGGCGCGGAATTTCCAGATCCGTCCCCCAACGTCCAGAATGACGATCTGCCCCTCGGCGTCCCATTCGGCCCCGACCGCAGGATGAAGATGAAACCGCAGATCGAAGGACTGCGCCCGTTCGCCCTCGACGATTTCCTCGCCCCGCAGGTCCTCGCCCCCGTCCCCCAGATAGAGCCGACGGCGCCAGGAGGCACCGAAGGGCGCGTGGTAGCCGTCGTGTGACAGATCCAGCCAGTGCGCCCCGTCCTGGCCCATCTGTTCCGCCGTCACATGGGGCGGGCGCCGCTGGATACCGCCATCGGGCCCGATGTCGGAGGACGAGCAGCCCTCCAGCACCAGCAGCGAATGCGCGGCGCTTTCACGCAGCGCGCGCCGCCATTCCGGCGTCTGCCCGGTGCCGCAATTGACGATCACGCGCTGCCGCGCCACCGAAAACTCGAAGGACAATGTCCCCGCATGGGCCAGGCCATCAAAACCAGCCGGCGGAGGCGCCGCCGCGTCGACCAGCAGCAACGAACGCCCAACCTGCAGGCGGATAAAGCCCCCGTCGGGCATGGCGGTCGCCACCACCCGCGACCGGGTCGATTGCGCCAGGACCATCTCGATCATCGCGACATTGCCGACATGGCTGCCGTTGAACAGCGCCAGCCCCCCATCCCCATGCCGCAGGGCCCGCAGCACTGGGCTCATCCGGTCGAGCGCCAGCGCCAGCGAATCAGGCAACGGCAACTGGGCCGCCTGAATCATCGCCCGCATCTCGGCCAGTTCGCGCAGGGCGAGAAACTGGATTTCGGGGCTGCGCTGGATATGACACCCATCCTGCATGATCTGCCGCGCCAGTTCGGCATCGAGATAGCGCATGAAGCGGGAAAGGAAACCGCTATGCTCCGGCATTGCGATCGCCGCCGCCAGCAGGCCCTTGAAGGCGACCAGCGCCCGCCAGTCATGCGTCTCGGGCGGCAACAGGGCCGCGATCGTCCGTCCTTCGGCCAGCAGACGCTGCATCAGGCGATGGCGGAATCCGTCGTCGGCCGATGCGGCGAAAAAGTCGTAATGCCCCAGCCACGAGGCCAGCCGGGCGCCGGTCACGGCGCAATCACGCACCATCGGGTCGGTCGGCGGATGGGCCAGCCAGTCATTGACCAATGCGCGGGCCTGAAGCCGCGCCGAATCCGTTCCAACAGCGCGCAGGTCCCGCAGCCAGGTGAAGCCATGCAGATAGGCTCGAAACGAATCGGGATAAGACGGATCTTCCCACCGGCCAGGGCCGATCCGGCGCGTGACGCCGCCATGGGTCAGGCTGCCAAGCGCCAGTTGCGCCCCGGATGTCGGATCACCGGGCCACAGGTCGCGTACAACATGGACCGGTGCTGCAGGAACACGCCCCAACCCCGCCAGCGACGGCAGACGAGCCAGCGAAAGACGTGCATCCTGGCTCCAACGTCGCAGGACCATCAGGCCCCTCTCTTTTCACAAGACAGTTCCGTCCACCCCACGCCTGACAGCCCGCCCTGGATCATGAGGCCCTTCTGGCCGCCCCGCGCAGATCGGCAATGGCCCGCTCATAATCCGGCTGGCCGTAGACTGCGGTGCCGGCCACCAGCATGTCGGCCCCGGCCTCGGTCGCCAGAGCCGCGGTCCTGATATCCACGCCGCCATCGACACCGATCCGGATATCACGACCTGTCGCTTCCGCCATCCGGCGCAGCGTGCGGATCTTCTCCAACTGGCTGGTCAGGAATTTCTGGCCGCCAAATCCCGGGTTGACGGTCATGACCAGGATCACGTCCACCAGATCCAGCACTTCCTCCACCGCCTGCGCCGGCGTCGCCGGACAGATGGCCACACCCGGCTTCACGCCCAGCGTGCGGATCTGCTGCAAGGTCCGGTGCGTATGCGGTCCCGCCTCGACATGCACATGAATGTGGTCGGCCCCCGCCTCGGCGAACATCTCCAGATACGGGTCGACCGGCGCCATCATCAGATGCACGTCGAACACCAGGCCCGATTGCGGGCGCAGCGCCTTGATCAGTTGCGCACCGAAAGACAGATTCGGCACGAAATGGCCGTCCATCACATCCAGATGCAGCCAGTCGGCCCCAGCCCGCTCAACGGCGGCGACTTCGTCCGCCATGCGCGAAAAATCAGCCGAAAGGACACTGGGCGCGATAAGAGGGGGAAAATGAATGGCCATGACGGACACTGTAACAGGAAATCACGGGCGGCATGCAAGCAGTTGCATGCCACCCAGCCATAACCCCTGCCCTCACGATCGCAGGAGATGTCAGAGGCGGCGGAAACGCGCCGCGAAAAACCCGTCCATCCCCCCGATTCCCGCCCAGAGCGCCGGATGGGTCCGCAGCCAGCCTTCCGGGGTCAGGGCCTCGGGCAGCATCGCCAGTTCCTCCGCCGAGAACGGGTCGGGCACCAGCCCCATCGCCGCTGCGGCGCGGGCGCGCTCAGGCCCCTCCTCGGGCTGAAGCGAACAGACGGCATAAACCAGGCGCCCACCGGGGCGCAGCATGTCGCGCGCCGCCGCCAGCAGCCGGTCCTGCCCCTCGGTCAGGGCCTGCAAATCGCGCGGACGCTTGATCCACAACACATCGGGGTGGCGCCGCGCGGTGCCGGTCGCCGAACACGGCGCATCCAGCAGCACACCGTCCAGTAGCGCATCGGGCCGCCAGGTTGTCGCATCGCCCAGCACGGTTGCCACCCGCTCCGTCAGGCCGAGACGCGCCAGATTCTCATGCAGCCGCGCCATGCGACCGGGCTCACGTTCGATGGCCGTCACCTCGGCCCCGGCAAAGGCCAGTTGCGCCGTCTTGCCCCCCGGCGCCGCGCACAGATCGGCAATCCGCTCACCCGGCTGCGCCGCCAGCAGGCGCGCGGGCAGCGACGCCGCCGCATCCTGCACCCAGAACGCCCCCTCGGCGTACCCCGGCAGTTCCGCTACCCGCGTCCCGGCCGGCAGGCGCGCCGTACCGGTGGGCAACAGCTCCGCGCCTGACGGGCACTCCGCACCGGGGCGCAGGGTCAGGTCCAGCGGGGCCTCACGGCCCAGCGCTTCAGCGATCGGTCGTGCCAATCCGCCCCACGCGCCCCACAACCAGGGCGGCACATCCAGCCGGTCCTGGTCCAGCCCGTCCAGCGCGCCCGCGCCGGCCTGTGCCACGCGGCGCAGCACGGCATTCACCAAACCCGCGAACGGCGTCAGCCCCCGCCGACGCGCCAGCGAGACCGCCGTGCCAACCGCCGCATGAGCGGGCGTGTCCAGAAACAGGATCTGCGCCACGCCGATCAGCAGTACCGAGCGCACCGGCAGCGGTGGCTCCTTCTTCAGGAACGGTTCCAGCACCATGCCGGCCGTGCCCAGATGGCGCAGCACAGTCGCCGCCAGCCGGTGCGCGGCGGCCCGGTCGCGCGCATCCGCGCCACGCGCCGCGGGCGACTGGTCCAGGCTGGTCTCCAGCATACGGCGATGTTCCAGAACGCCCTGCACGATATCGAAGGCGATATCCCGCGTCGGGTCCGCCCCGGCCCCGCGCGGTCCGCGCTGCCCCCGTCCGTCTGGTGCGCCCTGGTTCATGGTGCGTATGCTCCTCCCGTCCCGTTTCATGATGCCGCGTGCTGATGGCATGCCCATCTTCCCACCGCCACCCCTCCACCCCCGGAATCTGCGTCATATCCCCCTTGACCGGCGACCAGCCCCGTCCAACCGTAAAGCCATGACGACCCATCCCGCCGCCCACCCGTCCTGCCCATCCACGATCGCCACCGCCCTGGCCGGTATCCGGGAGCGGATCGTGGCTTCAGCGCGCCGCGCAGGCCGCGCACCCGATGCCGTCACACTGGTTGCGGTCTCGAAATTCCACCCGCAATCCAGCGTGGTGGAGGCCCTGCACGCCGGCCAGACCGTATTCGGCGAAAACCGTGTGCAGGAAGCGGCGGAGAAGTTTCCCGCCCTGCGCCAGGACTGGCCCGCCATGCGCCTGCATATCATCGGCGGCCTGCAAACCAACAAGGCCCTGGAGGCAGTGCGGATCGCCGACATGATCGAAAGCCTCGACCGCCCCGCGCTGGCCGACGCGCTGGCCCGCGCCGCCGACCGTACGGGGCGGCTGCCGGATCTGCTGGTCCAGGTGAACACCGGCGACGAATCCCAGAAATCCGGCATCCCGCGTGCGCAGGCCGACAGTTTCATCACCGCGTGTCGCCAGCGTTTCGGCCACGCCGTGCGCGGCCTGATGTGCATCCCCCCAGCCGACGAGGACCCGACGCCGCATTTCCGCTACCTGGCAGATCTGGCACGAACCCACGGCGTGGCCCTGCTGTCGATGGGCATGTCGGCGGATTTCGAGGCTGCGATCGCGGCTGGCGCCACCCATGTCCGCGTCGGCAGCGCGATCTTCGGTCATCGACCCGTCAGCGCACCGAATAGCGCTATCCCGCCGGCTCGCCTTGCTGCCCCCGAATCATGACGCTATGCCGGGTGATAACGCGGCCGGCGCGCCGTTGCCTGCCAACAGTCCTCGGAGCCGTCCCGACATGACGCCAGACCCGGTCGACCAAACTGCCGGATCCATACCGCCCGCCCAGACAGCCGCAATGGCTGCGGAAACGGGAGGACATTCGGACACGTCTTCCAAGATCACCGAATTTGGTGCCGACCAGCACGAACATGCTGCCAATCCGGTCGGTTTCGCCGCCCTCCTGGCCGTCCTGGGCGTGGTCTTCGGCGACATCGGCACCAGCCCGCTCTACGCCCTGCGTTCCACCATCCTCGTCGTCTCGCAGCATCACCAGATCGATGCCTGGGAAGTCATGGGGGTCGAAAGCCTGATCCTCTGGTCGCTGATCCTGATCGTCACGGTCAAATATGTGATCCTGATCATGCGCGCCGATCATAATGGCGAAGGCGGCATCATCTCGCTGATGGCGCTGGCGCAGAAAGTATCCACCGACAGCCGGCTGAAGCTGCTTCTGGGTATGGCCGGAATCGCGGGCGCCTGCCTGTTCTTCGGCGACGGACTGATCACGCCGGCGATTTCGGTCCTCTCGGCCGTCGAAGGGCTGGAGGTCAGCTTTCCCGCCGCGCGCGAACTGATCATACCGATCGCGATCGTGGTGCTGATCGGCCTGTTCAGCGTGCAGTCCTACGGCACGGGCAAGGTCGGCACCATCTTCGGCCCGATCATGGTGGTCTGGTTCAGCATGCTCGGCGTCCTGGGCCTGCTGGCGATCATCCGCCATCCGCATATCCTGATGGCCATTTCGCCGATCTACGCCGTGAAGTTCATCATCTACCATGGCTGGCTGTCCTTCATCGCCCTCGGCTCGGTCGTCCTGTCCGTGACCGGTGCGGAAGCACTGTATGCCGATATGGGCCATTTTGGCCGCCAACCCATCCGCTATGCGTGGCTGTTCTGCGTCCTGCCCTGCCTGGCGCTGAACTATATGGGCCAGGGCGCGCTGATCATTTCCGACCCGTCCGCGATCAGCAATCCGTTCTTCCTGCTCGGGCCGCACTGGCTACAGATCCCGATGATCGTCCTGTCGACGATGGCGACCGTCATCGCCAGCCAGGCCGGCATCTCGGGCGGCTTTTCGCTCTGCCGCCAGCTCATCCAGCTCGGCTACCTGCCGCGCATGCGCATCACCCACACCAACAAGGATGAGGAAGGGCAGATCTTCCTGCCCGAATTCAACCGCTTCCTGATGGTCGGCGCCCTGCTCCTGGTGGTGTCCTTCCGCAGTTCGGATGCCCTGGCCTCGGCCTACGGCATCGCCGTCACCGGCACCTTCATGTGCACCTGCGTGCTGGCAATGGTGGTGTTCCGCCGCCAGTATCACTGGTCGCGGGCGGCGGCGGCCGCAACGTTCGGCGGCTTCTTCGTCATGGACAGCGTCTTCTTCGCGTCGAATGCGCTCAAGATCCCGCAGGGCGGCTGGGTGCCGGTCCTGCTGGGCACCGCGTTGACCCTGATGATGACGACCTGGAAACGCGGCCGCAGCCTGATCATGGCCCGGCAGAAGCTGGACAGCCTGCCCGTCAATTCGTTCCTGGCCCGCCTGCCGCAATCGCGCACCATCCGCGTGCCCGGCATGGCCGTCTTCATGACCGCGACACCGGAATTCGTGCCGACCTGCCTGCTGCACAATCTGAAGCACAACAAAGTGCTGCACGAGCATGTGCTGTTCGTCACCGTCCAGACCCTCGACCAGCCGGAGGCCACGCGCGGCCACCGTGTCGCCCTGCAGCAGCTCGCACCGAATATCTACCGGGTCATCCTGCGTTACGGCTTCATGGAAACACCGAACCTGCCCCGCGCGCTGGAAGACCTGAAGGCCAACGGCGTGGAGTTCGACGCCATGCAGGCCTCCTATTTCACCAGTCGCGAACTGCTGGTCCGCTCCTCGGTGCCCAAGATGTCGCGCTGGCGGATGTCCCTGTTCCTGCTGATGGCGCGCAACGCCGTCCCCGCCACCGAGTTCTTCCGCATTCCGCCCGATCGTGTGGTGGAACTGGGCGTGCGGCTTGCCATCTGACGCACAGGCGCCGGCCAATGAAGGGGCGCCCCTGGCACTCTACGTCCATTGGCCGTTCTGCCTGGCCAAATGCCCGTACTGCGATTTCAACAGCCACGTCCGCGACACCATTCCCCAGGCCCGCTTCTCCGCGGCCCTGCGGCGCGAACTGGCCCATGAAGCCGCCCGCCTGACCGAAGACGGCCCGCGCCGGCTAGGGTCGATCTTCTTCGGCGGCGGCACACCGTCGCTGATGGCGCCCGAGACGGTCGCGGCCCTGATCGCCGACGCCCGATCCCTGTTCGCCACAGCTCCCGATCTGGAAATCACGCTTGAGGCCAACCCCACCAGCGTCGAAATCGAGCGGCTGCGCGCTTTTCGCAACGCCGGAATCAATCGGGTGTCGCTGGGCATCCAGAGCCTCGACGACGACGCGCTGCACCTGCTGGGGCGCCAGCATTCCGCCGGCCAGGCCATCGCGGCACTGGAGACGGCGCGCGACCTGTTCGGGCGGATCTCCTTCGACCTGATCTATGCCCGGCCGAACCAGTCGCCGGCCGCCTGGCGGGCCGAACTGAATCAAGCCCTCGCCCTGGTATCGGACCATTTGTCGCTCTACCAACTGACCATCGAGCCCGGCACCCGCTTCGAAGGGCTGCATCGCCAGGGGCTGCTGACCCTGCCCGACGAGGATTCAGGGGCCTTGATGTACGAAGAAACCGCCACGGTCGCCGCCGGCCACGGACTGGCCGCCTACGAAGTCTCGAACTACGCCAGGCCGGGAGCGGAAAGCCGCCATAACCTGACCTACTGGCGCTATGACGATTATCTTGGAATTGGTCCCGGCGCCCATGGCCGAACGACCCTGGCGGATGGCCTGCACGCCACCCGCCGCCACCGCGCCCCGGAACCCTGGACCGAACGGGTGGAACGAACGGGCAGCGGCCTGATGCAGGATGACATCCTGACATCGCGCGACCGCGCCCGAGAAATGCTGCTGATGGGCCTGCGCCTCACCGAAGGCGTGCCGGAGGCACGATTCGCACAGCGCACGGGCATGGCGATGAAAGATGCGCTCGATCCGACGATTCTGGCGGCAGCGCTGGGAGAGGGCTACCTCGTGCGTGACGAAACCATCCAGGGGGCCGTCCTGCGTGCCACGAATGCGGGCCGTCTCCGCCTAGAGGCCCTGCTCGGCGCCATGGTTCTTTAAAACACTGTTCCAACTTGATAAATACTGAGCCAGAAACGGCCAAGGATCACGTTTTCGCCCAGCACCGCAACGTAATCGCCAATCGCGACGCGGCGGAGAAAACACGCGCCGGATTGCCAGATGCAGCCTTTTTAAAACAGTCTCAGGGCGACCGGACAGCCGGGCTCTCGTACACAGGACGCAGCATGCCATTTTCCCCTTCCCGGCGCCGGACGCACACTGCCTCCCACCGCCTCCTGCCCACCGCATTGCGTGCGCTCGTCCTGGGCGCGGGCCTCCTGGCCGCCACCCAGCCGACCGCTCATGCGGCCGAGCCGCGACTGGTGATCGAGGACAATGATTTTCTCGGCCCCGGCGGTTCCGACCAGCAATCGATCATCCCCCTGCTGTTCAACCCCGCCGTCAAAGTGCTGGGCTTTACCGTCGCCACTGGTGATGGCTGGGAGAATCAGGAATCCGCCCATCTCCGGCGCTTTCTGGAGATCATCGGCCGAACCGACGTTCCGGTCGCCGACGGTGCCGTCTATCCGCTGATCAACAGCGTGCCCCGAATGCGCATGCGCGAGAAGCAGTTCGGCACCATTCCCTGGAAGGGTGCATGGGGCGCACTGGGTTCGATGGACAAGGTCCCCTCCGAACAGCCGCCACTACCGGCGATGAAAGACGGTGCCCCGAGCCTGAAACCCACGGCGGAAAGCGCCGCCCTGTTCCTGATCCGGCAGGTCCACGCACACCCGCATCAGGTCACGATCGTCGAAGCCGGACCAATGACCAACCTGGCACTGGCGATCCGTATCGACCCCACCTTCGCCGCCACCGCGAAGGAACTGATCTTCATGGGCGGCCTGCTGGACACCAGCATGCGCGCCCTGACCGGCAACGTCGATTTCGCTTCGGACTTCAATATGATCTTCGATCCCGAGGCCGCACACATCACCCTCACCGCCCCCTGGCCGTCGATCACCGTCGTCGGCAACGTGTCCAACGACCTGATGATGACGCGCGACTATCTCAAGCGCATCCAGCAGAAACGCACACCGATGACCGACTATATCGGCACCTATTACGACCCGCTGCCGATGTGGGATGAAATGGCGACGGCCATCGCAGCCGACCCCACGCTGATCAGTACTTCGCTCGACGCCTATATGGACATCGACATCGCCAATGGGCCCCATTACGGCCACGTCGTCGTCTGGCCCGACGCGACGGCACCGAAGGAAACAGGCATCCGCAAGGTACGAATTGTGCAGTCGATCAACGCCCAGCGCTTCCTGGATACGTTCCTGCGCGAGGCGCAGAGCGACGTGCATCCAGCCGCCCATCCCTGATCCATGCTGCACCTGGTCAAGCTCGCGGTCGGCATCGCTTCGGTTGAGGAACTGGCGCACCGGCAGCGTACCATGGCCGAAGGGGCCGGAGACGGGCTGGACGGCACCCGGCCGTCCGGCCACCCGTGGCTGCGTACACGCATGTTTCCCCGCCGGGCATCGGAAATCCTCGATGGCGGCTCGCTCTACCGGGTCATCGGCGGCCTGATCCTGTGCCGCCAGCGCGTCGTCGAGATCTGCCCCGATACGCGCGAGGACGGCGTGGCCTGCGCGCTGATGGTGCTGGCACCGGAGATCGTCCCGGTCGCGCCACGCCCGATGCGCCCGTTCCAGGGCTGGCGCTACCTCTCCCCCGCCGACGCGCCACCCGACCTGACCGCCAGCGGCGGCACTGGCGACATGCTTCCAGAATCATTACGGCGGGATCTCGCCGGACTATGCCTGATCTAGCCCCCCTCCCTACCGCCGGCTCCCGCCGGAGGCGCGGCCGCCACGCCGCCATGATCGGGCTGGCCCTGATCGTCCCCGCCATGCTGGCGGCGTGCAGCAGCACGCCCGGTTCGCGCTATTCCCGCTATTACCCCCGCAATGGTGCCTATCGGGCTCCTGGCTCGCCCCAGGATCCGTGGGGGCCCTATATTTCCGACGCCTCGACCCGCTTCTCGGTCCCCCAAGAATGGGTACGCGCCGTGATGCAACAGGAATCGGGCGGCCATGAATATCTGCACGGGCAGCCGATCACTTCATCCGCCGGCGCCATGGGCCTGATGCAGCTCATGCCCCAGACCTACGCCGACATGCAGGCGCAGAACGGGCTGGGACCGGACCCTTACGAACCGCACGACAATATCCTCGCCGGCACCGCCTATATCCGGCAGATGTACGACCGCTACGGTGCACCGGGCTTTCTCGCCGCCTACAATGCCGGCCCGCAACGCCTGGACGACTATCTCCAGACCGGACGGCAACTACCGAACGAGACAGTCAACTACCTCGCCTCGGTCACACCAAACCTGGGCACGCAGGTGGCACTCAGCGGCCCGCTGGCCGCCTATGGCAGCGGCACCCAGATGGTGTCGGCCACGCCGACCAGGCTACCCGTCGCCATGGCGGCGGCATCCCGAGCCGCACCGCCCATCGTCGTCACCCCCACCATCGCCAACCCCACCGGCGGCCAACCCGTCCAGTACGCGGCCTACGTGCCGCGCTCCACACCCGCCCGGCAATGTGCCCAAGATCCCGACGCCGCCTACGATCCCGATGCCCCTTGCCAGCCATTGGCGCCGCCCATGCCGTCGGCACTCCCACCACCTACGCCGACCGTCGCCCAGCCCATGGCCGCCGCACCATTCGTCGCAACACCGGTCGCCGCCCGCGCACCCATGGCTGCCGCGGCCCCGGCCGGCGTGAATTACGGCCAGTGGTCGATTCAGGTCGGCGCGTTCGCCTCGGAAGGGCAGGCCCGATTCGCCACCACCATGGCCCGCCAGGCGGCATTCAACGCCCTGAACGGCGCACGCAGCGTCGTTCAACCCGTCCCCTCGTTCAACGGGCATCCACTCTATCGCGCGCGGCTGGCCGGCTTGGCACGCGGCAGCGCCGCCACCGCATGCTCATCCCTGCACCAGCAAGGGCTGGACTGCATAATCGTGCGCCCCGACCAATAAATTCGGGGCCGCCACCGCGCGATGGTGGCGCACCGCTCGCGCGGCACGCTCGCTCACCAACCTACGGTGACGGCCCCCAAAAGCCGTTCGTCCGATTTGGCCGCAGTCACACAACCATTCAGGTGGTCAGGTCAGGCCGTCGCGTCCCATGGCGAGGAATTTCTCGCGGCGCTGGGCCACGAGCATCGCTCCGCTGAGCGACATCAAGTCCGGCAGTTCGGCAGCGATGGCATCGCCAACCGCGCGAATCGCAACCTCCGGATCGCGCTGCGCGCCCCCCAGCGGCTCGGGAATGATGCGGTCGACCAGGTGCAGTTGCAGCAGATCCTGGGCCGTCAGCTTCAACGCCTCGGCCGCGCTGGTCGCCAGCTTGGGGTCACGCCACAGAATCGACGCACAGGCTTCAGGCGAAATAACCGAATAGATCGCATGCTCCAGCATCATCACCCGGTCGCCCGCCCCCAGGGCGATGGCCCCGCCCGACCCGCCTTCGCCGATCACGGTGGCGATCACCGGCACCGGGGCCGAGAGGCAGGTATCGATGGATCGTGCGATCGCCTCCGCCTGGCCGCGTGCCTCGGCGTCGATGCCGGGCCACGCGCCCGCCGTGTCGATAAAGGTCAGGATCGGCATGCCGAAACGGCCCGCAAGTTTCATCAGGCGCTGCGCCTTGCGATAGCCCTCGGGGCGCGCCATGCCAAAATTATGCTCCAGCCGGCTCTCCAGCTCCGACCCGCGCTCGGTTCCGATCACCACCACCGGAATATCCTGGAAACGGCCGATTCCACCGATGACAGCCTTGTCCTCGCCGAACAGGCGGTCGCCGGCCAGCGGCGTGAAATCCTGGATCAGAGTGCCGATATATTCGGCCGTGTGCGGTCGCTGCGCATGCCGGGCGACCTGGACCTTCTGCCCAGGTGTCAGCTTGGCATAGGCGGCCCGAAGCTGCTTGTCCGACTTTTCGGTCAGACGGGCGATCTCCTCGGCGATATTGATGCCGTCGGGGCCGGACATGTGACGGAGTTCGTCGATCTTGTTCTCAAGCTCGGCGACCGACTTTTCAAAATCTAAAAACTGGCGCATCCCGTGCGGATAGCACAGCCACGAATCCTGCCAAGTCCCCCCACCCGGTCCGCCACTAAATCCATCGGGTGGCACGACCGCCCGGCGCCACTCGCCGCGCGCCTTATGACGACGTATTCCCCTGCCCACCCGCGCCCTTTCGCCCACCTGCGAGCGGATGATGTGCCTCGACCACCGCGCGCAACCGTTCGGCCAGCACATGGGTATAGATCTGTGTCGTGGCGATGTCGGCATGGCCCAGAAGCATCTGAAGAGCACGCAGGTCGGCCCCACGCGCCAGCATGTGCGTGGCAAAGGAATGGCGCAGCACATGCGGCGACAGGCGCGCGGGGTCCAGCCCTGCCCGAAGCGCCACATCATGCAGGATCCGATCGAATCCCTGCCGTGTCAGCGGCCGCTGCCCATCCCGGCCGGGAAACAGGTAAGGGCTGCGCAGTGCCTGATCCCGCGTCGCCAGCGCCTCGGCCGCCGCACGTGCCTGGACGGATAAGGGCACCAGACGTTCCCGCCCCCCCTTGCCGCGCACCAGCAGCATCCGCGCGTCGCCCGTCAGGGCACGGCGTGGCAACGCCAGTAGTTCCGAAATCCGCAACCCGGACGCGTACAGAATTTCCAGCGCCGCACGCGCGGCCAGCCAGCGCCGCCCGTCATCAGGCGGCATGTCGCACGCGCCCAGCAGCGCATCGACTTCCTCTTCGGTCAGGAAGCGCGGCAATGTGGCCGGCAAACGGGGCGCGTCGAGCAATGCAGCCGGATTGTCGGTCCGCAACCCTTCACGGCTCAGGAACAGATAGAACTGCTTCAGGCAGGACAGCCGCCGCGCCTGCGTCCGGGGCGACAGGCCGGCCTGGGCGAGTCCCGCCATGTAGTCACGCAACACGCCCGCGTCGGCATCCGCCATCGCGCACCCGGCCTGCGCCACAAACGATTCGAGGTCACGCAGGTCCCGGGCATAGGCCCCCAGCGTATTCGCGGCCGCCCCACGCTCGGCCGCCAGCATTTCCAGGAACGATTCGGCCTGAACGGCCGCGCTCATGAATGGACGAATCGATCCGGCGGCAGATCCTTGTGTACCGGCACGGTCGGTGCCGGCGGCGGAAACGCACCCAGCGACATGAACCCACCGATTCCGACCACAACCCCAATACCCGCAAGAGCCAGCAGGATGCGCAGCATAACCGAACCCCAACGCAATGATGCCCGCCGCCTCGCCGGAAGATCCGGCCATGATGCGACATGGCGAGTTGTCTTTGCTCTATGGTAGGTTGGCCTTCATGTCACGCCAGAACGCCTCCGATCCGTCCGAGTCCACAGCTCAACCTTTCGCCGGGGACCAGGCGATGCCGTCCGCCTCTTCCGCTCACGGTACCGGGACGCCCCTCCCCCTCTTCCCAGGCCACGGCCCGCGCGAAGACAGCGTCGTTCTGGTTGGGCTGATGGGGGCCGGAAAGACGACGATCGGCCGACGGATCGCAACGCGCCTGGGCATGCCATTCATCGACGCCGACCTGGAAATCGAGCGCGCGGCGGGCTGCTCGATCGCCGACCTGTTCACCCAGTATGGCGAAGCCGAGTTCCGCAAGGGCGAACACAGGGTTATCCGCCGCATCCTCGACGGTCCCCCCGTGGTGCTGGCGACGGGCGGCGGCGCCTTCATGGACCCGATGACTCGGGCGATCGTCCGCGAGCGCGCGACGTCGGTATGGCTGCGGTGCCCGCTGCCCGTCCTGGTGCGCCGGGTCCAGGGGCGGGGCCACCGACCACTCCTGAATGCCGGCAACCCGCGCGACGTCCTGGCGCAACTGATGGACATCCGTTACCCGACCTATGCCGAGGCAGACATTACCGTGGATTGTGGAGAAGAAAGCGTGGAACAGAGCGCCGCGACCGTCATCAACGCCCTGGCACTGGGCCGGCAACCGCGGCTCGTTCCCGTCATACTGGATCGCTGGCGGTATGACGTGACGATCGGCGAGGACCTCCTGCGCCACGCCGGCATGCTGCTCTCGCCGGTCCTGCCCCAGAAGCGTGTCGTGGTCGTGACCGACTCGACCGTCGAATCCCGGCATCTTCCGCAATTGCTCCAGGGGCTGGCACAGGACGGAATCCAGGCCGAAACCATCGTCGTGCCGCCGGGAGAAGGCTCCAAGACGCTGGCGGAATACGAGCGCGTCACCGGCATCCTGCTGGAGATGGGGGTCGAACGCGGCACCACCGTCATTGCGCTGGGCGGCGGCGTCGTCGGCGACCTGGCAGGCTTCGCGGCAGCGACCACGATGCGTGGCCTGCCCTTCGTGCAGATTCCCACCACCCTGCTGGCGCAGGTCGATTCCTCCGTCGGCGGCAAGACGGGCATCAACACCCCCTTCGGCAAGAACCTTCTCGGAGCATTCCACCAGCCGCTGGCGGTGCTGGCCGATACCGCGACCCTCGCCACGCTACCGCCACGCGAGATCCGCGCCGGCTACGCCGAAATCGTCAAAGCCGGCCTGATCGGCGACTCCGCCCTCTTCGAATGGTGCGAGGCCAACGGCCAGGCGGTGCTGGATGGCGACGCCGACAGCCAGGCCGAGGCCGTGCGCCGCGCCTGCGCGTTCAAGGCCGCCGTCGTGGGAGACGATGAGCGCGAGGAGCGGAAATCGGACGGAAGGGCCCTGCTCAATCTCGGGCACACGTTCGGCCACGCACTGGAAGCCGAACTGGGATATGACGGTCGCCTGCTACATGGCGAAGCCGTGTCGCTCGGCCTGCGCCTGGCCTTCGTCACCTCCGAGCGGATGGGCCTGTGCAGCAGCGCGGATGTCGAGCGCGTGACGACCCACCTGGAACGGCTGGGCATGCCGGCCCGGCTGCGCGACCTGGAGCAGACATTTTCGGCCGAAAGGCTGCTTGCCCACATGCAGCGCGACAAGAAGATGCGCGACGGGCGCCTGTCCTTCGTCCTCGTGCACGGCATCGGGCAGGCTTTCACCTGCCGCGACGTTCCCGACAGCATGGTGCGGGAAATCCTGCTGGCGGAAGGATGCGCCGCATGACGCTTCCGTCATGCGTTGCGATATCGCAACACAGATGCGCGGATATCACATAATCCTGCCATAGCCCCGCTCGGGAGGTGTCGTTGAATTCCCCTCGCCGGGAAATAGTTGCAATCCGCACGTAATCTTATCGAAACAAACTGTTGCTTTTTCAACACGGTGCTCAATGGTAATGGCTGCTTTGCCCTCGATGCGGGTTCCTAATCCGGAACCGGAAGTTCTATAGGGGGTTAAGCATCACGCTGAGGTTGGCCGTCTGTGGTTTGACGGTTACTCGAACGGATGATCAAGAGGACGAAAAAATGCGTCTCCGCACGGCATTACTCGCCACCACGCTGATGGCAGCTGCACCTGTTGCAGCCAACGCGACAATCATTACCGGTCCGTATGTCGATCTGGGCGGTGGTTATAACCTGGTCCAGAACCAGCATGGCCATTTCGCCAACAATCCGACGGCTGGCGTGTCCAGTTCGTCGCAGTACCGTCATCATGACGGCTTCACGGGCTTCGGCGCCTTCGGCTGGGGCCTCGGCAACGGCCTGCGCGTCGAGGTTGAAGGTCTCTATAACTACTCTGAGATCAACCACCGCAGCGGCACCGCTCCGGCCAAGACCAGCGGCAGCGACCAGTCCTATGGCGGCCTGGTGAACGTGCTGTATGATATCGACCTGAAGCAGTTCGGGATCGATGTTCCGGTGACGCCGTTCGTCGGTGTCGGTGCCGGCTATCTGTGGCAGCACTACAACCCGACCACGACCAGCTACGCCAGCTCGGCCAACCGCGTTGACCGCCTGGGCGGCACGACGGGTGGTTTCGCCTACCAGGGCATCGCCGGTGCGGCTTTCGACGTCCCGAACGTCCCGGGCCTGCAGATCACCGCGCAGTACCGCATGGTCGGCCAGACCTTCAACAACGGCTCATTCACGATGTCCTCGTACAGCCCGTCGGGCCTGAGCCGTGGTCACGCGAACTTCGACCATCGCTTCAACCACCAGTTCATCCTGGGTCTGCGCTATGCGTTCGACACCGCGCCGCCGCCGCCGCCGCCGGCTCCGGTCGTTGTGCCGCCCGCCCCGACCCCGGCGCGCACCTACCTGGTGTTCTTCGACTGGGATCGTTCGGACCTGACGGGCCGCGCGCGTGAGATCGTGGCCGAAGCCGCCCAGGCCTCGACCCACATCCAGACGACGCGGATCGAAGTCAACGGCTACACCGACAACTCGGCGGCCCATCCGGGTCCGCGTGGCGAGAAGTACAACCTCGGCCTGTCCAACCGTCGCGCGCAGAGCGTGAAGGCTGAACTGATCCGTGACGGCGTGCCCGCGAACGCGATCGACATCCATGGTTACGGCGAGGCGCATCCGCTGGTTCCGACGGGTCCGAACACCCGCGAGCCGCAGAACCGTCGCGTGGAAATCATCCTGCACTGATCCTGGCGGTTTCCGCCTGGTTCGACAGGGTAAAGAGGGATGCCTTCGGGCATCCCTTTTTTATTGCGCGCCCTTCATATCCATAGCCGACGAGACCGCGCGCCGTGCCGGATTCCCGCCCCTCTCCCGCCGATGTCCCGCTTCCCGGTGCGAAAGGCGACCTGCGCGCCCGGATCTGGTCATTCCTGAAATTCGGGATCGTCGGAACATCGGGGCTGATCTGGGATACGCTGGCGGTCTACGGTTTCCGCCCCCTGCTGGGCCTCGTGGGCGCCACCGTGCTGGCCTATTTCATCGCAGCGAGCATGAACTGGCTGATGAATCGGCTCTGGACGTTCCGTCACGTCGTACATGCCGACCGGCCCCTGATTCAGTGGGCCCGTTTCCTGCTGGCCAGTTCAGTGGGTTTCATCATGAATCGCGGCATGGTCTTCGCGCTGTTCCTGCTGTTTCCCCTGTGCCGGGCCGTTCCCGTCCTGGCTCTGGCCGCCGGAGCCCTTGCCGGCCTGGCCGCCAATTTCACGCTCAGCCACCGGATGGTCTTCCGCCAACGGCAGCAGAGCCCCTAAATCCGACGGATCAGAGCATACCGGACCGGCCGGCATGCCAGAACGCAGCCTCCAGCTTCACGGCGGTCCGGAATTCGGCAAGCAGCGCAGGATAGCGCCCCTCCGCGCCATAGCGCTCAGCCAGCCTTTCCAGCGTCATGAGCCCGGCATCCACCAGCCCGATAAACTTTTCGCCCCCATAAAGGGCAATCCAATCCCAGTAGGGATTCCCCTCCCGCCGGGTTGCCGGGTCAGCCATCAGGCGGGCACCGATTTCGCCGTAGCCGATCAGGCACGGCGCCAGCGTCACGATCAGGTCCAGCAGGTCGCCCGTCTGCCCCCGGTCGAGAATGAAACGGGTATAGGCCAGCAGTTCCAGGGATTCGGGCTGGCCATGCAGATCCTCCACGCACAGTCCCCATCCCGCGCAATAGGCAATATGCAGCGCCAGTTCGGTATCCAGCAGGCCGGACACGATGCCGGAGGCCGAGCGCATGTCCTCCATCGTATCGGCCTTGTAGATCGCCAGCGCATAAGCCCGCGCATACTGGATCAGGTACAGATAGTCCTGGATCAGGAAGCGCCTGAAATCGGCCTCGGGCAGCGTCCCGTCCGCCATGCCACGGACGAAGGGATGGTCAATGAACCGTTCCCAGTCCGCGCCGCAATCGCGCCGCAGCCTGCCGGCCAGGCCCTGCTCCAGCCGGGGCCAGTCCCGTTCCGCGATCCAGTTCATGCGTTCGTCCTTCCGTCGGTGTTTTTATGGGGGCGCCGATTCGCCTCACCACGCGCCCTTGCTCTTCCTGCCGGGCACGCCGTGCGCTAGGTGATGGTATCCGAGCTTTCCAGCCTTCGCCATTTCAGGATCGTCAGCCCTCCGCCATGACCTCCACAAACGATATCCGCGCGACCTTCCTCGACTATTTCGCGGCCAACGGTCATCAGATCGTGCCGTCCTCGTCGCTGGTGCCGCGCAACGACCCGACCCTGCTGTTCACGAATGCCGGCATGGTCCAGTTCAAGAACGTCTTCACCGGGCAGGAAACCCGCCCCTACGCGCGCGCCACCACGGCGCAGAAGGTGGTCCGCGCCGGCGGCAAGCATAACGACCTGGATAATGTCGGTTACACCGCCCGCCATCACACCTTCTTCGAGATGATGGGGAATTTCTCCTTCGGCGACTATTTCAAGCCCGAAGCGATCGAATTCGCCTGGAACCTGATCACCCGCAATTTCGGCCTGCCCGCCGAAAAACTGCTGGTCACCGTCTACGCAGAAGACGAGGACGCAGCAGCCTTGTGGCGCAAGATCGCCGGCCTGCCCGACCAGCGGATCATCCGCATCGGCACCTCCGACAATTTCTGGCGCATGGGCGATACCGGCCCCTGCGGCCCGTGCTCGGAAATCTTCTACGACCACGGTCCTGACGTTCCCGGCGGCCCCCCCGGCTCGCCCGACGAGGATGGCGACCGGTTCGTCGAGATCTGGAACCTCGTGTTCATGCAGTTCTTCGAGGACCCGCCGGGCGTCCGCTCGCCGCTGCCGCGCCCCTCGATCGACACCGGCATGGGGCTGGAACGCTTCGCCGCCATCATGCAGGGCAAGCGCGACAATTACGACACGGACACGATGCGCGCCCTGATCCTGGCCTCGGCCGAGGTCACGGGCCAGGACCCGGACGGCCCGTTCCGCGCCAGCCACCGCGTGGTGGCCGATCACCTGCGCTCCACCTCGTTCCTGATCGCGGACGGCGTGCTGCCGTCCAAGGACGGTCGCGGCTACGTCCTGCGCCGCATCATGCGCCGCGCGATGCGCCACCTGCACATGATGGGCACCAAGGAGACGGTATTCCACCGCCTGGTTCCCGCCCTGGTGCGCCAGATGGGCGCCGCCTACCCCGAACTAGTCCAGGCCGAAGCCCTGATCCGCGAGACCATGCGCGGCGAGGAAGAACGCTTCAAGGCGATGCTGGAACGCGGCCTGACGCTGCTGTCCGACGAGACGGCGAAGCTGGGTGACGGCCAGAAACTGCCCGGCGACGTGGCGTTCAAACTCTACGACACGTTCGGCTTCCCGCTGGACCTGACGCAGGACGCCCTGCGCGGCGGCAGCCACGAGGTCGATGTCGCGGGCTTCGACGCCGCGATGCAGGTGCAGCGCGAGCGCGCCCGCGCCGCATGGAGCGGCTCGGGCGACAGCGCGACCGAAACCGTGTGGTTCGAGGCCCGCGACACGTTCGGCGCCACCGAGTTCCTGGGCTATGCGACCGAACAGGCGGATGCCGAAATCCAGGCCATCGTCAGCAAAGGCCAGTCCGTGACCGACGCCCCGGCCGGAACCGAGGTCGCCCTGCTGCTCAACCAGACCCCGTTCTACGGCGAAAGCGGCGGCCAGGTCGGCGATACCGGCCTGATCACCGCGCCCGGCCTGCGTATCGCCGTCACCGACACCCAGAAGCGGCTGGGCGACCTGCTGGTGCATTCGGGCACGGTGATCGAAGGCACGGTCCGCGTCGGCCAGGCAGTCACCGCCACCGTCGATCACGAGCGACGCAGCGCGATCCGCGCGCATCATTCCGCCACCCACCTGCTGCACGAGGCCCTGCGCCGGCGCCTGGGCGCGCACGTCACGCAGAAAGGCAGCCTGAACGCGCCCGACCGCCTGCGCTTCGACATCAGCCAGCCCCGCCCTCTGACGCCGGAGGAGATCGCCGAGGTCGAAGCCGAGGTGAATGCCCGCATCCGTGAAAACAGCGCGGTCACCACCCGCCCGATGTCGCAGGAGGAAGCGGTGGCACAGGGCGCGATGGCCCTGTTCGGCGAGAAATACGGCGATGAAGTCCGGGTCGTATTCATGGGCCCGGCCGAGGAAAACCGTCCGGCCTGGTCGATCGAGCTGTGCGGTGGCACGCATGTCAACCGCACCGGCGATATCGGCCTGTTCCGCATCACGTCGGAAAGCGGCGTCTCGGCCGGCATCCGTCGCATTGAGGCGGTCACCGGCAAGACCGCCGAGACGGCCTCGATCGCCACCGAGCAGCGGCTGGCCCAGGTGGCGGCGATGCTGCGCGTCTCGGCCGCCGAAGCCCCCGAGCGGCTGGCGGTGATCCTCGAAGAACGCAAGGTCATGGAACGCCAGATCTCCGACCTGCAACGCAAGCTGGCCAGCGGCGGCGACGGCGGCGCCAGCACCGAGACGATCAACGGCATCGGCTTCATCGCCCGCAATGTGGGCGATCTGCCGGCGCGCGAACTCAAGCCTCTGGCCGACTCCCTGCGCCAGCAGGTCGGCTCGGGCGTGGTGGCCCTGGTCTCCATCGCCGACGGCAAGGGCAGCGTCGTCGTCAGCGTCACCGCCGATCTCACCGAACGTTTCGACGCGGTCGAACTCGTACGGGCCGCCAGTGCCGCCATGGGCGGCAAGGGCGGCGGCGGACGGCGCGACATGGCCCAGGCCGGCGGCCCGGACGTATCGCAGGCCGACGCGGCGCTCGACGCGGTACGCAAGTCCCTGACCTGACCTTAATAGCCTCCCCATCGCCGTGTCCCGATGGCACGGCGATGTGTCCGGCGCCTGACATAGTATGTCCCGAGCCTCCACAGGCGAAACCGGACCTGTGCCGTCCTCGTTTCCATGCTATCTTCGATGGGCCCGGCCATGCCGGCGCCCCGGCGCCCACATGCCAAAACGGCACGCCTCCTGCAGGACGGCCGTTGTCAGGGTGACCGTTCGAACGCCACTGTGGAGTTCCAGGCGGACTTCAGAACATAGGGACCTTCGATGGCCGACACTGATGCCAAGAAAACATTGATTTCGCTCCTGCACGGGGTCGAGAAATTCAATGCCGAGATCTTCCCGCAGAATCGCGAACTGTTCGCGGAACTGGCTGGCCAGCAATCTCCGGACACGCTGTTCATCGCCTGCGCCGACAGCCGCGTGAATCCCAGCCTGATCACGCAGACCCAGCCGGGCGACCTGTTCGTGCTGCGCAATATCGGCAACATCGTCCCCGCCTACGGCGAAATGCTGGGCGGCGTGTCGTCAGCCATCGAATATGCGGTCCTGGCACTGGGCGTATCGCATATCATCGTCTGCGGTCACTCGGATTGCGGGGCGATGAAAGCGCTGCTGGACCCCGATCCGTCGAAACTCGCCCACATGCCCACCGTCGCCTCCTGGCTGCGCAATGCCGAAGCCGCGCGGGCCGTCGCCGGCGCGCTGAAGGCAACCGACGCTGGTCCGGAATCCGTGCGGAGTCTGGCGGAACAGAATGTGCTGCTACAGATCGCCCATCTGCGCACCCATCCGGCCGTAGCCGCCGCCCTGGCCCGCAACACGCTGATCCTGCAGGGCTGGTTCTACGATATCGCCAGCGGCGAAGTCGTGATCCTGGACGAGACCACGCGCTCCAGCATCCACGTCGATGAAGCCATCTCCCGCCTGACCCGCGAGGTGGATGCGAAGCCTGTACAGGCCTGATCCACGATCGACGGTCATCCGCCTCCTGGCCTGCGCCGGGTGGCTGATGGCCGTCCTCACCACACTGCCCCTCCACGGCGCGGCCGCCCGCACGATCAAGGTCTCGACCTGGAACCTGGACTGGCTCACGGCACGGCCATCGGGCGATCCCGCTCTGCCCCCCGACCTTCATCATCGCAGCGACGCCGGCCTGCGCCAATTGGCGCTCTACGCCACACGGCTCAACGCCGACATCATCGGGTTTCAGGAAGTCGATTCCCCAACCCTCGCCGCCCGCCTGTTCCCGCCCGACCGTTACCGGATCGTCATGAGCGACGACCATGTGGTCCAGCGCGTCGGGCTGGCGGTCGCCGCCAGGTTGACCATCACCCGCCATCCGGACCTGTCGGAACTCGACGTCTATCCGCCCGACGCCCCCCATCATCTGCGGACAGGGCTGGATGTCACGATCGGCGACGGAGCCGCCAGCCTGCGCATCCTCATCGTGCATCTCAAGGCCGGCTGCCGCAACGCGGCCCTGGCCGACCGGCGACCGGCCTGCCGCACGCTCGCCCGGCAACTGACGGTGTTGGATGACTGGATTGCCCAGCGACAGGATGAAGGCGTAGCCTTCCTGGTCATGGGGGACTTCAACCGCAACCTCACCCCGTCCGACCCGTTTTTCCGGCAACTGGAAACCGACGGTCCCCTGACATTGACCACGGCAGGGCGCGCCAGCCCATGCTGGGGCGGCACCTATTTCATCGACCACATCATGCTGGGCAACCAGGCCCGCGCATGGCTCCGCCCCGACAGCCTCCGGGTCCTGACATACGACGCGCAGGACCCCGCCCAGGCGCCGGACCTGTCCGATCATTGCCCCGTCTCGGTCGGGCTGGAAATGCCCTGACCGGGCAGGAAGGTTTTCCTATGGAATATCGCCACCTCGGCCGTTCCGGCCTCCGCGTCTCCGCCGTCGGGCTGGGCTGCAACAATCTGGGCGGCCGCATCGGGCTGGAAGAGTCCCGGGCGGTGGTCCATCAGGCCCTGGACAGCGGCATCACCCTGTTCGATGTCGCGGACGTCTATGGCCGGCGCGAAGCCCATTACGGCGCATCCGAGGAAGCGCTGGGCGCAATCCTCGGGTCACACCGCAACGCGATCGTGCTGGCCACCAAATTCGGCATGCCCATGGATGCGGAAGGTCATCTTCAGGGCGCCTCGCGCCGCTATATCCGCCGGGCCGTCGAAGCCAGTCTGACTCGCCTGCGCACGGACCGGATCGATCTGTACCAGGTCCATACCCCCGACCCGGCCACCCCGCTCGAGGAGACTCTGCGCGCTCTGGACGACCTGACCCGCGAGGGAAAGATCCTCTATGCCGGCTGTTCCAATTTTCCGGCCTGGCAGGTCGCCGACGCCTGCCACATCGCCCGCGCGGCCGGCCAGGCGGGCTTCATCTCATGCCAGGACGAACTGTCCCTGCTGGCGCGGGACGCATTGCGCGATCTGGTGCCGGCAATCCGTCATTACGGCCTGGGGCTGCTCCCTTATTTCCCTCTGGCCAGCGGTATCCTGACCGGAAAATACCATCGCGGCACACCGCCACCCCCCGGCAGCCGGCTGAGTGCGTGGATCCATCTGGCCGACCGCTACCTGACCGACGCCAACTGGACCCTTCTCGACCGGCTGGATACCGTTGCCCGCACGCATGGGCGCAGCCTGACCGAACTGGCCTTCGGCTGGCTCCTGTCACACGATGTCATAGGATCGGTCATTGCCGGCGCCACCCGCCCCGCTCAGATCGAGGCCAACGTCGCCGCCGCCGCACACCCGCTGACGGCCGAAGAACGCACTGCGCTCGCGACCGCGCTATCCGGTAATGATTGATCACCCATCAGGCCCAACCGCCCTCGCCATGCAAAGCGAAACAGCCCCGAAGAGAGGTCAGGCAGGCCACACTCCCGAGAAAAAAGCCGCCCGCCAACCGATCAGGATCATGCCGATGACAAACAGGATCGCACCCATCAACTGAAATACGTCGCGCAGCGGTGCCTGGGGCGCACGATCCTCGATTTCAGGCATGCATGGCTCCCTTCCTGTATTGTCACTGTTCTTAACATCCGTGATGACAGCACGAAAAGGGGCCACACGCCCAATGACTTGTTTTGTGACGAAAGCACCGTCATGCGGGGTGCAAAAGCGCGTCGCATTATGCCGGCAGACCGAGCGAACAAAGCAGCCGTTCACCCGGGATGGCGCAGCAGGCCCCCTTCCACCCGCAAGGTCGCCCCGGTCGTGGCCGAGGCCTGTGGCGAGCAGACATAGGCAACCATGCTGGCGATCTCATCAGGCTCCGCCAGACGGCGAATCAATGACGCCGGGCGGTGCTGCGGCACGAACTCGGCCATGATCTCCTCGGCCGGCCGACCGGTCTCCCGCGCCGCCTTGGCGAACATCTCCATCACGCCTTCGGTCCGTGTCGGCCCCGGCAGCACCGAATTGACGGTCACGCCCGTTCCGGGAACCCCCTCGGCGATCCCACGGGCAATGGCGACCTGCGCGGCCTTGGAGAACCCGTAGGCGACCATGTCCGCTGGAATATTCAATGCCGATTCGCTGGAGACGAAGACGACACGCCCCCACGCCCGTTCCACCATGCCCGGCAGATAATGGCGGGTCAGGCGCACGCCACTCAGTACATTAACGTCGAAGAAACGCTGCCAATCCTCGTCCGGCGTTTCAAGAAACGGCTTCTGCTCGAAAATGCCCAGATTATTGACGAGAATATCGGCCTGGGGAACGAGGCGGATAAAGCCGTCGATCCCCTCTTTCGTGCCCAGATCTCCCGGCACGCCGCGCAGCCGCGCGGTGGGCATGCGGGTCCGGATATAGGCCATAGCCTCATCCACACGGGCCTGACTGCGGCCGTTGACGATCACATCCGCCCCGGTTTCGGCCAGCGCCAACGCGACAGCCAGCCCGATCCCGGCGGTCGAGCCACTGACGATCGCCGTTTTTCCTGCCAGATCGATTTTCATTCCGCTTCCTCCTTCCGCGTGTCCGTCACCACAAGCGGGGTGTGTCGTCAGGCCGCCTTCTCCTGTTCCGCCAGGCGACCCAGGGCCTGAACCGTGTCCTTCGCCAGACGGATGCGCTGCGCATTCGTCATCTCACGTACCAGCGCCAGCTTGTGGTCTGGACGTAACCGGACATTGCCCTCTTTCTGCTTCGCCATCCATGCTACCAGCCCGGCGGGATTGGCGAAATGATTGCCCCGGAACTGGATCACCATTCCTTTCGGCCCCGCCTCCAGCCGCTCGACACCCGCCTCGCGGCACAGACGCTTGATCGCGACGACATCCAGCAGGTTGCGCACCGGATCAGGCAACGAACCGAACCGGTCGACCAGTTCGGCCTCCATCGCCTCGATCTCGGCATCGTTCGCCAGCCCGGCGATGCGGCGATACAGCCCCAGCCGCACCGGCAGGTCCGGCACATACTCTTCCGGAATCAGCACCGGCAGGCCGAGGATGATATTCGGCGTCCAGTCCCGGTCCGCGGCCTTGCGCCGCCCCTTCTCGGCACGCAGTTCCGCCACCGCGTCTTCCAGCATCTGCTGGTAGAGTTCGATCCCGACCTCGCGGATATGACCCGACTGCTCGTCGCCCAGCAGGTTACCCGCACCGCGCAGATCCAGATCATGCGAGGCCAGGGTAAAGCCCGCCCCCAGCGTATCCAGCGTCTGCATGACCTCCAGCCGCTTTTCGGCGGCGGCGGAGAGCACATGCGTCTGCGGCCAGGTCAGATAGGCATACCCACGCTGCTTGCCACGCCCCACGCGCCCGCGCAACTGGTAGAGCTGCCCCAGACCGAACATGTCGGCCCGATGGATGATCAGCGTATTCACCGCCGGCATGTCCAGCCCGCTTTCCACGATATTGGTGGAAAGCAGGATGTCGTATTTGCCGTCGCTGAATTCGGTCATCACCCGTTCCAGCTCGGTGGGCGTCAGGCGCCCATGGGCCTGCACCAGCCGCGCGTCGGGCACGATTTCCTGCAATCGCGCGCCCATCCGGTCCAGATCCTCGATCCGCGGCACCACGCAGAAGATCTGCCCGCCCCGGAACCGCTCGCGCTGGATCGCCTCGCGGATCACCACGCTGTCGAAGGGCATGATGAAGGTGCGCACCGCCAGCCGGTCGGTCGGGGGCGTGGCGATCAGGCTCATCTCCCGCACGCCGGTCAGCGCCAGTTGCAGCGTGCGCGGCAGCGGCGTGGCCGACAGGGTCAGGACGTGCACGTCCTCGCGCAGCGCCTTCAGCTTCTCCTTGTGGGAGACCCCGAAATGCTGCTCCTCGTCGATGATCAGCAGACCCAGATCGGCAAACTGCACGCCCTTGGCCAGCAGGGCGTGGGTGCCGATGATGATGTTGATCGTACCATCGGCCAGCCCCTTGCGCACGGCAGCCGCTTCCTTGGCCGTCACCATGCGCGACAACTGCGCCACCGTCACGGGCAGCCCGGCGAACCGGGCAGAGAACGTGCGGAAATGCTGCCGCGCCAGCAGCGTGGTCGGCACCACCACCGCCACCTGCGCGCCCGACATCGCGGCCACGAAAGCCGCACGCAACGCCACCTCGGTCTTGCCGAACCCGACATCGCCGCACACCAGACGATCCATCGGCCGGCCGGATCCCATATCCTCCAGCACATCGACAATGGCGCGCGACTGGTCCTCGGTCTCCGCAAAGGGGAACCGACTGCAGAATTCGTCCCACAGCCCTTCCGCCGGGGTCAGGCTGGGCGCCTCGCGCAGGGCGCGCATCGCGGCGGTCCGGATCAGTTCGCCCGCCATGTCGCGAATGCGCTGCTTCATCCGCGCCTTGCGGTTCTGCCACGACGCACCGCCCAGCTTGTCCAGCGCCACCCCGGCCTGGTCCGACCCGAAGCGACTGAGCAGTTCGATATTCTCGACCGGCAGAAACAGCTTCTCGCTGCCGTCATAGACCAGACGCAGGCAGTCATGCGGCGCGCTGCCGACAGCCACCGTCTCCAGCCCGTCATAGCGGCCGATGCCGTAATCCTGATGCACCACCAGGTCGCCCTCGGCGATCTCCGATGCCTCGGCGATAAACTGGTCGGCCCGCTTGCGGCGGCGCGGCGGTCGCGCAATCCGCTCACCCAGCAGATCCTGTTCCGACACGAAGGCCAGATTGTCGGCAATGAAGCCGCGCTCCAACCCTAGCGTCAGCAACCCGACGGTGCCGGCCGGCAGAGCCTGCGCCTGGGTCCAGGTCTCGAACGTCTCGGCCCGCATGCCATGCTCGCGCAGCAGCGTCGTGATCCGCTCGCGCGATCCACGGGTCCAGGCCGACAGATAGACCCGCCGCCCGGTCTCGGCCCATTGCCGTACCTGGGCATCGAGCATGGCGAACACGTTCTCACGCGATCCATCCACCGTCGAACGGGCGAACAGGATTCCCGGCCGCCCCAGCGCGTCGATGCCCTCCGCCCCATCCGGGCGGGAAAAGGGATTGAACACCACCACCGGGTGGCCGGCCAGCATGCCGTCCCACCCCTTGCGGTCCAGATACATCAGATGCGGCGGCAGCGGACGGTATGGAACCTCGCCCTCGCGCACCGGCTGACGCCGCGCCTCGAAATGGTCGGCGATCATCTCCAGCCGCGATACCAGAACCTCGTCCGCCTGATGCGCCATGATCACGGCCACGCCCGGCAGATAATCGACCAGCGTTTCCAGATGCTCGTAGAACAGCGGCAACCAGTGCTCCAGCCCGGCATGGCGCCGCCCGTCGGAGACATGCTGGTAGAGCGGATCGCCGGCGGCGGCCGGCCCGAACAGATCGCGCCAACCGGTGCGAAAGCGCGAAATACTGGCCTGATCAAGGCTGAAATCGGCCACCGGACGCATCACGAACCGGTCCAGCCGCTCGGAGGAGCGCTGGGTGGCCGGGTCGAACCGACGGATATTCTCGACCTCGTCGCCAAACAGATCCAGCCGCACCGGCTCGGCCTCGCCGGAGGGGAATATGTCGAAGATGCCGCCACGGGTCGCGAATTCGCCCGGCTCCATCACCGTATCGGTGCGGTTATAGCCGTTGGTCACCAGCAACTCGATCAGGAATTCCTGGTCCAGATTGTCGCCGGTCGCGACCGTCAGCGACTGGCCACGAAAGGCCGCGCGCGGCGTCACCCGCTGCACCAGCCCACCCACGGTGGTCAGCACGATGCGCGGCCCCTTCGCGGGCTCCAGCAGGCGCGTCAGGGTCGCAACCCGTTCGGCAACGATCGCCGGATTGGGCGACACCCGATCGTAGGGAAGGCAATCCCACGCCGGAAAGCGCAGGATCTCCGCATTCGGCGCGATGAACGAGAGCAGGTCGCCGATCCGCGCCATGCCCGCATCGTCGCGTGCCACATGCAGCACCGGCCCGTCATGCGCGCGCGCGCGCCGGGCGACGAGAAAGGCGTCATACCCGTCCGGCACGCCCCAGACATTCATCCAGCCGGAATGCCCGGCGGGCTGGTCCCTTCCCTCTGCTGTCATCGTTCTCCCCGGATCGCGGCCTGCCGGGCGGGATCGTTGGCGTCGGCGATGATCGCGCGCATCATCGGGCAGTCAACCTCCGCCGGCACCGGCTTGCGGCCACTCAGCCAGTCCGCCAGATCGGCATCAGGCAGGTCCATCACCGCTTCCAGCGCATCCATCTCCGCATCCGACATCCCCGCCAGACGCGGCGCCACGAAGCCGCCGATCAAAATGTCGGCTTCATGCGTGCCGCGATGCGTGGCGCGGAAATAGATCCGGCGACGGCGCGGATCGAGATTCGAAAAGTCCGGTATGTCGAGGGACATGGTGCCTGCCCTGATATGGTTTCGTTTTGTTCCTTGGCGTTGCTGTCCTATAGCCCTCCGTCAGGGTCCTGTCAGCCCGGCAGTCGCACCGCCCCCCATAAACGGCCCCCGCGGAAAGAAACCGGGGAATTGAGGACGATCGAGCCCAGCGTGTCCGATACCACCCCCCAGGACGATTCACCGGCCCTCCTCGGCCCGCTTCTGGCCCCACTCGCCACGCTGCCAGGGGTCGGCGCTGCCACCGCCAAGCTGCTGGCACGCGCGACCGGCGGCACGCGCGTGGCAGACCTGCTGTTCCACCTCCCCGAATCCGTGATCGACCGGCGCTATCGTCCTCCGATGCGCGATGCCGTCCCAGGCCGGATCTGCACCCTGTCGGGCACCGTGCAGCGGATCGACGCCCCCGCGCGCGGCTCGCGCCAACCCTGGCGGGTCCGCCTGTCAGACGGCAGCGGCGCGATCGACCTGGCGTTCTTCTCCCCCTACCAGGCAAAACAGATGGCAACCGGCAGCGCGGTCGCGATCTCGGGCATGCTGGACGCGTTCGGCGACCGTCTCTCGATCGCCAACCCCGATCACATCGTGCCGGGCGGCGACATCGGGCGCATTCCGATGCTGGACCCGGTCTGGCCGCTGACAGCGGGCCTCTTCCCTCGCCATGTCCGCAACGCGCTGCGACAGGCCTTCCTGCGCTTCCCCGCCCTGCCGGAATGGCTGGACCTCACGCTGGTCGCACGGCGGCACTGGCCGGATTTCGAAACCGCGCTCCGCCAGTTGCATTGCCCCGATGAATTTCCCGACCTGCTGAAGGACGAGGCCTACGCCGCCGCGTCCGAACGGGCGCGCCTGCGCCTGGCCTGCGACGAACTGCTGGCCGAACAGGTGGCGATGGCCGAAGCCAGACGGCGCAACCGCAACCGTCCCGGCCGGTCGATCGTGCCCACAGGCGTGCTGCGCACCACGTCGCTGGAGCGTTTCGGCCATTCCCCAACCGGCGCCCAGACGCGCGCCCTGCGTGAGATCGACGCCGACCTCGCATCCCCCAGCCCGATGCTGCGCCTGGTGCAGGGCGATGTCGGCGCGGGCAAGACGCTGGTTGCCCTGCAAGCGATGCTGGGCGCAGTAGAGGCCGGCCACCAGGCGGTCCTGATGGCGCCGACCGAGATCCTGGCCCGCCAGCATCTGGCCACCTTCACTCGGCTGGCCCCCGTCCCGGTCGCCTTTCTCAGCGGCAGCGTCAAACGCAGGGCCCGGCGCGACGTGCTGGAAGACATCGCCACCGGCCGCGCCCCCCTGGTGGTCGGCACGCACGCCCTGTTCCAGGACAAGGTGGTCTTCGCAGATCTGGCGCTGGCGGTGATCGACGAACAGCACCGATTCGGCGTCGAACAGCGACTTCTGCTGGGTGAAAAAGGCCACCTGACCGACATCCTGGTCATGACCGCCACCCCGATTCCCCGCACCCTGCTCCTGACCCAGTGGGGCGAAATGCAGGTCAGCCGCCTGGACGAAAAGCCGGCGGGCCGGCTGCCTATCCGCACCTCGCTGCACGCCATGGCGTCGCTGGGCGACCTGCTGGATGGCATCGGCCGCGCCATCGCGGGCGGCGCACGCGTCTTCTGGGTCTGCCCGCTGGTCAGCGAGAGCGAGGCACTGGACATCGCGGCGGCGGAAGCCCGCTTCGCGGTTCTGGCCGAACGGTTCGGGCCGGTCGTGGGGCTGGCCCACGGCCAGCAGGACATCGCGGTGCGCGAGGCCGCAATCGCCGATTTCGCCGCCGGCCGTACACGCATCCTGGTCGCGACGACGGTGATCGAGGTCGGGGTCGATATCCCCGCCGCCACGGTCATGGTCATCGAGCACGCCGAACGGTTCGGCCTGGCGCAGTTGCACCAATTGCGCGGCCGCGTCGGTCGCGGCGGCGACGAATCCTTCTGCCTGCTGCTGCATGACGACGCCCTGGGCAAGACGGCGCGGCGCAGACTGTCCCTGCTGCGCGACACCGAGGACGGCTTCCTGATCGCCGACGAGGATTTCCGCCTGCGCGGCGGCGGCGACCTGACGGGCCGCCGCCAGTCCGGCCTGCCGGAACTGCGACTGGCCACGGGCGCGCGGCTGGACCTGCTGGTCACGATCGCCGCGCAGGACGCACAACGGATTGTCGAAGGCAACGCCGAGACAAGGCGCGGCGCGGTTGCACTCGCCGTAGAACTGTTCGACCGTCACGACGCCGCCCGAACCCTACGATCCGGTTAGAGCATTTCCACCTGCTCTAGCCCTTCATTGCCGCGAAGACCGCCCCCGCATTCACGGGCAGATTCTCAGAATTTTGCAGACAGAGCCAGCGACCCGTAATTGAACAGCCCGCTGCGCGCGCCCTTGAATTCCTGGGTCTGCCACACCTGGCTGTAGGACAGGCGCATTCCGTGCCACATGATCGCGACACCGGCATGGATCTCGCCCACATCCCAGTTCACCGGCACATGCGGCGAATTGCTGCGCATCGTATTGCCTTGCAGGGTGGCATCATAACCGACGGCGGAACCCGTCACGTTGCCGAAGACATACCACGACACCGGGCGCGTCAGCCGATAGGCATCGGTACCATCATTACCCGACCCGATCGTGGGCGTGCCGAAATCGCTGTTCAGCCCCTGGCCGATCCGGAACGTGTCGGCCACCGAGCCATAGATCCGGTAATCGCCGATCGCAGCCGAGGCCGCGGGCAGCATGTCCATCGAAATGCCATAGACATCGGCCAGCGGAAACCGCCAGGTCCGTCCTGCCTGCACCTGGAAGATCGGCTGGTTCTGCAACTGGTGGCGCCACCCGAGGTTCCGGGTGTCACCGATCGCGCCGTGGAAGCCGTTCTGCAATTTCTCGCCCATCGCGGCGGGCCCCATCATGCCGACCTGGATACCGAATACCGACCGCGAGAAGTCGGTGTCGTTGATCAGGTTGATGGTGCCGAGCAGCAGGCTCGCATAAGGGCGGTCACGCGGCGACGGCGTGCTGATCTGCGTATCCTGCGGGGTAAAGATAAGCTGCTGCAAGCCCATGCTGATGCGGGTGACGCCTGCCCCCATGATGGCATGGTTGATGGTCTCGATCGGGGCTGGCTGGTTGTCGGTGCCCGAGGTCCAGTTCACGCGCAGGCCGCTGGTATAATACTGGTCCGACGTCCCCTTCAGGGTGGTGACCGCGTCATTTTCCCCCTGGATCGTCCATGTTCCATACGGGTCCTGCAGCGGCGTGGCATGGGCCGGGGCGCAAACGGCTGCCGCGAGGCACCCCATCCCGGCGAGCGTACCGACGCGCGCCATCCAAAGGGCTGTTTTTTCCGTCTTTGTCTGGCCCATCAGCTTCCCTTTCACCTGCGCGACGCCGCATCCGAACCGCGCCCATCGACTGTCTAAAACGTCCCGGCGTTTCGAGAAAGCCCATGGGCGACTTTCGTGATCAGACGACCCGCCCCAGCCGGCAGTCATGACCGGCTGCCCGGCCGCTCACCGCCGATGACGCAAACATTAATCGTTAGTCATATTAAAGATGACGACATGATGGAACCGTGGGTCGAAGTTATGCTTATCTGTATTGGACACCGACGCATTCGTGCTAGGGTCCGCGCGGGGAAAGGATGCTGTCCGCCACGGCCGCTCAGGCGGTTCGGAGAACGGTTGTGTAATGCCTTGATCCAGCAAAATTTCTTCATCCGGTGGCTCCTGGGACAGGACCCGCCAACTAGACCTCGGGATTACGACCGTTGAGAAGTAACAGGACCGACCGCAGCCCCCGTTCCCCGCGCCGCGGCGGATTTGACGACGATTTCATGTCGCCGCCGACGTTCGGTGATCGTGGCAGCAGCGGTGCTCCCCGTCGCCCCATGGGCGGTGGTGGTGGCGCCCCCTCCCAGGTGATCGCCTCGGGACCGGAGATCAGTGCCTCCGTAAAATGGTTCAACAGCGAGAAGGGCTTCGGCTTCGTCGAGCTGGCCGACGGTTCGGGCGACGTCTTCCTTCACGCCAACGCGCTGGCAACGACCGGCCACAGCTCCGTCTCCCCCGGCACGACGCTGGTGGTCCGCATCGGCCAGGGGCCGAAGGGTCGCCAGGTCGCCGGTGTGGTGTCGGTCGACGAGAGCACGGCCCAGCCGGAGCGTCCGCGCGGCTTCGGTGCCGGCCCCGGTGCCCCTCGCGCGCCCGGCGGCTTCGGCGCCCGTCCGGCCCGTCCGGCCCCCGACCTGTCGCATGCGCAGGACATGCGCGGCATCGTGAAGTGGTACAACGCCACGAAGGGCTTCGGCTTCATCACCCCGGAAAGCGGCGGCAAGGACATTTTCGTCCACGCTTCGGCTCTGGAGCGTTCGGGCCTGACCGGCCTGACCGAAGGCCAGACGGCGAACGTACAGGTCGTCCAGGGCCAGAAGGGCCCCGAGGCCGCGTCGATCAGCGTCGACTGATCCGGCACCAAGCCTGATCAACAAGCAGGGTCGCCCTCAGGCGGCCCTGTTTTTGTTTGGACAGTATTTTTCTAGGCGCGCCGCGCATCCAACCAAAGCGGATCGCAGCCAGATGCACACGCACCCAGCCACGTCCAGATATCCGTTACAACAATGAAATAACGTACGGTAGGACGGCCGAACGGCCTATTCCTTGCCTTTGTTGCGCATCAGCCGCGCCTTGTCGCGCTGCCAGTCGCGCTCGGCGATCGCATGGCGCTTGTCAGCCTTCTTGCGCCCTTCGCCGATCCCCAGCGTGACCTTGGCCAGACCGCGGGCATTGAAATGGATATCCAGCGGCACCAGCGTCACGCCTTCGCGCGCCACGGCTCCCAGCAGCTTGTTCACCTGCTTGCCGTGCAGCAGCAGCTTGCGCGGCGCGCGCGGTTCGAAGCGCGACAGCACGCCGCCCTGATATTCGGGGATATAGCTGTTAAATAGCCAGATCTCACCATTCCGATCGCCGGCATAGGCTTCGTTGATCGTGGCCCGTCCCATGCGCAGGCTCTTGACCTCCGGCCCTTTCAACACCAGCCCGGCCTCGACCGTCTCCAGGATCTTGTAGTCGAACCGCCCCTTGCGATTCTGCGCCGCAATCCCGTGCGAGATCATGCCACTCTTGTTTTTCTCGGCCATCGTCAGTTCAACAGGCCCACGGAAGCCAGCGCCTCGCGGACGAGAGCGCGGGAAGGCTCGGTCAGCGGTGCCAGCGGCAGCCGGCAGGTTTCGCCCCCCAGCCCCAGCAGGCTGGCGGCATATTTCACCGGCGCCGGATTGCTCTCGCAGAACAGCGCGTCATGCAGCGGCGACAGCCGGTCCTGCAATGCCATCGCATCAGCCACGCGTCCATCCTGCCAGGCCCGATGCAGTTCGGCGCACAGGCGCGGCGCAACATTCGAGGTCACGCTGATGCAGCCATCCCCTCCGGCAGCCAGGAACGAGACCACGGTACCGTCCTCGCCCGAAAGCTGGTTGAAGGGCTTGTGACCGATCGCCCGGCGCACCTGGATCGGCCGCAGCAGGTTGGCGGTGGCATCCTTCACGCCGACGATCCGCGCATGCCGCGCCAGCCGCGCCATGGTCTCGACCGAGATATCGACCACCGAGCGGCCAGGAATGTTGTAGACGATCAGCGGCAGGTCGGTCGCATCGGCAACCGCCATGAAATGACGATACAACCCTTCCTGTGTCGGCTTGTTGTAATAGGGCGCGACAACCAGCACGGCATCCGCACCCGCCGCCTTGGCATGGCGGGCCATGTTGACGGCCTCGGCCGTGCTGTTGGAGCCCGCACCGGCAATGACCGGCACCCGTCCCGCCACGACCTGAACCGTGTATTCGACCACGCGCGCATGTTCGTCATGCGTCAGGGTCGGGCTTTCCCCCGTCGTACCCATCGGCACGACACCCGACGACCCTTCGGTAACCTGCCAGTCGAGGAATCGGCCCAGAGCCGGAAAATCCAGCGATCCGTCATCGTTCATCGGCGTAATCAGGGCTGTGATCGAACCCTTGAACATAGTCGTTTCCACTCGAATCTCGCAGGCTGTGACACGGGCCGCCCCTCGGGCCACCCCGGCGGGATCGCGATCCCGCCTGTTCTGTTAATCCACGGTGTTAATGCCGGGCATGGTGGCTAGGCAACCTTCATCGGTCCGGCATCCCGTTTCCACGGAACGGCGACCCCGGATAAACACCCAGAATCGTGGAAGTTTCCGAGAAGAAGGCCAGTTCCGCCAAAGCCTGCGCCAGCGGCGCATCCTTCGGATGCCCTTCGACATCCAGCAGAAACTGCGTCGCGGCGAACGAGCCGTCCAGCATGTAGCTCTCCAGCCGCGTCATGTTCACGCCATTGGTCGCAAACCCGCCCAGCACCTTGTAGAGCGCCCCGGCCGTATTGCGCACGCGGAACAGCACGGTGGTCAGCGTACCCGCCTGCCCCGGCGGCGGCCGGACCGCCTCGCGCGACGTGATATAGAAGCGGGTCGTATTATGCGCCGCGTCCTCCACATTATGCCGCAACACCACGAGGCCGTTCAGTTCCGCCGCCAGCGCCGACGCCACGGCCACATCCTCGGGGTTGTTCCAGCGGGCCACCAGTTCGGCCGCGCCCGCAGTATCGAATTCCACCACCGGCGTCAGGTTCAGCGCGTCGACGATACTCCGGATCTGCCCCATGGCGACCGGATGGGTATGGACCCGCCGTGCCTGCTCGATCGTGCTGCCGGGCACGCCCAGAAGACAATGTTCGACCCGCTGGAAATGTTCGCCGACAATGTTCAGCCCCGCCTGCGGCAACAGGGCGTGAATATCCGGCACCCGCCCCGCCAGGCTGTTCTCGCAGGCCAGCATGCCCAGGTCGGCGCGCCCGTCATGCACCGCCGCGATCGCATCGGCGAAGGTTTCGCAGGGCAGCGTGGTCCAGCCGGGAAAGGCCTGCCGGCACGCCAGGTCGGAATAGGCGCCCGGCCGCCCCTGAAAGGCGATGATCCCCATATCGGGAATCGACGGTGCGCCGCTCATGCCACGTCCGCCAGCATGCGGCGCGCGCGTTCCAGGTCCGCCGGCGTATCCACGCCGAACGGCGCCACCCCGATCCGGGCACATCCAATGATCATTCCGGCCTCCAGGGCCCTGAGCTGTTCCAGTTTCTCTCGCCTTTCCAAAGCCGCTTCAGGCAGGGCCACGAACCGCGCCAGCGCCGCCCGGCGATAGGCATAAATCCCGACATGATGCCACAACGCGCCCTCGCCCCACGGCACCGCAGCCCGTGAAAAATACAGCGCCCGCGCCACGGCGCGCGGGGCACCTTCGGGAAAGGCGCATGCAACCTTCACCACCGAGTCCGCCTGCGCCTCGCCGGGCTCCGTGACCGGGGCGACCAGCGTACCGATATCGACGGCCCGATCGGCCAGCGGCAGCAGGGCGGCGGCCAGTGTCTCCGGCACCAACCCCGGCAGATCACCCTGGAGGTTGAGCACCACGTCATGCCGCCCGTCAGGATCGACGGTCGCAAGCGCATGCCACACCCGGTCGGAACCCGAAGGCAGCGCCGGATCGGTCAGCACAGCGGTACCACCCGCCGCCTCCACCACCCGCGCCAGTTCGGGGTCGGCCACAGCGACCACGACCGGCCCGATATCGGCGGCGCGCGCGCGCTCCAGCACATGCACGATCATGGGCCGGTCGCCGATCATGGCCAGCGGCTTGCCCGGCAGGCGCGTCGAGGCCATGCGGGCAGGAATGATGACGATTGGATTCATGCGAACACGCAGCAGGCCCTGACACTCGAAAGCGGCGGAAACGTCCGGCCGGGGAAACGCCGCTGCGGACACGCGCTCCGGCCCATCGGCACGATCCCACGCTGCTTCACACAAGGCGGGCGGCAGTCTAGGTAAGGACCGCCCAGCATGCAACCGAAACACCGATGGAGCATCGTAACCCGGATGGACAGCCACGACGCCAACCGCATCGGTGCAGCTTTCCTGCTGACCGCGCTGGCAATGGCCGGCAGCGTCTGGGCCGGCCATCTGGCCATCCCCGTAGCCATCCCGCTCCGTCCGGCCTTCACCCTGCCCCAAACACCCGACGGATCGGCAAGCCTCTCGGTCGCCGATGCCCTCGCCCACGCCGATCCCAAAGCCGGACAGGCCCTCGCGGCACGATCCTGCACGACGTGCCACAGCTTCACGAAGGGCGCGCCCCCCACGGTCGGCCCCAACCTGTTCGGCGTAGCCGGCACACCGGTCGCAGACATCCCAGGCTACAGTTTTTCACCCGCGCTCTCGGCACACCGCTCGGAACTCTGGACCGACGAAGCCCTCTCGGCGTGGCTGGAAAGCCCTGCCCGCTTCGCACCGGGCACCCGCATGGCCTTCCCCGGCCTGTCCGACATCCGCGACCGCGCGGCGATCATCGCGTACCTGCACACCCTGTCCGACGGAGGACACCAGCCATGACCCAGACCGGCACCCCCCTTGCCGACATCCCCCTCCCCGATGCCGACCGTCTGCTGGAAGCCGCGACAGCCGCCGCCGATGCCGCCGCCTGCGTGATCCGTCCGTTCTTCCGCTCCGGGGTCACGGTCGACGACAAGAGCGACCAGAGTCCGGTCACCGTCGCCGACCGCACCGCCGAGCGCACCATTCGGGCGATCCTGGCCGAACGCCTGCCCGACCATGCCGTACTGGGCGAGGAATTCGGGCTGGAGCGCGTAGGCTCCCGCCACTGCTGGGTGATCGACCCGATCGACGGCACCCGGGCCTTCGTGACCGGTCGCCCCACCTTCGGCACCCTGATCGCCCTGCTGGAAGACGGCGTACCGGTGCTGGGCATCATCGACCAACCGATCACCGGCGAACGCTGGATCGGCGTGCGCGGCCGGCCGACGCACTACGAATCCCGCCTGCCCGGCACCATCGGCACCCGCCGTTGCACCGAGTTGAAACTGGCGGAACTCTCCTGCACCTCGCCCGAGATGATCGCGGACGCACCGACGCCACATTGGGACGCGCTACGCCGCGCCGCCCGCCGCGTCACCTGGGGCGGTGACTGCTATGCCTACGGCCTGCTGGCATTGGGACAGGTCGATGTGATCGCGGAATGCACGATGAAGATCTGGGACTGGGCCGCCCTCGTCCCCATCATCGAAGGCGCTGGCGGCCGAGTGACGGACTGGCACGGCCGCACGCTGCATGCGCAGAGCGATGGCACCGTGCTGGCGGTCGGCGACCCGGCCATGCTGGCCGACGCCGTCTCCCTGCTGAATACGGGCCTGCCGGCGCGGTGAGACTCCTCACCCGTCCGGCCAGCACATGGCACCGATGCCGTCCTCTCCCTATCCATTTATCCGTCGATCGGATAGGAGAACCATCTTCCCCGAATAAGCGCGAGTATTCGAGATGAGCAGCGAAGCCACCTCCCACCTGTCCCTCCCCAAGGACAAGATCCGCATCCTGCTTCTCGAAGGCGTCCACGACAGCGCCGTGTCGCTATTGAAGGCCAACGGGTACGAGAACGTCACACGGCTCAAGACCGCTCTGGAAGGGGCGGCCCTGCGCGAGGCTCTGGAAGGCGTGCATATCGTGGGTATCCGCTCCCGCACCCAGTTGACCGACGAGGTCATCGCCGCCGCCGACCGGCTGATCGCCGTGGGCTGCTTCTGCATCGGCACCAACCAGGTCAACTTGACGGCGGCCCGTGCCCACGGCATCCCGGTCTTCAACGCCCCGTTCAGCAACACCCGCTCGGTCGCCGAACTGGTGATGGGCGAGGTCGTGATGCTAATGCGGCGGATCTTCCCCCGCTCGGTGGAGTGTCATGCCGGCGGCTGGAACAAATCCGCCGCCAATAGCTGGGAAGTCCGCGGCAAGACGCTGGGCATCGTCGGCTACGGCTCGATCGGTTCTCAGCTTTCGGTCCTGGCCGAGGCGTTCGGCATGCGCGTGATCTATTACGACGTGATCGACAAGCTGGTGCACGGCAACGCCACCCCGGTCGACACATTGAACGACCTGCTGGCGCAGAGCGACGTGGTCAGCCTGCATGTGCCGCAGCTCCCCAGCACCGCCAACCTGATCGGCGCCGAACAGATCCGCGCGATGAAGCCCGGCTCGTTTCTGATCAACAACGCCCGCGGCAACGTGGTGGACCTGCAAGCGCTGGCCGATGCCCTGCGTGACGGCCACCTGCTGGGGGCTGCGATCGACGTGTTCCCGACCGAACCCAAGGGCGCGGGCGACTCCTTCTCCTCGCCGCTCCAGGGGCTGGAGAACGTCATCCTCAGCCCGCATATCGGCGGCTCGACCGCCGAGGCACAGGAGCGGATCGGCGTCGAAGTCGCGCGCAAGCTGATCGAATATTCCGACGTGGGTTCGACCCTGGGCGCCGTCAATTTCCCGACCGTGCAGTTGCCGGAGAGCCCGCGCGGCACCCGCTTCATGCACGTCCACAGCAATGTTCCCGGCATCATGCTGCAGATCAACGAGATCTTCATGGCTGAGAACAGCAACATCACGGCCCAGTATCTCCAGACCGACGGTGAACTGGGCTACGTGGTGGTCGAGGCGGATACGGGACGCGACACCGACAAGGACAACCGTATCCTCCGCCGCCTGCGCGACCTCAAAGGCACAATCCGCGCCCGCCTGCTCTACCAGCAGGCCTGATCAGAAGGGTGGCGGAATCTCCCCGCCACCCTGCCCTCTTGACCCGTCGGGAAGACAGAGGCAAAAGCACACAGTCCCGGCCCTGGTCCTCAAAACGAACCACGATGCCTTGGATAGTCTAACGATGGTGCAACGTCCCATCGCCGCCGGGTTAGCACAGCGGTAGTGCAGCGGTTTTGTAAACCGAAGGTCGGGGGTTCAAATCCCTCACCCGGCACCAATCTCCTTTCAAAAATGACCGACGCAATCGTCGGCTGTCCTCTTCCATTCCCTCAGGGCCGGCCATTCCCTGCGACAGGACGCATGGCGCTTATCGCCATCATGCCTGTCGCCTCGGTGATATGGGGCATTTGTTAACTTTCATATGACAATCTGAGATCCCGATCTTCGCAGGGGCACATCCAGCTTTGGGGGGATATCAGTATGTCGAGCGCTGGTACATATTATACATATGACGCACAAGGTAATATTGAAACAATATGGACAATTACCGATGGAACGCTTCTCAATGGCGGGATCGGAAGTTCCAACATAAAAATTACGGATTCCAGTGGAAATACAATAGAAACGCTAACCGGCGTTCCTGATAGTATATTGTCCCATATCCAGACGGGGACTAATGCAACCAATGGTAGTCTTCTTTCTGTAATCGGTGGTCAATGGGTCTCTGTACCAGGTTCCAGTGGTACCATTGATATTGTTCTGTCTGCCTTGTCGGCGCCCGTTTTTACAATCGGCGGAACGACAGATATTGATTTCGTTATAAACGCCGCAACAGCCATTACCATGAATATATATGGCGGAACGGCGACTTTTTCGGGTGGCCTCGTCGCTGGTGCGTTGAGTGGCTCAACCATCAATATAGGATATGGCGGTACATATAACGGCAACACACAACTGATCAGCCTGCTCCAGGAAACGACCATCAATTTCACAGCTGGCGGCGGCACGCTTGTTCTGAATGGTGGTGGTGTATTCCTGAACCTGTCGGGAACAACGATTACCGGCTACGATCCACAATACGATACCATAGAAATCGAGAATACAGTCGCCACTGTTTCCGGTTATAACATAGCCACCTCAGGCACAAACAAAACGATTACGCTTTTTGGAAGCGATGGCACGCAGATTGCGACCTACACTGTAACCCCCGCAGCAGGTGCCAACCTCCCGGTAGGAACCTATAACAACCTGGCGACGGAAGACGTAAAAACAAACCCCCTGCAAATCACCTACAAGGACGGCAACACCTATATCGGTGCCTGCTTCCTCGCCGGCTCGATGATCCGGACGCCGGATGGTGATTGCGCAGTCGAAGATATTCGGATTGGCGATGAAATCAGCGTCTACGACTGGCGCAACAACATTGAAACAACACGCGATGTCGTCTGGGTCGGCAGCAGAAAAGTCGTGATCCGTCATGATTACCCGGACGACGAGGCAGGCTATCCCGTTCGCATCCTCAAGGACGCCGTCGCCGCTGGCGTTCCCTACAAGGACATGCTGATCACCGCAGAGCACTGCCTGTTCTTCGCGAACAGCTTCATCCCTGCCCGCATGCTCGTCAACGGCACATCCATCTTCTACGACAAATCCATTACCAGCTACACCTATTACCATGTCGAGACAGACCCGCACGCGGTGATCCGCGCCGACGGCATGCTGACCGAGAGCTATCTCGACACCGGCAACCGCCGCTCCTTCCATCAGGACGGCAAGATCGCCACGCTGCGCGGCATTGTCCGTACCTGGGAAGAAGATGCCGGCGCGCCCCTGAATGTCGCCCGTGCATTCGTCGAACCCCTGTTCCGCCAGCTCGCATCCCGTGCTGAAGAGGCGCATCTCGAAAGCCAGACACCCGCGCCCGTCCTGATCGATGAGCCCGACCTCCACCTCACCACAGACAAGGGACAGATCCTCCGCAAGATCCGTGAGGCCGACGGCTGCACCCTGTTCATGGTCCCGACCGGCGTTCGGGCCGTCCGGCTTGTGTCCAGGGCAAGCCGCCCCAGCGACACGATCGGCCCCTTCGTCGACGACCGCCGCCCTTTCGGCATCGAAGTCGGCGAGATCAGGCTCTTTGAAGGCAACCACGCCCGAACCATCACCGACCACCTGACCGACGGCGACCTGCCCGGCTGGCACACCGTGGAAGGGGAATACAGCCGCTGGACCAGCGGAAACGCCTCCCTTCCCCTCGGCGAGCGTCAGCCCAACAGCATCGCCATGCTCGCCATCACCGTCAGGTCTGCCGGCCCATACATCGCCTCCGACGAAACGACCCGAGCCCTCACCTGGTCACTCTGAGCATCACGGCTCCGATCCGTTCATCTCCACAGACCCCGCTCTCCTTGCGAGAGCGGGGTCCTCCTTTCGTAAAGCATCATGGCGCGAAGAACTCTCCTCCAGCCGGGACAGATATGGATGCCGGGTAATCCCGCCATCCCACCGCGCAGGATCATCGACCTGCCCGAAGGCATGATTTCCTATCAGGCAAAGAGTTCTCCAAAACTGACCGGCACCAATCCCGACGGTATTATCCCGCAGTCCCTGTTTCGAAAGTGGATCCGGGATACCGATGCCACGCTGGCCGGAAATGACGCGACAAAGGCATCTCCCGCCGCTGAACTCGCCAAGAAGATCGTAACCCTGCGCAAGGCCGGAGGCATGAGCCAGAACGACCTCGCCCGCGCCCTCCATGTCAGTCGCTCCGCCATCGCGGCGCTGGAGACCGGCCGCAGCAGCGCACGCGGGCACATCCCGCGACTGGCGGAACTGTTTCAGGTGCCGGAAGAACTTTTCCTCAGCGGAATGGTGGAACAGGCATTCCCCATGACGCTTTCGACAGACGAGCACGACCTGATCGAACTCTACCGCCGCCTGCCCACCGAACTGAAGATCACCGTCCAGAAATATGTCGAACGCCAGACCAGAGCATTTCCACCGAAAACCGGCTCGGTGGAAATGCTCTAGTTTATTGTTTTTACGAGAATCTTCACCTGTTCCAGGAAGGGCGGATGCGGCGGCTGATCAATGCAGCGCCCATCGGGCCGCGAGAACCGGAACACACAGCAATGAACCCATGCAGACCGCGTTCTGTCGCAATTGATATAACAAGCCCGCTGTCCCGAAGTCGGCAATTGATGATAATTGGCATCGGGTAATAAGGACGAGCCACGCAGTATGATAGCAATCCTGGCGGGTCGGAACAGTCTGTCGACGATATTGACCTGCGCGGTATGGTGCCTCGTCGCCATTGCCAGCGTGGGATGGACCCGCCATGGCGGCAGTTCCGCAATGATCTGGCCGGCCAACGCGATCCTGGTCGCTTCGGCCCTGTGCATGCGCAATTTCGACTGGCGGCTGTTTCCGCCGCTACTGCTGGTCCTGTCCACGCTGGTCAATCTGGGTGACCACCGCCCCTGGGTCACCAGCGTCGGCTTTGCAGGCGCCAATCTGGTCGAAATCCTGCTCGCCGTTTTTCTGGCCCGCCGTTTCAGCCCGATCTCCGATTTTTTCGAACATCCCGGATGGGCATTCCGGTTCGCCCTTGTGACGGCAATGGCCGTCATATGCTCGGCGGCCGTCGCGGCAGAAGCCCTGTATTTCAGCGAAGGGCGCGGCTGGCTGGGTGGTGCGACGGCCTGGACGATGGCCCACCTGCCCGGCGTACTGATCACGGTTCCGGTTCTGCTGGCCCTGAACCCCTATGATACCAAGGGCAACCCGGACCACGATTCCCCGTCATCGCTTGTGGCCGGCGGCCTGATGGCGCTGGTCGCCGGCGCGGCGATCGTGGTCTATGGTCAGGCCCACTATCCGTTCCAGTTCCTGCTTCTGCCGCCGCTGCTCCTGGCCACCTACCACCTGTATGACAAGGGCGCCGCGCTGGCCGTCGCAATCATCGCCATGATCGGCAGCTATTTCATCTTCACCGACGTCGGTCCCCGGATGCCCTTTCATGGGCCGGACTCGCTGAGGGTCTATATTTTCCAGCTCGACCTCGCGACGATCTTCTTCTGCGCCTTGCCGCTGGGAGCGGTACTGGCCCAACGCGACCAGAAGGCCGCGCTGGCCGAACGGCGGCTACGCGATTTCCGCCATCTGGCCGATCGCGTGGGCGACGTGCTGTTCCGGGTCGATGCTTTCGGCCGCTGGAGCTACCTCAATCCTGCGTCCGAGCAGTTGTTCGGCGTGCCGGTCGAATACCGGCTAGGCCAGCACATGCTGGAGAGCGTCATCCCCGAGGACCGCCCTCCCCTCAGCCGGGCACTGTCCGAACTCGTATCGGGCAACCGGGAAGATCTGCGCCAGGTCGTCAGCATCTGCCGCCGCGACGGCACGATCCGGCATGTTGAGATCCTGGCCCATCGCCTGGATGAAGATCTGGGCTATGGCGGGCTGATCCGCGACGTCACCGAACAGTTCACACAGGACGAACAGAACCGCCGGATCGCCGAAGCCAACGAGCACGCGGCCAATACGGACGAACTGACCGGCCTGCCCAACCGGCGCGCCTTCTTCCAGGCTCTCCATGCCTGCATGGCGCAGCATGGTGCGAAGATCGCGGTCGCGATTTTCGACCTGGATCATTTCAAGCTGGTCAATGACCGCTACGGTCACCCGATCGGCGACGTCGTGCTCCGGCGGGTGGCCTCCACGGTCCTGGCCGCCGTGCGCGACGGCGACATGGTCGCCCGGATCGGCGGCGAGGAATTCGCGGTCCTGATCACGGACCAGAACCCGGAACAGGCCATCAGCCTCGCGCGCCGCCTGGTCCGCGCCGTCTCGTCGGATTCCATCGTGGTCCCATCCGGCCCGACCCTGCACGTCACCATCAGCATGGGGATCGCCTGCCACCAGCCCGACGAGGACCATGCGGCCCTGATCGAACGCGCCGACCAGGCGCTCTATGTCGCCAAAAGGGGCGGCCGCAACCGGCTGATGATCGCCGAAGATACTCTCGCCGAGCAAACCGCCAACAGCACCTGAAGCACGCACCCGGCCAGCAGGCTGCCTCTCACAGTAGGCCCGCCTGCCGGAAACTGGTCGCTCCCCCATTGCCCACGATGACATGGTCGCGCACCGTCAGGCCCAGCACGGTGGCGATCTGCTCCAGCCGCCGGGTCATCGCGATGTCCTCGCGCGACGGCATCGGGTTCCAGCCGGGATGGTTATGAACCAGGATCAGTTCGCTCGCCTTCAGGCGGATGGCGCGGCGCATGACCTCGCGCGGATAGACCGGCGTCTGGTCGATCGTGCCCTGCGCCAGGACTTCATCGGCGATCAGCCGGGCATTGCGGTCCAGAAACAGCACGCGAAACTGCTCCAGCGTGTCGCGCGCCAGGACGGCCTGAAGATAAGCCATCAGCGCATCATGCGACGCCAGCAGGTTGCCCTGCCGGATACGCGTCCGCATCAACCGGATCGCCGCCTCACGCAGCAGAGGAAGCGTGACGACCACCTGAATCCGCCCCTCGACCACCGCCGACAATTCGTCGGCATCGGCGGCGAAGACCGCGCCGGCAGTGCCGAATCGCGTCAGCATGGCACGCGCCAGCCCGGCAGGGTCGCCTCCCGAAGGCAGGATCAGCGTCAGGATCGCGGACAGCAGCCCGACGTCATCGGCATCGGCATCGGCGGAAGGCGCGGTCATGCCATCCCGCGGCCCCGGCCACCCGGACGGGAAGCCGCCAATGGCCGCGAAGCGGCAGCTTGGGTATAAGGAAGCTTCATGGAGCCAAAAGGACCATCGCCGGTATGAATGTTCTGTCGTCTCTCAATCATCGCGACGCGGTTCTTCTCGATCTCGACGGTACCATCATCGATTCCCGCGCCGGCATTATCAGTTCCCTGCATGACGCGATACGCGATCTTGGCCATGAACCCGATCCGGCGGAAGACCTGACCTGGGTTGTCGGCCCCCCCCTGCACGATCTGGTCGCCCGCGTCCTCACGCATTACGGCGACGACAGGGCCGAGGAAGCCGTAAGGCGCTACCGCTATCATTACGAGCGGCGCGGCATGCATCGCAGCCCGGTCTTCCCAGGCATGCGCGAGGTGATCGAGGCCGTGACGGCCTCCGGCGCCCGGCTGTTCCTGGCAACCTCCAAGCCGGTTCACCTGGCCCGCGCCATCCTGGAATTGCGGGAACTGACCCCCTATTTCACGGCGCTCTACGGTGCCCGGCCCGACGATACCGGCGCGGAGAAACCCGAACTCATCGCCCAACTGCTGGAAGAGCACGACATCGCCAGAAACCGCGCCATCATGGTCGGCGATCGCCGGTTCGATATCAGCGGCGCCCACGCCAACCATATCAGGGGACTTGGCGTGCTGTGGGGCTATGGCGGCGAGGAAGAACTGACCGAAGCCGGTGCCGACGCGCTGGTCACCGATCCCGGCGAACTGATGGCGGCGATCCGGGGCCAACTGGCGGCCGCGCATATCCACCCCGCGGCGAAGTAACTTTCCGACACCTGGCGGCCGATGCGCCCCCGATCGCCGCACGCGCATCGGCCGCCGGACTCCTACAGGCGTCGCTGCTGACGCAGACTGAGCCACTGGCCGCGCCGCAGGAACACATGGTCCTGAACCGTCAGGGACAGGTTCTGCGCGTGGTAGGAAATCGCCTGCATCAGCACCGCGTCTCCCTCGATCATCGCGACCGGCGGCGGCCAGCCGGGCGCCATCCGGATTCCGACCAGCGCCGTGGCGTGCAGGTCGAGCGCCCGCAGCAGAATATGGCGCTGGGTCAGTTCCGGCGCACCGCCTCCGCCGTCATCCACCGCCTCATCGGCAATGATGTGATTGATGCTGTCGAGGAAGAGCACCCGCAACTGGCCGGGCGGCGCATCGGCCAACCGGGTGTCGCAATACGCCAGCACCGCATCCCAGTCCCGCATCGGAGTGCGCGTCAGCGGATCGGGGCGTGACAGACAGTCGGCCACGGCGGCCGGCAACCCCAGCGCCGCCGCCGCCCGCTCCGACAGTCCAGCTTCCCGCAGCCCGTCCGGCGAGGCCGACAGCAGCGCGCCCAGACTGCCGAATCGGTTCAGCAAGGCCTTGGCCAGCGGCTTGGTATCCCGCCGGGGCACGCCGATGAACAGCAGCATCTCCACGATCTCGTAATCCGCCAGCGACGCGGCGCCCGATGTCAGAACCCGGGCACGCATCCGCCCCCGGTGCCCGGCCGGCCCGGTTTCCTTGAAAGGGACCGCCTGCCCCGCGCCCTTTCCGCCATCCCTGCCCGCCTGCCTCATGACGCTCCCCGTCTCCCCCGACCGCCGAACGCCATCCGCCGGCACGGGAATCAATCCGCAATGCTTGGTCATAGTCCCGCGACGCCCTATACCGAAACCGTGAACCAGACCCCAACCCCCACCCCCGATGCCCCGGATTATCTCCAGCGCCTCAATCCCGAACAGCGGATGGCGATCGAGACGACCGACGGCCCGCTTCTGGTCCTTGCCGGCGCCGGAACGGGCAAGACGCGCGTCCTGACCACGCGCTTCGCCCATATCCTGCTCTCCGGCCGGGCGCGGCCCTACCAGATCCTGGCCGTCACCTTCACCAACAAGGCGGCGCGCGAAATGCGCGAGCGGATCGGCACCCTGCTGGGCGAACCGGTCGAAGGGCTGTGGCTGGGCACCTTCCATGCCCTGTGCGCGCGCATGCTGCGCCGCCATGCCGAATATGTCGGGCTTGGTTCCGGCTTCACCATCCTCGACACCGACGACCAGCTCCGCCTGCTCAAACAGGTGATCGAGCCGCTGCGCATCGACAGCAAGCGCTGGCCCCCACAGGGCATCCTGGGCGTGATCCAGCGCTGGAAGGATCGTGGCCTGACGCCCGAGCGCGTCACTCCGGCCGAGGACTGCGATTTCGCCAACGGCCAGTGCCGGGCGATCTACGCCAGCTACCAGGCACGGCTGGTGCAGCTCAACGCCTGCGATTTCGGCGACCTGATGCTGCACGTCACCGAAATCCTGCGCACCAGGCCCGACGTGCTGGCCCAGTATCATCGGCTGTTCCGCTATATCCTGGTCGACGAATACCAGGACACCAACACCATCCAGTATCTGTGGCTGCGCTTGCTGGCCCAGCGCGAGGGCCAGCAGGCCAATATCTGCTGCGTCGGCGACGACGACCAGTCGATCTATTCCTGGCGCGGCGCGGAAGTGGAAAACATCCTACGTTTCGAGCGCGATTTCCCCGGTGCCGCCATCGTCCGGCTGGAGCGCAACTACCGCTCCACCGCCCAGATCCTCGGCGCCGCCTCCGGCCTGATCGCGCATAATGACGGCAGGCTGGGCAAGACCCTGCGCCCCGGCCGCGAGGATGCATCAGGCGACAAGGTGCGCGTAGCCTCGGTCTGGGATTCGGACGACGAAGCCCGGCTGGTCGGCGAGGAGGTCGAACGCCTGCGCGCCGGCGGCCACCGCATGTCCGAAATCGCCATCCTGGTGCGCGCCGGCTTCCAGACCCGCGCGTTCGAGGAACGGCTGATCGCAATCGGCCTGCCCTACCGTGTCGTCGGTGGCCTGCGCTTCTACGAACGCGCGGAAATCCGCGACGCGCTGGCCTATATGCGGGTGCTGAACCAGCCGGCGGACGATCTCGCGTTCGAACGCATCGTCAACGTCCCCCGGCGCGGCATCGGTGCCGTCGCGATGCAGAAATTCCACCAGGCCGCCCGCGACGGCGGCATGCCGCTGACGGCGGCGATCGGCGGCATGCTCGAACGCGGCGAGATCAAGGGAAAGGCCCGCGACAGCCTGGCCGCCCTGCTGAACACCCTGCAACAGGGCCGCGAAGACCTGCCGCGCGAGGGCCATGTGGTGGTCATCGACAGGCTGCTGGAAGAAAGCGGCTATATCGACATGTGGAAGGCCGACACCTCGGTCGAGGCGCCGGGCCGGCTGGACAACCTGAAGGAACTGGTGCGCGCTCTGGCCGATTTCGAAAGCCTGGGCCATTTCCTCGAACACGTCGCCCTGGTGATGGAAAACGAGGAAAGCGCCGGCACCGAACGCCTCAGCATCATGACCCTGCATGGCGCGAAGGGGCTGGAATTCGACACGGTCTTCCTGCCGGGCTGGGAGGAAGGGGTCTTCCCCTCGCAGCGCACGCTCGACGAAGGCGGCCTGAAAGGGCTGGAGGAAGAACGGCGCCTCGCCTATGTCGGCATCACGCGGGCACGGCACCGGGCCATCATCAGCCACGCCGCCAGCCGCCGCATATACGGCAACTGGCAATCGGCCATCCCCAGCCGCTTCATCGAGGAACTGCCCGACGAATACGTCACCACCACCGGCGCCGCCAGCCAGGCGCGCAGCCGCAGCTTCGGCCAGGCCCCCGCCTTCTCCAGCGCCTTCCCCATCACCGCACGCCGCCCCCGCGCGGCCGACGCGGCGGGCGATGCGACCACCTCCTCCGCCAAGGCCGCAATGGCGGTGGGAACGCGGGTTTTTCATCAGAAATTCGGATACGGAACGGTGTCGTCCGTCGAGGGCAACCGGCTGGAAGTCGCCTTCGACAAGGCCGGACCGAAACGTCTCCTGGACAGTTTTGTCGAGAAAGCACCATGACAAGTCTGACCCGTCGCCACGCGACGGAACTCGAAACCATCGCCGTCACCGTCCCCGCCGATGCCGTCATGGCGTACGAGGATGCCCTTTCGGTCGTCTGCTCCACCATCGGCATCTTCGAGGTGGACGATACGCAGATCCTGTGGCGGGTCGAAGGCGTGCGTGACCTCGGTTACGGCGAAGCCGAACTGACGGCCGCCCTGGCCCTCGCCGCCGCCGTCAGCGGCCATGCGGCCGAACTGGAACGCACACGCACCGAGGCCGAAGGCTGGCTCGCCCGCACCTATGAATCCTTCCCCGAGCAGGATGTCGGCCAGCGTTTCGTGGTGCGCGGCACCCACCTGGAAGGCCCCACCCAGTCACGGCGCATCGCGATCACGCTCGATGCCGGCATGGCCTTCGGCTCGGGCGAACACGGCTCGACCCGTGGTTGCCTGCGCGCTCTCGAACAGGTCGCCCATCGCCGCCCGCGCCGGATTCTGGACATGGGCTGCGGCTCGGGCATCCTGGCCATGGCGGCGGCCGCCCTCCTGCATCGCCCGGTCCTGGCGGTGGATATCGACCCATGGTCGGTCCGCACGACGCAGCAGAATGCCGCGCTGAACGGCCTCTCCACACTGGTCGCCGCCCGGCTGGGCAATGGCTGGCGCACGCCGGGCCTGAAGCGCCACGCCCCGTTCGACCTGATCTTCGCCAATATCCTCGCCCGGCCACTCTGCCTGATGGCCAAGGATCTGGCGGCCCATCTCGCTCCCGGCGGCACCGCCATCCTGGCCGGCCTGCTCAACAGCCAGGCCCGCATGGTGGTGGCCGCCCACCGGCGACAGGGCCTGGTCCTGGAACGGCACCTGACCGAAGGCGACTGGTCCACGCTCGTGCTGCGCCGCCCCGATGGGGCAACCGGCGCCTGATAGTTCAGGCAACGCAGGCGGAAACCAGCGGAATCAATCACTTCCAAAGTAAAAGGACAAGGGAAATGCCCGAGATTTCAGCCCGTCTCCCCGCGCTGCGCCGCGTGCTGGAGGAAATGGATGTCGACGGCTTCCTTCTCCTGCGCGGCGACGAGCATCTGGGCGAATATGTCGCCCCCTACGCCGAGCGTCTGGCCTGGCTGAGCGGCTTTACCGGCAGCGCCGGCATGGCGGTGGTGCTGCGCGATGGCCCGGCGGCCGTCTTCTCCGACGGGCGCTACATCACGCAGATGGACCAGCAGGTGGACGGCACTGCCTGGGCCCGCCTGCATATGCGCGACACGCCCCCGGCCGAATGGCTGGCGGCACAGGGCGGGCGCGGCCTGCGGATCGGCTACGATCCCCGTCTGGTCGGCGAGGCCGGCCTGCAACCGTTCCTGACACGCGGGCTGGACATGGTGCCGCTAGCGGCCAACCCGGTGGACCGGATCTGGACCGACCAGCCGGCCGCGCCCGGCACCCCCTGCCTGTCCCATCCCCTTTCCTTCGCGGGCGAGGACAGCGCCGACAAGCGGGCCCGCATGGCGGCCGTCCTGCGCGCCGAGGGTCAGGACGCGGCCATCGTGGGCGACCCCACATCCGTCGCGTGGCTGCTGAACATTCGCGGCAGCGACGTTCCCTACACACCGGCCTGCCTGGCCTTCGCCATCCTGCATGCCGACGCCCAGGTCGACCTGTTCATCGACCCGGCCCGCGTGCCGCCCGATACCGCCCACTGGCTGGGCCCGCAGGTCCGGATCGTGCCGCCGTCCGGCCTCGACGCCGCGCTGACGGCTCTGGCCGGACAGACGGTACGGGTCGATCCGGTCGGCACGGCGGTCTGGTTCATCCAGACGCTGGAAGCCACCGGCGCCACCATCGCCCGCGCCACCGACCCCTGCGCGCTGCCACGCGCCTGCAAGAACCCGGTAGAACAGGAAGGCGCGCGCCGCGCACACCTGATCGACGGCATCGCACTATGCCGTTTCCTGCACTGGGTCGATACGCAGGGCGTCGGACAGAATGAACTGGAGGCCGCGACCCGACTGAATGCCTTCCGCGCCCTCTGCCCCGATTATCGCGAGGAAAGCTTCCCCGCCATTTCGGGCGCCGGTCCTAACGGTGCGGTGATCCATTACCGGGTTACACCGGACACCGCCCGGACGATCGGCACCGACGAGGTCTATCTGATCGACAGCGGCGGCCAGTATCCTTTCGGCACCACCGACGTCACCCGCACCCTCTGGACCGGCAAGGAACGAGGGCCCGACAGCGTGCGCGGCCCCTTCACCCGCGTACTGAAGGGCCATATCGCCCTGGCGCGGGCCCGCTTCCCGGTCGGCACGACAGGGCACGCGCTGGACGCCCTGGCGCGCTATGCGCTGTGGCAGGACGGACTGGATTACGATCACGGCACCGGCCATGGAATCGGCAGCTATCTCTCGGTGCATGAGGGGCCATGCTCGATCTCGCCCGTTCACCGGCCCGTAGCGGTCGCGACGGGCATGATCCTGTCGGATGAGCCCGGTTACTACCGTCCGGGCGCCTTCGGCATCCGGCTGGAAAACCTGCTGCTGGTCCACCCGACCCTGGCCGAGGCCGGACGGAACTTCCTGGCCTTCGAAACCCTGACACTGGCACCCTTCGACCGGCGACTGATCGATCCGTCATTGCTGACCCGCGAAGAGACCGCCTGGCTGGACACGTACCATGCACGGGTTTTTGATCTCGTCGCGCCGCAACTGGCTTCCGACGCCCGCGCATGGCTCGAAGCGGCCTGTGCCCCGATCGTGGCGGATTAGCGCGAAACCTCCCTCGACAGCGCCAGATAATGTGACCGCGAAAGCCCTCGTGACGGGGGCCGGTGCGATTGTCACCCGTCTGCCACGGGCCTAGGACCATACGGGTTCCGGCCCGGCTGCCCCGCCTCGCGAACGCACGGTCGGCAGGTCGGGCCTGGCAAAGCACAGAGGGAGACGTTCGACAATGTCCGCTGAAAAGACCATTCCGGCTACCCTGATCCCCGGCGATGGGATCGGCCCGGAAATCATGGATGCCGTGACCGAAATCCTGGACGCGGTCGGCGCGCCGTTCGCCTGGGACAAGCAGCTCGCGGGTATGGCGGCGGTTGACGCGACCGGCAATCCGCTGCCCCCCCAGACGATCGACAGCATCCGCCGCACCGGCCTGGCCCTGAAGAGCCCGCTGACGACCCCCGTGGGTGGCGGCTTCAAGTCCATCAACGTGACCCTGCGCCAGGAATTCGGGCTTTATGCCAACCTGCGCCCGACGCGCACGTTCGTCCCCGGCGCCCGCTTCGACAAGATCGACCTGGTCCTGGTGCGCGAGAACCTGGAAGGGTACTACGCGGCGATGGAAAGCTACATCCCGGTGGGCGACGACCCGCACGGGATCGCGACCGGTGCGGGCTACAACTCGCGCGCCGAATGTAACCGCATCGTCCGCTTCGCATTCGAATACGCCGTCAAGCATGGCCGCAAGAAGGTGACGCTGGTCCACAAGGCCAACATCCTGAAGCTGCTGACCGGCCTGTTCCTGGAAGAAGGCCGCAAGGTCGCCAAGGAATATGAAGGCCGCGTGGAATGCAACGAGCGCATCGTCGATGCGTGCGCCATGCAGCTGGTCATCGACCCCTGGCAGTATGACGTCATCGTCACCACCAACCTGTTCGGCGACATCCTGTCCGACCTGACGGCCGGCCTCGTCGGCGGCCTGGGCATGGCCCCCGGCGCGAATATCGGCGAGAAGGCCGCGGTGTTCGAGGCCGTCCACGGCTCCGCGCCCGACATCGCCGGCAAGGACCTCGCCAACCCGCTGGCCCTGCTGCTGGCCGCGAACATGATGCTGGAGCATATCGGCCGCGCCGATCTGTCCACCCGCATCGAAAGCGGCATCCGCGCCGTGATCACCAAGCCCGAACTGCTGACCCGCGACCTGGGCGGCAAGTCCGGCACGCGCGAATTCACCGCCGCGCTGAAGCAGCACCTGGTCTGATCCGACCACCGCCGGTTCTTCGGGACCGGCGGTTTCGTTACCACAACACCGCCACGCACATCCGGTTGAATTTGCTTCGTAACAAGCTATGGTTCTGTAAATACTTCACGCGACCATTCTACGCTGAATATTTACAAAACCAGGAACGTAATATGAAGCTCACAAACGGAAGTCGTCTATTTTGTGTCATTTTTACAATGACAATGCTATCAACCAGCAAAAAAACTTCTTTTGCTTCCCCGATACAAGACAATCTACAGGTTACAAATATTTTCCAAGCCGATCAGGATGAACGCACAACCTTGCTACACGGCAAAACCACCGCAGCCGATTGGGCAAAACTGGCGAAACGGGACGAGGAACGCCGGACAATATTGAGTGCATTGATGAAGCATGGGGCCCTTCACAGCGCGGCAGACTACACGCACGCAGCGATGGTCTACCAACACGCCGAGACATCCGACGGATATCTGCTCGCGCATTGCCTAGCGATGACCGCCGTTTCCCTTGGTGACGAAAACGCACGCTGGCTTGAAGCCGCAACCCTCGATCGTTACCTTCAGGAAATAGGTCGTCCTCAGATATTCGGAACGCAATTTACAGCAGCACCGGGAAAGGACGTAACCCAGGCACCTTATAACAGGGAATTCCTGACCGACCAAAACCGGGCAGCGTTCAATGTCCCTTCACTAGCGGATCAGGAGTTGAAGAGAAAAACCCTGAAACCATTCTAATATCCGAATCCGGCATCGACGCGGTGCAAAATGCTTGACCGACCGATGGTCCCGGCCGCCAGCCCCTGCCTCGTCATATCCAGGTCGGGACCTCAACTCCCCCGGTAGGTCGAAAACCCGTAGGGCGAGACCAGCAGCGGCACATGGTAATGGCCACCAGTGCCATCGGCCGCCGGTGCCGCAATCCCGAATGCGATCGGCACCACGTCCAGAAACGGCGGCTCGCTCAGCGCCACGCCCTGCCCGCGGAAATAAGCGGCAACCGCAAACTCCAGCCGATAAGCCCCCGGCGGCAATGCCCCCACCCGCGCCAGATCCGGGCACCGTCCGTCTTCGTTCGTCCGGCCACGAAACAGGCACGCATCGCCGGCCCACAGCACGATCTCCATCCCCGCCGCCGGCCGGCCGGATACCAGATCGAGAACATGGCTGGACAAAGTGCTCATGAACGCTGCTCCTCGTGCGCCAGCGCATCGGTCAGCCGAAGACCGGCAATCTTGCCGATCTCGGCAATCGCCGTTTCCAGTTCCTGCTCCGGTGTGTGGGTCAGCCGGCGTGCCATTTCCGACAGGATCAGCGCCTTGTCCGACAGGCGGACACAGATCACGAACGGCATGCCGAACCGCGCGGCATAGCCATCGTTCAGGCTGTTGAACCGCGCATATTCCTCCGGCGTCAGCCGATCCAGTCCCGCCGAGGCCTGCTCGGCCTGCGAGGCACGGGTCAGGTCGGGGTCCAGCCCAGCCCGGCGCGCCAGTTCGGGATGGGCGCGCACCAGGGCCAGCTTCTCTTCCGTCGTCGCGCGCGCCAGCACACCATTCATGGCTGCCAGCATCGCGCCGGAATCCCCAAACGGGCGCAGGACCGCCGCGCGTTCCGCCACCCAGGGCGAATGTTCGTACAGCGCACCGAACCGTTCGACGAACACCGCAGGCGCCATCTCGTTTACGCGCCGCATCACCGAATTCATGCGGGATGAACCTCCAGCCAATGACGGGCGATATCAAGGCGCGTCGCCACCCAGACCCGCTCATGGGCCAGCACATGGTCCAGGAAACGGGCAACGGCGCGGGCGCGCCCAGGGCGGCCGGCAATGCGGCAATGCAGCCCGATGGACATCATCTTGGGCACCACCTCGCCTTCCTCATACAAAGTATCGAATGTATCGCGCAGATAGCGGAAGAACTGCTCGCCCTCGGTAAAGCCGTTCAGCGCCACATAGCGCATGTCGTTCACATCCAGCGTATAGGGCACGATCAGTTGCGGCCGCCCATGATGGCAGTCGTAGTAAGGCAGGTCGTCGGCATAGGAATCCGCATCGTAGACGAATCCCCCTTCCTCGACGATCAACCGGGCCGTGTTCGGACTGGTACGGCCCTGATACCACCCCAGCGGCCGCGAGCCCGTCAGATGCGTATGCAGCATGATGCAATCGCGGATATGCGCACGCTCCAGCGCCTCGGGAATATCCTGGTAATCGATCCAGCGCAGGCCATGGCTGGCGATTTCCCATCCCGCATCCAGCATCGCCTCCACCGCATCCGGGTTGCGGGCCATCGCGGCGGCAACCCCGAACACGGTCACGGGCAACCCGCGCTCCACAAACAGCCGGCGCAACCGCCAGAACCCGGCACGCGCGCCATATTCGTACAGGCTTTCCATCGCCATCGCCCGCGCACCCGGCACGGATCGGGCACCGACCATCTCGGAGAGAAAGGCTTCCGACCCCGCATCGCCATGCAGGACCGAATTTTCCGCCCCCTCCTCGTAATTGATGACGAACTGCACGGCGACCCGCGCCTGACCCGGCCAACGCGGATCGGGCGGATTACCGGCATAGCCGACAAGGTCGCGAGGATAGGGCGCCGTCATGGTACAGCCTCATAAACGGCGCGGGCAGCCTCGATCGCCGCCCCCGCCGGCGGCACATACCCCTCTGCACGCAGCACGGCGTCCAGCGCGCCAAGCGTGATCAGCACCTTGTGCCGCATCGCATTGTAGCTCATCGCCCCGATCCGCCAGATCTTCCCCGCCAGCGGCCCGAACGCGGTGCCGATCTCGATCTCGAACTCCCCGCGCATCCGCGCCCGCACCCGCTCGCCATCCACGCAATCGGGAATATACACCCCCGTCACGTTGGTCATGCGGTAGGCATCCTGCCCATACAGGGTCAGCCCCATCGCCCGCAGCCCCGCACTCATCGCCGCACCAGCAGCCCGATGCCGCGCGAAACGCGCCTCCAGCCCCTCTTCCACCATCACCCGCGCCGCCTCGCGCGCCGCATACAGCATGCTGGTCGCCTCGGTATGGTGGTTCAGCCGCGTCTCCGACCAGTAGTCCATGATCATCGCCAGATCGAAGTAATTCGACCGGATCAGCGCCCCCGGCCCTTCGTCCAGGTCCGCGCCGCGTATCCCCGCCTCGACATGCCGCCGCTTCATGATATGCGCCGCCGCCCGGTCGGAAATCGTGATCGGCGAAGACCCCGGCGGCCCGCCCATGCATTTCTGCAGGCCGCCCGTCACCACATCCACGCCCCACGCATCCGTCGCAACCGCCATCCCGCCCAGCGTCGCCGTGGCATCGACATAGGACAGCACACCATGCCGCCGGCACAGCGCGCCCACACCGTCCAGCGGCTGGGCCATCGTCGTCGAGGTATCGCCATGGATCGCCGCGAACACCTGCGGCCGATGCGCCACGATCGCAGCCTCGATCTGCTCCAGCGTCGCCACCTCGCCCCACGGAATTTCCAGCGTGCGGATCTCCGCCCCGATCCGCTGCCCGATCTCCGACAGCAGCAGCCCGAACCGTCCCGCATGGATCACCAGCAGCCGCGCCCCCGGCTCGACCAGCGACACCAGGGCCGCCTCGATCCCAGCCCGCGCCGTGCCGTCCACCAGAAACGTCCAACGGTTCTCCGTCATGAACACGCGGCGATACAGCGCCATCGTCTCGTTCATGTACCCCGTCATCTCCGGGTCGAACTGCCCCAGCATGTCCGCCGACATCGCACGCAGCACCCGCGGATGCACATTCACCGGGCCAGGCCCCATCAAAAGCCGATGCGGCGGGTCAATCTGTCCGAACACCCTATCTTTCCTCCTGCGTCAGCGCCGCTCCGGCGCCCGCTCCCGTCTGTTCGAACCGGATGACGAAGGCCGTCATCGCCTCCAGCGCCACCTGCACGTCCTCAGCCTCGACCGCCTCGGCAGGGTTGTGGCTGATCCCGCCGCGACAGCGCAGAAACAACATCGAAACCGGCGCCAGCCGCGCCATCACCATCGCATCATGTCCCGCGCCGCTCACCAGCACGCGCGGCGCGGCGCCCGTGACCTCGCTGACCGCGTCGGCCATCAGGGCGCTCAGTCCGCTGTCGCACGGCGTCGCCGGCAGATCCTGCTGAAGCGTCAGGTCCAGCCCCACGCCCCGCCGCGCGGCAATCTCCGGCAGCGCCGCCTGAATGGCCTCAGCCGCACGGTCGCGTACCGCATCCACGCCAGCCCGAATATCGATGCTGAAAGTGACGGCCCCCGGCACCACATTCGGCACCCCCGGCCCAACCTCCATCCGCCCGACCGTCGCCACCAAATCCTCAGGCCCGGCACCGCCGATCCGCTCCACCGCCAGCACCATCTCGGCAGCGGCGGCCAGCGCGTCATGGCGCAGCCGCATCGCCATGGTGCCGGCATGCCCCGCCACGCCCGTCACCACGGCGCGAAAGCGATATTGGGCGGCAATGGCGCTGACGACGCCCAGCGCATGGCCTTCGGCCTCCAGCACCGGCCCCTGTTCGATATGCGCCTCGACATAGGCCAGAATGTCTTCGCGTTTCCGTCCCGCATCGGCAAAGCGCGCCACGTCGAGGCCAAAACCGTCCAGCGCCTCGGCCAGCCCCACACCCGCAGCATCGACCAGTGCCAGGTCCTGGTCCCCCAGCACCCCAGCCACGGCACGCGTGGCCAGCATCGAAACCGGAAAGCGCGACCCCTCCTCGTCCCCGAAGCCGACCACTTCGATCGCGAAAGCAAAGCGGTGTCCGCGCTCGGCAAACCACGCCACCGTCTCGATCCCCAGCATCACGCCCAGCATGCCGTCATAGCGCCCGCCGTCGCGCACACTGTCGACATGCGAGCCGATCACCAGCGCCGGCGCATCGGGGTGCCGGCCTTCATAGCGACCGACGATATTGCCGGCGGCATCGACCCGCGCGGTCATCCCCGCTTCGGTCATCCAGGCCGCGATCCGGTCCAGCGTCGCCGCATGCCCCGCCCCCAGATAGGGGCGGAACAGATAATCGTCGGAATCGGAATAGGGCGCGACACCCAGATCGTCGCACCGCACGACCGCCCGCGGGCCAGACGCCGTCTCGCGCACAGGCATCTTCACCATGCCGCTACCATCCCGTCGCTGCGCGGATCGGTCGCCCCTTCGATCAGGCCTGACGGATGCAGCACCAGTGCCCCGGCATGCCCCATCGTCGAGGTAAAGGCAGGCATGGGCTCCAGCACATGCCCCGCCGCCGCCATCCGCGCGATCACCTCGGGCGCGAACCGGTCCTCATATTTCAGGCTGGTGCTGGTCTCGCCCCAGGTGCGCCCCAGCAGCCAGCGCGGTGCCGTCACCGCCTGCTGCAACGGCACGCCATAGCGGGCATAGCGGGTGAAGAGTGCCGCCTGCGTCTGGGGCTGCCCCTCGCCCCCCATGGTGCCATAGACCATGGTACGCCCATCGGCGAAGCGCGCACCGGCCGGATTGAGCGTATGGAACGGCTTGCGGCCCGGACGCAGCGCATTCCAGCCCTTCTCGGCCAGCTGGAAACTGGCCCCGCGATTTTGCCAGACGATCCCGCTGCGCGGCAGAACCACGCCCGATCCATATTCGAAATACACACTCTGGATCATGCTGACGGCGACGCCATCGGCATCCACCGCGCCCATCCACACCGTATCGCCCATCTGCGGCGGATGGGGCCACGGCGCCGCAATTTCAGGATCGATTTCCAGCGCCATGCGATCCAGCGCCATGGCGTCATCCAGCACTTCCTGCGCCACCACAGACATGAAGGCCGGGTCGCCCACATGCGTATCGCGATACCGAAAGGCCTGTTTCGTCGCTTCGACCAGCCCGTGGAAATAATCGAACCCGTCGACCTCTTCGGCCCGCAGCCGGTCGAACAACGCCAGGATCAGCAACGACGCAACACCCTGGGTCGGGGGCGCCATGTTGAACAACCGCGCACCCGCGATATCGACATGCAGCGGCGGCCGCGCCTGCGCATGGTGCGTGTTCAGGTCCGCCAGATCCAGCGGGCTGCCCAACTGGCGCAGATCCTCCGCCAGATCCCGCGCCAGCGCACCGCGATAAAAGGAGTCCAGCCCGTCCCCCGCCAGCCGGCGCAACGTGTGCGCCAGGGCCTGGTTATGCAGGATATCGCCTGCCTGCGGCGCATGCCCGCCCGGCAGGAAAAGCTGCCGGAAACCGGGAATGGCCGCCAGTTCGCCCATCTTGGAGGCGGTCAGCGCGGCGCCTCCCTCCGTGATCGGCACCCCCTGCTCGGCATAATAGATCGCATCCCGCAGCAACCGATGCAGGCCCAGCCCGGGTTGCATCGCGTGGCTCCACTCCAGGGCAAGCTCCCAACCGGACACGGTGCCGGCAACCGTATTGGCCGCCAGCGGCCCGCGCCACGGAATCGTGTCGCACCCGGCAGCCCGATAGAATTCCAGATCGGCACGCCGCGCAGCGGCCCCGCAGGCATCGATCGTCTCGGTCCGGCCATCGGGCCACATCACCAGCCAGAAGGCATCGCCGCCGATGCCGGTCATGTGCGGATAGACAACGGCCAGTGCCGCCGCCGTCGCCACCACCGCCTCGATCGCCGTGCCGCCGTCGCGCAGCACGTCCAGGCCGGCCTGGCTGGCCAGATGATGCGGGGATGTCACCATCCCACGCAGGGAACGGGGAGTATTCAGCATGGCCTAACGTCCCTTCACTGCTGGAAGCGGCACCCTGCCGACCAGTCCCGCCCGCGCCAGAGCGCCGGCCAGGGCGAACAATGCAGCCTCCCGCCCCGGCGCCGCAATCAATTGCATACCCAGCGGAAGGCCACCGGTGCCCAGCAGCGGCGCACTGAGAATCGGCACGCCCGCCAGACTCAGCGGCTGCGTATAAAGGCCCAGATTGGCCCGCGCCGAGACGACCTGCCCGTCCACCACGATGGTCGGCTGATCGACCGGCGGCGCCTCGCCCACCGTCGCCGGAGCAATCAGCACATCCGCCGACCGGAACAGCGCATGGACCTGCTCGCGGAACCAGCCACGGAACCGATGGGCCTGCACCAGCGTGGCCGAGGGCAGCAGCGCCCCGGCAATCAGCCGGTCACGGGTCGCGGGATCATAGCGCAGCGCATGCCTGCGCAGGCGCGGCAGATGCAGCGTCCCCCCCTCAGCCGCCGTAATCAGGAACGAAGCGGCGCGCGCCCGCGCCACCTCGGGCAGCTCCACCGTCTCCAGCCCGCCCAGATGCGCCGCCACCGCATCGATCGCGCCGGCCAGCGCGTCCGACAGGTTGCTGCCGAACCAGCCGCCCAGCTTCGCAACCCGCAGGTCGGATGCCGCCGGCAGTTCGGGCATCGGTCCGCCGGCCATGACTTCGTACGCCACGCGCAGGCCATCCAGGGTTCCGGCAAACGGCCCCACCACGTCCAGGCTGGCGGAAAAAGGATAGGCCCCCTCGCGCGGCACGCTGCCAAGCGTGGGTTTCAACCCCCACACGCCGCACAGCGACGCCGGCACACGAATCGAACCGTTGGTGTCCGACCCCAAGGTCAGCGACAGCAGCCCCGCCGCCACGGCGGCCGCCGAACCGCCCGACGATCCACCGGCCAGCCGTGCCGTATCGTGGGGATTACGGGTTATGCCGTAATGGGCATTGTCGGTCGCGAATCCATAGGCGAATTCGTCCATGTTCAGGCTGGCGACCGGAATCGCGCCCGCCGCGCGCAGGCGCGCGACCACGGTGGCATCATGCGCCGCCGGCGGCGATTCCCGTAACACCACCGACCCTGCCGTCGTAACCTCCCCGGCCACGTCGAACAGGTCCTTCACCCCGAACGGCACGCCCGCCAGCGGCCCCGGATCATCGCCGGCGGTAAGGCGGCGGTCGATCTGCTCGGCCTCGCCCACGGCACGCGGCCCGAAAATACGGGTCACGCTGTTGATGGATGTGTCACGGACCTGCATCGCGGCGATCGTTTCCGTCATCACGGAAACGGCGCTGCGGCGCCCCTGGCGGATATCGGCGGCAATGGCCAGCACGTCGAACGGATCAGTCATGGCGGGCGCGCTCATGGACGGTATTCGTATGCCGGTTCACACGTATCCGGCAGGGCGAACCCATGGACCAGATCGGCATAGCGCCGCAGCAGCGCCCGGTTGGCCACCACGCCCGGCAGGCATGATCCATCGACACTCAGGCCGATATCCCGCGCGGTGGCAATGACGATCGCCTCCTCCGGCACGAAGCTGTCACCATCTTGTTCGCTCATGGGCTTGTCCCCTCCCGTTACCTGCCGCGCCGCCACGCCGGCAGAATCACGCGGGATCATGCATCCGGAGGGTCGAGGCTGACCAGTTCCGGCGTGACATAATTCAGCAACTGCTCAAGGTGCCAGGCCCCATCGGCCACGAACAGATCACGCCCCAGCCCCCGCGCCAGCCGCTCCACGCCAAAGCGCATCCCGCTGATCGACGCCCCCGACAGCCCCATGCTGGGCGTCGCGCTGAAGGTGAAATTGTGAATATTCGCCAGCATCGGCGCCAGCGGATCGGCCGCGTCGCGCGGCAGGAACTGATAGGATTCGCCCAGATAAGGGTGCGCCGCCAGCACGGCACTGTCCTCGCCCTCCGGCGGGGTAAAGCGATCGCGCCACAGCGCCACCGACCCGGCGAAGGACGCTGTCTCCGGCCGCAATGCCATGTCGACGGCAAAGCCGGTGCCGATGATCACGAAATCGAATCGCATCTCGCCATCCGGCGTCTGCACGACGATGTCATCGCCCTCCATCCGCGCCCCGGTCCAGCCACAGCCGGTATGGTAGCTGAAGGTCGGGTGGCGACGGCAGCGCCAGAACGTATCCTGCGGCGGCGGCTGGTTCAGTTCATAGATATGCCGCATGAACCGCCAGCGCAGCGTGTCGGACAGCGCTGAGAAATGGGCCAGGAACCCGGCATTCTCCATCCAGCGATAGGGATTGACCGAGGGAATGACCCGCCGGCGCAGACACAGCGCGACCGAGGCGGCCCCTTCCTCCAGCGCGGTCGCGGCATTGTCGAAGGCCGACGCCCCCGCCCCCAGCACGCCGATCCGCTTGCCGCGCAGGGCGGCGAAATCAATGGGCTCGGACGTATGCGCATAGCGTTCGCGCGGCAGGGCCTCGCGGATAAAATCCGGCACATGCCACCGGCCGCCACCGTCGATCCCGGTCGCCAGCACCAGCTTGCGCGCCAGATGCCGAAACTCTCGTCCCTCAGCATCCAGAAAGGTCAGGCGCAGCAGTCCGTCTTCCCACGCCACATGCGTAAATGTGCGGTCATTTTCCACCGGCAGGTCCAGCACGGCGCGATACCAGTCCAGATAGGCCTGCCAGTCGCCACGCGGGATCTTGTCCAGCCTCTCCCACGCCTCGGCGCCATACCGCGCTTCATACCAGGCGCGCGGCGTCAGGTCCGGAATCCCCAGATCCGGGCCGGTGACATATTTCGGCGTCCGCAACGTGATCATGCGGGCGAAGGTGATCCACGGCCCCTCGCCGCCGCGCGACGCCCGGTCGAAAATCCGGACATTGCTGATATTACCGCGCTTCAACGCAAAAGCAGCGGCCAGCCCACCCTGCCCCGCACCGATGATGGCGACATCCAGCACCGGCTCGCCATCGCGCGTCAGGCGCGGCGTCCAGTCATGGCGCGGATAGTCGATAACGGCCAGATCCCGCCTGACCTGGGAATCGAGCGCCGCAAGGCGTTCTTCCGGCGTTTCTCCCGTTGAACGATTATCGCGATCGGCAGCCATCCACGCCTCCTTGCTCTTCCCTGGTCGGACAGGTCCATGGACCGACGGCGTGGGTCCGTGTCCCCCGACACGGACCCTGGTTCCCCAACCCACACCATCACGGCACCGAAACTAACCGGACAGAGGGGTGTTCCGTCCAGTAGAATAAATTGACCAATACGTTGCCCGTTCGGCAACAATTCCAGATAAGGCAAAACCGTCACAAAACGTCATAATATTTTGTTTTTAAAAATTATCTATTCTGCCACAAGGTCTTTGACCCCATGAATGCGCGCGGCCTCTTCCTGTTCCCGCAGGGCCTCCCGCACCTCGACAATCAGCCGCTCCAGCGCCGGAGGCAGCCACCGCGCCTCGCGGACATACACACCCAGATCGGTCATGGCCCTCGGGTCGTCCAGCGGCACATGGGCCAGCGCGCCGCGCCCGATATCGAACGCCAGCGCCAGCCGGGACTGAAAGGCCAGGCCCGCCCCGGCCGCCACCATCCGGTTGGTCAGTTCGATCGACCCGGTTTCCAGCACCACATCCAGCCTGTCGCGCCACGGGTGGAGCATCGGCTCCATCACCTGATGAAGCGACAGCGATTCGCTCGGCAGGATCAGCCGATAATCCAGACAGTCCTCCATCCGCACGCTGCTCCGGCCGGCCAGCGGATGGTCGGCCGGCATCACCACCCCCACCGGAAAGCGCGCCACCGCCACGCGGCGCAGATCGTCCGGTTCGTTCAACGAGAACGCAATGCCCAGGTCCGTCGTGCCGCCGCTCAGCGCCGCCACGATCTGCGCGGGCGATCCCGTCTCCGCGTGCAGGTCGATATCCGGCCAGACTCGGGTCATGCGCGCCAGCAGCCGCGCCATCAGGTCGCCGGCAATGCCTTCCACCATCATCACGCCGATGCGCCCACCCCGCATCCCCGCCAGTGCGGCAATCTGCTCGTCGGTCCGCACGGCATCCTGCATGACGGTGACGATGTGCCGGGCCACGATTTCCCCCACCGCCGTCAGTACCATGCCGCCCGGCAGGCGGTCGAACAGCGGCGCGCCGATCTCGTCCTCCATCTGGGCGATCTGCCGCGTCAGGGCAGAGGGCGTCACGTTCAACTGCCGCGCCGCCTCACGGATCGAGCCATGGTCGCGCACCGCGTTGAAATACAAGATGCACCGCGCATGCAGCCGCATCATGTGCTGGCTTCGGGCCGACCGCCTCATGTCCTGTTCCCCATGCCTACTGCTCCGATCCTGCATCATCACCATGCAGCAGGCGTTCGACAATTTCCGCCGCCACCAGCGCCGCGATAATTTCCGGCCGCTTGTCGCGGATGCCCCGGTCCCCGATCGGACACACCAGCCGCGCGATCCGTTCCGGCCCCAGACCCACGGCGCGAAACCCGGCCTCGAACCCCCGCCGTTTCGTCCTGGACCCGATCAACCCGACATAGCGGAAATCATCCCGTTCCAGTGCCGCGCCGACGATCAGCGCATCCAGCCGGTGGCTGGGCGTCAGCACCAGAATGCCAGCCCCAGCCGGCGCGGCCGCCAGCACATCTTCCCAGTTCTCGGTCATCCGCACCACGACCCCTTCGGGCACCAACCCGAACTCTTCGTCACGCGGATCAACCCAGATCAGATGCAAAGGCAACGGCGCCAACGCCCGGGCCAGCGCCCGCCCCACATGCCCGGCCCCGAACAGCAGCAGATGCGGCAGCGCCGCCCGCGCGATTTCGGCATCGCGCACAATCGCATCCAGCATCACGTCATCCGCGCGCTCGATGCGCACGCGCACCCGGCCACCGCAGCACTGCCCCAGTTCCGGCCCGAGCGGGATCTCCAGTTCCTCCGCCGCGACGGTGCCGGCCAGCAAGGCTCGCGCCCGCGCCACGCACTCCCACTCCAGCCGTCCCCCGCCGATCGTACCGGCCAACGCGCCCGGCACCACCAGCATGAACGACCCGGCCTCGCGCGGGGTCGATCCCTGGGCCGCGCAAATACTGACGCGCGCAACAGGCAACCCGACTTGGCGCCAGCCGGCCAGCGCCGTGATGATGTCGTCCATGGCCCGAACGGCCGTCAGTCCCCGGCTCCGGTATCCACCCGCGCGGCGGCGCGGGCACGCATCCGCTCGGCCGCGCGCAGGATCGCCTCGGGCGTCGCGGGCGCATCCAGACCGGGGCAGGAGCGGTACCCATCCAGGCTGGCCAGCGCGTCCGAAATCGCATGCAACACCGCCACACCATGCACGAAGGGCGGCTCTCCCACCGCCTTGGAGCGAAAGATCGTCTCCTCCCGATTGGGCGCCCGCTCCAGCAAGGCCACGTTGAAGATGCCCGGTCGGTCTGAACAAGCCGGGATCTTGTAGGTACTGGGGGCATGGGTGCGCAGGCGACCGCTTTCGTCCCAGACCAGTTCCTCGGTGGTCAGCCAACCGGCTCCCTGCACGAAGGCCCCTTCGACCTGCCCGATATCAATCGCCGGATTCAGCGATTGCCCGGCATCATGCAGAATATCGACCCGTTCGATCCGCATCTCCCCGGTCAGCAGGTCGATCGCAACCTCCGCACACGCGGCGCCATAGGCAAAATAGAAGAACGGCCGCCCACGCCCGGTGTCGGGATTCCACGAGATCTTCGGCGTCTTGTAAAAACCGTTCGACGACATCGACACGCGCGCGAAATAGGCAGCCTTCGTCAGTTCCGGGAACGGCACGACCGTCTCGCCGACATGCACCCCGTCCGGCAGAAAGCGCACCGCATCCTCCGGCACGCCCCAATGTCCGGCGGCGAACCCAACCAGCCGATCCCTGATCCGGCGCACGGCATCCAGCACCGCCATGCCGTTCAGGTCCGCACCGCTGGAGGCAGCGGTGGCCGACGTATTGGGCACCTTGCCGGTGGTGGTGGCGGTAATGCGGACCCGGTCGGCCGGCAGGCCGAATTCCCGCATCGCAATCTGCACCATCTTGGTGTGCAGTCCCTGCCCCATCTCGGTACCGCCATGGTTCACCTGCACCGAGCCATCGGTGTACACATGCACCAGCGCACCCGCCTGATTGTAGTGGGTGGCGGTAAAGGAAATGCCGAATTTCACCGGCGTCAACGCAATGCCGCGCCTGATATGCGGACTGTCTTCATTGGCGGCCCGGATCGCGGCACGGCGCGTGCGATAGGCGCACCCCTCGGCCAGTTCCGTCATGATCTCCGCCGCAATCGAATCCTCGACCGTCATATGGTACGGCGTCAGGTCGCGCGTCCCGGTGCCGTAGACATTGCGCAGCCGCACATCCAGCGGGTCCAGCCCGGTGGCAAAGGCAATCTCCTCGATCACCCGTTCCGCCGCCACGATCCCCTGCGGCCCACCGAACCCGCGATAGGCGGTGTTGGACTGCGTATTGGTCTTCAGCGGTTCCGAGCGCAGCCGCACATCGGGATAATAATAGGCATTGTCGGCATGAAACAGCGCGCGATCCGTCACCGGCCCCGACAGGTCGGCCGACCACCCGCACCGCGCCGCCAGCACCATGTCCACGGCGCAGATGCGCCCGTCATCATCGAACCCCACCGTGTAATCGACCGCGAAATCATGACGCTTGCCCGTCATCATCATGTCGTCGTCGCGATCGAGGCGCATCTTGGCCGCGCGTCCGGTCAGTTCGGCCGCCAGCGCCGCCAGGCAGGCCGGCCCGTTGGCCTGAGTCTCCTTGCCACCGAACCCACCACCCATGCGGCGGATCTCGGTCGTCACCAGATTGCTCGGCCGATCGAGCACATGCGCCACCATATGCTGGGTCTCGGTCGGATGCTGGGTGGAGGACCAGACCCGCATCTCCCCCTCCTCGCCCGGCTGCGCCAGCGCCGCCTGCCCTTCGAGGTAGAAATGCTCCTGCCCGCCCATCACGATCCGGCCAGACAGACGGCGGGGCGCTGCCGCCAGCCCCTGCTCCACGTCGCCGCGCCGCATGGTCAGCGCGCGCCATACCAGCGCACCGCCGGCAGCCCGTGCCTGATCGATATCCAGCACGGCCGGCAGGTCTTCATAGACGATCCGTGCCAGACGCGCCGCCCGGCGCCCCTGGCCGCGCGTTTCGGCGACAACGGCAAAGATCGGCTGCCCGTGGAACGACACGATGTCCGAGGCCAGCAGCGGCTCGTCATGCTTCCCCACCGGGCTGATCTGGTTGTGGCCGGGAATATCCGCCGCCGTCAGCACCCGCACCACGCCCGGCGCGGCACGGACGTCATCCAGATTCATCGAAACAATTCGCGCATGCGCCCGCGTACTCAGGCCCGGCACCACATGCACCAGCCCCTTGGGCTCCGGCATGTCGTCGATATAGGCGGCGGAACCCGAGACATGCATCGCGGCACTCTCATGCCGCAGGCTCTGCGACGCGCCACCGGCCACCACCGCCGCACGCGCATCAGCCGCAAGACCGATCACCAGATCAGACATGGGCCACCTCCCGCCCCCGCCCGGCCAGCCGCGTTTCAGCGCGCGCACCCCCCGGCGCCGTCTCGGCGAACAGCCGTGTCAGCAGGTTGGCGGCCACCGTGCGACGATACCAGTCGCTGGCCCGCATGTCGGAAATCGGCGCGAAATCGGTTGCAATCGCCGCCCGCGCCGCCTCCAGGGCGGCCTCGTTCCATATCCGCCCCCGCAGCGCATCCTCGGTCGCGCGGGCACGGCACGGGGTCGCGGCCATGCCGCCAAAGGCAATCCGCACCTCGCCGATCCGCCCCTCCCCATCCAGCACCAGGGCAAAAGCCCCCAGAAGCGCCGAGATATCCTGATCGAATCGTTTGGAAACCTTGTAGGCGCGGAACAGAATCCCGGCCGGTGGCACCGGCACGGTCACGGCCTCGACGAACTCACCCGGCTTACGGTCCTGCCGCCCATACGCCAGAAAATAATCTTCCAGCTTCACCACCCGCCGCACATCGCCCCGCCGCAGATGCAGCGTGGCCTCGGCGGCGATCAGCACCGGCGGCCCATCGCCGATCGGCGAGCCATTGGCGATATTGCCGCAGACCGTGCCGGCATTGCGCACCTGCGTCGATCCCAGGCGCCGCACGATCTCGCCCGCATCCGGCAGCAACTCCGCCAGCGCGGCACGAGCCTCGCCATAAGTCACCGCCGCACCGATCCGCAGCCCCTCCGCCGTCCGGTCCAGCCCTTTCAGGTCGGCGATCCCACCAATCAGAACGACATGCGGCAACACCCGCTGCCCCTTGGTGACCCACAGCCCCACGTCGGTACCGCCCGCCACGATCGTGGCCTCCGGGTCCTCGATCAAAGCCGCCGCCAGCGCATCGGCATCGGCCGGAATCGTCAACCGCCCATCAGCAGCCGTCATGCGAACCGTCCGCCCATCGCGCAGCGCCACCAGACGGGCCAAGATCGCATCCGCCTCCCCGTCGAACCGGTCGGGCCCGGCCGTCATGGCCTGCTTCATCGCCCGCACGATCGGCGCATATCCCGTACAGCGGCACAGATTGCCCGCCAGCGCGTCGTCGATCGGCCCGTCCTCTGCCACCGCCCCCGGCGCCTTGCGATAGGCGACCATCGACATCACGAATCCAGGCGTGCAGAAGCCGCATTGCGAGCCATGCAAATCCACCATCGCCTGCTGGACCGGGTGCAACGAACCGTCCGCCGCCCGCAGATCCTCAACCGTGAACAACTGGGCACCATCCAGCATCGCCACGAACTGGATGCACGCATTCACCGCCCGCCAGACCAACGAGCCCCCCTCGACCCGGACGACCAGCACGGTGCAGGCACCGCAATCGCCCTCGTTGCATCCCTCCTTGGTGCCGGTTCGCCCCCGGTGCTCCCGCAGCCAGTCCAGGACAGTCAGGGTCGGTGGCACAGACGCCAGTTCACACAGCGTATCGCCCAGATAGAAGCGGATATGGTCGCGCATCGTTTCGGTTCCGTCGAGCAAGTGACATGCCCCGAAGGGCGAATGTCCTGGCTGCCCACCCCCCGCAGGACAGACAACCGGAACGCGGGTCCGGATCACCTCCCCCGAGGCCATCCGGTCCCGACCAGTCTATGACCTACAGCCGGTGAAAGAAACGGTCGCGCATCACGACGCAAGCCCGTTCACCACCCCGGTGCCCACCGTCTCGTTGCGCCGGATCTGGGCGGCCATCTCGGGTCCGAAGCACGGCCGCTCCACATACCGTCCAGCCCCCCGCACAGCGCGCAGATCGCCGTCCGACCACACTACGCGCCCGGCACTGATCGTATGCCGCGCCAGCCCGGTCAGGCTCATGCCCTCGTAGAGGTTATAATCCACGTTCTGGTGATGAGTGGCGGCCGAGACGGTACGACTGGCCTCGCCATCCCACAGCACCAGGTCGGCATCGGCCCCCGGCACGATCGCGCCCTTGCGCGGATGGATGTTGAAGATCTTCGCCGTATTGGCCGAGGTCACGGCCACGAATTCCTGCGGCGTCAGGCGCCCGGTCCGCACGCCATGGTGCCACAGCACGCTCATCCGATCCTCGATTCCCGGCGTGCCGTTGGGGATCTTCGTGAAATCGTCGCGTCCCTGCTCCTTCTGCCCTGCGCAGAAACAGCAATGATCGGTCGCCGTCGTCTGCAACTGGCCCGAGGCCAGGCCCGCCCACAGCGCCTTCTGGTGGTGCTTCGGCCGAAAAGGCGGGCTCATGACATGCCGCGCCGCCCCCAGCCAGTCCGGATCGGCATAAACACTGTCGTCGATCACCAGGTGCTGGGCCAGCACCTCGCCATACACGCGCTGCCCCCGCGCCCGCGCGGCGGCGATGGCGGCCGTCGCCTCCTCGGTCGAGACATGGACGATATAAACCGGCGCCCCCAGCAGCCCGGCAATGGCGATCACCCGCTGCGCCGCCTCGCCCTCGACTGTGGGCGGCCGCGAAAGCGGATGCGCGGACGGGCCGGTCAGCCCGCGCCGTAGCAGGTCCTGCTGAAGAAAGGCCACGGCATCACCATTCTCGGCATGCACATTGCACAGGGCGCCCAGTTCCAGCGCCCGGCCGATCGAACGCAGCAGCACGCCGTCATCGACCATCAGGGCGCCCTTGTAGGCCATGAAATGCTTGAAGGAATTAACGCCGCATTCCCGCGCCAGCGTGCCCATGTCGGCATGGACCTGCTCATCCCAATGGGTCACGGCGACGTGGAACGAATAATCGGCCACCGCCTTTTCCGCCTTGGCCCGCCAGTCCTTCCAAGCCCCCAACAGCGAGCCGCCACGTTCGGGAATGACGAAATCAATGATGGTGGTCGTCCCGCCCGCCACCCCGGCCTCGGTCCCGGTCTGGAAATCGTCGCTGGCCACCGAGCCCATGAAAGGCATTTCCATATGCGTATGCGGGTCGATGCCGCCGGGCATCACCAGCAACCCGCCCGCATCCACGACCATGCAGCCCGTCGGCACCTCCAGCGCCGGCCCCACGGCAGCAATCCGCCCCGAATCGTCACACAGCACATCGGCCCGCCGCGTGTCCTCGGCAGTCACCACCGTTCCGCCCTGCACCAGAAGCATTGCTGCCTTTCCTCCCAACGCTATCGCACCCCGAGAGCATGCCATCCGGGGACCGGATCGGGAATGGTGCAATCTTGTAACAATCAAGGTAACGTTTTCCTGCTTGCGCGGCGCGCGCAAAGCCTAAAATCTTGTGCCATGTCCCGCCCCAGCCCCCTCGCCCCGTCCCTGACCCTCGCCCCCACCCAGGACCGGCCGGTCGGGGCGCCCCGTCGTGCCAGCACCGGGCAGATCCTGCGGGCCGCCGAACGGGAATTCGGCCGCGACGGTTACAAGGGGGCAAGCATGGCCGGCATCGCCGCCGCAGCAGGCCTGCCCAAGGCCAACATCCATTATTATTTCGGCACCAAGGAGGACCTGTATCGCGCGGTGCTGGAAAATATCCTGGACAACTGGCTGGGCGACGCAACCGTCTGGATCCACGCCGACGCAACACCCCGCGCGGCGCTGGAGGGCTATATCCGCTCGAAAATCGCCTTCTCGCGCGACCGGCCCGACGCCTCGCGCATCTTCGCGCATGAGGTTCTCCAGGGCGCGCCGAACATCCAGAATTATTTCAATACCTCGCTGCGCGAATACGCCCAGACGCTGGAGGACGTCTTCAGCATCTGGCAGCGAACCGGGCAGATGCGACCCATAAACGGCGCGCATTTCCTGTTCTGCATCTGGGCAATGACCCAGACCTATGCCGACATGAGCGCCCAGGTCTGCACGGTGCTGCGCAAGCCCGTTCTCGCCGAACAGGATTACGACGACGCCGCCAACACGATCATCACGCTGATTCTAAACGGGATAGAAATGATCTGATATCCGTCCTACGCTGACATCATGTTTTGACTATCCATATCTTCCCACACCCTCATTCACGGTATCGCACCGGCCAGCGTGGGCCAGGCCAGCCCCGCCGGCAACGCGGCGCGGATCGCATGGCAGGAGAGCAGACATGAGCAGTTCGGGTGTCCTTCAGGCCGGCGGAAACATCACGGTGGACGGCACGGCGCTGTGGGCCGACATTCTGGAAACCGCGCAGATCGGCGGCACCCCCAAGGGCGGCGTCCGGCGCCTGACCCTGACGGAAGAAGACCGCCAGGTGCGCGCCTGGTTTACCGCCGCCTGCACGTCCCTGGGCTGCACCGTCACCCACGATTCGATGGGCAACCAGTTCGCCCGCCGTCCCGGCCGCGACGCCGGCCTGCCGCCGATCACGATGGGCAGTCATCTCGACACCCAGCCGACCGGCGGCAAGTTCGACGGTATCGTGGGCGTGCTAGGCGGTCTGGCCGTGCTGCGCGCCCTGCACGCCTCGGGGCACGAGACCCGCCACCCGATCGAACTGATCAACTGGACGAACGAGGAAGGCTCGCGCTTCGCCCCCGCGATGCTCTCATCCGGCGTCTTCGCCGGCGTCTTCACCGAGCAGGAAGCCCTGGACAAGACCGACCGCGACGGCATCCGCTTCGGCGACGCGCTCGCAGCGATCGGCTATCGCGGCGAGCCACCCTGCGGTCAGCACCCGGTCGCTGCCTATTTCGAACTGCATATCGAGCAGGGCCCGATCCTGGAAGCCGAGGAGAAAACCATCGGCGTCGTCACCGGCGTGCAGGGTATGCGCTGGTACGAAGTCACGCTGACCGGGCGCGATTCGCACGCCGGCACCACTCCCATGCCCATGCGCGCCGACGCCCTGCTGGCGGCAGCACGGATCATCGAGGCCGTCAGTGCGGTCGCTCTGGCGCATGGGCCGGATGCGGTCGGCACGGTCGGACTGCTGGAAAACCGACCCAACAGCCGCAACGTCGTCCCCGGCGAGGTCTTCTTCACCATCGACCTGCGCCACCCCAACGACGCGGTGGTCGTGGCAATGGAAACCGACCTGCGTGGGCGGATCGAGCAGATCGTCACCGATGCGGGCATTGCACTGGCGATGGAGCGGGTGTGGGACTCGCCCGCAGTGCATTTCGACCCCACCTGCATCGCCTCGGTGCGCGCGGCCACCGAATCCTTCGGCTATCCGGCGCGCGACATTGTCTCTGGCGCCGGGCACGACGCCGCCTACATGGCCCGCGTCGCCCCCACGACCATGATCTTCGTCCCCTGCGCGGGCGGTCTGAGCCATAACGAGGCGGAAAGCGCCGAGCCGGGCGATGTCGCCGCCGGCGCCAACGTGCTGCTGCGCGCAGTGCTGGATGCCGACGCAAGACTGAATCCCTGACCATATAGTGAGCGGCCACCGGGCAAAAAATCATCTAGCCCGGTGACGCCACGTGTTCCATTCTGCAATAGTTGCGGGGCCGTGACGGTTATTTCCCGGCCGGACGGACTCGCATGTTCGATTTCAGGAGCCCTCCGCGATGCCGCCGACCAATCACGATGCGTTCTGGATGCCGTTCACGGCCAACCGGCAATTCCGCCGGACGCCGCGCATGCTGGTTGCGGCCGATGGCATGTATTACACGTCCGAGGACGGGCGGAAGGTGCTCGACGGATGCGCCGGCCTGTGGTGCGTGAATGCGGGCCATAACCGCCCCCGCATCACCGAAGCCGTCCAGAAGACCATCGCAACGCTGGATTTCGCGCCAACCTTCCAGATGGGCCATCCACTGGCCTTCCAGGCGGCCGACCGGATCGCCGCCCTGGCACCGGGCGACCTGAATCACGTCTTCTTCTGCAATTCCGGGTCCGAAGCCGCCGATACCGCGCTGAAGATCGCCATCGCCTATCACCGCGTGCGCGGCGACGGCGCCCGCACCCGCCTGATCGGGCGCGAGCGCGGCTATCACGGCGTGGGCTTCGGCGGCATTTCCGTCGGCGGCATCTCCGGCAATCGCAAGCTGTACGGCGCACTGCTGACCGGCGTCGATCACCTGCCGCACACGCTGGACCTGGAACGCAACGCCTTCACCAAGGGCCTCCCAGCCTACGGCGCGGAACTGGCCGACAATCTGGAACGCATCGTCGCCCTGCACGACCCGTCGACCATCGCCGCCGTCATGGTGGAACCCATGGCGGGGTCGACCGGCGTGCTGCCGCCCCCCGTCGGCTACCTGAAACGCCTGCGCGAGATCTGCGACAAATACGGCATCCTGCTGATCTTCGATGAGGTCATCACCGGTTTCGGCCGCATGGGCGGCACGCCCTTCGCGTCCGAAAAATTCGACGTGCTGCCCGATATCCTCACCTGCGCGAAGGGCGTCACCAACGGCACCATCCCGATGGGCGCCGCGATCGCGCGCGACCACGTGTACGAAGCCTTCATGAACGGCCCCGAAACCGGGATCGAACTGCCGCACGGCTACACCTATTCCGGCCATCCGGTCGCCTGCGCAGCCTCGCTCGCGACCCTCGACACCTACGCCGAGGAAAACCTGTTCGAACGCGCGGGCGACATCGCCCCTTATTTCGAGGAAGCGGCCCACGCCCTGCGCGGTCTGCCCCACGTTATCGACATCCGCAATGTCGGCCTGGTCGCGGGTATCGAACTCACCCCCCGCCCCGGCGCGCCGGGCGCACGGGCGTACGAGATCTTCGACCGCGCGTTCCACAAGGGCGTGCTGGTCCGCTACACCGGCGACGTCATCGCCGTCTCGCCCCCACTGATCATCCAGAAATCCGAGATCGACCAACTGTTCGGCACGCTGGCCGACATCCTCCGCACAGTCGAGTAGGAGACGGGACACGCATGGCGGACACCACGCCCGCCGGATACGATCCGGGCCTGTATAATGCCGACCTTGCACCGGTCCCACCCGCGCGGCGGGACTGGACGTGGCTGAACATGGCCACGGTCTGGATGGGCATGGTCCATAATATCGTGGTCTACGAGGCAGCCGCGGGGCTGATGGCCCTGGGCTTCTCGGCGTGGGAATGCCTCGAAGTTGTCGCAGTCGCCTATATCGTCCTGTTCCTGGCCATGTGGTTCAACGCCCGCGCGGGCACGCGCTACGGCATTCCGTTCTGCGTGCTGATCCGCTCCGCCTTCGGCCCGTCGGGCGCGCAGGTTCCGGTCCTGCTGCGCGGTTTCTGCGCCATCTTCTGGTTCTCGGTGCAATCCTATGCCGCCACCCAGGCCGTCGATGCCATCCTCTCGACCCTGATCAGCGGCTGGGGCTCGCTCGACATATCGTTCCTCGGCATGCGGGCGCATATGTGGCTGGCCATGGCGCTGATCTGGGCCCTGCATGCCTGGATCGCCGGTCACGGCGTGCATCGCATCCGCAATTTCGAACTGGTCGCCGGCCCGCTGGTCATTGCCATCGGTCTACTGGCCACCATCTGGGCGCTCAGGGTCGGCCACGGGCCAGGCCCGCTGTTCGCGCAGCCGTCGCGTCTGCATGGCGGCGCATTCTGGTCCGCCTTCGCGCTGGGCGTCACCGGCATGATCGGCATCTGGGCAACCTTCGCCGTCAACATTCCCGACCTCTCGCGCTTCGTGCGGTCCGAGCGCGACCAGGTGATCGGCCAGGCGATCGGCCTGCCCGTCACGGCCCTGGTCTTCACCCCGATGGGGATCATCACCACGTCAGCCACCATGATCCTGTTCGGCCGGCCGATCTGGAACCCGGTCGAATTGCTGCTGACGCTGAATCACCCCGTGATCACGGTGCTGGGCGGGGCCACGCTGGTGCTGGCCACCCTGTCGGTCAATGTCGTGGCCAACATCATGCCCGCCGCCTACGACCTGATGAACCTGATGCCACGCCGGCTGAATTTCGACCGTGCATCCTCCCTGGTGCTGGTGCTGGGCGTCTTCTTCGTACCCTGGATGTGGTTCGACGACGCGGCGAGCATCTATCAGGTGCTGAACGTGGTCGGCGGCCTGCTTGGTCCGGTCACCGGGATCATGCTGGCCGATTTCTATCTGGTGCGGCGCCAGATGCTGGACATACCGGCCCTCTATCGCCGGGGTGACCATTATGATGGACGCGGCGGCTGGAATCCCCCCGCGCTTGTGGCCTTCGCGGCCGGCGGCGTGCTGGCCTCCGCCGGCCAGTTCCTGCCGGCCCTGTCCGGGATCAGCGCCCTCTCATGGTTCGTCGGCGTCGCGACCGGCGCCGGGATCTATCTGGCACTCTCCCCGCGCCAGTTGCCCGAGCGGGTGAACGAGAGCGTATCACCATCGGGCGCCTGATCCCGCTTGACAGGCCGAACGACCCTCACTGCGGATAGGCTGAAGTCTGGAGCACGCGCCCAGGCTCGAAATGCGCGATCTTGCAGGCATGGTCCTGCAATTCCTCGCCCGACGCGCGGTCTCCCGACACCGGCTTGACCATATCGTCCAGCAGGATAAAGCCGGGCCGCCCTCCGGGCCACACCGTGCCCACCACCACCAGCGTATGCCCGCCCATCTCCCGCGCCGGATCGGCCAGCGAGGCCGCCAGCCGCCGGAACGGATAGGCGCCATCCAGTTCCTGCCCGTCGATCCGCGTGGCGCGGTAGCGATGCCCCGCCAGGGTCAGCGGCGTCCAGCCGGCGCCGATCTGCGGCCGTGCCCAATGCAGCGCCACGCGGATTTCAGGCGCCAGACAATCGACGTGGATATGCAACTGGTTCTGCGAACGACCATGTTGCGAATTGATCGCGAGCGCCACCGTCTCGCGCGGCATGGTATGGCCCAGCCCCGCCAGCACGCGATCGACCTGATGCCACGCCGCACCGAAATAATCCGGCGCGTTCGGGCTCAGGATTGCAGGATCTTCCATCCCGGTAACCCGGTCGGTCGGAATCAGCAGATACTGCGCAACGCCATCACGGTCCTTCAAGACCGCATAGCCATGGGCGGGATCGACGGCGGCACACGGCGCGGGGGTATTCTCGCCCAGTTCGTTGGGCATGCACCGCCCATGCACGATCTTCCACAACACATCCGGATCATGGTCCGGTTTGGGCGGACCATTGGCCCGCGCGGTCGCCAGCAACACCCCCGCCGCCATAAGTGCGGGAAGACACCACCCCAGTACCCGAGGCCTCATGCCGTGCCGGCCTCCTCGATCCGCGCGGGCAGCGCGAATGCTTCGGCCAGCCGGTCCAGTCGGCGCCGCACGCTTTCCCCGCGCACCACGCCGCGCCCGCGTGCCAGATGCAGCGTTACTTCCCCGGCCGAGAGCTTGATCCACGTCCCGTCGAGCAGTTCCTCGGTCCCGCCGCACACCGTGTAGGCCAGCCGCAGCACCAGCCCCAGCACGAGCGCCCGCTGGAAATCCTCGGCCGTCAGCAGCAGGCGCGACGGTTGCAGAAAATCATGGCCCAGCTCGGCCTCGTAGCGCACCGCCAGCGTCAGGGCGACGAAGGCGCGGGCCTGATGATCGAACCCGACGCCCTGCATCCGCAGCACCCGCAGATAGGTCTGCTCGGCCCGGTATTCAGGATGGTCGTACGACCCGATATCCGACAGCAGACACGCCGCCCGGCGCAGCCGGCGCTGCGGCGTGCTCTCATCGGGAAAGAGCGGAGCCGTCCAGTTCATCAACTGGTCCGGCAGGGTCTCGCTGCGCCCCAGCCGACGGCACATCTCCCGTGCCACGGCCTCCTGCGGGTCCAGCGCCGCGACCGAAGCCGCGACCCGGCGCATGTACCACCCCTCGCGCAGGCCATCGACGCAGAAAACCACGCTGGATGGCTGCAACCGACGCAGCAGGCGGCGCAGCACGATAGCGGCGAAGGGCACATCCTCCAGCCGCTTGCGCGGCGCGCCGGGCACCCGTTCCAGCGCACGTCGCGGCGTGTTGATGACCCACTCGGTCATGTCCCGCGCCCCGTCGCCCGACAGGGTGAAGAGATGCACGATGTTCAGCGGATAATTGGTCCGGGCGATCTGCAACCGCGCCAGCGCGCGGAAGGCGCCTCCCACCAGGTAGAGCGGCCGCCCCACCACATCGTCCAGCCAGCCGACCTGCGCGATGTCGGCATCGGCAATATTCCGCGCCTTCTGCAAATCACCCTCGGCACGGTCATTCAGCCGGATCACCCCCAGACGCAGGGTGCAGGCATCCAGCTTCCGCCCGGCGGAAAGGCGGATCAACTCCAGCGACCCGCCACCGATATCGGCCACCAGCCCATCGGCCTCGGGCAGGCCACACAGCACGCCGGTCGCCGAGTAATCGGCCTCCTCTTCACCGGAAAGGACACGAATCGGCACGCCGGGCATCCGCGTGCGCAGAGCATCGACGAATTCCGGGCCATTGGTCGCATCGCGCACGGCGGCGGTGGCCAGGATCTCGAACGGGTCGGCATCCATGCCCCGCGCGATGGCATGGAAACGGTCCATGACCTGCATCGCCAGGCCCACGCCCTCCTCGTTCAGCCGCCCGGTAGCGTTCAGCCCCCGTCCCAGACGCAGCACCGCCTTTTCGTTGAAGATGGGAATCGGATTCCGCGAAATGCCGTCAAAGACGACCAGCCGGACGGAGTTCGAGCCCAGATCGACAACAGCCGAACGGCGATGCGGAACCCGGATCATCGGGCCCGGCACATGCAAACGACGACCGACGGAAACTGCGTCATGCTGAAACCTTCACTGAAACCCTCAATCATCGAGTATCCGGTCCTGATGCCGCGGCAACGGCGTGCTGACCCGGACGGCACTGTCCTGCGCGGCAGTCCCCCGCCCGGACAGCGAAGGATTGGTCATGAAATAATCATGGGCCGAAAACGGCCGGGCACCGGGTTCGAGCCGCCGCCACACGCCGTTCTGCTGCAACACCCAGGATTGCAGATTGTCTTTCAGGTCCGTGACCATGATCTGGTCCAGGACCTGTGCATGCACCGTGGGGTCGCGCATCGGTACCATGCTTTCCACCCGCCAGTCCATGTTCCGCACCATCCAGTCGGCGGAGGAAATATAGACTTTCGCAGAACGCGACGGCAGCCGATGCCCGTCGCCGAAGGCGAAGATCCGGGAATGTTCCAAAAAGCGCCCCACGATCGACTTGACGCGGATATTCTCCGAAAGTCCCGCCACCCCCGGCCGCAGGCAGCAGATGCCGCGCACCACGGCCATGATCCGCACCCCGGCGCAGGAGGCACGATACAGGCGGTCGATCAGGTCCGGATCGACCAGCGAATTCATCTTCAGCCAGATCTGCCCCGGCCGTCCGGCCCGCACATGCTCGATCTCGGCCTGGATCAGCTCTTCCAGCGTGCGGCGGATCGTCACCGGCGAGAAGGCGATGGCCTCCATCCGCGCCGGCATGGCATAGCCGGTCATGTAGTTGAACAGCCGCGCCGAATCCCGCGCCAGTTCTGGGTCACAGGTAAAGAACGAAAGGTCGGTATAAATCCGCGCCGTGATCGGATGATAATTCCCGGTACCGAAATGGGCATAGGACCGCAGCGTCCCGCCCTCGCGCCGCACGACCAGGCTGAGCTTGGCATGGGTCTTCAGGTCCGCAAAGCCGAACACCACCTGCGCCCCGGCCGCCTCCAGCGCGCGGGCAAGGCGAATATTGGCTTCCTCGTCGAAACGGGCGCGCAGTTCCACCATCGCGGTGACCGATTTCCCGGCCTCGGCCGCCTCGATCAACGCCTTGACGATCGGGCTGTCGCGCGAGGTCCGATACAGCGTCTGCTTGATCGCCACCACCGCCGGGTCCTGGGCCGCCTGCCGCAGGAACTGCACCACCACGTCGAAACTCTCGAACGGATGATGGACGATCATGTCCTTCGCGCGGATAGCGGCGAAACAGTCCCCCCCGAAATCGATCACCCGCTCGGGAAAGCGCGGCGTATAGGGCGGAAACAGCAGTTCGGGCCGATCGTCCACGATCAGCTGTTTCAGGTCCACCACCCCGATCAGCCCCGGCTGGATCTCGATCTCATCGGACGGCACGTTCAGGTCGGTGGCCACCGCCTGCCCCAGATCGGGCGGCATGCGGGAATCGATGTCCAGATGGATCACCACGCCCCGGCGCCGGCGTTTCAGCGCGGTTTCATAGGAACGGACCAGATCCTCGGCCTCGTCCTCGAATTCCACGTCGGTATCGCGGATCACCCGCAGCACGCCCCAGTCGCCCGCCACCATGCCGGGGAACAGCCGGTCGATGCATAGCGCGATCATGTTTTCCAGCATGATGAACCGGGCCACGCCGGGCGGCGACAGGCTGGCCGGCAGGCGGATGAAGCGGTCGATCTGGGCCGGCAGCAGAATCATCGCGCTCATGACGAAGCGCCCGCTCTCCTTGCTCATCAGCCGCAGCGAGAGCGCCAGCCCCATATGCGGAATGAACGGCAGAGGATGCGCGGGATCGATCGCCAGCGGCGTCAGGACGGGAAAGACCCGGTCCATGAAGCAGCCATCCAGCCATTCGCGGTCGGCCTCGGTAATGTGGTCCAGCCCGCAGACCACGATTCCGGCGTCGGCCAGCAGGCCCCGCAGATCCTTCCAGATCCGCTGCTGCTCGCGCAGCAGCCGCGCGGTGCGGGTGCGCACGGCCGCAAGCTGCTGCGCCGGGGTCAACCCGTCGGGCGACATGCTCAGCAGCCCTTCGCGCACCTGCCCCACCAGGCCGGCAACGCGAACCGAGTAGAATTCATCCAGGTTTCCCGCGCTGATCGACAGGAAACGCAGCCGCTCCAGCAGCGGATTACGCGGATTATCCGCCTCGTCGACCACCCGCTGGTTGAAATCGAGCCAGGACAGTTCGCGATTGATGAACCGGGCCGGGGAATGCAGGTCGATCGGCGGTGGCGGCGGTGTCTGCACGGGCGGCGCCAACCGCCGCCGCGTCGCCGGCGCGGCCACACGCTTGCCGGTTGTCCGTCCGGATGTCCGGCGCGCGGGCGTTTTCCCCGTCGGTCTGGTCAATCCACTCTCCTGCCACAAATCCGCCTTCATCCGTCAAACTAGGCGGAACCACCTGTCATGCCAACGCGGTGGTGTATGAAGTTTTCCTAGCGGACAGGCAGATCCGCCAGCCGCTCGGCCGGCACCTCGCCATGGTCCAGCAGGTCATGCAGCGCCGACACCGCCAATGCGCGGGTCACACGCCGCCCCGCCGCCAGCCCGGCCTGGTCCAGCCGGATCGCAGCATCGCGAATGGCCGAGGCGGTACGCGGCAGACGGCGCAGCAGCCACTCCGTCACCGGCTGGCTGACCACGATCTGCCTGTCCGCCAGATGGCGCAGCAGAAGTATCCGCAGCAGCGCATCCTCGGGCTGACGCAGTTCGATCGCCATCGTCGCACGCAGCCTGCTGGCCAGGTCCGGCAACACCACCGGCCAGCGCGCTGGCGGCAGGCGGGCCGCCATCACCAGCGCAATCCTCTGCTCACGCGCCGCATTCAGCAGGTGCAGGATCGCCTGCTGGTCCTCCGCATGGTCCGCATCATCCACCGCCACGGCCCGAAAGGTCTCCGCCGGCCCGTCGAGCAGCTCCCCCAGCATCGCGCGCGTCACATCCGGGCCGCGCAGCAGCACGGCCCCCTGCTCCCGCGCCCAGATCTCCAGCAGGTGCGTCTTGCCGGCACCGGCCGCGCCCCACAGCGCCAGCCTGTGCTCGGGCCACGGATTCACCCCCAGCAGCCAGGCCCGCGCCGCGTTGTTCGACCCCGCGGCGACGAAATCGGCGCGGGCGAAGCGGCTGCGATGCCCAAAGGGCAAGGCAAGCTGGTCCACGCCGCCCGCCAGCACCTGTTCGCCCGGATTCTGCACCGCCTGTTCAACCACTGCTTTGCGTGCCGCCTTCGCCTGCCGTAAAGGAACCCAGAGCGTTTACCCTACCTCGCCCCATTCTTCGACCCCCGCCGTTTACGAAGGCCCCGCCCATGACCTCCGCTCCTCCCCCCTCTTCGACCCCGCCTGCCGGCGCCACCTACCGCGACGCAGGCGTGGACATCGAAGCCGGCGACGCGCTGGTCGACGCCATCAAGCCGGCGGCAAAGGCAACGGACCGCCCCGGCACCATGGGCGGCCTGGGCGGATTCGGCGCCCTGTTCGACCTCAAGGCAGCCGGCTTCGCCGATCCGGTCCTCGTTTCCTGCACCGACGGCGTCGGCACCAAGCTGATGATTGCCATCGAAAGCGGCCTGCACGAAACAGTCGGCATTGATCTCGTGGCGATGTGCGTAAACGACCTGGTGGTGCAGGGCGCGGAGCCGCTGTTTTTCCTGGATTATTTCGCCACCGGCCGCCTGGCCGTCGAAGACGCGGCCAAGGTGGTGCGCGGCATCGCCCAGGGCTGCGCCGAATCGGGCTGCGCGCTGGTCGGCGGCGAAACCGCCGAGATGCCGGGCATGTATGCCGCCGGCCATTATGACCTCGCCGGCTTCTCCGTCGGCGCCGCTGAACGCGCGGCACTGCTGCCCAACGCCATCGCCGCCGGCGACACACTGATCGGGCTTTCGGCCAGCGGCGTGCATTCCAACGGCTTTTCGCTGGTCCGCGCCATCGTCGCCCGCAGCGGCCTGGCGTGGAACGCCCCCTGCCCCTTCGCCGAGGGCCAGACCCTGGCCGAGGCGCTGATGACGCCCACGCGCCTCTACGTGAAGCAGGTGCTGGACCTGCATCGGCAGGGCCTGATCCAAGGCGCCGCGCACATCACCGGCGGCGGCCTGCCCGGCAACCTGCCGCGCGTGCTGCCGGCCGGCCTGACGGCGGCGATCGACGGTGCGTCCTGGCAGATCCCCCCGGTCTTCCGTTGGCTGGCCCAGACCGGCCAGGTCGATGCCGACGAGATGCTCAAAGTATTCAATTGCGGCATCGGCATGGTGCTGATCGCCCGCGACGCCGACGCCGCTCTGGCCGCCCTGCGCACGGCGGGCGAATCCCCGGTCGTAATCGGCAAGCTCGAAGCTTCGACTCCCGACACCCCCGCCGGCCTGCGCTTCACCACCCACCCCGACTTCACCGGCTAACCGTCCGTGAGTGCATTTCCGTCGGACGATCGCTGCCCGATCGCCATCCTGATCAGCGGGCGCGGCAGCAACATGCGCGCGCTGATCGACGCCTGCGCCGCACCGGATTTTCCGGCCCGCATCGTCATGGTCCTCAGCAACAGGCCGGACGCGCCGGGCCTGGATGTCGCCCGGGCGGCCGGCCTGCGCGCCGAATCCATCGATCACCGCCCCTTCGGCAAGGACCGCGCGGCGCATGAGCGCGCGGTAGACGCCATGCTGCGCGAAGCCGGGGTGGAACTGGTGTGCCTCGCCGGCTACATGCGCCTGCTCACACCGTTCCTGACCGAAGCCTGGGCCGGACGGATGCTCAACATCCACCCCAGCCTGCTCCCCGCCTTCCCCGGCCTGCACACGCATGAGCGCGCGCTGGAAGCCGGCGTAAAACTGCATGGCTGCACGGTCCATCTGGTCACGGAGGTGATGGATGACGGCCCGATCCTGGGCCAGGCGGCGGTGCCGGTCCACCCGGGCGACACGCCCGACGCCCTCGCTGCGCGCGTGCTGACTCAGGAACATCGCCTGTATCCAGCCGCCCTTCTCAGCCTCCTGCGGCCGGAAACGGCATCATCCGGACATCGCGACGCCGCGCTGCTGGTCGTCTGACCAGCACCGGATCAGCCGCCCGGAAATCGCGTCAGGCGGCATGCTCCGGCCCGGCGCTGTCCGCCTCGGCCACACGAACGGTATTACGGCCGGCCCTCTTGGCGGCATAAAGGGCAACGTCCGCCTTCGCCATGAACTGGCGCCAGGTCAGACCCTTTCCCGCGGCAACACCAAAACTCGCGGTAACGACAATCCGTCCTGCGTCGGCATTCCTGACATCCAGATCCCGGACCGCCTGATGCAGGCGATGCGCCAGAGACAAGGCGTCCATCAGATGCCGGGTCCGCGTGAGAACGGCGAACTCCTCCCCACCCACCCTCGCCACCAGATCGCCGGGTCGAACCTGCGCACGCAATGCCCCGGCAACCGCCACCAGCACCCGGTCCCCCTCACCATGGCCGTAGCGATCGTTGATGGCTTTGAAATGATCGATGTCCGACAGAATGAGAAAGACCTGTTCTTCGGGCGTCTCAGCTTCCATCACCGGTTCTGCAAGCATCTCAAGGGCCCGCCGGTTGAGCAGTTGGGTCAGTTCGTCGGTTTCGGCCAGATGCTTCAGGTGCCGGGTCTGTATGGCGCGTTCCTGCAACTTGTCGCGCAGAATCCCGAGCGCCTCGAACAGCGGCTGCAACTCCCTGCCGCCGTGGTGGCGGAACGGCAGGGTGACAGGCCGATCATGCACCAGCCGCACAACGGCTTCGCTGGCTTGCAGCAGGGGACGCAGCACACGCATGTGGACCAGCAGCACCATGCCGGCAATCAGCCCGATAACCGCCAGCATCACGGCGCTCACAACCCAAAGCAGTTCGAATGCGTGTCGCTCACGTTGCCGGTAATGGGAAAGCAGGCCGTCCAGAAAGCTATTCCGCCAGATTTCCAGCGGCGCCAGAGTCCGGATATACCGGTCGTTCAACGTCTCGATGGTCTCCGTATACCGCTCGGCGTGCGTTCCCTCCTCGATCACGCGCGCCACCAACGGCTGTCCGTCGCCAAAGAATGCCGCCTCCGCGTTGGCCCGCAGGGCAAAAAGGCCAGATCCGCGATCCGTCAGATTGGCGCCCAGATCAAGCAACTCCCATTGTATGGCCATGCGGCCCGCCAACCGGTCGCGGGCAGAGATATCGCGCTCCGAGATCGCCTCATGGGTAATCAGCGCGGGCACGACGACCGAGCCGAGCCGCCCGCCGTCATCGCGCAGGGTACAGAGAATCAGCGCGAACTGAACGGGCGCGGCCAACCCGGAATCGGTCCGCATGAGCAATGCGGCTTCCGCCGTGATCACGGCGCGATAGCCATCATAGGCCGCGAACTGTGCCTCGATCGCCTGTTGAATCGCCTCACGCCGGGGCACCGGCTGCGCGGCGGCCCGATCGACCAATGCCCGTGCCCGACCCAGCAGCCTTGCCGTCTCCTGAAGCAGCTTGGCCGGCACGATGCCGGCCTCCCGCGCCAGATCCCGATTGGTCCTTGCTCGCGCGGCCTGCAACCGGCTGCGCGACAAGGCTGTCTCCCCACCCATCAGTATATTGGACGGCGCACGCTCGGCACTGATGTCATTGGCCGTCTCCAGCACCTGCCGAAACCTCTCCACCCCGGCAGCATCGTGCCGGGCACGCAGAAAGGTCTGGAAAAAGGCATGTGCCAGAATCAGTCCGCTCACGGTGGTGAACAGCAGCACGGCACACGCGGCGCTGATCCACAAACGCCTGCCGATCCAGAACCGGCGCGGCGGTCGGTATTCGCTATCGGAGATCATGACAAAAAACGCCGGTTCGGTACCAAGCGTCGTCAATACAACATCAGGTCAGTTGCACGAGACGTTCAATCGGCATTCAAGATCGCAAAAGTCCGAACCTGACAGACCTTTCCATTCCAGCTTCTCAGCGTCCATCCTGAACACTTCGAACGATCCGCCAACCTACCTACAAAAAAATCCAAATAAAAATCACAAAATAATACAGAATATTCAAACGAATATGAACAAAACACTCAAACAATTCAGGAAACATCTTTCCAGTTTCTTCAACTGAAAAAACCAGCCTTTCCTGAACAGGAACCGCCTCCCCTGCTCCCGAAATCCGGAAGCAGGGCAGCCGGCACCGTCACATGCCGATCAGGGCAGGATTTCGGTCTGCGCGAAGAAGAACGCGATCTCGTTGTTCGCACTCTCCAGGCTGTCCGAACCATGGACCGAGTTCGCTTCGATGCTCTCGGCGAATTCGGCGCGCACGGTGCCGGGGGCGGCCTTCTTCGGGTCGGTGGCGCCCATGACGTCACGATGCTTCAGGACGGCGTTCTCGCCTTCCAGAACCTGCACCACGACCGGGCCGGAGATCATGAACGACACCAGGTCGCCGTAGAACGGACGCTCCTTGTGGACGGCGTAGAACGCGCCGGCGACCGCTTCGGTCAGCTGCACGCGCTTCTGCGCCACGATCCGCAGGCCGGCATCTTCGAACACGGCATTGATCTTGCCGGTCAGGTTGCGCCGGGTCGCGTCCGGCTTGATGATCGAGAGGGTACGTTCGGTCGCCATGATATGGCTCCTTTTTTATGGTCGCGTTGCATGACCGGGACCTCCTGCCCATCCGGACCGGCGCCCCTTACGCGCGCCATCTAGAGCATATTGGGCAGGACTGGTAGGTACAGCGTCACGAATCCTGCCCGACCAGCCGGGCACGCCGTCACATTTCCGGAGCCCGCCCCCGTGAGTCTGCTCGTCATCTCCGACCTGACCCTCCGCATCGCGGGGCGCACCCTGCTGGACGGGGCGTCTCTCAGCGTCGATCCGGGGCGCAAGATCGGCCTGGTCGGGCGCAACGGTGCGGGCAAATCCACCCTGCTGGCCGCCATCGCCGGCGACATCGCGCCCGATGGCGGCACCATCACCCTGTCTTCCCGCGCCCGCATGGCCCGCATCCGGCAGGAGGCTCCCTCGGGCGACGCCAACCTGCTGGATACTGTGCTGTCCGGCGATATCGAACGCACGACCCTCCTGGCCGAGTCCGAAACCACGGCCGATCCGGCGCGCCTGGCCGACATCCACGAGCGCCTGCGCGCCATCGGCGCCGACAGCGCCCCCTCCCGCGCCGCCACCATCCTCTCGGGGCTGGGCTTCGACGCCGCCGCCCAGGCCCGCCCGGTTTCGGATTTCTCGGGCGGCTGGCGGATGCGCGTGGCGCTGGCCACCGCCCTGTTCCTCAACCCGGACCTGCTGCTGCTCGACGAACCGACCAACCATCTCGACCTGGAAGCCACGATCTGGCTGGAAAGCTGGCTGGCCCGTTTCTCCGGCGCCGCATTGATCGTCAGTCACGATCGCGGCCTGCTGGACCGCTCGGTGGACGCCATCGCCCATCTCGACCAGCGCCGCCTGTCGCTGACCCCCGGCGGCTATGACGAATTCGTCCGCATCCGCACCGAGCAGGCCCTCCAGCAGGCCCGTGCCGCCGAGCGCATCGCCGCCCAGCGCGCGCATATGCAATCCTTCGTCGATCGCTTCCGCGCCAAGGCCACCAAGGCCCGGCAGGCCCAGGCCCGCGTCAAGGCGCTGGAAAAACTGCCGGTGATCGAGGCGGTGATCGAGGACACCCCCACCCGCTTCGCCTTCCCCGAGCCCACGCCTCTCCCTCCGCCGATGCTGACGCTGGACCGCGTGTCGGTCGGCTATGACGGCAAGCCGATCCTCTCCAACCTGTCCCTGCGGCTGGACATGGAAGACCGGGTCGCCCTGCTGGGCGCGAACGGTAACGGCAAATCGACCTTCGCCAAGCTGATCGCCGGCCGCCTGGCCCCGCTATCGGGCACCGCCAACTATAATCCGCGCCTGCGGGTCGGCTATTTCGCCCAGCATCAGGCCGAGGAACTGGTGCCGGACGAAACGCCGGTCGCCCATATGGCCCGCGCCATGCCCAAGGCGCCTCCCACAGCGGTCCGCGCCCAGCTCGCCCGCTTCGGGCTGGATGCCGACCGCGCGGACACGGTCACGCGCGACCTCTCGGGCGGCGAGAAAGCACGCCTGCTGCTGGCGCTGGCCACCCGCGACGCCCCGCATCTGCTGATCCTGGACGAACCGACCAACCATCTGGACCTCGACGCGCGTGAGGCACTGATCCGCGCGCTGGCCGAATTCGAAGGCGCGGTGCTGCTGATCAGTCACGACCCGCATCTGGTCGAACTGGTCGCCGACCGGCTGTGGCTGGTCGGCGACGGCACGGTGCGCCCCTTCGATGGCGACATGGCCGAATATCGCGTCTGGCTGTCCGAGCGCGCCCGCGCCGCCAGCCGCCCGGCAACACCCGCAGCAGCTCCCAGGCGCGAGGACCGGCGCGACCGCGCCGAAGCCCGCAAGGCCGTGGCCCCCCTGCGCAAGAAGGCCCGCGACGCCGAAGCCCGCATCGGCAAGCTGACGGCGGAACGCACCCGACTGGAAAGCCGACTGGCCGACCCGGCCCTCTATGCCGCCGGCAGCGCGGAGGATGTCACCGCCATCAACACCCGCCTCGCCGCGATCGGCCGCGAAGAAGCTGCGGCCGAGGAGGAATGGCTGCTGGCCGAAGCGGCAATCGAGGAAGCCTCGGCCCAGGAATGACCGCACCACAGGGCAGCCCCGCTCGCCGGCCCGGACCGCCATCCGGTATCCTTTCGTTCATCGGGGCGTTGTCAGGATAGTGTTCCGCCTCGCCTCGTCCCGACGACATCGACGCAGGCAGGCGGATATGCGAACCCTTCCCGGGTGCCAGCCCCTGAAATCCATCGGGTGCCGGGTTTGTCACCCAGAGCTCTTGAATCAATGATGCGTGGCCTGTTCCGGGCCACCAGCCGACCACAAAGCGGAAACGCCATGCCCTCCATCGCCGTGACCGACTCCCAACCCGCCACTTCCGAGGAAAAGCGGGAATCCCAGCACGACACGTCCCCCACCGATCCCCGCGCCGAGCAGTTGGCCAAAATCCACACCCTGCTCCAGAGAACGATCCTGCTGACCGCCGTGATCCTGTCGATCTGGCTGCTCGGCCCCGTGCTGATGGTCGTCTTCGCCGCGACGCTGCTCGCGGTCATCCTGCATAATCTGGCAACGCTGGCCCAACGCTGGATCAAGCTCCCCTACTGGCTGGCCCTGTCCCTGGTCGTCGTCATCCTGCTGACCGCATTCGGCGGCCTGATCTGGAGCAGCGGCCCCACCATCGCCGAGCAGGCCACACGCCTGCGCGTAGCGCTGACCACGCAGGCCTATGCCGTGCGGACGCAACTGGGCACCAGCGAGTTCGGGCGCACGCTGCTGGACCACCTGCCGCAGGCGCTGGGCGGCAACCAGACCGGCGGGGGCACCGACGGCATGGGCTCGCGCATCGCCGGGTCCATGACCGGCGTCCTGTCCTCGGCCTTCGGCGCGGTCGGCACGCTGGCCGTCATCCTCATCGCCGGGCTCTATTTCGCGCTGTCGCCCACCCTCTACGTCAACGGCCTGCTGCGCCTGTTCCCCATCGCCCACCGTCCCACCGCCCGCGAACTCCTGCTGGTGGCGGGGCGCACCCTGTGGGCCTGGACCGCCGGACAGGCGCTGGACATGTTCGTCGTCGGCGTCCTGTCCGCACTCGGCCTGTGGTTCATCGGCGTGCCGCTGGCCCTGGCATTGGGCGTCGTCGCCGGCCTGGCGAACTTCATCCCCTATATCGGCGCCTTCATCGGCGCGATCCCTGCCATCCTGCTCGGCCTGTCGGTCGGCACGCGCGAGGGGCTGATGGTGCTGGCGCTCTACACCGCCATCCAGTTCTTCGAGGGCAATGTCATGGCACCGCTGATCCAGCGCCACGCGGTGCAGATGCCGCCGGGCGTCACCATCCTGTCGCAGACCGTGTTCGGCACCATCCTCGGCCTCCCCGGCCTGATCCTGGCCTCACCCCTGACCGCCGCGCTGCTGGCCGTGATGGACCGCGCCAGCCCGCCACTCAAGGACTCCGACCGGGTCTGAAAGCCCGACGGAGAAATCCCGATAGAGACTATGGTCTGGCTCACCAGCCCATAGTCTCGGTCAGGCTCCACAAGGCTGTCAGGTCGTCACGGCTGGTCGTTCACCGGGCGGATATAGGGACGGATATCCACGCCCTGCATGCCGGCATGACCCGCCGCCGCCAGCCCTTCGGCACTGTCCTCCAGCACCAGGCAACATTCGGGCGCGGCGCCAAGCCGGCGCGCGGCCTCCAGAAACAGGTCCGGCGCCGGCTTGGCCCGCGCCACATCGTCGATCGTCACCACCGTATCGAACAGCTCAAGCAGCCCTGTACGGGTCAAGGACGCCAAAACGATCTCCCGCGAACCGCTGGAGGCCACGGCCATCGGCAACGTGCCGCGATAGCGGCGGGCAAGGTCCGCCACCACCGCGATCTCCCGCAGATCGGTCATGGCGGCCAGCACGTTCCGCCGGGCGGCACGGAGAATGGCCGGGCGATCGAGCGGCCGCCCCAGTTCCGTTTCCATCAGGTCCAGCACCATATGTTCCGACAGGCCACCCCGGCCGTGGAACCATTCCGGCGCCACCTCATGCGCGGCTTCCGCCTGCAAGGCCGCCAGCCATCCCCGCAGATAGAGCGGCAGCGTATCGACCAGGGTGCCGTCGCAATCGAAGATCAGCGCCGCCGTTCGCGACGGAACCGCGATCACGGAAAAGCGGTCCGCTCGTACGGATGCTGGTCCACAAGCCGGCGCAACGCCGCGAAATCGGCTTCGGAAAACTGATGCACGCGGATCACCGCACCCGGCCGATCCTCAAGGAACACGGTATTGTTCCAATCGGCGGCGCTGATGCCGGTCCACAGCGTCATGCTGTAGGGAACGGGCTTGCCATCCGCTCCTGCCGGCCGGTTCGCCGTCAGGGTGATGGTGGCATCGCCCGATGAAGGCGGCGTCTGTCCCAACGGCCCCCAGACGGTGCGATGATGCTGCAACCAGTCATTGAGCGTATGGATCTCCGCCGCCGACAGCGCGCGCTGCTGGCGCATCGGCCCCACGCTGATGACGCCATTCGTCATCTCGGGAATCGCCAGGGGTTTGAAATTCGGCATCGCGAAGGACCACAGCACGGCCGAAGTCCCGACCGTGACCGTCAGGAAGCCCAGAAGCAGTGCTGTTTCCCGTCTCATGCCTGATGTCTTTCTCGTTTATCCGTGAACGGCCGCGATAACCCGCGCGACCTCCGCATCCGTCAGTTCGGGGTGGATGGGCAGCGCAAGAATACGGCAAGCCAGATCTTCGGCAACAGGCAACGGCGTTCCGTCATGCGAGCCCTGATATGCGGGCTGAAGGTGGAGGGGCCGCGGATAATAGATCGCCGAGGGCACGCCCCGCGCTTTCAGCCGGTCCTGCAAGGCCACGCGCGCGGCTTCATTTTCGGTCAGAACGGCATAGATCGCCCACGCGCTCTGCGAATGCGGCACCCGCGCCGGCGTGACGACATGCCCTTCCAGCCCGGCGTCATACGCGTCCGCGATGGCGTCGCGGCGCGCGAGTTCGTCGTCGAACCCCTCCAGCTTCGCCAGCAGGACGGCTGCCTGGAGCGTATCGAGCCGCCCGTTCATGCCGATGCGCAGCACCTCATATCGCGTCTTGCCTTCGCCATGGGTACGCAGCGAGCGATACAGGTCCGCCCGCTCGGGGTCGTTGGTCAGGATCGCGCCGCCATCGCCATAGCCGCCCAGGGGCTTGGACGGGAAGAAGGACAGGGTGGTGGCGGTCGCCTCGCATCCCAGCTTGCGGCCCGACAGCGCGCCGCCAAACGACTGGGCGCAATCATCCATCAGGAACAGCCCTTCCCGCTCCGCGATCGCGCGCAGTTCAGGCCACGGCGCCGGCTGGCCGAACAGATCGACCCCCACGATCGCACGCGGGCGCAGCCGCCCGTCGGCCCGCACCTGGGCAATCCGCCGTTCCAGGCTGGCCGGGTCGATCTGGAAGGTCCGGGGGTCGACATCGACGAAAACCGGCGTCGCCTTCAGCAGCAGCGGCACTTCGGCCGTCGCCGTGTAGGTAAAGGCCGGCAGGAACACCGCATCCCCCGGCCCGATTCCCTCGGCCATCATCACGATCTGGATCGCATCGGTGCCCGAGGACACGCCCACGCACTGGTCCGCCCCGGCATAGGCCGCCAGTGCCTGCTCCAGTTCCGCCACTTCGGGGCCCATCACGAACCGGCAATGCGCCATCACGGTATCGACCCGCCGCCGGATCGCATCGCCCAGCCGCGCCTGCTGCGCCGGCAGGTCGAGAAACGCGATGGGCGGAAGGCTGTCGGGCAGCGGAGCAGTCATGAATGCATCGTCCTTTCGGCGTCGGTCGGTTCCGCCATCGTATCGTGCGGATCGCCAGTCGGGTTATGGGCGAATTCGGGAACGAGACCCCTGATCAGCGCAAGGACGGCCGGCGCGTCCCCCCTATGGCAGGCCACGGCCAGCCGGTCGATCACCAGCCCCACCGCGCGGCTGTCCACGATACGCGGCGTCGCCATGCGCAGGCCGGGGTGATCGGTCGCCACCGGCGCCTCGCGCCCGTGGAACAGTTCCTCAAACAGCTTTTCGCCAGGCCGCAGACCGGTGAAATGGATCGGCACATCCACCTGCGGGCGCAGGCCGGCCAGCCGGATCATCTGCCGCGCCAGATCGACGATCTTCACCGGCTTGCCCATGTCCAATACGAAAATGCCGCCATTGCGCAGCAGCGTATCCGTCCCGCTTCCCGCCTGGTCGCGGATCGTCCCGCGCACACTGGCCTGCAGGACCAGCCCCACCGCTTCCGAGACCGTCATGAAATAACGCTGCATGTCGGGGTGGGTCACGGTCAGCGGCCCGCCCCGCTCCAACTGGCGGCGAAACAGCGGCACGACCGATCCGGTCGATCCCAGCACGTTGCCGAACCGCACGGTCACACACCGCATGGCCTCGCCGCCGCCGCTCCGCGCCGCGACATCCAGCGCCTGGCAATACATCTCGGCCGCGCGCTTGGAGGCCCCCATCAGGCTGGACGGATTCACCGCCTTGTCGGTCGAGACCATGACCAGGGCCAGCGCCCCGTTGCGCGCCGCCGCATCGGCCACCACGCGGGTGCCGATCACATTGGTCAGCACCCCCTCGCACGGGTTCGCCTCGACCATCGGCACATGCTTGAGAGCAGCGGCATGAAAGACCAGTTCGGGGCGATAGAGGGCACAGACCTCTTCCATCCGGTCGTGATCGCGAACATCGGCCAGTATCGCCTCGCGGCGGATATCCGGCGCGCGTTCGGACAATTCAAGGTCGATCTGCCACAGCGCGAACTCCCCATGGTCCAGCAACAGCAGGCGCCCCGGCGCATATCCGGCGATCTGCCGCGCCAGTTCCGAGCCGATCGATCCCCCCGCCCCGGTCACCAGAACCGTGCGGCCGCCCAGCAGCGCCGCCATCCCCGCCTGGTCCAGATCGATCTGCGGCCGGTTCAGCAGTTCCTCGATCGCGATAGGCCGCAATTCCAGCCGGGCGGCGGGGGTCAGGTCCGTCAGGTCCGGTGCCCGCTGGACGGACAGGCCGCGCTGCTCGGCCGATGTCAGCACCCGCGCCAGTTCCTCGCCCCGGAATTCGGCATCGGTCACGATCAGCAGGTCCGGCCACCCGCTCCCACCACGCGCCCGGTCCAGGATATCATCCATCGTCCGCACATGGCCCAGAATCGGCACACCGTGGATTCGGCGCCCCGTCTGCCGCCGCCCCCCGGTCATGATGCCCGCGACCCGAAACGCCGGGTGTGACGCGCGCTCGATGGCGCGGATGAACAGGTCGGCGGACTGATCGGACCCGATCAGCACCACCTGGACGGACGGATAGCGCCGTGTGGAATGCCGGCAGGACAGGCGATAGACCACCCGCACGCCGCCCAGCAGCACCAGCAGCACCAACGCATGAATGAACGGAAAAGCCGGCGTGGGAATCGAAAAACCGGTGACATACAGACCCAGCGAGAACAGTACGGCGCTGGCCACCGAGGCCCCGGCGATTCCCAGCAGGTCATCCACCCCGGAAAAGCGCCAATATTGCTGCTGGACACGAAACGGCACACTGCTGATCACCAGTGTGATCGCCCCACCCGCGATAAACCACAGCGGATGCAACAGGCCGCCGCCAGGGTCGGCCAGCCAGCGGGCAAGCGGGGCCGAGAGCGCGGCAAGCCCCCCATCCAGCATCACGTTGACGGCGATTCGGTTGACCGGGCGCCGCCCGGCGTCGGGCTCGCCGGGGTCGTCACCGGGGTCAGGGCGTTGCGAAGCCATTGTCCCGATCATATAGCCCAGCCCATTCCATGCTAGAAGAAGCCATGACGACAAAACAGCACGGCAGGCGGTCGTGATCGCCCCTCCCTCGCCCCTGGCCTTCCCGTTCCTGCTGTTCGCCACCTGGATCACCGCCGCCCTGACCGTAGCGGCGACGATCCGCCTGGGCGTCATGGACCATCCGGGGCATCGCAGTTCGCACACGCGGCCCACCCCCAAGGGCGGCGGCATCGGCATCATGGCGGCCTTCGTGCTGGCGGTCCCGGCCGGGCGCATGCTGCACGGCCTGCCGCCGCTGGACCTGCCCCTCGCCGGCCTGCTGGCCGCGACGACCCTGCTGGGCGCGATCTCCTGGCTGGACGACGTGTATCAATGGTCCCCCCTCCTGAAGCTGGCGGCCCAGGTCGCGGCATCGGTCCTGGTGGCCCTCACGCTCCCGGTCCCCACCGGCCTGCCCGCCATGCTGCCCATTCCCTGGGCCGCATCGTTTGCCGCACCCGTCTGGTTCGTCCTGTCGGTCTGCTGCCTGGTGTTCATGACCAACGCGGTCAATTTCATGGATGGGCTGAACGGGCTGGTATCGGGTTCGGTCATGCTGGCCGGCCTCGCCATCGGCATCCTGGCGACGGGAACAACCCTCGGCGGCATGGCTCTGGTGCTGGCGGCGGCCCTGGCCGGTTTCCTGCCGTTCAATTTTCCATCGGCCCGCATCTTCATGGGCGATGTCGGCAGCCAGCCCTGCGGCCTGCTGGCCGGCGCGTTCGGCCTCGCCTGCGCCAGCCATCCCGGCCAGGCCGCGTGGTACGTGGTACCGATGCTGCTGGCCGGACTGATCTATGATGTCCTTTATACGCTGGCCCGTCGCTGGCGGAACGGCGCCCGCCTGATGGAAGGCCATCGCGAGCATCTCTACCAACGCGCAACACAGTCCGGCCTCTCGCCGGTCACCGTCACCCTCATACACTGGGGGTTCGTTCTGTGGGGAAGCGTGACGGCCTATACCGTCCTGCATGGCCTGTCGGGAACGGCAACCGGCCTGCTCGCGGTCCTGCTGCCGCAGCTGGCCTGGAGCGCCTTCGTCGAGCGGCGCATGCGGCAACCGACCCGGCCCGTCTGAGCGACGAACCGGGCCCGGTGCCGAAAGACCCGTCAGTGGGTCAGCGTCAGTTCCAGCCCCTGGGCAGCGGCGGCCAGTCGCGCACCCTTCGAGACGGTTTCGATCTTGATCGTCACGCCGTTCCCATTGTGCAGCAGGCTGCCACCCACGCCGTTACCAGCCGTGGCTTCACCGTTGCCGGCCACATAGGTGCCGTCGAAATCATGCAGGTTCTTCAGGTTATAGACGGTGCCCGTACCTTCGATCTTCGAATAGCCGACCGCAGCGATCGAGCCGCCCTTGACGGTGAAGTTGTAGGTATGATGCCCGTAGGTCAGCTTGCCGGAGCCCCACGTCCAGCCGACGCCGACATCGGCCGATTTCGCAACCAGCCGGATATGCCCGACGGGCGTACCCAGGTCATCGGCGGCGCGGGCGGTTACCGGGCCAGGAAGGGACGTCATCAGAAACGGAACGGCGAGAGCGGCCACGGCAGCGATACGCGATGCCATACGCATGATCTTTCTCCTAATCGTCTGTTCTGATCGGCTGAATTGACGCCCGAACATACGCCCTGAAGGGAATCGGCGAGCATAGGAACGCGCGTGCGGACCATCGGTCACGCACGGCCACCGGCCAATTCATCCGATCGATCTGTCGTCTTCCAGAATGGAACGGGCGGTGGCCCGGACGGGCCACCGCCCAGCCGCATCAGCCGGCGGCGCGACGCGGCGCGCGCTCTTCGCGCACGATCTTGGCCGTGCGGGCGGGCGTCGACACACCGGCGGCCTCGCCCATGATCGAACGCAGTTCACGCAGATAGGCCGAGCCCTTCAGCGTGCGCTGCACCAGAACCGAGCGGCGATCCATCGGGTCCACCTTGCGGCGGGCCAGATCCAGTTCGCCGAGCCGGTCGAGCGCACGGGTGATGGCCGGCTTGGACACGTTCAGCGCGGCAGCGAGGCCACGGACGGTATGCGCCCCTTCCTCAAGGTAGCAGGTGAGGAAGACGGCAAGCTGGCGGGCCGACAGATCCGGCCCGTCACGGCGCACCATGGCAACGATGGTGTCGCGCAGGGTGTTGACCAGTTGGTCGGTGGTCGATGAGTTCTGAGCCATAGTAAAAAAGCCTTTCCCGAGGAGGTCGGCAACGCCCCCCAAAATTTTTGCCGTCAGCGTTCCCGCTCAGGGTCCGACGGTCATTCCAGAACCGTATATAGTTTCAGAATGCGGCAGATATAAGCCCGTGAAATGAGAATAGTTCGTTCATGGTCATTATTTCACGATTACGTACTGTCCCTTGCGTGAAGGGTCCGCAACAAAGATGCGTACACGGCCCGTAAAACTGGAATTTCCCCTCCTTCCGGCCGTCCGGAACGGTAATGATCGTTCCACGCATACACATCGATATGTGCCCAGCGCACGCCTGTTTTGATGAATTTTTTTAAAAACAGCGCTGCCGTAAGCGCGCCCGCCATGGGTTTTGCCGCCACATTGTTCAGATCGGCCACCGGACTCCGCAGCCACGAGGCATAATCGTCCCACAGGGGCAGCCGCCACAGCGGGTCGCCGCAAGACGTGCCGGCGTCCAGAATCGCCTGCGCAACCTCGTCGTCATTGCTGAACAGCGCCGGCAGGTCCGGGCCCAGCGCCACGCGGGCGGCACCGGTCAGGGTGGCGGCGTCGATCAGCAGGTCCGGGTCCGTCTCGCTGGCTTCGGTCAGCAGGTCGCACAGCACCAGCCGGCCCTCGGCATCCGTATTGCCGATCTCCACCGTCTGGCCCGACCGCGTAACGACCACATCCGATGGCCGCATGGCCGTACCCGAAATGCTGTTCTCCACGCATCCCAGGCGCAACTCCAGCCGGATGGGCAGGTCGCGTACCATCACCAGGCGGGCCAGGGCCAGCATAATGGCGGCCCCGCCCATATCCTTCTTCATGCGCAGCATGCCCGCCGCCGGCTTGATGTCGTAACCGCCGGTATCGAAACACACCCCCTTGCCCACCAGCGACAGCACCGGCGCTTTCGCGCCCGCCCGGCTGCCCTGCCAGCGCGCGATCACCACCTTGGGCGCCCGCTCCGATCCCGCACCGACATGCGCGACAGTGGGATAGGCCCGCGCCAGCTTCCGTCCCTTCACGATCTCCACCCGCGCGCCAAGCGGTTCCAGCAGGGTACGGGCCGCCTCGGCCAGTTCGGCCGGCCCCATCAGGTTGGGCGGCGCGTTGATCAGGTCCCGCCCCAGCCGGATCGCCTGCGCGACCTCCGCCCCGGCGGCACCGCCGGCCGGCACGATCAGGCGCGCGATATCCCGCTCCGGCCGCGCGGCCCGGCCAAAGGCGGGCATGTGATACGCCCCCAGGCAAAAGCCCAGAACCGCGATATCCGGGGCAATGCCCTCAGGCAGCGCAATCTTCCACGCGCCCGGCGGCAGATCCTTCGCCAGCGTGCCGAACTGAAACGGGTCCGCCCCCGCCTGCACGCCCAGCACCGCCGCCGCCACGCCGCCCTTGCCCGGCACCAGCCCCAGTTCCCCGACCTGCCCCCGAAAACCCGACTCGCGCAGGAATGCGGCGCCGGATTCACCGACTCGTTCGGCCAGGGTGCCGAACTCGGCATGCGTGATCGCGTGAATCACGCGCACACCGCTGCGTCGCCCCCGCGTGGACGGCAGCAGGCAGGGGAATTCTTCAATGGACATCAGCGACCTCCGCAACCCGAACACCATCAGCGTGCGTCCTGCGGTCGGGCAACGCAACCGGTCGCGTACGCATTCTACAATCAGGGCGCGGGTTTTGCTTGCAATCCATCCGACGTCATCTGAGCATGGCTCCATGATGGGTGCATCCCCGGGGGCCGGCTCCCCCAGTGCCGCGCGACACGCCTTCCACCCTGCGCATGCCAGGCGAATCAGGGCCGTCCTCGGGCCGACCAATACAGGCAAGACCCATCTCGCCATCGAGCGGCTGCTCGCCCATTCCAGCGGCATCATCGGCTTTCCCCTGCGCCTGCTGGCCCGCGAGAATTACGAGCGCATGGTCGCCGTCAAAGGTGCCGGCGCCGTCGCGCTGATCACCGGCGAGGAAAAGATCGTCCCGCCGAATGCCCGCTGGTTCTCCTGCACCGTCGAGGCCATGCCGCTCGACCAGCGTGCCGAATTCGTCGCGGTCGACGAAATCCAGCTCTGCGCCGACCCCGACCGGGGTCACATCTTCACCGACCGGCTGCTGCATGCGCGCGGCATGGTGGAAACCATGTTCCTGGGCGCGGAGACCATTCGCCCCCTGCTGCGCCGCCTGGTACCGGGCATCGAGATCGATACCCGGCCCCGCCTCTCCAGCCTGACCCACCTGGGTGCGAGCAAGCTGACGCGCCTGCCCCCCCGCTCCGCCATCGTCGCCTTCTCCGCCACCGAAGTCTACGCGATCGCCGAACTGATCCGGCGCCGGCGCGGCGGCTGCGCCGTGGTCATGGGCCAGCTTTCCCCGCGCACGCGCAACGCACAGGTCGCACTCTATCAGGAGCGCGAGGTCGATTACCTGGTCGCCACCGACGCCATCGGCATGGGCCTGAACATGGACGTCAACCATGTCGCCTTCGCCGGCCTGTCGAAATTCGACGGTATGCGGGCCCGCCGGCTCTACCCGGCCGAAATCGCCCAGATCGCCGGCCGCGCCGGACGCGGCATGCGCGACGGCACCTTCGGCACCGCCGGCACCTGTCCACCCCTGCCCGAGGAGGTGGTCGAGGCCGTCGAAACCCACCGTTTCGACCCGATCGAGCGCCTGTTCTGGCGTAACAGCGATCTGGATTTCTCCAATCCCGAGGCCCTTCTGGCCAGCCTGAACCGTCCCCCGCCGACAATCGGCCTCACTGCCGGCAACGAGGCCACGGACGTCCTGACCCTCGGCAGCCTGGCGGCGGTGCCGGATATCCGCGCCCTCGTCCGCTCATCCCGCGCCACCCGCTTGCTATGGGAGACCTGCCAGATCCCCGATTTCCGCAAGCTGGGCGACGAGAGCCACACCAGGCTCTGCGCGCGGATCTTCACCCACGTCATACGCGACGAGCATGTGCCCGAGGCGTGGATGGAGTCCCAGATCGCGGGCTTCAACAAGACCGACGGCGATATCGACTCCCTGATGCACCGCCTCTCGGGCATTCGCGTCTGCGCCTATATCGCCGCCCGGCGCGACTGGGTACGGCACGCCACCCAGTGGCAGGAGCGCACCCGCGCGGTCGAGGACCAGTTGTCGGATGCGCTGCATGAACGGCTGACCGCCCGCTTCGTCGACCGCCGCGCCGCCTCCCTGATCCGCCGCCTGGACGAATCAGCCGAGGAAGACCTGCTGTCCGCCGTCACCGCCCAGGGCGAAGTGGTGGTGGAAGGCCATCCGGTGGGCCGGGTGGTCGGCCTGGACCTGGTGGCGGACGTCGCCTGCGCGCTGCCCGACCAGCGCCTCCTTCTGCGCGCCGCACGCCGTGCCCTGCGCACCGAAATCCCCCGCCGCGTCCAGGCGCTCACCCAGGCCCCGGACGACGCCTTCGCGTTCTCCGCCGACGGGCGCTTCGTCGAATGGGACGGCGGCACGGTCGCCCGCCTGCGCGGCGGAGACCACCTGCTGCGACCCCGCATCGACGTCATGGACAATTCCTTTCTCGACGGCGCGCAGAAGGAACGCATCCGGGCGCATCTCGCCCAGTGGCTGGACCGGCAGGTGCGCGGCGCAATGGCCCCCCTGTTCGCCGCCCGCGCCGCCGTGGAAGCGGACCCGACCCTGCGCGGCATCCTGCACCGGCTGGAAGAACAGGGCGGCGTAGTGGCCGACAGCCTGTCCGTTCCCCCCGCCCAGCGGGCCCGCCTCAAGGCGCTCGGCGTGCGCATCGGGCGACATGCGGTGCTGATGCCGTCGCTGCTCCGCCCCCACGCCATGCACCTGCGCGCCATCCTGCTGGCGGCGCGGGCCGGGCGGAAACTACCCGACCTGCCGCCCGCAGGCGCGGTCTCGATCCCCGCCGACGGCCCGCATGACGCCATCCTGGCGCAACTGGGCTGGATCGCCGCCGGCCCGGTGCGTCTCAGGCTGGATATCGCCGAGAAACTGTCCGGCGAGCTACGCTGGCGCGCGCGCAACGGCCCGGTCCCCCTGCCCGACGGCCTGCCCTCGCGGCTGGGCGTCCGTCCGGAAATGGTGGCGGCGATCCTGAAGGCACTGGAGATCCCCGTCCGCGCCGCCCGCCCCCTCGGCGCCAGCGAATACGGCCCGGCCGCGCCGGCAATGCTGGCGGTGACCCAGGATGCCCGACGCCGGCAGCGGCACCGCGCTCCCAACCCGCCGACTGAAGGACCAGCCCGTCCATCAAAACCCAAGGGGCAGGCATCCGGCACCATTCGTCCCATCCCGGCCGTCCGGGCACCCCGTCCCATCCCCGACGGCCCGTTCGCAGCACTCGCCGCCCTGAAATACCCAAGGCGATGAGCCGCGAACGCCCCGCGCCCGATGAAGCCGAAACCCAGCGGCTCGATAGCTGGCTATGGTGCGCCCGCTTCGCCCGTAGCCGCAGCGACTGCGCCCGCATCGCCCAGGCCGGCCTGGTGCGGATCAACCGGCAGCGTACCGAAAAGGCCCATGCGCTGGTGCGCCCCGGTGACGTCCTGACCCTGCCGCCGCCGACCGGCGAGGGCGTGATGGTGCTGCGCATCGTGGCGCTGGCCCAGCGGCGCGGATCGGCACCCGTCGCACGCCTGCTCTACGAGGTCGTGCCCGAACGCGCCCTGTCGCCCGCGGAGTAAACGCCAGCACCCCGACGCGGCGGCATGGCGTCTTTGACTTGCCATGGCTTCAAAAGACTTTCATACCAGCCCGCATCATAGGCGAGGAGCCCGTTCGCGGCGCCTCGCAGGCCCAAGGCTGATGATGTCGTCATCACGACGTTATCGCAGCTACAGATAATCGGAGATGAACGATGACCTACGTGGTCACCGAAAACTGCATCCGCTGCAAGTTCATGGACTGTGTCGAGGTGTGCCCGGTCGATTGCTTCTATGCCGGTGAAAACTTCCTGGTCATCAACCCCGACGAGTGCATCGATTGCGGCGTGTGCGAACCGGAATGCCCGGCCGAAGCCATCGTCCCCGACAGCGACGACCGCGCCGCCGCGTGGGCCGAGATCAATGCCAGCTATTCCGTCAAATGGCCCAACATCACGCGCAAGGGCACCGCTCCCGCCGATGCCGAGGAATGGAAGGACAAGCCCGGCAAGAAGGACCTGCTGTCGCCGGAACCGCACAAGGACTGACCCCACAAGATCGGAGCGGCACTCCGCCGCTTTCGACCCAGACATGAAAAAGGCCGGTGAGGGAAACCTCACCGGCCTTTTTCATGTCTGGCATCCATCCAATCCGGGTGCCTCGCGGCACCCGGACAGACGGATATCAGCGCGACATCATGTTGATCGACGTGTCATGCATGATGAACAGCGTGCCGACAACCAGAACGAAGACCGTCAGAACCGTGAAGGCAAACGCCATCACGTTCCAACGCTGTTCCGACGACGTGTTCATGTGGAGGAAGAACACCAGATGAACCACAACTTGCACGGCAGCCAGGATCGCAATGGCAGCAATCGTCCCGGAGGGCGAGAAGCTGTGTGCCATCACGATGCCGAAAGCCGCGACCGTCAGCAGGACAGAGATAACGAACCCGGTAAGGTAAGACCCTACGCTCCCGTGGCTCGCTCCCGAATGGTCCGTATGCGCGTGCGCGTCAGCCATCAGATCACACTCATCAGATAGACAAAGGTGAAGACACAGATCCAGACGATGTCCAGAAAGTGCCAGAACAGGCTGAGGCAGGTCAGCTTGTTCGTCATCCGCTCGGACAGAACGGTCTGGCCGCCCGTCTGAACAATCAGAACCGCCATCCACAGCAGGCCGCAGGTCACGTGCAGCCCGTGGGTCCCGACCAGAGTGAAGAAGGCCGACAGGAACGCGCTGCGATCCGGTCCGTTGCCTTCCGCAATCATGTGCGAGAACTCACGGATTTCCATGAACAGGAAGCCCAGGCCCAGGAGGAAGGTAATCCCGAGCCAACCCCGCAGCGCGCCCAGCTTGTTCTGGTGCGCACTGATCATGCCGAAGCCGTAGGTGATCGAGCTGAGCAGCAGGATTGCCGTCTCGATCCCGACCCCGCCCAGTTCGAAGACGTCCTTGCCGGTGGGACCACCGGCAAACTGGTTCCGCAGCACCGAGAACACCGCGAACAGCGTTCCGAAGATGATGCAGTCGGTCATCAGATACAGCCAGAACCCGAACACCACGGGAGATTCGTGGTGCTCGTCGTGGGCGTGGGCCGCATCAGCAGTCATATCGTGCGCCATTATTCCGCCGCCTGTGCTGCCAGAAGGTTACGGGTATGCTCGTTCTCGATACGGGCAACCTCGGACGCCGGCACGTAGTAGTCGACATCGTTGTTGCTGCTCCGCGCGATCACGGTCGCGATGACACCGATCAGGCCGACCGCTGCCAGCCACCAGATCCACCAGACCGCGGCAAAGCCGAGGATCAGGCTGAACACACCGATGCTGAAGCCAGCAGCCGTATTCTTCGGCATATGGATCGGCTGGTAGTTCGAACCGGCGGCACGGGTATCGATGCCGGCTTCCTTGTTATGGGCGAACGCATCCAGGTCATGCACCGCAGGAACAACCGCGAAGTTGTAGAACGGCGGGGGCGAGGAGGTCGACCATTCCAGCGTGCGCGCGTTCCACGGATCACCCGTCAGATCGCGGTTTTCGGCCAGGTTGCGGTCACGGATCGAGACATAGAGCTGCGTCAGCTGGCAGACGATGCCCAGGGCGATCATCACGGCGCCGGCTTCGGCAACCAGCAGCCACGGATACCACTCGGGGTTGTCGTAGTGGTTCATACGACGGGTCATGCCTTCGAAGCCCAGGACATAGAGCGGCATGAACGCGAAGTAGAAGCCAACGAACCACAGCCAGAACGCCCGCTTGCCCCAGGCTTCGTTCAGCTTGAAGCCGAAAGCCTTCGGGAACCAGAAGTTCATCGCCGCGACATAGCCGAAATACACACCGCCGATGATGACGTTGTGGAAGTGGGCGATAACGAACAGCGAGTTATGCAGCACGAAGTCAGCGGCCGGAATGGCCAGCATGACGCCGGTCATGCCACCGATGGTGAAGGTGATCATGAAGCCGATCACCCAGTACATGGTCGCGTGGAACTCGACGCGGCCCTTATACATGGTGAACAGCCAGTTGAAGATCTTCACGCCCGTCGGAATGGCGATGATCATCGTCATGACGCCGAAGAACGTATTGACGTTGGCGCCGGCACCCATGGTGAAGAAGTGATGCAGCCACACGACCATGGACAGGACCATGATCGAGCAGGTCGCATAGACCATGGTGTTGTAGCCGAACAGCGGCTTGCGCGAGAAGGTCTGCGTGATTTCCGAGAACGCACCGAACGCGGGCAGAACCAGGATGTAAACTTCCGGATGTCCCCAGCCCCAGATCACGCTCAGATAGAGCATCTGGTTGCCGCCACCATCATTGGTAAAGAAGTGCATGCCCAGGTAACGGTCCAGACCCAGCAGGCCCAGGGCCACGGTCAGGATCGGGAAGGAAAGCATGATCAGCACGCTGGTGCAGAAGATGGTCCAGGTGAAGACCGGCATCTTCATGTAGGTCATGCCCGGAGCGCGCATCTTCACGATGGTGGTGAAGAAGTTCACGCCGGTCAGCAGGGTGCCGACACCCGAAAGCTGAACCGCCCAGATATAGTAGTCGACACCGACCCCAGGGCTGAACTGCTGCTCGGACAGAGGCGGATACGCCAGCCAGCCGCACTGCGAGAACTCACCGATGAACAGCGACACGTTGATCAGCACGAAGCTGATGGTCGTCATCCAGAAGCTGAGCGAGTTCAGGAAGGGGAAGGCCACGTCGCGCGCGCCGATCTGCAGCGGCACGATCACGTTCATCAGCCCGGTCATGAACGCCATCGCCATGAAGAAGATCATGATGGTGCCGTGGGCCGAGAAGATCTGGTCGTAGTGATGCGGCGGCAGGTAGCCCGGGTTGCCGGCATAAGCCAGCGCGAGCTGCGAGCGCATCATGATGGCGTCCGCGAAGCCACGGAACAGGGCGACCAGGGCCAGGACGATATACATCACGCCCAGACGCTTGTGGTCTACCGACGTGAACCACTCTTTCCAGAGATAGCCCCACTTGCCGTAATAGGTGATGAGCCCAAGCACCGCCAGACCGGCGATCGCCGCACCGGCAAAGGTGCCGACAAGAATAGGCACATCGATCGGAATATCCGACCAGCTTAATTTTCCTAACATCGGTCCTATTCCTTCATATTCATGTCGGACATCGCGGACTGCACATGCAACATCTTGCCCGTGCTCTTATCCATGACCATGCCATTATTGTACTTGGCCACGATCTGGTCGAACAGGCCAGGTTCCGCATGCGAGAAATACTCGACCGGATTCGCCTCGCTGGGCGCGGCCAGCTTCGAATAGTTCGAGTTGTCGAGCTGCTCGGACGCCGCCTTCACCTTCTGGACCCAGGCTGCGTAATCGTCGTTGCTCAGCGCCAGCGCACGGAAGCGCATGTCCGAGAAGCCCCGGCCGCTGAAATTCGCGGACTCGCCCAGGTAGTTGCCGGCCGTATTGGCCACGAGGTGCAACTGGGTCTGCATGCCGGCCATCGCGTAGATCTGCGAGCCAAGCTGCGGAATGAAGAACGAGTTCATCACCGCGTCGGACGTGATCCGGAAGTCAACCGGCGTATTCACCGGGAAGGCCAGCTGGTTGACGGTCGCGATCCCCTCGTCGGGGTAGATGAACAGCCACTTCCAGTCCAGCGCGACAACCTCGACGTGAATAGGCTTCACGTTGGCTTCTTCTTCAAGCGGACGGTAGGGGTCCAGAGAATGACAGGTCTGGTAGGTCAGCACTGCCAGGAAGAGAATGATCAGGGACGGAACAACCCAGATCACCACTTCAATCTTGTTCGAATGCGACCATTTCGGCAGGTATTCGGCACTCGTGTTCGAATGACGATACTGCCATGCAAACAGCAGCGTCAGAACGATGACCGGCACGACCACAAGCAGCATCGCATAGGTCGAGGTCAGGATCAGGCTCTTCTCCTGGGCACCGACAGTACCCTTCGGATCGAACAGTGCCCAGTCACATCCCGCCAAGAGGAACGCTGAGGACAAACACAATAAACTCGATAATCTTGGCAAGATTTTTTTCTTCATCTCACGCCTCGTTGGTTTCGACATCACCCTTGCTCATATGCTCGCTTCGTTCACGGGCCCCCAAAGCAACAACGGCCATGCTTCACGTCTGCCGCGAATCCCGGTGTGGGTCTCTCGCCGTATGTTACATCCGTTGATATCCAACCGCCGTCTACCTCCCTCTTGGAATAGGAGGCCTTCGCCGGATCGATCCCGTCATGAGTTTTCGTCGGCTTCTTGGCCTTGATCCTGATCAAGGATCGGAATGGTCATACGTATTTTCCATCCCACCGAACCAGACCGGGCCTCATGTGCCGCCGCGTGCCTCGAGCGTCCTGTCTGCGCAGCTATCCTTTCGTTCATAGTTCTCTTACCGCCTTATCCGACCGGAAGGACCTCACAAGCAAGCCTTCACATAATGTTTCAGATCATTTCAATCAGACCAAACCAACAGCATTAATTTGTTTTATTTCAATCGGATGGAATGAGATGCCCAACATCACATCCGCGTCATCTCACTCTTTCCCTGGAAGAATAAGTCTTATTTTGGCCGAAATTTCACACCGCTCGTCACCACCGGCCTGATTTTTCGGCTTCGATCGGCGACGGATAAAAAAAAGCCCCGCCTTTCGGCAGGGCCTGGATCGTCGCACACGATCCGGAAACGATTCGAGTAATCTCAATTGTTCTGGTTGTTACGCACACCCATGAACTGCAAGAGAAACTGAAAGAGGTTGATGAAGTTCAGATACAGCGACAAGGCATCATAAACCGCCCGCTTGGCCGCACCGTCCGGCCCGTCGTAATAGGCGAACTGCTGATACGTCATCTTGATCCGCTGCGTGTCGAACGCAGTCAGGCCGATAAAGATGAACACGCCGACGACGCTGTACAGCATATAGACCATCGGGCTGTGCAGGAACAGATTGACCACCCCCGCGATCACCAGCCCGAACAGGCCCATGATCAGGAACGAGCCGAAGCGCGTCAGGTCGGTACGGGTCACATACCCCCAGATCGACATGGCCGAGAACGTGCCGGCCGTCACAAAGAACACGCGCACCACCGAAACGCCGGTGAAGGTCAGAAGAATACTGGACAGACTGGCGCCCATGACGGCACAGAACGCCCAGAACAGCATCTGCACCGCCTGCCGCGACAGCCGGTTCACCCCCAGCGACATGACCAGGACAAAGCCCAGCGGCGCGAACATCGCCAGCATGCCTAGCCCGGTCGGCCGCACGGCCACACCACCGTTGGGCATCAGCATTTCGGCAAAGAACGCGCCCCGCAGGCTCGTGTTGGCGACCAGATAGGCCACAAGCCCGGTCAGCACCAGTCCTGACGCCATCCAGTTATAGACCCGGAGCATATAGGCACGCAGCCCCTGGTCGATGACTCCAGCGCCGACCCCGGTGCCTGCGGGTCGGGACATTGTTCGAAAATCCGGGCTGAAAGCCATGACATCCTTCCTTTGTCCGGGCAATTCCGGACACAACATAGCTGAGATGTGGGAGGAGCCGACGACATTTCAAGGAAAATCGTCTCGTTTCCGGATGACTTTTCCGCAAGATAGGCTCGCTCACACCATAACGACGCATACTATAAGGCAACGGAAGGACGAGCGAAAACCTTCCACATGCAGGAAGCACGACCGTGAGACTTTTCATCGCCCTCGGTGTCGGATCGCCCCTCAGCGACGCCATTGCCGCCATGCGCGGCAGCCTCGCTGGTGTGCGATGGGCCGATCCCGCCACCTGTCACGTCACGCTTCGCTTCCTCGGCGAGGTCTCCGGCCGTGACCGGCTCGAGGACATCGACATGGCCCTCTCGGCCATCCGCGCTCCGAGCATCATCCTGCGGCCGGAAGCGCCGGGTGTCTTCCAGCACGATGACGGCCGGCAAACCCTCTGGATCGGAATCGAACGCAGCGATCCCCTGCTGCATTTGCACCGCAAGGTCGATACCGCTCTGCGCCGCTCGGCAGGCATGGAAATCGAACGCAGGCGCTTCATGCCGCACATCACCATCGGCGCAATCACCTCACCGGCACCCGACCTGCTCGCTTCCTGGCTGGCCCGCTGGTCCCCCCTGCCCCTTCCGCCCATCGAGGTCCCGCGCCTGACCCTTTTCCGATCGCTGCGCGGCACAGACGAGCCCGTTTATGAAAGTCTAGCGGAGTACGATCTGGCCAGGTGACAGGATTCTCGTCCGCCCTCAATTCCGGTTCCGCCGAAAACCCGACACCCAATTTCATCCGAATTATGAATATATTTAATTACATTAATGCATATTAATGTTGCGCCCAGAGACCGGAAATATATTATACATCCCCGACCGACTGTAAAAAAAAGGCATAAAATCAGTCTGATGAGCCGCAACATGCTCTTACGTCACGGGTTCCGTGACACCCCATCACATCCCGATGTGTCAGGGCACGCCTCCCGGAGCACACAAAATCGTCAGAAGACTGAATTTACAGCCCCAGTATGGTCGCCGTGGGCCTGCTTCCTCCCGGTCAAGGACCGGGGCTGTCGGGCTATATTTTCTATTGTCACGAGGACATCGGACATGATGCGAGCTGCTTTCCGGAAAGGACGTTCTCTGCGAGGAACGCTTGCCGCCGGAACGATATGCGCCGTCACACTGTGCGGCTATGCCGCCATTGCGGCTGACCCTGTTGCAAACGATACAGGAGAGGCGATCATCCATGCCGATGACCATCCTGGCGACTGGATGACATACGGCCGGACCTATTCCGAGCAGCGCTATAGCCCGCTCGACCAGATCAACCGCTCTAATGTCGGCAATCTGAAGCTGGCCTGGTATTACGATCTGGACACCAATCGCGGCCAGGAAGGCACACCGCTCGTCGTCAACGGCGTCATGTACGCAACGACGAACTGGAGCAAGATGAAGGCCCTCGATGCAGCCACGGGCAAGCTGCTTTGGGCGTACGACCCGCGCGTGCCCGGCAACATCGCCGACAAGGGCTGCTGCGATACCGTCAATCGTGGCGCGGCCTACTGGAACGGCAAGGTCTATTTCGGCACGTTCGACGGCCGCCTGATCGCGCTGGATGCCAAGACCGGCAAGCTGGTCTGGAGCGTCAACACCATCCCCACCGACGCCGCACTGGGCCATCAGCGCTCCTATACGGTTGACGGCGCGCCGCGCATCGCCCGCGGCCGTGTCATTATCGGCAATGGTGGCGCGGAGTTCGGCGCCCGCGGCTTCGTCTCGGCCTTCGACGCCGAGACTGGCAAGCTCGACTGGCGCTTCTTCACCGTTCCGAATCCCGAGAACAAGCCCGATCACGCCGCGTCCGATAGCGTGCTGATGAACAAGGCTTACCAGACCTGGAGCCCCACCGGCGCCTGGACCAAGCAGGGCGGCGGCGGCACCGTGTGGGACTCGATCGTCTACGACCCGGTGACCGACCTGGTCTATCTGGGCGTCGGCAACGGCTCGCCGTGGAACTACAAGTTCCGCTCCGACGGCAAGGGCGACAATTTCTTCCTGGGCAGCATCGTGGCGATCAAGCCCGATACCGGCGAATATGTCTGGCACTTCCAGGAAACGCCGATGGACCAGTGGGATTTCACCTCGGTCCAGCAGATCATGACCCTCGACCTGCCGATCAATGGCGAAATGCGCCACGTCATCGTGCATGCGCCCAAGAACGGCTTCTTCTACGTCATCGACGCCAAGACCGGCGAGTTCCTGTCGGGCAAGAACTACGTCTACGTGAACTGGGCCAGCGGCCTGGACCCGAAGACCGGCCGGCCGATCTATAATCCGGAAGCCCTGTGGACCCTCACCGGCAAGGACTGGTACGGCATCCCCGGCGACCTGGGCGGTCATAATTTCGCGGCAATGGCCTTTAGCCCGCGCACCGGCCTGGTCTACATCCCGGCGCAGCAGGTTCCGTTCGTGTATTCCAACCAGGTCGGCGGCTTCAAAGCCCACCCGGACAGCTGGAATCTCGGCCTCGACATGAACAAGGTCGGCCTGCCCGACAAGCAGGACGCCAAGGACGCCTTCATCAAGGACCTGAAGGGCTGGATCGTGGCCTGGGATCCGATCAAGCAGCAGGAAGCCTTCCGCGTCGATCACAAGGGACCGTGGAACGGCGGCATCGTGGCCACCGGCGGCGACCTTCTGTTCCAGGGCCTGGCGAACGGCGAATTCCACGCCTACGACGCCACGAACGGCAACGACCTGTTCAGCTTCGCGGCCCAGAGCGGCATCATCGCGCCGCCGGTCACCTACCTGGCGAACGGCAAGCAGTATGTCGCCGTCGAAGTGGGCTGGGGCGGCATCTATCCGTTCTTCCTGGGCGGGCTTGCGCGCACCAGCGGCTGGACCGTCAACCATTCCCGCGTCATCGCCTTCTCGCTCGACGGCAAGGCCAAGCTGCCCCCGCAGAACGACAAGGGCTACCTGCCGGTCAAGCCGCCCGCCGAATTCGACGAGAAGCGGACGGATAACGGCTACTTCCAGTTCCAGACCTATTGCGCGGCCTGCCATGGCGACAATGGCGAAGCCGGCGGTGTTCTGCCCGATCTGCGCTGGTCCGGTGCGATCCGCCACCAGGACGCGTTCTATAACGTCGTCGGTCGCGGCGCTCTGACGGCCTACGGCATGGATCGCTTCGATTCCTCGATGTCGCCCGAGCAGATCGAGGATATCCGGCAGTTCCTGCTGAAGCGCGCCAACGAGACCTACCAGAGGGAGGTTGATGCCCGGAAGAACGCGGAAGGCATTCCCGCACAATGAGGCACTTCCGCTCGATCTTCCGTTTTTTCCGCATCAACGCGACGCATGGTGAACAGAATGCTCAACAGGCTTAAAGTTGCGATCGGCACGGCGGCGTTCAGCCTCCTTGCCACCGCTGCAATGGCTCAGGCGCCCGATCAGGCGCTGATCGACAAGGGCGCCTATGTCGCCCGCCTGGGTGACTGCGTGGCCTGCCACACCGCCCTCCACGGACAGGCCTATGCGGGTGGTCTGGAGATCAAGAGCCCGATCGGCACGATCTATTCCACCAACATCACGCCCAGTTCCGACGGCATCGGCGGCTACAGCTTCGAGGAATTCGACCAGGCGGTCCGCCACGGCATCCGCAAGGACGGCTCGACGCTGTATCCGGCCATGCCCTACCCGGCCTTCTCGCGCATGACGCAGGACGACATGCGCGCGCTCTATGCGTATTTCATGCATGGCGTGAAGCCGGTGGCCCAGCCCAACCGCGCCAACGAGATCTCGTGGCCGATGTCCATGCGCTGGCCGCTGGCGATCTGGCGCACGCTGTTCGCGCCAGCTCCGACCGAATTCAAGCCCGCAGCCGGCACCGATCCGGACGTGGCGCGCGGTGAATATCTGGTCACCGGCCCGGGCCATTGCGGCGCCTGCCATACCCCGCGCGGCTTTGCCATGCAGGAAAAGGCGCTCGATGCCAGTGGCGGCCCGGTCTTCCTGGCCGGCGGCGCGCCGATCGACAATTGGGTGGCGCCCAGCCTGCGTAACGACCCGGTGGTGGGTATCGGCCGCTGGTCCGAGGACGATCTGTACTACTTCCTCAAGACGGGTCGTATCGATCATTCCGCCGTCTTCGGTGGCATGGCCGACGTGGTGGGCTGGAGCACCCAGTACTTCACCGACGACGATCTGCGCGCGATGGCCAAATACCTGAAGAGCCTGCCGCCGGTTCCTCCGGCCCAGGGCAATTACACGTATGATGCCTCGACCGCCGACATGCTGAACACGGGCAAGACCACCTCGTCTCCGGGCGCGGAAGTCTACCTGCGCGAATGCGCCATCTGCCATCGCAATGACGGCGGCGGCGTGGCCCGCATGTTCCCGCCGCTGGCCGGCAACCCCGTCGTCGCGACGGAAAACCCGACCTCGCTGGTCAATGTGGTCGTCCATGGCGGCGTGCTGCCGCCGACCAACTGGGCGCCGTCCGCGGTGGCCATGCCGGGCTACGGTAAGACGCTGTCGGCCCAGCAGATCGCGGATGTGGTCAACTTCATCCGGACCGGATGGGGCAACCATGCGCCGGCGAACGTCACGGCGGCCGATGTCGCCAAGCTGCGCGATACCGGCGCGGCGATCTCGGGCGGCGGCTTCGGCGCGCCGAGCAGCGGCTGGCTGCTGCTGCACCCGCAGCCCTATGGCGCAGGCTGGACCTTCGCGCCGCAGACCCATGCCGGGGTGGACGAGGCGCAGTAAACAGCGTCCGACCAGCCAGGTCTCTTTTCAGCCGCCGCGGGGCCTCCCCGCGGCGGTTTTCTTATGTCCGGCGATCGGGCATAGATAAAACATGACTCAGCATCATCCAGCGGAACGCATCGTTGTCCTGACAGGTGCCGGAATCAGCCGGGAATCCGGCCTGGAGACGTTCCGTGATGCCGACGGCCTGTGGAGCCGACATAACATCGAGGATGTCTGCACACCGGAAGGCTTCCGCCGGGACCCGATGCTGGTCGACCGTTTCTATAACGGACGCCGCGCGGAACTGGCGGGCGTCCAGCCCAACGCCGCCCATCTGGCCCTGGCAGAACTGGAGCGAGCCGCGCATGACGGGCGCTGGAACGGCGAACTCCTGATCGTCACCCAGAATATCGACGATTTGCACGAACGCGCGGGCAGCCGCAACGTGCTGCATATGCATGGCGAATTACGGCGGGTCCGCTGCACGTCCTGCGGCGCCACGCCCGAATGGCTGGACGACTGCCTGCCCGACACCCCGTGCCCGGCCTGCCACCGCCCCACCCTGCGGCCCGATGTCGTCTGGTTCGGTGAAGTGCCGCTTCATATGGACCGTATCCAAACCGCCCTGGCCGGCTGCGACCGTTTCGTGACGATCGGCACCTCCGGCACGGTTTATCCAGCCGCCGGCTTCGTGGCCGAGGTCCGCGACCATGCAGAAACGGTGGACATCAACCTGGACGCGCCCCAGATCCCCACCCTGTTCGACCGCACGCTGGTAGGCCCTGCGACCCGCATGGTCCCCCAATGGGTCACAGAACTCCTGGGCGCATGACAGACCGCGCCAAGGCGGCGGACGATCTCACCGCTCTCGTGGCACAGGTGCGCGCATGCCGTGTCTGTGCCGACAGCCTGCCGCTGGGACCACGCCCGGTGCTGCATGTCTCACCGACCGCCCGCCTGCTGATCGCAAGCCAGGCCCCCGGCACACGGGTTCATGAAACGGGAATTTCGTTCAACGATGCCTCCGGCGACCGGCTACGGGGCTGGCTCGGCATGGATCGCGAGACCTTCTACGACTCCAGGCGCATCGCCATCCTGCCGATGGGCCTGTGCTATCCGGGTCGCATGCCCAAGGGCGGCGACCGCCCACCGCGCCCGGAATGCGCCCCGCTCTGGCGGGAGAAGCTGCTGGCCTGCATGCCCGACGTCACTCTGACCCTGCTGGTCGGGTCCTACGCCCAGGCGGCTGTCCTGGGGCCTGGCAAGGTGGAAGACCGCGTGCGCGATTTCCGCGCCTATCTGCCCCGCTATTTTCCCCTGCCGCATCCGTCCTGGCGCACCGGGGCGTGGGAGCGCCGCAATCCCTGGTTTACGGCAGAGGTCCTCCCGGCGCTACGCGCGGCCATCGCCCCCCTGCTGGCACCGTCCAGACAGGTCACGACGCCGCAACAGCATGCATAATCGTCACCACGAGCCCCTCGATCCCCGCCGAGAGGATCTGCACGCCGATACACAGCAGGATCAGCGCGGCAAGGCGCGAGACGATCCGCGCTCCCGTCACCCCCAGCAGAACGACAAGCCGTTCGGCATAGGAATAAGCCAGCCACACCGTCCCCGCCACGACGATCGCGGCCGCCGAAACCGCGAGATAGAAGGGTAGCCACGCGGGCGATGCCGGCCGCGAGGCACTCAGGGCGATCGCGACCGCGATCGAACCCGGCCCAACCGTGAACGGCATGGTCATCGGAAAGAAGGCCATTTCCGTCCAGCTCGGCAGCGTGACGGTCCGCCCGCCCTGCATGGCCTGTTTTTCCTTGCGCGCGGCGGCTTCCTCCGGCGCCTGAAGCAGCGACCAGGCCCGAACGGCAACCACCAGCCCGCCGGCGATCCGCAGCGAATCCACCGTAATGCCGAAAAATGCGAGAATCGCGCTGCCGGCCCAGATCGAAGCAATCAGAAGCGCCGCTGAATAGAGCGCGACCGTCCGGGCCAATGCCAGTGTTTCGCTCCGCTCCCGCCCGGCGGTCACCTGCGAGAAGATCAGCGACGCCCCAATCGGATTGACGATCGAGAATAGGGCGGGAAACGCCAGCAGAAACGTATTGCTGAAGACGGAGAGCGCATCCTTCCAACCGAGGGAAGCAATGCCATGAAGGCCTGGGGACATCGGAACGCATTCCAAGGAGCGATCTGGCGGCAATGCCCGACCAGTCGCCACCAGTCGAAAGCCGGCTATCGTTTTTCCCAGACTGACGCGGCCGTCAAGTCCCGTCCAGACGCATGGCCGGCACGCTCCCGTCCGTCTGCATCACAGCAATGACAGGCTGCACGCTCTGCGGCAGGCAGCACAGATACAGGTCGTCGCCGGTTTCCTCCACCAGCGGCCAGGATGTCAGGCCCAGATCGTTATAGACATCGAGCATCGAGGCCCCGACCTGCCAGAATGCTGGCTGCCTGCCCTCCTGCACCGCCAGGTCCCGCAGCCACCAGATGGCAGAGGCACAATCGGCCGACTTCCCGGCAGGATCGCCCAGCCCGATGAGAAAGGTCTGCGTCCGCACGAACGGCAGCAGGGCAAGGCCGGCTTCGCCGGGGATCAGCCCGGTGGGCGGGATCGGCCCCAGATCGTCCAACGCATGGTCCAGCGCCCGATATTCGGCTTCGGCGGTGCTGTCCCAGGGTCGCACGGCAATCCGTCCAGGACGCACCAGCCGGCCGATCATGACCAGACCGAGCAGGACGGCCAGCCCCATGACCCATTGCGCAATACCGTGGGAGGAGGTGAACAGCATGACCTCCCACCAACTCCCGCCAACCTCGTCCTGCGGCCCGGAGCAGACCAGCACCAGCACGCAGCCGATCAGCAGCACCAGCGACAGCCCGGTCCGGAACGACAGCGGTTCGCTCAGAATCCGCGCATGCCGGTAGTAGGAACTACGGAACGGTGCGATCAGAACCGCCACCAGCCCCAGAATACCCGGCACGGCCAGCGATGCCCCCCGCAGCAGGGTCAGCGCGGCCGCCCCCACCAGCAGGCCCAGCGTCAGTTTCCAGGCCAGCGTCACACGCTGCGACAGGCCCACGGCCAGGCCGATCAGCGCCACCCCCATCAGCGACAGCAGGTAATCGCCCGCCACCCCTACCAGATGATGCAGGCCGCCGGCATTGCTCCACGACGCAGGGTCCAGGATCGTCAGCGCGATCAGCAGCGCGCCGCAGATCGAAACCGCCCCCGTCGCCACCACGACCGAGAAATCGGCCTCGCTCTCGCGGATCACATGGCTGGGCCGGACTTCGCGCGGCCCGCGCCGGGGGACGCGGGGCGCCCCCTTGCGCGCCAGGGCAGCATCCCCGCGCAGGAACAGCTCATGCCCAGCAAACATCAGCCCGGCGAGAAAGAGCGGAATGATGTAATAGAACAGCCGGAAGACCAGAATGGTGCTGACGATCTGCGACGGCGGCAGATACGCCCCCAGCGCCAGCATCATCGCCCCGTCGAACACCCCCAGCCCCCCCGGCACGCTGGCCACCAGACCGGCGGTGTAGGAGGCGATATAGATGGCCAGGAACACCCCGTATCCCAGCCCGATCCCCGACGGCAGGAAGATGTAAGCAATCCCGGCCGTGGCGGCGACCTCGGCAGCCGCGACCACCATCTGGGCAAACGCCATGGGCGGCCGGGGCAGCACGATGGTCCAGCGGCAGATCCGCACCTGCGTCAGCCACAGCCCCAGCAGGATATAGCCCCCCACCACCGCCCACAGCAGCAACCCGATCCCCGCCAGCACCAGATGCGGCAGATGCGCCCCGATGACCGGAATCGCACCGGGCTCCAGCAGCAGCACGGCACCGATCAGCGCCCCCGCCCCCAGCAGATAGGTCGCGGAACAGAAGGCGATGATCTGGGCGATATCAAACGCCCCCAGCCCCCAGTTGCCATACAGCCGAAAGCGCACGGCCGCCCCGGAAATCGCGGCGAAACCAAGGTTATGCGACAGCACGTAGGAACAGAACGAGGCAAAGGCCGCCTTGCGAAACGACAGCCGATGCCCGACCTGCACCACCGCAAGGCAATCGTAAAAGGCCAGGATGAAATAGGACAGGACCGTACAGCCGATCCCCAGCATCATGGTCGTGGCCGGTATGGTCCCCAGCGCCGCCCGGATATCATCCCAATGCAGGTCCCGCACCTCATGCTGGACCACGACGATCGCGGCGACCATCAGGCACAGGCCCACCACATGCGGCAGATGCCGCAGCAGCCGCCGCCAACCCGGCGCCGGCGGCGAGGGGCCATCCGGCGGAAGGGAGCAATTCAGAACCATCAGAGAGCGAACCCGGCCATGGCAGAGGTCACCACCCCTGCGTCAACCGGCGACGACAGACGCGGTCCCGGCCGCCGCCCGAAGCAGCGCCGCCTCGATCAGCGCCACGGTTTCCGCCACCCCATAAAGACCGATGAAAATACCGAATCGCGGCCCCTCCTTCTGGCCCAGCAGGACCTCGTACAGGCAGCCGAACCAGCTCCGCAGCGGCTCGAATCCATGCCGCTTGCCGATCTCGAAGACCAGGTTCTGCAACATGTCGGGATCGGTCGCTTCCCCCTCCAGCCCGCGCAGCGTCTCCGCCAGATCCGCCAGGGCCGCGCGTTCCCGCGCGTCGGGCTCCCGGTAGGTCTTCGAGGGCCGCACGAAATCCGCATAATAGACGATCGCGTGATCCACCAGCCGCGCCAGCATCGGGCAGGTCTCGGGCGACGCCGCCGCATCATAGCGGTGGATGAACCGCCACAGCACGTCGGGCGTATCCGCATTCGCGGCGCTGGCCAGGTTCAGCAGCATGGCGAAGGTCAGCGGGCTGCCCGCGCGGTCGTCGATCCGCCCGGCATGGATGAACCAGGCCGGATTGGCCAGCTGCGCCGACTCATCGGCCTCCTGCGTGCGGGCCCGTGCGACATTGGCCAGATACTCGTCCGCCGCCTTGGGAATGACATCGAAGAACAGGCGCTTCGCCCGCTGGGGCGCATTGAACATATACTGGCCCAGGCTCTCGGCGGGCGCATAGCGCAGCCACTCCTCGACCGAGATGCCGTTGCCCTTGGATTTGGAGATCTTCTGGCCGTTCTCGTCCAGAAACAGCTCGTAGGTCAGTCCGGCCGGCGCCTCGCCACCCAGGATGCGGCAGATCTTGCCCGACAGCTTCACGCTGTCGATCAGGTCCTTGCCCGACATCTCGTAATCGACGCCCAGCGCGAACCAGCGCATGGCCCAGTCCGCCTTCCACTGCATCTTCGCATGGCCGCCGGTCACCGGCGTCTCGAACGTCTCGCCGTCCTCGTCGGTCCAGCGCACCGTCCCCGCCACGGGGTCGATCCCGTCCATGCGCACCTGCATCACCAGCCCGGTGCGCGGATGAACCGGCAGAACGGGGGAATAGGTCGCGCGGCGATCCGGGCCAAGCGTCGGGGCAATGACGGCAACGATCTCGTCATGCACTTCCAGCACCCGGCGCAGCGCCGCATCGAACCGGCCGCTGGCATAATATTCGGTGGAGGACGCAAATTCATATTCGAAGCCGAATCCGTCCAGAAACGACCGCAGCCGCGCATTGTTGTGGGCGGCAAAGGATTCGTGGGTGCCGAACGGGTCGGGAATGCGCGACAGCGGCTTGCCCAGATGCTGGCGCAGCATGTCCCCATTGGGCACGTTGTCCGGCACCTTGCGCAGCGCGTCCATGTCGTCGGAAAAAGCGAGCAGCCGCGTCGGCCGTCCCGTCAGGCGCGTATAGGCCTGCCGCACCCAACTGGTCCGCGCCACCTCGCCAAAGGTGCCGATATGCGGCAGGCCAGACGGCCCATAGCCCGTTTCCAGCAGGGCGGGCGCATCGGCCGGCAGGGCCTTGCGTTCGACATGGGCGGCCAGTTTGGCCGCCTCTTCGAACGGCCAGGCCTTGGGCAGGGAAGCGGGATCGAGACGGTTCTGATCGGACATGATGCGCAGGAAGCTATGAACTGAAACCTGACCGGTCAATCCATACCATACATCATCCCTCCATCCGGTGGGCGACAGACGGCGATTTGTCCCCTATATGTTCCCGTGATGGCCACACCGCCCCCCTCCACTGACATGCCGCCCGCCCTGGTGGCGCGTCACGGCACCTGCTCGCTGCTGACGTCCGACGGCGAACTCCTGGCCGTGCCGGGCGAGGAAGCGGCACGGATGCTGCGGGACATGCCGCCGCCCCTGGTCATCCACGCGCCACTGACCGCACGCCGGCTGGGCCTGCCTCCCCAGCCCCAGCCGACAGCGTGGCTGGACCTGCTGGAACTGTTCCTGTTCACGATGCCCGGCCGCACGGTCCCGCCGACCGCGCGCGGCCTGGCCCTGGCCCTGGGGCTGGACGCGGCGCGGATCGGCAAGGCCGAAGCCGACCTGCTGCCCGACCTCACGGATATCCTTCTCGACCACATCGCGGCCCTGCGCCCCACCCCGGCGGGCGAGGAAATGGCGGCGCTGGCGGTCAGGATGGACCACGCCGGCTGGGCCTGGGGTCCCAGCGTGCTGGCCACCCTCGGCGCCGCCCATCCCCTGCCGGCCGAATCCCTGCAACCGGGCGACGCCATCCGCGTCTGGCGCCGCCTGCCCAAATGGGAGGAAACGGCTCCCCGCCCGGCCCCGTCCAGCCTGCCTGTCTCGGTGGCCGACGCCCGCCGCCGGCTGGCCGAGATGCTGGGCACCCAGGCGGAAAGCCGCGCCGGCCAGGCCGATTTCGCGGGCGCCGCCAGCGCCGCCTTCGCCCCGCGCCTGACGCGCGGCGACCCGCACATGGTCCTGGCCGAAGCGGGCACCGGCACCGGCAAGACACTGGGCTATGTCGCCCCTGCCAGCCTGTGGGCGGAACGCAATGGCGGCTCCGTCTGGATCAGCACCTACACACGGCACCTGCAACGCCAGATCGAGGGCGAACTGGCGCGGCTTCACCCCGACCCGGCGATCCGGCGGCAGCATGTCGTCCTGCGCAAGGGGCGGGAAAACTACCTGTGCCTGCTGAACATGGAAGAAGCCGTGAACGTCGCCGGCAACCGGGGCGGCCCCTCCGGCGGTATTGTCGCGCTGTCGCTGCTGGCCCGCTGGGCCGGCGTCACCGCCGATGGCGACCTGATGGGCGGCGACCTGCCCGGCTGGTTCGGCGACCTGTTCGGGCGCGGCACGCTGGCAGGCGTGGCGGACCGGCGGGGCGAATGCATCCACGGCGCCTGCCCGCATTATCAACGCTGCTTCGTCGAACATTCGATCCGCCGCGCCCGCCAGGCCGACCTGGTCATCGCCAACCATGCGCTGGTGATGACGCAGGCCGCATGGCACGCCATGGGCGACGACACGGCCTCCGACGAAGACAATATCCCCACGCGCTACGTGTTCGACGAAGGCCATCATGTGATGGACGCCGCCGACAGCGCCTTCTCGGTCGAACTGTCGGGGCTGGAAGCGGCCGAACTCCGCCGCTGGCTGCTGGGCGCCGAAGGGGCCCGCTCCCGCGCCCGTGGCCTCAAGCGCCGCCTGGACGACCTGGTGGTCGGCGACGCCAGACTGGAATCTCCGCTGGATGCCGTGTTGCAGGCCGCCCACGCCCTGCCCGCACCCGGCTGGTCCGGCCGTCTGGCCAACATGCTCCGCGCATCCATGCCATCGCCGCCCGGCGAGGCTGCGCCGACAGCCGAAGCACCACCCACACCGCGCGACACGCTGCCCAATCCCTGCGAACAGTTCCTGCACCTGCTGGCCTGCCAGGTTCTCGCCCGCAGCCGCGCCGGCGACCCGGCCCAGCCGCACACCATGCCGGGCGCCATCGAATGCGACCTGCATCCGCTGGCCGAGAATGTCTCGCCGGCCGCCAACACACTGGCACGCGCGCTGGACCGGCTGTCGGTCGCCCTGCGCACCCTGATCGACCGCCTGCTGGAGCGCCTGGACGACGAATCCGGCGATCTCGACCCCGCCACCCGCGAGCGGATCGAGGCCGCGGTTCGCACAATGCGCCGCCGCGCCCTCAGCCGGGTCGACGGATGGAGCGCGATGCTGCGCGCAATCGGCGAGGTCCGCGACGGCACCAGCCTCGGCGCCCCGCAATATGTCGATTTCATCCGCATGGACCGCCGCGAGGGCCAGCGCCCCGGCGAGCAGGATGTCGGGCTGCACCGCCACTGGCTGGACCCCACCATCCCCTTCGCCACTGTGCTGGCGGCCCCGGCCCATGGCGTCCTGATCACCTCGGCCACCCTGCGCGACGAAAACGCCAAGGGCGACCCGGAAGAAGCCGAGCGCGCGTGGGAAGCTGCCGAGGCCCGGACCGGCGCCAGCCACCTGCCCTCGCCCGCGCTGCGCGCCGCGCTGGCCAGCCCGTTCGATTATCGCCACCAGAGCCGCGCCTTCGTCGTCACCGACGTGGCCCATGACGATATCGGCGCGCTGGCCGCCGCCTATCGCACCCTGTTCCTGACCGCCGGCGGTGGAGGACTGGGCCTGTTTACCGCGATTTCCCGCCTGCGTGCCGTGCATCGGCGGCTGTCCCAACCGCTGGAGGAAGCGGGCATCCCGCTCTATGCCCAGCATGTCGACGGCATGGACAATGCCACGCTGGTCGATATCTTCCGTTCGGAAGAAAATTCCTGCCTGCTGGGTACGGATGCCATGCGCGACGGGGTGGATGTCCCCGGCAATGCGCTGCGTCTGGTGGTGTTCGAGCGCGTGCCGTGGCCCCGCCCCGATATCCTGCATCGCGAACGCCGCACGCACCTATCGCACGGGGCGCCGGGCGAGTATGACGACCGGATCGCGCGCCTGCGCCTGCGCCAGGCATTCGGCCGGCTGATCCGCAGCACGGGGGACCGGGGGGCGTTCGTACTGCTCGACCGCCGGGCACCCTCACGGCTGATGTCGGCCTTCCCCGATGGCGTTGCCGTCCACCGGGCCGGCCTGGCCGAAACCGCACGGGAACTACAGGCCTTCCTGCGCGCCTCGGCGGACGGGGAACATACAATGCCCCCCGCCCCGTAATCCTGCCGTCAGAGCGGCTTGAGGTTCGACGCCGCCGCCTTGCCGCGCTCGGTCACGACGTCATAGCTGACGCGCTGGTTCTCGTTCAGGCCCCGCAGACCCGCCGCCTGAACGGCCGTGATGTGCACAAACACATCCTTGCCCCCGTCCTCGGGCATGATGAAGCCAAAACCCTTGGTTGCGTTGAACCACTTCACGGTACCCGTCGCCATAGTCACTTCGTCCCTTGTTGCCGGCATGATGCCGCTCGACCGATGTCTGCCCGACACGCGATACCCGGCGGGCTACCGCCGACGACCAGCATCGATCCAGATGCGGTTATGGGCGCACGAACGCGGCCGGTTTGTCAAACCATCCGGGTGCCCGGTTTTTTAAAAATCGCGACATCACCGGAATTCCGTAACGCACCCCCGGCGCGACCGAACCCGGACATCAGGCCAGATGCAGCATCCGGATCAGACCCAGCCCAAGTCCCGTCAGGCCAAGGAGCGACAGCGCCACCGTCGCCATTACCCGTCCCCCTGCCCTGGCCACCATGCGGAGATCGGCCCCCAGCCCCAGCGCCGCCATGGATACGACCGTCAGGACCGCCGCGCCATCGCCAAGCGGCGCAACCACGCCAACGGGCACCAGCCCCAGCAGCCGGCAGGCCGCAAGGGCCAGAAAACCGACGAGGAACCACGGTACGAGGCGCGGCCGCGCACCCGCCACCGCCCCTTCCGGCCCCTCTCCGCCGGCCGAATGCGTCACCAGCGACAGCACCAGGCAGACCGGCCCCGGCATCAGCACCCGCGCCAGTTTGACCAGCATGCCCATCTGCACCGCCACCGTCCCCAGCGGCGCGGCGGCGGCAATGACCTGCGGCACGGCATAGACGGTCAATCCCGCCAAGGCACCATAGGCAACGCCGCCCATGCCCAGCATGATGCCAAGCAGCGGAAGACCCAGCACGACCGCCACACCGAACATCGCGGTAAAGGCGATCGCCGCCGCGATCTCGTCATCGTCGGCCTCGATCACCGGGGCGATCGCCGCAATCGCCGAATTGCCGCAGATCGCATTGCCGCAGGCAACCAGCAACGCCATGCGCGCCGGCACACCGCACAGGCGGCCGATCCCGAACCCCAGCACGATCGCCACAGCCACCACCCCGGCAATACCGGCCAGCAGCGCCGGATCGGCAGCGCGGATCACCGTATCGCTGACCGACGCGCCCAGCAGCACGATCGCGATTTCCAGCGGGTATTTCGCGCAGAAGGCAATGCCGGCCCGCCATTTCCGGGCAGGTACCCACCGGCTGCGCAGTGCCGTTCCGCACAGGATCGCCAGAACCAGCGCCTCCAGCCATGCCCTGCCGGTCAACACACGCTCCGCTTCCGCCAGCCCATAGGCCAGGACCGTAACCAGCAGGCACAGCACGATGCCCGGCGCAAGCCGTTCCGGGGTGGAGCAGGCGGGCATCGCCACGGGATGAAGGACGGGAATCGTCATGGCAGCTTCCTTTCGCCACCCGTGCTACTCCCGAACCAATCATTCTATCCAACGCATCGTTTTTGTCGTTTCAATCAGAAAAACAGATCAGTCAGGACCCGCCCCCTCCATGACCCTGGAACAGCTTCGCCTCTTCATCGCCGTTGCCGAACGCGAGCACATGACGGCTGGCGCCCGGGCGCTGAACGTCACCCAATCGGCCGCATCGGCGGCGATCGCGGCGCTGGAGGAACGCCATGGGGTCAAACTGTTCCACCGGGTCGGCCGGGGCATCACCCTCACCGAGGCCGGCCGGCTGTTCCTCACCGAGGCCCGCGCCGTGCTGGCCCGCGCCACCGCCGCCGAACATGTGCTGGACGATCTCGGCGCGCTCAGGCGCGGCACGCTGCGCATTGTCGCCAGCCAGACCATCGCCGCCTACTGGCTGCCCGCCCTCCTCGCGGCGTTCCGTCACCAATATCCGGCCCTGTCGGTCGACCTGACGATCCGCAACACCGAACAGGCAGCGGCACAGGTCCATGACGGCGAAGCCGATATCGGAATCGTCGAGGGCGCAATCGACGATCCGGCCCTGGCACACTGGCCGATCGGCGAGGACAGGCTGTTGCTGGTGCAGGCCGAGCCCTTCCCGGATACCCCCATCACCGCCGCATGGATGCAACAGGCGCGCTGGATCATGCGCGAGGAAGGCTCAGGCACGCGCTCGACACTCAACCAGCATCTGCGCCGGCTCGGCATCGCCCCCGATACGCTGGATATCGCCCTGGTGCTGCCATCCAACGAAAGCGTGCGTACCGCCGTCGAGGCCGGCGCCGGCATTGCCGCCCTGTCCTCCCTGGTCGTCGCCCCCGGCATCCGCGCAGGGATCCTGCATGCGGCGCCCTTCTCGTTCGGCCCAAGGCCCTTTTTCGGGCTCCGCCATAAGGAGCGCTATCGCAGCAGGGCGGCGGAAGCCCTGCTGGCCTTCATCACCGCCCACACCGGCGTCGCCCCCGGCCAATAGAACAAAAAAAAGCCGCCCGCGAACGGACGGCTCTTTTCCTGCCGGAAAAAGCAGCTTCCGGTCCGGGCACAAGGCCCGGACCGACAGGCTCGATGGATCAGAAATCCATGTCGCCCATGCCACCCATGCCGCCACCGGGGGCCGGCGGGGCCTTCTTTTCCGGCTTCTCGGCCACCATCGCTTCGGTGGTGATCAGCAGGCCGGCAACCGACGCCGCATCCTGCAGCGCGGTACGGACGACCTTGGTCGGGTCGATGATACCGGCCGCGACCAGATCCTTGTAATCGCCGATCTGGGCATCGAAGCCATAGGTGTAGTCGCTGACTTCCAGCACCTTGCCGGCGATCACCGCACCATCTTCACCCGCATTGTGGGCGATCTGGCGCAGCGGAGCCTGCAGGGCCTTGCGGATGATCTCCGCGCCGACGCGCTGGTCCTCGTTGTGGAAGTGCAGATGGCTCAGCGCGGTCGACGCACGCGCAAGCGCCGTGCCACCACCCGGAACGATGCCTTCCTCGACGGCGGCGCGGGTCGCATGCAGCGCGTCGTCGACGCGGTCCTTGCGCTCCTTCACCTCGACCTCGGTCGAGCCGCCGACGCGGATGACGGCAACGCCACCAGCCAGCTTCGCCAGACGCTCCTGCAGCTTCTCGCGGTCGTAGTCCGAGGAGGTCTCCTCGATCTGCGCGCGGATCTGGGCGCAACGACCCTTGATGTCGTCGGATGCACCGGCACCCTCGACGATCGTGGTGTTTTCCTTCTCGATCCGGACCTTCTTCGCGCGGCCCAGCATCGCCAGGGTCACGGTTTCCAGCTTGATGCCCAGATCTTCGCTGATCACCTGGCCACCGGTCAGGATCGCGATGTCTTCCAGCATCGCCTTGCGACGATCACCGAAGCCCGGCGCCTTGACGGCAGCGATCTTCAGGCCGCCACGCAGCTTGTTGACGACCAGGGTCGCCAGCGCTTCGCCATCGACGTCTTCCGCCAGGATCAGCAGCGGACGGCCCGACTGCACGACGCTCTCGAGCAGCGGCAGCATCGGCTGAAGCGACGACAGCTTCTTCTCGTGGATCAGGATGTAGGGGTTATCCAGATCGGCAATCATCTTTTCCGCATTCGTGATGAAATACGGGGAGATGTAACCGCGATCGAACTGCATGCCCTCGACGACGTCCAGCTCGGTGTGCAGGCCCTTGGCCTCTTCCACCGTGATGACGCCCTCGCTGCCGACCTTCTGCATGGCCTGCGAGATCATCTCGCCGATCTCATGCTCGCCGTTGGCGGAGATCGTGCCGACCTGGGCCGTCTCGGCCGGGGTCGTGATCTTCTTGGTGTTCTTCTTCAGCTCTTCGACGACGGCCACGACGGCCTTGTCGATGCCGCGCTTCAGGTCCATCGGGTTCATGCCGGCGGCCACGGCCTTGGCACCCTCACGGATGATCGCCTGCGCCAGCACGGTCGCCGTCGTCGTGCCGTCGCCGGCCACGTCGTTGGTCTTCGAGGCCACTTCGCGCACCATCTGGGCGCCCATGTTCTCGAACTTGTCGGCCAGCTCGATTTCCTTGGCGACCGACACACCGTCCTTCGTGATGCGCGGCGCGCCGAAGCTCTTGTCGAGCACGACGTTCCGGCCCTTCGGGCCCAGGGTCACCTTCACCGCGTCGGCCAGAATGTCCACGCCCCGCAGCATGCGCTGGCGTGCTTCACCGCCGAACTTTACGTCCTTGGCTGCCATTTCAGAATTCTCCTGTAGGAAACTCGTTAATCAGAAAGGAAAGTAGAAGGACCTCAGGCGATCACGCCCATGATGTCGCTTTCCTTCATGATCAGCAGCTCCTCGCCATTGATCTTGACCTCGGTGCCCGACCATTTGCCGAACAGCACCTTGTCGCCCGCCTTCACGTCGAGGGCGACGATCTGTCCCTGCTCGTTCCGCGCGCCGGGGCCGACGGAGATGACTTCGCCTTCCATCGGCTTTTCCTTGGCGGTGTCGGGGATGATGATGCCGCCAGCCGTCTTCTCTTCGCCGGTCAGGCGACGGACGACCACACGGTCATGCAGGGGCCGAAAATTCGTCATTATGGATCGCTCCACGTCTAAAAAAGGTAACGCCCTTGAATAAGCAACGCCACCGGGTTGGCACGCGCGCCAGAGCCGCGTCGCTTTAGCACTCTCCTTGCGAGAGTGCCAACCAACAGGTAGGAGCCCACCCCCTCCCTGTCAACGTCTTGGCAGCACTTTCTTTCGACGACTGCCAAGTTTCTGGGAACAAAGAATTTTTCTTGAAATCCTCATGCCTGCTCACGCAGGCTGGCGCTGCGTCTCAACCGTCGATCCAGCGAGGTGTCCATGTCTCTGCGGCTCCAGCTCAACGACTACCGCCTGACGACCGCCGAAATCCTCTATCGCCTTCCCGATCACCCGACCCTGCTCCAGACCTACATCTGGCAGGAACTCGACCTGGCGCCGTCCTATCCGCAACTCCGCCGGTTCCTCGATTTCTGGACCCGCTCGCTGGAGGGGCAACTGCACTCGGTCAGGGTGACCCAACAGGGGCCGATCTCCCCGCCGGTGCTGCGCCACGCCACGGTATGCCTCACGTTACATTGACCGCACGCCCCTGACGGCCCCCAGGAGTTCATCACCCCTGCCCGTCCCCCTCCGGCCCGGCGGAGAGCTGCGCGCCGTCCAGCATCCGCCGGGCCCGCTCGGCCTCCTGCCGCTCGCGGTCGCGTTCGGCCAGCGTCCTGCCGTGCAGCGCCCGATTGCGCGCCGCAATGGCGGCCTGCTCCGCGCGAACCTTGCGCTTGCGCGCCTGTCGCAGGTTGACGATCTCGGTCATACCGCCACTCTACCGGCCCTTATCGGGACAGAAAAGGACCTGCCTCATGGGCCAGACCATCACCCTGACCGCCACCGACGGCCACACGCTCTCCGCCTACACCGCCGGCCCGGCCGACGCCGCCCGCGCACTGGTCGTGGTGCAGGAGATTTTCGGCGTGAATCATCACATCCGCGCGGTTGCCGACTCCTTCGCCGCCGACGGCTACCGCGTCATCGCCCCCGCCCTGTTCGACCGCGCGGAGGGCGGCGTGGAACTGCCCTACGACCAGGATGGCGTGCAGAAGGGCCTGAAACTGCGCGCCGCGATCCCGCCCGAAGACACGCTGCTCGACATCACCGCCGCCGCCCGCGCACTGGGTCTGCCACCGGCCCATACCGGCATCATCGGCTATTGCTGGGGCGGCACCATCGCCTGGCAGGCCGCCTGCCGCACCAATGTTTTCGGCGCAGCCATCGGCTGGTATGGCGGCGGCATCGCCGCCGAGCGAACCCTTGTGCCGCATTGCCCGGTAGAACTGCATTTCGGCGAGACCGACGCCTCGATCCCGCTCTCCGACATCGCCGCCATCCGCGCCGCCTACCCCGATCTGCCGGTCTACACCTACCCGGATGCCGGGCACGGCTTCGGCTGCCCGGAACGCGCCAGCTTCAACGCCACGGCGGCCCACCTCGCCCGCACCCGCAGCCTGGCCTTCTTCGACCGATTGCTCTGAATCGTCGCTCACATGTCGAATGTCGCATCGACTGCCGGCCGGCCGCTCATGGGCGGCCCGTCTCCGGCCTCGCCCGAGGCCCGGCGCGCCACCCGGCTGGCTTTCCTGATCGCCGGTTTCTCCGGGGCCGCCTGGGCCCCCCTCATCCCCTATGTCAGGCTCCGATGCGGTCTGACCGACACGCATCTCGGCCTCCTGCTGCTCTGCCTCGGCATGGGGTCCATCCTCACCATGCCGGTGGCGGGGACACTGGCGGGCCGGCTGGGATGCCGACGAATCATTGGCGTCGCAACGCTTGCGGTCTGCTGCACCATGCCGATCCTGGCCACGTCAGGGTCGATTGCCGTCGTGGCGTTCGCCCTCACTTTCTTCGGGGCGGCCATCGGCTCCATCGACTGCGTCGTCAACCTCCAGGCGGTCGTTGTCGAACGCGCGTGCGGCCGGGGCATGATGTCCGGCTTTCACGGCCTGTTCAGCGTCGGCGGCCTGCTGGGGGCGTCAGGGGCCAGCGGCCTGCTCAGCCTCGGCCTCTCCCCCCTTGCAACCACGATGACGGTCGTCGCGCTGATTCTTCTGGGCGGCCTGCTCGCCTTGCCCGGCCTGCTGACGCGGCCCACGGCTTCGTCCGAGCACACCGCCTTCACGCTCCCGCACGGCGTCGTACTGGTCATCGGCATGATGTGCTTCATCGTCTTCCTCGCCGAAGGTGCCGCGATCGACTGGAGCGCCGTGTTCCTGGCCACGGTCCGCCATGTGGACGTCCGTCATACCGGCCTCGGCTATGTGGCATTCGCCTGCACGATGACGGCCGGCAGGCTGCTGGGTGACCGGCTGGTCCGCCATGTCGCGGGGCATATCCTGGTCGTCGCCGGCTGCCTCCTGGGGGCGGCGGGCATGCTGCTGGTCGCAACCGTTCCCGTCTGGCAATTCACCCTGGCGGGCTATGCCCTGGTCGGTGCGGGCTGCGCCAACGTGGTGCCCGTCCTGTATTCCGCCATCGGCCGGCAGAAGCGGATGCCGGAGCATCTGGCGATCTCCGCCATCACCACCCTCGGCTATTCCGGTATCCTGATCGGGCCGGCCGCACTCGGCTTCATCGCCGGGGCAGCCGGCCTGTCCGTCGCACTCGCAATGGTCGGCCTGCTACTGCTGGTCGCCGCGCTCATGGGCTCCCTGCTTCAGCGCCCCCTCATCGACGGCAACCGGCACTGAAACGGCACATATTCGCAAGCCCCGATGATGCAGACCACGCAGGCCGCACCGCCGGGGCAGGTTTCCAGAGCGTTTCCACCTGTTTGAATGCCCGCATTCAAACAGGATCTGCCTTAGCCGCGCGAGAGCACGCGCCCGGCGATGGTCTCCAGCTTGGCCAGCAGAGCCGGGTCGCGCTTCTCCGGCGCGGTGATCAGCGCATGCTCCAGCGCCCGGTCACACCCGGCCGGGCACAGCCCGCGCGGACGGCCCAGGGTCGGGATCACCGACTTCACCAGCGCCCTGGCCCGGTCGGCGTTCGACAGCATGACCTTCACGACGGCATCGACCGTCACGCTGTCATGGTCGGGGTGCCAGCAATCGTAATCCGTCACCATGGCCACGGTCGCGTAACAAATCTCCGCCTCACGGGCCAGCTTGGCTTCCGGCATGTTGGTCATGCCGACCACCGAGCAGCCCCACGAACGGTAAAGATTGCTCTCCGCCTTGGTCGAGAATTGCGGCCCTTCCATCACCAGATAGGTGCCGCCGCGCGTCACATCCAATTTCAGGTCCCGTGCCGCCTCTTCCAGCACGTCGCCGATGCGCGGGCACAGCGGGTCGGCCACCGACACATGGGCCACGCAGCCGGTATCGAAGAAGCTCTTCTCCCGCGCGAAGGACCGGTCGATGAATTGGTCGATGATGACGAAATGCCCCGGCGGCAGTTCCTCCTTCAGCGACCCCACGGCCGACAGCGACACGATGTCGGTCACGCCCGACATCTTCAGCGCCGCGATGTTGGCCCGATAGTTCAGACGCGACGGCGGGATCGGATGCCCCCGCCCGTGGCGCGGCAGGAACACGCAGCGCACGCCGTCCAGCCGGCCGAACAGCAACTGGTCGGATGGCTGGCCCCATGGCGTTTCGACCGTGCGCCACTCCTTGTCTTCCAGCCCGTCGATATCATACAGGCCCGATCCGCCGATCAGGCCGATCACGGGTTCGATGGCGTCCTGAGCAGACGCAAGAGGGGCGGTTTCAATGGACATCGGACCAGATTCTCCGTTTCAGAAGGAACGCCAGAACGGCAAGGAAAAGTAGATACAGCACCACCTGCGCGCCCAGCCGGTGGCGCGCCTCCAGATGAGGCTGCGCCACCCACGCCAGGAAGGTGGTGACATCCCGCGCCTCCTGCGCCGTGGTGGCGGGCGTGCCGTCGGTATAGACAACCTGCCCGTCGCGCAACGGCGGCGGCATCGCGATTTCGCGGTCGCTGGCATAGGGGTTGTAGACGGCGCCGGCGTGGCTGGGCCGATAGCCCGCCGGCGGCTGCCGATATCCGGTCAGCACCGCATAGATCCGGTCCGGCCCGCCGGGATAGACCAGCGCCAGCCGCGACTGGTCGGGCGGCGCCACCCCGTTATTGGCCGCCGCCGCAGCCTGGGGATTGACGAACGGGTCACGAAAATGATCGGCCGGCGTGGCGGCGCGCGTCACCGGGTCGCCCTGCGCGTCCACCCCGCCCGGCACCTGCTGCGTGGCCGCGATCCGGCCGACCTGCTCCATGGTCAGCCCCATGCGCGTCAGGTCGCCATAGGTCATGGCCTTCATGCCATGACAGGCCGAACAGACCTGAGCATAGACGGCATAACCGCGCTGGACGGCCGAGAGATCGAAGCGCCCCAGAGGCCCCTCGAAGCTCCAGGCCTGATGCGGCGCCCGGTCATGCGGCCCCGCCTGCGCAACGGCGGGCGACAGATCGGCCAGCGGCGCGGCAAAGGCCAGCACCGACACGCACCGCAGGATCATCCCGCCCCTCATACGCCGCGCCCCCCGGCAATGCTCTCCGGCAGCACGACCCCACGCTCCCACCGCGCAGACAGCGGCAGCAGAACCAGAAAATGCGCGAAATAATAAACGACCGCGATCCGCCCCGCGATCATCCACCCCCCCTGCGCATGATGCCGGCCGACGAAGCCCAGCAGGATGAAGCAGACGACCAGCACCCCCATGCCGACCCGATAAAGCGGCCGAAACCGCGCCGAACGGATCGGCGAGCGGTCGAGCCACGGCACCAGGAACAACACCAGGATCGCCCCCACCGAGGCCAGCAACCCGCCGAATTTCGACGGCACCGACTGAAGAATCCCGTAGAACGGCAGGAAATACCATTCGGGCTCGATATCGGCCGGCGTATGCAGCGGGTTAGCGGGCCGGAAATTCTCGGCCTCGAACACCACGTTGGGCAGAAAGAACACCACCACCGCAAACAGCAGCGCGAACAGGATCAGCCCCAGCGCGTCCTTGCTGGTATAATAAGGGTGAAACGGCACCGTATCGCGCGGCCCTTTGGGCTCGATCCCCAGCGGGTTGTTCGAGCCCGTCACATGCAGCGCCGCGACATGCACCCCCACCACGCCCAGCACCGCGAAGGCCAGCACCATGTGCAGGATGAAGAAGCGATGCAGCGACACATCCCCCGGCGCATCGCCCCCCTGGAGAAAATGCTCCAGCCACGGCCCGATGCCCGGAATCGCATCGACAGCCTTGCCCGCAACATCGGCGCCCCAATACGACATCTGCCCCCAGGGCAGCACATAGCCGGCAAAGGCGGTGAACATCACCATCGCCAGCAGCACCAGTCCGGTCAGCCACAGCATTTCGCGCGGCGCCTTGTAAGACCCGTAATACAGACCGCGAAACAGATGGATATACAGTGCGGCCAGAAACATGCTGGCGCCGGTCACATGGATCGACCGCAGCAGCCACCCGCTCGGTACCTGGCGCTCGATCGCCTCGATCGACGCAAACGCCCCGGCGGCGGTGGGCGTGTAATGGATCGCGAGGAAAATGCCCGTCGCCAGCATCACCAGCAGCACGACCGTCAGGATCGCGCCGAAATTCCACAGCCCGTTCAGGTTTCGCGGCGTCCGGTACTCGACATATTCCCGGCGAAAGGCCGAGACGACCGGCAGTCGCGCGTCCAGCCAGGGCAGAACGCCCGTCTTCTCCTGTCGATCCTGCCTGTCGCGGGAACCTTCGTCCGTCATTCGGTCCTCAATCCTCCGCCCCAACGGCGCCCGCCTTCCATAACGGCCCCCCGCCCCTTCTTGCAATTGCCCCCATGATCGGACTCTATGGACAGCGTTTCAAACCCCCCGTTCCGCCGACCCGCCCGACGCAGAAGATGACCCGACCATGACAGAAACCCGCGCGCCCATCCCCCATGACCATCTCAGGCAGGAGGCCCGCGCCTGGTTCGAAACCCTGCGCGACCGCATCTGCGCCGCCTTCGAGCAGATCGAGCAGGACGCCGGCGACGTGCAGACCCTGCCCGGCCGCGATGCTCCCGGCACATTCACCCGCACCCCGTGGGACCGCGTGAACGAGGACGGCACGCCGGGCGGCGGCGGGGTCATCAGCCTGATGCGCGGCCGGGTGTTCGAGAAGGTCGGCGTCAACGTCTCGACGGTCGAAGGCACGTTCAGCCCCGAGTTCCGCGCCACCATCCCCGGCGCCGCCGAAGACCCGCGCTTCTTCGCCACCGGCATCAGCCTGGTGGCCCATATGTGCAATCCCCGCGTCCCCGCCGCCCATTTCAACACGCGGATGATCATCACCACCCAGGGCTGGTTCGGCGGCGGCGGCGACCTGACACCGATGTTCCCCGACAGCCCCGAGGCCCAGGAAGATGCCGTACGCTTCCACGCCGGCTTCCGCGCGGCCTGCGACGCGCACGACCCGGCCTACTACCCGCGTTTCAAGGAATGGTGCGACCGCTATTTCTTCCTGCCCCACCGCAACGAACCGCGCGGCCTGGGCGGCATCTTCTACGACCGGCTGAATACCGGCGACCTGGCGGCCGATTTCGCCTTCACCCGCGATGTCGGCCTGGCCTTCCTCGAAACCTACCCCGCCATCGTCCGCCACCGCATGACCGAACGCTGGACCGAGGAAGAACGCCGCGCGCAACTGGTCCGGCGTGGCCGCTACGTGGAATTCAACCTGATCCACGATCGCGGCACCTTGTTCGGCCTGAAGACCGGCGGCAATACCGAGGCGATCCTGATGAGTCTTCCCCCCGAGGTCCACTGGCCGTAAACTCTCGCCTTCGCCGCCGAGGGCCTCCCCGGCACCTGCCATAGACTCGCCGCATTCCAGCGCGAAACAGGCGTTGGAATGTCCCCTGCCGTGGAGATGCCGCCTTTGCCCGCGACCCGACCTGTTCCCTGTTCTGACCAACGGCCCGGTCGGGCCTAGATGCGCATGCACCGCCGCCAGTTTCTTGCCATGGCGGGTCTCTCCGCACTCGCCGGTATTCCCGCCGCCGCCCGCGCGGGTGGCCTGACGCACATCGCCGCCATCGCCCCTGCCGGCGGCACCGTCATCGACCCCACCCTGCTGGTCGCCGGCAGCGCCGAAAGCGCCGCGGGCCGCTGGAGCACCGTGCTGGCCCCGGCCCTGGCACAGGGGCTGGGCTCGCCCTCTCCGCTGGCCACGCACCTCACCAGCGGGCTGGACGGCGTGACCGGCGCCAACCAGTTCGATACCCAGACGGTGCCGGACGGCGCCACCGCCCTGCTGGTCCCCGGCGCGGCGCTGGTGGCCTCGCTGGCCGGCGATCCTCGCGCCCATTACGATTTCGGCCGCTGGGTGCCACTGCTGTTCAGCCTGGTCTCGCCCATCGTGGTCGGCCGGGCGGACCTGCACCGCACCCTGCGCGACCTGGTGCGCGACCGCCCGATCCGGGTTGCGGTGTCCAGCGATCACGGCATCGAACTGGCCACCGTCATGGCCATGGCCATCTTCGGCTTCCGCCCGATCCCGGTCACGGGCTTCGCCACGCCGCAGGAAGCCCTGACCGCATTGCGTGACGGCAAGGTGGACGTGGCGCAGATCTCCGACCCCATGCCGCCCCAGGCGCTGGACGCCCTGCTGGCCCCGCTGGAACAGGCCGGCGCCACGCCACTCTTCACGCTGACCGACAATGTCCGCGCGACCGTGCATGGCAAGCCGGTGCCGAGCTTCGCCGAACGCTTCAATCAGGAACGCGGCCGCCCCCCGGCCGGCCTCCTCTACGACGCATGGAAGATCGTCGCCGCCGCCGCATCGCTCGATATCGGGTTGATGCTGCCGATGCTCACCCCGCCGGAACAGGTCGCCGGCTGGCGCCACGCGGTCGGCCTCGCCAGCAGCCAGGGCGCGCTCGACACGCTGAAGAACGATGCCGGCCGCGCCCTGGTCAGCGGCCCCGATTGCGGCCGCTACCTGCACGACATGACCGGCGAGATCACCGCCGTGCTGATGCTCCGCCGCTGGCTGGCCGTTCACATGGCGGAATGGCGCCTGGGATAGGCCTCTCCCCGCCCGGCACCAGCGTCAGACGCGCGCCCGGCGCAGCAGGATACGCACCGATCCCTGATTGGCGGCATGCGGATGCACCACCGCCAGGATCAGCGGCCGCAGGTCCGGGCGCCCCAGCCAGAAGGGCAGTTCCCGGCGCAGAACCCCGCCATCGCGGCCCGACCCCAGACCGGTAATGACTTCCACACAGCGCAGATTGTCGGACCGGGCCTGGATCAGAAAACCATGCAGACGCTGGAAGGCCGCATGGGCGTTCTGGCCGTGCAGGTCGAGCGTCCGCGACGGGCGCAGCTTGCCGCTGACCAGCGTCCGCCAGCTCGTATCGTCCAGACCCGGCCCGCGATGGCCAATGGCAACCTCCGCCCGCGACCGCACCAGCGTAAAGCCCGGCCGCCCCAAGCGAGGCACCTCGGATTGCGGCGCGACAGGCACGGAGGGGGCAACACGCTCCCGTCGCTCCGCCGCGGGGCCGGCGGCAGGCGGAGCCGGCGGCGCAGCGTCCAAAGGCGCCGGCCGGGCAGCCCTGCGGGCCAGCGGCTGGATATCGCGCACGAAGGCCGACCACAGCGCCTTTTCGTCTTTCCCGAGGACCCGTCGACGGCGCACCCCTGTTCTCCCCGCCCGCCGGCGGGCGGCCCAATGCCGCCCATCGTCCCGATCCGCCTGATCTTAAAGCAGTTCGCGCCCGGATCGAAGCCCGGACGCGCGCTGCATCAAGTAAGGCGCGTCAGGGCGCCTGCGTGCCGGCCAGGGGCTGCCCCTGATAGGTGCCGGTCAAAGTGCGCAGGAAGGCCACGATATCAGCGATATCATGATCCGACAGTGTATGGTCGGGCGTCTGGTAACGCGCCATCAGCCGCACCGCCTCTTCCAGGGTCTTGACGCTGCCATCGTGGAAATAGGGCGCGGTCAGCGCGATATTGCGCAGGTTCGGCACCTTGAAGCGTTCCATGTCGTCAGGCGACTGGGTCACGGTGAAGCGCCCCTTGTCGGCATCGGTCACGGCCCCGCCGCGCGCGGCGAAGTAATCGCCCTCCAGCCCCATCACCTCGAAGGCCTGCCCGCCCAGCGAAACGCCGGTATGGCAACCCGAGCAGCCAACGCTCTTGAACAGCGCATACCCGTTCTTTTCCTGGGCATTCAGCGCCTGCTCGTCACCCTTCAGATAGCGGTCGAAACGGCTGTCGGGCGTGATCAGCGTCTTTTCATATTCCGCGATGGCATCGGTAATCCGCCCCTTGTCGATATCGTCGGACCCGAACGCATCATGGAAGGCCGAGACATAGGTCGGATCTTCCTTCACCTTGTCCGCCACGATCGCCCAGTCATGCGAACCCATTTCCAGCGGGTTCATCACCGGCCCGGCCGCCTGCTCGGCCAGCGTCGCGGCGCGTCCGTTCCAGAACTGGCTCTTGTTGAAGACCGAATCATAAACGGTCGGCACGTTGATCGGCCCATGCTGGCCACCAATCCCCAGCGCCGTGACGCGCCCGTCCACGCCCCCATGATCCAGCGCGTGGCAACTGGCGCAATTCAGCGTGCCGTCACCCGACAGTTGCTTGTCGAAGAACAGCCGCTGGCCCAGGGCCACCTTGGCCGCATCTACGGGCACGCTCTCGGGCACGGGCTGGACCGGCTCTCCGGCAAAGCGCGCGGCAACACCCGGCGTCGCATAATGCGCACGGCGCTCGGCGGCGACCCAGTTCAGCAGCGCGTCACGCTGCGCCTGCGACAGATGGGCATGCCAATGCATCAGCAGATACAGCGTCGGCGGCATCCGGTTCTGGCGAATCACTTCCTCGATCCGCGCCAGTTGCTCCTCGGACGGAACAGCCCCGGTCTGGAACGCCTCGATCACCGGCTCGATGCGGAAATGGCGCAACCCCTGGTCGACATCGCGCTGCATCAACTGGTTGGCGACCGGCACATGGAAATAGAAAGGCAGTTCGACATTGCGCGCATGGCAATAATCGCATCGTGCCTCACGAATCGCCGCGAACGCGGCCGAAGTCACCGGGTCCGCCAGCGTCGGCGAATGGGTATCCAGCGTCGGTGCCGTTTCATGGTCGAAATGGGTCAGATAACCCACAACGCCGCCATAGGCGACAATCCCCAGAACCGCGACCGAAACTATTGCTTTACGCACCGACACGTCCACTCCTCCACTTTCGTCTCAAGGGAGGGTGTGCCGGATATAGAAAACATCTGTCAAAATCATATTTTTAATAAAAACGATTGAACTGGTCGATCAGACGGAAGATTGATCCCCTTCCATGGCCAGTTTCAGCCGCTCCCGCGCCACTTTTACATAGGCAGCGTCCAATTCGATCCCGACACCGCGCGCGCTTTCCATCTGGGCAGCCACCAGCGTGGTCCCTGTACCCATGAACGGATCCAGCACCACCGCATCCGGCCGGCCATGCAGACGAATGCACTGACGCGGCAACTGCACCGGGAACGTCCCCGGATGATTGAATTTCTGCGCCTTGTCGCGCACCGTCTCATAGGGGATGAACCAGGTATCCCCCCGGCAGCGCCTGTCCTGCTCATGCCCGCGCCGCGCGATGTTCGATTTGTCCTTGTACGGCACCCCGATATCCAGCCGGCGCAGTTCCACGGTGCCGGAACGCGTCAGATGGAACAGATGCTCGTGATTGCGGTGCAGATAACGCGCGCTGTTGACCGGCTTGAAATGACCATACGTATCGTCATGGACCGAGATCGACTTGATCCAGCTAATATGGTTCTGCAAATGGAAGATCTCGCGCAGCCGCACCGCCAGTTCGAACGGCAGCCAGGGCTGCGCCGACGATCCCGCGATATTCAGGAAAAACGACCCGTCAGGCCGCATCACCCGATGCAATTCGCGCGCCACCGCCATCATCCAGTCCAGATACTGGTCTTCCGACATGCGGTCGCGATAGGTCCGATACCCCAGGCCGATATTGTAGGGCGGCGAGGTCACGACGACATCGACCGAATCCGCCTCCATCCGGCGCAGTTCGCGCAGGCAGTCGTTGCGCACCAGAAGATGCGGCCCCATCGCCTGGCGCACGGCGCGGGGGGCACGGGTGCCGCCTCCCGGCCCGCTTCGCGGTGCCATCAGGGTCGGGTAACGACGGGGCGCGGCGTCAGGGCGATCATCCGACCATGCTGGCGCATCGCGCCGGCGGTCTGCTCGGCCTCATCGCCCCAGCCCAGGAACAGGTCAGCCCGTCCCGCACCCTTGATGTCGGTCCCGATATCCTGCGCATAGACCAGCCGACGCCAGGTCTGGTTCGCCGGCGCAGGCAAGGTCGTCTCAACCCAAACGGGCGTGCCCAGCGGAATTGCGCGCCGATCCACGGCCGCCGAGCGCCCCGGTTCCAGCGGCACGCCCATCGCACCGGGCGCGCCCTGGCTTGCCGGCACATCGTCCAGAGCATTGAAGAACACGTAGTTCGGATTCTCCTCCATCACCGCCCGGGCCTGGGCGGGATGGGCCGTCAGCCAGGCACGGATCGACTGCATGCTCACCGCATCCTCGCTCATCTCGCCCTTCTGCACCAGCACGCGCCCCAGCGGCACATAAGGCTGTCCGTTCTTGCCGCCAAAGCCCAGCCGCACGATCTGCCCGCTGGGCAGGCGCACACGGCCCGAACCCTGGATCTGGAGGAAGAACAGGTCCGCCGGATCGGCCACCCAGAGCAATTCCAGGTTCCGCCCGGCCAGCGCCCCCGCATCGATCTGCGCCCGCGACCAGTAAGGTACGAACCGCCCCCCCTGCCAGTGGCCGGAAACCGAACGCCCGTCGGTCGCCCGCGCCCGCGTGAGATCCTCCGGCACCCGATAGACCGGTGTCTGGTAAATCCCCCCCCGCGACAGCGCGCCCCGAATCTCGGGCTCGTAATAGCCGGTAAAGAGCGCGGAGGACGACACCAGCACCGGTGCGAACCATGTTTCATAGAAGCGCTGCGCCGCCACACCGTCTCCGGCAGGCACCGCCGTCGCCGCCTGACAGGCCGGCAGCCAGTCGCCGACATGCGCGCCCAGCCCGCTGTCAGGCCCCAGCGTGGCCTCGGCCGGCAGGCGACCCAGATAGCGGCATTCCGCCAGGAAAGCCGGCAACGCACGCGCCGCCTCGTCCGGTCCCCAACCCGACAGGGCGGCGAATGCGACCGGCTGGCGCTCGCCCTCCTGCCCCGTTTCGGCGCAGGCGGACAGCAGAAGGATTGCGGCGGCACAAACGCCCCGCATGACGGCAGGCAGACGGAAATAGCTCAAGGAAACAGCCAGACTTGCTCTATGTATGCGAAAGATGGGCGGACAACCGCCGCCGGACAGGATCGCTCGGGCGCGCGCGATCAGGCGCTGCGGCTGGCCGTCAGACGCCACGCCGCGCCACCGATCGACGCCCCCAGCAGACGCTCGAACGTCCACAGATCCGAGAACTCGGTCACCGCATCGGTGCCCGCCACGGGGTGCCCATCCTTGTCCAGCGTCAGGCTGATCTGGTCCGAGACGATGCGCACGTCGATCCGCGCCCGCGGCGCACCGGCCAACTGGTCGATGGCGGCATCGACGATCGCCAGGCTGGTCATGGCGCGCACCTCGCTCTTCTGGGTCTCCCCCGCCTGCTCGCGCGACTGGATCGCGGCATCGAAGGCGTTGAAAGCCTCGGCGGTCAGGCGTTCGCGCAGCATGGTCCGGTCGCCGGCGGCGAAGGCCTGGACCACCTGGCGGAACGAGACCTCGACCCCGCGCAGAAACTGCGCCGGCACGAAATCGCGCTCCTGTCCGGCGATGGCCGCCAGCACCTGCCCCACCCGGGTCTCGGGCGCCGGCACGTCATAGTCGGTCAACGGGGCCGGCGGCTCGGCGCGGCCTTCGATCACCGGGCCGGGACGGGGCACCGGGGCGGCGGGCGATGCGGGCTCGACCCCCACGCGCGTGCCCAGAATGCTGCGCAGCCGCAGCGCCAGAAACGCCGCGATCAGCCCGAACAGCACCAGGTCGAACGGAAAATGACTAAACGAAAAATCCATCACCACGCCTAACCGAAAGGCGCGCCGGACCAGCCGGCAGCGCAATCTCTCTCCATTGCCCTAACACATAGGCAACGCATCCTGCCGACACAATGCGGCAGGACGATACAGGGCAGGATGAATTTCCATCCCGCCGATCCCCGAGGTTGGCGAACGTCGCGGGGCATGCTACCGGCGATACCCGTTATCCGCCTTCATTGCCCGCAAGGAAATCCTCGTTCATGTCAGATTCGACCCAGCTCCCCGCCGACGGAAGCCAGAATGCCCCGCCGGCGCTGCCGTTGGCCATCAACGTCCAGTACATCAAGGATCTGTCGTTCGAAGTCCCCTCGGGCGCCGAGATTTTCGCCACGCTGCGTTCGAATCCCCAGATTTCGGTGAACATCGACGTGCAGGCCAGCCGCCTGCCGCCCGAGCAGCCGGTCTTCGAAGTCGTGCTATCGATCAAGGCCGAAGCCGTGGAAGCACCGGAAAAAGAAGGCGCCGCCCCTGGCCGCACAGTCTTCGTCGCCGAACTGGCCTATGCCGCGGTGGTGACCCTGGGCAATGCACCCGACGACCTGGTCGAGCCGATCCTGCTGGTCGAGGTGCCGCGCCTGATCTTCCCGTTCGCGCGCAGCATCATCAGCGACGTCACCCGTGACGGCGGTTTCCCGCCGGTCGCGCTGCAGCCGATCGATTTCGTTGCCCTGTGGCAGGCCAAACGCGCCAACTTCCCGCAGACGGCCGGGAATGCCTGATCCACTCCAAGTCACTGTTATCGAATGGAAAGGCCCGCCCCGTGCGGGCCTTTCTCTTTTGGGGACCACGGCGACCCGCCCCGAGCAATCCAAGAACATATATTTTTTTATCTAAACAGATATCAAACAGTATAATAAAAAATAATCCAGTATTTATATAAAAAATTCCAATTTTTTGAAAATAATTCCTCACATAACATATTTATTTGACGAATAATATACAGAAACATTGATATATATTTGCCAAAATTTCTCCATATTTTACGATATTCCTCCTTCAAATCTGCGTATATTTCTCATACTATGCGCACACAAGATTGATAACGGGAGAAAACGAAGTATCACTTGCGCACACAATGCGTAAATGTGGAATCAATATCGGTTTTACTCTATTCTGAACTATTCAGAATATTTTTATAATAAAAACCGTCCCACGCGATATATTATCGCACACCGAGATTTCGCCATGGAAATGGTGATTTCCGCGTCCTGGACGCGCATCCCTACATGATGATTTCGGAATCGATCCTTGCGCGCGCCGCATCGCGATTTCGAACGCAGCTTGCATCGATGCTTCGTAATGAGGCGAAGCCCCTCACCGTTATGTTGGCTGCCTGTTAAAGAGGAGACCCTCCCCTTGACGCAGACAGATACTCTGCTTCCCAGCCCTTCCCTCGTCGAACGAATGGGCATCCCGCGCTCCCTGCTCTGGGGCTTCATCGGGCTGCTTCTGTTCATGGTCGGCGATGGGGTCGAGGCCGGCTACCTGGCCCCCTATCTCGAAAATCACGGCGTCACGTCGCGTGACGTGGCCTTCCTGTTCACCATCTACGGCGTCGCCGTGTCCATCTCGTCCTGGCTGTCGGGTCCGCTGTCGGATCTGTGGGGGCCGAAGCGCGTCATGTGGATCGGCCTGGCCATCTGGGCCGCCTTCGAAGTCGTCTTCCTGATGGCCGGCATCATGACCGGCAATTACACGGTCATGCTCGCCGCCTACACGCTGCGCGGCCTGGGCTATCCGCTGTTCGCTTATGGCTTCCTGGTCTGGATCGCCGCCGCGACCCCGCCGCGCCAACTGGGCTCGGCCGCCGGCTGGTTCTGGTTCGCCTTCTCCGGTGGCCTGCCCACCCTGGGCTCGCTGTTCGCCAGCGTCACGATCCCGCTGGTCGGCGAGATCACGACCTTCTGGCTGTCGCTGGTGCTGGTGGTCGCAGGCGGCTGCGTCGCCCTGCTGATGACGCACGAACCGCGCGGCGCCAGCCGCCTGGCCCCCGCCAATGTCTCGGTGGGCGGCATCTTCTTCGGTTCGATCTCCATCCTGTGGCGCGAACCCCGTACGTTCATGGCGCTGATCGTCCGCACCATCAACACCTCGTCCGAATATGCGTTCCTGGTGATCATGCCCGCCTTCTTCACCAAGGTGGTCGGCTTCTCCCTGTCGCAGTGGCTGGTGCTGCTCTCGATCGTGTTCATGAGCAACATCCTGTTCAACCTGATGTCCGGCATGCTGGCCGACAGGCTGGGCCATCGCACGGTGGTGTCGGTCGCCGGTTGCCTCGGTGCCGCAATCTCGGTCCCGGCCTTCTATTATGTGCCACTGGCCTTTCACGGCAATTTCTTCATCGCGGCTCTGGTCGGCATCTTCTACGGCGCGACCATCGCGGCGTTCGTCCCGCTGTCGGGTCTGGTCCCGCAGATCTGCCCGAAAGAGAAGGCCGCCGCCCTGTCGGCCCTGGGCCTTGGCGCCGGGGCCAGCACCTGGGTCGGCCCGGCCATCGTCACCTGGTTCCAGGCCTGGCACGGCATTGAGGGGATCATCTGGATCTTCTCCGGCCTCTATGTCTTCGCCGGCCTGCTGACGCTGTCCCTCTCGATCCCGGACCACGCGCGCGCCTATATGCGCCAGGCCCGTGCCCGAGGCGAGGATCTGAGCGCAGGCGCCGCAGCCTTCCATTGACGCAGATGCCAGACCGCCCGACAGGCGGCCTGGCCCACCCAGAGCATTTCCACCTGTTTGAATGCACGCATTCAAACAGGATCCGCTCTAGCCGGCCGCCACCCCCAGCAGGGCAAGCATCGCCGCTTGATCGGGCGTCGCCGCCCGGACGATCTCCCCCCAGGGCACCGAGGCGAGCACCTCGGCCGCCTTGTCGGAAATCGCGATGGCCCGCGCCTCGCGCAACATATCCCGTACATCGCGCGGCAGATGTCGCAGGAACTGGCGCGCCGTCTCGGCCGAAAAGAACAACGCCGCCGCCACGCCACCGCACCCGATCAGCGCCCGCAGCTCCTCCGGAGACGGCATCCCGGGCCGAATGCGGTAAACGCATCGCCGCACGACCCTGAAACCGCCACGCCGCAAGGCGTCCGCCAGATCCAGCCCATATCCCGGCGCCGTCGCCAGCAGCAGCGCACCACCGGCAGGGCGCCATTCCGCCCGCACCAGATCGGCCAACGCATCGGCCGTCCCATCCGCCGCCGTCACCTGCACAAAACCAGCCGCCCGCGCACGCCGCGCCGTCGCGGCACCAACCGCCAGAATCGGCATATCCGCCGGCACCCGCCCCGCCAGCGCGGTCACCGCCTGCCCACTCGTCACGAGAATCGCCTGCACGCCGCGCACCGGCAGCGGCCCACGCAAAATCGGCTCGGCCCGCAATGCCGGCAGCGCCACCGCATGCCAGCCCAGCGCCGTAACGGCCGCCATGGTCTCACTCAGCCCCGGCTCCGGCCGGGTCACCAGCACCGCCGGTCGTGCCCCGCCCGACGGCGGAGCCTCCACCCGATCAGGGCGCAAAAATATCCGCAGGGCTGTCGGCCCGCAGGCTGTGGCCCAGTTCGCGCCCCATCCGCTCGGCATCGGCCGGCGCACCGGTCACGACGCGCCGCAGGAGGAACGACCCATCCTCCCGCGCCACCAGTCCGGTCAGGCGCAACATCGGCCCGCCACCCTGCGCATCGTCGATCAGCCGGGCATACCCGCCAATCGGCGTGCGGCACGATCCATCCAGTTCCGCCAGCAACGCGCGCTCGGCGGTAGACACGGCCCGCGCCTCGTAATCCTCGATCGCCGACAGCAGTTCGCGCAGTTCGACGTCGCTCTCCCGCACCGTCACGCCCACGATCCCCTGCCCAGCCGCCGGCACCATGATCTCGGGGTCGAGAATGATATCCGCCCGATCACCCATGCCCAGCCGCCGCAGCCCCGCCAGCGCCAGCAGGGTGGCCTCGCACTGCCCCGCCGCCAGCTTGTCCAGCCGCGTCTGCACATTGCCGCGCAGCAGGCCGAAGCGCAGGTCGGGCCGGTCATGCAGCATCTGCGCCTGCCGCCGCACCGAGGCGCAGCCGACCAGCGCGCCCCGGGGCAGACTGTCGAAAGGCGCCGCCGGATCGACCTGGTCCGGCTGCACGGCCCCCGGCCGCAGGATCAGCACATCGCGCGCATCCTCGCGCCGCAGGGTGCAGGCCAGCACCAGGCCGGGCGGCAACGTGGTCTCCAGGTCCTTCAGGCTATGAACCGCGAAATCGATCCGCCCGTCCGACAGCGCCTCATGGATTTCCTTGGCGAACAGCCCCTTGCCGCCGATTTCCGCCAGCCGGCGGTTCTGGACCTGATCGCCGGTGGTGTTGATCTGATGCTCCTGAAACGCCCCCATGTCGCGCAGCACGGGGCAGAAGCGCGTCAGCATCGTCAGAAAGGCCCGCGTCTGCACCAGCGCCAGCGGCGACGCCCGCGTGCCGACACGCAGCGGCAACTGCCGGCGGTGCGGCAGGGCCGGGCGCAGAACGCCCTGCTTCTGGCGCGCGGCAGCCTCGGCCGCGATCTTTTGCAATGCCGATGCCTGGGCGGTCGGCCGGTCGGAGACGGAGGGCGGAACGAAAACCATTTGCTGTCTCTATTCCCGCGACGCCCCGAAGAAAAGATGACATAACGCCCGACGGAACTGTCTTTTATGCAATGATCATGTCTTCACCTTCCCTCGGCGCCCCGGCGCCGGCCGAATCTGCGGTCCAAGCGCCTATTCTGGCGATCGAATCGTCGTGCGACGATACCGCCTGCGCCATCCTGACCCCCGACGGCACAATCCTGGCCGAGACCGTACTCTCGCAGTCCGGCCATATCCCCTTCGGCGGCGTGGTACCGGAAATCGCGGCCCGCGCGCATCTGGCCGCCCTCCCCGGCCTGGTGCGCCAGACGCTCGACGTGGCAAGCCTGCCGGCCGAGGCCCTGGGCGCCGTCGCCGCCAGCACCGGCCCCGGCCTGATCGGCGGGCTGATCGTGGGCGCCGGCGTCGGCAAGGGGCTGGCGGTGGCGCTGGGCCGCCCCTTCATCGCGGTCAACCATATCGAGGCCCACGCCCTCACCGCCCGCCTGCCCGGCCTGGTGCCCGGCGGTGCCCAATTCCCATACCTGCTGCTGCTGGTCTCCGGCGGCCATTGCCAGTGCATCGCCGTCGAAGGCGTGGGGCACTACCGCAAGCTGGGCGGCACGATCGACGACGCAGCCGGCGAGGCATTCGACAAGGTGGCCAAGATGCTCGGCCTCGGCTGGCCCGGCGGCCCGGCGGTCGAGGCCCTGGCGCGCGAGGGCGATCCCGCTCCCTGGCCACTCCCACGCCCCCTGCACGGCCGGCCCGGATGCGATTTCTCTTTCTCCGGCCTGAAAACCGCCGTAGCGCAGAAACTGGCACCCTACGCCATGGACGCCCTGCCCCGCCCGGTCGCCGCCGGCATCGCCGCCAGCTTCCAGAACGCGGTGGCGGATATCGTGGGCGACCGCGTCGCCCACGCATTGGACATGATGCCGGACGCCACGCTGCTGGTCGCAGCCGGCGGCGTCGCGGCCAACGGCGCCCTGCGCGCCCGCCTCGACACACTCGCCCAGACACGCGGCCTGCCCTTCGCCGCGCCGCCGCTGCGCCTGTGCACCGACAACGCCGTCATGGTCGGCTGGGCAGCCATCGAGACCCTGCGCGCCCGCCACGCCCTCGGCCTGCCACCATTGGACGAACTGGACCTTCTTCCCCGCCCCCGCTGGCCACTGGATCAGATGGCGGCACGCCTGGACGTCACCGCCGCATGAATTACCGCCACGCCTTCCACGCCGGCAATTTCGCCGACTGCATGAAACACGCGCTGCTGGTGCTGCTGCTCCAGGCGCTGGCCCGCAAACCGGCGACCTTTTCGGTGCTGGACACCCACGCCGGCATCGGCCGCTACGATCTGGGCGGCACGCAGGCCACCCGCACCCTGGAATGGCAAGGCGGGATCGGCCGCCTGCTGCACGCCCCGCCGGCCGACCTGCCCCCCGCCTATCTCGATCTGGTCCGCCGGGCCGGCGCGCCGGACATCTATCCGGGCTCCCCCCTGATCACGGCGATGATGCTGCGCCCGCAGGACCGGCTGGTCTGCTGCGAACTGCACCCCGAAGACAGCCAGGCCCTGCGCAGCCTGTTCGCGGATAACAGCCAGGTTTCGGTCCATGCCCGCGACGGCTACGCCGCCCTGTCAGCCCTTCTCCCCCCGCGCGAGGCAAAGCGCGGCCTGGTCCTGATCGACCCGCCCTTCGAGCAACCCGACGAATTCGCCCGCCTGGCAGAGGGCCTGAAGACGGCACACCGGCGTTTCGCCACCGGTATCCTGGCAGGCTGGTATCCGATCAAGCACCGCGCCCCCGTGCGCGCCTTCCTCGATTCGCTGCGCGGTTCGGGGATTCGCGACATCGTGGCGCTAGAACTCACCCTGCGCCCACCGCTCGACCCCACACGCCTCAACGGCTGCGGACTGGTGGTGATCAATCCCCCCTTCGGCTTCATCGAATCCGCCCTTCCCGCCCTGCGCGCCCTGACCCCTCTCTCCCCCGACGGCACGGGAGAAGCCACCGTCACGCGCATCGTGGAGGAATAGGAGTATGGCCGCACGCATCGCCGTCATCGGCGCCGGCGCCTGGGGAATCGCCCTGGCCACCCAGGCCGCGCGCGCCGGGGCACAGGTCCATCTGTGGGCCCGCCACCCCGAAACCCTGACCGACGCCCGCACCCTGCCCCGCCTGCCGCAGATCACGCTGCCGGAGACGATCACCGTCACCCACGCAATGCCCACCCAGGCCGACGCCGTGCTGCTGGCCGTCCCGATGCAGCATCTCCGCGCCGTGCTGGCACAGATGCCCGCCGCCGGCCCGATGATCGCCTGCTGCAAGGGCGTGGAGCGCGACACGCTGGCCCTGCCATTGCAGATCATAGGGGACCGCCACCCCGACCTACCGCGCGCGGTGCTGTCCGGCCCCAATTTCGCGCATGAAGTGGCCCAGGGCCTGCCCACCGCCGCCGTACTGGCCTGCGCCGACCTGTCGCTGGCCCGCACCCTGGCCGATCACCTGACCACCGCGACCTTCCGCCTCTATGCCAGCGACGACGCCATCGGCGTGCAGGTCGGCGGCGCGGCCAAGAACGTCATCGCCATCGCCGCCGGCGCCACTATCGGCGCAGGCCTGGGCGAGAACGCCCGCGCCTCGCTGATGACACGCGGCCTGGCCGAACTGGGGCGCCTGGCGCTAGGTCTGGGCGGCCGCGCCGCCACCCTGTCCGGCCTGGCCGGCGTCGGCGACCTGATCCTGACCTGCACCGGCCCGTCATCACGCAATTTCAGCCTCGGCCTGGCGCTGGGCAGGGGCGAATCACTGGCCGAAATCCTGGGCAGCCGCACCACCGTCGCCGAAGGCGTCGCCACCGCCCCCGCCATCCTCGCCCTGGCCCGCGCCCACGGCATCACGGTCCCGGTCATCGAGACCGTGTCGCTGCTCCTGGCCGGCGACATCGACCTGCCCGAAGCCCGCAACCGCCTACTCAGCCGCCCCGTCGGTTTCGAATAATCCCTTCGTCAATAACAACTTATCGTAGAAACTGCCCATTCAACCACCAGCAGGCTCCTGCTGGGCCGCCAACAGCACCGGCAACACCATAAAGAAGCTGACCACGCTCAAGACGGCACAGAAAGACCCATAACCACCCAGAAAACCGGGAATGGAAAAGAACCCGAGGCTGACGGCCAGAACCGTCATGCTGAAAATCTTCTGCCTGTCCGCCGAAAAAAGCCGCGCCTGCGCCGCCGGCAGCGCGTGGCAGGCAAAGCGCCAGACGAGCCAGACCGCGAACGCGCTGGCAAACGGAAACAGACCCCAGACCGAAATCCCCAAGCCCCTGGCCAGCAGCGCCATATCGCCATGACTGGTCAGAACCCGAAGCGGGGCATAGCTCCAGACATTGAAGGTCGAAAACGCATCGACCCAAACCAGCCCCCACAAGGCGACCAGTCGTGTCGCGCGCCCGATCAGACCCATGATCAGCCGATGACAGATCATGGCCGTTCCACCATTGGCCAGCAAAGGCCCCGCCGCAGCGATCAGCGCGGCCTGCCAGGCGCACCCGCTCGCAAAGATCGGCGCATAATCAACATTTTCATCGATCTGCTGCTGAAGGAGAATATTGTCGATGGCGCCCGTTCCGTAATGCAGGGCCAACGGATCGCCTTTCCACCCCAGGCCCCACGCCACAAAGGCATGCGCATATTCATGCGCGAAGAAATTGAACGCATGCGCAAACAGAACCGAGATCAGGACAGCGCCCCCAAAACCCAGCATGTGGCCGCAATTGCGCAGACCCGTTCCCCGCATCAACGCCTCGCCTCAAGCTGGGAGACATGCAGAACCGGCTCGCTCGTTTCCCATATCTTCACACATCCCGGCGCGTGGAGATCCACTCTGTATCCCATTTCAGCACGCGGAGATCGGGCGATTTCATAACGGACCCTGTCCGACGAACCATCGCCGGCCTCCACCACCCAGGCCGGTCTGCCATCGTACGGGGCCACGATATCCCCGACCACCTCTGCGGTGATTTGTTTTTCTCCCCCATCATAATGCCATGTCGGCAACGTGTAACGGCCGCCTTCGGCCAGTGGCAGGGCCGCGAGCGTCACCCCCAAAAGATGGCCCTCCCAGGTCGGTCCGTTCAGCGCGACGGAAATCGTCTTGCTACCGGCGGAACTTTCCCGAGTCCCCCATATTCGCCGGGCATCATAGCGCAGGCGGATACGCTCCCAATTCCTGTCGCGCCGGTCACGTCCGCGCGTACTATCCATCATGATCGGCAGCAGGCTGGTGCGATCCACCACATAGTGCTCGCGCGCCTCGCAGCCGACCCCTTTCAGATGAAGCACGATATCCCAGACCCGCCGACCGTTCAGTTCCGTCTTCCGAAGAACGCGCCAGAGACGGCCGTTTTCATGACCGTTTATCTTCAGGATAAAATACGTCGCACCTGCTTCCAGCCGCTCCCCCTGCATCGGCGGCGGGGCTGCGGCCGTCAGCACAAGACAGGCGGCAGTCAGGAAAAGCCTTTTCATCCCGTCACACTCCCACCCGGCTGGCCGCACCCAGAACATCTCCACCTGTTTGAATGCACGCCTTCAAACAGGATCTGCTCTAATGCGAAAGCTCAGTCACCATCGCCGCCATGATCTCAAGGGCTGGCGCCACGCTCGCCACGGGCGTCCGCTCGTTCAGCCCATGCATGAACGAGTCCGAATTCCTGATGAAGAGCGGACTCACGGCGTAACTCGGCACTCCATGCGACCGGAACCACATGCTGTCGCTGGCCCCCGAGCCCAATGACGGAAAAACGGCCACGCGCGGATAGACGCCATGCACGGCATGCTCGATGGCACCGACGACATCGGCCCGCATGGGCGAGGCCGGCGTCTCGACCGATCCTTCCGTCACATCCGTGATCGTCATGGCGGGATCGGCCGCCGCCTGCTTCAATTCGTCCAGAATCTCCGCGCGCGGATGGCCGGGGAAGATCCGGCAATTCACATTGGCCGTCACCCGCTGCGGCAGTGCGTTGAGAGCGTGCCCGCCATTGATTTCGGTCACCACGCAGGTGGTGCCGATCCGCCCGACGAAGGACGGATCGGCCGACAGGGTTTCGATCGCGGCCTCATTCGTCGGCTCGGCCGCGAAGGCCCGCATCGCCGCCGCGATCGGTGCCGCTTCCCACTGCGCCGCACCCAGAAAATACCCCCGGCTCAACTCATTGATTTCCGGTCGGAAGCGATAATGCTGAATGCGCAGAATATCTTCCGCCATCTCGGCAATCGCATTCAAAGGACGCGGTTCGGAGGAATGACCACCAGGATTGGTCACGACCAGCCGATAATCGGCATAGGTCTTCTCCCCGCCCTCCCAGGCAAAATAATCGGGCTTGCCCGTCTTCTCGTCGATAACTCCGTTCGCCCCATCCACATTCAGCACCAGTTCGGCACCGGCCAGCTTCTCCGCGATGATGGCCCCCGTCGCCATCGTCGTCTCCTCGTCGCCGGAAAATTCGATGACGATATCGCGCCGGGGCCTGTATCCCGCGCGCTTCAACCCGACCAGCGCTTCGATCGCGATCGCATCGTCCAGCTTCATGTCCGTGGCACCACGCCCCAGCAGAAAGCCCTTCTCAATTTTCGCCGTAAAGGGATCATGCGTCCAATCCTCGGCCTTGGCTTCGACGACATCCATATGCCCCGAAATCACCAGCGGCTTAAGCGACGGATCACTCCCCGGCCACCGCGCGATCAGATAAGCGGTGTCCCTGTAAGGCGTGATCGTAATATCGGATGCTGAAAACCCACCCGCGACCAGCGCATCCCGAAACAGTTGCGCCACCTGCGGCGTCTGGTTCCCCTGCCCGGCGACCGAGCGCAACGCAATCGCCTTTTCCGCCAGTGCCAGCGACGCCTCCACAGCATGGCGATCACCAGCCGGCGCGGCCCCGGCAGGCTCCACCGCCCCCAGGGCCAGCGCCACGCCGACACACGCACACGCGCTCTTTTTCAGTCGAACAAACCCGCCGCCACGGTCAGGCCGGAACAGATTGCGGAGAACCAATGGACGCGCCCCAGAAAGTTACCATCAAGTAACAACCATATCGCACGATCATCACGGATGGAAAGCCGCCACATTCATCATGCCCTCAGAGCACGGACTTCCAGTATCGTTTCCAACAATCCCGACAACAATCCGTCGCGTCCGTACCGCCACATATCGGGCTAGCCGACGAACATGCCGGCAATCGTGGCACTGGCGAAATTCGACAGCGACCCGGCAAACACAGCCCGCAGCCCCATGCTGGCCACTTCCCCCCGCCGTTCGGGGGCGATACTGCCGAACCCGGCGATCAGGATGCCGACCGACGACAGGTTGGCAAACCCGCACAACGCGAAAGACGCAATGGCCAGCGCGCGCGGATCAAGCGTCGCATCGTGAAAATGCGGCCCAAGCGCGACATAGGCCACGAATTCATTGAACACGAGCTTCTGCCCCATGATCGCGCCAACCACCCCGCTCTCATGCCACGGCACCCCGATCAGCCACGCCAGAGGGGCAAAGATCACGCCGAAAATCGTCTCCAGCGACAGATTGCCCACGCCGAACCAGCCGCCCAGCCCATGGATCAGCCCATTGGCCAGCGCAATCAGCCCGATAAAGGCAATCAGCATTCCCCCCACCGCCACCGCCACGCCGACACCGCTGGCGGTGCCGATCGCGATAGCCTCGAAGACATTGACCGGATGCTCATGCCCGAATTCCAGGTCGAGGCCCGAAACCCGCGTCGGCGTGCGTGACGGCATCAATATTTTTGCAAACAGCAGCCCACCCGGAATCGCCATCACCGACGCCGCCAGCAGATAATCCATAGGCACGCCCAGCCCCGCATACCCCACCAGCACCGAGCCCGCGACCGAGGCCGTCCCACTGCACATGACGGCAAACAGTTCCTCGCGCGTCAGCAGCGGCACATACGGCCGCAGCGCCACCGGCATCTCGCTCTGCCCAAGAAAGATCGTCGTGACGGCGGAGAAGGATTCGATCATCGACGTACCCAGCGCCCGCCGCAGCAGCCCACCCAGCAGCCGCGCCAGCCGCTGCATGATGCGGTAATAATACAGGATCGCGATCAGCGCCGAGATATAGGCGATCTGCGGCAATATCCGCAGCGCGAAGATAAACCCGCCACCGGGAAACAGCGTATCCATGCGCGGCCCGACCAACGGGCCGAACAGGAAGGCGCTGCCCTGCGCGCCATAGCCCAGCACGGTATCGACGGCGCCCGAAATCACATGCAGCGCCGCCCGCCCCGGCGGCACGAACAGGATCAGCCCGCCCAGCGCCACCTGCATCGCCACGGCGGCCAGGACGATCCGGGGACGAATGCCCCGCCGATCCGCCGAACACGCCACCGCCAGCGCAATCAGGCAGGCCAGCCCCAGAATTCCATGCAGGACCGCCATTCCACCCTACCAATCCAAAACCGCAATGACTTGCACCGTAACGACATTGTGCCCTGCGCGATGTGCTGTCCAGAGTGGCGGATGGCGCCGCCCCTGCCCACTCGTGCGGCAACGGAAACTGCTCTAGGCTTCCATTCCCTTACAGGCGACAACAGATCGAATCGGCTCCATGACGACCGCGTACGACTTTACCCTCCCGGCCCTGGAAGGCGGCACGATCGACCTCGGCGCCCTGCGCGGCAAACCGGTGCTGATCGTGAATACGGCCTCGCAATGCGGCTTTACCCCCCAGTTCGAGGGGTTGCAGGCATTGTGGTCGTTCTATCGCGGCAGCGGCCTGACGGTCATTGGCGTGCCGTCCAACGATTTCGGCAATCAGGAACCGGGCTCATCCCAGCAGATCGCCACCTTCTGCGCCCGCAATTACAGCGTGACCTTTCCCATGGCCACGCGCAGCCATGTCCGTGGCCCCGAGACGATTCCCCTGTTCCGCTGGCTGGGGCAGGAAGGCGGCGTGCTGGCCCGCCCGCGCTGGAATTTCTACAAATACCTGATCGGCCGCGACGGCACGCTGGCCAACTGGTTCGTCAGCCTCACCTCCCCCGAATCGCGGCGCATGCGCCTGGCCGTCGAACGCGCGATTCTCGATCACTAACCCCGTTCCCGCCACACGAATCACGCTGGGCCGAAACCACGGGGTCGTGCAGTATGCGCGCGGGAGGCGCCCGCCCATCCTGCGCGCGGCCAAGGCAGGAGGTCCCGTTTGCTCAAGGGTTTTCTCACCGTCGGCGGCTGGACGATGCTCAGCCGCGTCCTGGGCCTGGTACGTGACCAGTTACTGGCGGCCTTCCTGGGGGCCGGCCCGGTCCAGGATGCCTACCAGATCGCCTTCCGCCTGCCGAACATGTTCCGCCAGCTTTTCGGCGAAGGCGCGCTGAACACGGCGTTCGTGCCGATCTTCTCCGCCACCCTCACCACCGACGGCACCGAAAAGGCTCGCCGCTTCGCCAGCGAGACCTTCAGCGTGCTGCTGACCTGGCTGGTCATGATCGCGGTGCTGGGCGAAATCTTCATGCCGCAGGTCGTCAGCGTCATCGCCGCCGGCTTCCCCATGGATGGCGAGCGCTACCATATCGCGGTCACGCTCAGCCGCATCACCTTCCCCTACCTGGTGCTGATCTGCGCGGCGGCCCTGGTGTCAGGCGTGCTCAACGGCCTGCACCGGTTCGGCGTCGCGGCGGCGGCCTACGTCTCGTTCAACATCGTGGGCATCGCGGCCATCCTCCTGCTCCCGCCACTTACGGGCGATGTCGGGCAGGCCGCCGCCTGGGGCGTCACCCTGTCGGGCGTCGTCCAGCTCGGCCTGCTGCTGCTGGCGGTACGGCGCGCCGGCTTCCGCCTCATGCTGCTGCCGCCCCGCCTCACGGCCCGCGTCCATATCCTGCTCCGGCGCATGGCCATCGGCTGCCTGGGCAGCGGCATCAGCCAGATCAATCTGCTGGTCGATACCATGATCGCCTCGTTCCTCCCGGCCGGCAGCGTGTCGTTCATCTATTTCGCCGACCGCATCAACCAGTTGCCGCTGGGCGTGCTGGGGGCGGCGGCGGGCACCACCCTGCTGCCGGTCCTCAGCCGCCACGTCGCGGCCCAGGACCATGACGGCGCACACACCGCACAGAACCGCGCGATCGACTACGCCATGGTCCTCACCCTGCCCGCCGCGCTGGGCATGATCGTGCTGGCCCACCCCATCATCGCCACCCTCTTCCAGCACGGCGCCTTCACCGAGCGCGACGCCATGCTGTCGGCGCAATCCCTGCGCGCCTTCGCCATCGGCCTGCCCGCCTTCGTGCTGATCAAGGTGCTGGCCCCCGGCTTCTTCGCCAGGGGCGACACGACCACCCCGGTACGCATCGGCCTGTTCACCCTCACCCTGAACTTCACCCTCAATCTTCTGCTGATGCACCCGCTGCTCCATGCCGGCCCGCCGCTGGCCAGCAGCCTGGCCGCCATCGTCAATGTCGGGATTCTCGGCTTCCTGCTGCGCCGCCGCGCGCTGCTGCGCATCTTCCCGGCCACGATCTCGCGCGTCGTCCGGATGCTGCTCGCGGCACTCGGCATGGCGGCCATGCTGGTAATGCTGAACCTGACGGCCCTCGGCCCCCTGGCCGTCCATCACGGCCCCTTGCGGATCGTGGCGCTCATGGTCCTGGTGGCGGCCGGCATGCTGGCCTACGGCATCGGGCTGCAGGTGCTGGGCGTGATGGAACTGCGCGCCGCAATCGCCATGCTGCGCGGCCGTCTGGCCCGACGGCGCGGACGCACGGCATGAGGCAACTCCCGAAACGCCCCCTCTCACGACCCTCCGCCGCGCATTTCCCGGCTGGCACAACCGCACCCGGGCCTGTACACAGGCCCGCATGACGCTCCCTTCCCCGGACGGCGCCACCCCGGCCATGGCGCAATGGTTTTCCCTGAAAGCCGAACATCCCGAAGCCCTGCTGTTCTTCCGCATGGGCGATTTCTACGAAATGTTCTTCTCCGATGCCGAAGCGGCATCGGGCGCGCTGGACATCTCGCTGACCACGCGCGGCACGCATGGCGACATGCCGATCCCGATGTGCGGCGTGCCGGTCGCTGCGGCCTCGGCCTACCTGGCACGGCTGATCCGAAGGGGCTTCCGCGTCGCGGTGGCCGAGCAGACCGAACCGCCACGCAAGCCCGGCAAGGGCGTCGCCAAGGGTCCATTGGCCCGCGCCGTGGTGCGACTGGTCACACCCGGTACCCTGACCGAGGACGAGCTTCTGGAAGCCGGGCGTCAGAACCTGCTGGTGGCCGTGGCGGCTGCCGCGGGCCGCGCCAGCCGCGGCTGGGGCGTCGCGTGGATCGACATCTCGACCGGCGCGTTCGAAACCGCGTCCCTCTCGCCCGACGGGCTGATGGACCTGCTGGGCCGCCTGGACCCGGCCGAGATCCTCGCCGCCGGCGGCATCGACCTGGGCGATTTCGACGCAAGACGCGCGCCGGAAGCCACGCCCCCGGCGGCGGCCACCGCCCGCCGCCGCGTGGCCGAAACCTTCGAGGTCGCCAGCCTCGACGCCTTCGGCACGTTCTCGGACGAGGAAGCCGTCGCCGCCGCCATGGCACTCGATTATGTCCGGCGCAGTCAGGCCGGCCAGATGCCGCGCCTGGCCCACCCCCACGCCCATGAAAATGGCGGCATCCTGGGGCTGGACCCGGCCACCCGTACCAGCCTGGACCTGCTGCGCACCCGCGACGGCACCACCGAACACACGCTGCTGGCCAGCGTCAGCCGCACCGTCACCGCCCCGCGCAGCCGCCTGCTGGCGGAATGGATCGCCGCCCCCCTCACACAGTGCGCACCGATCGCCGCCCGCCAGGACGGATGGTCATGGCTGATCGAGGAAGGCGGCGTACGCACCGCCCTGCGCCAGGGCCTGCGCGGCACGCCCGACATCGCCCGCGCCCTGGCCCGCCTCTCCCTGGGGAGGGGCCTGCCGCGCGACGCGGCTGCCGTGCGCGACGGCCTCTCCATCGCCCGGCACATCGCAGCCGCCCTAGCCGACGGCGGCGCGGCCCCACCCGCCCCCATCGCCGAGGCCATGGGCCATCTGGGTGGCGCCACCGCGCTGGAAGACCTGCTGAAACGCGCCCTGGCCGAATCCCTGCCCGCCCGGGTCGAGGATGGCGGCGTCATCGCCCCCGGCTTCGACCCCGAGTTGGACGCCGAGCGCGGCCTGCGCGACGACAGCCGCCGCATCATCGCGGGTTTGCAGAACGACTACGCGCAGCAGTTCGGCATCGCCAGCCTCAAGATCCGCCACCACGCGCAACTCGGCTACGTCATCGAAATCCCCAGCGCCGCCGCCGCCCGCGTGCGCGACCGCACGGACCTGATCCTGCGCCAGGGCACCGCCAGCGCCGCCCGCTTCTCGACCGACGAACTCATCAGCCTCGACCGCCGCATCGCCGAAGCCGGCGACCGCGCGAGCACCCGCGAACGCGGCATCTTCACCGCCCTGGTGCGCGACATCCTGGCCGAACCGGCGGTCCCGGCCATCGCCCACGCGCTGGCGGTACTGGACGTGCTGCAATCCTGCGCCGATCTGGCAGCCGGCGGCCTGTGGTGCCGCCCCGAAGTCACCGACGACGCCGCCTTCACCCTCACCGCCTGCCGCCACCCGGTGGTCGAGGCCGCATTGCCCCGCAGCGAGCGTTTCACGCCCAACGACTGCGTGCTCGACCCCGCCCAGCGCGTCATGCTGCTCACCGGCCCCAACATGGCCGGCAAATCGACCTTCCTGCGCCAGAACGCCCTGGCCGTGATCCTGGCGCAGGCCGGGTTGCCGGTCCCGGCCAAGGCAGCGCGGATCGGCATCGTCGACCGCCTGTTCTCCCGCGTCGGCGCGTCGGACGATCTCGCACGCGGCCGCTCGACCTTCATGGTCGAAATGACCGAGACGGCGGCGATCCTCAATCTGGCCGGCCCGCGCTCGCTGGTGGTGGTCGACGAAATCGGCCGTGGCACATCCACGCTGGACGGTCTGGCCATCGCCTGGGCGGTGCTGGAAGCCATGCATTCCACGTTGCGGTGCCGCTCGATTTTCGCAACGCACTTTCATGAACTGGCCGAACTGGCCGAAAGCCTCCCCCGCCTCTCCCCCCACACCATGAGCGTGCGCGAATGGAAGGGCCAGGTGGTGTTCCAGCACGAGGTCGTTCCGGGCTCGGCACGCCGAAGCTGGGGCGTGCATGTGGCCCGGCTGGCAGGGGTGCCGGAGCCCGTCGTCCGCCGCGCGGCAAGGCTTCTGACCGGCCTGGAGAAGGAACGCGCGGTCGGCGCCCGCCCCCTGCCGCTCTTCGCGTCCACCGACGCCCCCGCAACCCCGGAGCCGGCCGATCCGGCCGAGCCCGGCGTGCCCGAAGCGGTGCGCCAGATGCTCGAACAGCTCGATCCGGACGCCTTGACGCCGCGCGGCGCGCTGGACATGGTCTATGCGCTCAAGAAACTGATGCTTGAAGAATCGCGACATCTGGACCACGGATAGAGTGACGGGAGGCTTGTGAAACAGCCTCCGGGACGGCCCGAATGGCCGGCCGTAAACATTTTCAGGAAACCGATCACGCCGCGATGCCGACTCTGTCTTCTCCTTCCCTGTCCGTCAGGGACCTGACCCGAAGCCTCGCGGCCTCCCTCCTGTCGCCGGAAACGGGCGCTGCCGTCCCGCGCGACGTGGCGATCGGCCTGTTCCGCCGTCATCTCGCCCGCTTCCAGGCATCGGTGCGCGAGGAATTCGAGGCCCACCGCCTCCATGGCGCCTCCGCCGCCAAGCAACTGGCGGAACATACCGACGGCATGATCCGCACCCTGGTCGATTTCACCATGGAGCACGCGCTGGATTTCGCGCCGGGCGCCGGCCGGCCGACCCTCGCCGTGGCGGCGACCGGCGGCTACGGGCGCGGCATGCTGGCCCCCTTCAGCGACATCGACCTGCTGTTCCTCACGCCCGACGACCCCTCGGCCGATGTCAGCCGCGTGGTCGAATATATCCTGTATTTCCTGTGGGATCTGGGGCTGAAGGTCGGCCACGCCACCCGCTCGATCCCCCAATGCATCGCCGAGGCCGAGGCCGACACCACCGTCCGCACCACCCTGCTGGACGCCCGCCTGCTGGCTGGTGACGACGCCCTGTTCGCGATGTTCGAGGCCCGCTACATCGTCGCCTGCGTCGAGGCCGGGGCCGCCCGCTTCATCACCGACAAACGCCGCGAACGTACCGCCCGCCACCATCGCTTCGGCGACAGTCCCTATCTGGTGGAACCCAACGTCAAGGAAGGGCGCGGCGGCCTGCGCGACCTGCAAACGCTGTACTGGATGTGCCGCTACACGTTCGGCACCCGCCATGTCTCGGACCTGCTGGCCCCCGGCTTCAGCAGCCTGGGCCTGCTGACCGAGCAGGAGGCCAAGCGCGCCCGCCGCTCATGGAACTTCCTGTGGAGCGTGCGGCTGCACCTGCACTACATCTCCGGCCGCGCCGAAGAACGGCTCACCTTCGACGTCCAGCCCGTGGTCGGCGCCCGCATGGGCTATACCCGTCACGGCCGCCAGGTCGGGGTGGAGCGCTTCATGCGCCATTATTTCCTGACGGTGCGCGAGGTCATGCGCCTCACCCATGTGCTGGAACCGGCAGTGATGCGCCAGGCCCTGGGCCCGACCGCCAACGCCCCGCAGGCCGACAGCGCAATGCGCGACGCCGGCTTCACGGTGCTGGACGGCCAGATCCTGCCCGAGCGCGGCACCTCGCTCGATGACGATCCGATCCAGATGATGCGCCTGCTGGAATGGGCCCGCACGCGCAAGCTGCCGATCCACCCGCTGGCCATGCACAAGCTGATCCGGTGGGAGCGCCGGGCCGCCATCCTGCGCGGCAATCCCGAGGCCGCCCGCATCTTCCTGGACCTGCTGTGCGGCGCCCCGCCCGAACGCGCCCCCCGCCTCGCCGCCGCCGACGGCACACCGCGCGAGGAAGTCCCCAGCTTCCACGCCACTGCCGAAGACCGGCGCCAGGGCAACGCCTACTGGCTGCACATCCTCAACGAAACCGGCATCATGGGCCGCCTGATGCCCGACTGGTCGCGCATCGTCGGCCAGATGCAGTTCGACACCTATCACGTCTTCACGGTCGACGAGCACACGATCGAGGCCATCCGCATCTTCGGCCGGATCGAACACGGCGCGATGGCCGACGAGATCCCGCTGGCCTACGACCTCGCCCGCAATCTCCAGTCCCGCCGCGCGCTGTACATGGCCATCCTGCTGCATGACATCGCCAAGGGGCGCGGCGGCGACCATTCCGAACTGGGCTCCGAGATCGCGCTGGAAGTCTGCCCCGAAATGGGCCTGACCGGCGAGGAGACCGAAACCGTCTCATGGCTGGTGCTGCACCACCTGCTGCTCAGCCAGACCGCCTTCCAGCGCGATATCGACGACCCCAAGACCATTCTCGACCTCGCCGACACCATCCAGTCGCCCGAGCGCCTGCGCCTGCTGCTGCTGCTCACCATCGTGGACATGCGCGCCGTCAGCCCCCGCGTGTGGAACGCCTGGAAAGCCACCCTGCTGCATGAACTCTACATGCGCGTGGCCGAGGTGCTGGAAGGCGGGCTGGCCACTACCGAGCGCGACGTGCGCGTGGCCCGCGCCAAGGAAGCGGTCGGCGAGATCCTGGAGGAAGACGGCTTCTCGCCCGAGGAGACCGAGCAGTTCCTCGGCATGGGCTATGGCAGCTACTGGCTGTCCTTCGATCAGGATACCCACGCCCGCCACGCGTTGCTGATCCGGGAGTCCGAACGCCGCGAGTCGCCGCTGACGGTCGAAACCCAGCCCCTGCCGACGCGCGGCGTCACCGAAGTCACCATCTACACCGCCGACCATCCCGGCCTGTTCTCGCGCATCGCCGGCGCCCTCGCCATCGCCGGCGCTTCCATCGTCGATGCGCGCATCCACACCCTGATCAACGGCATGGCGCTGGACACGTTCTGGATTCAGGACGCCAGCGGCGAAGCGTTCGAGGAGCCGCACCAGCTCGCCCGCCTGTCCACACTGGTCGAGCAGACCCTGTCGGGCCGCACCGACATCGCGCGCGAAATCGGCGGCATCGGCCGCATGCGCTACGGGCGGCGCATGCGCGCGATCCATGTGCCGCCGCGCGTGGTCATCGATAACCGCGCCTCGAACAGCTACACGGTCATCGAGGTCAACGGCCGCGACCGTCCCGGCCTGCTGCACGATGTCACGCAGGCGATCAGCGACCATAAATTGCAGATCGCCTCGGCCCACATCACCACCTACGGCGTCCGCGCGGTCGATGTCTTCTACGTCAAGGACCTGTTCGGCCTGAAGATCACCGACGAACGCCGCCTGACGGAAATCCGCGAAGCCCTGATCCACGGCCTGCGCCAGGCCGAGGAAGCCGCCACCAGCGACACCGAAATCCCGCCCGTCGAAACCCTGTCCATCTGACGCCGACCCGTTTCACTGGGGGGCAGGCTGCCTGCCCCCAGGTCAAACCGGAAATCATGGCACAGTTTCCTGACGGAAGCCTGAACGGACAGGGCTGGCGGATGCAAAAACAGACTGGGGCGAGGCATCCGCCCTTTTCAAAAAACGCATGCCGCAAAAGTCGTTTTCCGCATCATAGATAGCGGCCCCTTCCACCGGTCAGGACGGCCCGCCCATGTCGCGACTTCGCATGCACGCCGAGCACCACGCCGTCGAAAAACTCGGATGGCTGCGCGCCGCCGTGCTGGGCGCCAATGACGGCACATTATCGACCGGCAGCCTGATCGTGGGCGTGGCCAGCGCCCATGCGTCGCACGGCAGCATTCTCGTCGCGGGCCTGTCGGCCCTCGTCGCCGGGGCACTCTCCATGGCCGCCGGCGAATATGTCTCCGTCAGTTCCCAGGCGGATTCGGAACAGGCCGACATCGCCCGCGAAAAGCGCGAACTGGCGACAGACTGGAGCGGCGAGGTCGCCGAACTGGCCGGCATCTACCGCCGACGCGGGCTGGACGAAGCCCTCGCCCGCCAGGTCGCGGTCGAACTGATGAAGCACGACGCCATCGGCGCCCACGCCCGTGACGAACTCGGCCTGTCCGACGCCACGACGGCCCGGCCGTTCCAGGCGGCCCTCGCCTCGGCATCGGCGTTTTCCTCGGGGGCGATCCTCCCCGTCCTGGCGGCGATCCTGACACCGGCACCCTATGTTTCCTGGGGCGTATCCATCATCTCCATCCTGGCGCTCGCGGCTCTGGGGGCCATCGGCGCGGTGGCGGGCGGGGCACCGCCATTGCGCCCCACACTGCGGGTCACGTTCTGGGGACTCGTCGCCATGATCGTCACCGGTGGAATCGGACAGGTTTTCGGCGTGTAACCCACGGGCGGCAGACCAGTCTGCATTGTCCCGCCTGACAGCCCCCTCCGTGCATGAGGCATTCAGATTGCGATCACGCCTCCGCAACTGGCAAGATGGCAGCCGCACTCGTCCCCGCAGGGAAAAAGCCGCTCCATGCTGCCACAGATACGAAAAAGGTCGGCATTCCGCGCCATGCTCCTCCTGGCGCTCTTGGGTGGCACGGCCTCCGCCCACGCGCAGCACATGAACGCCGCCGACGCGCCATGCCGCGCTATGACGCAAACCCACCCCCTGGTCGCCTGTCTCGCGGCGGCCGAAAAGCAGGCCGATCTTCAACGTGACTCCACGTACCGGCAGATTACAGACGCGGTGACCAGCCAGACCCGCATGGAACTCGGCCGGAGCGAGCGCGCATGGACCGCCTATCGCGATACATTCTGCGATACCGAATATCATTCCTTCGCCGGCGGCTCGGGCGGCCCACCTGCCCGCCTGGCCTGCCTGGAAGCCCTGACCCGCCACCATATCGCGGACCTACAGACGGCTTTTCACTGGCGGGTCGAAAAATTCGGCGCGCCGACCCTCTCGAACACACCCTGAACCGACCGCACAGGGATTCTGTCCATCAGAATGATCACGCCTTCGCGACTACGCTCTGGTGATCCACGCCGCGCGACCCCACCTGAAAAGGTGTGTGTTGAGACCGTCCAGGAAGGACCGACCGATGAGCATGTACCGCACCATCAACCCCGCCACTGGCAAGACCGAGAAAACCTTCGATCTGCACAGCGATCGCGAGGTCGTCACGAAGCTGGAGACCGCCCATACGCTCTGGAAGGATGACTGGCGGCACCGCTCCTTCGCCGAACGCCGCGCCATCGTGCAGAAGGCCGCCGACATCCTGCGCCGCGACAAGGAAAAGCACGCGCGCCTGATTTCCATCGAAATGGGCAAGATCCTTCCCGAAGCCATCGGCGAGATCGAACTCTCGGCCGATATCCTGGCCTATTACGCCGAAAAGGCAGAACAATTCCTCGCCCCGCTGAAGCTGGACGTCGAAAAGGGCAACGCCACGGTGCTGAGCCAGTCTCTGGGCGTGATCTACTGTGTCGAACCCTGGAATTTTCCCTATTACCAGCTCGCACGCGTCGCCGCCCCCAACCTGATGGCCGGCAACGTCGTCATGGTGAAGCACGCGCCGGGCGTGCCGCAATGCGCCGAAGCCTTCGAGGCCCTGTTCCGAGAGGCCGGCGCTCCGGCCGGTGCCTACACCAACCTGTTCATCACCAACGACCAGTCGGAAACGCTGATCGCGCGCCCGGAAGTCCGCGGCGTCGCCCTGACGGGCAGCGAACGCGCCGGCAGCGCCGTCGCCGCCCAGGCCGGGCGCGCACTCAAGAAAAGCACGATGGAACTCGGCGGCGCCGACGCCTTCATCGTGCTCGACGACGCCGACCTCGATCAGGTCATCCCCAACGCCGTCGCGGGGCGGATGTGGAACAACGGCCAAGTCTGTACCGCCGCCAAGCGGCTGATCGTCCATGACTCACTGGTCGACGAGTTCACCATCCGCCTGGAAAAGGCCATCGGCGAATTCCGCTATGGCGACCCGCTGGAACAGGGCGTGACCCACGGCCCGATGAGCAGCGAAGACGCCATGAAGCGCGCGATCGCGCAGGTCGACAAGGCAGTGCAACACGGCGCAACGCTCATAACCGGCGGTAAACAGCTTGAGCGCGAAGGCTTCTTCATGAAGGCCGCGATCCTCCGGAGCGTCACCAAGGACAACCCGATCTTCTACGAAGAGATCTTCGGCCCGGTCGCCACCATCCACTCCGTCGGCAGCGAGGAAGAAGCCATCGCCCTGGCCAATGACTCGCCCTACGGGCTCGGTGGCTCGGTGCATACCAGCGACGTCGCACGCGGCCGCAAGGTTGCCGAAAAGATCGAGACCGGCATGGTCTTCGTCAACGACGTCACCGGCACCGCCCCCGACCTGCCCTTCGGCGGCATCGGCAATTCGGGCTACGGTCGCGAACTGTCTGAATTCGGCATCACCGAATTCGTCAATCACAAACTGATCCACACGCCCTGATCGACAATCCCCCGGCGCGCTCTCCGCATCGCGCCGGGGTCCATCGGCCATCGAACCGTTTCCATGACGTTCCAGAACCGGCAATATACCGTGGCGCCCAGGCCACCGGTCGGCCGGAACAGAACGGAGAGACGCACCGATGGCAGAGAATGCCGGCCATACCCGAACAGGTCTTCTGATCGGCGCAGCCTGCGCCGGCAATTTTCTCGAATTCTACAATTTCATGGCCTATGCGTTCTTCGCACCCATGATCGGCCATGCGTTCTTTCCTGCCGGCAGCAGCAACCTGATGAACCTGCTGTATGCGCTGATGACCTTCGCCGTCGGGTTCGTCATGCGGCCACTGGGCGCCGTCCTCGTCGGGCGTTTCGCCAGGGCCCACGGCCAGCATGCGGCCCTGATGCTGACATTCGGCATGATGGGCGTCGGCTCGTTCCTGATCGCCGCAACACCTCCGGCCGCCTCCATCGGCATCGTGGCCCCGATCATCATCATTTTCGCCCGTATCCTACAGGGTTTTTCCGATGGCGGCGAGGTCGGGCCAGCGACCGAACTGCTCTATTCAGCCGCCCCCGGCGGTCTCGGCGGCGTCTACAGCACGCTCCAGTACATGACGCAGTTGCTCGGCAGCCTGCTTGCCGTCCTGCTGGGCCTCGTCCTGTCTGTCAGCATGTCGCACGATGCCCTTTTCTCCTGGGGCTGGCGGGTCCCCTTCGTCTTCGGCCTCGTCATTGTTCCGGCGGGTCTTTTCCTCCGCCGCGTTGCCGCCGGCCACGCCATCGCAGCCCACCGTCCCGCAGAGCCGCCTTCCCCCGAGGAACGGCTTGCGGTGCGCAAGATCATCCTGTTCGTCTTCCTCGCCATCGTCAGCGGAACCGTTTCCACCTATCTGCGCACGTTCGGCGTCAGCTACGCGATATCGGTGCTGCATCTCTCACCGGCAACCGGAATGGCCGCCATGACAGCCGGCCTTGCCGCCGGCGCACTCAGCGTACTGGCCAGCATGGCTTACATCGCCCGCCATCCGCACCCGTCAGGCGCGGTCATCGGCGTAACCATCCTGACGGGCATCCTGTCGCCATTCATTTATTATTACGCCATCCACGATCCCGGCATGAGCAGCCAACTGACACTCAACATTTCCATGTTCGCGCTTTCAGGCTTCGTGATGACCAGCATGTGGAAGATTCTGCTCGATGCCCTGCCTCCCCACAACCGCTCCTTTCTGTTCGGCGTCATCTACGCGCTCGCGGTGTCCGTGTTCGGCGGCCTCACCCAACCCGCCGTCACCTGGCTGATCGCCATCAGCGGCAATCCAATGATCCCGGGCTGGATGATGTCGGCAACCGCCGCGTTGGGGCTCTTCAGCTATTTCCGCCTGCGCGCCTTGCAGGGCGTCGATATGAAAATCGCGAAATAATCAGCATCTTCACAAATCAGCACGCCGCCAACCCGCCAGAGCACCGCACAGCATCCGGATCGGCGCCCGCCAGGCATCACCGAGCCCCTCGGGCTCGGTCTGCCTGAACTGCTCCAGCGACGGATACCACCGGCTGGTCCCGTTCCCCCAGCATGGCGGCTCCGCCCGATCGAACCCGGCCGACCACCGCCAGTCACCACCAAACCGATTCAGCAACCAGACCGGCCGCCCCATCGCCCCGGCCAGATGCGCAATCGCAGTATCGACCGTGACGACCAGATCCAGCCCTGCGATCGCCTGCGCGGTCTCCAGCCAGTCCCCCATGGCCGCAGTCTCCATCGCAAACGGCCGATCCGCGCCAGCCGCCCCATGCTGAAGACTGACGAAGGTCAATCCGGCAACATCACCCAAAGGCGCCAGCATCGCAGGCGCGATCGACCGCCTGCGATCGAAACGAAATGCCGGATTACCCGCCCAACACACTCCAACCCGGGAAACCGCCCCTTCAAACCCGGACGGCAAAAGATAGGGCGCAAAAGGCGGCACCTCCGCCATATCCAGCAGATGCGGCAGACTAAGCACTCCACACCGGGCCACCACATCATCCGGCACCGGTGCACCGGGCAACAGCACCATGCAGCGCGACGCGATCAGCCCATCCGGGTCAGGCATGGTCCGCACCAGCCGATGCAACGAGGGCGGCAACACGAGCACAACCCGAACCCGACGCAGACAGAACGGAAGATAACGCAGGAACTGGATCGCATCGCCGATCCCCTGCTCGGCATGCAGCAGCAGCCGGCCATGCGGCAGCGCCGATCCATCCCATGGACCGATATCCGGCCAGCGTGTCTCCGGCAGCAGGAGGGTGCGCGCCTCGAAAGACCGCCACCCTTCCGCCAGATCACCCCTCGCCAGCAGCAGCGTCCCCCTGTTGAACACCGCCCGCACCCCCTCCATGCCCCCCGCGGCAACCGGGTCCGCCAGCACGCCACGCAACAGACGGTCCGCCTCCCCATCCTCTCCCAGGTCCGCAAGGACGGTCGCATCATTGATGGCAATCCGCACATCGTCCGGTGCGGCACGCCGTGCCCGCGCCAGCACCTCACCCGCCCGTGGCAGATGCCCCAGCGCCATCAGCACCAGCCCCAGATTGTTCAACGTTTCGGCCACATCCGGCGCCAGCCGGTCAGCCTGTTCCAGTGCCGCCAATGCGTCTTCATGCCGGTTCAGCGCGAACAGGACGGCCCCATGATTGGCCCACGCGGCACCGCGTTCCGGGCACAGATCCCGCACCAGCCGATAGAGTCTCTCCGCCTGCGCATTCCGCCCCCGCTCCGACAGCAGCCCGGCCAGTTCATGCAGCCGCCCGGCATCCTCCGCGACAAACCGCCCCGCCGCCAACCGAGGCGCAACATCCGTTCCACCGGCCAGAATGGCCGCCCGCCCCCAATCCAGCAGCAAAGCGGTATCCGCCGGGCGCAGGTCCAGCGCGGCACGCAGGCTCGCTTCGGCTTCGGCCCAACGCCCGCTCTCACCCAACACCGCCGCCAACGCGGCATGCGCCCGTGGGTCACGCGGCTCGCGCAGGGTCGCCACATGCAGGGCCGCGCGGGCCGGTTCCAGATGCCCCTGCTCCTGCAATGCGCAACCGAGCGTAATGTGAAAATGCGCGGCGGGCAGAATCGCGATCGCCCGTCCCGCCAGCCCGATCGCCAGATCCGGCCGGCCCGACGCGCGGGCAACGCAGGCCATGCCATGCAGGCCATCCGGGTCGTCCGGCACGTCGGCCAACGCCGCGCGCAGCAACACCGTCGCGCCCTCACGGTCGCCATCGGCCAGCAGCTTCATCGCCCCGGCCACCTTGTCCTGTCGTCCGTCCATTCCATCCGTCCCGGTTGCATCCGCCGCCCGCCATCGCCCACAGTGCGGCAGCCCGTCCCGTTCGCAAGAAGAGAGACCATGCCACAAAGCGCTTACCAGGATCTCACCAGCCATTTCGCCCGCATCGGGCGCATCCGCAACGCGCTGGGCATCCTGGGATGGGACAAGGACGTCATGATGCCCTCGGGCGCCGCCGACAGCCGCGCCGACAGCATCGCCACCCTCAGCGTCCTGTGCCACGACATGCTGACCGACCCGCGCATCGGCGATCTGCTGGACCGCGCCGAGGCCCCCGCCGGCACATGGGAAGCCGCGAACCTGCACGAAATGCGCCGCACCTGGCTGCACGCCGCCTCGGTGCCCGCCGAACTGGTCGAAGCCTCCTCCCGCGCCGCCTCACGGTGCGAGGTCGCATGGCGCACGGCCCGGCGCGACGGCGATTTCGCCGCCCTGCTGCCCCTGCTGTCCGACGTGCTGGACCGCACGCGCGAACTCGCCATCGTCAAGGGCGCGGCCCTCGGCCTCGCCCCCTACGACGCCCTGCTGGACCAGTACGACCCCGGCACCCGCCGCACCGATATCGACCCGGTCTTCGCCGAACTGCGCCGAGACCTGCCCGGCCTGATCGCCGAAGCCCAGGCCCACCAGGCCACGCTCCCGCCGATCGTCTCCCCCGCCGGCCCCTTCCCCGTCGCCCGGCAGGAAGCCCTGGGTCGCCAGATCATGACCGCGCTGGGCTTCGACATGGCGCGCGGCCGCCTGGATGTCAGCATCCACCCCTTCTGCGGCGGCGCCGAGGACGATGTCCGCATCACCACCCGCTATGACGACGCCGATTTCCTCTCCGCCCTGATGGGCGTGGTGCATGAAACCGGACACGCACTCTACGAACAGGGCCTGCCAACGGAATGGCACACGCTGCCCGTGGGCCAGGCACGCGGCATGAGCCTGCACGAAAGCCAGTCCCTGCTGATGGAAATGCAGATCGCGCGCTCCCGGCCCTTCATCGACTGGATCGCACCCGCGCTACGCGAAACCTTCGGCGCCACCGAAGCCGACGCCGGCTGGTCGGCCGACGCGCTGTATCGCACGGTCACGCAGGTCAAACCCGGCTTCATCCGCGTCGACGCCGACGAAATCACCTACCCCGCCCACATCCTGGTCCGCTACGAACTGGAAGCCGCGCTGATCGACGGCACGCTCGCCCTGCGCGACCTGCCGGAAGCCTTCAACGCCGGCATCCACGACCTGCTGGGGCTCACCGTGCCAAACGACCGCCTCGGCTGCCTGCAAGACATCCACTGGCCATCCGGCGCCTGTGGCTATTTCCCCACCTACACACTGGGCGCCATCCTCGCCGCCCAACTCCGCCAAGCCGCCTTCGACAGCGATCCCGCCATCCCCCAAGGCATCGCACACGGCGATTTCGCCCCACTCCTGGCCTGGCTGCGCACCCATGTGCACACCCAGGCCAGCCGCCTCTCCACCGCCGGCATCGTCGCCGCCGCCACCGGCACACCACCTTCAACCGACGCCTACCGCACTCACCTGCGCGAACGCTATTGCGGCGCCACCCCACAATAAAAACACCCCAAGACCAGGGCGCCGCCCTGGACCCGGAAGGGGACCGCTGTCCCCTTCACCCCTATGCGTTGAAGCAACTGTTCCAGGCGGAAGGCAGTCAGCTATGGGGGGGGTAAGCGGGTTGTCGGCAATCGGGAAGCGATTAGCCGAATGCAGACATAGCCTGCGCCCATATTCTTGGCGCCTACCGACCAGATATCGCCGTCCCCCGTAGGGATGCGAACGTCAAGATTTGACAAGAGCCGCCGATCTAGCGTCATGAAGCCGTCGGTCTGCACCCCCGCGCCCGGCCGTCCAGGTAGGCTCAGGACCTGCTCGAAAGCCATCGTACTTTCATGCCAGGATAAAGCGATACCTAAACTGGCGCCGTGGAAGCAGACAGCATATGGTAGACATTCAACCTACTGCTTTGTCGTCTCACCGTCAGCCCTCGCCACTTGGCCGTCATTTGAAGCCCCTTCGCTAGCTTTTTGGTCGCAACACGCCGCCGCTCGTCAATCTGGCTTTCTCGTTATTCCACAGCATAACGGTGTGGCCGATTGTCATTGACAGCAATGAGGGTCTATTCCTTGATCAACATGTCAGGAGGTTCGGGTGAAGTCAGTCGCGTTTTTCAATAACAAAGGTGGCGTAGGCAAAACCACGCTCCTCTGTAACGTGGCAGCTTTCATCGCTAAAAACTACGGAAAAAAAGTATGCGTCGTTGACGCTGATCCGCAGTGCAATGCCACTCAGTATTTCTTCGACGATGAATCCGTAAACTCGTTTTATTCGAATTCGGGCGAGTTTACCGTTTACAAGATGCTTGAGCCGCTTTCACTCGGCGAGGGCTACAGCGATCAAGTCATGGTCCGAAAGGCGCCACGGTTTGAAGTTGACGTTCTGCCCGGAGATCCTCGTCTCGCGTTGACTGAGGATTTGCTCGCAAACGATTGGGGGAGCGCTAAAGCTGGCGATGTGCGAGGCATTAGGACTAGTCTCGCGTTCTCAGAACTCTTGAAGCAGCTGTCCCGCTACGATTATGTCCTGTTTGACGTCAGCCCGTCGCTCGGTGCGATAAATCGTTCGATCATGCTAAGCGCTGACTATTTTATTAGTCCTGTATCTCTCGACATCTTCTCGCTCAAAGCGTTCGAAAACATAGCGTCGTGGATCGAGGGCTGGTGGAGAGAGTGGGAAAATGGCCTTAAGACTACTCGCCGCCCTGAACTTATCCCAAATCTAGCATATTCCCGACCCGAATTTATTGGTTACGTAACCCAAAGCTATCTCGCGAAGCGAGATAAAGAGGGTCAGCGGAGAGCCGTCCAAGCTTACGAGAACATACGGCAGAAGATTGACCAAGTTATCATCGACAATGGGCTGGCCACGCATCTGAACGGACGGGCATTCGAGATCGGTACGGTTCCAAACCTGTTCAGCTTGGTTCCTATGTCTCAGTCAAGTCATGCGCCCATTTTTTCCCTTACGGCAGGCGATGGCGTTGTCGGAGCGCATTTTGCCAAGGTGAAAGAGGCCCGGGACATTTTTGGCAACGTAACCGCTGAGTTCTTGGAGCGGACCCAGTGAGCATCGACTGGAGTGAAGTCGCGCCAGACTTAGGCCGCCGCAAAGCGGTTCTAGTACTCGGCAGTGGCATTTCGCGTCACTCCACTGGTTCCAACGGCAAAAAGCCTCCAACATGGAAAGACTTTCTCGCGCAAGCAGCGTTGGATTGTCCGGATAAGTCGGACATGGCGGCGATCGAAGAGGCCCTTGCGTCGGGCGATTTCCTTCATGCTTGTGAATGGCTAAAGAAGCGGTACGATTCTCGCTGGGCAAAATATTTGCGCGACACGTTTTCCACGCCTGGCTACTCTCCCGCCCCTATTCACGAACAGATTCTTAAATTGGATAGCCGGGTAGTATTTACACTCAATTTTGACGATATTTATGAGCGCCATGCTGATAGCATCCATCGGGGCTCACATATCATCAAAAACTATTACGATAAAGACGTTGAGGAATTTCTTCGTGGACCCGGGCGATACATAATTAAAGTCCATGGAAACTTGAACTCAACGGCAGATCTAATATTTACCCAAAAAGACTATTCTCAAGCCCGCATTAATAACTCGGCATTTTATCAGGCATTCGATGCCGCGCTATTGACTCATACTTTTATATTTTTAGGCTGCGGCATTTCGGACCCCGATGTCAATTTGCTACTTGAAAACCAAAATTTTCGTTATCAGGAGCAAGCCCCGCACTATTTTGTAACCTCCCACGGCTTCAATAAAGATCGTCAATACTCGCTACGTGAGAACCGTAACCTTAAAGTGCTAGAATATGATCCGGTCGACGCGGATCATAGTGGACTCGTAACTGAACTTGAAGCTCTCAACGGAGCGGTCGAGGCTGAGCGCTTCGAGTTGGTTAGCACTACCAACTGGTGAATAGCGAAGGAAATAGGGTACTGACGGCGCCCGGCTTCTCAGCGACCATTTTCGATCCCTGGAAGCGGATGGGCAAAAAGCCACCACAGTTGCACGTTCCGCGCCGATGAATCGGTCCGGGTGGTAACGCCTCCTTCCATCAGAAGCCGCCGTCGCAGGGAATGACGGCTTTCGGGCAGCTGCCATCACCACTTCGATGTCCGACATGAGGCGAAAACGGACTATCCAGTTCCGTATGAATCGTTTAATCTATTTAAGGCATTTGTAATGATCACTTTCAGCAAGGTTTTACCAGATACCACCAAGACCCGATAGCGCTGGCTCCGGCGAACCCACCCTTCCAGACGATGGCCTCGTTTGCCTCCAACACGCCCGAGATCATTTTGCGATAACGGCGTTCTCCGCGTGCCGATACCCGGTCAGCCGGAAAACCACCGTCTTCTCGACCGGGCTCTACCGCCATGAAGAAACGAAAGCATCTTCATTGAAGTCGTTCATCTTTCCTCCGAACGACGCGCGTCAGCAACTCAACTTGTTCTCTGACTTTCACCCAGAATACTGCTTCGTCGGCAAGTTTCTGTTCCACACACCGGACGATCTGGCGACGGACAGCAAGATAGGCGTCCGGCCCGAAGCCTCTGATGAGGCACGCCGCAACGTCATGGGCGGACATGTGCAGCGCGTCGCTTTTGTCCCGATCCACCATTTCGACCTCATGCACGACCAACGGCGTTCGACGTCAGCAGAACGAAACAGAGGCGAATCTGCACACGCATCGCACCCCCTTCCTGGCGTCGGGCGGGTGATAACGTGTTTCAAAAGGGCAAAAGCACGCCCTGCCTATTTCCCAGACGACACGCGGCAGAAACCGCGCACCGCTGGACCATAGGTCCGGGTGTTGTATTCGGCAGGCCACCCGACATAGGAGGCCGCCCTTTTGAAAAGGCGTTATCACGCGCCGTTGTCAGTTTAGCACGATACAAAGCCGCCCGTCACCTCCCGGCCGATCAGCATGGAATGGCTGGCGTAGATGCTACGCGGTCGTGATGGTCTTCGAAGCGGCGCCCTCCGGCAAACTTGCCCCATGGCTGTTGCAGCGGCCCTCGCGCAAAGGTTGCACCATCGAAATCCGGGACTGAACGACGTATCCACCCAGCCCCCGCCCGAATGGCGACGCAAGGAGCAGGCCAACGTCAACAACACCATAGCCGCCATACCGCGTGGCCGGTTGCCTTCGGCGGCCGATCGTGGCGACATGGCGCCGATGTTCCGCACCAGCACCCTCCCGTCCCGCGTGATCCCGGCCGCGCTGGCCGTCTCGATCCTCACCGCCGCCATGCCGGCCCTGGCCGCCAAGCCCGCGCCCCCGCTCGACCCGTCCGCGCCCATGGTCGCCGTGGCCGAATCGACCACGCAGGTCTGGACAGCACTGGTGGTGCTGCCCGATGGCCGCATGATCCTCGACGCCCCGGCTTGGACCGGCGCCCCCGGCCCCACGCTCGCCCTGCGCGACGCCGACGGCACGATCCACCCCTATCCCGACGCCCGATGGAACGACCCCGCCACCCTGGCGGAAAAGCGCCTGATCTCGGCCGAAAGCATCCAGTTGGCCGATGACGGCACGCTATGGGCCCTCGATAGCGGTTTCGACGGCACCGATCACGCCGTCGCCCCCGCGAAACTGGTAAAGTTCGACACCCACACCGCCAGCGTGACCCAAAGCTGGACGATCGACCCCGCCGTGCTCCGCCCCGGCAGCCATGTGGCGGGCGTCCGGGTCGGCAAGGGCCATGCCTTCATCCTGGATTCCGGCGTGCCCGGCCTGATCGTCGTCAATCTGGAGCACGGCACCCAACGGCGCCTGATGGACCATAACCCGTCACTCACCGCCCAACACCCGATCACGGTAAACGGCCGCGTGATGCAGGACACGACCGGCCACACCGCGATCGTCAATGCGAACGAGATCGAAATCAGCCCCGACGAACAATGGCTGTATTATCAGTCCACCGGCGGCCCCCTCTACCGGCTCGGCACCGACCTGCTGACCGACACCACCATCACCAGCTTCGAACTCGATGACAGCCCCACCCTCTGGTACAAGACGCCACCGCTGGGCGGCATGACGGTCGCCCGCGACGGCACGCTGTATTTCGACGACATTTCGACCGGCAGCATCTTCCGCTTCACCGCCGGGCGCGTCTATCAACGCATCATCGTCGATCCGCGCCTCCGCTGGCCGGCCACCCCCACCATCACTGCGACCGGGCAGCTTTATATCCCCACCGCACAACTCGACCGCACGCCCCGCTTCAATCACGGGCAGATGGCGGTGCAATGGCCGCTGACGATCTACCGCATCGACACCGCCGCCCTTCCCGCACCAGTACGCTGACGCAACCCCTTCGCGTGGCGCCCGCTTGGCGGTATGAAGGGGGCATGCGCTACGTTTCGACCCGGGGACAGGCCCCCGTCCGCGATTTCTCCTCGGTTCTCATGGCCGGCCTCGCCGAGGATGGCGGCCTCTACCTGCCGGAAAGCTGGCCGGTCCTCACCGCCGAGGAATGGCGGGCCCTGCGTGGCCTGCCCTACCCCGACCTGGCGGCGCGGATCATCGCGCCCTTCACCGCCGGCTGCATCGCGCCGGACGTGCTGCTGCGCCTGTGCCGTGAATCCTATGCCGGGTTCGACCACGCCGCCATCGTGCCGCTGGTCCAGGTCGAAGACGGCCTGTTCGTCCAGGAACTGTTCCATGGCCCCACGCTCGCCTTCAAGGACATGGCGATGCAACTCCTGGGCCGGCTGTTCGACCATGTGCTGACCGAGCGCGACGCGCGCGTCACCATCGTGGGCGCCACCTCGGGCGACACCGGCTCGGCCGCGATCGAGGCCTGTCGCGGGCGCGAGCGCGTGCGGATCGTCATCCTCCACCCCGAGGGCCGCACGTCGGACGTACAGCGCCGGCAGATGACCACGGTGCTGGAACCCAACGTCACCAACCTCGCCGTCCAGGGCACGTTCGACGATTGCCAGGACCTGGTGAAGGCGATGTTCGCCGACGCCCCCTTCCGGCAGGAAATGGGCCTCTCGGCGGTCAATTCGATCAACTGGGCACGCATCGCGGCCCAGATCCCCTATTACGTCTACGCCGCGCTCAATCTCGGCGCGCCCGACCGCGAAGTCTCGTTCGCCGTCCCGACCGGCAATTTCGGCAATATCCTCGCCGCGTGGGCCGCCCGCCGCATGGGCCTGCCGGTCCGCGCGCTCTGCGTGGGCTCGAACCGCAACGACATCCTGACCCGCTTCCTGCGCGACAACGACATGAGCGCGCGCGAGGTGGTGCCCAGCCTGTCGCCGTCTATGGATATCCAGGTCTCCTCGAATTTCGAGCGCCTGCTGTTCGAACTGCTGAACCGCGACGCCGAGGCCTGCGCACGCACCGTCACCGATTTCCGCCGCACCGGCCGCATGAGCGTCCCCGATGCGGTCTGGCGTCAGGCATCCGGCCTCTTCCACGCCCTCGCCCTTGAAGACGAGGACACGAAGACCGAAATCCGTAATCTCTACCGCTCCAGCCAGTATCTGGCAGACCCGCACAGTGCCATCGGCATCGCCGCCGGGCGGATGTTCCGCGAGCCCGGTATTCCGATGGTGGCGATGGCAACCGCCCATCCGGCCAAATTCCCCGACGCGATGGTACAGGCGGTGGGTATCCGGCCCGCTCTTCCGCCCCACCTGGCGGATCTGTTCGACCGGCCGGAGCGTTATGATGTCGTGCCCAACCAGTTGGATACGGTGGAAAACCGCGTTCGCGCGGCGGCAATGAAAAATAGCTGAAGCCTTCACCTCCCCTTTCTTCGGACGTCCGGCCCAGCCGGCCGGACCGTCACGCAGGACCCTGATGACCGACCAGATCAACGTTACCCGCCTCCCTTCCGGCCTCACTGTGGTCACCGAGCGTATGGACAGGGTCGAAACCGTGTCGTTCGGCGCCTATGTCGCCGCCGGCACCTGCCATGAGCACGCCGAGGAAAACGGCGTCTCGCATTTCCTCGAACATATGGCCTTCAAGGGCACCGAGCGCCGCAGCGCCTCCGGCATCGCCGAGGAAATCGAGAATGTCGGCGGCCATATCAACGCCTACACGGCGCGCGAACACACCGCCTACTACGTCAAGCTGCTGAAGGAAGACCTCGCCCTGGGCGCCGACATCATCGGCGACATCCTCACCCACAGCAGCTTCGCCCCCGAGGAAGTCGAACGCGAGCGCGGCGTGATCTTGCAGGAAATCGGGCAGGCCAACGACACGCCCGACGACATCATCTTCGACCATTTCCAGGAAACCGCGTTCCCCGAGCAGCCGATGGGCCGCCCCACGCTGGGCACCGAGGCGCTGATCCGCGACATGAGCCGCGAAACCCTGATGCGCTACATGCGCGGCCATTACACGACCGCCAACACCGTGGTCGCGGCGGCCGGCAACCTGCATCATCAAGATGTGGTCGCCCTGGCCGAGCGTCATTTCAGCGACCTGCCGACGCTGGGCAGCCCCGCCAGCTTCGACTCCCGCTATGCCGGCGGCGAATTCCGGCGCGAGAAGGATCTGGACCAGGCCCATGTCGTGCTGGGCTTCCCCTCGGTCGGCTATGGCGATCCCGATTACTATCCCGTCCTGCTGCTCTCCACCCTGCTGGGCGGCGGCATGTCATCGCGCCTGTTCCAGGAAATCCGCGAGAAACGCGGGCTGGTCTATTCGGTCTATTCCTTCAACGCCCCGTTCCGCGATGGCGGCCTGTTCGGCATCTATGCCGGCACCGGCGCCGACCAGGCCGGCGAACTCGTGCCCGTCACGCTGGAGGAACTGCGCAAGGTGCAGCTTCAGGTCGGACAGGACGAACTGGACCGCGCACGGGCACAGTTGAAGTCCTCTCTGCTGATGTCGCTGGAAAGCACCGGCAGCCGGTGCGAGCAACTGGCCCGGCAGTTGCAGGTCTTCGGCCGCCTGGTCCCCACGGCCGAAACGGTGAGCCTGGTCAACAAGGTAACGATCGAAGACGTCAAGCGCGTCGCCGCCCGCGTGTTCCGGGGCACGCCCACGCTGGCCTCGCTGGGCCCGGTGCAGAATATCCCCACCCTGGGGTCGATCGCCGAGGCACTGGCGGCATGAGCACCGACCCGCTCGACCTGATCGGCACCCTGATCGCCAAGGCCCGCGCCGCCGGCGCCGACGCGGTGGACGCCGCCTATTCGGCGCACACGGCACACGGCGTGCAGATCCGCAACGGAAAGACCGAGGACCTGGAGCGCTCGGAGACGTGCGACCTCGGCCTGCGCGTCTTCCTCGGCCGGCAATCCGCCACCGTCTCGGCCACCAGCCTCGACCCCGCGCGCTTCGACGCGCTGGTCGACCAGGCCCTGGCCATGGCCCGCGTCCTGCCGGAAGACCCCTATGCCGGCCTATCGCCCCAGACCGAACAGGGCTTCGTCGATGCCGCCGGGCTCGACCTGCTGGATACGGCCCGCCCCGACACGGCAACCCTGATGGACCGCGCCCGCGCGGCCGAAGACGCAGCGCTTGCGGTGAAGGGCGTGACGAACAGCAGCGGCGGTTCGGCCAGTTTCGGGCTGGCGGATATCGTGCTGATGACATCGGCCGGCTTCTCCGGCCGCTATGCCCGCAGCAGCCATTCCGTGTCCGTCAGCGTGCTGGCCGGCCAGGGCACAGGCATGCAGCGCGATTACGATTACGATGCCACCGTCCATCTGTCGGACCTGGCGGATGCCGCAACGATCGGGTGCAGCGCCGGCGAAAAGGCGGTAGCCCGGCTGAATCCCACCCGCCCACGCACGGGCAGCCTGCCGGTCGTCTACGATCCCCGCGTGTCATCCAGCCTGCTGGGCCATCTGGCCGGGGCCGTCAACGGCAGCGCCATCGCACGCGGCACGTCGTTCCTGAAAGAGAAGATGGGCCAGCGTATCCTCCCCGAGGGCGTCGATATCCTCGACGACCCCACCCGGCTGCGCGGCCTGTCGTCCCGCCCGTTCGACGGCGAGGGCGTGCGCTGCGGCGAACTGGTGATCGTACGGGACGGCGTGCTGACCAACTGGGCGCTGGACTCCCGCAGCGCCCGGCAACTGGGCCTGCCGGGCAACGGCCGGGCCAGCCGTGGCGGCAGCCCGTCTCTGGGCAGCCTCTATGCCCGCCCCGGCGCGCCCACCCCGGCGGAACTGATGGCTGATATCCCGGAGGGCATCTACGTGACCGAACTAATGGGTTCGGCCATCAACGGTCTGACCGGCGATTACAGCAGGGGCGCCTCCGGCTTCATGATCCGGGGCGGCACGCTGGCCGAACCGGTCGCGGAACTGACCATCGCCGGAAATCTGAACGACATGTTCGCCCGCCTGATCCTGGCGAACGACCTGGTATTCCGTCGTGGAATCAACGCACCCACGATCCGCATCGAGGATATGATGATCGCCGGGGCTTGAACGCCGCCCTTCGCGACAGGATATGGACAGAGCAATGACCAAACCGCACCAGCCCGTCCGCAACGCCCGTCGTTCCGGCATCCTGCTCCTCGGCGCCGCCCTGGCCGTCCTGCCCCTCCTGTCGCACGGCGCCGATGCCCGGCCCGGTGGCGGCTCTTCGATGGGCAGCCGCGGCTCGCGCACCTACAGCGCGCCCGCCCCCACCCAGACCTCGCCCTACGGCGCGTCGCCGATGCAGCGCTCGATCACCCAGCCTTCGTCCGGCGGCTACGCCAACGGGCCGTCCTCCTATCCGCGCTCGCCCTACGGTGCCCCCTACGGCTCGCCCTATGCCGCGCGACCGCATCCGTTCGCCAGCGGCTTCCTGGGCGGCATGCTGGGCGCCGGTCTGTTCGGCGTACTGTTCGGCCACGGCATCGCCGGCGGCCTGACCGGTGGCGGCAGCTTCTTCGGCCTGCTGATCCAGCTTCTGCTGCTGGGACTGCTGATCGGCTGGCTGGTGCGCCGGTTCGGCAGCGGCGCCCGCCGGAGTGCCACGATCGCGGCTCCCCCCTCCTACGGCCAGGCCGGCCCCTCGGCGGCGGCCCAGGTGACGATCACACCGGACGATTACCGTGCCTTCCAGCGCCTGCTGATGGATATTCAGGCCGCGTGGAGCCAGCAGAATCTCCCGGCCCTGCAACATATGGCAACGCCGGAAATGGTGGGCTATTTCAACGCCCAGCTTTCCGACCTGGCCAGCCGTGGCGCTCGCAACGTCGTCTCGGATGTCCGCTTCGAACATGGTGACCTGTCCGAGGCATGGAGCGAGAACGGATTCGACTACGCCACCGTGGCCATGCGCTACTCGATGGTCGATATCACCACCGACATGACCGGCCGCGTCATCGACGGCAGTTCGACCGAACGGGTCACCATCACCGAACTCTGGACGTTCATGCGCCCGTCACGCGGGGGCAGCTGGCTGCTTTCGGCAATCCAGCAGACACGCTGACAGCACGGGCGGCGGCAAGTTCGTCGCCCAGGCAGGCGACCAGGTGCGCCGCCGGCATTGAACGGGCCAGTGGCGCTCCCTGCCCGGCCCACTGCGCACCGAACCCGTATTCTCCACAAGCCTTCGCGGCGGCATGGAGAGCCTTCCCAGCATCATAGGCGACAGGATAATCCGGCGGTGCCGGCACGTTCTCCTCATCGGCCAGAGCCGTAAAACGGTTCGCCAACGCCCGCGCCGGACGTCCCGAAATCAGGCTGGTCAGGCGCGTATGAAAGGCCCCTGGCCCAATCAGTGCCGCACGATAGGCCGCGTCGGCAGCAGATTCGGGGCACAGTATAAAGGCCGTCCCCAACTGGGCCGCTACCGCGCCCAGATCGAGCGCGGCAGCAATACCCGCGCCGTCCATGATCCCCCCGGCGGCGATTACCGGGCAATGCCCTTGCCGGACCAGCAGCCGCGTCAACGCAAAAGTGCCCAACCCATCGTCCGGCGCGGCAGGATCGAACATCCCCCGATGCCCCCCCCGCCTCGATTCCCTGTGCGACAACCGCGTCCATACCGGCATCCTCGGCCGCCCGCGCCTCGTCCAGGCTGGTCACGGTGGCAAGCAGAACCGCCCCGGTCTTTCGCAAAGCTGCAACGATCTCCGCCGAAGGGATACCGAAATGGAAGCTGATGACCGGCGGCCGGACTGCACACAGCATGTCCAGCATCTCCGGATCGTCGGTAAAGCTTTTATAGGGCACCCCCAATTCCGCCGGAACCGGCCGATCAAACCCGGCGAACAATGGCGCGAGCCATCCCCGCCATGCGTTCTCCCGCACCGGATCGCGACACGGTGCGGGATGAACAAACAGATTCACGTTGAAAGGACGATCCGTCCGTTCCCTGATCTCGGCGATCATCGCCCGCGCACCGGCCGCATCGACCGCACCGACTCCGATGGACCCAAGGCCCCCCGCCTCCGACACCGCCGCCGCCATGGCGGGCGTAGCAACACCTGCCATGGGCGCCTGAATCAGCGGAAGAACCAAGCCAATACGATCAAGACCGGACATGAACCCTCTCCTGCACGTGCGGCATCAGGCTACCGCGTTGCACCGCGACCAACGGCACGCACATCCACCACGAAGAGCGCCGAACCATACGCGCCCTGCCCGCGCAGTATGGTTGACCCGGCCGGGAAGTGCCCCATAGAATCTCGAAGCGCCTGCTGGCAGCCGCGAGGAAACATGGTCAAGAAAAAGAAATCCAGCACTCCTCCGACCTCTCAGGCAAACTCGGACTCAAACCGCCTGTTTCATGAGATGAAGGTGGAAGCAGCGCGAGCACTTGCCATGGATCCCCAGAATGTCCTGGCACTCGCGCAGGCGATTGCATCCACGGCAACCGGATCCGATCCGGAAGACGAACTCTGCGAACTTCTGACGCTGACCCTCGACCAGGCCCGGATGGCGCAGGAAAGCGGCCAGCGTTTCGGCACTGAATGCCTGGATGCCGTATCCCGGCATCTTGCCGCCCTGTCCGGGAAAAATGCGCTCACCCTCGGTGGCGGCATCGCGATCACCAGATGCTACGTACGGGCGGGCGTACCGGTTCCCGAACACCTTGCTCCCGACGAACATACGGCCATGGAGGCGGCATCCTCGCTTTCCATTGGGGAAGACGCGCATCCTGAAGCAGCGTTCGCGACTATTCTCGACGAGGTAATCACTGCCGTCGGCGATGACCCCTCGATGCTGCATCAAACCTTTGCGGAAGTTCTTCCCGGGATTCCGGTGGTCGGCAGACGCATGTTGTGCAGACTGGCGGCAACCAATCCCGACTGGCGCTTCGAGCCGCTGGCCTGCGCGTGGCTTCTTGATCCCTCCGAACCCGTCAGAAGCGGCGCGATCGAGGGCCTGGGCGATCGGCTGGCCGCCGGAATTCTCAGTGCTCAGGCACTCGGCCGCCTGGCGATTCTGAAAACGTGGATCGTCGATAAATCCGTTCGACGACGCCTGGACACTCTGGTCAGACACGCCATCCGGTCCGGCATTGCCCCCGATCAGGAAACTGTGTCGCCATACCGGATCGTGGGATGCGTCTCCAGCCCCATCGACGGTGCAGGCGCCCAAAGTCTCGCGATCGCGCTTCAGAAAGGGCGGACACGCTCCATCGCCCTGATCCTGCTCAAGCAGGAATTCGGCATCAAGGATGCTTACATCGCTCCTTGCGCCAGCGCGGCATCCTGCAACAGATTTCAGGTCCCGGTCAGGATGGCGACATCTCGGCGGACTATCTGCAGACAGTCCTGGACATCGCATTGGCCGACGGCCTCAAGAACGACACGTACCCGGCACCCGGCCTGATCGATATCGTGGATGCGTGCACTATAATAGCGCTACGACCGATGAATGACGCATCCGTCCAGACATTACTCGACAGGTATGATCCCAAAGGCGATCTCGCATCCCTCGACGAGGAAGAGTGCGAGATTCTTGTTGCCGCCAGCAAGAACTGGGCTGCCCGCTATCCCGTTATCACCAGTTGGTTCGAGGACAAGGACGACATATTCGACGGCGCCGCATCCACCGAAGCCCGAGCGAAGGCGCTATGGAAACATCTTGAAACACAACGAAATTTCTGGGCGTCCATTATTGCGCGCACGGCCCTGCTCCTGCAGAACCGCCAGGATCCTCTCGCACATTCCTTCGCGATCACGGCCCACGAAATCACCCGGGGCCGGCCGCTACAGAAGATTCCCATAATGTTCACGATTTTCGATCAGTCTCTCGATGCACGTCTTACAAACCATCCCCCGATGGATGACGAAATGCCCGAGGAAGCCGACGAAGAACTCATGACCCTTATGATGAATATCATGTCTTCCCCCAAAAAGGCGCCCCTACGATCGTCCTTCAACAAAACCCCACGCAAAAACACCCCCAGAAAGCCGAAATAACGTTCGACGGCAGGACGTCATCGGAACTTGCAAGCGGAAAGGCGGCTTGATGCCCAAGACATTTCCCAGACGCACCATGGTTGGCAACCGGCTTGCCACGTCCGGCCTCCTCACCCTTGCCCTGCTGGCGGCAGGCAGCCGGCTGGCGCATGCCGACGCCTCGCGTGTCTTACCTGCTCTGGCGGAAGCGGGCCTCGGCGACCAGCCGCGGCTCGATCTCACGGCCGACAGCCTGACGGCATCGGTCACGCTGAAATCCTCGACGCAATGCGGCGTGGCCATGGTATGGCAACCGGCCGATCCCAGCCCGTCCCCCTCCTGTCGCATCGCCACGTTATCCATCAAGGCCAGAGGCCAGACCCGTCCGGCCTTGTTTCCGCTGGCCCCCTATGGACAGGATGCCGGCTTCATGGACCTGAAGTTGAGCATCCAGAGGCTGGATGCCACATCCACCCTGCCGCAGGTCATGGTCTCGGCCTATACCGGCGGCGCGCATTGCTGCGAGACGACCTCCATCTTCGGCCTGCGTCCGGACGGTCAATGGGCACATGCCGATCTCGGCATGCAGGATGGCGGCGGCCCTCCCAGCATCATTGCCGTACCAGGCGCGCCCGACCCGGTCATCGTGACGTACGATCAGGCTTTTCTCTATACCTTCGCCTCGCATGCCGGTTCCTTTGCCCCGGTCATTCTTTATCGCTATCATGACGGCCAACTCATAAACGTCAGCAACGACCCGGCATATCATGCCTACCTGAAAGAGGAGCTGGCGAAGCAGACCCGGCAATGGGAAGCCTCCGGTCGGTCAGAGCCCAATGGCTATCTGGCCTACTACGTCGCGACCAAAGCCCGCCTCGGTCAACTCTCCACCGCCTGGGCGCACATGCTGCCACGCGCGCAAAGCACCGCCAAAAGCGGATTCGGCGTATCCGCATGCAGTCTGAAATCCTCCGAGGAAACAGCGAACGGCCGATATTGCTCCAAGGCCAATCGCGCCCCGCTTCCCTTTCCGCAGGGGCTGGCTGCCTTCCTCACCCGCAACGACTATATTTCACAGGCACAAGCCCGCGCACTCCTGTCCGACAGGCCCGCGACGGGCGCCGGCTCCGCGCCCTCCGGCCCCTACCATCCCGATTTCTCCTGCGACCCTCCGCCGGCCGGCAACGGCGTAGCCTCGATGCTATGCCATGACAGCGAGGCCGCGCGGCACGAACTGATGTTCGACCAGGTCTATTACGCACTGCGTCATCAGGCCGGGGAGGACGGATGGAAAGACCTGAAGCAGCAGGTCGTCCTCGATGAAAATGCGGCCAACCAGTCCTGTGGCTTACCCATTCCCGGCGACGGACCACAGGACCTGCCGCAGAACGGCGCTACCTGCTACAACGACGCCATGGACCGGCTGGCCGCACAATATCGCGTCAGGCTCTCCGGCGCCGCGCTCATGGAAAGCCAGCGTCCACTAGACCGCCACATCGCCCTCCAGAAAAAGCTGGTCGAACTCGGCTACCTGCCGGCGGATACAGTCGTGGACGGCGTGTATGGCGAAGCTACGCGCGCGGCAATCACGGCGTGGCAGAAGGCAGCCCACCGCCCGGCAACCGACGGATTCCTCTCCGACGACGACGCGGCCACGCTGATCCCGCCACCGGCCGAGACCGCTCCAGCCACCCCGCTCCCGCCAGCAGCCACGGCCACAGCTACGGACGCATCACCTGCCCCTGCCCACGCACCTGCCACATCACCGGCTGCACGCACACACGGATCCGCTGGCGTATCCATCGGGCTGATCCTTCCCCTCGTAATCGCATGCGTCATGGCGGCACTGATCGCCATCCGCGTCAGCCGCAAACGCGGCGACCGCGATCATTCGTAACCGAGTGCAAACGGGGTTGTCCTGTCGCCGATCCCGGCGATCAGCATATGACAGCCCCCTCTACCCGATCACCTTATCAATGATCGTCTCATCCTGCGGAATCTGGCCGTCGAGCATCAGCATGGCCAGGCCGTGGACCAAGGCCCAGGCTTCAATGGCGCGGGTAGCAGCCTCTCCCCCACGCTGTGCGGCCACCACCGCCGCATTGGCCTGAAGCAATCTCGCGACCTCCGTGTCTAATTTACCGGCAGCCTTCGCCGGCGCCAGTACCGGCGACGCAAAGATCAGGCGAAACAGGGCCGGATTGGCCAGCGCAAAGCGCACATAGGCCCGGCCGGTCGCCGCAAAGCCGGTGCAACCGTCACCTGCCTCCTGCGCCGCCGCATGTTGCGCCACACCAAGTTGCTCCAGCCCCTCCAGCGCCAATGCCGTCAGCAGCGCCTCCTTGTCCGGAAAATGGCGATAGACCGAGGTCGCGCTGACCCCGACCCCCCGCGCCACCGCACGTAGCGACAAAGAGTCCACATCCCGCTCCGCCAGCAACCGCAGCCCCTCGGCAATCAATGCCGCACGCAGATCACCGTGATGATAGGCGACCTTCTTTATGTTGACACTGTTATCATTATCACACATATTAACAGTGTAAACATTGGAGGCTGCCATGGGAAGCCCGATCGAAACGCTGATCCGTGACGCAATAACCAGGGGCGTTGAGGCTCTGGCCACGTTCAACCGCAAACGCATGCCCGCCCCCACGCACGCCAACCCGTTCCTGACCGGCATACACGCGCCCATGACCGAGGAACGGACACTCACCGAACTGGTCGTGACAGGCACGATCCCCGCCGGACTCGACGGGCGCTACCTGCGTATCGGTCCCAATCCGGTCGCGCCCGACCCGGCTGCCTATCACTGGTTCATTGGCGACGGCATGGTCCACGGCGTGGCGCTCACCGATGGCCGGGCGCTCTGGTATCGCAACCGCTGGATCCGCTCGAACGCCGTCGCCAGCGCGCGCGGCGTCGTTCCTGCGCCGGGCCCACGCCACGTCTTCGATACGGTGAATACCAATGTCGTCGATATCGATGGCCGTACCTTCGCCCTAGTCGAGGCAGGCAGTTACCCGGTCGAACTCGGCGAAACACTCGACGACCAGCGCTACAACCCTTTCGACGGCACGCTGCAGGGTTCCTTCAGCGCACATCCACACCGCGATCCGAAAACCGGTGAACAGCACGCGATCTGTTACGAGGGTCGCGAGCCGGGCACCATCCGCCACGTCGTCATCGATGCCACCGGGCAGGTGATCCGCGAGGAACCTGTCGCGGTGAAGCACGGCCCGATGATCCATGATTGCGCAATCACCGATCGCTTCGTGATTATCCTCGATCTTCCCGTCACTTTTTCGATGAAGGCCCTCATCTCGGGCCACGGTTTCCCCTATCGCTGGAACCCGGGACACGCCGCGCGGGTCGGGCTGATGCCGCGCCATGGCAGGCAGGAAGACATCATCTGGTGCCCGGTGACACCGGGGTATGCCTTCCACGTCGCCAACGCCCATGACACGGAAGACGGACAGGTAATCCTGGATCTATGTGTGTATGATACGATGTTCGGAGACGATGCGCAGGGACCGGATGCACGCTCGCGCGGGCTGGAGCGCTGGACCATCGCCCCCGCCAGCCGCACGGTCACAATCCGCACGCTCGACGCCGCTCCGCAGGAATTCCCCCGTCCGGACGAACGTTTCTTCGGCCAGCCCTATCGGCATGTCTGGAGCCTCGCCCTGCCGGCCGATCCAGCCAGCCGCTTCCTCGGCGCGACGGCGCTCTACGCGCACGACCTCACAACGGGCGAACGGCAGATCCACGATTTCGGCACCAACCGCCATCCCGGCGAATTCGTCTTCGTGCCCGAGACTGCGGACAGTCCCGAAGGTCATGGCTGGCTGATCGGCTTCGTCATCGACATGGCAACAGAAACGACCGACCTCGTCATCCTCGATGCCCGCCGGTTTCAGGAACCGCCCGTCGCCACCATCCATCTGCCCCACCGCATACCGCCCGGCTTCCACGGCAACTGGATCAGGAATGAAACACGATGAACACCCTGCGCCGTCGCGGCCCCAGCCTTGCGCTTTTCGTGGTCGACATGGCGGTGAATTTCGCCGCTCCCATGCTGATCTATAACCAGATGCAGGCAGTCCGGGGCGATGTGGACGCACTCATGGCTTCGTCGATACCACCGTTGGCGTGGAGCATCGGCGGCTTTCTGGTCAGAAGACGGATCGATGCGCTTTCCCTCATTGCCTTGGCCGGCATCGCGCTCTCCCTGCTCGCATTCATCGGCAGCGGATCGGCACGACTTCTCGAACTTCGCGAACAGGCGGTGACTTTTCTGATCGGCCTCGCTTTTCTCCTCTCGGCTGCAATCGGCAAACCACTGATCTACCCGCTGGCACGGGCCACAATGGCACGCCAATCCAGTCAGGCCCTCGCCGATTTCGACGCGGGCCGAAACGACGCCTCCGTCCGGCACACCATCATGGCCATGACGCTGGTATGGGGCTTCGGCCTGCTGGCAAACGTCGTCGTCTCGGTCGCGCTCATCTATAGCCTGTCGATCAGCACATATCTCATGCTCGGCCCGATCCTCGGCTACACCACGATGGGGGGGCTGGCGCTATGGACGGTTCTCTATAGGCGCTACCGGATACGGCACGGCACCATAAGTCAGGCCACGACCACGACATAATACATCCCCTTAACGATTTGCTAATTCTTGAAGGGGACCGTACCAACTTACCATCCGCCAATGGAAAGCCCGATGACCAGGATCGCCCCCATACAACCGGAGTCGGTCCCCATCTCCTTTCCAGGAGCAGAGAGCGATACCTCCAAAGCCGGCACCACTCCGTCCGGCGTCAGCAACCGCTCCGACAATTCTCCGATCTCCACGGAAGGCGATACCGTCACCCTGTCGCCGGAAGCCATCGCGGCATTGGCCTTGCTTTCGGCAGAGGCTCCCGACGGCCCGGCCCTCCTCCCCAGCGCCTCAATCCCGCCGAACGCATTTCCTGCCGACGCAGACCATATCAGCGACCCGGACACGCCACCTGTCCCGGCAGGCCAGATCTTCCCAACCGCCGACGAGGCCATGCAAGCCGGTATGGACCAAGCTTTCTTCATGATGGCGACCGATGAGGAAATGTCCAATCCAACCCTTCGGGAACGCGCCTACGAACGCACCCTGATGTCGGCGCTGGATCAGACCGCCTCGCCCACCAGCGCGGAAAGAACCGTCCACCCGCCAAATCAGGGTCAAACGGCTTCCACGCCCCCCAATATGGCAGAGAGCAGTATCCGTGCGACCGAAACGAAAAAGATACTGGCCGAACGTCTGCTCGACAGCGGCCTGGATGAAAACCCGGGCACCCATCTCCTGACCGGTCGTCATACCGATCGCGCCGACACGTCGCGCATCACACAGGCCGGTACCGATGCCGTGGTGACGGACCTCTCCCGCGACCTCTCGGAAAAAACCGCCGAGTCACTCGCTCCGGAGATCCAATATCCACCCGGTATCGATGAACGGATGGTCGCAATGTATGCCCCTCCCATGGGCAACCGCACGATCCGGGAGCCTGTGCCGGAAGATGAAGAGCCGCATCCGGAGCCGACCGCTGGAGTAACGGCCCCTCTTCTCGACACAGCCACCGCCTGGCAAGGGCGCCGGCTGAGTGCACTCTATCCCGTGATCTTCCTCGATACGTTGTCAGTGAGGATCCGTGACGACGGCATCATGCGCGACAAACCGGTCCATCTTGTGCTGGGCATGCGTCTCGACGGTACGGTGGATATTCTCGGCCTATGGATCGAACATCAGGAAAACCCGGCATCGGCAGCGCAACATATCATGGGCGCGCTGAAGCAACGGGGTGTGGAAGATATTCTTATGGCCGTAGTCGATGAACATGACGGTTTTCCGGCTGCCATCCACGCGGCTTTCCCACAGGCACAGATCCATCCCTCGATCGACGACCTACTGCATCATTTACCGGATTTCGTCGCCTTGCAGAGCCACCCACTCCCGGCCGGGAAAATGTCCTCCGCTACGCTTGCTGACAGCCTGTGGGGACAAATGCTCCTGTCCGCCACAAACGCCATCAAGGCGATGCACGCAATGCTCAGGCAGGCCGCCCGGGCATACGGTCATTTCCCCAACGATCAGACCGCACTTGCGTTCCTCTTCATGACCCTGAACGCAGCCGGAAAAACAGTCTCTTAAGATTCCCGAACCGCAGGCCGTTACATGCGCACCAAGGCCAGACCATAAAACACGGCAGCAAGCCCGAGCAGCGTAAAGGCCACCCCAAGAACCCGACCGCGATGACGGCGCATGCATTCACGGGTCTGGTCGGGGGTCAGGACAAGCGGTTGATCCATCACCGGCCTCCTCAGCCCATGATCAGGAAATGATCGGCCAGCAGGCCACAGAACAGCAGAAACAGATACAGCAACGAGAAGCGGAAAGCCTGCCGGGCAGCACCATCACCGGTCAGGCTGACGCCAGTTGCATCCTGCCGGTCCCGCAGCACACGGATGGCACAGCCCACAAAGCCCGCGTCCAACAGAACCGCAGTCGCGGAATACAGCCACCCCGCCTGATGCAGCACCGACGGCACCAGCGACACCGCCGAGAGGATCAGTGTATAGATCAGGATCTGCCAACGCGTATGCCTCGCTCCCCGCACTACCGGCAGCATCGGAATACCCGCCCGGCCGTAATCCTTGCACGCATAGAGCGACAGCGACCAGAAATGTGGCGGCGTCCACAGGAACACGATCGCAAACATCACGATCGGCATCACATCCAGCGACCCAGTCGCCGCCGCCCAGCCGATCATGGGCGGAAACGCGCCGGCTGCCCCGCCGATCACGATGTTCTGAGGCGTCGAACGCTTCAGCCACATCGTGTAGATCACGGCATAGAAGAAGATCGAAAATGCCAGGATGAACGCAGCCAGAGCATTCGTCGCCAGCCACATCAGCAACACCGACGCCGTCGACAGGCCGATACCGAACCCCAGCGCCTGGTCCTGACGAATGCGCCCGTCGGGAATGGGGCGGCGCGCGGTACGGGTCATGATCGCGTCGATATCGCGGTCGTACCACATGTTGATCGCACCAGCCGCGCCCGACGCCATGCAGATGCACAGGATGGCAACACAGGCGATCACCGGGTTCAGATGGCCCGGTGCCATGGCCATGCCGGCCGCACCGGTAAACACGACCAGCGAAATCACGCGCGGCTTGAGCAGCGCGAACCAGTCACGGGCCTCGGTCCCGACCAGCGCCGCGTCGAAACGCGGTACCTCGGATGCGGCGGCGCCAGTACTCATGCCCCGGTTCCTCCGACCATGAAGCCGGCAAAGGAATCACGCGGTGCGGGCGAGGGCAGCGTCCATTCCAGGGTACGCGCACCCGCCCCCCAGTAATTGCCAGAAACACGGCGATATCCCAGCAACGCCACGGCCAGCACGGCAATAAAGACGAGCATCGACAGGCCCTGCATCGCCACACCCGCCATCACACCACCCGGCAGCAGAGTCGTGATGCTGCCACCGACGGCCAGCGCCACATGCACGCGTCCCATCCATTCAGGATAGGCACCGCCGGCCATCTTGCCGATCCAGTAGTAAAATCCGCCGAATGCGGCAAACAGCGCGGCTGGCAGCACCAGCGCATGCGCATCGGCTCCACCATCCGCCAGCGCCTGAAACGGTGCCGCAACCAGCATCGCCATGAAAGCGACCGCCCAAAGCATCGGCACGCGGAAGACCGGCCGCCCGGCCAAAATCGTCCTGCCCCACGCCACCAGCAGTATCAGCATCGGCAATGCCATGACGGCCTGCTCGACCAGCGGCCGCGCCGCAGGCTGCGCCGCCAACCCGGTGGCGAATACATCATGCACCCAGACCGATGCTCCACCGACCGACAGGACCACCATCGCCCCTAGGGCGGCTTCGCGAAATCGCAGCGCCACACCGGAGAAGGTTTCGACCAACTGGCAGATCACACCGGCCGCAGGCAGCAGCAGCAGCCCTGCTTCCGGGCCCGAAAAGGCACGCAGCGCCCGGGCCACGATATCGGTGCCCGTCCCGGCAAGCAGGCCGCGCGTCAGCGCCGCCGCCAGCACAGGCAGAACCATCACCATCATCATCGCCGTCAGAACCTGCGCCCAGACGAACAGGGGCATGGCACCCAGCGCGACCATACGGCCGCGCATGTTCAAAGCCGTTGCAACGATATTGATCGCCAGCCCCAGCATCGCCACACACCACAGCACCATCGCAGCCGCCGTCGAGATTCCGGCTACAACCAGCCCGAAACTGACGGCGATACCGGTCCAGGAGGCCAGATTCAGGCGACGGAACGCCAGGTCGGGCGCGCCCACCAGCAGCGGCACAAACCAGGAGCCGAACCCACCGACCAGTGCTGGCAGCGCGCAGAACAGCACCATCAGCGCACCATGATCGATCGCCATCCGCCCCCAGGAGGTACCCTCCGCCCCGATGCGCAATGGCAACGCCAGACCGCCCCCGATCAGACCGGCCAAGACTGCCATGACCAGATAAAGCGTTCCAACCGCCTTATGGCCGCTCAGCCCGCCGCTTCGCGTCAGGAAACCGCCGGTTGCAACCTTCATCCGGACCTGTCTCTCTGCCGGCATACGCCACTTCTCCTGGGCCGATGGGCCGCCCAGGGGGCGACCGTGCTCGAAATCGTGATCATGTTACCGAAACCCGCCCTCCAAGACGAGAGCCACCAGCCCCCACCAGCGGCATGGCCGGCATTCCGGTCATGACGACATGGCAGGGCCGTTTCAGGCGGCGGGCTTCTCCACCCGGGCCGGGGTACCCAGGCGCGGCAGGGTCACCAGCGTGAACAGTCCGGCAGGAGGCACGGGTTGAATGGTCGCGCGGGCCAGATCGTCCGGCGGAAGCAACGCTTCCATTGCGAAGTCCGGATGCCAGCCCAGCGAATGCGATGCCCGCGCCATGCCGCGTTCGACCGCCAGCCGCACGCCGCCCGTGGCCAGGAAATGATTGACGAACAGGATATGCCCGCCCGGCCGCACCACGCGCTTCAATTCCGCCAGCAAGCGACGGGGATTGGGCACGACCGACGCCACGAACATCGCCACCGCGATGTCGAATGACGCATCCGCGAACCGCGTCTCCTCGGCATCCATTTCCAACAGGGCGTCGATATTGCGCAGATTCATCCGCGCCACCCGCTGTCGCGCGCGATCCAGCATGTCACCCGAAAGGTCTATTCCGGTGATGCGTTTGTCGGCGCGATAATGCGGCAGGGCCAGGCCAGTTCCAACACCGACCTCCAGCACCGCCGTGCCCGGCAGGCTGTTCACTGCTGCGACTGCCCGCTTCCGGCCAAAGGCCGAAACGCCACCGAATACCGTGTCATAAACACCGGCCCAGCGGCGATAGGCGGCCTTGACGGCCGCAGCATCGAGGGCCGAACGCGGAGCCGGGGCACAGGCAAGGCCGGCCGAGGCATCCGCTTCGGCCGGCGCATCTTGAAGAACGTTGCTCATCGGGAACCCTCTGTGCCCTGCCGGGCGCTTGTCTTCAAGGGGATAGCGGACCAAAGCCCCATGCCACAGCGCAAATCACCCATTCCTTTTCCTCGTCCGCCGTCCCGGCGCCCGTTATTCGCCACCGTCGAGCCGTCGCAGAATGCAGTCCCAGATCAACCCGGCGGAATTGATGCCATCGAAACGATCGATTTCCTGCAACCCCGTGGGCGACGTGACATTGATCTCCGTCAGCCAATCGCCGATCACGTCTATTCCCACGAAGATCAGGCCCTTCTCGCGCAGCATCGGCCCGATCGCCTCGCAGATCTCGCGGTCCCGGGGGCTCAGTTCGACCTTCACGGCCTTGCCGCCCACATGCATGTTAGACCGCGCCTCGCCCTGCGCCGGCACACGGTTGATCGCACCGATCGGCGCACCGTCAGCCAGGATGATCCGCTTGTCCCCCCGACGCACCGCCGGTTCGTAACGCTGGATCATCAGCGGCTCGCGCGAGCGCGCGAAATGCATCTCCAGCAGAGAATTGAGGTTCTCGTCATCCTCGCGGATGCGGAACACCCCCGCCCCGCCATTGCCGAACAGCGGTTTGACGATGATATCGCGCCATTTGGCGCGAAACGCTCGGATTGCCAGCACATCCCATGTCACCAGGGTCGGTGGCATCAGGTCGGGGAAATGGGTAACCAGCAGCTTCTCGGGCGCATTGCGCACCCATTCCGGGTCATTGACCACCAGCGCCTTGCCCGGCCCGACGCCATGCACATGCTCCAGCATGTGGGTGGCGCTGATATAGGCCATGTCAAAGGGGGGGTCCTGCCGCATCAGGATCACATCCATCGCGGCGAGGTCGATCACCTGCTCCTCACCCAGTTCGGCATGATCACCCGCGACCCGCCGAACCCGCGCCGGACGTGCCCGCGCCGTCAACCGCTCGGCTCGCGCGCCGCCGGCCACACGCCCCTCGCGCAGGCTCAACCCCGGCACCTGATAGACGAACAGATCGTACCCCCGCGCCTGAGCTTCCAGCATCAGGGCAAAAGTCGAATCGCCATTGATGTCTATCCCCGACAGGGGGTCCATCTGCACGGCAACCTTCAGCGAGCGGGACATGAACGCGACCTCCAGGCACAATCCGATACCTTGATGACACGATCTGTCACCAGCCCCTGCTTCTTAGTCGAGTTCTCGCCCGCGAAAAACCTCATAGCGCATCCATCCCGACAGGATCGGGATAGGAAATGGCCAGGATCTCGATCAACTCGGCTCCCGCCGGCGTCATCACCCGCACTTCGTCCCCCACCCGACCGCCCAGCAACGCTCGCGCGATCGGCGATGCCAGGCTGACCTGCCCTACCGCCAGATCGGCCTCGTCCACCCCCACGATCACGACCGTACGCTCCAGATCCTCTTCCGTCACATAGGTCACGGTCGCCCCGAAGAAGACCCGATTCCGTTGGGTTTGCGCAGCCGGATCGACCACAATCGCCTTTTCGATCCGACGCGTCAGGAAGCGCACCCGCCGATCGATCTCGCGCAGGCGCCTTTTACCATACAGGTAGTCGCCATTTTCCGAACGGTCGCCATTGCCGGCGGCCCACGACACGATCTCCACGATACGCGGCCGCTCTTCATACAGCAGGGCACTCAGTTCCCGCCGCGTCGTCGCCATGCCGACCGGAGTGATATAGCGCGAGACCCCGTCTATGGCACGCGGCCGCGCCTCGTCATCGTCGTCATCATTATGCGTCATAGGCCGCATAGTGCCTCAGCAGGCGGTCAGTGCAAAATGGATGTGCCCTTCCAGCCGCTCCCCCGGCGCCAGGATCGTGATCCCCCGGTCCATCACGCCGGCATGATTCAACGCATCGTTCATATTGCTCACCGGCTCGATCGCGACGAAATTCCTGTCCGGATTCCTGTCCGGCGGCGTGAACAGCACCAGATGCCGAAAAGTCGGACTAGCCGTAATGGTCAGCGCCAGCCCGTCATCGGGCCAGCGCAGGAAGGCCGCACCGTCCCACCCTGCATAGCAATTGTCGATCGCCTGGTCCGTGATGGCCCGCATATGCTCGAACGACCATTCCCCCGTGGCCGGCACGCGCAGCGCCGGCAGATGACGCTCGTCATTCGTCCAAACCGTATCAGCCGAAAATCCCACCTTCACCCCGCCCCGCCGGGGGAAATAAGGATGAAGCCCCAACCCGACCGGCTGCGGCCGCTGGTCGATATTCTCGATCACCATCCCCACCGCCAGGCTCTCCTCACGCAGGTCGAAACGGATCTGCGCCCGGTAAGCGAACGGCCACTCATCCATGGGGCGGTCATAGGGCGGATGCCATTCCAGTTGCAGCGTGGCGCTGTCGTCGGCCAGCAGCGCGAGTTCCCACGGATGCTGCCAGGCATTGCCGTGGATGACATGCGGCTCGCCGGCAAAATTCGGTTTCATCCGATATTCCGCCCCGTCAAAACGAAAATGTCCGTCCGCGACGCGATTGGAGAACGGCACCAGCGGATAGGCCGCAACCCTGTGCCCCTTCTGTGCCAGCAGATTCGGGTCGCTGACGGCCTCGAGCACGCAGACCTCCCCACTTTTCCAGAAGGTCACCGCCCCTCCCAGTTCAGGAAGCAGGCCTAGCCGCGCTGCTCCCGCCTTCAGTTCGATCATCCGTCTCTGTTCCCGTCCGTGTTCTCTCTAGCGTCCACCCCGCCGACGGCCACCGCGTCCCTTGGCGGGGTCATAACCGCCGCCGCCCGGCCCCAAGGGTTCGGGCCCTTGCCCTTTCCGCCGTGCTGGCCTGCCGGTGCTGCCGGCGACACCCGCGGTCGAAACCGGCACGGGCACCGGGTCCAGCCCCAGATCCAACGCCTCCAGCCGCTTGATTTCGTCGCGCAACCGCGCTGCGGTCTCGAATTCCAGGTCGGCCGCCGCCGCACGCATCCGCTTTTCCAGTTCCGCGATGCTACTGCCCAGATCCTTGCCGACGAATTCCGCCACATCAGCGTCCTTGGTCGGCGTAACGGTCACATAATCCTGCTCGAAGACAGAAGACAGCGCCTCGCCGATATGTTTGCGGACCGATTGCGGCGTGATCCCATGCTCGGCATTCCATTCCGACTGTTTCGCGCGCCGTCGCGCGGTTTCCTCGATCGCATAGCGCAGACTATCCGTCATGGTGTCGGCATACAGCAGCACCCGCCCGTCAATATTGCGCGCGGCCCGCCCGATGGTCTGGATCAGCGAGGTCCGCGATCGCAGGAAGCCCTCCTTGTCCGCATCCAGGATCGCCACCAGCGAGCATTCCGGAATATCCAGCCCCTCGCGCAGCAGGTTGATGCCGATCAGCACATCAAACGCCCCCAGGCGCAGGTCGCGGATAATTTCGATCCGCTCCAGCGTATCGACGTCGGAATGCAGGTAGCGGACCCGAATACCGGCCTCGTTCATGTAATCGGTCAGATCCTCGGCCATGCGCTTGGTCAGGGTCGTGACCAGCACCCTCCCTCCCGCCGCAATCGTCAGGCGGCATTCCGCCAGCAGATCGTCCACCTGCCGCTCCACCGGACGGATCTCGGTCACCGGGTCGATCAATCCTGTGGGGCGGATCACCTGCTCGGCAAACACCCCTCCCACACGCCCCATCTCCCAAGGCCCCGGCGTGGCGCTGACGAACACCGTCATCGGACGGAATTTGTCCCATTCCGCGAATTTCAGCGGCCGGTTATCGAGGCAGGACGGCAGCCGAAACCCGAATTCCGACAGGATAGACTTGCGCGCGAAATCCCCCCGCTCCATGCCGCCGATCTGCGGCACGGTCACGTGGCTTTCATCGACGATCAGCAGCGCATCCTCAGGCAGATATTCGAACAGGGTCGGCGGCGGATCTCCCGCCTTGCGACCGGAAAGGTAACGGGAATAGTTCTCGATCCCCTTGCAGACACCGGTGGTCTCGATCATCTCCAGGTCGAACGTGGTCCGCTGCTGCAACCGTTCGGCCTCCAGCAGTTTCCCCTCGGCGGTAAAATCCGCCAACCGCTGGCGCAGTTCATGCTTGATGCTGGTCACCGCCTGGGTCAGCGTCGGGCGCGGCGTCACATAATGGCTGTTGGCGTAGACACTGACCTCCTGCAGATCGCCGGTCTTGTCGCCCGTCAGTGGATCGAATTCGGTGATCGAGTCGATCTCGTCGCCGAACAGCGAAACCCGCCAGGCCCGGTCCTCGTTCTGCACCGGGAAAATATCGACGGTCTCGCCACGTACACGAAAGGTCCCGCGCTGGAAGGCGGCATCGTTACGACGATATTGCAGTTCGACCAGCGCCTTGACCAGTTTGTCGCGGTCGATCTCGCCCCCGGTTTCCAGCCGCACCACCATGCGCGAATAGGTCTCGACCGACCCGATACCGTAGATGCACGACACCGAGGCCACGATAATGACGTCGTTGCGCTCCAGCAGAGCCTGGGTCGCGGCATGGCGCATCCGGTCGATCTGCTCGTTGATCTGGCTGTCTTTCTCGATATACGTGTCCGAGCGCGGTACATAGGCTTCCGGCTGGTAGTAATCGTAGTAACTGACGAAATATTCTACCGCATTATCAGGGAAGAACTGCTTCATTTCACCATAAAGCTGCGCCGCCAAGGTCTTGTTCGGCGCCAGGATCAGCGTCGGCCGCTGGGTGGCCTCGATGATCTTCGCCATCGTGAAGGTCTTGCCCGACCCGGTCACGCCCAGCAGCACCTGGTCGCGCTCCCCCACCCCGACCCCGGCCACCAGTTCGGCGATTGCGCGGGGTTGGTCGCCCGCCGGCTCGTAGGGCGACTGGATGACCAGTCGCCGCGTCTTCTCCTTCGCCGGCTGGCGTTCGGGCTCGAAGGTCACGATCTCTTCCGACGGATCGGGACGGCGGGTCTTTTTGCGGGCGGGCGCGGGCATGGTTCAGGACTGTGGGGATCACCCGGCGCCAGCGCAAGAGCCATCGTGCGCGCATCAGCCCAAACGCCGGACAAGCCAATTCACTTTTGGCAACTGCCCGGCCAGTCCCCTAGACTGCCCTGATGCATGGTGACGAGCCCAATGCCCGGCCTTATGTCCGGGTCATCGATCTGGAAACCAGCGGCCGCGACGCCACGCAGGGCGGGATCGTCGAAATCGGCTGGCAGGACGTGGTGCGCACATCCGAAGGCTGGCAGGTGACGGAGGGGCCCCACGCATACCTGACCAATCCGGGCGGTCCCATTGCTCCATGGACCACGGCCATTCACCACATCACCGATCACGACGTACACGACGCACCACCCATCACCGCCGTCGCACCGGACATCCTGCGTCCACCGGCCCGTCCGCTTGCCTTCGCCGCCCACCGCGCCAGCTTCGAGCAGAACTGGCTGCGTGCGCTCCTGTCGCCCCGACTGATGGCCGGCACGGGGTGGATCTGTACCTACAAATGCGCGCTGCGCCTATGGCCCGACGAGCCCGGCCACTCCAACCAGGGTCTGCGCTATTCCCGTCGCCCGGCCGGGCTGGAAAAACATCTGGGCAATCCCGCCCACCGCGCCGCTCCCGATGCCTACGTCACGGCCCACCATCTGCGCGACATGCTGACGATGGCTCCGATCGAGCACTTGCTACTCTGGTCACGCCAACCGGCCCTTCTGGTGCGGGTCCCGCATGGCCCGCTACGCGGGCGCCGCATCCGGACCCTGGCCACGGAAGACCTGGACAGACTGCTGGCGAGCCCCCGCCCCATCGGGCCCGACATGGCGTTTACCCTGCGCTCCGAACGCGCCCGACGGAGCATGGACGAAGATACACCTCCCCCTTCGGGACAATTATCCCTGCCGTTTACCAAGGCCTCGGGCCTGAAAGACTCCGACCCGCCGTAGCCGGAAACAGTCCACAAGCACCGTCAGAGCAGAATAATCCATCAACAATATTCACTCTGCCGGTACAAGAAACGGGATCGATTCACTTGGTGATCGCCACGGCGCTCGACTGGCCGCTAGGCTCCACGACGAACCGAAACGCGCCCATCCATCCCACAGGGCGGCGTCTATCCGGTTCCGCACAGGAGAATGCCATGTCACTGCAATCCAGCCTTCGAGCCGTCACGCCCGCTTCCTCCAGCAACCCGGCCCACCTGGCGCCCGGCGGCGCCTTGCCCGATCAGGCCGCCCCCACCCTGGAGAGCCTGCCCCACGTAGAGATCCGACTCGATCATGCCGCAAAGACCTTATGGACCTTCATGCGGCCCAGCGGTCGCCCCAGCTTTTCGCCGTCCCTGCTGCGCGACCTGCATGCCGTGCAACAGGATATCCACCATCTGGCCGTTGAAACGGATGGTGCCCTGCCGTTTCGCAATATCGTCGTGGGATCACGGGTCGCCGGCATCTTCAATCTTGGCGGCGACCTGTCCCTGTTCGCCGAGAAAATCATGCAGGGTGACCGTAAAGGCCTGCGTCACTACGCCCATCATTGTGTCGATGTGGTCTTCGCCAACGCCGACGGCTACGGCCATGGCCTGACCACCATCGCACTGGTGCAGGGCGACGCACTCGGCGGCGGGTTCGAGGCGGCTCTGTCATGCGACGTCATCGTTGCCGAAAAACATGCCAAGTTCGGCCTGCCGGAGATCCTGTTCAACCTGTTCCCCGGCATGGGCGCATTCACATTGCTGTCGCGGCGCCTCAATCCCCGCATGGCCGAGAAAATCATCCTCAGCGGCCAGATGTATACGGCCATGGAATTGCATGAGATGGGCATCGTCGACGTCGTCGCCGAAACGGGAGAAGGCGAAGCCGCTGTCAGCGACTATCTGGCCCGCATCGGCAAGCGCCAGAATGCACATGATGCGATCCAGCACGTCAAGCGCATGGTCAATCCGATCAGCCATCAGGAACTACGCGACATTACCGATATCTGGGTCGATGCCGCGCTGAAGCTGACAGAGGCCGACCTCCGCAAGATGCTGCGCCTGGTCAACGCCCAGAACCGTCGCATCGCCACGCCGGAACCCAAGAGCGTCGCCAGCTAGAGCAGATCCTGTTTGAATGCGTGCATTCAAACAGGTGAAGATGCTTACAAAAACAATATACTAGAGCACTTCCACCGAACCGGTTTTCGGTGGAAATGCTCCAGGACGGCAGGAAAGAGCGTTCTCATCAGGCTTCATCCTGTTGAGAACGCTCGACTTCTCTGTCCGTTTTTCAGGGCAAGCCGCCCGCCGCCGGCACGGTCGCATAAGGCCGCAGCGCATCCTGCACCGCGTTCATCTCCAGCCGGATCGTCTTCAGATGCGCCTGCGGCCTTTCCGGCCCGTTCTGATGGGGAACGATCCGCCATTCATGACACAATGCCGCCAGTCGTTCCGCTCCGACATTGGCGGCGGCGCTGCGCAACGCATGCGCCTCATCCAGCAGGCGCTCCCGATCGGCCTCCTGCAGTGCCTGCGCCATTCGCCCGACAATCTCCTCGGCATCCCGCAGAAAATCGCCAATGACTTCGGCCCTGAAATGCGCGCCCCCCAGATCGAGCAGATCCTGCACCAACCTGCGATTGATGGTCGGAACCGGAAACGGCACCACCACGGCAGCGCCTCCGTCCTCAGACGGCTGGCCACCGGCCGGCAATCTGCCGACAGCATGCGATCGTCCGGCCTCGGAAGGCACCAGCGCCGCGATCGTCGATACCAGATCCTCAAGCATCACGGGCTTCAGCAGGAAAGCATTCATCCCGGCCTCGCGACATCGTTGCTGGGTTTCCGGCGTACCATCGGCCGTCAAAGCCACGATCGGAAGTGCCTCCACTCCTCCGACCTCGGAAAAGCGATGAAGCTTCGTGGCTTCGATCCCGTTCATGACCGGCATGTTCAGGTCCATCAGAACCAGATCGAACGACCGTTCCTGCAGGATATCGAGCGCTTCTTCCCCATTCGCCACAGCCTCCCATCGGTGCCCGACACGCGTCAGCAACCTGCACAGGATCTTCCGGTTCACGATATTATCCTCGACCACAAGGATCGAGAGCGAAGGGCCTGCGGCACGATCGGGTATAGCAGCATCCGGTTCGGACACGCCCCCTACGGGCATGGGCATGAAAGCCGAAGCAACGGCCAACGCCGTCACGATCGACCGGTCATCGGCATCGGCCGTCAACGTCGAAACGTACTCGCGCTGCGCGGCTTCGGACGCCAACTCCCCGGCACCGGCCGGCCGCAGCAACACCACCGGAACGACGGCCGGCAGATCCACCCGCTCCTCCGCAAGGTCGGTAAGCACGATATGCGGGCGCACGAGCCGTTCCAAAGCCTCAGCACTCCCCTCATCGGGAGACATGACGGTAATCCTTGCCCCAAGAGCCACCAGACGGGCATGCAGCGCATGATAACGATCGTACTGGTGCGTCCATAACAGCAGAGGTGGCAGATCCCTTCCGGTTTCGTCGCGCTCCCCCTGCGCAATCCCGAACGGCACGATAACACGAAACGTGCTGCCCTGCCCTTCCCGACTGCGCACACCGATCTCCCCTCCCATCAGCGTGACCAGTTGGCGGCAGATCGACAACCCCAGCCCAGCCCCGCCGAAGCGGTCGATCATGGTCGCATCCGCCTGGGTAAACGGCTCGAAAATCCGTTCCAGGGCAGCCTGGGGAATGCCGATACCGGTATCCATCACGGTGATCGCCAGACGGGTCCGTCCATCATTTTCGACAGGCTGGCCATCGACCGCAATGAGCACATGCCCGCTTTGCGTGAACTTGACCGCATTGCCAGCCAGGTTCAGCAGCACGTCCCGCAAGTGCTTTTCATCACCGACCAGCCAGAGCGGTGTGCGGGCAGTAACATGGCAGGTCAGCAGCAGCCCCTTTTCATGTGCTGCCACCCCCACGATGCGCCGGACCGCCTCCAGCACTCCCAGCACTCCAAAGGGCTGCATCTGCACAGGCATGCGCCCATTCTCGATCCGAACGAAATCCAGCAACCCCTCGACCATTCCCAGAAGAGACGTTCCCGCGATCCGTACCGTCTGCACCATCTCGTGCTGGTCGGAATCCAGCTTCGTGTCGTTCAGCAGGCGCGTCATGCCGATCATCGCATTCAACGGCGTGCGCAGTTCGTGACTGACACTGGCCAGGAACATCGTCTTCGCCTGGCTGGCCTCCTCCGCACGTCGCCTGAGATTGGACAGAAATCGGATCAGCGACGCCGAATAAAGCGGGACGACCAGCAGGCCCAGCGTCAGCCCCATCAGCAGATGCCCGGCATCCCGCCACACGGGCAACGCATGCACGGCCAGCGTAAACCCGCCTGCCGACATGACGGCAGCGGCCGTCAGGTAAGGCAGGCCGAACCGGAAGCCGTATCCCAGAATCGCCCAAAGATAGAGAGGATAAAAAGGAATGACGGCCACCCCGTCCAGATACATGCCAAACGAGAGGAAACCGATATCTCCTGTCATCTGGATAATCCGCCGCGCCGGCGAGGGACGCGGCCACGCGACAAGGGTCGCAGCGATTGCCAGACCGCCTGCAAGATACAGGGTCGCACAGACGATCGACCAGACGAACAGCGCCCGTGTCGCGAATCCACCATAAAGAAAGAGCCCGACGACATAGACCAGCAGGATGACGCCAATCACCAACCTGTTCAGAACAATCTGGTGCTCCCCATCGCCCCCGCGCCGCATACGCGCCAGCAGGTCACGTCCGCCCATCTGCTCCGCCCCTCAGGTTGCGCAACCCGGACAGCACGCACGCCGCCCGGAGGCACCGCACGACCCTGGTGCATACGCGCGATCCACGATGCCTCAACGCCCATCAGGTCGTTCGGTCGCCCCCTGACCGTCCGACACGGTCAGAACGCCGGCGCGCACCATTTGTTGGAACTTCTCGGCCGGAACCGGACGGCTGAACAGGAATCCCTGTGCCTGATCGCATCCCTGCTCCTTCAGCCACAGCAACTGGTCTTCGCGTTCTATGCCCTCCGCGATCACGCGAATATCCAGATTATTGCCCAGCGCGATGATCGCTTTGATGATCGCCCGGCTACTCGACGAAGAATCGATTTCCCGAACAAAGAGCGCATCGATCTTCAACCTACGGATCGGCATCGTCGTCAGATAAATCATTGACGCATAGCCCGTCCCGAAATCATCGATCGCCACGGAGACGCCCATGTCCTGCAACGCCGCCAGTTGCCGTCCCGCCACTTCGGGATTTTCGATCAATGCCGTCTCGGTCAGTTCCAGTTCAAGGAAGGCGGGGTCCAGGCCTGTTTCGGTAATTGCGTCCAGCACCAGTTTCTGAACATCGTGATGACGGAACAACATGCCGGACAGATTGACCGCAATGCGGATATTGATGCCCTCCCGCGCCCAGACGGTCCCCTGACGGCAGGCTTCACGCAACGACCAGACCGTCATCGGCACAATCAGCCCCGTTTCTTCGGCCAGCGGCAGAAAATGACCGGGATAAACCAGTTCTCCATCAGGCCGCACCCATCGGATCAGCGCCTCGACCCCCGTCACCATGCCCGATGCCAGGTCGATCTCGGGCTGATAATGCAACGTGAACGCGCCGTTCTCGGTCGCCTGACGCAATGCCTGCTCCAGGTCGGCCGCGACGGAAACCGCATGCTCCATTGCGGTTTCGAAAAAGGCATAATGCTGCAGGCCTTCGTTCTTGGCGCGATACATCGCCAGATCCGCACGCTTCAGCATCGTCTCGAACGTCAGGGCCGGATCGGGGGACAAGGCAATACCGACACTGGCGCCGACATTCATTACCAGGTCGCCCAGAATGAAGGGCGCAACAAAAACCCCGGTAATCTGCTCGGCCAGTTCGCCGGCATCGTTCATGTCGTCGACATCATGAAGAATGGCGAACTCATCGCCACCCAGACGGGCAATCAGGCCCGCATGCGGCAGAAGCGACTGCAGCCTGGCCGCTACCTGCCGTAGAAGCTGGTCCCCGATCGTATGGCCCTGCGTATCGTTGACACTCTTGAAACGATCCAGATCCAGCAGGAAAAAAGCGAAAGGCCGCTCGCTCTCCCCCGTCAGAAGCATCTGAGCATGTTTTTCCAGATGCGATCGATTGGGCAGGCCCGTCAGTTGATCGAAGTAGGCAAGATTATGTAACTCCCGCTCCGATTTCTTGCGATCCGTTATATCAAGCGAGGTCGTCAAGACATAACGCTCGCCGCTCGTATCGTCATAAAACGGAATCTTCGATGTCAGGAGGCTCCATCTCACCCCATGACGATCGACGAAATTTTCCTCGTAACGGGCTGTAGGCTCTCCGCACGCCAGAACCTGCCTGTCCAGTACCAATGCGGCCGCATCGTCGCAGCAGCTCTGTCGTCCGAGAATATTCTCGTGAAACTGGTTCACGAAAATATAGTTTCCATCGCGATCCGTGGCGCTGATCATGGCCGGCACGGTATCAATCACCTGCAGCAGCCGGTCGCGGCTACCGCGCAGCAGGTCGTCATGCGCCCGGCGGCTGCTGATCAGTTCCTCTTCCAGTTGCATGGCGCGAGAACGCACCCGCTTCTGGTACCAGCTCAACCGCAACAGGTTGCGGGCACGCGTCAGAAACTCGGTATGGTCGACCGGGCTCAGCAGAAAATCGGTCGCCCCCGCTTCGAGGGCACTCAGCCGATAATTACGATCCTCATAAGCCGTCACGACGACGACCGGCACATCATATCCCCAGTCGAGCGCGCGGATACGGGCGGTAAAGGCTGCCCCGTCCATCCGGGGCATCTTGTAGTCGGTAATGACCAGATCGGGCACCTGCTCGGTGGCGAACCAGTCCAGCGCCTCCTGTGGCGTCGCGAAGGTCTCAACCCGAATGTCGGCCCCGAGCGATGCCGCCAGCCTGGCAAAGATGGTCCGATTGGTCGAACGGTCGTCGACAATCACTATGAGCCGCATTCAAACCTCGAACCAACAGGACAGGGGGGCCGCTGCCCGTCTTCCTCTTCACGATAACATGATATCATCGCGTTTGAGAGACAAACCGCTCCAGGCGGGATCAGGTCAGGGCCCATCGTTCAGGACGCCCGAACGCATATCATCCGGCCATACCCCCTGCGGAGGAAGACATGGCCAGATCCGAGCAGGCAGAATCGAAGCTCTTCGCAAAGAGCCCTTCAGGCGGTGGGCGGCACGCCTGCCTGCCGCAGGACCTCCGCCTGCCGCGCCGCCAGCTTGGCAGAGTCGAAATCGGCAATCAGTTCCTGGAAAAGCCGATACCAGTTCAGCTTCGCTCCCAACCGCAGGAAGACGCTACCGAGACCGATCGCCGAACGATCCACCAGCACGAATTCGCGCGGCGGCCGCACGCCCCCGGTCTGTTTCAGGCCGGCATAAACCCGCTCGGCCACCACGCGGCCATATTGCGGGTCGTCATTCTCCTGGATCGCACGCACCCGATCCTGCATCAGCGGCTCGTAGATAAAGCGCGCCCACTCGTTCAGCACGCGCATCGTCTCGCGCGACATGTTGGTAAAGCCCCATGCCTGATAGGCATGATAGGCCAGATCCTCGTCATTGGTCTCCAGCGCGCGATACAGGTCGATGATCCCCTGAACGAACCTCGCCGGAAAGATCCGGATCGCGCCCATATCCAGCAGGTTCAGCCCATAATCGGGCCGCACCGTGAAATTGCCCATATGCGGGTCGCCATGGATCACGCCGTTGCGATAGAGCGGCACATACCAGGCATGGAACAGCGCCCGCGCCATGGCGTCGCGCTGCTCCTGCGCGGGGTCGGTATCCAGTACCGACTGCACGCCCCTGCCATCCAGCCAGTCCATCACCAGCAGCCGCCGCGTCGTCAGGTCCTCGACCGGCATCGGCACGCTGACGTCGGGGCATTCGGCCAGCATCAGGTTGTAAAGCCGCAGGTTCGCCGCCTCGCGCAGATAGTCGAGTTCCTCCTGCAACCGGGCCGTCAGCTCCACCAGCACATCATCCTGCTTGATCGTGCTGTCGATGCGATAATAGAGGCCCACCGCCATGCGGAACTGCCGCAGGTCGGAATCCACGGTCGCCTGCATGTCCGGATATTGCAGCTTGCACGCCACCCGGCGCCCGTCCGGCAGCACGGCCCGATGCACCTGCCCCAGACTGGCGGCCGCAGCGGCCTCATGCTCGAACGAGCGGAAACGCCGCTCCCAGTCGCGCCCCAGTTCCGCGGCCATGCGGCGGCGCACGAAGCTCCACCCCATCGGCGGCGCGTTGGCCTGAAGCTGCGCCAGTTCCGCCGCATATTCGTCCGGCAATGCACCGGGAATGGTGGAGAGAAGCTGCGCGCCCTTCATCAGCGGCCCCTTCAGGCCGCCGAGAACCGATTTCAGATCACCGGCATGGGTGGCGTGGTTGGTGCGCAGCCCCATCTTGTGGCCCGCGATGCGCGCGGCGATGCCGCCGACCGCGCCCGACGTCCGCACCATCCGGCGCAGTTCGCCGAACATGCCAGTATTGTCGAGATCCCGTTCCTCCGCCACGTCAGGCACGCTCCAGTTCGTCAATAAATCCGGCGATCACGTCCAGTCCCTTGCGCCAGAACCCGGGGTCCGCCGCGTCCAGCCCGAACGGCGCCAGCAATTCGCGATGTCGCATCGTGCCCCCCGCCCGCAGCATGTCCAGATATTTGTCCTGGAACCCCGCATGGCCGGAGGTGAACACGCCATACAACGCATTCACCAGGCAATCCCCGAATGCGTATGCATAGACATAGAACGGAGAATGGATGAAGTGCGGGACATAGGTCCAGTACACGTCATAATCCGGCGTAAAATTGAAGGCAGGCCCCAGGCTCTCGGTCTGCACCTGCCGCCAGATGGCGCCGATCCGCTCAGGCAGCAATTCGCCCGATTTCCGCTCGTCATGCACCAGGGTCTCGAAACGGTAGAATGCAATCTGCCGCACGACCGTATTGAGCATATCCTCGACCTTGCCCGCCAGCATCAGCCGCCGCCGCACCGGATCGGTCTCGGCATCCAGCAGCGCGCGGAAGGTCAGCATCTCGCCGAATACACTGGCCGTCTCGGCCAACGTCAACGGCGTCCCGGACATCAGGTACCCATGCGGCGCCGCCAGCACCTGATGCACCCCGTGGCCCAACTCATGCGCCAGCGTCATCACGTCCCGTGTGCGGCCATGATAATTCAGTAGCAGATACGGATGGACCGACGGCACGGTCGGGTGGGCAAACGCACCCGAAGCCTTGCCGGGCACCGGCGGCGCATCGATCCACGGATTGTCGAAAAACCGCCGGGCCACCGCCCCCATCCGCGGGTCGAACCCTTCATAGGCCGCAAGCACCTGCCGCGTGGCCTCATCCCAGGGAATGGTCCGCTCGTCGGCTGCCGGCAACGGAGCGTTACGGTCCCAATGTTCCAGCTTCTCCAGCCCCAGCCAGCGCGCCTTCATCGCGTAATAGCGATGCGACAGGCGCGGATAATCCTCCGTCACCGCCTGCACCAGCGCGTCGACGACCTCGTCTTCCACCATGTTGCTGCGATTGCGATAGGAACCAGGGCGCGCATAATGCCGCAGCGAGTCGGTAATCGACTTGTCCTTGGCCAGCGTGTTGGTGATCAGCGAGAACAGCTTGATATTGCCACCGAACACGCTGCCGATCGCCTTCGCCGCCCGCTCGCGCACCGCCCGGTCCTGATCCGACAGCCGATTCAGCGCCTCGCCCACCGTTAACTCCCGCCCGTCCAGCGGAATGCGCAACCCGGCCATCGTCTCATCGAACAACCGGCTCCACGCCGCAGCCCCCGTCACCGATTTCTCGTGCAGGACCTGTTCGATCTCGTCGGACAATTGATGCGGCCGGAAAACCCGCAGATCCCGCAGGAACGGCGCCCACACCGCCAGCGCCGGATCTGCCAGACGCGCGGACAATTCCTCATCCCCGATCCGGTTCAACTCCAGGGTGAAGAACAGCAGATGGCTGGAAATATCCGTCAGCCGCTCATTGATCGACTGCGAGAATCGCCCGATCCCGGCATCGGACGAATCGCCGGCAAACAGCAATTGCGCGTAGGATGCTGCCCGCCCCAGCACCTCGTCGATCCGCTGATATTCCCCAATCGCCTCGGCCAGCCCGGCCGGCGTGGCCGAGACCAGCCGCCCTTTCCAGGCAGCCGAAAAACCGGCGGCATCCGATTCAGCCTGTACCAGATCGGTGCGCAGCGCATCCGATTCTGGGCTCTCATACAGGTCTCGCAGATCCCAGCGCGGCAGGTCTCCGCCCCCCCCCACTGGCACTCCGCCATCGGCCCCCTGTCTCGCAGGGAGACCCATCGGGCCAAAGACGAGAGTCTGATGTGGCATTCGGTATGCTCCTCTATCGTCCCCGGCACCGTCATTTGGGGGCGATCCTACCCCAACATCTAACAGACTGCTCCCCACATGTCGCCGTTGGCGACCGTGGCAATTTCCCGCCTTCACAACCATGCAAGGCTATTTCCATCGGTGGATACGCGAGGGGCGATGAAAGGCCATGCACCATAATTCTCATAATCCTATCGCGAGGACAGGGAGGACGGGACGCCTCTCCTTCCGTGAGCTTTATCGACAGTAAGTGGGAGAAAACCGCCAGAAGTCTATGCAGAGGATGTTGATATCGTCCACCTCTGTCCGACGACACGCAACGTAGCGATGTCGAGCATGGAACACGGTCCATGGCAGATTGTCCGTAGCTTTCCCGGCTGTGCTACGGGTTGAGACCGTGCACAAAAATGGAAGCATTTGATGACACACTACACATTCTGGGCGTTCAGGCGTCGGGCATGAGCGGAACGAGGCCAGAGGGCAATCTGGGCAAGCGTGGCTGGTCACCTGTTGTCATCCTGCTGCTCGGTGTCGCGGGTATGCTCGATTTCATCGATCGGTTCGTGTTCTCAACGGCAAATGATGCGATCAAGCACGATCTGCATCTATCGGATGCCACGGTGGGGCTGCTGGGAGGGACCGCCTTCGCATTGCTCTACGGCGTGATGATCCTGCCGTTCGCGCTGATTTCCGATCGAGGGTTTGCGGCGCGCATGGCGTCGTTCGGCATTGCGCTGTGGAGTGTCGCAACCGCCCTGATGGGGCGCACGCATGGCATCGCCAGCATGGCGGCCGCCCGTGTGTGCGTGGGGTTGGGGCAGGCTGCGTTCTCGCCCTCATCCGCCGCGTTGAATGCGGCTTATTCGACTGCCGAGAAGCGCAGCACGTCGTTTTCGATTGCCTATGGGATATCCTATCTTGGATACATCATCGGGCTGGCAGGGGGCGGCTGGCTGGTGGAGCATGTCGGCTGGCGCATGACATTTACGGCAGTCGGGCTGGCAGGGATTCCGGTTGCGATCCTGATGGTTCTTTTCGTCCGCGAACCGCGCCTGCCGCATGTCGCGCGAAATGCGGAATCGTGGCGCGCATTGCTCGCCAACCGGCCGTTGCGCGACCTGCTGCTGTATGGTGTCACCAGTCAGGTCGTGACCTACGGCGTCACCTTGTGGGGCGTTTCCTTCTATATGCGGTCATTTGGCCTGTCATCTGGCCAGGCTGGCGCATGGTTCGGCATCGGTATCGGGATCGCAAGCGTGGTCGGGACGTTTCTCGGCGGCCCGATTGCCGACCGCGTGGCATCACGCTTCGGTTTTCGTGGAGCGATGCGGTTTGCCTTCTGGGCCTATCTCATTGCCCAACCGTTTCAGGTCATCCAGGTGCTGACGCATTCACTTGATCTGTCGCTGACGATGCTGGTGCTGACATCGACGCTTTCGGCCCTGTGCACCGGGCCGATTTACGGGGCGATCCCCAGCGTGGTTCCGGCGCATCGCCGGGCAGCCGCGGTGGGGATGTACGCGCTACTGGCCAATGCGATCGGCATCGGGCTTGGCCCACCGCTCTTCGGATGGATCAGCGATATGCTGACACCGCATTTCGGTGCCGATGCCCTGCGCATGTCGCTGCTGGTGGCCGCCATTCTCAGTTTCTGGCCGGCGGTGCATCTCTTCCTGTTACAACGCCGGTTCGGGAAATAGCCGATCTACGCACCCTTCGTCGGTCAGGCGGGAAGACTACTGGGCCTGGGCAGCGCGGGTCATGGTCTGGCGGATTAGCCCGTCCACTGGCCGGCCCGCCATGGTCAGGGCTACGGCTTCGGCCACGCGGATGCCGTCGATGGCCGCCGACAGGATGCCACCGGCATAGCCCGCCCCCTCGCCCGCCGGATACAGGCCGGCGACGTTGGTGCATTGCCCGTCGGGGCCGCGCGGGATGCGCAGTGGCGAGGATGTGCGGGTTTCCACCCCCGTCAGCACCGCGTCCGCCATGTCGAACCCGTCAAGCTGTCCGCCGAATGCGGCCAGTGCCTCACGCATCGCCAACACCACGAAATCCGGCAGGCAGGTGGCGAGGTCGGTCGGCGTGACGCCGGGGCGATAACTGGGCTCGACCGTGCCGAGATGGGTGGAGGGCCGGCCGGCGAGGAAGTCGCCGACACGCTGCGCGGGTGCGCGGTAGTTGCCCCCGCCCGCGAGAAACGCCTGACGCTCCCAATGCCGCTGGAAGGCGATGCCGGCCAGCGGGCCGCCGGGGTAGTCGGCCTCGGGCGTCACGCCGACCACGATCCCGGCATTGGCGTTGCGCTCGGCACGGGAATATTGGCTCATGCCGTTGGTGACCACGCGCCCTTCCTCCGAGGTCGCGGCCACCACCGTGCCGCCGGGGCACATGCAGAAGGAATAGACCGCGCGCCCATTGGATGCATGATGCACCAGCCGATAATCTGCCGCCCCCAGCAGCGGATTGCCCGCCTGCGCGCCGAACCGTGCTGCGTCGATCACCGACTGCGGATGTTCGATCCGCACGCCGATTGAAAAGGGCTTGGCCTCCATCGCCACGCCATGGCCATGCAGCATCGTGAACGTATCGCGCGCGCTGTGGCCGACCGCGAGCACGACATGATCGGCCGCGATCTCCTCGCCATCGGCCAGGCGCAGCCCCGCGACCCGTCGCGCGCCCGTTTCATCGGTGGCCAGCAGGATATCCTCGACGCGGGTATCGAACCGGTAGGTGCCGCCCAGCGCCTCGATCTCGGCGCGGATATGCTCGACCATCGACACAAGGCGAAAGGTGCCGATATGCGGTTTGGAGAGATACAGGATCTCTTCCGGCGCGCCCGCCTTGACGAATTCATGCAGCACCTTGCGCCCGTAATGGCGCGGATCGCTGACCTGGCTGTATAATTTGCCGTCGGAGAACGTGCCGGCACCGCCTTCGCCGAACTGCACGTTGCTCTCGGGCGTCAGCACCGATTTACGCCACAGCGCGAAGGTATCGACGGTGCGCTCGCGCACCACCTTGCCCCGTTCCAGGATCAGCGGGCGCAGGCCCATCTGTGCCAGCAGCAGCCCGGCCAGCAGGCCGCACGGCCCTGCCCCGATCACCACCGGGCGGCGATAACCCAGCCGGTCGGCAAAATCCGCGCCGTCGCGCAGGACGAAATGATATTCGGTGTCGGGCGCGACGCCGACATGCGGCGTGCCGGCCAGCCGCGCCAGGACGGCGTGCTCGTTCCGTACCGCGCAATCGACCGTATAGACCAGCGTGATCGCCGCTCGTCGCCGCGCGTCGTAACCGCGACGGAAGATCGTATGGTTCAGCAGGTCTTCGCCCGCGATGCCCAGCCGGCGCACGATTTCCGCCATCAGCGCGTCGGGCTGATGGTCGAGAGGAAGCCTGATTTCGGTCAATCGGATCATGCGGGGCGGAGCATCCGTTTGCGGGATTACGGGAGTGTACAAAGGCGGCCGGAGCGACCGGCAACCATGCGCCGTGCCTTATCACGACCGGTTGCCATGACGAAAGAACGCGGGACTGGCCCCCGGCGCAATGCTTCTGATAGAGAGAGCCGCCGTTCGAGGAGAACCTGCATCCATGGCCCATTCGCACGATTCCTCATCCGCGCACGGGCATGCCGGGCCGAACGGGGCGCACGCCTGCAACCATGACCATGACCATGACCATGACCATGACCATGACCATGACCATGACCATGACCATGACCATCATGGACATCACGGGCATGGGCATGTCCATGCGCCCGCGTCGTTCGGCGCCGCCTTCGCCTGGGGGATCGGGCTCAACCTTGTCTATGTGATCGCCGAGGCCGCCTGGGGCGTTACCTCCCACGCGCTGGCCCTGCTGGCCGATGCGGGGCACAACCTGTCCGACGTGCTGGCACTGGCGGCGGCGTGGCTGGCGCATACGCTGTCGAAGCGCGCGCCCAGTGCCGAATTTACCTACGGGCTGCGGCGGTCCTCGATCCTCGCGGCGCTGGGCAATGCCGTGGCGCTGCTGCTGGTGACCGGCGGCATCGTCTGGGAATCGATCCTGCGCCTGATCGAACCCACGGCCGTTCCGGGTGGCACGGTCATGGCCGTGGCGGCGGGGGGCATCGTGGTCAATGGTGCGACGACTCTGCTGTTCGCCCATGGCGGCGACGACCTGAACATTCGCGGCGCCTTCCTGCACATGCTGGCCGATACGGTGATGTCGGCCGGCGTCGTCGTCGCGGGGGCGGTCATCTACTATACCGGCTGGGTCCGGCTGGACCCGATCGTGGGCCTGGCGCTGTCCTGCGCCATCGTCGCCGGCACGTGGTCGCTGCTGCGCGATTCGCTGGACATGGCGCTGGACCGCGTGCCCCGCAGCATCGACCGCACGGGCGTGGAAGCCTATCTGCGTGCCCTGCCGGGCGTGGAGGACCTGCACGACCTGCATATCTGGCCGATCAGCACCACCGAGACCGCATTGACCGTCCATCTGGTCTGCGCCACCCCGGCCGACGATACGCTGTTGAGCGACGCGACCGACACGTTGCGCACCCGCTTCAGCATCGGCCACCCGACCTTCCAGATCGAGACCCTGTCCTACGCCACCCGCTGCGTGCTGGCCGACGCGAACGTACCCTGACCCCATGCCCGAGATCAGGACACCCGACATCAGCAAGACCGCGCTGGCCTGGACCAGTCTTGGCGTCAGCATCGCGGCACTGGGCCTGAAATACGCGGCGTGGCGCGTCACCGGTTCGATCGCACTCTATTCCGATGCGGTCGAGACGATCATCAATGTCGTGGCCGCCCTAACGGGCCTGTGGGCGCTGCATATCGCCAGCCTGCCGGCGGACGAGAACCATACCTACGGCCATTACAAGGCCGAATATCTCTCGGCCGTGGCCGAGGGCGTGCTGGTGCTGGTCACGGCCTTCGTCATCGGCCGCGAGGCCTGGATCGACTGGCAGCATCCCAGCCTGCCCGACGCGCCGCTGCTGGGCATCGCGCTGAACGGTTCGGCCGGTGTGCTGAACCTGGCGTGGGCGCTGGTGTTGCTGCGGGCGGGGCGCGCGAAACGCTCGCCTACCCTGATCGCGGCCGGCCAGCATGTCATGTCCGATGTCTGGACCACTGTCGGGCTGGTGGGCGGCTTCATCCTGATTCCGCTGACAGGCTGGCCGTGGATCGACCCGCTGCTGGCGGGGCTGATCGCGCTGAATGTGCTGCGGGTGGGCTGGGGCATGATGCGCGAATCCATCGCCGGCCTGATGGACGAAGCCCCCGCCGCCGAGACGCTGGAGACGATCCGCCAGGTCATCGCCGCCAGCGGACACGGCGCGATCGAGGCGCACGATCTGCGCGCCCGGATCGTCGGCGCCATGGCCTTCGTGGAATTTCACCTCGTCGTGCCCGGTGGCATGAGCGTGGATGCCGCGCACGATATCTGCGACCGGATCGAGGCCGCGCTGCGCGCGCGCGTCGGCGAGGCCCTGATCCACATCCATGTCGAACCGGAACGCAAGGCCAAGCATTGCGGGATCGCGATCCCGCGCTAGTTCCCTTGTGTCGATGACAACACAGCCTCCCTCTCCGGTCGCGGATAAGGACACGGTTCCTATGGAAACGGCCGACATATACGGAGTAAAGGGCGGTACGTAATCGCCATCGCCTCTCCGATAAGGTTCGGGGAAGCTACTGTCCTGGACGCCCGACGATGAAAACCGACCTGACCGAGCTGCGCATCCGTCATATGCGACATCTGCGCCGTTCCGCCCGGGTCACGACCGCGCAATGGCGCCGCAAGATCGTCTACTGGGCGGCCGCGGTGCTGGTCGGCGTGGTGGCGGTCGGCTTCGCGACGGCGGCGGATAGCGCGGCCGCGCTCCGGACCCGGCTGATCGCGTGGGACCCGTGGATCATGCTGGCGCTGACACCCGCCGGGCTGGCCCTGTCGACCTGGCTGACGCGGACGTGGTTCCGCGGTGCCCAGGGTTCGGGCATTCCGCAGACGATCGCCGCCCTGCATCTGGAAAATTTCACCATCGTCGACCGGCTGCTGTCGCTGCGTATCGCCTTCGGTAAGATCCTGCTGACCACGCTGGGCCTGCTGGCCGGTGCCTCGATCGGGCGCGAAGGGCCGACGGTACAGGTCGGTGCGGCCATCATGCATAATTTCGGGCGGTGGCTTAACCTGTCCACGGTCAGCGTCCGGCGCGGACTGATCCTGGCCGGCGGGGCGTCCGGCGTATCGGCGGCCTTCAATACGCCGCTGGGCGGCATCGTGTTCGCGATCGAGGAACTGAGCCATTCCTTCGAACAGCGCACCAGCGGCACGATGCTGACCGGCGTGATCCTGTCGGGTGTCACCGCCATCGCGCTGGTCGGCAATTACACCTATTTCGGCCATACCGACGTCGTCGTCCCGATCGGCATAAGCTGGATGGCGGTGCTGACCTGCGGCATTCTGGGCGGCATCAGCGGCGGTGTGTTTTCGGCCATCCTGATCCGGACCTCGCAGCATGGCCTGCCGGGCATCCTTGGCCGGTTCGTGGTCCGCCGGCCGATCGCCTTCGCCGCGAGCTGCGGCCTGGTGCTGGCCATTCTCGGGATCGCTTCGGGCGGGATCACCTACGGCACGGGCTATCTTCAGGCGCGCGAGATCATCGCCGGGCAGACAAGCTATCCGGCCTCGTTCTTCATCCTGAAATACATTGCCACCATCGTATCATACTGTTCGGGCATTCCGGGCGGGCTGTTCGCGCCGTCTCTGGCCATCGGGGCGGGCATCGGCGGCTGGGTCGCGCAGTTCCTGCCGCACACCACGCCCGGCGCGGTGGTCCTTCTGGGCACCGTGGCCTATTTCTCGGCCGTGGTGCAGGCGCCGCTGACGGCGAGCGTGATCGTGATGGAGATGTCGGACAACCAGCAGGTGACGCTGGCGCTGCTCGCCACGTCGTTCCTCGCCTATGCCGTCTCCCGCATGATCTGCTCCCGCTCGCTCTATAGCGCACTGGCCGAGAAATTCCTCTCGGTGGTGGAACAGGCGCCGCCGGCCGAAGCGCCGAAACCCGAGGGGGGCACCGCCTTGCCCGCCCCGACCAGCGGCGAACGCGCTTCGTGAACGAGGGACGCTGAAAAGAGGCGCGCCCGCTTGCCAGCGGGCACGCCCAACAGCCTCTAGCGGGCTGCCAGATCCACGATCCCGATCGCGCCATCCTCGGTCCCGAATGCCAGGCCGGTGCCGTCGGGGCTGAAGGCCAGCGCCGAGATCGCCCCGCCGCCGGCATCGCGCACCGGCAGGACCTTCTGCGCCGCAGCATCCTCCAGCAGGATCGTGCCGTCGACAAAGCCTGCGGCCACGATCTCATGCACCGGATGGCACGCCACGCGCCGGCAGATCACGCCGGGCATTCCGGCCAGTTCGACCGGTGCCTTGCCCATCGGGCCACCGCCGAAGAACGGCCACATCACCACGCTGTCCGCCCCGCTGGTCACCAGCCATTTGCCGGTGCGCGAAAACGCCATCGACTGCACCTTGGCCGGATAGCCGCTCATGCGCATGTTGTGCCCGTCGGCCAGCCGCCAGCCATGCAGTTCGTTTTCCTGCATGCTGGTCACCAGCGCATCGCCGCCCGGATGGATGATGATGCCGGTATGGCTGCCCTTCCAGTCCAGCCGCCTCGGATTGTCGATCTTGGCCTGTACGAACCACATCGACGCCCCGTTATAGTGCGACGTCGCCACCCGCTTGCCCTTGGCATCGAAGGTCAGGCCGCTGACGGTGGAGGGATGTTCCAGCACCTTCAGCGTCGTCGTGCCGGCAGCATCGCGCAGTTCGACCTGCTTGCCGGAGGCAAAGGCGATCACGCCCGATTTCGGCGTGCCCTTGGCGTCGATCCAGGTGGTGACATGCTCGATCCAGCGCCGGCCGCGCACCAGGTCGGTCACCGCGCCGTCCGCGCCGATCCGGCGCAGCGTGGAATCGTCGCCGCCGGTCAGAAAGCCGCTCGGCGCGGCGTCCGGCGCCAGGCAGAGGATCGCGCCGTCATGCACCGTCTGCACCTGCCACGCGGCGGCGTTGGCGAAATCCTCGCGCGCCGCCAGCACCACATCCCCCTCGGCGGTGGCGAAGGCGAACTGGTTGCTGTCGCGCGACGCCACGCAGCCGATGACATGGCCATCGAGCGTGCGCGTGGCGCCCCGCCGTTCGAGCAGTCCGGCCGGGGCCCCGCTCTCGGTCTGCATACCCGTCATCGTGCGCGGCAGCTTTCGAAACCGCGACGCAGGCGCGGGCGGTTGAGGTTGCGGCCGATCATCACCAGGCGGGATTCCTTCTTCTCGCCCTCTTTCCACGGCCCGATGAACCCGCCATCGGCCATCATGTGCACGGCCTGGAAGGCGAAACGCCGGTCCTCGCCCTCATAGTTCATGATGCCCTTGGCCCGCAGGATGTCCGCCCCCTGCTCCTGAAGCACCGCGCCGATCCATGCCTGGAATTTGGCGGCATCCAGGGGTTCTTCCACCACATAGGAGACCGAGGTCACGTTCTCCTCATGCGAATGGCTGGTGTCCTCCAGGAAGTGCGGCGCATGTTCCAGCGCCCGCGCCAGGTCGAACCCGCCCTGGTCCAGCACCTCGGCCAGCGCCACATTGCCGCGCTGGGCACGATGCAGGCGGGCGACCGGGTTGATGGTGCGGATGCGCGCCTCGATGGCAGCCAGCGTCGCCTCGTCCGCCAGATCGGTCTTGTTCACGATGATCACATCAGCGAAGGCGATCTGGTTCACCGCCTCGGGGCTTTCCTCCAGCGTCTGCACCATGTTCAGCGCATCGACCACGGTCACGACCGCATCCAGCCGCGTCTTGCCGCGCACATCCTCGTCGACGAAGAAAGTCTGCGCGACGGGTGCCGGATCGGCCAGCCCCGTGGTCTCGACGATGATGCCGTCGAACTTCGTGCGCCGCTTCATCAGGCTGCCCAGGATGCGGATCAGGTCACCCCGCACGGTGCAGCAGATGCAGCCATTGTTCATTTCGAACACTTCCTCGTCGGCATCCACCACGAGGTCGTTATCCACACCCAGTTCGCCGAACTCGTTGATCACGACGGCGTATTTCCGCCCGTGTTCGGCCGTCAGGATATGATTGAGCAGCGTCGTCTTTCCGGCACCGAGAAAGCCGGTCAGCACCGTGACCGGCACCAGCCCGTCGCCGGTCGCCGCTTGGGTCTCAGACATGTCGTCTCCTGTCCATGCGTCCATATTCGCTTCAGCATATAGGCGTCCCCGCGCGTCCATCCCATCCCCCGTGTGAAGGGAAACGGCGCGCACCCTGCCGACGCCCCCACTCCGCACCGAGCGCCATTAACCACCTGTCAACGATTCTTCCGAACACTCGGGGATCTTCAAGGGATAGAACGATGCCCGTTTCCTCCGTCACCACCCAGACCGGCACCTAATTCTTCGGCCGACATCGCGGAAGGCGAAATCGTCTTCGTCACCATCTCCGGCCAGCCGGATCGGGCCGAGGCATCATCGGACATCGTCACGCTGTCGCAGGCAGGCCTGGCTTTTCTAACCGGCTCGTCTACCCATGGGGAAAGCAGCCAGTCCTCGTCACAGACGGCGCTCGCGCGGCTGGATCAGGATATCCAGTCCAGCAGGCAAACCATCCGGGCCATGGCCGAACAATGGGTCGATCGCCTCACCGCGCAGATCCGGCAATTGATGCTCATGGAGGCCTTCACGTCGCCGAAGGCCCTGGCCGGCGAACTGGCGCAACTCGCCCATCAGCTTGCGGTCGCCGTGCAACAATATGCGCAGAATCAGGGATCGGCCCCCAGCCTTGCCAACATCGGCGCCATGGTCACGACCGCGCCGCAGGCCACGGCGCAGCCCCCCGCGCAGGACGATCAGAGCACTCCGGATGTTCCAGACCAGACCGCTTCCCCCGATCCCGCATCCGGAAGCACTTCGCAGACCGGACAAGGTGCCACGGCAACAAACGACAATCAGGCTTTCCGGCAGAGCGTGCGGACGCTGGCAAAGCAGATGGAATCCCTGCTCCATGCAGCAAGGCACCATCTGAAGAAACAACCGGATAGCGACATCCAGGCCGCCCAACGTGCCCTGAACGAGGTCGAACAGACCCTGCCGCAGTTATAGACGGTCACAAACCATCCGGCAGTCGCCCTGCGACAGCAGCCCGACGCAGAGCGCCCAGCCTCTCACGCGCCGCCACGCAGTCGAACAGCGCCGCCCGCGCCCGCCCACGCACCGAGAGCGCGGCCCGCCGCTCGGGTGAGGCTGCCAGATCGTCGATCGCCGCCGCCAACCCGGCCACGGGGTCCGGCGGTGCCAGAATCGCCGCATCGCCCACCAGATCCGGCAACCCGCCGACCGGCGAGGCGACCAGCGCGGCTCCACAGGCCATCGCCTCCAGGGCCGTCAGGCCGAATGGCTCGGCCCAGCGGCTGGGCACCACGACGATCGCGGCCCGCACCATCTCTTCCAGCACCTGCCCATGCGGCAGATACCCTGTCATCTCGACTCCGGCCGCTTGTGCGGCAGGGCGCAGCGTCCGCAGAAACGATGTCTCGGGCGAATCTTCGCCGAACCGATCGGCCCCGATCATGCGTGCCCGCCACCCCGGCAGATGCGGCAGCACCTCCCCACAGGCGGCGACGAACGCATCCGCCCCCTTGTCCGCCACCATCCGTCCGGCAAATAGAATCGTCGGCTCGCGCGCTGCCGCCGGCAGTGGCGGCGGCAGGGAAGCCATGTCTATGCAGTTCGGCATCACCGTCACCGCGACATCGGACAGCCCCTCGGCAAAGCATTGGCGCACCCAGTCCGACACCACGATGACCCGCATGCGCCGTGCCAGCGTGGCCCGCTGTGCGGGAGACATCGCCCCCCGCATCCCGCGCGGATCGTTATGAAGGGTCAACGTCATGGGCAGGTCGGGGAAGCAGCCTGCCAATGACAGGGCGATATCGGGCCGATTGTGGATTTCGACCAGCGCCGGCCTGACCTGACGCACGATCCGTGCCACGCCGGCCGAATAACGCCCTACCGTGCTGCGGGGCCAGACGATCCATGGCACGCGATGTACCGCCAGAAACACTACGTCGGCAAAAGGCTGTTCGACAGGCGATCCGACCACGATATCGCCGGGCGCGGCGAGCCTATGCACCAGCAGGCTGATCGCGCCTGCGTGCCCAGGCGCGAACCGCTCGCGCGGCGGCAGGACGGTCAGGACTGGTGCGCTCTGCATCACCGACCGTTCAGGCCAGGGTCTCGAACCGTTCGAGATGCCACGCTTCCGGCTCGCGGGCCGCATCGTCATACCAGCGCGCCATCAGCGGGTGCGCCCGCAGCAGGGCCGCGTAATCGGCCGCCACCGTCGACAGTTGCACACCATAGCCCAGGAAGCGGGCGATCACCGGCGCGAACATCGCATCAGCCACCGTCAGGTCGGCTCCGAACAGATACGGGCCGCCCTGCCCGAACGCGGCGCGGGTACCCGACAGCAGGGCGTCGATCCGCGCGATATCGGCTTGCACATCATCAGCCAGCCCACCCGCCAGCGGTCGGCCATGGCGGCCCAGATTCATCGGCAGGGCCATGCGCAGCGGCCGGAAGCCGGCATGCATTTCGGCGGCGATGCTGCGCGCATGCGCCCGCGCCAGCCGGTCCGACGGCCACAGGGCAGGCGTGATCTCGGCGCAATATTCGCCGATCGCCAGGCTTTCCCACACACGGGCACCGCGATGCTCCAGATAGGGCACCATGCCGTTGGGCGAGACCGCCTTGATCGCGGTCGTCCCGCCACCGCCGGCAAGCGGAATCACCACGTCCTCGACATCCAGCCCCGCCAGATGCACGACCAGCCAGCCACGGAGCGACCAGGAAGAATAGCGCCTGGTGCCGATATAGAGTTTGCCGTCCGCCATGGTGGGTGCCCTTCGCGAGAGTTCTTGTTCTTTTTTGAAAAAAAGAACCAAAAAACTTCTGATCCGTTCAGGGTGCCTTTTGCTGGAGACGCCCGAGGCTCTTTAACGGATCAAAGTCTTTTTGCTTCTTTTTCTTCAGAAAAAGAAGCTACTGTCGGCTCCCGCCGCCGGATGAACCCGCCACCCAGCACCCGGCTGCCATCATACAGCACGCAGGCCTGCCCCGGTGCGGGCATCGCCGGCTCGTCCAGCGTCACGAGGGCACCATCCGCCGTCCGTCGCACGGTCGCCGCCCGTACCTCTTCGCGCGCACGGATCTGCACCATGCAGCGCAGGTCCTCTTCAGGCGGCGGGATCAGCCAGTTCATGTTCCGTAGCGAGACCTCATGCACCGCGCCGCGCGCACGCGGGCCGATCACCACCCGGCGCGCCGCCGGCTCGATCCCGACCACCATCTGCCGCTCGCCGTCGCGCATCGCGGCATTGCCCAACCGGCGGCTCTGCCCGACCGTAAAGCGGGTCACGCCATCATGCTGGCCCACCACCCGACCGGTTTCGTCCACGATCTCGCCGCTGCCCGCCATCTCGGGACGCAGCTTTTCGACCACTTCCGCATACGAACCATCGGAGACGAAACACAGATCCTGGCTGTCGGGTTTGGCGGCGACCTCCAGCCCGAAGCGTTCGGCCTCGGCCCGCACGGCGGCCTTGTCCGGCATGTCGCCCAACGGGAAACGCAGGAAATCGAGTTGCTCGCGCGTGGTCGCGAACAGAAACCACGACTGGTCGCGGGACGTATCGACCGGGCGATGCAGTTCCGGCCCTGCCGCGCCTTCGATGCGGCGGACATAATGGCCGGTCGCCATCGCATCCACGCCCAGATCGCGCGCCATGCCCAGCAGGTCGGTAAACTTCACGCCCTGATTGCAGGCCACGCAGGGCACCGGTGTCTCGCCACCGGCATAGGCGCTGGCAAACGTCTCGATCACGCTCTCGCGGAACCTGCTTTCGGCATCGATGACATAGTGAGGAATGCCCAGCCGGTCGGCCACACGACGCGCGTCATGGATATCGCGCCCCGCGCAGCACGCACCCTTGCGTGCGCTGGCCCGCGAATCATAGAGCTGCAACGTGGCGCCTACGACCTCGTGGCCCTCGGCCACCAGGCGCGCGGCAACCACGCTGCTGTCCACGCCGCCCGACATAGCGACCATGATCCGCATCAATCATACCCCCTTGGTATCAAATGTCGGCCCGGAAACATGGGCTGGTGAGCGAGAGTGCCGCGCAAGCGGCACGGCCGTCGTACGTTTCCGGGCCGGCACTCAGGCCGTACGAGGCAAGCGCACGACCAGCCCGTCCAGGGCATCGGTCATCACGATCTGGCAGCCCAGGCGGGACGTCTTTTCCAGCCCGAAGGCCAGGTCCAGCATGTCTTCCTCATCCTCGGTCGGCTCGGACAGTTTCGGGGCCCATTCCGGGTCCACCACCACGTGGCAGGTGGCGCAGGCCAGCGAACCCTCGCACGCGCCTTCCAGATCGACCCCGTGCTTGTGGGCGATCTCCAGAACCGACAAGCCGACCGGTGCGTCGACCTCGCGACGGGTTCCGTCATGCTCGATGAAAATCATATGCGGCATTCTGCTATCCTGGCCGTGTCGTCATCAGTGGGGTGAAGGGCGGCGCCCCCTGCCGCGCGCGCATCTGCCACCGCCCGGCACAGGATCGCCGCCGCGCGATCCATATCGGCGGCTGAGGTATAGCGTCCCACCGCCAGACGCAAGCTTCGCGCGGCCGCGTCGGCATCCAGCCCCATCGCCGTCAGCACATAGGACGGCACGAGTTCGGCCGAAGAACAGGCCGATCCGGTAGAGACGCACAGGTCTGGCGCCCGCGCGATCACATCCAGCGCCCGCACGTCGGGGAACCGCAGGTTGAGGTTGGCCGGCAGCCGATGAGCCATGGAGCCATTGACCACCACCCCTGGAATGGCCGCCTGCAAACGGTCTAGCAAACCGTCGCGCAGCCCTGCCATCCGTCGTGCCTCTTCCACCCGCACCGCACGCGCGATGCGACTGGCCACGCCGAACCCGACCAGAAGCGGTGTGGCCAGCGTGCCCGAGCGCAGCCCCCGCTCCTGCCCGCCGCCGGAGAACAGCGGCGCCAGCCGCACGCGCGGCCGCCGGCGGACATACAGCGCCCCCACGCCCTTGGGCCCATAAAGTTTATGGGCGGAAACCGATGCGAGATCGAGGTCCATCGCCCGTACATCCAGCGGCACCTTGCCCGCTGCCTGCGCCACGTCGCTATGCAGCAATGCGCCCGCCGCGCGCACCTCCGGTGCCAGTGCGGCCATGTCGTGCAGCACGCCGGTCTCGTTATTCGCCGCCATGATGCTGACCAGCAGTGTCGGCATCGCCAGCGCCGCGCGCAGCACCGCCGGGTCCAGCCGTCCATCCGCCCCTACCGGCAGGATCACCGGCTCGAACCCTTCCGCCGCCAGGTCGCGCACCGATTCCAGCACGCATTTATGCTCGGTCGCCACGGTGATGACGCGCCGCCGCGCATCGCCCCGCGCCGCCAGATGGCGCACCGCGCCCTTGATGGCGATGTTGTTGGCCTCAGTGGCGCCGGAAGTGAACACGATCTCGCGCTCATCCGCCCCCAGCAGCGCCGCAACCTCGCCCCGCGCAGCTTCCACCGCGTCGCGCGCCTGCCGGCCCATCGCGTGATCCACGCTGTGCGGGTTGCCAAACGCCTCGGCAAACCAGGGCATCATCGCCGCCACGACCTCCGGATCGCAGGGCGTGGTGGCCTGATAGTCCAGATAGAGCGGACTTCTGTCCGCGTCGGAAATGTCCGGTATCATGCTCCCGTCTCCTCCAGCGTCACACGGCGTGCGGGTAGTCGGGCCGCCATCGCGCGATAGGCGTCGATAAAGCGCGTCACATCTTCCTCCCGCGTCGTCCAGGGCAGCGAAACCCGGATCGCCTCGCCTGCCAGCGGGCCCAGCCCCATTGCCTCCAGCACATGCGAGCGCGCGACCTTACCCGAAGAACAGGCCGACCCGGCCGATACTCCGAACCCGGCGAGATCCAGCGCAATCAGTTGCGTCTGCGCGGCACGCCCCGGCAACGCCAGAGAGAGGGTGTTGGGCAGGCGCGGTGCCGCCGCCCCGCAGGCCACGGCCCCCACGGCCACCGCCGCCGCCTCGATGGCATCGCGCCAGCCCGCCATTTCGGAGGCAGCGTTTCCAGCCGCCAGAGCCCCGACGGCTTCCGCTGCCGCCTCGGCCATCGCGGCGATCGCCGGCAGGGCGGGAGTGCCGCCGCGCCGCCCCATCTCCTGCCCGCCGCCTGCCATCACCGGCGTCAGCGTGCGCGTTGCCTCGCCGGCCAGCAGCAGCGCCCCGGCCCCCTTCACCCCGCCGAATTTGTGCCCCGATATCGCCAGGCTGTCGGCACCCAACGCGCGCAGATCCACCGCAATCCGCCCCGCTGCCTGCACCGCATCGACATGCAGTAGCGCGCCGTGACTGCGGCAGAGGCGCGCCGCCTCGGCGACCGGCTGGATGGTGCCGACCTCGTTATTGGCCAGCATCAGGCACACCAGCGCCGGGCGGGCATCCGGCTCGGCCAGCATCCGCCCCAGCACATCCAGGAGGACCACGCCGTTACCGTCCACAGGAATGCTTTCCGCGACCGCCGCCGCGCGCACCGCATCATGTTCCACGGCCGAGGCCAGCACCCGACGCCCGCCCCCGAGAGCTGCCACCGCCAGCAGGTTGGCCTCGGTGCCGCCGGAGGTCATGACGCAATTCTCCGCCCGTGCGCCGAACAGGGCAGCCAGCCGCTCCCGCGCCGATTCGAGCACGGCGCGCGCCTGTCGCCCCGCCCGGTGCACCGACGATGGATTGCCAGTCACGGCCCCCGCCCGGGCCAGGGCTTCCAGCGCCGCCGGCCGCGCCGGTTCCGAGGCGTTGGCATCGAAATAAATCCAGTCCTGCTCCATGCCATTCTCCCCTGTCCCAGTGCCAGCCTGTTCAGCGTGACGGCACGCTGCGGGCCGTGCCGGCCAGTGTAAATACGAATTATCTGGCAATTGGCGATTCCGGATCGCTATATACATCCCCATAGCAAGGCGGTCGGTCCATGAACCGCCGAAAGCGCGATGAGTATTGTCAATGCCGGGCGGAACAGCGTCGTCCGCACGGATGTTCATGGACGGTGGCTACCGCCCTGATGCAATGAAGGGATACTGGACTATGGCCACACCCCGCAGGAAGTCAACCGGCCTGCCGCAAGCGGCCTTCCCAGGGGTTCCATGACTGCCTGAAATGCAATCCACGCCTGACGAACCGGCATTTCGCGCCGCCTTCGCGTTGCGCCACTTTAACGAGGATGCAATGTCGGCCTGCCCCCATCCCATTCGGATCGGCGCTGTCGGTATGACCAGACGTCAAGCGTGATCGCAAGGGCTACATGCCCATCTGTCGAGGGCGGATTGTAAGCCGCCTTTTCATATCCGCCGGCAGGCGACGGGGCATCGTCGTCGACCGGCCGCCACAGTAACGATCCCGACGCCATGCCAGGGGGCGCGGGAAGCATATTGCGGGATACGAATGCCTGAGGTCATGTTCGCCGGCCCCGACGGCCGCCTTGAGGGACGTTATCACCATTCAAGCGAGCCCAATGCGCCGCTCGCTCTGGTCCTTCATCCTCACCCGCTTCATGGCGGCACCATGAACAATCGCATCACCTATGCGATGTATCGCTCGTTCGAGAAGATGGGTTTCTCGGTCATGCGATATAATTCGCGTGGGGTCGGCCGTTCGCAGGGCCGCTACGATGGCGGCATCGGTGAAATCTCCGACGCCGCGGCGGCGCTGGACTGGATGCAGATGGTCAACCCGAATGCCGGCGGGCTGTGGATCGCCGGCTATTCGTTCGGTGCCTTCGTCGGCATGCAGCTTCTGATGCGCCGGCCGGAAATCACCGGATGGATCAGCGTCGCGCCGCCGGCCAATCACTACGATTTCGGCTTTCTGGCTCCCTGCCCCTGCGGCGGGCTGATGATTGCCGGCGAGGCGGACGAACTGGTTCCCGAACCCGCGATCCGCAAGCTGGTCGACAAGCTGAACACCCAGAAGGGCGTCTCGGTGGATTATCGCATCTTTGCCGGTGCCGACCACGTCTTCGCCAACCATGCAGACCAGGTGGCCGAAGCCCTGGAAGACCACGTCAGCACCATCATGGCGCGCGGCGCGCTGGCCCTGGCCGCCGACTGACCCCCTGTTGCCGTGCCCGCCGGGCCTCCTTCCGGCGACACGGCAATCGACGGCGCTCCATCCCCGCCCCGGCCTCAGACGCTACCTGGAAATGTTGGCCGGTGGGCGGCTGCGGCCCGGCAGGGCCGCGCTCGTCGTGTGCTCCCAGGCACCGAAGCGGAGCGGCCTTGATGGCCGTGGGCATCGGAGTGCACGAAATGCGCGTCGGATCGCCGCAGCGCGCATTTCCAGACAGGTTCGTCTCTGGGTTCATGTCTCGGGGCCGGCATGCTAGAGGATCGCCGCCCCTGTCCGGCGTCTTTCATCCGGCCGGGCCGCACATGAGACCAGAGTGAGCCGACCATGCCGAAAAGCGAATTCCTCCAGGAAGCCGAGGCCCGCGGCTTCATCTTCCAGTGCACCGACATGGAGGCCCTGGACGCCGCCCTGACGGCCGGCCCGGTGGCCGGCTATATCGGCTTCGACCCCACGGCCGACAGCCTGCATGTCGGCAGCCTGATCCAGATCATGATGCTGCGCCTGATGCAGAAGCACGGCCACCGGCCGGTCGCGCTGATGGGTGGCGGCACGGCGCGGATCGGCGACCCCTCGTTCCGCGAGGAAGCCCGCCAGTTGATGACCGACGAGACGATCGCCGCCAATCTGCGCGGGATCGAAGGCTGTCTGCGCCAGTTCCTGACATTCGAGGGGGAGACCGGCGCCCGGCTGGCGAACAATGCCGACTGGCTGGACCGGCTGTCCTACATCGACCTGCTGCGCGATGTCGGCGTGCATTTCTCGGTCAACCGCATGCTGGCCTTCGATTCGGTGCGTTCGCGCCTGGAGCGCGAACAGGGGCTGACCTTCCTGGAGTTCAACTATTCCATTCTCCAGTCCTACGATTTCCGCGAACTGAACCGCACGATGGGCGTGACCCTGCAAATGGGCGGGTCGGACCAGTGGGGGAACATCGTCTCGGGCATCGACCTGGTACGCCGCACCGACCAGAAGCAGGTCTTCGGCCTGACGACGCCGCTGCTCACCACCGCTTCTGGCGCCAAGATGGGCAAATCGGCGCGCGGCGCGGTGTGGCTGTCGGCAGAGCGGCTGCCGGTGTTCGAATACTGGCAGTTCTGGCGCAATGTGGAGGATGCCGATGTCGGCCGCTTCCTGCGCCTGTTCACCGACCTGCCGCTGGACGAGTGCGACCGCCTGGCCGCGCTGGACGGTGCGGAGATCAACGAGGCCAAGAAGATCCTTGCCACCGAGGTGACTGCCCTCTGCCACGGCCGCGCCGCGGCCGAGGAAGCCGCCGAGACCGCGCGCCGCACCTTCGAGGCCGGAGAATCCCCCGCTGCCCTGCCCGCGACGACGATTCCGGCCGACCTGCTGAACGCGGGCATCCCCGCCTTCCGCCTGTTCGCCGAAAGCGGCATGGCCGCCAGCAATGGCGAGGCACGGCGCCTGATCCGTGGCGGCGGCGCCCGGATCAACGACGTGGCGGTGAAGGACGAATCCCTCACGGTCACCCCGGCAGACCTGGTGGACGGCGCGATCAAGCTGTCCTCCGGACGCAAGCACCACCTGCTGGTGCGGCCGGCCTGATGACCCGGCCGGGGGACGGGGGACCCGACGACGGCACCCCGCCCCCGCCGATCCCTGACGCGCTGTGGCAGGCCCTGGCCCGCTCGGCCTTCCGCGCGCGCTTTCATCTGGACGCGAAAGACCGTGCCTATCTGGAAGACAGGGGCCTGCCGACGATTATGGAGCACGCAGCGGATTTTATCGCCCGCCGCCTTGCCCCCGCCAGACCGGCGCGTGACGGCCGGCAGACGCCGTGGCGCGGCCACCCGGTGTTCGTCGCCCAGCATGCCACCGCCACCTGCTGTCGTGGCTGCCTGGAGAAATGGCACGGGTTCGCCAAGGGGCAGCCGCTGGATCCGACCGGCCGCGCCTACGTCCTGACGGTCATCCGGACGTGGCTGGAGCGGGAACGTCCCTGACCCAGATCGCGCCGTCCTGCGCGCGAGCAGAAAAGCGCGCCACCGCGCATTGCGGGTCGGCCACGCCATCGGGGCCGACATAATGGCCCGATTCGTCGAAGGACCAGAGGTGGAACGGGCAGATCAGGCGCCCATCCTCGATATATCCCGCCGAGAGCCGGGCATCACGATGCGGACAGCGGTCGGCGAATACGTGCGGCGTGCCGTCCGTCGCAAGCCACGCGACCAGCCCCGTCCCGTCCAGCACCACGCGATGCGGCGCCGCCCGCGCAGCCTCGGTGTCACACAGCCTTACCCAGTCATCCATGCTTCGGCCGCAATGCTCGTCCATCTGTGTCCCGCTCCGATCCTTCCGGGGCGGTTGCCTATCCGGTCCGGAGCGATCAGGCTAGGGTCAGCGCATCAACGTGAGCAGGATATCCGCTTTCAATGACATCCTCATCGTCCCCTGACGGGTTGTCCCATGACAGGCTTCTGGACCGCCTGGGCGAAGTCGCGGTCCGGACCGGACTGAACGTCGCGCCGGGCCAGCAGGTGCTGATCACGGCACCGCTGGACGCCGTGCCGCTGGTGCGGAAAATTGCCGAACATGCCTATCGGGCCGGTGCGTCGCTGGTGACCCCCTTTTATGCCGACGACGCGGTGACCCTGGCACGCTTCCATTACGCACCCGACGATGCGTTCGACATCGCGCCGAACTGGCTGCATGACGGCATGGCGAATGCCTACCGCGCGGGCGCGGCCCGCATGGCCATCACCGGCGGCAACCCCGTGCTTCTGAGCCAGGAAGACCCCGACCGCGTAGCCCGCGCCGGCAAGGCCGCGTCGCTGGCCGGCCGCCCGGCGATGGAACTGATCACCAGCTTCGCCGTGAACTGGAACATCGTTGCCTGCGCCACACCCGCCTGGGCGGAGCAGGTCTTCCCCGACGAATCCCCCGAGCGGGCGCTGGCGCTGCTGTGGGATGCGATCTTCCAGGCCTCGCGCGTTACGGTAGACGACCCGGTGGCGGCCTGGGCCGCCCACAACGAAACCCTGCACCGGCGCGCCGACTGGCTGAACGACCGGCGTTTCGCGGCGCTGCACTTCACCGGCCCCGGCACCGACCTCACGGTCGGCCTGGCGGACGGCCATGCCTGGGCCGGCGGCTCGGAGCCCGCACGCAACGGCATCGTGTGCAACCCCAACATCCCGACCGAGGAAGTCTTCACCACTCCGCACGCGCGGCGGGTCGAAGGCTTCGTCCGCGCCACCAAGCCGCTGTTCCATCAGGGAACGCTGATCGACGGCATCGCGGTACGCTTCGAGGGTGGGCGCATCACCGAGGCCCATGCGACGCAGGGCCAGGCGGTGCTGGAACGCATCCTGGCTACCGACGACGGTGCCAGGCGCCTGGGCGAGGTCGCTCTGGTGCCGCATTCCTCTCCGATTTCGCAGAGCGGCGTGCTGTTCCGCAACACGCTGTTCGACGAAAATGCCTCCAGCCATATCGCGCTGGGACAGGCCTACACGAAATGCATGGTGGAAACCGAAGGCCAGACGCCGGAGCAGCTTGAGGCCCGAGGTGCGAATACCAGCTTCATCCATATCGACTGGATGATCGGCTCGGCCGAAATCGACGTGACCGCCATCACCCAGGATGGCGTTCGCGAACCCCTGATGAAACATGGTGAATGGGTCAAGACGGTATGACAAAACGACTGACGATCCTGGCGGCCGCCCTGACCGCCGCCCTGCCCGTGGCGGCGCTGGCCCAGCAGCCCCAGCAGCAGCCCGTCCAGCAGGCACGCCAGCCTTCGGCCGCTGAAATCGCGGCCTTCAAGCGCGACATGCAGACGGCCGCGCAATATCCGCTGCCGGCCGACTTCCTGCCGCGCATGACGGCGACCCTGAACGCCATCAGGGCCGCCAACATCAGCCCCCCGAATGCCCAGAACCTGTCGCTGGCGCAGACGATCGACCAGACCGCCGCCATACCGGGCCTGGCGCCGATCCTGTCGGCGCACGGCTTCACGGCTCGCGACTTCGTGCTCGGGCTCAGCTCATTCGGGCTGACCGAGTCCCTGATCCGCCAGCCGCCGCCGGCCGGCGCACAGGCGCCTACCCCCAACCCGGCCAATGTCGCCCTTCTGCGTGCCCACCAGCAGGATGTCGATGCCCTGGTCCAGGCGATGAATTAAACACTCCAAGGCTGGGCTGGACCGAATGGCACGCCCCGATTCCGGATGACGGAATCGGGGCGTGCTCGTTCACGCAAGCGTGATAGGCGTGCCCCATACCGCCCGGGAAAAGGCAACGCCACGCACATTTTCCGATGGAATTGATTTCTCTTCAAAAAATCACGGCTTTTAGGAAACCTGCCCCACCTCCGCGCGTCATGACGGCATGATGAACAGTGGGTTTTGTATTGCAATTGAGAGGCGTTCTCAGTTAAGGCCATGTTCACGCATGATGCGCAACGGCCGATCGGGAGTGTCCCATGACTGACGCAATGCCCCGCCTTCACGACCTGTCCCCCGGCGAAAGGCTGACGGTCCGGATCATCCGGCGCCTGTCCGCCCAATGGACAACCCGGCAGGCGAACAGACAAACCGCCCTGCCGCCCCCATCGCGCTCACGGGCCGCGCATGCCACCGTGACACACGCCTTTCATGATGCTTTTGGCCGCATGGCGCATTTATGCCTGCCCGGCCTGGCAGTTGGCGCGTCGGGTGCAACCCGACTTACGGCGACGGAGCAGAGCTTCCTGCACGCTACGGCAGCCGCCCAGCAGGGCCACACGCCGGAAGTCGGCGCGGCCCTGTATCGCGTCTTTTCCCGCCCCTCGGTCCATGCCCGGTTCGTGGCGGCGGTAAAGATGCTGGGGGAGTATCTCATGGCTGCCGGCTACTGGCTGCCTTATGCCAAGCCGCGTCTCCCGGCAGAGGAAAGGCTACTGCTTGGCGGTGCCTGCCTGCGGACCATGTCCCGCTGGCACGGGCTGGATATCAAGACCACCCGCGTCCTGTGGCCCCGCACAGCGCCGGAACACGTCGCGCCCTGAGCCTTCACAGCCGGAATGGAAATATGGGCGGACAAGCGGGACCGCCCCATTTTCAGGCAGCCACGCAGGCCCTGCCTGGAAATGTGGGCTGGTGAGCGGGAACGCCGCGAAGCGGCGCGCCCGTCGATGTTTCCGAGCACCGGAGCGTAGCGGCCTCAAGGGCCGTGAGCATCGGAGCGCAGGAAATGCGCGCCGGATCGTCACCAGCGCGCATTTACAGGCGGGGTCTCAGGCCTGGTCGGGAGCGGGGGCCGAGTTCAGCTGAATGTAGCGCTCGATCCCGACCAGCTTGATCAGGTCGAACTGACGGTCGAGGAAATCTTCATGCTCTTCCTCGTTATCGAGGATCTTCAGAAGAAGGTCGCGCGACACGTAATCGCGCACGCTCTCGCAATAGGCGATGCCCTCACGCAGGTCGTCGAGCGCCTTTTCCTCGAGCTTCAGATCGCATTCCAGGATCTCCTGGACGTTCTGGCCGATCAGGATGGTGTTCAGCCGCTGCACGTTCGGCAGGCCGCCGAGATAGAGAATGCGCTCGATCAGCCAGTCGGCATGACGCATCTCCTCGATTGATTCCTCGTATTCCTTCTTCCCCAGCAGGGTAACGCCCCAGTGGCGCAGCGTACGGGCATGCAGGAAATACTGGTTGATCGCCGTCAGCTCGTTGGTGAGCTGCGTGTTCAGGTGCTCGATAACCTTGGGGTCTTTGATGGCCATGTGCCGTCTCCGATGAATGGGGCAACGCTTCGACCCTCGACCTACACCCTGCCGCACCCCGATTGCAAACATAAAACGCATATATATCAGTATGATAATAGATATGATTATCACTCGCAGGCGATCAGCCCCCGCATTTGATGGCGTCAGAGGTCCGGAAGATCGCCCGATCGTCCGATACTTGTAATAATAATCATTCGCATATAACGTCGACGAATCGACATTCTGCGTGCCGGTACAACCGGTTCGCCGTTCTGGAGACGACACAGTGCGACAACCCCGCCTTCTCGACCGCAGACAGTTCCACCGCGCGGCGATCATGGCGATCGCAGGCACCTGTCCCCTCTCCGCCATGGCAGCAGGCATCGGCGACGCAGGCAGAATCACCGACTGCCGGGGCCGATCCGTCACAATCGGCCCGGCCCGGCGGATTGCCAGCATCGGCGGCACCATTACCGAAACCCTCTACGCGCTGGGTGCTGCGGATCGGATCGTCGCGGTGGACATCACGTCCACATGGCCGGCACAGGCCCTGCGCGAGAAGAAATCCCTCGGCTACATGCGCGCGATCTCCGCCGAGGGCGTGCTGTCCCTGCGCCCGGACCTGATCCTTGCGATGAACGACGCAGGCCCGCCAACGGCAATGGACCAACTCGTCGCTTCCCCGGTTCCCGTGGTGTTCGTGGAGTCCACGCCCTCCACGGATGCAATCCGGGACCGGACCCGCTTCCTGGCCCGCGTGGTCGGTGCCCAGGCGGCTGGCGAAGCGCTGAGCGCCGCGATCGATGCCCGCTTCAGTGCCCTTGCGACATGGCGGGCCGCCCATCCCCGCACGCCCCGCATCCTTTTCGTGATGCGGATGACCAACGGCCACCCGCTGGCCGCCGGCAGCGGAACGGCGGCGGACGCGGTGATCCGGCTGGCCGGTGCCACCAACGCCGGGGCAGGCATGCAGGGCTACAAGATCGTCGAGGATGAAGCCCTGCTGACCCTGCGGCCGGATATCGTACTGACGATGGCGCAGGATGCCGCCAGCCTGCGCGCCGCCCTGCTCGCCGATCCCGGCTTCCGCCTCACGCCGGCCGGCCAGAAGGGCGCCATCATCGCCATGGAGGGCGAGCGCCTGCTGGGCTTCGGCCCACGTACGCCCGATGCGGCGCTCGACCTGGCCCGGATGATCGACGCCGCGATGCCGGCATGATCATCCGCCGCCCCGGCTTCGGCTCCACGATGGCCGGCCTGTCGGTGCTGCTGCTGGCAACCGGCATCGCCGCTCTGGCCATCGGCGCGACCGGCTTCGGCCTCGGCGGGCTGCTGCATCCGGGCTCGGCAGGCCGCGACGACGTGGCGTGGCTGGTCCTCAGCCAGATCCGCGCCCCCCGGGTGGTGCTGGCGGCCCTGACCGGCGCGGCCCTTGCCACCTCCGGCGCCGTCATGCAGGGGCTGTTTCGCAATCCGCTGGCCGATCCGGGGTTGATTGGCGTCTCGTCCGGCGCGGCGCTGGGGGCCGCGATCGTCATCGTGGCCGGTGGCGCGTGGCTGGGCAGCGGCGCCATGGGGCGCTGGGCCGTGCCGGTGGGCGGCATGGCGGGCAGCCTTGCCAGTACGGCGCTGCTCTATCTGATCACGACCCGCGAGGGCGTGACCTCCACCAATCTGGTAATCCTCACCGGGGTTGCGCTCGGCGCCTTCGCCGCCGCGCTGACCGGCATCCTGATCTTCCGCGCCAACGACACGGCCCTGCGCGACCTGACATTCTGGACCATGGGCAGCCTTGCCGGCGCGACATGGACACGCATCGGCCTGCTGCTGCCCTTCCTGCTGGCGGCCACGATCCTCATGGCCGGCCTCGCCTCCCCCCTGAACGCTCTGCTGCTTGGCGAGACCGACGCGGCGCTGATGGGCTACCGCGTCGAACGGGCCAAGCGGCTGGCCATGCTCGGTGTTTCGGTTGCCACCGGCCCTGTCGTGGCCTTCGTCGGCGTCATCGGCTTTATCGGCGTGGTGGTGCCGCATCTGGTGCGGATGGTCACCGGGCCGGACCACCGGCTGGTCCTGCCCGGCAGCGCATTGCTGGGTGCCATTCTGCTGCTGACGGCCGATACGATCGCGCGGATCATCGCCATTCCGGCCGACGTACCGGTGGGCGTCGTCACGGCCGCCATCGGCGCCCCCCTCTTCGTCTGGCTGCTGATCCGCCTCCATGATGTCGATGTCCCGTCATGAGGGGGCAGCCATGACGCTGCGCCTCGACGCCGTGTCACTTCACGGCAGGGAGCGTCCCCTGCTCGATACCGTATCGCTGACGCTCCATCCGGGAGAGATCGTCGCCGTCATCGGGCCGAACGGCGCGGGGAAAAGCACGCTGCTGCGGCTGGCCAGCGGGCTGGCGGCCCCGACCTCGGGCACGGTCAGCCTGGACGGCACACCGATCGGCGACCTGCCGCCGGAACGACTGGCGGCAAGGCGGGCGATGCTCGGCCAGGATTCGGTGCTGCGCGCCCGCTTTTCGGTCGGCGAACTGGTGCGGCTGGGCATCCGGCCGCCATGCGCGCCCGCGCAGCGCGAGGCCATCGCCAGCGAAGCCCTGCGGCGCGTCGGGCTGGAGGCGTTCGCCGGGCGCGATGTCATGAGCCTGTCGGGCGGCGAACGCCAGCGGGCGCACCTCGCACGGGTGCTCGCCCAGCTCGCCCCGTCCATGCACGTGGGCCGGCCCGGCTTTCTGCTGCTCGACGAACCGATTTCGGCCCAGGACCTCGCCAGGCAGCGCCTGGTGATGGACATTGCGCGCGACCATGCCCGGCAAGGCGGCGGTTGCCTGATGGTACTGCACGACCTCAACTGGGCCGCCAGCCGCGCGGACCGCATCCTCGTGCTGAACCATGGCCGCACCTGCGCGGAAGGAGCGCCAGCCGAGGTCCTGACGCCGGACATGCTGGAGACGGCGTTCGACATTGCCGCCCCCCGCCTTCGCATCCATGTGGAAACCGGACGTCCGTTCGTCATTCCGCATGATTTCGCCCGGTTCCGGGCCACAACCGAAAGAAAGAGCGCATCATGTACATCGCCATGAACCGGTTCCGCGTCACCCCCGAATGCGAAGAGGCTTTCCAGCGCCGCTGGCTGGACCGCGACGTATTGCTCAAGACGGTTCCCGGCTTCGTCTCGTTCCAGTTCCTCAAGGGCCCGCGGCGCGATGACTACGTGCTCTACGCCTCCCATACCGTCTGGGAATCCTGCGACGCCTTCATCGCCTGGACGCAATCCGAACAGTTCCGTCAGGCCCACGCCACCGCCGGCGAAGGCAAGAAACTGACGATCGGGCCGCCGGTCTTCGAAGGGTTCGAAGTGCTGCAGAACGTCACGCTCTGATCTCTCGTGCCGGGCCGGCACGGGGTGCAAGTGGGGTGCCGGTCGTCATCATGATACATGGGACCGAAAGCCTCTCTGACCGTCACTCTCCCTCGGTCGCGTGGAAGCGGGCATAATCGACCGTGATCCGCCCATCGGCCGAGGCGTCGATGATATCGACGAAACGGTGGTTATACAGCACCCGGTCGAAACCGTAGGCCGTGCGGGCAAAGACGCTCTGCCCCGAGACCTCGTCGGTTCCGGTCACGGTCAGGACGATCTCCGCCTCCTCCTTGCGCAATGCCTCGATCGTCAGGCCGGATAGCGGGCTGTGCGCGTCGATGACATGCATCAGCGGAAAAGCGAAGCGCAGGACTGGAATATGCGACTGCACCAGCACCAGCGGATCGAACTGCCGGGCGAGGCGCCCGTTCGGCTGGACGATCAGGCGCGAGAGAAACAATTCCACATCGACGGACAGGATCGGGCTCAATCGCCGGTTGGCGATGCGCAGGCTCAGATGCGCCGTATCGCCATCCTTGCGAATCAGGGCGCTGTTGCTGAACATCAGCCGGGCCCGTGGGCGAGCGAACCGTGCAAAGACCAGCCCGGTCGCCACCGCATTCAGGATCATGCCCCCCAACAGTTCGCATGACGCGATGACATGCGCCGCCCGCCCTACCGGAGCCATCACGCCATAGCCGACGGTCGAAAAGGTCTGGATACTGAAGAAGAAATAATCCCAGAACACGCCAGGCTGCGTGCCGGTGATCTGCCGGGGCACCATCATGTAAAGCAGCGCGAACGCGGCGTTGACCACGACATAACCGGCCAGGGCATACCAGAAGAAACTGCTCCAGCGGATCGTCAGGGCATGATGATAGAAATCGGACCACGCCCTGTCGGCATGGCCCACCCGCACGATATTGTCATCGCTCCGCCCTTCCAGCGCACGATGAACCCGCAGGCGGGACAGGGCCTGCGGCACATGAGCCGCCAGAATTCTTTTCCCCGTTCTCTCCCGCTGTCCCGACGGCCCCGAAGCCCCGCCCATTGCCGCGAATCCTTCCCAGCATGAATGATTGCAGCGAGAATGGCGTCAAAATCGCGTACCGCGTAATGGCATGGATTGCGCAGGTCTCATGCGCACGGCGCTCTTCCCACCGCCTGTTTTCCGAGCCTGGAGCCGATCCGGTGCGTTCCCGCTCCAACCGCAGCACAAAAGGATGCCGCCATGATCGAAGCGTTTCACCATGTGGCGATCATCTGCTCGGACTACGCCCGTTCGAAGGATTTCTACACGCGCATCCTCGGCCTGCCGGTGGTGCGCGAAACCTGGCGGCCCGGGCGCCAATCGTGGAAATGCGACCTTGCGGTCGGCGCAATGCAGATCGAGCTGTTTTCCTTCCCCACCCCGCCGCCGCGCCCATCGCGGCCGGAAGCCTGCGGGTTGCGGCATCTGGCTTTCGCGGTGCGGGACCTCGACACCACGATCGACGCCCTGATCGGGGCCGGCGTCGCCGTGGAACCGGTCCGGACCGACGCGCTGACCGGCCGACGCTTCACCTTCTTCGCCGATCCCGACGATCTGCCGCTGGAACTGTATGAAAGCGCGCCCATGGATACGCACCCGACCACAATGACGTGACGGCGGCTGGCCGGCGACCTGCCGTCATGGCAGCATCGTTCTTCCACAGGAGAAACAGGCCATGACCGCCTATATCGTCTTTACCCGCGAAGCCACCACCGACCAGACGGAACTCGACGCCTACGGACAGGCAGTCGCGGCAAGTTTCGCGGGCCATCCCCTGAAGATACTGGCAGCCTATGGTGCCCAGGAAGTGCTGGAAGGGACGCCGCCCGAGGGCGTGGTGATTCTGGAATTCCCCACTATGGAGGCCGCCCGCGCCTGGTACGACAGCCCGGCCTACCAGGAGGTGGTGAAGCACCGCTGGAAAGGCTCGTCCTACCGCGTCGTCATCGTTCAGGGCACCTGAAAGAGCCCTCTGGAAACGCGCACGATCGGCGATCCGGCGTACGTTTCCCGTCGTGCCGTCAGGCGGCGGCGAGTGCCGCCACTCTCTGCCGGCGGAACAGGCCGGCCGCGAGCATCCGCGCATCCTGAAGCGAGGCCATGATCTGCCCGTTGAGCGGACTCAGCCATTCATGAATGGCACGGAAGACGCGCGTTCCATCGTGACGGGACTGAATGACAACCCCGACGAATACACCGTCAATCTCGACGATCTCGGATTTGATCATGACATGGCTCTCCTTCTCGCGGCAGCATGTCCGTAAGAATGGGGCTCAAGACCACGATATCGGACCGGAAGCAACGACGGCCGGATGAAGACTTCGTGACACTCTGATGAAGGCCTTTACCGGCATCAGGCCCAGAAGACCGGGGTGCGGCGAAACCTGCGCCACTGCCTGTGCGCCGCATCGTGGGTCGCGTCCTGCCGGCAGCACAGAAACCCGGTCACCGCGCCCACCACATGGCGCATCTCGTCGTCCGGCCTGCCGCCAAATCGGGTCAGCAGCCGTCCCGTGGTCAACACATCGCTATCCGCCCCCAAGGCCGCCTGCGCCGCCGACAGGCGCCGTAGGTAGGGCCCGCTCTTCCGACCTGGCGCATGAAGCGTCACGAAAAATTCAGACGCATAGCGCAGTTTTTTCAGGGCCAGCCGCACCTGATGACGCTCCGGCGGTGTCAGCCGCGCGAACCCCCGTCCACGGCGTCGCGCCTTGCGATGCAGCCGTGCCAGATGACGGGCGGCGAAATCGGCCGCCGGTTCTTCCAGCGCCTTCAGCCCCGCCGGCGACCGCGCCTCGTCCCACAGGCTGCCATCGGCAAGATTCCCCATGAAATTCAGCAGCCACTCGGCATCCGCGCTGGCCAGCGCCTGCCGCACCCGCGCGTAGGCGCCATCGCGCAGAGGCCGGGCCAGCGGCAGCAGGCGCCCGACGACATTGACTCCCGCCCGCCCCAGCGGGCTGAGGCCGGGCAGCGTCTCCAGCATGAAGACATCCCAATCCCGCGCCTCGCCGACCGCACGCGCCAGCATGCGCGCCCGCGCCGCCGCTTCGTCCAGCGTGGCGCTGGGATAATCGCGCCGCAGCAGCCCCGCGAGCGCGCGAAAGCGGCGCAGGGCCACGCGTACCTGATGTACGCCCTCCACATTCCGCCCATCCATCGCCACCGGCAGGTTGGCCTCCAGATGCTCGCGCAGGACGCGGGCGATCCGCACCACGGCGCGACGCACGGTATCATCCTTCTCCAGTTCCACCGGCTCGGCACGATGGCTGTCGGGAATGACGGTCTCGCTCTGGTCCGGCATGCGCCCTCCTTTATCGCCAGACCACGGGACGAATGGCGAAATTGCTCTGGATCTGGGCCACGCCCGGCAGGCGCGAAAGTTCCTCGTTATGGATACGCTCGTAATCCGCCGCATCGCGTACCGCGACATGCAGCAGGTAATCGGCATCGCCCGTCATCAGATAACATTGGCGCACATCGGGGCAGGTCTTCACCCGCGCCTCGAACCGCCGCAGACATTCCTCCGTCTGCCGGTCCAGCGTAATCCGCACGATCACGATCGTCGTCGCCTCGCGCCCGCGCTCGTCAATGATGGCGCGATAGCCGCGGATCACTCCGGCCTGCTCCAGTTGCCGCACCCGGCGCAGACAGGCCGAAGGAGACAGCCCGACCCGCTGCGCCAGATCGGCATTGGTCATGCGCCCATCCTGGCTCAGATGACGCAGAATCGCTCCGGTCGCCCGGTCCATTTTTTGTTTTGAATCGGAATCTATCATGCTTCGGCAACCATCCCGGCAGATCATGCCATTTAGGCGCAGAGAATTGCATATTTCCCGCCCCAGCGACAGATCATGCAATCATTCGGCAGGAAATATCAGTCCAAGGCGGCCTAAGCTGATGGCGCACACCCCATGCCCTGATCGGTCGAGGCCGCGCCGCCCATGCCCCATTCCACCCCGATTCCCCATTCTTACGACGCCGGCTGGCCGCGTGCCCGGGCAGGTGCGACCCTGACGATCGACCTCGACGCCATCCGCGCCAATTACCGCGCGGTGCAGGCCCGTGCGGCCGGCGCGGAATGCGCGGGGGTGGTCAAGGCCGATGCATACGGGCTGGGTGCGGCACGGGTCGCCCCCATGCTGGAACAGGCTGGTGCACGTACCTTCTTCGTCGCACATGTGGATGAGGGCATCGCCCTGCGTCCTCATATTGCCCCCACAAGCCGAGTCTTCGTCCTGCACGGTCCGCTGACCGGGGCCGAGGCCGATTGCGTACACCACGACCTGATCCCGGTCCTGAACAGCGTCGAGCAGATCGGCGCCTGGCGCGCCCTGGCCCACCGGCTGGACCGCACCCTGCCTGCGGCGGTGCAACTCGATACCGGCATGTCGCGCTTCGGCCTGTCGGAAGAGGATCTCGACCGGATCGACACCGCACCCGACGGCTGGCGAGGCATCGGGCACTGCCTGGTCATGAGCCACCTCGCCTGTGCCGACGACCCGTCCGACCCGGCCAGCGCCCATCAGCGCGACCGCCTGCTGGCCATGCGCGCCCGCCTGCCGGCCGCGCCCCTCAGCCTGTCCGCCTCCTCGGGTATCTTCCTGGGGCCGGATTTCCATTTCGACCTGGTGCGTCCCGGCGCCGCCCTCTATGGCGTGGCGCCCAACGGCACCGCACCCAACCCCATGCGCCCGGTCGTGCGGCTGCAGGCCCGCATTCTGCAGACCCGAACCGTCGGCCCCCGAGACGGCGTCGGCTACGGCCTGACCTACCGCCCGACCAGCAGACGCCGGATCGCGACCATCGCGGCCGGCTATGCCGATGGCTTCATGCGCCACGCGGCGCGGGAAGGCCGCGCCTGGCTGGGCACCCAGCCCCTGCCGATCGTCGGCCGCATCTCGATGGATTCGATGGCCGTCGACATCACCGAGGCCCCTGATTCCCTCACCGGCCCCGGTGCCATGCTGGACCTGCTGGGGCCGCAGCACGGGGTCGACGAAGTCGCCCGTGGTGCCGGCACCATCGGCTACGAAATCCTGACCTCCCTCGGCCACCGCTACCACCGTGCCTATGTCGCGGACGGCGCGGCCTCCTCCCTCTCCTGAGCGGACCTGACAACATATCATGAAGATCATCATTCTCGGCGGCGGCGTGGTCGGCGTGACCTCGGCCTGGTACCTCGCGCAGGCAGGCCACACGGTCACGGTCATCGACCGCCAGCCGGCTGCGGGGCTGGAAACCAGCTTCGCCAATGCCGGCCAGGTCTCGCCCGGCTATTCCTCCCCCTGGGCCGGGCCGGGCGTGCCGCTAAAGGCCGTGCGCTGGCTGCTGATGGCCTATCGCCCGTTCGTATTCCGCCCGATGGCCGACCCGCACCAGTGGCGCTGGCTGACGCAGATGCTGGCCAACTGCACCACCGCCGCCTATGACCGTAACAAGGGCCGCATGGTCCGGCTGGCGGAATATAGCCGCGACGTCATGACCGAGTTGCGCGCCAGCACCGGCATCACCTACGACGACCGCCAGCAGGGTACGCTCCAGGTCTTCCGCAAGCAGAAGCAGCTCGACCATATCGGCGAGGACCTGCGCGTGCTCGACCAGTACAAGGTGCCCTACGAACTGCTGGACGCAGCCGGCTGCGTGCGGGCCGAACCCGGCCTGGCGGCGGCCCAGGGCAAGCTCGTAGGCGGCCTGCGCCTGCCGGGCGACGAGACCGGTGACGCCCACATGTTCACCCAGCGCCTTGCGGCGATGGCGGCGGAACGCGGCGTGACCTTCCTCTACGACACCACGATCCGCGGCCTGAAGCGCGAGGGGGGCCGCATCACCGGCATCGACACCAGTCGGGGCCGGATGGAGGCGGATTCCTACGTGCTGGCGCTGGGCAGCTTCTCGCCCGCCATGGTACGCAGCCTGGGGCTCGACCTGCCGATCTATCCGGTGAAGGGCTATTCGATCACCGCCCCGATCATCGACGCGGCGCGCGCGCCGGTCTCCACCGTGATGGACGAAACCTACAAGATCGGCATCACCCGGCTGGGCGACCGCATCCGCGTCGGCGGCACCGCCGAACTGGCGGGCTTCAGCACCACGCTTCGCGCACCGCGCCGGGCCACGCTGGAACATTCGCTGACCGACCTGTTCGCGGGTGGCGGCGACGTGCCGGCCGCCACCTTCTGGACCGGCCTGCGCCCCATGACACCGGACGGCACGCCGATCATCGGCCCGACCGGAATCGACAATCTCTATCTCAATACCGGCCACGGCACGCTGGGATGGACCATGGCGTGCGGCTCGGGCCGGGTGCTGGCCGACATCCTCTCGGGCCGCAAGCCCGACATAGCGCATGAGGATCTGGCGCTCGGCCGCTATAAAGCCTGATCCGGGCAGCGCCCGGCCCAACCGCCGGGCGCCTTTTCCCATCCAGTCGAAACACACCCCCGCCATGCGCCGGGACCTCGCTTGCCGTCACCAATACGCTGCGATATGGTGCGCGCCGCATCCAGAGCCGGGACCTCCCGGCACCAACCTGCATCCGAGCAAGGTGGCGTTCCCGTTCCGGGAAGATGTGGCCGATCCGGCAAAAAACGGACCGCTACCTCACTGTCATCGATCCTCGTGATGCCTGTAGCAAGCGAGGAAAGGCCGCAATCGCGATGCCCCATACCCAGCAATTCGCCAGCGACAATTATGCCGGTATCTGTCCGGAAGCCCTGCGGGCGATGGAAGAGGCCAATCGCGGCTCCGCCACCGCCTATGGCGACGATCCGTGGACGCTACGCGCCGCCGACGCCTTTCGCCGGACATTCGAGACCGATTGCGAACTGTTCTTCGTCTTCAACGGCACGGCGGCCAATTCGCTGGCGCTGGCATCGCTCTGCCAGTCCTACGAAAGCATCATCGCCGCCGATATCGCCCATGTCGAAACCGACGAATGCGGCGCGCCGGAATTCTTCTCCAACGGCGCCAAGATTCTGGTCGGCCGCACCACCAACGGCAAGCTGACCCCCGAGACGATCCGCGCGTTCGTTCTGGGCCGCACCGACATCCATTTCCCGCGCCCCAGGGCCGTCACCATTACCCAGCCGACCGAAACCGGGCAGGTCTATACGCTGGACGAGATCCGCGCGATTTCCGCCACCTGCCGCGAACTGGGCCTGCGGCTGCACATGGACGGCGCGCGCTTCGCCAACGCCATCGAAAGCCTGGGCTGCTCGCCGGCCGAGATGACGTGGCAGGCCGGTGTCGACGTCATGAGCTTCGGCGGCACCAAAAACGGCATGGCGATCGGCGAAGCCGTGATCTTCTTCGACCGCGCCCTGGCCGAAGGCTTCGACTACCGCTGCAAGCAGGCAGGGCAACTGGCCTCCAAGATGCGCTTCCTCTCGGCGCCCTGGGCCGTGATGTTCGAAACCGGCGCATGGCGCACGCATGCCGCACACGCCAACGCCTGCGCCCGCCATTTCGCCCAGCAGGTCGAGGCGCTGCCAGGGGTCGAAATCATGTTTCCTGTCGAGGCCAACGGCGTCTTTCTCAAACTGTCAGAGACCCTGATCGAAGGGCTGCACGCACGGGGCTGGCGGTTTTATACCTTCATCGGCGGCAGCGCCCGCTTCATGTTCGCATGGGATGCGCAAATTGCCCGTGTGGATGCGCTGGCGGCCGACCTGCGCGCGCTCACGACCACCGACGCCGCATAGGAACCCGCCCCGTCATGACGCTGCAATCGTGGCTGCTCTATCTGAACGCCGTGTTTCTGCTCTCGGCCATTCCGGGGCCGAACATGACGCATATCATGACCGCCAGCATCCGCTACGGGGTGCGGCGGACGATTCCGGACATGGCGGGCTGCCTGCTGTCGCTGGTCGCGCTCATGGCGGCCTCGGCACTGGGGCTCAGCGCCGTACTGGCGGCCTCGCCCATCCTGTTCACGATCCTGAAATTCGCTGGTGCTTTCTACCTGATCCAGCTCGGCGTACGCGGCTGGCTGTCAAACGCTCCCGCCGCGCAGGCGGAAGGCATCGTCCTGCCGCCCTTGCCCTGGCATGCCTCGCTGCGCACGTCGTTCCTGGTCGGCGCCAGCAACCCCAAGGCGATCATCTTCGCGGCGTCGTTCCTGCCGCAATTCGTCAACCCCGCCGCACCCCAGGCCCCGCAATACACGCTGCTGATCGCAACCTCGGCGGTGGTGGAAGTGCTATGGTACCTCGTCTATGCCGGCAGCGGCGCCCGGCTGGCGGCAGTGCTGTCCCGCGCCGCATGGCGACGGCGCATGCAGCGCACCAGCGGCGCGCTGTTTATTCTGTTCGGCTGCGTCCTTCTGCTGCACGATCCGAAATAAGAGAAGACCAGAAAAGCAATTTCCTGATCTTCTCCCAGGAGCGTCCATCAAAGCGTGACCTGACCGCGAATACGGGTCACGGTCTCGCCGCCGATCCAGAGCCCATCCTCGTCCCGGGCCACCCGTACACGCCCCATGCGTCCAATTACCGTGCCCTGGCTGGCGACATAAGATGCAGGTGCCAGACCTGCGCCGATCAGCCACTTGGCCAGTCCCGCATTCAGACTGCCGGTCACCGGGTCCTCGAATCCCGTCTCGCCGCCGATAAAGGCACGGACTTCGAACTGCGCCGCGTCGCCGTCGCGCGCGCAATCCCACGGTGCGACCAGGCCAGCCCGCCAATCGCCCAAGGCCCGCAGATCGGGGCGGAGAGCCAGTAGTTCCGCACGGTCGCGCAACATCAAGCCGATCCATCCGGGTCCATTATCCACCCAGTTCGCAGCCTCCACCCGATCGGGCGACAGACCGAGCCCACGGGCCACTGCCGCCAGGTCTGCCGCGTCGACAGGCCCAGCCCGGCGCAGGGGTGGCGCGGCGAAGGCGAACCCGTCGGCATCACGCCGCACCGTCACCAGCCCGGCGCCGCATTCCTGCACGACGTCGCGCCCCTGCGGTACGCCGCCCATGGCCAGCCAGACATGGCACGATCCGAGAGTCGGATGACCGGCGAACGGCAGTTCCTCCTCCGGCGTGAAGATCCGCACCCGGTAGTCGGCACCCGGCTGCGTGGGTTTCAGCAGGAATGTCGTCTCGCTCAGATTCATCCAGTTCGCGAAGGCCGCCATCTGCGCATCGTCCAGCCCGTCCGCCCCGGCAACGACGGCCAGCGGATTACCCTTCAGCGGGGCTGCCGCGAAGACATCAACCTGATGAAAGATGTAAGTCGTCATCTGTCATTTCTCCGAATTACCACGATCATTCATCATACCGTCGCACGCTCATGCCGCGCGGCGTGGTCCAGCCGGACCGGCTGCCATCGCGCATGGGCCACGTCCCGCAGGTAGGCCGCCGCGTACGCCAGCCGCATCGCGGCATTTTTCTCCACCGGCTCACCCCGTCCTCCTGACGCCCCATGCAGCGCGAGCAACAGAATCAGGCCCAGCGCGATGACCAGCCCGATCCCGCCCCATTCGACATGAGACCAGACCCTGTCCGCTCCGGGCAGCCGGAGTGGCTGGCCCGGCGTCCGGGTGGATCGCGTTTCCTTTCCTGCGATGATCATCATCAATCGTCCTCGATACCGGCACGAAGAGGCCGTCTGCGCCGACAGGGGATTCATTTCCCGGCGAGCATGACAATTTCGATCATTGTACTATTACAATGCTAATTTCCCCTTCTGATTATTAGTTTTGTCCTAGGATTTTCGAGGGTCAATCGTTATATTGTCATAGTTCAATCTGAATGCACCGTTCAAGGCAGGACAAATGCCCCCCATCTGGCGCCCTGACATTCCGCCTCCACCCGGCCCGCTCTATTCCCGTTTGACCGACGCACTGGAACGGGATATCGCGACCGGCATCCTGCCGGCAGGCAGCCGGCTGCCTGCCCAGCGCGATCTGGCGCATACTCTCGGGCTCAGCGTCGGCACCGTGACCAAGGCCTATGCCGAAGCCGAGCGGCGGGGCCTGCTGCTGGCCCATGTCGGCCGTGGGTCCTTCATTCGCGGGGCAAGCCCCGACATCACGATCGCTACCAGCTTCGATCCGGTTCCATCCACCTCCACCCCGGAGGCAGGCCATCCACGGGGCGCCAGCATCGACCTGCGCTGCAACATCCCGCCGCGTGTCGGATTATCCCGGGCTCTTGAACGCGCGGTGGCGGATCTGGCCACCACCGGAGAACTGGATTTCGCCGTCCAGTATATCCAGGCCAGCGGCCTGCGCTCGGTACGCGAAGCCGGCGCGACGTGGCTGGCGCGCCGCCATGGCCTGGCGTGCGACCCGGCCGATCTGATCCAGTGCAATGGCGGCCAGCACGCGATCACGCTGGTGCTGTCCTCGCTCTGCCGACCGGGCGACATTGTGCTGTGCGAGTCCGCCACCTTCTACGGTGCCTGCACCGCCGCCGAACATATGGGCCTGACATTGCGCGGGGTGGCGATGGACGAGGAAGGGTTGATCCCGTCCGCGCTGGAACGCGCCGCCATCGAGACCCGCGCCCGCGTATTGTTTACGGTACCGACCCTGCAGAACCCAACCACCCGGACCATGAGCCCCTCCCGACGGCAGGACATCGCGCGGATCGCCCGGCAGCACGACCTGACCATCTTCGAGGACGACGCTTATTATATTTATGCCGATCCCGCCGACCGTCCGCCGCCGCTCGCCGCCATCGCGCCTGAACGTACCGTCTATCTCGCCAGCATTTCCAAGGGAATCTGTCCGGGCTTTCGCCTGGCCTTCGTCACACTGCCGCCCAATGTGGCGCGCGAGAAGATCATGCGGGGCATCCGCGCGCTGGGCTATTGCCCGCCGGCACTCGGCGGCATGATCTTCGCGCGCTGGGTGGCGGACGGCACTGCCGACGCCGTCGCGGACGCGGTGCAGGCCGAAACCGCCACGAGAGTATCCATGGCGCGCCAGATCCTGGGACCAGCCATGAACAATCCGGGCGCGGCACGCTCGCCCCATGTCTGGGTGCCACTCTCTCCACTCGCAGCCCAACGTACCCTGAACCACGCCCTGCGCGCCGGCGTTGAACTGACGCCGCCCGAAGCCTGCAGCGTGTCCCGTGACGCAGAATCCGGTCTGCGCATCTGCCTCGGCGCTCCAGACGACCGCCCGACTCTGGAGCGGGCACTGCATATCGTGCGCGACGCCATTCAGGCACCCGTAACCAGCGAGGCCACCGGCATCGTCTGATCTACTCCCCCCAAACCCGGGCATCAGGCGGCAGGCCAGACCTGTAGACAACCGGGGTCGATAGTCACCCGGCACGCGCCATCCGCCTCGCAGGACGGATCGGCCAGGATCTCCAGTTCGGCATCACCCAGACGCAATCTCGTCGGGCGCTGGCCGTCGCGCACCGTCCCCCGCCACAGGATGCGCGCCGGATAGGCGCCATCTTTCGCCAGTCGGATCTGGTAGGGCCGCGCCGACCAGCGTACGCGCGTCCCCGTTGGCGGCAAATCCGCCCCCTCGCCTACCGGGTGCCGCACCAGCAGGCCCACGCCCTGCCCCAGATCGATCCGCCCGTCCGGCAGCATCACACCATCGCCGATCGCCTCCGCCCCCAGCAGGCGGGCGGCCAGTTCGCTGCCCGGCCGGGCGAACACATCTGCGGTCGGTCCAGCGCGGATCACGCGGCCACCATCGAGCAGCACGAGTTCCTCCGCCATCGCCAGCGCCTCTGCCGGGTCATGGGTCACCAATACCGTCAGCGCCTCCATGCCGCGCAGCACGGCCAGAACCTCCCGCCGCAGCCGCGCGCGCAGGGGCGCATCCAGCGCCGAGAACGGCTCGTCCAGCAACACCAGATCCACACGGCGTCGCGACAGGGCACGCGCCAGCGCCACCCTCTGTCGCTGGCCGGGCGAGAGTTCGGCAGGATAACGCCCCGACAACGCCTCGAGCCCCAGTGCGCCCATCCAGGCCGCAGCCCGCTCCGGCACACAATCGGTCGCGAACGTCACCTGCCGCGCCACTGTCAGATGCGCCGGCAACGCATAGCCCTGCGGAACATAGGCAACCGCACGCTGCTCCGGCGGCAGCGGCGACAGGTCGCCCCCATCCAGCCGCACCTGTCCGGCCACATCCTCCAGCCCCGCGATCGCCCGCAAGGTCATTGATTTGCCCGATCCGGACGGTCCGAGTATGGCAATGCGCCGCGTCCGGCTTTCCAGCGTCACGTCGAGGGTAAAGCCCGGCAGGTCACGGTGGATCGCCAGGGCCAAGTGGCGCGGCGATGCTTCGGCCCTCTCCCGCGTGGCCGGAAGAGGCAACGGGGCCATGCGGGGCGCGGCACCACGGGCGACGGGGCGCGTCAGCCAGTGCCCCGCCACCATCAGCAGCCCGGCCAGTAGCAGGGTCGGTGCCAGCACCGGCAACATGGCCGGCAATCCCGCCTCGCCGAACGCGACATAGGTAAAGACCGGCAGGGAATAAGGATGATAGGCGAGCATGACCGTTGCGCCGAATTCGCCGAAGGCCCGCAGCCACGCCAGAACCAGTCCGGCCAGGATCGGCCGCCACGCCAGCGGCAGGCTCACGCGACGGAAGATGGCGCCCGGCCGGTGCCCCAACGTCGCTGCCACGTCCTCCAGCACCGGATCGACCGCCGCGAAGGCCGAGCGTGCGGCAATGATCAGGAACGGTGCCGCGACGAACATCTCGGCCGCGACGATGCCGCCGAAATGCTCGCTCAGCCCCAGCCCGCCCAGCGGGCCGCCATAACCCAGCAGAAACAGCAGCAGCACGCCGCCGGCCAGCGGCGGCAGGGCGAGCGGCAACTGCACCACCCCGCCCAGCCACACCGTCCACCAGCCGCGCCCCCGCGCCAGTACATAGCCCAGCGGAATGCCGAACAGCCCGATCAGCAGCGTCGCCACCCCGGCACTGGCCATCGACACACCGGCGGCCCGGACCAATCCGGCCCGATCCACGCCGGACCAGTCGGCATCGCCCAACCGCACCATGCCCGCCACGAAGGGCGCCAGCAGCCACAGGCCGAGAAGGCAGGCCAGCCCCTTTACCGCACGGGGCATCGGCCGCATGGCGCGCATGGTCAGGGGCGAAGGACCGGCCGCAGAAGAACGGGCAGCGTCCTGTCATCCCCGGCAAGAACGGGCACCATTGTCTCCAGCCCATGCTGCCGCATGACGGCGCTGCCCTCCTTGCCCAGCAGGAAGGCGACGAACCGTGCTGCGCCGTCCGGGTTCGGCGCATTCTTCAGGATCGTGACCGAATACCGGGCTGCCAGAGACAATTCAGGCGGCAATGCCACGCTTGGAATTTTCAGGTCGGTTGTTTCCAGCGCGTAGAAGAAACCGACATCGATCTGCCCCGATTGCAGGCGCCCGACCAGATTTTCCTCCGGCCGCACCTGCCCGGACCGATCGACACCCCGGTCGGTACCCATGATCCGTGCTGCAAGGCCTGGCTGATGATAGAAGGCCTCAGCCTGCTGAAGCATGCGGACAGTCAGCGCGCCTTTCGGGTCCAGCGCCGGGTCGGTCCGGCCGATCCGGACACCGGGCAATTGCAGCGCTTCATACCAGGGCCGTGTCCGCAAGGCGTCGGCGATGGCGCTTTGCGGGTTGTACCCGATCACCAGCGGCGAGCGTGCGAAGACGATATACCAGCCTGCCTGGTCGCCCAGCCGGCCATTCAGGGCCGGATCGGCACTGATAAACACATCACCCCGCCGCAACCCGCCCCGGATCTGGTTGACAAGGGCCCCCGAGCCGCCCGCGTAGCCGCGAAAGATATCATCGCCAGCCGCGTCGAAGGCGGGAGCAATCCCCCGCTCCATCAGTTTCAGCAGCGATCCGGCATACAGGACGTCCACGGTCCGGCCGCCCCGCGCCCATGCCGGAACGGGAAGCATCGCCGCCCCCAGCAGCATCGTCCGACGTCGCATGGTCTCTCCCGCCCGTTCATGCGGAATACAGCATACACCCGACACAGGATTAATAAGAGCCTGTCCGGCAATATGCGCGGATGCGCAGAAACGGCCCTTCAGGACCGCAGCCATCGTGCAGGTCCAGAAAGGCTCAATGCGCAGCCCCCGGCAGGTTCCAGCCATAGCGCAGGGCCGTCAGCCGCAGGCCGAAGCAGACCAGCCCACCCGCCACGGCCCCCCAGGCCACCGGTACCGCCAGCCTCCGGCTGGCGACGACCACCGCCGCGCCGGCCAGCGCGGCGGTGGCATAAATGTCCGAAACCAGGATCAGCGGTACGCGCGCCAGCAGCAGGTCACGCATCACACCGCCGCCCACGCCGGTTACCATGCCCATCAGGGCCGATCCCAGCGGGCCGACGCCACGTGACAGGGCCTTCTCGGCCCCCGCGACGGCAAACAGCGCCAGGCCCGCTGCATCCAACACCGCCAGCACCGTCCCCCCCGGCGCCAGCCGCATGGCGGGCGGAAGAAGAAACACCACCAGTCCGGTCAGGAAGGCGAGCGCCGGATAGCGCCAGTCGCGGATCGCGCTGGGCGGCGCGGCGCCGATCAGCACGTCGCGGATCATGCCGCCACCCAGGGCGACCACGCAGGCCAGCACCATGATACCGAACAGATCGAGATGGCGGGCGGATGCCACCATCGCGCCTTCCGCCGCGAACACCAGGGTCCCCGTCAGATCGGCAACCAACACGACCGAGGCCAGGGTCGGACGCATGTCAGAATCCGCCAGCCCCGCCCGGCGGAGGGAAGCCGAAACGCCCGCGCATCAGCCCCCCTCCTCCAGTCTTCAGTGACGCGGCGCCAGAATATCGGCCAGCATGTCCGGCTTGCCGTCCACACGCTCCAGATGCGGATAGCGCAGCCCGCCATGATACGGGACCGAGACCGTCACATAGCGATCGCCTTCCTGCAGCAGCAGAGCGATCGGCGCGGCGTGCGCATCCTTCGCTTCGACGATCGCCTCACGCAGCACGTCGGGGTCATACGCCTCGCCGTTCACCGCGATCACCTTCGCATCGCGGGTTATGCCGGCCTGCCAGGCGGGGCTGCCCCATTCCACATTGCCCAGCGTGCCGCTCTTGCCGATCGTGAGGCCCAGCGAGAAAGCGAAATCCGCCACATGCCGCACGTTGGCGAACGACGCGACATATTTGTTGGGTTGATCCGTATAGACCAGCCGGTAGCCACCGCGCGTGAACCCGTCCAGCGGTGCGTGCTCCGAAGTCTTGTCCAGCCGCTGATGCAGGAACGTCGCCCAGTCATAGGGTTGGATGTCGTTCAGCGCCTTCACCACGTCGTCGAACTCATAGGTGCTGGTGATGAAGCTGCCATCATTGGTGCCGAAGAAATGACGCGCCACATCGTCCAGCGAATGCTTGCCACCGGAAAGCTGGCGGATCAGCGTGTCGGCATCCAGCCAGATGAGCTGGCCTTCGGAGTAGTAATCCTCGCTCCGCTGCCAGCTCCGCCACGACAGCGGCGCACGTCGCGCGATCACCGGGTCGTTCGTCGTATCGATCAGCGGCCGCCAGGTGCGTCCGCGGCGCGTGTCATACACCGCCCCCACCTCGGCCAGCGCCTCGATCACCTGCGGTGCCGTCATCAGGCCCGCACGCGCCGCCAGGACATACCCCCGATACTGGGTCTGCCCTTCATAGACCCACAGGCCCGTCCCACGCTGGGGGGTATTGAAGTTCGGCGCCCACAGGCCGGCCGGCCGGCGGTATTTGCCGTTCCACGAGTGGGTGTATTCATGCGCCAGCAGGTCGCGGGTCGCGAACGTCTTGTCCCATTCGGTAAAATAGCCGCGCGGACCGCTATTTTCGCTCGACTGATGATGCTCCAGCCCGATCCCGCCGAGTTCCTCGGTCAGCGCGAGCAGGAAGTCATAATGATCGTAATGATGCGAGCCGTAGAGCAGGTTCGCCTGCGTCACCAGCGCACGATGCGCCGCGATCTGGGCATCGGTCACCTCCAGTTCCCCCGGCTTGTCCGCCACGAGGTTCAGCGCCACCGGCACGGCGGCACCCGGCGCCAGGTCGATGCGGCGGAAATACCGCCCGGCGAACAGCGGGGAATCCACCAGCGTATTGAACGGCACCGGCTTGAAGGTCACGACGTCACCGGCCTTGCTCTGCGCGCGCAGCGCCGTGCCGTACTGCCAGCCCGTGGGCAGGCGCAAGCTGGCCTCGACCGGGATCTGGCGCGTGAAATACCCGGCCGGATAGAGCGCCACCGCATTCCACTGCACGTTCAGCATCGCGGGCGTCATCACCACGCGCCCTTCTTCGCGCGAAACCGGCGACAGGAGTTGGAACGACACATCCACCGTATGCGCCCCCTTGGGCACGGGAATATGGAAGGCACTGACCGTGACAGTGTCACGCAGCCAAGGCAGCGTCGTTCCGCCGGCCTTCACCACCAGGCCGCCGAACTGATCGAGCGCACCGGTCGGCGAATGATCGCCCGGCAGCCACATCGGGTAGAACAGCGGCAGGTCGCCGCCCGTCGCCGCGAGCGCGGCCGGCACCGGCACGGTCTCATGCACGGTCATGATATGACGCGCCAGGTCGGTGGCATCGACCGACAGCCGGATGGTGCCACCAAACGGCACGTCCCGCGGCGCCGGGATGGAATCGGGCAGCGGCAGAGGCTCCGGCTGGGGCTGGCTGTCAGCCGCCCCCGCGCTCTGCGACAGCCCCACCAGGCCGACCGTGGCCAGGGCTGTGGACAAGGAAAGGGCGAGAATGCGTTTGGAAAGCGGACGCAAATGGGCAACCTTTCAAAATTTCGGGAAATCGCATGCAGTGCCGGGTCACAGGCCCGGCGATCACATTCCGCAATGACATGAAACGCACGGCCCGTCACGCCGCAGGCCGGCGTGCGCCCTTGCCCACAGGCAGATCCCCTCCGGAGAGCCCGGAAAAGGGCTGTGAAATTTTCATGACATATACGAATTCCGCATTCTCTCATGAGAAAATATTAAATAACGATCATCTTATCGTTATGGTTTTGAAAAAGTTTGTAATATTTTATCGATCGTCATACGTGCCTGTCGTGCCCGTCCCTCCTGGCCGCGCATCGGCCGGATCGGCCCGATACAAAAGAAACAGCCGTGCCAGACCTGATACAGACAGATGTTTTCATTTCCTTTTCCACAGGTCCCGTTTTTCCCCCTGTGGCCGGCTCCCTTTTCCGCCCGGTTGCCACGGCCTGTTCCGTCCTTCCGGCACCTGTCTCCCTCCCCCGGCGACAGCCCCGTTTCGTGCCGACTGTCGGCTCCGCGGCGTGCAAGGCGGCACCTCCGGCGCGCCCATGGACAAGGATCGGGATCGTCGCTAGTGGCAGCGCGCGGTGTCGGCCCCAGCCTCCCCGTAACCGCCTTCCCGTAACATCATATTCTCGTCCGGAATCGGTCCCGTCCTGGCTCTCGTTAGGGTTGGATGCCGCCTTTTCTTCCAGGACCCCAGGCTCAGGCCCATGCACCAGATCGCGCCCGTGATACATTCGCCGCCCTTCTCCCGATCATCCGGCCGCACAGCGCGTCTGCTGGGGGCCGGTCTCGTGATCTGCGCCATCCTGTCCGGCGCCGCCACGTCCGCCATGGCTTCGGCCAGCACCATGGTACGCAATGACCATGGCCTGTTGACGGTCACGCCAGACTCGCCGCTGGCGGCCCGCCTGTCTGTCACCCCCGTCACGCTCGCCTCGCCCAGCCGCACGATTCCGGTGCCCGGCGAAATCCGTGCAGAGCCGTCTCAGTCGCTTTCGGTCATGACGCCGGTTGCCGGCGCGATCATCAGCCTGCCGGTAACCGCCGGCGATCATGTGACGCGCGGCCAGATCCTCGCCGAACTGGCCTCGGGCGACATGGCCCAGGCCACGACCGATGCCGCGAAGGCCCGCGCCGGGCTGGACTATGCGCGGCGGGCCCTGCTGCGCGCCCAAGGCGTCGCCAGCGCCGGCGGCGCCGCCACGCGCGATGTGGAAGCCGCACGCAGCGCGTGGCTCCAGGCCCAGGCGGAAGATGACCGCGCCACCGCGCGACTGGCCGCCCTGCGCGCTCAGCCCGGACAGGGCGGCGTGATCCGGCTGACCACGCCGATCGACGGCATGGTCTCGGCGGTCAACACCGCCGCCGGCGCCTTCGTCACCGACCCGACGGCACCACTGATGACGGTCACCGGCACACAGCAGGTCTGGGCCGTCGCCGCCGTGCCGGAAAACCTGACCGATGCCGTCCATGTCGGGCAGACGGTCGATATCACCTTTCCCGCCCTGCCGGGCCGGACGACGCACGGCACGATCGCGGCGATCGAACCGGCGCTGCATTCCGATACCCGCACGCTCCAGGCGCGCGTGGTGCTGGCCAATGACGATGACACGCTGAAGCCCGGCATGTTCGCCACCGTGACCATCCTGACCCCGCAGCCGCCGCGCATCATGGTGCCGCAATCGGCGCTGCTGATGAACAACGATACCGTGACGGTGTTCGTCGAAGTCGCGCCCCACGCCTACAGACGGCGCGATATCGAGATCATCTATGACAACGGCGACCTGTGCGAGGTCACATCCGGCCTGGCTGCCGGCGACCGCGTCGTGACCCAGGGTGCGGTGCTGCTGAACGATGATTAACCGCTTTATCGCCGCCTGCCTTCAGCAGAGGCGCGTCGTCTTCGCCGCCATGATGGTCCTGATGACCCTGGGCGCGATCGCCTGGCATCAGATCCCGGTCGAGGCCTATCCCGATCTGGGCGCGGTTAACGTCCAGATCACGAGCCAGGTTCCGGGCCTGGCGGCCGAGGAGATCGAGCAGGAAGTCACGATCCCGCTGGAGCGCCTGCTGGCCAGCACGCCGGGGCTGGTGGACAGCCGCTCCAGCTCCACCTTCGGCCTTTCGCTGATCACCCTGATCTTCAGCGACGGCACCGATGTCAGTGCCGCGCGCCAGCATGTGTCGGAACAGCTTGCACAGGCCATGCTGCCGTCGGGCGTCATCCCCACGATGGGGCCGATCACCGGCCCCTCGGGCGAGATCTATCGCTACACGCTGGAATCCGACGGCCGGAACCTGATGGAACTGTCCGATATCCAGAAATGGATCGTGATCCCGGCCCTGGAACAGGTGCCCGGTGTCGCGGCGGTCAATAATTTCGGCGGCTTTACCATCGAGTACCAGATCGTGCTCGATCCGCAGGCCCTGTTCCGCTACGGCGTCGGCGTCAATGACGTCATCACCGCCCTGCAGGCCAACAACGCCAACGCCGGCGGCGGCCGCATCACGCGTGGCGATCAGTCTTACATCGTGCGCGGCGTCGGCATGGTCCATACGCTCGACGACATGGGCACCATCGCCGTGGCCCAGCACAATGGCGTACCGGTCCTGATCCGCGACCTGGGCGAGCTGCAGCTTGGCCATCAGGTGCGCGAGGGCATCCTGGGCCTGAATGGCAATCCGGACACGATCGAGGGCATCGTCACGATGCTCAGCGGACAGAACCCGTCGCTGGTCCTGGACAACCTGCACGCCACGGTCACCCGGCTTCAGGCGCAGCTTGCGTCCTCGGGCGTGAAGATCGTGCCGATCATCGACCGCGACAGCCTGGTGCGAACCACCACCGACAAGGTCACGCATACGGTGATCGAGGGCGTGGGCCTGGTCTTCCTGATCCTGGTCCTGTTCCTGGGCAGCCCGCGCAGCGCGATCGTCGCCGCCGTCACCATTCCGCTGGCGCTGGCCACCGTCTTCGTGCTGATGCACCTGCTGCACATGCCGGCCAACCTGTTCTCGCTCGGTGCCATCGATTTCGGCGTGATCGTCGACGGCGCCATTGTGGTGACCGAGGCCATCCTGCGCATCCGCGAGGAACGGCCGGACCACAAGATGGACGAGGGCGACATCCTTGCCGTGACACGGCATGTGGGCAAGGCGATCGTCTTCGCGACCCTGATCATCATCATCGCCTACGGCCCGCTCTTCGCCTTCGAAGGCGCCGCAGGCCGCCTGTTCCGGCCGATGGCCTTCACCGTCAGCTTCGCCCTGCTGGGCGCCCTGCTCTGTGCCACGACGCTTACGCCCGCACTGGCCTATCTGGCCATGCGCAAGCCGCACCGCCTGTATCACAACGTGCCGCTGGAAAAGCTGCACCATGCCTACCACCGGGGCCTGGGCCATATGGTGGACCGGCCGTGGGCCGCCTATCTGGCCGGCGCGATCGCCTTCTGCCTGGTGGTCTGGCTGGGCGCGCGCACGGGCCGCGAGTTCCTGCCCGATCTCGACGAAGGCTCGCTGTGGCTGCAGATCCAGCTTCCCTCCGGCCTGTCGCTGGAAAAGGCCAGCGCGATGGCCGACGAGATCCGCGGCGCGATCCGTGCCTTCCCCGAGACCAGCTTCGTAGCCACGCAGATCGGCCGCAACGATTCAGGCACCGACCCGTGGAGCCCCTCGCATATCGAAGCCCCGGTCGGCCTCACGCCCTACAGAACGTGGCCGCACGGCGAAACCCGCGTGGCATTCATCCGCCGCCTGCATGACCGGCTGGCGCAGATCCCCGGCATCAGCTTCGGCATCAGCCAGCCGATCGCCGACAACATGAACGATCTGGTCGGCGGCGCGCACAGCCCGCTGGTACTGCGCGTCTATGGCGACGACCTGAAGGAACTCCGCCGGATCGGCACCCATATCGTGTCCATCCTGCACCAGGTCCCCGGCACCGCCGACGCCTCGATCTTCCAGGAACCGGAGATTCCGCAACTGGATATCACGGTCGATCGGGCCGCGGCGGCCCGCTACGGCGTCAACGGCACGGATATCATGAACGTGGTGCAGAACATGGTCGGCGATGCCGCCGTGGGACAGGTCTATGTGGGCGACCGCATCTACGCCATGACCGCGCACATGCAACGGCGCCTGAACAACGACCTGCCGGCCATCCGCCAGATTCCGCTTACGGGCCTGAACGGCGCGCGCATTCCGCTCGGACTGGTCGCTCGCGTCTCGCTCCAGACCGGGGAAGCGAACATCGCGCACGAGATGAACCACCGGCAGATCACCATCCGCGTCGATAACGGCCAGCGCCCGCTGTCGCAATATCTCGCCGATGCGCAGGGCCGCATCGCCGCGCAGGTACATTTCGACTCCGCGCGCTACCGGCTGGAATGGGCCGGCACCTTCCAGCAGGAGGAACGCGCGGAGGCCCGGCTGAGCGTGGCCCTCGCCATCATGTTCTGCGTCATGCTGGTCCTGCTGTTCAGCCAGTTCGGCTGCATGCGCCAGGCTCTGCTGGTGCTGGCGGTGGTGCCCATGGCCACGCTGGGCGGCCTGGTGGCGCTGAACCTGCGGGGCGAGACGCTGAACATCGCCACCGCCGTCGGCTTCATCGCCCTGTTCGGCGTCGCGATCCAGAACGGCATCATCATGATCTCGGCCATCAACCGGCTGCGCGACGAAGGCATGCCCCTGCGCGACGCGGTGCTGGAAGGGGCCGGCGAACGGTTCCGGCCGGTGCTGATGACGGCCACCGTCGCCAGCATGGGCATGCTGCCCGCGGCCATCGCCACCGGCATCGGCACCGACGTCCAGCGTGGCCTCGCCACGGTCGTCGTCGGCGGGCTGGGCATCGCCACCCTGCTGACGCTGTTCATCCTGCCCACCTATTATTGCGAGCTGGAAGCCTGGCATGCCCGCCGCGCCCCACGCCGGAAGGGAGACCGGGCATGACCGCCTTTCCTGCGCGCACCCCGTTTCCGGGCCACTGGCGACGCCTGCTGTGCGGAGCCGGCGCGCTCGCGCTGCTGGCGGACCTGGGCGGCTGCGCGGTCGGACCAAACTTCCACCACCCCTCCGCCCCCGCGACGCAGTTCGCGCAGGCGGGCCGCCCCACGCGCACCGACAGTGCGGCGGTGGCGGACGGGCAGGCCCAGACCTTCCACCCCGGCGCCGACATCCCCGCCCGGTGGTGGGAACTGTTCCATTCCCCGGCGCTGGACCGGCTGGTCCGGCACGCGCTGGCCAACAGCCCGGACCTGGAGGCCGCACGCCACGCGTTGCGCGTGGCACAGGAAAACCGCGCCGCCCAGGCGGGGGTGCTGTATCCCAACATCTCGGCCAGCTTCAATCCGGCACGCTTCAAGACCTCGCGCACCTACTCGCCGGTGCCCAACAGCAATAGCTGGCTGTACACCGTCCACACGGCGCAGTTGAACATCTCCTATCAGGCCGATATCTGGGGCGGGTTGCGACGCGGGATCGAAGCCTCGGGCGCCCAGCGCGACGCCGAACGCTTTCAGTTGGAGGCCGCCTACCTGTCCCTGACCGGCGAACTGGTGCAGGCGGCCATCGCCTACGCCGCGCTGCGCGCGCAGGTCGACACGGTGCAGGAGGTGATTGCCAGCCAGCGCCAGATTCTGGAATCCGCCACACGCCAGATCACCCTGGGGCAGTTGTCCGACGCCGACCTGGCCCAGCAGCGCGCCCAGCTCGCCCAGGCCGAAGCCACGCTGGTGCCCCTGCGCCAGCAATTGTCGCAGCAGCATGACCAGATCGCGGCCCTGGCCGGCGACATGCCCGACGCACCCACTCCCGATTTCACGTTGGACGGCTTCACCCTGCCCCAGGACCTGCCCGTCAGCCTGCCCGCCCGGCTGATCGACCAGCGGCCGGACGTCAAGGTGGCCGAAGCCGGCTGGCACGCCGCCTGCGCGCAGGTGGGCGTCGCGATCGCCAACCGCCTGCCCAACCTGCAACTCAGCGCCCAGCCCGGCGTGGCGGCAGCCTCGATCGGCCAGATGTTCGTCCCCGGCTACGGTCAGTGGATGATCGCCGGCATGGTCTCCCAGCCCCTGTTCCAGGGCGGACAACTGATGCATCAGGAACGCGCAGCCCGCGCGCAGTACGAACAGGCCGCCGCTGCATACCGCGCCGCCGTCGTCACCGCCGTCCAGGACGTGACGGACAGCCTCAACGCCGTCAGCGCCGACGCCACCGCCGTGGTCGCCGACAGCGAAGCCGAACGCGCGGCCACGCGCGGCCTCGACATCGCCCGCGCACGCCTCGCCTATGGCGACGCCTCGCGGGTGGACATGCTGCTGGCCACCCAGACCACGCTCCAGGCCCGCCTCACCCTGGCACAGGCCCGCGCGGCCCGCCTGTCCGACACCGCCGGCCTGTTCCAGTCGCTCGGCGGCGGCTGGTGGAACCGCCATGACGCGCCACCCGCCCATGACGGCTGGCCGCCATAAAGCGACGGGCCGCCCCTCTTAGCAGGTCAGAACGCCGCCGATCTCGCGGCACACGCCCCGGGTCGTTCCTTCCCCGTCCCGGATGATCCATCCGCCCGGCCCGGTCGGCGTCACGGTCACGCCCCGGCGTTGCACCGCGATCCGCCGATCGATGTCATTATGCAACGCCTGCTCGCGCTGCCATTGTTCCGGTGTCGGCGGAGACGACGCGCCACGCTGCCCGCGCGCGGCATCAAGCGCCTCCTGATCGCGCGCAATCGCCTGCTGCTGACGGGTGCGGGCAGCGAGATCCTGCTGTCTGATCGCCGTCTCCGCCGCAATCTGCCGCCGCGCCCGGTCGGCCGCCGACGCCACGCCCTCCCCCGGCATGAACACGCCCGGTGGAAAGCCCGCACCCGCAGGATAGGCCTGCGACCATGCCGCTGCTCCCCACGGCAGCCCTGCCAGCCCCACGATCAGGGCGGCAAGCCGGGCGGCGGACGACATCCTCACCGTGGCGCCCCCGCGAGATGCGTCGCCAGCCAGCCACGCATCAGCGCGTAAGACTGCTCGGCCGCACCGGCATCGTACCGGCATGGGCCGTTCGGTGTGGTGGCCTCGGTCTCGGTAAAACAATGCACCGCATGGCCGATCGCCACGAACTGCCAGGCCGTGGGCGTCTGGCCCATTTCGCGCAGAAAGGCCGGTACGTCGGGCATCGTCCACTGATCATCCGCCCCATTCATCACCAGCACGGAAGCCCTAATACCCCGCGCCAGTGCAGGATCGTCGGTCGCCAGATCGCCATGGAACGACACCACCGCACCCAGGTCGGCCCCGCTGCGCGCCAGGTCCAGCACCGCCGTTCCGCCGAAACAGAACCCGATTGCCGCCAGACGGGAAAGATCGATCGGCGCCGACGCCGCCTGCGCCCGCAATTCCGCCAGCGCCCGCGCCATCCGCCCCCGCAGCAACGCCCGGTCGGCCATCAGCGGCTTGACCGCGGCCTGGGCCTGCGCATCATCCGCCGGGCGCACCGAGGCACCGTAAACGTCCGTCAGCAGAATGACATAACGATGCCCCGCGATCATCCGCGCCTTGTCGATGGCGATCGCATTCACCCCATGCCAGTTGGGCACCATGACCAGCCCCGGCCGATGGCCCGAAACCGAATCGTCATAGACCAGCACGCTATCGAACCGCACGCCATCCTGCGTCCAGCTAACGGGCCGCGTTACCATCCGTGCAAAGGCAGGGTCCTGTCCGGCAAGCCACAGGGCCGATGCCAGACAGAACGAACACGCCAACCGCAAAAATCGCATTTTGTCGCTCATCCATTCTCTCCGGCCGAACCGCGATCCCGCCCATTCTGACTATCCGAAGGCGCAATTTCGAAATTCATCCTGATACGACTTGAAACGTTTATTCAATCCGAAACAGCACCCCACGATGGACGGTGTGTCGTACGCGAAGGCGCAGCCACCCATCCCCCTCACGGGATTTGTAACATTTTTGGTGGTGTTGTTACTTCGCATTGCAAACAGAAGAAAGGCATGCAGAATAAGGCCGAAAATAAAATTAAAAGAAACCATAAAAATAAACAAAAAAGCAATCTTTTGAAACTAAATATAAATAACATGAAAATAAAAATATGAAATTAATTGGAACATTTTTCAAAAAAAACAGAAATTAGCTCCCATTAAGTGGGAGATGACAAAAACCGTTCTTCCCGGATCATACAAGGAATCAGGTCACACCAATTGACCGAACCTGAAAGTCCGTTGAACACGCACCGTGTTCCTTACCCTTGAAATCATCGCCAGAAAGCTTGCCCTGTCATGAAGATGCCCCCGACCAGACTGCATAAGCGCGCATTCCTGCTCGGGTTTACGGCGTTGACCTCGTGGATGACGTCGGTGGCATCGGCGCAGGCGCTGCCGACGGGGGGCGCGTATGTTGCGGGTGCGGGCAGTATCGCTTCGGC
>NZ_QQAW01000002.1 GCF_003350405.1 Gluconacetobacter liquefaciens | reverse complement strand
GGCGCCATCTCCACCAGCCAGAACGCAATCCCGAACGCCAGCGGCACCGCAAACACCAGCGCCAGCAGCGTCGTCATCACCGAGCCGAACACCGGTGCCGCCGCACCGAAATGCTGCGTCACAGGATTCCACGCCGTGCTCCACACAAAACCGGGCCCAAACGCCGACCACGCCGACAGCCCGCCCCACGCCAATACCGCTATCAGACCGCCCAGCAGGGCAAGCATCAGCCATCCAGAGAGCCGCACGAGCCCCGCGAACAGCCGGTCACCGATCAACGTGTCTGTATTCCGTCCCGCCGGAACCATGTCCCGGGATCGCGGCATCTGCTGCATCCACTTATTCCCGATGCCGTCCTTAGTCATTCATCCAATACATTTCGCCCCTGCGGGCTTCAATCGGACAGGATCGGAAGGGCAATTAAGTTTTTATGACATCCCCCGCCGTTTCCATGGGTGCCTGTTTCAGACATGCCCGGGAAAGGGAGGACGCGATCGCCGCCAGCCGGTCGTTGGGGGTCTCGTCGACGTTTTGAAACGCGGCCCGCTTAGGCCGCGGGAAGCCGCGTCAGCCCGGTCGAACAGGATTGCTGCCATGTACGGACCCAGTCCGGCAGCAGTTGCGCTTCCAGCGGATGGGAGATCAGGAACCCCTGCACCACCGGGCATCCCAGTTCATCGAGAAGCGCCAGTTGTTCTTTCGTTTCGACCCCCTCGGCCACGATCGACATGCCCAGATTGCGCCCCATGCCGATCACGGCATTCACGATCTGGCGGCTTTCCTCCACCCGATCCATCCCGTCCACGAAGCTGCGGTCGATCTTCACCTCGTTCAGCGGCAGATTGACCAGATTGGCCAGCGTGGAGAATCCCGTGCCGAAATCATCCATCGACAGGCCGACCCCCAACGCCCGGATGGCGCGTGCCGCCTCGGTCGTGCTGTCCATATCGGCGATCATCGTGCTTTCGGTCATTTCCACCATCAGGCGGCCGGGCGGAATGCCGGTTTCCTGCAGGATGGCGGCGATCATCGCCGGCAGACCCGGATCGCGGAAATGCCGCGCGGACAGATTGACCGCCACCGACGGGATCGCGATTCCATCCGCCATCCATTGGGCCATCTGTCCGCAGGCCTGGCGCAGCGCCCATTCCCCCAGCGCCTCGATCAGGCCGGCTTCCTCGGCCAGCGGGATAAAGCGAACCGGCGAGATATTGCCGCGCACCGGGTCATGCCAGCGGGCCAGCGCTTCCACCCCGTGGATGGCGCCCGTATGGGGTGAAACCTGGGGCTGGTAGACCAGCCGCAACCGCTCGGAGGACAGGGCGGTGCCCAGCACGCTGCTGAGAATGACGCGATCATGCGCCCGCTGGTTCATCGCCGGGCTGAAGAAGCGGTAACAATTGCCGCCGGCATCCCGCGCGCGCGAAACGGCGATCCGGGTATTGCGCAGCAACGTGTCGACGGTGCCGCCCTTTTCGCTGCCGGCGCAGATGCCGATGCTCACCCCCGAAGTCACAGGCAGGCCATTGATCACCAGAGGCTCCGCCATGGCCCGCAGAATCGCACCTGCCATCACCGACGCATGATCGACCGCCAGAAACCCGTCCTTGTCCACGCAGCATCCCGGCCCCATCGGGGTACGGCCACAGCCGGTGACGATCGAAAATTCGTCCTCGCCAGTACGGATGAGTGTATCGTTGCGCCCCACCGCGCGCTTCAGCCGACCCGCGACCCGCTCCAGCAATTCGTCGGCACCGCCTCCCCCCAGCCCGTCGCGCAGCGTCCGGAACTGATCGAGATCGATCGCAATCAGGGTCAGGCCACACCAGCCCGGGCCGCCCTGCAGGGACGCCAGATGGTCGCGCAGCCACGTCCGGTTGGGCAGGCCGGTCACGGCATCGTAATGCGCCAGTTGCGCGATTCGTGCCCGGGCGCGCTCCTGCTCGATCGCCAGCGTGCAGAAATGGATGCAGGCGTCCACAACCCGGCGCTGCCAGAGCGTGGGCTCCCGCCGGTCGCGGAAATACAGGGCAAGGCTGCCGGCCACCGTGCCGTCGCGCAGGCGCACGGGCACCGACCAGCAGGCGATCACCCCCAGCGGGCGTACCCCATCGCGCAATTCGGGAGTCCAGCGCGGATCGGTTTCGATATCGGGCGTCAGAACCTCGTGACCCGAATAGATCGCCGCCCCGCATGTCCCCACCATCGGACCGACGGACATTCCGTCGCAGGCCGAGACGAACCTTTCCGGCATCGCGCCCCGCCCCGCCATCCAGGCCGTTCCCTGCTCGGTCACCAGCAGGATCGACACCATGACGTCCGGCGAAATCGCCTCCACGCGCCTGCAGATCAGCGACATGACATCCGTGAAGTCCGTCGCACCGCTGAGAGCGGTCGTCACGTCCTGGCGGAGACCCTGCAGTTCCATCGCCTGGGTCTCGTCAGCCAGCAGGACGATGACATCGCCATCGGCCGCGCCGTCGTCCCGCACCGGGCTCACCGCCGTGCTGAGCCAGATTTCCCGCCCGGCACGCGACCGGGCCCGCAGATCGATTTCGAAGGGCCTGCGGGCGCGCAGATTGTACCGGAACTCGCGCAGGACCGGCATGTCCGCCTCTTCCGCCGACAGGGCGACCGAGACATCGCGCAGCAGGACGTCTTCCGGACGATAGCCGAGCAGATGCGTAAAAGCCGGATTGACATAGGTGATCCGGTCCAGCGCATCGAGGACCATCACCCCCCGGTCGGTCCGGTTGACAACGGTGGAATAGAGCAGCCCGGCCTCACGCTGTCCGACCGCCTCGGTTACGTCGCGCAGCGTGACGATCCATGCGGCTTCCCCGGACGCAACGACCGCTTCCAGCCAGCGCACCGAACGGCCGGGCAGGGAAAGAGAGAATTCATGTGGTGTGGGACCGGATGCCAGATCCAGCGTCGGCAGTACCTCGCCCACCGGTCGCCCGCCCCAGGAAGCGGCCTGTGCGCCGCACATCGCGATGGCTGCATCGTTAGCGAAAGCGACCATACCAGCGACATCGACCATGATCACGCCGTCGGCCAAGGCGTTCAGAACCGACGAAAGAGATGACGGCCCATTCTGCAACGCTGGCTCCTCCATGAATCACTCTCCACCCTGCGATCACCTCAGCGCAGGACATTCCGGACTGCATGGAGACGATAGCGACGGCCAGCCTACCCGACCCGATACCCAGGTGCTTCTTATTCCATATAGGCGGCCGCATGCAATCTTCGGCAGACCATACTCGCACACTTTCCACACATGGCAGCCATACATCAAGTAAAAACACACCATGACATAACTCAATACACCCTCCGTCACTTGGGTATATAGGCCGTTGAGCCGGCAAGAAAAGTTTCAGGCGGTGTTTGTCTTGTCCTGTTGTAACAGATGGCAGCCTCAAGAGGCGCGCAGCCCCCGCACCCCGATCGTCAGGCCGGGAAGCGGCAAACCGGCATGTATCGCGGCACCAAACGATAAAACTAGAGCGCTGATTGACCGGGGAGCGGTTCCCCGGCCTGAAACGCGGAATATAATGAAATCAACAGGGATATTCGCCACACTATCCGCCAGATGGCGATACCATCAGCCCGGAGTGGCGGACTGAGCCGGACATTTGGCATATCGCCCTTTTTCATCGCGGCATTTCACAGGTTTCGGCTTGGGGCAGGCGGTAAACTTGCCCTTGGCGTCCCGACACGGCGCGGCGGCGGAAGCCGGCGCCGAAGCGCCGATCAGCGCCACGACGGCCAGGCTGGAAAGAAGCAGGCGCAAACGCATGTGCAATATCCTGATCGAAGGGAAGAAAGGCGCCAGCATGCCCGCATTGCCCGGCACCGGACAAGAAAATCCGCACCGATGGATCGTGCGGATGTGATCGGCCGACATGCCTTGTTCCGGCGGCGGGAGATCCCAGATCCAGCAGCGGGCACACCTGGTAAAAACGACCCTCGGCCACAAGGAGGCAGCCATGGCCCATATGATGACACGCGGCATTTCCGCGACCCCACCGCGCTCGGTCGGTTACTGGAGCGTCATGGTCGGCGGCATCGTCGCCCTTTTGCTGTTCTATGCGTGCATCCTGCTGTTCGGACAGGCCTGGTAGCGTGGATGCCGACGGAGACCGGGACAGGCCGGAGGTGACGGGTATGGAGCCCTGGTGGCGGTCCCGGTAGCCATCAGGGGGAATAATTCTCGTGTTTGTGTCTGAACTTTGCTGATATTTCCGTGTTGATTGCGGACATTCAGGACAGGAGGACCATGGCGATGACACACGCGGCCGGCATTATCGGGCATATTCTGGTCCATGACTGGATCGGAGCCCGGCAACCTGCCTGTGCCGGCGGCCGTCATAACGCGCCTCCGGCACAGCCGACCGGAAGGGGCCTTTGCGTGGAGCGGCCATTCCGGGCTGCCTACCGGGGCCTGCCGTGGCCTGCCTATGTCGCCTCGGTGCGCCAGATGTCGGCCGGCCTGTCGCGTTGCGCCGCCTTCCGCCGTCTGCGCTGATCGCGTCGTCCCGGCTCAGGTCAGGCGGCTGCGGCACCGGAGCCTTCAGCCCACCCGTCAGACAAAATGCGAATGCTTCAATGTATCGGCACGCCCGCTGTCACCAGCAGGGCGTGCAGCAGAATCAGCATCAGCACCACGCCGATCAGAACAGCGAAGACACCTCCGAACAGCCGGAAGGCGCCGATCGCCAAGGTCACCAGCAGGACGATCAGAAGCGCCGTCTGAAACTCGCCCCTTATGCCGCCGCTGGCCAGAATCTCTCGCGCCAGATTCTCGATCGCGGCAACGGCCGTCAGGATCAGGCTGAACAGCCCCACCAGCAGGCCAGTGACGATGGCAATGGCGCGTTCCATGACGACTTTCCTTCCTACGGCGCCGGGCTGATCCTCGGCCTCCGGCCCCGTTAAGACGTTTTCAGCCGCCGGTCCATCCGGCCGGATGGCGCCTTGGCATAAACGCCCTGCCCGGCTGCCCGTTCAATGCACGAAATTATTCAGCATCCGGCAAGCCCTGCAATAGGATACCCCTCTCCCGTCGCCGGCAAGACCGGCATCCCAAGGCAGAAGGCTGGCCCCATGCGCACGACCATCGACGGTTCGATCTTTCCCGTTCTGCGCGTCATGCTGGAGGCCGGCGAACGGCTGGTCGCCGAAACGGGTGAACTGGCCTGGAAGACACCGAACGTCACGCTGTCCACCACCACGACGGGGGCCGGCATGGGCGGGCTGTTCGGTGCCGTGCGCCGTTCGCTGGCCGGCGGGGGCCTTTTCATGACCGAATTCACTGCCGAACAGACGTCCGGCCTGGTCGCGTTCGCCACGCGCCTGCCGGGCCATATCCTGGAACATCAGCTCGGCGGCGGCCGGGCAATGCTGGTGCATCGCCATGGTTTCCTGTGCGCGACGCCCGGCGTCACGCTGGACCTTGCCATGCAGCGCTCCCTCGGTGCGGGCATTTTCGGCGGCGACGGATTCCGGCTGCAACGTGTCGCCGGCCACGGCACGTTCTGGAGCATGCTGGGCGGCGAAATCATCCCCCATGATCTGGCACCAGGCGAGGTCGTCGACGTCCACCCCGGCCTGGTGGGCATGTTCGAGGATACGGTCTCGTTCGACGTCACGATGCTGCCGGGCATCCGCAACAAGCTGTTCGGCGATAACGGCTTCTTCATGGCCCGCCTCACCGGCCCCGGCCGCGTGTGGTTGCAGACGCTGACGATGCCGGGCCTGGCCCATGCGCTGTCGCCCTATATGGGCGGCGAGAAGGCGACGGCGGCGGCCGAAGGCTCTCTGGTCGGCGCGGCCCTGTCGGGCCTGCTGCGCCAGGTGCGCTAAAGCATTTCCACCGAAAACCGGCTCGATGAAAATGCTCTAGTTTATTGTTTTTACGAGCATCTTCACCTGTCTGAATGCACGCATTCAAACAGGATCTGCTCTACCCGCACAAATGCCGTCAGGCCGTGTGCGCGGTCCGGAGCGCGCGGATGACGGCGTCGAGAAACATACGCGCACAGGCCTCCCAACTGAAGCGGGCGGCGTGCGCCCGGCATGCCGCCCGGTCTCCGCGCAACGCGGCGAGGATATTGCGCCGCAGGTCCGGCCCGATCGCACCCACCGCCGATATTCCCGGCGGCAGGATATCGCGCGGCCCCGTCACATCGAAGGCCGCCACCGGTACGCCACAGGCCAGCGCCTCCAGAATCACCAGCCCGAACGTGTCGGTCACGCTGGGAAACACGAAGACGTCGCTGGCCGCATAGGCCGCCGCCAGATCCGGGCCGGTGAGATAGCCGGTGAACAGCACATCGGGGTAGCGCGCGGCCAGATCCACCCGGTCCGGCCCGTCCCCCACCACGATCCGCGTGCCCGGAAGATCCAGCGACAGAAATGCCTCCAGATTCTTCTCCACCGCCACACGCCCCACATAGAGCAGATATGGCCCCTGCACGTCATACATTGCCTGCCAGTCGATCACGGCAGCTTCGGGATGGAACCGGTCGGCATCGACCCCCCGGGTCCAGCATTCCAGATGCATGAATCCCCGGCCCCGCAACTCCTCCTGCAGGCTGGCGGTCGGAACCAGCGTCAACGCCGCCGCGCCGTGAAACCAGCGCAGGAAGCGATAGGGCAGCCCCATCGGGAATCCCGTTCGGGCACGGATATATTCCGGGAACCGCGTATGGAAGGACGACGTGAAGCACTGCCCGTTGCGCAGCGCCCAGCGACGCGCCGCCAGCCCCAGCGGCCCTTCGGTCACGATATGAAGCGCATCGGGGCGGAAATGTTCGATCAGCCGGTTCAGCCGGCTGCCGGGCAGGATGGACAGCCGGATCTCGGGATAGGTCGGGCACGGCATGGTACGGAACAGATGCGGTCCAATGATCCCGACCGTATGCCCCATCGCCTCCAGCGCGTCGCGCAGGCGCGAAACGGTGCGCACCACGCCATTGACCTGGGGATACCAGGCATCGCTGACCATCAGGATACGCAATGGCGGCGCCGCAAGGCCGGTCCGCGGCGTAACCTCGGACGGCGCGACGGCGGAAACCGCGTCCACCGTCACTCAGGCACCGGCAAACGACCGCGAGGCCAGCGGCGCGGCCACGGGGAACCGGTTGCACACATCGGTTACATCCAGCAGTTCCATGCTGCCGTCGTGATGCTCCACCAGCGCGCTGCAGCTTTCGACCCAGTCACCGTCGTTCATATACAACACGCCGCCCAGATCCTTGATCACGGCATGATGGATATGGCCGCAGATGACCCCGTCCATGCCTCGGCGCCGGGCCTCATCCGCGACGGCGGTCTCGAACCGGTCGATGGCCATGACCGCGCTCTTGACCCGCCGCTTCAGCCATTGCGACAGCGAACGATAGGGCAAGCCCAATCGGCGCCGCACGAGGTTGAACCAGCGGTTGACGATCAGCGCCAGCGTATAGGCCCGATCGCCCAGCATCGCCAGAAAAGGGGCATAGCGCACCACGCTGTCGAACTCGTCACCATGCAGCACCAGGAATTTCCGCCCGGTCGCGGTCACATGCTCGGCCTGGTTACGCAGGCGGATCCCGGCCACTTCCAGTTCATGCGGCAGCCAGCGCCGGAACATCTCGTCATGATTACCGGGAATGTAGATGATCTCGGTCCCGCTACGCGCCATGCGCAGGATCAGGTTCAGCACGTCGTCATGATGGCTGTTCCAGAACCATGACCGCTTCAGCTTCCAGCCGTCGATGATATCGCCCACCAGATACAGGCGCTGACAGGTCATGTTGCGCAGGAATTCCGCCAGCAGGTCGGCACGGCAATCGCGCGTTCCCAGATGGACGTCCGAAACAAAGACGGTCCGATAGCTGGTAGAAGTGAGTCGATCGTTCAGAATCACGTTCATCGCAAGCGGTACACCCTGATGAAGGACCCGCCTTCTCTAACCGTATCCGCCCGTTTCTTTCGTGTATCTTTCATGAAACTATCCGCCCCATCACCGGAGCGAGTGCAGACGGGGCGACAAACGACGCCACCGTTACGATATAAATTTCAGAAATTCGATGATTTAAATTATTTTTTTCGTTTTTTTTGAGATATGTCACACCTTCTTCAGGCCTGTTCGCCCGTCAGGCTCCAGGGCACGACCGCATCATCCACCCGTCGGACGGTCACGCCATAGACCGCACGCATGGCCGCATCGGTCAGAATCTCCGCCGGCCGCCCCTGCGCCACGATGCGCCCGTCGCACATCAGCACCAGCCTATGGCAGAACCGCCCCGCCAGCGTCAGGTCATGCAGCACCACCGCCACTCCCCTGCCCGCGTCCGCCAGGCGGCCGAACGATGCCATGACCGCCAGAGCATGGGCCGGGTCCAGCGCCGCCACAGGTTCATCGGCCAGCAGATAGGGCGCCTCTACCGCCAGCGCCCGCGCCAGCCGCAGGCGCGCCCGCTCCCCACCCGACAACTGATTGGCCGGCCGGTCACGCAGATCAAGCAGTCCCGTTTCCGCCAACGCAGCCTCCACCGCCGCATGATCGCGCACGTCATTCCGCGCTCCCCGATGCGGCAGACGCCCAAGCGCCACCAGATCCGCGACCCGCATCGGCGGCGGGGGCACGCCCTCCTGGGGCAGAAAAGACAGCCGCCGCGCCCTATCACCCGGCATCATCGCCGCCAGTGCGCGGCCCTCCAGCAGCACCTCTCCCGCATCGGCCTCTTGAAGGCCGGCCAGCACGCGCAGCAACGTGCTCTTGCCCGCGCCATTCGGGCCGATCACCCCCACAACCTCGCCAGCTGCCAGCGCGACATGCGCTCCATGCAAGACCTTCCGTCCTCCCAGCGAGAGCCTCACCCCCCGCGCAAACAGGCCGGTCATGGCATGATCCGGCGCATGGCGATCACCCGATGAAAGAAGACAGGCGCCCCGATCAGCGCCGTCAGCACACCAATCTGGATCTCGGTGGCCCCCGACAGCAACCGCACCGCCGCATCGGCAACCAGCAGCAGCAGCGCGCCCCCCAATGCCGAAGGCAGCAGCAGACGCGAAGGCTGGTGGCCCGTCAGCGGCCGCAGCAGATGCGGCACCACCAGCCCCACGAAGCCGATCGCCCCACTGACCGCAACGCACGATCCGACCGCGACGGCCGCCCCCACCACGATCCGTGTCTGGATGCCCAGTAGACCGCGCAGGCGAAACCCCATGCTCTCGGCGACCTCGTCGCCCAACGCCAGCGCATCCAGCGCCCGCGCGGCCGTCAGCATCAGCAGGCACCCCGCGACGGTCCCCGGCAGGCTGACCCACACATCGGTCATGGTCCGGTCGGTCAGCGACCCCATCACCCAGCGCATCACCTCGTAGGCCGCGTAGGGACTTGGCATCAGGTTCATCGCCATGGCCGTCAGCGCGGCTGCAAAACTGCTCATCGCCGCCCCTGCCAGCAGCAGCACCAGCGTCCCGCCCTGCCCCACGAGCCCCAGCAGCAGCAGCACCGCCAGCAGCGCCCCCACCAGCCCGCCCGCCGGTAGCAACAGGGCCGAAACACCGGCCAGCCCGGTATAGAACACCAGTACCGCCCCCAGCGCCGCACCTCCTGAAACACCCAGCAACCCAGGATCGGCCAGTGGATTGCGCAGATACCCCTGCATCACCGCTCCACACAGCCCCAGCGCCGCCCCGATCGAAACCCCGAGGACCGCCCGGGGCAGGCGCAACTGGCCAACGATGATCGCCCCCACGCTATGCCGTCCAGCCATCAGATCCCCCAAGGCAGACGGCAGCGAAATCGGGCTGTCCCCCCAGGCCAACGACAGCCCCAGCATCATCAGCACACCGACCGCCAGCGCAGCGATCAGCGGATAGTCGCGGCGGTCGATCATCGGGAACTCTCCAGTGCCGTGCGGGCCTCGATCAGCCGGTCCAGCGTGTCGAGCGTCTGCGGCAAGCCACAAAGCCACATCCGGTCAGGCAGCGACAGCCGATGCGGGGCCGGAAACGCATCACGCAGGGCCGGATGATCCAGCACCGCCTGCGCCATTGACGTGCCGACATCCGAACGCGCCACGACCAGCAGCTCGGGCGGCCGCACCAGCAGACTCTCCAGCGGCACGCCGAGCGCGTGCCGCCCATCCAGACCGTTCGCCGCATTGCGGAAACCAGCGCGCACCAGAATATCGTCAGCCAGCGAACCGGCACGGGTTACAAAACCATTGGCGGCATAAATCACCGCCGAGGGAGCGGCTCCCCCAACCGGCATAGGATGAGCCGCCAGACGTGCCCTGAAAGCCTCCGCAAGTGCCCGCCCCCGCATCGGCACGCCCGCCGCATTCGCCACAGCCACGATCTGCTCCGGAACATCCACCAGGCGTTCAACAGGGTCGAACAGTTCAACCGGCATTCCCGCCTGCCGCGCCGCCAACAAAGCGGTCACGCTGGCATAGCGCCCACCCACCACCAGATCCGGTCGTGCCGCCACAACGGCTTCAGCCGTAGGCCGAATGACCGGCACCGCCTCCGCCTCGTGACACATCACGGAATAGGCGCAATCCCGCGCCAGCGGCGACAGACCCACGATATCGCGGGCCGGCACCAGTTGCAGCAGCAACTGGTCCGTACACAGATTCAACGAAACAATCCGATGCCGGGGCTCGGCCCGCGCCCCCCCCCCGCCAGCACCACCGCCAGCAGCAAGATCGCGGAGCGCCAACCCCAGGCCCGCATCCTGTCAGTAGGAGAGCGTGAAACCGCCATACCCGCCGCGCCCCGGCTGCAAATATCCGATCGGCTCCTCATATTGCCTGTTCAGCAGATTATCCGCACGGGCATAGACCGAAACAAACCGGTTGATCTTGTAATTGGCCGCCACGTCGATGGTCACGTATCCATGCCCTTTGGCGCAGATGCTGCAGGTCTCGCTGCCGATTACCGGCAGGTCGCGCCAACCGCTGGTATAAAGAATGTTGCCCGAGAAAGTCAGGTCCCTGATAGGCGTCCACGTCGTATTGAAATTGAACTTATGCTGTGGACGTTGCTGCAATTCAGCATGCACCGTCTCGTCGCGCGCATGGGTCCAGGTATAGCTGAGGTTGAATTCCAGATCGCTACGGGCCTTCCAGTTCAGAAAGGCCTCCACGCCATACATGCGCGCCTTCGCCACATTCTCGTACGAATAATTGTAGTTATACGAGGAATCGATCGACAATGACGACTGGATCAGATTCCGCACCCGGTTATCATACCACGTCGCACCGAATTTCAGACGATCATGCAGCAGCTTCTGCTCCACCCCGGCATCATAGCCGATCAACTGCTCCGCCCGCAGGTTCGGATTGCCTTTTTCGGAATACCCCGCACCAACCTGATTGGCGAACAGCTGATACAGCGAAGGTCCATGGAAGCCGGACCCGGCACTAGCCTTGATGATGGTGCCAGTGCCCGGCACATGGATGGCAGGCGCCACCCGCCACGTCACATGGTTGCCATAGCGCGAATTGGCATCATAACGGATATTGGCCGCTCCATACAGGATCCGGTTCCAGTTCCCCTGATACTGCCCATATCCCGCCGTCGTATCCATGCCGGCCGAATTATCATACCCGCTGTCCCACATGCTGGACGCGGTATGGCTGGTATTGAAGCGATCGTGGAAATGTTCCGCGCCAATCAGAAACTGGCCATACTTTTTGAAATCGAAGGTCCCATGCCAGTCGATCTTCAAGCGTTCGGAACGATAATAGTTGGGGTCCGGATTGATCGGACTGCCATAGCTCGTCCCCGTCTCCGTCCACCGATTGCGGTTGGTCATGTATCCCAGCCCGATCACCTGATCGAACAACCCGTTGAACGAGACCAGATGCGCCGTGCCGCGCACGATCGCCTGGTTTTTGTTGTTCTGTTCCCGCACCCCGGAATCCCCATACAGATTCTCGCTTTGCAGATCATAGACCGAATAGGAATGATAATTCGACTGGATCAGGCGCGCCGTCAGCCCCAGGTCAAACGTCCGCGTCACGTCATATCCCAGCCGGATGTTGGCGCTCCGGTTGTCGTTGCGATTCCCCTCGTTCCGCTGCCGGCGGTCGGCGCCATAAGCCCGCTCGATATAGGAGGGAATGTTGCTGAACCCATCCATGCGGTAATGGGACAGCTCGATATTATAGTGAAACCGCGCCTTGCAGCCCCGCGTGCCCAGAACCTGGTTGAACGTACCATACGCGCCGCCCTCAAGCCGGACAAACGGCGTGAAACGCCCCTGCCCCTGGGCGGTGGTAATGTCGATGACGCCGGCCATGGCATCCGCACCATAGAGGCCGCTTTGCGGCCCGCGCAGGATCTCGATCCGCCCCATGCCATCGGTCACGAACTGTCCGGCATCGAACGCACCGCTGGTCGAACTGCCGTCATTGACGTCCATGCCGTCCATCCGGACCTTGACCTCGTTCGAATTGTTCCCGCGCATGAAAATCGAGGTCGTGCCACCCACGCCGCCTGTCTGTACGACATTCAGACCCGGCTGCCGATCCAGGATATCCGCCAGCCCGCGACGCTGCTGGGTCTGGATCTGCTGTTCGGTGATAATGGTCACGCTAGAGCCGATATCATCCACGCTGACCGGACGACGGGCGGCGCTGACTGTAATCGCCTCCCCCCGATCCTGCTGCGTCAGCGCGACATGGCTGCCGGCGGGTGCCACCGGGCGTGTCGTCGCGCGTGCGGGGTGGCCGGCAGGCCCCTTTCCCGACGCGAGCGCAACCGGCGTTTCCTGCGCCAGGGCAATAGAGAAGCCAACGGCCGTAAACAGCGTGGAGAAAAAAAGAATCGAGCGGAAATCGTGCATCGGGACCGTTCTCGTGACCATGCGCGGCTGCCACGAGACCACAGGCCACGATCCGTCATCCGATGCCGGGATAACGTCCCTGTCCCGCCCGCCAGATCACCCCGCCTGACGGTTCCCGGTTGCAACCAGTGCTGACGGCAGGTCTCCTGGCTCGCGGTTGTCGTTCCACATGGCCTTCCCGGGTCGGACGAAACCCCAGTGGCCCCGGGCCATGACGCCCGGCGATGCGTGAACATGCCGCCTACAGTTGCGGGGACAGCCACAGGCTTGGGCCTTCCGACCCACACTGTGTTCCCTTTTAATCCTCATCGAGAGGAACCATCGCGCCCTACATAGAATCTGCGCCCTGCCTGTCAAGAAAAACCCATGCGCAGCCGCAATAAAACCCACCCTTCACCCTCAACAGGCCGCGCCGTCCCGCGATCCGATGCCCGGAACCTAAGCACCTTTTCAGCCACACCGTTTCTTTTCGCTTGATCGCACGCCCCGATCCCGGTTGAGCACGGGCACAATCCTTTTCCCCGCCGGTCCGGCCGGCACCCGCTTTCTGCTGCTGGCCCGCAATCCACCCGTGGCGGTAAAGCCCGGCATCTGTTACGGGCGGCTGGACATGGCCCCGCGCCCCGGCTGCGAACGATATGCCAACGGGCTGGCGGTTCTCGCACGCGGCGCGGCTATCCACGTCATCCGCATTACCCCGGCCACCCGCTGCCAGATGGTCGCAAGCCGCCTCGCCACCGTGACCAGCCTGCCCCTGCGGATCGCCTCCCGATTGGCAGAATGCCCGACCTGCCCGCTTCCCCGCCACCACAAGGCAGCGCCTCGCTGTTTCCACTGCCGGCAATCAGCCTGCCAGCACATCCCACAGCAGCTTGCCATTCAACCCAAGAATAACCACCGCCACGACCCAGGAGAGCGCGGCAACCGGGCGAGAAATGACGAAAGATCCCATCATCCGCCGATCGGACACAAACCAGACCAGCGGGATGACGGCAAACGGCAATTGCAGCGACAGCACCACCTGACTGAATACCAGCAGCCGATCCACGCCCGAATCGCCATACAGGGCCGTCACTCCCACCACGGGCACGATCGCCAGCCCCCGCGTGACCAGCCGCCGCGCCCAGGGCGGCAAGCGCAGGTCGAGGAAGCCCTCCATCACGGTCTGCCCGGCCAGGGTTCCGGTCACGGTCGAATTCATCCCCGCCGCCAGCAGCGCCACGGCGAACAGCGTGGCGGCCGCTCCCAGCCCCAGCAGAGGCGAAATCAACCGCCACGCCTGCCCAATGTCGGCCACGTCGCGATGCCCGCTATCATGGAAGGCAACGGCAGCGACGATCAGGATCGCGGCGTTGACGAAAAACGCCATCATCAGCGCCAGCGTGCTGTCCCAGGTCGCCCAGCGAATGGCATCGCGCCGCCCGGCCTCGGAACGGTCATAAGCCCGCGTCTGCACGATGGAGGAATGCAGGTAGAGATTATGCGGCATCACCGTCGCCCCGATAATCCCGATGGCGACATACAGCATCCCCGGGTCGGTCAGGATCTCCGGCCGGGGCACCAGCCCCCCCAGCACTGCCGCCACAGGAGGTGCCGCCGCCACGATCTGGATCGCGAAACAGAGCGCGATCACGCTCAACAGCCCGATCACGAAGGCTTCCAGAGCGCGGAACCCTCGGTTCATCAGCATCAGCACCACGCCCGCATCCAGCGCGGTGATCACCGTCCCCGGCAGGAGCGGAATCCCAAACAGCAATTGCAGCGCGATGGCGGTGCCGATGACCTCAGCCAGATCGCAGGCGATGATGGCGGCCTCGCAAGCCACCCACAACATCATCACCACCCAAGGCGCGAACCGGTCACGGCAGGCCTGCGCCAGATCGCGGCCAGTCGCGATACCCAACCGCGCCGACAGCGCCTGCAACAGAATCGCCATCAGGTTCGAGAGCATGACGACTGAAAGCAGCGTGTAGCCAAACGCCGAACCACCGGCGAGGTCGGTCGCCCAATTGCCAGGGTCCATATACCCGACCGAGATCATATAACCCGGCCCCAGAAACGCCAGCAGCCGCCGCCAACCAACAGCCCCCGCCGGAATCCGTATCGAACCGCTGATATCGGCCAGGCTGGAGGTCGACACCCCGCTCGTCCTGCCGCCGCCCGCTTGCAGGCCGGCGGACGCATTCACGCCAGGAGAACGATCAGACATCGATTGAAACGCCCTCCACCGGGAACGGGATTACGAACTGCCTGACACCAGCGTAGGATCGGACAACAGAAATATGCAATATGCTATATGATGTGGCCAAGGCAATGCGGCCAGACCCGAATCCCACCCATTCCGCCAGATTCTTCGCTTTCGTGCCGTCGCACGAATCCGATCACGCATCAGGCACATTGTAAAATCCGTGAGATCAGGGTTGAGTGACGGGCCGCCCGCCGGCACGCACCCTGTCGAGGAGGATGCAGCGTGAAGAAAATCCTGTCCGCCGGACTGACTCTCTACGCCCTGGGCCTGTCTCCGGCGGTCTGCGCAACACCCGACCCGTCGGCCATGACGACCGGGCAGGTCACGTTCGTGATGAAGGAGATCGGAGTCGGTGCCGGCTACACCTGGGGCACCGGGCAACTGGTCTATGGCGGCCGATCCTACGACTTCACAATGTCCGGCGGGGGGCTGGGCAGCGTCGGCTATTCGCACATCGCAGGCCACGGTACGGTGCATAACCTCGCCCGCCTGCAGGATTTCGACGGCACCTACTGGGCGGTGCAGGCCGAAGCGACAATGGGCAGGGGCGTAGGCAGCAAGCTGCTGGAAAACAATCACCGCGTGGATATCAACCTGACGGCCGCCACCGCCAGCGGCGCCCGCCTGTCGGCCGAAGCCATGCGGATCACGTTCCACCTGCGCCCCTCGCACTGAGAGCATGGCCGGGACTGCGCGCCGGTGGCGATCCGGCGCAGGTTCCCTGCGCTTCAGTATCCACGGTCCTCAGGGACGCTCCGCTTCGATACCCGGGAACGCACGCCGGCCCTGAAGGGCGGCTTTCGCTCGTCCGCCCCACATGTCCGCCCACGCTTTCCGCAACACCAGGCTGTTGCGGAAAGCCTGCGTGCGGCTTCCGTAACGCGCGCCTCCTCTGCGGACCCGAGCGGGTGGGATGCGCCCGGCACAATGGACATCGGCACACTTAAATATTAAGTATTATTCTCAACTGAACCTGAAGTGCCGAACGGATCCGGGATGCGACTCAACGAACTGAAACTGGGGGGCAGCGCCATCATCGACCATGTGGAAGACCACACGGCCGGCGATCCTGTGGCCGAGCGGCTGCGTGCCCTGGGTTTCGTGCCGGGCGAACCGATCCGCATCGTGGCTGTGGGCCCGATCGGCGCCGACCCGATCGCGGTCGGCATCGGCTTTACCCGTTTTGCCCTGCGTCGCGCGGAAGCGGCGCGCGTGCTGCTCCGCGACGCGGCCTGATCCGCGGGCCGTCGCATGAGCGTCCTCAACGCCGCCCTGGTCGGCAACCCGAACTGCGGCAAGACGGCGCTGTTCAATCTCCTGACCGGCAGCCGCCAGAAGGTGGCGAACTATGCCGGGGTTACGGTCGAGCGCAAGGTCGGGCGGCTGACCACTCCCAAGGGGCTGGCGGTGCGCCTGCTCGACCTGCCGGGCGCCTACAGCCTGGTCGCCACCAGCCCCGACGAGGCCGTGACGCGCGATGTCTGCGCCGGCACCTATCGCGGCGAGCCTGCGCCCGAACTGCTGGTCTGCGTGGTGGATGCCACCAATCTGCGCCTGCATCTGCGTTTCGCGCTCGAGGTCCGGCAGATGGGCAGGCCGATGATCCTCGTGCTGAACATGATCGACGCGGCGAAGCGGCAGGGCATCGCAATCGACGTGCCGCGCCTGGAGGCCGAATTCGGCGCCCCGGTGGTCACGGCCGTCGGCATCCGCCGCGATGGCGGGCAGGAGGTCCTGCGTGCGCTCGACCTGCCGCCCCCGCCCCCACCGCCCGCCATGCCGTCGGGCAGCGATTTCCATGCCGAGGCCCGGCGCATTCTCGCCGACTGCGTCACGCGCCCGTCGCGACTGGGCATGGCGCTGGAGGAGCGGCTGGACCGCTGGTTCCTCCACCCCGTCTGGGGCATGGTGATCCTGTTCGCCCTGATGTTCGTCATGTTCCAGGCGGTCTTCTCATGGGCCCAGCCGGTGATGGACCTGCTGGATGCCGGCACGGCCGCATTGGGCCAGGCGGTCGGCACTCTGCTGCCGGATGGCGCGCTGCGCAGCCTGATCGTCGATGGCGTCATCGCCGGCGCGGGCAGCGTGGTGGTGTTCCTGCCGCAGATCCTGATCCTGTTCCTGTGGATTCTGGCGCTGGAGGAATCAGGCTACCTGCCCCGTGCCGCCTTCCTGCTGGACCGGATCATGGCCACGGCGGGGTTGAGCGGCCGGTCGTTCATCCCGCTGCTGTCCAGCTTCGCATGCGCGGTTCCCGGCATCATGGCCACCCGCACGATCCAGAATCCACGCGACCGGATGATCACGATTCTGATCGCCCCGCTGATGACGTGTTCGGCCCGGCTGCCGGTCTACACGCTGCTGATCGCGGCCTTCGTGCCCGAACGACGGGTCGGCGGCCTGTTCAACCTGCACGGGCTGGTGCTGTTCGCCCTCTATATGGCCGGCATCCTCAGCGCGCTGGTGGTGGCGCGGGTGCTGAAGAACCGCGACCGGCAGGAGGAACATCCCCTGCTGCTGGAACTGCCGGCCTACCGCCTGCCCAACCCGCGGGATCTCGCCCTGGGCCTGAAGCAGCGGGCGGTGATCTTCCTGTCGCGCGTCGGCACGATCATCGTCACGGTCAGCGTACTGCTCTGGGCGCTTGCCAGCTTCCCCGCCCCACCGGCCGGTGCCGCCGGCCCCGCGATCGAATGGAGCCTGGCCGGCCGCATCGGGCACTGGATGCTCTATGTCATGGCCCCGATCGGCTTCAACTGGCAGATCTGCGTCAGCCTGATCCCCGGCCTGGCGGCACGTGAGGTCGCGGTCAGCGCCCTGGCCACCGTCTATTCCCTGGGCGCCACGGACAGCGACGCCGCAAACCAGCTCCAGCCCCTGCTGTCGGCGCATTGGAGCCTGGGCACGGCGCTGTCGCTGCTCACATGGTACATCTTCGCGCCACAATGTTTTTCGACCCTGGCGGTGATCCGGCGTGAAACCGGGTCATGGCGTATGGTAGGAATAACGGCAGGCTATCTGTTCGCCATGGCCTACGGCGCCGCGTTCATCGTCTGGCGCATTTCGCTTCTTCTGGGTTGGGGGGGCAGTCCATGATCGAGACCATTGTGGAAACCATCGTGATCGTCGCCATCGTCACCGCCTCGGCGCTCTATTGGGTGCGCCGGCTGGTGCCGGCCAGCCAGGGCATGTTCTGGCGTACCAGCGCCGACATGCTGCGCGTGATCCATGCTCCGCGTCCCCTCCGTGACCGCGCCACGCAACGCGCCCGGCAGACCGAAAAGCGCCCCACCGGCTGCGGCGCCTGCACCAAGTGCGGCGGTGGCGGCTGCCACTGAGCCGCCGCCTCATTCCCCCTGCCCCGTGTTCCGGGGCAGACTCCCAAACCAGCTTCAGTTAAAACCGACATCGACACCGGCAAAGATGCCGAAGCCGTCTCCAACCAGTTCGGCTGCCGCATCGCCGTTCGTCGATGTGTAGACGGGGACGACGCCCATCGCGTAGTGCTTGTTGGCCAGGTTATGGAACTGCAGATAAACGCGGCGGTCTTTCTTCGGCCAGAGATAGCCAAGTGTGTAGCTATAGATATGATAGGGCGCGGTTCTTGCCCCATTGTCGTAGGATGCGACTATTGACGATGCGGCTTCGACATCGAACGTCGTATAAAATCCGTTCTTGAAGTCCGCGTGCAGTTCGCCCTGGTAATAATGCTCCGGCACGCCGGGCAGGCGATTATGCCCGAAGACCGGGTCATGATTATAATGGAAATCCGACCAAGTATAGGACTGCATATAGGTAATGGCGTTGCCGTTCCACTTGAACAGCGTGCCATTTATTCCAGCTTCGACACCCTGGTGGGTCGTGCGCGAGGCATTGGTGAAGACAGCACTGTTATAAAGCTGCGAGACCGCCGTGACCGCTGAAAGAAGTTCATTATGCACGGCAGAATGGTAGTAGGAAACACTCCAGTGCTGGCCCTTGTAGGTCCCCTCCGAGCCGACCTCGAAGGTCGTCGCGGTCTGTGGTTCCAACTTCTGCCAGCCTTCGGTCTGCCCCTGCGCGAGGCCGGAGGTATACCGCGAGCCTGAAAGGAACTGCCAGTCCTGCGCCGACTGAACACTGCGGCTTACATTGCCGTAGATCCGGATATCCGGCGTGAACTGATATCGGAAGCCCCCGCGCGGCGCGAAATTCAGCGGCGCCGTGCTGAAATGGTTCTGAACCGGGTAGACCACCGACCCGGAACGTGGATCGTAGCTCAGCCCCCCTCCGGCCGTCAGCCAGAAATTCTTGAAAATTTCTGTGTTATTGCTGACATGGAACAGCGTACTGCTGCCGCCCAGCTTCTGCTTGGTCAGGAGCGTGCCCACCGGTACGCCGGGATAGGCGGCCTGGCGGCGAACCAAGTTCATGAAGTTGCTTCCCGGCAGATCGCCGGTCGCGTAAATGCCGGCAGTCGTCTCGGATTTATGACCCAGTATCGTGTCGTTGCGCGTGTAGTTTATGACGCCGCTAAGATAGAAGTTATTATAGATCGACGAGGTATTGCCCAACTGATGGTCCATCGGCGCATCAATATAGGTGGCACCGATCATGATGCGGGAGGCGTCGTCGATACGGACGGTCGTCCGGTTTCCGAAATACTTCGTTCCCGGCTCGATCGTGTAGGTTCCCCAGGTATTGTAGGGATATTGAGCCTGCTTCGGATTTTCCCTGACCTGGGCGCGCGTCAGATAGTAGGGATTGCCCTCGTAGGTCTGGCGATAGCGGAAGAAGAAGCGCGTATCGACCGAATCGTTGAAACGGTACCCATAGTTGGCATTAATACCGAATGATGTCGCTTTCGTCTGGTCCTGATAGCCGGCACGGTATGAATTCGTGACACTGATATAATAATCGGATTTACCGATAACCTTGCCGGAAGACAGCTGTTCCTTCACATAGCCGAAGCTGCCCGCTTCGACCCGCGCCTGATAGGTCTTGGCGTCATAGCCCGTGAAACTATGGAAATTGATCAGGCCGCCAAGCTGGAGCGAGCCTTTGTCGAGCCCGTTACCGCCACGCAGGACCTCCGTATACTGGATCCCCAGCGGCTCCATGAGTTCGTTGAACGAGCCGATGGGCGTGGTGGCCGGCAGGTCGTCGAACAGCACGATGACGCCGGCGCGCGTCGCGTTCGCTCCAACCTGGAGGCCGGACCCACGGATGGACAGGCGGAGATCGTCCGAGCCGGCCGGAGCCTGCGCATACACGCCGGGCTGATAGCTCAACAGATCGGCGGAGGTCGCGTTGCGCTGCTTCAGCACCATCTTCGAATCGATGATGTTGGTTCCGCCGGGAATCGAGAGCAGTTGCGCACCAGCCCGGCGGATCGGGGCCAGACGGGAAGCCGTCACGTCCACCTTCTCCGCGTCCGACGCGCTGGCGCCGCCCATATACATGTCGCCCATATCGTCATCAGCGGCGTTTGCTGCTTTTGCCGTATGCGCCGCAGCCCCGGCCTTGCCCGAAGATGCCTCGGCAGCAGGCTTCTGCGCTACGGACTTCGCCGGCGGCGCGTTCATCGCATGATGATGATGATTGTTCATCTGAACGCTCATCCCGCTCATATCCGCCGATTGCGCCCGCGCGACGTCGAGGCTTTCAAACGATACGGAGCCCAGCAGCAGCGTAGCCAGTGATTTCGTCACCACATTCTTCATGGTGCCGTAACGGGTCCTGTCCTGATAAGGCATAATCTGTCCTGTTCGTAACATATTCGTCTTGTTCACTCTTCTTTCCACCTTAGGGACAACCGACATCGGACCGGCGGCCGGACGCCGCGCAAAGGGACGCTGTTCACCGTGCGAACTCCTCGCCATGGCCAAGCGCGATCAGGATCTCGCGCCGACGCGCAATGAAGGCCGGATCATCGCGCAAGCGCGGGAACGGCAAACCGTTGTCGACATCGAGGATGATCCGGGCCGGACGTGGCGAGAACACCAGCACCCTGGTGGCCAGCAGCAATGCCTCTTCCACATCGTGCGTCACCAGAATGGTCGTGAAGGCATGACGCCGCGCCAGTGCCAGCAATTCCTCCTGCATCGTCATGCGGGTCAGCGAATCCAGCTTGCCGAAAGGCTCGTCGAGCAGCAGCACGCGCGGGTGATTGACCAGCACCCGTGCAAAGGCCGCGCGCTGTGCCATGCCGCCGGAAAGTTCATGCGGATAGGCCGCGGCAAAAGCAGCCAGCCCCACCATCCGCAAGGCCTGCCTTACGCGCTCCTGCCCGTCGCCGATTTTCCTGGCCTCAAGCCCGTAGGCGACATTGGCTTCCACCGTCCGCCATGGCAGCAGCAACGGGTCCTGGAACACCAGAAGCCGGCTGGGGTCCGGCCCGACGACGCGCACCTGATCCACCCCGATCCGCCCGGCCTGCGGCGCGCTCAACCCGGCGATCAGGCGCAGCAGGGTCGATTTTCCGCACCCGCTCGGCCCCAGCAATGCCACGGTTTCGCCGGCCGGCACGTCGAAGGTCACGTCGTCGAGAACCGGCAAAGCCTGCCCCGCATCGCCAAAAGCATGCGAGACCGCACGCACCTGGACCGACGCTCCGGCCAGCCCGCCTGCTGACGTTGCGCTTGCCACCGATGCCGTCACCATTCGACCGTCTCCCGGTTCCAGCGCAGCGCGCGGCGACGCACGGCGAACAAGGCCATCGTCACGCCTGAAAACAGGACCGACATCACAGCGAGCGCCGCATAGAGATTCGCATAGGCCGCCCATCCCTGCGCCCATTGCAGGTACCAGCCCAACCCCGCCTTCGCCCCCAGCATCTCGGCCACGATCAGGACGATGAACGAGGCCCCGAGCCCCATGAACAGGCCGACGAACACATGCGGCAGAGTCGCCGGGATCACGATGGTGCGGATCAGGAACCCCTCCGACGCGCCCAGTGTCCGCCCGACATCGTACAGCCGGGAATCGACCAGCGTCACACCCGAGGCCGTCAGCACAGCGACCGGAAATGCGGTCGCCAGCGCAATCAGGAAGATGCTCGCGGTAGAAATCGTCGGGAACACGAACAGGGCGACCGGCAACCACGCGATAGGCGGCAACGGCCCCAGCAGCCGAATGACCGGGTTCCCCCAATAGCGGGCCTCCGGCGACCATCCCATCGCGAGGCCCGCCAGAAACCCCGTCACCGCGCCCAGCAGGAAACCTGGAACCAGGATCAGCAACGAACTGAAAACACTCTGCGCCAGCCGCCCGGAATCGACCCGATAGACATCCAGCACCGCCTGCGGCGAGGGAAAAAACGGCAGTGGCAACCACCCCGTCTTGGCGGTGACGATCTCCCACACCGCGACCGCGCCACCCAGCACGGCAATACGCCGCCCGTGATAAGCCAGCGGCGCGAACCAGCCGGCCTGCCCGATCAGGACGGACAGAGCGGAGAGGATCGCAATCACGACCTCACATTCCACCAGCGGCTGCCCGGCAGGCGCACGCCCATGATCGGGCAGCAGCCCGGTCACGGCGGCCGCCACCGCCCATACCGCCGTGCTGGCGACACCCGGCCACCACGGACGAAAGACGGAATGCACGGCAACCGGCGCAACCGCGCCGACGGCCGATCCAGCCACGTCAGACATGCGCCGCGTCTCCTTTCGTTACATCATCGACAATGCCGCGCGCGAATGCCTCCGGATCGAGGTCCGCGCTCATGACACCGATGGTCTTGAGCTGCGCGGCATAAAACGCCACCTCGGCCGCCAGATCGTGCCCCAGAGGATGCATGTGATGCGTCTGCATCCGCAGCACGGCAGCGATATCCTCGACCGGTGCCTTGACCGCGCCATATTGCGCAAAGGCCCGAGCCACCTGCATCGGATCGGCCGCGCAGATTTCCGATGCCTGCACCATGGCATCGACCAGCCCCAGCACGGCCGAACGGTCCCGGCGCAGCAGCGTATTGCTCGCCGCCACCACGCAGCACACCCGCCCCTGCCAAGGCGCCGACAGGTTCGAAAGGATCTCGACCAGATCTCCACCCGAACGCCGCTGCGCCAGGTACATCAATGGATCGGAATCGGCGTAGGCCTGGATATCGTCCTTCATCAACGCCGCTTCCAGCAGCGGCGCCGGATAGACCCGCCATGCCACATCCCGCAGCGGATCGACGCCATTGCTCTTCAGCAGCAGCGCGAAAGTATTGTAGGCGAAGCCCGTCGCATCCGCGATGCCGATGGTCTTGCCGCGTACGCTGGCGATATCGTCCGTTACACCGGCGCGGCGCGAACCGACCATGCGCATGCACCCGCCATGCGTGCCCGCCACCAGCTTCAGGTCGAACCCCTGCTCCAGCGGCCTCATGAACTGCATGATCATGCCGGCGCCCAGATCGACCTTGCCGGTCGCCACCGCTTCCAGAAGCGAGGGCGTATCGTTCCAGTTCGTAAATTCGACCTTCAGCCCGCGATCGCGATACAGCCCGATCTGTTCGGCCAGGATCAGCGGTGCCACGCAGGGTGCATTCACCGGCAGCGACAGCCGTACGATACGCAGCCCATCGGGCGTACGCGGCAGTGGCCGCGCGCCCGAATGCCGGGCCGCCAGCAGAGTGCCACCGGCCAGACCGGCCAGCCCGCCCAGCACGACGGCCCGCCGCCCCCAGCGCACGCCGGGTTCAGGCGGCGGCGGCTCGTGGATATCGTCGAACGCAGGATCATGCGATGGATTGGACATGGCGCGCCTCAGCTCCAGGGATGCAGCGGCGGCCGGCGGCCATTGAGGTAATAATCGCCCACGATCGCGTATTTCCACCGCACCGGATCGTGCAGCGTGTGCACCCGCGCATTGCGCCAGAACCGGTCCAGCCCCAGCGCCCGATCGGTCGATGCCGTGCCTGCCAGTTCGAACAGGCGGTTCGTGCTCTCGATCGCGATTTCGGTTGTCAGGATCTTCGATTCCGCCACCGCGATCTGGGCGGCCGCCACGGAATCCGGACTGGGCGCCTCCACCGCCACGTCGATCGCCCGCCCCGCCACATCCAGCAGCGCCTTCGCCGCGCTCAACCGCACATGCAGCTCGCCAAGCGCATGGATCGTGTAGGGATCATCGCCCGCCCGCTCGGCAGCACTGTCGACCCAGGCGCGGGCCCGCGTGCGCACGAAATGCTCGGTCTCCGCAATGGCCGCCTCTGCCAGACCGGCATCAATCGCCGACTGGATGAACTGCGAAATCGCACTATCCGCCGTTGGCGTTTCCGGAAGGTACGCCTTCCATGCCGCGACGACCCGCCGCTCCGGCACGCGCACATTTTCGACCAGAACCTTGCCGCTGCCGGTGCCACGCTGGCCGAAGGCGGCCCAATCGTTGATCACGGTCAGCCCCGGCGCCGCACGATCGGCAATGGCAAGCCAGCTTCGCCCCTCGTCATCCAGTGCCACGATCTGCACCAGATCGGCCGCGAGCGCCCCGCTGGCATAATGTTTCACGCCATTGACGACGACATCCCGCCCATCGCGCACGAAACGGGTCTTCAGGTCTCGGACAGTGCGCGTTCCGGTCTCGGAAAACGCATTGCCGAAGCGTTTTCCTGCCAGAATTTCGGCGAACAGATCGGCCTTCTGCGCTTCGGTGCCGGTAGAACGGATAACCGCCACCGTGGCCAGATGGTTCTGCGTCAACTGCCCGATCGAGGAATCCGCAGCCGAGATCAGCCGAATGACGTGCCCGACCGTTCCATACGACACGTCGGCGCCGCCATAAGCGCGCGGCACGGTGATCCCCCACAGGCCGGAATCGGAATAGAGATCCAGTTCCGTGGCAGGAAACAGGTCCTGGCGATCGCGTTCCACCGCGCCATCCGCGATCCTGGCCGCGACATCCCGCGCCACCGCGATCGCTTCTTCATCGTCGCGGATCACGTGCGCCGCAGGCCGGGCGGCCGGCGCGGGAACCACGCGGCCGTCACCAACAACGAGAGTGCTCATGATGATTGTCCGTATTCTGGGGCGTCAGCCCGGAAATCAGAAAGCCAGGACGCGCTGCCCGGCCTTGCGGCGAACCAGTTCGCCATGCGGCGCGTGAATGCGGCCGCATAATGCATCCCGATGACATCGCTCCAGCGGGTTGCGCGCGCTCAGTCCGGCATTGCCCGCCAGCGACAGCAAATGCAGCGTCAGATCCGCCGCCCCGTCGATCACCCGCGCCTTGATCACCGCCGCACCGCGATCGGCGGCGTCGCCCCGCCCGGCGACAACATCGTCGGCATACCGGTCGAGAAGCATCCGGTTCTCATCCAGTGCCAGAGCAACCCTGCCAACCGCATCCTGAACCGAAGGCAGCGTGGCCAGTGGCTGGCCAAGATTCGATGGCACCCGCTTCCGCAGAAAGCCCACCGTCCAGTCCAGTGCTCCGCGCACGATGCCATCATACAGCGCACCCAGCAGGCCGGTATTCCAGCGCATCAGGCCACTCAGCACCGGATGCCTGGCACCGCCGTCCACCAGGTCCGTAACATCGGCGGCTGGAACGAGAACATCTTGGAACTCGACCTCATGGCTGTGCGTCGCCCGCATGCCGATATGGTCCCAGTTGCGATGCACGATCACCCCATCTGCCAGGGCCGGCACCAGGAACAATCCCACGCGCGGATCGGCGTCGTCGGTCCGGGCCCGTACCAGCAGCCATGACAGTGCGGGAATACCCGTCACATAGGCCTTGCGCCCCGAAATCCGCCACCCGTCCGGCGTGACGGTGGCCACGGTCTCGGGCAGGCCGCCATAGGATGCCGAACCCAGGTCGGGCTCCGCCAGCGCGGCATTGATCAGCCCCGGCTGCCGCACATTCTCCTGCTCGAGCCGGGCCGCCAGTGCCTCGGGCCAACCCGCCCGTGCCGCGATCGTCGCGTGGACCATGTAATGGTTCACGATCACCAGCGCGACGGACGGGTCGCCTTGCGCGAGACTGCCGACAACCGCCTGCGCCGCCGGCAGCGACTCACCCAGCCCGCCCGCATCGACCCGGCTGGGCAGCGCCATCAGGCCGGAAGCACTGAAATCGGCAATATCATCGAACGGAAAATCGGCATCCCGATCATGCGCGGCGGCCCGGCCGGCGAAGAGAACGCGCAACGCAGCCGCCCGCGCCAGGATCTCCTCCAGGCCCGCGCCACCGGCAAACTCTCCATTCTCCCCGCGGGAGACGAGGACGCGAGATGTTGGGATCGAAATCATGAGGCTGTCCGTCACACCCGTTCCACGCGATCGGATAAACAACGATCACGAACGTTTGAATTAAATTCAACAATCATGACGTAACGTACATAAATCATTTAATCAATGCGTAACGTTTAATTTGCCACACAAAATGCGCAGATCTGAATTATATAACAATTTTAAAAGTGATTTATCTCCAGCGGATGCAGGTCGGCCCTTGGCCTGTCGACCTGCAAAAGCTGAAAGCACGCAGACCGGCCGCCCTATCCGCGCGCATGTTCCGGGCGTGTCTCTTATGCCGTTACCCTGCCGGCCGCCGCGTTCTGGCGCTTCAGCCCTTCGAAATAGGGCGTCCAAAGCCGGGTGCCATTCAATGCAAGATCTCCAATCTCTCTCTGACGCTGCGCCGCGGGATTATGCGATGCCAGAACACGGGCGTTGCGCCAGTGCCGGTCGTAACGCCGCGTCTCGCTGGTGGCGGACGCGCCGCCGACCTCGAAGAGCAGCGTTGCCGCCTCCAGCGTCTGCTCCACGATGATCTGCTGGGCCTTGAACGCGATTTCCTGTGCCGTCTCGATTGCCGGATGGCGCGTCTCGCCCTTCTCCCAGAACGGTTCGGCCGCCGCCAGTGCATCAGAAACCGTATCGACCAGTGCCGCCGTCGAGAATGCGAGGGTCGACAGCCGCCCCACCACGCCCTGCACGACCGGATCATCCCGCTGGATCACCTTGCCCGGCACACCGAAGAGCCGGGTCCGGGGTCGCACGAATTCCAGCGCGTCCCGCAGCACGGCCTGCGCGATGCCGGCAAGCGCGGTATTGTGGAATTGCTGGTAATACGCGCCCAGATAATCGGGAGCCGGCAATTCCGTCAGCGGAGTCTGGTCCAGGATATGGGCCGCAGGAACCGCCACGTGGTCGAAGATCGTGGTTCCGCTGCCCGTCAGACGCTGACCGAACCCGTCCCAGTCATCGACCCGCGTGACGCCGGGGCTGTCGGCCCGTACGGCGGCATGAACGCGAGCGGTGTCGTTGATCGCCCACACCACGATCCAGTCCGCATAGAGCGTCCCTGTGGAATAATATTTCGTCCCGTCCAGTACCCACCCTTCCGAGGTTTCACGCAGGGTCGTCTTGACCACCGTCTCCTCGCTCCGCTCGGCCATTGCCGCACCGAACAGCGCGCCGTCATTGATGACATCGAACCAGCCGCCCGATGCCCCCGGTTTCTGCCGCCGCCCCTCGACGAAGGCGAAATGTGCACGCACGATCTGCGGGATATTGGAATCCGCCGCCGCCAGCGTGCGCAACAGCGCAAACGATTCCCGCAGCGACGCCCCCAGCCCGCCGGCCTCGCCGGGCACGCGCAGCCGCCCGAAGCCGGCATCCAGCAAGGCCCTTACGGGTTCGCGCGCCAGTTCCCGATGTTGCTCCCGCTCTACCGCACCCGCCGCAATCTCGGCAAAAAGCGGGGCAAAGCGCGCTTCGAGCGACGGCGCGTGCACCGCCCCGGATGAGGACTGATCCATGTCGTAAATCACCATATGAAAGCGTTAATGCGTGAACCGTAATTCACCAAGATCAGCATGTATAGCTTATTTTAATTTCACTATAATTTTTAGTTAAAAATACTCCTGATCCGTCCCCACGGAAGAAACGGGTGGACTTATCGTTCCACCATCCGAAAGAAAGAGGTGCCATCGGGCACGCGACAGGGCATCATCGGCGCGAACGATTCATCCCGCTGGAGCAAGACACCATGACCGGCTCGATCGCCGCCTTTATCGACGCGCTGCCCAAGGCGGAACTGCATGTGCATCTGGAAGGCACTCTGGAAGCGTCGCTCAAGATGGAACTGGCCCGGCGCAATGACCACCCGCTGAAGGAAAGCAGCGAAGAGGCCATCCGTGCCGGCTACACCTATCACGACCTCCTGTCCTTCCTGAACCTCTATTACGAAGGTGTCGAACTTCTTGTAACGGAGAAGGATTTTTACGATCTCTGCTATCAGTATCTGAGAAAATCCGCGTCCCAGAACGTCCTGTATACCGAGATGTTCTTCGACCCGCAGCTTCACACCCGCCGGGGCATCCCCTTCGCCACGGTCATCACCGGCATTACCCGGGCCCGCGAGGCCGCCGAGCGCGACTTCGGCATCCGTTCGCAACTGATCATGTGCTTCGTGCGCGAAATGAGCGCGGAATCGGCCGATGAAACCTTCACCCAGGCCCTGCCTTACCTCGACGATATCGTCGGCGTCGGGCTCGATTCCTACGAAACCGGCAATCCTCCAGCCAAATTCGCGCATGTCTTCGCCCGCGCCCGCGCTGCCGGCCTGCATCTGACCATGCATTGCGACCTGGACCAGGAAAACACCCACGAACATATCCGCCAGGCACTCGACGATCTCGCCAGCGAGCGGATCGACCATGGGCTGAACGTACTGGACCGCCCCGAACTGATCGCCCGGGCCCGCGCGCGGGATATCGTCTTCACCATCTGTCCGTCACCCAACGACGTCATCCGGCCAGGCTGCGGCCGGCGCGACCTGCGCGGCATGCTGGATGCGGGATTGCGGATTACCATCAATTCCGACGATCCGGGTTATATGAACAGCGCCTACATGACCGAATGCCTGCGCAGCGCCCAGAAAACCGCCGACCTGACACGGGCGGAACTGCTGACGATCAGCCGCAACGCCTTTGCATCGGCATGGATTTCCGACGCCGAACGCAGCCATTATCTCGCAGCGCTGGATCGTTTCGCCGCTCTCCAGGCTGAAGAAGCCTGATTGCCTGCATCGTTACGGCGGGATATTTTCTCTCCGTAACGATCAAGGGGCTCCAATGCAGATTTTCACCGCCGGGCAGACCGCCAGCCTTCTTCCCTTCCCCGAACTGGTCGATACCCTGCAGGATGTCGTGCGCGATTATGCCGCCGGCAGCATCCTGTCGCCCGAACGGATGGTCGTCGACACGGCTGATGCCGGCGGCCACCTGCTTTGCATGCCCTCCGTCGCCAACGACATCATGGCGACCAAGCTGATCACGATCTTTCACGGCAACAAGGCGCTGCCCGTCATCCAGGGGCAGGTGACATGCTGCGATGCGCGTGACGGCACCTTCCTGTTCACTCTCGACGGGCCGGAGACCACAGGGCGCCGCACCGCTGCGATGTCGATGCTGGCCATCCGCATGCTGCACCATAGCCCACCACGCCATGTCCTGATCATCGGCACCGGCACCCAGGCCAGGGGCCATGTCAACGCGCTGCGAACCTTGCATCCCGAAGCCGTCATCAGCGTGCGCGGCCGCAGACCGGCAGGGGTGACCGCCCTCTGCGCCACGCTGGACCCGACAGGCCACTATGTCCGCCCCGAAACCCCGGGCGATGCCGAGGCGGCCGATATCGTCATCACCACCACCAGCAGCCGCGATATCGTCTATGACGCCGCCCCCCGTGCCGGGCGCCTGGTCATCGGCGTCGGCGCCTACCGTCCGGAAATGATCGAAATCGGTCCGAATCTGGTCCTGAACAGCCGGCTTTTCGTCGACGACCCGATCGGCGCGCCTTCCGAAGCCGGCGACCTGATCCAGGCCGGCGTAGACTGGCAGAACGTCTTTCCCCTGGCCACGGCGATCGACACCCCACCGCCGCCCGAAATACCGGTCCTGTTCAAATCGGTCGGCTGCGCGGCGTGGGATCTGGCAGCCTGCCGCCTTGCCCGCCGCCGCCTGACGGAGCAGGGCGCCGCCGCCGCACCCTAACCGCTGTTATCGCCGCCCCCTTCCGCCGTGCCGCGCAACGCGCGCCAGGCGGACAAGGCCCGCTCCCGCGCCGCCTCATGCACCACGATGGGCGCCGGATAGCCCGAGACGCCGCCCGCCAGCCACGGCGTGTGGATCTGCGCATCGGGCAGCCTGGCCAGTTCCGGCACCCATTCCCGGATATAGGCGCCGGACGGGTCGAATTTGCGGGACTGGATCAACGGATTCATCATCCGGAAGAAGGGCGCGGCCTCCACCCCGGTTCCGGCGACCCATTGCCAGTTCATGCCGTTGCTGGCCGGGTCGTAATCAACCAGCGTATGGGCGAACCAGCGTTCGCCTTCCCGCCAGTCGATCAGCAGATGTTTCACCAGGAACGACGCCACCACCATGCGGACGCGGTTGTGCATCCACCCCGTTCGCCATAACTGGCGCATCCCGGCATCCACCAGCGGATAACCGGTGCGCCCGCGCTGCCATGCCCGCACGGCATCCGGATCCTTTCGCCATGGCATGGCGTCGAATTCAGGGCGCAGATTACGCGATGCCAGATCGGGCTGCGCAAACAGCACCGACCACGCGAATTCCCGCCAGCCCAGTTCGGCCATGAATTTTGCAAGCCCACCCGATGCCGGCTGCGCCGCAGCTGCCTGCCGCACCTGCGCGGGCGTGATATGGCCCCAGCGCAAAAAGGGCGAGAGGCCGGAGGTTGCCGGCCGCGCAGGGAAGTCCCGATCCCGCGCATAGTCATCCAGCGACCCGTCCAGAAACTGTGCCAGCGTCTCCTGCGCCGATGCCTCGTCAGGCTGCCACATGTCCGCCAGCCCGTCCGTCCAGCCGGTGGCGCTCATTTCCCGCCCGATCGCTCCGGCCTCGATCATCGGCGGCAAGCCGGACCGGTCCGACGTGGCAAAGGCAATCTTCACCGGCGCCGGAAGCGGCGGCCGTTCATGCCCCGCCTGGCAGGCCGCGCGCCAATACGCGCCGAAGACATGATAAGGTTGGCCCGCCCGGGTGCGGATCGTCCATGGTTCATGCAACAGCGCGCCGGGAAAGCTCTGCACGGAGGTTCCGCCCTCCTTCAGCAGCGCCTTCAGCCGCGTATCCGTCTCCCGTCCATCGGGGTCATAGCGCCGGTTCCAGAACACCGCCCGCGCGCTGGTCGCCGCGACCAGCGCCGGCAGAACCCGGATCGCCGGCCCGCGAAACACATGCAAAGCCCCGCCAGCCTGCCGCAGATCGGCATCGAACAGGTCCAGCGCCCGCCCCAGCCACCAGCGCGCCGCGTCCTGCTTCACCGCCTCGTCCAGAATGTGAACGCAGAATATGGGCGCCCCGGTCTTCACCGCCGCTGTCAGCGCCGCATTATCCGCCTGGCGGAAATCCTGTCGAAACCAGACGATCACCGGGGAAGTCACAACGATCCGATCCTTTCGGGCCTGCACACAGGCCGGACGAACGCCAGTCCGGCCGGTCAGCCACCCGATCAGATACCAGTCTCTACAGTGCTTTCAAACCTGTATCGATCTTTGCCAGAACCTCGTCCGTCATCACGCCACCCGAGAATTTCGCCAGCGTCTTCAATGACAGGCCCTTGGCCATCCCGATCTGCGGGTGCTTGGAAAAGCCGGGAAGCACGCTCTCGACCACCCCTTTGGCCTGCTCGTCGGCCAGGATCTCACGAACGGTCGAGTTGATGGAAAACGACATTTCAGCCACCTTTCAGATGATATCGATCAGGATATGGTCCTGTTCTCTCTCGAAAAAAGAGAACGGGAAATTTTTCGCACATTCGAGATACCCGATGCCGGCACGATGCGAAACGCCCCAGCCGGCCACAACGGACATCACAATCGCAACGCGTGCCTCCTATCCGCCGGGGTTCGGATCATCCCCGTTCAGCAAACGGCTTTCTTCCGCCAGAAGGGAGAGCGTGTCGCGATATTCCTGCTGCAGGCGTGCAATCAATTCTGCGGCCGGCACCACGGCATCGACAGCCCCGATCCCCTGCCCTGCCCCCCAGATATCCCGCCACGCTTTCGTCCCGCCGGAGAAGGTCGATACATCCATCCGCGACGGATCGGACAAGGCGAGGTCCGCGGGGTCCAGGCCGGCCGCACGAATGCTTGCAGCCAGATAATTGCCGTGCACGCCGGTAAACAGATTGGAATAAACGATGTCTTCAGCCGACGACTCCACGACCATCTGCTTGTAGCGCGGATCGGCCGCAGCTTCTTCCGTTGCGATGAAGGCCGAGCCGATATAGGCCAGATCGGCCCCAAGCGCCCTGGCCGCGACGATCGCCTGGCCGCTGGCGATGGCACCGGAGAGCGCGAGCGGCCCGTCGAACCACGCCCTGATTTCCTGCACCAGCGCGAAGGGCGATTGCGTGCCCGCATGCCCCCCTGCCCCGGCGGCCACCGCGATCAGCCCGTCCGCCCCGCGCGCCACCGCCTTGCGCGCGAACGCATCGGTGGTCACATCATGCAGGACGATACCGCCATAGGCGTGGACCGCATCATTCACCTCCGGCCGGGCCCCGAGCGACGTGATGACGACGGGCACCCGGTATTTCACCACCAGCGCCAGGTCCTCCTCCAATCGGGCATTGCTGCGATGGACGATCAGATTGACGGCGAAGGGTGCATCCTCGGCAGTCAGGGACGATGTCAGGCGGCGCAGCCAGTCTTCCAGAACCGATGCCGGCCGCGCATTGAGCGAAGGAAACGACCCCACGACCCCGGCCCGGCAACAGGCCAGCACGAGTTCGACCGTCGAGACAAGAAACATGGGCGCGACGATAGCCGGCAATGCCAGCCTGCCCAGCAAGGATATCGGCATAGACATGGCGCCCTCCCGGCCGCTCCTGCCCGTGACGCTGCGGCAGTCGCGGCAAGAAATTCTAACATTTGTTAGCCCACCACTACGCTACCGGCCGACCGTCGTCGAGACGCAAACGCAATCCTTTCCATCACGGATGGTTGAGGGCACAAAACCTTATGAAGCCAACGGAAAATGACAAATATCCCATGGAATCCTGTAGTCTTCCGGAAACAGGGCCGATAGGCTGGAACGAAGAAAGTCTGGAAGCGACCGAGCATGACGTCATCGCGCACGCCACCGAACAGAAAAACCCGTGCACAAGCCGGCGGTGCCATTCTCTCCGCCATGCGCGCGCTTCCCTTCAGCCCCAATAGCGATGAAGCCGGCGCCCAGGCCGAACGACGACAGGAAATCCTCGAAGCCGCCGCGCAGCTTTTCGCCGAACGCGGCTACAAGGCCACCTCGATCCGCCAGATCGCCGATGCAGCAGGGATGATGGCGGGGTCGCTCTATTACCATATCGAGTCGAAGGAATCGCTGTTCGTCGAGATCCATAATCGCGCGCTCGACGCGGCAGCCAGCAGGATCTTCTCGGCCATCGCGCCCCACACCGCGCCATGGGCCCGGCTGGAGGCCGCCTGCACGGAATTGCTGGATATCCAGCTCAGCCTCACCTCGATCACCCTGCCGATGATGAACAGTATCGTCTCGGCACCACCGGACGTGCGCGATGCGCTGGTCAAGAAGCGCGACGAATTCGAATCGATCTTCCGCAACATCATCGACGATCTGCCGCTCCCCGCGACGATCGACCGCGACATCTATCGTATCCTGCTTCTGCGTGCCCTCAACACGGCGAACGACTGGTACCGCAGCGGCCGCATGTCCCACGATCAGATCGCACACCAGATCTTCACGATCTTCAAACACCAAGCCGAATCAGAGGCCGACATGATCGCCTCCCCTCGCCCGCGCAGCCGCTCCGCCGCACCCATGCGGCGTTCACGGCCGGCGCGTGGAACAGATGCGCCTGTCTCTTCGGAGATATGAAAGCGGCAGCGGTCGTATTCGCCCGGAGCCTGACCGAAAATGCGGTCTGGTGAGCGAGAACGGCTCACCAGGGCTGCGTCCGGCGTGTGTTTCCGAGCATCGGAGCGGAGCGCAGGAAACACACGCCGGATCGCCACCAGGGCGCATTTGCGGTCAGGCTCTCAGGAACCTTGTGCGGGGAACGCGCATGATGCCCCTGAACGAATACAAGCCTTTTTTCTTCTTTTTCTTCAGGAAGAGAAGCGTTTCTTCTCAATTCGCATTCCCCAGCAACCCCCTTCGGAACCCGTCGGTCGGTGCCGCCTCGCTCAGCAGCGACTGAACAAGCCCCTTGCCGAAATCCGGGTCATTGATGGATGCCACCACGGCGCCATTGCGCTGCATGCTGACCCCCTGATCCGTGACGAGGATGAGTTGGGCCTCTCCCCTCTTCGCGGCTGCCAGATGCGCGGTAAGCGCGGCGAAGGAGGCCTCGTTCTGCGCGTTGCACGCATAAAGCTTACAATAATGCGCATGAATCGACTCATACTCGCCCTTTACCCGCTCCAGAGAAGCGTCGTGAAGGAACTCGGTATAGAGGACTTTCGGATTCGGGCCGTCGGCAAGCGCCTTTTCGTCCCGGCTCGGCGAGACGACATACAGCCCGGTCGCGTAGCCATCGACCAGATGATAGAAGACACGAACACCCACGCCATTGAGCTTCAGCGACGTGCCGCCGATCTTCAGATCGTCAGGGAAGACGGCCCCCCCGATCTTCGTATCCGCATGACCGGCGGACGATGCAACCATCAACCCTGCCGCCAGGGCCAGGCTGATACGGAATGACGACCTGCGTAATCCAGACATAACGCGATCCTCCACATGATGCCGGATACCGCCACATGCGGTATCCGAACCCGTCGCCCTTCCATCATGGGCGCGCACCAGCGCCGCCCCGGTTCGGAATGAACGGGAAATGAGTGTGAAACATAAAAACGCCTGGCAGACGCCACCCAAGCGCGCAACCCGGATATCCGCGACAGGAATTGCCAGGCGCGGCAAGGGACGCAGGGCAGCATCAGCCTCGCATGAAGCTCCGCAGCAGCTTTCCGGTATCCAGCCGGATCTCGGGGTCGGGCGCCGGCCGTTTATAGACACCGCTTGCCCGGGCGATCGGCTTGCCCTTCACCCGCGCCAGGCCCTGGACAAAGACGGCACTGCGCGTCACCCGCAGCACGTCGGCACTGAACCCGATCCAGTCGTCGGGCAGCCCCGGCGCCAGGAAATCGACAGAGAGCGACATGGTCGGCAGGATCGGCACCTGAAGGTCGTGCTCGAACATCGCCGCCATGGCCATATACCCGTCGAAAACGGTGGCGATCATGCCCCCATGGCATGTCCCCGCATGATTGCAATGCCGGGGTTCCACCCTGAAACCGGCCAGCAATTGCCCATCCGCCTCCGCCACATCAAACCCGCCGATGATCGCGTCGAAGCCGGTTTCGTTGAGCACGGGCAGCGGACGAAAGCCCACCGGCGGCGTTTGAGACACATGGACCATCATATTCTTCTCCAGACAGCGGACAGATCCGGCATGAGACGTCGTTCCACGCCCCTTGGGAAGTGGAACGACAGTCCTGTCAGAACGCGTCGTCGGCCAGCGCCATCATCGACGCCTTGCCCGCCTTGATCTTCAGATAAAGCGATGCCGATTCGGGAAGAACACGATCGTAGAAGAAGCGGGCCGAAGCGATCTTGGTGCTATAGAACGCCTGGTCCGGCCCGGCGGCGAAAGATTTCGGCACGGCGATCGCCACCGTACGTGCCCAGAGATAGGCCAGCGAGACCAGCCCGATCAACCGCAGATAATCCGTCGCGGCGGCACCGGCTTCCTCCGGGTCCTTCATCCCGCGCTCGGCGATCTGCCCGGTTGCCAGTTGCAGCGCGCCGAACGCGCGTTCCAGCCCGGTGACCATCTCGCCCAGCAGCGGATTCTCCTTGTTCTCCGCGATGAAGGCCGCGATGGGGTGGAAAAGCCCACGCAGATTGCGCCCCATATGCGGCGGCAGCTTGCGCCCCACGAGATCGAGCGCCTGAATCCCGTTTGTGCCTTCGTAGATCATCGCAATACGCGAATCCCGTACGAACTGCTCCACCCCGTGGTCGGCGATATAGCCGTGTCCGCCATAGGTCTGCATCGCCAGATTGGCCGATTCGAACCCCAGATCGGTGAACATCGCCTTGACCACCGGGGTCATCAGCGCCACGAAATCCTCGGCATCGCGGCGCTCGCGTTCACCCGCGCCATGCTCCGCCACATCCAGCGTCATCGCCACCCACGCCCCCAGCGCCCGGCAGCCTTCGGCGTTGACGCGCATGGTCATGAGCATGCGCCGCACGTCGGGATGCACCACGATCGGGTCGGCCGGCAGCGCCGGATATTTCGCCCCCGCGAGCGACCGCCCCTGCAAGCGTTCCTTCGCATAGGCCACCGCGCTCTGGTACGCGACCTCCGCGATCCCCAGCCCCTGGATGCCCACGCCGAGCCGCTCGGCATTCATCATGGCGAACATCGCCTGCATCCCCTTGTGCGGGGCGCCGACCAGCCAGCCTTTCGCGTCTTCGAACGCCAGTTGGCAGGTCGCGGAGGCCTTGATGCCCATCTTGTGCTCGATGCCCGTGCACAGCACGCCATTGCGCTCGCCCGGCGTGCCGTCGTCGCGCAACAGGAATTTCGGCACGAGGAACAGGCTGATCCCCTTGATCCCGGCGGGCGCATCCGCCAGCCGCGCCAGCACCAGATGGATGATGTTCTCCGACAGGTCGTGCTCGCCGGCCGAAATGAAGATCTTCGCCCCGCTCAGGCGATAGGTTCCATCCTCCTGCGGCACCGCCTTCGTCCGCAGCAGGCCCAGATCGGTGCCGCAATGCGCCTCGGTCAGGCACATGCTGCCTGACCACTCGCCGCTGATCATCTTGGGCAGGTAGCGCGCCTTCAGCTCCTCGGAACCATATTTGCGCAGTGCCACCATCGCGCCGCCGGTCAGGCCCGGATACAGCCCGAAGGAGAGGTTGGTCGCACAGATCATCTCCGACAGCATCATGCCGATCGTCTCGGGCAGTCCCTGCCCGCCATATTCCGGCGGCGCGGAGAGGGCCGACCAGCCCCCTTCGCAGAACTGCCGATAGGCGTCGCGGAACCCGTGCGGCGTCGTGACGACGCCATTCTCCAGCCGGCATCCTTCGCGGTCGCCCGACATGTTCAGCGGCAGCAGCACCTCGGAGGTGAATTTCCCGCCTTCCTCCAGCACCGTTTCCGCCAGGTCGGCATCGACTTCGGAAAATGCGTCCAGCGCCGTCAGCCGCGAGAAATCGTGCAGTTCGGTCAGCACGAACTTCATGTCGCGTAGGGGTGGTGTATAGGTTTGCATCTCTCTGGCTCCCCTTGCGTCAGTTTCTGAGGGGCTTGCCGGTTTCGAGCATATGCTCGATCCGGTCCAATGTCGGAATGCTCCGGACCAGTTCGGCGAATGCCGCGCGTTCCAGCCCCAGCATATCCTCCTCGGTCACGATCTCCGTCACGTCGTGGTCGCCGCCGGTCAGGATGGTCGCCAGCTTGCCCGCGACCGTCACATCGTGCGGCGTGGCGATGCCCTGCCGCACCATGCCCTCGACGGCCATGTCAAGCGCCAGCTTTCCGCCTGCCCCCGCCAGTCGGAATTCCGGCTTCGGCGGCGGCTGGTACCCATCGACCAGCGACAGCGCCAGCGTCTTGGCATCCGCCAGTAGCCGGTCGCGATTCATGGTGATGCCGTCGCGATCGCGCAGGATATGCATCCGCCGTGCCTCGGCCGCCGATTTCGAAACCCGCGCGGTGGCGATCATCTCGAACACTTCGCGCGTCGGCGGCATCGGTCCTTTCGCCGTGCGCGGATCGGCCCGCAGGCGGTCCAGCATTTCGCCACAGCCCCCCCAGCCGGGGATCAGCCCCACACCGCATTCCACCAGCCCGATATAGCTCTCGGCATGGGCCTGAATGGCATCGGCATGCAGCACGATCTCGCACCCGCCACCCAACGCCATACCGGCCGGCGCCGCCACGACCGGGAATGGGGCATATTTCAGCGCCTTGTAGACGCTCTGCCCGCGGGAGACGAGCTTGCCGATCTCCCCCCAGGCCGCCATGTTGGCCGCAAAGGCCGCCAGGCCCAGATTGGCACCGGCGGAGAAATGGGCCGCATCGGAATACAGCACCAGCGCCTTGAAATGTTCCCCGACATGAGCGATGGATTTTTCGAGGATCGTCATCACGCTCTCATCGAACGTGTTCATCTTGGTCGTGATCTCGAAGCACGCCACCCCGTCGCCGATATCCCACAGCGCGCCCGACCTGCTCGACAGCACCGGCTTGCCACGCTTGCGGAAATCGCCCAGCAGGATCACCCCTTCGGGCCGTGTCACCGGATGCCAGGCGCCATCCACGCCGAAAGCCTGGGTCGCGCCGTCCCGATCCTGATAGAACCGCCCGTCTCCGACCGCCTCGATCAGCGCCGGCACCGCGATCCCTTCCTGGCGCAGCACCGCCGCCAGCTTCGCCGCCCCGATCTGGTCAATCAGCGCAAAGGGGCCTTTCTTCCAGTTGAAGCCAAGCTCCATCGCCCGGTCGATGCCCACGATATCGTCCGAAATCTCGGGCACCAGCGAAGCCGCATAAGCCAGCGTCTCACCCATCACCGTGCGCGCATAGGCCCCGAACCGGTCGCCCGAGGCCAGCAGCCCGGCGGCATCCCCCGCCCCCGACGGCAGCGAGAACCGCTCGGAGAGCGCATACTCCCCGGTCACGAGGTCGATGGATTCCTTGACCTTCCCGCCACCCGCCCTGTTGATGCGGTAGAAGCCGCCCTTGCCCTTGCGGCCGGTGTAGCCTCCCTCGATCATCTTCGCGATCAGGGGCAGGTCCTCGGCAAAGGCGTGATACCGGTCCCCGGCCGCCAGCAGCGATTTCATGCTGGCCGAGATATGCGGCATCAGGTCGATGCCCACCAGATCGAGCAGCCCGAACACGCCGGTCTTGGGGATGCCGAACGGCCAGCCGATGATGGTATCGACCTGCTCCACCGTCAGCCCGTGATCCACCGCCACCCGCGCCGCCGCCTGCATCCAGAACGTGCCGATGCGGTTGGCGATGAAGCCGGCGGTATCCTTGGCCCGCACCACGGTCTTGCCCAGCCACCGATCGCAGAAATCCGAAACCGCGGCGACATGCGCCGGATCGGTCGTCGGGCCGGCCACGACTTCCAGCAGCCGCATGTAGCGGGGCGGATTGAAGAAATGGGTAATCAGGAAATCGCGCTGGAAGCTTTCCGGCATCCCGTCCACCAGCCGCGCCAGCGGAATGGTCGAGGTGTTGGACGAAACCGGCGTCCCTGGCCGCCGCACCGCGTCCAGGCGGCGATACAGCGCCTGTTTGAGGTCCAGCCGCTCGATGATCACCTCGACCACCCAGTCGCAATCGGCCACCCGGGGCAGGTCGTCGTCGATATTGCCGGTCGCGATCAGCTTCGCCGCCGCCGGGTCCATGAAGGGAGCCGGATCGGTCTTCAACGCCTTGGCGATCGCGCCGTTGGCCAGTGCATTCGGGTCCGTCCCATCCACCTTGCGGTCGAGCAGCAGCACCGGCACCCCGGCATTGGCGATCTGGGCGGCGATTCCCGCCCCCATCACGCCGGAGCCGATCACACAGACGCGGGAGAAGACCGGCCGCACGCCGCCGCCCCCGCCAGATGTCACATCCTGGGTCATCAGATGCGCTCCAAGACCGTGGCGATGCCCTGTCCACCGCCGATGCACTGCGTGGCCAGCGCGTAGCGCGCGCCCTCACGCTCCAGAAGCTGCGCCGCCTTGCCGACGATGCGTGCCCCTGTCGCACCCAGCGGATGGCCCAGTGCGATCGCGCCGCCATCAATGTTCAACGTCGCATCCCGCACGCCGAGTTCGCGGGCACAGGCGATCGACTGCGAAGCAAAGGCCTCGTTCAGTTCGACGACGCCCACATCCTCGATCGTGATTCCCGCGCGCTCCATCGCCTTGCGCGAGGACAGGATCGGCCCCAGCCCCATCACCTCGGGCTCGCAGCCCGAAATGGCGATCGAGCGGATGCGCGCCAGCTTCGGCAAACCCTTGCGGTCGGCATACGCTTCGGAACAGACCAGCACCGATGCCGCGCCGTCGGTCAGCGGCGAAGACGTCCCCGCCGTCACCGTGCCCTCGGCCGCATCGAAAGCGGGCTTCAGGCCGGCCAGCCCCTCTGCCGTGGTGTCCGGACGCGGGCAGCCATCGGCCGAGACCACGCCGTCACGGGTCTGGATCGGCACGATCTCCGCCTCCAGCCGGCCCGCCGCAATGGCGTCGCGGGCACGCGCCTGGCTGCGCAGTGCGAACTGTTCCTGCTGGTCACGGCTGATTTCGTATTTCCGTGCGACATTTTCGGCGGTGATGCCCATGTCCATGTAGGCGCCCGGCTTTTTCTTGTAGAGCGCCGGATTGGGCAGCGGGTTGAACCCGCCCATCGGGATGCGCGTCATGCTCTCCACACCCGCGCAGATAAAGGCTTCTCCGGCCCCCATGCGGATCGCCCCGGCCGCCATGTGGATCGACTGCATCGACGACCCGCAGAACCGGTTGACCGTCACGCCACCCACCGAAAGCGGCAGGTCGCTCAGCAACGCCACGATCCGGCCCAGATTGAAGCCCTGCTCTCCTTCCGGGAACGCACAGCCCAGAATCAGATCCTCGATATCCTCCGGCGCAACTCCCGTGCGCTCCACCAGCCCACGCACGACCTGGGCGGCGATGTCGTCAGGGCGTGTCCTGACGAACTGCCCCTTGCGCGCGAGCTGAAACGGCGATCGCGCATACCCTGCGATGACAACGGAATTCATGAATAGCGCTCCTGGCAATGCCTTCGCTTATTATGTCTAACGTTTGTTCGAAACGAAGGCGCGCATTGTGCCTCGCCTTGATAACGGAACGAGGCCGCTTCAGAAAAGACGCTTTGTCGTGATGACACGATTCATTGATGGCTCCCGCCACCACCCCGGCAGCGCCGGCCAGAATAAAAATCACCTTATATCAATATATTAATCTCATATTTTTACAGACCAACACCCCATCATGCCCCTGAAAATTAATACGAACGATCGTTAGAAATTTCTCTCCTCCACCGAAAATCGACGGGAAAACCCCCGCCACCAAACGCCGGGTTGCCCTTGCACCCAGCCACCGCGCGCAAGCCCGAATGCGATCTCAAATATGTGACGAAAAGACGGAACACGAACAATTCCTTTTCTTATCATCATTCTACGAGATCTCCCGTTCCAGGAAGTCACTCCCATCATCCTGTGCCGCCATCATATTTCTACCTATCGACTGTTCGATAAAACGGCACGACGATATACTGCCCCTGCTGAACGGTGCCGCTCCGTCAGAGGCCGCTCCAGGCGGCCGGTGCCGGAGCGCAGGAGACGCATGCATGAGCCACAGGATGCCATGGAGTCCGCCGCCGCGCGCATCCGCGCCCCGGCCGACCCGGCGATGGCGACCGGGCTGAGGCAGCTCCCGCGCCCGGGGTGCCAACGCCCGGTCGCGCACGAGAACATCCATACCCAGACCGAACGCGAGGCGTTCCGCATTTTCACCCCCGAGGTCCCATGAAAATCCTTGTCCCCATCAAACGTGTCATTGATTACAACGTGAAGGTGCGCGTCAGGCGCGATGGCGGCGGCGTGGAGACCGCCGGCGTCAAGATGTCGATGAACCCTTTCGATGAAATCGCCGTCGAGGAAGCCCTGCGCCTGCGTGAAAAAGGCATCGCCAGCGACATCGTGGTCGTCTCGATCGGCGTCCCGCAGGCTGCCGACACGTTGCGCACCGCCCTGGCCATGGGCGCCGACCGCGCGATCCTGGTGCAGTCGGAGGAAAGCCCCGAACCGCTGGCCGTCGCCAAGATCCTGAAGATCCTCGTCGAGCGCGAAAATCCCGATCTGGTCATCCTCGGCAAGCAGGCCATCGACGACGACATGAACGCCACCGGTCAGATGCTTGCCGGCCTGCTGGACTGGCCGCAGGCCACTTTTGCCAGCCGCGTGGAGAAAACCGGAGATGGCCTGACCGTTTCGCGCGAAGTCGATGGCGGGTCGGAAACCCTCTCGCTCACGCTCCCCGCCATCGTCACCGCCGATCTGCGCCTGAACGAACCGCGCTACGCCTCCCTGCCCAACATCATGAAAGCCAAGAAGAAGCCGCTCGAAACCCTGTCGGCCGCCGATCTCGGCATCGACCTCACCCGCCGGCTCACCACGCTCTCGATCGCCGAACCCCCGACCCGCAAGGCCGGCATCAAGGTCGGCAGCGTCGCCGAACTGGTCGAAAAACTGCGCAACGAAGCCAAGGTGATCTGATCATGACCGCACTCGTCCTGCTGGATGCCGAAGACGGCGCCATTCCCCAGACTTCCCGCTCGGCCATCGCGGCGGCCGCCAGACTCGGCGACGTCGACGTGCTGGTCACCGGCGGCCCGGAGACCATCGAAGCCGCAGCGGCCAGTGCCGCGAAGATCCCCGGCATCCGCAAAGTCCGCACCGTATCGGGCGAGGATTTCGCCCACGCGCTTGCGGAACCGCTCGCGGCTCTGCTCGTCGCCCTTGCTCCGGAGTACGACCACATCGTGGCCGCCGCGACCGCCATCGGCAAAAACGCCCTGCCCCGCGCCGCCGCCCTGCTCGACGTGCAGGTCATCCCCGATGTCATGGAGATCAGGGACGCCGAAACCTTCGTGCGGCCGATCTTCGCCGGCAACGCGCTGGTTACCCTCCGCTCGTCGGATGCGAAGAAGCTCCTTACCATCCGCACCGCCAGTTTCGACCCCGTACCGGCCGAGGGCGGCACCGCCCCGATCGAAACCGTCACGCCGCCCGCCTGCCGGTCGAAATCGCATTTCGTCTCGGCAGAGCATTCCAGCACCGAGCGACCCCAGCTCGAAGCCGCCCGGATCATCGTCTCCGGCGGCCGTGGCCTGCAAAGCGCGGAAGGCTTCAAGATTCTGGAACCACTGGCCGACAAGTTGGGTGCCGCCATCGGCGCCTCTCGCGTGGCCGTCGATTCCGGCTTCGTCCCCAACGATTATCAGGTCGGCCAGACCGGCAAGATCGTCGCTCCCGACCTCTATATCGCCTGCGGCATTTCCGGTGCCATCCAGCATCTGGCCGGCATGAAAGACAGCAAGGTGATCGTCGCCATCAACAAGGATGAAGAAGCCCCCATCTTCCAGGTGGCGGATTACGGCCTGGTCGGCGACCTGTTCCAGATCGTACCCGCCCTGACGGAAGCCCTCGGATAATCCCTGCTGCTGCGGGGCGACCACACACGGCAGGGTCGCCCCGCCACCTAACGATTGTTCTACAAAAAAGCACCTCTCCCTTCGTCCATACCGCAAACCGGGCGCACGCATCCGGCACGGCACCGAGCATCGGCCGCTTACTGGCCCGCTTACTGGGCCACCCAGCCCCGCCCATGCCGCCGGGGCTGATTTTCCTCGCAAAAAAGCTTCCGTCCAGGCACCCATTGGAACTTCAATCTTTTTTTGACGTTCTGGGCGCCCGTTCGCGGCTTTCCGGTCGAGAGAGTGTGAAGCCTGCTTCTTGCGATTCCTGCCCTGATTTTCTTGCAAGCCTGCCAAGCGGGGCCCATAGTTTGCCCGGATCAGAGACATGGAGACAGCGCTTGCCGGCTTAACCTACCAAATGTTTGGTTTAAATGCTGAGATGGTCAGTCCAATAATGAAAAATAAAATCACGCTGATGGCATGCAGCGCCCTCCTCACCCAGACATTGTTCATCCCCGGCCACCAGGCCGCAGCTTCGGGTTTCGCCCTGCGCGAGACCGATGCGATTTCGCTGGGCAACGCCTATGTCGGCTCCGTCAGTCGTGCGGGGGATGCGTCCACCGTGCTGATGAACCCGGCGGGAATGTCCTTCCTCGACTATAGCGAATTGCAGGGCAATGCCTTCTATGCCGGCCCCGTCGCCCGGTTCTCGGGCCAGAACTATATGGGCCCCGGCATCACCACCCCCGGCGTGCAAGGCAATCGCGGCATCACCGATGCCGCCACCGCCGCCGGATACGGCGTCCTGAAAATCGACCCGCACTGGGCGATCGGCTACGGGTTCTATACGCCCTACGGCCAGCGCGCGAATTATCCCTCCAATTGGGTCGGGCGCTATCAGAGCCTGGTCAGTTCGATCACCGACTATGAACTCGGGATCATGGCGTCCTACCGCTTCAACAAGCGGTTCTCGATCGGGGTCGGCCCACGCATGGGCTTTCTCACCGGTCGCTTCACGCGCGATGTCAATCTGGGAGCGCTCAACGCCTTCGGGCCGACAACGGCCGACATGGCCGGAAACGCCTTCGGCTTCGGCTATGATGCCGGCATCCTCTACAAGCCCGACGATGCCACCCAGATCGGCATCAACTACCAGTCGCGCATTTCCTACGATCTTTCCACCCGTACCAAATTCTCGCCGCCCCCGCTGCTGGCCGCCAATCGGCTGGTCAACGGCTCGCTGATCGCCCAGAGCGGCCACGGGGCCATGCAGGTGACCCTGCCCGACAGCGTCTCTTTCGGCATCACCCGCGTTCTGTCGCCGCGCTGGACCATCATGCTGCAGGGCGAATGGACCCACTGGTCGCTCCTGCATTCGCTGAACAACATCTCCGACCACCCCGGCGGTGCCAGCACCTCGATTCCGGTCAACTGGCGCAACAGCTGGTTCGGCGGTATCGGCGCGACATACCAGGTTTCTAAAGCCGTTCTGCTGCGCGGCGGCTTCAGCTACGACCAGAGCCCGACGACCATCAGAAACCGCAACACGATCACGCCGGATACCAACCGTTTCGACCTGGCCGGGGGCGTGGACTACACGCCGATCAAACGGCTGACCCTTACCCTGTCCTACGCCCACATCTTCGGCACCAATCCGAAAATTAACGATGCAGCCTCGGCAACATCCGGGCGCCTGATCGGCTCCTACAACGATTACGGCAACATCGTCGCCTTCGGCGTGAGGACACGTTTCTGAACGACAGCGGGACCTCACGGGATCGACCCTCCGCCAGGGTCTCCCATCCCGCCCGATTGAAGGGTTTTCCCATGAATGTCATGAATGAGAGCACCATACTGCGTCATACCGCGTCAGGTGATTCGATTCAGGATCTGTTCGAACTTCTGCGCGTCTCGACATTCCGCCATCCCAATGCCCTCGCCATCGACTTCATGGGGCGCAAGCTCGCCTATCGCGAAGTCTTCCAGGCGGTGGAGCATGTTGCCGGCGGCCTGAAGGATATCGGCGTCTCCAGGGGCGATCGCGTCGCCCTCTCGCTGCCCAACACGCCTTACGCCGTCATCCTCTTCTTCGCGGTGCAACGCATCGGCGGCATCGTCGTCAATCTCAACCCGCTCTACGTCCAGCACGAGGTCCACCAGATCCTCAAGACCGCAGACGTGTCGGTTGTGGTGATCTCGGACCTCGCTGCCATCGCCGAACCCGCCTATCGGGCAGCCGAGAACACGTCGGTTCGGCGCATCGTCGTCTGCCCGTTCTCGCACGCCCTGCCGCCGGTCAAGGGGACCCTGTTCAAAGTCCTCAAAGCAAAGGACATCTACCATTTTCCGGCCGACAAACGCATCGTCGCCTACGACGCGCTCGCCCACAGCAAGACCGTGGTCAAGCATGTCACGATCGACCCGATGCACGATGTCGCCGTCCTGCAATTCACTGGTGGCACCACAGGCATTCCCAAAGCGGCAAAACTGACTCACGGCAATCTTCTGGCCAATATCGAACAGATCAAGGACATGGCGCGGGACGCCCTGAGCGAGCCCCCGACCACGCTGGGCATCCTCCCCCTGTTCCATGTCTTCGCGCTGATGGCCGTCATGCTGCTCACCATTGAACGCGGTGGCGAGATCGTGCTGCTGCCGCGCTTCGACACGCAATCCACCCTCGCGACCATGCGGCGGGTCCGGATCACGCTCATGCCCACCGTCCCGACCATCCAGACCGCCCTGCTCCGCGACCCCGACCTGTCGCCCGACCTGTTCACCCATATGCGTGCCATCATTTCCGGCGGCGCCCCCTTGCCGGTCGCCCTGCGCAAGCGTTTCGAGGAAACGGCCAGGTGCCCGGTCATCGAAGGCTACGGGCTGAGCGAGACCTCACCGGTCCTCACCCTCAATCCTCTCAATGACGTGCGTGACGGTTCCTGCGGCAAGGTGGTCCTGCATACCGACCTGCAGATCCGCAGCCTCGACGACATCAGTCGCCGCCTGCCGGCCATGGAAAAGGGGGAAGTCTGCGTCAAGGGGCCGCAGGTGATGTCCGGCTACTGGAAGAGCGAGGAGAATGCGTCCGCCTTCACGCCCGACGGCTATTTCCGCACCGGCGATGTCGGCTATCTCGACGAGGACGGCTATCTCTTCCTGGTCGACCGCCTCAAGGACATCATCATCTGCGGCGGCTACAACGTCTATCCGCATATCATCGAGGAAGCCCTGCACCGCCACCCCGCCGTGCTCGAAGCCCTGGTCATCGGCGTCCCCGATCCCTATCGCGGCCAGTCGCCCAAGGCTTTCGTCACCCGCCGTCCCGATTCCACAGTCACGGCGGCCGAACTGGCGGCCCATCTGGAACAATATATCTCCAAGATAGAGCGCCCGCGCGAAATCGTCTTCCGCGACTCCCTGCCCAAGACCCTGATCGGAAAACTGTCTCGAAAGGACCTGAAAATTCAGGAGGGCATTACCAGTTGATAGTCAATGGTGCAGAAAGCCCATGCCGACCTGCGTCGCAGTCCGCAGGGCTTCCGCCCATAATCCCTGCCCGCCGCCCATGCCGCCCGGACCGCGTCCTCCCGACCTGCCTCCGTCATTTTCCGCGTAGGAATCGCCATCGTCATCCAGCGGGCGGCCCCGATCGGCGCAGGCGGACAATATCGGCAGCGCAATCCCCATCACGAAGACCATTTTCAGGACGGATGCGCGCATGGGCGGGACTCTCTGATTTGCCAACGGAAACATGCTGAAACCTAGCAAAGCATGACTTTTCGTTAAGGCACTGAATTGTCACAAAGGGTCACCCCCGCGCCGGGATGCGCCGCAGGAGTCGCGATCCACTGCAAAAACAGGTAATGTGCAACGCTTCATCGCCCAGCACGACAAGAGGCATGCCGAAAAAGACCCCGCCCCGCTTCCGCTCCTCCCCGTCCACACGGGGCCGCCTCTGGACACGCCCGGCGCTGTTCACGGTGGCCGCGTTCGGCCTTCTTCTGGCCGCCGCCGGATTGCGCACGCTGGTACTGGTCCGCCCTCACCCCGCCATCGGTGGCCCATATGCGCTGACCGACCAGCAGGGTCATCCCATCACCCAGGCCGCTTTCCATGGCCGCTACACGCTGATCTATTTCGGCTACACGCATTGCATCGATATCTGCCCGCTGACGCTGGCAACCGTCACCACAGCGCTGGATCAGCTCGGCCCCCGCGCCGCCTCCGTCGTGCCGGTCTTCGTCACCGTCGATCCCGCGCGCGATACCCCGTCGATCGTCCACGACTATGTCGCCCGTTTCTCACCCCGCATCGTCGGGCTGACAGGCAGCCCCGCCCAGATCCAGCCGGTGCTCGCTTCCTTCCACGTCCTGGCCCGCCGCCACACGTCCGCCTCCAGCCATCCCGACAGCGCCTATCTGATAGATCACAGTTCCGTCCTCTATCTGATGGACGGCAACAACCATCTCGCGGCAATGCTCCCCGTCGATTCCAGTCCCCAAAGCATCGCCGACCGCTTGCGCACCCTCCTGCCCAACGCCTGAAATCCCGCCGGACCATTCGCCCCTTCAAATACGCCCCGATCCGTCAGGCGGAACACGACGTCCAGCCACCCAGGCCGCGATCGCCAGCAGCAGCAGCGACACGCCCAGTTCCGGCAGCAACACCCCCAGCAGAAGCATCACCAGACCAGCCCCCGCCCCCACCTGCCGATCCGGCAAAGCCGCCGGCACACCCCAACCGCCAGGTGGCCGGCGACGCAGCCATAAAATGGTCGCGGCAATACTCATGGTCGCCAGCCCGCTGGCCACCAGCAGGTTGAGCAACTGGTTGGGCCAGCCGAACAACTGCCCCTCATGCGCCGCCACGCCATAACCGACCGCACGATCGACCAGCCCCTTGCCGGCAAAATCCTGGCGTGCCAGCACGCTTCCATCCGCTCCAATCTGAACACTGGCCCGTAGCGGCCGATCCTGCGTATCCGACCGGACCTCCCATGGCGCTCCCGCCGATGCCGGCGGCGTCACAAGAACCGGTGCCGGCAGCCCCAGCCGTACACCCGTCCCGACTACGGCATCGAGTCCGGCAAGACCGTCCGGTTCCACCGCCTGTCCGCCCCCCATATCCATACCCGGCATGTCGGCCATGGACCCCATGCCGGCAGGAGCCGCAACCGGATGCCCTGCGATCGTATCACGAACGGGAACAGCACCGATTTCCCAATCCGGCACCGTCATCAGGCGCCCGACCCGCTGCTCGACCGATTGCAGCGCCTGCCCCCACACGAACGACCAAGGCAGGCCCGAAACCAGAAACAGCGCCAGCACCAGCGACAGCCACAATCCGGTCACCGCATGCAGATCCCGCCACCGCGCCCGTCCGGCAAGCCCAAGCCGTGGATAGACAATCCCCGCCAGCCCCCTGCGCCCACGGGGCCACCACAGATAAAGGCCGGTAACGATCAACACGATCGTCCAGGACGCCACCATCTCCATGATGACCGACCCGACATTGCCCAACAGCAACTGCCCATGCAGCTTCAATACCACCCGTTCGAACCGCGCCTCTTCCGGCACCTGCCCAAGAATCGCCAGCGACGACGGATCGACATAAACCCGGATCGCCTCGTCCCCCCGCAGGACGATCACCCGGGCCGCCCCGTGTGCCGGACGAGGCAGTTCATAGGCCATGAACCGGCTTCCCGGCACAGCTCCCAGCGCCGCGCGCACCTCCGACGACGCGGGAGCCACCATTCCCGGTGCCACGCGATGGTCATAGCGCCAGTCGATCAGATCATCGATCTGGGGCTTGAACAGATAAATCGTGCCTGTCAGCGCCAGAAAGGCAACGAAGGGCAGGCAGAACAACCCCGCCAGCATATGCCAGCGCCAGACCGTCCGATATTGGGGCCAGAAGACGAATCGTCCCTCACGCATCACCCTGCCCTCCTTCAAAAATGTACCCGCACGCCGCCAAACACGGCGCGCGGCGACCCGGCATAAATCGACCCGGTCCGCGTCGCGAGCATCGCCGCCCCTGCCTGCGTTCCATCGGCCAGCAACACGTCTGCAATGTTCGTCGCACCGGCCACGTAAGTCTTGTTGGCTAGATTCTGCACTTCGACATAACCATGCAGCCGATGCACCCAGCCAAGGCGTTTCGGTGGATCGTAATGCAGTTCCAGATTGACCAGGGCATAACCAGGCGCCCGCAATCGATTGGCATTATCCAGCCAATAATCGCTCCGCCAGGTCACCTCGACATACCCACCCAGTCCCTCCAGCGGACCGTCCGGCTGGTCGTAGAGAAAGCGGGCGTTCAGAAAATTCGGAATCACGCCAGGAATCCGCCTGCCGCCCCGATCGAAAGCGCGCGACAACCCGCTGCCGGACATCACCTCGGTGTAATCGGTATAGATCTGGTTATCGTAGGTATAGCTCAGCCTGATCCGTCCGCCCGGAAGGGCGTGGCGCAGCGGCGTCCATTCCGCTCCCAGTTCGACACCCCGATGTTGCGAGGCCGGAGCATTGAACGTGAAGGAACTGACTGTATTAACCCCGGCCGACTGGCTGACCAACTCATTGCGATAGAATTCGTAGAACCCTGTCGCCTGAAGATCGAGGCCGGCAAACGGATGCCAGTCCGCCCCCAGGTCAACCCCCACGCTGGTCTCGCTCCTCAGATGCGTATTGTTACCGTAATTTCCCTGCGGGGTCACGAACAGGTTCGATGTCGTCGGCGTGGCATAGGCCGTGCCGACGCGCGCATGCAGCGTCCAGTCGCGATCCGGCGCATAGATCAGCGCCGCTTCCGGCGCGAGATTGAAGAAGAAGCGATTGGCCGTAATCCCGGTCACACGCTGCCCGGCGGCACTGTAGCTATACAGGTTCTGGATCGCGCCGAGATCGGAGTAGGTACCTCCCAATCCGACCACCGCATGCCATTGCGGCGCGAACTGCCAATCCTCCTGGAACCGGGCGCCAAGATTCCACTGATGCCCGTACGATGTCCCGTTCAACCCGCCGCGCGTCGCCCCACCTGCCGGCGTGACGTTATAAACCTGCGATCCGAAATCCAGATAATCGAAACTGATACCGCCGAACGTCGTCAGACTGGTCGCCCCCAGCCGTGCATGGTTCGTCACATCGCTGCTGGCATTGTAGGAATTATAAGGCCCCACATAGCTGGCAACAGAAGTCGGCTGGTCGATATGGCGCTGATCATAAGTAAACTGGTTGCGCCAGGTCGTCCGGCTGTCGAAATCATGCTCCCAGCGCAGACCAACGATGGTCCGACGGTCAAACCGGCCCAGCCCAGCCTGCTGCGGGGTCCGGGCAACGGTCGCGCCATATCGGCCATTGACCAGCAGATTCACCGTCGCACACCCCGCCGCCGCATCCGCGGCAATGGCACAGCCCTGCTGATAGGGATTCAGCCGAAACTGCGCCAGAGACAGCCGCAGAGGTAGAAACGCATCCGTGACGTTATTGACGAATTTCAGGATCAACCGATCGCGTTCCGTGAGGTTGACGCGCAACCGCATATTTTCGGTCGAGGTCGCATAGCGACTGTTGGCAATGAAGCCGTTCCCCCGCACGTCGCTGCCAAAGACCGTCAGATCATACGACCGCCCGCCGAAACCCAGCGTGACGTATTGATTGAACATGCCGAAACTGCCGAAATCCGACCCCAGTTCCAGCCCATGGATATCGGCGCCGGTGCGGGTGCGGAAATTGATCGCCCCATTGATCGCGTAATTCCCGTACACGGTGGAAGCCGGGCCCTGAAAGACATCCACGCCCTCATAGGCATGCGGATCAATCAGATCCGACCGCGCCGTGCCGTCAGGCTGGGTAACCGGAAAGCCATCTTCCAACACCTGAAGGTTCTTCAACCCGTAAGACTGCCGATCCCCCGACCCCCGCACCGACACCACGACATCACGCGGCCCGTTCCCCGCAACGAAACTGACACCGGGAATGGTCACGACCATATCCGCAACACTCTGCCCCACCTGATTGGCAAAGCTGCCCCGCTCGGCACTGTAGGTCGTCTGCCCCGCGGGCCGAAGCGTCGCTGCCCCCCGCCCCGAACCGCGCACGGTCATCCGCTCTCCCGCCGGAGCAACAAAAGCAACGGGCGCAACCGGCACAGCACGCGCGAGATGCCCCCGATTATGTGGGACGACAGCCGGGCGCCTCTCCTCGACCGATTGAGCACAGGCGGCATGCACGCAGACCAGCGCCAACGCGCTGGCAACCAACCCCGGTCCACTTGCGTGGACAATTCTGATGGACATGGATTCAGACCTGAAAGACCGATACGAAAACCCACCGCACAGCGCACGATGGTCACGAGAACGCATCCAGAACCTGATTCGAAATACGGGCCGGCAAACGAAAGCGCCCCATCAAGCTCGCCCCCGACATGCCTTTCCGTACCTCGAAGCCAGCGGTCATATGACCGCAGGCACCAAAACCAGAAAATGCGCGTCGGATCGCTGCCAGCGTGCATGCCCGAGCAGGCTCTCAGGCCAGGGCGGGCGGTCCTTGGGGATAAAGGCTGAAACGATGCCGAAAGGGCGGCCCACGAACAGGCGGGAACACCCAACCCATCCCTATGGCAATAACAATGCACGCCACGAAAGCGACACTGCCCACAGTCAAGGCCGGCGTGTCGAGCGCCTCAGCCAACAGCACGAAGCCGTCCGCCTGCCCACTACCGCCGTGATGCGACCCATCAGGCCCCGGTGCCTCTGGATGACCACTGTCACAGAACACCGACAGACTGGCTAGTTGCGCCAGCGGATCGTCGAACACCGCCTGCGGGCTCGCCAGCCCACCGAGCGTCAGCCGCGCGACCAGCGCAAGCAGAACCAGCGGCCATGCGGGCCGCCACCCCGTCCTGCTCTCGCGCATCATACCCATCACCTGTCTCTTAGGGCCTTTCCCCCGACCTGCCTAGCATATCCAAACTGTCATAAACGCAGGAACCGGCCCACAACGCGCATCCGGGCGATTTTTTCCCTTCCTTTTTTAGCCGCATCGTCCATACGTCGGCCGTCCAGCAGGAAGAAGGGGGACATCATGGAAGACGAAAACGACGTGATCGTCGGCTATCTCGTGATACGCGAAATCGGCGACGACGAGGTGCAGTTCTGGGACCCTGAAGCGGGCTGGAACGACGACCCGGACGACGGCAAACTCTACGAGACCGAAGAAGAAGCCGAGCGCGACGCCGAAACCCTCCGCGCCGACAACAACGACACCATCACCGTCGAACCGGTCTACGGCGACGACGGCGAGGAAGAAGAAGAAGAAGAAGAAGAAGAAGAAGAAGAGGCGATCTGATCCTCCGCCTGCGGCGCCTCCGGTCGGCTGACATATCAGAGGCGCCGCAGGATAATTCGGACAATCCTGGCCATCCTCATGACCGCGATCACAGTTATGCAACATCTCCCCGACTGATTTCCGACCGGCGGCAGTTCGATGGCCCAATTTCAACAGTCGGGTGAGAATGTAAAACGAACGGTGGGATTTAATCTATTGGAATTTCTCGTTTGAAATTTCGGGGCTGATTTTATGTCGCAAAGACGTGCTAGCCGCGAGCGGAGAACTGGAGCGTCTGGCTTCGTCACTTGCGCGTCATAATGAACGTTGCCTGATCCTGTCCGATATTGATACCGGAAAAATCTCCGTCCGGCGGATCGGTGGTGCGTTGCTGTTCGGGTGACTTTGGGAGCGCATGGAGATCGCCAAGGTCCTCCGTGACCTCTTGGTCAGTCGAGATTTCGGCTTCGATGTCAAGCGCGCGGTCTTCGGGGCGACGTTGCATCGCCTATTCGTCTCCAGGTCCGACCGGGATTGGGCCATCTGGATGGCAGATTATCGCATTGAGGGTGCCCAAGGACTGACCTTGCATCATTTCTATGGTGCTATAACTTAACTCGGCGAGAAAGTGGCGAAGAAAGCCGAGGGCGCCTTAGCGCCCCGCTGTCTCAGGGCCTCGATCGAGGAGGCGCTGCTCGAACGCCGTCGGGATCTATTCACCGATTTCAGCCTGGCATTCATGAGTACCACCTCCCTGTCCTTCTACCGCGCTGGTGGTAAAGACCTTGAACGCAGGGAGGGCATTCGATCTTCACCGAGATGGTGCCCGGCAACACCGCCGAAAGCCGGGCGCTGATGGCCGTGGTCACACGGCGGCGCGAACGCTTCGGCATCACCCGTACCTGCGTGGTCGCCAATCGCGGCATGATTAGCACGGCCAACGTCCGCGCGCTGGAGGACAAGGGGCTGGAATATATCCTCGGCACGCGAAAGCGCACGACACGCGCCATTAGCGATGTGGTGCTGACAAGCGATGCCCCCATGACCCCGCTTATCCTGGAACGCCTGCAAGACTAGAGCCAGTTCTGGGTCCGCGAGGTGACGGTCGCGGGACTACGGCACATCATCAGCCGCAACGAGGCTGGGGCGCAAAAGGAGAAAGCCGACCGTCAGGCCATCATCGCCGGTCTACAGGCCCAGTTGGCCAAGGACGACAAGGCGTTGCTGGGTAATTCCGCTTTCCGGCGATGCCTGCGCCGGACCGGCAAGGGGAAGACGTTCGAAATCGACGTCGGCACTCTGGCCGAAGAAGCCCTCTTCGGCAGTGTCACCATCTTGTGCAGCAACGCAGGGTGTCGACGTTGACGGCGGTCCTGCGCTATCGTGACCAGCTCCAACAAGCCAACATCGAGAAAGACGGACGCAGCGTCACCTCCCGCATCACGTCTCCGGGCAGGTCGGCAGCATATGCAGAGCTACCGGTATCGCGCTACCCGCGAATTTCGTCGAACAGGCGCCCTGAACTCAACAACAGCTTCCGAAAAATGTAGTGCAGACCTCGACGCGCTGGCCCGTATCCAATTGATCTAAAATTATATTTCTCGACCCACTGTTCAACTGGGGTCAAGCGGCGATCTCCAGTTCACAGAGTCCATCAGAATAAAGGCGCGCCACCTTCGCGTCACTTCAAAGGTGACATCCCCTTTCAATACGGTTAAAACCTATATAGCAGGATATATTTTAGAGGAAAATTATGACGAGCGCGAGCGGCGTAAATACATTTGACGTATTCGATACATTAATCGCAAGACGCTGTGTCCATCCTGTCAAAATTTTCTCTCTTATGGAGAAAAAACTCAATATAAAAAACTTTGCCATCGCAAGGCAGGCAGCAGAGCAAACACTCACGAATCAGAAGCACAATATAGATAATATATATAAACGATTACAGAAAATTCTTTCAGTAAGCGACGAGTATATTGAATTCATAAAAAGGACCGAAATCGAGACTGAGCTGGAAAATATCATTCCGATCGCGGAAAACATATCAAAGGTCTCCAACGGAGATATATTGATATCAGACATGTATCTTCCGGAAAAATATATTCATTCTCTGCTCAGCCGTGCCGGCTTGAAGAAAGAAGTCGGCCTGATCGTCACAAATTACGGAAAACATCACGGCTATATTTGGAAAGACATTCTTTCGAATTTTTCGGTCAAAAAGCATATCGGTGACAACGCGCATGCCGATGTGTTCCGGGCAGCGGAAGCTGGCATTCCATCCGAAATCACGAACAGTCACCAGATCAGTCCCCCGGAAAAGATCTTTTTCGACATTGCCTTCACCGCCTTCGGTGAACTCTGCCGGGAAACGCGCCTCGCAACCTGGTCGACAGATGCCAATGAACGAAAAGCTCAGATCAACCAAATCAGCTTCAACTTTCCAATATTATTCTTTTCCAGTATCTCTCTGTACAGACTCGCAAAAAAACTGAACAAGAAGCGGATCGTCTTTTCAAGTCGGGACTGTCACCTCTGGATCGGGCTCTTCGAAGCCATGTATCCCGGCGAATTCACATGCTCTTACTATTACACAAGTCGCTACGCGAAAGTCTTCTGCGCGGATGACTACATAGCCTATACGAAAGAATTTTTGACAGATGACGCGATCCTGGTCGACATCTGCGGAAGCGGCTGGTCTCTGGAAAAACTCTGCGACAACATAGACGTCGCCAGAATAGATGCCTTCTTCATACATAAGCTCCCCAAGGACCGGGGGCACATGGGGATCAAGACTCACGGCAAATGCACGTTCCATGCGATATTGGACGAAGGCATCGAGGTGTACAAAAGCTATTTTCTTGAGATGGTGAATTTCACCGATCATGGAATGGTCAAGGATATCAGAATCGTCAACGGCACCCCTTGCCCGATCTTCTTTGACGAAACGCGCTCGGAAGACGAAATGCGCTACGTCACCACTCAGAAGCAGGCATTCGATGCCTGTGTCTCCAGAATGAAGCACTACGACCTTCAGCCCATTCTGGAAGCAGATATGACGATATGCGAAAAGCTTGTCAGTATATTTTATGCCCTTCTTTCAAAGAACACATTCATGCTCGATCTGTACGGGCAGAATTTCTTCCGGGAAACCGAGGAAGTCGAAAAAATCATCGCCGACTCGGCTATCAGCCGATATCTGAATTACAAGCCTGACGTCATCGGCAAGGTGGATGCCCAGATCGAGCAAGGCCTATACAGTATTCGTACCACCTCCGCCGGATATGTCTACGTACCCAAGGCCCCTCCCCGTGAAAGTGCCGAGGTCATCGCACGCTTGGCCGGCATCCGCTTTTCAGTCATCGTGCCGATATACAATACGCCTCCCCACCTGGTCGGCCGGATGCTCGCATCGGTCCAGCGGCAGTGGTTTCCACATTGGCAAGTCATTCTGGTCGATAACGGCAGCACAAGCGAAGAAACCCGGCGTTTCCTGAACGAGATCGAGGACCAGCGGGTCACGATCGTGCGGACCTCCGGTATAGGCATATCGGAGGCCACGAATACGGGCCTGACGCAAGCGACAGGCGAGTATGTCCTCTTCCTCGGTCATGGTGACGAACTGGCCGATAACTGCCTCTATGCACTCGCCCAAGCCATCGCCAGTACAAACGCCGACTACCTTTACAGTGACGAAGATAGGGTGGATGCGGCAGGAAACCACCTCCACCCGTCCTTCAAGCCCGACTGGTCCCCCGATACCTGCATGAGCCTAATGTACACAGGCAATACCTGCTGCGTAAATCGGCAGCTTCTCGACTCGATCGGCAACCTTCGCACGGAATATGACGGCTCCCATATCTGGGACCTCGTACTGCGCATAACCGAGCATACATCCCGTATCACTCATGTCCCGGACGTATTGTACCACAGCCGGCAAGACATGCCAGTCGCCAGCACACAATCTCCGCATGCGTCAGAAATCATCGCCTGCGGCATCAACGTCCGCACCGCAGCCCTGCGCCGGCGCGGACAGATCGGCACTCTCGAACCCGTCGAACATGCTCCCGGCTTCCATCGCGTGTCATACGCCGTTCAGGGCGACCCACTGGTTTCTATCATTATCCCAAGCCGCAATAATGGCCAGATTCTTCTCAGATGCGTCGACTCATTTTATCTGCGAAGCCAATGGAAACAGGTGGAATTCATAATTCTCGATAATGGATCAGACCAACCTGATACCTTATCTATACTAAATGAACTCAATAACCGCGATGCCGTACAGGTCATCCGGCACGATGCTCCCTTCAATTATTCCGAATTGAATAATATTGGCGTCCGGTCATCGCGGGGCGACATCCTGCTGCATCTGAATGACGATACCGAGTTGCTGACGCCCGATGCCCTGACACGTATGATCGGTTATGCGCAGTTACCCCACGTCGGAGCGGTCGGGGCCAAACTGCTCTACCCTGGCGAACAATTCATCCAGCACACCGGTGTCGTCAATCTTTCCCAGGCTCCGGAGCATGCCTTCATTCGTCAGCCGAAATATGTTCCAGGCTATGGCATGCGCGGTCTCCTGGAATATGACTGGTCTGCTGTAACCGGCGCCTGCCTGATGATGGAACGGCGCAAATTCGATCTGGTCGGCGGCTTCGACGAAACGTTTCCCGTCGCCTACAACGACATCGAACTCTGTTTTCGCGCGCTTTCAAGACAGTTCTACAACGTGATGTGTCCATCCGCCCTGTTCCTCCATTACGAATCGATGTCACGCGGCAGTGATTTCGTAACGGCCGAACGCAGGGCGAGAGTCACGCAGGACTGGCAGCGACTCTACACACGCCACCCATCCCTGCTCATGCATGACGCCTTCCACAATCCGAATCTGAACCCCCACAACGCGAATTTTACGCTTGCACTATGAAAATATCATATCGCCGGCCCATCCCCACTCTTCGCGTAACTCCCACTGTCCGCATTCCGGGCCCGCTGACCAATGGAACGCTTTAAGATGCACGATCAGGACCCACACATATCGGCGGACCTGCCTTCCCTACCGCTCCTTGATGTGACGGTACCCCCATTCAACGCTGTCTCCGACACCACGATCGGGGCAGGCAGTCTGGCCGAACTGGCTTTCCGAAATGCAGGGCCCGCAGCAGTCGGCTTTCTCGACTGGATTATCGAACAATCCCGACAGGACGGAATCGACCATATCCTGTTCGTCGGTGACGCAGGGCATATATTACAGACGCTGATGCAGGGCAGACGCCTGAACAGCCCCGGCGCGGCACTACCGCCTAGCAGTCACCTTCCAGCTTCGCATGTCCTGTTCATGCTCTCCAACATGGACTCAACCAACGTTCTCGGCATCGACGAATCACGATTTTTTATTCATCTGCCGGCCTTTCTGGACAGATCAAACGGACTCTCGACAGCCGAACTGCTCGAACGCAGCGGGATCCCCATACCATCCGATGCTGTGATGAAAGATCTGGGGCTCGACCGGGAGCAACGCCTTCCTCTGTCCGATGCCACCAGACTGACGGATTTTCTCCTCGCATGGCGGTGGGAAATCCTGAAGGTATGCCGCCGTAACCGGCGCGGCCTCTTCCGCTACATGCATCGTCTTGGCCTCGGCGGCGGGCAACGACTCGCCCTGGTCGGTATCGACTGGCATGGCGCGACACAGAACGCCTTCGAACAGGCCCTGCGCGATTTCATGCCACTGAATGTCATGGGATACCACTTTGCCCTTGCCGACAGTCAGGAAAGCCGAGAGCGACGCAATACGCTTCGCATGAAGGCATTCCTCGATGCCGACACGATCGGCAGCGGCCTGATGCAGGCCATTGCAGCCAACCACGTCGCCATCGAGTTCCTGTTTTGCACGGAACAGAAACCTGTCATCGGCTTTTCCGAAGACAGCAAGGACTATATCATTGATCCCGGCCGGGCAGACACCCGCCTCCTGTCCGCCCAGCGAGCCGAAATCGGCCTCGGCATCCGCCAGTTCGCATCCCAGACCCGGCATCAATGCGGGCAGTCCTCCGTCGCGATGGCCATGCCGCTCCTGCACTTCGTGGCAGACGGTCGATGGGCAAATCACCCCCATCTGGCGCAGGTCAAGAATTTCGATGCCTGGATCACCTCTTCCAACTGCGACAGACGACTGGCGGATTACGCGGTGAAACCCCAGCCCTATTGAGGATGGACACCGTATCCTCCATCAGGTCGTCGCATCCGGGTCAACGATAACGACCCAACAATACGATACCCGCACATCCTACCATTACAGGGACAAATTCAGTGCCAGATCTTGTCATAGCACGGTATAATGAAGACGTTTCGTGGCTCGTGAACGTACCAGACGATTTTAATATCTTTTTGTACAACAAAGGCGATGAGCTTGATATCTCAAATATAAGATCGAAACTAAAAGGATATTTCCGTATCCAGAATATCGGCCGTGAATCGGATACCTATCTTCTTCATATAATACATAATATGGGGAAAACGGATTCATTTACCGTGTTCTCGCAGGGGGACCCCTTCGAACATTCTCCGGATTTTCTTCGCCTGCTGACACATAGGTTCGCGGATGATGCGTGGGGATACTCATCACAGTGGAAACAGGGCTTTCCCCCTGCCCATCTTATAGAGACTCACATTGCAAGAACCGGGCAGCCGACGCGCAATGAAATTTTCTCCCTCTACAACTGGGGGCCGATCTATTCATTCGACGAAGGCGCCTTCCTGATATCACGCCTCTATTTCTCCTTCTATGGGGTCGAAAACGGAACGAACATCGCCGCAGACTTCTTCGGACGCATTGGCTACGAGGCAGCCCGGCACAAGGCTGCGCAAGCAACGTTAGGAGAATTCCCCTATGCCGCCATTTTCGGTGTCAGAAATAGCGTAGTCAGTCATATTTCCAACGATATATTCCTCCGGGCCCTTCACGAAGTGCGCACGAATCAGATGGCAGGCCATATCATGGAACGTCTTTGGCTCCATTTTTTTGGGAGACCCTTCATATCCATCGGCACTGATGCCTCCCCCCGCCGGCTCCCGCAGACTTTCTGAAAACCTGTTTGGCAATGCGCGCTGGCCGCAGTCCGACGCGTTTTTCCTGTGCTTCGCGACGGACGGCCATCAAGGCCGCTCCGCTCCGATGCTCGGAAACACAGCCCGGGCGCGGCCCCTTTGGGCCGCTCTCGCTCACCAGCCCACAATTGCCAAACCGGCTCTGGCCCATCCAGCCCCAGAGCCCTTCCGAAAACACCCTCTCACGACGGGCCGCCCCTTTCCTTCCGGTAACAGGGCCTCACGCAGAGTATGTCAGCCGATCATGATAACGTGCGCTGCCTCGGCAGTGGACCGGCCCAGCCCGCCATCACGGCCTCTCACGCACCATCGCAATATCCTTCTATTCTGAAAGAGAATAAAAAGTGGAAATGGAGCATTCCTACTTGAACATGCGGTCGTCAGTCAGAAGAGTCTCCGTTTTCTCGGCATCCGTCTCCGATGGACAATTGCTGTCACAGACCCTTCCCTATCTCGAAGGTCTCCGGGCAGTCAGCGACAGCATTATCGTCGTCTGCAACGGCACTCTCGCACCCGATCAGTATGACGCGCTCGCCCCTTATGCCCTTCACGTCATCGCCGAGCCGCACGATGAATACCATTACGGATGCTATAAACGTGGCACCCTGTGGGCATTCGACAACGGCCTTCTTGATACGGCGGAGAGTCTGATCCTCTGCAACGACACCTTCCTGGGGCCGGTCGGATCGTTCTTGCCGATGTTCGAAATCATGGACGCACGGCAACTGGATTTCTGGGGAGCGACCGATAGCAGAGAGCACTCCTACCATGTACAAACTTATTTTCTGAATATAAGCAGGAATGTCTTTATTTCGGAAGTTTTTAATAAATTCATTTCAAAGATCACCAGTCACACAGAAATATCGCAAGTCATTCACCAATATGAACTTGGCCTGACAAGAACATTATGCGACGCCGGATTTCTCTCCGGTGTCTTCATCGAAAACCGGCTGGCTGCCGCCCATCCGTCAGATCCCGCCTACTCCAATATCATTTTTTCTCCCCTTTACCTTCTCCAGCAGGGCCTTCCGCTGGTCAATATCACTGCACTGACCGTTCCCCACCTCAATATGGACGGTCAGAACCGCCTTCTCGCCTGGCTCAGACGACACGCACCAGCAGTTTACGAACTCGCCAGTTTCGACGTTGAAATCAAACAGTTCGAAGACGCTACGGACATTGCCTTTTCCCTCATCATGGCCACCTATAATCGTGCATCCTCTATTACGGCTGCCATCAGGGCGGCACTGGCTCAAAACCATGAAAATTTCGAACTCATCATCGTGGATGACGGGTCAACCGATAATACACAATTTACAATCGAGCAGACTTTTCAAACAGAAATCGCCACAGGCCGCATAAAATACATTCGATCTCCTGAAAATATCGGGGTATCGAATGCTCGCAATCTTGGTATCGCCTTGGCGTGCAACCCATGGATCGGTTATGTGGACAGCGACAACATATTGCGTCCTTATTTTCTGTCCATGATCGCCAATACGATCACACAGAACAGGACGGCCGACGCATTCTACGGAAAGATATTCGTCGGCGAACGCGGTATCGCGATAGGCAGTCCCTTTAACAGGAATGCTCTTCTACATCAGAATTTTATCGATATCGGCGTTTTCGTCCATCGACGCTCCCTCGTCTCAAAATGGGGAGGCTTCGACCCCGATCTGCGTCGATTGGTAGATTGGGACCTGATCATACGATACACGCAGGAAAAGGAACCCATATTTGTTCCCAGAGTCTTCCTCGACTACCACGACGATCCGAACGACGTAAGCAGAATAACGGTCAAGGAATCGCTGACACGGGCAAAGGTACGCGTACATTCCAAATATGGCCCGCGTGAAACTGTGTCCACTCTCATTCTCAGCAGAAACAATCGCGACCACATAGCGCAGGCGATCGAAAGCGCACTCGGACAACGGGGTAATTTTGAACACGAGATCATTCTGTCAGACGACGGCTCTATCGACGGCACCGCACAGATCGTAGCGTATTACGCCGAGAAATATCCCTTGATCATCCGGAATGTCGGCCGCACGCAATCTGTCGGCTTCTCCGAGAATTACCGATATGCAATTCAGAATGCCGCAGCCAATTTCATATCAGTTCTCAAGGGCGGCGACACTTGGGCAGACCCGGAAAAAAATGCAAAACAGCTTGAATGCCTGATAAGAACTCCCACCGCCTCCATGATTTTCTCGCGCATCGAACCGTCAGAGAGTGTACCGGCTGCTCTCCGCCTTCCTGAACAACCGCATGGATTCAATTCACGACCTGACGGCAACTTCGTCCTCTCTCCGCCTTCCCTCAATCTAGGAATGAACTTCTCCTCGTTCATGTCTCGCCGCACCATTCTGAACGATTTACCATCGGTCGTTTATGATCCGCAGATCAATGAAGTCAGCTTGCCCTTCTACCTAGACCGGCTTGGACCGATTGGTTTTCTGAATCAGGTCACGGCAGTTTGCCGAACAAACCTCTCTTACGATCTGGACGAAGCACTCCAACGAACCCCACGCGAACGGAAGCGCGACATATTCAAAGCCGCCATGCGCTTGGCAAAACCGGAATATCGGCAAAAAATACAGGATACGATCACAGTGATGGCGTAGAAAAACTTATAGCGCAGCATCCGCCGGAAGCACGCATGAATTGCACGCCGGTCGGATGCACCCGAATGGAAAGAAAAGCAGAAGAGGAGAGTCCTCCCTGGTCATCCTCCTCTTCAGAAACAGGATACGACGAAAAGCCCCGTTAACGACTAGATCCATCGAACGGCTTCTGGAATTCGAAACACAGATGACCGCAATACGTCGTCTTCAGTCGATTGATCTCCGCCACTGAGCGTCGGCGTCCGGAAGCAATGTTACCGATCAGGACATTGATTGGAGAATCCACGGCGAACATGGACGCAAAGATTGCTCTCATTTCCTGCGCCAGCCCGAACAGTGCGAAATGCCTGACCGCCAGTGTCACGCCGTCGATTCCAGGCCGGAATTCACTCAATGACAGACCGGCCTCGTCAGCCAGCACTGCAAACCCATAATAGGTAAAATTCCACAAACTATATGAATGAAATGGTTCCATCTGCGATACGGAACCCACAAAGACGCCACCCGGCTTCAGCACACGGGCAACCTCGTGCAATAGCGGCTCGGGATGCCTCACATGCTCGAAAACCTGCCGCGAATAAACCACGTCAAAACTATTATCCTGAAAAGGCAGATTGACGCCATCGAACGTGTGGAAACGGCAGTCGCTACGGCTGCGGGACGCGACTTCCGGGCTGTTTTCGATATCGACACCAATCCAGTTCAGGTCCGGAAATGCCTGACGCGCCACGTCATATGATCGACCGTCCCCCGCACCAAGATCCAGGAAATCGATATGAGACGCAGTTGAGTGTCGATGGATATAGTATTCAGCATCTACTTGCCGATTATGGTCATTCGGGAAGCGCTGATCGACCTGCTCGATGTTTATCATTCAGCCATGTCCAGACAATATGTTCGCCCTCGTCGCACGTCTCCACGTCGCTTGCAACTGTGTCTCCACTTCCCAATCATCCGACATACACAGGCATATCACTGGTATATACGATTGAAATAGCCCCAGATCCCACTTGGTTCTCGACCACTTCCCATAGGTGGAATATATTGGCAGCCAGAGCTTCTAGCCCTATCGCGAGCAAAAAGCCGTTTGGCTGCGCCTGGCTCTCCGGGGCAGCACGAATGAAGAGACAGACAAGGGATACCCGGCGTGAATTCGTTTTCATCGAAAGCCTATTGGGAACAGCGATACAGTGAAAATGGAAATTCCGGCGCCGGATCATATGGTCGCTTGGCGAGCTATAAGGCTGATATCCTGAACGCTTTCATCGCTTTCAATCGTATCTCATCCATCCTGGAATTGGGATGCGGCGACGGGAATCAATTAAGCCTCATGACACCCGTCGCCTCCTACATTGGCGTGGACGTCTCTGAAACCACCATAAATAATTGCAGAAAAAAGTTTCCATCGGGGAACTATACGTTCCTGAAATCCGGCACAATCGACAAAAATACATACGCGGACCTCGTCCTGTCTTTGGATGTAATTTTTCATCTCGTGGAAGACGATATTTTTAAAAAATACATGAACGATCTTTTCCATCACTCAAAAAAATACGTCATTATTTACTCAAGTAATGTCGATGCCGAATGGCCCGCCACTCATGTCCGTCACAGAAATATAACAAAATTTGCACGCGAACATATTATTGGATGGACGTTGAAGGCATACTTACCAAATAAATATCCTTTTGATAAATCGGATCAGAATAACACATCATTTTCTGACTTTATGATTTTTTCTCGAGAAGACGAACCGGTCTTTCTCTCGGCGGTATAAAAGTAAGAACGATCAATGAACGATATTGATAATCATCACATCTATATTTCCCTGACCTGCATTTCGTCGCGGTTACCCGATATAGAGAGAGTCATTCATAGTCTGTTGAATCAGACCCTCCCTGCCCAAAAAATCATTCTCAATATCTCTCATGAACCTTTCCTCGAGGACAAAGGGATTTCAGAGAGTGACCTTCCCCCGTTCGTTCATCAAATGATCGATCGCGGTCGCGTTGAGCTTTGCTACTGCGCAAATTCCGGCCCATATCGGAAAATACTACCAACATTGGAACGTTACGCCGATTCAAATGTCTGGATCGCAACCGCTGACGACGACGTAATCTATCCAGACAATTGGTTGGAGGGACTGGTTAAGGTTGCTAAAAAATATAAATGCATATCAGCCTATAGATGCCGGCTGATCCTTATCGAAAATGGGCACATTCTTCCTTACAATATATGGCCTCTTATCAATAGTATCTTCAAGGAGCAATTCATTGAAAGAAATCAGCTCGACCAGCCGTCCTTAATGTTTTTTCCAACAGGAAGAGACGGTATTCTTTATCATTCCAGTCATCTTCGTGATCTGAAAACCTTATATAACCTACGTGCTCTCGCACCGTTCCAGGACGATATCTCCTTAAAATTCTATACTCTTATGAAAAACATTCCAGTTGCGATTGTACCCTCCCCCGAAAAATGGGAATCCGAGGTCTTCCCGGGAACAGGGCATTCAGGACCGACTCTCTGGAATCTCAATCAGAATGGCGAAAACGATAAAGCAATAAGCCGTGTATTGGAATATTGCAAACGCCGGCCGCAAATGGACGATGCCTGATCGGTCAACGGGCCCGCCATCCAAATCATGGGCCCGTCACAGATCCGGCTACCGCCTCCAGATATCGATAGAACTCACCCGGTCATCGTCCCTATTTATTCAGGCTATTTTCAGACTGGTTATCCGTCAGACATAGGGGAGGAAAGCACATATACGCTTTCATCTCCCGGTAGTGCATATTCATCAAATGGTCTATCGAAGTTGCCGTAATGACTCGATTTCCAAGAGACGAATAGGTGATGTCGGTCGTGTGCATGGGCAGGCACCTCTTGATCATAGCTTCGGCACCCTTGGGCGAAATTGCGTAGCCACAAATTCCGAACGTTTGGTCCAGCCTGAAGGGAAGAGAGGAAACGTTCATCGCCCGAAAGGTAGAGATCCCTTTTCGAACGGAGTCCTGATCAAAAATCGCTACACAGTTCGTAATCCCGGGCAGAAGCTCGAACTGCAACGTCGTATCGGAATTGTTTCCCCACAGGATGATATCCCAATCCTCCGGAAGGCTCGCAAGGACACGATTGCTTTCCTGCTCGAAATTACGGCAAAGGAAAGCATCATCCTCAAAGATATGTCCTGCGATGCCAGATTTGGCAATGCTGCCCCATAAGGCGACATGCGTAAGGCCAGACCCGATGGCGCCCCGGGTAAACCAGCAATTATCTGCGACAAATCTTTTTGCCTTCATTTCATCAATGTCCAATAACGAACCATCGATACCAGGCGCTTTGATAAAGCCTTCGATATGGGAATTGGCGTTCAGAAATCGTTCGGTGCGCTCGGGGGTCCGATCGAGACTGATAAAAAACTTCTTCATGTTCACTCGCATTGTAAAATTTTCGACTATTGGATGATGTTCGATTCAACCATCAGCTCCAGATGATCGCTCCTCGATAATTCTCAATGAGGGGGCACAAAAAACGCCGGCAGCATAAATTCTGGAGAATGGAGAGCATGATCAATCACGTCACATGCATGCAATGCCTCCTTGATCGTCACATCCATATCCAAGTACCTATAAGTACCTAAACGACCGAGAAAAGAGATTTTCTTCTCCTCTCGTGCCATACCTATATAATCATTGATCAAGGCCTCGTCATTTACGAGCCTGACAGGGTAATATGGAATATCTCCTTTCTGCGCCAAACGACTATATTCTCGAAAACACACAGTTTTCGAGAATTGCTCCTTTTCCCATGGTGCAAAATATTTATGCTCTGTAATGCGCGTATAAGGTACAGATTCATCACAGTAATTAATTACAGCACTCCCTTGATAATCCCCCTCCTCAACAAAACGTTCAAAATCGAGCGTTCTGTATGCCAGGCGTCCAATTCTGAAATTGAAGTATCGATCGATGGGACCAGTATAAAATACGTGGTCAAAATCATCAGAACAATCCTCAAACGAACAGTTCATTCTTATTTCCATACCATTTACGTCCAATATATTTTTTATGACAGCGGTATATCCATCCTCTGGCATGCCCTGATATGGATGGTTGAAGTAATTATCATTATAATCAAAACGCAACGGCAAGCGCTTCAGGATTGAAGCCGGCAGATCCGCAGGATCGATCCCCCATTGCTTGCGTGTATAGCCGTAGAAAAAAGCCCTGTACAGTTCAGGGCCGATCATTCCAAGGGCCTGTTCTTCGAAGGAGGCAGGCTGAATGATGGACTTGTCAGCCTTCGCATCGATAAATGCACGCGCCGCCTTTGGTCCCATGCAGCGGCCGAAAAACTGGTTGATCGTCAGAAGATTGACGGGAAGGGAATAGACGTGCCCGCCCGATACGGCCTTCACCCGGTTCGTGTAGGGGCGAAAGACGCCAAAGCGCTGCACATACTGCCAAACCCGTGTATCCGCAGTGTGAAAGATGTGCGGTCCATAGGAATGGACCATCACGCCCGTTTCAGCATCCCGCTCAGTATGGCAGTTGCCACCCACATGCGGCCGCTCATCCACCACCAGCACGGTATGACCGGCTTCTGCAAGATGCCTAGCAATGACGGCACCGCTGAATCCGGCACCCACCACACAAAACTTCATACTTTCTCCGTCTTCTGCTTGGCATATCCCTGCTGAAGTCTCGTCATGCAGTGCGTTTCACGGACAGGCAATCAAGACGGGCATGTCGCAGGTCTTTCAACGGTCGCTATCCGCTGTTTTCCCGCATGTCTTGCAGTGCTTCAAACTCTATTGCCTCACCTGACGGCGCGGACGGCCATAGGTATTGGTCAATGCCACCCCCAATAGGACGATCGCACCCCCTGCGAGGGTACGCACACTGGGAATTTCTCCGGTCAGGATAAATGCCAGCACCAGTGTCGCCGGCGGCAGCAGATACAGAAAGCCCGCTCCACGCGCCGCTCCCATGTGCCCGACCACGAACGCCCAGGCCGCGTAACCGATGGCTGCGGGAAAGATCCCCAGTTCCAGCACCGCCACCCAGCACCGTGCCGGCGCTCCCGGTAGCATTCTCAGCGCCTGGGGCAACCAGGGGCCAAGACAGACTGCCCCCGCGATCAGGATGTAACAGATGCTGGGCACCGCCCCGTAACGCAACACAAGCCTCTTCTGCAACGTGGTATAAGCTGCCCCACAAACCGCTGCCCCAAAAACCAGAGTGGCGCCCGAACCTAAGGAGATGCCCCCAACCTGCCCCTCCGCGATCAGCATCACGCCCGCGAAACTGCATAGCGACCCGGCCCACCCCCAGGCCGACAGCCGTTCGCCCATCACTGCGACCGCAATCAAGGCGGCAATCAGCGGCATCGCGCTGATCAGTAAACTGGCCGCACCGGCCGAAACGGTCATTTCCCCGGTATTGAAGAGGATATTATAAAGCGCGATCCCAATCGCCCCACACGCCAGGATACGCGGCCAATCGCCCCGCGCCGGCAAGGGGGGCCGCACCCACGCCAGCCATCCCCCAGCCAGCATCGCCGCAATGGCATAGCGTGCGGCAGCCAGCGGCACCGGCGGCAGATCATGCAGCGCGATCCGCACAACAGGATAGGCACTGGCCCAGGACAGAATGGCAACGATGACAATCAGCGGCAGGAACCGCGCGACGGTAGACATGCTTCAGGCTTCCCTGCCCGAACACACGGCGGGCACCTCGTGTCATACCGAAACGATCCCGACCAGGCGAGGGGTAAGGTCCCTGGCTTGCGCCCGACGCCCCGTCAATTCATCGTCGGGTACTTTTGTGACATGCAGACGGACTCCCTCATGCTCCCTTTTTCCCTTGGCCCCCGGCCTCGTCACCTGGTGCGGCGCGCAACCCTCTCCCTGCCCGGATTACTGCTGGCTGCTGCGGCACACGCCGCCCCCCTGGGCCAATGCTACGCCGACCTCGCTACCACACGGAATTTCACTCTGGGCCTGCCACGCCATGCGCAGCCCACGCCAGATGGGCAGGCAGTGCTGTTCCTGCGCAGCGGCCCGCGTGACACCACGCTGCATCTCTGGCGTTTCGACCCCGCAAGCGGCACCGAGACCGAACTGGCCCGCCCGACAGCCACCGAATCCCTGTCGGTCGAGGAAAAAGCCCGGCGCGAACGGGCCCGCATGTCGCTCACCGGCATTACCGATTTCACCCTCTCGGATAACGGCCAGACCGCTCTCGTCAGCCAAGCCGACCGCCTGAAGCAAATCGACATTGCAACCGGCAAGGTCTCCGACGTCGCCGGACACGGCTGGATCGCCCCGCGTCTGTCACCGGACGGCACTCATGCCGCGGTGGTGCGCGATAACGACGTCCATGTCGTGACATTGGCCAGCGGACACATCACGCGCCTGACTCACGGGGGCACCGAAACCCTGACCCACGGCCTAGCCGAATTTGCAGCCGCCGAGGAACTGGCCCGGCCGGACGGCCTGTGGTGGTCACCCGACGGACAGACCATTCTCTACGAGGAGGCCGACTCCTCAGGAGTCGAGAAACATTATATCACCGATCCCCAGCACCCGGCCACGCAACCGGTCGAATTCCGCTACCCGCGTGCCGGCACGGCAAACGCACGCATCCGGCTGGGGTTGGTCTCGCGCGACGGCGGCCCCACCCGCTGGGTTCAGTGGGACAGCACCGCCTTTCCCTATCTGGCACGCGCCGTCTGGCCCAAAGGACACGGCCCCCTGACACTGGTGGTGCTGAACCGCGCCCAGACCGAGGAACGGGCTCTACGCGTCGACCCCGCCACCGGCCAGACCACCACCTTGCTGACCGAACGCGACCCCGCCTGGATCAATATCAGCCCCTCCGGCGACGGACGCGGCCGCTCCCTTCCCCGCTGGTTGCCGGACGGCAGCGGATTCCTCTGGGCCGCCGAGCGCAACGGCCATTGGCAACTGGAACTGCGCCACGCCGACGGCACGCTCAATCACGCGATCACGCCCGCCAGCCTGCCCTTCGTTTCGCTGGACGATGTCGACCCCGCAGCCGGCACGGTAACCATCACCGCCAACCCCGACCGGATTCGCACTGCAATCTACCGTCTGCCCCTCCAAGGCGGGGCGCCGGTCCTGCTGACGCCCGAACCCGGGCTGCACGGCGCAATCTTCGCCGATGGCAACCACACGCGCTTCATCGACAGCCTGTCGGGAGCCGACGGTAGCGCCGTCACGACCCTGCGCGACGCCGACGGCCATGTGTTGGCCAGCGTTCCAGCCGTCGCGGAAACGCCCACACTGACGCCTCATATCGAATACACCCGCGCCGGCACCCGCGACATGGACGCCATGATCATCCGCCCGGCGAGTTTCAAGCCGGGACAGCGCTACCCGGTGGTACTGTCGGTCTATGCCGGCCCAGGCTACAAGGAAGTCCTCGATGCACCCCGCCTGAATCTGGAAAACCAGTGCATGGCCGACCACGGATTCATCGTCGTCAGCCTGGACGGTCGCGGCACACCGGGCCGCGACCATGACTGGGAACGGGCTACCAAGAACAACCTGATCGACCTGCCGCTCCAGGACCAGATCGACGGCCTGACCGCCCTCGGCAAACGATACCCGGAACTGGATCTCGATCATGTCGGCGTGCATGGCTGGTCGTTCGGCGGTTATTTCACCGCAATGGCCACCATCCGCCGGCCGGATGTCTTCAAGGCCGGCGTCGCGGGCGCTCCGCCGGCAGACTTTGCCGATTACGACACGGCTTATACCGAACGCTATCTGGGCAAACCGCAGGACGACCCCGACGGTTACCGCGCCAGCAACGTCCTCACCTACGCACAATCCCTGTCCCGTCCGCTGCTGATCATGCACGGCCTGACCGACGATAACGTCTATTTCGAAAATACCATGAAGATGACGCAAGCCTTCATCACCGCTGGCCGCCCCTACAACCTGCTGCTCCTTCCCGGCACCCACATGCTCACCGACCCGATCCTGCGCGCCCATGTCGACGACGCGCGCGAAGCCTTCCTCGCCGCTACCCTGAAGGCACCCGCACCCACCGCGACAAACTGACTTCCCCCCTTTCCTGGCCGGTTCTCAGCCAGGAAAGGAGCAAAGGCCGGGGTTCCACCCAGAGCCCCCCAAAGGCTCTGTTGTCGTTAGATGATGAAGTCAGGGATTCCAACGGCTCCGTGAAAGATCGTGCCTCACCTCCATTGGCTTTCCATTGCCCGTTCCAGCCGATGGAAGGAGAACGCTGAGATGTGTCACCAATAGCGTCTTTAGAAACCATCCAATCGTCACCATTTGTCTAGAGTATTTTCACCGAAAACCGGTTCGATGGAAATGCTATAGTTTATTGTTTTTACTATCATTTTCATTTGTTTGAATGCACGCATTCAAACAGGATCTGCTGTAGGAGCCGGGTCAGAACGGTGTGCGTGCGGCTTCGGCCGCACAGTCCTCATCGACATCCGGCCCCGACTGCCGCAGATTTCCTGTCAAATTGCCATGCCTTCCACCCCAGTACACCGCCGCATCCACCTGAATCAGCCGGATCAGCCAACATGCCTTCCGCCGTCACCATCCGCACCGCGCATGCCCAAGACCTACCCAAGATCACGACAATCTACGCCGACCATGTACTGAACGGTTGCGCCTCGTTCGAAATCGTCCCCCCTGCCGTCGAAGAGATGACACGGCGCATGGAAACGCTCCTGGCCCAGAACTATCCCTATCTGGTGGCCGAAGAGGCAGGATCGGTGATCGGCTACGCCTATGCCGGCCCCTATCATCCGCGGATCGCCTATCGCGACACGGTTGAGGACTCCATCTATCTCGCCCCCCACGCCGCGGGGCGCGGCACCGGCACAACTCTGCTGGGAGCATTGATCGCGGAATGCGTGGCCCGCGGCTTCCGGCAGATGATGGCCCTGGTTGGCGACAGCGCAAATACGCCCTCCATCCGCCTGCATGAGCGCCATGGCTTCCGCACGATCGGTACGCTGCAATCAGTCGGCTACAAACACGGACGCTGGCTGGATGTCGTGCTCCTGCAATGCGCGCTCGGCAACGGAGACCACACCCCCCCCGATCGACCCTGAAACCAGAAAATCCAGACATGCCACCCCGTCCACTAACAACCGCCTCCCTCCCCGGCCTGGACCTCGTGTCCGACGCGCAGGATCGCATGCTGGCTCCGGGCGCCATGCTGCTGGCCGGGCGCGCCCGCGCCACGGCAACCGAATTGATCGCCCTGATCGAAGCCATCGCGCTGGCTGCTCCGTTCCGCCGCATGTCCACGCCCGGCGGCCGCATGATATCCGTCGCCATGACCAATTGCGGCGCCCTGGGCTGGGTCTCCGATGCCAGGGGATATCGCTACACATCCCACGATCCGCTCACGGACCTGCCCTGGCCCGCGATGCCCGCCGCCTTCACCACCCTGGCAGGCAACGCTGCCGCCGAAGCCGGCTATCCTGACTTCACACCCGACGCCTGCCTGATCAACCGCTATGAGTCCGGCACACGGCTCACCCTGCATCAGGACCGCAATGAGCGCGATTTCGGCCAGCCGATCGTCTCGGTCTCGCTGGGCCTACCGGCGATATTCCTCTGGGGTGGCCCCACGCGCACCGACCCGGTCCAGCGCGTGCCGCTGGAACACGGCGACATCGTGGCCTGGGGCGGCCAGGCACGCCTGGCCCATCACGGCATCCGTCCCCTGGCCGACGGTACCCACCCCCTGACCAGCCGAGCCCGACTGAACCTGACCTTCCGACGAGCCGGATAGAACAGCAGGATACGGATGGACATCGCGTTCCACAGCACTTATTCACCCGCGATGATGTCCTCTACCCCCGCGCTCCGCCCCCGTGTCGGCATCGATTTCGGCACAACCAACAGCGTCGTCGTCATCGCAACCCCGGACGGCGAAACCCACACCACGCGCTTTATCTTTCCCGGCCATCCCGAATCCGAGACCTGCCGCACCCTGCTGTGCCTGTGGCAGGAGGAAGAGCGCGGGCGCCTGGCGGTTCATCAGGCCATCGGCGCCGCCGCCGTCGATGCCTATCTGGACGATCCGGCCGAAAGCCGCCTGATCATGTCCATAAAATCCTACCTCGCGCAGACATCGTTCCGCGAAACACGCCTGCTAGGCCGGCGGCTGACGCTGGAAAACCTCGTCGGCTTCTTCGTCGCCGAACTGATGCGCGCCGTCGGCATCGACCCCGCCATGGTCGATGCCACGGTCGGCCGACCTGTACAATTCGCCGGCGAGACTCCTGATGATGCATTCGGCGAACAGCGCCTACGCGACGGCTTCGCCGAAGCCGGCTTCCGCAGCATCGCGGTGGCGCTGGAACCCGAAGCCGCCGGCTGGCGCTTCGCCCGGCGGCTGGACGCGCCGGCCACGATCCTGGTCGGCGATTTCGGTGGCGGCACCAGCGATTTCTCGGTCCTGCGCTTCGACCCAGCAATCGGCCGTGCCGTTCCGCTGGGTCATGCTGGCGTAGGAATCGCAGGCGACCAGTTCGACTACCGGATCATCGACAACGTCGTCTCGCCCGAACTGGGCCGCGACAGCACCTACCGCGTCATGGGGGGCGCCCCTCTGCCGGTGCCGATCGAATGGTACGCCAGCCTGGCGCGCTGGCACCGCCTGTCGCTGATGCGCACGCCGGCCACGCTGCGCGCGATCAGCGACGTGGCACGCACCGCCTCCGAACCCGATCGCCTGCATGCGCTGGCCACCCTGGTCGCCGACCAGCAGGGCCAGGCCCTGTATCGCGCCGTCGGCACCGCCAAGGCCGAACTGTCGCACGCCGACAGTACCACCCTCCGCTTCCATCACAAGGATATCCATATCGACCGCACGATCACACGGTCGGCGTTCGAAGACTGGATCGCCCCCGATCTGGCACAGTTCGATGGCGCGGTGACGACGGCGCTGGAGCGCGCGGGCTTGGGCGAAACCGATATAGACCGGGTGTTTCTCACTGGCGGCACTTCGTTCGTCCCGGCGGTCCGTGCCCTGTTCGCCGCCCGTTTCGGCAACGAGCGAATCGATCGCGGTGGAGAGTTCGTATCGGTCGCCGAAGGGCTGGCCCTGATGCAGGGAAACACCGCGCCTCAGTCCAGCGTCTCCACCACTACCTGCTGAAAAATCCTTTCAGACCTTACCTTCTTTTCACCCGACTTTGATTCAGATCAAGGCCGATGCCCCCGTCCCGTGCCACAAGAAAAGGGCGATGGGGGCATCGCATATCGAATCATCACGCAAACTGCAGGGTCTTCGGACCCTGCTTTTTTTTGCGGCACGCGGAAGCGTCATTGACGCCCCCGTTTATGCCGGTTCATACGTTTTATACCCCCGAGCGTGATCAGATAGCAGCAAGCGACGGCAGATCCTCGGACGATCTTTGCGGCTTCGTCATCGCGGGCGGCAACGGTGTGTCACCATCGGTCTCGTCCCTCAGCATATAACCCTGCCCCCACACGGTCGTAATCACGTCCTTTGCCCCGGCCAGTTGCAATTTCTTCCGCAACTTGCAGATAAAGACATCAATGATCTTCATTTCCGGCTCGTCCATCCCGCCATAGAGATGGTCGAGAAACGCGAACTTGCTCAGTACCGTGCCCCTTCGGAGCATGAGCAGTTCCAGGATCATGTATTCCTTGCCGGTCAGATGGACCAGCCGCCCCTTTACCGTAACCTCGCGGCTGTCCAGAGAAAGCCTGACCACCCCGGCCTGCAGCACCGGCTGGCTGTATCCCTTCGAACGGCGGACGATGGCCTGGATGCGGGCGGCCAATTCCGGCGTATCGTAGGGCCGGGTAATGTAATCGTCCGCTCCCGCTGAAAAGGCCCGGACCTTCGCCTGCGCCCCATTCAGGCTGGACAACGCGACGATGGGTGTATCCAGCCGCGCAGCCCTCGCTGCCCGCAGGACTTCATAGCCGTCAATATCTGGAAGAACCATTTCAAGTAATGCCAGATCATAATCGTAACGGCGGAGCATTTCGACCGCTTCATGCCCGGTCATGGCATGGTCGATCATGTAGCCAACAGAGCGCAATGTGCTGGAAGTACCACGAGCCGCACTCCCATTCCCCTCGACGAGCAAGACACGCATGTTCATCAACCACTGATTGTTTCTGACTACAATTACTACCTATAGGTGTATAATCATCCACAAACAATCCTTTTAGGATGGGTTAGGGTATCAAACCGTCATGATCACGAATATGTTATATCAAGCTGCCAGGAGCATTTCCGATGCCTGCCGGATGGTCTTTTTGACCCCGAAGTCACGAACCGCTATGCCGACTACAATCTCGTCAGGCCCCATCAACAGATCCTGACTTCAAACTGAGGAGATTGTGGCTAAAGCAGATCCTGTTTGAATGTGCGCGTTCAAACAGAAAAATATTCTTTTAAAAACAATAAATTATAGCATTAAATCAAACCGGTTTTCAGTGGAAATACTCGAGGGTCACCGCCCACAAGGCAGTTCCGATGCTCCAAGATCACCGTCAGACGCGCGGTTGGCTCCGCGCCTCTCCTCACGATCCAAGCATTTGACAGCGTCTGTTGTCGTTAAATGCTAACGGCAGTCTCAGGGCTTCCTCCTCAGCCGGCTTTCCACCGGCCATTCCGGCCGACACCTTTTTGCAAACTCCCGCCGACGCCCCCGCCGGATTCGGGGAGATCTCGACTTTTTCACCGCGTTATTGAAATCCAAGACGTTAAAATCAGCACTTTTCCAAACAGCCTTTCAGCCGCCACGAGCACCCCAGGCCGGTTCGACGGTCACGGCATGATTCAGTGGTCCCGCGCCAGCCCCATAACCAGGCGCATTCGCGATGGCGGCCCGCAGATAGCGCCGGGCCCGTTCCACAGCATCCCGCAGGCTCAGGCCCTGCGCCAACCCGGCGGCAATCGCGCTCGCCAGCGTGCAACCAGTCCCATGCGTGTGCCGGGTATGCAGACGGGTATCCGAAAACAGTTTGATGCCCGACGATTCGCACAGCACATCGGTCAGGATATCGCCCTCCAGATGTCCACCCTTCAGCAGCACCGCCCGTGCCCCTGCGCGCCGCAAGGTCTCCGCAGCTCGACTCATCTCGTCCACGGTACGGATCGGATGGCCCACCAGAACTTCCGCTTCGGGCAGGTTGGGCGTCAGCAGGCTCGCCAACGGCACCAGATGTCGCATCAGCGTGTCCACGGCGTCATCCTGCAACAGGCGCGATCCGCCCTTGGCCACCATCACGGGATCCAGCACATACGGAATATCCGGGTAGGCACGCACCTCCGCCGCCACGGCCCGGATCACCTCGCCCCGATCCAGCATGCCGCTCTTGAAGGCATCCACCCCGATATCGTCCAGCACGCAACGCATCTGCGCCGCCACAATATCGGGTGGCACGGGCATGATTCCGCTCACGCCCAGCGTATTCTGCACCGTCAGGGCCGAGACCGCCGTCATGGCGAACCCGCCCAGCGCCGTCACAGCCTTGATATCCGCCTGAATCCCCGCCCCACCACCGGAATCACTGCCGGCAATGACCAGAACGCGGCCCTTCATGATGGCCATGAACGGAATCCCTAAGCCGCTTCCTGCGCGGAACCGATCACCGCGCACATTCCGGCAACCACCCGCTCCACCAGCGCCGGATCTTCAGCCTCCGCCATCACGCGCACCAGCGGTTCGGTCCCGCTTTCACGCAATAGCAGCCGCCCGGCCGTCCCCAGTTCGGCCTCCGCCAGCCGGCGCGCTTCCTCCACTGCGGGCGCATGCAGCGGACTCTTGCCGATGAAGCGCACATTGCGCAGCAATTGCGGAAAGGGCGTGAACACCCGACAGACCTCGCTGGCCGGCCGCCCTTCCTCGACCAGTACCGCCAGAACTTGCAACGCCGCCACCAGCCCGTCACCGGTCGTCGCGAAATCGGACAGCACCATGTGTCCCGACTGCTCGCCTCCCAGATTGACGCCCAGTTCGCGCATGCGCTCAACCACATAGCGGTCTCCCACCGCCGTACGTACCAGTTCCAGCCCCAGCCCTTCCAGGCAGCGCGCCAACCCCATGTTCGACATCACGGTGGCCACGACCTTGTTCGCACTCAGCCTGCCCTGACGGCTCCAGGACCGGGCGATAAGGGCAAGGATCTGGTCCCCGTCGATCAACCGCCCCTGTTCGTCGGCGATCAGCAGCCGGTCGGCATCGCCATCCAGCGCAATGCCGATATCAGCTTCATGCGCCACAACCGCCGCACACAACGCCTCCGGCCGAGTCGAACCGCAACTCTCGTTGATATTCACCCCGTTCGGCTCGCACCCGATCCGGATCACCTCGGCCCCGAGCTCCCACAGCGCGGTCGGCGCCACTCGATAAGCCGCCCCATTGGCACAGTCGATGACGATGCGCAGCCCATCCAGTCGTCGCCCGCGTGGAAAAGACGCCTTGGCATTCTCGATATACCGTCCCGCCGCGTCGTTCAGGCGCGAGGCACGGCCAATCCGCTCGGGCGTCGCCAGCCGGCCCGTCAGGTCGGCACGCATCAGGCTCTCGATCTCGGCCTCGGTCTCGTCGGAGAGCTTGAATCCATCCGGCCCGAACAGCTTGATGCCGTTATCCCCGAACGGATTGTGCGACGCCGAGATCATCACGCCCAGATCGGCGCGCAGCGACCGCGTCAGCATCGCAATCGCGGGCGTCGGCATCGGCCCGGCGAGCGTCACATCCACCCCGGCCGACAGAAAGCCGGATACCAGCGCACATTCGATCATATAGCCGGAGAGCCGCGTATCCTTGCCAACCAGCACCCGATGCCGATGTGTCCCGCGCGTAAAACGCAGGCCGGCGGCCTGTCCCAGCTTCTGGGCCATTTCCACCGTCATCGGGTCCTGATTGGCCGTACCGCGAATCCCGTCGGTGCCGAACAATTTTCTAGTCTTGGTCATCTTCCGGCTATCCCTGGTTCACCGCGCCTGCGTCTTTTCCGGCTTATCGCAGGTCCACAATCCCTGCCAGACCCGCAATGCCTGCACCATGGCAGGAACATTATGCACCCGCAGGATGGTATTACCGAGTTCCAGCCCCGGCAGGCTGCTTGCAACCGTGCCCGGATCGCGGTCCGACGCCACCGGCACGCCCGCCATTTCCCCAAGCACGCGCTTGCGCGAGGTCCCCAGCAGCACGCGGCATCCCAGATTGGCCAGAATCGGCAGGCGCCGGATCATGTCGATATTCTGCGCGGCATCCTTGGCGAATCCGATCCCCGGATCGACGATGATCCGGTCGCGGGCAATACCGGCCGCCACCGCCTCGTCGATCCGTGCGCCCAGTTCGCAGGTCACGTCGACGGCCACATCGTCATAGACGGCGAAATTCTGCATGGTCTGGGGCGTACCGCGCATATGCATCAGCACCACGGGGCAGCCGGCATCGGCCACCACCGCCAGCGCATGCGGATCATGCAGCAGGGCCGAAACATCGTTGATCAACGCCGCCCCCACCCCAAGCGAGGCCGACATGGTACGCGCATTGCGCGTATCGACCGACAGCGCGACATCGGACTGAATCCGCAATTCCGCCAGAACGGGCGCCACGCGCCCCCATTCCTCCGCCGGTGTCACGACGGCCGAACCGGGGCGGGTACTCTCGCCGCCGATATCCAGCAACCCCGCCCCCGCCGTGATCATGGCGATGCCGGCCCGAATCGCAGCCTCTGCCCCGAAATGACGGCCACCATCGCTGAAACTATCGGGGGTGACGTTCAGGATTCCCATCACCTGCGGGCCCGGCGGCAGGTCCGCCGGGGGAAGCGGCGCGGACACCCGCGCCAGCACATCCAGCCAGTCGCCAGGCAGATCCCCCGCACGCACCATCCGGGCCTCATTGCCCTCGATCAGCCGCGCCAAGGTAAAGGCCGCCGGCCCACCAGCCAGCCAGTGAGCCAACCCCGCATCCACCGCCCTGTGGGCATCCCGCCCAAACACCAATCCCGCCGGTTCAAGCAGCCGCAATGCGCCCATCGCGCTTCCACCCCATCATCATGGCATGGCCATAAAACGAAAACAGACGGAGACACCCCCGCCTGTTTTCCACTTCATCCTGCAAACGCAGTGCCCAGACGCCCGCTTCAGCCTGCCGCCGGAGCCGGATCAAGGCCACCTCCGCCCCCCGGAGAGGGCAGCGGGGCGGCCGGCGGCGTCGGCGGAACCGAAGACCGGCGATTTTCCGGCATCGGGTCATCCACCACCACCCGCTCGATCGGCTCACCGCGCAACACCTGGCGGATTTCCTCGCCGGAGAGGGTCTCGTATTCCAGCAGTGCGTTGGCCAGCCGATGCAGGTCGTCCACATGCTCGATCAGCATGGTCCGCGCCCGGGCATACGCACTGTCGATCAGGCGCTTGATCTCGTCGTCGATCTCGCGAACCGTCTCTTCCGACACGTTCTTGTTCTGGGTCACGCTGTGGCCCAGGAACACTTCCTGCCCATTATCGCCGTAAGCGATCATGCCCAGCTTGTCGCTCATGCCCCATTCGGACACCATCCGGCGCGCCAGATCGGTTGCCATCTTGATGTCGCCGGAGGCACCGTTCGACACATTGTCCGCCCCGAAGATGATCTCTTCGGCCGCACGGCCACCCATGGCCAGCGTCAACTCACCCAGGCATTTCGCCCGGCTCTTGGAGTAGCGGTCCCCCTCGGGCAGGCTCATCACCAGACCCAGCGCACGGCCGCGCGGAATAATGGTGGCCTTGTGCACCGGGTCGGCGCCCGGCGTCATAATCGCGACCAGCGCGTGGCCACCTTCATGGAAGGCAGTCATCTTCTTCTCGTCCTCGCTCATGACCAGCGAGCGACGCTCGGCGCCCATCAGCACCTTGTCCTTGGCGTTCTCGAATTCCAGCATCGCGACCGTGCGCTTGCCCATGCGGGCAGCCATCAGCGCAGCCTCGTTCACCAGATTGGCAAGGTCGGCACCCGAGAAGCCCGGCGTGCCACGCGCGATCACCTTGGGGTCGACATCCGACGCCAGCGGAACCTTGCGCATGTGCACGCGCAGGATCTTCTCGCGCCCGACCACGTCGGGATTCGGCACCACCACCTGACGATCGAAGCGACCAGGGCGCAACAGGGCCGGGTCCAGCACATCGGGGCGGTTGGTCGCGGCAATCAGGATCACGCCCTCATTGCTCTCGAACCCGTCCATCTCCACCAGCATCTGGTTCAGCGTCTGTTCGCGCTCGTCATTGCCACCACCTAGGCCGGCGCCGCGATGACGGCCGACAGCGTCGATTTCGTCGATGAAGATGATGCACGGCGCGGCCTTCTTGCCCTGCTCGAACATGTCGCGCACGCGCGACGCACCAACACCGACGAACATCTCGACGAAATCGGAGCCCGAGATGGTGAAGAACGGCACATTGGCCTCGCCGGCAATGGCACGCGCCAGCAGCGTCTTGCCGGTGCCCGGCGGGCCGACCAGCAGCACACCCTTGGGGATCTTGCCGCCCAAGCGGGTGAATTTCTGCGGATCACGCAGAAAATCCACGATCTCCTGCAATTCGCCCTTGGCCTCGTCGATGCCCGCGACGTCTTCAAAGGTCACGCGACCCTGCTTTTCCGTCAGCATCTTGGCGCGCGACTTGCCGAAGCCCATGGCCCGGCCGCCACCCGCCTGCATCTGGCGCATGATGAAGATCCAGGCGCCGAACATCAGCAGAATCGGGGCGTAGTTGATCAGATAGCGCAGGAACGGATTGGAATCGCTGTCCTGCGGCTTCGCCATCACCTCCACGCCTTTTTCCGTCAGGCGCGGGATCAGCGTCGGATCCTGGGGGGTATAGGTCTCGAACGACGTGCCGTCCGTCAGCGTGCCGGAGATGTTATGATCCTGCACGACGACCGAGCGCACGCGGCCATTATTCACATCTCCGATGAAATCGGAATATGCGAGTTGCTGCGCCGCATGCTGCGTACTTCCAGGCTGGAAGACGTTGAACAGCAGCAGTAGCAGTACGATAATGATTACCCAGAGGGCCAGGTTCCGGCCAAAATTGTTCATCTTGCCCATTGTTCCATACGCTTGACGCCACCCGGATTCCCCCCTGGTGCCGAAACACGCAGGTAAGGCTTCCTTCTGACCGGCAGCCAGACGCCTTCTCTTCCTCGATTTAGTCATACATAGGCCCTTCGTGGGACATTCACACCCCCACCGGGGTCTTTATTGCCTCCGGGGCGCGAAAATCCGCCTGCCGATCGGTCAACTGCCCCCCACAAACCGCGCCGCCTCGGCCGCCACCGCACCGCGCATCAGCGTCAGGCGCACTCCGGAAAGGGCGGGGTCATGACAGATCCCCATCGTCGGAACGCCTACCACTCTTCCGGCACGGAACAGGGCCGGCAGGGTGCGCAGCGCACGGGCAGGCCACGGCGTCCTCCAGTCGGCAGGCGCCATCCATCGTCCCGACGGTCCGGCAGCTCCCAGCATCACACCCCGCAGATCGACCCCAGGCGGCGCCGACAGCACGAAACGCCCATCCCACACACAGCCCACCTCCGCCGGCACCGGCGCCTGCATCGCCGCCTCCTCGCGCAACAGCAGCCAGCGTAACCCCGCCCGGCGCAAGGCCGCGCTCGCCTCGACCAGACAGGCCCCCGCCAACGAGACAGGGCGCGGATTCGCACACAACGCCGCCACCGCCCGCGAGGGCGGTAGATAATCCCGCCCCGACACCGCACGCAGCAGAAAGGCCATGGTGCGTGGGCAGGCCGGGTCCTCCGCCAGCGCTACCCAACCGCCCTCGGCAACCGTCACCCTCCGGGCCAACCGCAACGCCTGCCCGGCATCACGCGCCATACGCGCAGCCCCTGCCTGTCCTGCCTCCGAACAAAGCCGCGACACAGCCGGCGCATCGGCAGAAAGCCCGGCACGCAGACGGGCACGCTCGGCGCGCAGGTCCGCATTCGAAGGGTCTTCCACCCATTCAAGCCCCGCGCACCGCAATGTGCCACGCAAGATCGCCGGTTCGATGTCACGTAACGGGCGCACCAGACGCAAATCCCCGGTAAACGTCACCGCGCCCATGCCCGCCAGACCGTCCGGCCCGCTGCCGGCACGCCGCCGGATCAGCACGGTTTCCGCCTGATCGCCCGCATGATGGCCCAGCAGCAGATCGACGATCCCGGCCCGGCGACATGCGGCCGACAACGCCGCATAGCGGGCGCGCCGCGCGCGGTCTGCTACGCCCGGGCCGGAACGCAGCCCCTCCAACACAAGAATCTCGGCAGGAATCCCCAGGCGGGCCAGACGATCGCGCGTCAGGCGCGCCTCGGCGGCCGCCGCCGGCCGCAACCCGTGATCCACGATGAAAGCACGCACCGCACGCCGCCACCGTCCCGCGAGATAGGCAAGACACAGGCTGTCCGCCCCGCCCGATACCGCGATGCCCATTTCGGGCATATCCACCCCATCGGGCAACCACGGCCCCAGTTCCGCCATGATGGCGGCAAAGCGTCCGTCATCCAGCACCCCGACGGAGCGACCACCAGTCAAACCAGCATCAAAGCCGGTCAGTGGCATCCCGCGCGGGTGCGATAGGCCGTCTCCGCCGTCTTGACGCGCGGCGCTGGCGACGGAAACTCGCTCTTCAGCTTGGCCAGGGCCTGGCACGCCGAATTCTTGTCCCCCATTGCGAGCAGCGACGCCGTCACCCCCAGCAATGCATCCGGAGCCCGGCCCGAACGCGGCGAGCGGTTATAGGTATCGTAATAGGCTACGGCCGACTGGCGATACTGCTTCTGCCCGGCCAGCGACTGCGCCAGCAGGAATTGCGCATCGATCTGCAACGGTCCCTTCGGGCCGGCCAGCACCTGCTTGGCAGCATTTTGGGCCCCGGCATAATCGCCACGCATCAGGGCGGCATTGCCGTCCTTCAGCACAATGTCAGGCGTGCGCTTGGCCGGGGGCGCGGCCTCTCCTCCGGTGCCGTCGGTCTCAGCGGAGGCATCGGGCACCGCCGATGCCGCGGGCCTGGGCGACGGATGGCCGCCATTCTGCATCGCGAAATTCATGTCGTCGATCTGCTTCGCCAGGGTCGCATTCTGCTGCTGCACCTGGTTGGTCAGTTGATCGAGCTGCCCGCGCATATCGCGCACCTGCTGCTCCAGGGTCATCACCCGGTCCAGCAACTGGGCCGTCAGGTCGCCACCGGCCGCCGACGACCCGCCATTGCCACTCCGGCTCCCCCCGTCGGCCATGGGCGGCGGAAGGATGCCACCACCCTGCCCACCAGGCACCGCCGACTGCATCTGTGAAAGCTGCTGGCGCAGATCCATGATCTGGTTCTGCAACGCGATCCCTTCGCGACTCGTCATCTGCTCGGTGTCCTGCGCCTGCACCGCCAGGGGCGACAGGCCGGCCAGCAACGTCAGGATCACCAGCCCCTTCGCGCGCGGCGGCAGGCTCCCACGATGTCGAAACGGCGAAAAAGAGCGGAAGGCAACAAACCGCATGATATGGATGTCTCCATGAACGCACCACCGCCGGCCCGGACCAATGCCGAGCACCGGAGGTCACAAACACCTTCTTATGCACGCGTGCTCCAAAGCCGTGAAGAGATCACGCACCCAGACCACGAAGAAGAGACCGTGCGTCACGCCGGCAAAAAAAAAGCCGGCCAGGTCAATACCTGGCCGGCTTCCTTCAGCCGAACGACTGCGTCGGCCGGTTCGCTCAGCGAACCGACGTGATGCTGTTACGGTTCTGCGCCCAGGCTTCCTCGTCGTCACCCGTCGCGGTCGGACGATCCTTGCCGTAGGAAATCGTCGTGATGCGCGAGGCGGCAACGCCCTTGGCCACCAGGTAATCGCGCGCCGCGTTGGCACGACGCTCGCCCAGGGCGATGTTGTACTCTTCGGTGCCACGATCGTCACAGTTGCCGGCGAGTTGCACGGTAACCTGCGGATACTTCGCCAGCCAGGCAGCCTGGCGGTCCAGAGTCGCCTGCGCTTCGCTGGACAGGTTGTTCTTGTTCAGTTCGAAGAAGACGCGATCGCCAACATTGGCGACCAGATCGGCTTCGCTGCCCGGCGTCACGCCAGTCGTCTGAGCGGCGGCACCGGTACCGGTCGTGGCGCCCTTGTTCGTATCATCCGAGCACGCCGCGAGAAACACGGCCATGCCAAGCGCACCAAGAAGCTTCAGTCTCATTGGTTTTAGATCCTGAGATCGGTTCCCGCACGGAACCATATGATTAAGTTGCCGGTAAGCGTTATCTGGTTCCGACACTCGTTTTGTTCCGTCAACAACCCACCGACAGAACTATGCGAACCGTGGAGCCCACTCGCCCGTTACCGCCAGACATGACAGACCGTCAAGATGCCCGTAACACATGCCGGGCATCTTGTTTTGTACATCGGCCTGAAAAGCACAGTAACGTGTCTTTTCAGGCACTTTTTTAGCCGTTCAGCGGTGACCAGGCCGGATCTGACGACATGCCAACGGCCGGAATCGACCGTTCATGAAAGCCGGTAATATCGATCGTGCCGATCGAGGACGAGAACCCGGCCCCTCCGGACCCCGCCGCCGTCTGGCGGCAGAAAGCCAGTACCCGGCCATTAGGGCAGAAAGTCGGGGTATCCACGGTAAAGCCCTGGGTCAGTATCCGCTCGCCGGTACCATCAGGTGCCATCACGCCCAGCGAGAAGCTGCCGTTCGCAATGCGGGTAAAGGCGATCAGGTCGCCACGCGGCGACCAGACCGGCGAGCCGTATGTCCCGTTCCCATAGGAAACCCGCTTCGCACCGCCACCACTCGCGCTCATGATGTAAAGCTGCGGCGTACCCCCGCGATCCGAGTTGAAGACGATCTGCGACCCGTCCGGGCTGTAGCAGGGGCTGGTATCGATGGCGCCGGAGCTGGTGAGCTGCCGCTTGGCGCGTGAGGCCAGGTCCACCGTATAAATGTCCGATCCCCCTCCACGCGTAACGGACATCACGACCGTCCGCCCATCAGGGGCAAAGCGCGGTGCAAACGAGATCCCGTCGAAATCACCCAGCAATTGCTGCCGCCCGGTCGCCAGGTTCAGCACATACACGCGCGGCCGGTTGTTGGCATAGGACATGAAGGCCAACTGTTCGCTGACCGGGCTGAAACGCGGGGTCAGGGTCAGCCACTGGCCGCCGGAGAGGTAATGGCTGTTGGCACCGTCCTGGTCCATGATCGCAAGCCGGGTGATCTGGTGCGCACGCGGGCCGGAGCGGGCGATATAAGCGATTCGCGAGTTGAAATACCCCTTCTCGCCCAGCAGCCGCTCATAGATCACATCGGCGATGATATGGGCGATCTTGCGCGCATCCCCGGCCCCCGCGGTGTAGGCGGTGCCCTGGATCTGCTGCCCGGTCAGCACGTCCCACAGCCGGAACTCGACGCGCAGCCCACCGCTGCCCGTGGTCGCGGTGCCGCTGACCAGCGCCCGCGCACCCAGCGATTTATATGTGCCGAAATCCGGCACCCCCACCGGCAGCGCGCCATTGATGGGCGAGAACAGGCCGCAATTGCCCAGATCGCCCGAAATCACACTGCTCACCAGTTGCCCGGTATCGCCGCCCAGCACCGGAATGACGATCGGAATCGGCGCAGTGCGCGCCTGGTCCACCGTAATTTCCGCATCGCCCGACGCGCCGGGCGCCGCCTGGGCCGGGGCGGATAACGGCATGGTCAGAACACCGGCAGCCACACAACCGGTCCCAAGCAAGGCCCGACGGCCGAAATAGGTCGCCAGCACCGAGGCCTCGGCATCGGAAATCAGCGGAAGTTCATTCGAACGCATGGTCTTCTCCTCGAAGGCACCGACCGGGCAGCGCCTGGGCTGCCTCACGGACGGAAAACGAATTTAAGCTGCTGGGTCTGCCCCAGCATCGCCTTGGGTATGGGCAATTGCGCGCAGGTGGGGCTCAGCACCGCTGCCCGTGCCCGCTCGGCCAAAGCGCGATAGGACGAATCCCCCGCCATCCGCGCCTGGGTCTCGGGCGCGAACTGCACGATGCGGGCCATGCCCGTACCATCCACCGTCACCACCAGATGGGCGACGAACTGCGCATAGTCCTTCGCCGCCGTATCCTCGGTATAGCAACGGCGCACGGCATTCCCGATCGCCTTCTGCTGGGCCGAACTCAGCGCGCTGGTAATGTCGCCATCGGGCGCACCACCACCATCGGGCGCGCCACCCTGCACCGGATTGGCCCGCGCCTTCGGCGGATGGGTCTGCTTCTGGTCCGCTCGGAACGCATCCAGCGTCGCCAAAAGCGAATGGGAGTCCGGCACCGCCTTCTTCGCCTCGTTCGGCTGCGTGATGTGCGAGAATTGCTGCATCTTCGGCAGGGGCGCGGGCTCGGGCTGCGGCGACGGCGGCGCCGTCTCATGCGAGGGCACGGGCGGCGACGGCAGGGTCGGCGGCGCCGGGACGGCATCGGGCGACGGCTGCTGCACCTTGGGCGGCACCGGGGTGTCGGGCAGCTTCTGCGGAGGCGTCTCCGGCGGTGGAGGAATCGGCGGCGGCGGAGGCGGCGGCGGTGGAGCCTCCTCGTTCGGCGCCTTCACCGGCGGCGTGGGGGCCGGCGGGGCATCCTGCGGCACTGGGGCCGGAGCCGGCGCGGGCTTGGGCGCCGGCTTGTCGGCCTTGTGCGGCGTGCCGCCGCTATCCGACGGCGCAAACTCCATCTCGATGGTCGGCGGCGGCGGAGGCTCGGGCGGCACGGGCACATGCAAGCCCAGCAGCATGACCGTCAGCAGCACCATATGCGCAACGCCCGATACGACGATCGATCGCCGCATCAGCTTGCGTTCGGAACGACGCGGCGGAACCACGACGGCGGCTCTCCTACCCGATGGCGGTCAGGGCGCGCCGCCGCCCGAAGGCGGCTGCTGGGCCAGAAGGGCGACATGGGTGAAGCCGCCGGACGTGATACGGCCCATGACCTCCATCACGCGCCCATAATCGATATGCGAATCGCCACGCACGAAGATGCGATGCGACGGATCGTTCTGGGCAGCCGCACGCAACTGGTCCAGCAACTGGTCCGCCGACACCGGATTGTCGCCCAGATACAGCGACCCGTCACTGCGGATGGATACTGTGATGGGCTTGGTATCGGCATTGACCGGCGCCGCGTCGGTCTTCGGCAGGTCGACATTCACGCCGCTGGTCATCATCGGTGCCGTCACCATGAAGATGATCAGCAGCACCAGCATGACGTCGACCAGCGGGGTAACGTTGATGTCCGACATCGGGCGGCGACGCCCGCGGCGGCCGCCCCCTCCACCGAGGGAAACGCCCATGATTCAGCCCCTTTCTTCGGACTGGCGGGACAGGATCGCGGCGAATTCGGTGCCGAACGCCGCCATCCGGTCCTCGAACAGGGCCAGACTGTTGCTGATGACGTTATAGGCGATCACCGCCGGAATGGCGGTCACAAGGCCGATGGCGGTGGCGAACAGCGCCTCGGAAATACCGGGTGCCACCACGGCCAGATTGGTGTTGTGCATCGCCGCGATCGACCCGAACGCATGCATGATGCCCCACACCGTGCCGAACAGACCGATGAACGGCGCCACCGGCCCGATCGTGGCCAGGAAGATCATCCAGCGGCCCAGCCGCTCCATCTCGCGCGTGATGGTGATGTTCATGGCGCGGTCCACGCGCTCCTTCACCCCGCCGCGCGCCAGGTCGATGCCGGCGATACGCGCCGAGCGGCGCCATTCGCCCATCGCGGCGCCGAACACGGCCGCCATCGGATGCAGCGGCTTGGCGCCGTCGGATTCATACAGGTCGTCCAGGCTGCCGCCCGACCAGAACTTGTCCTCGAACGCCGACGCTTCGCGATTGACGCGACGCAAGGTCACGATCTTGTCGAAGATGATACCCCACACGACGATGCTGCTGACCGCCAGGCCGATCATCACCAGTTTGACGATGATCGCCGCGTGCAGAAACAAACTCCACAGCGACAGGTCGGACGCCGCCGCGCCCAGATTCGCCGCGTTAACCGCTTGGTCCAAAAACGCCTCCTGCACCTTCCGCACGCAGCTTCAGCACCGCATCCCGACGCCGAGTCGGAGCAGTCCGACACTGCTTTCCATACTGTTCCTTATAGGCTTCCAGAAGAAAGCAGAAGCACCCCTACGGCGGGACACATACGCCGCGCGGAAAAATTTTCTTCCGGACAGAAACGCGGGAAACGCCTCGCCCTAATCCAGCAATCCGGTCAGAAGATCACGCCATAAAGGCGGAAATCGGGCAGCCCGGCCATCGGCGGCCCGTACGCAAGCCAGTCGCACGTCCAGATGCGCGCAACATTTGCCTTCCAGCAGGAATTCCTGCTCCAGCCGGCAACTGGCCGGCCCCTGCTCGATCAGCCGGGTCGTCACGGTCACGACATCGTCAAGCCGCAGCGGCCGCTTGTAGTCGATGGTCGCGCGATGAATGACGAAGGCCAGCCCATATTCCTCAAGCAGCGAAAACGCCGAACGGCCCAGCCCGCGAATCGCCTCGGTCCGCGCCCGCTCGGCAAAGGCGAAATAGCGGGCATGATAGACAACACCCCCCGCGTCGGTATCTTCGTAATAGACGCGAAACGGGATGCTATGCTTCATCCGTCCTCTCCCTGCAAAAGATCGCCCTGGTCGGGCTGACGGGCCGGAGGCTGCAGCCCCAGATGGCGCCACCCGCGCTCGCCCAGCATCCGCCCGCGGCTGGTCCGCAGCACCAGCCCTTCCTGGATCAGATAGGGCTCCACCACATCTTCCAGTGTATCGCGCGCTTCGGCCAATGCCGCCGCCAGCGTCTCCACGCCCACCGGGCCGCCATGATGAAAGTCGGCGATCCGGCGCAGATAGCGCCGATCCATCGCATCCAGCCCCAGCGAATCGACTTCCAGCCGCGAAAGGGCCGCATCGGCCATCGCCCGATCCACCGGACCCGGCCGCGCGACGGAGGCGAAATCGCGCACCCGCCGCAGCAGTCGCCCGGCGATACGCGGCGTCCCGCGCGATCGGCGGGCGATTTCCTCCGCCCCCTCCGGCGTCAGATCGAATTGCAGCTTCCGCGCGCCGCGCGAGACGATCTGCCGCAATTCCTCGGCCGTGTAGAACACCAGCCGCAGCGGAATCCCGAAGCGGTCGCGCAACGGCGTGGCCAGCAGCCCGGCCCGCGTGGTCGCCGCCACCAGGGTGAAGGGTGAAAGGTCGATCCGCACCGATCGCGCGGCCGGCCCCTCGCCGATAATCAGATCGAGCTGAAAATCCTCCATCGCCGGATACAGGACTTCCTCGATCGCCGGTTGCAGGCGATGGATTTCATCGATGAACAGCACATCACGCGGCTGCAGATTGGTCAGGATCGCCGCCAGATCCCCCGCGCGCTGGATCACCGGCCCCGAAGTGGCGCGAAACCCCACGCCGAGTTCGCGCGCCACGATCTGCGCCAGCGTCGTCTTGCCCAGCCCCGGCGGCCCATGCAGCAGCACATGGTCCATCGCCTCGCCCCGCGCGCGGGCGGCGGCGATAAAGATCGCCAGATTCTCGCGGCTGGCCTTCTGGCCCGTAAAATCCTCAAGCGTCTGCGGCCGCAGACCGGCCTCGCCCGCGTCCTCGTCCATGCGTCCCGGATCGACCGCGCGAGGGGACAGATCGCTCATCGCGCCAGTTCCCGCAGGCTTTCACGGATCACCACGTCCAGATCACCTTCCTGCCCGGCACCGGCTTCCTTCAGCCGTACCAGAATCCGCGCCACCACCGGCTGCGCCTCGGCCCGGCGGAAACCCAGCCCCGCCAGCGCCAGCAGCACATCGCCCTCGACCCCGGCCGAGGCAGGTGCCACCGGCAGCACGATACCCGCGCCCACAGGCAGCTTGCCCGCCTTGTCACGCAGTTCGGACAGAATCCGCTCGGCCAGCCGCGCACCCACGCCCGAAACCCGTGTCAGCCCCGCCTTGTCCGCCGCCGCGATGGTTGCCGCCACATCGGCGGGCGAAAGCGCGGAGAGTATCGCCAGCGCCAGCTTGGCCCCCACCCCCTGCACCGTCGTCAGCAGCCTGAACCAGTCCCGCTCCGCCGCATCGGCAAAACCGTAGAGGAGGAAGGCATCCTCGCGCACCACGGTCTCGACCAGCACGCGAGAGACTTCAGGAGGCGTCGGCAGCACGGAAAGCGTGCGGGTCGAAGCGTGAACCAGATAGCCCACACCATGCACATCGATCACGCAGCGATCAGCCTCGATCTGTCCCACCAGCCCGGTCAGTTGCGCGATCATGCCGTGCGCGTCCCCGCCGCCACGCGCAGGGCGCTGGCACGATGGTGCGCGTGGCAGATCGCCACCGCCAGCGCGTCCGAAGCATCGGCCCGCTTGATCGTCGCCGTGGGCAGAAGACGGCGCACCATCATCTCCACCTGCTCCTTGCTGGCGGCACCGGTGCCGACCACCGCCCGCTTCACCGCCATGGCACCGTATTCGGAAACCGCGATTCCAGCCAGCGCCGGCACCAGCAACGCAACCCCGCGCGCATAGCCCAGCTTCAGCGTCGAGGACCCGTTGCGGTTGACATAGGTTTCCTCCACCGCCGCCTCGGCCGGTTCAAACCGATGCACCAGGTCCATCAACCCGTCATGCAGGCAGCGCAGCCGGTCGGGCACCGCCGAGTCCCCATCGGTCGCGATCACGCCGTCGGCGACGTGGCTCAGGCGGTTGCCCGCCACGTCGATCACGCCCCAGCCGGTAAAGCGCAGGCCCGGATCAATGCCCAGCAGCCGGACCACCGACATCCCGGTCAGGCCGACAGCTTCTCGGCCACGTCGTCCGGCAGGTCGAAATTGGCGTAGACGGCCTGCACGTCGTCGCTTTCGTCCAGCACGTCGATCAGCTTCAGCACGGTGCGCGCCTTTTCTTCGTCCAGCGTCACGACGGTCCCGGGACGCCAGTCGAATTTCGCGCTCGCCGGCTCGCCGAAGCGCGTCTCCAATGCATCACGCACCGCAAAGAACGATTCCACCGGGCAGGTCACCTCGTGCCCTTCGGCAGTGCTCTCCACATTCTCGGCGCCGGCTTCGATCGCCGCCTCCAGCATCTCGTCCTCGCTGGCGACACTGGCGGGATAGGTGATCACGCCCAACCGGGTGAACATGAACGACACCGAATTGGTCTCGCCAAGCGACCCGCCATATTTCGAGAACGCAGCCCGCACGTCCGATGCCGTGCGGTTGCGGTTGTCGGTCAGCGCCTCGACGATCACGGCCACGCCCGCCGGGCCGTAGCCCTCGTAGCGCACTTCCACATAATCGTCGCCGCCGCCGGCACCCGTCGCCTTCTTGATCGCGCGCTCGACCGTGTCTTTCGGCATATTGACCTCACGCGCCGCCGAAATCGCGGCGCGCAGGCGCGGATTGCTCGCAGGGTCAGGCAAGCCCGAACGCGCCGCCACGGTAATCTCGCGGATCACCTTGGCAAACTGCCGGGCCCGGCGCGCGTCCTGCGCGCCCTTGCGATGCATGATGTTCTTGAATTGCGAATGACCCGCCATCGTCCGTCTTCTCTAACTCTTCATCAAATCGTCAAATCTTCATTCATCGCCACCCCACCCGGCCGCCCGGAGGCTGGCCGGAAATGTGGGCTGGTGAGCGAGAGCGGCCCGAAGGGTCGCGTCCGTCGTGTGTTTCCGAGCACCGAAGCGGAGCGGCCTTATGGGCCGTGAGCATCGGAGCACAGGAAACGCGCGCCGGATCGCCACCAGCGCGCATTTACGGCCAGCCTCTCAGGCTAGGCGGCCGTGGCAGTGTTTGTACTTCTTCCCCGACCCGCAGGGGCAGAGCGCATTGCGCGGCGTCTCGCCCCAGCTTGACGGGTCATCGGGCATGATCGCACTGGCCCCGATCGGCGTTGCAATCGCGACATCACCCGCCGGCTCAGTAAACAGCGCGCCAGGTCCCGGCTCCGAGGTGAGGCCCGGCACCTGCGGATCGGCATGGATCTCCGCCGCGTGCGAGAACGGATTATCCAGAACCGGCGGCGCCACCTCGACACGCGCCATGGTCGAGGTCACGCGCAGGCGCATCTCATCCAACATGGCGGTGAAAAGCTGAAATGCCTCGTGTTTGAACTCGTTCAGCGGGTCTTTCTGCCCATAGGCACGCAGGCCGATACCCTGCCGAAGCTGGTCCAGCGCCAGCAGATGCTCCTTCCACGCCGAGTCGAATGTGGTCAGCACCACCTGCTTCTCGATATACCGCATCACCGAGGGGCCGAAATTGGCCGCCTTGGCCGCCTGGGCCTGCGTCGCCGCCTGCTCCAGCCGTTCGGTCACCACGTCGCCGTCCACCCCGTCCTCGCGGGCCCAGTCCGCGACCGGCAGATCCAGGCCCAGGGTCTCGCGCACGTCTTCGGCCAGTTCGGCACTCTGCCACTGCTCGGCAAACGCCTTCTCGGGAATGCGCCGACGCACCATGTCGTGGATGATTTCGGCCCGCATCTCCTGCACCGTCGCCGACAGGTCCTCGGCCCCCATGTATTCCCGGCGCTGGGCATAAACCTCCTTGCGCTGGTCGTTCATGACGTCGTCATATTTCAGCGTGTTCTTGCGCATGTCGAAGTTGCGGGCCTCGACCTTTTTCTGCGCGCGCTCCAGGGCCTTGTTGATCCAAGGATGAACGATCGCCTCGCCGTCCTTCAGGCCCAGGCGCTGGAGCATCCCGCCCATCCGCTCGGTCCCGAAGATGCGCATCAGGTCGTCTTCAAGCGAGATGAAAAAGCGCGAATTGCCCGGATCACCCTGCCGCCCGGCACGTCCGCGCAACTGGTTGTCGATCCGGCGGCTTTCATGCCGCTCGGTGCCGATCACATACAGCCCGCCCGCCGCGCGGACGATGCCGTGATATTCCGCTACCTGCGCCCGAATTTCAGCCTCGCGCCGCGCCTTTTCCTCGGGGTCCTCCACATCCGCCAGTTCCTGGCGAATGCGCATCTCCACGTTGCCGCCCAGCTTGATGTCGGTGCCACGCCCGGCCATGTTGGTCGCGATCGTAATCGCTCCCGGCGCGCCGGCCTGGGCCACGATCGTCGCCTCCATCTCGTGGAAACGGGCATTCAGCACATTGTGGCGAATACCCCGCTTCTTCAGAAGCTCCGACAGATACTCGCTCTTCTCGATCGAGGTCGTCCCCACCAGCACCGGCTGAGGCGTCTTGGCAATCTCCTCGATCAGATTGCTGACGGCCTCATATTTCTCGCGCGCGGTCAGATAGACCTCGTCGTCCCCATCCTTGCGCGACACCGGCAGGTTGGTCGGAATCTCGACCACGTCGAGCTTGTAGATCTCGGCAAATTCATCAGCCTCGGTCATCGCCGTGCCGGTCATGCCGGACAGCTTGGGATAGAGGCGGAAATAATTCTGGAAGGTGATCGAGGCCAGCGTCTGGTTTTCCTGCTGGACCTCGACATGCTCCTTGGCTTCCAGCGCCTGGTGCAGCCCGTCGGAATAGCGGCGGCCATCCATCATGCGGCCGGTGAACTCATCAATGATGATCACCTTGCCGCCACGCACGATGTAGTCCACATCGCGCGAGAACAGCGTATGGGCGCGCAGCGACTGCTGCACATGGTGGATCACCGCGATGTTGTGGATGTCGTACAGCCCGCCCTCGGCCAGCACCCCCGCCTCGCGCAGCATGGTCTCGACCTGCTCCGATCCTGCATCGGTCAGGATCACGGTGCGGAACTTCTCGTCCTTCTCGAAGGTCTCGGGCACCTTCACCAGTTCCCGCACCACCTCATCCACCGAACGATAGAGGTCCGAACTGTCGTCGGCCGGCCCCGAGATGATCAGCGGCGTCCGCGCCTCGTCGATCAGGATCGAATCCACCTCATCCACGATGGCGTGGTGGAAGGGGCGCTGCACCATGTCCTCGATCCGGTACTTCATGTTATCGCGCAGATAATCGAAGCCGAATTCGTTGTTGGTGCCGTAGGTGATATCGGCCCGATAGGCCGCGCGTCGTTCCTCGTCGGCCATATTGGGCACGATCACGCCCGTGGTCAGCCCCAGGAAGCTATAGATCTGGCCCATTTCCTCGGCATCGCGGCGGGCCAGGTAATCATTGACCGTCACCACATGCACGCCCTTGCCGGTCAGCGCGCTCAGATACACGGCCAGCGTCGCCACCAGCGTCTTGCCTTCGCCGGTCCGCATTTCCGCGATCCGCCCGGCATGCAGCACCATGCCGCCGATCAGCTGCACATCGAAATGACGCATCCCCAGCACACGGCGCGCTGCCTCGCGTGCCACCGCGAACGCCTCAGGCAGCAGCGCATCCAGCGACGTGCCTTTCGCGATCCGCTCCCGGAACTCCCCCGTCTTGGCCGCGAGGGCCGCATCGTCCAACGCACGCAGCGCGGGTTCGTGCGCGTTGATCTCGGGCACGCGGCGCTGGAAAGCCTTCAGAGAACGATCGTTGGCGGTTCCAAACAGGGCACGGGCAAGACTGGCGAACATGTAGACCTTCCGGAATGGCGCGGCCCCACCCCCGGCCGGACTCCCGGACGGGCTGGAACTGGAGCAAGGGCATTCGCGCGCGCGGCATCTGAGATAGGACCCACACCGCCACCGGTCAACCGAAGCCCGCCTGGAAGGCTGTTTCAAAAGCTTCCTCTCCACCCCGCTCCACCCAGCCTTGCAGGACCGGGCAGGCTCGGCCATGATGAAACGGACGCTTTATATTTTAGGGTTCTCATCACATGCGGCCTTCCAGCCCGGCAGCCTCCATTCTGGCGGCAGCCCTGCTCGTTCCTGCGCTTTCCATTCCTCATGCCCGTGCCGCTGCCCCGGCCGCAGCACCCGCCCCGGCTGCCGCACCGGCCGCCGGCACAGCCCAACCGGCAGCCCCGGCCAATCCGAACCCGCTGGTCGCCACCGTGAATGGCGAAGACATTCATCTGGACGATGTGCGCCAGGCCGCTGCCGGCATGCCGCAGCAGCTGCGCCAGCTGCCGCCTAACATGATTTTCCCGATGCTGCTGAACCAGATCATCGACCAGAAGGCGATCCAGGTCGCGGCGCACAAGGAAGGGCTGGAGAACCAGCCCGAGGTCAAGCAGCAGATGCAGACCGCCGCTTCCAACGCGCTGCAGAACGCCTACCTGTCGCAGAAGGTCACGCCGACGCTGACCGACGCCGCGATCCAGGCCTATTACGACAAGAACTACGCGAACAAGAAGCCGGAGCAGGAAGTCCACGCCCGCCATATCCTGGTGGCGACGGAAGCCGAGGCGAAGGACGTGATCAAGCAGCTCAAGGGCGGCGCCGACTTCACGGCCCTGGCCACCAAGCTGTCGACCGACAAGGCCTCGGCCAAGCAGAATGGCGGCGACCTCGGCTGGTTCAAGAAGGGCGACATGCTGCCGGCCTTCTCCGACGCCGCCTTCGCCATGAAGCCCCACACCATCAGCCAGACGCCGGTGCATACCCAGTACGGCTGGCATGTGATCGAGGTGCTGGACACCCGTACCGCCGCCATCCCCAAGCTGGACGCGGTGCGTGACGAAGTGCGCCAGAAGCTGATCCAGCAGGGCGTCCGCGAGGCAGTCGAAAAGGCAGTGGCCGGCGTCAAGGTCGTGCGTTACGACCCCAGCGGCAAGCCGATCGCCGACACCCCCGCCCCGGCGACAGCGGCCCCGGCTGCTCCGACCAAGAAGTAACGACCAACCCGGCCGCTTCATCAGGTTTCACATGAAACCCCGATGAAGCGGCCGGTTCCATTAAAGACTATGCCTTCCCGCCCCTAGCGGGTCGGACCATAACTGCTCCCAGATAAAGAAGACCGGACCGATGGCTCCCCTCCCCGTATCTCCCCTCGCCCGCGCGCTGCCGGACCTTCCGCCCGTGGCTGGGGTGCGTTTCGGCGCGGCGGCGGCCGGCATCCGCTATGTCGGACGGACCGATCTGGTGATGGCGGATTTCGCCCCCGGCACCACGGTCGCCGGCGTCTTCACCCGCAATAAATGCCCCGGCGCGCCCGTTGACTGGTGCCGCGCCGCCCTGCCGGACGGGTCGGCCCGCGCGCTGGTGGTCAATGCCGGCAATGCCAACGTCTTCACCGGCCGCGCCGGCTACGAAGCCACGCAGGCCAATGCCGCCGATGCCGCCCGCCTGGTCGGTTGCGCAGCCAGCGAGGTCTTCCTGGCTTCGACCGGCGTGATCGGCGAGGTCCTGCCCTACGAGAAAATTTCCACGGCCCTGCCCGGCCTTTACGCCATCCTGTCGGAAACCGGCTGGGCGGACGCCGCGCGCGGCATCATGACCACCGACACCTTCCCCAAGGCGGCGGTGCGCGAGACGGAAATCGGCGGCGTGCCGGTCCGCATCCAGGGCATCGCCAAGGGCAGCGGCATGGTCGCACCCGACATGGCGACCATGCTGTGCTTCGTGGCCACCGACGCCGCCCTGCCGCCCAGCATCCTGCAACCGCTGCTGGCGGCAGGCACCAACCGCAGCTTCAACCGCACCACGGTCGATTCCGACACATCGACCTCGGACATGGTGCTTCTGTTTGCCACCGGCCAGGCCGGCAACCCGCCCGTCACTACGCCCGACGATCCGGCACTGGCCGCGTTCGCCACCGCACTGAACGATCTGCTGCTGGAACTGGCCCTGCTGGTGGTGCGCGACGGCGAGGGCGCCACCAAGCTCATTGAAATCCAGGTCAAGGGTGCCGTCAGCGACGAATCCGCCCGCAAGGTCGCGATGGCCGTCGCCAATTCCCCTCTGGTCAAAACCGCGATCGCCGGCGAGGACGCCAACTGGGGCCGCGTCGTCATGGCCGTGGGCAAGAGCGGCGAACCCGCGAACCGCGACACGCTTTCAGTCGCCATCGGCGGCGTCTGGATCGCCCGCGAAGGCACCGTGGTACCCGGCTATGACGAAACCCCGGTCGTCGCCCACATGAAGGGCCCGGAAATCGAGATCACGATCGACCTGGGTCTCGGCAACGGCATCGGCACCGCCTGGAGCTGCGACCTGACCCACGGCTATATCGACATCAACGGGTCCTATCGCAGCTGACTGCGCGTAGCCGACCGACCGCGCGGAGACCGCTCCATGCCCGACGTGCCGCCGCTTTCCGATCCGTTCGGTAGCCTCCATCCCCGCTATGTCTGGGTCTATGCCGGCTTCTGGTTCAGAACACTGGCCTGGCTCATCGACGCTTTCATCCTCAGTGTGCTGGGCGGCATCATGCGGCTGGCCGTTTCGCCCAGCCTCACCGTCACGGTGACGAACAGTGGATCGGCAGCGAACAAATACGAGATCTCGGATATCGTCCGCATCAGCGACGTCATCAGCACCGTCCCGGCGGATTATTCCTATTCCTACAGCGGCTTCCATCCGACATGGCATGGCAACGGACTGTACGAGGTTCTCCAGCTTCTCCTGCCGGCACTTTATTATATCCTGTTCGAATCCTCGCGCCTGCAAGGCACGCCCGGCAAACGGGCCTGCCGCATGCGCGTCACCGACCAGCACGGCCAGAAAATCGGGCTCGGCCGCGCGACTGTGCGGTATTTCGGCCATTTCCTGTCGATCCTGACACTGGGTCTGGGGTTCCTGATGGTAATGTGGACCCGCCGCAAACAGGCCCTGCACGACCTGCTGGCCGGCACCTGCGTCATCCGCCAGCAGGAGGAAGCACTCGTCAGCTTCACCCCACCCAGATAAGAAGGCGACTTTCGCGGGAGGCCACACTTCATGTCGAACGCCTTCTTCACGCCCGATGCCGTCGCCACGACGCTGGAGCGCGTCCGGGCCGCCACGCCACTGGTCCATAACATCACCAACATCGTGGCCGCGAACAGCACGGCCAACGCCCTGCTGGCCCTCGGCGCCTCGCCCGCCATGGTCGATGCCGAGGAAGAAGTCGAAGCCTTCGCCTCTCAGGCGGCCGCTCTGGTGGTCAATATCGGCACCATCACAGCCCCCCAGGCCGCCGCCATCACCCGCGCCACAAAGGCGGCCCAACGTGCCGGCACGCCCTGGATCCTCGATCCGGTGGCGGTCGGGGCACTCGCCTTCCGCGCCCGGATCGCGCTGGACAGCCTGGCCCACGCCCCACAGGCGATTCGCGGCAACGCCTCGGAAATCATCGCGCTCGCCCATCTGCGCGACGGCCATGCCGAACCACCGCCCAGCGGGCGCGGCGTGGACTCGCTCAAAACCGCCGAACAGGCCGTGGATGCAGCCGGCCGACTGGCCCGGTCAACCGGCGCCTGCGTCGTCGTCAGCGGCGCGACCGACCACATCACCGACGGCACGCGGATCGCGACGGTGGCGAACGGCCACCCGATGATGACGCGCGTCACCGCACTGGGCTGCACCGCCACCGCACTGGCTGGCGCCTGCCTGGCCGTGGAACCCGATGCGATGGTCGCCTGCGCGCACGCCATGGTTCTGATCGGCCTGGCGGGCGAGCGCGCGGCCCGCGAAGCCGCCGGCCCCGGCAGCCTGCAAGTCCGCCTGCTGGACACCCTGTATCAACTGGACCGGGACACGGTGACGCAAGGGGCGCGGATCGCTATCCTGGCCCCATAAGAGCCTGACTGGAGATGCGCGTCGGATCACCAGCGCGCATTTCCAGTCAGGCCCTGCGCGACAACCCGGTCCCAACCCGGTCATCCCTCCAGGAGGTAATACACAGGCATGTCGGTCTTCCCCGTTCGTGGTCCTTCCTTTCCCCGCGCCGGACGGCGCCCATGCCGGATGATGCCGATCCTGCTGCTGCTTCTCGGTACACTCTGCCTCCCATCGGCTTCCGGCCGCGCCGCCGATGCCGCAGCCGCGCCCCCTTCCTCGTCACAATCCTCTCCACCCGGCATGACCGCCCAGCAGGCGCAGCAGGTGCTGGGCGTGCTGAACGATCCGCAGAAGCGCGCCGAGTTCACAAACACCCTGAATGCGATCACAAAAGGCCTGCCACAGACGGCCCCAGCCACGCCTTCGGCGGCCAAGCCTCCGGCCGCGGCCTCCACCGGCAAGTCGGATGTGGCGCTGGAACCCGACAGCGTGGGCAGCGACGTGCTGGACGAACTGTCCACCATGCGCAACGGCATCGTCCACCAGGCCCGTCAGTTCGCCGCCCTCTTCGCCGACCTCGCCTTCGTCGGCCACTGGTTCCGCACCGAACTGTCCGACCCGGATTCGCGCAACGCCCTGTTCGATGCATTCGGCCGCGCGGGGCTGATCATCCTCCTCGCCATGGCCGCCGAACGCGGCCTATCCATCGCGCTGCGCCGGCCGCTCAACAGCATCACCGCCCGCGCGGTCGATGCCGAACACCGCCTGAACCAGCGCGCGGCCCAGGTCCAGGCGGAGGACGACACTCCCACCCCCGCCGGAGAAACGCAGGCCGAACGAACAGTCCAGGACACAAGGCGCCAGGATGACCGCAAACAGGTCGAAACCCTGCGCATCATCCGCCGGATTCCCTTCTCGCTGCTGCATCTGCTGACCAAGCTTCTACCCGTGGCCCTGTTCCTGGGCATCGGTTATGCCGGCGCCACCCTCCTCGGCGGCAGCGAGCAGGCCGAACTGGTCACGCTCACCCTGGCAAACGCTTACGCCGCGGCCCGCGGAATCTACCTGCTGGTCGAAACCGTCATGGTGCCGAAATCGCCCACCATCCGGCTGTGCAGCGCGTCTGACCGCACGGCCCGGATCGTGACCCGCTGGTGGAACGTGCTGGTCGCCATGCCCTCGATCGTGGTCTGCCTCTCCACCCTGGGCGGATTGTTCCACCTCGCCCCGCGCGGAACCGAGGCCCTGATCCGCGCGCTGGTGCTGGCCGAACATCTCATGATCGCGGTATTCATCTGGCGTATCCGCCATCAGGTGGCCGCGGCCCTGCATCCACCGGCCCGCTTTCAGAAGAGTTCGTTCTGGCAGTTCGTCGGCCGCCTCGCGCAACTCTGGTGGCTGCCGGCCATGGTATTCGACCTGGCGCTATGGCTGGTCTGGGCCACCCAGGTCCGCGGCGGCTATACCTGGATCTGGCGCACCGCAGTCATGACGGTCGTCGTCATCGTCATCTCGCGCATGCTGGCCCTACTGCTCTTCGGCGTACAGAACCGCCTGTTCCATATCAGTGATGACGTCGAGACCCGCTATCCCGGTCTGCGGGCCCGAGCCGATTATTACTATCCCTATGCCAGGCGCGCCCTGTCGGCACTGCTGATCTTCGCGACGGGCGTCGTCCTGTTGCAGTCGTGGGGCATTCCAGCCGTCGCCTTCTTCCTGCATGGCGACCTGGGCACACGCATCGTCGCCGCCATCCTGTCGGTCATGGTCGCCTTCACGGTCGCGATCGTGGTGTGGGAGGCCGCGAACGCCGCATTGCAGAACCAGATCAACCGGTACGAAAGCAGCGAGCAGGTCTCGCGCGCCATCCGACTGCGCACGGTCCTGCCGATCATCCGCACCGTGCTGCTGACGGTCATCGTCATCATCGTCGCCGTCACCACCCTGTCGCAGATCGGCCTCAACGTCGCGCCGCTACTGACCGGCGCGGGCATCATGGGTGCCGCCATCGCCTTCGGCTCGCAAAGCCTGGTCAAGGATTTCATCACCGGCTTCTTCATGCTGGTGGAAAACGCGATGCAGGTCGGCGACTGGGTCACCGCCGGCGGCGTCTCCGGCACGGTCGAACATCTCTCGATCCGCACGCTGCGTCTGCGCACCGTCACGGGCGACGTCCACATCATCCCCTTCTCGTCCGTCACCTCGATCGCCAATACCTCGCGCGACTATAACGTGGTGATCGTCAGCTTCATGCTCGACCTCTCCGAAAGCCCCGACCGCGTGGCCGGCATCCTGGCGAAAGTGGTCACGGAAATGCGGGCCGACGCCCAGTTCGCCCCGATGATCCTGTCCGACTTCACCTTCCTCGGCGTCGAGAACGCCGATGGAAACGGCGCGAAATTCCTGGGGTCGTTCCGCACCACACCCGGCAGCAAATGGAAGGTCTGGCGCGAATATTACCGCCGCCTGGGCCTGCGTATGGTCGCCGAAGGGGTAAAATTCCCGATCCCCACCGCCATTTCGCTGATGAGCAATTTCGGGAGTTCGCCCCTGCTGATCGGCCAGGCCCCCTCGGCGCCGCCCGCCAATGCCAATACACCGCCGGCGTCCCCCCAATCGGACCCATCCCATGAATGACACCCCCCTGCCGGCCGATCTGGCCGGCGTCGAATCCCCCCTGGCGCAGGACGGCTTCGCCTGCCTGCACGCCCCCACGACGCGCGCGCTGCTGCAACCGTACGGCCTGGCGGACTGGGCGGGTTTCGCCGCAAGCTGGAACCGGCTGGGGCTGGACCGCTACATGGCCGATGGTGGCCGCTACCGCCGGCGGCGGCACGCCACCTACACGGTTTCGGCCGAGGCGATCGAACGCAAGAAGCACCAGCCCCATTACCAGAGCCGCGATTACAACGAACTGAATGGCGGCATCGAACGCTGGTTCCGCCCCGTGGAATCCACGATCGGCACCCACCCGGCCCTCCTGGCCGTGCTGCGGCTGATGCGCCGGCTGGTCACCGACCTCACGCCGCCCGACCGGCGCCCCGATGCCTGGCATGTCGAAATCCACCAGTTCCGGATCGAAGCCCGCGCCGGGGAACCGGGCGAGCCGACGCCCGAAGGGCTGCATCGCGACGGCGTGGACTGGGTGCTGGTCCTGATGGTCCAACGCGAGAACGTGGCCAGCGGCGAGACGACGATCCACGACCTGCATCGCCGCCCCGTCGGGCATTTCACCCTGACCGACCCGCTGGACGCCGCCCTGGTGGACGATAACCGCGTCTATCACGGCGTCACCGCCGTCCGGCCGATCGACGCCGCGCGCCCCGCCTGGCGCGATGTCCTGGTCGTGACCTTCCGGCACCAGTAGGGGCTACCCCCACCCAACATGCTGTTCAGCACCCAGGCTTTCCTGCTCGGCTTCCTGCCGCCGACTCTCGCCCTGTTCTATCTGTGCGCCGGCCACCGCACGGCGCGCCAGGCGGTACTGGTGGCGGCCTCCCTGCTGTTCTACGGCCTGTGGAACTGGCGCTTCGTCCCGGCGCTGGTGGCGCTCACACTGGCCAATTGGGCGCTGGGCCGCGCCTGGGCGGTCACCGGGCGCCGCCTCTGGCCGATCACCGGGATCGTGCTGAACCTCACGATCCTCTTCACCTTCAAATACGCGCATTTCTTCGCCGAGAGCCTGGATTGGGCGACGGGCCGGCCTCCACCTGCCTGGACCATCCTCCTGCCGCTGGGCATATCGTTCTTCACCTTCCAGAAAATCGCCTATCACGCCGACCTGCTGCGCGGCGCCCGCCCGGTGCGCGGCATGCTCGATTTCCTGGAATTCGTCACCTTCTTCCCTCAGTTGATCGCCGGCCCCATCGTCCGCCACTCGGAAATCGTGCCGCAATTCGGCACCAGTCCACGCGGCCCCGCGATGTGGGAGAACCTGTCACGCGGCACGATGCTGCTTCTGCTGGGTCTGGCGAAAAAGGCAGGCGTGGCCGACACCCTGGCCCTCACCTGCAACCCGCTCTTCGCACACGCGGCCACGGGCGCCACGCCGAACCTCGCGGAAGCATGGGTCGCGGCCCTGACCTACACGCTGGAAATCTTCTTCGATTTCTCGGGCTATTCCGACATGGCGATCGGCATGGCGTTGATGTTCGGCCTCCGCCTGCCGTTCAATTTCGACGTACCCTACCGCGCCACCAGCATCCGCGCCTTCTGGCAGCGCTGGCACATGACCCTGTCGCGCTTCCTGCGCGATTACGTCTACATCCCCCTCGGCGGCAACCGGCACGGCCTGGTGCGCCAGATGACCAATCTCATGGCGACCATGATGCTGGGCGGCCTGTGGCACGGCGCAGGCTGGACCTTCGTGGCCTGGGGTGCGCTGCATGGCGCGGGCCTGGCCGTCAACCATGTCTGGACGCGCACGGGCCTGCGTTTGCCGGCGCTGGCGGGATGGGCGGTGACGATGCTGTTCGTCATCATCGGCTGGGTGCTGTTCCGCGCCCCGGACTTCCCCACCGCCGGGCGCGTCCTGCGCGGCATGGCCGGCCTTGGCGGCCTGGGCCATACCCGTATCCTCGATGCGGCGGTGTTCTGGGTCGCCCTGGCCGTGGCGCTGATCGGCCCCTCCTCGCAGGACGCGATGCTCCGGATGCTGCGTCCCAGCCCCCTGGTCGCGGTCCCCGCCGCAATCGCCTTCGTCTTCATGCTCCTGCTGATCGGCGGGCGGATTCCCGATGCCTTCATCTATTTCCAGTTCTGATCCCCAAACCCCGTGGCGGGGCTTTGCCCGCGCATTCGCCCTCACGGCGGCTGCGGTCGGCGCCATCCTCTATCTGTTCGTAGCCCTGGTCGATCCATGGGACATGCTCCCCCTGTCGCCGCCCTGGCACCGGATTCCGATTTCCAGCAACGCGCGCTACAGCATGCCGGCGCTGGCCATCAGCCCGCGTTTCGACTCGGCGATGGTCGGTACGTCGACCGGCCGCCTGCTGCAACCGGCCATCCTCGACGCCCCGTTCGACGCGCATTTCGTCAACCTGGCCATGAACAGCGCCACGCCGTGGGAACAGGGCCGCATCCTGCGCCTGTTCCTGCGCCACCATCCCACCCCCCGCGTGGTGCTGATCGACATCGACGCCGAATGGTGCTTCGCCGACCGGCACGGCCTCTCCGAACCCAACCGGCCGATGCCGGACTGGATGTACGAGGGCTCACCCTGGCGCGGCTATGCCGAGATGATGAACATGTATGCGGTGCAGGAAGCCGCCAACCAGTTCATGTGGCTGATCGGGCACAAGCCGCAGCGCTTCGGCTCCGACGGCTATACCAGCTTCGTCCCCCCCGACAGCCGCTACGACCCGCGCCGGGTCGACGAACTGTTCCGCACCTGGGCCTTCGACACGGCGAAGGCGGACGGTCCGGCCCACGCCCCCGCCTCCGTCCCGTTCCTGATCGACCTGCTGGCCGCCATTCCGGCGGAAACCACCAAGATCCTGTGGTTCCCTCCGTCATCGCGGGAACAGCAGGGCGCACCGGGCAGCCAGGTCGCGGCAACCCGCGCCGCCTGCCGCACCGCCATGGCCGCCATCGCCCGCACGACCCCGCACACCATGGCGGTCGATTTCGAAATCCCCGGCCCCATCGCCAACAGCCGCGCCAGCTTCTGGGATCCGATCCATTACCGCCAGGCGGTCGCCCACATGGTGATGGACGACCTGGCGGCCGCCGCCATGGGTCGAGACGTGCCCTCCACGCAGGGCAGGGTTCTGGTGCCGCCCCATCCGTGAGGCCGCCCCCCTTGCCGGACGGCTTCCATCTGATAAGGAGACAGAACCCGTCCACGGGCGCTCCGTCGCCTGCCCACCTTTTTCCAGCCCCCATCTCGGGACATGCTGCGATATGGAGAGGCTGTGAACAGTACCGATCGCGGTCCGGAATGGTCCCTGCAGACCAGTGACAATACCAACGTGATCGTCCTGTCCGGCGACTGGATCGCCCAGCAGGGTCACGTCCCCGATTTTCCGTCCGACGGGCTTCGCCAGGCGCAGCCGGACCTGAAACTGACCTTCCGCACAGACGGGCTGGGCCGCTGGGATACAGGGCTGATCGGCTTCCTGTGGGCGCTCAAGCAGGCTGCGGCGCAGGCCCATCTCGAGATGGACGCCGACACCCTGCCCGACGCGGCACATAAACTGCTCGACCTGCTGCCCGACAGGCCGGCCCCCGCGCCCCCCATCCCCCGCCGTCGCTTCGCACCCCTCTCCACGATCGGCAGCCTGACGATCGACAGCCTGACCGAAATCGGCACCGTCACCGAGCTGGGCCTCGAGACCGCAAAAGGCGGCGTCGCCAGCCTGACCGGGCGCGGCCGGATGCGCCTGACCGACCTGATGTCGAACATCCGCGACGCCGGCCCCTCGGCGCTGCTGATCGTCAGCGTCGTGAACTTTCTCGTCGGCGCGATCCTGGCCTTCGTCGGCGCGGTACAGTTGCGCAAATTCGCGGCTGATATCTACGTCGCCAGCCTGGTCGGCATCGCAATGGTGCGCGAGATGTCGGCCGTGATGACGGCGATCATCATGGCCGGCCGTACCGGCGGTGCGTATGCCGCGCGTATCGCCACCATGCAGGGCAACGAGGAAATCGACGCGCTGACCGTCTTCGGCATCCCGGTCTCCAGCTATATCATCCTGCCGTCCATCCTCAGCCTCACCGCCACCATGCCGTTCCTGTATCTGTACGGCTCGCTGGTCGGCATGCTGGGCGGCTTCACGGTGGCGATCGGCATGCTGTCCGTCACCGGGGCCGGCTATTTCCACCAGACGCTCAATGCCGTGGCGCTGAACCAGTTCGGGTTCGGGTTCGTCAAGAGCATCTTCTTCGCCATCCTGATCGGGCTGACCAGTTGCCGCATCGGCCTGCAGGCCGGCCGCAGCGCCGCCGATGTCGGCGTGGCGGCAACCCGCGCGGTGGTGGTTGGCATCGTGGGCGTCATCGCGCTGGACGCGATCTTCGCCGTCATCGCGACGACGATCGGACTCTGACATGGCGCCCCAAACCCCCGACACCGACAGCCGCGAAACCCTGATGTCCCTCCAGGACGTCACCCTCGCATTCGGGCCGAAAGTGATCCAGAAGGGCATCTCCTTCGACATCAAGCGCGGCAGCATCTTCGCCGTCATGGGCGGATCGGGCTGCGGCAAGAGCACCGTCCTCAAAAGCATGATCGGCCTGCTGAAGCCCGCCGCCGGTCATTACCTGGTCGATGGCGAGGATTACTGGACATCCGACCCGGCCCACCGCCAGACGGTCAGCCGGCGCTTCGGCGTGCTGTTCCAGAGCGCAGCGTTGTGGAGTTCGCTCACCGTCGGCGAAAACGTCGCCCTGCCGATGCAAATGCTCACGAAAATGGACGCCGCCACCATCCGCAACCAGGTGGAACTCAAGCTGGGGCTGGTCGGCATGCTGCATGCCATCGACCAGTACCCGTCGGAAGTCAGCGGCGGCATGAAAAAGCGCGCCGGTCTGGCCCGCGCCATGGCGCTGGACCCGGACATCCTGTTCTTCGACGAACCCTCTGCCGGGCTCGACCCGATCACCTCTGCCCGGCTCGACGACCTGATCCTGAACCTGCGCGACGGGCTGGGTGCCACCATCGTCATCGTCAGCCACGAACTGCCCAGCCTGTTCAAGATCGCCGATGACGGGATCTTCCTCGACGCCAAGACCAAGACCCCGATCGCCCATGGCGCACCGTCCTGGCTCCACGATCACTGCGACGAACCGCAGGTCCACGCCTTCATGCACCGCGAACGCGAAACCGAGTCCGGGAGGACCGACTGACCCATGGCAAATCGAGAAACGATCGTTGGCGCCTTTGTCGTCGGAGGCGTGGCCCTGGGCATGGGGGCCCTGGTCTTCTTCGGCAATTTCAATCTCTTCTCGCCCACGCGGGAAGCGACCGTGGTCTTTCAGGGCTCGACGTCGGGCCTGAGCATCGGCGCGCCGGTCACGTTCCGCGGGGTCCGGGTCGGCGCGGTCGATGCTATCTCGATCACCTATGATGCCCGGACCCACGCCGCCTATATCCCCGTGTCGGTCCAGCTCCAGCCCAACAACATCTCCATCGCCGGCGCCTCGGGCACGCACCGCAGCCTGAGCCTGCAGAACATGATCGACCACGGGCTGCGCGCCTCGCTCAACATGCAGAGCTTCGTCACCGGCCAGTCCGAAATCGATCTCGATTTCGACCCCTCAGCTCCCGCCGTGCTGCACCCCGATATCGTGACCGGCAAGGATATCGAAATTCCCACCCGCCAGTCCGCGATCCAGAAGGTGCAGGAAACCCTGACCCAACTGCCTCTGAAGGAACTGGCCGACAACGCCCAGGCCGCTCTGGCCAGCATCAAGCAATTGAGCGAACGACTGGATCAGGACCTGCCCCCGCTGGTCGACAGCATAAAAGAGACGTCCGACCATTCACGCATCGCCGTCGACAGCGCGACCCACGCCATCCAGAGTCTGGAGCAGCGGCTGGACACGACGCTGACGGCCATCGACCGCCTGGCCAACACCGGCACCCAGCAGCTCGACGCCCGAGGCGCCGACCTGCACCAATTGCTACATAGCGCCAACGATACGGTGATCCAGGCCCGCGACAGTCTGTCCGCCCTGCATGACATGACGTCACCCCGCTCGGCCGATCGCGCGAACATCGACTCCACCCTGCGCGACCTGTCCGCCGCCGCCGCCGCCCTGCGTGGCTTCGCCAGCGACGTCGAGCGTAATCCGCAACTCCTCCTAATGGGACGCCGCCCATGAAAAACCGCTCTGCCAGCCGGGCTGCCGGCGATCCGACGCGCGTCCGCTGCGCTTCGCTGCTCACGGCCATCAAGGCCGCTCCGCTGCGATGCTCGCGGACACACGCTGGGCGTGCCGCTACGCGGGACTCTCGCTCGGCAGCCCGGCTGGCAGAGCGGTTTTTGTCACCTCATGCTTCAGCGCGCCTGCTCGCCCTGCTGCTACCGGCCATGCTCGCGGCGTGCGCTTCTCCGCCGGTGCGGTTCTACACGCTGGGCGCGCCGGCCATCGCCACGGGCGCGGTGCCGGTCGGCAGCGTCACCCCGACGACGCCGGTGGTCACGGTCGCCCGCGTCACCCTGCCCGATTATCTCGATGGCCAGGACCTGATCGCCCGCGACGGCAACCGGATCGAACGCAGCGCCACCGGCCGCTGGGCCAGCCGCCTGTCGCTCGGCGCCACCGACCTGATTACCGCGCGACTGGCCGAGAGCCGCACCGACCTGTTCGTGACCGACCAGCCGCAGGTTCTACCCGCGGCCTGGCGCCTGGCAGTGAATATCAGCCGGCTCGACATCGCACATGACGGCACGGCGTCACTGGCTGCCGACTGGTCGATCATCCCACGGGACGAACACCAGCCCCTGCTGCACCAGCGCGCCGTCCTCACCCGCCAGGGCTCGGCCGCCACCGACGATCAGGTCGCGGCCCTCACCCAGGCGATCCTCGACGACCTGGCAGCCCACATCGCAGCGGGCTGGCCGCAATAAGGGGCTATTTGCCCTGCGCGACCGGCGTCCCCGGCACATGGTCGGCATAGCGGTCCCAATGCAGCGCCAGCTCGCGCACCACGACGCTGCCCACCTGATAGGCGGCGGCGATCGAGGGCAGATAGCCTGAATATCCGCCCTCGCTGGCCTCGGATTTCAGCAGTTCGGCTGCACTTTCCCCCGGCGGCGGCATATCGAAATTGCTGCCCGTCCGCAGCACCAGCACCCGGTCGGGGTCCACGCGCCCGGCCTGCGCCTGTAGCGTCAGCGCCTGCATCAGGCCGATTTCCTCCTCGGCGGTCGTCGCAAAGGTGCCCTTGCCCTGCGTCCAGTAGCCGACCCACCGCTCAGCCCAGCGATTCATCCGCTCGCCGACCCAGAACGTCTCGCTGGAGAGCGTATCGCCCATCAGCACGGCAGGCGGCTTCTGCGCCTGCGGGTACCCCACATAACGCCCCCGGATCGCCTTCAGCCCCGCCGAATCCGGCAGCTTCAGCGAGCGCGTCAGATTATAGGCCCAGCTCACCAGCGCGGGATTGAGCGTATAGGCCATGTCGCCCGAGAGCGAATGCAAAGGAGGTACCGGGCTGTCGGTCGGCGTGCTGCCTTGCACCGGCGTGTATCCGTCCGGCCAATCGGCAGGAATCTCCCGCGCATCGACTGCATGCGCCAGTCCGCCATTGATAACGCGCGGTGCCCACACCGCCCCGCCGATCGACGCGACATTTGGATTGATTCCGGCGATCCCGGCCAGCACGAAGTAAGCACGCCGCAGATCAAAACGCGGGTCCAGCACCAGGGCAGTGATGGCCGATGCCATGTGCTCCGGCCCCTCACCGGCGGAAATACCCAGCACCTGGAGGTCCGGATTGTAGCGCATCACCCCATGGTAAGTGCCCGGTGCCGCCAGTTCCTGCTTCAGCGGCAGTTTCTCCACCCAGGTCTGGAACTCGCCCGGCACGTCACCGGTATCCTTGCCGATCTCGAAGGTGGTCACCACGACCACACGCACGGGAATCTGCTCGGCATGGGCAGCAGCCCCGCCGCCGGCAACCATCCCGGCCAGCAGACAGGCCCCCGCCAGCCGCAGCGCCGATCGTTTCCGCAACATGTGTGTCCTCATGCCGGTCCATGCCCTTTCGCACGCGCGGCTGTGGGCGACGCACCCAGTCCCGCCGCGCGGATCATCGTGGTTTCGAAATCATGCAGACGCGCTTCCAGCGTCCATTGCAGCCGCGCCTTCTCGCTCGTAGCCAGAAAATCATGGCACGCCCCCGCTTCAGGCACCGCCCCTGCCGGGACAGGGGCACAGGCCGCGACCATGCGGAACGGCGTCACCCCGCGCCACAGACTGTCACCGGGGACGAAGGCATATTCCAGCCCGGAACGTGAAAGGTCGCGCAACGCGGCATAATCCAGCGCATAGACCGTCGCCGCCCGTGCATATTCATGCGTCAGGTCGATGCGCGACACGCCCTCGTCATCGGTCGACAGCGCCACCGGCACCCCCGCCGCGCGATAGGCGTTGAACGGATGCCCCGCCCCGGCAATGCCGAGAATGACGTCATTGCTGGTCAGGTTGATCTCCACCATCACCCGGCGCCGCGCCATTTCCGCCATCAGCCCGTCCGGATCGTCTTCATGCAGAATATCGACCCCATGCCCGATCCGCCGCGCGCCCGCGATCTCCACCGCCTGCCGGATATGGTCCCGCAACCCTTCGGGCGGCACCAGCCCCGGCGCCAGTTCCCCGGCATGAAGCGACAGCTTCACCCCCGGATCACGCGCCGCCAGCCAACCGAACATCCGCATGTGCAGGCCATAATCCCGCATCGCCACCGCATCGTCCTCCGGCGCCACGATATTCACGCCGACAAAGCGCGGATCGGCCTTGACCAAGGCGTAGCCGAAATCAAGCTGCGGAAAGACCATGGCCGGCGGCATGGTGCGGATGGTCTGGTACAGATAGCGCACCGCCACCCCGCATCCCGGCGCGGCCTGCGCGGTCCCGCAATGCAGCACGGCCCGCATCCGCGCCTCCATCGCATCGACCTCCTGCTGCGCCGCCCCGACCAGCGCCGGCAATTCGGCGACAATGGCGCGATCGGCCTCGGCAAAAGCCTCCCCCTGCAAGGGGTGCCGCACTCCCAGCCCCGCCACCGGGCCAAGCTGGGGCGAGATCATCAATTCCAGATACAGCACATGATCGCCGGCCGCGTGCGTCACCGCTTCGGCCAGCATGTCGCCGCCATGGGTCGCCTGCACGGCCGTGAAACGCCCGAAGGTCGCGAAGAAATGGTCATGGCCCGACCGGTCCGAGGCCGTCGGCACGAAATCACGCATCGACAGCGCATCGATCATGTCGGCCCGCACATCCGGCTTGCCGGCAAGTTCGGCGGCCCGAACCCGCCCGGTATCACCCGGCGCACAGGCGCCCTTGAGAATCCGCCCCTGCGCGGGCGACACGCACAGCCCATCCTGCGCCGCCCAATCCAGCATGTTCTCGGCATAAATCGCGCCGGCCAGATGATTATGCAGGTCCGCCCCCTTGGGCATGGCGCGCAGCAATTCTTCCAGCCGGGCCGGATCGCGATCCAGCAGCACGAACGCGCGCGACGCGGCATCGGACGAGGGCGCGGCGGCAGCGGCGGCAGCGGCGGCGGCCGCACCAGACACAAGCAGGCCGGCGGCCAGACCAGAGACAATGAAGAATCGTGACATCAGGCGATGGTGCGGCGATCGATTCCAAAACGCAACAGGCCGCACCCGTCAGCCTTCCACACCATGAACGGGGCTGAAACGGGGTACTCCCGCCACATCCTCAACCCACATGGCCAGCGGCCGTACCCAGTAATCGCCGCGCGCCTCGCTGCGGTAGGTCACCAGCCATTCCTCGGTCTCGGAATGACGGCCGACACAGATCAGGGTGTATAGTCCGCCCTTATAATGACGGTACAGGCCCGGCCGTGTCCTTTCGGTCTCGTTCATGCGTTACTACCCTCACGGGGCTCCGGATCGCGGTCCGGAGCCAGCCTCTCCCCAGGCAGCCCACAAGGCCGCCCGCGAACCGACGGACCTCATCGCATGATTCGCCCACCCCGTCATACCCGCCTCCTCGCCCCGCTGGCCGCCGCCATGGCGCTGGCCCACGCGCCCGCTGCCCTCTCGGCCCCCCGCCACCAGCCATCCGGCACAACCGAAAGCGGCGACCCGGTCATCCTGGCCCAGCAACCCGGCGGCGCGCTGGACCAGACCGCCCGCACCCTGAACCAGTCCGACCTCGCGGCGGCGGTAAAGAAGGGCGATACCCCCGTAGTCCTGGTCGGCTCCGCCCCGCTCTCGACCCACGCCGGAGACACGGCATTGTTCGTGCAATTGCAATCGGCCAATCTCTGCGGCTCGGCCGGCTGCGCCACCTCGGTCTATCTGCGGCGCGAACGGAAGGACTGGGTCAAGGTGCTGGATTCGGTCAGCGGCCCGATCGCCCTGTCCCACCGCAGCCACGGCGGCATGCGCGACCTGATCGTGGACAGTACCGACCGCTGGGTCTGGAACGGTACCACCTACCACGACACGATGCCCGCCGCCCCCGATGCCGGCCTGCGCCAGTCGATCGAACGTTTCCAGGCCCGGCATCACGAGCAAACGCCGCAACAATAGTTTTGCCGCGGTGGCACCGATGCTGGCCGACGTTCAGACCGCAGCAACGATCCGCCGCGTCTCCTCGACCGCAACGCTCCATATGGCGTGCATTTCAGCGTCCGCACGCTCGTAACGCCCGCCAAAATTACCGTCACCGAGGCAGTCCCGGACCATTTCCGGCGTCGCGTCATGCAATTGCTCCGGCTTGATGGCCGGTTTTTCGCCGTCGGGCTGGGCAATGCCGGCAATACGCGTCCACGGAAAATTCTCCATCCAGGACGCATGCATCGCCACCGGATCGGTCTCCATGACGAGACGCCAGGTTTCTGAAGACCGCCACCAGTCATGAAACAAAGCTCTGCAATCATGCTTTTCTTCAAACCACAAGGAAAGCGTCGACCAGATTGGGGTATTGCCGCCATGACCATTCACGAACACGAAACGCCGGAATCCCTGGCCATACAGACTGGCAAGCAGGTCCTCAAGGAGAGCAAGGTAGGTTTCGCTGCGAAGGGAAATCGTACCGGGATAAGCCAGAAAGCGCGGTGTCATGCCATACGGAACGACAGGGCAGACCGGTACGCCCAGTGGCGCACACGCTTCAAGCGCCACACGCTCGGCCAAGATCGCATCCGTGAACAGGCTTAGATAAGCATGCTGCTCGGTCGAACCGAGCGGAACAACGATGCGGTCATCCTCCTCCAGATAGGCCTCGACCTGCATCCAGTTCATCTCGCGTAAATTCATGATTTTTCCTGTAACAGGCGCCCTTCATGGCAGCCGTGTGGTCAACTCAGCGATCAGGCGGCTGACATCATGGGGGTTAGGCGTGTGCTGATACTCGAAATAGACCGATTCATCGGGAAATTTCAGCCCGAGATCATCCGCGCCTGTCGCATAGACAATCACGTCGGCATTCTTCATCAGGTCCTGGCATTCCGGCGCATCAATCAGGACGACGGCAGGCTCCGTGATATGGGGAGCGAACTGCTCGACGCCCGCTTTCATCGACCCAGCAAATTCCGGATTGATGACGACGAGAACAACGCGACTCCCGGGATCGATCTGTGCCAACTTCATCCGAGTCTCCATTGACGGAATGAAGGTAATGACCGCCACACCCAACCCGGGCAGCATACGCGCGACTTCCGCACGCCGGTGAGCAAATGTCACAGCCATCTGACACAAGTCAACACGTTGCCGTTCCGAAGGATTAGTCTGCAACTGGGTGACGGTCGTCGGCAGAAAACGCACTTTTCCTTCGCTTAGCCGTTCCATCTGCCGACAATAGGCAATCGTGGTCTGCATGAAATTGCCGACGACCATCACCGATGGTGGCGGCACGCCCAAGCCACCGCCCTCCATCCGCGCGCTGACCAGGCCCAGAACCTCGCTCGTACTCAACCCCAGCGCTCGGGCACGGGTTACCAGCGCATCGATGGATGACTGAATCTCCGAACCACGCCCACCGCGCGTGGGCCATCCGGCCATCAGGTCGGCAACGAAAGTCCCCGCCCCCGTCCGTCCGCGCAACACACCGCCACGCTTGAGTTCGGCATAGACCTGCCCCACCGTCACCGGGGAAATGCCCAGCCGCTCGGCCAGCTCACGTACCGGAGGCAACCTCTGGCCCGGCCGGATGACGCCCAGGCCGATGCCATATTCGATCTGCCCCTTGAGCTGCGTTCCAATGGGCAACTCGAGTGTCCTGTCGATCCGGAAAAGGGTCACGTCCAGACGTTCGAGTTTTTCCTGCCCTCGCGCGTCGAGGTTGGCGCTGTCCTGTCGAATGACCCGATCCTCCCCGTTGCCGGCCGACAACCGGGCCGTCACGACGGCATTCCGGCAGGGCCCGATCTGCACGAACATATTAGAATGGAAATTTGTTACATACAATGATGCTAAAATCGCCAATTTTGGTCATCTTGTATCATTGAAGAGTAACATATTGTGTGCTTAATCCGATAACGGTTCGTTCCGGTCAATAAATGACCAGCCAGCGGACCCGACGACCCGACATGACGCAACGGAGACGCAGGCACGCATATGTTCACCAGAAAGATGAACCCCCTTAGCGCCGCAGCCTTCATGCTGCTGTCCTCGACCGCCCTGGCCGCAACGCCACCGGATGCCCACCCCCGCCAGAAGCCGCATGCCGGCCCGGAGCATCCGCACGCCGCTTCCGCAGCAAAGAACGAAAGCGTTATGGTCACCGCCGCCCTGCGGGCCGCCCACAGCGCAATCACCGACGTGTCCCGCAAAGACATGGAAAGATTCGTCGCCGGCACCAGCCCACTCAAGATTCTTGGTAGCCTGACGGGTGCGAACTTCGTGTCGAACGATCCGCTCGGACTCGATATCTATTCCAAATCGTTCTACGTACGAGGCTTCAACCAGAGCCAGCTCGGCGCCACCCTCGATGGCATTCCACTCGGCGATCAGTCGTACAACAAATATAACGGCCTCGACGTCAACTCGGCGATCACGCAGGACAATATCGCCCGCATGAATCTCAGCCAGGGCGGCGGAGACGTCACGCTTCCATCGACCAGTGAACTCGGCGGCGCGATGGAATTCTACTCCGCCGATCCGGCCGACAAGGCTGGCGGCGCCATTTCTCAGATGTTCGGCAGCTACAACAGCTATCGCACTTATGTAAAAGGCGATACCGGCACATTCACCCGTTTCGGCACGAAGGCCTACATCTCCTACATGCGCGTCGATGGCGACAAGTGGAAGGGCTACGGCGATCAGTTCACCCAGCAGGTCAACGCCAAGATCGTCCAGCCGATCGGCGACAACAGCAGCATCAAGGCCTTTTTCAACTGGAGCGACCTCGCACAGTACGAGTATCAGGACCTGTCGCTCGAACTGCTGCACAAGGTCGGCCAACGTCTGGACAATTACGCACCCGACTATCGCACCGCCTACCTGGCCGCCCAGGGTATCTATCCTTCGTCCTTCGCGTCGCTGTCCGATCCCGCCGATGCCGCCTATTACAATGGCGGACAGGCCGAACGCGACTATCTGGGCGGCCTGACGCTCGATTTCGACATGGGCCACCATATCCGCTGGAAGACCCTGTTCTATGGCCATGGCAGCCAGGAATATTCGACCTGGGCCAACCCTTACGTCGCCTCACCGACTGGCGCTCCGCTGTCGTTCATGGCCATCCCCGAGCAGGTCCGGCGCCTCGGCTTCACAACCGAGATGACACACACTTACGGAAACAACGTTCTGCGCACAGGCGTATGGTTCGAGAACAACGCATACAATATCGGTAAATATTATTATTCCGAGCCCGTTCTGGGTCAGGGTGCCCCGATCGGTGCCATCGGTCCGTTCAACACCTATGGTGGCCCGTTCGCCCAAGTCTGGGGAATGGGTTTCAACACCAACACGGTCCAGTATCACCTCACCGACACATATCACGTCCTGCCCGGCCTCGCGATCACGGGTGGTTTCAAATCACTGATCGTCACAACAGCCGGCGGCGCGAACGAAAACAACACCACCTATACCCACGTCGATCAGTTGCCGAACGGCAGCGTCACCTCGTCGGCTGCATTCCTGCCGCACGTCAACATCGACTGGCATTTTCTCAAGAATCACGAAATCTATTTCGACGTTGCGGAAAATATGCGCGCCTTCACTTACGAAGGCTACCAATCAGGCAGCGTGCCCTCGCTATGGGGCGTCAAGAACCAGGCGGCATTCGACGTCGCGCGCCGGACACTGCATCCTGAACGGAACTGGACTTACGTCGTCGGCTATCATTATTACGGCAAGGTCGTATCGGCCTCGGTCGACGCCTACCGCTCCAACTTTACCAACCGCCTGGGTCTTATGGCCTCCGGCTCGCTGGTCAATCCAACCTCGACCGTCGGCAATCTCGGCGGCGTGACCATGAACGGCGTAGATGCCGACGTCGTGATCCGTCCGATCCGCCACCTCGCGATCGACAACAGCATCAGTTATAATCACTCGACCTACGACAACAACATCACCTCCGCGGGCGTGCTCTATCACCTGCAAAGCAAGAAAGTTCCCGCCTATCCCCAGTTCATGTATAAAACGAGCCTGATCTACAGCTCCCAGGGGCTCTCCGCGCATTTTGATGCAAACTACATCTCGCGGCGCTATCTCAGTTACACGAACGACACCAGCGTACCCGGCTTCTGGATGACCAATATCGGCGCACGCTACAGCTTCGGCCAGCAGAGCATTTTCCACGACCTCTCAGTCTCGTTCGATGTCTACAACCTACTGAACACACCATACATCTCCACGGTGGGCGAACAGGGCTTCCCCCTGGAGGGCGACCGCCAATCCCTGCTGGCAGGCTCCCCCCGCCAGTTTTTCGGCTCCGTCAGCGCCAAGTTCTGACGTGATGGAATCCCGCCGACGCATTTTCCTGCGGATCGCGACACTCGAACTGTGCGAACGGTTCGGTTTCTATGGCCTGCAAAGTGTCTCGGTCCTGTATTTCGTCAAGACCATGGGCCTATCGGAACAGGGCGCCATCATGCTGTGGGGCGCGTTCAGCGCCCTCATGTTCGGCGTACCCGTTCTGGGCGGCTGGCTCGGCGACAGGATCCTGGGCGCCCGGCGCACCGTCGCGGTGGCGCTCGCGCTTCTGGCCACCGGTTATACGGGGCTAGCCAGCGGCATGGGTGGCGCGGCTGGCATCTCCCTCGTATTGGCCGTCCTGGTCTGCGGCGGCGGCATCTTCAAGCCCAACATCACCAGCCTGCTGCGTCATGCCTTCAGCGACGGCGACGACCGGCTCGATATCGTGTTCACCATCTATTACATGTCCATCAATATCGGGGCGACGATCGCAGCTCTCGCCATCCCCTTCCTCGCCGTGCACATCGGCTGGCGGGCGAGCTTCGGCGTCTCCGCCGCCGTGCTCTGGGCAGGCTTCGCCGTCTCGCTGACACTGCCGGCCACTACGCCCGCGCCGGCCGGCGCAACAGATCGCCGCCTGTGGCTGCTGCTCGCCGCCGGCATCGGCGCCGCGTTCACGCTGCTGCATTACCCGACCCTGGCCAGAACCTGCATCTGGATCGCCGCCACCGCCATTCTTCTGATCTGGATCGTACTTTACCGGCGCTCGGCACCGGCCTGGCGCGCGGGTCTCAAGCTGTCCTTTGCCCTCCAGGCCGAAGCCATCCTGTTCTTCCTGTTCAATCAGCAGATCGCAACGTCCCTGACCGGCTTCGCGCGCGACCATGTCGCAGGCACCATCCACATGGCGGGCATGGACTGGATCGTGCAGCCCGGCCAGTTCCAGTCGCTGAACAATCTCTGGATCCTCATCTTCGCCCCCTGCCTTGCTGCGCTGTACCATAGCGCGGCGCGAAAAGGGCGCCCTATTTCCGTTCCCATCCGCTTCCTGTGCGGCTTCGTGCTGCTGACGGGCTCTTTCATCCTGTGGCGCACGGCCGCCCTGGCAGGAGCGGCTGGCCCGGTCTCTCCCTGGTGGATGGTTGCGGGATATGCGCTGTTCTCTCTGGGCGAACTCCTGATCGCGGCCCTCGGCCTCGCCGTCATCGCCCGCTACGCGCCACCCGATGCGGTCGGTCGACTGATGGGCTGCTTTTCCGTCCTCGGCGGTCTTGCAAGCTATCTCGGCAGCCTCGTCGCCACCGATGCCACCTACGGAGCAGCGGGCACCGGCACAGCTTCAACCGCCGGCTATGCCCACCTGTTCGGAAATCTCGCCGCACTCGCGGCCATCGTCGCGCTCGCCTCCGCGCTGTTCATCCCCTTCGCCCGCAGGATGGACGCATATTGGCGCCGTGCCCTTCTCACCTCCCCCTCCACCGACGAAACGCCTCCGGAAATCCTGCCATGACAACACCTCCCGAGGTGCCCCTCCCTCCCTGGCGATGGCCCGAAAGCCGCTGGCGCGCGGCCGTCGGGCGTGCCCGGGCCGGGCGCTCACTGCATCCCACGACATGGCCGGGCGGCGCACGTTGCGCCTTCGCCATCTCTTTCGATGCGGACCACGACACGATCCCCCTCCGCGATGGCGACGAAAGCCCGATGAGGATCAGCCAGGGCCATTACGGCAACCGTCGCGGCGTGCCACGCATCCGAGCGATGCTGCAACGCCACGGCGTTCCGGCAACTTTTTTCTACCCGGCCGTTTCAGCCCTCCTCTACCCCGAGGAATTGCGCGGCATCGTCGCCGACGGGCATGAAATCGGTATCCATTCATGGATTCACGAGCGCAATACCCACCTAGATGCCGAAACCGAGATGGATCTGACATCCCGCGCGCGTGATGTACTGCAGGATATCAGCCGCAGCCCGGTCGTCGGCATCCGCACGGCAAGCTGGGATTTCTCGGTCGCTACCCTATCCATCATCCGTCAGATGGGCCTGCTGTACGACAGCAGCCTGATGGCCGATGACGATCCATACGAACTGCTGCAGGACGGAGAAGCCACCGGCATCGTCGAACTGCCGCCCGAATGGATCAGGGACGACGCCGTCTATTTCAATTTCGACCGCTTCTCGGCCTTACGTCCATACACGGCCCCTCGCGATGTGCTGGACATCTTCATGGCCGAATTCCAGGGCGCTCATGATGAGGGCGGCCTGTTTCTGCTGACGCTGCACCCACACATCAGCGGTCACCGTAGCCGCATAGGCGTCATCGCCTCCTTGCTCGAAGCCGCCCGGCGGAAAGGCGACGTCTGGTTCGCCACGCACGAACAAGTGGCCACCTGGTGCGTGGCCCAATCGAACGGAAAGACATCATGACCACGACATCACCCAGTCGCCCCGTCATCGCCCTCCATGGCGGGTGCGGCGTCATGTCCCGCGCCCTCCTGTCCGAGGCGGAATGGGCCAACGCACGCGCAGACATCCGCAAGGCTCTTGAAGTCGGATACACGATTCTGTCCGAAGGCGGCTCCGCCGTCTCGGCCGTCGAGGCCTGCGTGACGGTCCTGGAGGATTCCCCGCATTTCAACGCCGGACACGGCGCCGCGCTGAACGCCGCTGGACAACATGAACTGGACGCTTCGATCATGGACGGGGCAACTGCTCAGGCAGGCGCCGTCGCGGGCGCCCAGGCGGTACGAAACCCTGTGCGTCTGGCCCGACAACTCATGGAGCAGAACATTCCCATGATGCTCGCCGGCCCGGCCGCCGACGCGTACGCCGCAGCCCACGGGTTGGAAACAATGCCCCAATCCTATTTCACCACGCCGCGCCGGGCAGAAGCCCTGGCAACAATGCGCGCGCACGATCGGCTGGGCACCTTCGCCAGCGAAAGCGAGAAGCACGGCACGGTCGGCGCGGTCGCACTGGATTGCAACGGGAATCTGGCAGCCGCCACATCCACCGGTGGCTTTACCAACAAGGCGGTCGGTCGTGTGGGCGACAGCGCCATCATCGGCGCCGGCACCTACGCACGGAACGGCGTCTGCGCCGTATCCTGCACCGGACAGGGCGAACAGTTCATGCGCCATGTCGTGGCACACGAAATCGCGGCGCGAATGCGTTACGAGCACCGCCCGCTCGCCGACGTCACCAGCGCAATCCTGAAGGAGGCCTTCACGCCATATGGAATCGGCGGCGGCATCATCGCCATCGACCAGGCGGGTACGATCAACGCGGAGTTCAATACCGAAGGCATGTTTCGCGGCTGGATCGACGCCAACGGCACACTCTTCGTCGCCACCCACAAGGACTGAGCCGCAAGCCCGACAGCATCGAAGCGGAGGGACCCGGTCGGGCCGCGCGTAGAAAACAGAGAGATGACTGTATCAGCGCGTATTTTTTAGAGATTCTGGAGCGGGTGAAGGGAATCGAACCCTCGTATGCAGCTTGGGAAGCTGCCGTTCTACCATTGAACTACACCCGCGTCGCGACCAGCCCTATACCGCACCGCACGCCCCGATGCAATCCACTGCCTCTGCCCCACGATGGTTGACGAGCAGCCTCCCGATCCGCAATAACCCTGTCGTTCATCGGCTCTCAAGCGGGCCGACGGACCCTCGGGATTTGGATCGGCCGGCTTGCGACGAGGTTAAACAGACGCGCTAAAGAGGCCTGACACCGCCAGACTCCGCGGGCGTCATGGTTTCCACGGTCGGATTTCCGCGTCAGGGCGCGGGGCCATGGAGCCTATCCGTCACCCGGATGCTCCCAGCCTCGGCCTCCTGACGGTTTTGTTCCGGGAACTGACGATGAGCAACGACTCCACCTACCGCCCCGCCACCCGCCTGCTGCATGCGGGCATCGAGCGCACGCCCTTCGGCGAGACGAGCGAGGCGATGTTCCTCACATCCGGCTTCGTCTACGACAATGCCGAGCAGGCCGAGGCCACCTTCACCGGCGATGTCGTCCATTACCAGTACAGCCGTTTCGGCAATCCCACCGTCGCGGCGCTGGAATCCCGCCTGGCGGACCTCGAGGGCGCCGAAGCCTGTATCGCGACATCCACCGGCATGGGCGCCGTCTCCTCAGCGCTGCTGTCGCACGTCAAGGCCGGCGACCGGGTCGTGGCGTCGCGCGCGCTGTTCGGCTCGTGCCACTGGATCGTCGCAAACCTGCTGCCGCGCTACGGCGTGGAGACCGAATTCGTCGACGGGCACGACCTGGACGCCTGGGCCGCCGCCCTGTCCCGCCCGACCGCGGCAGTGCTGCTGGAGAGCCCGTCCAACCCGATGCTCGATATCCTGGATATCGGTGCGATCTCCGACCTCGCACACAAGGCCGGTGCGCTGGTGGTGGTCGATAACGTCTTCGCCACCCCGCTCTACCAGAAGCCGCTGGAACTGGGCGCCGACGTGGTCGTCTATTCCTGCACCAAGCATATCGACGGCCAGGGCCGCGTACTGGGCGGCGCAGTGCTGGGCCGTCGCGACTGGATCACCGAAACGCTGCAACCCTTCACCCGCAACACCGGCAACGCCCTCTCGCCGTTCAATGCGTGGGTAATGCTGAAGGGCCTGGAAACACTGCCGCTGCGCGTACGCGCAATGACCGAAAATGCCTCAGCAGTCGCCGACCATCTGGCTGCCGCCGAAGGCGTGACTCGCGTCTTCTACCCCGGTCGCACCGACCACCCGCAATACGAACTGGCCAGACGCCAGATGAGCGACGCCTCCACGCTAGTGGCGTTCGAGGTCGCGGGCGGCAAGGAAGGCGCATTCGCCTTCATGAACGCCCTGCGCCTGATCGCGATCTCCAACAATCTGGGCGACGCCCGCTCGATGGTCACCCACCCGGCCACCACCACGCACATGAAGATCGGCCCCGAGGAGCGCGCGCGCCTGGGCATCAGCGACGGCGCAATCCGCTTCTCCGTCGGCCTGGAAGATATCGCCGACCTGAAAGACGACCTCGATCGCGGCCTCGCGGCCCTGCGGTCGCGCTGAACCAACGGGAACCACGCCATGGCCATTGACAGACCGCCGCCGGGAATGCCCTCGGACCCGGATGCCGCTCTGGCGGAGGCCATGGAAGGCGCCCCCTGTTACGAGGCGACCACCAACGCCATCCGCGTGGTCGTGCAGACCTTCTGGCTGGACGACCAGTCCACACCCGAGGAACACCGCTTCGCCTGGGCCTATCGCATCCGGATCGAGAATCTGGGCAGCGAGACGGTCCAGCTCCTGCGCCGTACATGGGAAATCATGGACGGCACCGGCCGGATGGAGCATGTCCACGGCGACGGCGTGGTCGGCGAACAGCCGGTGCTGGAACCCGGCCAGGTCTTCGAATACACGTCCGGCACCGGCTTGCAGACGCCGACCGGTTTCATGCGCGGCCGCTACCACATGATCGACGCCCGCTCACACCAGCCGTTCGACGTCCAGGTTCCCCCCTTCAGCCTGGATTGCCCCTACCACCCCACCATCATCCACTAACGCGCCGCGCACACTTCTCCGCGAAGACAGGATTCATGACCGAAATGTCCCAGGCCCCCCTTCTCCGCCCCTCCCGCGAGGAGGCGGAAGATGCGATCCGCACCCTGCTGCGCTGGGCAGGCGAGGACCCGTCGCGCGAAGGCCTGCTGGACACGCCCGGCCGCGTCGTGCGCTCCTACGAGGAATTCTTCGAAGGCTATGGCGAGGACCCGTCGGCCATCCTGTCTCGCACCTTCTCCGAGGTCGATGATTACGACGAGATCGTCCTGCTGCGCGACATCCGCTTCGAAAGCCATTGCGAACACCACATGGTGCCGATCATCGGCGTCGCCCATGTCGCCTACCTGCCCAGCAAGCGGGTGGTCGGCATCTCGAAACTGGCCCGCGTCGTCGACGCCTTCGCCCGCCGTCTGCAGATCCAGGAACGCCTGACGGCACAGATCGCCAACACGATCAACGACGTGCTGCAACCGCATGGCGTCGCCGTGATCCTGGAAGCCGGCCACCAGTGCATGACCACGCGCGGCGTCCACCGCCCCGGCGTCTCGATGGTCACCAGCCGCATGCTGGGCGTCTTCCGCAGCAATTCCGATACAAGGCGCGAGCTGATGTCCATGCTCAACCGTCCCTCGGTCGCCACCGCCCACCTGTAATATCCCCTCTCCGACACCGAGTCCGCGCATGTCGATCTTCCACGGCCTGTCCGCCTTCCCGATCACTCCGGCCGACGTGCACGGAACCGTGGATGTCGAAGGCGTCGCCCGCCTGACGGCGTATCTCTCGGCGGCTGGTGTCGATTCCATCGGCCTGCTCGGCAGCACCGGCACCTATGCCTATCTCACGCGCGCCGAACGGCGGCGGGCCATCGCTGCCGCGGTCGAAAGCGTCGGCGGCCGCACGCCCCTGATCGTGGGCATCGGTACATTGCGCACCGACGACGCCCAGGCCCTCGCGCGCGACGCCGAGGCCGAAGGCGCCGACGGCCTGCTGATGGCCCCGGTTTCCTACACGCCCCTGACGCAGGAAGAGGCGTACCAGCACTATGTGGCGGTCGCCGGCGCCACCGGCCTGAAGCTGTGCATCTACAACAACCCCAGCACCACCCATTTCACCTTCGGCACGGAACTGCTCGAACGGCTGGCGGGCGTCCCCAACATCGCCGCAGTCAAGATGCCGCCCCCACCCGAAGGCACCCTCGCAGACGAACTCTCCCGGCTCCGGGCCGGCCCGGTGGGCAAACTGGCGATCGGCTGTAGCGGCGACTGGATCGCCGCCGAAGCCCTGCTGGCGGGATACGACGGCTGGTTCAGCGTCCTCGGCGGCTTTCTGCCGCACCTAGCGCGCACCCTGACCACCGCCGCGCAAAACGGCGATCACGCCACGGTTCTGCATTACAGCCAGAAACTCCGGCCATTATGGGCGCTTTTCCGTGCGTTCGGCAGCCTCCGCGTCGCCTACGCCGCACTCAATCACCTGGGACTGTCCGAGGCCACCCCGCCCAGGCCGATCCTTCCCCTGCCCGAGCCCGACCAGCAGCGTGTGGCCGAGGCCCTCCGCGCGTGCTGCGAAAACACGCCCTGAGGGCCATTCAGCCGTCGAAAATGATCAGAATTCCGTAACGACCGAGAAATACGTACCCCGCCGCTGCCCGTATTGCGCCTGATAGATCCCGACACCGCTACCGTTCCGGAGCTGGTAGCGCTTGTCGAACAGATTGACGACATCGGCACGGACCCTGACGTCATGCCCGAACGGCACCTTCGTGAAACGATGCTCGTAACCGATATTGAACACGTCGTATTCCGGCTCCTTCTCAAGGTTTGCGAAGCCGCTGCGCAGGCCGTAGCCGTAAACGAAATCAACGTAAGCCATGTCATGCGCCGTGGTCCAAGAGGCACCGGCCGTCGCCGTATACTCCCCCTGATGATCCAGCTGGATCGCATGGCGTTTTATGTAAGCCAGTTCCGCCATGTCGAACTGGTATTGCGCCGAATTGATGTCCCGCGCTGATGTTTTCACATAAGAGAAATTCCCGAACACCGACCACGGACCATGCCGCCATGAACTCCCGAATTCCGCGCCATAGACGCGCCCGCGCCTGTAGCTGAACGGCGCCAGGATCACCGCGCGACCGAACTGCCCAAGGTCGGTCAGGTCATGCGCCCATTTGGCATAGGCATCGAGCGTGATCTGAAAGTCCGGCGTGATCTTCTGAAGAATGCCCCCGTCCACATAATGCGATTTTTCAACTTTCGTCGCATCGTCGATCATGTTCGCCGCCGCATTGGTCGTCCCTGCGAAACGCGCCAGCGTCGAGGGATAGACATATTGCGGCGAAGGCGGCGCGAAATAGCGCGAATAACCAATATGCAGGGTCGTACCGTCAGCCGGCTTCCAGACCATGTTTGCACGCGGGCTCAACTGGCCTTCATTGCCGAAGGACGACGCAAACCGATCGTAGCGAATCCCGTAATTGAATGTCAGGTTACGGGCAATCTTGTACTCGTCCTGAATATACGCCCCCGCCTCCACCGACCAGTTCCCCGTATTATCAATCAGGCGCATCGGCACGTCGGAAGTCTGCGTCCCCTGCGCATCGACGGGAAAGGCAAGCGTATTCGTATCCAGCCGTTCGGACGTATATTGCCCCAGAACGCCTGCCCTCACGGTGTGACGGGGTGCGATCTCGTAAGACAGATCGAACTGCATGCCGCCGGTCGTGAAGTCATTAACCTCATGTTCCGAAACCCCCTGATAAATCAGGTCACGATCCCGATCCGGCGTATAATCTATGCGGCCATACCGGAAATACGGCGATACCTGGACATTCATCTTGTCCGTGCTCCGTTGATAGGAGAGCACCGCGTAATAATTCTGCTCCGTCTGGCTGTCATCCAGTTTGGCCCAGTTCATGGCCGGATCGTGCCGATCCACGCCGGCCACATCATAAATGGTCGTGTAATCGGGACTGTTCACATCGAACGTCTTGAACGAATTTGGAATTTCGAAATCGGCATAGGACGCACTGGTCAGCAGCGTCACCCGGCTGGCCTCGTCGATATGGTAGGACAGATAGGAAAAAGCCTTTTCCTGCTCGGTCACATCATGAACAGCACGAAATGTGTCACTCGGGTTTTCAATCCCGATCGCATTGCGCGTAAACGACAGCGTCGTGAAATAATCCAGCCTGCCGCTCTGCCCACCGAGCTGGAGCGACGGAACGAAACTGTTGTAACTCCCCCCGTAAAGCGAAACCTGATTATGCTTCAGGCTCTCGCCGGTCTTGGTCGTGACATCCACCACCCCGGCGGTGCGAAAGCCGAATTGCGCAGGCAACGTGCCGGTCAGCAGGTCGAGCGACTGGATGATACGGGTATCCAGTTCCTGCCCGAACCCGTTGAGCCCTTCCGGCAGCAGCACGCCATTCACGCGATAGGTCAGGCCACCATGCTCGCCGCGCACATGCACCTCTCCGTAACTGTCCAGCACGACGCCCGGCACACGCAACAGGATCTGATTGAACGCCGCATTCTGCCCCTGAGGCGTGGCCGCGATCTGGCGCTGATCGATCCTGTAATCGACGGCCCCCAACCCTGGGAAGATGCGGGCACGCTCCCGATTGAGGTACCCTACGACATTGACCCTCTCACCACCGTCCGACGGTGCCGACTTAGCAACCGGCACCTTTCCGGTGCCACGCCCCCGCACACTCTTCCCAGACCAATCCGGGGCGACATCGGCGACTTTTTGCCGCGCATCTCCCTCCCGCACGGCATCTACGGCCGCGAGCGCAGGCGCGATTCCCTTCGCCGGTGCCGCCGATGCGTTGCCCTTGCCCGGCCAACCCGTTCCGACCACCAGGCAGGCAAGGACCGCCCGCCACCCTCCCGCTCGCAGCCGAAGATGCGCGCTCCCCAACCCGCCACGAAAATGCATACACTCATAAATATAGCATTTGCTATATACATGGCCTGACCTGGGAAACATGCGTCCTCCAAAAGAAATTCCAAAAACCATCCAAGGGCCGGATGGACCGAACGCAGCTCCGGCTGAAACCCCGAGCGACGGAACGCCACACGGCACTCAATCGTACCGAACCAAAATATGCAATATGCTATATTAAATAGCACAACCAAACGAGCCCGCACCCGTCGCCCCGCTCGGGTTCCCACACCGGTCCGGCCTGCCTATAAATACCCATCGGCCGGATCATCCGGCTTTCGCCAGCGGTACCGTCCGGCGCCGCCTGGGTTCCAAGGGCTTACCGAATGACACGATTTTTCCGCATCGGCGCGCTGGTCGCCACGACCGCTCTCGCCGGTCTTTCCGGTGCTGCAATAGCTGCACCCAATCCGTTTGCAAGTCCCAGCACGCTTCCGCTCCAGGCACCGCGTTTCGACGTGATCCATGACAGCGACTACAAGCCGGCCTTCCTCCAGGCCATGGCGATCCAGAAAGGCGAGATGCGCCGGATCGCAAGCAACCACGCCGCCCCGACTTTCGACAACACGATCGCGGCAATGGAACGCTCGGGTCGCATGCTCGATCGCGTGTCGATGACCTTCTATGGCGTCTACCAGGCCAACACCAACCCGACGCTGGACAAGACCCAGAGCGACATCGCCCCGCTGCTCTCGCAACATCAGGATTCGATCTATCTCAATGCGAAGCTCTTCAAACGTGTCGAAACCCTGTACAATGACCGCGCGCATCTGGACCTGACTCCGGAACAGGCACACGTTCTCAGCCTGTACTACCAGCAGTTCGTTCATGCCGGCGCGAAACTCTCCCCCGCCGACCAAGTCAGGCTGCGCGCCCTGAATACGCAGATCTCCACGCTGGAAACGGCGTTCCAGCAGAAACTGCTTGCCGCCACGCGCGACGGCGCGCTGGTCGTCGACAACAAGGCCGCCCTCGCCGGCCTTGATGACAGCACCATCACCGCCTTCGCGAAAAATGCCGCCGACCGCAAGCTGCCGGGCAAATGGGTCATCCCGCTGCAAAACACGACGCAGCAGCCCGATCTCCAGGATATGACCGATCGCGCCACGCGCGAGGCCCTGTTCCAGCAGAGTTGGACGCGCGCCGAAAAAGGCGACGCCAACGACACCCGCGCCACGATCGCAACCCTGGCCCACGCCCGGGCCCAGAAAGCGGCCCTGTTCGGCTACCCCGATTTCGCATCCTACGTGCTGTACGACCAGATGGCCGACACACCGGCCGCCGTGCAGCGTTTCATCGCCGAACTGGCCCCGGCCACCCGCACGCAGCAGGACCACGAAGCCGCCCGCATCCAGGACATGATCCGCAAGGACGGCCAGACCTTCACCCTGCAGCCCTGGGACTGGTCGCATTACGCCGAGCAGGTGCGCAAACAGGATTACGCCCTCGACGAAAATCAGGTGAAGCCCTATTTCGAGCTCAACACGGTCCTGCGCGACGGCGTCTTCTTCGCGGCCACCCAACTCTACGGCATCACCTTCAAGCAGCGGACCGACATCCCGGTCTACAACCCCGACATGATGGTGTTCGAAGTCTTAGACAAGGACGGCTCGACGCTCGGTCTGATGTATTTCGATTATTTCAAGCGCGACAACAAGAATGGCGGCGCGTGGATGTCGAACTTCGTCGGCCAGTCCAAGCTGCTGGGCACGAAGCCGGTCATCTATAACGTCGCCAATTTCGCCAAACCGGCGGCCGGCCAGCCCGACCTGATCAGTTTCGAAGACGTGGTCACCATGTTCCACGAATTCGGCCACGCCCTGCACGGCCTGTTCGCCAACCAGACCTACCCGATGGTCTCAGGCACCCAGGTCGCGCGCGACTTCGTCGAATTCCCCTCGCAGTTCAACGAGCACTGGGCGCTCGACCCGGCCGTCTTCGCCCACTATGCCCGGCACTACAAGACCGGCGCCGCAATGCCCCAAGCGCTCGTCGACAAGATCAAGAAAGCCGCCACCTTCAATCGCGGCTATAACATGGGCGAACTCATCGCGGCGGCCCAACTCGACATGGCCTGGCACGCCCTCCCCGCCAGCGCGCCCCAGCAGGATGTCGATGCCTTCGAAAAAGCGGCGCTGGACAAGACCGGCCTCAACACCGCGCTCGTTCCCACCCGCTACCGCACCAGCTATTTCCTGCATATCTGGTCCAACGGCTATTCCGCCGGTTACTACGCCTATCTGTGGACACAGATGCTGGCCGACGATTCCTTCGCCTGGTTCCGCGAACATGGCGGCCTCACCCGCGAAAACGGCCAGCATTTCCGCGACCTGATCCTCTCCCAGGGCCACACGCAGGATTACGGCCCCATGTTCCGCGCCTTCTACGGCAAGGACCCCGACATCACCCCCATGCTGAACCACCGCATCCTGGGCACCGACCCGAACTGACCCCACTCCCAGACGCACGCCGGCACCAGTCCCGGCGTGCGTTCACCATACCGCTCTCTCGCGAAGAGCGCGGGTGGACCGGCAAGGCGGTCAGACCTCAGCCCATAAGCCAGCTTTCCTCAGGTATTCTTCGGATCGACCGTCCGAAACCCATAGGTCTCATACCGCGTCGTCACGGCCCCGTTGGCAACGTCCACGACCATGAATCCTTCCGGGGTTCCGTAGCGCGTGCCATGCCACCAGTTACCCGAGACCGCGCCGCCGGTAATATACGGCACACCGTGCCAGTCGATCCGCTCCAGAACATGCGTATGTCCCTGAAACACACCAATGACATTATAACGGTCGAACAGGGGAATAACCTCGTAGGCATTCACGACACTCATCCCATGATGCTTGGGCGGCGTCTCCGGCGGAGCCGCATAATCCTGGATGGCCGTCACCAGCGGGATATGCGTCACCACGATAATCGGCATCCCTTCAGGCTGGGCGGCAAGATCATTGGCCAGCCACGCGATCTGTGGCGCGTCGATCCGCCCCTCATACATGCGGTCCTCCGTAATCCCGATGGAATCGAGCACGACCACATGCACGCCCTTATGGTCGAATGAGTAATAAAGACGCCCGAAATTATCCTCGAAATATTTCTTGCCATACATCGGGTCGGTCGGCTGCGCCCCGCTCTTGGTATAGACACCGAAGCAATCGTGATTCCCGATCGTATGATGGACCGGCAGCGTCAGATCGTCGGCCGTGCGTTTGTAAAGGTCCAGCAGCATCGTGGCACGCGCGGCATTGACGCCGAGCGCATCGAAGACATGGTCGCCACCCTGAATGGCGAAATCCGCAGGCACACTGCGCGCCTTGACAAACGCCGCGTGGCACCCGACCCGCGCGTTCAGTTCCGGCTGAAGATGCGTGTCGGTAATGAACAGAAAGGTGAACGGCTCATGCGCGCGCATCGGCGGCCGGTTCGGCACCGCCGCCCGCGCGCCGCTGGCACCCGCCAGCGCAAATCCACCCGTCAGGGAAAGAAAGGAACGTCGATTGATCTGAAACATGGCAGAAATGCTCCGGGCCACGATGAACGATCCCGACAGTTTCGCATTCCCGCGCACGAAACGAAGCGGCAGACAGCCAATGTCATAAAGGATTCATATGACGGGTCTTCCAGCGCCCCCGCCGTCTGAATGGTCCCGATCAACGCGGCTGCCACAGCGGCCACGGTTCAAAGAGGGCGAGGCACGGCCAACAGCCGTCCCCCGCCCACAGGCTTATTATTTCTCGCTGATCTGATAGGTCAGCACGACATGATTGCTCCCGGCGGTCTGCGACGGCACCACCTGGATCGCCGCACCGACACCATGCGCCTGATAAGCCTTCTGCACCGCCGCCTGGTCGGCCGCCATCGCCGCCTGATCGATCGTCGATCCGGGGCGCAGCTTCGTCGCATTGGTCAGGTCGGCGGCAGACAGCTTCTTGTTGCCCTCGAAGACGATCTGGTCGACCACCAGCGCGGTCTGCACCACCTCCGGCGCCTGCTCTTCGATCGTCCACTCGACATAGACGGCGGCCCCGGCAAACTTCATCTTCTGGCCGAATTTCAGACCCACATTCTTCTTCTGATACACGCCCATCACGTCCTGCGCGCCGGCGGAGATCTGGTCGCGGGTCACGGTATCACCCTGATGGAACGGCAGCGCCGCCAGGATCTCGTCGGTCGAGACCTGCTTGTTCCCAGTAATGACCAGCGATTTCAGCTTCAGCGGCGCATTGGCCGCCGGCGGCGAGGCGGCAAGGGCCTGCGGGCCGGAGAACGAGGCGGAGGCAAAGCCGGTAGCGATCGCAACGGCCAGCGCCGAGCGGGCCAGAAGATGACGGGTGCGCAAGACGGAATTCTCCCAAGCATGACCGGGCGACCGAAACGCCGCCCTTGCCCGTCCATGATGCACAGCTATCCGCCCATGCCAATGCCGGGGCACGACATGGGCGGTCCCGAACCGATCAGATCGCCACCTGTACGCCCAGCACGGCGATGAACTGCGCCAGCCAGCGCGGATGCGCGGGCCACGCCGGCGCCGTCACCAGCCACCCATCGGTCACCGCATCGTCAACCGCGATATCGGCATAGATCCCGCCTGCCAGTTCCACCTCCGGCCGACAGGCCGGATAAGCTGACACGGTGCGCCCCTCGATCACGCGGGCAGCCGCCAGCACCTGTGCCCCATGGCACACGGCGGCGACCGGCCGACCGGCAAAAGCCCGGACCAGATCGATCACCCGCTGATCAAGCCGCAGATATTCCGGTGCCCGGCCCCCCGGAATCACCAGCCCGGCATAATCCGCCGCATCGACCCCCTCGAAATCCGCCGTCAGCGCAAAACGATGGCCCGGCTTCTCGCTATAGGTTTGCGCCCCTTCGAAATCATGGATCGCCGTCAGCACATGCTCGCCCGCCTTCTTGCCCGGACAGACGGCATCGACCGTAAATCCCAGCATCGACAGCGCCTGATACGGCACCATGATCTCGTAATCTTCGACATAATCGCCGGCCAGCAGCAGCAGTTTCTTCGCGCTCATGGTCGCTGTTCCCTCTCTTCTGTCGTGGCGTCGTTCAGTCGTGCGACGCCGGCAGGTGCTCGCGCAGACGCGGCATCAGTTCCACGAAATTGCAGGGCCGATGCCGGCTGTCGAGCTGCCAGATCAGGATATCGTCCCACCCGTCCTTCACGGCCCCGCTCGACCCCGGCAGCGCGAACAGATAAGTGCCCCGCGCCACCCCGGCGAGCGCGCGCGACTGGATCGTGGAGGTCCCGATCTTCTGGTACGACAGCATGCGGAACAGTTCGCCGAACCCCTCGATGCGCTTCTCCAGCACCTGCTCATAGGCCTCCGGCGTCACGTCACGGCCAGTCACGCCGGTGCCGCCGGTCGAGATGATCACATCGATATCGGGATCGGCGATCCATTCCTTCAGGCAACCGGTGATATGGTCCACATCATCCGGCTCGATACTGCGCGCCGCCAGTTCATGGCCGGCGGCTACGATCCGCTCGGCCAGCAGGCCACCGGACGTGTCGGTTTCGAGGGTGCGCGTGTCCGATACGGTCATCACCGCGATACGAACAGGCAGGAAGGGGCGGGTAAGATCCAGCTTTGACATGCCACCATGTTTCCCCATCGCCGGAAACGGCGTCAATGGCCTTCCGCTGCGTCGCCACCCACCGGCTCCACCGCCAACCGCCTCGCCCCCAGCCCCGTGAACAGTTCCGTCCGACAGGTCAGGATCAGAATCTGCATCCGTCCGGATGCTTCGGTCAGAATGTCGAACATCCGGTCCAGCCGCCCCGAATCGGCATAGGTCAGGGCATCATCCAGCACCAGCATCGCCGGCCGTCCCCGCGCCCGCATCAGGTCGGCCAGTCCCAGCCGCGCCAGTACCGCGATCTGCTCCCGTGTCCCGTCCGACAGAGTCCCGAACGGCTCGTCGATCCGTCGCGACAGCGCCGAGATGCTGAAATCCGGTTCCACCGTGGCCACGGCGCGCGGAAACAGCGCGCTCAACGCCGGCTGCATCGCGCGGGCCAGCGGCGCCAGATAGCGTTCGGTCGCCGCCCGCTCCGCCGCCGCCACCGCATCGCGCAGGCACTTCAGAATCGCTACTTCGCGTTCGCAGGCCGCATCCTCGGCGGCATGGGCCGCGCGCAGGCGCTCCTGCGCCGCAATCCGCTCGTCCAGCCCATCCCCCTCAGCCGCGCGGATACGGGCCTCGCGTGCCGCCATCTCCTGCCGCAGCGCCGCCAGACGGGCATGCCCATCCTGAATCGTGCGCTCCAATCGCAGGATCGTAGCATCGGCCAAAGCCTCGGTCCCGTCGGGCCGCGTCTCCTCGATGCGCAGCAACGCCTGCTCCGCCACCCCGGCAGCGTCCTGGCCGGCCGCCAGCCGGGCCGACAGCGCGTCATCCGCCTCCACCGCCCGCGCCGCCTCCAGGTCCCGCGCCAACTGGGCCACGCCATCACGCGCCACCTGCGCTTCCGCCCGCAGGCGCGCCAGATCCTCCGCTGCCCGACGCATCGTCCCGTCAGGGGCCAGCAGCGCCCGCTGCGCGGCGGCATACGCATCCTCGGCCACCTGCATCGCCTCGCGCGCCGCATCCAGCAGTTCCAGCGGGTCGCCCGCCGCGCCGTCCGCCTCGGCCTCACCGATCCGGGCAATCCGCACATCCAGGTCCGCCAGCCGCTGCCGGGCGGCCTCCGTCGCCGTCGCCGGCACCTGGCCGGCAGCGGCCAACAAGCCGCCCAACACCGTCTGCGCCGCCTGAAAGACCAGTTCGGTCTGCCGCCGTATGGCCAGCGCCGCCTCGGCACCGGCAAGATCAACGCAACCAGCCGCCTCCAGCGCCCGACGCAGCCCCTCTCCCGCCCTCACCAATTCCGCGCGCAACGCATCGCGCCCATGGCTGGCCGGTGCGATGGTGATGGTACCGATGCCCTCAATCCGCAGCACCGCATTATCCGTCACCACAATGCGGCCGTCTTCCAACGCCTGCCCATCCAGCATCAGGCGCCCGCGCGCACCATCGGCCAATGCCACGTCCAGCGTCGTCGCCTGCGCCCGGCCGGCGGCACGCGCCGCATCCAGCGCCCGCTCCGCCTTGCGGATCGTCCCCATCCGCGCATCGTCGATCGTGCAGGCATCCAGTTCCGCGCGCGCCCGCGTCACCGCCTGCGCCGCCTGCTCCAGCCGATCCAGCGCCGCCGCCGCTTCGCGCCGCTCATGCGCCAGCCGCGCCCGTTCCACCCTGCCGGCGGCCCGATCCAGCGCCTCGCGTGCGGCGCGACGTGCGGCATCAGCCACCTGCACCGCCTCCAGCCGCCCGGCATGCGCCGCTGCCGCCGCATCCTGCACCGCCTGCGCGGCAGCCAACGCCGCGTCCAGTTCCGCTATCCGTGCCACGCCGATCGCCAGATCGCTCTCCCAGGCTGCGCGAACAGCCAGATCCTGTCGCACGGCCACCAGTTGCGCCGCGGCGTGGTCGCGCACGGCACGCGCGGTCCGATACCGGGCATCATAGTCCCGCAACCGATCGCGCACCCGGCCGGCCTCGGCCAGATCGGCACGTTCCTTCTCACGACGGTCGGCGTCATCTTCGTGCGCCAGGCGGCGGCGCAAATCCGCCATGGCGCTCAAATCATCCTCCAGCGCCTGCCGACGACTTTCCAGCCGCGCCAGTTCGGCCGCGGCCTCCTGCCCGCCTTCCTTCGCCGCACGAAAGCGGCCACGCGGATTGTCACGTTTATCGACCAGCACAGCCAGGTCGGCGTCCACCCGCGACAATACCCGCCCGGCGGCATCCCCCCCCGTCATGGCGTCCAGATCCGCTTCCAGGCACGAGCGGATGGTCGTCCGCGCCGGGTCCGAAAAATCCGGCTGCACCAGACTGTGTCCCTGCGTCACCCACAGCGCATTCAACAGGCCCATCGCCTCGGTGCCGCGCCGGCCCGCTTCCACGCCCAGCAGATCGTGCAGCCGCGCCTCCGCCGCGTCACCATCCAGCCGTTCGCTCCCGCCCTCCAACCGAACGAAAGCACGCTGCATGAAGCGCTTTTCCAACCGCCAGTCGCACCCGTCGAGCGTGAAATCCACGGCGATACGCGGCGCCCCCCGCCCCCCATAAGGTTGCAGGGCAGCGACCGGCCCCGCCTTGGACCCATGAGCAAGGAGAAACACCGCCCGCAACGCCGCGGCCGCGATCGCCCGCGCCGCATCGTCCCCCTCGCCAGCCTGCCGCGCCAGAGTCTCGGCGGCGGCCCGCACCGCCCCCCCCGGCCCGAACGCCTCCAGATCGTCCGATGACGCCGCCAGCCCCGGCACGCCATCGATCCGCAGCAGCCGCAATGCCGACCCCAGCCCGTCCACGATCCGCGCCTGCCAGCCCTCCAGGTCCGGCAGCCCCAACGCCCCGCTGACCGCCAGCCACACCAGCACCCGGCTGGGGTCGTCGGGATCAAGCGCGCGCAGCCGGCCCTCCAGCGCCGCGATGTCATCGGCACAGGTCAGCACCGCCTGCGCGCGCTCCCAGCGAAAACGCCCCACGGCATGGGGCTCCACCACCGGCTCGGCCCGCGGCCCGTCCAGCGTCACCAGCAGCGCCTGGCCGCCCCCCGCCCCGCCGACATCGAACCCGTCGATCTCCGGCGTGCCCGAATACCAGGTCCGGGCATCGATCTTCACGGCGCCATGCCAGTCGCCCAGCGCCAGGTAGGAAAGCCCCGCCTGCCGCGCCCGATCGATGGCGAGCAGATTATGCCCCGGCGCATCCTCACCGAAACTGCGCACCGACCCATGCGCCAACCCGATGCGAATCGCCCCCTCCGGCGTCGTCGCCCCCTCCATCCACGCGGTCGGGTCGCCGATCACATGCCGATGCCCCAGCCCGGCGGGCAACAGCCACGCCGTGGCCCCGGCATCCAGCGGCACCGGCGCATGGGCCAGATGCGGTACGATATGATCCGGCAACCCGGTCCGCACCAGCCGGTCCCACAGCCCATCCCGCTCGTTGAAATCATGATTACCGGGGATCAGATGCCAGCGCAGGTCAGGAAACTGGCGCATCCGCTCGACCGGCTGGCGCAACGTGCGTTCGGACGGGCGCAGATGGTCGTAGATATCCCCCGCCACCACCACGCATTCAGCCCCCTGTGCACGGGCCAGACGGCCGATCCGGCCGATCGCTTCCAGCCGTTCCTGTTGCAGGACGGGCAGGATATCGTCGTCAGCGAAGCGGAAGACCTTACCGATCTGCCAGTCAGACGTATGAAGCAGGCGCATGTCCTCTTATCGCCCGATCCGGCGACAACGGCCAGAGGGACGACAGGACATGCCCCCTCTGCATACCAGCCATCATCATTCCGGAACAAAACCCACCCCATACAGGCAACAAGAGATCTTTCTTTATCCAATCTCTCATTTTCCAATCCATTCTTTTCCGATCCCCGGAACCTCCGGCATCTGATACGGTTTGTCGCAAGCCGGACATATACGGCTCGCCCACAGCCGCCATAGTCCGCGGCTTACGAGCAGATGGAGAACCATGAAGGCGATGGAACAGGGCGGCGGAACGGCCAGGGCGGCGGCGCTCACGCGCTGGCTCTGGCTACCGGCGGTACGCCCGTCCTGGCTGCCGCCTGGCAGCGTCGCCTTCTGCCTGCGCAGTTGGGCCGCCGTCATGCTGGCGCTGGGCGCGGCCTTCTGGCTGCAGATCGATTCGCCGGCCAGCGCGGGCGTCACGGTCATGATCCTCAGCCAGCCCCTGCGCGGGCAGATCCTGTCCAAGGCCCTGTACCGCATGGCCGGCACCCTGGCCGGCGCGGCGGTCGCCATCGGCCTGATCGCCACCTTCGGGCAGGACCGGCTGATGTTCCTGGGCGGTGTCGGGCTGTGGCTGGGGCTCTGCGTGGTGCTGGGCACGCTGGCACGCGATTTCCGGGCCTATGGCGCGCTGCTGGCGGGCTACACGGTCGCCATCATCGGCATCGGCTGCATCGACCACCCGCAGAACGTCTTCGACGTCGCGATCTTCCGCGTATCCGCCATCATGATCGGCATCGTCTCGGTCGCCATCGTCAATGACGTGACGGGCTCGCCCTCCGCCTGGCACCGGCTGGCCGCCGGCCTGCGCCACGGCGCGACCCAGGTGCAGCAGATCGGACGCGACGCCGTCAACGGCCTCGCGGCACCCGACGACGTCACCTGGGTATCCCTGGCGGGGCGCATCATGGCGCTGACCAGCCAGGTCTCGTTCGCCCGCACCGAACTGGCCGACAGCGCCCTACGCATGACGGGCGCCCGCTCGGCAATGGTCGCGATGCTGGACATGATCTCATGCAGCCGCGCCATCAGCGGCATCCTGCGCATGGACGAGGAGGTCCGGCCCGCCCTCCTGGCCCGCGTGCGCCAGCGTTTCGACGACGGCACCCCCTTCGCCAATGAAGACGAAGCCAGCCAGGCGCTGAACGACCTGCTGCACCGCGAACCCGACGAGCCCCCCCTCACCCCGGCCGAGGCCTACCTGATCGAACGCACGATGGCCCTGCTCTCCTACGGGCGCTGGGTCCGCGACGGCATCCGCACGCTGGAGGAAGGCGGCACCGCCCCCCGCATCGCGCAGAAAGTCCAGATCGGCCGCCAGCAGGACCCGGTTCTGGCCCTGCTGAACGGCACGCGGGTCATGCTGGGCTTCACCGCCGCCGCCTTTATCTGCATCCTCAGTGGCCTGCCGGGCACGACGACCACCCTGTTGCAGGTCGCCACCATCCTCACCCTGTCGATCACGACCTTCGATACCCGTGCCTTCGGCATGGGCGCCCTGATCGGCGTGCCGCTGTCCACGGTCTGCGCGATGATCCTCGATACCCGCATCCTGCCTTACGGCTCGGGCATGGTCTTCTTCTCGCTGATGCTGGCCCCGATCATCTTCGCGAGTTGCCTGCTGCTGATCCATCCACGCCTGATGCCGATAGGGCTGAATTTCGGGGTCTTCTTCTTCATCGTGCTGGGCCTGGACAATGTCCATAATTACGATCCGACCCAGTTCGTCGACCGCAATCTCTATTATATGCTCTCCTCGATCATCCTGTATTTCGCGCTGACGCTGGCGCCACCCTCGGCCCGCCGCCGGCGGTTCCGCATCGTCATGGCGGTCTCCATGACCCTGCGGCGACAATTCACCGGACAGGGCGACATCGCCAGCCCCCTGCTGATCAGCCGGCAATATGACCGCCTGCTCCAGGCCCGTACCTGGACCGGCCACCTGCCGCAGAAGCCCATCACCCTGCGCGTGTTCGACCGCATCGTGTCCCTGGGCGACCTCAACGGCGCGCTGGCACGCGCCCGCCGCCACCTGATGCGCGCCGCCACCATCCCGGCGGTGGCCGAACCGGTCGCCCGCACGCAGGACATGCTGCGCACCCTCAACCTGTCCGAAGCCGGGGCGCCGATCATGCGCCACGCCACCCACCTGCTGGCGGCGGTCGACAGCCTGCCCCCTTCCGACCGCGAGACGCTGATCGGCGCGGTCTCCGGCCTGTTCGGCGCCGCCCGCCTGCTGGACCGCAACGCAAGCGCCTTGCGCCATTACGGTATCCTGCCCGTGCCGGAGGCCGCGCGATGACCCCGACCATCACCATCGCCGGGGTCGAAATCGCCTCCTTCCTGGTCGATGCCGGGCTGGCGGTCCTCACCCTGATGGCCCTGCGCCCGCTGCTGGCCAGCCGGATGGTGCAGAAACGGCTGTGGAACGTGCCGCTGGCCGAATTCGGCATCCTGATCTGCCTGGTCGGCCTCTATGTCTTTCTTCTTTAAAAGGGTCTGATGGTGTTCGAACGTGCCCGCATGGTCATGCGGATGACCACCACACTGGCCATCCTGGCCCTCGCCACGGTCATCCTGCTGGCGCTCTGGCAATATTACACGGCGGCGCCCTGGACCCGGAACGGCCAGGTGCGCGTCCAGGTGGCCAATATCGCACCCCGCGTCTCGGGCCAGATCATCGATATCAAGGTCACCGACAACCAGTACGTCCATCGCGGCGACGTGCTGTACACCATCGACCCGTTCGATTTCCGCATCGCGGTGGCGCAGGCGACGGCCCGCGTCAACGAACGCCAGGCCGACATGACCCTGCGCCTGGCCCAGCACCAGCGCCGCCAGCAACTCTCCTCGGCCTCCGCCTCCGCCGAGGAAAAACAGCAGTTCGAAGCCGTGGCGGAACAGGCCAAGGCCCAGTATGCCGAGGCCCTGGCCGCCCTGTCGCAGGCACGCATCAACCTGGAACGCACCGAAATCCACAGCACCGTCAACGGCTACGTCACCAACCTGACGATGCGCGTCGGCGATTTCGCAACAGCCGGCGTGGCCGACATCCAGGTCATCGACGCCGATTCCTTCTGGGTCGACGGCTATTTCGAGGAAACGCGGCTGCGCGGCCTCTATCGTGGTGCCCTGATGCGCATCGACCTGATGGGCGTGCCGACACCGCTGTGGGGCCATGTGGAAAGCATCACGCGCGGCATTTCCTCCACCAACGCCGAACGCTCCACCCAGGGCCTGCCCTCGGTCAATCCGGTCTATACATGGGTCAGGCTGGCCCAACGTATTCCGGTCCGCATCCATATCGACACCATCCCCGCCGGCCTCACGCTCTCGGCGGGCATGACGGCCAGCGTCGCGATGGTCATGCCGGACGGCCGGCGCCCCCACCTGTCATGGGCCAGCCTGTTCGACGGGGTGAACCGTTTCCTGATCCGCCCCAAACCACCCAACGCCGTGCTGCACAACCAGGCCAGCGCGCCTCTGTCGGACACGGACCGGAAGCGGTAAGGTCCGCCCGACAACGAGACAGACCCGGAGAGTACGCCATGCCCCGCCTTCATGCCCTTGCCGCCGCCGCGCTGCTGGCCTTCTCCGTCACCCAGGCCCATGCGGCAGGCACCGCCAGCCCCTTCACCGGCGAATGGGCCGCCATGGGTCTCTCTCCGGTCGTGGTCGGCGCGCCCGACGCCCATCATCAGGTGCAGGCCACCCTGCCCGACGAATTGCACAATTACGCCCCGCATCAGGTCACGCTGGCGCCTCACGGCAAGGATGGTTTGCAATCGCCGGGCCACGACCCGCAGGTCACGCTGCAACTTGTCTCGGCCAACAGCGCTACCCTGACGATCAAGGGCACCAAACCGGGGCAGACGGTCAGCCTCCCCCTGAGCCGCAACGACTAAAAGCCTGCGTGGACAGGCGGTCTGGCGGCGTGCTCGCGCACCAGCCCACTTGTCCACGCAGGCTTTGCGCGGCCACCGTCAGCTTCAATCTTCGATAAGGGAACCTACCCCCGCGCCTTTTCCTGCACGTCCAGCAACGTGAGTAGGCGCGTGCGCAGGTCGGCGGCCTGGGGGCTGTCCAGCGCCGCGCGCAGATGCAGCATCTGGCGCCGCGCGTCGTAAAGCTGGTCCAGCAGCGAGAGCACCACTGGCATCCCGTCTTCCCCGATCCCCAGTTCGCCGGTCAGTTCGGCGATCAGCCGCGCGCGGGCCACGTCGATGTCGTGAAAGACATACGCCCCCGGCTCACCCTCCGGCCGCAGCCATGCGCTGTCGATCCAATGCTGGACCTCGACCACGCTGACATTGCCCGCCTGAACGCACAGGGTTTCGATCGTGATCATGCGGCACCTCCCCCCTTCGCCTCGCCCGGCGGCGTCCAGGATTTCAGGAAGGTCTCCAGTGCCGCGTCCACAGGGCCGATCGTCACCTGCAACGTCACATACAGGTTCCCTGCTTCCTGCCCGCCATGGGCCTTCACGCCCTTGCCGCGCAGCCGCAGCACGCTGCCGGTGTCGGAATGGGCCGGCACGTTCATCGAAACCGACCCGCCCGGCGTCGGCACCTTGATCGGTCCCCCCAGCACGGCGGTCTTCACCCCCACCGGCAGGGTCATGCGCAGGTCGTTGCCGTCACGGGTATAGATCTCGCTGGGCGCGATGCTGATGGTGATCAGCGCATCACCGGCCGGCCCGCCCTGATGCCCCTCGCCGCCCTTGCCGCGCAGACGCATCATCTGCCCGTCCTCGATCCCCGGCGGAATCTTCACATCCAGCGTCCCGCCGCCCGGCAGCGTCACGCGCGACGTGCCGCCATTGACCGCATCCTCGAAACTGACGGTCAGCGAGAAATTCCGGTCATCCCCCCGGGCCGGCCCCTGCGGACGGCGGCGGAAGCCGCGCTGCTGGCCGAACATCGAGCCGAACATGTCGCCCAGATCGTCCTCGGAAAATCCACCAGCCGAATACCGGAAGCCCTGCGCGCCCTCGGCATGGTCGCGGTAACCACTGCCGCCGCCGCCCGCCCAGCCGCGCTCCTGGCCCGCGGCGTCAATCTCGCCCCGGTCGAAGCGCGCGCGCTGGTCGGCGTCCGACAGCAACGTGTGGGCCGAACCGATCGCCTTGAATTTCTCCTCGGCCACCTTGTCACCCGGATTGAGGTCCGGATGATATTTCTTGGCCAGCTTGCGATAGGCCTTGCGGATGTCGTCCTGGCTGGCCGTGCGCGACAGGCCCAGGATCTCGTACGGATCGGTACTCACGGTTATGCGTCTTCTCCCTGGCGGCACGCGATATCGAACAGATCGGGCGCAGCACCAAGCTCCGCCCCGGCGCGCCATCATCCGGACGCGCCCCTTGTCTGAAATAATGGGGAGCAGCCGCCGGTCGGTCAATGTAAGCCCGCACGCAAGGCAGCTATCCTGCGCGCGCCCTTCCCAACGGGCAGCTTCGCACCCGGCCTGCCGCGCGCTAGGCTGGGGCACGAAAAAGGGACCCCGACCATGACCATCCGCCTCAACGCCCGCCGCCTGCTCCTGCTGCTGGCCGGAACGGGCATGGCCCTCGCCGGCCCCGCGCAGGCACGCGCGCACAAGGAACATTCGATCTACGGCTCGATTGCCGGCTATCGCGCGATCCTCGATCGTGACAGCGACGCCTACCGGTCCGCCGACAGTTTCTGCCAGACCGACGCCTCGGTCAGCGCCGCGACCAGCGGCGCCGTGATGACCGGCAGCGGCGGCAACCAGTTCAAACGCCTGAAGACATATTACGCCCACTGCATGGAAAGCCGTGGCGCCTGGATACAGATCACCGGCAACGCCGCTGGCGATCGCCCGGACGACCAGCCGGGCGACCACTGACGCCGGCACGCCCCCTGCGAAATCCCCCGGTTGAGTCCGCCCGGCATCTTGTTATAACAAGATGCTGTCCGAAAACTCAGAAGACCGAATGGTCCGCACACAAGAGCCCGCACAAGCGGCGGCGCCGAGGGAAAAGACCCGATGGGAATGAAAATAGGCCTGTTCGTGCCGTGTTATATCGACGCCTTCTATCCCGGCGTCGGGATCGCGACACTCGAACTGCTGGAACGGCTGGGGCAGGACGTCACCTACCCTACCGAGCAGACCTGCTGCGGCCAGCCGATGACCAACGCCGGCTGCGTGTCGGATTCGGCGGCGGCCGAAGCCCTGTTCGTCAAGTTGTTCTCGGGTTTCGACGCCATCGTGATGCCGTCGGGAAGCTGCACCCATCACGTCCGCTCGCATTTCGACGCGATCGAACAGACCGACGCGGTACGCCATGTCCGCGCCAACACCTACGAACTGGTCGAATTCCTGCACGACGTGCTGAAGGTGCGCGATTTCCCGTGGGCGGAATTTCCCCACACGGTCGGCCTGCATAACAGTTGCTCGTCCCTGCGCGCGCTCCGCACCGCCAGCATGTCGGAACTGGGCGAACCCGCCTTCTCCAAGCCCATGACCCTCCTCTCGGGCGTCAAGGGCATCCGCTTCGCCACCCCGGCAAGGCCCGACGAATGCTGCGGCTTCGGCGGCACCTTCTCGGTCACGGAAGAAGCCGTGTCCGCCCGCATGGGCCTGGACAAGGTCCGCGATCATTTCCACGCGGGCGCCGAATATATCGTCTCGGCCGATTCCTCATGCATGATGCACCAGCAGGGCTGCGCCGAACGCAACCGGGTCGACATCCGCTTCATTCACATCGCTGAAATCCTGAACGGAGCCCGGCAATGAAGGAAAAGCCCGTCAACCACGCCGCTGCCGCCGTCGCCTTCATCGCCGACAAGCCGCATCTGGACTTCCACGATGCCAGGCTGTGGGACATGCGCCAGAAGCGCGACGCCCAGATGCACCTTCTGCCCGAATGGCAGGACCTGCGCAGCCGCGCCTCCGCCATCAAGGAACACGCGCTGGCGAACCTCGCCGATTATCTCGAGGAATTCGAGCGCAACGCCAAAAGCAACGGCATCCACGTCCACTGGGCGGCCGACGGCGCCGACCATAACCGCATCGTCGGCGAAATCCTGGAAGCACGCGGCGCCAAGACGCTCATCAAGAGCAAGTCGATGGTCACCGAGGAATGCGACCTCCGCCCCTACCTGGCGGCGCGCGGCGTCACAGTCACCGAGACCGACCTCGGCGAGCGCATCCAGCAGCTCGACGACCAGTTGCCCAGCCACATCGTCGTGCCTTCGGTCCACAAGCTGACCAGCGACGTGGCGCGCATCTTCGCCCGCTCCTACGGCACCGACCCCAACGCCGACGACCCGCACCAGTTGGCCGAGGCGCAGCGCCTGGCCGCCCGCCCGGTCATCCTGCATGCCGACGCGGGCATGACCGGCGGCAATTTCTTCGTGGCCGAAACCGGCACCTTCGTCGTCTGCACCAACGAGGGCAATGCGGACCTCAGCGCGACCGTGCCGGGCGTGCATATCGCCACCATCGGCATCGAGCGCGTCGTCCCCCGCATGGCAGACCTCGGTGTGTTCATCCGCCTGCTGTCGCGCAGCGCGCTCGGCTCGCCCATCACCCAATATACCAGCCATTTCCGCGGCCCGCAGGATGGCAGCGAGATGCATGTGGTGCTGGTCGATAACGGCCGCTCTGCCCGCCTGGGCATGGCGGATTTCTGGACCTCGCTCAAATGCATCCGCTGCGGCGCGTGCATGAACACCTGCCCGGTCTATCGCCGCTCGGGCGGCCTGTCCTACGGCGCGGTCTATTCCGGCCCGATCGGCGCGATCATCGACCCCACCTTCAACGAGCGCAAATACAGCACCCTGCCCTACGCCTCGACGATGAACGGCAGTTGCACCAATGTCTGCCCGGTCAAGATCAACATCCACGAGCAGCTCTACAAATGGCGCCAGGTGCTGGTCGAACACCACCAGATGCCGTTCGTGAAGCGCGAGATCATGCACATGGCCGGCAAGCTGATGGGCCAGCCCAAACTCTATCGCGCCGCCATCAACGGCACCGAAACCGCCCTGAGCACCCTGCCGCGCTTCGCGCTCTACAACTGGCTGAATCCCTGGGGCAAGAATCGCGAACTCCCCGCGCCCGTCAAGGAAACCTTCCATAGCTGGTATCGCCGCAACCGCCCGACAGCCGGAAGAGCGACGCCGGAAACCGTGAAGACGGAGACAAAGGCATGAGCGCCCGCGACAGCATTCTGGCAACCCTGCGCCGCAACAGCCCTCCTCCGGCCGACCACCCGCTCCCCGAGCCGGCCGTGCTCGGCGAGGCCGACGCCAGCCCGGAGCGATTCAGCGCCAGCCTGCTCCAGATGGGCGGGACGATGCTGGACCGCCAGCAGGGCGCAACGCTCGATCAGGCAATCGCCCTGCGCTTCCCCAAGCCGGGCCTGATGATCCGCTCCCTGGTGCCCGAGGCCACCGGTACGGTACGCATCGCGGACCTGCCCACCCCGCAGGCCGCCGAACCGGTCGACGTCACCATCGTCCGCGCCGCCTTCGGCATCGCGGAAACCGGCTCGATCTTCCTCAGCGAAGCCCAGCTTCACCTCAACGCCATTGCCCACCTGACCCAGCACATGGTGGTCCTGCTGGACCCGGCCCAGATCACGGCCAATATGCACACCGCCTACCTGCGGCCGGAATTCCACACCGCCCGCTACGGCGTCCTCATGAGCGGCCCATCCGCCACCGCCGACATCCAGGGCGTCCTGATCCGCGGCGCCCAGGGCGTCCGCAGCCTGACCGTCTGCTTCGCTCCCGAATAAGACGATCGTAACCGGCCGGGGCCTCAGAGCCTGACCGAAAATGCGCGCTGGCGGCAATCCAGCGCGCATTTCCTGCACTTCGGTGCTCATGGCCATCAAGGCCACTCCGCTCCGATGCTCGGAAACACATGTCGGGCGCGGCCCAGAACGGGCCGCTCTCGCTCGCCAGCCCACATTTTCGGTCAGGCTCTCAGACCGCCCCGGCCAGCCGGGCAGACACGCATCGTCCTCTGGCAGGGCTCCCTTCTCCGCACATATATGGAAACAAAGCCGGCTCTGCGTTAGAAATCAGGCTGGCAGAAACCACCAGTGCGGCAGGGGGGCGCGATGCATGCCATGATCGAAGAACATGGCCAGCCGCGCCCGCAGGTCCTGCTGGTCGAAGACGATCATGAAACCGCGCGTTACATCGCCGATGCTCCGATGCTGGCGCATATCGACCTCGCGATCGTCCACGACGGACAACAGGGACGCGACCGCGCATTGGCCCGCGACTGGGACTGCATCATTCTCGATCGCCGCCTGCCAGGCCTCGACGGCCTGTCCATTCTCGGTCACATGCGCGACACAGGCGTTCAGACGCCGGTCCTTTTTCTCACCACCATGGACGGCATCCACGACCGCGTGACCGGCCTGCGCAACGGCGCGGACGACTATCTGGTCAAACCCTTTTCGCTCTCCGAACTGACGGCCCGCCTCGACAATCTGCTACGCCGCACGAAGCACCCTCTTCGGACAACACGGCTGAGCTTCGCCGACGTCACGATCGACCTCCTGGCACGCGAGGTCCATCGCGCCGGAACCAAGCTCTACATTCAGGCTCAGGAACTCAAGCTCCTCGAGTATTTCATGCGCCATCCCGGCGTCATCATCTCGCAGGCAATGCTGCTGCAAGCCGTGTGGGATATCGATTTTCCACTTCGGACCAACCTGGTGGAATCGCATATCAGCCGCCTGCGGGTGCGCCTGGGCCGCGATGCTCCCCCCTTGATCCACACGATCAGGAATCGCGGCTACGTGCTGCGAAGGGAATAGAATGCCTCAAGGCACGCAGGCATCGTCACGGCTTACGGTCTTTCGAAGCTCATCCTTCCGCATCGTCGCCCTGTTCACCGGTTGTTTCTTTCTCAGCGGCATGACGGTCGCGGGCCTGTCCAACTATCACGGCATCCAGATCCTCAACCAGCAGATCCGGCAAAGCGTAGCCAATGAACGGGACGAAGCGATATCGAACGCCCATGGAGCGGACCTTTCCCACCTCCGCCCCGTGATCGAAGGCTTTGTCCAGAACGAGCCTGGCTTCTACTACCTCCTGCAGGATGCACGGCAGACAGTCATTGTCGGCAACATGCTGCACCTCCGCCCGGTCACCGGCTGGAGAAAACTGTCCTGGACACATCGCAGCCTCCCCCCACCCACCACCCGGTCATCGGATACGGGTTGAAGCTCGACGATGGCGGCTATCTGTTCGTCGGTATGGATGGGCGTCCGCTCGACGCCCTGTGGCACGACCTATGGCTGACGCTCACATGGAATGCGCTGCTCTTCATCCTGATCGGCCTGGCCGGCGGCCTCGTGCTCAGCCGCCTGGTCCTGGGCAGGATCGAGGCCATCAACCGTACCACCCGTCACATCATGCGCGGCGACATGTCCCAACGCATCCTCCGCAGCGGCGCGAATGACGAATTCGATCACCTTGCAAGCAGCCTCAACGCCATGCTGGACAGGAACGAGGTTCTGATCGCCGGCATCCGTCAGGTTACCGACGATATCGCCCACGACATGCGCCGCCCCCTCGCCCATCTCGGCCAGCATCTCGACGAAATCGCCCAGACCCCCCTCACGTTCCAGCAGGCCGAGACAGTCGCCCGCGCAAGGGACAATCTCGACACAGCCCTCGAAATCTTCTCGTCTCTCCTCAAACTCGCCCAGATCGAAGCGGATGACCGCGTTCCCGAAAGTCGTCTCCTTTCGGTGCATGCCCTGCTGACCACCATCACCGATCTTTACCGGCCCATTGCCGAAGACCGGGGACAGACACTTGTTCTCCATCCCCCCGAACGGAATATGACGCTGGAAGGCAACCAGGTCCTGATGACCCAGATGCTGGCCAACCTGGTCGAAAACGCGCTCAATCACACACCTGCCGGCACGACGGTCTCTCTTTCGGCAGAAACGCGGGACGCGGCAATCACCCTCGTCGTGGCGGACGACGGTCCAGGGATTCCGGCCCATGAGCGCGAACGCGTCTTCGGCAAGATGGTCCGCCTCGACGCGAGCCGCTCCGTCCCGGGCACCGGGCTCGGCCTCAGCATGGTCCGGGCCATCGTCCGGCTCCATGGGGGGCAGATCCGGCTGACCGACAACCACCCCGGACTACGCTGCGAAATCGGTTTGCCGACAGCACCCGGCGCTACATCTTGAAAGAGAGCTGGAACGTCACCGCACGGCCGGCCGCAATACGCGAGTAGTTCGTATAGATCCTGTCATAGTAGCGCTTGTTGGTAAGATTTTGCAGGTTCGCCTGCAAGTCCAGCATCCGCGTGATCTGATAGTCGGCCACCATGTCCAGGCGCACATATTCGGGCACCCAGGTCGCATTCGTCACATTCGTATAACGCTTGCTCATATAAGTCAGGCCGCCGCCAGCCTTGAAGTGCGGCAGGATTCGATACGTGCTCCACACCGAAACCGAGTTACCGGGAGTATACGGAAAACGCTTGCCGACATTGGCATGCGTAGGGCCGCCATCGAGCACGGTACTGTCCAGGTAGGTCCAGCCGCCGAACACCTCCCAGCGCGGCGTAATATATCCCGCCACATTGATCTCGGCGCCGCGTACCCGCTGCGTGCCGGCATCGATCTGGTTGCCGAACCCGTCGGAAACCTGCGCATTCGTCATGCGGCCATCGAACAGAGACCCCGTGACGGAAAAACGGCCGCCGAACAGTTCTGCCTTCGCCCCCACTTCGATATTTCTGCCGTTCTGCGGCGCAAGTTTGTTGTTGGCCGTCGAAAGGGCAATCTGGCCATCCGCCCCGGCATCGACCCCGACGGGATTGGACGCCGTGGCATAGGAAAAATAGAGGCTGACAGGCTTGATCGGCTTATAGACGGCACCGGCCTGGTAATTGATGAAACTCTGGTTATTGCTCAGCCCCAGATTGCCCTGCACCGCCGAGGTCATGAAACGGTCGAACCGCACCCCGCCATTGATCAGCAGATGATCGTTCAACATGCTCATCGTATCGAACGCATAGGCCGAACCCGTCGTCACGTTGGTATTTAGCGGGGCAATGCCCGGCTCGCCCAGCGAGTAGGAGCCGGTCCAAGGATTATGCGGGTTCCAACTCGCAAGATCCGACGCCGACACGCAGTTATAGGCTACGGCGCATGAGCCGCCATTGCGCAGGTTCCGCCCCGTCGAATCGACGACATAATATTCGTTGCGCGTCAGCCGCTCGCGTGAAACCTCGATGCCCGTATTGATCGCATGATGAACCGGCCCGGTGTCGAACGACCCCGATATCATCGCCTGTTCCTGAAAATTATCCGTATGGAACCTGCCCGATTTCGCTTCCAGCAGAATGTTCTGGTTGGCCGCCGACGTACTCTGCCATTGCGGATTGGTGGCAATGTAATCGAACTGGGTGCTGGTCCACTGAAGCGTGTTGCGAAACACGAAATCGTGCCACAGATCCCGCTCCAGAATGATCTGACCGAGATCCGTCGTACTCCGCTCGAAATCCCGGTCTTCCAGGCCCAGAACCTTGCCGCGCGGGATCGCAAGCGGCTCATGCGTGACTTTGCTGTAGGGAGCAGAATAATCCGGCATACCGAATGAATAGAGATGGTAATATCCCATCGTCAGCCGGGTCGACGTTCCAAGTCCGAAGGACACCGAGGGCGCCACACCCCATTTATGCTGCCCGATCGGACCGCGCCCGGCGGTATTCCCGTCATCCCCCATGGCATTAAGACGAAACGCGGTGCTCGATCCGATCTGACGGTTGATATCAACCGTCCCACGCTTGTACGCGGCAGTGCCGAAACCGATCTGCCCTGACGTCAGGTTTCCCAATTGCGCCTTCTTCGTCGTGATGTTGATCTGCCCGCCAAGGCCGCCACGACCACCATAGACCGACCCCGGCCCCTTGAGTACCTCCATCTCCTCCACATCGAACACTTCGCGCTGGCTCACCCCGCTATCACGCAACCCGTCGATGAACATGTTGCTGTACGAACCAAAGCCACGAATGACCGGATAATTTCCTCCAGGTATGGCATAAGCATCTCCACCCCGAAAACTCACCCCCGGCACCGTCCGCATGGCTTCTTCGAACGAGGTCGCGTTCACCAGCTTCATCTGCTCCTGGGTCACGACCGAGACCGAGCGCGGCGTATCGAGCAATGACGCCGTATATTTCCGGTTCGACGAACGACCCGTCAATTGTGCATGCGTCTTGCCCCAGACCATCAGATGTTCCTGGCCGTCCGGTCGCCGCCCCTGCACGCCGTCCACCACCGGTTTCGCCTTGGCACCTGCCCTCACCGTGGTTTTCTGTCCCGAAATCGGGGGGGGTTCCCGATCGTCCTGCGCCGCAGCGTAGGCACGCCCATCCAGCGCGGTACCCGCCAGGCAGGTAATGACGAACGAATACGACCACATGCGCCGAACGCGCCATGAACTCAACATGCTTTGCCTCGATATTGATAATGCTTCGCATTCCTATAATCGAGACATCACCGGGTAAACGCCTTTCATGCAACATTGGGAATTGTTAATTGCGCGACGCATTCGCATTTATAGGGTCACATGATAATGTCCGTGCATATGCAATACTTATGAGCATTCACCATGGGCTTGACCCAGGCGAACAATACGCATGATCTTTTCTCGCGTTCTTCGATAGTTCGGCAGAAGAACCCGCTCGGCTGCACGGCGTCCATCGCTTCATGCCTGTCCGGACCATACGCCATAGCGGCATCTCCGCATCCATGACGACAAGGACGGCCATTATGTCGCGCTTTCCCCAACATCGCCGCTCCGCGGCTGATATTCATCAGATCCGCCGCGGCATGGGGGCCAGCCACAGGCAGGTGTGCATGCTCGAACACCGCTGCCGCGAGGCCGGCATGAAGATGACGGATCTGCGCCGCGTCGTCTTGCATGGGGTGCTGGAGGCTGGAAGCAGCGCAACCGCCGTCGATATCTGGCGGACCCTTCTGGCCATGACGGAAGGTCATGCTCCCAGCCCGACATCCCTGCAGCGCACGCTAAACATGATGGTCGGTCTGGGCGTGCTACACCGCCATGTCGGCATCGACCGTGCCTGGCAGTACGACCTGGTACCGGCGCAGGACACATCGTCCGCAATTCTTTTTGTCGACGCCGACACCGGAACGGTCACACCATGCGACGATCCGGAAGTGACGGCCCTTCTCAGGCGCCTCGTCGCACGCCGAGGCTTCGCCATCCAGGAAGCCTCCATCACCGTCACGGCGCTCGCCGACCCGACCTCCCCTGCCCGTTCTGTCTGAACGGGCAGGTCAACCGGATCAGACGCCCCCCGATCTCAGCCGCCCGGTGGCGCCATGAATTCCGGGCCCACCGGATCGGTGATATGTGCCGCCAGAATACGGTCGATTTCCACCTTGTCCGCCGCCGACAGCGTCCACCCGCACGCCTGGTCGATCCCCGCGATCTGCTCGGGCTTGCGTGCGCCCCACAGCGCGATGGTCGGCCCCTGATCCAGCACCCAGCGGATCGCCAGCGCCAGCACCGAACGCCCGAACCGCTCCTTCGCGAACGCCTCCAGCGCCGCCACCGCCGCCAGATACTGCGCAAAGCGCGGCGCCTGGAATTTCGGATCGGCACTGCGCAGATCGTCGCTGCCGAAATGGCTCGCCGCAGTCATCCTGCCCGACAGCAGCCCCCGGCAAAGCGGTCCATAGGCCAGCACGGCCAGACCATGCGCGGCCGACCAGGGCAGGATATCGTCCTCGATCGCGCGCTCGAACAGGTTATAAGGCGGCTGCACGGCCGCCAGCGGCGCCACGGCGCTGAACTGCTCCATCTGCGCGACGGAAAAATTGCTCACCCCCAGCGCCAGCACCTTGCCCTCGCGGTGCAGGTCCTCCAGCACCCGAGCCGTCTCGTCCAGCGGCACGGCCGGGTCCGGCCAGTGGATCTGGTAGAGGTCGATCCGGTCGGTACGCAGCCGGCGCAGCGAATCCTCGATTTCCTGGCGGATACGCGCGGCGGAACTGTTGCGGAACGGCTTGCCATCCTTCCAGTCCAGCCCGACCTTGGTGGCAATGGCCACCTTGTCGCGCCGTCCAACCAGCGCCTCCCCCACAACTTCCTCGGAATGGCCGAACCCGTAGACCGGCGCGGTATCGATCAAGCTGATTCCCAGATCCAGCGCCTCATGGATCGTGGCAATGGCCTGGCGGTCGTCGGCCCCGCCCCACATCCACCCGCCGATCGCCCACGTACCCAGCGCAATGCGCGAGACCGGAAAGGGAATGCCCGAGACGGCAATGGTTTCCATCGGCATGAAATGCTCCTTCCTGCCCACCCTTTGGAGAGCGGACTCAGCAATCGGGAAAGCACGCAAAAAAGGACCGGAGCGCGCGAGCACCCCGGCCAAGTCTTTCCCTCGTATGCAAGCGACGGTCGAGCCGTCGCGTTCCATCCGGCACCCGAACCGATCGCAGGACAATGAAAAAGCATTTCATCTTGTTATCTTTGCCGTGAACGGAAGCGTCGCGCGGCCCCGCCCCGCAACGCCGCCTCTTTCCCCATCCTGCGTCGCGTCCTATGGGTAGGGTGCCGGCGTCTCGCGCGCGACACGACCGGCCCGCGCTGAATGGAGAAGCGAAGCAATGCCGTGCAAGGTCGCCCCGACGGTATCACGCACGATCACCCTGATGGCCCCCCTGGCGCTCCTCGCCGCCTGCGCCCCCCGTTATCCCTCCTCACAGCCGGCCCACACGCCATCGGCGCAATACGCCGCCGGCCAGGGCGCGCTGGTGGTGGACGACCACGTACCCGACTTCGCCAGCCGAAACTTCGAACCGTTCACCCGCCAGGACGTGGCGGCGATCGCGATGCGGGAATGGCGGCTGTTCGGCCAACCGGTGAATGACGACGACCCCGAACAGCGCCCCGAGGCCACCAGCGCGACCGTCAAGCCGGAACGCATGCCCGGCCTGTGGCAGCGCGTGGGCGAATATTGGTGGATCGGCCAGGACCCGGGCGAAAGCGAGGTCGCATGGACCGGCAAGCACAATACTGAAGGCGCGATCACCGACTACGTCCATGACGGCATGTTCGCCTGGTCGGCGGCCTTCATTTCCTACGTCATGCGGGTCGCGGGCGCGAACGGCCGCTTCGCCTATTCGCCGAATCATTCCACCTACATCAACGCCGCCGCCGCCGGCACCGAAAGCGGCGTCCGCGCCCGCGACCCAGCCTCCTACGCCCCGGCGCTGGGCGACCTGATCTGCGTCGGGCGGGGAGCGAGCAAATCGGTCCGCTTCGCCGACCTGCCGACCCGATATGGTTTCCCGGCCCATTGCGGCATCGTCGTCGCCACCAATCAGAACGGGCAGCCCTTCGGCCACCAGATCAGCATCATCGGCGGCAATGTCGACGACGCGGTGGCCCTCACCCACGTCCCGGTCGGCGCGGACGGCAAACTGGCCGACCCTACCGGGCACAGCTACGATCCACGCTACCCCTGGTGCGTGGTGCTGCAAGTGCTGTACGACGCCGACGCCGAATCAGCCGACCGCCAGTAAGGCTGTGCGCGAGACCCGGCCTCGACGCCGGGTCGCCAGACCCCTTCTGCTCAGGGAGCGACCTGCGCGGCCGCATGCCGGATGGCGCGCGCCATCGCCTCGACCCCGTTGCCACGATTGGTCGAAAGCGCCTGCACCAGCCCCAGATCACGCAGGAAGCCGGAATCGGTCGCCAGGATTTCCTCGGCACTCCGCCCCGAATAGACCCGCAGCAGCAGCGCCACCAGGCCCGAGACGATGGCGGCATCCGACGCACCGGCAAAGAACAGCACACCGTCGCGATCGGTCATTTCCAGCCATACCTGGCTCTGGCAACCCGGCACGCGATGGGCATCATTCGTCCATTCGGCGGGAAAGGGCGGCATCGTGCGGCCCAGTTCGATGATGTACTGGTAGCGTTGCATCCAGTCATCGAAGAGGTCCAGTTCCTCCCCGATCGCCGCAATCGCGGCAGCGGCGGTCGCATCCTGGGGGAGGACGAAAGGATCAGTCATCAAAGCTACCTGACAAGAATAAGCAAATGAACGGGCACAGACTAAAACACATCCTCACCTGCTAGAAGCCCACCCCTCCCGGCACCTGGTTTGTGGCCGGAAACGTGGGCTGGCGCGCGAGAGTGCCGCATAGCGGCACGCCCGGCCTGCGTTTCCGAGCACCGAAACGGAGCGGCCTTACCGGCCGTGAGCATCGCAGCACAGGAAACGCGCGCCGGATCGCCGCCAGCGCGCGTTTACGGCCACAAACTCAGAGGATGAAGCGGCTGAGGTCGCCCTTGCTGGCCAGCGGCTCCACCCGGTCGCGCACATCGGCGGCGGTGATCCGCACGGTCTGGCCGGAGCGATCCGCCGCCGTGAAGGACACCTCCTCCAGCAACTTCTCCAGCACCGTCGCCAGCCGCCGCGCACCGATATTCTCGACCCGCTCGTTGATGTCGGCAGCCAGTTCCGCCAACGCATCCACCGCGTCGTCCGAGAAATCGAGATCCAGCCCCTCGGTCCCCAGCAACGCCGTATATTGCTTCAGCAGCGAATGTTCCGGCTCGGTCAGGATACGCCGCAGATCCTCGCGCGTCAGCGGTGAAAGCTCCACGCGGATCGGCAACCGCCCCTGCAATTCCGGCAGCAGGTCCGACGGCTTGGCGATATGGAACGCGCCGGAGGCGATGAACAGGATATGGTCCGTCTTCACCGGCCCGTATTTGGTCGAAACCGTCGTCCCCTCGATCAGCGGCAGCAGATCGCGCTGCACCCCTTCGCGCGAGACATCTCCACCCCGGAACCCACTTTCCGACGACCGCGCACATACCTTGTCGATCTCGTCGAGAAACACGATGCCATGATCCTGAGCATGCGCCACGGCCTCGCCGACCAGGGCGTCGTTGTCCAGCATCTTGTCGGCTTCCTCGCGCGTCAGCGCCTCGCGCGCCGCCGCCACGGTCATCTTCCGGCGCTGCGGCACACGGTTCATCAACCCCTTCATCATGTCGGAGAAATTGATGACGGTACCAGGCTGCATGTTGGGCATCTCGCCCATGCTCGGGCCGCTCTGGGCATCGGCGACCGAAATCTCGACCTCCTTCTCCTCCAGTTCGCCGGCACGCAGCATGCGGCGGAACTTGCCCTTGGTGTCGGCGGATGCCCCCTCGCCCACCAGCGCATCGACCAGCCGGTTCTCCGCCGCCTGCTCGGCCCGCGCCTGCACGTCGCGCCGCCGCAGGTCGCGCAGCATGTTCAGCGATACCTCGACCAGATCGCGCACGATGCTCTCCACATCGCGGCCCACATACCCGACCTCGGTAAACTTGGTCGCCTCCACTTTCAGGAACGGCGCCTGGGCCAACCGTGCCAGCCGCCGGGCGATCTCGGTCTTGCCGCAGCCGGTCGGCCCGATCATCAGGATGTTCTTGGGCACCACCTCGTCGCGCATGCCGTCGGGCAACTGCGCCCGCCGCCAGCGATTGCGCAGCGCAATGGCCACCGCGCGCTTGGCATCGCCCTGGCCGATGATGAAGCGATCGAGTTCCGAGACGATCTCGCGCGGGGAATGGTTGGGAATATCCATCATGCGTTCTCCCCGCCCTTCTCGCCCAGCGTCTCCAGGATCACCGAATGGTTGGTATAGACACAGATCTCGCCGGCGATCTGCATCGCCCGCCGCGCGATCTCGGCAGCCGACAGACCGTCGACCCCCGCCAGCGCCCGCGCGGCCGACAGGGCGTAGTTACCGCCCGAACCGATGGCGATGATGCCATCCTCAGGTTCCAGCACGTCGCCATTGCCGGTCAGCGTAAAGGAACGCTCGATGTCGGCCACCGCCATCATCGCCTCCAGCCGGCGCAGGTAGCGGTCGGTTCGCCAATCCTTGGCCAGTTCGACACAGGCGCGCTCAAGCTGGTTGGGAAACCGCTCCAGCTTGGCCTCCAGCCGTTCCAGCAGGGTAAAGGCATCGGCGGTGGCGCCGGCAAACCCGGCCAGGATGGTGCCCGCCGGTCCGATCCGCCGCACCTTGCGCGCATTGCCCTTGATGACGGTGGCGCCCAGCGTCACCTGCCCGTCACCGGCCATTGCCACCTGCGCGCCGCGTCGCACGCACAGGATCGTCGTTCCATGCCAGCCGACTGGATCATGGGGGGTCGCGTGTAAGTTCTGCATGACTGACAGAAATAGGCCGTTCGCGCCTCAGGACAAGAGCCGCCCCATCATCCACCCATCGCGCGGGCGACATGCCCCGACAATTCCGCCTGCGTGAACGGCTTGCGCAGCACCAGCGCATCCTCGGGCAGCGCAGCCTTGTCGGCATACCCGGTCAGGAACAGGATCCGCGTGTCAGGACACAGCGCCCCGATCCGGCGCGCCGCCTCTTCGCCGCCCATTTTCGGCATCATGACGTCCAGCACCACCAGGTCGGGCTGATGCGGCGCCATCGCGCCGATCCGCGCCAGCGCCTCGTCCCCACCCGGCGCCTCGATCGCCTCATGCCCCATGCCGCGCAGAAAACCGGCCGTCACGGTCCTGACCGTATCCTCGTCATCCACCACCAGCACCCGCAACCCCTTGCGGACAGGCCGATGCACCAACACCTCCGGCCGGTCGAGTGCCGCCGCTGGGCACCGATGGACCGGCAGGTACAGATCCACCCGCGTCCCCTGCCCCGGCGCACTGGTCACCCGCACATCGCCCCCGGCATGCCGCACGAACCCATAGATCATCGACAGGCCGAGCCCGGTTCCTCGACCAACATCCTTGGTCGTGAAGAACGGCTCGAAGATCCGCGCCAGCGTCTCCGGCGCCATGCCGGTACCCTGGTCGGCCACTGACACCACCACATAGGTGCCTTCCGGCAGGTCATGCTGCGGCAGGTCGCCTTCCACCACAGGCGCTTCCAGCCGCGCAACATGCGTCGACAACATGATCATGCCGCCATCCGGCATGGCATCGCTGGCATTCAGGCACAGATTCAGCAGCGCCAGTTCCAGTTGCCCGGCATCGGTCCGCACCATCGGCACGTCCCCGGCCGGGTCCATCGCCTCGATCACGATCTCGACCGGCGCGCGCGACGCCGGCCCCTCGCGCCGACGCGCGGTCACCCCCTGCACCAGCAGGTCATGCAGGCCGCGCAACAGGGCGTTCACATCGACCGGCTGCAGGCTCAGATCCCGTGGGCGGCTGAAATTCAGCAGCCGCCGCGTCAGGTCGGCGCCGCGCCGTGCCGCGCCCATCGCATTGTCCAGCAGATGGGTCGTGCGGTCGTCCAGCCCCTCGCCCATATCGACGGCCAGTTCCAGAGACCCCAGCACCGCCGTCAGCAGATTATTGAAATCATGGGCGATTCCACCGGCCATGGTGCCAAGCGCCTGCATTTTTTCCGCCTGGCGCAGGCGGGCTTCCATCTCCCGCTGCCGGGTGATGTCCCGATTGATCAGGACCGAATAGGCCTCGCCCCGACTGTTCACCCCCAGTTGCGCACGGGTAAACTCCCGCCACGTCACGCTGCCGCCAGGACCGGGCACGGACATCACTTCCTCGTCCCGCCCCTCGGCCTCCAGCCTTACCTCGGCCGCACGCACCGCCGGCAGCAAAACGGGGTCGGAAAGGTCCTCCTCCCGCCGTCCAAGACAATCGGTCTCGTCCCGGCCATAGAAAGCGGCCGCCTTGCGATTGATGCGGATAAACCGCCCGTCCGGGTCCTTGAAGGCCAGCCCCGCGCGCAGGTTCCCCAGCAGCCCCCGCAACAGCATCCGCTCGGTCTGCAATTCGCCTTCCAGCTTGTGGCGATGCGCCGCCTGCACCACCATCGCGCGCAGCGCATCCCCATCCCAGGGCTTGTGCGAATAGAACGAGATCCGCCCCTGGTTCAGCGCGGCGGCCACCGCGCCGATATCGGCATACCCGGTCAGCAGGATCGCCTGCGCGTCGCACAACCCCCGCGCCCGCGCCAGCATCACGTCGCCCCCCATCTCGGGCATGCGCTGGTCCGACACGATAACGTCGACATCGCGCCGCCCGGCCAGGATATTCAGCGCCTCCACCGGCGAGGTGGTCGAGAGGATGGTAAAATCATCCTCCAGCAGATCGGTCAGTGCCACCAGGATCTCAGGCTCGTCATCCACCAGCAGCACAACGGGGCGATCGGTCACGCCTGCATCTCCGTCACGCCACGGGCAGGCTCGGCCATCGCCTCGAAATGCGGCTGCCACGGCACCGAAATGGTAAACACGCTTCCCCGTCCTCCATTGGCACCCCCGGTGCCCTGCACCGCATCGGCGATCGTAATCGTCCCATGATGGGCCTGCACCACACTATAGGCGATGGCCAGCCCCAGCCCCGTTCCCGCCCCGACCGGCTTGGTGGTGAAGAACGGCTCGAAGATCCGCTCCTTCACCTCAGGCGGAATGCCCGGTCCGTTATCCGTCACGATGAAGACATAGGATTGTTCGCCCGTCGCCTCGCTCACCCGCAATTCGGTACCGATCCTGATCACTCCCCGCGCCGGCCCCGCCGGATCGCCACCCTGCCCCGCCTCCTCTAGCATGGAATGGATCGCATCGGCCGCGTTGCTGATGATGTTCATCATCACCTGGTTCAGCAACGCGGACTGGCAGTACAGGCGCTCGGGCGCGCGATAATCCCGTTCCACCACGATCAGGTTGCCGAATTTCTGCGTCAGCAGCGCCAGCACCGTCTCCAGCGCCTCGGGCACGTCGATCACCTGGAACAGCCCCTCGTCGAGCCGCGAGAATTTCCGCAGGTTCAGCACCAGGTTCTGGATCCGCCGCAGCCCCAGACTCATCGAGCCGACGCGATCGCGGCACTTCATCAGCGTGGCATGCCGCTCGCCATCCGCGTCCCCGGCCACCTCATCCTCGGCAATCACCCGCGCCAGCAGCCGCGCCACCGTCTCCTTGTGCGCCAGGATAAAGGCCAGCGGATTGTTGATCTCATGCGCGATGCCCGCCACCAGTTCACCCAGCGAGGCCATCTTGGCGGTCTGCACCAGCTTGCCCTGGGTTTCGATCAGCCGGCGATTGGCATCGGCCAGTTCGGCATTCGCCTGCTCCAGCGCCTCGGCCAGCGAGGCTTTGGAGGCAATCGCCGCCGCCTCGGCCCGCGCGGCCTCCACCGCGATCTCGCGCGCCTGCCGGTCCAACTCGATGCGCCGCACATCGTCCTGCAACAGCTTGCGCCGCACCAGCGCACGAATCCGCAACGCCAGCACATCGGGCTCGATATCGTCGGCCACGATATCATCCACACCCGCCTCGAACGCCCGGGCAGGAAAAAACCCCCGCGCCGCGCCTGGCCCGCTCAGGCCCAGAATGCGCGGCGCCCCACCGCCCGCCACCACTACATCCTGCCGCAGATCGTCCAGCGCCTGGCAGAAGGCGATGCCGTCGAACCGGTCGGACACCAGATCGACCACCACGCAGTCCGGCGCGCGCACGGGGTCGAACCAGTCGTCCCGCACCATCGCGCCGGGCGACCCGATCACCGTCACATCATGCCCGTCGTTGCGCATCAGGGCGGCCAGCCCCGCCACCACGCCCTCGCGCGCGCCTTCGCCCCCAACGATCAGGATCCGCGCACGACGAAACAGCGGGCTGGCATCTCGCTGCCCGCCCCCCGTGCCCGCCCCCTCGCGCAGCAGCGCGCGGATGCGAAAGACGATCAGATCCGGCTCGGCCGATTTGGGCACATAGGCGTCGGCGCCGCTCTCCAGCCCCTCGCGCTCCAGACCCGGCTCGCCGCCCTCGGTCAGCATCAGCACCGGGATCATGCGGGTGGCGGCACTCATGCGGAGCTGGCGCGCCATCTGCCCGCCATTCATCCCCGGCAGATGGTAATCGGCCACTACCAGGTCCGGTATCCGCGTATCCAGCGTATCCAGCGCGGCCTCGCCGCTGGCCACCCGCGTCACCGCGAAGCCATGGCCTTCCAGCATCCGACGTATCCGCAACGCCTGGGTGTCGGAATCCTCGACCAGCAGCAGCGTCGGCGGCCCTTCGGAGGCGTCGTTCATCACGCCCGCCCTTCCATCCCGGCCACCGCCGGCAGGGGTGCTGCGGCCGACGCGACAGCAACCAGATGCGGCGCGATCTGCCCCAGCGGCAGGCTGATCGACACGCCACCCAGCCGCTCGGCCGCCCCCGGCATTCCATGCACGATCGACGTGCTCCGGTCCTCGGCGATGGTATATCCTCCCGCCCGGCGCAGATCGCGCAGCCCGATCGCCCCATCCTCACCCATGCCGGTCAGCAGGATGCCGATCGCCCCGGCCCCCACCCGCGCCATGGAGGTGAACAGAGCGGTCGCCGAAGGCCGCTGTCCGGCCACCGGCGGCGCATTCACCAACCGGACCTCGTCGCCAAGCCCGAGCGTCAGATGCGTTTCGGCCGGCGCGACATAAACATGCCCCGGCCGCATGATTTCCCCCTGCCGGGCCAGCCCGACCGACAGCTTCGTCTGGGTATCGAGCCAGGCGGCGAACCCTTCCATGAACCCCGTGCCCATATGCTGCACCAGCAGGATCGGCCAGGGGAACGTGGTCGGCAATGCCCCCATGATATGGGCAAAGGCCTGCGGCCCGCCGGTCGAGGCCGCCATGCCGACCAGACGCGGCCGCAGGCGCGGCGGCGGCAGCACATCCCCCTCAACCGGCGCGACCGTGCCATAACGCACCCGATGCCGGATCACCGGCACCTGGCTCATGATGTAAAGCTGGGTCGCGATCGCCGCCCCTCCGGCGGCGTCGACCGGCCAGCCGGCCGGCTTCTGCACCACCGACAGCGCGCCGGAGCGCAGCGCGTTCATCGAAATCCGCAACGCCGGATCGGTCGAGGAATCGCTGACGATCACGATCGGCGTCGGACACTCGGCCATGATGCGCCGCGTGGCTTCCAGCCCGTCCATGCCGGGCAGCCGCACGTCCATCGAAATCACGTCGGGCCGCAGCATCGGCACAAGGCGCAGCGCTTCCTCCGCCGTTTCCACCGCTTCCAGCAGTTCAAGCCGTGGATCATCGCGGATCAGCCGCACCAGCACATGCCGGACCACCGCCGAATCCTCCACGACCAACACCCGGACGCGCGGCCCGGCCCCGCCGGTCACAGTACGCCCCGGATGATGTCCAGCAATTCTCCCTGCTCGAATCCCTGCTTGGTCACGTAGGCCCGTGCTCCGCCTTCCAGTCCGCGCCGTATATCGGCTTCCTCATTGCGCGACGTCATCAGCACCACCGGAATCCGCGAAAGGCGCGGGTCGGACCTGACCGCGTCCAGCAATGCGAAACCATCCATCCGCGGCATCTCCACGTCCGTCACAATCACGTCGATCCGGCGCGACGACCGGTGCAGCAACGACAGCGCCTCGACGCCATCCGTCGCCAGCAGAACATCATAGCCGTGGGTCTGGAGGATCGTCTTCTGGAGAGTCCGTGTGGTAATCGAATCGTCAACCACCAGAACGGTCGGCACCTGCCGGGGCGCCAGCCCCCCGCCCTCCGGCACCGCATCGTCGGCCCCGGCGAAATGCCCGCCGGTCGCCCCCGCCTTCTGCCACCGCTCCAGCAGCGTATCGGGGCTGAGCACGAAGACTGGCCGATCGCCCCGCGGCCAGCCGACGCCGGGGATCAATTCACTGTCCAGCCCCACCGCCTCCGCGTCGGAAATATGCAGGGTCCGCACCTCCCGCATCCGATCGACGGCAAACCCGCAACACCCGCCATCCGCCATGCCCAGCACCACGACCGACAATGCCCCGTCATGCACCGGCAGCGCCGCATCCGGCTGCCCGAGGAAGGCAGCCAACGGTGCCACCGGCACCAGCACGGCCGCGCCGGCCCCGCCGCCCGCTGCAACCCGCCGCCGATCCAGGGCGAAACAGGCCCGGCCATCGACCATGCGCACATCGGCCTGCCGCACCCGCGTCAACCGCTCGATCACCCGACCCGGCAGCCCGACCGTCATCTCCCCGGCCTCGACCACCAGCGTCGTGCGCTGCCGGCGCGAGACCGGCACGGCCATCGTCACCACCGTCCCCCACGGGCTGCCCGCTTCCATGCGGACCGAGCCCTGCAAGGCCCGCGCGGCCTCCGCCACCACCGACAGGCCCATCCCCCGTCCCGCAATCCGGTCGGCCGCCACCCTGGTGGAAAAGCCGGGCGCGAACACCATGCCCAGCAATGTCTCGGGCAGGCGCGGATCATCCGGCTGCATCAAACCCTGGCGCACCGCCCGCGCGGCAATCGCCTCCAGGTCCGGCCCCCGCCCGTCATCGCTGACCGATACCAGCAGCCGCACGCCCAGCATCCGCACCGACAGCGTCAGCACCGGCTCCGCCGGCTTGCCCTCAGCCTGCCGCCGGGCCGGGCTTTCCAGCCCATGGATAATGGCATTGCGCAGCAGATGGATCACCGGGTCGCGCAGCGCCTGCATCACCCGCCGGTCGGCCCGCACCTCCATGCCCAGCAGGCGCACCGTCACCTCGCCGCCGCCATGCTCGCGCGCAATCTGCCGCACCATGCCGGTCAACGACCCGAAAACCGTCCCGGCCGGCACCAGCGTCACCGCCCGCACCTCCTCGTCCAACCGCATCATGGCCCGGTCGGCCTGCCCCGCGATCCGCCCGCGCTCGCGCGAAAGGGCGGACAGCGCACGGGTCAGCCGCGCCAGTTCCACCGCCGGATCGGTGGCCGGCCCCACCCGCCGCGCGGCTGTGGCGGTCAGATCCTCCAGATCCGCCCACAACCGCTCCTGCCGCTCGGCGATGCCCATCATGTCGTGCACCACGCCGACCAGCGCATCGAGGCGCGATACCGGCACCTGCACATAGCTGTCGGCCGGCTCCTCGCGCGCCGGCGGGCTCACCGCCCCCGGCTCAGGCTCGGCCGGAGGCTCCCCGACATCCTGCATGCGGGCGTCGATCTGGTCCATCGCCGTGCCGATGGCCGTCAGATCCTCCGCCGTCACCGACTGCTGCCCGTCCAGCAGCCCGAACAGCCGGCTCTCAAGCGCGTGGGCGATGGTCTCGATATCTGCGCGCTCGACGACGCGGGCCGCCCCCTTCAGCGAATGCACGCGCCGGAAAATCTCGCTGATCCCGCGCCCATCCAGCGGGCCCGCAGCCAGAATATCGCGCACCACCCGCAGATGGTCGCGATATTCGGCATCGAAGACCGCCAGAAGTTCCTGTCGCAGAGCCTCCACGGCCGGCCGTCAGGTCCGGTAACGGGCGGAAATGGCCAGAAGCTGGTGCGAGAGACTGCCCAGATTGCTGGCCGAGGCTTCCAGGTTGCGGGTTCCCGCCGCCGTCTGCTGGCTGGCCTGGCGGATGCTCTGCAACGCGGTCATCACCTGCTCGATGCCGATCTGTTGCTGGTTGGTCGAGGCGACGATCTGCTGGAAGGCATTCACCCCTTCCTCGATGCCACCCGTCATCCGCTCGATGGTGCGATAGGCGATATCCGTCCGCTCCTTGCCGGCCGAAACGCGCTTCACCGCCTCTTCCGTCAGCATCACCGAGGTGTTGATGCCGCGCTGGATGTCGCCCAGGATCGAACGCACATGCTGGGTGGCATCGCGCGACTGGTCCGCCAGAATCTTCATCTCGGCCGCCACCACGGCGAACGACCGCCCGTGCTCGCCCGCGGCGGCGGCCTCGATGGCCGCATTCAGCGCCAGCAGGTGCGAGCGTTCCGAAAGATCGTTGACGGCGGTGATGATTTCGCTGATCGCATCCGTCCGCTCCGACAGCGCGACGATGTTCGACGCCACGGCCTCGGCGCCTTCCTGCGTGCGCTCCATGGCCCGCGCGGTCTCCTCCACCGCCTCCAGCCCGCTGGCCGAACTATGGACGATGGTCTCGGCCGACGAGATCACCTCCCGCGCCCGCTTGCTGATCTGCGCGCCGGAATGGGTGATCTGGTCCACCGTCGCCGCCGTCTCCTGCACCGCCGCGAACTGCTCCTCCACGCTCGCCGCCTGCTGCTGGGCGGAGGCGCGGATATCGGCCACCGCCGCATCGAGGTTGCGCGTGGCGTCCCGACTCTGCTGCGCGATCTCGCGCAGGCCGTCGATCATCCGGTTCAGGCCGCTGGCCAGCCGCTCGAACTCGTCCCGTCCCCCGCCGGACCCGCCGCCCGCCACATGGGTGGACAGGTCCCCCTGCCCCACCAGTTCCATCACCCGCATCAGCGCCGCCAGCGGGGCCAGGATCGAGCGCCGGGTCCAGAAGGTCACGATCAGCGCCACGATCACCGCCACCGTCAGTCCCAGGATCAACGACCGGCGACTGAATTCATACAGCGCGCTGCTCTGCGTCTCTCCGGCCTGCACCCCGCCATCCAGCGTGGTCCCGGCCTCCGAGATCAACCGGTCGATGGTCTGGTCGCGCGTGTCCGAACGCGCCGATTGCTGGCGCACCGCGCCATCGTCGCCCTGCCGGATCGCCGCGAACAGGTCCGACGCCGCCTCGGCATTCTGCCGCGCCTGGTCCAGCGCCTCGCGCAGGCGGGTCGAAATGGTGGCGAACATCGCGCGCCGCGCGTCGATCCGCGCTTCGTCGTCCGCCTGGCTGGCGGCGGCCAGCGCCTGCACCAGCGTATCCTCGGCCTGCCGGTCGATCCCGGTCCAGTCCGCGATCGCGGCATCCAGCTTCGCCGGCTCCTTCTGGTAATCCCGCGCGTAATAATGCGACAGGATCGACAGCCGCCGCGCGACCAGATCGTTCTCCAGCACCCGCAGATGGTTCAGATGCCGATAGACCAGCAGGTCGCGGGTCACGATCACCGTCATCTCGTCGCGGACATTGCGGATCTGCCCCAGCGCATAAACGCCGATCGACACCATCAGCATCACGCCGACCAGAAACCCGAACAGAAGACGATTGGCGATTGTCACGACAGGTCAGACTCCGAATGAACGCGCGGCAAACAGGCGGGCAGGATCGAGCACCGCGACCAGCCGCCCGTCCGGCAGGGCCGCCATCGGGTGACCGGGTACGGAGACGGCGGCAGGTGCGTCCACAACATCGTCCACGCCCAGCGTCCGCCCGGCCAGCAGCGCGATCCGCGCCACCGGCAGGCCGGCCACCGGGCGCAGCAACGCCATCGCCCCCGCATGCTCCATCGGCGCCCCGCCCAGCAGAACCGACAGATCCATCACTGTATACAGATGGCCGACATGGCCAAAGACACCCCGCACCGCCGCCGGGCAGTCCGGGCGCCTGGGCATGGCGCTCCAGGCTGGTTCGGTCATGCGCAGCACATGATGCAGGTCGATGGCATGGCCTTGCCCGCCCACATCCAGGATCACCGCCGCGCGCCGCCCCGCATCGTCCCTCGGCGTCTGCCCACGCGCGGCCAGCAGCCGCGCCCGCTCCGCCATCACCCGGCGGGCATAGCCATCCGCGCCCCCGGCGGCACCGTCCCCTGCCTCATTCGGCGTGGGCATGAAACCGCGACCGCTCAGAACACGCTCCGCGCCAGCAGCAACGGCCCGGCTTCAGCCACGTCGTCGCCATCCCCGCCAACCAGCCGCAGCAAACCGACAACCGTCAGGCCATCCCCATCGGGAACCGGCGCAGCAGGCGGCAGACGATGCAGCAGGGCCCGCGCCTGCCGCATCATCCGTTCAGCCTCGTCCACCTGCCCGGCATCCCGCAACAGCCGGGCGAGATGGACATGCGCCATGATGTGCTCGCGATCCAGATAGAGCGTGCGCCGGAACTCCTCCCCGGCGGCCCCGGCATCCTCCGCCAGCACGGCGGAGAGAAAATGCAGCCCCGCATCCAGCGGATGCAGCGCCAGCGCCGCGCCGCAGCAGGCCCGCGCCTCGGCCACCGCGCCGCGATCGGCCAGCGCCCGCACCTCCGCCCGTGCCAGCCCCGCATCCGCGCGGGCAACGATATCGGGCGCATTCTCCCGCGCCGGAGGGCGCGGCACCGGCACGGCAGGCCGTGGATCTGGCGACCGGGAGAGCACGCAGCGGCGCGGCGCGGCCGGCCCCTGGCGAGAGCCCGCCACCCGGAACGCCACCGTGCCGGCAAACGTCACCGTTTCCAGAACGCCGCCGCATTCGCCGATCGGGTCCGAATGGCCCAGCAGCAGCCACCCCGGTGGCGACAGCCGGCCCGCCAGCGCCCGCATCAGGTCCAGCGCCCGCGTCTCCTCGAAATAAAGCAGCACGTTGCGGCAGAGGATCAGGTCGAACGGCCCCGCCGGCCCCCCGCCCGAAGGCAGGTCCATGATGTTTCCGTATTCGAAGCGGACCATCCGGCGAAACACGTCGCGAAGGATCCAATGCCGCCCACACGCGGCGGGGCGAAACCATTGCCGCCGTTCCGAGGCACCGACATCGCGCAGAGACCATGCGCCATATTCGGCGGCACGCGCCCGCTCCAGCGCCTGTTCGCTGATATCGGTACCCAGGATGTCGACGGTCCAGTCCTGCTCGCCCCGCATCCGCAGCAGGCGCCGCATCAGGATGGCCAGCGAATACGGTTCGGCACCGTTGGAACAGCCCACGCTCCAGATCCGGATCGTACGCAGCGGGCGCAGCCGGGTGATCAGGTCGGGCAGGATCGTGCGTTCCAGCGCATGGAACTGCTCGGCATAGCGGAAGAAGAACGTCTCGCCGATCGTCACGGCCGATTCCAGCGCCCGCCACTCGGCCTCGCCCGCCGCATCGTCCGAAAGCAGCGACAGGTAATCCATCGGCCGGGCACAGCCGCACGCATCCATGCGCCGCAGCAGCACCATTTCCAGCAGGTCCATCTTGTCGGCGTAATAATGCAGCCCGGTCCGCGCGACGATCCGGGTGGCCAGCCGTTCGAGGGCGCGCTGCCGGTCAGCCATCCGCACGCTCCCACAGGGCGTCGCGCAAGGCCGCATCCAGGGCCAGGGACTCGATCCGCCGCCGCTCACGTTCCATCAGCAGCCGGTCCGGGTCCATCAGCAAGGCGGTCATTCCTCCGGCCAGTTCGACTTCCCCCGTCAGCCAGCCGCCAGCGGGCACGCCCTCGGCGGGCAATGCCGTCACGGCTCCCGCCATCTGCCGCACATCCAGCACGCTGTCGACCATGAAGGCCACCTTCACCCCAGCGGCCGGGCCACAGAGCAGAAGGGGGCGATACAGCATCGCGTCATCGTCCGGCACGCTCCAGTTCCGCAGGCCCAGCAACGCCGCAAGATCGATCGCGACCACCCCTTCGGCACCCAGGCGAAAAAATCCCAGCACTGGCGCGGGGGTCCCGGCAGGGCGAACGAGCGCCGGCATGGACATGCATTCCCGCACCGCAGGCGCGGGCAGGCCATAGCACGTATCCACAAGACGGAAGATGACGACGGCCACTGACACGGGGGCTTTGCTGCCTTCCATCCGAGCCGGTCCGGCAATGCCTTTCCGGCGCGTTTCCTGCGTCCTTTTCTCCCCGAAGATTGCATTTAATACAAGTGACGGCTACCTCCGGCAGGGATGCGTTCCCGGCAGATCGGGCGCGCCACAGCCGCCGCCGGAGATCCGACCGTCATGGACAGTTTCAATTCGGACCGCGCCACCGACCGGTTCCTCCCGCCCCGCGCGGAAGGACAGTCGCGCTTCCCCATCGCCCGCATCGCGCGTGTAGCGATCTGCGCCGTCTTCTACGGGCTTTTCTATTTCGTCCAGCAGGTCACGGAACTCCTGGCCCCGCTGGTCCTGATCCTGGGCGTGGGCTGGAGCGCGCTCCCGCATATCGCCGGCGCCATCGGCACCAGCGCCGCCGCCGCCGATCCGCAGACGCGCGACATCGTCACCCACGTCGCCGGCACCATCCCGCACCAGATCGTCGTCGGTTCGCATATCGTCACGGCCGCTTCGCTGGTCACCGACGGGCTGCTGATGATGGCGGCGGCTGCCCTCTGCGCCACGCTCGCCGCCGTCGCGGCGCGCGAGATGTGACGCCGATCCTGCCCGCTCCTCTCCCGTGATCCGGCTCCGCGACGTCGGTTTCCGCTACGATGCCCCAGGCGCCGCCGGCGCCTCGGCGCCGATCGCCCTGCGCCAGATCTCCTTCGCGGTGCCGCAGGGCGGTTTCCGCTGGCTGCTCGGCCCGTCGGGGGCCGGCAAATCCAGCCTGCTGCGCCTGCTGGCCCTGGGCGCGCGCCCGACCGCCGGCACGCTGGAAATCCTGGGCAGCAATATCGGCCATGCCAGCCGCGCCGCGCTGGCCCGGCTGCGGCGGCGCATCGGCATCGTGCATCAGGATTTCCGCCTCCTGCCCGACCTGCCGGTCTTCGACAACATCGCCCTGCCCCTGCGCCTGCAACGCCGGCCGGAAGACGAAGTGCGCGACGAAGTCCACGCCATCCTCGACTGGGTCGGCCTCGCATCCCGCGCCACCGCCCTGCCCCCCCAGCTTTCCGGCGGCGAGCAGCAGCGCGTCGCCATCGCCCGCGCCGTGATCCACCGCCCGGCCCTGATGCTGGCCGACGAGCCCACCAACGCACTGGACGAACTCCAGGCCAACCGGCTGATGGAACTGTTCCGCGACCTGTCCGACCTGGGCACCACCATCCTGGTCGCCACCCATAACGAGGCCCTGATCCGCCGCTACCCGGCCCACGAGCTGGAACTGGCCCAGGGCAGGCTGGTGCGCGATGGCTGAACGCGCGCACCAAACCGGCTTTTTCACCCGCTGGAACCAGGCCCGGCGCGCCGACGGGCTGGCCCTGCGCCACGCCCTGCCCGACCGGCTGCTGCCCCTGCTGGTGGCGGCCATGGCCGTGCTGGCGGCCCTGGCGCTGGCCGGCGCCACGGGCGCGCAGATCCTCTCCGCGCGCTGGTCGAGCGGCGCCGCATCGATGCTGACCGTCCAGGTCCCCGATCCCGACACACCGGCAGCGGCAAAAGCACCCGCCACCCCGCTGACCCGCTCCGACGCCGTGCTGGCCGCCCTCGCCGACACCCCCGGCGCCGCGCGCGTCCACCGGCTGGACAAGGCGGAACTGGACGCCCTGCTGGCCCCATGGCTGGGCCGGAACAACGATTTCGCCCTCACCCTGCCGGCGATCATCGAACTGCATATGGCCACCGCCCCCACCGAAGAGGCCGGCGCGCTGGCCCGGAGGCTGGCGGCCATCGCCCCCGGCACGCTGGTCGAGCGCAACGCCGAATGGGGCGAGCGGCTGGGCCGGCTGGCCGACAGTCTGCATAGCTGCGCGCTGCTGGCGGTGGCGATCGTGGCCGGAATCGCGGTGGTGCTGATCATGGCCACCACCCGCGCCGGGCTGGCGGCGCGCCGCATGCCGATCGAACTGATCCATGCCATGGGCGCCACCGACGGCTACATCGCCGGGCGCTTCGCCCGCCGGACGGCCCTTCTGGCCTTCATCGGCGGCCTGGCCGGCAGCGTGCTGGCGCTGCCGCTCCTGGTGCTGCTGTCGCACGTCGCCGCCCCCTTCGCGACCGCCGCCCCACCTCCCCCCTCAGCCGCGATCGCGGCAGCGGACTGGACGATGCGCGCCCACATGCTGCTCGACACATTGCCCCCGCCCCTGATCGCCACCCTACTGGCCCTCGCCCCGGCCGCCGCGCTGATCGGCTGGCTGACCACCCAGGCCACGGTGCGCGCCTGGCTGCGAACCCTGCCGTAATGAAACAGGATGACGGCGCGGCCAGACGTTTCCTCCTCGGCACGCTGGCGGGCCTGCTGGGCTGCATGGTCCTGTGGGGCGCGGGCTTCGCATGGTTCGTCAACGACGCGCTCACATCGCCTGTCCGCCCGCCCGTGGCGGATGGAATCGTCGCCCTGACCGGCGGACAGGGCCGCATCGAAGCCTCGCTGCGGCTGCTGGCCCAGGGCCAGGCCCGGCAATTGCTGATCTCCGGCGTCGCCCCCCACGCCACGACCGCCACCGTGGCCGGCGCCCTCCAACCCGACCTTGCAGCCCGCCTGCCGGCAGGGCTCTGGCACCAGGTCACGCTGGGCCGGCACGCCACCTCCACCATCGGCAACGCCGACGAAACCGCGCAATGGGCCCGTGACAACGGGCTCCATTCGCTGATCGTGGTCACCGCCGGCTACCACATCCGCCGCGCGATCATGGAAATCCACCGCACCCTGCCCGACGTGGCGCTCTATCCCTACGCGGTCCACCCGCCAGCCCTGCAATCGCCGCTGCGCGGTTCCTCCCTGCGGCTGATGGCGACGGAATACGACAAATGGCTGATGGCCAGCCTGGGCCTGGCCCGCAACATGACGACCAGGGCCCAGAACTGACAGCAAGCGGAAAGCATCCCGACCGCGACCAGCCCCGCGCCTACGTACCCTTGTCTCCCGGCCGTTTTTCTGTTGTACGCGCCACGCCGCACGCATGCCGTGCCTCACCCGTCCGGAACGCCCCCCCGCCTGCCATGATTTTTGTCCGCGCATGCCTGTTCAACCTGTATTTCGTCCTGCTGACGATCGTGATGGGCATCGCCGCGATGCCCATCCGCCTGTTCGCCCGGCGATACGCGTTGCCCTACGCCAAGTTGTGGACGAGGCTGTCGGTAGCGGGGCTCTGCCATATCTGCGGCATCCGGGTCGTGGTGACGGGCCGCGAGCACCTGCCCGCCGGCCCCTGCCTCCTCGCCTCGCAGCATCAGTCGGCCTTCGACACACTGGTGTGGATGAACCTGGTCGATCGTCCGGCCTACGTGATGAAGGAAGAACTGACGCGCCTCCCCCTGGTCGGCCCGATGCTGCTGCTGGCGGGCATGATCCCGGTCCGCCGCGCCGACGGTGCCAAGGCCCTGCGCGCCCTGCTCACCGCCACCGCCGAGGCCGCTGCCGACGGGCGGCAGATCGTGATCTTCCCCGAAGGCACCCGCACCCAGGCGGGCGAGACAAGGCGGCTGCATCCCGGCATCGTCGCCATGGCCACCCATACCGGCCTGCCCATCATCCCGGTGGCGACGGATTCCGGCCTGCGCTGGTCACGCAAGGCCTTCGTCAAGCGTCCCGGCCCCATCCATATCGCCATCGGTCCCGCGCTCCCCGCCGATCTGGGCAAGGCCCGCATTCTCGGCGGCATCACCGCGGCATGGCAGGACCTGTCCAACCCGTTCGACAGGAACGAGGGCACAAAAAAACCTGTGGATAACTCTGTGGGCAGTCAAAGCGGTCATTCGATGAGCCTGTGACTGTCCGTTTGCCCACCGCCGCGCATTCCTCTCCCGCCACCGGCCTCCACGCCGCGCTCCCCCGCGCCGGGCGGTGGAAAAACGCGCAATAACATATTAAACTTACACCCGTTTTTAACATTCCCTCTTGACAGCCCCGGCATGGCACCGGCCGACGACCTGCCCTGGCCCCGCCTCATGCACCCGGCTGCCCTTCATTGTGGATAAATTTGCTCCCCCACTCTTTTTCCAGAGCGGGTCATCATGTGAAACATTTGTGAATCAATCTGTTCCCGGCCTTCCGGAAAGTGCCCTATCAAGTACGGCATGCCCCAGCACGCTCCCCGACCCGCGCGCCCGCCCCGGCCCAGCCGACACAAATGGTCACGCGGGGCCGCCCTCGCCCTGCTCGGGTTCGCGGCCCTCGACGGCCTGGCCTGGCAGACCGCGCAGCATGAACTGGGCCGAATGGTCACAGACTGGCGCACGCAACTGCACCGACAGGGCTGGACCCTGGACCCCGGTCAGACCACACGGGGCGGCTCCCTGCTGACGGCCCGCCTCACCTTCCGGAATCCACGCCTGAACGGCCCGGCCGGCAACCGGACCATCGCCTGGGGGGCGGACAGGATCACACTGTCCCTGTCCCTGCTGCACCCCATGACGATCCGGATCGCTCCCGGCAACACGCAGGCCGCCCGCCTGACCGGCCCCGACACGGAACAGGCGCTCAGGCTCCAGACAGAAAACGCCCGCCTCTTCCTTCCACTCGGCCCGCCAGCCGACGCCGCAACCGGTCACGCCGCCTGGACCGCCCGCTCCCTCACCCTCCAGATCCTGAACCCGGATGGCCACACCACGGACCTGACGCTGCACGACCTGCGCGGCCATGGCCTCTGGAACAGCCAGGCCAGCCCCGAGTCCAGCCGCGTCGCCATGACCATCCACGCCGCCACGATCGACCTGCCGCCCGCCTGGCCTCTGCCCACCGTTCCGACCGACGCGCACCGCCTGTCCGATGCCGGCCTGACCGTCTCCTTCCCCGGCGGTACCGCGATCCCCCTGCTGGTGCAGAACCTGCACACGCGCTGGACGCATCTTTCCCTGTCGGCGGCAGGAACCGCCCACCTCACCGCCCCCGGCGGTCCCGAGGGCACCTTCACCCTGTCCATCGCAGGCATCGGCCAGACCGTCCGCGCGCTCGATCAGGCCGGCACGCTGTCACCAGACCTCACACATCTGGTCGCGGCGATCGACCAACTGGCAGCCGGATCTCCCGGCGCCATCACCGCCCCCGCCACGCCCGCCCTCACCGACCGCCCCATCAGCCTGCCCCTGCGCCTGAACGCCGGCATGGTCTTCATCGGCGCCCTGCCGTTAGGCCACGTCACGGACTGGCTGCCCTGAAGCGGCCTAGCGGCGTCAGCCCTCCGCGCCGGGCGACATGCCCAGCACGGCCCGCAACTCGGCAACCTCGCGGCGCAGGCGCGCCACTTCTTCTTCCATGCTCTCCACGCCCTCGGGCACCACCTCGTCCACCGGCCCGGCGTTACCGGTCCCCTCGTCATGGGCCACCCCGCCAGCCGAAACCGGGGGTTCCGCTTCCGGCCGGTAAAGCGAGGCGAACATCGACATCGCCCGGTCCATCATCTCGATATCATGGTGGCCAAGCTGCTCGATACCGGGCGGCAGGAACTGCTCCATCGTCCGCTGCATGGTGGTGCGGATCTGGTGATGGTTGGCGGTGAACTGCTCCATCATCTGGTCCAGATACTCCGGTACCAACCCCTGCATGCTGTCACCATAAAACCGGATGATCTGCCGCAGGAAGGACGCGGGCAGCATGGCCCGCCCCTTGGTCTCTTCCTCCATGATGATCTGGGTCAGGACGGCGCGCGTGATGTCGTCGCCCGTACGGGCATCGAAAATCACGAATTCCTTGCCGGAACGCACCATATCGGCCAGCGTGTCGAGCGTGATATAGATCGAGCGCTCGGTGTCGTACAAACGTCGGTTAGCGTATTTCTTGATGACGATCGGGCCGCACGGGCGACTGGCATCCGGCAATATACCCTCCATCGACGGGCTGGGCCGGCAGGTGGCCGGAGCATGAAACGAACCGCCGGGCAAACCCCGGCGAAACAACACGAAAACGACCATCCACCCAGCGCGGTCGCCACGCAATCGCCTCGGATATGGGCGCCAGGGTCGCGGACCCTAGCATGACCGCCCCCCGATGCACGGGCCGTGCCCCGGCCTCAAAAGATGACCGATCGCGCCGCCGGCCACCTGACGGCCGATCGGCCGGCTGCCATCAGGATGGTGCTATGAGGACATGGCCGTCCGGACCAGGCACGGCAGGGCACTGGCCGCCGCGTACCACTCCGCCAGCGCCGGACGATCGCGCCGCCACGGGTCATCGGCGAAGCGCACGTCCAGAAACCCCAGCGCACAGGCCACCGACAGCCCGCCGATATCCATCGGCTCCAGCGCAGGAGGCGCGCTTTCCAGCCGGTCCAGACTGCGCCAGACCGCCGCAAGCTGTCGCTGGAGCAGCGGATGGTCATGCGCAAGCCCCGCCGCGATCAGCGTCCGCACCAGAATCGCAGCATCGGCCAGCCCATCCCCCAGTGCCTGCATCCGCAAGGCCCGCCGACGTGCCTCCCCCTCGGCCGGCACCAGCCGGCCCCCACCGGCCAGCCCATCCAGATAATCCACGATCACCCGGCTGTCGTACAATCCCTCCCCATCCGGCAGTTCCAGGGTCGGGATCTTGCATAACGGGTTCGCCGCCAGCACCTCGGGCGGCGAGTCCGCAACCCGCACCACGATTTCCGTCAGCCGGGACTCCAGGCCAAGCAGAATGGCCGCAGCCCGAACCTTCCGCGCATAGGGACTGAGTGGGGCATGGTAAAACTTCATCGGGCCGATCGTCCTCTGGCAGCCATCAACACATGCGCTGGATCAGGCAGCAGCCCGCTCACCACCCCGCACGGCATATCGGCCACCGGCGGCGAACCCGCCTGTCCCAAGGTATATGTTTCCTAAAAGGCTGTTTGCAAACGGCCTCTAATAGCCGCGCTGCGCGTCATAGGCCAGCGGTGGCATCTCGCCCCGGTTCAATTGCCTCATCGCCTCCACGACATAGGCCATGCGGGAGCCGATCGATGCCTGCGAGGCGACATGCGGCGTGATCGTGATGCGCGCATGCGACCACAGCGGCGAAGCAGCGGGCAGAGGTTCGACGTCGAACACATCCAGCACCGCTCCGCCGAGATGCCCGTCGTCGAGCCTCGCAATCAGGTCCGCTTCGACCAGATGGCTGCTTCGGCCGACATTGATCACCCCGGCCCCAGGCGCGAACAGCGAGAACAACCGCGCATTCAGAATCCCGCTGGTAGAGGGCGTGTCCGGCAACAGGCAGACCACGAAATCGGCATCCCGCACGGCATGGTCCAGTTCATCCGGCCCGGCGAAGCAGGCAATTCCGTCCATCGTGTGCGGCCGGCGCGACCAGCCACGCACGCCAAAGCCCGCATCGCGCAGATGCGTCGCGACACGGCCGCCCAGATGGCCGAGGCCGAGCACGCTCACCGTGCAACTCCCCGACGGCCGGGTGACGACCTCACGCTTCCATTCCCGCGCCTGCTGCTGCAAGGCCCAGGCATGGGCGCCGCGCAGCAGCGTAAGGCACGCCCACAGCACGTAATCGCCCATCAGCAGGGCGGTGTCGCCATCACCCATGCGGATCAGCGGCACATGGACCGGCCAGTCCGGATCATGCCGGACGATATGATCGACACCGGCAGCGGCACTGAAAATGGCTTTTAGGGAGGTAAATTTCTTCAGATCCCCGGCCGGCGGCCGCCACACGAATACATAATCGACCCTGTCGGGTACCGTCAGCGCCTCGCTCCAGTCGACCACCTCCAATGCCGGATCGCATTTCAGGAGGGCGGCACGAACGGCGGGCAGATAATTCTTCGCTTGATCGAAATAGACGCCGATCATGGGCATGGCAGTTGCATCCCTTTCGATATGTCAGGCGCTCAGAGGCGGTAATCGGGCTGTTCACGATCCAGCTTGCGGCGCAGCGCGGTCCAGACCAGCATTTCCTTGTCCGTGTCAGCCACATACTGGGCATAGGTCCGGTCCACCGTGGCGTCGGAAGGCGCATATAGCGGCGTACCGCACGATTGCGCCGCAACCTGGATCTGACACGAACGATTGAGATAGAACATGCGATAGAACGCCTCGGCGACGGAGCGCCCCACCGTCAGCAGGCCATGATTTTCAAGGATCAGCGCCTGGTTAGAGCCTAGGTCACGCACCAGACGCTCGCGCTCGTCCAGATTGTCGTCGTCAGCGATACCCTCGTAGGAATGAAAGCCGACATTGCGCGCGAATTCGATGCTGATCTGGCTGATCGGCAGGATGCCCTGCCGTTGTGCCGCCACCACCATGCCGGCCAGCGTATGGGTATGCATGACGCACGCCACGTCATGCCGCGCGCGATGGACCGCGGAATGAATCACGAACCCGGCGGGATTGACGGCATAGCTCGTCTTCTGCCGCGGCAGCCCGTCGGCGTCGACCTCGACCAGCGAACTGGCCGTGATCTCCTCGAACAGAAAGCCATAGGGATTGACCAGAAACCTGTTCTCCGCACCGGGCAGCCGGACAGAGAGATGGGTAAAGACCAGGTCCGTCATGCCGAACAGGGCCATAAGCCGATAGGCTGCCGCGAGATCCTCGCGCAATATCCGGCATTGTTCATCAATCGACATGAGAGGCTCCTTCGTTGCAGGAAGAGGAAGCCGCATCCGCGAGCCTGTCCAGCAGCGCGAGCCGTCGCTGCGCGACAGACGAAAGAGCGGCATCTTCAAAGGGCGCGGGCAGCGGTAATTCGCCTCCTCGGTGGCAGGCGACCAGATGGCCTTCCGCGATCGCGCGCAGCGACGGCGCCTCTCGCGCGCAGCGCGCGATCGCGACCGCGCATCGCCCGGTATAGGAACAGCCCTCGGGACCAGCCGGCCGGAATGCGGGCGCCGGAGCCTCCGCGCCGGGGTCGTGCGCCGCCTGACGCCGCGCCGGATCGAGCACCGGCGTCGCGTCGAGCAGGCGCGCGGTGTAAGGATGCGCCGGCTGCCCGAACAGCGACCCGACCGTCGCGATTTCCACGATCCGGCCATGGAGCATCACCGCCACCCGATCGGCCACCCGCCGCACGACGCCCAGATCGTGGGTGATGAACAGATAGGACAGGCCCAGCGCGCGCTTGAGGTCGGAGAGCAGGTTGAGAACCTGCGCCTGGACCGAAACATCCAGCGCCGAAACCGGCTCATCGCAGATCACCAGGCTGGGCGAGGTCGCCAGCGCGCGTGCGATGCCGACGCGCTGGCGCTGGCCGCCGGAGAGTTCATGCGCAAAGCGGCGGGCGTGATCCGGCCCCAGCCCCACCATCACCAGCAGTTCCGCCACACGCGCCTCGCGCCGGGCCCGGTCGCCCATGCGATGGACCAGCAGCGGCTCCTCAAGGATGGCCCCCATGCACATGCGCGGGTTGAGCGAGGCGAACGGATCCTGGAACACGAACTGGAACCGCCGCCGCATCCGGCGCAATTCCGCCGGCGCCAGCGCCAGCACATCCACTCCCTCGAACATCACACGTCCGCCGCTGGGCGCGATCAGCCGCAGCGCACAGCGCGCCGTGGTGGATTTGCCGCAGCCGCTCTCGCCCACCAGCGCCAGCGTCTCGCCCGCCATGATCTCCAGCGACACACCATCGACCGCCCGCGTCACCCCGCCCCCATCCCGCGCGAGATAGTGCTTGGTCAGCCCTTCGATCCGCAGGACCGGGGGCGCGCTCACGGCCGGGCCGCCGGCACGCTGGCTTCCAGCGGCGAACGCAGGCAGGCGGCAAGATGGCGCTCCCCCAGGCGGCGCGGCATCGGCCGGGCACGGGCGCAGTCCGGCAGGGCGGCAGCGCAGCGCGGATGGAAGCGGCAACCCGGCGGCATGGAAGCCAGCGGCGGCACGCCGCCCGCGATGGCGCGCTGGCGGCCGGCATTCATCGCCAGCGCCGGCGTGCAGCCCAGCAGGCCAAGCGTATAGGGGTGTTGCGGATCGTCGAAGATCGCCGAAACCGGGGCCTGTTCCATCACTCGCCCAGCGTACATCACCGCAACCTCGTCCGCCATTTCCGCCACCACGCCCAGATCATGGGTAATCAGCAATAGCGCCATGCCGGTCTCGCGCTGCAAGTCGCGCAGCAGGCCCAGGATCTGCGCCTGCACCGTCACGTCCAGCGCCGTGGTCGGCTCATCGGCAATCAGCAGCTCCGGACCGCAGGCCAACGCCATCGCGATCATGACGCGCTGGCGCAATCCGCCGGAGAGCTGGTGCGGATAGGCATCGACGCGCGCGGCGGCGTTGGGGATTCTCGCCTTCTCCATCGTCGCGATCGCGCGGGCCCGCAACGCCCGGCGGTCGAGACCGGGCACATGGACCCTGATCGCTTCCATGATCTGCGCCCCCACGCTCAGCACCGGATTGAGGCTGGTCATCGGGTCCTGAAAGATCATCGCGACCCGTCGCCCCCGGATCGCCCGCAGCGCGGACGCCGGCAGGCTCGCCAGATCAAGCCCATCGAGCAGGATACGGCCCGAGGCGATCCGCGCAACCGGCGGCAGCAATCCCATGATTGCCAGAGACAGCATCGATTTTCCGCATCCGCTCTCACCCACCAGCGCGAGCGTCCGCCCGGCGTCCAGCACCAGATCCACACCGTCGACGACGCCGACCTCCCCATGTTCCCGGCCGCCGTTCGACCCAGGCACCCTGATGGTCGTATGCAGCCCTTCGATCGACAGCAGCGGCGTCATGGCGAAAGCCTCATGTCGAGTCCCTTGTAAAGCCCGATGCCGTACAACCCGTGGGCCCTGACCCCCTGCACCCGGTCCGACGACACCTCCCACAGCTTTTCCCGGCCCAGCGGAATCCACAGGTCGCTTTGCGTGAGCTTTTCCTGCAGACGCGTCAGCGCGTCACGCCGGACAGCGGGGTCGACGGCCGCCGACGCATCGGCCAGCAGGCGGTCGGTCTCGGGGTCGCGCCAGTTCATCCGGTTGGGTGTCGGAATGTTGTGCGACGAGAAAAACAGATTCAACGCCTCATGCGCCGAGAAATACGGATACCCCATGATGAACGCTCCGAACTCCTGGGTGCCGAGCTTGCTCCAGCCGATGGTCGCGTCCCACAGTTGCACGACCATTTCGATTCCGACCTTGTGGAAATATGCTTGCAGGACCTCGGACAGAATCGTGTCGGTCGGATCGCTGAACGCATAGAGCGTGAAGCTCGCCCGCTGTCCGTCGCGCACCCGCACGCCGTCCGGGCCCAGCACCCATCCATGCGCCTCCAGCAGCCGCCGCGCCCCCTCGGGGTCATAGGCGGCGACCCCGACGGGCACCGCGTCCGGCGCGTTCGGATTGATGTAATCGTCTGCGGCATCGGCCTGGCCGAAGAACACCGCGCTGGCCAGCGCCTTACGATCCACCGCCATCTGCAACGCGCGGCGGATGACCGGGTCGCCCACCACGGGCTTGGTGATCTTGAACCCCAGGATATAATCGAACCTGTAGGCAGGCTGCCCGGCCAGATGCAGGCCCGACGTGCGGGCGATCCCGTCGATCGCGTAATAGGGCATGTATTGCGAGACATCGCCCTGGTCGGACTGAAGCGCGATCAGGCGGCTCGTGTCGTCGGGAATGACGCGCCAGACGATCGTGTCGATCTGCGGTACGGGAGAATGATAGACCGGCGGCCCCCAGTCATAGCCCCGGTGGCGGTGCAGCACCAGTTCCTGCCGCGGCTGCCAGCCTCCCCAGCAATAGGGGCCGGTGCCATTGAAGCCGCGCACTCCGAAATCCCGCCCTAGCGTCTCGACGGCATGACGGTCGACGATCGTGGTGAAGAACAGCGACAATTGCGCGAGCAGTTCGCCATATGGCCGCTTGAGCTGGTAGCGAACCGTCAGCGGATCCGACGCGGTGATCGTCTCCACCGGTCCCGCGCGCCAGGCGACGGGGCTGTGGGTCGCCGGTGCCACCAGGCGATTGAGGGAATAGGCCACGTCCTCCGCCGTCATCGGGCGCCCGTCGCAGAACCTTACCCCAGCGCGCAGGTGGAAGACATAGGTCAGCCCGCCAGGGCTCACATCCCAGCTCTGCGCCAGACCGGGGCGGACGGTCTTGAGATCCCAGTCCATCGAAGTCAAGGTGTCGCCCATCATCTCCAGCACTTCGCCCGAGGCACGGGCCGTCGAACGCACCGGATCGTAATTATCCGAATCCGAGCCACGCAGGATGACGAGCGCTCCGCGATCGCGCCCACATGCCGGCCCGGCGCCCCACGCGCCCAGCATCAGCGCGGCAAGGACGAGGGTGAATGCGCGCGTCATGAGCCCCGCCTGTCCACCACGTCGCGCAGACTGTCACCCAGCAGGTTGCAGGCCAGCACGATGATGAAGATCAGCAGCGCCGGCAGAATCGCGACATGCGGCGCGTAGAACAGGAAGTTGCGGCCCTCCGCCACCATCGTGCCCAGTTCTGCCACCGGCGGCTGCGTACCCAGTCCGACGAAGGACAGGATGGACCCCATCAGCACCACCTGGCCGAAGCGCAGGGTCGAGAACACGATCAGGGTGGACAGGCAGTTGGGCATGACATGGCGCCACATCAGCCGCCTGTCCGACATGCCGAGCGAACGCGCGGCCTCGACATAATCGCGGACCATCTCGATCCCTGCCGTCGCCCGGATCATCCGCGCGGTCAGCGGCATGGTGGACAGCGCCAGCGAGGTCACCACCGCCTCCGCCCCCGGCCCGCAGATCGCCACGATGGCAAGCCCGAACAGGATGGTCGGGAATGACAGCACTACGTCGAGCACGCGCATGATCCACTGGTCGGCACGGGGATAGTACGCGGCGGCCAGCCCCAGCGCCAGTCCGGCGCTTCCCCCTATCGCGACCGAGGCCAGCCCGAGCGCCAGCGTCAGCCGCAGCCCCGCAATCAGCCGGCCGAGTATTCCGCGTCCCAATTCGTCGGTGCCCAGCGGAGCGCGCCAGCCCGGCCCCTGCAACGCATGATGCAGGTCGATGCCGTACGGGTCCGCCGCCACGACCCATGGGCCCGCCAGCGCCACGATCCCCAATCCGCAGACCACCGCCAGCGCGACACGGGTCGTGGCGCCGGAACGGCGGAGGATACCCGCCAGATCCTGCAACATGGCCATCATCGCCGAATCCTGGGGTCGAGCAGAAGCTGGAGCAGATCGACGGCAAGATTGGTCAGGACGAACGCCGCCGCAATGACCAGGATCGCCCCCTGGGCCATCGGAAGATCCGAGCTGGTGATTGCGTTCACCGCCAGCCGCCCCATACCCGGCCAACTGAAGATGATCTCCGTGGCGACCGCCCCGCCGATCAGATAACCGATCTGCAACCCAACCAACGTCACGATGGGGATCAGGGCATTGCGCAATGCGTGGCGCAACGTTACCGACCATTCGCTCAATCCCTTGGCCCGCGCGGTGCGCACATGATCGCTGGAAAGCGCGTCGAGCACGGCGGTCCGGGTGATCCGCACCACCGCGCCGAGCAGCACGAAACCGAGCGTGAAAGCCGGCAGCACCAGCGAGGCTAGGCCCGCCCGCGTCCAGAATGGACCGCCGCGCCCGGTAAACGGCAGGAGCTGCCACCAGAATCCCCCGATCCATATCGCCAGCAGCCCGACGAAAAACACCGGCACCGACGCCGCTCCGATCGACAGCATGACAATCGCCCGATCGAACACGCTGTTCCGCCGATACGCCGCGAACGTACCGAGCGCGACCGCCACCGGCACCGACCAGAGCAGGCAGGCGGTCATCAGTTCCATCGAGGGACCGATCGCGCGCCCCAGTTCGGTTGCAACCGGCGCGTCATTGATCAGCGACCGCCCCAGGTCGCCGCGGGCGAGCTGCCGCAGATAGAGCGCGAAGCGCATCGGCAGCGCCCGGTTCAGTCCCATCTCCTCGCGAAGCGCCGCCACGACCTCGGCCGAGGCCTGGGGCCCGGCCCGCACGGCGGCGGGGTCGGACGGCACGACCTGCATCAGCAGGAACCCGACCACCAGCACCCCCAGCAGCACCGGCATGGTCACCGCCACACGATAGGCGACGTAGCGTTTCATGCACGTCCCCGCACGCGGGCTGGTCCGGAACGCCGCCGCATTACGAAACCTCGCCCTGCCGGTCATGGACGATCCTGCCGTCCAGCAGCACCAGGTCGGCCTGCGTGCCCGCGATATCCTCCGCCGGAATGCTCAGCAGGTCGCGCGACAGAACCGTGATGTCCGCATCCATGCCCGGCAGGATGCGGCCGCGCCGATGCTCGCTGAACTGGCTGTGGGCACCGTTATAGGTCAGGCAATGCAGGGCCTGGGCGATATCGATCGTCTCGTCGCCGCCCATGACGGTGCCCCGAAACGTGCGCCGCGTCACCATGGTCTGGAGGTTGAGAAACGGGTCGGTGGTCGAGACGGGCGCGTCCGAACTCGCGGCAGGATGAAACCCTTCCCGCAGCCACGATGCCATGGGGTAGGAGCGTTCGGCCCGCGCGCGCCCGACATTGGTAATGTAGGTTTCGCCCGATTCGTAAAGAAAGATCGGCTGCGGCACGACCTCGATCCCGAACGTCGCCATCTCGGCCATCTGCGCCGGCGTCAGGAAGCCGCAATGCTCGATGCGGTGCCGCCTGCCGGCCAGCGGCTGCTCAGGGGTCGCGGCCTTGCGCATCCCCGCGATCACCTGCGCGATGCCGGCATCCCCGATCGCGTGGATCGCGAGTTGCCATCCCTGCGCATGATATTTGGCCAGCAGCCCATGCATCTGCGCATCGTCGAAACACAGCAATCCATGGCCGCCCTGCAAATAAGGCTCGGTCATCGCCGCCGTCCGGCCGCCCGCCGATCCGTCCGCGAACACTTTCATCGCCCCGAAACGCAGCATTTCACATCCGCTGCCAGGGCGGACGCCGGCCTCCCAGGCCGCATCAGCAATCCCCTCGGGGTTACCGAACAGGCAGCCCCACAGACGCACCGACAACGCGCCGCTGTCGCGAGCGGCCCGATACGCCGTGATGTCCTCCATCCCGTCCGCAAACCCGATCCCCGCGTCCATGACAGCGGTATAACCCTGGCTGTTGAGAAAACTACTGACACGGTCGACGGCCTCGACCAGTTCGGTCGTAGTCGGGCGGGGAATATGCTTTGTCAGCAACTGCTTGGCCCGCTCCTGGATCAACCCGGTCAGGCCAGAGGCATCGCGCCCCAACGCACCGCCCTCGGGGTCCGGCGTCTCGGCGGTCAGCCCCGCCACGGCCAGCGCGGCGCGATTGGCCATGCCTACATGCCCGCACAACCGGAAGATGATGACCGGATGGTCGGGCGCCGCGGCCGACAATTCGTCCAGCGTGGGCGGCCGCTCGACATCGAGCACCGAATCATCATAGCCCCGCCCCTGGATCCACTGGCCCGGAGGCAGCCGACGTGCCTCGGCGCGGATCGCCTCGAGCAGTTGATCCAGCGTGCGCACATATTCCGGCCGCAGATTGACCTGCCCCATCATCAGCCCGAGCGGGAGCGGATGCTGATGGGCGTCGTTGAAGCCAGGCACCGCAAGCCGGCCACCCAGATCAATCCGCCGGGTGGCGGGACCGGCCAGTTCGAACATCAGGGCATCGCTGCCTACGGCCACGATCCGGGTGCCGCTGATCGCAACTGCCTCGGCCAGAGGCAACCCGAGGCCGCGGAATATCTTGCCACCTGTCATTATCGTATCGGCGTGCATTGCGTATCTTCCTTCCCTGATCACTCAAGTCTCCGGATCGTCCGCCGGCGTGCGCGGCGGTTCGTTCCGCGCCAGAGCACTTCCACCGAACACAGGCTCGGTCGAAATGCTCTGGTTTATTGTTTCACGGGCGTCCTCACCTGTTTGAACGCACACGTTCAAACAGGATCTGCACTAGAAATTGATGCCGAACCGGCCACCGACGAAACGCGGCGGTCCGGGGATCCAGAAATAGGTCGTCGTCGTGATCGCCCCTGATTCGAAATACTGTCGGTTCAGCAGGTTGGATGCGTAGACCGTCACCGACCAGCGGTCATTGGCCGGACGGAAGGTCGTATGCGCGCCAAGCTGGAAATAGGGCGGCAGGCAATAGGCGCCATAGCTGCGCGGCGCGAGCTGCTGCTGGGAACGATACATCCAGTCGACACCGGTTTCCCATTCATATTTCCCCCAGACCGGCAGACGGTAGTCAGCCGATCCATTCAAGGTCAGTTTGGGCATTCCCGCATCCGCTCCGGCATAATCAGAGTAAATACCAGACCATATGCCGGTGGCGGCATGCTGCGCTGTGGTCGCGGTTTTGTTAAGCGCCTGGAAAACCTGATATTCTCCACGCATATATCCGAAATTCTGCATAATATAGACATGATCGAGCGGATGAAGCTCGGCGTTGAACTCGACGCCATAGGTGTAGGATTTCGGAATATTGACATAATGGGCCAGGATTCCGACCGGCAGCGCCACCACGCTCAGATATTGCTGGTCATGATAATCGTAATAGAACAGCGCGCCATTCAGGCGGAAACGGTTCGGGATGATGTCACTCTTGAAGCCGACTTCATAGCCAAGATCGGTTTCCGGCTTGAAGGGGGCAAGCTGGTCCTGCACCTGCGTCGTATTCGCCGTAAACCCTCCCGGTTTGAAACCCTTGCTGATCTTGAAATAAAACATCAGGTTCGATAAGGCCTGCCACTGCGCGCCGGTCTCGAACGTGACCTGGTTGCCAAGCGCCCCCTGCGGCGCGAAGCGTGCCACGGAGGTGGTGCCATCCGGGTAATAATAGCTCGTCGCGACATTCTGGATATGGCGGTCGTCGGATTCGTGATTGATCCCCGCGAACAATGTCACCCTGCCCGGCAGGCGGTAAGAGACGTGCGCATATTGCGAAAACGTCTGCTGCTTCTGCAAGTAGCTTGTACCGGTCAGATATTTGTTCGTGTCGCTCTGGTCATAGAACCAGCTCTGGTTCATATTGGTACGGTTATAATACATCCCAACAACCCATTGCAGCGGCGCGTCGCCACCGCGCGATTTCAGTTGCACTTCCTGGCTAAACAGGTCGCCGTTGATATTGCGGTATGAATCCCCCGCGTGCCAGGTCGTGCCGTCCTGGTCGGTATATTCCGCTATGCGGCCGGAGTTGTAGGAGCTGATGCTGGTCAGGCGCGCAAACCCCAGATCGCGGGACATGCGCAGCGTCGCACCCCACATCATGTTATGCTCGCTCGGAACCAGGTTGGCCGGACGCCCGATCAGCTTGGCAAAGTCCGGCGCCATGCTCCAGTTCGCCTGCTTGTATGGTAGGATGGGATAGGGTTCGTTCGGCTGGAAATTCGCGACGGGCCGGACAAGGGTGGTCTCGGATTCGTCATCCATCCAATGACCAGTGACCATGATATCGGTCTTTTCGTCGGGCAGCCATTGCAGCTTCGCCCGCAGGGCGCCCTCGTTCGCGGCCCCCTGATAGCGCCCGTGCGACGGGCTGTACTGCCACGCGCCGCCTTCATTCATCTGCCCAGCCAGTCGAAAGAACAGATTATGCGCAAGCGGACCCGAGACGAAAAAGTTCGTTCGGCTGCGCGCGTAGCTCGCAATATCCTCCGACGCACCGCCATGCCAGGTGCGGGTCGGGTCCGCGGTATGCAGGTTGACCTCACCACCGGTATCGGCCAGGCCATGGGTGAAGCCAACCGGTCCGGGCGTCACCTCCACCCCAGCAAGATCGAACATCATGCCCGACATGAACGTCGCGATCGGAAACGCGACATCGTCCAGATACGGCATGACCGAGGGCACGTTGTTCTGCGTAAAATCGCGCATGCCCATTCCACGCAGATAGAAATTCATCGTTCCGGTGCCGTTAACGCTCTGAATACTCAGATTCGGGGCGACTTTTTCCAGATCGCGCAAATTCACCACCCCGCGCTTGACCAGCAATTCGGGCGTCAGGCGCGTGCTGGAATCCGCTTCATGCTGCGCGGCGGCGAAATGGAAAGCCCGGCGCGCCGCACTTACGGTCATGGATTCGCTATGCGCAGGCACTGTCCGAACAGGAACCGGTCGGGGAGAATGCGCCTCCGCATGCAACACCTTACGCGAATTGGCGGGTTCCTGTTCCGCATGACCAAGTGATGGTACCATCAGGCAAGCTGTCGCGTAAAAACCTACGCCGCAACGTCCAGACCAAACTGACCACGATGCCATGAAACCCTCCCGGTCTGGCGGATTACGATCCTGATTAGTAACGATTATGGCCTACAGCAAAAGTAGATTTCTTACTCGAAACGATCAATACCATCCATTTCATTACGAGTTGATATCAGTCTCACCATGCCGTTGAAAGGCCTTTATCGTCTCCCACAGGCAACCTGACGTCACCACACCGGCCGGGATAACGACGGAAACTCTTCCATATGACAGGACTTTACACAGATACGCGTGGCCGTTATCATTTATTTCGAATTGAAAATAAATAGGTCCCCCGTCTCGGAGAACACCCATGGATGATCGGCCATCGCTGCCGCCGTTTGTCATGCTCAGGGCCTTCGAAGCCTACGGACGCACCGGCGGTATCCGAAAAGCCGCCCAGTCCCTGGGCGTCACGCACACCATCATCAGCCGCCATCTGCGCGGCCTGGAAGAATGGCTCGGCACGACGCTCATCAATCGTCGATCCGGCACGCTGACGTCACGGGGACAATATTATCATCGCGAGATTGCGGCGGCGATCGGCACGCTCACTCGGGCATCGACCCAGTTGCGGGCACCGGCCGCCGGCGTCCTGACCATCAGTTGCGCCACTGGGTTCGCCTGCAACTGGCTCGTGTATCAGTTGGACGCCTTCCGCAAGATCTGCCGCGGCGTGGACCTGGTGATCCGTCCGGACAATGTCCCCTCCGATTTCGACCGCGACGACGTCCATGCCGACATCCGTTATCTGCGCCCGTCCGAGCGCCTCGCCCTGCCTCCCCACCTGCGCGCCGTCGAGATCGCCCGCCCGCAGGTCTTTCCCGTGACCCATGCGGCGCTAGCCCGTGAAATCAACCACCGCATCCGCGCACCGGGAGACCTGCTCGCCGAACCCCTGATCGAGGAAAATGACGACCACGAATGGGTCACATGGTTTCAGGCGCAATCCGTCAGCGTGTCGGCCATCAATCCCTGCGCGCGGCTCTGGCATGCCACGCTGACGCTCGCCGCCGCCAAGGACGCCCAGGGCCTGGCGATGACAAATATCTTCCTGACCGGTGCGGACCTGGCTTCGGGCAGTCTGGCGCAGGTGCATCTTCCGGACGCCCCCTGGCGCTCGGTCACGATCGGCAGCTATTTCATCGTGGCACCCGTCGCGAACTGGCAGAGTCGCACGCTGAACCGATTCAATTCCTGGCTGGCGGACGCAACCGCCGCCTTCAAGTCAAGCGTGGTACTCACCCACATCGATTAAATGATGGATTGAACGAAGGCGCAACGCCTGCACGAACACACGCGGCAGCCTTCATGTCGGTATGAAGATCCCGTCCGGGCCATGAACCAGACGCCCCCCGCCCCGAAAAACCGGAACACCACGGTCAGGAAAAACCATCCTTCTCCCGCCGCAGCCGCGCGAACGCCGCCACGTCAGGCGCGCGCAGGAACGGATTGGTGCGTTTCTCCACCCCCAGCCGAACCGGCACCGTCGGCCGCCCCTCGGCCCTCAGATTGTCGATCTCGGCCGCCCGCTCGCGCAAAGCGGCATTGTCCGGATCGACCGCCAGCGCGAAGCGCGCGTTGGATTGGGTATATTCATGCCCGCAGCAGACCAGCGTCGCATCCGGCAGGGCGGCGATCCGGCGCAGCGAATGGAACATCTCCTCCGACGTGCCCTCGAACAGCCGCCCGCAGCCCAGGCTGAACAGCGTATCGCCGCAGAACAGCGCCGGAGTCAGCGGAAAATAATACGCGATATGCCCACGCGTATGGCCCGGCGTCTCCATCACGGTGCCGATGGCCCCGCCCAGCGTCACGCCGTCACCGTCATCCACCGCCTGGTCCAGCATCGGCAGGCGGTAGGCATCGGCCGCGGCACCGGTCACAATCGCCCCGTAGCGCTTGCGCAGGGCATCCGTCGCCGCCACATGATCGGCATGATGATGCGTCAGGAAAATCTGGTCCAGCCGACCGCCGGCCGCTTCCACGGCGGCAACCAGCGGCGCCTCCTCGGCAGGGTCGACCAGCGCCGTGGCGCCGCTTTCCTCGTCACGCAGCAACCAGGCATAATTGTCGGTCAGGATCGGGACCGGGCGAATGGCAAGCACCATGATCTGTCTCCGTCTCGTATGCAGCTCCGGGGCATCCCGGCTTTTTCCAACAGTTTGTGCTAATCAGGCGTGATGCAAGACGATATCTGCACCGCGGCCAGATTCTATGCGAGCGGAGCGGGTGAGAACACCGCCCGCCTGCTGCGGCACCGCATGCAGGCTTTCTGGCCCCGCACGGGCAGCGACCGGATATTGGGGCTGGGCTACACCCAACCCTTCCTGCCGCTCTGGACCAGGCCGGACGGCCCGCCCTGCATATCGGCACGCCTGAACACCCCCGTCACGCGCGAAGCCCCCGCCTTCACGCCCGAGGGCATACGCGACTGCGTGGTCACCGCAGACCGCCTGCCCTTCCCCGACCTGTCCTTCGACCGGGTGCTGATGGTCCACGCGCTGGAAGTCACCCAGCGGCCCGACGCACTGATCCGCTCCGTCTGGAAAGTCATGAAGGATCATGGCCGCCTGCTGCTGGTGGTACCCAACCGCGCCGGCTGGTGGGCGCATTCCGACGACACGCCCTTCGGCCAGGGCGAGCCCTTTTCCACCCGCCAGATCGCGCGGCGCCTGTCGCAGGCCTTCCTGTGCGCCGAACGCCATGACGGCGCACTGTTCATGCCGCCGCTGGGGGCCGGACATCGGCGCGCCGCCGCACTGGCCGAAAATGCGGGCCACATGCTCCTCCCGCAACTGGGTGGCGTCTTCGTCATCGAGGCGGTGAAGGATGTCTGGTCCGGTGTTCCGGCCGTCACCGCCCCTGCCCTGATCCGCGCGCCAAGACGGATCTACGAACCCGGCTGACCAGTCCTCCGATCCGTGCCACACTGGCCGCCACGCTTGACCCACCTCCCCACAAACCTCATGAAGCTCGGCCTATGTCCCTGATCCAGTCCATCAAGCTCGTCCTCGCGCGGCCGCATCCGGCAGCCCGTCCCTTTCTTCTGGCATCGGGCGCCACCGCGGTGGCGGCCCGGCTCCTGCCCTGGCGCCCGGCCCGCTGGCTGAGCCGCGCGGCGGGGCTGTTCTTCGGCTTCTGCCTCTATTTCTTCCGCGACCCGGAGCGCGTGCCCCCGGCCGACCCGCACCTGGCGGTCGCCCCGGCCGACGGCCGCGTGGTGTCGGTGGAAAAGATCGCCCCCCCCGCATCGCTGGACATGGGCGACGCACCGGTCTGGCGCATCGCCACCTTCCTGTCGGTGCTGGACGTCCACGTCAATCGTATGCCCGCCGCCGGAACCGTCACGCGCGTGGCCTACCATCCCGGCCAGTTCCTCAACGCCAGCCTCGACAAGGCGTCCGAACTGAACGAGCGCAACGCCCTGCGCCTGACGCTGGAAGACGGGCGCAACCTGGCGGTGGTGCAGATCGCGGGACTGATCGCCCGGCGCATCCTGTGCGACGCCGAGGAAGGCATGACCTACGAGGCCGGCGAGCGCTTCGGCCTCATCCGCTTCGGCTCGCGCACCGACCTGTACCTGCCGCCGGGCGTGGAACCGCTGGTCACGGCCGGCCAGACCATGATCGGCGGCGAAACGGTCATGGCGCGTCTCTGATCCCGATGGCGCTGCCCGACATCCCCCCTTCCTCCGCCCCCGCCGCACCCCGGCGGCGGCGCCGGCTGATCCGCAGGCGACGGCCCCGCGTTCGCGGCCCGTCCTTCAACCGGCTGATTCCCAACATCATGACGATGCTGGGCCTGTGCGCGGGGCTGACGGGCATGCGCTTCGCGCTGGACGACCGGTTCGGCGACGCGGCGGTGGCCCTGCTGATCGCGGCCTGCATCGACGGGCTGGACGGCCGGATCGCCCGCCTGCTGCGCGGCACCAGCCGCTTCGGCGCGGAATTCGACAGCCTGTCCGACTTCCTGTGCTTCGGCGTGGCGCCGGGCTTCGTCCTGTATCTGTGGGCGCTGCGCGACGCCGGGCGCTACGGCTACCTGCCCTGCATCATGTTCACCGTGTGCATGGCGCTGCGTCTGGCCCGCTTCAACGCCAGCCTCGACGACACCGACAAGCCCAAATACGCCAGCAATTTCTTTACCGGCGTCCCCGCCCCCGCCGGCGCGGGGCTGGCGCTGTTTCCGCTGTTCCTGGGCCTGGAGGCCCACAAGCTGGGCTGGAACCAGCTCTATGACATGACCCGCCTGCCCATCCTCCCGGCGCTGACGCTCAGCGGCACCGCGTTCCTGCTGGTCTCCACGCTGCCCGTCTGGTCGTTCAAGAATTTCAAGGTTCCATCGGCCTACGTGCTGCCGCTGATGCTGGGCACCGGCGCCTATGCCGCCGTGCTGGTCGCCGACCCATGGGGCGCGCTGGCCGCCGCCGGCGTCATGTATATCGCCCTGCTGCCCCTGAGCCGCCGCAGCTTCCACCGCCTGAAGCAGGAAGCCCTGGCCCTTCAGGCCGAGGAAGACGGTCCCGACGCCCCCAGCAGCCCTGCCAGCCCGGCAACGATGGCCGCAGGCGAAGGCGGACAGCCGGGGATCGACGCATCCAGCGGCGCCCGCCCCTCCAGCCCGCCCAGAACGGCATAATTCTCCCCGAACGGACCACCGTCGATCGCGCAGGCCCCCACAGCGACCAGGGCCTTCCGGTCGGGCATGCCATGCCATGCCGCCTCCAGCACCGGGGCCATGGCGCGGGTCAGCGGCCCGGTCACCAGCAGCACATCCGCCAGGCGCGGCGTCGTCACGAACCGCACACCCGCCCTGGGCAACGCATAGGCCGCGCCATCCAGCGCCGCGACCTCCATCGCGCATCCCTCACACCCACCGGTATCCACGTGAAACACTGCCATCGACCCCACGGCCGGCAGGCGGATGGCGGGCCGGAATCCCCGCGTCAAGATCGCACGCAGCAGCGCCAAGCCCCGTCCCCCGCCTAAAGATCCGCACCGGCGGCCGACAGACCGAACGAGCGCACGATCATCGCCACATCCTCGGCCTGCGCCCCGACCAGCACATGCTCCAGCGCACTGGCCTGCGCCAGCGCCGGGTCGCACACATGCGCCGCCGCAATGCGCCCGTCCACGATCCGGACCCAATACCAGACCGCCCCACGCGGCCCCTCTGCATAGCCCACGCCCTCGCCAACACCCGGCAGCGCCCGCGCAACAGCCGGCGCGCTGCCTACCGCCGCCCGCAACACCCGTGCGACGCTGCCCAGTTCCGCCAGCCGAAGGTCGATGCGCGCCGCCACATCCCCACCCCGCCGCACTCCGCTATCCAGCCATTCGCGCCGATAGCCCGGCACCAGCCGACGCAGATCCTCTTCGCGACCCGACGCCCGGCCAACCACGCCGCCCACGCCCAGCGTCCGCGCCACCAACTGCTCCAGCACACCAACGCCGGCAATGCGCATCTCCAGCCCCGGCCAGGCACGACACCGCACCAGCCGGTCCCGAGCCGACTCCAGCAGATCCGCCACCCCGACCGCCATGGACGCCGCCGCATCGTCCATCGCCGGCTCACCCGCGCCCCCAGGGCTGACGCAATCCATCAGCAGCCGATGGCCGCCGACCCGGCCACATCGCTCCAGAATCGCTTCGCGCACCCGCTCGCATTCCGCCGCCAGCGCCGCCGCCCCGGCCGGCCGCGCCACGCGCGACAGATCAAGCAGATGGGTCGCCGCCCGCTCGATTTCCGCCAGCAACACGCGCGAGCGCGTCGTGGCGATATCGGCTGCCTGCCCCATCGCGCTTTCAATCGCCCGGCACAGCGCCGATTGATGAGCGACCGACGCACCCGCGACAACCCGCCCGGCCAGGCGGACGGCTCCATCGGCATCCAGCCCCGGCAACCGCGCCACCACACCGCGATGCGCATAACCCAGACGCCATTCCGCCTGCCCGACCACACCTCCGCCATCCAGCGCCAGCCGCAGATGACCGGGCGCATGATGCCCGCCATCGGCCGGCCCGCTGCCCAGAATCATATGCTCCGCCGGCACCGACCGAAAATCCGGCGGCTCAGGCGGCCAGGCAACCGGGCCAGGCCGGTCGCTCAACGGCCAGGTCGCACTCCACAGCCCCTGATCCAGCCATGGGCGCGAATCCCGCGCGTCCATCGCCGAAAATCCCCACAGATCCTGCATGCAGCGCTCGAACGGCGCGGCGGCGGGACGCACCGGAGACAGCCCCAGATACCGGCCGCCATAGGGTTCGACACTCGCCACCAGCGGGCGTTCCCCGCCATCGAGGAACAGGGCATGCACATCCCGCCCGTCGGCCCACAAGGTCACGAACGGAAGCGGATCATGCCGCAGGGCCTCGGCCATATCCCGCCAGCCGTCCTCATCCAGCCGAAAGCGCCACGCACCCGCTTCAGCCTCGCCGCGCCGGATCAGCCCGGCGGCATTCCGTGGCAACGGATCGGCGTCGGCACGAACCGTCATCGCCAGCCCCACAGCACCAACACCACCAGACCAGCCAGCAGCACCCCCGCCACGCCCCGCCCGAGCCATCCTGCCCGGAAGGCGCTTCCAACAGGCCCCGGACTGCCGACCGCCACACCAACCGCCACCGGAAACACCAGCAGCGGCGCCGCATCGCACAGCGCCACCAGCGTCAGCACAACGCCCCCGAACGGCAGGAACGGCGCATGGACCAGCGGCGCCCCCCGAACGAATGCCACATCCTGCCGCGCCAAAAGGGCGACCGACAGCAGCAGAGCCACCAGTCCCGCCTGACCGGCGCCCCCACCGGCCCCGGCCGCCATCGCCCCCAGACCGATCATCAGTCCCACCGACAGCCGGCCACGCCGCTCCGCCGACGCAACGCGGATGGACAGCGCCATCAGCCACACCGTCACCAGCCCCAGCGCCATCACCCCCAACCGGTCAGGGCCTTCAGCCAGATGGCGCAGCACCGGCACGGCGGTCATGACCGGTGCCAGGGCCATGCCCCCCCCCGCATCGCCTGCCGCCAGCACGACCGGCGCGGCAGGCCCCAGCCCCGCCACGGTCCCCAGCCCGACCGTCAGCAACAGGCCGCCCAGCCCCTCCAGCCGCCCCGCCGCATCAGACGCCGCCATCAGCGCGGCACCGGGCACCGCCAGCAGGATGCCGGACAGGCTAAGGCGAAAAAGATCCCACCCCGCCCGCGCCGCTCCGCGCGTCACGGCGGTCGCCAGCGCCACCAGCATCGCCACCCCGCCGATGGCAACGGCGCCGGAGAGCGGATCTGCGCACGCGGTGGCGGCAACCGCGCCGCCGGCCAGCCCGTGGATCAGCACGCGCGTTCCCCGCCGGGCCGGCGCCGCCTCGGCCGACAGGCTGGCCACGAACAGCGCCACCAGCGGCAAGGGCAGCAGAAGCCCCAGCGGACCAGACGGCACGGCAAACGGCGTAGCCGGCCAGACGCTCCGCGCCGTCACCGCCAGAACGGCCAGCACCAGCCCGATCGCCGAAAGCCCGATGGCCGCCGCCCGCGCCGAAGCCGGCGAACAGGCGGCCAGCACGCCCATCGAGAGGAACGGCCAGCACAGCACCAGCGGCATCAACACCGGCAGCGACAGCATCGGGGACGAAACGGCGGCCATGCTCACGTCAGTTCCCGCCCCCAGGCAATTCGGCGCAGGCAGACGAAGGCAACCAGCAGCAGCGCCGCCTGCAAGGCCACCGCCCCCGCCAGCACCGCGTCGCGCCCGCCAAGGCCGGCCAGCAGCAGCAATCCATTCACGGCCCCCGCCAGCCCCGCGCACTGCCCCACCACCGAACGCCGAATCGCAGCAGCCAGAACACCGCAGAGAATAGCCACCAGGGCCGCGATCAGATCCGGCCGGCTCACGGCATCGACCAGGCCGCGCGGCACTGCCAGCACGGCCAGGATCGTCAGCATCAGGCCACCACCGACCCCCGATATCCGCTCCCCCGGCATCGGTGCCCGATCCTCCAGCCGCGCCAGCCCCCAGACGAGCGCCGCCGTCCCCGCGACCACGAACAGCGCCGCCAAGCAGGGCCGCACCGGAGCGCCGACATCCAGCGCCCCCGCCAGCAGCGTCAGGACCACAAGCCCGGCCTGCCAGGGCAATGCCCAACGCAGGCCCGACAGCACGACAGAGGCCGCGATCAGCAGACCGGGAAGCGGCGATGCCATCACACGCCCTCCTGGTCCGCGAACAGCACCACCACCGCCAGCGTCGCAAACAGCAGCGCCAGCACCAGCCGCCCGCGCGTTCCCCGCACCGAGCCCATCACCACCACCCGCGCCACGACAATTCCGGCACAGATCACCCCCGTCCGCACCAGCCACGCCACAATGGCACCCGGCAGCGACGCCACCGCCGGCAACAGACCAGCTTCCTGCGGCATCGCCAGCCCTCCCGGCCACGCCAGGTCGCCCGCCAGCGTGATCCAGGCCATCAGCACCAGGTCCCGCGCCAGTTCCATGGCGGCACGGCCGCGCCCGCCCAGATCGACCATCCGCTCCACCGCGCGCGCCTCATCGCCCGGCCCGATATCCGGCCCGGCCAGCAGCATGGCGACGGCCAACAGCATGGCCGACACTCGCCCGCTCCCCATGTCAGGCTCGCGCAGGCGCGTCAGCAAGGCGTCAATTCCCCCGTGCCCGGTCGCCATCACCGCCGCGGCCACTGCCAGCGGAAAAACCGCCTGCATCACCACCAGCGCGGCCGTGTCGCCGGCCGCCGTCAGCCCGGCCCGTGCGCCACCCGACTCCAACCCCGCCAGCAGCGGCAGCAGGCGGGCCAGCACCAGCAGGCCCGATACCGTCAACAGGTCCGAAAGTCCGGCCCCCGGCAGACCAAGCGCGAAGGAAGGCACCAGCAGACAGGCCGCCAGTGCGATCGCCAGCGCTATCGCGGGCACGATCTCCGCCCCGCCGGCCGCACGCACCCCATGCCGGCGCGCGCAGGACAGGATCAGCCGCCAGCGCGCCAGCACCGACAGGTACCCCCCGCCACCAACCCGCGCAACGCCAGCCACCAGCCCCCCCCGCACGACGGGCGCACACGCGACCATCAGCACAAGATGCACGGCCAGCAGCACACTCCCGACCGCCACAATCACCACCCACGACATCATCACGAATGGCCCCATATCCGGAGCAGCGCCGCCACGGCCAACCACAGCAGCACCAGCCCCATCGCGTGGCGCGACACCCAGGCCACCCCGGCCTCCATCAGCGCCGATGCCCGACTCCCGCCAACCCGAACCCTGCGGATCACCCGCCAGATACCCCGCGATACCGAACGCCGCCCCATGCCCCACATCAGCATACCGGCAAACTGCGCCGGCCCGGCCTGCGCCACCGGCTCGCCGAACGGCATCCAGGGCGGCGATGGCGGCGCCCCCTCCATCCAGGCCGGCACCGGGCGCGACGGCACCGTGTTCCCCAGGCGCGACAATGCCAGCACCAGGGCGCCCGCCAGCGCCAGCAGCGCGACGATGCCAACCGGATACAGCACGCCACCACCACCCGGTGCGGCAAGAGCCAGCCAGTCCGGTCGCGCGCCAGAGGGAATCGGCCCCTGCAGGCCGGCGGCAACCCAGCCAGCCCCCCGCGTCAGCCACAACCAGACCCCAGGCACCAGCACCACGCCCACGGCCCCAACCAGGCAGGCAGCCGGCACGGCCAGCCGCCCCGATACCGGGTCGGTCGCACCGGCCGCACGCGGCGTGCGCGGGCGGCCCAGCACCACGCAGGCCAACAGGCGCACCGCCGCCAGGATCAGCAACCCACAGACCAGCCCCACGCCGGCCAGCACCATCAGCAGCGGCATCGCCCCCGCCAGCCCCTCGGCGCGCGGCAGCGCCAGCAGCGACTGAACCAGCAGCCACGCCACGGCAAACCCGCCGGACGGCGGCAGCGCACACATCCCGGCCAGCGCCAGAGCCAGCATGGCCGACGCCTTCGGCATCAGGGCCGCCAGCCCACCGACACGCGCCAGCCCCAGCGACCCCGCGGCCTCGGCAATCTGCGCCAGGGTCAGGATGGCGGCCAGAAACGCCAACCCCACCCCACCCGTCAGCAGCATCAGGCCACGAAAAGCCCCCAGCGCCAGCAACGGCAGGTCATCGGCGCGCCCGGTGACCACCAGCCCCACCAGCAACAGCGCCATGCCGCCCCATCCATTCAACATGCCGGCCACCACCCGCCCGGCATCGCGCGCCCCCAGGGCTCGCCAGCATCCCGTCAGCGCCAGCGCCAGCCCCGCAACGACCAGGCCACCGCCCCACATGGCGCCGACCGCCCCCACCGGCCAGTCGACCAGCATCCGTATCGCAAGGCAAAGTCCGGTCACCAGCCCGGCCAGATGCGCCACCCCGGCAGGCGCCCCATGCCGCGCGCCGGACAGCGGCCGCAGCGACAGCCCCATCAACGCCGCAGCGGCCAGCAGAGCAGGAAGCGGCAGCACGATCAGCCGCCAGCCACCCGAACCCGAGAGCAGGGCAGTCGCCACCGCGACGCCGGCACTCCCCCAGGCCACCATGCCACGCGGCACGGCGCCCTGGGCGCGCAGGAGGGGCAACAACCCCGCCGCGCCGAGACTGAACAGGACAGGATTGCCGGTACCGACCGTCAGCGCCGCCCCCGCCAGCACAGGCGCCCGCGCCCCCGAGGCCAGACCGGCCATCGAGAGGAACATCACGAAGGGCAGCGAAAGCGCATCGACCCGCAACAGGGCCGCCAACCCCGCCGGATAGCCCTCTGTGAGGGCCGACCCAGGCGGCAGGCAAGCCATCACCAGCGCCAGCACAAGGGCAAGCCCCCACCCCGCCCGCGCTGCCTGGGGCACCGCGAACCGGGGCATCAGGCCGTCCAGCAGCAGCACCGACAGCACAAGCATGAGAAACAGCGGCAGGATGGCCCCATCCCCGAATCACGGGTCCGATCGAACCCGCATCAAACCACGCCGTTCAGATCATGGCGAGAGGGACCTTGCGGCGTGGCGGCGGGATCGACCGGTCGATCGCTTCCAGATCATGCTGTGTCAGCACCAATTCGGTCGCCGCGACATTCTCGCGCTGATGCTGCGGACTGCCCGCCTTAGGGATCGCCAGCATTCCAGGCTGCCGCAGCACCCACGCCAGCGCCACCTGGGCGGGCGTGGCGGGCCCCAGGCTAGTCTCGTACTCTCCCGCGATCCGCTGCAACACCGGCTGGCGCAGCAGGTCGCCGCCCTGCCCCAGTGGCGAATAGGCCATGGTCACGATGGCACGCCGCCGATCCGCCTCCAGCAGATCGAACTCCACCCCGCGATAATCCAGGCTGTAGAGAATCTGGTTGGCGGCACAGGAGTCCGGCGCGGCAACATTCGCCAGATCGTCCAGGTCCCCGATATCGAAATTCGACACGCCCCAGGCGCCGATCAGCCCTTCCTTCTTAAGCTGCTCGAAGGCCCCCACCGTTTCCTCCAGCGGCACGGCACCCCGCCAGTGCAGCAGGTACAGATCGATCCGGTCCGTACCCAGCCGCCGCAAGGACGCCCGGCAACTCGCTGCCACCCCGGCACGCGAAGCGTTGGACGGCAGGATCTTCGTGACCAGGAAAACCTCGTCCCGCCGCCCGGCGATCGCCTCACCCACCAGCCGTTCCGACCGCCCGGCGCCGTACATCTCGGCGGTATCGACCACCCGCAGCCCCATATCCAGACCCAAACGCAGGCTGGCGATCTCCTGCGCGCGCCGCTCGGCACGATCACCCAGCGCCCAGGTGCCCATCCCCAACGCCGGCAGGTGCGTACCACCGGGAAACGTGACGGAATTCATCATGCTGCACGGTCCTCCTCGCAAGTTCCCAAGACAGGCGTCCCGGAGACTGGTGATGTTCGAGCAGCGGATCGGCGCGTCCGAAGCCGTCTTTCAGCGGCCTCCCCGGCTCCATCCCTTCGCCTGCTGCCGCCAGTAGACCAGCGTGTGCCCGGCCTCGCGGGCAATGGCCCACCGCCGACGCGCCGCTTCCACGGCCTGCGGGTCACCACCATCGAACAGATCGAACACCCGCTCGAACGCGGCAGCGTCGGGGCAGTTCACCCCATCGGTCAGGAACAGGTAGGTCGCCCCGTTCGGCACGTCCTCTCCCGCCGTCAGCCAGATGGGCTGCAACGGCCCATGCCCCATCGCGGCGCTGCCATGCGGCAGCCAGAGCGGATCGGTGGAGCGCCACAGGGCCTCATCCATCGCCTTGACCCGCTGCACATCGCCACAGCGCAGCACGGCCCGCCGCCCGGCCTCCAGCGTCCGGCCCAGCAGAGCAGGCAGCGCCTGGTCCACACTGGTCCGCGTCAGGTGATAAAAGCCGATCTCCGCCATGGTGCGCCGCGATCCCGCCTCAGTCTTGCATCACCCTTCGTGATTTTCCCGCACAAAGCGGTCCAGCAGGCGCACGCCAAAGCCCGTCGCCCCCTTGGGCGTGCAATGCACGGTCTTCTTGGCCCAGGCGGTGCCGGCAATGTCCAGATGGGCCCAGGGCACGCGGTTGACGAAATGCTCCAGGAACTTGGCGGCGGTGATCGAACCGCCCGGCCGGCCGCCGACATTCTTGAAATCGGCGATATCCGAGCGCAGCGCCTCGTTGTAGGCATCCGACAGCGGCATGCGCCACAGAAGCTCGCCCGTTTCGTCGCCCGCCGCGGCCAGCCGACCGGCCAGCACGTCGTCGTTGGAGAACAGACCGGCATATTCATGCCCCAGCCCGACGACGATCGCCCCGGTCAGCGTCGCCAGATCGACCATCAGGCGCGGCTTGAAGCGCTCCTGCACGTACCACAGCACGTCGGCCAGTACCAGCCGCCCCTCGGCATCGGTATTGATCACCTCGACCGTCTGCCCGGAACAGGTCCGCACCACATCGCCCGGACGCTGGGCATTGCCGGCCAGCATGTTCTCCACCAGCCCGACCGCGCCCACTACATTGACCCGCGCCTTGCGACCGGCCAGCGCCGCGATCAGCCCCACCACGGCCGCCGCACCGGCCATGTCGGTCTTCATCTCCTCCATGCCGCCGGCCGGCTTGATCGAGATGCCGCCGGAATCGAAGGTCACGCCCTTGCCGACGAAGGCCAGCGGCGCGGAATCGTCTCCGGCGCCGTTCCAGCGCATCAGCACAGTACGCGGCGGCGCATCGCTGGCCTGCGCGACGCCCAGCAGCGCACCGAACCCCAGTTCGGCCATCGCGTCGCGATCCAGGATCTCGATTTCGACCCCCAGATCGCGCAACGCCTCGATCCGGGTCGCGAATTCGGGCGGACGCAGCACATTCGCGGGCTCGCTGACCAGGTCGCGGGCCAGATAGACCCCCCGCGCCACGGCCAGCAGGTCCGCCGAAGCAGCCTCCGCCAGGGCAATGTCGGGGGTCAGGATCGTGACCTCCGTCAGGCGCCAGCGCGCATCCTCGGTCAGCCGCGTGTGGTAGCTGTCGAAGCGGAAGGCCGCCAGCGTCGCCCCCTGGGCCACATGGGCCACCAACTCGGGCGCGACACCATCGGCCGCGATCCGCGCGGTCGTGGCCAGCTTGCCCAGCGCCGTGACGGCAGCAGCCGCCGCATTCTCCACGGTCAGGGCACCGATCTCGGCAATTTTGCCCAGGCCGACCAGAAGAACCCGGTCGAGCCCGCCCCCCGGCGCCAGCAGCATGCAGGTCCGGCCGGCACCGAATACGAACGACGCCGCCGCGACCGCGCGCTCCAGCGCGCCGCCAGTCGCCCGGTCGGCCGCGAGATAGGACGCCGGCCGTGGCCCATCCTCAGGCACCAGGATGGCCAGAACACCATCGACGGGAAGGGTGACGTCGGAAAAGCCGGTCTGCAACATGGCGCTGAATACTCCGCAACGATCGGTCGGACAGGGTGGCACCCTGGCCCCGGAACAGGTGCCGCAGCATGCCGCATGCCGGCCCATCTGTCCAAAGCAGGCCCCCGCGCGATGCCGCCGAAAGGCCGGGGACACAAGAAAAGGCGCATGACGCGCGGCCGCGAGTAAGCTAATTCCATGAACCCATGAACCGTTCCTCCCTGCTTCATCCCGGCGACGATATGCTGCTGGATCTCGCGACCCGGCTGGCCGACGAGGCCGCCGAACTGATCCGCGTGATCCGTGCGCGCGGGTTCGAGACCGTGACGAAGTCCGATTCGTCCCCGGTGACCGAAGCCGACCATGCCGCCGAGGCCCATATCCTGGCCGGCCTGCGCGCTCTCGCGCCCGCTATCCCCGTGATCGCCGAGGAAGAGGCCGCCGCCGGCGTACGCGTCGAGGCCGGCCATATTTTCTGGCTGGTCGACCCGCTGGACGGCACGCGCGAGTTCGCTGCCGGCCGGGACGATTTCACCGTCAATATCGGCCTGGTCCGCGACGGTCGCGCCGTGCTCGGGGCGGTCGCCCTGCCGGCCTACCACCAGCTTTATGCCGGCCACGTCGCCACCGGCGCCCGCCGCATCGACGCGGACGGCACGCACGCCATCCACGCGCGCGCCGTCCCTCCCGAAGGGCTGACGGTGCTGGCCTCGCGCCATTATGCCGACGACCCACGGCTGGCCTCGTTCCTGGGCGGTCGGCGGATCGCCCATCTGGGCAATATCGGCTCCGCCGCGAAATTCATCCGCGTGGCCGAAGGCGCGGCCGACCTGTATCCGCGCCTGGGCACCACGATGGAATGGGATACGGCCGCCCCGCAGGTCATCGTCGAGGCCGCCGGCGGCAGCGTCACCGTTATGGATGGCGAACCGCTGCGCTACGGCAAGCCCGCGTGGCGCAACCCGCACTTCATCTGCGCCGGAAAGCGGGAGCCATCAGGCGCGTGACACGTTATGATCGGCGACAAAACGGGCGGGTAGACGGGAGATGACGGAACGTCTGGAAGCAAACGATGCGGGCATCTCCCGCGCGGCAGAACTGCTGCGGGCAGGCGGCCTCGTGGCGTTCGGGACGGAGACCGTCTACGGGCTTGGCGCCGACGCAACCAGCGATACCGCCGTGGCCCGAATCTTCGCGGCGAAGGAGCGCCCGCGTTTCAACCCCCTGATCAGCCATTTCCCCGATGCCGAAGCCGCCTTCACCGAGGCCGTGGCCGATGAGCTCGCACGCCGCCTGGCCGACCGGTTCTGGCCCGGCCCGCTGACGCTGGTCCTGCCGCGCCAACCGGATGGCACAATCTCGGACTTGGCCGCCGCCGGCCTGCCGTCGGTGGCCGTGCGCGTACCGCGCGGCACGGTCACGGCCGCCCTGCTGCGCGCCACAGGGCGCCCGGTCGCGGCGCCTTCGGCCAACCTGTCCGGCAAGGTCAGCCCATCCGACGCCTATCACGTCCTGCGCGGCCTGACCGGCCGCATCGACGCGGTGCTGGATTCCGGCCCCTGCCAGGTCGGGGTGGAAAGCACGGTGCTGGACCTCACGGGCACCGCGCCGATGCTGCTGCGCCCCGGCGGCGTCACGATCGAGGCTCTGGCCGAAATCTGCGGCCCCATCTCGCATCCCGACGACTACACCGACACGCTGCCGGTCTCTCCAGGCCGGATGGCCTCGCACTACGCGCCCTCCCTGCCCGTCCGTCTCGACGCGCAGGAGGTCGGCGCCGACGAGGCCCTCCTGGCCTTCGGGCCGGAACTGCCCGGAGCCGGACTGGTCTGGAATCTCAGCCCCTCGGGCACGGTGGACGAAGCCGCGGCCCGCCTGTTCGCGGGCCTGCGCTTTCTGGACAGTGAGGGCGCGCGACGTGGCCTGACCCGCATCGCCGCGATGCCGATCCCCCGCGCCGGCCTGGGCCTGGCCATCCGCGACCGTCTCCGCCGCGCCGCCTCGCCACGCCCCGCATGATGCCGTATCCGTCCACAACCGCTTGCCCCGAACCTCGTGATCCGCCGCCATGAGCGACAAACTCGATCCCAAGGAACTGAAGATCCTGGCGGATATCCTGGCACTGGTTCTGGAAGACCATCCGGGACAGTCCGCCAACGCCCTGGACGCCATCCGCAATCGCGCCCGCCGCAACGGCACGACCGGCGGGGCACTGAAGAACCTGTTTACCGCGCTCGCGCCCAACCCGCCCTCGCGCCCGCCGCCGCGCCCGCGCGCATCCCGCGCCGCCTCGGGGGCCGCCGCCGAGGAAATGCAGGCCGCGCGGACGCGGATTCTGCAACTGACCGAAAGCGTCAACCGGCTCGACCTCGACCTGCGCAGCGCACGGGCGCGCAATGAAGAACTGCGATCGCAGCTCTACCTGACGCAGCAGGCCCGGGCCGAGACGCAGGCCGCCCTGTCCGTCATGCGGGCGCGCCCTACCCAGCGCCGGCGCTCGGTCGTCGCACTGGCCTTCGCCGTCGGCGCCCTCGTCGGCGCGATCGGCATGGGCATGGTCCGCGCGATGGACGTGCCCGCCGTCCCGTTCAGGACGACCGCCCTGAACTGATCGGCGGACCGGACGGCGCGCGTGCGAAAGATTGCCTCGCCCGCCATTCTGCCCCAAGACAGGCACCCTCAGGACAGGCACCACCGCCTCCCACGCCGATCCTCCATCGCCACCGGAACCCCGTCATGACCGCTTCCCAGTCCTCCGCCCCCCCGACCGCCGATCTGCTGGCCCGTCTGGCGGCGCTGCTGGGGCCGTCCGGCATCCTGACGGACAGTTCCGATGTCGCACCCTACTGCACCGACTGGCGTGCGCTCTATCATGGGCGTGCGGCAGCCGTCCTGCGCCCGGCCGGCACGGCCGAACTGGCCCAGGCCGTCGCCCTCTGCGCCGAAGCCGGCGTCGCGATGGTGCCGCAGGGCGGCAATACCAGCATGGTCGGCGGCGCCACGCCCGACGAGAGCGGGCGGGACATCGTGGTGTGCCTGTCGCGGATGAACCGCGTCCGGCGGATCGACCCGCTGGACCACACCATGGAAATCGAGGCCGGCGTTACACTCAAGGCGGCGCAGGACGCGGCGCGTGACGCCGGCCTGATGCTGCCGCTCTCCATCTCGTCGGAGGGTTCGGCCCAGATCGGCGGCGTGCTGGCCACCAACGCGGGCGGCAACAATACCGTGCGCTACGGCAACGCGCGGGAACTGGTGCTGGGGCTGGAAGTCGTGCTGCCCGACGGCAGCGTCTTCAACGGCCTGCGCAGGCTGCGCAAGGACAATACCGGCTACGCGCTGCGCCAGCTCTTCGTAGGGTCCGAGGGCACGCTGGGCTTCATCACCTCGGCCATCCTGCAATTGCAGCCCCAACCCCGCGCGGTCGAGGCCGCGTTGTGCGCGGTGGCCGACGCCAGCGCGGCCCTGGCCCTGTTCGCCGCCTTCCGCGACCAGGACCCGGCGCTGATCCAGGCGTTCGAATATATGTCGGGCGCCGGCATGGACCTGGTCACGCGGCTGGTGCCGGGCGCCAGCCTGCCGCTGGCCGAAGCCGCCCCGGCCTACGTGCTGGTGGAACTGGCAACCCCGCGCCGCAATGCCGACCTCCGCGCGGTGCTGGAAGACGTCCTGGCCGGCATGTTCGAAGCCGGCACGGTCAGCGACGCCGTCATCGCCGAAAGCGAGGGGCAACGTCTGGCACTGTGGAAACTGCGCGAGGAACACGCCGAGGCCCAACGCAGGGCTGGTGCCAGCGTCAAGAACGACGTCTCGGTTCCTGTCTCCCGCGTGCCCGAGTTGATCGACCGCGCCAGCACCGCCTGCGCGGCACTGATCCCGGGCATCCGCCCCGCGCCGTTCGGCCATATCGGCGACGGCAACATCCATTTCAATCTGGTGCAGCCCGAGGGCATGGACCCGGCGGAATTCCTGGCGCAGGATCATCGGATCATGGATACGGTCGCCGCCATCGTGCGCGAACTGGATGGCTCCTTCTCGGCCGAGCATGGGGTCGGGCGCCTGAAACCCTACATGATGCCAGGTTGGCGCGGGGGCGCCGAACTGGCCACCATGCGCCGGATCAAAAACGCGATCGACCCGCGCGGGCTGATGAACCCGGCAACGCTGTTTCCTCCCGCAGGCTAGGGGCCTCGCCAGCCGTCACGCCCGCACATTTCCGGTTCCTTAATTTTCCACAAGCATCTTCACCCGCGCTGACTCAGCCATCGGGGTGGAACCCGCTTCAACCGGGCCCCTCGTCCCGAAGGACGGGAACCGGCAGAACGGATAGTCGTAAGGGTCGCATCACACCGGGGATGCAGGGCTTTTCACCACGTCCTCCGGGGAGCTACACAGGCCTATGTCGTTCGCCCGATCCGCAACAAGACGTCCGTCAAGGGCGCACCTGCCAATGCTCGACCGCTACGTATTGCGGCAGCTCCTGATGGCACTGGCGGCAACAACGGGCGGCCTCGCGGCCCTCATCTGGCTCACCCAATCCCTGCGCTTCGTCTCACTGGTCGTCGAACGCGGCCTGTCGTTGCGGGTCTTCGTCGGGTTGACCAGCCTGCTGGTGCCCTCCTTCGTCGCCATCATCCTGCCGATCACGACGTTCGTGGTGGTGCAGTTCGTCTATCAGCGCCTGGCGACCGACCGCGAACTGACGGTCATGCGCGCGGCCGGCCTGTCGCCCTTCCATGTGGCGCGGGCCGGCCTTCTCTGCGCAGGCGCGTCGGTGACGCTCTGCCTGCTCCTGAATGTATGGATCGTCCCGCAGGCTTTTCACGCGTTCAAGCAATATGAATTCCAGATCCGCAACCGCATCGCGGCCTTCATGCTGCAGGATGGCGTCTTCACCCCCCTGTCCAGCACCATGACCGTCTATGTCCGCTCCCGCGATCATGACGGCACGCTGCACGGCATCATGGTCGAGGACGACCGCCAGCCCGACAATCCCTCCACCATCCTGGCCGAGCGCGGCACGATGCTGATCGTCAACGACCAGCCCCGCGTGGTCCTGTTCGACGGGTCCCGGCAGGAAATCGATCGCCGGACCGGCCGGCTGAATGTCCTGACGTTCGCCCGCAATACCATCGACCTGACCGCCCCCCAAGGCGAACAGATCCGTTATCGCGATGCCAGCGAGATGTCGCTGCATGAATTGCTGCATCCCGATCCGCACGAGGTCTCCGCCCGCGATCGCGGCAAGTTCGCGGTCGAGGCATGGCGGCGCCTCACATCGCCCTTCACCGCGTTCTCGTTCGCGATGATCGGACTGGTCAGCGTGCTGCGCGGCACGTTCTCGCGGCACGGCAACATCCTGCGCCCGTTCACCGCGATCATGAGCGTGGTGTGCCTGCTGGCGCTCAGCCTGATGGTGCAGAATCTGGCCGGCCGCAATCCCGGCCTGGTCCCCTTGATGTGGGTCGAGGCGATCGTCCCCGGCGCCGTGTGCGCGATCGTGCTGTTCCTGCCCGAATGGCGCCTGCGGCAACGGACGACGGCCGCGCCGCTCATGGCTCCCGCGTCAGATCAGGCACCCCGGCCATGACCGTCTCGGTCACGCTCTCCTTCTACATCGCCCGGCAGTTCACACTGGCGGTCATGGCGATGATCCTGTCGCTGACCGGCCTGGTCTCGCTGTTCGATTTCATCGACCTTCTGCGCCGGGTCGCGACGCGCCCGAATGTCCCCACGCGCCTGGTCAGCGAGATCGCGCTCCTGCACATTCCCTATTTCACGATCGAAATCCTGCCGTTCGGCGTGCTTCTGGGCGGGATCGTCTGTTTCTGGCGCCTGACCCGATCCTCCGAACTGATCGTGGCGCGGGCGGCCGGCATTTCGGCATGGCAGTTCCTGACCGGCCCGCTGGCCTGCGCCCTGCTGATCGGCGCCCTGGCCACCGGCGTCCTGTCACCCCTCTCCTCGATCATGTACCGCCGGGCCGAGACCCTGGACCATGTCTATCTGCGCAGCGGCGGCCCGCTGAACCTTGCCGACGGCGCGTTATGGATCCGTCAGGCCGACAAGGGCCTGACACCCCACGGGGTGGCGATCCTGCATGCCCGCAACGTGCACCTGCGGGATGGCGTCTTGCAGATCAGCGGCATCAGCCTGTTCCGGCTGGACGAGGCCGATCGCATGGTCGTCCGCGTCGAAGCCCCCAGCGGGCACCTGGGCGACGGAGAATGGGTGCTTGACGACACCCATACCATCCGGCCCGACCGCCTGCCCGTCCAGGTGGGGCGGTTCACGCTGCCGACCGACCTGACGCTCTCGCGCGTGCAGGAAAGCTTCGCCTCGCCCGACACGCTGTCGGTGTGGGCCCTCCCGGGCTTCATTGCGCTTCTGGAGCGCTCGGGCTTTTCATCCATCCGGCACCGGCTGCATTTCCAGTCGCTGCTGACCCTGCCCATTCTGGCGGGCACCATGGCCCTGGTCGCGGCCGGTTTTTCGATGCGCCCGACGCGGCGCGGCGGGGTAGCGCGCATGGTCGGGGGCGGCGTGGCCGCCGGCTTCGCATTGTTCACAGTGTCCAAAGTCGCGGCGCAATTCGGGGAATCCGGCGCCATGCCGCCGATTCTGGCCGCCTGGGCCCCGACCGGAGCGGGTCTCTGCCTTGCAGTTTCTCTATTGCTTCATCTAGAAGACGGATGATGCCCATCCTCCTGCCTCGCTGCCTGTACCGCCCCATCGGGGGAAAATCCGCGCAGGCACGCGGCACGCTGCTGGCTGCCAGCATGCTGGGCGGCACGCTTCTGGGCGCCGCGTTCCAGGTCCATCATGCCCATGCCCAGATCCGTCCGGTGCATGTCGGCACGGGCACGTCGGTTTCCCAGAAAGACCCGGTGACCTTCCAGGCCGACACGGTGTCCTACGACAACGCGCAGGGGATCGTCACCTGGTCGGGCAATGTCCAGATCTGGCAGAACGACCACGTCCTGCGGGCCGATACGGTCACCTACGACCGCAATACCGGCATCGCGGCGGCGCGCGGCAACGTCGCGATCGTCGAGGCGGACGGCACCGTGCTGTTCAGCGACTATGCCGAACTCAGCAACGGCATGCGCGACGGCATCATGACGCGGCTGCACGCGCTGATGGCCGACAACGCCAAGCTTGCCGCCAACGGCATGCGCCGTACCGGCGCGCGCATCAACGACCTGACCCGCGCGGTGTATACCGCCTGCGAGATCTGCGCCAAGAATCCCACCCGCCCGCCGTTCTGGCAATTGCGGGCCTATGACGCGATCGACGATACCGAGCACAAGCGCATCGAGTTCCGCGATGCCTATCTCGACATGTTCGGGATACCCGTCATGTACCTGCCGGTCTTCTCCATGTCCGATCCGTCAGTCCGGCGGCAGAGCGGCTTCCTCACCCCAGGCATTACGCCGCACGACCGCTATCTGGGCGCCTACGTCACCATTCCCTATTACTGGGTGATCGACGGCCAGTCCGACCTCACCGTCCAGGGGCTGTTCTCCACCCGTACCGGGCCGCAGGTCAGCAGCCAGTACCGCAACGTCTTCAACTGGGGCACGCTGAACATCCTGGCCGGCCTGGCGTACGATACCCATCGTCAGGGCGCCTATATCAACACGTTCGGCAACACCGTCGGCTCGGCCAACGAACATGGGGTGCAGGGCTTCCTTTTCGCCCAGGGCAAGGCCTCGATCACGCGGGAATGGCGAACGGGGATGAACATCAACGTCGCCACCTCCGCCAACTACATGCGCGACTACCGGGTGACCGGCTACGGGCAGGAAATGCTGTCGTCGAACGTCTTTCTCGAAGGGTTCGGCACCGGTTCCTATTCCCGCCTCGACGCACAGGCCTATCAGGGCCTGAACCAGGGCGTCATCCGCAATAACGACCTGCCCTGGGTGCTGCCGCACTATGCGTTCAGCTATTTCGGCCAGCCTGACGCCTGGGGCGGCCGACTGTCGCTGGATACCAATGATTTCTACGTCTACCGCAATGACGGCGTGTCGGACCAGCGCGCGCAGATCTCGGCGAACTGGGACCGGCCGTTCCGCAACCGGCTGGGCCAGCTCTGGAAACTGACCCTGCATCTGGAATCGGCCATCCATCGTGCCACCAGCCTGAACCAGCAGCCGCTTTACGCCCTGACGACGACCCGCCGCGCCGCGGTCACCGGTCAGGTCCTGCCGACCGTGGCACTGAAGATGAACTGGCCGTTCCTGCGCTCCTTCCAGCATGGAAACGGCACCCAGATCCTGGAGCCGATCGCCCAGATCATCGCCGCCCCCAACACGGGCAACAGCGTCACCCGCAACATGCCCAACGAAGACAGCCTGTCATACGAGTTCACCGACTCGACCCTGTTCGCGCTGAACCGCTATCCGGGCACCGACAGGCTGGATGGCGGCCTGCGCGGCAATTTCGGCGTCCATGCCAACTGGACCTGGGACGGGCATGAAATCGACACGCTGGTCGGTGAGAGCGTCCAGGAGCATATCACCCACAACCGCATCCCCTATTCGGGGCTGAACCACCATCTCTCCGACGTGGTCGCCAGGGCGCGCATCGCCCCCAACCGCTATGTCGACTTCACCGGCCGCACCCGCGTCGACCCCTATGCCGGGCGCATCGATTTCGGCGACGCGCTGTTTTCCACGGGCGTCGAGCATTTCCGCATCACGGGCGGTTATGTCTACGAGCCGGTGACCCCGTATTACTATTACGCCACCAACCTCCAGACGAGCGGCCCGCCCGCCGCCTATTATGTCCGCACCAACGAACTGACGCTGGGCGCCTCGACGAACTGGAGCGGCTACAGCCTCTCGGGCTTCGTCCGGCGCAGCCTGTCCCGCAAGGAATTCGTCAGCATGGGCGGCAATGCGGGCTATCAGAATGACTGTTTTGCCTTCAACGTCATGTATATCAAGCAATATACCTCAATCGGCGGCGAGCAGCGGAATTCGACCGTCATGTTCACCCTGACCTTCAAGACCATCGGGGCCTTTGGTATCCATGGCTGACCCGACGACGCGCGAGAGACCGAACAGAATGCGACGCCGCCTTTCCCCGACCGGATTCCCATCGCCCTTCCTGGCCCGTATCGCAGCCGCCGGGCTGGCAGCCTGGACAGCGGGCATGGTGCTGCCCGCCGACGCCGCCCCGGCGGCCAAGCCAGCCTCCAAGCCGGCCACCGAGGCTTCCGACGGGTCGATCCCGCAGGATTCGATCGTCGCCGTCATCAACGGCACGGTGCTGACCCGGCGTGACGTGGACAATCGCGGCCGGCTGTTCGCGCTGTCCGCGGGACTGAACCTGAACGACGACCTCATGACCCGGTTGCGTCCGCAGATCGTCCGGCAGTTGATTGACGAACGCCTGCGGCAGCAGGAGATGCTCTCGCGTCACATCAACGTACCGCTGGAGCAGATCGCCGCCTCGATCGCCGATATCGAGCGGCGCAACAACATGCCCCACAACGCCCTGCGCGACCGTCTGGCCGCGGACGGCATCTCGCTGACCACCATGATCGACCAGATCCGGGTCCAGTTGGGCTGGTCGCAGGTCCTGCGCGAGGAACTGGGCTCGCGCGGACGCACCACCGCCGCCGAGATCGCCCAGCGCGAGGAAGCCCTGCGCCACGAAGACGGCAAGACGCAGTATCTGATGAGCGAAATCTTCATCCCGGTCGATGACGCCCGTCACTCCGAAGATGAGCTGAAATTCACCCAGACGATCATCCAGGAACTGCGCAACGGCGCGCCCTTTCCCATCGTCGCCGCCCAGTTCTCGCAGAGCCAGACGGCACTGGAAGGCGGCATGATGGGCTGGGTGCAGGAAGACAGCCTGGACCCGCAGGTCGTCGCCATCGCCCGCGCCATGCCCGACGGCGCCATTTCCAACCCGATCCGCGTCGCCGGCGGCTATGTCATCGCCACGCTCAACGGCCGCCGCACCATCGGCCACCAGATGGGCACGCTGCTGACGCTACGTCAGGCGTACCTGCCCTTCACCACGCCGCTCAATCCGCAGGCCCCCTCCGAGCAGCAGCGCGACATGCTGCAACAGGCCCAGCAACTCGCCGCCAACGCGCATAGCTGTGCGGACCTCGAAGCGGCGAACCACAAATACGGCGACAAGCGCCCCGCCAATCCCGGTGACCTGCAACTGGAGCGCATCAATCCGCAGATGCAGCAGATCCTGGCCAACCTGCCCCCCGGCAAGGCCAGCCACCCCCTGGTCTCGGGCGACGGTATCGCCGTGCTGATGGTCTGCGCGCGCCAGCAGAAGAACTTCGCCCAGCAGACCCCCAGCGAAATCGCGGATCAGTTGATGAACGAGCGGGTGGAACAGACCTCGCGCCAGTTGAACCGCGACCTGCGCCGCCGCGCCGTCATCGACATCCGGTCGAAGGTGTGACCAACCCGAGCCAACCGACCATGGCCATGCCCGATCCGGTCCAGGAACCGCTGCGCGACGTCATCGCCCGTCACGGGCTGGACGCCCGCAAGGCGCTGGGCCAGCATTTCCTGCTCGATCCCGGCATTACGGCGCGGATCGCCGCCTTGGCAGGCGACCTGACCGGGCGGCATGTGGTCGAAGTCGGCCCCGGCCCCGGCGGCCTGACCCGGTCCCTGCTGGCCACCCCGGCCACAAGCGTCACGGCGGTGGAAATCGACCGCCGGGCGGTCGCGGTCATCGAGGAACTGGTCGCCCATTTCCCCGACAGATTGCGGCTGGTGGAAGCAGACGCGACGCGGCGCGACCTGACGGAACTCTGCCCCGCACCGCGCCAGATCGTCGCCAACCTGCCCTATAATGTCGGCACCCCGCTGCTGGTCGGCTGGCTGCGCCAGGCAGCGTCGTGGGAACGGCTGACCCTGATGTTCCAGATGGAAGTCGGCGAGCGGATCTGCGCCGCTCCCGATACCGACCATTACGGGCGCCTCGCGGTGCTGGCCCAATGGACCTGTCAGGCCAGCCTGGTCATGCGGATCCCGCCCGGCGCCTTCTCTCCCCCTCCCAAAGTCTATTCCGCCGTCGTCAGCCTGATCCCCCACGCGACCCAACCCGAACCCGCCCTGTTCCGGGCCATGGAGCAGGTCACGGCAGCCGCCTTCGGCCAGCGGCGCAAGATGCTGCGCGGATCGCTGCGCGCCATCGGCGGCGAAGCTTTGCTGGGCGAAGCCGGGATCGCCGGCGAACGCCGGGCGGAAACATTATCGATCGCCGAATTCGACCGCCTGGCACGCTGCCACGCCGCCCGGACCACCTGACGGGCAGGGACGGCGCCGCCCTACTCCGCCGTCCTGTCCTTGCGGCCACGAACCCGACGACGCGGCGCGGCGGCGGGTTCAGCCGCAGGGCCCCCCGCCCGCTCGGCCTCGACCATATAGTCCCGCGTCAGCGGCACCGCATCGATCGAACGGGTGATCTGCAACTGGAAATTCAGATGGCCCTGAACGCGGAACGACAGTTCCGCCCCCGCCAGATAGAATTCGAACATCCGGCAGAACCGCTCGTCATACAGGGCCGCCACCCGGTCCCGGTTGGCAGCGAAGCGCTGTCGCCAATGGGCGATGGTCTGTGCGTAATGCAGACGCAGGATTTCGCAGTCCGTCACCCACAGGCCCGCCTTCTCGATCGCGGCGAACGTCTCGCTCAGGGCCGGCGAATAGCCACCGGGGAAAATGTAGCGGTCGATCCATGGGTTGGTCGAACCCGGCCCGTCATTCCGCCCGATGGAATGCAGCAGCATCACCCCGTCGGGCGCCAGGATCGCGCGCACCTTCTCGAAGAACTGCCGATAATGGCCAACCCCCACATGCTCGAACATGCCGACCGACACGATCCGGTCAAAGCGTCGCGTCACATCCCGATAATCCACAAGTTCGAACCGCACCCGGTCCGCCAGCCCTTCCTCCACCGCCCGACGACGGGAAACGGCCAGTTGCTCTTCCGACAGGGTAATGCCCGTAACCCGCGCGCCATAGTCCCGTGCCAGTGTCAGCGCCATGCCGCCCCAGCCGCTGCCGATATCCAGCACCTCCAAATCCGGACGGTCCAGGCGCAGCTTGGCCGCGATATGCCGCTTCTTGGCGACCTGGGCCTCTTCCAGCGTCTCGTCCCCACGCGGAAAATAGGCACAGGAATATTGCCGGTCGCTGTCCAGGAACAGGTCGTACAACGCCCCATTCAGATCGTAATGATGGGCGACGTTCCGCCGCGACCGCGACGCCGGATTGAACTGGGTCCACGTCCGCTTGCCATAACGGATCACCGCCGCCACGGCTTCGCCGATATGGCCGGCCCGCATGCTGTTGGTCATCAGCAGGTCCAGCAGGTCGTACAGCGTGCAGCCCACCGGCTCGACCAGCCCGTCCATATAGGCTTCACCAAAAGCCAGGCCCGGATTGGCGATCAGTCGCCGCTCTACCGACGGCGCAAGCACGCGCATCGCCGCCACCGGCCCCGGCGTACCGACATAGGTGCGTCGCGACCCGTCCGAAAAGACGACATCCAGCCGCCCCTCGGTGATGAAGCTGCGAAAGATCCTGTCGATCACCGGCGTCATCGTTCAGCTCCCTCCTATTTTGAGGGCAGCATGAAGTCTGCGGCGCCATCCGTAAAGAACGGGCAGCGGTGCTTTCGATGGTTTTTCAACGACAAAAGGCCCGGAGGAGCAAGCTCCTCCGGGCCTTTCGCAGCTTCGGCGCGTCTACGCCGCACGAGTCGGATCAGGCTTCGGCCGGAGCCTCTTCCGTTTCCTCAATCAGCGCTTCCTCGACGAAGCCGGCAGGCTCCTCTTCCACGCCGATGGCCTCGCCGCGTGCCTGACGCTCGGCTTCTTCTTCCGAACGCGCCACGTTGACCGTGACCGGGATCGAAACTTCCGGGTGCAGAGCGACACGCACGGTGTACAGGCCCAGCTGCTTGATCGGGTGCTCCAGCACCACCTGGGTGCGCGAGACCGTCAGACCGGCAGCCGTGGTGGCCTCGGCCACATCACGGGTCGTCACCGAACCATACAGGCTGCCGCTGTCGCCGGCCTGACGGATCAGGATGACGGACAGGCCATGCATGCGCTCGGACAGGCGCTCGGCCTCTTCACGACGCTTCAGGTTCAGCGCCTCAAGCTGCACGCGCTCGCGCTCGAAGCGCTCACGGTTCATGCCGTTGGCACGGATCGCCTTGCCCTGGGGCAGAAGGAAGTTACGGGCATAACCCGGCTTCACCTTCACGATGTCGCCCATCTGCCCCAGGTTTTCGACGCGCTGGAGCAGGATCAGTTCTACTGCGGACATGATCTGCCTCCCTCAACCGACGATGTAAGGCAGCAGGGCCAGGAAGCGGGCCCGCTTGATCGCCTGGGCCAGCTCGCGCTGCTTCTTCGCCGAAACGGCGGTGATGCGGCTCGGCACGATCTTGCCGCGCTCGGACAGGAAGCGGCTGAGCAGACGCACGTCCTTATAGTCGATCTTCGGCGCGTTGGGGCCGGAGAACGGGCAGGACTTGCGACGGCGATAGAACGGCCGACGGGCGCCCACGGCCGTGCGACGGGCGGCGGGATTGATTTCGGTGGTGTCGGACATGGATTCTTACTCCGCTTCGCCGTCGGTGTCGCGCGGCTCGTCATTGCGGGCGCGGAATTCCTCGCGGTCGTCATAGCTGCGACGGGGACCGCCACGGCCGCTCTCGAACCGGCCGGCCGGCTTCGGACCACGGAAACCGCGCTCGCGCTCGTCGCCCTTGCGGGACAGGATCACGGACGGCGCCTCGTCGATCTCTTCGACGCGCAGGGTCAGGACGCGCATCACGTCCTCGTTCAGGCTCAGCTGGCGCTCGATCTCCTTGATCGTCTCCGGCTTCGCATCCAGGCCCAGGAGCATGTAGTGCCCCTTGCGGTTCTTCTTCATGCGATAGGCCAGGCTGCGCAGGCCCCAGTATTCGCGCTTCTTGACGGCACCGCCGTCAGTCTCCAGCAGGGTCGCGATTCCGTCGGCGACGGCTTCGACCTGCTGCTGCGACACGTCATTCCGTGCAATGAACACGGTCTCATATAACGGCATGGGAACTCCCTTCGGATAAGGTCAACCCGGCCGCCTCGGACACGGTCCGCACGGCGCCCCTCCCGGGGGGCATGGGTATAGCCGGGGCGATGCCGCGCCCGAGCAGGGAAGGAGGGGTGTGAAGCACAAACCCCGCCCGATAACAAGAAAAAACTAATCGCGCAGCCAGGCCGGCACGCTCATCCCCAACCGGTCGGGAATGTCCCACACCTCGCGCACCATGCGCACCTTGCGGAATCCGGCCTGCAGATACGTTTCCATCGCCCTGGGATGGTCGGCCGTGCAGGTATTCACCCGCACGCTCTGGGGCCGCGACGCCCAGGCCGCGTCAAGCGCGGCCCGCAGAAAAGTCCGCCCGATTCCCTGCCCGATCTGCCCCGGCATCAGCCCGAAATAGGCCAGATTGACCTCGTCGGGCACCTGCCGATCCAGTTCGAAGAAACCGCAGATCTCGTCACCATGCCACAGGACATGCACCTCGACGCGCGGATCGCGCAGCAGGGCAACCAGTTCCCCCTCGGGCATAACCCGGCGCATCCACCAGCAATAATCCTGCCCCACACCGTCATAGAGACGCCGATAGAAGGCGGCCTCCGGTGCCGGCTGACGCACGATCCGGTACGCATCCGGCAGCACGGGCGCGATACCCGTCGGCGGCGCGTCCATGCACAGGAACGTCACGTCGACGACGATCCGGGTCGTCGGCCCGGACCCGATCATCGCATTCACGGCACCCGGCCTCAGTTATCGTCGAGGAACGAGCGCAGCTTGCGGCTGCGGCTGGGGTGCTTGAGCTTGCGCAGCGCCTTGGCCTCGATCTGGCGGATACGCTCGCGCGTCACGTTGAACTGCTGGCCGACCTCTTCCAGCGTGTGGTCGGTGTTCATCCCGATACCGAAGCGCATGCGCAGCACGCGCTCCTCGCGCGGCGTCAGCGAGGACAGCACCCGCGTCGTGGCTTCGCGCAAATTGGTCTGGATCGCGGCATCCAGCGGAATCACCGCCGTCTTGTCCTCGATGAAGTCGCCCAGATGGCTGTCTTCCTCGTCGCCGATCGGCGTTTCCAGCGAGATCGGCTCCTTGGCGATCTTCAGGACCTTGCGCACCTTCTCCAGCGGCATGCCCAGCTTCTCGGCCAGTTCCTCGGGCGCCGGCTCGCGCCCGATCTCATGTAGCATCTGGCGCGACGTCCGGACCAGCTTGTTGATCGTCTCGATCATATGCACCGGGATACGAATGGTCCGCGCTTGGTCGGCGATCGAGCGCGTGATCGCCTGCCGGATCCACCAGGTGGCATAGGTCGAGAATTTGTAGCCGCGACGGTACTCGAACTTATCCACGGCCTTCATCAGGCCGATATTGCCTTCCTGGATCAGGTCCAGGAACTGCAAGCCGCGATTGGTGTATTTCTTCGCGATCGAGATCACCAGGCGCAGGTTCGCCTCGATCATCTCCTTCTTCGCGCGGGCCGAATCCCGCTCCCCGCGCGAGATGGTGGCATAGACGCGACGGAACTCGCCCACCGGCAGACCGGTTTCCTGCGACAGGCTCGCCACCTGGCCGCGCAGTTCCAGCACGGTCAGCGTATGTTTGGCGACGAAGTTCTTCCAGCTCTTGGCCGGCAGGGCGGACACCATGTCCATCCAGCCCGGATCCAGCTCGCTGCCGCGATATTTGATCAGGAAGTCCTCGCGCGAGACCTTGGTGCTCTCGGCCAGACGCAGCATCCGCCCTTCCAGCCCGTTCAGCCGCTGGAAGATTTCCTTCATGTGCTGCACCAGATACTCGATCCGGGTGTTGTGCAGATGCACCTGCTGCACCTTGCCAACCAGTTCCTCGCGCAGCTTCTCGTACGATTTCTCGGACTTGTCCGACATCTCGGCGCCCGAGGTCAGAGTCTCCAGTCGCTTGGACTGCAATTTCTGCAGCCGCGAATAAAGCTCCTCGATCTCCTCGAACTGCGCCAGGATCTCCGGCTTCAGCTTCTCTTCCAGCGCCGAAAGCGACAGGCCGGCACTGTCGCCTTCCTCGCCTTCCTCATTCTCGGCCGGGGCCTCGAAGCCACCGTCTTCCTGCGGCGGCTCGACGCCTTCTTCCTCGGCGCCGCCCGACTGCATGGCCTCCAGGTCCACGATGTCGCGCAGCAGCATTTCGCCGGCCTTCAGCCGCTCATGCCAGGAGATGATGGCGCTGAAGGTCAGCGGGCTTTCGCACAGCCCGCCGATCATCTCGTCGCGGCCGGCCTCGATCCGCTTAGCGATGGCGATCTCGCCTTCGCGCGACAGCAGTTCGACCGACCCCATCTCGCGCAGATACATCCGCACCGGGTCGTCGGTACGGCCCAGACTCTCGGTATCGACGTTACCACTGGCCGATTCTTCCTCGGCCTCGGCTTCCTCGGTCTTTTCCTCGCGGTTGGCCTCGGTGTCGTCGTTATCCTCGTTCTCGACGACCTGGATGCCCATCTCCGACAGCACCGCCATCACGTCCTCGATCTGTTCCGAGGACATCTGGTCCTGCGGCAGGACGGCGTTCAGTTCGTCGAAGGTGATATACCCCCGCTCCTTCCCGCGGGCGATCAGCCTCTTGACAGCTCCGGATTGCGTATCCAGCAGAGTGGTGTCGTTATCCTGGTCGCCAGCAGTCGCTTCCGAACCCGCGGCTGTCTTTGTAGCCATCGCCTGCCCTATCCCTAAGCGCTAACCCGCCGCCACGCTTTCCCCGCGCCACGGCATCGCCGGCCCTGCCTCACATCCGGTCCCACCTCAAGGGCGTGGGATATAAACCTCCGGATACGAAGCGGCCATTTTATCGCATCTGACAAATTACAAGTGGTGTGCAGGTGGTCGATTCACCCGCCAAAGTCAAGGCCCGGCATGTTTCAGGCCCTGCAACATCATCCGTCGTCGGCGGATAATTCCCCCCGCCGCAGGGCTTCCCAGGCCAGCAGCCGGGGGCGCAGACTGCCCCACGCGCGCTCATCCAGCGTGCCGGCACACATCCGTTCGGTATCCACCCGCAGGTCCTCGCCGAACTGGCGCACATTCATCAGCGCATAGAAATGCCACCATTCCTGCGCGACATCGACCGCCATCAGATCATCAGGCGCGGTGAGCGCCATCGGCAGCGGCCGGGCCGACAGCACGGCGGCGCGCTCGTCCGCCAGCCCGGCCTCGTCCATCCAGGCCGCCAGCGCATCGGCGTCCATCGGGACACCTTCCGACGCCGCATCCATCAGCCCCGCCCGGACCCGGCCCAGCACCGGCGGCAGATCCAGCCGGCAGTAGGCATCTTCAACCTCGGACAACAGCCCAGGATGACGCAGCAGGATCGCCGTCAGGATTCGCATGCGCTCCTCCGTCGCCGCCAGGGCATCGAACGGCGCCGACACCACCGAGACGACAGACGGCCGGGCCGCGCCGTCACGACGCGCCCCCCCACCCGGCCGACGCCGATAGGTCTCGAAGAACCGGTCCACCAATGTCGAGCGGTATTCGGAGGCAAGGCTCTTGTCGGCGATCATCGCCGCCGCATCGGTCAGCCGCCGACGCAACGCCGCCCGCTGCTCCGGCCCCGGATCGCGCACCCCCTGGGTCAGCAACTCGAACAACACCGCACTCAACGGCCGCGCGCCCTCCACCAGAGAGGCAACGGCTCCCGCGCCGCGCGTCCGCAGCAGACTGTCGGGATCCTCACCCTCGGGCAGGGTGCAGAAACGAACCGTCCGCTCCATCGACAGCAGCGGCAACGCGGTCTCGGCCGCCTTCACCGCCGCACGCTGCCCTGCGGCATCTCCGTCGAAACACAGGATCGGCGCCGGTGCCAGGCGCCACAGCCCCTCCATCTGCTCGGCGGTCAGGGCCGTGCCCAGAGGCGCCACCGCACCCGGAAAACCCGCCTGATGCAGGGCGATAACGTCCATATAGCCTTCGACGACCAGCAACTCGACCGGCGGCGCCCCACGCGGGCGCGCCATCCGCAGCGCACTACGGGCCCGATCCATGCCGAACAGCACCCGCCGCTTGGAAAACAGTTCGGTTTCCGGCCCGTTCAGGTATTTCGGCTGCCCGTCGCCCAGGATACGCCCCCCGAACGACACCAGCGCCCCCCTCCGGTCCAGGATCGGAAACGTGACGCGGTTGAAGAACAATTCCCCCTTCGGCCGCCCGTCCTCGTCCACACGCATCAGCCCTGCCCGCACCAGCAGGTCGGACGTCACGCCTTTCGGACGCAGTTCCTCCAGCAACGCGCCCCGGCCATCGCCCGACCAGCCCAGCCCGAATCCGGCAATCGTCTCGTCGGACAGGCCGCGCCCGCGCAGATAGGCCAGTCCGCTCCGCCCTTCCGGCGCATGCAGCCGCCGCACCCAGGCGGCCTGCACCAGGTTCAGCACCTCGGCCAGGTCGCGGGCGCGCTGCTCGTTCTCACGCTGCTGGGGGCTGGCGCGCGGTACCTCCATGCCCGCCGCGGCCGCCAGTTCGGCAACCGCCTCGGGAAACCCCCGCCCCTCGCTCTGCATCACGAACGTGATCACATCGCCATGCGCCCCACACCCGAAGCAATGGTAGTGGTCGTCATAGACGTAGAAGGAAGGCGTCTTCTCGCCATGGAAAGGGCAGCACGCCTTCCAGTTCCGCCCCGAACGGACCAGCCGGGTCCGTCGCCCGATCACGGCCGCGATCGGCGTGCGGGCCCGAAGCTCCTCCAGAAAGGCGGGGTCGAGTGCCACCGCGTCAGGCGGACAGCAGCGACTTGACCAGCCCGCTGGCCTGTCCCGCGTCCAGCGCCGCGCCAAAGCGCGCCTTCAGCGCCGCCATCACCTTCCCCATATCCTTCATCGAACTCGCCCCCAATTCGGCGATCGCCTCGCGCGCCGCCGCCTCCAGCGTCGCCGCGTCCAGTTCGGCGGGCAGATAGGCGCGAATGGTCGCGATCTCGGCCTCCTCCTTCTCGGCCAGTTCGGGCCGCCCCCCCTGATGATACATCGTGGCCGACTCGGTGCGCGACTTGATCATGCCGCGCAGCATCGACACGATCTCGTCCTCCGACACCTCGGCGCTCCGCGCACGGGCGGCGATGTCCACATCCTTCAGCTTCGCATTGACCATGCGCAGGGTCGCGACCTGCGCGCTCTGCCCGGCCTTCATCGCAGCCTTGAGGTCTTCCATGAAACGTGCGCGAAGGCTCATGATCCGTAACTCCTGAATTGAGAGGCACCAACCGGACAGGGGTGCCTTCGGGTAAACAGCCGGAAGATTTTTCCCACCGGATAGGAAACAATCAAAGTGGGAATTTTCTTCCCAGCCCCACGAGAGGCTGGTAGGAGATACCCCCGGAAGGAAGAATTCTCCATGCCGTCATCGATCGACCACATCATCGACCGTCTGGGCGGGGCCGACAACGCCGCCCGCCTGACCGGCGTCGGGACCGAGGCCATCCGCAAATGGCGTCAGGCCGGCGCGATTCCACCCAAGCACTGGACGGTCATCCTGCGCCATACCGGCCTCAGCCTGTCCGACCTGCAACCCGATAGCGTGCCCCCCGACCAAGCGTCCGACGGACCGGAGACCCAGATGACCGAGCGCCAGGTTCCCGCCTCGCCCCAAGCCGCCATTCCCACGGGCGCCACCGCCGCCCTGGTGCTGGCCGACGGCACCATCCTGTGGGGGCGCGGCTTCGGCGCGCACACGCCGGCCACCGGCGCCGCCATCGGCGAACTCTGCTTCTCCACCAGCATGACCGGTTATCAGGAAACCCTGACCGACCCGTCCTTCGCCGGCCAGATCATCACCTTTACCTTTCCACATATCGGCAATGTCGGCACCAACGAAGCCGATGATGAAGCCGCGCGCGTCGCGGCACGCGGCCTGGTCGTGAAGCAGGACCTGACCGAACCCGCCAACTGGCGCGCCACCCAGGGCCTCGACGGCTGGCTGAAAGCCCGCGACGTGCCCGGCATCTGCGGCGTCGATACCCGCGCGATCACCCTGCGCGTCCGCGATGGCGGCGCGCAGACCGCCATCATCGCCTACCCCGCCGACGGCGCGTTCGATCTCGACGCCCTGCGCGCGCAGGCCGCCGCCTGGCCCGGCCTCGAAGGCATGGACCTGGCCCGCGACGTCACCTGCGCCCAAGCCTATCCATGGGCCGACGGCGTGTGGACCTGGCCCGGCGGCACCCTGCCCCTGCCCGAAAAACGTCGCCGCGTCGTCGCCGTCGATTACGGCGCCAAGCGCAACATCCTGCGCTGCCTGGCCAACGCGGGCTGCGACGTCACGGTCGTCCCTGCCACCGCCACGGCGGAAGAAATCCTGGCCCTCGATCCCGCCGGCGTCTTCCTCTCCAACGGCCCCGGCGACCCGGCCGCGACCGCCGCATACGCGGTGCCGGCCATCCAGGGCGTGCTGGCGGCCGGCAAGCCGATCTTCGGCATCTGCCTCGGCCACCAGCTTCTGGCCCAGGCCCTGGGTGCCCGCACCTACAAGCTGGCGCGCGGCCATCGCGGCGCCAACCAGCCCGTCAAGGACCTGGGCACCGGCAAGGTCGAGATCACCAGCCAGAATCACGGTTTCGCGGTGGACGAATCCAGCCTGCCCGACGATGTCCGCATCACGCATAGCAGCCTGTTCGACGGTTCGAACGAAGGCATCGCCTCCACGCGCTACGCGGCCTTCTCGGTCCAATACCACCCCGAGGCCAGCCCCGGCCCGTCGGACAGCCACTACCTGTTCGACCGTTTCGTCGCCCTGATCGACCGCACCAATCAGCCCGCCTGAAAGTCGCGCCCCATGCCCAAACGGACAGACATCCGCTCGATCCTGATCATCGGCGCCGGCCCCATCGTCATCGGCCAGGCCTGTGAATTCGACTATTCCGGCGCCCAGGCCTGCAAGGCCCTGCGCGAGGAAGGCTATCGGGTCATCCTGGTCAACTCCAACCCGGCCACGATCATGACCGATCCCGGCCTGGCGGACGCCACCTATATCGAGCCCATCACCCCGGAATTCGTCGAACGCATCATCCTGCGCGAGAAGCCGGATGCTGTGCTGCCCACCATGGGCGGCCAGACGGCGCTGAACACCGCAATGGCGCTCGACAAGTCGGGCTTCCTCAAGAAGCACGGCGTGGAACTGATCGGCGCCGACGCCGAGGTGATCGACCGCGCCGAAGACCGGCAGAAATTCCGCGAGGCGATGGATGCGATCGGCATCGAAAGCCCCCGCAGCACCATCGCCCATACGCTGGACGAGGCCCGCGCGGCGCTGGAAGATGTCGGCCTGCCGGCGGTCATCCGCCCCTCCTTCACCATGGGCGGCTCGGGCGGCGGCATCGCCTATAACCGCGAGGAATTCGACCAGATCGTCGCCTCGGGCCTCGACGCCTCCCCCACCACCGAAGTCCTGATCGAGGAATCGGTGCTGGGCTGGAAGGAGTTCGAGATGGAGGTGGTCCGCGACCGCGCGGACAATTGCATCATCGTCTGCTCGATCGAGAATATCGATCCGATGGGCGTGCATACCGGCGACTCCATCACCGTCGCCCCGGCGCTGACCCTGACGGACAAAGAATATCAGCGCATGCGCGACGCATCGCTGGCCTGCCTGCGCGCCATCGGCGTGGAAACCGGCGGCTCCAACGTCCAGTTCGGCATCAACCCGGCTGACGGCCGCATGGTCGTCATCGAGATGAACCCCCGCGTCTCGCGCTCGTCCGCGCTGGCCTCCAAGGCCACCGGCTTCCCCATCGCCAAGATCGCGGCCAAGCTGGCGGTCGGCTACACGCTGGACGAGCTGGCCAACGACATCACCGGCTCCACCCCGGCGTCGTTCGAGCCGACCATCGACTATGTCGTGGTCAAGATCCCGCGCTTCACCTTCGAGAAATTCCCCGGCACCCCGGCCCTGCTCTCCACGAGCATGAAGTCGGTGGGCGAGGCGATGGCCATCGGCCGCTCCTTCCCCGAGGCGTTGCAAAAGGGCCTGCGCTCGATGGAAACCGGCCTCGCCGGGCTGGACCCGGTGGAGGCCCCCGGCGACGGCGGCACCGACGCCTTCCGCGCCGCTCTCTCCCAGCCCAGGCCGGAACGGATTCTCATGGCCGCCCAGGCCCTGCGCGCCGGCCTGAGCATCGAAGACATCCACGCCGCCTGCAAGTTCGAGCCCTGGTTCCTGCGCGAACTGGCCAAGATCGTAGCGGCCGAGCACACGGTCATCCGCGACGGCCTGCCGCGCGACGCCCAGGACATGCGCCGCCTCAAGGCCATGGGCTTCTCCGACGTCCAACTCGCCCGCCTCTCGGGCACCTCGGCGGCCGAAATCGCCACCCTGCGCACCCGCCTGGCGGTCACGCCGGTCTACAAGCGCATCGACACCTGCGCCGGCGAATTCGCCTCCGACACGCCCTATATGTATTCGACCTACGAGGGCGGGTTCGGCACGCCGGAATGCGAAAGCCGCCCCACCGACCGGCAGAAGGTGGTCATCCTCGGCGGCGGCCCCAACCGCATCGGCCAGGGTATCGAATTCGATTATTGCTGCGTCCACGCCGCCTATGCGCTGCGCGAGGCCGGGTTCGAGACCATCATGGTCAATTGCAACCCCGAGACGGTCTCGACCGACTACGACACCTCGGACCGGCTGTATTTCGAACCCCTGACCGCCGAGGACGTGATCGCCCTGATCCGCCGCGAGCAGGAAAGCGGCACCGTGCTGGGCTGCATCGTGCAGTATGGCGGCCAGACGCCGCTGAAACTGTCCCACGCGCTGGAAGCCGCCGGCATCCCCCTGCTGGGCACGCCCGCCGACGCGATCGACCGCGCCGAGGACCGCGAGCGGTTCCAGTCCATGCTCCAGCGTCTGGGCCTGCGCCAGCCCGCCAACGGCATCGCCCGCACCCCGGCCGAGGCCGAGGACGTGGCCGACCGCATCGGCTACCCGGTGGTCATCCGCCCGTCCTACGTTCTGGGCGGCCGCGCGATGGAAATCGTCCATGACCGCGCCAGCCTCCAGCGTTACATGCGCGTGGCCCTGCAACTGGCCGGCCAGGACATCGCCTCCGGCCCGGTGCTGATCGACCGCTATCTGAACGACGCGATCGAAGCCGATGTCGACTGCATCGCCGACGGGCAGGAAGTCTACGTCGCCGGCGTCATGGAGCATATCGAGGAAGCCGGCATCCATTCCGGCGACAGCGCCTGCTCCCTGCCGCCCTACACGCTGTCCCCGGCCATCGTCACCGAACTGAAGGCGCAGACCGAGGCCATGGCCCGCGAACTGGGCATCGTCGGGCTGATGAACGTCCAGTACGCGATCAAGGACCAGGAGATCTTCGTCCTGGAGGTCAATCCCCGCGCCTCGCGCACCGTGCCCTTCGTCGCCAAGGCGACCGGCGTGCCGGTGGCCAAGATCGGCGCGCGGGTGATGGCCGGCGCGAAACTGGCGGAATTCCGCCTCGACGACCGCGCGGTGGCCCCGCATGTCGCGGTCAAGGAAGCCGTCTTCCCGTTCAACCGCTTCCCCAACGTGGACACAATCCTGGGCCCGGAAATGCGCTCGACGGGCGAAGTCATGGGCCTGGATGCGTCGTTCGAGCGCGCCTTCGCCAAGTCGCAGCTCGCTGCCGGCGTGCGCCTGCCCCTGTCGGGCACGGTGTTCCTGTCGGTGCGCGGCAGCGACAAGCCGGCGGTGCCGGCGCTGGCCCGCCGCCTGGTCGACATGGGCTTCACCATCCTGGCCACGCGCGGCACCGCGCAGCACCTGCGCGACGCCGGCATCGCCGTCCAGGTGGTGAACAAGGTGCTGGAAGGGCGGCCGAACTGCGTGGACGCCATCCGCTCGGGCGAGGTGCAGATGATCATCAACACCGCCCACGGCGCACAGTCGGTCGCGGACAGTTTCGACATCCGCCGCTCGGCCCTCATCTCGGGCATTCCCCACTTCACCACGATCGCCGGCGCACGCGCCGCAACCCACGCGATCGCGGCGATGCGGGAAGGACCGCTTGAAGTCGCGCCGCTTCAATCCTACTTTAACGGATCGTTCTGAGCGTACCACCCACACGCCGGGAACAGGGCAGGCACCGCCGGCCCCGTTTCCGGCGCTGTCGGTCTTGTGGGATGCTCTTGTTGCAATCTGCCATGTCGGCCATCTGACCGACCTTCACCCTGGGGACGCGCCTTGCAGAAATTTCCGATGACAGGCAAGGGCCTGCAACGGCTGGAAGATGAACTTCGCAAACTCAAGAGTGAAGAACGCCCGGCCGTGATCCGCGCGATCGCCGAGGCCCGCAGCCACGGCGACCTGTCGGAAAATGCCGAGTACCATGCGGCCCGGGACCGTCAGTCCTTCATCGAAGGCCGGATCATCGAACTGGAAGAGATCGTCTCCTCGGCCGAGGTGATCGACCCGTCCACCCTGTCGGGCGACCAGGTGAAATTCGGCGCCCAGGTCAGCCTGGTGGACGAAGAGACCGACAAGGAAGCCACCTACCAGATCGTCGGCGTGCACGAGGCCGACATCAAGCAGGGCCTGCTGTCCGTTTCCTCGCCGCTGGCCAAGTCGCTCATCGGCAAGAAGATCGGCGATACCGTCTCGGTCCCCGCCCCCGGCGGCGACCGGACCTACGAAATCCTGGCCGTCACCTACGGCTGAGGCAGCCGGCCATGATCACGCTCGATGACGTCCGGGCGGCCGCCGCCCGGATCGAGGGGCGCGTGCTGCGCACCCCCACGGTTCCCTCGCACGCCCTGTCGAAGGCGACCGGCGCGGAGATCGTGCTCAAGCTGGACAATCTCCAGGCCGTGGGCTCGTTCAAGGAGCGCGGCGCCGCCAACAAGCTGGCGCTGCTGACGCCCGAGGAACGCAGCCGCGGTGTCATCACCGTCTCGGCCGGCAACCACGCGCAGGGCGTCGCCCGCCATGCCGCGCTGCTGGGCATCGACGCGGTCATCGTCATGCCGCGCTTCACCCCCGCCGCCAAGGTCACGCGCACCGCCGCGTGGGGCGCGCGCGTGGTGCTGCACGGCGACAATTTCGCCGAAGCCACCGCCCATGCCGACGCGCTGTGCGCGGCGGAAGGCCGGGTCTTCGTCCACCCGTACGACGACCCGGCGGTCATGGCCGGCCAGGGCACCTTCGCGCTCGAACTGCTCGAAGATGCCGGCCCGCTGGATGTCTTCGTCGGCCCTATCGGCGGCGGCGGCCTGCTCTCGGGCTGCGCCGTGGCCGGCGCCGCCCTGCGGCCGGAGATGGACATCGTCGGCGTACAGGTCGAAGCCTATTCCTCCCTCTCCGATTTCCCCGGCGACGAACTCATGCCCCCCGGCGGCGCCACGATCGCCGAGGGCATCGCGGTCCTGCGCATCGGCCGCCAGCCGCTTTCGGTCATCCGCGATCACGTCTCGCGCGTGCTGGTGGTGCCGGAACGCGCGGTCGAAGATGCCATCACCCTGATGGCCGAGGGCGCCAAGCAGGTCAGCGAAGGCGCGGGCGCCGCAGCTCTGGCGGCGGTGCTGACCTACCCGGAACTGTTCCGTGGCAAGCGCGTCGCCCTGCCCGTCACCGGCGGCAATATCGACAGCCGCATCCTGGCCAACACCCTGCTGCGCACCCTGCTGCGCGACGGCCGCCTGCTGTGCCTCAAGATGGACATCCCCGACCGACCGGGCGTGCTGGCCGATATCTCGCGCAAGATCGGCGATGCCGGCGGCAACATCATCGAGGTCTCGCACCAGCGCCTGTTCACCGCCGCCAGCGTCCAGGCCGCCGAACTGGAAGTGATGATCGAGGCGCGCGACCCGCTGCACGCCCAGCAGATCATGGACGAACTGGCCAAGACCTACATCGTCCGCCGGGTCTGACGCCCCGCCTCCTTGTCATCTCCCCCGCGCACCGATATCGTCCCGAAACGATCGAACCGGGCGTGGGGGCGCATGGACAATCCGACAAAGCTGGACGCCCGACAGGTCGGCGCCGATTCCCTGCCGGTCATCTCGATTGCCGGCCTCTGCGCGGCCGACCCGGCAGAACGCCAGGCCGTCGGCGACGCCCTGCGCGCCGCCTGCACGCAGACCGGTTTCTTCTACTGCGTCGATCACGGCGTACCACAGGGCCTGATCGACGCCGTACTGGCGGAAAGCCGGCATTTCTTCGCCCTGCCGGCGGAAGACAAGATCCGCCTCGACAAATCCCTGTCCTCCTGCAATCGCGGATACGAGCCGCTCCGCAACCAGACACTCGAAGCCGGCACCCCGCCCGACCTCAAGGAAGGCTTCTATATCGGCACGGAGCAGCCGGAATCGGGCGGTCTGCGCTTCAACCAGGGCCCCAACCAGTGGCCCATGGCCGTGCCCGGCTTCCGTCCGACGATGATGGCCTATTCCGCCGCCCTGACCGTCATCGCGGAGCGGCTGATGCAGGGCCTGGCCCTGTCCCTCGGACTGGCGGAAGATTTTTTCAGCACCTATTGCCGTGATCCCCAGATCACCCTGCGGCTGCTGCACTACCCGCCCCAGCCCGCCAACCCGCAGCCCGGCGAGAAAGGCTGCGGTGCCCACACCGATTTCGGCGGCCTCACCCTCCTGCTCCAGGACCAGAGCGGCGGCCTGCAAGTACGCGGGCCGGATGATTGCTGGATTCACGCCACCCCCATCCCCGGCAGCTTCGTCGTCAATCTGGGCGACATGATCGCGCGCTGGACCAACGACCGCTACCGCTCCACGCTGCACCGCGTCGTCAACACATCAGGCGGCGACCGCTATTCCGTGCCCTTCTTCTACACCGGCAACGCCGACTACACGGTCTCCTGCCTGCCCGGCTCCCTGGAACCGGGCGAAACCCCGCGCTACCCGCCCGTCACCGTGCAGGACCACCTGCGCGCCATGTATCGCCGCACCTATGGCTGATACCGAAACCGGTGCCGCACCGCTCCTGCTCATCCACGGCGCCTGGCAGGGCGCATGGGTCTGGGACGGCTTCCGCGCGGCACTCGCCCGGCGCGGCGATCAGCGCCCGGCCATCGCCGTCGATCTCCCCGGCAACGGTGCCGACGGCGCGCCGCCCGCCACCGCTTCCCTGCCGGCCTATCTGGACCATCTCGACCGGATCGTCGCCGACATCGGGCGCCCGTTCAGCATCGTCGCCCATTCCGGCGGCGGGGTCGTCGCCTCGGCCCTGGCCGAACGGCACCCCGGCCTGACGCGCCGGCTGGTCTATATCGCCGGCATGATGCTGCCGTCGGAAACCGGCTTCGCGGACATGGTCAACCACCTGCTGCCCACCGACCCGACCGCCTCCGGCGTCACCCCATGGCTCGACTGGCCGATACCGGGCGAAATTTCCGTCGTCCCGCCGGAAGCCGCCATCGCCTTCTTCCTCCAGGACTACCCCCCGGCCCTCGCGGTGGCGGCTTCCCGCCGCCTCACGCCACAGGGCGAACGCGGCCGCGCCCTGACCGCGCATCTGACGCCGGAGCGTTTCGGCACCATCCCGCGCCTCTACGTCCAGGCCCTTCGCGACAGGTCCGTCACCCTGCCGTTGCAGCGCCTCATGTGCGACCGGCTCCCCGGCGCGACCATCCGCACCATCGACACCGGCCACGCTCCCCATGTCGTCGCCCCGGATGCGCTGCTCGACATCCTGCTGCCCTTCCTCGATTCCCCCGGATGACCCGCATCCGGCTGCCCGGACCCCGCATGACCACACGCCGGGGTCTCCTGCACATGGCCACCGCCGCCTCGGTCGCCACGGCCCTGCCGCCCAGCCGCGCCATCAGCCGCGACCTCCCGCCCGACGACCCGGTCCTGGCCAGGCTGACCGCCCAATGGTCCACACCACCCCTCCCCCCGATCCGCGAGGAAGATGCCCTCCTCGCCATCGCGCATATCAGCCCGGTCACCGATGGCGGCTGGAGTTCGCTGCATAATCGCGCGGTCCAGGCCGTCCATGCCGCCTTTCCGCGCCTGCGCACCGTCTGGGTGGAAAATGTCCCCTTTTCGGCCGACGCCGAACGCATCCTCCGCCAGTTCGTGGCCGAGGGCGCGAACATGGTCCTGGCCGGCGCCGATTACGGCGATTTCCTCACCGAAGTCGCCGAACGCGCGCCGGAGGTCGCCTTCGTACAATGCGACAGTAACCGCCTGGCCCATAATATCGGCTGGTACTATATCGCGCACTGGTATGCGTCCTACGTCATCGGCATCGCCGCCGGCCGGCTGACGCGCACCGGCCGCCTCGGCTTCATCGCGTCCTTCCCGCTGCCCAGCGTCTATGGCAGCGCCAACGCGCTGCTGCTGGGCGCACGCTCTGTCCGTCCCGACACGACCATGCATGTCGTGTCCATCAACGCGTGGTTCGACCCGCAGGGCGCGCTTGGCGCGGCCGCCGCCCTGGCCGACAATGGATGCGACGTCCTGGCCGGCATCATGGACGAGCCCAGCTATCTGCGTCTCGCCCAGCAGCGCGGCCTGTGGGGCGTCATGTCCAGCACCGACCAGCGCGCGAGCGGCCCCGACGCCTATCTCAGCTCCGTCGTCTATGATTTCCGGAATTATTACGTCGATCAGGTACGCGCCCGCCTGGATGGAAGCTGGACTCCGACCGCTCGATTGCTGCCGCTCGGGGCCGGTGTCGATCGCGATGCATGGGGCGCGCGGGTGCCCGAGGCCGTGCGGCAACAGGCCGATGCCGCGCGTGACCGGATCATGGCCGGCTGGTCCCCCTTCGTCGGCCCGCTACGCGATACGCACAACCGCATCCGCGTTGCCTCCGGCGAACGCATGGACGATTTCAGCCTCTATCACTGGAACTGGCCACTGGACGGCGTCTACGGCCTGGACTGACGCTCCGCCCGATCCGCGATCGGGCGGCTCAGGTCTCGTCGATGGTGAAGCCGACCTTCAGCGTCACCTGATAATGGCCGACCTGGCCATTGACGACGTGGCCGCGCGTATTCACCACCTCGAACCAGCGGATCGCATGAACACTGTCGGACGCACGCGACAGCGCACTGCCGATCGCGGCTTCGATCGTGTCGGGCGACGAACCCACCAGTTCAACCACCTTGTAGACATGTCCGGACATGATGTTCCTCCCTGTCCCGAGAGGCTGTTCCAACAGCCTCCGACAGAGGAACAACGGCTCCCGCCGGCCCGGGTTCCGGCCGGCTACTTGGTGCCGAACAACCGGTCCCCGGCATCGCCCAGACCGGGCCGGATATAGCCGTGCTCGTCCAGTTCGCGGTCGATGGAGCAGGTAATGATCTTCACGTCGGGATGCGCCGCCGAGAGAAACGCCACCCCTTCGGGCGCCGCCAGCAGGCAGACGAAGACAAGCTGCCGCGCCCCCGCGGTCTTCAGCCGGTCGATCGCCGCAGCGGCACTGTGTCCCGTCGCCAGCATCGGATCGACGACGATGCAGACCCGCACGTCGATATCCTCGGGCAGCTTCATGTAATATTCGACCGGCTCCAGCGATTCCGGGTCGCGGAACAGGCCGATATGCCCCACCCGGGCGGCCGGCAGCAGATCGAGCATCCCGTCCAGAATGCCGTTACCCGCCCGCAGGATCGACACCAGGCAGAGCTTCTTGCCCGAGAGCAGGCGCCCTTCCATGTGCTCCAGCGGCGTCTCGATCTCCACTGTCTCCAGTGGCAGGTCCCGCGTGGCCTCATAGGCCATCAGCAGGCTGATCTCGCGCGTCAGGCGGCGGAAACCGGCGGTCGACGTGCTCGCCTGGCGCAGCCGGGTCAGCTTGTGCTGAACCAGAGGATGATCCAGCACCACCACGGGCGCGGAAGGGGGGGTAATCACATTCTCGCTCATTCTGCCCTTTTACGGCAGATCGTGGCGCAACCGAAAGGGCTACCCGCCCTCTCAGGCGGCATCGGGCACAAAATTCAACGCCAGCCCGTTGATGCAGTAGCGCAGCCCGGTCGGCCGCGGCCCATCGGGGAAAAGATGCCCCAGATGCCCCTGGCAGGACGCGCAATGGATTTCGGTTCTGACCATCCCGTGGCTGGTATCGGTATGGCTCTCCACCGCATGCGGCAGCACGTCGTAATAGGAGGGCCAGCCGCTGCCGCTGTCATATTTGGCCTCGGAGCGGAACAGCGGCGTGCCGCAGGCCGCGCAACGATAAAGCCCAGCCCGCTTTTCATGGTTCAGCGGGCTCGATCCGGGGCGCTCGGTGCCATGGTCGCGCATCACGCGCATCTGCTCCGGCGTCAGCGGGCCGCAGCCACTGCCGCAGGCCGGGCCATCCGTCGGGTTCGCTTCGTTCGGTGTCATCACGCTTCCTCCATCCAAGGGCACCGATCTCGCCGGAACCCCGTCCCGGGCATTCGCAATCCCGGCAATCGGTGCCATCATGGGCGACAAAATAACGGGAGAGAATACCCATGGCCGACCAGACCCAGCTTCATCCCCGCCGTCCCGTCATGCTCGTCATCCTCGACGGCTTCGGCTGGCGCGAGGACGTGGCCGACAACGCCGTGCGCGCGGCCCATACCCCCACTTTCGACCGCCTGTGGCAGGAAGGCCCCCGCGCCTTCCTCAAAACATGTGGCGAGGATGTCGGCCTTCCGGAAGGGCAGATGGGCAATTCCGAGGTCGGCCACCTCAATATCGGTGCCGGCCGCGTCGTCATGCAGGAACTGCCGCGCATCTTCGCCGCCATCCGTGACGGCAGCCTGGCAACCAACCCGACCCTGACCGACCTGATCGCGGCGGTAAAAAAAACCGGCGGCACCTGCCACCTGATGGGCCTGGTCTCGGCCGGCGGCGTGCATTCCCATCAGGACCACGCCGTGGCACTCGCCAGGATCCTCGCCAGTAACGGCGTGCCGGTCGCCTTCCACATCTTTACCGACGGCCGCGATACGCCCCCGCATTCGGGCCGCGACTACGTCACCCGCCTGCTCAACGACCTCCCGACCACCGTCACCATCGCCACCATCTCGGGCCGCTATTTCGCCATGGACCGCGACCGCCGCTGGGAGCGGGTCGAAAAGGCGTACGACGCCATCGTCTCGGCCGAGGGCCCGCACGGCGAAGACCCGCTGGCGGTGCTCGACGCCGCCTACAAGGCCGGCACGACCGACGAGTTCCTGCCGCCGACCGTCCTCGGCGCCTATGGCGGCATGAAGGATGGCGACGCCGTCCTGTCCTTCAATTTCCGCGCCGACCGCATCCGCCAGTTGCTGGATGCCGTGCTGGAGAAGGATTTCCAGGGTTTCTCCCGCTCGCGCGTGGTCCAGGTCTCGGCCGCCGTCGGCATGACGCGCTACAGCGATCGCCTCGCGGCCCTGATCGGCGTGCTGTTCCCCCCGCAATCGCTCGACGACCTGCTGGGCGACGTGGTCTCCAGGGCCGGCAAGCGCCAGTTGCGCATGGCCGAAACCGAGAAATATCCCCACGTCACCTACTTCCTCAATGGCGGCAAGGAAGGCGAACTGCCGGGCGAAGACCGGATCATGGTCCCCTCGCCCAAGGTCGCGACCTACGACCTCCAGCCGGAAATGTCCGCGCCCGAACTCACCGAAAAGGCCGTCCAGGCCATCAACAGCGGCACCTACGACCTGATCATCCTCAACTACGCCAATCCGGACATGGTCGGGCACACCGGCGTCTTCAGCGCGGCGGTCAAGGCGATCGAGGCCGTGGACCGGGGCCTCAAGCAACTGGTCGAGGCCATCCACCGCCAGCGCGGCGCCATCCTGGTCACCGCCGATCACGGCAATGCCGAGACGATGTTCGACCCAGAGACCGGCGGCCCGCACACGGCCCACACCCTCAACGTGGTCCCCGTGGTGCTGTCCGGGGCGCGGGAAGTCACCCTGCATGACGGCCGCCTGTCCGACCTCGCCCCCACCCTGCTGGCCCTGATGGGCCTGCCGCAACCGGATGCGATGACGGGAACATCGCTGCTGGTGCCGAAGCACGGCTTCTGAGATGTCCGTTTGTAAACGCGCGCCGGCAGCGATCCTACGCGCGTTTACGCCGCTCCTGGCCACCGGACTGCTCGCCGGGCTGGCTATTCCGGCCCCGTCCGATGCAGCCCCGTCTCATACGTCCCACACCAGCCCACACCACCACGCCGCACCGCACGCCAGCCAGAGCGCGGCTGCCGATCACGCCGCCGCTGCTGCGCGCCGCGCGGTGGCGCAGGCCCATGCCGCCCAGCAGGCGCTGATTGCCCGCCAGCAGCTTCAGGCCCGCGACCTGGCAGCCCGCACCGCCGCCCGCGACGCCGCCCGCGCCCAGGCCCGCCAGGACGCCGCCAAAGCCGCCGCCCTGTCGGAGGCAACGGTCGATGCCACCACGCAATTGCAGCAGACCGAACAGCAGACCGCCGACCTGAGCGACCGCGTGGCCACCCTGCGGGCCGAACAGACCCGGCTCCGTGCGGAGCTGGACCGCGACTCGGCGGCGGTCACCCCCATGCTGCCGCTCGCGGCACGGCTGGCGCGCTATCCCGCCGATACGCTGCTGGCCGCACCGGTCCCGCCCGACCGCGCCATCGCGGGCCTGCTGGTCATCCAGGGCCTGTCGGCGCAGCTCGAACAGCGGGCCAACGCCATCCGTGCCCGCCGCGCCATCCTGGCAAAACTGGATTCCGACCTGGCAGCCAAGGGCACGCAACTGGCCGCACTCCAGCAGAAGCAGGCCGCCCAGCGCGACAGCGTCGCCCGCGCCGCCGAGGCCGCACGCCAGGCCCAGCAGCGCTCGAACAGCGCCGCCACCCAGGCCGCCCGCCGGGTCGAGGACGCAACGCGCAGGGCCAGCAGCCTGCAAGACGCCGTCAACCGGATCGAAGCCCTGGAAAAAGCAGCCGAGGACCAGTTGGAACAGGCCGCCCAGGCCGCCATCCGCGCCCATCGCGCCGACGAGGCCGCGGCCGCCCGTGCCCGGGCCGCCGCCATCGCCCAGGGGCCGGGCCCCGGCCTCGCCACGCCGCCACCGGGCACGCCGGCCGGGCGCGGGGCCCCCGTGCCGGGCACCATCGTCACCGCCTGGGGCGCCACGACCGAGGCCGGGCCGGCATCCGGCATCACCTACGCCCCCCCTTCGGCCGCCACGGTGCGCGCGCCCTGCGCCGGGCAGATCGATTTCGCCGGCGCCTTCCGCTCCTACGGCCAGATGGTCATCCTCAATTGCGGGCGCCATTACCGTTTCGTGCTGGCGGGGCTGGGCGCACTCGCCGTCTCGACCGGCCAGGCGCTCGCCCACGGCGCCCCGCTGGGCCGCATGCCCGACTGGTCGGGCCAGGGCGCGCGGCCGACCCTGTTCGTGCAGTTGCGGCACGGCGGCGGGGCGGTCGATCCCGCTCCGTTTCTGTAGTCCTTCTCTCTCGGCGGTTTCCGCCCGGCACGAGTTCGGTATAAGATCGTCCGAATGACGATGGTCCGGGCCGTTTCCCGACGGCACGGGCTCCACCCGTCCACGGCAGGGGCGGTTTCACTCAGGAGACGCACGGTATGACGTTCCGCACCGGCCTGCTGCTTGGCTGCGCCTTTCTGGCGGGCATCGCGGCGGGGCCACAGATCGCCCACCTCTCCCTCTCCGGGGGAAACAGCCTGACCTCCAACGCCCTCGCCGCCAGCCTGGCCAAGGACGGCGATTCGGATTCTCCGGCCGAGAATTTCCGCCTCCTGTCGCTGTTCGGCCATGTGCTGGAACAGGTGAAGGCGAATTACGTCGATCAGGTCTCCAACCGCGAACTGATCATCAACGCGCTGAATGGCATGCTGAGCGGCCTCGACCCGCACAGCTCCTACATGACCGAAAAACAGTACGCCGACCTGCAAACCCGCACGAAGGGCGAGTTCGGCGGGCTGGGGCTGGAAGTCCAGGCCGATGACAGCCACATCCGCGTCGTCTCGCCGATCGACGACACGCCCGCCGCCAAGGCCGGCATCAAGACCGGCGACTATATCGTCGCCATCGACGGCAAGAACATCGACGGCCTGCCGCTGGACGAAGCCGTGCAGCGCATGCGCGGCAAGCCGGATACCAAGATCACCCTGACCCTGATCCGCGAGAAGACACCCAAGCCGATCATCGTGACGATGACGCGGGCGGTCATCCACATCCAGGTGATCAAGTCGGCCCTCTATGATTCGACGGGCTATATCCGGGTGTCCGAGTTCAACGAGGAAACCACGCCGGGGCTGGAAGCCGCCTATCGCAAGCTGAAGGCCGATGCCCATGGCCACCTGACCGGCCTGGTGCTGGACCTGCGGTCCGATCCGGGCGGCCTGCTGAACCAGGCGATCGGCGTCAGTGCCGATTTCATCCGCAATGGCGAAATCGTCTCCACCCGCGCCCGCCATGCGCAGGAGAGCCAGCGCTGGGACGCCCACGGCACCGACATCACCGACGGCCTGCCGATGGTGGTGCTCATCAATGGCGGCTCGGCCTCGGCCAGCGAAATCGTCGCCGGCGCTCTGCAGGATCATCAGCGCGCCGTCCTGGTCGGCGAGAAATCCTTCGGCAAGGGCTCGGTGCAGACCATCCTGCCGATCCCCGGCGACGGCGCGCTGCGCCTGACCACGGCGCGCTACTACACGCCGTCCGGCCGCTCCATCCAGGGCCTGGGCATCGTCCCCGACGTGACGGTGCGCGAAACGCGCGAGGACCCCGGCTACAGCATCCGCGAAGCCGACCTCAGCCACATCATCAAGAACCAGGGCGGCAACACCGCCAAGCCGCCGGCGCGCGTCGACATGCCGCCGATCGTCTCGTCCATCCCCAACGAACCGCCGGCCAACTGGCCGGCCTTCGACATGACCAAGCCCACGACCGACTTCCAGTTGCAGCAGGGGCTGAAGATCGTGCGCGCCATGGCCACCGGCCAGCACACGGCGGCCGCCACGCCGGCCAACCCGCCGCGTCATGACTGACGCGGCGTCCCTGCCCTACCGCCGCAATGTCGGGGCAATGCTATTCAACGACCGGGGCCAGATCCTGATCGGCCGGCGTACCGACCAGCCCGGCGCCGGCGGCCCGCTGTCCGAAGGCGTCTGGCAATGCCCGCAAGGCGGCATCGACGCGGGCGAGGACCCCGAACAGGCGGTCCTGCGCGAACTGCACGAGGAAATCGGCACCAACCGCGCCGACATCCTCGCCGTCCACCCGCAATGGCTGACCTACGACCTGCCCCCCGCCCTGCTCGGCAAGGTCCTCGGCGGCCGCTATCGCGGCCAGACCCAGAAATGGTTCGCCCTGCGCTTCACCGGCACCGACGCCGACATCCGGCTAGATGCCCACCAGCCGGCGGAATTCGACGCCTGGCAATGGATCGACCTCGCCACGCTGCCCGACCGCAATGTCGGCTTCAAGCGCCCCATCTACCAGACCCTGGCACAAGATTTCGCGCCCTACGCACACCCCCGGCCCTGACCCCGGCGCATCCGCCCCGCATAGCCGCCGCATTCGCCCCCCCCGTCCGCCAGACATTCGCGGCCGAACGCGTGGGAAACGCGGACCTGGACAATGCGATATCGCTCAACTCCACCTCCTTCAATGCCGCGCGCATGATCCGCCCCCATGACGAGGACCGTGATCGCGGCAATCGGCAGGGGCTGGGCTTTCCTGATCAATGGCGCTACGGGCCGGCGATCTGCGACCAACCATCCGCGCATACCTGAAAAAAGGTGGTTTCTCCGAGGGTTTCCACTATGCGTGGGTCGCGGCGACCTACGGGCGATCCTGATCATGTTCTTCCTGATCGGCACGATACCAGAAGCATTCCTCGGTTCAGGCCGAAAGGAGTCCCGCTTCGACCTGCTGCTGACCGGCGCGGGCATCTTCGGCACCGGCTGCGCGAGAGCCGGCCATTGACCCACCTACTGGGTCTTTGCGGCGGCCCTGGTCATGATCGGCATAGCCACACTGCCCCACACCAATACAACGAACAGCTTGAAACAGCGCCCGAAATGCGCGGGCGCGTAATGGCGCTGCGCGTGGGCGTGGGCCTGGGCATGGCGCTCGGTGGCACGCCGATCGACGCACCGATCATCCATTGGGTTGCCAACACGTTCGGGCCACGCTGGGCACTCGGCATCGGCGCGGTCGGCAGGCTGACGGTGCTCAACGACGAGCCGGTGCACGGAGCAATCCAGGCCTTGACCGACCTGCCGAGCGAACATGGAAGAACGATCGCGCGCGCCGACGGTCGCCAATTTCGTCGTGGAGCAGTTCACGGACGATAGCTGGGGTGTACAAGGCACCGCTAATCACCTGGTAATGTGCAATGCAGGTCGGCCAGTGGTGTTGGGCGCCGCAGGCGGCAGCAGAGCTGCTCTTTACGCCCTCTTATTGGCCGTTTTCGTCATTCAATAAGCTTCTACGAAGCGGACATGGCTGAAGATGCCGCTTGACCGCTGCTGCTGGCGTCAGCAAAGTCGATTTTGCCTAAAAAGACAGCGATGCAGGTACGGTGACAACCTGTGGTCTCTCCGGAGACAGTCACGCTTGAGCGAATAAACCCGCTCTTGGCCATGGCCGGACACGACGAGGATTGGCCTCGTCCGTGGTCGGTCGTTGCTGTCCGCGTTGCGACCGGCTCGTGTCCGTCTCACCAACGGAAAGACACAGCCATGAAGCTGAACCACATCAACCTCTACAGCCACGATACTGAGGCTGATCGCGCAATGTTCGAACAATATTTCGGCCTGCGCACTCTCGTTGTGCGTGGAACCAAGATGGCCATTATGCAGGACAATGACGGGCTGGTACTGATCGTCAACCATTTCGACAACAAACTCGAAGGCTTCGATTATCCCAAGCGATTCGACATTCTGCACATTGGTTTCATCCAAAAGTCTCGCGAAGACGTCGATGCTCTCTATAAGCGCCTGAGCGGGGACGGCTGGGAGGTGCAGGTACCACGCGACGCACATGGCGCGTGGTCTTTCTACTTTCGAGCGAAGGGTGGCTACTTCATCGAAATCACGACATTAACCCCGGTTCGGCCCGTAGAAGCGTATCACGGAAACCCACAATAATGCCCAGCATGAGCGGCTGAGTAACCTGAACTGCTTGTCTGATCTGTGATGCTGGATCAGACAGGCAGCAACCGCCCTCATTTCGGACGTACGTTCTTCGAAGAGCTTCTCCGCATAGCGGACAAGATTTATCCGAAGCTGAACTGCCGAATGGGGAGCGTAGCGATCCGACAGGTTTAGGGCAGAACAGACTGTGTAAGCCGGCAACCTCCCGCCCTACCTGAGAAGCTTAATACGCTCCTGCAGCACGAATGCATTGTCGATATTCTTGGCGACCAGCTCGGCTGCGATTGCGATCACTGCCTCCAAAGCAGGCCGGTTTCTCTGTAACTCGATACTGTTCTCGTTTATCACGGCGTCTAACAACTCTACCAATGCAGGGCCGGCTTGATCGCGAGAGAACCGCGTGGATACGGTTCCGTTCGCTATGCCCGATGCGAGCCACTGAATCCCTTCCAGACGGATCGGCGCAGCGAATTCGCCCGCAAGAAAGTAGGCAAAACCCACAACGTTATCCTCTTTGAGGCGCAGGTGTGCTTCGGCCCACAGTTTATAGAGGTCCTTGAGGCCGTGGACTGCCGCAGCCCGGTCCGCCAGTTTCGTCAGTGCAGCGTGCCCGAAACCGAGTAGGCTGCGCAAATAGCGTTCGCCGTAATACCAGCGGTTGCGCTTTTCCCAGCCTTGCGCGAGACTAAAGACGATCATCTCACGCCATGCGGCGCAGAACCTGACGGCGTCGCATTTGCCTGGCAGGAGCATGAATGCGTTGATGAATTGCTCGACGGCGGCATGGCCATCATTCCCAAGCGCGAAGACCGCCTCCCACAGTTTGGGGGCCTGGTCTGCTGGTCCTACGACAATCATCGATGCGAATTTGCGGACGAGATCGTAGCCAAGGTCGCTTGGCAGAGGATATTCACCATCCTCTTTCTGCCGCGCCTTCATGTTGCGGACCTCAGCGTCCCAAAGCTTTAGGCAAAGGCTCAATTCGGTTGCTGCGGTGTCTGCTCCGAGCGGTTGCTCACGGCCGAGAAGCCATTGGAAGAGGACACTGAGGAAACGTGTTTCAAGCCCGATAGACGTCCTGTCGGCCGGGTCGCGGCGATGCCAGCCCGGTCTGTCCGACGCGAACTCGCGTTGCCAACCGTCAGCCTCTAGACGCTCGTAACCCTTGATGATCCGGTGAAGGTCGAGTGCGTCGGCATTCGCCTTCACGCCGAAGATCTTCATTCGCCGAAACTTCGCGAGCCACCGATTCCAAACAGCAGGCGCGATCCCATTGTCGTCGTGATACGGTGCCAGCATCACGAGCGCAGACCAGAACAGTCCTAGTTGCAGGACTCTCCACCACGCATCGCCCAACACTGCACGATTTTGATAGGCAGCGTCGCTGACGATGCCGACAGCGCGGGCATCGCCACTCGATAAAAGCCTAAGGACGAGAGGCTCCCAGACTTCGCGGTTCTGTACGTCGTGCATCCAGAGCTTCATGACCGCATGGCCCCAGAGCGGGATGTCTTGCTCAAATCCACTGATTCGATAACGGAGGATTCCTTCCGCGTCGTCCGGTGTCGAGAGCGCCGCCGCTTTCACGGCGACGCAGGCGCGCTCAAAGGTTTCAGGGCGTCCCGAAATCCATGGATAGCAACACCCGATGAGCGCCGAAGAAAGTGCCAATGCGTTCAACGTTTTGACTTCTTCGTCAAGCGTGTTGTTCGTCTCGACCACCTGGAGATAGTCAGCGATCTCCTGCGCATTCTGATCGCTGAGCGCTGCCCCGTTGCCCAGCCACTCCTTGCACTGATAGGGGATAACGATGCCGCGGGCCCGATCCTCCTGCACTGAATGCCTCTCTTCGATTTCCCTTTGAAGCTCGTCGGGACATTTGAACGCCAGTTCTCTGTTGCTTTCGCTAGATGTATTGCCGGGACGGTAGTTGTCGTAGTCAAGTGTTGCCTGAAGGGTTCGGATTTCCGTGGCGCGTGTCGTATTTTTAGGGAATTCCCAGGCAGCGCATGATTGCTTCAGAGCGGCTGCTACGACCGGATCAGTCTTGAGAAGGTCGACTGCCACCCCGCGTAAGGTGCGCATACGATGAGGTGCAAAGACCCATGCTTTCGCAAACTCGAAGATCTTGTCGCCGAGCTTAACCCAGTGCCATGCGTCGAAGCTTTGCCCGATCTCCTTTACCCTATCCTCATCCCAGATGAAGATCGCGGGATGCGCATGGAGGGGGGCTAATTGGCCGGCCAGAAGCTTCGGCTCGAATTTTGCGACGTTGGTGAGGACGCCGAGGAAAGCCGTCGATTTGCCCTGAGCTAACAGCCGTTCGATATATTCCGAGCAGTCATACCCATACTGCAGTTGAATCGTCAGCCACCGCTCCAACGCATCAAGGGTAGAGAACAGTGTACCGTTCCGAAATGAGTTGGTCTGCCCCCAGCAGAATACCGCACCATCCCCCGGGTAGCTGACGATTACATCCCCAATGAGAAGGTCGATGCTTGGCACCGTGCTCGAAGAGGCAGATTGATCAGCAGCCCATCGCTCGGTCGCAAAGTTGACGAGCGCGATCAACGCACCCACAGCCTCTTTAGGTGCGATTTGGAGGAAGGAGAAGAAGGGACTCTTCCAGAAAGCACTCGGGTAAGCTTCCCGTTGATGAGAAAGACCCAGCTCAGGTTCGATACGCGTAGAAGAACCAAATTTCTCTTCGGGGTTGTCCTCAATGTGGAGGGCTATCAGTAATTCAGCCGCTGCAGCAGGGTTTGCATGCATTAGCGCCATGAGCGGATTCGATTTGAACGCCATATTTACGAAATCGCGGTCAAGTCGATGCTGAGGTCCGAGTGGCCACGCAGGAAGGGCGTACGTCGACGAGATCATCATCGGACCTCTCGACGACCGCCCGCGCTTTTGCTCCGCCGCCCGATAGGTCAGATCAGTCCCAAGCCGCTCAGCTCGCTTCTCGGCTTCTTTACGGTTGGCTTCCGCTACGCGTTCGCGAACAAAATCCGATGGCTCCCGGCGGCCCACCATTTCAAGAGCCCATGCCGCCACCTTCTCCGGGAAGTCAGGCGCGCCTGCCAAGGCAGAAGAAAAGAAGGTTAGGTCGTCGTGACCGCTATAGATTGTGCCGCGCATTTTATCCGCCTGAACTACCTGAGCAATCCGAAGCGCAAGCTGCGCAAATTCCTTGCGGTACGGTGTCGGGGTATCACCAATCAGGGACGAAACGCCGTTGAGCCATGTCTCGCAAACAGCGGACACGGAAGGCAGCATCAAATCCGCGACGCGCGCTTCGTGCTTGGCCAGAAAGTTCGCGATGGGTGGCCATCGCCCAATGACCAGCGTGCGGAAATTGGCGTCGAGGTAAAGGCCCATCGACGTGTCGGCGTTTAACAATGTCGGCGCTACGCTGGGCATGGATGCGACATGCCGAAAGCGGCGGAGCAAACTGTCGAGCCATCTTCCGCGGTTCGCGAAAAGGAATTCGGCGCGCTCGTTCAGAAAGCGCTCAGCTTCCGGGTCTAGGCAAATCGCATCGAGCAATACGTCCATGGCGAGGGGAGGTTGTCCTCCCTCGACGGCGCGAAATGCTTGATCCCAAGCGGTTTCGGCACCGATTTTTTCTCGCAGAAGGTACTGCCCCAACATGCGAAGAGCGCCGGTCCACAAGGGGTTTACTGCGTATGCGGCCCATGTTGGCACATCGTCCGCGATCTCCTTGAGATGTTGGAATCGCGCCCAATCAGCCGCAAGATCGTGCTCGAATTCGATCCGATTGCGGCGGATGAACAGTGGCAGTTGTGACGGCCTGTTCTGGAAAATGGTCGCATCTGCAGGATCAAGCGCCGAGATCGCAAAGCTCCGTTCGAAGGAGGCTTCGCGCCGGGCAAGGCGCATAATCAATCCCTGCACATCAAGTCGACCGTTCGTCCAAAAATCCCATAGTTGATCCGCAATCGCTGTATGGGAAGCAAGTGCGCCACTATCGGTCCCCATCGCGCCGCCAGCGGTCATCACCCAGGAGAGGGTTTTAAGGTTGGTAAGCGCGACAACGGTCTCATTGTGGGTAGCAAGCCAGCGAAGCGTGAGGCTGGATAGAAGAGCGGCCCGTACCTGCTCCGCATTCAACGCATTTACGGTAACGACTTTTGGTGGTGTTGAAACCAGAAGCCGCTGGGATATAGTTCGCCAGTTCTGCTGCTGACTTACAATGACAATGCGCCATGTTGCGTCTTCCACGCCTTCGCTAGGAGCGGTTATCAGCTCGATCAGACGTTTCGTGGCGACCAAGTCGGTGTCGCTGAACCGCTCAGCGGAATCCAGCACCAGCACGTTACGTGCATGGCTTGTGGCGTTCAGGACTTCGGGGAGCGGGTGTGAGAGCGATAAACTAAGACGCTTTACGGCGCTCAGAGTTGCAGCCAGTTCATCCGGCCCAAGCCAGACCTGATTCCTGTTCGTAAACCGGTCGTCGAGCGTGTCCTTGACGAGAGCAGACTTCCCAACGCCCGAGTCGCCGAGAACGACTGCCACGCTGGTGGACTTGATGAGCTCTTCCAGTTCGGCGCGAGGGTGCGAACGGTCAACGGTATATCCTGCTGGCAGCTCGGTTTGAATGTTGTCGCGGTAGTCGATGGTGAGCGTCGAAAGCGTATCCCACGAGGCCGCGTAGTCGGGATGTGCTCGCAGAGCATATTTCTTCCTCAGCCGATCCCACACCACGGTAAACGGCAGGGTGCCCGAACCCAACCTCGTGTCTCGCGCTGCGTCGATGATATCCTTCCAGAGGTTCTCCGCCTCCACCTGGCTACGGCTAACAAGGAGTTGCCTGCATTGAGCAATCATCCGAGAATTGTCATTCGACTGCGCAAGCTGGAAATCGAAAGGCAGGACGTGAAGCCGGCGGATGATCTCGACGGTTTCCACATCGGAGGCTGCTTCGTACCCTGCTGGACTACGCAAGCTATCGAACACCGTCCGGTGCTTGCGCGACGCATTGATCCTGCTGAGGGCGAGCGCCGGATCAGGCCCCTCGCACCAACCTTTGATATCGGCCCACGTAGCCTCGAAGTCGGCGTTGTGCCCGCGCGAAGCTAGGGCAAGGTGATCGGTCGCTCGATTGAACGGTGTGCTTCCCTCACGCCACTGCTGCAGGACGCGGCCCGCGAATTCCGGCTGAAAACCGTTCCTCGTCACCTGCACATTGCTCTTGCAGGAGATAGCAAGCCGTTGATGCGTCCTGGCTGACGACGTGGTGACGAGGAGGTCGTCAATCTTCCAGCCCAAAGGCTCGGTCTGCGTCTGTAGATGGATGCCCGACCCTTCGATGGCGGGCTGCGCCTCACCTGATACCATCCGAAGTAGAAGCGACGCAGCGACACGATCTTCAAAATCGAAGCCAGCCCCGCCGGTGGAGCGGGTGGTTGCTGCTCGTTTGCGTGCAACGACTGTCCTAGTCCCTGATGATACATTCGGGCTCGTGGTCGTATCTGTATGCTTCTTCGCCATCTTCTCTGTATTATTGCATGAGATCATCTAGAGCATATCGCAATTACGAGTAGCAGATTGAGGGTTTTACGCTTCGATTTCGGCACATATGAGTGACGGATTCAATAACCTACTTCGGGAAATATGCAGTGAGCGCCAATGTTCTAGTTTAGAGCGCGTAGTTGTCGTAAATGTCGACGGCGCAAATGGCCGCTTTTCTAATCTCCCTTCCGAGAGCCGACATTCCTCTTCCCCCCCTGATCTGCCTGTCGGCTTCCAGAATGAACAGACCGGCAGCACTCCCCTTCATCCAGATGCTTAAACGGCGCATCGCAAAACCGAATAACAGACGTCGTATTGTCACGTCCCCAGGTCGCGCAAAAAGCACCTGCTTCCAACACCATTCAGCACGGCATTCTACCTGTACGCACCCCAAAAGCGATTTCGGGCCGCCCAGCCTGCTCCGCTTGTCGCGCAGCCGCCTCGAAATCGTAAGGAACGGCCCGCAGATCAACGCGCCATCCCGAAGACGAAGGAGTGACCAGGGCATATCGCGCATGCGGGCAACCTGCCTCCATGACATGCGCAACCGGGCGATCGTCGTCATAGGCAGGCATCCCGACACTGCCAGGATTGACGATAACAACACCATCAATCGTGACGACGCGTGGGATATGGGTATGCCCACACAACACGAGTTTCGCATCACCCGCCCCGACCAGCCGACGGCGAATAGCCTCAGGCCGATCGAGCCGCGCATGGCCCGTCGAGACATCTTCCAGGAAGTACTCCAGGTCCCCTCCGGCAGGACTGCCATGACAGGCGAACACCCGCCCATCCAGCAACCTCGCCGTGGCGGGAAGCGACCGCAGCCATTTCCAATGGTCTTCCGACAGGCGCGGCCGCGCATAGGCATCGGAGGCACCCGCCCCACCTGTCAGCAATTGGCGTTCGTGATTACCTGCCACCGTTACGGCAGAAAGCGACATTTGGATATCCCACTGCGGGCCGGGTCGAACGGCCCGGAAACCAGGTCCCCCAGATTGACGATCAGGTCGGGATTTTCTTGGGCAATATCATGCAGCACTGCATCCAGAGCCAGGCTGTTCCCATGGACATCGGCGATCACAGCAATCCTCATGCCGCCAGCATATTCCAATCACGCCGCTTCAGTCCACGCGACCGGAAACGTGCGCGTCCGGGTGAGACTGTCCTTGCGGTTGGAACTGGCGCGCAGGTGAGATGAAGAACGGGGACCGCTTACGCCGCCATCAAAGACGAACCCGAACCCGCGAACGAGTGCAGGACCAAGCCCCCAACCGAGCAGAAGGCTTCTACCAGCGGAAGCAATCCCGCCACCAGCCTCTTGCGCCGGGACATGATGCGTCTCCCTCTCCAGCATCACACCAAACACATGACATTCAGGACAGGTCCCCGCCGGCTTGCCGCTCTGAACCTCCTCCTGCCCCAACACCATGCAACAGGGCTCGTTCGCCATGAAGCGGACTCTCTCCATTCAAAACGCGTGCATTATCTCTAGATCCGGCGTATAGTTGCTTCAGGCAACCTTTTGTCCGAATGGATGAACATGGAACAGGCGATAGCGGCGGTTCGTGATTTCAACCGCTTTTACATGCGATATGTCGGGGCGCTCGATTCACGCTTTCTGGGCAGCGACATGACGCTGACGGAAGCCCGTCTTCTGCTGGAAATCGCAAACCGCGAACCCGTTCAGGCCAATGTCCTGCAGGATGTCCTGACACTGGATCGCGGGTATCTGAGCCGCATGATACGTCGGTTCGAGAATGAAGGATGGATAACACGCGAACGATCACCGGAAGATGGCCGTTCACGCCCCATGAAACTGACGGCCAAGGGACGTATCGTTTTCGAAAACGTCGATCAAAGACAGCACGATGTCATTAAGACCTCCCTGTTACAGTTGAATGAAACTGAACGGCAGACGCTCGCGCAGGCACTGACTTCAGTTCGGCATCTGCTAACCCGCACACCCGCCTCACCTCCGTTAGATGTTCTGAATCGCCCCGTCTGGCATGCTCTCACGGGCCGGCAAAGCGCACTCTCTGTCGGTAATAATCATGCATTGTGCTACCAAAGAACGATTACCCCGTTCGGCGCTTCCGCAGGAACCGGAGACATTGATCTTCGGGCATTTGGGAAATTGCTCTCTCCGGATGAAGAGATCTGGCTCGTGGAAAAGGAACGCTTTCCCACCCCACCTGGCCTGAAAGTCGTCAAAACTGCCGAATGCCTACAGATGGTGGCATCGCATGTATCTGATAGTGAGCACGATTTTTCTTTCTTTGATCTAGGGGCAGACGACACCGTTGAAATGCGAGAACTCGCGATGCTCACTGTCCCCGGTCCTTTCCTGGCAGACACATGGCAATTAGGCGGTTTCGTCGGTATCCGCGAAGCGGGACGTCTGGTCGCCATGGCTGGAGAACGCATGAAGCCAGGAAATTTTACGGAGGTCAGCGGTGTATGCACTCACCCTCACTATCGAGGACGCGGATACGCTGGATTTCTCATGCGTATTGTCGCCCAGCGTATTCTGGATAGAGGCGAGACGCCTTTCCTCCATACTTACTCCGACAATAAAGCTGCCATCGCATTATATCGGTCGCTTGGCTTCATTCCCCATCAGGTCGTGACGGCCACCGTTCTTCAAAAACAATAGACAGAACTGCGCATGCGAAAAATGGGAGCCGGCCCTGACGGCAAGCGCCGTACGCACCTTGCATCGGCGCGTCTCCCCTGCCGATCCATCGGGACCAGCGCGATTGCCCGATCGTCCGGTGAGCCGCTTTAGGTTCCTAACGGAAAACGGCAATTCGCGTCGAGGCTGTATGCAAAGCCACCCTGCCTCAACGATCACGGCCACACCCGACTTTACTGACAGAAACCGCCTGGATCGTTTTCAGTGCCAGTCGCAACGCAGGATCAGGGCGCAACCGGTGCGCATGTCATGATTGAGGCGCGATATGAAACGGCGACCAGCATTCGGCTACCGGGGCGATACGATATGGGGGCGGATGAGGGCTCCGGCCGGCGTCACGGAAAAGGTCGGGCTTTGCCCGAACCCGGCAAGGGCCTCGGCCCTTGCATCCCCATTCGTCGATCGGAAAGGGCTATGCCACCACGTCGCGCAGAGCAGGCAGCACATGCCGGTTCAGCAGCGGGGCCAGCCGGATCGGCGGCTCCTCCTCCCCCTCCACATCCAGCCACAGCATCTCCGCGATTTCCGCCGCGATCACCGGCACGCCATCCAGGTCGCCGCGATAGATCGCCGCCCGGACCACGCATCCCGGCTCGTTGGCCGCCGGCGCCTCGAAATGGCCTAGCAGCGCCAGCCTGTCAGGATGCAGCCCGCAACCCAGTTCCTCGCGCAGTTCGCGTTGCAGGGTCTCGGCCTCGGTCTCGCCCGGCTCGCCCTTGCCACCCGGCAGCATGAAGCTGTCGGTGCCGCGCTTGCGCACCACCAGCAGCGCCCCATCCCGCACGATCGCAGCCGACACGACGCTGATCACCCGCCCTCTCGGCTTCCTGCCGCTCAATGCCCGGCCGACGGCTTCTTGCCGCCCCCCTTGATCGGCGACAGCAGGAAGCAGAACGGCACGACAAGGAAGGCCCCGATCCCCAGGATCATGAACACTTCATTATAGGCCAGGATCGAAATCTGCCGCGTGAATTCGACGAACAGCCGATGCTGCGCGACCGCATTCAAGGCCCCCTGCGCCACCCCGTGCCCGCTCGCTGCCTGCTTCACCCTGGCCAGATAGTCGTTATAGGGCTGATGAAACGGCGTCATCCAATGCACCATCTGCGTCTGATGCGCCTGACGGATCTCCGTCAGCATGGCGGTCGAGCCGGAAATCGCGATCGACCCCAGCACGTTGCGCGCCATGCTGAACAGCGCCGAGGCATCGCCATTCAACTCGCGCGGCAGGGTCGCGAAGGTGATGGTCGAAATCGGCACGAACAGAAAGGCCAGGCTGGCCGTCTGGGTCATGCGGAACAGCACCAGATGGCGGAAATCCAGCAACGGAACCAGATGCGCCGACCAGAACAACGACACGCCCATGAAGAAGAAGCCCATCGCAATCAGCGTCCGCAGGCTCAGATACTTCATCGACCGCCCGACCAGCGGAATCAGGATGATGACCGCAATGCCACCTGGTGACAGAATCAGGCCCGAAAGCGTGGCGTTATAACCCATCACCTGCTGCGCGAACTGCGGCACGATGATCGCCGAGGCATAGAGCAGCGCGCCCACCGCCCCGATCAGCAGCGTGCCGGTCGCAAAATTCCGGTCCTTGAAAACCCGCAGATCCACCGCCGGCTTTTTGGTCCGCAACAGCCACGCCACCGCACCGCCGATCCCCAGCACCGCCAGCACGGCCATGATCCGGATCATCGACGAGCCGAACCAGTCCTCGTCCTCGCCGCGATCGACCGCGACTTCCAGGCACCCGAACCCGATGGCGATCAGCCCGATCCCCACGATATCCAGCGGCGCCTTCTGCTTGCCCGCCCATGGCGGGTCCTCGACGATCATCGACACGGCAAAGGTCGCCGCCAGCCCCACGGGCACGTTGATGAAGAAGATCCAGCGCCAGGAATAATTATCGGTAATCCACCCACCCAGCGCCGGCCCGATCACAGGCGCGACGATGGTGGCGATCGCCGTCAGCCCGAACGCCGCCGCCCGCTTTTCGGGCGGGAAGGTATCGAGGATGATCGATTGCTGGTTAGGTTGCAGGCCGCCGCCGAAAAACCCCTGCATCAGCCGGAACAGAATCAGTTCTGGCAGGCTCGTCGCCATGCCGCACAGAAACGACGACACGGTGAACATGAAGATACAGATCAGGAAATAGCGTTTTCGGCCCAGCAGTTTTCCCAGCCACCCCGAGATGGTCAGCACGATGCCGTTGGCCACCAGATAGGATGTCAGGGTCCAGGTCGCATCGTCATAGGTCGACGACAGGCTGCCGGCGATATGCGGCAGCGAGACGTTGACGATGGTCGTGTCCAGGATTTCCATGAACGCGGCCACCGTCACGACGACCGCGATCAGCCATGGATTCGCCTTGGGCTTCCATGACCTCTCCGCCGGGGCAGACGCGCCGGCCGCCGGGCCATCGCTCATTCCGTATGCACCGTCGGCACGACCGACAGCCCCAGCGACAGCGGCAGATCAGGTTGCAACCCCTGGTCGATCACGATCTTCACCGGCACGCGCTGCACGATCTTCACATAGTTGCCCGTCGCGTTCTCGGGCGGGAAGGCGCTGAAGGTCGCCCCGGTGCCAAGCTGGATCGAATCCACATGGCCCTTCAGGTTCAGGAACGGATAGGCATCCACCGCGATGTCCACCTTCTGACCCGGCCGCATATGGGTCATCTGGGTTTCCTTGTAGTTCGCGACCACCCACACTTCCGGCTCGACGACCGAGAAGAGCGACTGCCCCTCGCTGACAAAGCTGCCGCGCTCGATATTGCGCTGCGAAATCCAGCCATCATGCGGGGCACGGATCTCCGTCCATCCCAGGTTCAGTTCGGCCTGCACCAACTGCGCCTTGGCCTGCGCCACCTGCGCGTCATACTGGCTGATCCGCGTCTGGGTGTTCGAGATATTGGCCTGCACCGGCTCGGCAATCCGCAGATTGCCTTCGGCCTGCGTCACCTGCGCCTTGGCAGCCTGGAGCGCCGCCGTGGCGTAGTCGATATCCTGCTGCGTGGTGGCGGCCCGCGCCACCGCATGCTGGCGGCGGTAATCGGTCTCGGCCTTGAACTGCTGCGCCTGCGCGGCCTGCAACTGGCCCTGCGCCATCAGCAACCGGCCCGGAAAATCCTTCTGCGCGACCGCGAGTCCAAACTGCGCCCCTTCCGCCTGGGCCTGGGCAATCTGCAACGTCGCCGCGGCATTGTCGCGCGCCGCCCGATAGTCGCGGTCGTCGATGCGCGCCAGCACCTGCCCGGCATGGACGAACTGGTTATCGTTCACCAGCAGTTCCGTCACATAGCCGCGCACATGCGGCGCGATGGTCACCGCACGCCCGGCGGTAAACGCATCGTCGGTCTCAATGTCGTGGCGGGTCAGGAACCAGTAGATCCCGGCCGCCACCACAAGGACGACGACAAAAAGGATCAGGCCGACACGGACCAGCGGGTTGGGTTTCTTTTTGCGCGTTTCTTCCGGCTTGTCGCCCGACCCTGCGCCGTCTTGCTCGGCCATACGGTTCCTCTTGCGTTCCAGCTCATAGCGTCAGCGCGGTCGAATGACCGAACCGGTCGGTCAATCCATGGCACGAAGTCCCCGATCCATCAACCGCCCCACCCGGCAGACACGACGAAAAGACTGGCCGGCTCCCCCCGGCCTGCGATTCAGAGGCCGAAAGCCTGGGTTCGTACCATGCGGGCATACAGCCCGTCGGCCGCCATCAAGTCGGCATGGGTTCCGCATTCCCCCCCTTGCCCGTCGGCCAGCACCACGACCAGATCGGCCGACCGCACGGTCGAGAGCCGGTGGGCAACGACGATGGTCGTCCGCCCCTGCCGCAACTGGCCCAGTGCCTCCTGCACAAGCGCCTCGCTCTCGCTGTCCAGGGCACTCGTCGCCTCATCCAGCAGCAGCACGCGCGGATCGCGCAGCAGCGCGCGCGCCAGCGCCACCCGCTGGCGCTGCCCACCCGACAGGCGCTGCCCGCCGGGGCCGACACGGGTGGCGAACCCTTCCGGTAGCGCGTCGATAAAGGCTTCCGCCGCCGCCGCCCGCGCCGCCGCCCGAATGTCGGCATCCGTCGCCGTCGGCCGTCCCACCCGGATATTATCGGCCACCGACAGGTCGAACAGCAGCGTATCCTGGCTGACATAAGCGATGGCGTCGCGCAGATCAGCCAGCCGCACGGCCCGCAGGTCCATCCCATCCAGCACGATCCGCCCGCCACTGACATCATGCAGGCGCGGAATCAGCGACAGCGCGGTGGATTTCCCGGCACCGGACGGCCCGACCAGCGCCACCGTCAACCCCGGCCGCGCGTCGAAACTCAGCCCGTTCAGCCCCACCCGTCCATCGGGATAGACGAACGAAGCCGCCTCGAAGCGCAGATGGCCGTTGCCCTCGGGCAGAGGCCCGGCATCGGGGGCCTCCACGATATCGGCCGGTTCGTCGATCACGGCGAAGATCCGCTCCAGACCGGCAAACCCCTCCTGCATCGCGGCATTCAGCGACCCCAGCGCCCGCAACGGCCGCGAGGCCAGCAGCAGCGCAGCCACGAAGCCGGAGAAATCGCCCAACGTCGCCCCGCCCAGCGCCGCGCGCCAGCCGGCGAAGCCCAGCACGGCGGCAACCGCCGCCCCGCCCAGCACCTCCAGCACCGGATCGACCCGCGCCCGCCCACGGGCAATGCGCAGCAGCGCAGCATGCAACTGGTCGAACGCCTGATCGACCCGCCTGGTCTCCGCCTGCTCCAGACGATAGACCCGCACGGTGCGCGCCTGCGAAAAACTCTCGGTCAGCAGGGCCGACGTCTCGCCCATCCGCTCCTGCATGCCGCCCGAGGCCCGCCGGACCTTCTTGCCCAGCCGCTGGATCGGCACCGCCGCGATCGGATACAGCACCGCCGCGATCAGGCTCAGCTCCCAGTCCATATAGAACATCGACACCACCAGCCCCGCGACGGTGACGACATCGCCCAGCGAATTGACGACACGGATCATCGCCTCGCGGATCGAGACGGCATCGGTGGTGAACCGGGCAGCAAGCTGCGCCGGCGCCTCGCGCTCGACCCGGGCGATGTCGGCATGGAGCAGATGCGCGAACATCCGCTCCTGCAAGCCGCGAATCACCACCAGCACCAGGTTCTGCACCGCGACGGTCTGGCCATATTGCGACAGCGCCTTGGCGGCGGTGATCAGGATCACCAGCGCCGGCACCTGATAGAGGATGCGCGGATCGTGGTCGGCGAACATGTCCAGCGCCCGCTGGATGACCAGCGGATACAGCCCGGTCAGCGACGCCATCAGGATCGTCAGCCCGATCACCGCCGCGATCCGTCCGCGATGGTGCCGCACGTCCTCGCGCCACACGCGCCGCAGCAGGTCCATGCCCCGCTCATGCGCATCGCCTCCCGCCGGCCGGGCCGGCGCAGGCATGGGCGGGGAAGAGGCCGGGGTCCGGGACGAAACGACGTTCATGCAGCCCTTTACCAAGCCATGGATGACAAAGAAAGCAACGCCGTTCCAGGGCGCGAGCCGTCCGGTATCAAGCGGTCCCCGCCGTCAGCCGCTCCAGTTGCGCCAGGCACTCCCGCCGCCCGGCCCGGCACCCTCCGGCGTGCCACCAGGCGCGGACCTGTTCCAGCACCTGCCCCACACGTGGGCCGGGCGCCATGCCGGCCTGCACCAGATCCCGCCCCGCCAGCGGAAAGACCGGCCGCGCACGAGCCAGCAAATCAGCCCGCAGCGCGTCCCACAGGGGTGATGCCACCCCCAGCCGCTCCGCCTGCACCCGCCAGCTCCGCCCGACCAGGGCCTGTGCCGGCTCGTCGGCCAGCAGGCGACGGCGGTCGTCCTCCTCCAGCGCCGGATCAGGCTCCGGTCCCGACCGGATCGCGGCAAGCGCCGCCGTATCGGCCCGCGACAGGCGCAGGCGCCCGGCCAGTTCCTCCGGCACAGCCCGCGCCAGCACCGCCAGGCGCAGCACCGCGTCATCCGGCGCTCCGCTCCCGATCAGCCGCGCCAGCGCCGGCAGGTCGCATCCCTCCGGCAGCAGGATGGCCAGCACACCGCATTTCGCCATCAGCGTCAGGGTCGCCACCACGGCCGGCCCGGTGAGGATGCGCCGCAACTCCGACCACACCCGCTCGGCCGAAAGCCGGGAGACGCCGTCACGACAGGCCACGATCGCCTCCATCGCCGCCACGTCCGGCACGCCCCGCCCATAGCGGGCGTGAAAGCGGAAAAAACGCAGAACCCGCAGCGCGTCCTCGCGAATGCGCGCCGCCGCATCGCCGACGAACCGCACCCGCCCAGCCGCCAGATCCACCCGGCCACCGAAATAATCGTGCACCACCCCGTCCCGGTCGCAGGACATCGCGTTGATCGTGAAATCCCGCCGGGCCGCGTCCTCTTCCCAGTCATCGGTCCAGGCCACCACGGCATGCCGCCCATCGGTTCGCTCGTCCCGACGCAGCGTGGTGATTTCATAGGGCCGGCCGTCGATCACCGCGGTCACCGTCCCATGGGCCAACCCGGTAGCCACGACCTTGACACCAGCCTCGGTCAGGATCGCCTGCACACGCTCAGGCGGTTCGGGCGTACCCATGTCGATATCGGCCACACTCCGCCCGGCCAGCAGGTCGCGCACAACCCCGCCGACCAGCCGCGCCCGCGGCAGCAATCCCCACAGCCGCGCCAGTCCCTGCCGCGCATCCGGCGGCAATGCCGCCAGCCGGTCCGCCAGTTCGCCGCCCCGGTTCAGCTCCCGTCCCCCGCCGGCAGGCATGAGAGGGGAAAAAAGACATTCTGGCTCCACACGCCCAGGCACGGCGCACCGCGACAGGTGCCGGGAACCGCCAGGGCCGCCAGTTCGTAATAGACCGAACGGGCGATTCGGGCCTGGATCGGGTATGCCCCGGCACCGTCGCGCACATGCAGATAGGGAACCGGGCCAGTGCCGCATTCCTCGCAGGGAACATCCCATTCCGCCACGATCGCGTGGTCCGGCCCGGCACAGACCACCAGGTCCACATTCGTCCGAAAGGAGAGCACCTGCTTGCGCCCGCAACCGCTCCAATGCAGTTCCATCGCCACGAATGGCGCGTCCTCGACCTCGATCGTGCCGCGTTCGGTCGGCGTCTGCAGCCAGTACGCCCCCTCGGCGTCCCGCGTCAGCACCGACGCGAACAGGCAGACCATCGGCTTGCGGCGGATCGGCGTGCCGCGATAAAGCCATGTCCCATCCCGCTGTATCCGGAACGGCAACGCCCCGCATGATGCCGACATGGGGGGAATGCCAGGGCGGGAGGAGCATTGGGCACCATCGAAAGCCGCGACGGCACGCCTGTTCAGATCGTCAGCCAACTGCATAACCCACGCCTGTTGAATCGTCAGACACCCGATATAGGGATCATCCCCGACTTGATGAAACCCCCAGACCTGTCAGATTGAGCGCATGACGATATCGGACGCCCTGCCCCCCGCCTCCGGCACCGCGCCGGGCCTGCCCCCCTTCTCGGCCCCGAACGCCACCGCCGACCTCGCACAGGCCGAACGCCTGGGCAGTCTGCTGCAGGCGGCCCGGGCCGAAATCGGCCGCGTCATCCACGGTCAGCGTACGGTCATCGACCAGACGCTGACCAGCATCCTGGCTGGCGGCCACACGCTGCTGGTCGGCGCACCGGGGCTGGGCAAGACCCTGCTGGTCACGACATTGGGAACGGTACTGGGCCTGGACGCCCGGCGCGTCCAGTTCACGCCCGACCTGATGCCGTCCGACATCACCGGCAGCGAAATCCTCGACGAGGACGAACACGGCCGCCGCAGCTTCCGCTTCGTACCAGGTCCCGTCTTCTGCCAGTTGCTGATGGCCGACGAAATCAACCGCGCCAGCCCCCGCACCCAGTCCGCCCTGTTGCAGGCCATGCAGGAACACCGGGTCGCCATCGCCGGCACCGACCACACATTACCCACTCCGTTCCACGTCCTCGCCACCCAGAATCCCATCGAACAGGAAGGCACCTACCCCCTCCCCGAGGCCCAGCTCGACCGTTTCATGCTCCAGATCCCCCTCGGTTTCCCCGATGAGGCCGCCGAGCGCGCGATGCTGCTGGCCACCACGGGCAGCCAAGACATCGTGCCCCGTCCGGTCCTGACCGACCGCGACCTGATCGAGGCCCAGCGCCTTGTCCGCGCCCTGCCGGTCGGCGACCGGGTGGTGGATTCCATCGTGCGACTGGTCCGCGCCGCCCGGCCGGAAACGACGCAGGACACCACCATCCGCAACGCCGTGGCCTGGGGCCCAGGCCCCCGCGCCGCGCAGGCGCTGATGCTGGCCACCCGCGCCCGCGCCCTGCTCGACGGCCGCCTGTCGCCCAGCATCGACGACATCGCGGCCCTCGCTCAGCCGGTCCTGGCGCACCGCATGTCCCTGACCTTCACCGCCCGGGCCGAAAACCGGCGCCTGCCGGACCTGATCGACGGCCTGCTCCACACACTGGACTGAGCGTCGCGATGACGCGGCCCCCTTCCCTGTCCGGCCGCGCGGCCGCCTTCCTGCGCCGCGCGCTGGCCCGGCACGTCCCGGCAATCGACATGCCCGATGCCGGCCTGACCCCGGCCGCCGTCCCGCTGGCAGCTGCGGAAAACCTCGCCGCGCGCATGCCGGCGCTGATTCTGTCCGCCCAGCGTATCGCCGCCACCGTCGCGGCAGGCCACCATGGACGGCGCCAGGCCGGTCCAGGCGAGGATTTCTGGCAGTTCCGCCCCGCCCAGCCCGGCGAGCCGGTCACGCGCATCGACTGGCGGCAATCCGCACGCAGCAGCCGGGCCTATGTCCGCGAAACCGAAGCCGAAGCCGCGCAGACCATCTGCCTGTGGTGCGATCCCAGCGCCTCAATGCGCTGGCGTTCCATCCCCGCGCTGCCGCTGAAATCGGACTGCGCCATCCTGCTTACCCTCGCGCTCGGCGCGCTGCTGCTGCGTCAGGGCGAACGGGTACGCCTTCTCGCGTCGGGCGAACCGGTCGATATCCCCCCCGGCGGACGGGCGGCACTGGACCGGCTGGCCGTGGCCTTGATGCGCACCTTGGACCATGATCCGGAAGATGCCGGCCTGCCCCATCCGCAGCAGGTCCCCCGGCATGCCAGGGTCGTCCTGATCGGCGACGGGCTGTGCGGGCTGCCGGCCATGGCGACACTGCTGCGCGGCCTGACGGCCCGCCCGGCCCACGCCATGCTCCTTCTGGTCAATGACCCAGCCGAAGCCGAACTGCCTTACGCGGGACATATCCGCTTTTCTGGCCTGGAAGGCGAGGAAACACTGACGCTCCCCGGCGTCGAACAGATACGCGGCGCCTATCACGAGGCCTATGCCCGCCATCAAGCCGACCTGGCCGAACTCTGCCGCGTCAACGGTCATCTCCTGATCCACCATGCCACCGACCACCGGCCGGAAGAGGCCCTCCTGGCCCTGCACGCCGCCCTGTCCGGGCGGGGAGAGCGCCCATGATCTTCCAGCTTCCCTGGCTACTGGCGGCGCTGGCCATCCTGCCGGTGCTGTGGCTGCTGCTGCGCACATTGCCGCCGCCGCCCCAGCGCCGCGCCTTCCCCGCCATCATGTTGCTGCGCGGCTTGCGCGCACGGGTCACGCAGGCCGCCACCGCCCCGCTCTGGCTGTTGCTGCTGCGCTGCGTGGCGCTCGCGGCGCTCATCGTCGGGCTGGCCGGTCCGGTGCTGCGCCAGAACCGGGCCGGTCAGCCAGCACCCGGCGGCCAGGACGCCGAACAGATCATCGTCCTCGACAACGGCTGGGCCGCCGTGCCCGACTGGCCCCGCCGACTGGCCGCCATCGATGCCGTGCTGGACCGTGCAACGCATCCCGTCCGCCTGCTGACGACCGCACCGGGCCTGGCTGGCGAAGCCCCCTCCGTCGGGGCGCCGACACCACCCTCCTTGCTGCGCGGCATGGTGGATTCCACGCGCCCCATGCCCTGGCCGACCGACCGCGCCGCCGCCGCGCGCGCATTGCGCGACCTGGCATCCGGCGGGTGGCACGGGCGCGTGGTCTATGTCTCCGACGGCCTGGCAAGCGCCGACGACCCGGCCTTCGCCGCCGCGCTGACCGCGCTCGGCCCCGTCCAGACCCTGATCGACCGCAACGCAACGATCGCAGTCCTGACACCAGCCCCCGCCAATGGCGACCAGCAATTGCACGTCGCCATCAGCGCCCTGCCCTTGCCCCATCCGCGTCAGTTAACAGTACGCGCCGAGGCCATGGATGGCGGCGTCCTGTCGCTGGTGCAGGTGCCAGTCGCGGCCGGCGCACGGGAAGGATCGGCCGGCGTGGCATTACCCGCCGAACTGCGTAACCGGATCGGCCGACTGGTCCTGCGCGACATGCCCGGCCCGGCCGGCGTGCGCCTGCTGGACGAAGGCGATCGCCGCCGCCCGGTAGGGCTGATCGGCGTCGCCGGCACCGATACGCCGCTGGTAGGCACATTGTTCTATCTCCGCCGCGCCCTCTCCCCCACTGCCGAACTGCGCGAAGGCCCGGCGCCGACGCTGCTGAAGCGCCCGCTTTCGATCCTGATCGCACCGGACGGCGCACTGGACAGCCCCGAGACCCGGCGTATCGTTACCGAATGGGTACGCAAGGGCGGTATGCTGATTCGCTTCGCCGGCCCGTTGCTGAACGGCAGCCCGGACCACGACCCGACCACCCCAGACACAGTGATGGATTCGGGCGCCCCCGCCGCATCCTCCCCGCTACCCGATGCCCTGCTCCCCGTCCCCCTGATGGACGGCGAACGCCAACTGGGTGGCGCGATGTCCTGGGGCAAGCCGGAACATCTGGCCCCCTTCCCCGATGATTCGCCGTTCCACGGACTGGCGGTTCCCGCCGACGTCACGGTATCCCGTCAGGTCCTGGCCCGTCCGGCAGCCAACTTGGCCACGCATAGCTGGGCGCGCCTGACCGACGGCACACCGCTGGTCACCCACGCCGCGCTGGGCACGGGCGAGGTAGTACTTTTCCATGTCACCAGTACGGCGGAATGGTCCAACCTGCCGCTGTCAGGCCTGTTCGTCGATATGCTGCGCCGGCTGGCCGAACGCTCGGTCGGTATCGACGCCCCGGCCGACCACAGCCTGCTGGCGCCCTACATGACTCTGGATGCCGACGCGACCCTGAGCCCGCCCCCACCCGCCGCGCGGGCTCTCCCGTCCGATGCATTCGGCACCACACCAGCCTCCGCCGCCCATCCGCCGGGTCTGTATGGTCCGCGCGCCAGCCGGCGGGCCTTGAATCTGGGCGATGTCATCGGACCACTCGCCGCCCAAAGCACCATCGGGCACGAGGCCACGTTGAGCGGCCAGTCACGCGACCGCGCACTCGGCCCCTGGCTGGTCGCCGCCGCCCTGCTGCTGCTGGCGCTGGACGCGATGCTGACATTACTACTGCGGGCAGGCCGCCTGTCAGGCCGACAAGCGGCGCTAACGGGCACGATCCTGCTGGCCGCCCTGTCGTCATCCCCCGCGCGCGCCGATCCCCGTCCCGATGGCGTGCCAGGCGCCGCATTGGAAACGAGGCTGGGCTACATCCAGACCGGCCATGCCGATATCGACGCCGTCTCGCGTGAAGGGCTGCAAGGCCTGTCGGATTACACCAACGCCCGGACCTCCGCCGTACTGGGCCACCCGGACGGAGTGGTTCCTACTCGCGACGACCTATCCTACTACCCCATGCTGTATTGGCCGGTCGTGGCCGACGCGACGATCGACCCCGCACGCACGGCGGCGCTGAACGCTTATATGCGCCATGGCGGCATCCTGCTGATCGACAGCCAGGGCATCGATCCCGCCACGCCCAGCGCCGGTAGCCCCTCGGATGCCGGCTTCGCCGCACAGGCCCCCGGCACGGCAGCGGCACTGCGGCGCATGACCAGGGGGCTGGACGTCCCCCCCCTTACCCGACTGACCGACAAACATGTGCTGGCCCATACATTCTACCTGCTGCACAGCTTTCCGGGCCGTTATGACGGGTTGCCGGTCTGGGTGGCGCGCGGGGGCGACAGCGCAAATGACGGCGTCAGCCCGGTCATCATCGGCTCCAGCGACTGGGCCCATGCCTGGGCCATCGATGCCCAGGGCGACACGCCCTACGCCACGGTGCCGGACGGCGCCAACCAGCGCGTCATAGCCTACCGGTTCGGCGTCAATGCCGTGCTCTACGCCCTGACGGGTAATTACAAGGCGGACCAGGTCCACGTTCCCGCCCTGCTGCGGCGGCTGGGGGAATGACCATGCCCAACCTGTTCACCCTGCGGCACATGACGTCCTTCTCTCCGCTGCTGCCTCCCTGGCTGCTCTACACACTGGCAATTCTGACCATGATTGTCCTGCTGGTCGGGCTGCTACGTCGGGCGCGCGGCACGCTATGGCGCGCGGCGGCGGCGGCGGTCGTCCTGCTGTGGCTATCCGGCCCCGAACGCATCAGCGAGACCGGACAGGCCCTTCCCGAAACTGCCATCCTGGTCGTTGATCAATCCTCCTCCATGAGCGTAGGCCAACGCGCCGCCGTAGCCCATCAGGCGGCAGAACGCCTTCAGACCGAAGCCGCGCATGTGCCGGGTCTGACGCTGCGCACCGTCACGGTGCATGACGGCCACGGCCAGGGCACGCGCCTGTTCGCAGCCCTCGACCAGGCAACGGCAGACATCCCGCCGGCCCGGCTGGCAGGCGCGATCCTGCTGACCGACGGGCAAGTCCACGATACCCCGCAGCAGCCCCCCGAACGACTGCGCCCCGCTGACCCCGGCGGCCGGCACGCGACCCTGCCGCTGCATGTGCTTTTGACCGGGCGGGGAGAGGAAACCGACCGCCGACTGCGCATCCTCCAGGCGCCGCCTTATGCCATCGTCGGCCAGAATGCCACGCTGCGGGTACAGGTAGACGATCTAGGCCCGCACCCGGATAACGGCACGGACATCGACCTAACGCTGGATCGCGGCGGGGAACCCCCGCTGCACAAAACCGTCCGCGTCGGCCAGCCCCAGGACATCACCCTGCCCGTCACCCATCCAGGCCCGATGCTGGTCGGACTATCGGTCTCGCCGCTTGAGGGTGAAGTCTCGACCGCCAACAACCAGGACGTGGTGCGGATCAACGGAGTCCGCGACCGGCTGCGGGTATTGCTGGTCTCGGGCACCCCCAACCAGGGTGAGCGGGTCTGGCGCCGGCTGCTGAAGGCCGACCCATCGGTCGATCTGGTGCATTTCACCATCCTGCGCCCGCCCGACAAGGATGACGGCACGCCGCTGTCCGACCTGGCGCTGATCGCCTTCCCGGTGCGCGAACTGTTCCAGGAAAAGATCAGCCAATTCGACCTGATCATCCTCGACGGGTTCGAGAACCGTGCCATCCTGCCCCGCACCTATCTTGAAAACATCGCCCAGTATGTGCGCGACGGCGGCGGATTGCTGCTGATCGGCGGCCCGGAATTCCTGGGGGCGGGCTCCCTGCAGGATACGCCGCTGGGCGACATCCTGCCGGCCCATGTCCCGGTCGAAGGCGGGCTGGTGGAACAGCGCTTCCGCCCCGCCCTCACGGCCGACGGCCATCGCCATCCCGTCACGGCGGGCCTGCCGGGAGTTGGCACCGCACCGGACGGGCACGATGCCGACTGGGGGCCATGGTACCGGGTGCTGCGAACCGATTCCGTCCACGGACAGGTCCTGATGGACGGTCCGGCCCATACACCACTGCTGGTTCTGGACCGGGTGGACCGGGGCCGCGTTGCTTTCCTGCTGTCGGACCAGATCTGGCTGTGGTCGCACGGCGAGGGTGGAGGCGGTCCGCAATCCGAACTGCTGCGACACGTCTCGCACTGGCTGATGAAAGAACCCGAACTGGAAGAAGAACAGCTGACGGCCACCATCGCCAATGACCGGATCGTCGTAACCCGCCGCACCGCAGCCCCCGTCGCGCCGCACGGGGTCACAATCACCGCGCCCGACGGCACCACCCGCCAGATACCCCTGCATACCACCGGCATCGGCCTCTCCCAGGCCGATGCGCCCGCGACCCAGCAGGGCATCTGGATGGCCGATGATGGCACGCACCGCGCTTTCGCCGCCCCGACCCAGGACGATCCGGTAGAATGGTCGGACCTGCGTGCCACGGCAAGCGTCACGACCTCCCTCGCCAGCCAGACGGGCGGTGGCATCTACTGGCTGGGCGACGACCCTGCCAATCTCCACCTGCCCGCATTGCGCACCCCGGCCACAGGCCGCGTGTCAGGACCGGACTGGATGGGCTTTCCGCAACGCGATGCCCGCCTGGTCACCGGTCGCACCGCCAATCCGCTTCTCCCCGCGTGGCTGGTGCTGACGCTGGCCGCAGTGCTTCTGCTGATCGGCTGGTGGCTTGAAGGCCGCTGAAGAGAGCGCGGTAAGCCGGCCCGCCGGCTCACAGCATCCTCTGCGAAAGGAGCCGTGACTCACGATCCTGCGATTTCCATCGCATCTCAGCCCGATCTGGACTATAAAAGGGGGCCGGGTCCGCGTCCGGCAGGCCGGTCCATATCGGACGGTTCGCATCCGCCCCGAACAGGTCGCGCCTGTCATCGAGACGAATGTTACTGAGACGAATAATGATTATCAGAACAGGTATCCGCCTTCTCTTTCTCGCACTGCTGACCGGCAGCGCGGCAATCATGGCTCCGATGAATTTCGCCTATGCCCAGTCGGATGACGATGAGGCAGAAGCCGATGCTGCCGACGCGGCGAAGCAGGCCGAAGCCCGTCGCGCCGCACGCGCATCAGCCCCACCGGCAGCCCTGCCCGGCGCCGAGTCGAACGAAGAGATCGGTGGTCATGCGAATGGCGACCTGAACCCCACCGCGGCCCTGTTCGACGCCATCAATCGCGGCAGCCTCGGTGCGGCCAAAGAAGCCCTGAACCGTGGCGCTGACATGGAAGGCCACAACGTTCTGGGCCAGACGCCTCTGGACATGGCGATCGACCTGAACCGCAACGACATTACCTTCCTATTGCTGTCGCTCCGCACGCTCGATGACGAACACGTCATCGCAGCTTCGACGACCCATTCCGGCATCACCATGCACAATGGCAGCGGCCACCTGACCATTGATGGAACCAGCCATGGATCCCGATCGGGCGTCATGATGGCGACAAGCCGTACTGCCCCCCGAGACAACGGCACGCCTCGGCCCGAAATCGGGTTCCTCGGTTTCGGCGGCGGCTGACAATCCATTTCGTGAGGCTGGTCACCCGTTCCGAGCGAAAAATCCGAACGGAGACCTCTCTTCACTGACCGACGTTTCAGAACACGCTAGTTTTTGTTTTTACGAACATCCTGTTTGAATCCACGCATTCAAACAGGATGTGTTCTAGCTGGCTGCGCTGTCCTGTGACAGGATTTCGCTCCGCAATATGTCCAGCGGAACCATCTGCCCCTCGCGCATCAGATGCCAGAAGGTCCATCCATTGCAGGACGGAGCGTTGGTTAATAACGCCCCCAGCTTATGGATCGATCCGCGCTGCGTGCCGCTGACCAGCGTGCCGTCAGGCGCAACGGTGGCCGACACGCGTTGATGACGATCATAGACCATCGTTCCTGCCGGCAGCAGTCCACGTTCGACCAGACTTCCGAACGGCACACGCGGTGTCTCACGGCGCGCAGGTGTGGTCAGCACGCTGTCCAGAGGCACCGGGCGCTCGCGCCGAGCACGACCGATTGCGGCTTCCGCATAATCCGGATGACGCTCGATCCCGATGAAACGGCGGCGCAAACGCCGCGCCATCGCCGTCGTCGTACCCGTGCCGGCGAAGGGATCAAGAATGATGTCATCCACATTGGTCGAAGCGACCAGCACCCGGTGCAGCAGACTTTCGGGCTTCTGCGTCGGGTGCAGCTTCAGGCCATGGGCATTGCGTAACCGCTCCCCCCCAGTGCAGAGCGGCAGATACCAGTCCGAGCGCATCTGCACGTCATCGTTCAGTGCCTTCATCGCCTGGTAGTTGAAGCGATAGCGGCTGTCGGCGCCCCGTGCCGCCCAGATCAGCGTCTCATGGGCATTGGTGAAGCGCCGCCCCCGAAAATTCGGCATCGGGTTCGATTTGCGCCAGATCACGTCATTCAGGATCCAGAACCCCAGATCCTGGAGGATCGCACCGATCCGGAAGATGTTGTGATACGACCCGATCACCCAGATCGTACCGTCCTTGCGCAGCAAGCGGCGGGCCTCGCCCAGCCATGCGCGGGTAAACCGGTCATATTCCGCGAGATCGCTGAATTTGTCCCAGTCGTCATCCACTCCGTCCACGATGCTGTCATCGGGACGGCGCAGTTCCCCACGCAACTGAAGGTTATACGGCGGATCGGCAAAAATACAGTCAATCGACCCACTCGGCAGGGTCTGCATCAGTTCGATGCAATCCCCACGCAGGATCTGATCAAGGGGCAACTCCATCATGACCGCGCCGCTCATGACACACCCCAAGCCGCGGAGCGGCTGTCGACGGGCAGGCCAAGAGACAATTGCCTGACTAAACCGAATGCCTCCCGATGATGCGGTGTCGTACCGACGTCACAAAGCGCCGCCCGATGCTGGGCCGTGCCGTAACCGGCGTTGCGTTCCCATCCGTAGGCAGGCCAGCGGACGGCGAGGCGCTCCATCAATCGGTCACGCACAACCTTGGCCACGATCGAAGCTGCCGCGATCGACAGGCTTTCACCATCGCCACCCACCACGCATTCCGTCGGGCAGCCGAAATCGGGGGCGGCATTTCCGTCCACCAGCACCAATTCCGGCCGCACAGACAGGCGTGCAACCGCTCGCCGCATCGCCAGAAATGCAGCCTGCAGAATATTCAGGCGCGCGATTTCAGCGACCGAAGCTGCGGCAACCGCGATATGCACCCCACGAGCGCCGCGCAGCGCAACATAGGCACGACGCCGCGCCACGACAGACAGCTTCTTTGAATCATCCAACAGCGTGGCCAGTTGGGCCGGCACGCCGCCATCAAAGATCACCGCGGCCGCCACAACCGGACCCGCCAGCGGGCCACGGCCCACCTCATCCACTCCGGCAACCCGGCCGCCATGCTGCGCTTCGCGCGTGTAATCCGGCATTCACCCCATCCCGAACCGGGCCGAGCCGGGCGCCTGTCGCCCGATTCGCACACCGAATCACGTCCTGAAGGGATGGAAACCATCTTTACGTCATGTTGCGCAAGATGCTGATTCCATGCCGAGTCCTTTCAAACAGAAAAAACTTCTTCCATCAGGGACTCGGGCCAGGGGAATTTCAGCCCTTCGATGTCCGCCGCGGCAACAGAATCAAGCCGGCCAGAAGCCCGACCAAAGCCGCAACCGCCACCGACAGCAGGGGCCGGTCCTGCACGAAGAGTACCGCCTTCTCCACCTTGCCCTCGCTCTCTTCATAAAGCTCGGCGAACTCGCGGCGAGCCATACCGCTCAATTGATCGACCTTACCTTCCGCCTGCAGGCCCAGATCGCCCGTCAGGCCGCCAGCCGCGTCCTTCAGGCGACCAGTCCCTTCCTCGATCGTGCCCTTTGCCTTCTCGACGAATGTGTCGTCACCGGATTCCGTCATGCCTTTTTACTCCTCCAAACGGACCAACCCATACGGGGCCAGTCCTATGGAAACGGATCGAATGCGCCCCGGTTGCGCATGTCGCCCCCGGGCGGACCGGATGATCCGGTCCGGATGGCACGCTATCGCGGACACCCCGATCCCGCCACTGATGGAACAGTTGGCGGCATTCAGTGAAAACGCATGGTAGCCAGTTGGCGAGCGACAAAAATTGTTACATTTCTAGGCGGTTTCCTAAGCAAGGATTTAGGCATCTTTTTTTCACTTAGCTGCTAACACTGCCCCAACAAATCGCACGCCTGCGGCGTGCCCGACGTCATTGGATTGAGGAAGACCTGAGGACCATGGACAAACCGACTCTGGACCCGTCCGACGCGCCTGCGCAGCAATCGACGGGGCGCGGCCGGCAGGGCAGCGCCGGGAATAAATCGCGCCGCCGTTTACTACTGTGGGGCACGGCGCTGGTGGGTGCTGCCGTGATTGCGGCGGCCTTTCTCAGGCCGCACGCCCAGAGCGGTGGTGGACGGCACGCCCACCAGATGGCGGCGGATGTCCAACCTGTGGCGGTTGCCATCGTGCGCAAGGGCGACATGCCGGTGGAACTGACCGAACTGGGCACGGTGATCCCGATCACCAACGTCACGGTCCAGTCGCGCGTCGACGGCTACCTGATGCAGGTGCTGTTCACCGAGGGCCAGCACGTCAAAAAAGGCGACCTCCTGGCACTGATCGACACACGGCCATACGAAGTTCTGCTGGCCCAGTACCAGGGGCAACTGGCCTCCGACATCGCCCAGTTGGAGCAGGCCCGGGTGGATAATGCCCGCTATCAGCGCCTGATCCGCCAGAACAGCATCGCGGCCCAGACGGCCGTCGACCAGCAATACAAGGTCGCGCAACTCGAGGGCACAGTGAAGGTCGACCAGGCCCAGGTCGACAACGAGAAGCTCCAGATCATTTATTGCCACGTTATTGCCCCGGTGGACGGTCGTGTCGGCATCCGCCAGGTGGACATGGGCAACTACATCACCGCCGGCCAGACCAACGGCCTGGTCATCCTGACCCAGATGCAGCCGATCTCCGTGATCTTCACCCTGCCGGAGACGGAACTGGGCCGGGTGGCCGAAAGGCTGCGCAGCGGCGTCTCCCTGCCCGTCGAAGCGTGGGACAGCACCAACACGCGCAAGCTCGCCGATGGTGCCGTCAGCGTGCTGGACAGCCAGATCGACACCGCGACAGGCACGATCAAGCTGCGCTCGATCTTCCCGAACCAGGACGAGACCCTGTTCCCGAACCAGTTCGTCAATGCGCACCTGCTGGTCAATACCGAGCATGACGTGCTGCTGCTCCCCGCCAACGCGGTGCAGACCGGACCGAGCGGATCGTTCGTCTATGTCGTCAAATCGGACAACACCGTCGAAGTCCGCGACATCGCGACCGGCACTTCGCACGGAGATAGCGTGGTGGTGACCAGCGGCCTCAAGGAAGGAGAATCGGTCGTGACCGACGGTACCGACCATCTGCGTGCCGGCGCCAAGGTTACGATCCCGACCGCGACCGACAGCACCGCCGCACCTGGCGATGCGACCACCCCAGCGGCAGGACAGGGGCATCGCCACCGTCGGCACAATGCCAGCGGACAGGGCGACATGACCGGCAGCACGACCGGTGGCACCACTGACGGCACCACGGGCAGCCCATCCGGCGGACAACCCCAGCAATGATCCCGGTCCGACACCAGATCCGTCGTCTTCACCCGGAGAGCCGTGCGTGAATCCGTCCCGCCTGTTTATCCAACGCCCGGTCGCCACGACGCTGCTGATGCTCGCCATCATGCTGGCGGGTCTGCTGGGCTATCATTTCTTGCCGGTCTCGGCGCTCCCGCAGGTCGAATACCCGACCATCACGGTCCAGACCTTCTATCCCGGCGCCGGGCCCGACGTCATGGCGACGTCGGTGACCGCGCCGCTGGAAACCCAGTTCGGCCAGATGCCGGGCCTGGACCAGATGACGTCGCAATCCTCCGGCGGGGCCTCGATCGTCACGCTGCGGTTCGGCCTGACCATGTCGATGGACGTGGCGGAGCAGGAGGTCCAGGCAGCGATCAACCAGGCGCAGATGCTGCTGCCCACCGACCTGCCGGCTCCACCGATCTATGCCAAGGTCAACCCGGCCGATACTCCGGTGCTGACACTGGGCATCACCTCGAAAACGATGCCGCTTACCGAGGTCGAGGATTATGTCTATACTCGCCTGGCGCAGAAGATCAGCCAGATCTCGGGAGTCGGTCTGGTCACGCTCTCGGGCGGCAACCGCAAGGCAATCCGCGTGCGCGTCAATGTGCCCAAGCTGACATCGTTCGGCGTGGACATGGACACGCTGCGCACCACGATCGGCAACGTCAACGTCAATTCGCCCACCGGCACGTTCGACGGCGCGCAGCGGGCTTCCACCTTGCGGGTCGATGGGCAGATCGCCAGCGTCGACCAATTGCTCAACCAGGTCATCGCCTACCAGAACGGCGGTCCGATCCGCATCCGCGACGTCGCCACCGTCGTGCAGGGGGCCGAAAACACCCAACTCGCCGCCTGGTCGAACACCACACCGGCCCTGATCCTGAACGTGCAGCGCCAGCCGGGCGCCAACGTCATCTCGGTGGTCGACAATATCAAATACGCCCTGCCGCAACTGCGTCAGGCGCTGCCGCCGGGCATCACCATCACGCCGCTGACCGACCGCACGACCACCATCCGCGCCTCGGTCGCCGACGTTGAGTTCGAACTGGTGCTGGCGATGGCACTCGTGGTGGCAGTGATCTTCGTCTTCCTGCGCAACGTGCCGGCGACGATCATCCCCAGCCTGTCGGTTCCGCTGTCGCTGATCGGCACACTGGCGATCATGTATCTGATGGGGTTCTCGCTGGACAATCTGTCGCTGATGTCGCTGACCATCGCGACCGGCTTCGTCGTCGATGATGCCATCGTGATGATCGAGAACATCGCCCGCTACATCGAAATGGGCGACGACCGGATGACGGCATCGCTTAAAGGTGCCGGCGAAATCGGTTTCACCATCATCTCCCTGACCGTCTCGCTCATCGCGGTGCTGATCCCGCTGCTGTTCATGGGCGACGTAGTGGGGCGCCTGTTTCACGAATTCGCCATCACGCTGTCGGTCACGATCGTGTTGTCGGCCGTGGTGTCGCTCACCCTGGTGCCAATGATGTGCGCCCGGCTGCTTAGTGAGCGCCCGCATGGGCCGGACGCACGGGGCTGGTCAGCCGCCGTCGAGCGCTGGACCGAAGCCGTGATCGCCGCCTACGGCCGCACGCTTACGGTCGTGCTGCGCCACCAGAAACTGACCCTGGCCATCTTCGTCGCCACGCTGGGCCTGACTGGCCTGCTGGCCTGGTCGATCCCCAAGGGGTTCTTCCCGGTGCAGGATACCGGGGTGATCCAGGGCATCTCGGTCATGGCGCAATCCACGTCCTTCGATGCGATGGCGGCCCACCAGCAGGAGTTGGGCCAGCGTATCCTGCAGGACAAGGATGTCGTCAGCCTGTCCTCGTTCATCGGCGTCGACGGGCAGAACGTGACGCTGAACCAGGGGCGGTTCCTGATCAACCTGCGCCCGCATGACGACCGGTCGGAGACCGCCGCCCAGATCGCAACCCGCATCCAGCAGGAGACGGCCGACATCCCCGGTGCCAGCCTGTATCTCCAGCCGGTGCAGGACCTGTCGTTGGATACGACTGTTTCCGCGACCCAGTACCAGTTCCTGCTGGAAAATCCTGATTACGACCAGTTCCGCACCTGGGTGCCCAAGGTCATTGCCGCCCTGCGCCAGGAACCGGCCCTGGCCGACGTCACGTCGGACCTCCAGGCCGAGGGGCTTGTCGCCCATGTCACCCTCGACCGCACCACGGGCGCACGGTACTCGATCACCCCGCAGACGATCGACAACGTGCTGTATGATTCCTTCGGCCAGCGCCAGATCTCGACCATCTACACGCAGTCCAACCAATATCGCGTGATCCTGGAGGCCGATCCGGTCTTCCAGAAAGACCTCGCGTCACTCGACAAGCTGTACCTGCCCGGCATCAGCGGCAATTCGGGCAGCAGTACCTCGGGCCCGACCCGCGCGCCGACCTCGGGCCTGGTTCCGATGCGCACGGTCACCACCGTCACCCGCAGTACCGCACCGCTGCTGATCACCCATGTCGGTCAGTTTCCGGCGACCACGATCTCGTTCAACGTCGCACCGGGCTATTCGCTGGGTGAGGCGACGGATGCGATCGAGCGGGTAGAAAGCACGCTGAACCTGCCTGCCAGCTTCCAGACCTCGTTCCAGGGCACTGCGGCCGCGTTCCGCAACAGCCTGGGCAACGAGATGTGGCTGGTGCTGGCCGCCCTAGTCGCGGTCTATATCGTGCTGGGCATTCTGTATGAGAGCTTCATCCACCCCATTACCATCCTCTCCACCCTGCCATCGGCGGGTGTCGGCGCCTTGTTGGCCCTGCAACTCAGTGGTGCCGGTCTCGGCGTCATGGGCATCATCGGCCTGGTCCTGCTGATCGGCATCGTGAAGAAGAACGCCATCATGATGATCGATTTCGCGCTGGAAGCCGAGCGGATCGAAGGCATGCCGCCCGTCCAGGCCATCCATCACGCCGCCTTGCTGCGTTTCCGACCGATTCTGATGACGACGCTGGCCGCCATGCTCGGTGCGATGCCGATGGTCATCGGCACCGGCACCGGCTCGGAACTGCGTCGTCCGCTGGGCATCGCCATTGTCGGCGGCCTGCTACTCAGCCAGTTGCTGACCCTGTTCACTACCCCAGTCATTTATCTGCTGATGGACCGGATCAGCCTGAACCTGCGGCGCCGCTTCGGGGCGCCAGCCACGCCGGCCCGTGACGTTCCGCCGCACCAGACCGCAACATGAATCCGGTCCGGCTCTTCGTCCTCCGGCCTGTCGCCACAACATTGCTGACGACCGCGCTGCTGATCGCGGGCATCATCGGCTATCGGGCACTTCCGGTCGCCGACCTGCCGAATGTCGATTTCCCGGTGATCCAGGTCCAGGCGCGCCAGGCCGGCGGGTCACCGGAGGAAATCGCAAGCTCCGTCGCCGCCCCGCTAGAGCGGCGCCTTGGCGCCATAGCCGACCTGACGGAAATGACGTCCCAATCGACGCAGAACCAGGCCCGGATCACCCTGCAATTCGCGCTCAACCGCGACATCAATGGGGCCGCCCGCGATGTGGAGGCCGCCCTACAGGCCGCCCGGGCCGATCTGCCGTCGTCGCTGCGCCAGAACCCCAGCTACTTCAAGGCGAACCCCAACGGCGCGCCGATCATGATCCTGGCTCTGACATCGAAGACACGCACGATGTCCCAGCTCTACGACCTCACTTCCAACGTCCTGCAGCAACATCTCTCGCAGATCCGCGGCGTTGGCGAGGTCGAAGTCGGCGGCAGTTCGCTCCCGGCGGTGCGCGTCGAGATGAACCCGCTACCCCTCTACAAATTCGGAATCGGGTTCGAGGACGTCCGCGCCGCGCTGGCCTCGGCCAACGCCAATACCCCCAAGGGCTTCATCGACCATCAGGGGACCCGCTACACGCTGGACACCAACGACCAGGCCCACAACGCCCAGGCCTATCGCGATCTAATCATCGCCTACCGATCCGGCCGGCCGGTGCGCCTGGCGGATGTCGCCCAGGTCAATGACGGCGTCGAAGACCTGCGCAATGCCGGCTACTACAATCGCCAGCCAGCGGTGTTGGCCATCATCTTCGCCCAGTCGGGCGCCAACGTGATTCGCACCATCGACCAGATCAAGGCCGAAATCCCGGCTCTGCGCGCGGCCCTGCCGCCGACGGTTGAACTGCACAGCGTCCTCGACAGATCGGTGACCATCCGCGCCGCACTGGCCGACACCCAGTACACGCTGGTCATATCGGTGGTGCTGGTGGTGCTGGTGGTGCTGGTCTTCCTGCGCTCGGGCCGCACCACGCTGATCCCGGCAGTCGTGGTCCCCACTTCGATCATCGCCACGTTTGGAGCCATGCAGCTCTTGGGCTATTCGCTGGACAACCTCTCGCTGATGGCGCTCACCGTCTCCACCGGCTTCGTGGTCGACGACGCAATCGTGGTGATCGAAAATATCAGCCGCTATCTCGAAGAAGGCAAAAGCCGGCTGGAAGCCACGTTGCTCGGCGCGCAGGAAGTCGCCTTCACCGTCTTCTCGATCACCATGTCGCTGATCGCCGTCTTCCTGCCCATCCTGCTTCTAAGCGGCGTCGCGGGCCGCCTGTTCCACGAATTCGCGATGACAATGTCGGTGACGATCCTCATCTCGATGGTCCTGTCGCTGACCCTCACCCCGATGATGGCAGCGCTATTCCTGCCCACCCACATCGCACCCCCCGAAACCGGCCCGTGGGCCCGCATCTCGGCAATGCTGGAGCGCATGCTGCATGCCATGCAGCGGGGGTACGCGCAGACGCTGGACGCGGCGCTGTCCCATCCGCGCCTCGTGCTGCTGTCGCTGCCTTGCACCGTCATCCTCATGGTGGCGCTGTTCATCCACATGCCCAAGGGCTTCTTCCCCGACAGCGATACCGGCATGCTGATGGGCCATTTGCAAGGCGACCAGTCGATCTCGTTCCAAGCCCTGGTCGGCAAGATCGACGAGGTCCAGAAGGCCGTGATGGCTGATCGGGATGTCGCCAGCATCACTGGCTTTACCGGCGGGCGCGGATCGTCCAACCAAGCCAACATGTTCGTCGTGCTCAAGGACAAATCACAGCGCGCCGGGCCGCCCAGTACCACGATCGCCCGAATCAGTGCTCGCCTGCAGAACATGGTGGGCGCGCATTTCTACGCCATGGCACCCGGCACGCTGCGGCTGGGTGCCCGCCAGTCCAATGCCGCCTATCAGTATACACTGCAATCGGACTCGCCGACCGACCTGTATACATGGATGCCCAAGCTGGTCGCAGCCCTCCAGAAACATCCGGAACTGACCGATGTCTCGTCGGATGTGCAGCAGGGCGGTTCGGCCCTTAATGTGGCCCTCGACCGCGAAACCTCGGCCCGCACGCTGATCACGCCCCAACTCGTAGCCAATACACTGTACGACGCATACGGGCAGCGCTCGGCATCGACCATCCATAACGCGCTGAACCAATATCATGTGGTGATGGAGGTAGAACCCAGGTTCTGGAAAGACGCCGCCAGTCTCCAGCAGGTCTGGATCAGCACCGCTGGCGGCTCGGCCAGCGGCGGAACGCGAGCGAATACGATCCGCGTCCCCACTGCATCCACCTCCAGCCAAGCCACCAGCCTCAGCAGCCAGTCCTTCCGCAACCAGATTGCCAACAGCCTGGCCGGGGGCGCATCGGCATCCAACGGCTCGGCAGTTTCGACCAATGCCGAGACGATGGTTCCGATCGGCATCGTCTCGACCGTCGCGCCTCAGCTCACCCCGCTCTCCGTCAATCACCAGGGCCAGTCGGTCGCAGCTACCGTCTCCTTCAATCTCGCAACCGGGGTACCTTTGCAGCAGGCAACCCAGATCGTGAGCGCTGAAATGGTGCGCCTGCATGTGCCCGCAACCATCCATGGCAGCTTTGCCGGCAATGCCGGCCAACTCCAGAAATCGGTAAATAACGAACCGCTGCTGATCCTGGCAGCACTGGCGGCGGTCTATATGGTGCTGGGCATGCTGTACGAAAGCTATGTCCACCCACTGACCATCCTCTCCACCCTGCCGTCGGCCGGCGTCGGCGCGCTGTTGGCACTGGATCTCGCCGGCGAGGATTTCTCGCTGATCGCCATGATCGGTGTGATCCTGCTGATCGGCATCGTGAAGAAAAACGCCATCATGCTGGTCGATTTCGCCATCGAGGCAGAACGAAACGGCCAGCCGGCAGCGCAGGCCATCCATACCGCCTGCCTGCTGCGCTTCCGGCCGATCATGATGACGACGCTGGCCGCCGCATTAGGGGCATTGCCGCTGATCCTGGGCCAGGGATACGGTTCGGAAATGCGGCGGCCGCTCGGAATCGCCATTGTCGGCGGGCTGGTCGTCAGCCAGGCGCTCACGCTCTACACCACTCCTGTCGTCTATCTGTATCTCGACCGATTCGGCCTATGGTGCCGACGCCAGTTCCGTTCCCTGGCCAATGCCCTGCCGGGCCGGCGGGGCCCCCTTTCCCAACAGGATGCCTGACCCGGATGTCCCTGCCGCCCTCCCGATCGATCGCCCCGAAATCCCGTCCCGGCGCCTACGCGCCGCGCCGGCATGCCCTTCTGTTCGGCGTCGTCCTGTCCCCTCTGGCGTTGGCAGGATGCATGGTCGGCCCGTCCTATCATCGTCCTACCGCACCGGTATCCGCCCGTTTCAAGGAACTGGTGCCGGCCCCCGGCTGGGAGAAAGCCCGGCCGGCCATGGCAGAACTGCCCAAAGATGCCTGGTGGACGATCTATGACGACCCCATCCTGAACGATCTGGAGTCGCGCATCGCGATCTCGAACCAGAACGTCAAGATGTATGAGGCGAATTACCGCCAAGCCCGCGCCACCATCAACAGCGTGCGCGCGCAGTTGTTCCCCACCATCAGCGGCAGCATCGGCTTCAACCGCGCAGGCCATGGCGGGTCGTCCGTCTCGTCCTCCGGCAGTTCCTATGCCAATGCCGGCACCGTCTACAATTCCTACAGCATCGGCCCCAGCGCCAGTTGGGACCTCGATCTGTGGGGCAAGATCCGCCGCAATATCCAGAGCCAGGTGACGGCAGCCCAGGCCAGCGCCGCCGATCTGGCCAACGCCACCCTGTCCTACCAGGCACAACTCGCGACGGCCTATTTCAACCTGCGCTACCAGGATTCGCTACAGGACCTGTTGCGCCGCTATGTCGCGTTCAACACCCGGGCGCTGGAAATCGCCCAGAACCAGTTCGACGCCGGCATCGCCGACCCGACGGCGGTGATGCAGGCCCGCACCCAGTTGGAGCAAAACCGTGCATCGCTGATCCAGGCAGGCGTTGCCCGCGCCCAGTACGAACATGCCATCGCCGTGCTGGTCGGCCGCTCGCCCGCCGAACTGACGATCACACCGGGCGCACTGAGCCGCGCCATCCCGGCGGTTCCGGTCGGCGTTCCCGCCGACCTGCTGCAACGCCGCCCCGACATCGCCGCCGCCGAGCGCTCCATGGAGGAATACAACGCCCAGATCGGCGCTGCCATCGCGGCCTTCTTCCCCTCTGTCACCATCAATGCCAGCTATTCACAGAGCGGCGGCGATCCGGTGACCTCGTTGATGAGCGTTGCCAACCGCGTCTGGTCGCTGGGAGCCTCGGCAACCGAGACCCTGTTCAGCGGCGGGTCACGCACCGCAGCCGTCCATTCAGCCGACGCCCAATATGACAGCGCCGTAGCCACCTATCGCCAGACCGTGCTGACGGCCTTGCAGGGCACCGAGGACCAATTGTCTAACCTGCGCATCCTGGCCCAGCAGGCCGCACAACAGCAGGTCGCACTGGACTACGCCAACAAGGCCGTCCAGGTCTCGATGAACCAGTATGAAGCCGGAACGCAGATCTACACCACCGTCATCACCAACGTGACCACGGCTCTGGGGATCGCAGAAACGACCCTCTCGATCCAGCAGCAACGCATGGTCGACAGCGTAGCCCTGGTGCAGGCCTTGGGAGGGGGGTGGAATGCCGCGCGGTTGCCGTCGAAGGCGTCGCTCCAGACCGACAATCCGCTTCTGCCGTCCTTCATCCAGAAAGACAAAAATCAATAGGGCACACCCGCCCTACACGCCCCAAGAAAACATTCCGGGCCGCACTGCGGCCCGGACGGCGTCGTCACAAGATCGTTTTGGCCGTCAGCAACGCGATCAGCAGAAAGACGACGAAGGCAAGAATGAAGAGGAAGAACAGGATCTTCGCAACACCAGCAGATGCAGCGGAAATTCCGGTAAACCCAAACAGGCCGGCGATGATCGAAATCACCAGAAAAAAGAGGGCCAACTTCAACATCATTCACGCTCCATCCATAGTCCTTGCATGACGAACGCCGGGTCGGGCCGGCGGTTCCTCAGCGCCGCACCCATGCCATCGCCAGGGCAAACCCGGCTAAACCCGCTGTCACGACAGCTACCACCGGTTGATCCACCGTCAGGTCGCGCACGGCATCCCCGGCCTTGAAGCCGGCTGAACGGGCCTTGGCACACAGCAGGTACCCTTTGCCCTTCATCTGGAGTACGGGATCACCCAGCAACCCGCCAAGCCCATCTTGAAGCCGACCGACCCCTTCTTCCAGCTTCGTTTCAAACTGTCCGTCCGTCATGATGGCACCCCAATCTTCTTAATAAACATAGTGACATAGGATATATGAGGGACACAGACATCGTTTTCAAATCGTAGCCACTCCCCTTCTCAGCACGACAAGCCTTGGTGGGAGGGTATCCTCCGCAGGCTCTCGACCAGATGCCCGGCAGCCCTGAATCAACGTTCCAGCATGGGATCTTTCCGCGTGATCAGTTCCGACCGCCTTCCCGTGCGCGACGCCATGCCGGTGTGCATCCTGCTATCCGTCCATAACGGCGCCGCCTTTCTCGATGCGCTGCTCCAGTCGTTGGGGCAGCAGACCCATGCGGCGTGGCGACTTGTCTGGCGGGATGACGGATCGACCGATGATAGCGCGCAGATCGTGCGGCGCTTCGCCGACAACCTGCCCACCGGGCGTTGCGTCCAGGTCACCCGGAGCGTGGAGCGCCTCGGCGTAGCCGGATCGTTCGGCCTGCTGCTGGATCATGTGCCAGACGGCCACCTGGCCGCTTTCTGCGACCAGGACGATGTCTGGTTTCCAGACAAGTTGGAACGCGCGGTAAATGCCTTGGCGCCGTTCCACGCGACCAACGAGCCAGCCCTGTATTGCTCCCGTCAGATGCTCACGGATTCGGCGCTCGCCCGTCTCGGCCTTTCGCCCGCATTGCCGCCCGAACCCGTTTTTCCCATGGCCTTGACTCAGAACATCGCCACCGGCTGCACCATCATGCTCTCACCCGCCGCGATCCGTCTGGTGCAGGCCGCCATGCCACCGCCCGCTGGAACGCTGCATGACTGGTGGAGCTATCTTCTGGTCAGCGGTGCGGGCGGCCATGTCGTGACGGACAGCCAACCCACTCTCTATTACCGCCAGCACCAGAGCAACGTGGTGGGCGCACCCGCGCATTTCGCGGCGCGGGCACGGGCCGCCCTTCGACGAGGGCCGGCTCTGTTCATGTCCACCTTCCGCGCCAACGTCACGCAGCTTCTCCGCCACGGGGACCTGTTGACGGACCCGGCGGTCGCCCGCCTGGGCAAACTCCGCCAGGCGTTGGATATCCCCGGTCCGGCCGGCTGGCTGGCTCGTTGGCGGCTTCTGCACCGGATGCCCGAGATGCGGCGCAGCACCCGTGCCGAGCAGATGATTTTCCGCCTTTGGTTCGTGCTGGGATGAACCCGGATCGCCCATCTGCGCCGGTTTGCCTCTCGACGCTCGATCCGCGTATGGTCACCCCACTGGAGCCTGACCGCAACTGCGCGCCGGATCACCGTTCACACGCGCTTTTGCCCGGCTTCCAGGCAGATATAAGGGTATCAAAGGCTCCATTCTCATGACCAAAGCACTCTCTACGATGCCGCAAGACGGAGCTTTTCGAAAGCCGGCCCATTTTATTCTGTCAGCCGATCGCGGATGGAAACAACGGCTCCAACTTGCATTGGCCGATCTGCGCGAAGGGGTCCACCTGTGGAGGCTCATCGCGGTCCTCGGTTTTCTCGATATCAAACTTCGATATCGCGGTTCCGCACTCGGACCGTTCTGGCTGACCATTTCGATGGGCGTGCAGGTGGGGGCCATGGCCTTCATCTATGCCGATCTGTTCCACACCGACATCCATACCTACCTTCCCTTCCTGTCCCTCTCCCTCATCGCCTGGAACTACCTGAACGCACTGGTAACCGACGGCTGCGGCTGTTTCATTCAGTCCGACTCCGTCATCAAGGGCATGCGCATGCCCTTCACTGTTCATGCAGCACGCAGCATTGTACGCAACACGATCATTCTTGCCCATAATATCGTTATCATTATCGCGGTATTCGCAATAATGGGTGTGCAGCAATCTCTGTCTTCCTTAATGGCAGTGCCAGCCTTTTTCCTGTGGCTGGTCGATGCGTTCGCGTTCTCTCTGCTTTTCGGCGCCCTGTGCGCCCGTTTTCGTGATGTACCGCAGATTATCTCGGCAATCATGCAAATCGCTTTTTTTGTAACACCCGTCATGTGGAACACGGATATCCTCAACGGTCACCGCGAAGCGATTTTCCTGATCCGTTTCAATCCATTTTATTATATGTTTGAAATCCTCAGGGCCCCTCTCTTAGGCACACCATTGCCGGCCACAACCTGGATCAGCGCACTGATCATTTCCGGTATCCTTATTCTCTTCTCATGGGTCGCTTTTACGCGAACGCGCGGCCGGATTGCATTCTGGGTCTGAACACAATGGCAAATCTCACAGCATCCAATATCACGATTGATTTTCCACTCTATCATAGCGACAGCCGCTCCCTGAAGAAGACTATACTTGGACAAGCCTCGGCCCGCTTCGGGCGAGACACCAACAACCGTCCCGTCGTCCAGGCCCTTCGGAATATCTCTTTTTCCTTGAATTCCGGCGATCGTCTCGGATTGATCGGCTCCAACGGATCGGGAAAGACAACCCTCCTGCGTGTGCTTTCCGGCATATACCAGCCAACGGGCGGCGTTCTGTCAGCAGACGGGCGACTGACAGCCCTGCTAGATCCGGGCCAGGGTATGAACCCTCAACTCACCGGCCGCGAGAATATTCGCCTCCGAGGCCTCTATCTCGGTCTATCCCCTTCGAAGACAATGGACCTCGTCAAGGATGTCGAGGACTTTTCCGAATTGGGGAATTTCCTGGATCTTCCGGTGCGCAACTATTCCTCCGGCATGACCATTCGGCTTGCATTTGCCATGGCAACCGCATTTCCACCTGAAATCCTGCTGATGGATGAATGGATCCTAGCCGGAGATGCGGTTTTCATGGAGAAGGCTAGGAAAAGAGTGGAAGATATGGTTCGCCACGCTGACATACTCGTACTGGCAAGCCATTCTCCTTCAATCCTGGTTGAATGGTGCAATCGCTTGCTCTGGGTCGAGAACGGTCAGATCAAGAGTGACGGCAGTCCTCTGACTGTTCTCGAACAATATCTTCCGCCCCACGCCTTTAAGGAACTCGCAAAAATTGATACGAATTCGTAAAATCTCTAATTATTATAAAAATAATTCTCTATCTATTTTCCAAGATAACATGCCAGATAGGCGAAAAATGCTCCACCATGACCCGCTCAGACCTTGGCCCGAAACGTACTCATAAATTTCTTCCAGTTTTCACAAGGAAAGATTATCGAACCATCCCCAGCTTCACTTCTGTTTCCTCCCAACATTCTTCAGACGAGGCAAACTATCCTTCTGTGCGTCCTCCCAAGGACGCCGCCCCCGCGGTGGATTAGCCAACGCGAGGTCAGTTCCAACGAGGCTAAGATTCGGATTCCAATAAGGATCATTGTCGAGAAGCGTTCCCCAACGGGCCAGCATATACTTCACTTCCTCGCCGAACCGTTTTTCTTGTTCGTAGTTCCTCGTCTTCCCGCGAGAAGCGGATTCCTTGTGATATAGTATTGCGAATGGCGTCCAGATATTACGAAAACCCTGTTCTTGTAGACGGAGACAGAAATCAACGTCATTGAAATCGACAGCCAGCTTGATTTCGTCCAGGCCTTCGAACTGTTGGTAGAGGTCACGCCGCACGACGAGGCACGCTCCTGTAACGGCAGAGACCGTTCGTGTCATGCTCAATGCTCCCTGCGGTCCAGGATCATCGGCTGAGGCCCCCATATACATATGACCGGCGACACCACCGGGCCAACCGATACCAAGCACAATGCCGGCGTGCTGAACGCGTCTGTCCGGATATAATAGTTTTGCACCAACGGCCCCGATACCCGGACGAATTGCCTGCGTTACCATCTCAGTCAGCCAATCCGAACCGATCACCTCAATATCATCGTTGAGGAGGACAAGTATATCCCCTGTCGAAGCCATTACACCGCCGTTGATGAGCTTCGCGTAATTGAACGGACCCGGCGATGATATAATTTTAACACGTGGCTCCATCGAGAGCCGATTAAGAAGATTTAAACTTTCATCTGAAGTACTACCGTTATCAACGATAATAACTTCGACCGAAGGATAATCCGTCCGATATAGGATTCCTTCGATACAGTTCGACAACAAATTTGCACGGTCACGCGTGGGTACAATAATGGAAACGTGTGGTGTCGGATCGGGCAAAGGATACCGGATAGAGATCGTTCCCTGCACCAGGGGATTAGGCTCGATATGTGACACATCAGAACATGGTTCGATAAACCGTGCGGCATTCTGTTTCAGATCATGGAGTTCGATTGGAAGATGGGCTGCCCCTATATGGTGCAGTATCAAAGGAAGGTGCGCAAAAGCCTTCGCGCCAAAATCCCGATAGGCCTTCAATGCTGTGGCCTGTAACAAGGCTGCAGGCGTAAGCGCCGGATGCCATGCGGCTTCCTGTCTCAGTAGATCCTTACGAAATATCGCTCCTCGCCCGACGAACTCGCATGCGATGAGTAAATCGGGATCAATCTGTGTCTTGAAAACGGGATCGGATCGGCCTCCGTCCTCATCGATCCTGTCTTCGTCCGCATAAACGACAGCAATGTCGCCATTATCAACCATGGCGGCGACAAGAAGAGAGAGCGCCGGCTTCGAAAGCGCAGCGCCATTGTCCAAACACATTACCAATTCACCATCAGCCTCATCCAGCGCGAGTGCGACGCTGGTGAATGGAGTTGCCTGACGGATGCGGCCATCGGACAGACTATATGTCGCCGCCAGCAACCGTGCATCGGATGGCGTTCCAAAGAACAACACCTCCCAATGGCTATATATCTGACCAAGCAGCGACGAAAATAGGCAAGCGATATCCCGTTGCGAACCGACTGAAACGTCAACCAGAATACTCACCTTGGCAGGCTTCCTCAAACCCCACCAAACCGTCCCGATGGTGTTGATATCCTGTGCCGTCAACGATTGATAACGTGCTGACCACTGCCTGTAGGCTAGACTATCGGACGGGGAGAAAACGCTCCCGCTACCGCTTCCTCCCTTCTTTACAACGACCGTTGGCTTTGCTGCATGTAAACGCTCCCGAACAAGCAAATACCGTTCTGCCGTCGCATCCCACGTGAATCGTGTAGCGACGAAGTTGCGACAGAGTTGCCCGTGGCTCGCGAGAAGAGCAGCATCACATGCATAACTCTCCAGCAAATCGGCTATTCCGCCGAGATCCGGCATCAGGAGCGGTGTCACAGCCGGATGGGCACCGGTATCAAGCGCGAGGCTAGGCGTTCCGAACCATTGCGCCTCCACGATCGGCAGGTCGAATCCTTCCCACAGGCTCAAGGAAATAAAGACGTCGATCTCGGAAAGAAATGTTGCCCTTTCTGCATCTGTGCCGTTGAGATGGACCTTGAAACCGTGTCTGCGAAGCAGCTTGGCATCAGTTTCTGTACCACGCCCCATCACTTCGATGACGGCATTTACGTTGCGCAACCTTAGTTCAGTCTGCAATGGCTCGACCAGATCGAACCCTTTGTAACGTGCTTCCCCCACCCCCAACCGTGCGAGCAGTCCGACCCTCAATGGACCGTCCGCGCGCTTGGGCTTGCCGATATAGACGCCAGCATGATCTGCACCGTTTGGAACGACGATAGCATCGGGCCAGTTGATGTCGGAGATCAGGAACTCGCTTACTGTCATCACGCCGTCGATGCGCGGATATACATTCCTCCTTTTTGCTAGAGCCCATCCTTCGCGTATCAGCGCCTCTGTTGCAGGGAAAAGCCCAGGTGTCGGATCCCCGGCCTCCCATGCAAGACGAAGAAAATCTGATGGCAGGTCCGGCAGAATATCGAAATATGGGGCCGATAAAGCAACAACCGTGTCGGCCCCGGCGGCGCGCATGGCAGCGGCTACAGCGCCAGCATCCGGCGAAATCGTCCGCACATCCAAATCAGGGAAATCAATACTAGGTTCGACACAACCGATCGTTACCGCATGACCGCACCGCAAGAGCGCACGCGCAGTTTCGGCAGCAGTTACACTGACACCGTGCCCCCGCTGCATACGGATGACGAGAAAAAAACTACCGTCTCGCATCAGGGAATCTCCACGTCACCAATCGCTTCAAGCCATGATGTCCAACGGCGAATAAACAATCGTCGGTCAGCAAAATTTTCTTCGCCTTTCGGACGTGTCGCATTTTCAAGGTGAATAGTGCGCTTATTGGCAACCAGAAGGCAGCGCCCCCCGATCCGTCTTACTTTCAGGCAAAGATCAATATCCTGGCATTCCGCCGCGTAACGTGTATCGAAACCGCCAACCCGACGGAAGATGTCAGCACGAACGGCGAGACAGGCACCCGTCACGGCAGGCACATCCGAGATTGCAGGGAAAGACGACACGTCTCGCTTCTCTCTCGCACCTGGATGAAAAGGCAGACCACGTAACGGGCCCGAGCGGAAAAAGTCGACCCCGCCATGCTGCAAATATTCGCCATCCCCAAACTGCATGACGAGCCCGGCGATTGCCGCGCCGTCAACACTGACAATGGCATCACGCAAAGCGAGCAGCGTTGCGGCTGCATCGTCAAAAATAACATCATTGTTGAGAAACAGCAGTACATCGTGCTCTGCTTGAAGAGCAACCGTGTTGTTGCAATTAGAAAACTGATAGCGAAGATTACGCACAATCACACATGCATGCTCAGATGCACGTTCGTCGTATCCATTCAGAACAGCCGACTGCCTAGAGCCGGTGTCTCCAACCAGTATCTGCAAGGACAGTCCGCGCTCGGTGAATACATCCCGCGCGTCCATCAAGGCGTCGATTTGAGGCAGGATCAGTTCCGGCTTATCCCGATTCAAAATCACGACAGATAAGCCGGGTGTTGGATTCCTACGTACGCCAAGCACGGGGGAACGGTGTTGAACGGCTGCCGCGCGCGCAGCATTGTCGTCGAAATTGTAAGGATCAAGACGCGGATCGCGTTCCGGCAGAAAACACTCTGCACGGCTGAGATGCGGAGGCGATGCATCCGACATGATTCCCTTCGGCATATCCTGCCGAGCAGGATCATACAGCATCTTCCGGACGAGACCGGCCAGCCCTTCTCGCTGTACCATCTCCAAACTTCGTCTCAAAGTTGGTCCAACACCATCTCGCTCGATGATGCCTCTGGCCTTCGTCGTAGCCCCCTTCAACTTGCGCGCCACAATGCGCGGACGACGGCCATTACGAGCAACCATGCGCAACGGGGCAGTGATTCGCCAGGAAGAACTGGCCTGTAGCAACTCAACATGGCTCAATGCCTGATGAAGAGCCGCCTGGGTCTCCAGAAGAGAGGACTGGTATTGCTCGGCTTTACGAAACGCCGCATCACGTTCGGTAACATACGCCTGATGCTCAACGCGCAAACTCTCAATTCCGCGCTGCAATTCGTCAACGTTCTGCGCGTAAATCTCAGCTGTATTTTTCTCTGCTTCAGCCAATGCGAGTTGAGTTGCAAGCTCATCGCGTTGGGCATCTATCACTACACGCTGGGCCTCAAGCTCATCACGTTGGACCTCTATCACTTCGCGCTGGGCGGCGAGCATTTCGCACATCTGAGCCTCGAACGCCCGCATGGCCGTCGGAGAAAGCGCCAGATTGTACAGTTGCGGTACTGGCATGTGATGGCTGATGTGATGGGCGAGGTCCGCCACGGGGCGTTCATTACCGGTAATCAGCCGACGATAAGGACGCGTCTTAGAGGATTCAAGCTTCTCGATTACAATAATCGAATCATAGAAAGTAATACGGGCGATCTCTCGCCCTGCCATATACAGGTGCGCAAGATCCTGTGCATCTGCCTCCTTCGCATCCGCCTCGAAGTAATCCACGTTCAAAGCATCAGTCAGCGCCTTGAAATATTCCATGGCGGCCCCCGGCTTGCGGAACCCCCCCTCCGAAGGACGCGAAGTAACTGCAGTGTACGTCTTCGACCACATAGATGCCACCTGCCGCAAGACGCGGGAAACAGGCCTCAAAGCTGGCGATGATATGATCGGATCGATGCGAACCGTCATCTACTATGATATCAAACCTCTCATCGCCCAGTAGCCGCTCCAACGCAGCCGAATCGCTCGCGTCACCATTCAGTATGCGGATGCCAGCACCTAAGGAGAGATGTGCACAGGCCGGATCGATATCTATCCCCGTTATCGTTGAACCCGGCGGCAGATAACGCGACCATATCTGCAACGACCCGCCATTCTGGACTCCGATTTCGAGTAGCCTCAGCGGCTTTCCCGCCGCCACGAATCGGCGTAACTCCGCGTCATAAATAGCAAGATATTGCTCCCATTTATCTGAGACGTTACGATCAAAAGGCACGAAAAGGTCGATTAAACGAACCTCGTTTCCACCCTCCGTCGCCTGAATAGCCGAGGGAACATCATCAGTAGGGATGGAAGACAAAGCAGCAATCTCGCGATGCGGTGCCGACAGAGCCATCAGACAACTCGTGCCGAGCACATTAGGCCGACTGGAGTAATTTTTTTGAAACCTTATCATCCGTCTGCGAATAGGTCAACAAAACCTGCAAAGTGCTGCGCGAACTATCCCATTGTGATATCTATCATTTTCGGTCCAGAAAGGGGTAAGCGCGTGGGCCCTGCCCATATCGCCAAGTCACCGCTATCATGCCCCCGATTCGGGGTACCTCCCTCCACACGGTTGCGCCCCCGCTGCTTGGCGCAATAGAGCGCGGCATCCGCCAGCGCCATCTGCTCACCGAGCGACCTGTCGGAAACGGTAGCTGGAGCATAACCGATGCTGACGGTCGCCAGAAGTTCGTCAGACAGAGGCGTCCGCTCGAAAGCGGCGCGCACGCGCTCAGCCAGGGCGCCCAATTCGTCAGCGGACAGGCCGCTGACCGCTGCGGCGAACTCCTCGCCGCCGATCCGCCCGAAAACGGCCTCGCGATCCATGACCGCCGTCGCCACGGTGCCGAAATGCCTAATCACAGAATCACCTGTCGCATGACCGAACGTATCGTTGATACGCTTGAAATGATCGATATCGAACAGCAGCATGCCCCGCTGCGGCACATGTTCCGCCATCTGCCAGAATCCCCGCCGGTTCAGCAAGCCGGTCATGTCATCCCGCAGGGCCGCCGCCCGTGCCTCGAGAACCGCGCGTTCAGCAACCAGGGTCAGCATCAGGCCTGGCCAAAGAACCACATAGGTCAGCATCTCGAAAGGAATGGTCGCCAGCATGAGGGGTACCCAGCGCGCCAAAGACGGCAACGCCACCAGAAGCCCCCGAGCAACACAGCTCAGAACATGCAACCCGGATACGATGATCAGCATCTGATGCGAGCGGGTTTCACGCGGAAGCCGGATCAGTTGCCAGAGCGCCAGCACCACCAGTGTAATCGCCATCACCATCGCGATTTCCACACGCATGCCAAGCGAATGCCGGAACTGTGGCAATGCACAAAGGGCCAACCAGATCAGAACCGGGGCTGCAAGGCCGCAACGCGAAAACTGCTTGCCATTAAGTTGCGCCACGGCCTGCCAGAACAAGGCCAAGGCGAACATCAGGGCTCCATTCCCGAACGGAATGGCGATAAAATCCGGAATTGTAGGACGCATCACCACAAGCGGAATGCCAACACCCGCGGCGAACGTCCCCATCTCAACCAGAAGCAGCGCCGGGTCCCTCCGATAGTGACGGGCAACCTGGCAGAGAAACCCGATCAGCAGACAGACAAGCGCGATGGATGGACCGGTCGGAAGCGTGGAGACGGGCATGAAGAACGGCTATCCTGATCCATTCGAAACGCCATCATACCCCGATCCGTCCACTCCTTCCACATGATGTCCGATGGCCGGCGGCTTGCCGGCTCATGCCGCCGGACGGATATCGTCCAGCCGGTCCAACCGCCGCAAGCCGGGAAATAGCCGCATCCACAGCAACGTGACCACAATCGTGCCGACACCACCCAGCACCACGGCCTCCACCGGACCGATCAGGCTGGCCAGCATGCCGCTCTCGAACTCGCCCAACTGGTTCGACGACCCGATAAACAGCATGTTCACCGCCGAAACCCGGCCCCGCATTTCGTCAGGCGTGCGCAATTGCACCAGCGCGCCACGAACCACCACGCTGATCACGTCCGCCCCTCCCAGCACTGCCAGGGCCACCACCGACACCACCAGCGAACGGGACAGACCGAACACGATCGTCGCGACACCGAAAACGGCGACGGCAGCGAACATCGCCTCGCCTGCCCGGCGCTTCAACGGCCAGCGTGCAAAGATCAGGGCAACCAGCAGCGCCCCAAGCGCCGGCGCCATCCGCAGGATACCCAACCCGGTCGGCCCTGCATGCAGAATGGAGTCGGCATAGAGCGGCAGCATCGCGGTCGCCCCACCCAGCAATACCGCGAACAGGTCGAGTGAGATCGCCCCCATCATCTCTGGATGAGCCCGGATGAAATGAAGCCCTCCCATGACCGTTTCCAGCGTCATGGGCCGCCGCACCCGCGTCGGCGCTTCCAGCCTCATGCCAAGCGTCGCCACCGACGCCAGCCCGAACCCAACAGTGCAAACGCTGTAGCAGATCCCTGCCCCAACACCGTACAACAGGCCGCCCACCGATGGCCCCATGATCGACGCCACCTGAAACAACGAAGACGACAGCGCGGCCGCGCGCGCAAACAGTGCCGGAGGCACCAGCGCCGGCAGGAACGTCTGCTGGCTTGGCATCTCGAACGCCCGGGCGGTTCCGAACAGCGCAACCATGCCGTAGATCATGCCAGGCGTCAGCCAGCCGCCGAACGACCCGATCGCCATGATGAACGCCCCGCAGGCTTCGAGCACCTGGCAGACCGCGGTAATGCAACGTCGATCGAAATGATCGGCCACATGCCCGGCAAGCAGAGTAAAGCAGAACATCGGCAAAAACTGCGCCAGACCGACCCAACCGAGCGCACTCGCGCTATGGGTCAACATGTAGATCTGCCATCCGACCGCCACGGCCTGAACCTGCGAAGAGAACGAGGACAGGGTCCGGGCCGTCAGAAAAACGGCGAAACCCCGATGGCTGAACAGGCGCGCCGGCGGTTGCATGGGGGCGGCGGATGGCGCCCGCGATTCGTCCGCCCGGTCCGAGTGATCTGGCATGGTGGACGAACAATAGCCCGATGACGGACTTTTACCATCCACTGTCTCTCGTGCGTGCCATCACACCGCGATCATCAGACATCTACGGCGTAGGTGGTTTGCAAATCCGCCGCCGCACGGGCAAAACCGTTCCATGACAGAGACCGTCCCATCCGCGCCACTTCCCCCCACGGATTTCGAGACCTTCGCACGCCTCGACATCCGCGTGGGCACCATCGTGGAGGCCCGCCCCTTTCCCGCAGCCCGCAAGCCGGCCTATCAGTTATGGATCGATTTCGGACCGCAGATCGGCGTGAAGCGCTCGTCGGCCCAGATCACCGTCCATTACACGCCCGATACATTGATCGGACGGCAGGTCTGCGCCGTGGTCAACTTCCCGGCGCGCCAGATCGGCCCGTTCCTGAGTGAAGTCCTGACCCTGGGCATGCCCGACACGAAGGGCGACGTCGTCCTGATCAGACCCGACCTGACCGTGCCAGATGGAGGAAAGCTGTTCTGATGGCCACCAACTATGCAACCGTAACGTGGGACCAGCTTCATCGCGATGCCCGCCAACTGGCCGAAATCCTCATCCCCCGCGGCCCTTTCAAGGGAATCGTGGCCGTCACCCGTGGCGGCCTGATCCCAGCAGCCATCATCGCGCGGGAAATCGACTGCCGGCTGATCGAAACGGTCTCGGTCGTAACCTATGACGAGGAAGAGCAGGGCCTCCCCACGGTGCTGAAGTCGCCCGTGGCTGCCGGTGACGGCGAAGGATTCCTGATCATCGACGACCTGGTCGATTCCGGCGTCACCGCCCAGATCGTACGCCAGCTCCTGCCCAAGGCATTGTTCGCGTGCTTGTACGCCAAGCCGTCCGGCAAGCCGCTGACCGATCTGTTCGTGGTCGAAGTACCGCAGGAGACCTGGGTCCTGTTCCCATGGGATACCGCGCCCCTGTTCATCCCCCCCCTGGCACGCAAGGGCAACACGGCTGGCTGATCCGCATGCGGCCATAGGAAAAATTTCGTGGGGCGCTTGTCAGCGCCCTCAAGGACTCATAGCTTCCCCCCAGGTTCGGGGCGTGGCGCAGCCTGGTAGCGCGCGTGTTTTGGGTACACGAGGCCCCCGGTTCGAGTCCGGGCGCCCCGACCAGCAAAAAATTAAAGGGAGTTTCGTTCCATGCGGGCCCGAATCTACAGGCAGGCAAAGACGGCCACCCAATCTGGCCAGGCGAATACCCACGACTGGATTCTGGAATACGGACAGACCCAACCCCGCCAGCAGGACTCGCTGATGGGCTGGACCGGCAGCCGCGACACCCGTTCGCAGTTGCGCCTGCAATTTCCCGACCGCGAAAGCGCCGTCGCCTATGCCGACCAACATGCGGTTCCCTACGATCTGGAACTACCGGTGGCCCGGGTGCGCAAACCGAAACTCTACGCCGACAATTTCCGCTACGACCGGGTCCAGAACTGGACGCACTGACCGTGCTCTGGCAGAAGAAGCACCACTGCGCATGCGCCCTTAGCTCAGTTGGATAGAGCAACAGCCTTCTAAGCTGTGGGTCGCTGGTTCGAATCCAGCAGGGCGCGCCAGTAGCAACGTTCTGGTACGAGGGCTGGTCCGCGTCGATCAGTCCGGCATCAGGGCGTCGTCAGGTCGCGAAACGCGACATGGCGGTTGACCGGAGAAAGCCGATATGTGGTATCCGTATCGCGGATACGATTGACGGCCCATACCGTTCAATCCCGCCGGAGAGGTGGCCGAGTGGTTTAAGGCAGCGGTCTTGAAAACCGCCGTACGTGCAAGCGTACCGTGGGTTCGAATCCCACCCTCTCCGCCAATACCCGCAGAAAACAGCCACTCCCTGAACATCGCCGCCGCCGGCTCCTCCGCAAAATGCGAAGACTATTCCTGTTCAGGATTTCGACGCGGTTGCCTCGTTCACCGTAATGACAGCTTCATTGGCGAAGGAGATAAGATCCGCAGGCCGCTCCGTGTTCTCCTTCTGGGCCTGGGCAATACCGGCGGTGAAGGCCCGCACTTGCGCCAGTTCCTCGCGCACGTCGTTGAGGATTTCCATCAGGGCCGTATGGTCCTCAATCGCACGCTGGTCGGTGCCTCGTGCAATGACCGCATTGCCGACCATCAACGCGGGGAGCGCGACAAGCTGGATGCAGTTGCTGATATAGAGCAATGGCCCCTGCCATGATGCATTGACCAGCGGCAACAGCGAGAAAACGGTAAACATGTAGACGCACCAGATGCTGCCGAACATGACCGTCATCTTGACGGCAAGACGATCATTGAATGTGTCGATCCATCGCGGGGCGCTCGGCGGCTGGTCGGCCCGGTGGCGATCCCGGTAAAACCAGTTGAGCGGCTTCCAGACATGGGGCGATTTCAAGGACATGATCCATCTTCCTCTCGGCGACCGATAACCGCGCTGATCGTTCCCGGCCACTGCCGCACAGTCAACTCCCTGACACGCGCCGGCTGTCAGACGGCAGCGCAGGGCTACATCCGGACCGGTGCGCTGGATTCCCGGCATGATCCGCCGCCGCGACAAAAGCCGTCGACATGGCTTCCGCTTCGTTCTCCCCCCTCTCCCCGTTCGCAGGGTAGATCCGCCCAGACCTGACGCTCCCCGATCGCTTCGACCTGCGTGAGCAACGGCATATGCCGGGTCCTGAGAAACCTGCCGGATGCTGACTTCCATACAAGAAGTGTACGGGCATAGAAATTTAACGCCCCCCGATCAGGGAAAGACCTTGCCATGCACGCAACATAATCGTAGCTGTGTCCATGGCAATGCAGGGATGGATACGATCCGTCGGACTATGGCATATGCGAATATTACGGCCCTACATTTGTTATAGTGGGTAACCGCATAGCACGCGGCACACCCGGAGGACTCTCTTCCCATGATGCGTTCGCTTGATATCGCCAATACGGGCATGCAGGCTCAGACGACGAATGTCGAGACGATTTCCAATAACATTGCCAACATGACCACGACGGGCTACAAGCGCCGCCGCGCAGAATTCCAGGATTTGATCTATCAGGACCTGCGTCGGGCCGGGACCATGAGTTCCGATACCGGCGACCTTGTCCCGGCAGGTGCCCAGATCGGCCTTGGTGTACGCACCGCCGGCATCTACCGGATCAACGAACAGGGCACACTCGAACAGACGGGCAACTCACTCGATCTCGCGATCGAGGGACGCGGCTATTTCCGCGTAACGCTGCCTTCTGGTGAATACGCCTATACGCGCGATGGAACATTCTCGCTATCGGAAGACGGAACCATCGTGTCGGCAGACGGCTATCCTCTGTCTCCAAACATTTCCCTACCGAACAACGCCGAGAACATCACCATCGACCAGTCCGGCCAGGTTCAGTACACCCTGTCCGGCCAGACGACGGCCCAGGTCGCAGGCCAGATTCAGCTCGCTACCTTCCAGAACGAAAACGGTCTGGCGGCGATGGGGCAGAACCTGTTCACCGAAACGACTTCATCAGGCACGGCAAACCTCAGCACCCCCCAAAGCGAGGGCTATGGATCGGTCCGGCAAGGCTTCGTTGAAGAGTCATCAGTCAACGTGGTGACTGAAATCACCGACCTGATCACCGCTCAGCGCGCCTACGAAATGAACAGCAAAGTCATCACTGCCTCCGACGAAATGCTGCAGACGCTGACGAACCTGAAATAACATGCGGAGACGCGGGGTCATTGCGGGCATATTCGCGGCGGGCCTGATAGCAACATCCGTTGTGCATTCCCAGGCGGCGACACTCCGGAATGCCTCGGTCATCACGTCCGGCACGGTTCGACTGTCGGACCTCTTTGCCGATCTGGAGCCGGGGCAGGATCGCCCTCTCGGTCCGGGCCCCGCACCCGGCGCGAGCATTCAGGTCGGTGGCGCGCAACTGCTCGCCATTGCCGACGAGTATGGTGTGGACTGGCTCGATCAATCACCCAACGCGATGGCTACCATTACCCGTGCGAGTCGCGTGCTTGATCAGGCCTATTTCGCCGATCTCGTCAGGCAGAACCTGCCGGAACTTGGCAATGGCCCGGTTTCCATCGACCTCCGCGATTTTCATCCCATGATGGTCGCGCCTGATGACCCGAAGCCGGTCGTGCTGTCTGACGTCAAATGGGATCAGCGCAGCGGATGGTTTTCCGCGACTGTCTATCGTGGCCAGCCTAGCGGCGATATCACGCAGGATTCCTTCATGCTGACCGGCGTCATCCACGCAGCGCGCCGGCTGCTGGTTTATGCTCACGCTCTTCCCGCTGGCAGCGTGATCTCAGCCTCCGACGTCCAGATCGATGAATCCTATGCGGGGCACATTCCCTCGAGGGCCTTCACCGAAGAAGCCGATATTGATGGCATGACCGTGACTCATGGCGTCGTCGCCGGTTCGCCCGTCCTCGACCAAGATCTCCATCGCACCGTGCTGATGCACAAGGGCGATCCGGCAATGATCACATTCGCCGCTCCGGGCGTTCATCTGACAGCAACAGGCCGTGCACTGGAAGATGGTGGTGCAGGCCAATATATACGTATTCTCAACGTGTCGAGCAGCATGATCGTAACAGGTAGAGTGGTCAACGCATCGGAAATCGAGGTCGAAGCTGGAAGCAATCCGGTTCCCTCCGATGGGAATACACTGCGGCGCCTGACGGCGCCTGCGCGCAACGCCTCGCGCGCGGATCTGTCCCTTCGGTAGCGGTCGCATATGCGCTGGAGCCTGCCTGTCATGAAACATCCCCAATCCGGGGCGATCCTCGCCGGATTACTGTGCCTATCCGGATGCACCGGGCTCGCTGATATGAGCGAGATCGGCCACCCTCCCCGCATGACGACAACGTCAGATCCGACCCAGGCGCCCGATTACCGTCCGATCACAATGCCCATGCCGCCACTCCAGCCCCCTCCGACAGAAGTCGGAAGCCTATGGCGACCGGGCAGCCGGGCCTTTTTCAAAGACCAGCGGGCATCGCAGGTCGGCGACCTGATCACGATCGACGTCAATATCGCCGACAATGCAGCGGTGAGAAACAATACGAGCGCCGCAGGCAGCGGCTCACAGACATTCGGCATTCCGAGCTTCTTTGGCGCCCAGGGCAAGACCCTGTCCAGTTCCTCAGCCCTGGACACCAGCAGTGCCAGTGCCAATACCGGCACCGGCACGATCACGCGAAACGAAACGGTCACGCTCGCCCTTGCGGGCACGATTACCCAGGTCCTGCCCAATGGTAATTTCGTCGTCGTCGCCCGGCAGGAAGTCCGTGTGAATGGCGAACTGCGTCAGTTGATGGTCAGCGGTGTCGTCCGACCTCAAGACATCACCGAAGACAATATCGTCACTCACGACAGAATTGCCGAAGCGCGAATTTCCTACGGTGGCCGCGGCCAGTTGAGCCGGATTCAGACACCGCGTTACGGACAGCAGATTATGGATAGCGTTCTGCCGTTCTAGCGCATTTCCACCGGCCTGAGCCCACCCATTCAAACAAAATCTGCCCTACCCTGTCATCTTATAGCCTGTCTGAAGATGGACGCAGGCGGGTTGTCCTCATGCCCCTCCTTCCTCCTTGTGCCGCACTAGCCAAGGGCGCACCATAAGGAAGCATGATCAGCCTCTTCGACCTCTTCAAGATCGGTATCGGCCCGTCCTCCTCCCATACGGTCGGACCGATGCGCGCAGCCCGGCGCTTCATCGCGCATCTCAACCCCACGTTGCCGGTGGCGCGACTGCGCGTCACGCTCTATGGCTCGCTGGCCTGGACCGCCAGCGGTCATGCGACCGACAAGGCCGTCATCCTCGGTTTGGCGGGAGAAGCACCGGAAAGCGTCAATCCCGATGCAGCCGATGACATCGTCCACCAGATTGGCATCGACCGCAGACTCTTCGTGCATGGTCACCCCGTGGCCTTCGACCCTGCCTTCGATATCGTGCTGGATCGCGAGACGATTCCGCCCATCCACCCCAACACCTTGCAATTCGAGGCCCTGGCCGGCGACGGGATGGTAGTGGATACCGCGCGCTTCTGTTCGGTCGGCGGTGGCTTCATCGTGCCCGAAGACGCAACGAAACAAGCCAGTTATGCCCAGCCAGACATGCCGCTCGACTTCACCAGCGGCACCGAACTGCTGGATCGAACGTGCCAAAGCGGCCTGACCGTCGCGGGCGTCGTCCTGGCCAACGAGAGCGCACTCCGCCCCCAAACCGAGATCGCAGTCTATCTGGACCTGATCATCGAGACCATGATGGCCTGCGTCGAACGTGGCCTGGTCCAGCATGGCACGCTACCCGGTCGGATCAAGGTCCGTCGCCGCGCGGCCGCACTACACGAACGCCTGACGGAACGCGCGCGCCTCAACCAACGTCCACCGCATGAGGCGATGGATTGGGTCAGCCTGTTCGCCATCGCCGTGAATGAGGAAAACGCCGCCGGCGGTCGCGTCGTCACCGCCCCAACCAATGGCGCCGCGGGGGTCATTCCGGCCGTATTGCGCTATTATCGTGATTTCTGCCCCGATGCCTCGCGCGCCGGCATGCATGATTTCCTGCTGACGGCGGCGGCGGTCGGCGGATTATTCAAGCTCAATGCGTCGATCTCGGGCGCCGAGGTCGGCTGCCAGGGCGAAGTGGGAGTCGCCTCATCCATGGCGGCTGCGGGCCTGGCGGCAGCACTTGGCGCAACGCCACTGCAGATCGAAAACGCCGCCGAGATCGGCATGGAACATCATCTGGGCATGACCTGCGACCCGGTCGCCGGGCTGGTACAGATCCCCTGCATCGAACGCAACGCCTTCGGTGCGGTAAAGGCGATCAATGCCGCGTCGCTGGCCATGCATGGCGATGGCGCACATCATGTCTCGCTGGATCAGGTTATCCGCACGATGGCTGAAACCGGCCGGGACATGAACCACCGCTACAAGGAAACAGCGCTGGGTGGCCTGGCCGTCAATTTCCCGGAATGCTGATCAATCCTTCCGTCTCAATGCCCCCATGACCAGCCGTATCCATGTATAATGATCGCGAAAATTTTCCAGAAGATGAATATTTTCGATGAAACACGTCTTTATTATTACAAATCCAACGGCCGGGCATCATAGTCGTTCAAGAATTTCCCGCTTCATACGCCACCTGGAACGGGCCGGCCTGCGCACGACGATCGCACGCACGCACTATCCAGGCCACGCGACCCTCCTGGCCCGCAACGCCGCCGAGAGCGGAACCTATTCCCACATCGTCGCTGCAGGTGGAGACGGCACGATCGCAGAAGTATCGGCGGGCATGATCGGCACATCCGCCATCTTGGGCATCCTCCCCCTCGGCTCAGCCAACGTGCTGGCACAGGAATTGAAAATACCCTTCAAGGAGTTCAGGAACGCTGCCCTGATCCACTCCGGGCATTTCACGACCATCTGGCCGGGCTATCTCCACACAAACACCGGAAGCCAGCTTTTCGTGCAGATGGCAAGCATCGGGTTCGACGCCCACATCGTACACGGCACATCGACGCGGCTGAAGAGCTGGGTTGGACGTGCCGCTTATGCCGCCAGCACGCTCTCATCCCTCTTCCGGTATGAACTGACGGAATTCACCGCCCTCATTGATGATATTCCCTATCAGGCCACGACCATCATCGTGTCAAAAGGATCGCTTTACGCCGGAAAGTATAAGTTGACGCACCACTCCGTGCACGAGGAGAAAGCATTCTCCGTCATCCTGTTCCAAACATCCGGCAGGCTGGCCTTGGCAAGAACGATTCTCTCCCTGTTCCTCGGCCGGATCGGAAAGCAGAAGGGAGCGCAGACCCTGACCGCCGCGACCGTCGAGGTGCCATCCCATGCCGCAATCCCAATCCAGAGCGACGGCGACAGAAAAGGATTTTCCCCGGTTCATCTCGATATCGCCACCTGCCCGCTTCGTGTGGCCACGGACCCAGTTCACTCGTGACGAAACGGCACCGCGCCCCATCGCCCCGTCAATCCGTCGGCAGGACGAGCCCTTGCTCCTTCACGCCCCGACAGATGATGTGCAGTTTATCGCCGTTCGGATCGCGCAGATAGGCACCGAAATAATCGGACCCACAACCCATCATGGGGACGTGAACCGGAGGCCCTCTCGTCGCCGCCGCCACTGGCCATGGCGCGTCAACGCCAATAGTCACATGACCGAACATCCATCGCGTTCCAGCTGCCATGATCACGTCTCGGCCGGCACATTTTCAAGATCAATGCACCAAGCCGTCTGCGAAGCGGGGAAGATCTGTCGGCGTGGCCATATGCCGGGGTCGTCGTCCAACGTGCCAGCCGGAACGATCATCAGTTGCCCGTTCCGCGTGGCAGCGGAACGGGCGTGCCACAGGTCCGGCAAATCGCGGTGGCGAAGCTGGCAGCCGTCGGCACGCCCGCGCGCCTGTCAGTGGATGACGACATGAATGTCGGTCGTCCAGGACCGCCCGAACGGCGTTATGACAAGAATGGAGAAGCGATCGGGCCCCACCGCGCCATCCGCAGGATGATAGATGGCCCGCACACCCTGTCGAGGCCGCATGTTGCAGACCTGTCGCTGGTCGCCGACAGCATAGTTGGAATAGTACGCCCCCGGTTCGATCGTCACCGTGCCGTGCGCTGGCATATCCTGCACCCGCACCGTGACCTGGCCGACGACCGAACAGTCCGGATTCAGCATGAACCATGTATTCACAATGCCGGGCTGGCCGGCCGCCACCGTGAAATCCCGTACAAAATGGGCATCCGTGGCCGATCCCGTCGAAGCATCGGAACGGGCAATGATTCCGTCGGGCCGCCGTTCAACGCAGCCGGCAAGCATGAGGGGCGCAACGAACAGAAGAGGAATAACGGCTCTCATCGGGAACGTTCTCCGCAGGACAGGCCCAGAATGTCAGATATCAGCGGTTCCGTCAGCAGAACGCCCAGCCTTCCACGGGTCATGATGGCAATTTTAGAATCGCCCCCCTCCCGCAATGTCAGCGTCGACGGGTCACCTCATACAGCGCGACCGCCGCGGCATTCGAAACATTCAGGCTTTCCATGTCACCCGGCATAGCCAATCCGGCGATCTCGTCGCAATGTTCGCGGGTCAGGCGCCGCAGTCCGTCCCCCTCGGCCCCGAGGACGAGGGCGGCACGCCGCTGTCCGAACGTACCTCCATCCAGCACGCCCCCACCAGCATCCAGCCCCACGACCCAGAAATTCCGCGCCTTCAGCAGATCCAGGGTACGGGCCAGATTCACCACGCGGACCAGCGGCACGACATCCAGCGCACCAGAAGCCGCCTTGGCCAAAGCCCCCGTCTCGTCGGGCGCATTGCGATCCATCACCACGACTGCGGCGGCACCGAACGCCGCAGCCGAACGCAGGATCGCCCCGACATTGCGCGGATCGGTCACCTGATCCAGCAGCAGCAGCGGGCCAGGCCGCTCCACGGCATCCTCGATCGCCAGTGGCGGCAGGATGTCGGTCAGGATCGCAACCCCCTGATGTACCGCGTCACGACCGCACAGAGCCTCGAACCGCGCCCGGTCAGCCCGCTGGGGCTGCATCGGCAGGGACGCTTCCAGCCGCTGACGCAGAGCGGCCTCCCCCTCTTCCGTCGTCAGGATCTGACGGATTCGCCGCTCCGGGTTCGCCAGCGCCGCGAGGGCCGGATGCAGGCCATACAGCCAATACGTACCGCGCGGCGTGGTTCCCCCGCTCCGCCGGGAAGGTCGGGAGGGCTCACGGGCAGCAGTCTCCGCCCGATTATCGGTCGAATGAAGGGCGGTTCGGGCGTCCGGACGACGCGGAGAGCGGTTACGCATCTCCTTGATATAGGGCGAACTGCGTCGCCCGTCACGACGTGACACACAAGAACGCATGACAAGCCCATTGACAGGCCCCGCCGATAGCCTTAACCACCCTTCCCAACACGGAAGGGTGCCCGAGTGGCTAAAGGGGGCGGACTGTAAATCCGCTGGCGTACGCCTACGTTGGTTCGAATCCAACCCCTTCCACCATTCTTTTTCAAAAAAAACGGCGGCAAGATTGTTACAATAATTGTAACAATAAAATAACAGAATCCGCTCCCCCCCAAAATAGCCGACCATTAGCCAGCCGGTAAATCCAGGTCAGTTCTTTCCGCTACGTCACCCTGGCCCAGCACGCCCGGGTCCCTGTATGGAACCGCCCACCGGCTTTGAAGCACCGCAAACCGGAAATACGTCCCGACATCGCCACTTGCCTTTCCTCCGGCCGCGCTCTACTCCACCCTGAGAAAACAAGCTGTCAAGCCATGGCCCGACTTGACAGAGGCCGTCATTCCCAGCATTTTTATTGCGCGACAACAGAAACATGCGATTTAGGTTTCCGAATTACCGCGCCCGTTGCATTCAATGCCTACGGAGACTCCTTAACTTGCAGAAAAGCAAGCCAGTCACAGATTCCACCAGAACTCATTATGGACAAAGCGCGAAAGCCCGTAACGAGTTGCCTGCATAAGTCCATTTTATCGCCTGCATTCCCGAGTTGGTCCAACACCATGTCACGTCTTCGACACGAATCCGAAAGCCGATCAGGTTAAGATGCTGATACCTCGCCTGTCATTCGGGAAGCTTGTGCATGTTTCGTCGATTCTGATGACTCTGCTGCTGGCGATGAACATGCATGCACTCGCCGGCCACCTGAAGGATGACACCATAGAGGCCGACGACGCGACGACACAGACCCCAGCCCCGCAGAAAGACCAAGGCAGACCCGCGGAAACCACAGAACGCACCTTGAACGCCGCGAAGAATACCACCGAAGGGTGGACCTCGGTTCTCTATTCGGACGAACATGACGTGGCAAAGCGTGCCAAAGGCTCGGCCATGCCGACCGCCGCACCCGCCACCCACTCCGCCGAACTCTGCCTGGACGAAGATTGCCCCCCTGTAGCGACGACTGCAGCAAAGCCGAGTCAGAGCGCCGATCCCGAAGTCGCCAAAGCGGAAGCAGATCTGGTCCAGAACATTCTGACGAGACAATCCACCTTCGACGACGAACAGAAAAACCTCGAAGAACAGAAACATATCCTTGATGCCGCCCAGGCCGCTATCAATGAAAAGATGCGGAACCTGGACAGTTCAATGGCGGCCCTTGCCGAACGGCAGGCCGCGCATCGCGAAACGATGTCGGCCGAAACGGACAGGCTGGTCAGGATCTACGAGGAAATGCCTCCCAAGGAAGCTGCGGCGGTGTTCAACATCATGGACATCCATGTGCTGGTTTCCGTCGCCAACAAAATGAGCCCCCGAAAAATATCGGCCGTCATGGGGTATATGATGCCCGAGCGGGTCAATATCGTTTCGCAATACATGGCAGGGGTCAGAACATTCCGCCCTCTTCACACGTCTCTTGATGGCATGACCGGACAGCCTGGCGATTCGGCAGCATTGACCTGGTTACCCAAATCCAGGGCCGACCAGAACGCCCTAAAACTGTCGCGCCAGTGACCCTCCCCCCATGGCGGACCTGTTTCACGGCCACTCGTCCGATTCAAAAATAATCACACCCAGAGTTGTGGTTTTTACTTTTAAAACTACCACGAAAGTCGATTGATTTCTTTCCGAATGTTGCACACGGAAAAACCGACACCACCGGTTGTGAAGGTGGGCGCGCGCGGGCATATTCGGCATCATTTCCGTACAGCATTCTGGAACAGTCAGGCATCATGCGACCGGAAGGCAGTCTTACTGAAGGGCAGGAACGGGCAGTCATGACACTCAGGCGCGGAGCGATGGTACTGATAACCACACTTCTCGCGGGCTGCTCCGCCGACACGGTCGCCCGGCACCTCACGGGCCGTGAATGCAATGCCGGCTACATCCAGAAAGGCGAGGATTGGTGCGCGCCGCCGGAAAGACCACCCGTTCCACAGCCTTATTGCACCCAGAGCTGGAACGGTGTGGATTGCTGGGGCCGTCCGGACCAGATGCCGAACGTCGCACGGCAAGTGGCCCAGGGGCCGACCGGCCTGACTCAGGACCAGAACGCGGACCGACTGAACATGAACGTCAAACAGGCGCCGCCGACCAACGATTACATCCCTTGAACCCCTGGGACAGGACGCACGGTCCAGAACAGGAACAGCGGAGGCAATCCGTCTTCCAATTGCCATATGACCGAATCCGGTTTTTTGCGGGTTTTCGTCATGAATTGGCGTTTCGCTCTTCCTGAGAAGACCGGCTGCGCTATGATGGCGGCACAGTGCTTCCGGATCGCGTTGATGCGCCTGACAGCGCGGTGGCAATGCGAACGGCAGAGATTTCGAATGATCAAACTCCCTGGGGATACCATAAGTTCCCGGCCCGGCACTGTATCAACGTAGCGGTTTTCTTATGCAGAATTTTTTGGCTGGCCTTAAGGGGCTCGGGCGTACGCGATTGATGGTGATGGGGGCTGCCGCGGCAGTCCTTCTTGCGGCAATCGGCCTTTTCGCCTTCCGGGGCAGCGGCCAGTCGATGGCCCTCCTGTATGGTGGTGTCGACCTCAATGAGGCCGCCCATATGGTCGAGGACCTGACCAAGGCGCATATTCCCAACCGTACGAACAGCGACGGCACCAGCATCTACGTCCCGCAGAATCAGGTCGCCAGCGCGCGCCTCCTACTCGCCAAGGACGGCCTGCCAAGCGGCGGAAGCGTCGGATACGAACTGTTCGACAAGAGCGCGACGCTCACCAGCACGCAGTTCGAGCAGACGATCAACGAAACCCGGGCGATGGAAGGCGAACTGGAACGGTCCATTCGTCTCCTGCAGGGAGTGCGCAACGTCCGGGTTCATCTCGTCCTTCCCCACCGCGACCTGTTCTCGACCCAGACCAGCCCCTCCCAGGCCAGCGTGGTGCTCGATATCGGCCGCGGCGGGCGCATCGCGCCAGACGGCATCCAGGCCATCCAGAACCTGGTGGCGGCAGCCGTGCCCGGCCTGCGCCCGCAGAACATCTCGATCGTCGATACGCGCGGTGACGTCCTCGCCAAGCCAGGCGATCCCGACAGCCCGGATGGCCAGGCCAACTCGCTTGAGAAATTCCGCCACGCCGAAGAACAGCGCCTGGCCCAGGCTGCCGAAGAGATCCTGATCCCCACGCTGGGCAGCGGTCATGTCCGGGCGCGCGCGGCCGTCACCATCAATACCGACGAAATTCGCGAAACCGAGGAAAATTACGACCCCAATCAGCAGGTCCTGAGATCGCAGCAGACGACGTCCGACAAGAGCGTCAACACCGAAGCGACGCCTAACACCACGGTCGCGAACAATCTGCCGAATGCCAATGCGAACCAGAACAATCGCACCGGCTCCAATGACGACCGCGAAGAAGAGACCGACAATTACGAGATCGGCAAGCGGGTCCGGGTCATAAGCCAGACCCGCCCCCGGGTCTCCAGAATCAGTCTGGCCGTTCTGGTCGACGGCACATACAGCAAGGACAAGGCTGGCAACGACGTATGGAAGCCGCTGGACACCGCCGAGGTCGAAAGGCTGACGGCCCTGGTCAGAACGGCCGTCGGCTATGACAAGAGCCGAGGCGACGAGGTCAATGTCGTCTCCATGCGCTTCATGGCAGAACCGGAAGGCGCTTTCGGCGCGGAGAGTTCCAGCCTGTTCACACGCGATACCCTGATTTACGTCGCCGAATGGGTCGTTCCCATTCTCCTGGCGGTCGGGGCCATCTTCCTGGCGATTCGTCCCATTCTGCGGCGCGGCAAGAATCTGCCCGAACTCCTTGCAACGACGCATCTGGAGACGCTGCCGGGAGTACCCCCCGGCGCCGCCGCCGTCGGCCAGATCCCAGGGCAGCCAGGTCCGGCTCTGGCCGCGGTCGAAGGCAATGTCGACGACACGGTTTCCATCGAGGGGATCGAAGGAAAACTCCGGATGGCGGCCCTTACGAAAGTATCGGATCGTATAGAGCAAAGTCCCCGCGAGACCATCTTCATCATCCGCAACTGGCTCGCCGCGCCGGATATCAAGAAAGGACGGGACCGTGAGTGACAGCGCCATGGAAGCCGCACCGGGATTCATGGCGCCGTCGCCGCCCCAGGCGCTCCACCTGACCGGCAAACAGAAGGCCGCCATCCTTATGCTGGCAGTCGGGCGCGATAAGGCGGCCAAACTGCTGAAATTACTGCATGAGGACGAAATCCGCGATATATCCATCGCGATGGCCAGCCTCGGCATCGTCAAGGCCGAAGCGGTCGAAAGCGTCTGCCGCGAGTTCACAAAGAATTTCGAGTCGCCAGACGGCCTGGTCGGCACGTATGAAACCACCGAGGAATTCCTGCGCCGGGCTCTCCCATCCGACCAGGTCGAAAAGATCATGGACGAAATCCGTGGTCCCGCCGGCCGGACGATGTGGGACAAGCTGGGCAACGTGCAGGAAACCGTACTGGCCAACTACCTGCGCAGCGAATACCCACAGACCGCGGCCGTCATTCTCACCCGCCTGCAGCCCGCCCATGCCGCGCGCGTCCTCTCCTTGCTACCGGAGGACTACGCGACCGATGTCATGATGCGCATCCTGCATATGGAAACGGTCCAGCGCGACGTTCTGGACAGTGTCGAAGCAACCCTGCGTTCCGAATTCATCTCCACCCTCGGCCGGTCGACCCGGCGGGACAGCTTTGAACTGCTTGCCGAAGTCTTCAATAACTTCGACCGCAAGACCGAAGCGCGCCTCATGGAGTCGATGGACAAACGCAATCACGACGACATGGAAAAAGTGAAGGCGTTGATGTTCACGTTCGAGGACATCAAACGCCTACCGCGTGAATCGCTCATGCGAATCGTCAACGAGATCGACCGTGAAAAACTGCCGCTGGCCCTCAAGGGCGCGTCCGACACCATCCGCAAGCTGTTCTTGCAATGCATGTCCAAGCGCGCTGGCAGCATGCTGCTCGAAGAAGTCGCCTCACTGGGGCCTGTCCGCGTCAAAGATGTCGAAACGGCACAGACTGAAATCGTCCTGACGATCAAGAATCTGGCGAATGCCGGCGAAATCGACCTGACCGAAAGCGCCGGCAATGATGAAATCATTCCGTGACGCCCCCTCCCGCCAACTGGCCGGGCGTGCCTGACATGGCGGGAACAGAGACCCGGCCACAGGGCGCGCGCGCGGTCAACAATACGCGTATCTTGCGACCGCTGCTCGATCTGGAAGATTTCGGCGCGGCACCGGGACTGGATGCCGAAAACATAGTGACGGACGAAGCCGCCACTGCCGAGCCCGCACCGGACCCGAATCTCGTCACGATGCATCGCGACGAAATCGCAGCCCTGCGCGACGCGGCGTTCCGCGAAGGTCAGGAACAAGGCGCAAAAGAGAAGGAAGAGGCGCTCCGTCACGAATTCGCCTCCCAGTTGGCCTCTCTTGCCGCCTCATTCGAGGCCGAGAGCACCCGGCGGCATCAGGTTGTCGCGGAAGCCACTCAATCCTTCGTCGCCGCCGTAGTGGAGATTGTCGGGAGCCTGACGGCCCTCGATCATGCGGTGCTGGGCGGATTGGAACGCGATCTGGTGGCGGATGCCGCATGCTTCGCGACAGAATGCGAAGGCGCCGTCACGGTCCGCTGCCGGGAGACCGACGCGCGCCTCCTGCAATCGGTCGCCGCAGCAGAGGGACGTATCCGGATAGAAACCGTCCCCGATACCGAACCCGCCATCATCAGTATCGTCTCGGCGGCGAATAGCATTGTCATCGATCCGCAAGAGTGGCGAAAATCCGTTGCGGAAAAGATTGTCACCGCTGTCACGGCGCTGGCCGGACAGCGCGCGGATCAACGAACACCGAAGGCATAGACCAGGCGGAGAGAATCATGAATTCGGAGACTGGACACATGGGACTGGAAGATTTCGCCACCAGCGCGGCGGCGGCAACACCGGCCGCTGCCGCGGCGGAACCTGCCGACAAGGATGCAACGACCGTTGGCGCCAGCCAGATGGAAGCGGTCTACGACATTCCGGTCAAGATCACGGCCGTCATCGGCACAGCGACCATGCCCGTCAGCCAACTGCTGCGACTGGGGCGCGGCGCGGTCGTGGAACTGAACAAAAAGCTGGGCGAAGCGGTGGATATCTACGCGAACAACCGACTGATCGCACGCGGTGAAGTCGTGGTTGTCGACGACAACCATATCGGCGTGACGATGACGGAAATTCTGTCCTCCACGCCCACTCCGCAGGGCTGAAAGAGGCGGAATGTCGGCAACAGGCCTCCTTACGCCCCAGGCGGGATCACTGGCGCACGGGACCGGCAGTTTCGCCTCCGCATGGCTTGCCTATCTTGCGTCGTTCGTGATCGTCATCGCGCTGATTCTTCTCAGCCGTCATGGCCTGAAATATCTGGAGCCCTACCTGCTTAAAGGGCGCCGGACCCGCAGCCTGGCGATCGTCGAAAGCCTGGCCATCGACCAGCGTCGACGGCTCAGCATCATACGATACAACAGCAGAACGGGACTGATCCTAACCGGCGGCGGAAATGACCTGTTCCTGGGGTGGATGGACGAGCAGGGCACTTCACCGCCGCCCTCACCGCCCTCGCCCATCCTGCCGGCGGACCTCCATGCCGGCTGAAGGCGCACCTCTCCCGAAACATGCGCGAGCCTGCCCGGCCGCCATGAGAGCGTTTAATGAAACCACACCGAATTTCATACAATGCGGATTCGGACCATCCTCAGGATCAAGAGGAACAGGGGAGCGTGATGCGTTGACGACCCGACTGCCCACGAACCGTCCTGCCGGTTTCGGGGCCATCATCACAGGCATTCTTGCCTTTGCGGTGCTGGCTGTCATGCCCGACCTAGTCCATGCACAGGCACTGACCCTGGATCTCGGCAAGGGGCTCGGAGACACAGGTACGACAAGCCGCCTCATTCAGTTGACGGCGCTCATCACCCTGCTGTCCTTTGCTCCCAGCCTGCTGGTGATGGTCACCGCGTTCACACGCATCATCATTGTCCTTTCTCTGCTGCGCGGCGCCATCGGCGCGCAGGGAACGCCGCCGAACACGGTGGTGATCGGTCTGGCGATGTTCCTGACCTTCTTTGTGATGCAGCCGGTCCTCGAACAGTCCTGGAACCATGGCATCGCCCCCATGATGGAAGGACAGGTCAGCGAAATCGATGGCCTGAAGGCGGCAGCCGAGCCCTTCCGCGCCTTCATGCTTGCCAATGCACGACCGGCCGACATCGCGACTTTCCAGCATCTGGCCAACCTTCCGCCGCCGAAGACGGCTGCCGAAACGCCCTGGCGGGTCATCATGCCAGCCTTCATGATCGGTGAACTCAGCCGCGGCTTCGAAATGGGCTTCCTGCTTTATCTTCCATTCCTCGTCATCGATATCGTCACGGCGAGCGTACTGATGAGCCTGGGCATGATGATGCTGCCCCCGGCGACGATCTCGCTGCCCTTCAAGCTGATCTTCTTCGTCATGGTCGATGGCTGGCAGATGGTGGCCGGCGGCCTCGTCCGAAGCTTCGGCGGATGAGCCATACTCACCCGGCAACAGGACAATGCATGCGCACCGCATCGTTCCGGCTTTTTGACAGGTGACAGCATCCGTCCGCCACGACGAAAAGCCAACCTCCGAAGCGGTATCGACGGCACCCGATCTGCAATAAGATTTAACGACTTATTAATTGATTTACGTCATGCCCAATAGCGACATCTCGGGGTATGAGAGGCCTTCTTCCGACCATCCCTTCGGGACATGCCCGTTCCGGCGGCGGCAGACAAAGCGAGAATGGCCAACAGGCAATGCAGGCGTTCGAAGTTGGCGAGCAATACCGTATGCAAGGACCACTTCCTGCCTCCCGGCCCCGGGCCGGCGGGCCGGCCATGCCTCCTTCGTCCCTGACAGACATTCGGATAGAACCGCCCGTTTACAAGGTTCCCACAGGGCCTTGGAGAACAGGCATCAGCCCATTATCCTCGGCGCAAGCCAAGAGGCAGCCGTGAAAAGCCATCGGGATCCGGCACTCCGCCCGAAGCGAGACCGTATGCGCGCGCAGTTCCACATGACGGCGCCCCGCCAGATGCGTAAGGAAAGTTAGGTCAGCATGTTGAATTGGCTGTATCGGGACGCACCATTCCGAAGCAAGATCAGAACGGTGATGTTGGGTCTGGAAGCCTATCTGGTGCTTCAGATCGTTATCGAGGCCTTCGGATATTTCATCCATGAGCCAATCCAGCACATGTTCATCGTCAATATGTGTGCCCTGGCCTTCGGCGCGGTCGTCGTCCAGCTGATCTGGTTCATGCTGACCCGCGTGGTCACCGAGCCGCTTGAAACCCTGAGCGACCTGGGTGAGCAACTCAGCCGCGGAGATGTCCGCGGGAATATTCCATTTCTCGACAACAAGGACTGCACCGGCCGCATGGCCCGCGTGATGGTCGAGTTCGCGCGCAGCCTGCAGGAACAGCAGCAGGCGCAGACCCGCCAGTCCGCGATGGCCGAGGAAATCAAGCGGTCCCTCGAACATAGCCAAGCCCGCGACAAACAGACCCACGAAGTGATCGACGCTCTTGGATCCGCCCTGGCGGACATGGCGCGCGGCGACCTCCGGAGCCGGATCACCTCCAATATCTTCGATGGCGAATTCGCGCCCCTGCGCGATGCATTCAACAATTCGGCGTCGCACCTGAACGACGCACTGCGGGCCCTGGCAAGCAATTCCGAATTGATCGCGACCGGTGCCACGGAAATCTCGACCGCGTCCGACGATCTGGCGAAACGCACGGAAAAGCAGGCCGCCAATCTCGGTCAGGCCGCTGCTTCGGTCCGCACCATTACCGACGGCGTCCAGCGCACCGCCAAAGCCAGCACCGAGGCCAGTTCGGAAGCAAAACAGTCTCTGGACAAGGTGAAATCCGCCACTGCCGTCATGACCGAAACGACGCAGGCGATGGATGGCATCAAGAAATCATCCGATGCGATCGGCGAGATCATTTCTGTCATCGACGGCATCGCTTTCCAGACCAACGTGCTGGCCCTGAATGCGGGTGTCGAAGCGGCACGGGCCGGTGATGCAGGCCGCGGCTTCGCCGTGGTCGCGCAGGAAGTCAGGTCCCTTGCCGAAAAATCGGCCAAATCCGCTAGTGAAATCAAGCGTCTGATTTCAGTTTCGGCCGACCAGGTCGACAAGGGTGTCGATCTGGTCCAGCAGACCGGCCGTTACCTGAACGAATTTGCCGGCAGCACGCAGAATATTTCGACGCGGGTTGAAGAAATTTCCGTCTCCACTCGCGATCAGGCCCAACGCCTGTCCGAAGTCACGGCGGCGATCGGCGACATGGACCAGGTGACGCAGCAGAACGCCGCGATGGTCGAGGAAACGACGGCCGCCAGCCATAACCTGACGGCGGAAACCAGAACGCTGACCCAGACCATCAGCCGGTTCAAAGTCGGTAATGACCGTCGGGAAAGCATGTTCGACGAGAGCACCGTTACGATTCCGTCGGGGCGCACCGCTGCGCCCAAACCCTCCCGGTCGGCCAATGTCAGTCCGTCGGCAACGGCGCTCCTGACCACGTCATCCGATCAGGGATGGGAAGATTTCTGATGACCGCCGACGTCGAGACACCCCCCTCGCCCTCGATCGCCCCAGTGCCATTGCCAGAACGCCTCGACACCGCGACGGTCGAGGTGCTCAAGGGTCTTGTGGAACAGGCCGAGGCGACGGATTGCGCTCTGGATGCCTCGGGCGTTGCCTATATCGGCGGGCTGTGTCTTCAGGTTCTTCTGGCAAGCGGTCGCCCCCTGGTCGCGCCGTCAGAGAAAGTCAGGGAAGCGTTCGCCCTTTTCGGGGTCAGTGAATTCCTGTCAGAACCGCCCACTTCCTCCAGCGAGCTTTCAGTATGACGGAAAAAAAAATTTTGCGTGTCCTGACGATTGATGATTCCCGAACCATGCAGGGCATGCTGCGCAAGGCCTTGGAAGAAGCCGGCTACGATGTCATTCAGGGAGGGGACGGCATTGAAGGTATCGAAGTCCTGGAAAGCGCCGATCCCCCGCCCAATGTGATTATTACGGATATCAACATGCCGCGCATGGATGGCTTCGGTGTGATTGAGGCCGTTCGCAAGATGCCCGCCTTCAAGCATCTGCCCATTATCGTTCTGACCACCGAAAGCGATCCGGAAAAAAAGGCCCGGGCCAGAGCTGCCGGTGCGACGGGATGGATCATCAAACCCTTCAGCTCCGACAGCCTGGTTGCGGCGATCCGTCGGGTAACAGCCTGAAGAAAGCGGGGACGGCATGAGTTCCGATATGGATGATATCCTCCAGATCTTCTTCCAGGAATGTGACGAGCAGTTACAGGAGCTTGAACGCGGACTTTCCGCATTGTCGGATGGCGAGTCCGAACATGAGACCGTCAATGCCGTCTTTCGTGCCGTCCATTCGATCAAGGGCGGAGCCGCGTCTTTCGGACTGGATAATCTTGTCCGGTTCGCCCACGTCTTCGAAAATTCCCTCGATGGCCTGCGTTCGGGGCGTTTTGCGCCAACTCATGATGTCGTCAAGGTTTTCCTCAAAGCCATGGATGTCCTGAGCGATCTGGTCAACGAGGCCCGTGGCGGGGCCACGGTCGACTCGGCGCGCGTTGCCGAAAGCCATGCCGAGTTGGCCGACATCAGCGGCACCGGCAGCAACCAGAACGCCTCGCAGGCAGCGACGACCGAAGACGTCATTCCAGCGGATTTCTCGCCCGTCCCCATGGATTTCGAGCCCGTTCCCGCGGATTTCGAACCGGTCCCCTTTGATTTCGACTTTGGCGAAGAAGAAGCCCCCCCGGCTGCCGCATCGCTGCTCGTGACTTTTCGGCCTCACGACGCACTGTACGAGCGCGGAGATGACGCGAGGAACATCCTGATCGGCCTCGCCGATCTCGCTCGTGAATGTGACGGAGAGATCCTGACCACCTGCGATCGATCGGCCCTGCCTCCTCTCGCCGATCTGCTGCCTGACAAATCATACCTCTCCTGGCAGGTCGTTCTGCCGCCCGCAGTATCCGAGGACAACGCCAATGCGGTCTTCGACTGGATCAGCGAAGATTGCGATTTTTCGATCGTCCGTGAAGGAGCCGAGGCCGCTGCGCCCCAGGAACCCACGATAGAACAGCCGGAACCGGCCGAGGTAGTCGCCGTCATCCCGCCCGTGGAAGACCACGAGGCGCCGCCCCCTGCTCCGACGCCTTCAGTAGCACACCCGGTCCAGATACTTTCCCCCTTGCCTGCTCCGGCAACGCCAGATGCGCATCCTGGCCCCTCCCCAGCCGGCAGCGCAGCGTCGTCAACGGCCAATGGTGCCGCCCAGACTGCCGCCCGCAAGCCCGAACAAGCCTCGATCCGCGTCGACCTGCACCGGATCGACGACCTGATGGACCTGGTCGGCGAACTGGTGATTGCGCAGGCGGCGATCGAATCCCTCTCCCGCCGGACCGATGCGGCCGGACAGCACGAACTGGTACAGAGCATCAGCAGCATGCAGTCGCTGACGCGCGATATCCAGGACGCCGTCATGGCGGTCAGGGCCCAGCCCGTCCGCGCCGTCTTCCAGCGCATGCAGCGCGTGGTGCGCGAAGCGTCCTCCATGACTCACAAGGACATCGTCCTGACGCTTGAGGGCGAGGATACGGAAGTCGACCGGACACTGGTCGAAAAGCTGACCGATCCGTTGACCCACATGCTGCGGAACGCGGTAGATCACGGCATTGAAAGCCCGGAAGCCCGCATCGCCGCCGGCAAGCCGGCAGAAGGCCACATCGTGCTCTCCGCCGAACATCGTTCCGGCCGGATTCTGATCACCATCAAGGACGACGGCGCAGGCATCAACCGTCAGCGCGTCTTCGAAACGGCTGTCAAACGGGGCGTTATCCCGGCAGATGCGGTCCTATCGGATGACGAGGTCAATAACCTGATCTTCATGCCCGGTTTCTCGACGGCCGCGCAGGTATCCAACCTCTCCGGACGCGGCGTGGGCATGGACGTCGTCAAGCAGGCCATTCAAAGCCTGGGCAGCAGGATCACGATCAGCAGCATACCCGGCAAGGGAACCACATTCGGTTTCAGCCTGCCTCTGACATTAGCCATTCTCGACGGCATGCTGATCTCTGCCAGCGGATCGACCATGGTCATTCCGATCTCGTCGGTCATCGAAACCATGATCGTCAATCAGAGCGATGTCTACGCCCTGCCCGACGGCAGCAACGTGATTTCCATCCGTGGCGACTGCATGCCTCTGATTCCCCTGGCGACAGTCCTGAAACTGTCCAACTCCCCGCCTCCGGATAGCCTCGATGCCTCGGTCATCCTCGTCGTCGAGAACGAATCCGGTGCTCGGGCTGCCCTCATCGTTGACGAAATCCGTGACCAGACGCAGGTCGTCATCAAGAGTATCGAGAGCAATTACCGGCAGATATTCGGCGTGTCGGCAGCAACCATTCTCGGTGACGGCAGCGTTTCCCTGATCCTCGACGTCTCGGCACTGGTGGCCTCGGCCATTGGACATATCGACATCAAGCCATCAAACATCCGCGCGGAACTGGCAGCCTAGCAAGACCATACGGACGTTCGACATTTACGCAGGGAACCGACCATGACGGAACAGACAGAGCTCAAAGAAGCCACGGACACCAAGATCGTCAAGATGATCGTGTTTGCCATCGGCGTGCAGGAATATTGCATTCCGATCCTCAGCGTTCGCGAGATCCGTGGGTTCGAGAAGACGACGACGTTGCCGTTTGCTCCTCCTTATGTCTGCGGAGCCATCAACCTGCGCGGGATCATCCTGACGGTGGTCGATCTAGCGGTCTATTTGAATGTGCCGCCGCAGACCGACAACCCGCGCCGCGTCGTGGTCATTGTCGAATCAAAGAATGGCGTCGTCTGCGGGCTCCTTGTGGATCGCGTTATCGACATGGCCGATATCAATCTGAACGATGTCCAGGCCGTGTCCGAAGACGGTAGTTGTCTGGGCGGCCTGGTCCTGGTCGACAATCGGATGATCGGTCTCCTCCGGCTGGAGACCGTCGTCGGACAACTGGTCACGGACACCATTTCCGAATGAAAGACCAGTTTCCGGTCAACGAGTCCGAATATACCGATGCCGATTTCCAGAAAGTCCGGCAGATCGCGCGTGAACAGGCCGGCATCCATCTTCCCGCCACCAAAAAGGCTCTCGTCTATTCCCGGGTTTCCCGCAGGGTGCGCGAACTGAACCAGAGTTCGTTCCAAGCCTATCTGAATTTCGTAACGACGGCCGCCGGCCAGAACGAGATGCAGAACCTGATCTGTGCCCTGACCACCAACGTCACGAGTTTCTTCCGGGAACGGAACCACTTCGATCATCTCGAATCCGTCGTTATTCCGCAGATGGCCACGAAGGTTCGGGCCGGAAAACGCGGGCGGCTATGGTCGGCCGCCTGTTCCACGGGTCAGGAGCCCTGGAGCATCGCCATGTCGGTCATGACGGCGTTTCCCGACGCGGCCTCGCACGATTTTCGCATCCTTGCGACCGACATCAATGCCAATGTCATCGCCCAGGCCACCGAGGGTACCTACAACGCCGAAGAAATCGAAGGTATTCCCCCGGCCAGGAAATCTCAGTTCATGGAGCCTGCCGGCAACGGCGATTATCGGTTTGACGGCCCGATCCGCCGCCTGCCCGCGTTCCGTGTCCTCAACCTCAATGCGTCCTGGCCGATCCAAGGGTCTTTTTCAGCCATTTTCTGCCGGAACGTCGTCATTTATTTCGATGACGCCACCCGAGAACATCTTTGGCAGCGTCTGGCGGACAAGCTCGAACCCGATGGCTTTCTGTATGTCGGCCATTCCGAGCGCGTATCCTGCGCAAGCCAGTGCGGCCTGATACAGGTCGCCCCGACCATTTACCGAAAGGACCAGTAAAGCGTGGAGAAGCCGATAAAGGTTCTCGTAGTTGACGACTCACGAACAGCAAGGGCATTGATTCGGCGCTCTTTCGAGCAGCACCCCGACATCGTCATCTGCGGCGAGGCCGCGAACCCGATCGAGGCCCGGGATCTGATCATCAAGGATCAGCCAGACGTCATCACGCTCGATGTCGAGATGCCGAGCATGAATGGCCTGCAGTTTCTCGACAAGATCATGAGACTGCGCCCGATTCCCGTCGTCATGGTATCCGGCCTCACGGCCAGGGGCGCGGATATCGCGATCACGGCGCTCCAGATGGGCGCGTTCGACTGCTTTCCGAAACCCTCTTCCGTCATGCCGGGGGGCGACGCGTTTGCCGGCCTGGCCCGTCTCGTCCGACAGGCCGCCCATTCCCCGGTCGCGAAGTTTCAGCGCAACGAGCAGGGCGCCGCACAGCACCAGAAATCATGGACCCATGATTTCAAGCTGGTCGCGATCGGCGCATCGACGGGCGGCGTGGAAGCACTGGAACAGGTCCTGTCGGGCTTTCCGCGCCAGAGCCCCCCCATCGTCGTCTGCCAGCACATGCCAGCCCTGTTCACGGCGAGTTTCGCCAACAGACTGAACCAGAAGATCGAGGCTCTTTCCATCGGCGAAGCCAGGAATGGCGAGGTCCTCCTGCCCGGCACAGTCCGGATCGCCCCGGGAGGCGATCGCCATACAGCCGTGGAACGACGCGACGGCCACTATGTCACACGCCTGCTGAAGGCCGCTCCGGTCAATGGACATTGTCCGTCCGTCGATGTCCTGTTCGACTCCGTCGCCGAGTCTGCGGGTAACCATGCCCTGGGCATCATCCTGACCGGAATGGGGCAGGATGGCGCCGAAGGCCTGCTTGCAATGCACCGGGCCGGAGCCTGGACAATTGCACAAGACAAGGCGTCTTCCGTCGTCTATGGAATGCCGCGGGTTGCAGCCGAGCTCGGCGCGACCTCCCAGATCGTCCCCCTTGGTCAGATCAGTGCTGCCGCCATGAACGCCCAAATACGCTGATACAAGCCGAACGACGCGCGATCGTGCATCACAGCCACGCGCTCACGACGAGTGATACCGGCGCCCCAGCCAGACTTAAAAAGGGAAAGAGGAGGAAAAAATTGCCCGCGGCTTCACAGATCAGGGTTCTCATCGTCGATGACCAGTCTTCCATTCGCCAGATCCTGGCCAACAGCCTGTTACAACTGGGTTTTACCCACATCGCCCAGAGAAAGGACGGCAAGGAGGCCATCGAGTATCTTGCCCAGAACCCGACGCACCTCGTCATTTCCGACTTCAACATGCCTGTCATGGACGGTCTGGAACTGCTTCGTGGCGTTCGCGGCAATCCCAAGACTCAGAAGGTCGCCTTCATCATCCTGACCGGTGAAGCCAGCCGCGACCTCGTTCAGGAGGCCGTCAAGGCGGGGGTGAACAACTTTCTCGCCAAACCCTACACGGTCGCGAAACTGCGGGAAGTGCTCGAAAAGGTATTCGGACCCATAACGTGACCAACGCATTGACACCCACGACAGTTGTACAGGGCGAAGTCGTCGTTTCGGACAATCCGTCTGCTCTTCTCACGACCCTTCTGGGGTCCTGCATTTCGGTTTGCATGTTCGATCCGGTGACGCAGGTCGGTGGTATGAACCATTTTCTCTTGCCCGGCGGGGGCGAGAGCCATGATGGCACGGCCATGCGTTTCGGTGTCAATGCCATGGAAAAGCTCATCAACGGCATCCTCAAGGCGGGCGGCAAACGCGACCGCCTGCGCTGCAAGGCCTTCGGCGGGGCCGCGATCGTCCCGTCCCTGGGCCGCATCGGGCATGAAAACAGCCTCTTCGTCCGCCAATATCTGGCGGACGAAGACATCCCCTGCATCGCTCAAAGCCTCGGGGGCACCCAGGCCAGGCGCGTGCGATTCTGGCCGACATCGGGAAAAGCTCAGCAGAACCTGATCCAGGATGGCCAGGCCATCGTTCGTCAGGAAGAGGCCTATAACCGGCAGGAAGCCGAAGCCGAACGCAGATGGGCGCGCGAGGCCAGTTCCAGCATTGAACTGTTCTGATCACCTGAGCGTGGAAAGAGAGACAGCGATGACCATGCATTCCACCGTCACACAAGGGGCACCCCCTGTGAAAATCACGGTGCATGATACTGTCTTCAAGGTTCTGCGCCTTCTGGACATGGCCGGCGAAGAACTCACGAACGCCCAGCAGGCGGTCGCGGAATGCATGCGCGACACATCCATGACCAGTTCGGAAATATGCCGCCTGCAAAAGCTGGACTTGGCAACGCAGACAGTCGCCTCCGCAGCGACAGTACTCAAGAATCTGATGTCTCTTGCCCCGGCCGGCATCAAGGACACTGTCAGCGTGGCCCGCCTATATGAGGGGATCACACTTGGCGACGTCGTGCAGGTACTGAAGGGTGAAGACACACCGGGTCACACCACGACGCCTGGTGAAATGGACCTCTTTTAGGGGGCTACCTGAAAAAATCCTCTGATGAGAGCGTGATGCCGGCTTCCAGCACCATCTGGCTCACGCCCCGGCATTACAGCCCGCCATGCTAGCGCCAGCAGCGATTTTTGCAGACAGGCTCTTATTCCAGATCGACACGCCCTGCCAAATCGCCTTGGGATTTACCTCCTGCCAGAAACAGACGTGTCCACTCCGGTGGTCAGGCCAGAGCGGAAGAACCCTGCTCACTCCCTCCCGGAGCCATTTCCAGACCGGCGAGGACATTTTCCGCAATCTCGATCAGAGGGACAAGAGACATTTCCGGATCCAGAATGGCTTGGACGCCATATTTCTGCGCCTGATCGGCCAGCCTGACAAAAAGCCTCCGATCCTCCTCCGTCGTCAGGCCATTATCGAGAATATTGGCCTTCATGATCATCGACCACAGACGCTGATGCCGGTCCAGCGCTCGGCTGCGAACCTGCGAATCGGCACTCTGGTTAGCGGCTTCCAGTTCATCGATAAGCATTCTGAAACAAACCGCTTCGGCCTCCCTCCCCGTCAGGGAAGTTTCCGTCACGGTCTGGTAAGCCCGAAGTGCTGGATGAATCATCGTCGTACCGTCTGCAATTTGTCATAATGGACACGAGTGATCTTAGCCTACTCCGCACGCCAAGACCATCCCGTCCGCCCCTCGGCACAGAGCATTTCCTCTATCCCGGCCTGGCGCGTCCCACAGGAAAAATGCTCTTCGCGCCTTTCTGGTAACCTTCTCTTAGCCATTTCCCGATTTTCTGGTGTGGACCTGGTTTACTCCAGGATAGTCCGCATGGAGAAAATGCTGTGAGCCTTTCCATCAACAACAACGCCTCTTCGAAAGTCGCCATCGAGACGCTGAATGCCGTCCAGAGCGATTTGAGCAACACGCAGAACGTCGTCTCGACCGGCCTGAAGGTTTCCACCGCCGCCGACAACGCCGCTGCCTTCGGCATCGCGCAGCAGATGCAGGGCAACGTCTCCGGCCAGAGCGCCGTGAATGACGGCCTGTCCTTCGCCGCCCAGACCGTCAGTTCGACGGCCAGCGCCGCCAACCAGATCATCAGCGTGCTGCAGCAAGTGCAGAACGCCGTGACTTCGCTGGGCAACAGCTACGGCGTCGATGCCTCGGAATCCCAGATCGGCACCCAGATCAACGGCTATCTCGCCCAGATCGACACGATCGCGCGGAACGCAACCTTCAATGGCGTCAACCTGCTCGCCCCGGAAGCCAGCAACGCGGCCGCGGCAACCAAGCTCGGAATCTCGACTTCGGATCTGAGCTACGTTGCAGGTCTCCAGGGCGATGTTACAACTGTCTCGGGTTTTACCGGTTCGAAGATCAGCAGCTATCTGACGTCTTCCGGCGGCACCGCTGGAGCGACTGCGTCGGCTACGCTGACCGATCTTCTGGGTCTTTCCACCGGTGGCACGGCTGGCACGAACCCCACAGCCAACGTGTTCGTGACGAGCGAAGGTAAATTCGGCTCCAGCTATTCCGGCGTTGCTTCCGTTGCTGATATGATCAAGCAGGTCCAGGCTGCGATCAAGGCGATGACCTACATCACGTCGGATCTGGGTTCGAACACCAACGTGATCAAGAGCATGAGCACCTATGGCTCGACGATCTCCGACAATCTGAGCAACGGTATCGGCGCCCTGACCGACGCCGACATGGCTGCCGCCAGCGCGAAGCTGACCTCGCTGCAGACCAAGCAGCAGCTGGCCATCAAGTCGCTGACGATTGCCAACTCGCAGTCGCAGAACATCCTGTCGATGTTCCAGTAATCCATTCCCGCGCTCACAGCGTAGTATGGATGATGCCCCCGGCAATTGCCGGGGGCATTTTTTATGCCCCTTGTCGAACCCGGTTGAAAAATAACCGGCTTCAGCAGGGCAGCATTCCCCGAAGCCGCATATGCATCATGCGTCCTAGCGGTCTTTCCCCCGCCGGATCAGATCGTCATTCTACAGGTCCGTTCAGAATCCTGACGGCCAGAACGATCGGATTCCCCGAAGAATCCGTTCCCGCCTGAAAGCTCTGCCACTTTCCCGGCGAGAACACCCATGTTCCGGCAAAGCTCGCCACGAATCCATGCGGCCTGCATGTACCGTTACCAGCGCCATCCTGCTGCTGACCATCGTCCTGCAAGCCACATTGCGCCATATCCGCCGCGGCTAGCGGAACATAGACCGTTGCATCCATCTGCGCGGTGCGGCCGCGTATTTGCAGCGTTCCATCGACGCCCGTCTTCTGCCCCACCAAACCGCCCGCCGCCCCGCCATCAGGCGTCCCACGCGTCACGACATCGGTGAATTTGGTGGCATCCGTCGCGCAGATCTCAATCGAAGCCTCACCGAGCGGCAGATTCGGATCCGCGGCATTATTCTGTCGTGTGATCGCCTGGATTTCAGCGATATGCACCGGCCCCGCCGGGCAGTGGAGACCGTCATCTCCGATATGCGCGGTCGTGTTCGTACCGCCATTGCTGCTGCCCCTGGCCACGGCAGTTCCGCAGCCACCACCCACGGCCAACAAGGCAACCAGCGCCGTCGCGTAGGCCAATCGCCTCCTGCCGGCTTCGGCACGGGCAGCATTCACCGAACGTCGCATATTGACTCTGTAAGACCTATCAACGCCGTACTCCACGTACATGCGACCGGGCGATCCTCTGTCGCCATGCCACGACGGCTCAGACGCCCCATGATGGCTGAAGCGCGCGAAAACACCCTCTATCATGATCCCTACCCGCCGCACAGCGTCCGACAGAGACGAATTTATCCGCCGCCCCCCCAACGCCTCGATCGTCAGACCGAACGATTCTGCCCGATCAAAAGCGTTCCCGATCAGTCATGCTGTTTCAATTAAAGGTAAAAAACAGCGCCCTTGCCGTTATGGCAAGACTAGGTTAGGCACTGAATCGTAGTAGCCTGTCGGGGATCTCCGATCAGGCAGCAAGGGGCGCAGCACGCACACGATGATCAGCGACATCACCACCCGCAGCTTCGATGCGCTCAACGCCTATGGGCAGACACAGAAGGCCTTGCAGCCTTCGACCGACGACACCCAGAACGACACCTCTTCCGACAGCGTATCCAGCTTCAGCAATGTCCTGGACGGCGCGCTCAAGAACGCGGTTCAGACTGGCAAGAGCGCCGAGACGCTGACGGCCCAGGGCCTGTCCGGAAAAGGCAACCTGACCGACATCGCAACGTCCGTGGAAGAAGCGAAGCTGACCCTTCAGACCGTCACCACTGTCCGGGACCGGATCGTTCAGGCCTATCAGGACGTCATGAAGATGTCGATCTAAGCCGTCACGCATGCAGCATACGGTCGATATCCACGAAATACTGCGTCAGACCCTGCTTGTGGCGGTCAAAATGGGGGCTCCGTCCCTTTTGTCGTCCCTCTGCGCGGGCATTCTGGTGTCGTTGTTCCAGGCCGTAACCCAGGTAAACGAGGCGACCCTGTCCTTCGTGCCGAAATTCATAGCCGCGACAGCCGCTCTCATGCTGACGGGCTCGTTCATGTATTCCACACTTCATACCTACGCCCACACCATTTTCGACCAGATGATCATGGTGGGCGGTTCGTGAAAGCAGGCCGCATGCCGGCGGCGCCCATTCCGGAATGACCGGGGACCTGTTCTTTCCCGGCGGCTCCATCCCCGTGCTGGCTGCCATGTTTCTGCTGACCCTGTGCCGGGTCAGCGCCATGGTCATGACGGCCCCCGGCTTTGGCGAAACCACCTCCCCCATGGTGGTCCGGGCCGGAATCGCGCTGGTTGTCACCATTACCATCCTGCCGGTGGTGCAGGACCACCTCGCGGCCGTATCCGGGCCGGCACTGCATCATCCGTTCATGGTACTGGCCATCGTCGTGGGCGAACTTCTATGCGGTGCATTCATCGGGCTCCTGGCCCGGCTCGTTTCCATGGCGCTGATTATCGCAATGCAGTTCATCGCCGTCCTTGCCGGCCTGGCCAGCATCCTGCAGCCCGACCCGGAACTCGGGGCATCCAGCACGGCTATCAGCCATATGGCCTCAGCTCTAACGCCGGTCATCTTTCTGTCTACTGGACTGTATGTCTTCCCTCTGGCTGCAGTGACAGGCTCTTACCACCTGTTTCCGCCCGGTCACATGCCGATGCTCGGCGACATGACGAAGAGCATCGTCGCTGCCACGGCGCAGTCATTCGTCCTGGCGCTGCAATTAGCCGCCCCCTTTGTCCTGATCGGAACCTTGTGGCCGGCCATGCTGGGCGTGCTGAACCGCCTGATGCCGTCCATCCAGGTCTACGGCATTGCCATGCCGGCCCAATTATTGGGCGGCATCCTTCTGCTGGCCATGCTGATCCAGGTCATGACCGGCGTCTGGCAGGAAAGAATGAACGATCTGCTCGTCGCGTTGCCCGGCGTAGGTGCAACGTCGCCACCACATTGACATACCGTGGCCCGGCCGCCATCCACACGGCTCAATATGCCGGGACTTCGGACATGCCGATAGCGCGGCGCTCCCTTTTTCGGCCGGGTACGCCCGTCCGGCATGTCGGCACCATAAGAGGATAGGCCCACGTGGCGGAAGAAGGATCAGCCAGCGACGACAAGTCGCAGGCTCCGACCGGAAAGCGGCTGCAGAAGGCACGCGAGGAAGGCAATGTCGCGCACTCCCGCGAAACGCAGATGTTCCTGATCCTGAGCGCGTTTCTAGCCGTCTTCACTATGACGACCGCCGTCTCGGGCAGCACGTTTCTCCGCCACATGCGGGGCTTGATGGAGCATTTCGACACAGTCTCGCCCGATGGCGGCGCACTTTATCTCGCCCTCCAGCAGTCCATCCGCGAAGGCATCCTTCTGGCTGCACCCCTGGCACTCGTTTGCGCAGTGGTCGTCGTCGTGTCCGGCATGCTTCAGACGGGCCTACTGTTCCGCCCCCAGGCGCTCATTCCCGATATCGGGCGCCTGTCCCCCCTATCGGGGATCAAGCGCGTATTCAGCATGAACAACGTAATTGAAATGCTGAAAAGCCTGACCAAGTTCGTCGTTTTCGGCGCGGTGCTCTACGGCGTGGCGAAAGGCACCCTGCGCGTGGCGCCCGAGGCCGAACGCTGGACCCTCCACCATCTGACGTCGGAGCTCATCTCCTGGTTCGTGTATGCCACGATGATCATTCTGATGATCCAGGCCGCGATCGCCGTCCTCGACGAGGTATGGACACGCTATCACCGGTTGCAGAAGCTGCGCATGAGCCATCAGGATATCAAGGAGGAAGTACGCCAGGAAGACGGCGACCCCAAGGTCAAGGCCAAGCAAAAACAGATCCGCATGCGGCGCGCCCGACAGATGATGATCCAGGCCGTCAAAAAGGCCACGGTCATCGTCACCAACCCGACTCATTATGCCGTGGCGCTTTCCTATGACAACGGCACGGATGCGGCGCCGAAAATCGTCGCCAAGGGCGCGGACGAAGTGGCCGCCCGAATCCGTGAAGCGGCCGAAGACTCAAAAGTCCCGATCGTCTCAAATCCGCCCGTGGCCCGCGCGCTCTATGCCCTGCCAGTGGATTCCGAAATACCGCCGGAATATTTCCAGCCCGTCGCCGCGATCATCGCCTACGTCATGAAACTCAAGACACCCGGCTCGCGCGCGCCCAGGCAATAAAAGACCGTTCGATGCCTCCGGTCAGTCCAACATCAGGGCCGCTTGTCGCATCGATGCATTCATGCCCGCATTCACAAAACATACCTCTTTATCGCCACCAGGAAACAATTCCGTAACACTTTCTCCCTATCGCTACCCCCAAAAACGATACAGGAAATCCTTGTATTTCGCGCTACGCATGCTACTCAGATGCTCAGAAAGGCACAGGTGCCGCGCGGGGAATGTTTCAGCCACCATTCCATGTCCGTAAGATCACCGATCCGAACATTACATCATGCCAGAAGATGGTCTGTGTCATGATCGGGTCATGATTTTCCTGCCTGACGGTAGGCGGAACAGTTAACTGCGCGCACAAGGCAGGGACGGCATATGTCAGTTTTCAACGCCCTCACCACGGCAGTCAGCGGGATCAACGCCCAGTCGACCGCGTTCACGAACCTGAGTAACAACATCGCCAACAGCCAGACGGTCGGCTACAAAGCCACCACCACGGCATTCCAGGATTTCGTGGCCGGCTCACTGGGCAAGAATGCGTCTTCAGCCGATATCTCGGATTCAGTAGCCGCCGTCACTGTCCAGCATGTGGACAATCAAGGCACTGCAGCCACGAGCACGGACAGCCTTGCCACTGCCATTTCAGGGAGTGGCCTGTTCGTCGTTTCCAAAGAAAGCGGCGCATCGACGTCCACAAACACGCAATTTCAGTCCCAGAACTACTACACCCGGAATGGAGAAGTTTACAAAAACAACTCCGGATACCTGGTCAACACCAGTGGGTATTACCTCGACGGCTATATGGTGGACCCCACTACCGGTTCGTTGAACGCATCGCTGACGCAACTCAATGTCGCCAATGTGGCCTTCCGCCCGACTCAGACCACGACGCTGACCTTGTCGGCAACGGTGGGAACGATGCCGTCCAGCAATGCCAGCTATACGGCAGCGGATGCTCAGTCCTATACGACGGCTCCCGTAACCACCTATGACGCGTCGGCGACACCACACAAGATCGCTTTGTCCTGGACGCAGAGTGGCACCAACCCTCTGGTCTGGAACGTCAGCGCCTATGACGCAGACGGCACCGGCACCATAGCCAGCAATTCTTATCAGGTGACGTTTGACAGCAGCGGCTCCCTGGCATCGGTTGCCGATTCTACTACTGGAAAGACAATCGGATCGACCCTGACAGGGGCAAGTGCTTCGATCCCCATTACAGCCGATTACAATGGCGTCGCGCAAAACATCACTCTCGATCTGGGAACGATCGGCGGCACCAGCGGTACCGTTATGGCAGCATCCACAGGTACGGCGAGCACCAACCAAGCCAATGCCCTGACCGCATCGGGCACGACGCTTACCATGAGCAAATCCGATGTGATCGGCACCACGACCGGCAGTAATCAAACGTCGATGACATCGCCTACCGTTGCCAACGGCACTTCGGTTGCAGCCAAATGGACTCAGACGGCCGCTTCACCGCCGACATGGTCACTGTCCCTGGTCGATCCTTACGATACATCATCGTCGTCGCCCGTCAGCAGCGACACCTATAATGTCGTATTCAACACAGATGGCAGCGTTCAGTCGGTTACGGACAGTACCACAGGTGTGACGACATCTTTAAGTGCACTCAGCGCCACAATTGGCGGCACGTCATATACAGTCGACCTCAGCCAGACGACGCTTTCAACGGCCAGCAGCCTGGCAACGGATACGACAGCCCTTCAATCCGACAGCATCGCCAGCGGCACCTATCAGGGCGTGGAAATCGAAAGCGATGGGTCGGTCATGGCCCAGTTCGATACCGGAACCCAGTTGATCGGTAAGATCGCACTGGCGAATTTTGCCAACGTAGACGGTCTGAATGCGGTCGACGGACAAGCATATACCGCCACGGCGTCTTCTGGCGACGCCAAGATCGGTCTGGCCGGGGCAAATGGCACTGGCACGTTGTCGGTAGGATCTGTGGAATCGTCCACGACAGACCTCACCAGTGACCTGTCGGCCCTGATCGTCGCGCAGGAGGCTTACTCAGCCAACACCAAGATCGTCACGACCGCAGATCAACTGCTGCAAACAACAATCGCCATGAAGCAGTAAAAACCAACCGGCTGGCCGTGTCTTCGACATAGCCAGCCAACAGTTGACAGACACGTCTCCATCAACTGCTCTCGCGAGACTGTCAGGCGCGAAAAACAAGTAATCTTCTACACGTGACCGGACCTGAAGATGCAGGACCTACCCACCTGCGCCCGCATACGTCGGAGATTACTTTGTTCTCATTCTGGTTTTTCAAGGCAGGTCGAATACACCCGCTCCCCTCGTTGAATCCCGGCATCGACGGACCAATGCCGCTTGCCATACCCTCCAGAGTGCAGGAATTACCGCCTTTACGACGGTGATATCCGTCTATTGTCGTGCCCCCGGCACCCATCCCATTGAGCATGCTCCCGCCAGTAGCTACACTGTCAATAAATCGTTTATCCACCCTCCGGGAGCCACCTGCATATGAGCGAGACTATAACCGGCGGCGGTGCACCGGAGCCCTCTGCCGGGGATGAGAAGCGGCAATCCATCGCCGCGGAAGCAAAGCCCCGCCGCTCCAGGAAGAAGTTTCTCTTCATCGGTCTGGCAGCTCTCGTTCTCACTGTGGGCGGCGGCGGTGCCGTATTCCTCGAAAAGGGTCGTCTGCTCCATTCGGTTCAAAGCGGAGTGGCAGACCGCGCCAGCCAGATGCTGCATCCGCCGATCATTCTGGGTATCCCGTCGATCGTATCCAATCTCGACAATGGTGACGGCCGCCCGGTCTATGTAAAATTGACGGCCAAGGTCGAAATTTCAGGCGCGCGAGACGAAGCCTCGCTCCAGAATATGATTCCCCAGGTGCAGGACATATTTCAGACCTATCTTCATGAGACACGCCCTCAGGATATCCGGGGTGATGGCATATACCGGCTGCGCGAGGCGATGATCCGTCGCCTCAGGGCGGAACTGACGCCCTTGCAGGTGACGAATCTGTATCTGGTTGAATTCCTGATTCAGTAATCGGAACGTTTTACTTGATGTTCATACAGAGTACAGATCAAACCGTGGCGAAGACAATATGCAGGACGTAAACGACACGCCGGACGCCGCCGAGCCCGATGAGGCCAGTGCCGACGCGCCGCACGAAACGCCGGGCCACGGGTCAGATGCGGGCCATACCACGCGAGAAGATGCGTCCACGGGCTTCGAAAACAGCATGATCAGCAGCCACGTGCTGGATCAGTCTGAAATCGACAGCCTTCTGGGCAATACATTCGCCGGACTTCCCGATCGGGAAGAGACCGGCATGGAACGGGTCATCAAGGCCGGCTTCGTGGCGTACGAACGCCTCCCGATGCTGGAAATCGTGCTGGACCGGCTCGTCAGGCTCCTGTCGTCAACGCTCCGCAGCTTCACGAACGACAACGTCGAAATCACCATGGAGAGCACGCGCTCGATGTGTTTCGGCGACTACATGAACACTGTGCCGTCATCCTCGCTGTTCGCGGTTTTCAAGGCCGTCCAGTGGGAGAATTACGGGCTTATCGTCGTCGACTCCGCATTGTCCTATTCCATTATCGATATTCTGATGGGCGGCCCGCGCGGCGTGGGTCACGCCGGGACCGAAGGCCGCCCGCACACGGCGATCGAACGGTCTCTGATCGAAAAACTGATCACATTGACCCTCAACGATCTCTCGGCGGCGTTCAATCCCGTCTGCACCATCGACCTCACCTTCGAACGACTCGAGGTCAGCTCCCGTTTCGCTGCCATCGCCCGCGCCTCCAATGCCGTAGTGATGACAAAGCTGCATATCGACATGGAAGACAAGAGCGGCAATCTGGATCTCATCATTCCCTATGCGACCCTGGAACCGGTGCGCGATCGCCTGTCCCAGCAGTTCATGGGCGAACGCTTTGGTCGCGATTCAATCTGGGAAAACCATCTGATCTCCGAGATTCTCGAAACCGACGTTGAAGTGTCGGCCGTATTCGAGGAAAAGCACGTCTCTCTTTCCGAAGTCCTCAACCTGCGCCCCGGTGCCCAGATCGCGTTTCCCTACAGGAAAGACACCGATATCCATGTCACGCTGCAGTGCGGACAAACCTCTCTCTTCGTGGGAAGGCTCGGCCAGTTGCACGGTAAGGCAGCAGTGAAAATCGAACGAAGGCTGGTACCGCCCGACAGTCCCCACCCCCACACCACCCCACCGCCTGCGTCAGGCGAATAAGCAAACAGGACAACCCCGATTCCTTCTCTCACGACCCGCCCGTCGCTTCCAAACCGGGCCAGACTGGAGACATCTGGCAGATGCTGACTCAGATCCAGCTGATCATCGAAATCGTTTTATCGTTCTTCCTGCTTCTGGGGATTATCTACAGCTTTTATCTCAGTCGGGTTCTTTCCAACCTGAAGCACGACCGCGAAAGCCTGATGGGCCTGGTCGAAAAGCTCGAAGCCAGCGTGAAAAGTGCGGAAGAAGGCGTGGAGAAACTGCGCATAGCCGGAGAAGTCAGCGGCCGCCCACTCAGCCGCATGATCGAATTGGCCAAGGTAACAGGCACCGAACTCGACACCATGGTCGAGAAGGCCGACGCGACGGCGGGACGTCTGGAGACGGCGACGATCAAGGCTTCTCCGCACGAAAGGAAGCTTGAACAACTGCTCGAAAAAGCATCCGAAATCGAGCTAAAGCTGCATGCCGAAGTCCAAAACCAACCTGTATCCGAAGACACGGAGCACAACATTGCCGCCGCAGCTCCGGCAGAGATACAGGAGAACCGTCACGAACCCGCGCGGTCACAGCAATCCGAGACGCAGGACGAGACTGCCCCCCCCCCTCGGAACACAACACCGCCAATCGCCCGACCTGCGGCTGATAACGTCACACTCAGGGCGACCCGCGATGAAAGCCCGGCCCTTCGCCCGAGTCCCTCCCCGGCTGCGGAAAGGGAAAATGACGGGCCGAAGAATGCCAGAAGCCGAGCATCGACCTCAAATCGTCAGAAAAATCATCAAATGAAAAGGCTGGAGAACACTTTTCTCGGCCGGCCCGCTCGGTAACCCCCCCCCTGTTCTACCAGTAGCCACCGATGACATGTCGGGGCTGGCTGGGTCCGGGATCAGCGTTGGGCGACCATGCGCTCCAATCCCACGACGCAGTATCGCGCCTGTTTTCGGCCGCCATCGCAGGGATTGCCGAGGGGGTAGCGACAGCTTTCTTCCCTGCGGAAACCGACGATACATAATAGCTGTAGGCTGTCGCCGACCCCATATACACACAGCCACACCCGATCGGATCGGCATAGAGATACACCGGCCCGACCGTGGACGGCCGATACGTGACCTCGCCGGGCGGCAGCGTATTCATCATGGCGTAGCGTGCGGTCGTGTCCGCCTTGTGCGCCACAAAGCCGGAGTCCGCCAGACGGCGTCCCATATCCAGATATGGCTTGGCCGGTGACAGGCAGCCCGCAAGCCCGGCCGACGCCAGGGTCACCGCACCCATCCGCATCGCATGCCGCCGGATATCAGGCAGCAAAACCGCGAAATGACATCGTAGATTCATGAATTCTCTTTTCCGGATACCGAGAAGCCGAACACTCGAACCCCTTCCATCCAGACGTGCCCAGGCCAAAGAGGTCTCTTCGGTCTATACCGCATGCCGTCCAGGCACATTCCGATGGCAGAAGGAAACGAACGAACAGACGATGTTAGACATCGCTGCGCAATGTCAGTGCCGCCTGCGCGCCGGGGTTGGACATATATTGACCCGAAGCACCATAACCGACGCCTGCATCCTGCGTCGCATCCACCACGATCAGCCGAATCAGGATATTCTGCGCGTCGATTGCATTTTTCAGCAATGTTCGATTGGCGCGCACCAATGCACCGAAGCGGCCAGCCACCTCTTCGATTTCCGACGTCTTCAGACCATGAAGCCGGTCGGCCGATAACGAATCGGCACGACTCACTACCAGAATGCGCTCCAGAGCGTCCATTTCTCTTTGCTTTGCCGGAAGCATATCCACGACCTCCCGCAGCCTGCCGGCTTTCAGAAGATCGTTCTCAGTCTCAAGCACGGAGCAGACCGTCTGGAAGCTGGTAAGAAGGGAAGCCGCCATTCCGGCCGACGCACGGCTCATGACTGGCTTTGCTCCTGCTGAGCCTGTTCCTGCATGGCCAGAATCTGGCGATAGACGCTGTCGGCAATGCCGATGCCACCGTTATTGGCGATCTGCTTGCCAATTTCCAGAACCTGAAGCGAGCGGAACTGCTTCTCGGCCGCACCGCCCCCGAACATGCCTTTGGACGTGTCCACCGTATCGAACATGGGCTGCAACAATTCGCCGATGGTCACGCTTTCAAACGAGACAGCCGCCTTGCGAGCCTCTTCCTTACGGGCCGAATCCTGGTTCGCCTGCCCGGTCGCAACCTGCTGCCGGCTCATCGTGGACAACGAAGACGCGACATCACCTATACCACTCATGCGCCGCTACCTTACCTCAAGATCGGCCTGGAGCGCCCCATCGGCCTTGATGGCCTGAAGGATACCGATCATATCCCGCGGTCCCATGCCCAGAGCGTTCATACCTGCGACCAAACTGGCAAGAGTCGGCCCCTCGCGCAATATCCCCAGGCGATTAGAACTCCCCGTGTTCGCCGCGATCTGCGTTCGTGGCAGAATAGCGGTCGTTCCATTGGAGAACGGGCCAGGCTGGGACGCCACAGGCAGTTCCGTAACCTGGATGGTCAGATTTCCCTGTGCGATGGCAACGGTGCTGATGCGCACATTGTCGCCCATGACGATCGTTCCGCTAGCCTCATCGACAATCACCTTGGCCATCGTATCGGGCTCGATGCTCAGGTCGCCGATCCGATACAGGGTTGTCGCCGCATTGCGCCCGGAGAGGTCGATGGCAATGGTACGCGGATCGTCAACCCGTGCCATGCCACGCCCGATAGAGCGGTTGATCACATCGACAATTCTGTTCGCAGTTGTAAAATTGGCATTACGCAGGGAAAGATGAATAATCCCACCTGCCCCCAGATTGACCGGCACTTCGCGTTCGACCACCGCCCCATTGGCAATATGGCCGCTGGTCGGAATATTCTGCGTCATGCCGCCGGCAGCTCCGCTGGCCGCGAATGCGTTGGTCACCAGCGATCCCTGGGCGACGGCATAAACTTCGCCATCCGCGGCCTGAAGGGGCGTCACCAGCAACGTCCCGCCGGCGAGGTCCCGCGCATCACCGACGGCGGAAACCGTCACATCAATCCGTCCGCCCCCGTGCGAAAAAGGCGGCAGGGTCGCGGTCACCATCACAGCGGCCACGTCATGGGTCTGAAGCTGCACTTCACGGTCGCGAATATTCACCCCGAGGCGGTTCAGCATGCTGATCAGCGTTTCGCGCGTGAAAATGGTATTGGTCAGTCGATCGCCCGTACCCCGGAGTCCAACGACAAGGCCATAGCCGACCAACTGGTTGTCGCGCACGCCTTCATAATCGACGATATCCTTCACCCGAACGATCGCGGCACTGGCCGACGGAAACGGGAGCAGCCCGATCAGAAGAAACGCGGTCGAAACCAGCGCCACAATCCGCCGGAAACAAGGCACCTGCATGCTTTTCCGACTGAAAGACGCGGCATCCGTTCCATCGCCGCGACCGAAATGGTTGCGATAGAGGCTGGCCGCCCTGAGGCAAGTCCTCATAGACACTGGTCACCTTTTGCACTTCGGCCCATGGCATTCCGCGAAGTGACCATGGCAGATTTTGAGAATACGCCGCGGGACCACCATATTCAATGGCCCAGCGACGTGAAATGAGAAGGATAGTCCGCCTTGTCTCTTCGGCTTCCGTCCGGTTGTGGACCATCGAGGAAATGAGGTAAAGCCGGACGACTGCCCATACCTCAAAGTTCGATAGACCCGTTTCAGAACGCAGGCGCGACGACCTCGCCGTTCCATGCGCCGCCGAACGGCCTACGATACAGGGAGAGACGGCCTGTGATAGGTCCAGCCCCGATACCGGCCATGCGCTGCAACGCTCCACGACACCACGCATGTCGGACGACATTGGCCGTCCTCATCCTGCTCCTGCCGGCCCGCACCGCATTCGCCCGCCTCCCGGAAGCGTCGCTCTGCATCGCGGCGACAGCGCAAGCGGAACGGGCACTCCGTGTCCCGGATGGTTTTCTCAATGCCATGAGCCGGGTCGAAAGCGGCAAGCCAGGCCCGGACGGCACCATTTCCGCATGGCCGTGGACGATTACGGCGTCGGGAATCGGCCATTATTATTCAACGCGCGCCGAAGCCGTCGCGGCCGTGGAAGCCTTTCGTCAGCAAGGGATCCAGTCGATCGACGTCGGTTGCATGCAGGTTAACCTGCAACAGCATCCGGACGCCTTCGCCTCGCTCGACCAGGCATTCGACCCGGTCGCCAATACGCTGTACGCAGGCCGATTCCTGCTCCAGATGTATGACAAGACGGGAAGCTGGCCGCGCGCCGCCGCAGCATACCACTCCCAGACACCCGGCATCGGCACCCCCTACCAGTGGAAGGTCCTGGAAGCCTGGGCGATCCCGCAGGATGGACGGGATACACACGCGCCAGCGCGCCAGAACGTCCACATGGCATCTTCCATCACGCCAGCCTCCATGCATCCGTCCACGCCCAAAACGATACAGCAACCAACCCTCACGGCCGACGCACAACCCGATACCGACGGCAGCGCTCCCCCGGCGCCAGCCAAGGTCTTTCACCCGTTCCAGGGATTTGCGCATTTCACCCAGCCCACGATCCACCGCCCGACTACGGGCGGCATGCGGGGGCGCACGCTGGCATCCTACCGTGCCAACCCCGTCATGCTGGCCCGCCCGACGGGTTGATGCCCGGCGTGCCGAACCGTTCCACGCGAAACATCGCCCCGCCCGAACCGGCCCAGCGTTAAAGCCAGTTGCGCAAAGCCCGCCCGACTTCCTGCAATACAGGTGCGAACGATCGCTCCTTCGCCCGGAACACGCGCATGTTCGGATACCAGGGCGTGCCACTTCCTTCATCGCCCCATCGCCAGCAGGCATCCCAACGGCTGACCAGCCACACGGGGCAGCCGAGGGCGCCGGCAAGATGCAGCGGTGCCGTATCGACGGAAATGACCAGATCGAGATTTTTCATGATCGCCGCGGTATCGGCCATGTCACGCACATCGCCCATCGGGTCGAACAGCGGTTGACCATCCCATGCCTCGATTTCCGCACGCGGCCCACCGAACTGTAGATTGACCAGCGTAGCCTCCACCGGGGTCAGGGCCGCTCCCATCTCGGCCAACGTGGTCGAACGACGCTTGTCCGCCAAATCATACTCGGACTGCGCCCGCCGTTCGCCCGCCCAGACCAGCCCGACACGCGGCCGCCTGTCGGGCAAAAGGGCGGCAAACCGTGCGACATCCCCCTCGTCGGCACGCAGATAGGGAATGGCAGCCGGAATATCCCGCACCGACATCACACCGCTGATATAAGGAAGATCCGGAATCGGGGCAGCATAGCTGTAGCCGTCCTCCTGGCCGAAGCTCCACTTGTCGCGAACGCACACGCCAGGGAAAGACTGGGACAAAAGACGAACGAGCATCGGAGGCACGACGACAGTCACCTCCGCCCCCCTTTCCAGCAGATACGGGAGGCAGCGGATGAATTGAATAGTATCGCCGAACCCCTGCTCGTCGAACAGCAGAACCTTCCGCCCCGACACGTCATCATCAGGCCCCAGGCGCGGCAATTCCAGGTACCATGCCGACTTGTCCTTAACAATCAGGTCCCGCTTGGAATAAATCTGCCAGCCATCCGCCAGCCTCCCGGCCTTCAGCAGCGTGCAGGCATAACCGAAGCTGGCGTCGGGCGACGGCTCAAGTGCCAGCGCCCTTTCATACCAGGGAAGGGCTTCGGATGACCGATTGAGACGCCCCAGGGCGCATCCGATATTGTTCAGAAGCGCCGCAGTCACGTCTCCGTTCATGAGATGAGACTGCAGGACCTTCAGCGCCTCCGCCGGGTATCCAGCTTCAAGAAGCGACATCGATATGAATTCACATATATTCGCACGCTTCTCTGGATAACGCTCCATCATGCCGGAGAACAGGGAGCACCCTCCGGCGACATCGCCGCTAACGACGCGGACATGCGCCAGAAACGCCTGCGCCGCCACATTGTCCGGCTCGACCCGCAGCGTATTGCGCGCCAATGTTTCGACAATCTCATAACGGGAACTGTACCGCAGGATCACCGTCGCACCGGCCAGACTCAACTGCCCGTCGTCCAGATGCAGTGACGTTACCTCCAGTACCAGCCGGGTAATGTCGATGAGTTGCCCTTTCGCCGCCAACTTATCGCACGCCTCGATCAGATGGGCTGGCGTCGGCGATTGCAGCAGGCTTTCCTTCAGGAGCACGACATCCACGGACTGCGCGGCGTCGCCCATTTCGGACCCCAGGCCCCTCTTCGTTTCAATATCCGTCACAAATCCTGCCTCGCCTCGTCCGGAAGCCATGCCCAACGCTCTGCCTCACGACGGGGGGGCGGTTCTCGAACCACCCGAAGATCAACCCGTCACATCCCCGCCGGCAAATCGGCCGGAAGGGACCATATTCCACGTAGGCGCCCTTTTTCGCACCTTGCTCAAAACCGACTATAACGGTACTTATCGCCCCCAGAAACCGGTCCTGTACGGTATATCTCGCAGCATATGGCCGCAGATCATCACCAGATATCGTTATGACCATGACCGGCACGCGAAAGGGAATGTGGCATCTTGGACCCCGCCAATGGCAGCACAATCGCCGGGCCCGGCGATGGCAAGCTGACTGACGGAACCGCCGCGCGCGGCAAGTTCCCATCCCTTTCGCGCGGCATCGCCTCTGCAACCAGTTTGCTGCGCGGCGGCAACCTGAATGCCATTTCCTGGCGTTCCCTCATCCCCGGCACGGATATCGGCCTGGCGGTCGGCGTCCTGCTGCTCCTGTCCATTCTCATCGTCCCGCTGCCGACCTTCATCCTCGATATGGGGCTGTCGCTGTCGATCACCGCCTCGGCCCTGGTTCTCATGGTATCGCTGTTTCTGGCGAAACCGGTCGAGTTCACCTCGTTTCCCACACTCCTCCTGCTGACCACACTCCTCCGGCTGGCACTCGAAATTGCGACCACACGCCTGATCCTCAGCCACGGCAACGAAGGTGCCTATGCCGCCGGCCATGTGGTGGCCGCATTCGGTGGCTTCCTGATGGGTGGGGATGTCGTCATCGGCGGGATCGTGTTCTGCATCCTCCTGGTGGTGAATTTCATGGTCATCACCAAGGGCTCGGGCCGCATCGCCGAAGTCGCGGCGCGCTTCTTCCTCGACGCCATGCCGGGCAAGCAGATGGCGATCGACGCCGAACTGGCCTCGGGCGCGATCAACGACCGGACAGCACGCCTCAAGCGCAAGGAACTGGAAGAGGAAAGTTCATTCTACGGCGCCATGGACGGTGCCGCCAAATTCGTGCGCGGCGATGCGATCGCCGCGATCATCATCACGGGCATCAATATCGTCGGCGGCCTGGCCATCGGCGTGCTGCGTCACGGCATGCCCGTGAACGAAGCCGCGAACACCTTCACGACCCTGACCGTGGGCGATGGCCTCGTCTCGCAGATTCCCGCCCTTTTGGTTTCCACCGCCGCCGGCATCGTCGTCACGAAGGGCGGAACCGACGGGTCCGCCGACGTCACGCTGGTCCGTCAGTTGGGCGGCAATCCCAAGCCGATGGCCATGGCCGCAGTCCTGTCGGCCTGCTTTGCGCTGCTGCCCGGCCTGCCGGCCTTTCCCTTCCTCACCATTGCCGCCTTGGCCGGTGCGGGAGCCTGGTTTCGCCACAAGACCCCCACCACGGACAGCGACGGCGACATTACCGAAACCGCCCCCACCCCGGCGACGACACCGATTTCCGACGTCCTCAAGCTCGACCTGCTGCGCCTCGAACTCGGCTTCGGCCTGCTGCCGCTGACAAGCGGCGAGAACTCCCAGCTGACCGAGCAAATCAAGGCGCTGCGCAGAGCGATCGCAACCGAAATGGGCTTCGTGACACCGCCCATCCGGATCCAGGACAACATCCTGCTTCCATCCGAGAAATACGTCATCAAGCTCAAAGAGATCGAGATCGGATCGGGCGAGGCGAAGCCCGGCAAGCTCATGGCCATGAGCCCGTCCGGCGGCACCCCGCCCCTGGCCGGCGACAAGGCGATCGAACCTGCATTCGGCCTGCCGGCGGTATGGATCGATCCGTCCCTGAAAACCAAGGCCATCGCCTTGAAATGCACCGTGGTCGACCCCGCCAGCGTCGTCGTGACGCATCTCAGCGAACTGGTCAGGCAGAACCTGCCAGACCTCCTGACCTATGTCGCCACCCAGTCGCTGCTCGACGATCTGCCTCGCGAGCAGCAGAAGCTCGTCAACGATCTGATCCCGTCCCAGGTGACACTGAGCACCGTGCAGCGCGTCCTGCAGTCGCTGCTGGCCGAACGCATTTCGATCCGCGACCTTCCGACCATCCTGGAGAGCATCCAGGAAGGCAGCGGCCTCGGCCTGCGTGGCATACAGAACCTGACCAGCCATGTGCGCGTCCGTCTGTCCCGACAGATCTGCAGCACGCTGGAAGGGCCAGCCGGCTATATTCCGATGGTCACGCTGTCCCCGGAATGGGAGGCGGAATTCATAAACCACATCACCGGACAAGGCGAGGAGCGGCGCCTCGCCATGCCGCCTTCGCTGCTGAATCGTTTCGTCACGCGACTACGCGACGTCTTCAACACCCTCTCGTCCAGCGGCGAAGTGCCCGTCATCGTCGTCTCGACACCAGTCCGCGACTCCATGCGCTCGATCGTGGAGCGCGTCCGACCGAACGTGTCGGTCCTCTCACAATCTGAAATATATCCCCGCGCCCGCATCAAGACGATTGCAACGATTACCTGAAATCCAGAAGAAAAAACTATAGCATATCTCTATTCCCATGGAACTGCAGGTAAAGAGAGGGTTCACCCGACCAGATCCACCCTCTTTCCTGCTTCCGGAAGAATGACCCTATGGTCATGGCCGACAGAAGCTTCTATACGGGTTGGATAAAATCTTGATCGCGTCTTCCGCGTCATGGCTGGATATGAAGGATCGGGCCGATGTCCATCTCGAGCGTCTCTCCGATTGCGACATATGTTTCCGCCATCAAGAACGAAACGACGGCGGCGGAAACCTACGCAAAGGTCGACAGCACGACCAAGCGCGAAGTCGCGGCCTTCGAGAAGGACGCCGCGTCCATTACGTCGGCTGACGGGCTGCTGAAAAATTATTCGGCCTTGCAAGTGGTGCTCGGCGCTTACGGTCTCAGCTCCCTTTCCGGCCAGACGGCCGTGATCAAAGACCTGCTGACGCAGGACCCGACATCCTCCACATCCCTCGCCAAATCATCAGGCAATGCGGCATGGCTGGCCTTTGCCGATGCCTTCAAGACCTGGGGTCAGAACAAGGGCTCATCAACGGTATCGCCCTTCCTGACCGACGCGACCTCCGACGTCCTCAGCACGACCTATACGGCGACCAAGACCCTTTCGGTCAGTTCCATCCTTCCTTCCGCCAGCGCAACAGGCCAGACTTACACCACGGCGCCCGTCACAACCTACGATGCGAATTCGGACGCCCACCAGGTGGCCCTCAAATGGACCCAGGATTCCAGCAACCCCCTGTCCTGGACCGTCAGCGCCTATGATGCCGACGGCAATGCAACGATCGATACGAATGCCTATCAGGTCGTCTTCAATGAAGACGGCACCCTGGCGTCCGCCACCGACATGTCGACCGGCGAGGCGGTGTCGACCGACGATGCGGGCACCATCGCGCTGCCGATCAGCCTGAGCATTGTGCAGTCCGATGGAACCAGCATACAGCAATCCATCAATCTGGATCTCGGAACACCGGGCGGAAAAAGCGGCGTCACCATGGCGCCGGTGAGCCCGTACACCACCAGCACCGCCAGCCCAAGCCAGATCGTCAGCCTGACGTCCTCAGCCGACTCCAGCACCACCCTGACCCTTCCGTCCATTACCCTCGGCACCACATCGGGAACGAACCAGACATACGTCACGGCCCCGTTCGACCCGAACGAGGCAACGGACGACGCAAACGGTACCAGTGCCGCCAACCGGACCACCCTGTCCGTCAAATGGGTACAGGACACGTCCTCGCCCTCTACCTGGCAGGCTTATATCATCGATCCCTACGGCACCCAGGTCACCAGTACGACCTTTACCACCTCGTTCGACAACACGGGGAATGTGATGCAGGTCAACGGCCAGTATTCGCACGACATTCCCGCCCTGCAGGCGAAGGTCAACGGCGTTACGTACACCGTCAATGTCCAACCGCCGAAGCTCTCGACGTCATCACTGACCCAGGATTCGACCCTGACAAGCGACAGCACGGTCGCCAGCACCGTAACGGGGGTCAATATCAACACGGCCGTCTCGCAATTCGAACTGACTCAGTACGAAAACAGCGACGACATGCAGGATAACGGCGTGGGTAACGCGCTCTACTTCACACGCAAGATGACCGGCGTCACCACCCTGGCGCAGTTGATGTCCGATCCCACATTGCTGAAAGTCGCTGAAACGGTCGCGGGCTACGATCCCTCGACATTCGGAACCCTGGATTACGACCAGCAGGTCCGGATGCTGAAGGACAAGGTGGATTTCAGCAAGCTCTCGACCCCGCAGCAGATCCAGCAATATGCCGAGCGCTACCTGGCCATGCTCCAGATCAACCCGCAGACACCGGACAAACCGGCAACCATGATGGATCTGTACGGTGGCGGCTCGAGCGCTGAAGGCATCGCCGCACTGTTTGGCGTCAACACGTCCTCCTCGAGCTGAAATCCTGATTCCAGCTTGTTTTAAAGGGTTGGTTGCAGGCGCAACCTGCCTGACTGGGTGAGCGCAGCATGCAGCCTGCCGAAACAAACAGCGAAACCGATCGAGCATCGCAGGACGACGCGCTTGCCAGCGGGATGGTCCATACCCTCGATGCGCTCCGCAAGGCCGTGGCCGGCCCGTTTCACGATGTTCCCGTAGGCGTGCTGGAGGGGCGCGTGACGGGCCTGACCGGCCTGTCCGTCTCCCTCAGCGGCATGCGCGACTTCACCGGCGTTGGAGACCGGGTCAGCATTATCGGACTGGACGGACGCGAGACAGAGGCGGAAATCGTGGCGTTCCGGGGAGATACGGCCATCGCCATGCCGTTCGGAGCCCCGGCGGGCATAGGGTCGGGCTGCCGCGCGATGTTCCGGCTTTATGATCAGGAACAGAGGCGGCGCCGGGCGGGCGGCACGCTGGCCGTCAATCCGTTGTGGCAAGGACGTGTCATCGACCCGATGGGGCGCCCCGTTGACGGCAAGGGGCCGCTTCCCCCGGGCGGGGAACCTTGTCGACTGCATGCCCCCCCTCCCGAAGCTGGCCTGCGGGCACGGCTGGGGCCACGCATCGACCTCGGTGTCCGGGTGCTCAACCTGTTCACGACCTGCCGCGAAGGACAGAGACTCGGCCTGTTCGCCGGCTCAGGCGTAGGAAAATCCACGTTGATGGGCATGCTGGCGCGCAATACCGACTGCGACGTGGCAGTCATCGCGCTTGTCGGCGAACGCGGCCGGGAAGTCCGGGAATTCGTGGAAGACGATCTAGGGCCTGAAGGGCTGGCCAAATCGGTCGTCGTGGTCGCCACCTCCGACACGTCCCCCCTCATGCGACGGGAAGCCGCCTATTCGGCCATGGCGGTAGCGGAATATTTCAGGGATCAAGGCAAATCAGTGCTGCTGCTCATGGACAGCGTCACCCGCTTTTGCCAGGCCTTGCGTGAAATCGGGCTGTCTTCCGGCGAACCTCCCGCGACCCGGGGCTATCCGCCCAGTGTCTTTGCGGAACTGCCGCGTCTGCTGGAGCGCGCAGGCCCGGGCCTTGCCGGGCCGGACGGCAAGGCCGGCCAGATCACGGCCATGTTCTCGGTGCTGGTCGAAGGCGACGACCACAACGAACCGGTCGCCGATGCGGTGCGCGGCATTCTCGACGGGCATGTCGTGCTGGAACGGCGGATCGCCGAGGCCGGGCGCTATCCGGCCGTCAACGTCCTCCGCTCTCTCTCGCGCACCGTTCCCGGATGCAACAGCGTGGAGGAAAACGCCCTGGCCCAGGAAGCACGAACCGATCTTGCGACCTGGGAAGATATCCAGGACATGGTTCGCCTGGGCGCCTATCGGGCAGGAAACGATCCGGTCACCGACAAGGCTATTCACGTCGCTCCCGTCATCGAAGGCATCCTGAAGCAGTCACGCCAGGAAAAGGCGACGATCGCCGCAAGCTTCGACGCACTGCGCGGCGCACTCTCGGCATCCCGCACATCGCGATGAATGCCCGCACACGCGCGTTACGCTCCCTGATCCGCCTCCACAAAACGAAGGTCGACCAGGCGAAGGCCGCCATGGTCGAAGCGCTGGCCAGCGAACATACCGCACGCATCCAATTGGAAAGCTGCCAGGCGACGATCGAAAGCGAACGTCAGGCCGCTATGTCCGAGCATGTATCGATGGACGATTTCCGTCGCTGGCTACCGTTCGGACAGGAGGCCGTCGAACGTGCCGAGAACACGCTGCACAGCGCCAGCCAGGCATCGGAACAGGCGCGCGAAGCCCTCATGCAGGCCAATGCTGCTCTGAAGGCGGCAACCTCGATCCTCGATCGGCGGATGGAAGAGGAAAAAGAGATCGCCACGAGGCGGGAACGGGCCGAAATCGACGACCTGTCACGACGGGTACGCATGATGCCAGGTTGACTTCCAATGTTCATGTATCATTCCGACAAGACGATCGTCGTTTTTATCCTGTTTCGTCCTTGAGTAAGTGCAATGCCCCGGCTATCGCTATTATCGGGGTCGGCGCGTAACCGTGCCTGATATCGATCCGATCATCCCCATGGACGTGAGCGACCAGGAAAGCGCATGGAACAGACAGAACAACAGACCGCAAAATTATTCATTGCGACGCCTTGTTTCGGCGGTCTGGTAACGCAGGAATACATGGAATCCATTATCGCCTGCACCGGCGTGATGCGGACTCCGATGACTCTTTCCCTGCTCGGCGACGACGCGATGATCAGCCGGGCGCGCAACACCCTGGTCCATCAGTTTTTCACACGGTCCGACGCCACGCATCTCCTTTTCATCGACGCCGATATCGGCTTCCCCGCAGAAGCGCCGGCGCGCCTTCTCGCGGCCGACAAGGACCTGATCGCGGGCATGTATCCGATCAAGGAACGGTTCTGGGATAAAGGCACTCAGGAAAACATCCTGCGCGGCGAACCCCAGGAATCGGCCTCCCTGCGCTATGTCGGCGAGACCGATGCCATGCACGAGACCTGGGAAAAAGGTCCGCTCATCCGGACACATTACGCCGGCACGGGGTTCATGATGATCAGCCGGAAGGCGATCGCCCGCATGATCAAGCATTATCCCGAAACCGCCTATCGCCGGATCGATACCGCGGGCAGCGGAGATGCCGGCCTGTATCACGCCCTGTTCGACGCCAGCATCGACCCGGAAACCGGCACCTATCTGAGCGAGGATTTCACGTTCTGCCGGCGCTGGCGCGAACTCGGTGGCGAAGTCTGGCTCGATACATCCATTGCCCTGACCCATGCCGGGCGCGCGGCCTATCGCGGAGATCCGTCCTGCCGCGTCGGCATGGTCCATCACAAGGCCCTGTAAGGTCACGGTAGTTCCACATGGCCAGAAACAACAAACCTCCCGTCATCATCAGGCGCAGCGGCGAGTCTTCCGACGAGCCGGGCCATCATGGCGGGGCGTGGAAAATCGCTTATGCCGACTTCATGACGGCGATGATGGCATTCTTTCTGGTCATGTGGCTCCTCAACGCAACAACGGACGAGCAACGCCGGGGCATCGCGCAATTCTTCAATCCCATGGCGGACAACAAGACTCTTGTGCCGCCGACGGATGGCGTGCTCGACTCCTCCCCATCCCCGCTCACGGCGGGGAAATCGTTGCAGATGATCAAGAACGATACGAGTTCGAACGCGCCACAATCCAGAAAGCTCGGCGCAGGACGCGGGCCTATCACGTCCATAGAAGGTGGCGCTCCTGACGACATCACCTACGGGATCAGGACAGCATTCGTCCCACGAACCCCCAGTGTCGTCCCGATTGGCGGACCGGACAGCGGCGGCGCCCAGCATACGGCCTATGTCGGCGCCGACGACGCAGCCGCCGAACAGGGCAAGATCGAACAGATGGCGTCCAATCTTCAGCAGGCAATCCAGAAAGACCCGACCCTTCACGACGCCACCTCCAACGTGGCGGTCAGTTTCGGCCGGAACGACATCCGGATCGAGCTTCGGGATGCCAGTAATACACCGATGTTCGATTCGGGATCGCCGGCCCCCAACAGCAAAGGCCGGCAGATGCTGGCCGAAATCGCCAAATGGCTCGCTCCGATGCCGGAACGCATTTCCATCATCGGCTATACCGATTCCGACATGTACCGCCCCGGCAAGAACTGGAGCATGTCCAACTGGACCCTCTCCGCGCTGCGGGCGGATTACGCCCGTGAGGCGTTGGTCAAGGCCGGCTATCCCGACACCAATATCCTCGACGTCTCGGGAAGAGCCGATCGTTCGCTGGCCGTTCCCGCAACCCCTTCGGCCCCAGCCAACAGGCGGGTCGTGATCGTCATGCACAAGATGTATGGGGATGGTGCCCCGCCCGTCCTTCCCTTGTCGGACAATCCCGCTGCGGTATCACCCGGACCCGAAGGAACGGCCGTGAAACAGCACGCATCCGAAGCGGCAAAGCCGAAATAACGCCCCTCCGCAGCCGCGAAGCGGGCACCAAAGACGTCGGTCCGACAGCCTGGGATCGAGAACACTGCATACCACTGCGACCGGCGCGTGCCGGCCAGCATATCTGGGTGAAACGGAGACAACTCAATGCTCTTCATCGGGGGCCTCGTCTTTGCGCTGCTCTGCGTCTTCGGCTCGTTCGTGGCCTCCGGGGGTGTCCTGGCCCCTCTGCTCGCCTCGATGCCTTTCGAGATGCTGACCATCATGGGTTCGGCGGCCGGCATCTTCGTGATGTCGAATTCCGCCGGAGCGCTCAAAAAACTGCTTCCCGACCTGAAATCGACGTTGAAAGGCCCCCGTTACGACAAGGCGGCCTATACCGAACTCCTGCTCACGCTGTTCCGGTTCATGCGTCTGGCCCATGCGAAGGGAAACATGGCGCTTGAAGAACATGTCGAAAATCCGGCCGAAAGCAGCATTTTCGCGCAATCGCCCGCCATCCGCGACGATCTCGAAACCCGCAATCTGATCTGTGACTATCTGCGGCTGATCAGCCTCAACATGGACGATGCCTACCAGCTTGACGAAGTCATGGCCCGCGAGTTGAAAAAGAACCTGACGGCGAAGCTGCATACTGCCGAGTGCCTGACGAGCATCGCGGATGCCCTGCCGGCACTGGGCATCGTGGCCGCAGTCCTGGGCGTCATCAAGACGATGTCCTCGATCAGCAAGCCGCCAGCCGTTCTGGGTGAAATGATCGCCGGCGCCCTCGTCGGCACCTTTCTCGGCGTGCTGCTGTCTTACGGCGTCGTAGCGCCTCTCGCAGCCCGGATGCGCGATGTGATAACCCAGGACGGTCGTTATCAGGACATCATCCGGATTGTCTTCGTGGCGCATCTTCAAGGCAACCCGCCTCAGGTCAGTGCCGAAATCGGGCGCAAGGACATTCCGCCCGCTTTTATGCCTTCGTTTACTGAGCTCGATACGGCATTATCCGTGTCGCAGCCCACCATGGCTGCCGCGGCCTGACGGAGCGGAATGACGACAGGGAATACGGTACGTCCGATGGGCATTACGATGTCAAAAGTTTCGACGAAAACGGATCAGGCGCTCGCCTCTTCGTCAGCCGGTTCGCCGCTCCCTGTCTCTTCTGGCTCCGCCACCTCCGGGGCGGCGACATCCCGGTCCCGGACGACACGGCGCCCCTCCAACGGGCAGGCCTCCTTCAGTGCCCACCTGAAGAACGCACAAGACGAACATGCTGGCGGATCGCAGGACCATGCGGGCGCCCATGAGACGGCTGCCCACGCCCCCCAGACGACATCGAAGGGCCCGGCCGACAATCGGGCCGGGCAAAACACGGCACAGACCACCGACCTGCCGGCAGCCACGGTTACGACCGCGCTGTCCTCACAAATTACCAAGACAACGGATACCGCACCCGATCAATCCACGGCCAGTCAGGCGAAAAAGGTCAAATCCGATCCGGACACAGCGACCGACACCGCCACGACATCCGATCTGACGTCTCAGAACCAGAGCCTGCTGACAGACATCCTGTCTCAGACCCTCGGACTGCAGCAGAACCTTCCTCCTTCGTCATCGCAGCCACAGGGGCCGGCCAACCAGACAGACGCCGCCATCTCCGTACCCCCGTCGTCTCAGTCGCCCTCTGCTCCCGCACAGATCGCCGCAAGCCAGCAGACCCCGGTATCCATGTCCGAGCCGCAAGTCGCACTCGCGACTCCGTCCGACACTGCAATGACCGATCCGAATTCCTTCGCCGCTATCCTGGCCCAGGTTCCGGACAACCAGCAGGCCACGACCACCGCCTCTCAGTCTGCAGCGACGTCCTCTGCGGCAACCACCCAGAGCAATCCCACAACCGCGTCGACGCAGAGCATGGCACGCGCGGCTGGCCAGGCCGCCTCCACGCAGTTACCGGCCACCCCACAGATCCTGGTCTCCACCTCATCGCAAACAATGGTGTCAACCGCTCAGAACAGCAGGATGGCCACATCGACGCAGACGCAGAACGGCAACGCGCAGATCCTGGCCAGCACTGCGCTCCAGCCCGCTACAACCACGTCGGCAACCGCCATCCGGAACAGCACCACGGCCACGCAGACGCCCGACAACCCGCAGACCCTGGCCAACGCCGCGCCCCAGTCCAATACAGCCACGTCGGCAGCAGCCCCCCAGGACAGCACCACGGCCGCGCAGACGCCCGACGACCCGCAGACCCTGACCAACGCCGCGCCCCAGTCCAATACAGCTACGTCGGCAACCGCCATCCTGAATAGCACCACGCCAACACCGGACAGCCCGCAAACCCTAGCCAACGCCGCGCCCCAGTCCACTACAGTCACGCCGGCAGCTGCCCCCCTGAATAGTACCACGCCAACGCCGGACAGCCCGCAGTTCCTGACCGCTACCACCTCTCCCGCAGGGCAATCGGCGCTCCCGGCCTCTGCAACTACGGCAAACGACCGCAGCCATGCATCGCATGACACGTCTTCCATCCAGAAAGACAGTGCGACCGTCGCCACGGCATCCGCGACCAGCGAATCGTCCTCGCCGCTCCGGCAATCCGCCTCAGCGAATCAGAACACTCAGCGCCGCAGCCCCGCATTGGCCGCGCTATCACTTTCGCCTGACGATGCGACAGCTCCGGTCTCCAGCCTCACGCCTCTTCCCGACGGCTCGGACGGCCCTGCCACACAATCAGGCGGACATAGCGGCACGCATGGAGAATCCGCCTCCGCCGAGGACAATCGCGACGAAGCGAACGCCCAGACTGCCTCGTGGACAACCACCGGCCTCAATCTGCCCCTTAGCCTCACGCCGTCCGGTGCCTTTGTAACCGCGCTGAACGATACGGGGTCGGCACCCCAGGGGGACTTCACCTCGAAAGAGACTGGTACGTCGCGTGAAACGGACGGCAAGACGATAGCTTCCCCGCTTACGGTACAATCCGATGACGGATCGACATCTCTTTCCATGACCATCATGACCGACGATTCCACTCCAGTGCATGTGCGTCTCGAAGGTACAGATGGCCTGACAACCGGGGTCTTTCTTCAAAGCGAAGACGCAGGCACCGCACGCCACATGGCCGACAACAGACACGAACTCGTCGCGGCACTCAGCGCCGCCGGTGTGGATGTGAGCAACCTGAAAATTGACGTTGTCACCGCCAGCAGCAACAATGGCGATAATTTTCAGAACCAGAACCAAAACCAGAATGCCGACGGCACCGCATATAATGGCGGTTTTTCCGGCAACATGTCTGGCGGCAGCTCTGGGCAGAACGGTCAGCAATCGTACGGCAGCAGCGCCGGGAGCACCAATAGCATCGCGTCCGACCAGGGCGCAGGCAATCCCGAGACGCAAAGCGGCTCGCATTCCACAAGACCGTCCGGCCCCTATGCCGGGAGCGGCGTCAACATTACCGCATGACCCCAATGGCCGTCGCGGGGAGAAAGGGAACAGGCAAATGACGACGACATCGAGTGTCAGCAACGAGACCCAGCTTATTCAGGCAGCGGAAGCAGCCGCCAAGAGTGCCGCGAACACATCCGCTTCCAGCAGTTCGAGTTCAAGCAGCAGCGGCAGCACGACTTCGGCCCTGTCTTCTCTGGCGAATAACTACACCACCTTTCTGTCGCTCCTGACCACGCAGTTGCAGCATCAGGACCCGAGCAGCCCGATGAATACCGACACCTTCACGTCGGAACTCGCGCAGTTTGCCGGGGTAGAGCAGCAGGTCGAGACGAATTCGAAACTCTCCTCGCTGATCTCGCTGAACGAAAGCAGCCAGATGACCGACAGCACCGCGCTGGTCGGCCAGAAGGCAACCGCAAGCACGACGACGCTGCCGCTTCAGAACAGCTCCGCCTCGCTCAGCTTCTCCGGCACATCGGGCTCAACGGTCGCCATCGCAGTGGCCAATTCCGCCGGCACCATTGTCAAGGATGTCGTCGCAACCGCCGCCAGTGGCACCAACACCTGGACATGGGACGGCACCGACAATAACGGCAACCAACTAGCTGACGGCGCCTATAGCGTTTCGGTACAGACGATCAGTTCCACCGGGACCACATCCAGCGTTCCCTTCACCGTAACGGGAACCATCACCGGCGTCCAAAAAGGAGATTCCGATATGGAACTCGAAATGGGCAGCGCCACCATCCCGATGTCGAACGTAACCAACATCTCATCGGGCACCACAAGCAGCACCGGTTCAAGCAGCGCCAGTTCCTGAAAATGCGCCTCTTCCGGCATCATGCCCCGGAAGAGGCCCCCAGCCCGGACAATCCCGATCGCGAGGACGCATGACGTGCACCATGCGTCCGGGGGTGTTTTTTGAGCATTGGAACGGAAGCGCCTTGATGGCCGGCCCGTCACGAAGCGCACAGCATCGCCACCAGATCGACATCAGTGGGCCACTTTGAAACAGTCCCTCCAGATTCCGTTGCCGTGAACAGGCAATTTACAGGAAGCACGCGCCAGCCTATCGCCCGCGCGCGGCTCCGGGCAATCCAGCCATCAGACACATTCCGGCGTGCGTTGCCCCTGCCGCAAATTACACAAGATCCAACGTCGTCGACGACATGATGTTGATGCCGGACATGACCGGAATACAGGACTCCTTCGCGGGTTGTCCGGTCCGGCTTTCTACGGCATTCGCTCTCGCTCCCAGCGGAGCAAACGCCACCTCATTCAGCCGGTAGCCAATTCCCCACAGGGTGGTAAACGGCTCATCAATGCCGAAATTGCGCATTTTCTTACGTATCTTGCAGATCATGACATCGATAACCTTGCCATAGGGCTCACTTTCCCCGGCATAGAGGCTATCCAGAACCGTTTCCTTGCTCAGAACCTGCGTCTTGCGCAGGGCCAACAGTTCCACAAGGTCGTACTCTCTGCGCGTCAAGGGCACCGGCTTGGAATCGACATGAACTTCCCGTCTGTCGACACCAACCGTCAAGCGGCCGATATGCAGGGTCAGGCTGTCATGTCCGCTGACCCGCCTGACAATGGCGCGCAGTCGGGCCAGAAGCTCCGCGGGATCAACCGAAGCCAGCACACAATCATCGGCACCGATAGATAGCAGTTCGGCCACTTCCAATGGCGTTGACGTCAGGGCAATGACCATAACCGGCGTCGGCACCCGGCTGTTGCGGATATGACGCAGCAATTTCATATCGGGTGAAGCCTGCTGGATGACGACGATATCGTAATGCGACCGCCGCAATGTTTCCACGACTCCGGCAGAACCCGACATCGTTATCGAGACCGACCCATCCACCGCGGCCTTGGACAATCCCTCGTAGGGTCGACCATTTCCCCGAGTCGAATCTTCGCCAACGCAGAGTACGCGCATATCCACTTCCGCCTCAAATATATGGTCGCTTATCGCGAGGAAATATAGGACTATACTTGTCCTCTATCCAATTTTCTGCTGCTTCCGCCAGACAGCCACGTCTGTTCAATATCGGAACTAGGTGGTGTGTCCAAAAGTCCCCATATAGCGGCAAGTGTCAAGGCCGACACATCACGGCAGCACCGTTATCATCGGAAGAACACTACCCTGTCCCCAAGCCTTCACATACCTGCCACAGACAGCAACAACTGCACAGGCTCCGCAGCCTTGAACGATTATCGGCGGCACGCCCTGAACAGCAAAAAAGCATCTTGGCGAAGCCGCAGCCATCTCATAAACTGAAGGGAGCATAGTTCGGTTATACTATGAGATATGACTGAATCATTTCTGTAGCTTTCGCACCGCGTTTCCTCGAAACGAAAGCCGGGACGTGTAGCCGCATAACTGGATTGGGTCCGGGAAAGACGCACTTTGTCCGACAGGGAACGCTTATCAGGGATAATCTGCCTTATAGCCCCTCGTGGCTGGACCATATGACTGCCGCCCGGCACACCGGCGGATCGGGAATGTGAGGCATCTCGCGGCTGCGTTTTCAGCCGGAATTTATTTTGCTTTCTGGTTTTGAAGGATAACGAAATGGTTGACACCACGGCTGCCTCGCTTCTCGCGTCCAGCCTCCGCCAAGCGACCTCGACGGCCTCTCACGTCGCCTACCGCAGCGCGCGCCCCGCGCATGCCGCAGCGACTGGCGTCAATATAAGTTCCAGCGGCATTGATGGTTCGTCCTCGTCCATAAAGTTCGACGCCAGCGGCCAGATGGTGCCGACCGGCACGAAGAACAAGAAGGAATCCGCGACAGCCAGCGCCGTTGATCTCTTCGCCTGATCGATCGCCGCCGGCCGGCATATTCGCTGCCAGCATGGCTTTGCCGTATGACCGGCCTGCTGGCAGATGGAATCCGTCCGGCTTTGTTCTTCCCGATCGATCCACAGCGTCCCGTCTGACGACATGGCTACTCCAATCCTGTCTTCGCGGACATCTAGCGATAAGATCCGTTCAGAGACGATGACCTCGAGACAGCGGGGAAATACTCCCCGTCAGGATTAAAGACACGTGCCTTTCAGCCGACCTTCCCGCGTAAGACACCGTGTCACGCTTTCAGTCCTCGTATGTCTGTCCTGCTCCACCCTTCCGTCCGCCATGGCGGCAGATCCACATGCGACGGCCCACCGCCATACCGGACGAAACGCCGCCTCGTCTTCCAGCCCTCCCCCAGCACCTGCAGTTCCAGCCGCGAAGCCGACGCCCGATCCGTCGCAGGATGTCGAACTGCCCGATTCGATCCTGCTCAAGGGCTTGCCCTCCTCCTGGCGGGCAACGCTCATGGACCCTCCGCAGCCGCCAGCCGCGACACCTTCCACCGGACCAGCCACCGCGAAGAGCGGTACGAAAGAGGCGTCACGCGTATCTTCATCGAGGACGCCCGCGACAGCCGGTGCCGGGGCTCCCCCACAAAGCGTTGCGTCCACCAGCCGCATTCTGCTTCCGGTGCCGTCGCACATGGGCATCGCTGCCTTCCAGAGCGGCGACAGATTCATTATTGTCGTCGACAATGCGGAGCCGATGGATACCAGCGCCCTGCGCGGTGACGGCCTCTTCTCGACATTGTCCGTCAAGACCCTCCCGGACGCGACCTTGATCCAGGTCCGCCTCCCGGATACGCGACGTCTCTACCTTTCCCAGCAGGCGGAAGGGTGGGTGCTGGGCGACAAGCCGCCTCCAGGCGACCATTACGACGACAGGCGCGTGATCAATCCGCAATATACCGACAGCGGCATCCTGTATCCGATGCGCCGATCCGGTCGCGTCCTTTCGATCTCGGATCCCGCGTCCGGAGACCGGCTGCTGGTCGGCACGTCGATCCTGGACGATGGCGGTATTCTCTCCCTGCGAAACGGCGACGGCTATGACGTATGGCCGACGTCGGAAGGCGTCGTGATCGCGGCCCACTCGCCACGCATTGACCTGAAACCTGTCCCCAGCGGCATCCTCCTGACCCAGGACGGCAAGGGCTTTCTGGATCACGGCGAAGCCGCCTATGCCAACGATGTCGATCTGAAATGGCTGGGGCTGCAGACTCTTCCCCTCGACGCCCTGACCCGACGCTATCACGCCGCTCTTCTCGCCGCCGCGGATTCGGATCCTTTCCATCGGTTCACGCAGCGGCTGAAGGCGGCGAAAGCCGCCTTCAGCCTCGGTGCCTTCGTCGAGGCCCGCGGCATCCTCACCGTCGCCCTCCAGGACGACCCGGAAGAAGCCGCCCTGCCCGACGTCCGGTTCCTTCTGGGCGCCGCCGAGTTGCTGTGCGGCGACATGGACGGCGCCTCGATGCTCAATGGCCCCTGGCCTGCCAGCCAGAAGCGCGCGACCCAGCTATGGCAGGGGCTCTATCTGGCCGCCACCGGCGAGAATGACGTGGCAGCGGCCCAACTGCTGGCTCGCGATTTCGCGCGGCTCAAATCCTACCCCACCCCGGTTCGCGATGTACTCCTGCCCATAGCCTCCGAGGAAATCGCCCGTTACGGCACGCCGGACGATCTCGCGGCGCTGGACGACCTGCCCACCGGCTCTGCCTATCAACTCGCAACAGCATTCAGACAGATGCGCTCCGGCAAGCGGGACCTTGCCTATGCCGCGTTCCAGAAACTGGCCGACAGTCGCGATCCCCAGGTCGCCGAAAAGGCGCTCGAACAGAAAACATCGATCGAACTCGCCGATGGCCGCATCAAACCGGACGCGGCGGCCGAACTCTTCGAAACCATGATCCCCGACGCGCGACTGGCCGGCCGCGAGGCCAAAGTCCGCCTGATGCAGGCCGACGCCTATATGCAGACTCAGCGCTGGAGCGACGCACTCCAGGCCATAGACGCAGCCCGGCTGCATCCCGACACGTCGTCAAAGGACATGGTGGCGCCATTACTGTCCCAGGCCCTCACCGGCATTGCCGATTCGATCCCGCCCGCATCGGACAAGAAAGGTCTTCTCCACGATACGGCGATGCTGAAGGTCCATCTACCCGATCTGCCGCCAGGAGCACGGAAGGGCAACATTCTGGTTTCTTACGGCAGGATGCTTCTCGCTCTCGGCCTGCCGGATGATGCGGCCCAGGCGTTTTCCGATGCCATTCCCATGCTCACCGCCCCCGATCTGCGTGCGCTGGCAGGCGCGGCACTGGCGGAAACCAATATCGAAAGAAGGCTTCCCCAGGAGGCGGCGCAGGCTTTGACGATCACGGACGATCCCTCCCTTCCGGACGATATCAAGACCACCAGACAGGTGCTCACCGCCCGCATCGCGCTTGCAACTGGCGACCAGGCCAAGGCCCTGACCCTTCTCCGCAACAGCGCGAACACCTCCGCGCTCGACCTGACGGCCCGCGTGCATGAACAGAAAGGCGAATGGGCAGCCGCGGCCAGCGACGTCCGCAAGATGGCAGCAGACCTGCTCCCTCCAACCGGCCCCCTGACCGATAGCCAGCAGATCCTGGCCCTCCGCCTGGCCTCGGATGCCTCGCAGGCGGCCGATCAAACCCTGTTGGGCTGGGTGGCCGACCGCGTCGGAGACCGGATGCCGGACGGGGATCGTGGACGCATGTTCAGGCTGATGACCAAGTCGCCGGACGGAGGCGCAGACACGTCGCCCGCGACGGCTCCCCTCTAACCAGACTAAAAAACTGCCTTCTTGCCATAAAGGCACGCTATTCAGACGCCAATACACACTATATACGAAAAGCACGCGCTCAGGATCTGAGCCAGAACGAAAACCAGGGGAATTGACAGCGTATGCTGGAAGCCTTGTCATCCCAAATGTCACAGGCTCATAGCGGCACCGATGTGCTGGACTTAGCCGGGCGCCGCCTGCAATGGCTGCAAAATCGCGAATCCGTGCTGGCTGGCAATGTCGCCAACGCGAATACGCCGGGCTATGCACCCAAGGACATCGCATCGTTTCAGGGTGTGCTGCAAAACCAGATGGCCATGACGCTGGCACAGACCGCTCCGGGCCATCTGGCCGGACGCAGCACTGCCGGCAGCGCAACGCGAACAGGCACCAACACCTCCCTCGACGGAAATCAGGTCAACATCGAAGGCGAACTTGAAAAGATCGCGGACACCAACGACCAGCAACGTCTCGCGACGAACGCCTACAGCGTCTATATGTCGATGTACTCGATAGCCCTCGGCTCCTCATCCTCCTGATCGCACGAGGCCTGTCATGGATTTCTCCGATACAATGGGCATCTCTGCCTCCGGCATGCGTGCCCAGGCAAAGCGCCTTCAGGTCGCGGCCGAAAACCTGGCCAACCAGGAAACCACCGGCACGACAGCCGGCGCAGACCCTTATCGGCGTAAGACGATTACGTTCAAGGAAACCCTGAATCGCACCTCCGGCGTTTCCGGTGTGGACATCAAGGAAATCGGACAGGACCAGACCCCGTTCGAGACAAAATACGATCCGTCCCATCCCGCAGCCGATGCCAACGGCCTGGTCAAGATGCCGAACGTAAGCGCGATGGTCGAAATCCTGGACACGCATGAGGCGCAACGTTCGTACGAGGCCAACCTCAACACCATGCAGATCACGCGGTCCATGCTGACACGCACGATCAATCTGATGAAATAAGGACAAGCCGGACGGCGTCATTTGGCAGCGCCACAGGCCGCAGACGCGCGCCTCACCTGTTGCCGTTGCACGAGCAATTCGTTACTCTTGGCACGCATGGTCCGTCGCCGTTTCCGCCTGCCGGGCTTGCTGGTCAAATGATCGGGCGGACACCGGCCTGAGGGCACTCCGCCCGGTTCCTTCTGGAGAGCGACATTGGACAATACCACCTATATTGCCCTGTCCCGCCTCGATACATTGACGCGCGCTCTCGATGTAACGGCCAACAACCTCGCCAATGCCAACACGGACGGCTTCAAGGCGAGCAGGCAATTGTTTTCCGAATATCTCGTCAAACAGAAAGGGCCGAACACCCTACCGGGAGACAAACAGGAATCCTACACGCAAGATCAGGCAACCTATCGCGACCAGTTGCAAGGTCCGTTGAAGTCCACCGGCAACCTGACCGATTTCGCCATCAACGGCGAAGGCTACTTTACCGTTCGGACCACTCAGGGAATCAGGCTGACGCGCAACGGCCAGTTCCACCGCCGCATGGATGGTACGATCGTCGACGGATCGGGCAATCCCGTTCTGGACAATGCCGGCCGGAATCTGGTCCTGCAGAACGAAGAAGACCTGCTCTCTGTCGCGACCGATGGCAGCATCTCGACCCAGACCGGCGTCATCGGAACGATCGGTCTGGTAACGGTCGACAATCCCCAGACATTGATGCCCGAAGGTCATTTTCTTCTTCGGCCAACCACCCAGACCCATACCGTCGCCCGTCCGGAGATCCGGCAGGCCATGCTGGAATCGAGCAACGTCAATGCGGTCTCGGAAGCGACCAGAATGGTTGAGATCCAGCGCGATTATGATCTGACATTCCAGCTTATACAGACCGAATCGACCCGCAACATGAACGCGATCGACAAGATCACTGCCGAACCGTCGGCCTGAAACAGGTCGCTTTGAAGAAAGACCGTTCCGCGATAGCGGGCGGCACTGCGCGTAACCTTTTAGAAACCATTAACGGATAGCAAAATCCATAACATAGTCTCGTCGTCCGCCATGCTTCGGCGGCAAACGCGAATGTTCCGTGGACAGGTGGCTAGGTACAGGGAATTTTACAACAATGGATCTGTTATCTTCTCTCTCGACAGCCACCAGCGGACTGAATGCGATTGAATATCAATATTCCGTCACATCCCAGAATGTCGCCAACCAGAGTACCGCAGGCTATGTAAGCGAGACGGCCACCGTCACGAGTGCCGTCACCGCTGGCATCGGAAATGGTGTTCGCATCGGTGCGACGCAACTGCACATCAATCAGGCGCTGCAATCCGCCCTGTATGCGCAGAATGCCCAGGTCGCCTCCTACACCGCGATGGACAATTCACTCGCCGCGCTATCGGCGGTCCAGGGCACGACCGCAGCAAGTTCGACAGACACCACCGCGGCTGGCACCACCAATACGCTGACCGATCAACTGGGCAATGTGCAGGCCGACCTGACATCGCTGATTTCCACACCATTGCAGAGCGTGTCGCAGACAGAGGTGGTTACGGGCGCGCAGTCCCTGACCAATACGATCCATACGCTGGCATCGACCTATGCGACCCAGCGCCAGAATGCTCAGGACAGTGTCGCATCGACGGTCCCGGACATCAATTCCGACCTGACGCAGATCGGCACTCTTTCCCAACAGATCACGAAACTCAAAGCACTCGGCTCCGATACGGCCGATCTCGAGAACCAGCGCCTGGGGGTCATGACCGACCTGTCGTCGAAGCTGTCGGTCACGTTTTCCGAGTCATCGAACGGCGACATGATCGTCCGGACCGAGGACGGCACGAAACTGCCGACCCGTCCCGACCAGATCGGACTCAGCGACAGTTCACAGAAGCTGCCTTCCACGACCTGGCCGCTCAGCACCAGCGACGTGACCGTTACATCGGCTATGTCCTACACGGGTGGCAGCACCTCGGCGATCCCCGGCATCATGCTGAACGGCAAGGACATCACCTCGCATCTCACCGGCGGCACGCTCGGCGCAAACATTACCCTGCGCGACGAGACCTACCCGAAGATGCAGGCGCAGTTGGATTCGTTCTCCTATACATTGATCAACCGCTTCAATAACGCAGGCCTCTCGCTGTTTACGAACGGTACCGACGCCACGGGCACGACGGTGGCTCAATCGTCCAATACGACGCAAACGACGCCAGCCGGCATCGTCGGCCTATCCTCCGCGATCAGCGTCAGCACCATGTATGCCACTACGCCGTCTCTGCTGACGACAACGACGACCACGACCGACAGTTCAGGCAACACGACCACGGCGGCGGCCACCAATACGACCACCGGCACGACCACGACCGGCGATTCGACCATCATTCAGCAGGTTCTCAGCCAGGCATTCGGCACCAGTTCCGCCAATGTCAGCGACCAGACCAGTTCGGGCGGCCCGGATCTCGAGGCTCCGACAAATAATCTGGGTGTGAACGGAAATATCTCGACCGGTTACACCGGCTCCCAGGGGCTGCTTCAGTTGGCAACGGCGCTCACTTCAGACCAGGGCGCGACCATCGCGGCGAGCAGCAGCAACCTGACAGCCAGCACATCGGTCCAGACCGTCCTGCAGGCAAAAGTCGCCGATGTATCGGGCGTCAACGTCAATGACGAACTAGCCAAGGTCGTGGCCTTGCAGAACGCCTACACCGCCAATGCCAAGATCGTATCCGCGGTCCAGACGATGTTCACCGCGTTTCTGAACGCCATCAACTAATTCAAGATCGGGATAGAAAACTGATGAGCTCGGCAATCAATCAATATGGCGGCGGCGCGACATCACTGATTCTTTCCGCCGGCATCAAGGCCATGTCCCTCCAGCAGGAAACCCTGACCTGGCAGTCCAGCAACGGCACCATTGCCCCGACCTTCGCCGGGATCGGTTCCACACGATCAACAGCGATCAGCCTTACGCCGAAAATCACCCAGATCAAGGCTTGGCAATCCAATATCACGAATGCACAGACCGATCTGACGGTCACGGCTAGCGCTCTGGCCCAACTGGTCTCACAGGCCCAGGCCATGGCGACTAGCCTGCTCAGTGTTTCCGGCACAGCCGAGACCAGCGCCGTATCGGCCGTTGCCGAACAGGCCACAAGCTCCCTGGCCGCCCTCAAGAGCGTCCTCAATACGACCAGCGGATCGACTTATGTCTTTTCCGGAACCGATAGCAATACGCCGACGATCACCGGCTCAGGGTCACTCGCGAACAGCAAGCTCGCAACGACGATCTCGGGGATCATGAACTCGCTTGCCACCGATGGAGCAACATCGGCGCTGCAACAGGCCACGACGGCTGCCGGAACGAACGATGCGTCTTCCAGTGATCCGCTCTCTGTCTTTGCGTCGTCCATTTCAGTTTCAGCCAATTCGGCCAAGGACCAGCAGCGTGTAACGGTGACGAACAACGATTCAACGACAAATGTCGGTATCGTCGCAACACAAAGCTCGACGACCTCCGCAGCGTCCTCGACGTCGACGGGATCGCCGATCCGCGACCTGATGCGCGACATGATGATCACCTCGGCCATGGGTGGCATGTCATCATCGACAAACGGCTTTTCAGACATGGCGAAGCAGCTTTATTCGTCACTGCAAACCACCATCAGCCAACTCACCGAACTGGAATCGTCGGTCGGCACCACCCAGAATAACCTGACGGCACAATCGAGCCTGCTGACCAATGTCCAGTCGACGCTGGAAGATCAGCTTGACGATTCCATGGGCGTCGATGCCGCGACCGTTGCCACCCAGGTCGCATCCGTCAAATTGCAGCTTGAAGTATCCTACAAGCTTGTTGCCGACATGAAGGGCATGACGCTGGCGGATTATATCTAATCTTCGCAGGTTTTAGCCTTTCCGCGCACTATCTAGAGACCAGAAAAACGCACCCTGATATCCGCACGTTTCCTCTCCAGACGATAGCGTGCCGATATCAGGCCCAACCTTCTTTCTTCGATGCCGGCTTTGTCGGCGCTGTTCGGCCATCAGCTGTTTTCATTCGTTCTGAAGCGCATCCTTCCGTCTTCCGTCAGAACATGCAGGCGTCAGGCCGATTTCCCGAAAAATCGCGCACCTCCGTCGCCATTTTTCTTCTCCCAAGAGCATTAAGGGGTGCACGTCATGTCCCAGACGGTCGGGTCTTCTGCGGAACAGGCGCTTCATCCCGAAGACAGTGCCGAGGCATTGCAGCTTGCCGGACGCCTGCACGAGGCCGCAGCAGCCTATCAGATCCGGCTGGCATCCACCCCGAACGATCCCAGAACTCTGAGCAATTACGGTGGACTGTTAAACGCAAGCAGCCGTTTTGACGATGCATACATAGTCCTCACCCGGTCGATTGCGCTCGACCCGACCCAACCCGATGCATGGTCCAACCTGGGCAACACATTGCTGCACCAGGCACGCTACGATGACGCGATCGCGGCATACAGAAACTGCCTGCAACGCAATCCGGCGCACGCCCTGGCCCTGAGCAATCTCGGCTTGCTTCTCGACCATCGCGGCGCACATGAACTGGCCCAGAAACTTCATCAGGTCGCCATACAGCTTACACCCGACAACGTGCATACACGCACCAACTATGCCATCTCACTACTGGCGCAGGGCGATTATCTCGCCGGTTTTCGAGAATATGAGTGGCGTTGGACAACGCACAGTTCGCGCAGCTACGGCATGACCGTGCCACAATGGAAGGGCGAGGATTTCCCTGGCCGTACCCTCATGATCCATACCGAGGGCGGCTTTGGCGACATGATCCAGTTCTCCCGCTTCATTCCCTTGGCCGCTCAGCGGGGCGGCCATGTCATCGTCCGGGCACGGAAGGAATTACTGACCCTGCTGCGGCAATCTTTTCCCGAACAGCAGTTTTTTTCCGAAGACGATGTGGTGCCGCCGCACGACCTCCAATGCCCTGTGCTCAGCCTGCCCTTCGCACTGGGCACGACCCTGACGACCATTCCCGGCGCCGGCGGCTTTCTTCACGCAGATGCGCAAAAGACATCCTTTTGGCACCAGATGTTTCATCAGGACGACGCGGCAAACGGCGCATGTCCCGATCCCCTCCGCGTCGGTCTGGTATGGGCAGGCGCTCCGCATCCCGAGATCCAGGCGGCCGAACTGGCCGACCGGCGACGTTCGACCGACCTTGCAACCTTCGCGCCTCTAGCCCGGACAGATGCGAATATTCTCTTCTACAGCCTGCAAATCGGCGAAAAATCATGGCAGGCCCGAACCCCGCCTACCGGTATGCATCTGGTCGATCATACCCCCTTGTTGCACGATTTCAGCGACACTGCCGCGCTGGTCAATGCGCTCGACCTGGTAATCGCCGTTGACACGTCAACCGCGCATGTCGCGGCCGGACTTGGGAAGCCGGTCTGGATGCTGTCCCGCTACGACCAATGCTGGCGCTGGCTTTCCGGCCGCACCGATTCCCCATGGTATGACAGCCTGCGCATCTATCAGCAGGCCGCACCTCTAGACTGGTCGGACCCGATCCGCCACATCGTCGCTGACCTTCAGGTCCTCGCGACACCCCGTCGCCGGCCACCAGCCTGAACTGAACCGTCACGCGTATGATCACCGCACCGGCTCCGGTCGCGTCGCCAGTCGCATCAGGCAACGGACATTTCCCCCCCCCCAAAAAAATACGGCGCAGTGGCCATAAGCCACTGCGCCGTATTCCGCTTGATGGGATCATGCCCGCAGGCACGATCCCGAAAAGGCTATAGAGATCAGAAATCGCTACCGATCGTGGCCATCGCCGCGAAAGGCGACGCGATCGAGTAGCTCGGAGAGCTGGCCGCAATCTTCGTGCCATTCACGCCAACGGTCGCCACCGCATTGCCCTGCGGCGAAGTGACATAACCGAGATAGCGGTTGTCGGAGATGTTCTGCAGGTTCAGGCGGATCATCGGGTTCTGGAAGAAACCGAGCTTCGGCAGACGATAGCCGACATGGATGTTCATGCGAACATAACCAGGGATGCTCTGGTCATTCATGAACGTCGAATACTGCCGCGCCACATATTTCAGGTTGAACCCGGCGAACGCATTGCCATCATCATAATCGAGGCCGAAACCAACCTGGTATTGCGGTGCCTGCGGCGCGATCTTGCCCTTGGTCCGCAGATAGTCGCCACCGGCAGGCATGTTGCTATCGGTCACGGCATGCAGATACTCGAACGAAGCATACGGGCGCAGATGATAGCGCAGCGGTGCCGTTCCCACCTCAACGTCGACACCGTCGGAATGCGAACTACCGGCATTGATGTTGGTCGTGGTCACCTGGTCCGGCAGCAACTGGGTATAGAGACGACCGGTGAAGGCATAATGGAAATAGGTCACCGCCGCCGAGATCAGGTTATCCTGATAGCGCCAACCAGCTTCCTCGGAAATCGAAATTTCCGGCGCCTGCTTAGGGTTAGGCACCGTGCTGTAGCTGTGCGTCTTCGTGTTGTATGTGCCGGAATCATAAAGCGAATAGTTCTGCGGCATACGGAAATTGGTCGAAACTGAGGCGAAGACCTGGTTGTGCTCGTCGATCTTGTAGCGGATCGCACCGGTCGGCAGCGCCACCCGGTAATTGGTGGTAACATATTTCTGCGATGGCATCGGCAGATAGTTGCTGCCACTGCGATCGACGATGGCATATTTTAGCCCCGCGTCGATCGTCAGTCGGTTATTCAGAAGCGAGAGCTGATCACCGATAAATGGCGTATGAACCCGGGTCTGCGTGAACGAATCACGATACTGGAGGGTCTCGCCGCGATACGGACCGCTGGTGATGACCAGGTTGCCGGTATCGTCCGCCGAATTCAACGGCGCGCCATCCTCGCCAACCCGGCTGTAGGGCGACGTCTGGGTCTGCTTGGAATATTCGAACCAGTAACCGATCATCAGCCGGTTGACGCCGGTCGTCAGGGTGACCTTGGCTGTGTTGCCCGGACGATAGGTCTGGGTCAGGCTGGTGTAGTAGAAGGGATAGGTTCCCGACGTCACGCCATCGACCGACCCGGTCACCGTCTGGCCGACCACCGACATCTTGTTGGCGCTACAGGAACTACCATCGAGGCAATAATTCGACAGGCCGCCACCGCCGCCGCCATACCCGTACCAGAAATACGGCGTATCGGTCAGGACCACGCCGTGGCCCAGGTTGAACGTCGAAGGCATCGAGGAATAGATGTTCGTAAACGGATTGGGGTGCAGCTTGTAGTAGTTGCTGTTGTAGGTCTTCGTCCCGTTCGACGAGACCGTATAGGGAATGGCACTGTAGTTCGCCGGCGGGTTCAGCGGGTTCGAACCCTTGTCGCCATACTGCAGATACTGGTTCCAGCCGGAAAGCGAGACAGTACGGTAGGCATTGTTCTCCATGCCGTTGCCGACCACGGCCCACGACCAGCGGTTGCCGTCACCCCAGTCGGAGACGAGCTTCATTTCGCCGTGCTTCTTGTCCTCGACACCGGGGCCGCGCCAATGGTCCTGACGCGCCTGCGAGTAGGAGAAATAGGCCCGCAGGTTGGTATTACCCAGATAACCGGTATCGAAACGCAGGAAGCCACGCGTACCATTGTACGAGCCGTAGCTCATATTGACATGGCCACCCATCTTCGCCTTCGGGTCGATCATGTACATATCGACCGTGCCGCCCGTGGCACTCAGATGAGGACTGTCGAGATCCGCCGAACCCTGGGCCAGGCGAATCGTCTTCAGATTTTCCGAGTCGACGATTTCCTGCGGGTAAACGGCGAAGTTACCGATGTCATTGATCGGGAAACCTTCGAGCGTGAAGCCCATCTGGCTTTCGGTCAGGCCGCGTACCGACATGTTTCCGCCCGTCATCCCCATCGGATCGGTGTCGGAGGTATTGACGCCGGGCAGCAGCGCGATCAGCTGCATCGGGTTCTCCGCCGGATTCTGCTTGGAAATCCAGTCGCGGGTCACGGCCGAGATGGATTTCGGCGCATCTTCCTTACCCATCAGTCCGCCGCCGAAGGCGCGGCCGGTAACACCGTCACCCAGCGTACGCACGCCGCGTACCTCGATACGTTCCTGATCGGTCGGCCCGGTCGCCCCCAGCATCGTCGGACGGGCGTCGACCACCTTATCGGCCGGGCGCGCCTCTTTGGTCATGGGCGCCTTGACAACCGGCTGGGATGACGACGGCGCAACGTCCTGCGCGAACGCCGCTCCCCCGATCGACGAAAGCATAGTCGAAGACACCAGAGCGAGCATCGTCGACCTGATATAGTTTGTCATACAATCTCCATTGATGAAAGATGACCCCCCGAGGTCATTTTTCCGGGAACCTGACCGATTGGTCTGGTTTTGTATAGAGAGCAGCAGAAATTTCATTAATTATTCAAACTCATTTTTCAAAACGAATGAAAAATCCATTGCGCGTGACAAAGTTGCAACAAATGTCTCCATGCCCGGCCCCCTGTCGCCCCGCAGGATCTATTGCCGTTTCCACGTCATGCTTCCTGGCCCCCCATTGCCGCGGCAATCGCGAACATCTGTTTATTTAATTGTTTTTATTGCCGTTTTAACTCAGACAAACCAGCCTGATGAAGCAGGTGCTGCATCCTGCCCCGCCCTGCCGCCGATGCTCCGGTCGTCGCACGATATACTCCGACGTCGAAGCCCACTGCGGCCAACATCACACATATAATTCCGTCAAAGAAACAATAATCCCCCACCCGGGGGGGGGCTGCCTCATGCGACTGCCGCCGATTCTATTGCCTCCAACGGCCTCGGCTCCGACAGGACGGGTCGGAACGCGTTGTGCACGTCCTGCCGATGCGACGGGAGGGGAAGCAAACCACCCGGCCGTTTAGCGGCCCGCGGAAATCCGGCGATTCAGAAGATATCCTGCCCCTTCTTGCCCTGCGGCGGCAGGTGGCAACCGCGGCACGACCGAACAGGGCCGGCCGTGCCATGCTCGCGACGACGTGCCAGATGGCAACCCTCGCAGAAATCATGAAATGTCGACAATGCCAGGGCCGCCTGATCCGGTCGCGTCCGGTGACAGCCGATGCATGTCCGGTCGGGGGCGGAAGCCAGCGCGGGCTCCAGCACGTCATGATGGCACTGCACGCAATTATAGGCCGCGTGGTCGCGATGCATGAACACGACCGGGATCGGCACCGCGTGGCTGATGCCCGACCCACACCACCATGCCACGCCGCCCCCGAGGCCAAGAATCGCGGCCAGTACCCAGACAGGGAGCCAACCCTTCATGGCGCCAGCCATTGGCTGAGACGCACTCCATAGAGAACGCAGACCCCCAGTGAGACACCGCCAACCACCATTGCCAGACGAACGGCGACAGGCGCGGTATGACGCCGCCGATGCCCGGCAGGCCGAGGCAACCTGCCATAGCGGCCCACCCACGGCAGGGCGGCGCAGCAGGCGGCGATCACCGACAGCGCGATCATCTGCTCCCTTGCCCGCACATGCAGGCGAGCCCCCGTGATATGAAAGCTGGCCGTGCCGAGCAGGACGAGTGCCATCAGCCCATGCGCCTGACGAAAGCGCGCCGCTTTCCGCCAGATCCGACCGCGAAGGGCATGAAAGGACAGTCCGACGGCCAGAACTGCCAGCAGCAACCCCACAAGGGCCGCCAGCATGTAGCCCGGACCACCCGGCAAAAGGTAGCGACCCGTCAATGGTTCGGCCCACAGCGACAGGCCGACATGCAGAACGATGAACCCACCCGCAACGCACCCGAGCAGGCGATGCGCAACAGTAAAAAACTTGCCGTCATTGAAAGGAAACCGCAGCGGGCGCCCCGTCAGGAAAAACAGGAAGGCCACCAACACATAGGCGATGAAGCCGCAGGCCATCGCACCATCCCATGACGGAGCATTGGCAGGCAGATCCGCGCCGATGAAGAAGACCGAGACCAACAGCCCGCACAACACCAGCAACGGCAGAAGAATGATCACACGCCCCTCCGCGCCGGCACGATACGACCTCGGCGTGCCTGTCGCCCTCCGGCGGTTGCGGCTCCATCCGTCAGGCCGCGAATAAGAATGGCATCGAAACAATAGAACGAACAGGCCGCGATGCCGACGATATCGGATCGAGGCCGCAAATCTTATCACCACATTCGATCGTTGATTAAAAGAAATACCGCACTATGATGCGTCAGACTTCGAGGACCGACCTGTTTGTCGCATATCGACCGTACATGATGGTTTTTAACCCGCCGGAATTCCCGTAATGAGTTTTATTGACACGATCCAGCCGTTATATTCGCTGTCCGGTCTGGGCGTCGGGTTTCTGGTTGGTCTTACCGGCGTCGGCGGTGGATCTCTGATGACGCCGCTCCTGATCCTGCTGTTCGGCGTACATCCCCAGACGGCGGTGGGCACCGACCTGCTTTACGCCGCGATCACCAAGGCGGTCGGCACAGGCGTGCATGGTTTCTCCGGCGGGGTAGACTGGAAAGTGGTCCGCCGCCTGGCCAGCGGCAGCATACCCGCCTCCGCTCTGGCCCTCATCGTGCTGCACACCATGGGTGCGCCGTCCCTGATCACCACCCACCTCATTACCCGCAGCCTGGGCGTCGCCCTGCTGCTGACGGCTCCCTGCATTCTGTTTCGCGCCGCCATCATGCAACGTCTGGCCGGTTTCTCCGCCAGCCTGTCCGACCGCCGGACCCATATCCTGACCATCGCCGTCGGAGCACTGCTCGGCCTTTTGGTCTCACTGTCATCCGTCGGCGCGGGAGCCATCGGGGTCACGGTCCTGCTGGTCCTGTATCCCAGACTGTCGACGGCGCGGATCGTCGCGGCCGATATCGCGCATGCGGTGCCGCTGACCCTGGTCGCCGGTCTGGGCCACTGGCTCCTCGGCTCGGTCAATGGCGGCATGCTGCTGTCCCTGCTGGTCGGCTCAATCCCTGGCATCATTCTGGGCAGCCTCTTCGTCGGCATGGTCCGCGAAAGCGTCCAGCGCACGGTTCTGGCCACCGTGCTCACGATCGTCGGTATCCGCATGATCTAACGACCTTCCTGGCAACGCATATTTCCCAACAGGGCACATTGCCAAACGGGTTCTGACGGACAACCCGAACGCCCCTCCCGAGCCGCCACGATTACAAAACCGGTCCTTCGTCATCATCGTCGGGTTCAAACGGTCCCTCGTCCGGCACCTCGCCAGGGATCGGCTCATCCGGATCATACGGTCCAGGTGAGGGCGTCGGCATCGGCCGCCGAGGCCCGGAATGGTCATGTTCACGTATGGACATCGCAACCTTCCCCCCCGTTACGGCCATTCAACCGCATTCAGCCGCGCGGGTTTCCTGCGCGGATCCAGGACAGATTCCTCCCCCCCAGGATCCCGCGCATTTGTGAACACGACATGATTGCCCGGCCGATCGTATCAGGATTAGCGTATGGGCATAACACATATGCACGAAATGCAGAGGCCAAGAGTGACGAAAACAAGATCACTCGACAATCATCACGCTTCAGTGAGCATTCACCACGCGGATCGCGTCTACAGCATGCTGAGAGATGAATCCGCGTCCGGCCGCTCGGCACTCGCGGCCTCCTGGTCGCGCTCGCTGCGTCATTACGGCCTGAGTCCGAATCATAACGCTCCTCCACACCGTCTGGACGCCCCAGGCTATCGCGAGGCACGCGAACGCAGCGCGCTGCTGCTGCAAGCCGCACAGCCGGTTCTGGACCGACTGACCTCGGCAGTCCGGCGCGGCGGCTTCTGCATGCTGCTCAGCGACGCGCGCGGCATCGCGCTGGAACAGAGATGCCTGGCCGCCGACGAAGAGATCTTCAGTTCATGGGGCCTCAATCTCGGCGCCGTATGGGACGAAGCCCATGAAGGCACCAACGGCATCGGCACCTGCCTCGCCGAAGACCGGGTGCTGACGATCCATCGCGACCAGCATTTCTTCTCCCGCAACGCGGGGCTCAGTTGCACCATGGCACCGATCCACGACCCCTCGGGCAGCCCGATCGGCGGGATCGACATTTCCTCATGCCGCACGGATTGCGACACGGCGACCCTCTCCTTCCTGACACTGGTGGTCGAAGACGCCGCCCGCCGCATCGAAACCAGGCTGTTCGGCGAAGCCTTCGCCGACCACCGCATCATCTCGCTGGGCAACGAGGCACAGGCCCTGCTGGCGGTCGATGAAAACGAGGTGATCGTCGGCACCAACAAGGCCGCCCGCGCCCTGTTCGGCCTCCGCGCCGACAAACCCATGACGCTCCCTGACCTGCTGTCGGATACCGGCCACGAAGATCCCGCACGCGCCGCCCACGCCGCCCTCCAACGGGTGCTGAAACGCTGTAACGGAAACATCTCTGCGGCAGCGCGAGAACTGGGCGTCAGCCGTGCCACGCTGCATCGCCGGCTGAAACGTCACGAAGCCCACTGAAGCCCCGCCACTGTCGCGGAACTGCGACAGATCAGGCTTCATACCAATCCCGGCCGGCTGACAAATCCAGTACCCATCGCCACTCTTCCGAATGTTGACCGCGCTCCATCCGCGGCGACCAAGAAGGAGAATGACCATGGACTCGCTGGAAAGCCATCGAATCGACATGTCGTCACCGTTCAAGGCGCAGTACGACAATTTCATCGGCGGCCGTTGGGTGCCCCCTTTCGCCGGGGAGTATTTCGACGATCCGTCACCGGTCGACGGGCGCATCCTGTGCAAGGTCGCCCGTTCCAGGGCCGAGGATGTGGAACGAGCACTCGACGCCGCCCACGCCGCGCGCGATGCGTGGGGCGAGACCAGCGCGGCCCAGCGCGCACTGCTGCTCAACCGCATCGCCGACCGCATCGACGAGAATCTTGAACTGCTGGCCCGTGCCGAAAGCTGGGACAACGGCAAGCCGCTGCGCGAGACGCTGAACGCCGACCTCCCCCTATGCGTCGACCATTTCCGCTATTTTGCCTCCTGCATCCGCGCACAGGAAGGCGCGCTGTCGGAAATCGACCACGATACCGTCGCCTACCATTTCCACGAACCGCTGGGTGTTGTCGGCCAGATCATCCCCTGGAACTTCCCCCTGCTGATGGCCGCCTGGAAACTGGCACCGGCCCTCGCAGCGGGCAATTGCGTGGTGATGAAGCCGGCCGAACAGACCCCGGCCTCGATCATGGTCCTGGCCGAACTGATCGCCGACATCCTGCCGGCCGGCGTGCTCAACATCGTCAACGGCTTCGGGCGGGAAGCCGGCACGGCGCTGGCTTCCAACAGCCGGATCGCCAAGATCGCCTTCACCGGATCGACCCCAACCGGCAAGATGATCGCCCACGCCGCCGCCGACAATCTGATTCCCGCCACGCTGGAACTGGGCGGCAAATCCCCCAACGTCTTCTTTTCCGACATCGCCGCCGAAGATGACGACTTTCTCGACAAGGCAATCGAAGGCTTCGTCCTGTTCGCCTTCAACCAGGGCGAGGTCTGCACCTGCCCGTCTCGCGCCCTGATCCACGAATCCATCTACGACCGCTTCATGGAACGCGCGCTGCGCCGGGTCGCGGCGATCAAGCAGGGCAATCCGCTGGACCTCGCGACAATGGTCGGCGCCCAGGCATCGGTCGACCAGATGAACAAGATCCTGTCCTATATCGATATCGGACGGCAGGAAGGGGCCCAGTTACTGACCGGCGGCAGCCGGGCCGACGTGGGCGACGCGCTGTCAAACGGCTGTTACATCCAGCCTACCGTCTTCAGGGGCGACAACCGGATGCGGATCTTCCAGGAAGAGATCTTCGGCCCCGTCGTCTCCGTCACCACCTTCCGCGACGATGCCGAGGCGGTCAAACTGGCCAACGACACGCTGTTCGGCCTGGGTGCGGGAATCTGGACCCGCGACGGCACCCGCGCCTATCGCGTCGGGCGGGCCATCAAGGCGGGCCGCGTCTGGACCAACTGCTACCACGCCTACCCGGCCCACGCCGCTTTCGGCGGATACAAACAGTCGGGCATCGGCCGTGAAAACCACCGCATGATGCTGGACCATTACCAGCAGACCAAGAACCTTCTGGTCAGCTACGCCCCAAAGAAACTGGGGTTCTTCTGACCGCCCGCCCCCAACGGGTCAGCCGGGTGCCGACAGGCACCCGGCCTGGAGGGCCCATCGGGTTCTCAGAACGTCACACGCACACCGCCAAACCCACCGATCGGCGCGGCGGGGCTGTAGCTACGCGGATTGGTCGCCCCCGGTGCCTGCGCCAGATAGACCGAACCGGTCGGCGAGAACGTGCCGAAAGTGTAGTAATGCCGGTCAGTAACATTCGAGATGCTGCCGAACAATTGCAGAGAGCGCGTCACCTGGACCGACGTATGCAGGTTCAATACGAAGAACCCCGGCAGGCGCGGCGTCAGGTTGGCTTCGTCGCCAAACAGATACTGCCCGCCCTGCAAGAGAAAATCACCACCGACGGTCCAGATCGGGGTAACACGCACATCCACCCCGCCGGTCAGCTTGTCCAGCGGAATCCCCGGCAGACGGTTGCCCCGGCGCACGGTAATGTCGCCGTCTTCATCACCGGCCGGGTTGCTGCCCGCATCCTCGACGAAGCCGCTGCGATAGGTCGCATCGGTATGGGTATAGTTCAGCCAGGCCGACCAGCCATCCGCCTGCCAGGCCAGATGCACCTTGCCCCCCTGGCGGCGGGTTGCGCCGATATTGGCGAAAAACGCACGGTTCAGCGTCTCGCTGTTGATGAACACGATGTCATTGTCGGCATCGGTACGGAACAGTCCCAGATCGTAGCTCAGTCGTCCGGCAGTCCCGATCGTAAAGCCACCCCGCAGGCCGGCCTCGAACGTATGCGCCCGCACCTGCTTCAGTTCGGGATCGCCGACGAAGAAATTGGCCAGGCTGCACGCATTCTCCGGCCCGGCGCAGGAGAGTTCGGCAGGCGTCGGCGCACGGTTCGCCTCGGCATACCCGCCATAGATCGTGGCCCAATGCGTCAGCCGATAGCTGACCCCGCCCCCCGGATTAATCGCCGAATAGGCATGCCGGCCGCTCAAATCCCCGCCATTCTGGTCCGCCAGATTGATCTGTGCAAAATTGTAGCGCATCGACCCGGTCAGCGAGAGGCGCGGTGTCAGATCGATCGTATCGGTCGCAAACACACCGACATACGCATCATTCACCCGCACCCGCACCGGTACGGTCTCCCCCGGTTCGTCGATCACATAGCCAGGGCCATAATATTCCCGTGTCACTGGGGTCAGCCCCCCCAGCACGGCAGAGCCGGTGAACATCGTCTGCGCACCGTCGAAGCTGACGCCCGCGACTTCATGATTGCGCAGGCCGAACACCGAATGGTCCTCCGTTTCCTGCATCGACACGCCATAGCCGTTGGTGTTCGTCGTCTGCAAATCCAGTTCGGAATACGCACCACCATCCAGAAAATCAGGAATCGTCGCCCCGCCCCGCGTGGTCGAAGGATCGCCATCGTCGGTGCACATCAGGCCCGATCCATCGTCGCACGGCGCATCGTTGGGCGCGTTGCCGTTGATCACCCGCTGCTGGAAATAATCGTAATGCACCTGCCCCTGCACCGAGAGCGTGTCGGTAAAGCTGTGCCGGCCATTCACGGCGAACTGGATGAATTTGTTCGCCATCTGATTGGGCGCGGTGAACTGCGCCCTGGGGTCGGCGCGCAGCAGTTCCACCGGCGACGTTCCGGGGCCGTTCAATACCGAATTGGCCAGATCGAGACTGCCATGCACCTCGGTCGCCAGCCCTTTCCAGCCAAGGTCGGCATACAGGCTCTGGATGTCGGTGCTTTGCAGGTCCCGCCAGCCATCCTCATGAACTTCCCGGCCGGCGACATAGAATCCCCAGTTTCCCCGTCGCGCGGCATAATCGCCCTGCGCCACGATCCGTCCGAACGACCCGCCGGACAGATCGGCTTCCCCTCCGGGTGCGGTATTGAAGGCATTCTTCATCCGCACATTCAGCGCCCCACCCAGAGCGTTCAGGCCGAAGACGGGGTTCGCCCCCTCCACCGCCACCCGCTCGATCGCCAGATCCGGGATCAGGTCCCAGTTCACCGTATCGCCAAAGGCCTGGTTGAAGCGCACACCATCGAGATACACCGCGATACCTTGGGACGTGCCCTGCAACGGCGACGCCTGAAAGCCGTTCATGACGATGGTGGGCTGATAAGGGTTCCCTGCGGGCGAATTGAGGCTGACACCCGCCAGACGGCTGTCCAGCGCATGCAGCAGGTCAGCGGTACCGGTCAGTTGCAGGTCACGCGCGGTCACGATGGCGGTCGTCGCCGGAAGCCGGTCACGGTCGATGCCCGAACCGGGCAAAGGCGAGGAACCAATCACAGTAATGTCTTCCGGCTGCACGCCAGCCGACACACCGTCCGCAGCCGTCGCCGGTACCGTCTGCGCCAGCACCGCTCGGGCGGGCAGAAAGCACAATGCGGCAGACGCCAGATACATGGCCCTCCGCCCGGTCATCTTTTCAAACATGCTTTTATTCTTCTCTTTTGATTGGCATGCCACGCGGTCCATCAGACCGAACGAAACCAGGGAAGTCGATGGGATATTTTCCCGACCGCCGCAGAAACAGCCCGTTCCAGACGCGATTTTTCACGTCGCGGCCCCTCACCGCACGCCTGGGCCTGCTGGGGCGCCTGCTGCTCGCACTCGCGGTCGCAGCCATGATCGGCTTTACGGCCGGTTCCGGCCTCGCCGCGTGGCAGGCAACCCGCTCGATCCGGGTCGAACTCACCGCCGCCCTGGCGAATGCCCAAGCCGACATCGCCGCGACGCCGCCCCCGGCAGCCGCGTCCACCGCCTCCTGGCCGGCGGAATTGTGCGACAGTTTTGACGGCAACCGCCATATCCAGGCGCGGATAACCGATCAGGCCGGGCGTGTCCGGCACCGATCCCGGCTGGCCACCGGTCCCCGCCCTCCCGCCTGGTTCCTGCGCACCACCGCACCGGCCATGGCCCCGATAACGCTGTCCCCCACCGGTTTCCCGGCCGGATGGCAAGTGCACCTGCAAGCCGATGCGACCAACGAAGCCGCCGAACGCTGGGGAGAATTCCGGGTACAGATCGCCACTATCACGCTGGTGGTCCTGCTGATCGCCGGATCATGCTGCGTCATCGTGGTGCGCGGTCTGCGCCCCCTTGCGACATTGTCCCAAGCCTATGCCCGCATCGCGGCAGGCGACGAAATGGTGAACCTCCCCGAAACCGGCCCGGCCGACATCGCCGGACAAGCCGCCTCCTTCAATCGCATGGCGTGCGCACTCCGCACCGCAACCGCGCAAAACCGCCATCTCCAGGACCAGATCGCCCGCGTTGCGGAAGAAGAACGCGCCGAAATCGCGCGCGACCTGCATGACGAAGTCGGCCCCCTGCTGTTTGGCATCACCACCTTCGTCGCCACCCTCGCCCGTTCCGCCACCGAGGGCCGCCACGATGCCATCCCCGCCCAGATCCGCGCGATACAGGACGCCACCAGTTCCATCCAGCGCACCCTGCGCGCCATCCTGAAGCGGCTGCACACCGCACCCGGCAGCGGCCTGCCCGAATCCCTCAACGGGATCATCCTATTCTGGAACAATATAGAACCAAACATTATCTTTACACTTTCCTGCGATCCCATGCTCGCCACCCTGGACGATGGAACGCGTGCGGCCCTGTTCCACGTCGCCCAGGAAGCCGTCTGCAACGCCGCACGCCACGGGCACCCCTCCCACATCGCCCTGGAGGCAACGCGCGGCGAAGGCCGGATCATCCTGTCGATCCGTGACAACGGCATAGCGGGCACCGGCACACCGGGCCTCGGCCTCGCCGGCATGCGCCGCCGCCTCGCGGACCTCGGCGGCCATCTGGTCATCACGCACGAGCACGGCTGGACCGTCACCGCCACCCTGCCGGATCCGAACGCCCACCCGATGCCGCCCCCCACCCCCCGCACCATGGCGCCGGAGGCGCACGACGCATGAAAATCCTGCTGGTAGACGACCACACGGTGGTGCGCGCCGGCCTGGGACAGTTGCTGTCAACAGCCCTGGGCGCCACGATCCTCGAAGCCGCCGACACCCCGACCGCCCTCGATCTGGCCCTGCACACACGGCCGGACCTCGTGGTGCTGGATCTCGGCCTCCCCGGCCCCGGCGGCCTGTGGTTGCTGCCCCGCCTGCATGACGCAGGCCTGCGCGTGCTGGTCCTGAGCATGCACGCCGATCCGATCTACGCCCGCCGCGCACTGGATGCCGGGGCCACAGGCTATGTCTCGAAGACGATCGGCGCCGACGACCTGCTGGACGCCATCCGTCAGGCCATGAGCGGACAATGTTACGTCGAAGCCGGAATCGCCGCCATGCTGAACGAACATCGCGACGTTCTGGGCCGCGATTTCGGGCGCCTGACGGCACGCGATCTGGATATCATGCGGTTTCTGGGCGAAGGACGCAGCCTGTCCGACATCGCGGCAACTTTGGGCGTCAGCTACAAGACGGTCGCCAACACCGCCGGCATGATCAAGACCAAGCTGGGCGTCGCCCGCACCGTCGACCTGATCCGACTGGCCATCGCCACGCAGGCGGGAGGAACCATGGATGAGATCAGACGAATGCCATAAGGTCCGAACGATTCCTTTGTTTTACAAAAAGGAAGAAAAAGGACGTTCATTCGTCTGGGCCATCGTCTCAGGGCGATGGCCTTCGTAAAGCCGTTCGAAATAATCCGGGGGCACCCATGCCCCCGGACAGAAACCCCTCAGAAGAACAGGATCGCACCGCCCGAAACGGTATTGTCGTTAGCGGAGTTGCCGTTATGCGCAGCCGCTTGGGTATGCGCATATTCGGCCACCAGCTTCAGCCAGTCCGTCAGATCGTAATAGGCCGCGCCGACCTCGGACTGATTGCGCCGCACCAGTCCGGTCGCCGTATCGCCCGCCGCCAGGTAGAGATTGCTGACGCCATAACTCCCCACCAGCTTGAAACGCTTGGTGAAATTATACGCACCCTGAACGTAGTAGCCTTCCGAATCACGCTTGCGCCCATTCTCCGCGATCCCGTCGAAGAACAGCCCCGTCGTGCCGAGGCCACTGCCGCGGTAGTAATAAACCACCGCCTGGGCCGGGCCATAGGTCAGCTTGGCACCGATTTCGCCAGCCTCGGCCATGGCGCCTCGTCGATCCGACTCCGCCAATATGGTGCTCGTCAGGCCCTGCTGATGCTGGATCAGGAAGCTGGACCAGATCTTTGTCGTCAGATCACCGACCTTGAACGTATAGGTGATCTTCCCCTGCACCATCGGAGAACTATGCTGCGTCGACCCTGCGGACAGGCCGCCCCCGGCATAATTGTAGGCATCCAGAGGCTGGAAGACGCCAACCGACCCCTGGAAACCGGCGACGACCGGCGAGGCGTAGGAAATCTGCGGAATCCAGTCGGCATAGACATACCCCAGGCCGATACGACCCAGCGAGGTATTGGCCGGCGAGGTATTGCTGCCCGTCGAGCCGACACTGAGCAGCGTCGCATCTTCCAGAATGGCGTCGGAGCCGAACAGCGCCAGGTCACGACCGAGCTTGACGGTGCCGAAACTCTTGGTTCCCGCCGTCAGGTAGACCTGACGAAGATCGATACCCGCCGTCCCCAGCCCGACCGGACTCCCACCGGAATTGGCGTTGAAAGCACCCGGATTGGCATTGTTGAGGCCGGGATACATCCCCAGCACCGCCGACATGTCGATCCCCGACTGCGTCGTGGACAATTTGAGAACAAAGCCGGCCGGCAACAGGCCGTTGCGCACCGCCGACGAATCGAACCCGCTTCCTCCGCTCGACAGCCCCCCCGCCACCGGCAACCCGTGCCCAGGCATGTTGTAACTATAGAACCCGTTGATGAACCCAGAGAAATTGATATCGATCGGCCCGGCCTTGAAGGTCAGCCCCTTGCCGGAAACATAAGGTGCGACCCGAACCACACTGGGGCTATCGATCGTGCTGCGCGCCGCCAGCATCGAGGCTTCGGCGGCACGGGCACTCGCTGCCGCGCTGTCGGCGGCACGCTGTGCGGCCAGCACCGCCGGCATTGCCGCTCCATCCGCGGCAGCGCCGGCCGTTACGACCGCGCCATGACGCGCGGCGCCCCGCCCCCGTCGCGGTGCCTGAGCCGAAGCCGGTTCCGCCGCATGATGCCGATGTTTGGCCAGCAGGGTCGAATATTCAACCTGCGTCAACGCACCTTTGGCCCGAAGAATATCAAGAAGATCACTGTAATCGTCAGCCCGGGCGCACCGAGCCGACAGCATGGATACGCCGCCAGCAGCCAGAACGGCCGTCAAACCCACATGCGCCCAATGTCTTGCCGACATCTGACAAACTCCATCGTTTCTTGTTTTTATTATAGAGCGTCCATCTATGGCGCGAACCACCAAACATGACAGAACTGTATATATTCCGGTAACGTCTTGGAGGGCATGCGGCCACTCTGCGCTCCGTGCCGATGCGGCCAGGCCCCTTGCAGAGCCTGGCCGTGCCCACCTCTGCGCCGTTACTCGCCGCTATACACCAGCGGCACGGTCGACGATTTGGCCCCATCGAACGTCAATTCGGTCGAACCGGCGGGCATGCCGTTCTGCTGGAGCAGAAACGCCATGATATCCACATAGACATCATGCGGCAGGCTGGCCGGCTGGGTCGCCGGCATGTTCTGCGACACGATGGTAAAGATATCGCCAACATGGAAATTCGCCTTGGGCGAGGCGAAATGCTTGCCCTTGAGCGCCGGACCGGCCATCCCTTCCAGATTGTCGCCGTGGCATTGCGCGCAATTGTCGGCATAGGCTTTCTTGCCCGCATCGGCCTGCGCCGCCGTAAAGAGCGCGGGCTTCTCCCCACCGGCAACCGGTGCGGCCGCAGCCGCCGGGGCTGCCGGCACGTCCGCCGCCGCCAGGACGATCGGATTGGCCGGCGACATCGCATACGGGCTCAAAAGGGCCGCCAGTTGGCCGGAACGCCGCAGCGCCTCGACACTCTTCTGAAACGAAGCCGCCGCCGCCGCACCCTGCGGGCCATACAATGCCACCACGTCCCAGGCCGCATGGGGCTCGTTCAGCGCATGGATGCAATAGTCGCGTGCCTTTTCCCCGCCGGGCAGATAAGCCACGGCACTGGCGCGCCACACCATCGCCGCCCGGTCCGTATGATGCACCACACTGGCAATCGTCTGCGCGTCCGTCGGATAGATATCGGCCTGCACATTGGGATGCTTCACGAAATACAGGTTCGGCGCCGTCAGGTAGGTCACCGCCACATCCGTTCCATTCGGCAGCACCGCCAGCGTTTCCGCCTCATGGCCGCGTGGCGTCACCAGCACGAATCCCATCCGCGCATAGGGCGCCGTGGCCCGCACCCCCTCAGGCACCGCGCCATGCTGGGCATCCACGGGAAAGCCCAGCACCAGCGCGCAGCGCGAGGCCGCGAGCGTGCTGAATGTCTTGACGTCGAACCCATCGTCGTCCCCTTTTCCGCTGCCGTCGAACGTATAGATCGCGGCATCCGTACCCTGCTGATGCGCAACAGCCTGGACGACCCGGCGATCCATCGCATGAGCCGGATTGGAAGAATCGATACAGACCGAGACGGTCGCCCCGGCCGGCCGGGCGGCCATCAGGGCTCCGATCGCGACAGCGCAAACCAGGGCGCGACGCGACAGGCTGGCAATATTTTGGCGCATGCGGTCCTCCTTACAGCGCAAAGACATACAGATGGCCACCCAGCGGAATGGAGCGGACACGCGGGTCCTTCGCCATGTCCCCACCCCAGATGGGCACGCCGCCGCCCCAGCCGGCATAAACGCCGACATATTGCTTGTCGCCGACCTTCCAGGTGCTGGGCACACCAATCACGCCCGACGACATTTTCGGACTCTTCCAGAGTACGGAACCTGTTTTCGCATCAAATGCATACAGGTATCCGTCAGCGCTACCCGAGAAGACGACCCCGCCCGCCGTCGCCAGCATGCCGCCATTCCACGGCAGCGCGGATTTGAACGACCAGGCCTGCTTGCCGGAATTCAGGTCGATGGCCTGCACCGAACCCCATTCATCAGGGTGCTCCGGATCGCGCATGACAGTAAACGTCTCGCCCAGGAACGGCAGGCCCGCCTTGTACGAAACAGCGGCCCCTTTCATCTTCATGCAGGTGTGCAAGGTCGGCACATAGGCGAAATGGGTCTGCGGATCGACGGCGATGGGCCACCAGTTCTTGCCACCCAGGAAGCTGGGGCAGGTAAAGACCTCCTTGTCCACATCCGGCCGCATGGCGGCATCCGTAATCGGCCTGCCATCCTTGAACCCGGAAACCGACGTCGCATGCGCGAATTTCTCGGCATAGATCAGTTTCCCGTTCGTCCGGTCGACGGCATAGAACCAGCCATTGCGGCTGGCGCTGACCAGCGCCTTGTACGCCTTGCCCTGATAGGTCAGGTCGGTCAGCACTGGCTCGTTCGTGCCGTCATAATCCCACGTATCGTTCGGCGTGTACTGGTAATGCCACTTGATCTTGCCGGTCGCCGGATTCACCGCAATCACGCTGTCGGTATAGAGATTATCGCCAGGCCGCAGCACCGCCAGCCACGGTCCCGGGTTTCCCACGCCCCAGATCAGCGAGTCGGTCTGCGGGTCATAGCTGCCGGTCAGCCAGGTCGCGCCGCCGCCGGTCTTGTACGCGCCCTTGGGCCACGTATCGCCGCCCGGCTCGCCCGGCGCGGGAATCGTCGATTGCCGCCAGACCTGCTTGCCGGTCTTGGCATCCAGCGATGCAATAAAACCCCGTCCGCCATACTCGCCACCCGATACGCCGACGATGACATGGCCCTTGACCACCAGCGGTGCCAGCGTCATCGCATAGCCCAGGTCAGGCGCCTCCAGCGCCTGGTCCCACACCACCTTGCCGGTCGTGGCGTCCAGCGCCAGCACGTGATTGTCCAGCGTGGCCATGTAGACATTGGTGCCGTATAGCGCGACGCCCCGATTCACCACGTCGCAGCAGATCGTCTTCAACCCCACGTCGGACAGGTCGCGCTGATATTTCCACAACAGCTTGCCAGTACTGGCCTGAAAGGCCAGAAGCCCGTTCTTCGGCGTGGTAATGAACATATAGTCGCCATTGACGATCGGCGGCGCCTCATGCCCGCTCTTCGACCCCGTCTCGTAATCCCAGACGGGTTTGATCTGGGCGACATTGCCCGCATTGATCCCATCAAGGGCCGAGTAGCCCGTGCTGGAATAATCATGCCGGTACATCAGCCAGCCATCATCCTGCGCCGCATGGCCCAGCCGCTCGTTCGTCACCGGCTGATATGGCCCGGCCGGGCCTTCCGCCCGCACGGGGGATGAAACCGTCAGCGTGGTCGCACAGGCCAGTGCGACCGGCAGGGCCAGCACCGCCTTGCGCAGGGGCTGGCGGGTGACACTGGTACGGTAAGCGAACTTCATCTTGGATCTCCCGCAACACTCTTCCGGTAAGAATCGTCAGGACGGCGGTACCTGCTTTCAGCAACTGAAGGCCGCGCCCGACCGGCCGGAACGCCGCCCGGCGAGGGGCGGGACGATCCAACGGCGGATCCGGCTGCAGGATCCCTCACTTAACTTCAGGCAAAACCGTTCATGACGATGCTCCACCTGCACGTTGTCGTTCTTATGTGTCAGGCCTCGCAGCATTTGCCGGTTCAGTCGTTTCTGTCACGTCACCAAAAGGGCATGGAGCGATTGGACTGTCGCAAAACTGCGACAAGTCCCGGCCGGTCCAGACAAGAACACGGTCTGAAAATCATGGTGCGATGCAGAAAAGCCCGGATGGCGCTTTTCTGCCCGGCGATATCGATACGGATTGACTATAATCACGTTTCAGAGATTATGGCTGCCACGATGAAAGCGCCCATAGTCCTGCCTCGATATTTCGGATTACCCCGCCCTGGGCGCGCGATCCTGTCTCAATTCTGCGACAGGTCGGATATCCGGATCGGCGGCGCCCCCGTGACACGCCATCGCCGACAGCGGAAAGTCCCGGCTACAGCACGCGCGGGACAATAAGCACGAACATCGCGACGTGGGGGAATGCGGGATATGCCCGCTCCCCGGCAATCGCCTATAGCGTATCATATCGGCAAGACAGCCGAACGGGAGAAAGGCATGCATGAGGCGGCGGGAAGCATCATCCGTCCGGGCCGGCGACGGGCTGGCGTACTGACGCTCTTTGGGTTTGTCCTGCTGGCCGCGCAACCGTCCCACGCGGCCGATACGCCGGATGCGGCGGCAGGGCGGACGATCGCGGAAACTGGTGTCCTGACCGGCCATGTCGGCTGTTCAGCCTGCCATCTGATGAACGGCGCGGGCCAGCCCGACGTGGGCATACCGCGCCTGGCTGGCTTCTCGGCCGCCTATCTCGAACAGCAACTGGGCTACTTCGCGACCGACAAGCGACGCGATAGCTGGATGGCGCCCTACGCGCGGATGCTCACGCAGAAGCAGATGCAGGACGTCGCAGCCTATTATGCCGGCCTGTCCGAACCGCCTCCCCCCGAGGCCGACCCGGCAAGCGACGGGCTGCGCGCGCGCGGCAAGGAAATATTCGAGAAAGGGGTCATGGCAAACGGCGTGATGCCATGCGGAGGCTGCCATGGCCCGGCAGGCCAGGGCATGGGCACCTTTGCCCCGCATCTGGCCGGCCAGTCCGCCCCCTATCTTCTGGAACAGTTGCGGGGCTGGCACCAGGGCAAGGATCGCGATCCGATGGGCAAGATGATGGCGACGGAAGCCCACGCGATGACCGACGCCGACATGCAGGCCGTGGCAGCCTATCTGCAAAACCTGCCAGGACCGAATGCGGGAGCCGCGAAATGAGCACACCGACCACACAGGACGACGGCGACAACGGCCGCGCGCCGCCCATGATCGATGTCCGGCCCGTCGGCACCTGGGTCCTCAGCGGCGTACTGCTGGTGGCGGTGCTGACGGTCTGGATCCTGGTCTCGGTGATCTTCCTGCATCGCGCGTGACGGAAGAGGAACGGTTATGAACGACAATACGGGCATGAGCCCTCTCGAATCCGCCTTCCACGCCTCGGCCGAACGGCACGAACGGTTCTGGATCTTCGGCGTACTGGTGATGCTGGTCCTGCTGACGATCGGGACGATGTTCTACGTCGTCCATGATTACGGCCTGGTGACCAGCACCCACTCCTACGCGACCGACCCGCAGGCCCCGCCCCGCGAAGCCGCGTTCCAGGACGGCAAGGTGGTACGCACCGGCCCGAACGCCTACGCGGTCTACATGGTCGGCCGCGCCTGGCACTGGTCGCCGGACGTGATTCACGTGCCCGAAGGCGCCGAAATCACCTTCTACGTCACCAGCGCCGACGTACTGCACGGTTTCGAAATCCAGGGCACGCCGGTCAACCTCACGGCCGTTCCCGGCGTGGTCGGCACGGTGAAATACACGTTCCACCATACCGGGCTGTTCCGCATCATCTGCAACGAATATTGCGGCATGTTCCACCACGCCATGGTGGCGCGCATCATCGTCGATCCGGCAGGTACGCCATGAGCATCGAAATCGCAGCCGACACAATCCCGTCCGCTTTCCCTCAGACAGAATCCGAGCGCGTTGCTGCCAGCACGCGGCGGTTGATGCTCGCCTTCCTGATCACGGGCTTCTGCGCCCTGCTGGTCGGGGCGACGATCGGCCCATTACAGGCACTGAATTACGGCGGGGTGGATGCCTATCCCGCGCTGCGCCCGCTGCTGCAAAGCTATTATCAGGGCCTGACCATCCACGGCGTCATGAACGGCTACGTCTTCACCTTCTTCGTCACCTGCGGGCTTCTGGTCTACCTGCCGGCACGCGAACTGGGGGTCACGCCGAATCTCACGATGTGGCGCGCCTGTTTCGCGATCATGGCCGTGGGCGCGCTATGCGTGCTCTATGCCATGGGCGACAATTCGTCGTCGGTGCTCTGGACGTTCTATCCGCCGCTCAAGGGCAGCCCATTCTTCTATATCGGCATCACACTCCTGGCCCTCGGCAGCACGATGCCGCTGTCGATCCTGCTGCAGATGCGCGCCACATGGCGCCGCCACCGCCCCGGCGAAATCACGCCGCTGGTCACCTACATGTCGCTCACCACCATGCTGATGTGGGGACTCGCCGGCGTGGGCGTGGTGGCCGAACTGGTGCTGCAGCTCGACCCATGGTCGCTGGGGCTGATCAGCACCGTCGACCCGATCATCAACCGCACGCTGTTCTGGCTGACGGGCCACCCCATCGTCTATTTCTGGCTGATGCCGGCCTATGTCTCCTGGTACGGCCTGCTGTCACGCCAGGTCGGCGGCAAGCTGGTCTCCGACCCGATGGCGCGGATCACCTTCGCCCTGCTGATGATCTTCTCTCTGCCCGTGGGCACCCATCACCAGTTCTCCGACCCCGGCTTCTCCTCGATCTGGCGCGGCATCCTGGTGGTGCTGACCATGTCGGTGGCGACCCCCAGCCTGGTGACCGCCTTCACCATCGGGCTGAGTCTGGAATATGCCGGCCGCCTGCGCGGCGGACAGGGCTGGTTCGGCTGGTTCCGGGCCCTCCCCTGGAGCGATCCCAGCGTGGCGGGCCAGATCCTCGCGGCCATCACCTTCATCCTCGGCGGCGCCACCGGCATCGTCAACGGAAGCTGGCAGCTCAACGCCATCGTCCACAACACCACTTTCATTCCCGGCCATTTCCACGTCACCGTCGGCAGCGTCACCGCCATGACCTTCATGGCGATCACCTTCTGGATGGTACCGCACCTCACCGGCCGGCAACTGATCAGCCGGCGGCTGGCCCTGTTCTCCGTCTGGGTCTGGTTCGTCGGCATGACGATCTTCGCCATCGGCATGACGTGGGCGGGCCTGTACGGCGTGCCGCGCCGGGCATGGGTCTCCGCCCTGCCGCACGGCACCTATCACGCGCTCTACGGCGCGGCGTCGGTCCCGCTGGCGCTGGTAGCCATCGGCGGCGTCCTGCTGTGGGTGGCCAGCTACAGTTTCTTCGCCGTCTTCTTCGGCACCCTCCTGTTCGGCCGGCGCGCGGCCCCGCCGCCCATTCCCTTCGCCCAGTCCTTCGGCGGCCCGGCCAGTTCCACCATCGACTCGCCGCCAAACCCGGCCCGGTCCGCCTCGCCGCTCATCCGCGCGCTGGATCACATCTGGCTGCTGACCGGCGTCACGGCGCTGGCCACCATCGCCGCCTACATCCCCATCCTGTGGCCGTTCCTGCATCATGTCACGCGCGCGCCGGGCTGGATTCTCTGGTAGGGCGCGCATGACGGCGCTCGCGCCACCGCTCCGGCAGTCGCTCCGCCGCGCCGCCTGCACAGTGGCGGCCATCGTGGCGCTGCTGGCCCTCTATGCAGGCTGGAGCGGCGGCTTCAGCCTGTTCGGCTCTCCAGTCCCGCCGGTCCCGGCCCCGAGCCTCGCCTTGCAGAACGATCAGGGCCACCCGTTCGACCCGGCAACACTGCACGGCCGGGCAACACTGGTCTATTTCGGCTATGTGCGCTGTCCCGATGTCTGCCCGACGGTACTGGCAGCACTTGAACAGGTCTTCGCCCGACTGGGCCCCGACGCGGCGCGGACGGGCGTCCTGTTCGTCACGCTGGACCCGGCCCACGACACGCCGGCCGTGCTGCATGCCTACCTCTCCCACTTCCAGCCCGCACCCACCGGCCTGACCGGCCGCCCGGCCGAACTGGCCGCCACGGCCCGCGCCTGGGGCATCGGCTGGACGGGAACCGACGGCCACATCAACCACAATTCGGTCCTGACGCTGGTCGGCCCGGACGGACAGATGCGCGCGCGCTACGGCATGACGCAACTGAACGCTCCGGAGTCCATGGCCGCCGACATCCGCGCGGTCCTGTCCCGATGAGAGGCTGGAGTCCGCTTTTCCAGGCCGGCTGGATTACCGCCGGGCTGCTCGCCGGCACCGCGATCCTGCTCCTGGCCGCCCGGCACCGGCACCCATCCTGGCGGCTGGCGGCGGCGGGCGCCGGCACGGCCCTGCTGACGGCCTCCTGCGTCGGCCTGCGCGACCCTCTGGCTTCGATGACTCAATATACCGCCGGCCTGATGGTGCTGGGCCAGGTCGTCCCGCCGTTCCTCCTGCTCGCCATGCCCATGACGACAAACCGTCGCCCCGCCCATGTCGCGGGCTGGGCCCGCGACCCCGGCGTGGCAGCGGCCCTGTTCGGCGGGCTGGCAATCGCCACCGGCCTGCCCTCGATCCTCGACCGTTCGCTGGCCAACGCCCTGTTCAGCGCCCCGCTGGGCCTGCTGGACCTGCTGGCCGGCCTGCTGTTCTGGGGCCAGTTGATGCCGGGCAGCCGGGTCATCCGGCATAACCCGCTGGCCGGAGCCTATGCGCTGCTGGGCAGCCTGCCGATGACAGTGGTGGCGGTCGTCTGGATGACGGCGCCGCGCGTGCTGTACGCCCCCTATCTGGACGTGCTGTGCCGATGGGACCTGACACCGCTCGAAGATCAGCACTGGGCAGGGTTCGTGATGCTGGTCGCCGGCCTGCCGCTCCAGGTGGTCGGAACATGGCTGCTGGTCGCCGCCCCGGCAAAGCCCCCGCCGCCCTTGACCGGCCCCGCCAAATCTCCTTAGGTGCGTCGCATGAGCACCCCGTCCTTCCTCTCCGGACTGTATTACGCGCCGCATTCATAGCGGCGGGGGCGTATTATCATGTTCAACCGCTGCGTCGTCAGCGGTCGAACATCCGAGAGTCCTCCTGGCAACGCAGCTTCCCGAAAGCAGTGCCATGTCAGACGGATCGTCTCTCTCCTCTCCCTCCCCGGCTCCTCTTCCCCTGGTCGGCCTGTTCGGCTTCGGCGCCTTCGGCCGGCTGATCGCCGCCCATCTGGCTGCCCATTGCCGCATCCGCGTCCACGATCCCGTCCTACAGTCCGGCCCCGTCATGCCCGGGGTTACGGCAACGACGCTGGAGGACGCAGCCGGCTGCCCGATCGTCATCCTGGCCATTCCGGTCACGCGGATGCAGGCGGTCGCGCGTGCCATCGGGCCGCACCTGCCACCTCATGCGCTGGTCGCAGATGTCGGATCGGTCAAGATCCTGCCGGCGGACATCCTGTGCCGCGAACTGCCCGCACATGTCCGCATCATCGCCACTCACCCGCTGTTCGGCCCGCAGAGCGCGCGCAACGGCATCGCCGGCCATCGCATCGTGCTCTGCCCGCTACGCGGCATCCGGCTGGGCCCCATCGCCGCGTTCCTGCGCCGCACCCTGGGGCTGGACGTCATCGTGACCACGCCCGATGCCCACGACCGAGACGCCGCGATGGCACAGGGCCTGACCCATCTGTTGGCCCATATCCTCTCCGAAATGGGTCCGATGCCCGAACGGATCAGCACCAGCAGTTTCGACCTCATCCGCGCCGCCGCCGCCATGGTGCAAAACGATGCCCCGGAGGTCTCCCACGCCATAGCCCACCTCAACCCCCATGCCCGCACAGTCCGCCGGCAATTCTGCGCCATAGCAGGCCGGATCGCGGAAAGTGATGATGCGCACGGCGTATCCCCCTTCCCGGAACATTCATTCGGGTGAAAGATGATGACGTCTTCGACAGGGAGAAGAAGATCATGACAACGATCGACCCCGTGACGTATGTCGTCGCCGACGCGCATACGGCGCGCCTGCTGCGCCACGAAGGGCATGCGCTGCACACGACCGACCACATCGCACCCACCGAACATTTCGCCGCCACCATCGCCGAGGCGCTGAATCGCGGCGTGACCGACGGCACGATCAGCCGTTTCATCCTGGCCGCGCCGGGTCATCTCCTGCACGCCATCCGCGCCGAACTGACCGGCGTCGCGCAGGACAGGCTGATCCTGGCCGTGCCCAAGGAACTGGCGCAACTGCCCGAACACGACCTGATCCAGCATTTCGACATTCCGGCAACCGGCTGGCCGTAACCCTCTCTTCGGTTACAGCGCCGGAGTCAGGCTCCGGCGCCCTCGGTGCCCGCGCCGGGACGCCGGGCCCACGCCTCCAGATCGAGAAAAGCCTCGATCATCCGTTCCAGCGCGATCGCGCGGTTCGGCAGGTCCGACTGCCGCGCCTGCCAGTCCTCGACGCGCCGGAGAACGGAAACATTCAGCGTAACCGTTACGCGCTCGCCGTCTCCCATACCCTGCGAAGGCAGAGGCGACTGCACGGTCCGGGGCGCCTGCAAGACCGAATACAGCCCCGCCACCTGGGCGCGCAGCGCAGTCAGGTGCGACAGGATCTCGATGGCGGTCAGATCAGCCATGGTCGTTTCCTCCGAACCAGACAGGGACCGAAAAAGACACGGCCACCCGTCTTCGTAGCGCGCCATGCCTGCCATGGTTGCATTCCCTCCCCGGCGCGGCGGGCCTCACTTCTGGACACCCACCCACGTTCCCGGTCATATGCGCCATCGGCGGGCCAGCGCCCGGACAAAAGCCTGATGGATGCGACCATTGAGACAAAACGGCCATGCCGGAAACCCGGATGCAGGGATCAAGATCCTGTTTGCGTTCGAAAATCCGCTCCCCAGTGCCGAGGCCGACGCCGAAGTCTTCATCACCACCGCCCGCTACCTGGCCCGCCTGACCTCCCGCGCGCGGCTGCACGTTCCCATGCGCGACCGGGCCTCCTGCACGGCCCTGGCCGAGGCCACGGGCCTGGACATCGTGCGCGCCTGGGCACCGGCCAGCCCGGCCGCCCTGCGTCACCTGATGTGCGGCCTGACCATCGTCTGCCGCAGCGCCTTCCGCCAGGCCGACCTGGTCTATACCCGCAATCTGTGGATCGCCTGGATGGCCATCCGGTTCGGCCAGCGCGTGGTCTTCGACCATTATCGCCCGTGGCCCGACCAGATCCCCCCGCTCCGCCGCTGGCTGCACCGGCTGATGAACCACCCGCGCTTCATCCTCCATATCTGCCATTCGGACTATACGCGGCGGAAATATCTCGAACTGGGGATTCCCGCCGCAAAACTGCGCTGCATCCATAACGGCTTCGAACCCGGACGGCTGGATGCGATCCCCGCCCCGGACGTCGCGCGAAAGGCCCTGTCCATTCCCGCAACCGCCCGGACGATCGTCTATACGGGCCGGATCAACCAGAAGAAGGGCCTCGATGTCGTGATCGAGGCGGCGCGCCTGCTGCCCGACCGACTGTTCATCCTCGTCGGCTCCTATGGCGAAGGACCGATCGAGGAAAAGGCCCGCCCCCTGCCCAACGTGCGGATCGTTCCCTTCCAGCCATCTGAGGCCCTGGGCCAGTATGTCGCGGCGGCCGATCTCCTGCTGATCCCGCCGTCGCTCCAGCCCCTGACGCGGTTCGGATCGACGGTACTGCCGCTCAAGCTGTTCTTCTACCTGGCCTCTGGGCGCCCGATCCTGGCCGGAAAGACTCCGGACGTGCAGGAAATCCTGCGCCACGAAGAGAACGCGTATCTCTGCCAGCCTGATTCCCCCCAGGCCCTGGCGGACGCCGTGCGACGACTGACCGACGACCCCACCCTGTGCGCACGCCTCGCGCAGGCCGCACAGGCGGAAAGCCGCACCCTGACATGGGAAGCCCGCGCCACGCGAATCATGACCGCGATCTCCGAACGCCTGGCCGCCGCACCCGATCCGGTCGAACGCTGGAAGGCACCCCAATGGCGGCAGTACCGGCACCAATCCTGGCGCTGGCTGAACCATCTGATGCGTACAGGGTCGCCGATCCTGCCGCCCTCTGGCTCCTGAAGCCGGCGGGCCGCCTGCGGTTTGACGAAAATGGGCCTCTCTTTTATCCTCGAACCGTCACGGGCATGTTCCCATGCGGCACAGACCGCACCCGTCCCGCGTGACAGGGCGAAGAGAGTCACTTGTACGCCCCGCCGCGATCCATGCCCCCGACGGACGGTTTTCATACCTTGATCATTCGCACCTATCTTCTGCGCGAAATCGGGAAGCCCCTGGCAGCCATGCTTGTGGTCTGCATGGCCCTGTTCGCCGGCTACAGCGCCGCCGATTTCCTGTCGGACGCGGTCAACGGGCTGCTGTCCACCAACACGATCGTGGAACTGATCGTGCTCAAGCTCCTGATCAGCCTGGAAGTCCTGGTCCCGGTGGCGCTGTACCTGTCCATCGTGCTGGCACTGGGCACACTGTACGGCAATTCCGAAATCACGGCACTCCATGCCCTGCGCGTCACCCCCGGCATGCTGCTCCGCCATGTCATGACACTGGCCGGATGCGTCGCCATCGGGGTCGGCATCCTGTCACTGGTCGTGCGCCCCTGGGCGTACGAGCGCCTGCATGCCCTCTCGCGCAGCGCCGAACTGACGCTGGACGTCGACGCAATGCAGCCCGGTACCTTCTACGTCGTGCAGAACGGCGCGCGCGTCATCTTCCTCACCCGACGCCAGGGACCCAACGGCCCGGCACGGGATATCTTCGTCCAGTTGCGCCGTCCCAATGACACCCGGATCATCCATGCCGAACTCGGCTATCCCGTGGCCGACGACGTCAACGGCCGAACCGATTTCTACGTGCGGCTGAAGAATGCCCATATCTACGATATCGGCACCCGGCCGGGCGCGCATGACCAGGTCATGACCGTGCGCGAAATCACGCAGGACCCGAACCGCCATGTGGTGGACGCGCCGGACGACAGTTCGGTGACCACTGGCAGCCTGAGCATCGCCGCCTCGCACCAGCCAGCGGACGTGGCGGAATTCCAGTGGCGCCTGTCCACGCCCTTCACAACCATATTGCTGGCGATGCTGGCGGTGCCGCTGGCACGCGGTCGCCCCCGGCAGAACCGCTACGGCAAGCTGGGGACCGCAATCCTGATCTTCTTCGTCTATTACCTGCTCTATACGTCCGCCCGCACCTGGGTGCAGCACGGCATGGTGGCCGCATTCCCCGGCATCTGGTGGGCGCCCGCTCTGCTGGCAATCCTGACCGGCTTCATGCTGCGCGGCCAGATCGCCGATCTTCTGTCCCGGCGGGCCGACGCGCCATGAAACTGAAACGATTCGACCGCTATATCCAGCTTGTCACGCTGCGGGCCTTCGTCCTGGTCGCACTGGGGCTCACGGCCCTGTTCAGCCTCCTGGAATTCGTCGACCAGCTCTCCTTCGTCGGCCAGGGACATTATCGCCTGGCCGATGCCGCCGCCTATACCGCCCTGCTGGCGCCGGCACGCTTCATGCAGGTCACGCCCATCGCCCTGCTGCTGGCATGCCTGCTGGGCCTGGGCGGCCTCGCCAAACATTCCGAGCTTACGGCCCTGCAAGGGATCGGACTCTCCGAAATGCAGATCATCGGCGCCGTACTGCGCCTGATCGTACCGACGATCGTCCTGCTGTTTCTGGTCGGGCAGTTCGTCGTGCCCTCGGCGCGTCACATGGCGCAGCAGGGACGTGCCACCGCCCTCACCTCCGGCGTGGTAAACGCCGCGGACAACACGGCTTTCTGGGCTCATGGCGACCAACAGTTTCTCGGCGTCCACCGCTTCGTCAACGAAAGGCTGGGCGAAGACATCGACATCTACCGTTTCGACGACCGGGGCGCGCTGACACGCTATCTGCACGCGGCCCACGCCACGATCGGCGCGGACGACAACTGGGTTCTGACGGACGTCACGCGCAAGGACATCGTCGCCGACCAGTTCCACACGAGCCATCAGGACAGCATGACATGGCATGCCTTCCTGTCGTCGCGGCAGATCCGTTTCCTCAGCCTGCCGCCCGAGAGCGTACCGCCCATCGCCCTGTATCGCTACATTCGCGATCTCAAGCGGCATCATCTGCCGGCCACACGCTACGAGCAGGAATTGTGGTCGCGCATCAGCACGCCATTCGCCATGATCGCGCTGATCACCTGCGCCGCGCCCTTCGTCTTCGGGCCGCCGCGCTCGCAGAGCCTTGGCTATCGCATGGCCATCGGCATCGCGATCGCCATCGTGTTCTCACTGGGGCAGGAAATCACCAACCGGCTGGGCCTGCTGCTGGACCTGAACCCGGCGATCACAGCCCTCACCCCTCCCATCCTGCTGATGCTGTCGGCGGCCTATCTCTTCATCCACACCAGAGAATAAAGAACCAAGCCCCCAATCACCCGAAAACGAACGGGTTTCCAAAGGGCGACTGCCCTTTGGTGGGTCAAGGGTAAACCCCTTGCCGCATCACGGTACGAGCGACGCTTCCGCCTCGACCGCGAACACCGCCTGATCGCGGCGGCGTTCACCGGGGCAAGGCACGTCCCCGGCCAGACCATCCAGTCCGGCCATGAACGCCCCGTCGCACATGCGCTGTCGCGCCAGCAGCAGCATCAGGATCGCCGTGAACCCCACGATCTCGAACACGAAATAAGCCAGCGGCACGCGGCAGATCACGCAGAGAAAGATGCCGATCGTCCGATAATTGGCGGACAGGATCGACCAGCCACGCAGCAGCGGCGCAAAAGCCTCGCGATAGGCCTGGCGGATCACCGGCGCCCGGTCTGGATGTGCGGCCAGCAACACCGTCAGCCGCTGGTTCAGCCCTGCCTCTCCGCCTGATGCCGTCAGCGCCTCAAGCCGATTATACAGCCCGAACAGCAGGTCGCCCACACGCCGGCCGGAGGCAACTTTCGCCCGCGCCACCGGCGCCGATCCACGCGCCCAGCCCCAGAAATTATAATCCTGCCGCTGCCGTTCATAGGCAGCCGACTGCACCGCATGGCATCCGCCCGCCAGCACGACCAGCGCCCAGACCCACGCGCCATACAGGGCGGAAAGCGCCAGCGCCAGCCCGACATAAACCGAGACGAACGTCACATAATCGCAGATACCGTCCAGAATCTTGCCGGTCTGCGACTGCTTGCCCGTCAGGCGCGCTAGCTGGCCGTCTGCCCCGTCCATGACATGCCAGACGACCATGAGCAGGAACCCGGCAACCGCGAAACGCCAGTCGCCGACATGGTGATAGGCCACCCCCGCCAACAGCCCGGCCGTCATCCCGCCGAGCGACACGGCATTGGGCGCCACCCCAAGACGCGCGAAATGCCGTGTCAGCCATCCCGAAACCGGATGGATAACATACAGGTTGGTCAGTTCTTCGATTTCCGACGTGCGCCGCACGGGATCTGTCTGCTGCAACACGATGGCACCCTTGTTTCCCTGATCCCCCGCGCCATACGAGCAGGGGTGGTCCATGTCAAAGCAGCCCTTGGGCCATCAGACGTTCAGCCTTGTCGTAGGCTACCGGATCATCGACATCGATCCACAAATGTTCGCCGATATCGAGGACATACGCCTTGTGCCAGCGGGCCAGCGTGTTCATGGCACCGGATATACTGTCCTCGCCCTCCGCCTGGCTGCTTTCCAGCGCGTCGAACATCTCCGGCGTACACCGGAAGATCCCGGTATCGAACGCATTGAACTCCGCCAGCGACTTGCCGATACGCTCGATCCGTCCGTCCCGACACAGAACGCGCGTCACGTCGTCCGGATCGTTCAGCATACGCTCCACGTTGCTGTCGACGCCCAGCGTCACACCGTCCCGGCCTGTCGGGATCGCCGCCATCAGGCGATTGATCTCCGGGTCCAGCACATGGTCGCACATCGTCAGCAGAAACGGCCCGTCGAGAAACGGCCGGGCACAGAGAACGGAAACCCCGTTGGCGCGGTCCCATGCCGGATTATGAACATGGGTCACGCGCACCCCGTCACATTCCGCCATTTCGTCCAGGGCCATACGCAACTCATCGCCGCGATAGCCATTGATAATGACGAATTCATCGACCCCGCCACGACGGGCACGGTCGATGACCTCGGCGATCAGGGGCCGCCCCCGGATCGTGACCAGGGGCTTGAGCGGCCCCTTGTCACGCAGGCGGCTACCCTGCCCGGCGGCAACGATCAGGCACTTCATCAGGCGGGAACGGCCTCGGTCGAATGGGTGGTGATGAATTCTTCGACCATCTTGTACGCCTCGTCATCCGTGTACTGGACCAGCGGATGCTTGCAGAAATAGGCGCTGGGCGCTGCCAGAACACCACCGACGCCGGAATCGAGCGCCAGCTTGCAGCAGCGGATCATGTCGATGGCCACACCCGCCGAGTTCGGCGAATCCTGCACCGACAGGCGCAGTTCCAGTTCCATCGGCACGTTGCCGAAGGCATGGCCTTCCATGCGGATGAAGCAGACCTTGTTGTCGTTCTGCCACGGCACATAGTCGCTGGGGCCGACATGGATATCCTCGTTCTCCATGCGCGCCTTCGCGACGGCCTGCACGGCTTCGGTCTTCGAGGTCTTCTTCGACGCCAGACGCTCCTGATTCTTCATGTTCAGGAAGTCGGTGTTACCGCCCGTGTTGAGCTGGTACGTATGCAGCAACTTGACGCCACGCTTGGCGAACAGGTCGGTCAGCACACGATGCACGATGGTCGCACCGAGCTGCGACTTGATGTCGTCACCGATGATCGGCACGTTGCGCTCGGCGAAGCGGGCGGCATATTCCGGATCGCTGGCGATAAAGACCGGAATATTGTTGATGAAGCCGACCCCGGCCTCCAGCGCGCATTCGGCATAGAAGCGCGTGGCCTTCTCCGATCCGACCGGCAGGTAGTTCACCAGGATCTCGGCACCGCTGCGGCGCAGTTCCGCCACCACGTCTTCGCGGCTCGGCTCGGGGGCGTCCGCCCGCACGAAGCTGCGCTTCTCGTCATAATTGGCCATGTGCTCGGACACGCCATCCAGCACCGCGCCCATCCGCACGGTCACGCCGCTGTCGGGGATGTTCGGCTCGAACTTCACCACGCAGTTGGGGGCGGAGAAAATGGCACGGCTGACATCGGTGCCGACCTTGCGCGCGTCGATATCGAACGCCGCCACCACCTCGATGTCGCTGGGACGATAGCCACCAAGGCTCTCGTGCATCAGGCCGATGACTTCCTCGTTGTGGCGGTTCGGGCCGTAATAATGAATGCCCTGGATCAGGGCACTGGCACAATTGCCGACACCCACGATCGCGATACGGATACCGCCCTTAGTCTTCATAATGTTCCCCTGCCCTCTTCGAGACCTTAAAAAACGAACAGTCGCGGCGGCCGCCGGCCGAACGACGCATCAAAACGCACATTGTCGCCTGAAAGAACCCGGTACCGGCATGCGGTGCGGCCTCGGCCCACTCGATCGCCATACCGCGCCACTCCCTGATGCGATCCTCACCGATCGCCACGAGCCTCCTGCTCCTTTGGCAAGCTATCGGGGAAATCAGGCACCAGATCAAGAATGCGTCCCCGCCGGATCCCCCTCTGCGGACATGCCGCCACGCCCATTGCACGCGTCCGTGGCCCGGATGCGACCGCTTCAGGCTCTATATGTTACAAGGAACGATGGTCTTTTAGTTAAATTAAGTTAACATAAAGAGTGCAAAAGGCCCGTTCTCCGCAACCACCGCAGGCCATATTTCCACGTTATTTTATTAATAAGCAATAACTTAACAAAAAATGGTCCATCCAAGCAGAACAGACTAACCACAAAATCACCGTCTTCATTCTGTCATATTTGACATAAAATAAAATCAAACTCAGCCGCAACCTCGCCTCGTTGGTTACATTTTGCTCAGCTTGCCCGAAAAATTGCACTCGTGGCGGCCACGTTACGTGCCGTCACCCGCACATTGGTCGCCGCCTCGGCCAAGGCCTCCTCCAGCGTGCAGGGTCGGTTGACGACGCTGAAGACGGCGTCGATTCCATGGGCATGCACCTTTGCCGCATCGTGCCCCAACGACCCGGCGATGCCGATCACCGGTCGTCCGTGCCGGCGGGCGACACGGGCCACGCCGATAGGGGCCTTGCCATGCACGGTCTGCCCGTCGATCCGGCCCTCGCCGGTAATCACCAGGTCGGCGTCGGAAAGGATGGCATCCAGCCCCAGCGCCTCCATGACAATCTCCACACCTGGCCGCAGGGTGGCACCGAGGAACGCCAGCGCCGCCGCCCCCATCCCGCCCGCCGCGCCGGCACCAGGAACGGCGTCGATCTCGCGTCCCGTCGCGGCCGCGACATGCCGGGCATATCCGGCCAGCGCGCCATCCAGCAGGCCCACCATCTCAGGCGTCGCCCCTTTCTGCGGACCGAAGACTGCGGAGGCTCCAAACGGGCCGGTCAGCGGATTATCGACATCGCAGGCCACTTCGACCCGGCAGCCCGCCAACCGGGCATCGAGGCGTGAGAGGTCGATGCACGCCAGGCGCGCCAGTTCCGCACCACCGAACGCCAGTTCCTCCTCTTCACGGTCGCGCAGCGAAGCGCCCAGAGCCTGTGCCATGCCGGCCCCGCCGTCATTGGTGGCGCTGCCGCCGAGCCCTAGAATCACATGCCGGCACCCTTCGTCGAGCGCCGCGAGGATCAGTTGCCCGACACCGTAAGTCGTGGCCGTCAGCGGATCGCGCCGGTCACGCGGCACCAGCATCAACCCAGCGGCGGCGGCCATTTCCACCACGGCCGTCTGCCCGTCACCCAGAATGCCGAACGCCGCCATGACTGGCGTCCCCAGCGGCCCGGTCACCTCCCGCGTCAGCATCCGCCCGCCCGTGGCCAACACCAGCGACTCCGCTGTCCCTTCGCCCCCATCGGCGGCCGGCAGCTTCACATAAGTCGCGTCGGGATAAATTTCGCGAAACCCGTCCTCGATCGCATCGGCCACCTGAAGGGCCGACAGGCTTTCCTTGAAGGAATCACACACGATCACGATCTTCATCGCCGTTCCCCGTTTTTTATCTTATCGGCCAAACCTGTAAGCCTGATTGGAAACGCGCGTCGGATCGCCACAACGCACATATTCCCTCAATACCAGCAAAGCGTGGCCGGACATGTGGGCTGGTGAGCGAGAGCGACCCGCCCAGGGTCGCGCCCGTCGTGTGTTTCCGAGCACCGGAGCGGAGCGGCCTCAATGGCCGTGAGCACCGGAGCGCAGGAAACGCGCGTCGGATCGCCGCCAGCGCGCATGTCCGGCCACGCTTTCAGCGGTTGACGCGGGAGGGGGGCATACGCAGCACCAACACCACGCCCAGCACCGCCATTGCCGCCAGCAGCGCCAGCGCTCCATCGGTCCGCTGCGTCGCATCCTTGACCCAGCCAACCAGATACGGGCTGACGAACCCCGCCAATTGTCCCATCGAATTGATCAGCGCCAGCCCTCCGGCCGCCGCCGCCGGGCTGAGATAACCGTTGCAGAGCGGCCAGAACATCGGCAACCCGGTCAGCGCGCCGGCAGTCGCCACCGTCAGTGCCCCCAGTGCCACAGGCATCGAATCCGGAAACCGCGCCGCCAGCGCCAGGCCGGCCGCCGCCATAAGCAGCGGGACGGCCAGATGCCACCGCCGTTCACGCATCCGGTCCGCCGAACGCCCCATGACGATCATGAACAGACTGGCCCCCACATAGGGCACGGCACTCAGCCAGCCGATCATCGCCGCATCATGAATGCCACTGGACCGGATGATCGTGGGCAGCCAGAAATTGATCGCATAAACGCTGGCCTGGATGCAGAAATACAGTAGCCCCAGCATCCAGACGGCCGGATTGCGCAGCACGGCCCCGAAATTGTCGGCCAGTTGCTTCGGCTGCTCCAGCCGGTCGCGCCGCAACGCCTCGCCAACAGCCGCCCGTTCCTGCGGTCCCAGCCACGCCGCCTGTTCGATCGTGTCGCTCAACAGCATTACCATGCCGATGCCCAGCGCCACGGTCGGCAGTCCCTGGAGCAGGAACAGCCACTGCCACGCCGCCAGCCCACCGGGCGCAGAGGCGAAATGCGACAGCATCCAGCCCGACAGCGGGCCACCAACTACGCCGGAAAGCGGAATCGCCGACATGAACAGCGTCAGCGCCCGCCCCTGCCGTTCGGAAGGGAACCAGCGCGTCAGATACAGCACCAATCCCGGAAAGAACCCCGCTTCCGCCGCTCCGGTCACAAACCGCAGCAGATAGAAGCTGGCCGGACCGGCCACGAACATCTGCGCGGCCGACAGCAGACCCCACACGACCATGATCATCGCCAGCCATCGCCGCGCGCCCACGCGCTGCAACATCAGGTTGCTGGGCACACCGCAGGCGATATAGCCAAGGAAGAAGATCCCGGCACCGAGACCATAAGCGCGCTCGGACATATGCAGCGCATCGAGCATGTCCAGCTTGGCGAAGCCGACATTCACCCGGTCCAGATAATTGAACAGGTAACAGACGAAAATATAGGGCACCACCCTGGCCGCGACCTTGCGAAAGGTCGCATCCAGCCGGTCCACGGCCGACGGCGAGGGTACGGAGGCTACGTGCATCATTCTTCCCCGATGCTTGTTCTTCTTGCCCGCCCATGTCCCGGGGCGGGATACGGACGGGACGCGCGACACCATGCGGTGTTCGGGCCTTTGCATCGACCCTACGGGCAGAACCGCCCCGCCGTCTTGGTGCATATGCACGATAAATATGCCAGAATCGGCACAAAATTCCGGGCAGATGACAGGCAATCCATGAGAATATCGGACCCAACCGCCCAGCCCGCCCCGCCCGACGGTTCGGGCCGTCCGGACATCGACCCCGCCCTCTCCCAGGCGATCGTCGATCGCTCGATGGCCATTACCGGCTGCAATATCAATGTGATGGATGCCCGAGGCGTCATCATCGCCAGCGGCGACCCCGACCGGCTGGGTCAGGTTCACGACGGCGCCCTGCTGGTGCTGGCGCGCAGCAGCGCGGTCGAGATCGAGGCCCGCGCCGTCCGGCAGTTCGGCGGCGCACGGCCAGGCGTCAACCTTCCGCTGCGGATCGGCCGTTCCATCGTGGGCTGCGTCGGGCTGACCGGCGCGCCTGGCACGCTGCGTCCCTATGCCGAACTGGTCCGCATGGCAGCCGAGACGATGCTGGAACATGCGCGTCAGAACCGTACCCTGTCGCGCGAGGCCCGCCTGCGCGAGGAACTGGTGCTGAGCCTGGTACGCGAGACCACCACGCCACCGGCCCTGGCCCGGTCGGCGGCACGGCTGGGCATCGACCTGCGACAGCCACGGGTGGCCGCGATCATCGAAATCCGCTCCGAAGGCCCCGACGCCGCATCGCTCCTCGGCGAGCGGCATCAACTGATCACCCTTCTCTGCGAGCCCGAACGCGGCAATCTGGTCGCCCCCCTGTCGCTGGCCGAAATCGCGGTGCTGAAACCGGCCCTGACCACCAAGGGCACCTGGAGCCTGGACTGGCATCGCGAGCGGGCACACCGCCTGCTGGCGCGGGCACGCGCCGCCACCGGGCTGGACCTGCGGCTGGCACTGGGCGGCTTCGTCGAAGGGACGGACGGGCTGGTACGCTCCTTTCACACGGCGCGGGCCACGCTGGATGTCGGGCGGCGCCTGCACGCGACGCGCGATCTTTTGTTCTATGACGAAATGCGTCTGGCAGTCCTGCTCGATACCCCCTCCCAGGATTGGCGCACGCAGGAACTCCGCGCCCCGTTGCGCCCCCTGCTCCAGGCCCCCGGACACGCGATGCTGCTGCATACGCTGCGGACATGGCTGGCCCACGGCATGCGCCCACAACCCACCGCCGCCGCCCTCGGCCTGCACCGCAACAGTCTCGACTACCGTCTCCGGCGGATCGAAAGCATCTGCGGCCTGGACCTGGGGTCCAGCGCGGATATCGTCGCGCTGTATCTGGCCCTGCACCTCACCCCGGACATACCCCCGCTGACCAGACCCACGCCGGAAGAGCTTCTCTGATGCCAACCCGTTACAGACTGTTTCTTTCCCTTCGGGCCGCCCGTGCCCATCATCGTCTCCTGTTCATTCATGGAGGCGCTGACCATGCCGTTGACCCGAATCCTGCTGCCCTGCCTGCTCGTTGCCTGCCTGCCCCTGCTGGCCGCCTGCGGCGGTGATGATTCCGATAGCGCCTGCCGTTCGGGACGTGGAGAGCACGGCGGCTTCGGCGGCCACCATGGTGGCATGGGTGGCATGGCCGGGGGGATGGGCGACGGCGGATTAGGGGGAGGCATGGGTGGAGGAATAGGCGGCGGCGGCTTCAGCATGGGTGGTGGCGGCATGCATCACGGCATGGACGGCATGAGCCGGGACGACAATTCACCGCCCACACCCTGCTCCCGGCCCAGCCATGTCAAAGGCAAGACACCCACCCGGATGCACGAGGCCTCGCCCGATCAGGCCATGATCGGCGACGAGCAGCACTGACCCGCTGAGGGCATGGCTGCGTTCTCCGCCCAGCAGTGCCTGCACGCAACCCCGCCCCAACCGTGGCGTTTCAATCCATGCCCGCGTCCACCCCAAGAGGCGCGAAACCAAGGAGGCACGGAAATGGGCGAATTCAAGGACAAGATCAAAGGCCACGCAGACACCGTGGTCGGCGAAATCAAGCGCAATGTCGGCAAGGCGACCAGCAATACCAGCCTGGAAGCCGAAGGCGAGGCGCAGAAGCTGAAGGGCACCGCCGAAAAGGCGAAAGGCGCCATCAAGGGCACGATCAACAAAGTCTGAGCCCCAGGCATCTAAGATCTCCGGGGCCTGCCGTCACAACGGCAGGTCCCGCCGATCGCAGATCGCCTCCATCGCCATGTACGACGTAACGGTATCCAGTTCGACCCGCGCGATCAGCGAACGATAGATGGCGTCGAAGGCATTCATGTCCGTCGTCACAATCTTCAGCATGTAGTCGTAATCGCCGGCAATCCGGTAGAAATCGATCACATTCGGCACCGACACCACCGCCTCGCGAAAGCGGTCCAGCCAGTCCTGGGAATGGTGGCGTGTACGTACCATCACAAAAACCGTCAGCCCCAGCCCCACGGCTTCAGGATCGAGCAGCACCGTCTGGTGCCGGATCATCCCGCGCTCGCGCAATGCGTGCAGGCGCCGCCAGCAGGCATTCTGCGACAGCCCGATCCGCTCGGCCAGATCGCGCTGCGACAGTCCGGCATCGCGTTGCAGGGCCTGAAGCAATGCTCGATCAAAATGATCCAGTTTTTCCGCCATAACCGATCATATGACCCAATTCCGACCGCTTCAATCAAGAAAACGATAAAGTTCTTCCACCAGATCCCGTCTATTTTTTGCCACCCATTGAAGGAGGCAAACGGCGATGCGCGACGGGCAGGATCTCTTCTCGGATTTCACGATGTCACTGCGCGCGGGCGGCCTGGACGGCCTCCGTGCCGGCCTGATCGGAGAAGGCGCCCCCATTCCCGGCCCCTTCGGCACCCAAAAGCTGATCTATGCCGATTACGTGGCCTCGGGCCGGGCCGTGCGCCAGGTCGAGGAGTTCGTGATGAATCACGTCCTCCCCTGGTACGCCAACAGCCATACCGAAGCCTCGTTCTGCGGCCGGCATGTCAGCCGCCTGCGCCACGCGGCGCGGGCTACCATCGCCCTTTTATGCGGCGCCGACGCAGGATTTTCGACCATCTTCACCGGGGCCGGCGCCACGGCGGGGCTGAACCGGCTGGTGTCCCTGCTGGGCGTGCCGGAGGCGGTGCGCAACGGTTCCGCCCCCGTCGTCTTCATCGGCCCTTACGAGCACCATTCCAACATCCTGCCGTGGCGCGAAAGCGGTGCCGAGATCGTGGAAATCGACGAGGCCCCGGAGGGCGGACCCGATCTCGCCCATCTCGCGGCAGCCCTTGCGGAAGCCGGCTCGTCACGCCTGAAAATCGGTGCTTTCTCGGCCGCTTCCAACGTCACCGGCATCATCACCGACATCGACGCGGTCACGGCGCTGCTGAAAGCCAATGGCGCCCTCGCGGTCTGGGACTATGCCGGCGGCGGCCCCTATCTGCCCATCGACATGAAGCCCAACACGCCTTGGGAAAAAGACGCCATCGTGGTGTCGCCGCACAAATTCATCGGCGGTCCGGGCGCCTCGGGCATCACGATCATCCGCGACGCGGCCGTGACGCTGACCCGTCCGGTCGTGACGGGCGGCGGCACGGTGCGCTTCGTCTCCCCCTGGGGCCACGATTACGCCGACGGCATCGCCACACGCGAGGAAGCCGGCACCCCCAACGTGGTCGGCGATATCCGCGCCGCCCTCGCCTTCCTGGTCAAGGACGCGATCGGGCAGGATTTCATGAACACCCGCAATGATACGCTCTATCTCGCAGCCCGCGCGGTCTGGGACCACAACCCCAATCTCGTCATCCTCGGCAACCCGGCCGCCGCACGGCGGCTGCCGATCTTCTCGATGCAGATCCACGACCGGCAGCGCGGCGGCATGATCCACCAGCAACTCTTCACCCGCATGCTGTCCGATTGCTACGGCATCCAGGCCAGGGGCGGCTGCGCCTGCGCCGGCCCCTACGCCCACCGCCTGCTGGGGATCGATCGTACGGCGTCCGACGCCCTGCGCGCCGCGATCCTGTCGGGCGAGGAAATGCGCAAACCCGGCTGGACACGCCTGAATTTCAGCGTGCTGATGGATGACGCGAAAGCGGCAAAAATCATCGCGGCAGTGGACGAACTGGCCCGGGCGCCCTACCCCATGGCCGATTTTTACGAGGCGGATCCTGCCACCGCCCGGTTTCGTGCGGCGGCAGGAAAATCTTCTTTTTCTGAAGAAAAAGAAGAAAAAAGACTTTTATCCATTTAGGGTTTTACGACGCCCGCAGGACAACCTTTAACAGATCAAAAGTTTTTTGGTTCTTTTTTTCAAAAAAGAACAGAAATCTCACTCCACCGCCACGTTGATCGCACTCCCACCAACCCGGAACTTCTCCCCCATCTCCGCCAGCCCGGCAGTAATTTCGGCGGCCGACATTCCGGCCCCGTCATTCTGGCCACGCGCCGCGTCACGAATATCCTGGCTGATCTTCATCGAGCAGAATTTCGGCCCGCACATCGAACAGAAATGCGCCGTCTTGTGCGCATCCTTCGGCAACGTCTCGTCATGGAAAGACCGTGCCGTCTCCGGGTCCAGTCCCAGATTGAACTGATCCTCCCAGCGGAATTCGAAACGCGCACGCGACACCGCATCGTCGTGCAGCCGCGCCGCCGGGTGCCCCTTGGCCAGGTCGGCGGCATGGGCCGCCAGCTTGTAGGTGATCACACCGGTCTTCACATCGTTGCGGTCGGGCAGGCCCAGATGCTCCTTGGGCGTGACGTAGCAAAGCATGGCCGTGCCGAACCAGCCGATCATGGCCGCCCCGATGGCGCTGGTGATATGGTCGTATCCAGGCGCGATATCCGTCGTCAACGGACCAAGCGTGTAGAACGGCGCCTCGCCGCAATGGGCCAGTTGCTCGTCCATATTGGCCTTGATCTTGTGCATCGGCACATGGCCCGGCCCCTCGATCATCACCTGGCAGCCATGGTCCCACGCCACACGGGTCAGTTCGCCCAGCGTGCGCAGTTCGGCGAACTGGGCGACATCGTTGGCATCGGCGATCGACCCGGGGCGCAGCCCGTCCCCCAGACTGAAGCTGACGTCATATTCCCGCATGATCTCGCAGATCTCGCCGAACTTCTCATACAGGAAGCTCTCGCGATGATGCGCCAGGCACCATTTGGCCATGATCGAGCCCCCACGCGAGACGATGCCCGTCACCCGCCGCGCCGTCAGGGGCACATAGGCCAGCCGCACTCCGGCATGGATGGTAAAGTAATCCACTCCCTGCTCGGCCTGTTCGATCAGCGTGTCGCGGAAAACCTCCCACGTCAGGTCCTCCGCCACGCCACCGACCTTCTCCAGCGCCTGATAGATCGGCACCGTGCCGATCGGCACCGGGCTGTTGCGGATGATCCAGTCGCGGATATTGTGGATGTTCCGGCCGGTGGACAGGTCCATCACCGTATCCGCGCCCCAGCGCGTGGCCCACACCATCTTGTCCACTTCGTCGGCCACATGGCCCAGCACGGCGGAATTGCCGATATTGGCGTTGATCTTCACCAGAAAGTTCCGGCCGATGATCATCGGCTCTAGTTCCGGATGGTTGATGTTCGCCGGCAGCACGGCCCGTCCCCGGGCGATTTCCTCGCGCACGAATTCCGGCGTCACGAAATCCGGAATGCTGGCACCGAAATCCTCGCCATCCCGCAATGCCTGATCCGTCGCCGCACGGCGTTGGTTCTCGCGGATCGCGACATATTCCATCTCCTCGGTCACGATCCCGGCGCGCGCATAGTCAAGCTGCGTCACCGGCCGCCCCGACCGGCCACGCCACACCACCCGCCCGGTATTGTCGAAAGCCGGCGCCAGCGTCGCCCCGCTGGCCCCTCCATTATCTTCCGGCCGCACTTCTCGCGGCTGCTCCACCAACGCGCAATCGCCACGCCGCGCGATCCATCCGGCACGCAGGGCAGGCAGGCCGCGCGCAATATCGATCTCGGCGGCAGGATCGGTATAGGGGCCGGACGGATCGTACAGCGTCACCGGCGGCTCGCCGGAACTGGTGTGCAGATCGACCTGCCGGAAGGGCACCCGCAGGTTCGGAAACAGCGTGCCGTCCTGATAGACCTTACGGCCGCCAGCACGCGGCCCGACCGTAACATCGCCGGTCGCGGGCGTGCGCGTCGGCTGTCGCGGCGGGCTGGGGGGTGTCTGGATATTCATGGCGCGTCCTCTTTGCTCATTGAGGGGGCGCGCCGGCGCGAAATGTCATGACGGCGGCACATCGCAGCACCGCGCTCAATTCCCATCCCTTCGCCGGCATGACCCGGATCAGGTTCGACGGGTCAGGGGGAAAACACCCCTCTCTCAGCCGCTCGCATGCGACTCCCCGGAGAACGGCGCGATCTTAATCCTGCCCCAAGGGCCGGGGTCAAGAGCAAGCCGCATCGCCGGGCCATACGGCACGTCACATTGTCGCGCGACGGGCGGGCCGTCCCCTCGACCCGCCCGCACCGGTCACGATGCGCGGGGACGGATCGCAGCCTCCCGAACCTCGGGCGCACACCCCTCCCGGAAGGTCTCGAAATTCTGCGCGAACCGCGCCGCAAGATCGGCCGCCGCACGGGCATAGGCCGCCGGATCATCCCAGGTCGAAGCCGGGTCCAGCAGAGTGTCGGGCACGCCGGGCACATGGGTGGGAATCGACAGGCCGAAATGCTCTTCCACCCGAAACGGCACGTCGTCCAACCGCCCGTCCAGCGCGGCGTTGACCAGCGCGCGCGTCTGCGCCAGCGCGATTCTCCGTCCGGTCCCATAGGGGCCGCCGGTCCAGCCCGTATTCACCAGCCAGCACGTCACCGGCGTCCGCGCCAGGCTGGCCGCCAGTTGCGCGCCATACAGTTCCGGCGGGCGCGGCAGGAACGGCGCGCCGAAACAGGCGCTGAAGGTCGCCTGCGGCTCCTTGCCCAGCCCCTTCTCGGTCCCGGCGATCCGCGCCGTATAACCCGACAGGAAATGATACACCGCCTGCGCGGGCGTCAGCCGCGCGATGGGCGGCAGCACGCCGAATGCATCGGCCGTGAGCATCACCACATGGCGCGGCACGCCGCCTCGCCCGTCCGGGCTGGCATTAGCCACGAAATCGATCGGATAGCAGGCGCGCGTGTTCTCCGTCAGGCCACCATCCATGAAGTCCGGCACACCATCGCGAGCAGCCATCACGTTTTCCAGCACGGTGCCGAACCGGTGCGATGCGTCCCATATCTCGGGCTCCGCTTCCCGCGCCAGGCCGATCACCTTGGCGTAACAGCCCCCTTCGACGTTGAACACACCGTCCCGCGACCAGCCATGCTCGTCATCGCCGATCAACTGGCGCGCGGCGTCGGACGACAGCGTGGTCTTGCCGGTGCCCGACAGGCCGAAGAACAGGGCCACTTCGCCGCCAGGCCCGATATTGGCCGAGCAATGCATCGGCATCACGTCCTGTTCCGGCAGCAGCCAGTTCATGACCGTGAAAATGGATTTCTTGATCTCCCCGGCATATTGGGTGCCCGCGATCACCACCAGCCGCTGCTCCAGCGACAGGATCACGCCGGTGGAACTCCGCACCCCATGCGTCGCCGGGTCGAGCGCGAGGTCGGGCGCATGCAGGATCACGAAATCCGGCACGAACGCCGCCAGTTCGGCCGTCGGGGGCCGAATGAACATGTTGCGCGCGAACAGCGCGTGCCAGGCATGGGTCGTCACCAGACGCACCCGGATGCGATGGGCCGGATCGGCCCCCGCGTACAGATCCTGGATGAACAACTCCTGCCCTTCCAGATAGCCGCGCACATAATCGCAGGCCCGCTGGAACGCCTCCCTCGGCAGGGCGGCATTGATGCTCCCCCACCAGACACCGTCGCGCGTCGAGGGTTCGTCGACGATGAACTTGTCCTGCGCCGAACGACCTGTATGCAGGCCCGTGCGCACCATCAGCGCCCCACCGGAGGACAACGCGCCTTCCTCCCGGCGGATCGCATGCCCGATCAGTTCGGGCGCATGAAGGTTGGCATGAACTGCCCCGGCATGGCGCAGGCCGGTTCCCGCTATCGCGTCTTCTGAATCCGCAGGCCGGAAGATCTTATTGCTGTTCATTCTTTTCCGTTTCCTGATCATTGTTCCCCGGTGTGTCGCCCCGGAATGACAAGTGTGACCCGATCAGCATGGCAACTTCCTGATCGACATCAGATCTCTCAATCACAAATACGTGATTGATCATCCCCAACTATATCTCCCCCTTCCCCGTTATCACCCTTCCGACTGCACGCCATCCGTCCGAAAAGTTTCTTGCAGGACGATAAAAATTATCACAAACCCGCCTGGGATTGCTGTCTTTTTATAACGGCCACCCGGCTTTTCTTTGATTTTTGTCCAATCTCTTCATAAAATAATTGGATGAATGAAAAAGAAAATCCGCAGTCAAAGCTGCTCATCAACGTCATCGCGGGCATTTCCGCCGCGGGCGGCCTGCTGTTCGGCTACGATACCGGCATCATCTCGGCGGCCCTGCTGCAGATCACCCCGCAATTCCACCTGGATATCGGCGGCCAGCAGATCGTCACCTCGGCCATCATCGCCGGCGCGCTGGTCGGCTGCATGGGGGCGGCGCCGCTGTCCGACCGTTGCGGCCGCCGACGCACCGTGATGGTGGCGGCCGCCATCTTCATCATCGGCACGCTCGTCGCCGCCCTGGCCGACAGCACCTCGATGCTCACCGTGGCGCGCTTCGTGCTGGGCCTGGCGGTGGGGGCCGCGTCGCAGATCGTGCCGCTCTATATTTCCGAACTCGCTCCGGCCCACCGGCGTGGGCGCCTGGTGGGCCTGTTCCAGTTCGCGGTGGTCTCCGGCATCCTGGTCTCCTACATCGCCGGCTACCTGCTGCGCCATGAAAGCTGGCGGCTCATGTTCGGCCTCGGGATCATTCCCGCCGTGATCCTGCTGCTGGGCATGGCCTTCCTGCCCAACAGTCCGCGCTGGCTGGCCATGCGGGGCGATTTCGACGGGGCGCGCACCGTCCTGCGCCGGGTCCGCTCCAGCCACCGCACGGCGGAGCAGGAACTGCAAAGCATCATCGACGCGCACGACCGGCAGGCCCCGTGGTCGGAACTGGCCCGCCCCTGGATCCGCCCCGCCCTGGTCGCGGCGGTCGGCGTCGCCCTGCTCTGCCAGCTCAGCGGCATCAATGCCGTCCTCTATTACGCCCCCACCATCTTCTCCGGCGCTGGCTTCGGCGAGGGCTCGGCGCTCCTCACCTCGGTCGCAGTGGGCGTGGCAATCATCGTGGCGACGCTGTTCGGCAACTGGGCGGTCGAGGCGATCGGCCGACGGGCCCTGCTGCTGTGGTTCCTGCCCGGCGCCAGCCTGTGCCTGCTGGTTCTGGCCGAACTGTTCCATATGCAGGCCACGGGCACATCCCATCCCTGGCTGATGGTCGCGGCCCTGCTCGGCTATGCGGTGCTCAATGTCGGCAGCCTGTCGGTCACCATCTGGATCATCGGGGCCGAGGTCTTTCCGCTGTCGGTGCGCGGCAAGGGCATGGGCCTGGTGGCGGCCGCGCATTGGGCGGCCGACCTGCTGATCTCGCTCACCACCCTGTCGATGGTCCAGAGCTTCGGCGCGGGGGGCACTTTTCTGCTGTTCGGCCTAGTCAATGCGCTGGCCTTCCTGTTCGTGCTGCGCTTCGTCCCCGAAACGCGCGGCCTGTCGCTGGAGGAAATCGAGGGCCGGCTCCGCGAAGGCACCTTCCTGCGCACGGCCAGCGGCCACCGGCTCGGCCGGGCGCGCTGACGGCGTCCGATCCGACAGCTTGCCGGAGGCCGGCATGGCGACTATGCCGACAGGGTTCGCCACTCCGGACGAGGCCCCGCCCATGACCGTCCCCCGTATCGATCCCTTCCATGCCGTCGGCCTCAGCACGCTGGCCCACCAGATGGCGGCGGAAGGGCGCGATATCGTGCATATGGAATTCGGCCAGCCCTCGACCGGCGCACCGAAAGCCGCGATCGCCGAAGCCCACCGCATCCTCGACAGCGACGGCATGGGTTATTGGGAAAGCACGCCGCTGAAGGCGCGCATCGCCCGCCATTACCTGGAAACCTACGGCGCCACCGTCCTGCCCGAGCAGATCTGGCTGACCTGCGGCGCCTCGCCGGCCTTCGTGCTGGCGCTGAACAGCGCCTTCACGCCCGGCGCCCGGATCGCATTGGCCCGACCGGGCTACGTCGCCTATCGCAACACCCTGCGGGCGCTCTATATGGAACCGGTCGAAATCCCCTGCGGCCCGGCCGAGCGGTTCCAGCTTTCAGCCGCCGCCATCGCGGCGCTGGACCCGCCGCCCGACGGTATCATCCTCGCCAGCCCGGCCAACCCCACCGGCACGATCCTGTCGGATGCCCAGATGCAGGCCATCGTCATCGTCTGCCGGGACCGGGGCATCCGCATCGTGTCCGACGAGATCTACCACGGACTCAGCTATGTCGGCCCGGTCCGCTCGATCCTGCAGGACGAGCCGGAGGCCCTGGTCGTCAACAGCTTCTCCAAATATTTCAGCATGGCCGGCTGGCGGCTGGGCTGGCTGGTCGCCCCTCCATCGCTGATCGAGGCCGTGCGGACGCGCGTGGGCAACATGTTCCTCACACCGCCCTCGCTCAGCCAGCATGCCGGTCTCATCGCCTTCGACTGCCGCGAGGAACTGGAAGGCCATGTCCGCATGTACCGCCATAACCGCGACCTGCTGCTGGAACGCCTGCCGGAACTCGGGATCGAGCGGATCGCCCCACCCGACGGCGCCTTCTACATCTATGCCGATATCGGACACCTGACGAATGACAGCCTGGCCTTCTGCGCCCGGCTGCTGGCCGATACCGGGGTCGCCACCGCGCCGGGACTGGATTTCGATCCCGTCGAAGGCAACCGCTTCATGCGCTTCAGCTTCGCGGTCTCGACCGACCGGCTGGAAGAGGCCCTGCGACGCATGGTCCCCTGGTTCGCCCGCGCCGGCAAGGCGGCCGACTGAACGCGCGGCATGGTGCCGGCGGCTTGTCAGGATTTCCCGACTGGCCCTACTATGGCTGCATGCTTCGCTCCCTGCGCTGGTCGCTGCTCTGCATCCCCTTCGTTCTCAGCGCGTGTGCCGAGAACGGCTCCTGCACCATCGCATCGGTCGGCGATATGCCGGTTCTGAACGAGCAGGGTTCCCCCATCGTCAAGGCGTCCATCAACGGGCACCCGGTGGCATTCATCGTCGATACGGGTTCGCTGATCACCGCCATCTGGCCGCAGCAGGTGGACAAGCTCGGCCTGTATTCAACATTCCGCCAGGTCCAACTGCGCGGCGTGGGCGGCGACACCCTGGGCACGGTCGTCACGGCCCGCGCGATGGGGCTAGGCGCGGCCACCGTGTCGGATGTGTCCTTCGTCTCCGTGGGCAAGATGATGGATGGCCGCGCAATCAACGGAATTCCCGTCGCCGGACTGCTCGGAGCGGATTTTCTGTCCAGTTACGATGTCGTCTTCGACCTGCCGAACCATCAGGTCAATCTGTACGATGTCCGGGGATGCAAGGGACTCATCCCACGCTGGAGCGGCGGCTTTTACAGCGTCCCCACCGATGAAGACCACATCGACCAGACCAAGATCATCGTCCGCGTCAAACTCGACGGTCATCCCATGGACGCGATTCTCGACAGCGGCGCGCAACACACCCTGATCACCACCGATGACGCAGGCGGCGCGGGTGTGACGAAAGCCGATCTCGCCAAAGACCACAAAGGGATCGGCTTCGGAATCGACGACGAAAAGCTGGTACGGTTCATGCATCGCTTCGAAAGTTTCCAGATCGGTCCCTTTCACTTCGAGCATCCTGTCATGTCGGTCAGCGAGACCGATCACAGCCTGCTGGGTGCGGAATTCCTCCGCCGTCACCGGGTCTGGATTCCCCGAGCGCGGAACGAAATCTTCGTCCAGCCAACCGGCCCGTTCACCCCGATAGACTCTCCGGCAACCGCTCCCGCCGATGCAGCATCAGGCCGCAATAAGCCAGAATGACCAGGTAAGCCGGCCCCGCGACCCCGACAAAGGCCGCCTGCACCCCGCAGGATCGCGCCAGATGCACGAAAACCTGCGGCAGCACGCCCCCACCGCAAAACGCCATCACCAGCAGGGCAGCGGCATGGTCGGCATGCCGGCCCATCGCCCGCATCACCACCGGGAACAGCGCCGGCATGATCATCGCATTGGCAAAGCCGAGCAGCGCCACGCACAGCACGGACAGCAGGCCCGTCGTCATCCACGCTGCCCCGCACAGGGCCAACCCCATGGCGCAGGAGACCGCCATATAACGCTCCTGCGACACCCGGCGCGGCACAATCACCATCCCGGCCAGATATCCCGCCAGCATCGCCGCCAGCGTCACGGCGGTAAAATATTTGGTCACGTCCAGCGACAGGCCGAAGGACCGGCCATACAGCCCGATCGCATCCCCGGCCATCACCTCCACGCCGACATACAGAAACGTGCTGAACACCCCCAGGGCCAGCAGTAACAGGCCCCCGTCACGCCCCGTGACAGGCCCATCTACCTCCCCCCCGATCCCGATCGCCGGCAGGCGCGACCGCAGGACCCATACCGCCATCACCAGCAGCAGCACGGCCATGAACAGATAGGGCGCATGCACGGCGCGGGTAAACTGCGACAGGATAGCCTCGCGCGCCGCGGTCGAGGGCGCGGCCTGCACCAGGGTCGCAATGCCGCCGATATCGCGCATCACCAGGGCGGCGAAGATTAGCGGCGCCAGAATGCCGGCGAACTTGTTCGCGGTCCCCATGATCGCGATCCGTTGCGCCGCACGTTCATGCGGCCCCAGCAGCGTGACGTAAGGATTCACCGTCACCTGCAACAACGACAGCCCGGCCCCGATCACCCCCAGCCCGGCCAGCGCACCGGAATACCAGCGCCCGGTCACGCATTCGCCGAACAGGGCCGTACCGGCCGCCATCACCATCAGCGCAATCGCCATGCCGGCCTTCAGGCCGGTCCGACGCGCCAGCAGCGTGGCTGGCAATGGGAAAATGAAATAAGCCAGATAAAAGCAGGATGGTACAAGAAACGCCGCGACATCGCTCAGGCTGAAAGCAAGCTGCACGAACGTGATCAGCGGCCCGTTCAGCCAGGTCACGAAGCCGATGCTGAAGAACAGCAACGCCATGATGACGATCGGCGACCAGCCATAGCTTCCCGCCGGACCGCCGATGGAAACCTTCCTCGCGTCGCCTTCGCCTGCCCTCACGATCGCCGCACCCTGCCGCCGCGCACAGGCGCACGCGGCCATCCGGCCCTCATGTGTCCTGCCCGCCCCAGCGCCATCTCCATCCTCCTTCCGTCTTTGCCGCGCAGATCACGAGAATCACGACCAGGACAACGGAATCGACGAGGATTTCGATAAAAACCATACTGGCGGAATGAAGGAAGAGAGAAAGCGCCGAAACGCCGGAAAGAACCGCGAAGCCCCCAAGCATCACCACCCATCCCTGCCATGCGATCGGCAGGCCCGACCCGACCCCATAACGTTTCGCGGCAAACCATGGCTTTGACGGCGGGGCTGGCATCCGGACATTCTCCTCATCTCGTCTCTGTCATGCAACGATCGAAGCACATATCCGCCGGCCATGACCAGCCTTGGGTCGCCGCGTCAAAACGCCGCCGGGCGAGCGGCCACCGTTTACAACTCAGAACCAGTGCAGCGCTGCCAGGTACGGGGCAGCACCGCCGACACCCCGCACCGCCAGCATCCCGGCCAGCATCAGCATCACCGCCGCCACCAGACCGTCCAGCACGCGCCACGCGGCAGGCCGGGCAAAGACCGGGCGCAGCAGGCGCGCGCCAAATCCCAGTCCGGTGAACCACAGCGCGCTGGCCGTCGCCGCCCCCGCCACGAACAGCGGCCTGGCCGCGCCGGGCAGGCCACCGCCCACCGCCCCCATCAGCAGCACCGTATCCAGATAGACATGCGGGTTCAGATAGGTAAACGCCGCCGCCCGCCCCAGCGTACCGACCAGGCTATGCTGCCCTTCATGCCCATCGGCCACCATGGCAGCGGGCGCAAACGCGCGCCGCAGGGCACCAAGCCCGTACCACGCCAGAAACACCGCGCCACCCAACGACATGACCCAGATCAGCGCGGGCATCCGCTGCACGATCACGCCCATCCCCAACACGCCGGCCGAGACCAGCAACATGTCGGACAGGGTACAGAACATCACCACCGGCACGACATGCCGGCGGAGCAGCCCCTGACGCAGGACGAACAGGTTCTGGGCGCCAATGGCGACGATCAGGGCGGCCGCAAGGCCGAACCCGCTGGCAAAGCCGGAAGGAATCAACATGGCCGCTTCCATGCCGGGGGATCATCGCGTAATCCAGCTTAATTCCCTTTACCTGATTAAGCGGAACTAAATCCCATGCTCGACTACGCCGCCCTCGCCGCCGTGGCCGCCGTCGCACGGGAAGGCAGTTTCGAACGCGCGGCAGCGGCACTGGGGGTCACGGCCTCGGCCGTCTCGCAGCGCGTACGCACGCTGGAAGACCGGCTGGGCGCCGTGCTGATCGCTCGCGGACAACCCTGCACTGCCACGGCGGTCGGTACCCGGCTGTGCGCCCATGTCGAACGGGTGCGCCTGCTGGAAGGCGAAATGGCCTCCGCCCTGCCGGGGCTGGCCAGTCAGATCGCCGAATCCGGGCCGCCGACGATCCGCGTCGCGGTCAATGCCGACAGCCTGGCCACCTGGTTCATTCCCGCCATCGCCGCCTTTGCCGGGCGCGGCGACCGGCTGGTCGACCTGGTCATAGCCGGCGAGGACCATACGGCCGAACGCCTGCGCTCGGGCGACGTCCTGGCCGCCGTGACCACCGACCACGCACCCGTCCAGGGCTGCCGCACCGTGCCACTGGGTGCCTTGCGTTATGCCGCGACGGCGTCACCCGCCTTCGTGGCGCAATGGTTCGCAAGCGGCGTCGATGCCCCATCGCTGGCGCGGGCACCGGTCCTGCGTTTCGACCGGCGGGACGATCTGCACGCCCGCTGGGCCCGCACCCTCTTCGGACCGGAACCGGAGATGCCGACCCACTGGATTCCCTCCACCCACGGCTTCATCGACGCCGCTCTGGCGGGGATGGGCTGGTGCATGAACCCGATCCCACTGGTCGCAGCACATCTGCGCACCGGCCGGCTGGTCAGCCTGACGCCGAATCACCATCTGGACGTACCGCTTTACTGGCAGCACGCGCGCATCGGCACCCGACTGCTGGACGCCCTGACGCGCGACGTCGTCACGGCGGCAAAAAATGGTCTTCTCTAAAGCATTTCGACCGAAAGCCAGTTCGGCGACCCTGCGCGCATTGCCAGCGCGCCGCCCCTTTCAGGCGGCCGAACGCGATGCCATGACCGGCGAAAGGGCCTTCAGAACCTGCGGTTTGTCGCGCGTCTCAAACCGGCTGATCAGCCGCATGAGTTCCTGCGATTCATGGCTCAGGCTGGAGGCCGCAGCCGTCGCCTCCTCCACCATTGCCGCGTTCTGCTGGGTCACCTGATCCAGTTGGGTAACGGCTTCGTTGACTTGCGTCAGCCCCATCGCCTGCTCCTCGGTCGACTGCGCGATTTCCGAAACCAGCGCGTCGATCTCGGAAATCTTCGTCACCACCGCGTTCAGCGCAACTCCGGTTTGCTCGACCAGTTTCGCGCCGCGCGTCACCTCGCCGCCCGATCTGACGATCAACGCCTTGATCTTGCTGGCCGCCTCGGCCGAACGTTGCGCCAGCGTCCGCACTTCCGACGCCACCACGGCAAAACCCCGGCCGGCATCGCCGGCGCGCGCGGCCTCAACCCCTGCATTGAGCGCCAGCATGTTGGTCTGGAACGCAATCTGGTCGATCATGCCGATGATCTGGCCGATCTCCTGCGACGAACCCTTGATCTCCTCCATCGCGACAATGGCCTCACGCACCACCTCGCCGGACTTCGCGGCATCGGCGCGCACGTCCGAAGCGGAAGTCGAGGCCGCCCTGGCCCCGGCGGCACTGCGCGTCACCACACGGGTGATTTCCCCTAAGGTCGTCGCCGTCTGCTCCAGGTTGGCCGCCTGCATCTCGGTGCGCCGCGCCAGATCGTTCGAAGCCGAAGCGATCTCCTGCGCACCGTTCCCCACGCTGCCCGCCGAAGCCGAAATCGCCCCCATCGTGGCTTCCAGCGTCTCCATCGCGGCGTTGAAATCGCGCCGCAGCTTTTCGTAGGCAGGGTCGATCGGCTTCACCAGACGGTGGCTGAGCGCATTCCTGGCCAACTTGTCCAGGCCACCGGCAACCTCGTCCACCGCCTGGACACGGCTGGTCACATCGGTCGCGAACTTGACGACCTTGGCAACGCGCCCATGATGATCAAAAATCGGATTATACGAAGCCTGAAGCCAGACAATCCTGCCGTTCCTGCCAATCCGCTTGAACTCGGCCGCCACATACTCGCCAGCCTGCAATTTCCGCCACAGGGCCGCATAGTCCGGAGAACGGGCGAAATCCGCCTCGACAAACATCCGATGATGCTGCCCCCTGACCTCGTCGAGGCTGTACCCCATGGAGGAGAGGAACGCCTCGTTCGCGTTCAGAACCTCCCCGTCCGGCGTAAACTCGATCATCGCCTGGACGCGGGAAACCGCATCCATCTTGCCCTTGAAGTCGGCAATCCTTACCGCCTCATCGGTCGTGACCGTCGCGACTTTGACGACCTTGTAGGGCTTGCCAAGAAAATTGCGCACAGGGTTGTAGGACGCCTGGATAAAGACCTCTTTCCCGCCCTTTCCAATGCGCACATATTCACGGGCGTCGAATTCACCCCGGCGCAACTTGTCCCAGAACGCCTTATATTCGGGGCTCCTTGCGTAATCGGGATCGACGAAAATGCTGTGATGCCGCCCTCGGATCTCGTCCAGCCGATAGCCCAGCGCCCTACAGAAATTCTCGTTCGCGGTCAGAATCCGGCCGGCAAGATCGAATTCGATAATGGCCAGCGAACGATCAAGCGCGGCAAGCGTCGCTCGTGAATCTCCCAGACGCCATTTCAGAAAGCCGAACATTCGCACTCATTCCTCAACCCCGACCAGATCAGTTCGCCCCCGCCAGCCACCGGGCTCCGGCCCGGACAAACCCCTGCAGGAAAATCACGCATCGCGGCGAAATGGGATGATCGGCATTCTTCACACCCGAAGCAGAACGTCGAACGAACGGCAATTCGTCCCGTCGTCTTTACACACGCGCTCTCATCGGTAACCGGTAGTGGTATCAATACCCGCAACACCTCGCAAGAGCGTGATCGGCATATCCGCTATCCGGTCGCAGACACCATGCCCTGCATGTGGGTATCGCCGGCCGCCATCAAACGAAAACAGGGCACGGCGAAAATACGCCGCGCCCTGTTCCCTTCCCGGATGCGGGCTCGGTCAGCGGAAAGCGAGATGGACCGGTGCAAGGGCCGCCTGGGCGGCAGGCGCCGAAACGGCATTGACCACCGCCGGATCGAACACCCGCAGAAAGCTGGTGGGATGGATGCCCATCCACAGCGTGACCAGCGCGCAAGGCACCAGAACCGCCAGTTCCGGCCCGGTCAGGTCACGCAGCATCGCCACCACGCCACGTCCCGGCGCACCTAACATCACCCGGCGATACAGCACCAGCATATAGACCGCACCGAGGATCATGCTGCTGCCCGCCAGGAAGGCGATCCAGAACGAAACATGGATAGCGCCGACCATCACCAGCCATTCGCCGACGAAGGCACCGGTACCCGGCAGGCCGATATTGGCCATGACGAACAGCATGCCCAGTGTCGCCAGCACCGGCATCTTGTGCGCAACGCCCGAGAAGGCGTCGATCGACCGCGTCTCCGCCCGCCAGGACACTGCAGCCACGCAGAAGAACAGCGCGGTAATGATCACGCCGTGCGACAGCATCTGGAAAATCGCGCCGTCGATGCCCTCCGGCGTCAGGGTGAACAGCCCGACCGCGATCACCCCCATATGCGAAAACGAGGAATAGGCGATCAGCCGCTTCATGTCCGTCTGCGCCAGAGCGATGATGGCGGCATAGATTACGGCGATGACCCCCAGCGTCAACACATAGGGCGCGAACAGCCGGGCGGCATCGGGGAACATCAGCACGCCGAAACGCAGCAGCCCATAAGCGCCGGCCTTGGACAGCACGCCCGACAGCAGCGCCGTCGTCGGCGTGGGCGCCTCGGTATAGGCATCGGGCAGCCACGCATGCAGCGGGAACAGCGGCAGTTTCACCCCAAAGGCCAGGATAAAGCCAAGCAACAGCCAGCACTGCATGGCCGGGGCGAAATTCGCGTGCATCAGCACAGGAATGTCGGTGGTGCCCGTCATGGTCCACATCGCCAGCAGCGCCAGCAACATGAACAGCGATCCGCCGAAGGTGAACAGGAAGAACTGCATCGAGGCCCAGACCCGCTTCGGCCCACCCCATATGCCGATCATCAGACTGCCCGGAATCAGCGTCGCTTCGTAGAACACGTAGAAAAGAACCAGATCCAGCGCCGAAAACAGGCCGACCAGCGTGGTTTCCAGCAGCAGCAGCGCCACCATGTAGTCCCGCACCCGCGTCGTCACCAGCTTCCACCCGCCGATCACCGCCAGCGGCGTCAGAAAGGTGGACAGCAGCACGAACAGCAGGCTGATCCCATCGACACCTGTATGGTACGACACGCCGAACGACGCGGCCCAATCCGCCTGCTGCACGAACTGAAAGCCCGGCACCCGCGGGTCGAACTCGGCCCAGATCACCACCGACAGCGCAAAGACCAGCAGGCTGGTCCACAACGCCACCCATCGCGACGCGGTCTCGATCGCCTCGGAGGTGCCGCGCATCATGAAGATGGCAAGCGCGCCGCCCAGCGGCAGATACGTGACCAGGGAAAGCAGGATGGGATGCACGTCGGTCTCATCGTCCGTGAAAGATGGCGAAGCCTATCCCTGTTCCGGCAACGAGACTACCCAGGCGCCGCATCACGTTCTCCCGAGCGGCACCGGTTTTCCGCACTTTACGCAACCGGGGCCACGCGCTGACGTTGAAGCAGCCCCGCATTTTTCATCACGCGCCGTCGTGCGCACCGATTATCGCCGGCCGAACAGGGTCTCCAGATCCGCGCGACTCAGCTTCACCCAGGTCGGGCGCCCGTGCGAGCAGGTGCCGGCCCGCGGGGTGCGTTCCATGTCGCGCAGCAGCGCATCCATCTCCTCCCGCGTCAGGCTACGCCCGGCCCGGACGCTGCCATGGCACGCCATGCGGGCCAGAATGGCATCCAGCCGCCCATCCAGCGCCTGCACCTCATCGGCGTCGGCCAGGTCGTCCTCGGCCATTTCCTCGGCCATGTCGCGCAGCAGCCCGGCCGGATCATCGGTCCCCAGCAGCACCGGCAACGCCCGCACCAGCACCGCATCCCCCCCGAACGGCTCGATCTCCACCCCCAGGGCCGACAGCGTGCCGGCACGGGCCAGCACTGCCTCCGCCCCGCCACGCGGCAACGTCACCACTTCGGGCAACAGCAAGCGCTGGGCGCGCAGCGTACCGTCCAGATACTGGGCCCGCAGCCGTTCATGCGTCAGGCGCTCATGCGCGGCATGCTGGTCCACCAGCACCAGCGCCCCGTCGCCCGACACCGCGATCACGTAGGTGCCCATCACCTGCGCCACCGCAGCCCCCAGCGGATAATCCGCCGGATCGGCCAGAACGGCACGGTCCTCTTCCACCGGCCCCGAACCGGCCCCCGGCCCCGGTGGCGCAACAGGCAACACGGGGTCCAGGACGCGCGCGGCCGGCCGATCCCCCAGATCGAGTCGTCCGCCGGAAAACGCCGCCGGGCCAGGCGCCGCAAAGACCGGTACCGCCGGGCGCGCGGGAGCGGGTGAGGGATCGGATGGCGGATACCAGATCCGCGCCGGCCCCGCCGTGCGCGACTGCAACAGCCCCGGCCGCACCCCGGCCACGCCGGCACCGCCGCCCAGCGCCCGGCCCAACGCACCGATCACCAGCCCCCGCACCGCCGCCGGATCGGCAAAACGCAACTCGGTCTTGGCCGGGTGGACGTTCACATCCACCATGTCCGGCGGAATGGTCAGCGACAGCGCCACCACCGCATGCCGCCCATGCTCGATCACATGCCGGTAGCCGACGCGCACCGCCGTCCGCAGCACCGGATCGACCACCGGCCGGCCATTGACGAGCAGAATCTGTCCCGCCGCCGTCGCCCGGTGCACCGACGGGCCGCAGGCAAACCCGCTCAGCACCAGGTCGCCTTTCACCCCCTCGACTGGTAGCATGCCGTCCGCGCCCTCGGTCTCCAGAATGGCGGCGACCCGCTCCGCCATGTCCTGGCACGGCAGGTCGAACACCACCCGTTCGTCCAGTTGCAGGCGAAAGGCCACATGCGGCACCGACAGCGCCAGCCGCCGCACCGTAATATCGGCATGTCCGGCCTCGACCCGGGGGCTCTTGAGGAACTTGCGCCGAGCGGGCGTGGCGAAGAACATGTCCTCCACCACCACGCGGGTTCCTGCCGTGCCGGCGCAGGGCGCGGGCGTCCCCACCAGCCCACCTTCCACCGTAACCCGCCACGCGCTGTCGGCCCCATGCGGGCGCGAGGTCACCGAAAGCCGCGCCGCCGCCCCGATCGACGGCAGCGCCTCGCCCCGAAACCCCAGGGTTTCGATCCGCACCAGCGTCTCGTCGCGCAGTTTCGAGGTGCAATGCCGCTCGACCGCCAGCATCAGGTCGTCTGGCGTCATGCCGCACCCGTCATCGACCACTTCGATCCGATTGATCCCGCCCTGTTCCAGCAGGATCGAAATCCGCCGCGCGCCGGAATCGATCGCGTTCTCGACCAGTTCCTTCAACGCGGCGGCGGGGCGTTCGATGACTTCGCCCGCCGCAATGCGGTTGACCACCTGTTCCGACAAACGCCGGATCACCGGTCGGGCGGGCAGGCTGGACGAATCACTCATGGGCGCAGGCTAAACCATCCGCCCCAACGGAGCGAAATCCTTTTCGGTGGAGGGAAACCAAGGTCAAAATGAAAAAGGACCAGCCAAGGCTGGTCCCCTTAATCCATGCCGGCCGGAAACCCGGCCAGGCCATCCCTGGTTCTACTTGCTGGGAGCCTTGCTCTTGACGGTCGGCGTGGCGCCCTGGGTCGGGCTGTTGCCCAGTGCCGAATTCTGGCGCAGGCGGCGGTTTTCGGCCTCGCCGTCCACCTCGCCGCCGGCTCCCCCGCCATTCCAGAACATCAACTGGTTGATAAAACCCTGCCCGGCCGGACCAAGCTCACCCTTGTCCGAACTGTCCGAAGCCGCATCTGCCTCGTTCACCAGCGCGGCCTGGCCGGCGCTCGGCGTGCCATCGGCACCCTGAAGCGCGACGTTGGGCGACAGGGTTTCCAGCGCCTGCAATCTCGGACTCTCGTCCTGCGGGCGCGACGAATCGCTGTGCGGAACCGCCAGTTCCTGCGTCGGCGGCATCGACAGCGGGGCGCGCGTCGTCACCGTATATTCGTCCGGCGAATCGCGTTCCAGGCCGAAGGCCCGATTGAGGTCCGAGCCGGAGCAACCGGCAAGAAGGACTCCGCTCGACAGCAGAAGTGCGAACGGAACCAGACGAGGGAATAGGGGCGCCATGCTTCGCTTTCTACCGCTCCTGCCCGGTTCCGGCAAGGCCACGCCGCTCGGTCAGGCTGTCGAACAATAAAATGGCAACGCCGCAATCGATCGCGGCATCCGCCAGGTTGAACACATAGAAACTGTGCCCGTAGGCATGCAGGTGCACGAAATCGACCACCGCGCCATAATGCAGGCGGTCGATCACATTGCCGATCGCCCCGCCCATGACCGCACCCAGCCCCGCGGCCACCCACGGGCGGGTTGTGCGCGCCAGCCAGATCGTCAGCACCAGCACCACCGCCAGCGCCACGACCGTGAAGACGATCCGCCCCATCCCAGCCATGCCGCCCAGCATGCCGAAGGTGATGGCGTGGTTCCACACCATGGTCAGACTGAAGAACGGCAGCACGGGAACCGAAACCCGGTTCGGCAGGTCCAGCCCATACAGAATCCAGTATTTGCTGCCCTGATCCAGCAACAGTACGAGCAGAAACAGCGCCGCGCCGATGACCCGGCAACGCAGGGCCGGCCGGAAAGCGCCGCCCCCCAGCACGGCCTCACTCATGCGCCGGCCCGCGCATCGACGACCGCGACGCAGCGCAGGCACAATTCAGGATGGGCAGTCTGGCTACCCACCTCGTCCAGCACCTTCCAGCAGCGGGCACATTTATGCCCCGACGCCGCAGAGATGACCGGCGCGCCATGGGCACCCACAGCCCCACCGTCACGCTCCTCGCCCTCACCCGCCAGGAAGATCGACGCCGCCCCCGGCTCCACCGTGATCGATGCCTGCGACACAATCGCCAGTTCGCACCAATCGACATCGGCAAAGCGTCCGGCCTCTTCCTCCGACAGTTTCAGTTCCAGCGACGCCTGAAGCGACGACCCCACGATGCCGCCGCGCCGGGCCGCCTCGATCTCGGTCGTCACCACCCGGCGCACGCCGCGCAGCGTCATCCAGCGATCGGCCAGATCGGGGCGGATCCATTCCTCGGGCAGCGCGGGGAAGTATTGCAGATGCACGCTCTCGGCCTCGCCGAAACGCGCGGTCCACGCCTCCTCGGCCGTAAAGACCAGCACCGGCGCCAGCCATGCACACAGGCAACGATGCAGTTGGTCCAGCACCGTACGGGCGGCCCGACGACGCAGATTGTCCGCGCCGTCGCAATAGATCGCATCCTTGCGCACGTCGAAATAGAACGCCGACAGGTCGGTGGCGCAGAACCCATGCACGGCGGCATAGACGCCGACCCATTCATGGGTCTTCACCGCCCGGTCGATCTGCGCGCCCAGTTCGGTCAGCCGGTGCAGCACCCACTGTTCCAGTTCGGGCATCTGCTCGTAGGGCACGCGCTCGGCGTCGGTGAACCCGTCCAGCGCGCCCAGCAGCCAGCGCAGCGTATTGCGCAGCCGGCGATACAGTTCGCCCTGCTGTTTCAGGATCTCGTTGCCGATGCGCAGGTCTTCGTTGGTGTCGGAATTCATCACCCACAGGCGCAGGATATCCGCGCCCAGCGAGTCGTTCACGTCCTGCGGGGCCACCACATTGCCCAGCGACTTCGACATCTTGCGGCCCTGCTCGTCCAGCACGAAGCCGTTGGTCACCAGCGCACGATAGGGCGCGATCCCGCGCGTGCCCACGCTTTCCAGCAGCGAGGACTGGAACCAGCCGCGATGCTGGTCGGACCCTTCCAGATACAAATCGGCCGGGAACGGCATGCCGTCACGCCCCAGCACGAAGGCATGGGTCGATCCGCTCTCGAACCACACATCGACGATGTCGAACACCTGTTCATAATCGTCGGGGTTGCGATCGTTGCCCAGGAACCGGCTGGCGGGCGCGCTGTACCACACATCCGCCCCCTCGGTGCGGAAGGCGTCCACGATGCGCTGCATCACCACCGGATCGCGCAGCACCTCGCCGCTCCGCTTCTCGACGAACACCGCGATCGGCACACCCCACGCCCGCTGGCGGCTGATGCACCAGTCCGGGCGCCCGGCAACCATCGAGGTCAGGCGGTTGCGCGCCTGGGCGGGCACGAACGTCACGTCTTCCAACGCACGCAGGGCACGGGCGCGCAACTGGCCCTCGCCATCCATGCGGATGAACCATTGCGGCGTGGCGCGATAGATCACCGGCGCGCGCGACCGCCAGGAATGCGGATAGGAATGCACCAGCTTCGCGCGCGCAACCAGTCCGGCCGGCGCATCGCCAGCATCATTGGCCTTCTGCATCGCCTCGGTCAGCGCCACGCAGACCGGCTCGGCCGCCTTGAAGACATGCCCGCCCGCGAACAGCGGCACCCAGTCGGCATAGCGCCCGTCATCCAGCACCAGTTCCGGCACCTCGATCCCGTTCGCCACCGTCAGCGCGAAATCGTCCTCACCATGGGCCGGCGCCATGTGAACCAGCCCGGTGCCCGCATCAGTGGTCACGAAATCGCCGCCCAGCAGCGGCACGTCGAAATCGTAGCCCTGCCCGCGCAGCGGATGGGCGCAGATCGCCCCCGTCAGCGCCTCGCCCGGCATGGTGTAGAGCACGTAATGCTCGGTGATCCCGGCGGCGGCGCAGAACGGCGCGATCAGCGCCTCGGCTACCAGCAGGCGGGCGCCCGGCTCCAGCAACGCATTGTCGGTCACCCCGTCGACGCGCAGCACCGCGTAGGTGATCTCCGGCCCGAAGGCGATGGCGCGGTTGCCGGGAATGGTCCAGGGCGTGGTCGTCCAGATTACGGCCGAAACGTCTTGCAGCGCCCCGGTCGGCGTCGGGTCGTGGATGAACGGAAACGCGACATGGATCGTGGTCGATTCATGGTCGCGATATTCGATTTCGGCCTCGGCAAGCGCCGTCTTCTCCACCGGGCTCCACATCACCGGGCGCAGTCCGCGATAGAGCAGCCCGTTCAGCAGGAAGCGGCCGATTTCCTCGGCGATCGTAGCTTCGGAGGAGAAATCCATCGTGGCATAGCGCTCGTCCCACTCGGCCTGCACACCCAGGCGGCGGAACTCGGCAGCCTGGATCTCGACCCATTTCGCGGCATAGGCCCGGCATTCGGCGCGGAACTGCAGAACCGGCACCGAATCCTTGTCGCGCCCGGACTTGCGATATTCCTCTTCGATCTTCCATTCGATCGGCAGGCCGTGGCAGTCCCAGCCGGGGCGGTAATGCACCGCGAAACCGGCCATGCGATGGGCGCGATTGACCACATCCTTCAGGATCTTGTTCAGCGCGTGGCCGATATGCAGGTTGCCGTTCGCATAAGGCGGCCCGTCATGCAGCATGAAGGACGGCCGCCCTTCGGCCTGCGCGCGCAACTGCCCGTCCAGGCCGCTCGCCGCCCAGTGCGCCAGAATCTCCGGCTCCCGCTTCGGCAGGCTGCCCCGCATGGGGAAGCTGGTTTTCGGCAGGAATACCGTATCCCGATAGAGATCCTGTGACTTCGACTCGGTCATGACCCTGAATTTCTGGCTACTGACGACAATGAACAACGATGCGACGGAAAGATTATTCCCCTCGCGGACCCAACCTTATGCGGAGCCGCACGCCAGATGGTCAAGCTTGGCAGGCAGGATCACACGCCCGTCCGCGTCAGGCGGTCCAGATATGCCCGGGCAGTCGCCGCATCCTCGGCAATCTGCGTCTTCAGCGCATCGAGCCCGTCAAAGCGCCGTTCGTCGCGCAACAGCGTATGCAGCGCGACGGAAAGCGTCTGGCCGTACAGATCCCCTTCGAAATCCAGCAGATGGACTTCCAGCCGGCTTTCCTGCCCGTCATTGATGGTCGGGCGCCGACCGATATTGGCCACCCCCGGCCACGCCTGCCCACCCGGCAGCCGCACCGTCACGGCATACACACCGCGCGCCGGCTCCAGATGCCGGCCCAGCGGCACGTTGGCTGTCGGGAAGCCCAGCAGGCGGCCGCGCTTGTCGCCATGCTGCACCACACCCCGGATCGCCCAGGGCCGCCCCAGTTCCTCGGCCGCACGCTCAGGATAACCGTCCTGCAACAGCCTGCGGATGCGCGTCGAGGAATAAGGCCCCCCCGCGTCGGCCAGAGCCGGCACAGTGGTCATCCCGATCCCCAGTTCTTCCGCCCGCTCGGCCAGGAAGGCAGCATTGCCGCCCCGGCGATGACCGAAGGCAAAATCGGTGCCGCAGGCCAGGTGCCGTAGGCCGAAGCCCTCATGCAACACCTCGGTCACGAACCGCTCGGCGGTCATGGCGCTGAAGGCGGCATCGAAAGGAATCTGGAAGACATGCCTTACACCCAGAGCAGAAAGGGCGGCCAGCCGCTCCTCGGCCAGGGTCAGGCGGAAAGGCGGGTCTTGCGGGCGGAACATCTCCCGCGGATGGGGTTCGAACGTCACCACCGCCAACCCCAGATCGGGCCGCGCGGTATGCAGCGTGTGCAACAGATGGGCGTGGCCCAGATGCACCCCGTCGAAATTGCCCAGCGCCGCCGCCATGCCCCGCGCCTCGTCGGGGATATGCAGCCAACCCGTATGCAGATGCGCCCTCATGGCGTGCCGGGCAAAGCAAACAGGCGCGCCACCTCATCCAGCGTGGCGGCCACCGGATGCCCCTCGCCGGGGCGGGTGCCATCCTCCGGCCGGGCAAGCTGGCAGGTCCGCAGCCCCGCCGCCACGGCGGCATCCAGTTCGGCCACGATATCGGAGAGAAACAGCGTGCGCCCCGCCTCCCATCCGGCCTCGGCCAGAATGGCGCGATAACTGTCCGCCTCGCGCTTGCCGCCGATCCGCAGGTCATAAAACCCGTCGAAGAGGCCGCGCACGTCGCCCTCGGTCGTATGGCCATAGATCAGGCGCTGCGCCGCCTCCGAGCCGGACGAATAGACCGCCAGCCGCAGGCCGCCTTCATGCCAGCGCCGCAAGGCCGGCAGCACGTCGGGATATAGCGCCGCCTGCAAGGCTCCGGTGCGGTAGCCTTCCGCCCATGCCAGCCCCTGCAACGCCTTCAGCGGCCCGATCTTCTCGTCCCGGTCCATCCAGGCATTCAACTGCACCAGCGGCGCCACACCGGGCGCCAGCCGGGCAATGTCGGCCACGGCGTCCCGTACCGCCGGCTCGTCACCGCGCGTCGCCAGCAACTCGGGCAACGCCTTGCGGGCATAGGGAAAGAGAACCTGATGCACGAAGGCGACCGGAATCGTCGTGCCTTCGATATCCAGCAGAACGGAGTCGATCCCCCCGTCCGCATGCGTCGCCGCTTCGGCCACCGTCATCCGCTCCTCAGGCTGCTGGAAAGCGCCGGGCGATATCGTCGCCCGTATATTGGGCGATCCAGCCGGTCTTGTCGGTAAAGATCCGCAACGCCACCACATCGGGCTCCATCCCGGCATCGAACCAGTGCGGAATGCCGGCAGGCACCGAAATCAGGTCGCCCGCCACGCAATGCACGTCATAGACGCTGCCGCCGACATGCAGCACGAAATTGCCCCAGCCATGGACGAAGAACCGGACCTCATCCTCGCTATGGATGTGTTCCGAAAGGAATTTCGCGCGCAGTTCGGCCAGGTTCGGGGTCTGGGTCGTAATCCGCACCACATCGGCCGATCCCGCCCCGGTCTCCCCCATCAGCTCGTCCAGATAGGGGCGATAGGCGTCCAGCACGGCTTCGGGCGAGGCGTCGGACGGCGGCACCACCGGACTGTCCCAGCGCTCGAACCGCACGCCGATCCCCCTCAGGGTGTCGGCAATCTCCGGCGCGCTGTCGGTCCGCAACACGACGCGGCCCGGATCGTCATCGCGATAGACGGTCAGGCGACTCATCGGCGCAGCTTCCTCTTTTCCAGTTCGCAGGCCAGCAGAAACTCCAGCCCCTCCAGCCGGGCCAGAGCCACGTCCATGGTGGCGCCCCACACATAAACGCCATGGCCGCGAATGATGTATCCCGCCGGCATCCGCCCCAGGTCGGGCGCCACGACGGTGCACAGCCGCGCAATGTCCTGGTCATTGTCGAACACCGGCACACGCACGCTGGCGTCATGGGTGGTCTGCCCCTCGAACACCTTCTGGACCTCATAGTCCGCCAGGGTCAGGACCCCATCGGCCGTCGCCATCGACAGCACCGTCGAAGCGACGGAATGACCATGCAGCACCGCGCCGATGGCCGGGTCATGCGCGTAAAGCTGGCAATGCAGCAGGGTCTCGGCGCTGGGCCGGTCGCCCGGATGCACGGCCCTGCCGTCCATCCCGACCTCGATCACGCCATCCTGCGTCAGGCAGCCCTTGTGCCCGCCCGACCGCGTGATCGCGATCCGCCCGTCCGGCAGGCGGCGACTGATATTGCCCGCCGTGGCCGGCACCCAGCCAAACCGGTCCATCCGCCGGCCGGCGGCGATGACATCCTGCACCGCGCCGGCCCACAGATCCGTCGTCGTCATCTGGTCCATATCGGAAAATGATCCTGAATCGTTCGCCCGGGCCGCAGCCTCAGGGGGTCGAGGAACCAGAGGGGCGACCGGATGCCGAGAAGCTGGCATCGCGCTGCGCGCCGGCCGCCGGCCCCGGCGGAGCGATATGGCCGCCCTGCCCCGGATTGCTGTTTTCCATGCTCTCGTCGTCGGCCATGTTCTTCTTGAACGATTTCACGCCGCGCGCGACATCGCCCATCAGCGTGCTGATCTTGCCGCCGCCGCCAAACAGAACCAGCACGACGGCCAGAACGATCAGCCAGTGCCAGATGCTCAAGCTACCCATAACACACACCCTCGTTTCCGCGCCGTGGCGCCGTCGGCTTCCGGACCGACCCCGATCCGCCCGGACAATCCCGACATCACATGAACCCCGATAAGACATGGAACCGGGAAGCCCGCCATGCAAGCGCCCCGTCCCGCACCCGGTCAAGCGTCCGGCGACGGACGATCCGGCAGGTCGCGCGAGATGAACCCATATGTGGGATAGACGCTTTTACCCATGCTGTGAACCGGCTGCCACCAGACCCGCACCGCAGACCAGTCATTGGCCTGCGAGACATCGACCACCGGAATGCCCCGATCAATGCGCCCCGGCACCCAGTTCGCCTGATCGACCAGGATCGCGCGCGACCCACGCACCTGCCGCACAACCGATACATGCCCGTCCGGAAGCCGACGGGTGGAGCGGAACACCAGCACCTCGCCCGGCGCAGGCACCCGCGTATGCGCATACGCCCCTTCCGATTGCCGCCACCAGCCGGCGGCGGCACCGCTCAACCGCAACCCGGTCACCGAACGCGCATAGGGCGCGCACTGCACCGGCCCGTTCCAGCCCCGGCCGCTTCCACCGCCGCAGGCCGCCAGCGGCAACAGGCCGCACAGCATCAGCCAGCGCACGAGCATGTCGCGAACCGTCACGCCGATTTCATCCGAATGATCCGGTCCTCGGCTTCCTCGGGGTCCATATCCAGCGCCGCCTCGGCCGTCGCGCGACCAAAACCGGCCCGCGCCATGGCATCCAGCACCTTGCGGCGCCGCACCGCCACTTCGTCACCTGGAACCGCGTCCTCGTCCCCCTCCCGCGCGGGGGCAAACGGCCCGGCACGGCGCCGCCGCGCGAAAATCAGCGCCGCCGCCAACTCCACGTCCTGGCCATCCTGCCCGCGCTCGCCCAGCGCGTCATCCAGCACGGCTCCAACCGTTTCCGCCTCGACCCCGCGCGCGGCCAGATGCGCCTGCACCGCCCGGCGCGACCGGCCGGAGCGCGTCAGCGACCGGGCGCGCGACCCGGCAAAGGCCGCATCATCCACCGCGCCCAGCTCCACCATGTCGGCCACCACCTGCGCGATCACGGCCCCAAGCGGCGCCGCCCGGCTTTCCACCTCTTCCGAGAGTTCGCCGCCCTCGACGGCCCGCCGCGCCCAGCGCTGCACGCGGCGTTCCAGCACCTGCGTCAACCCGACGCGGGTCGTGCCGAAGCGGGCCAGATGCGCCAGCGCGGTCGCACGCAGCAGCGCACGATCCGGCACCGGCCCGACCGCCCGGCGCCCACCCGTCGTCGTTCCACGTACGGCCTGATCACTCATACAGCCAGCATGCCATAAAATGTCAGGAATCGCGACAGTTACGTCACACAACGCGGGCAGTTCACACCCACGCCCCAGACATATGTGCGAGGCATATATCCGCAGCACTGCCCCTCAGGTCGGGCGGCCGAATGCCTTCAGGTGCAATTGCTCACCCTTGGTGCGGCCGCCCTCCACCATCGGGTCGAGTGCCATCACCTGCTGCCAGGCCCGCTCGGCCGCCTGCCAGTCGCCGCGCTGTTCCTCGATCGCCGACAGCAACCGCCACGCCACCGCATCCTGCCCATCACGCTGGAGAGCAACACCCAGGTCGGCAATCGCCCCGGTCAGGTCGCGCGCCGTCAGCCGTGCCCGCGCCCGATCACGCCACAGGATCGCTACATCCGGCTGCAACACCAGCGCATCGTCCAGATCCTCGACCGCACTCAACGCCTTGCCCTCGGCCAGATGCGCCACGGCACCGCGTTGCAACAGGCGGGTGGTGGGAGAAAGTGCATGTCGCCGTGCCTGCTCCAGCCGAACTTCCAGATCCGCCGCAGCAGCCCGGGAGGACGCACGCGCCAGTTGAGCCGTCAGAACAGACAGGTCCGGAGTCGCAGATGGGTCGGGATGGGTCTCTTGCCCCGCCCCAGCGGAAGAAGCAGGCGCCGGAGCGGCACGCCCAGCAGGCGCATCGGCCCACGCAGGCACAGCACAGCCCAGCCACAAACATGCCACCGCCAGCACACGTACGCGCGAAAACCCGCGCCAACCACCCGGAATCCAGGGGCAGGCACGGGTTTTCGCGTCACCAAAGAAGAACGGAACGGCCAAGGCCGCCCGCAACATTCAGCCCTGACGGGCCTTCATGCGGGGGTTCTTCTTATTGATGACATAGACCTTGCCATGACGACGGACCACACGGCAGTCCTTGTCACGAACCTTGGCCGACTTCAGGCTGTTTCTGATCTTCATGACCCGACCCTCACTGGCGGCGGTAAACCGCGAAGACGGGCCGAATACCGGTCGAGCGCCCCCGAGTCAACCATCCACCCCCGTTTTCGGCCCTTCCGGCCGGTATTTTCAGCCCTCGACCGAGGCATCCGGCGCCGGTGGGCGAACATGCGGGGCCAACAGGCGGAAATCCCCTGCGCGCGGCGAGCGCGCACGCCAGCCCAGCCCGATGGTGCGCCACGCCTGACACCCCGTCACCGGTCGCACCACCAACGGATGGTCGCGCAGGATACCCGACTCCACTGCCAGTTGCGGCAAAAGCGCAATCCCCAGCCCATCCGCCACCATCTCGACCAGCGTATAGAGCGAGGTCACGACGAATTCCTCCTCGCCCTCGGTGCTGGTCCATCCCCGGTCCTGCCGGCACAGCGCCAGGGTCTGGTCACGCAGGCAATGGCCGTCTTCCAGCAGGACCATCCGCTCGCCGGCAATACGCTCCACCGGAATCGAGTCCAGCGCCGTCAGCGGATGATTGGCCGGCAGGACAAGCATGAATTCATCCCGCCACAAGGGCAGCATTTCGGCCCCCTCGCATGGGCAGGGCATGGCCAGCAGCACCAGGTCCAGCCGGCCCAGGGCCAGCTTGTCCAGAACATTGCCGGTCAGGTCCTCGTTCACCGACAGGCGGATCTGCGGAAAATGCCGGCGCAGCCGCGCCACCAGCCCCGGCAGCACGAAGGGCCCGATGGTCGGAATCACTCCCAGCCGCAGCAGACCCGTCATCGGCGCGCGCGACGCATCGGCCACGTCCTGCACGGCCTGCAGCGCCTCCAGCGCGAATCGCGCCCGCGCCGCCACCTCGTCGCCGATGGGCGTAAAGACCACGCGCTTGCCCACATTGCGGTCCAGGAGTTGAATGTCCAACTGCCGTTCCAGCGCCAGGATACCGGCCGAAAGCGTGGATTGCGTCACCGCGCAGGCCTGTGCCGCACGGCCGAAATGCCGCATCTCAGCCAAAGTGATCAGATAGCGCAGTTGCTGGGCCGAAGGCAGAGGCGTCATCGACTCACTCGATCATCTGGATATAAATTATTCATTGGCATGATATCGCCTTCGGAGCCATAGATACAACCCATGCCGTGACCGCCTTCTGTGGCCACGGTCACGACCACCTAATGCAAGGGAGCAAAACCGATGCTGACAGTCGGCGATAAATTTCCGGAATTCGATCTCGCGGCCGTCCCCGGCGGCCCGGAAGGGCTGAAGGGCGATTTCGTCCAGATTTCGGACAAGACCGATGCAGGCAAGTGGAAGCTCGTCTTCTTCTGGCCGAAGGATTTCACGTTCGTCTGCCCGACCGAAATCGTCGCTTTCGGCAAGCTGGCCGGCGAGTTCAAGGACCGTGACACCGTGGTCTACGGCGTCTCGATCGACAGCGAGTTCGTGCATCTGAACTGGCGCCTGCATCACGAAGACCTCAAGGGCCTTCAGATCCCGATGCTGGCCGACATCAAGCGCGAGCTGTCGACCGCCCTGGGCGTCCTGTCGCCGGCGGCCGGTGTCGCCAACCGCGCGACCTTCCTGGTCGACCCGGAAGGCATCATCCGTCACGTCAGCGTCAACGACCTCTCGGTCGGCCGCAACCCGCAGGAAGTCCTGCGTATCCTGGATGCGCTGCAGAGCGACGAGCTGTGCCCGTGCAACTGGAAGCAGGGCGAAGCCTTCCTGAAGCCCTGATCCTTTCCCGATCAGGACGGTCCAGCCACCAGGCCGGACCACGCCGCCTGTCCGGGGCCCGGACAGGCGGACGCGGGCCCCGCCCGCCACGAGGTGCCGGATCACCACACGGTGATGCGCCGATAAACGACGACGGAAAACGCCCGTCTCCCTTTATTCATTCGCCGGAGCCTCCCCGCGACCGTCCGCATGGCCGCCCGGACGCCTCCGCCCAGCAGGTCACGCCGCCATGTCGATCGAATCGCTAAAGGAACGCCTTCCCGATTACGCGAAGGATCTGAAGCTCAATCTCAGCTCCCTGGCCAACGACATCACCCTGACGCCGCAGCAACTGGCCGGAACCTTCGTGGCCTCCGCCCTCGCCGCGCGCAACGAGGACGTCACGCGCGCCATCGTGGCCGAATACAAATCGGTCCTCTCGCCCGAAGCCCTCGAAGCCGCCAAGGCCGCCGCCGCGATCATGGGCATGAACAACATCTATTACCGCTTCGTGCATATGGTCGAAGGCGATTACGCCAAGATGCCCGCGCGCCTGCGGATGAACGTCATCGGCCGCCCCGGCATCGAGAAGCTGGATTTCGAACTCTGGTCGCTCGCCGTCTCGGCCATCAATGGCTGCGGCATGTGCGTCGAAAGCCACGAGCGCGTGGTACGCGAGGGCGGCCTGTCCGCCGAACAGGTCCAGACGGCCGTCCGGGTCGCCGCCACGGTCCACGGAATCGCCGTCACGCTCGATGCCGCCAAGGCCTTGGGCGAAGCCGGCGCGAACTGAATTTCCCCCGCCCGGCGCCCCACCGCGCCGGGCAGGTTTTTCGCCGACCGTCATTTTTTTCCGTGTAGCCTGTTGCCAGAATCGCCGGGCTTTGTTAATTCGCCCTCCACACACGGACATGGGGCACAAACCCCAAGCCGATGCGGGTGTAGCTCAGTTGGTTAGAGCGCCGGCCTGTCACGCCGGAGGTCGCGGGTTCGAGCCCCGTCACTCGCGCCACCCTTTCCCAAATCATCATCGCTTTGATCTGCGACGCCAGTCTCCCGACGCCGGCAGGCAAGCCGCAGCCTATGGCGCGCTATAGGTCACGCGATAGATCGCACCGGCCAGGTCGTCGCTCACCAGCACGCTGCCATCCGCCAGGGGCTGCACATCCGCCGGACGTCCCCAGGGCGTCTCATCGGCCTGAAACCCGTCCAGCAGCGGCGTGTAAGACGTCACCCCGCCCTCTGGGCCAAAACGCACCGCCATGACCCGATAGCCCGCCAGCCGGCTGCGGTTCCACGACCCATGTTCCGCAATCAGTGCCGCCCCCCGATAGGATTCGGGGAACATGCCGCCATGATAGAATCGCATCCCCAGCGCCGCGACATGCGCGCCCAGCTTCAGCACCGGCGGGGTAAAATCGCGGCAATCCTGCCCGCGCCCGAAAACCGGGTCCAAAATATCGCCCTGATGGCACACCGGATAACCAAAGGACTCGCCAGGACGGTTCAGCCGGTTCAGCTCGTCACTGGGCATATCATCCCCCAGCAGGTCGCGCCCGTTATCGGTAAACCACAGCGCCCCGCTGCCCGGCTGCCAGTCGAACCCCACACTGTTGCGCAGCCCCCAGGCAAGATCCTCGCGACCGGACCCATCCGGGTTCATCCGCATCAGCTTGCCGAAACGATGGCCGACGTCGCAGATATTGCACGGTGCCCCGATCGGCACATACAGCTTGCCGTCCGGCCCGAAGGCGATGAATTTCCAGCCATGGTCGCCCATCCGCCACGGCAGGTCCGTGACCGCGACCTCGGGCTTCGGCGGGTCGTCCAGATGGTCCTCGATCCCGCGCAGCACCACGATGTCGCGCACGTCGGAAATATACAGGTCACCATGGCGGAACGCGACGCCCACCGGCATGGTCAAGCCGCGCGCCACGATCCGCACCCGCGCCGCCCGTTCAGGCCCGCCCGTCACCGCATAGACCACACCGCCGGTCATCGAGCCGACGAACAGCGTGCCCCGCGCCCCCACCGCCATTTCCCGCGCCGAAGGAACCTGGTCGGTATAGACCGAGACATGAAACCCCGCCGGCAGGCGCAGCCGCTCGACCGGCGGCGCGGTACGCCCGACGGTCGGCATCACCAGTGCCAGCATGGCCCCCAGACAGGCGATCAGCCCCACTCGCGTCATCGCGCGTCTCCCTCGCCGGTCAATCCTGCGTTGCGCGGGCCAGTTTCAGCGCCAGGGCTTCGGCTCCCTGCCGCACATCGTCCCACGTCACGTCGAACGCCCGCGCCTCCCCGTAATACGGGTCGGCCACGCCCTGCCCCTCACGCCCCGGCACATGATCCAGCAGCAGCGAAAGCTCCGCCGTCGAATCCATCGGCCTGCGACCGCGCAGGATCTTCAGATGACCCGGATCGAGGGCCACGATATGGGTAAAAATCCGGTAATCGTCCGCACCGACGATCCGCGCGCGATAATCGCCGATATCGAGCCCATGCCGCCGCGCCACCGCCTGCGCCCGCCGATCGGGCGCAGCGCCCCTATGCCAGTCGCCGGTTCCGGCCGAATCGACCAGCACCTCCAGCCCATAACGACCGGCCGCGACCCGAAACGCGGCCTCCGCCAGCGGCGAACGGCAGATATTGCCGGTGCAGACAAACAGAACGGCGGGACGCAGGGACATCGCGCGGCTTCCATCATCGGCGGACGCACCAGAGCGCCCTGCCGGTCATGATGAACAGGGATATGCCGGCCTGTCGAGCCACCAGCCCGATTTTCAGGCGGCCGCCTCATAATCCAGGCCGATATCCAACGCCCGCACCGTATGAGTCAGCCACCCGACCGAGAGGATATCCACCCCCGTCGCGGCGATCTCCGGCGCGCTATCGGGCGTAATCCCGCCCGAGGCCTCGGTCACGGCACGCCCGTTCACCATCGCCACCGCCTCGCGCAACTGGTCGGGCGTCATGTTGTCCAGCAGGAAGGCATCCGCTCCCTCCGCGCGCAGCGCCTGGGCCAACTGGTCGAGCGTATCCACTTCCAGTTCGATACTGACCAGATGCCCCGCCCGCGCCCGCGCCGCCGCCAGCGCATGCGCCACATCCCCGCCGGCCAGGGCAATATGATTGTCCTTGATCAGGATCGCATCATCCAGGCGGAAACGATGATTCGCCCCCCCACCCGCCCGCACGGCATATTTCTGGATCGCGCGCATCCCCGGCAGCGTCTTGCGCGTGCAGCACACCCGCGCCTTCGTGCCCGCAACGGCCCGCACGATCCCGGCGGTGGCGGTGGCAATCCCGCACAGATGCGACAGAAAATTCAGCGCCACCCGCTCGCCGCCCAGAATGGCCGGCGCCGGCCCGGTTACGCGCGCAATCCGGTCCCCCGGCGCCACCACGCTGCCATCCGGCCGCTCGACCTCGAAACGCACCGATGGGTCCATCAGCGTAAAGGCCAGCCGGGCCATCGCCAGCCCCGCCACCACGCCGGGCTGGCGCGCCACCAGGGCCGTGCGCAGCATCTGGCCGGGCAAGGCCAGCGCATCGGTGGTCAGGTCGCCGCCGCAGCCGAGATCCTCCAGCAATCCCGCACGCACCAGCGGTTCCAGCATCAGGTCGGGCAAAGGGGTCATGGCACGGTCAATCCATCGGCAGGAGTGGAAACAGGCGCGCCGGACGACAGCGCATCCAGCATGGTCAACGTCCGCGCCAGCGTCAGGCGCGAATGCACGGCAGTCGCGGCGGTCAGCGGATAATCGGTGCGATAATGGCCACCCCGGCTTTCCCGCCGCTCCAGCGCCGCCAGACACACCATCGCGCCCACCAGCGCACGATCATCGGTGGCCACATGGGGCACCAGCGCCCGCGCGGCGCGCGCCAGCCCGGCCCCATCGCGCAAAATACCGGCGGCGCGACCAAGGCAGGCATGCATGTCGGCCAGCCCCACCCCGTCCCCTTCATCCGGCACCGGTTCACCGACCGGGCCGGGCGCGGGCAACGACACGGCATCGAGATCCCGCGCCACGAACCCCGCGCAGACAAAGGCTTCCAGCAGCGAATTGCTGGCCAGCCGATTGGCACCATGCAACCCGGTCGATGCCGCCTCGCCGCATGCCCACAGGCCGGGCACGGTGCTTCGCCCGTTCAGATCGGTCTCGATCCCGCCCATATGATAATGCACCGCCGGCCGCACCGGCAGAGGCTGACGGTCGGGGTCCAGCCCCCGCGCCGCGCAGGCCCGCGCGATGCCAGGAAAATGCTGCGCAAACGCCCCATGCGTCGCCGCCCGCGCATCCAGCAGCACCTGATGTCCGGCCGTCAGATGCGCCTGGATCGCCCGCGCCACCACGTCGCGCGGTGCAAGCTCGTCGGTAAAGCGCGCGCCGGTCTCGTCCACCAGAACCGCCCCGGCCCCCCGCACCGCCTCGCTGACCAGCGCCCGCGGCGCCCCCGCCGGCCCATCGGCCAGCGCCGTGGGATGAAACTGGACGAACTCCATGTCCCGCAACACCGCGCCGGCCCGCGCGGCGCAGGCCAGTCCCAGCCCCTGCCCGCCCACCGGGCTGGTCGTCGCGGGAAACAGCGCCCCCACCCCACCGGTGGCAATGACGCAGGCACCGGTCGACAGGGTCAGCATCACCCCACCGCGCACGATCTCTACACCGGCCACCCGCCCGTCACGCACAATCAACCGCCGCAGGCGCGCACCCTCCATTACCGTAATGCGCGGCGTGGCCCGCACTCGCGCCACCAACGCGCGCATGATCTCGGCCCCCGTTCCATCCCCCAGCGCATGGGCAATGCGGGCGCGGGAATGCGCGGCTTCCAGATGCAGGTCCGGCGCCCCGTCGGCGCTCAGATCGAACAGCACGCCCAGCGATCGCAGTCCCGCCACCGCATCCGGCCCGGCCCCGACAATCGCCGCAACCGCGTCCGGCACGCACAGCCCGGCCCCCGCCACCAGCGTGTCCGCCACATGCAGGGAAACCGAATCATCCGCCCCGATCGCCGCCGCAATTCCGCCCTGCGCCAGCGCGCTGGCGGCATCCTGCCCCAGCGGGGCCGGCGACAGCAGCACGGAGGGCCGGTCCATCAGCAGCGCGGTCGCCAGACCGGCCAGCCCGCCCCCGGCAATGACCGGCTGCCCGGCCAGGGCGGCGAAACCGGTCACGCCGCCAGCATCCGTTCGACCGCGCGACGGCCGCCCGCCACCAGATGCTCAGGGATCGTCACCTCGTGGCTCATGGTCTCCAGCGCATGGCGGATGGCCCGCAGCGTAATGCGCTTCATGTGCGGGCACAGATTGCACGGCCGGACGAACTCCACGTCAGGATGCGTGGCGGCCAGATTGTCGCTCATGGAACATTCGGTCACCAGCAGCACCTTGCGATGCGCACCGCTGGAGACGAAATCCGACATCGCCGCGGTCGAGCCCGAAAAATCGGCCTCCGCCACCACGGCAGGCGGGCATTCCGGATGCGCCAGCACCGCCACGTCGGGATTGTCGGCGCGCCAAGTGCGGATTTCCTGCGGCGTGAAACGCTCGTGCACCTCGCAATGACCGCGCCAGGTGATGATCTCCACGCCGGTCTCGCGCTGCACGTTCTGGGCCAGAAACTCGTCGGGGATCATGATCACCCGCGGCACGCCCAGGCTTTCCACAATCCGCCGCGCATTGGCCGAGGTGCAGCAGATATCGCTTTCCGCCTTCACCTCCGCCGTGCTGTTCACATAGGTCACGACCGGCACGCCCGGATGCGCGCGGCGCAGGGCGCACACGTCCTCGGCCGTGATCGAATCGGCCAGCGAGCACCCGGCCTCCAGCGACGGCATCAGCACCGTGCGGTCGGGGTTCATCAGCTTGGCGGTCTCGGCCATGAAATGCACGCCGGCCATCACGATCACCTCGGCATCCAGCCCCTGCGCATCGCGCGCCAGCGCCAGACTGTCGCCCCGGATGTCGGCAATGCAGTGGAAGATCTCGGGCGTCTGGTAATTATGGGCCAGGATCACCGCATTGCGCCGGCGCTTCAGCTCCAGGATGGCCGCGATATCGTCGGCGAACAGATCCCACTCCAGACGCGGGACGACGCGGGCGACACGATCATAAAGCGCGTCGAGCTGAGACGGAGCAGCAAGGGTTTCGGACATCACGGTCTCCTTCGACCTTTATACTCATGTTGAGCATAATACGGCTATATAACGTCGCACTCGTGCTGTTCAACCCGCCCACAGGCCGCGTCAAGCCATGAGGGCAAGCAGCCTGCTCCGCATCACGAAAAAAACGGCACAGTTCCAGTTTATTGGCTTATGAAAACATATCCGTGAACATCGCCCTCAGATAGCGCGCGCCAGCGGCAGCTTGGACCCCGCAATCCGCCGCGCGCCGATCACCTCACGCCGGAAGCGGAACAGCCGCGCCGGTCGACCCCGCGTGTCCGGCGCCACCTCACCCGTTTCCTCGATCAGCCCCTGCTGGGCCACCAGCCGGCGGAAATTCTGCTTGTGCATCGGCTGGCCGGCCACGGCTTCCACCGTGCGTTGCAGATGCAGCAACGTGAAACTGTCGGGCATCAGTTCGTAGATCACCGGCCGATAGCGGATCTTGGCCCGAAGGCGCGCCATCGCCGTGGCCAGCACCCGCCGCTCGTCCCGCGCCATGCCCATGCCGGGTAGCACCGCCTCCCCCGACGGAGCGGATTCCGGCACCAGTCCGGCTTCCCACAGCAGTTCGTAGCGTTGCAGCACCAATTCGTCGTCCCAGCCCAACCCTTCCAGCCCGAAGGTCAGGGCCACGCGCTGGCGCCGGGCCTCCTGCCTGGCGGCGGACGGGGCACGACCGGCCCATCCCTCCAGCAGCCCCGCAATGCGCACCACCAGGTCACGCCCTTCGGGCGCGGTCTGGTCCTCCCACGGGAAATAATCGTACCAGCCGCGCCACCCACGCTCCCCCCGGCGGATGCGGGTCAGCGCCAGGTAGGAAATCATGACCCGCCGCTCGTCAGGTCCCCCATCCACCGGCGCATCGGCAAAGGTATATAACTGTTCGACATGCCCCAGAGCATGACCGGTCTGGTGTTCAACCCACAGCCGCAAACCGGTCTGAAGCGACCGATGGCCGGCCTCCAGCGGTCCGGACGGCAGCAGGCGACCACCGTCCAGCGTCAGCACCATCGGCCGGTCATCGCTGACCGCGATCAGCACCGCGATCAGTTCCGGCGGCATGGTGCGTTTCCTTCAGAGGGCATGAGGCCGGGCCATATCATCCCCTCCCCCTTCCGGAAAAGACTCTATCGACCCTACCCCACCCGGACCGTACTCAGTCCGCCAGTGTCAGGCGACAATCCGGGTCCCGTGCCATGTCACGCAGGACAGACGCGAGCGCCGTTTTCTCCTGCGCGTCCAGGTCCTGCAACGGCGGCCGGACGGCCCCTCCGTCAAAACCACGCATCGTCATCGCCGCCTTCACCGTCTGAGGCTGGCCATATTGCCGTGCAAGGGCACGGAATTCGTACCAAAGCCGATGCAGCCGACCCGCCAGAGCGCTGTCCCCGGCCTCGATCGCGCGATAGCTCTGCAGGAGCAATTCCGGAAACGCGCCACTATTGGTCGAGCTGATACCGTCGAACCCTGCCGCCATCGGGCCCAGAAATGCCAGGTCCGAAGCACAGAACAGGCGGATACGGTCCTTCAGCCGGCCCACGATGCGATCGATTGCCGCAGGAGACAGGTCTCCCTGCTTGATCGCCACCATTCCCGGCAGGTCGGCGATCTGCTCCAGCGTGGCAGGCGAAAGCGTAATACCGATCCCCGGCGCGTTGTAGACCAGGATACCGGTTCGGGACAGCGGCGCCATTTCACGGAAGAACGCCACGATCTGCTCGTCCGTCACCTCGGAAACGAAAGGCGGCGTCACCATGGGAATACCCCCAAGATCACCGGCAAGGCCCGTCAGTTCCCGCACCACCCGCGGGTCCGACCCTGCCGCGCACAGCATGACCGGCACCCTGTCCCCCACGACATCCATCACATGCCGGAAGACATCCGCACGCTCCTGCGTGGAAAGCGCGGGAAACTCGCCGTAGGTCCCGCCGATCAGCAGACCATCGAATCCCAAGTCCAGAACGCGCTCGACATTGCGCGCGAGCCCCGGAAAATCAATCGCATGGTCGGCCGTAAACGGCGTCATGGTGATGTTGAACAGGCCGCGCAGGCGCGCACGGCTCTCCTCGAGCGTTTTCATTGATATATTTATCCTGAAAGAAGAAAAAAACGCGGGTCAAAGGCGACTTGCGCATCGGACCCGCAAGGGATCACGCAGGACGCAGCACCATTCCGCGATCGAGCGTTCCCAGCACGCGATGGCCGGTCTCCGTCACGACGATCGTTTCACTGACCCCGACCGTGAAACGGCCGTAGATCCGCAATGCCGGGGGAAGATGAAAAGCCATTCCGGGTTCAAGCTCGGTTTCAACCCCGGCATTCAGGCTCAGGATACCCCCCTCGCCCCAGTCCGGGGCAAACGAGATTCCCACGCTGTACCCAAGACGTTTACGGAAATTCTCCGTATATCCTGCCGCATCGATAATGCGCTGGCAGACATTATGCGGCGTCTCGCAGGTCACTCCCGGACGGATCGCCTCCAGTGACGCCGCCAGGGCGTCCTGGCAGACCTTCATCATTTCACGCGCCTGCTCCGGTGGCGTCCCGACCCATGCGGTGCGCATGAGAGCCGCGTGATAACGGTCATGACAGGCCGCCATTTCCAGAAAGACGCCGTCACCGGACGCGATCGGCCCGCGGCGCCACGTGCCATGCGGCACACCGCTGCGCCGCCCTGCGGAAACCAGAGGCTCCATCCCCATATATTCCGAACCGGCGGCAATAGCGTCATGCATCATGGCGGCGACGAGATCGTTTTCCGTTCCACCGGCCCGTACCTGGCCCAGGCCGGCTTTCATGCCCGCATCGACATAAGTCGCGGCACGCGCCAGCTTCGCGATCTCGGCGGGCGACTTGATCGCGCGCAGGGATTCGGTAATGCCCCCTGCATCATGCAGCGTCCCCAGGGCGGCAACCATCCGGTCATAGACCGCTACGGGAAAGAACCAGCCGCTCTTCTCCACACCGACCCTGCGGCCCTTCAATCCTTTCTGCTGGAGCAGCGCATTGAGCACGGCCATCGGGTCGTCGCTATCGCCGAAAGGATGGATATCGGTCAGGAACGTATTGGCGACCAGATTGAAATATTCCAGTTGCCTGACGACGAATGACGGCTCGCCGGAAACCGGCAGAAGCAGACACTGGAACGTATAATATCCCGGCGTCTGCTGCCCCGTCAGATAATAGATGTTCTCCGGGCTGGTCACCAGCATGGCATCCAGGCCCGCCTTCTGCATGGCCTTTCGGGCCCGGTCCTGCCGTCCGGTAAATTCGTCCCGGGTAAACGTCGCTTCCATTCCAGACGTGACGTCCTGTGCTGCCATCATGTCAGCAGGTCTCCATGAACAATTGGGGTTGAGTAAGGGTCGCATCGAACGCAAGGCCAAAGCCCGACCGCTCCATCCCGGCCAGACCCACCGCACCATCCTGGTAGACGAGGCCGGAAGCCGGATCGTCCGCCAGACCGTCCGCGCCATACAGTTCCGCAAAGCGCGGGGTGAGCACGCACGCGGCATGCAGCGCGGCCGCCGTGGCAATCGCCCCTTCGTTCATCTGTCCGATCATCAGCGTCACACCGGCAGCCTGGAGCATCCGCGCGGCCGAAAGCAGCGCGGCCAGCCCACCCAGCTTGACCAGTTTCAGATGCGCCATGGGCGGGCGTGTCATCTCCGCCAGCCTGCGGCAGGCCGCCATGTCGGCCAGGCTTTCATCCAGCATCAGCGGCACTGGGCTGCGCGCCGCGACACGCTCCAGCATGGCCCAGTCCCCTGCCGCGACAGGCTGCTCGACATAGTCGAGACGGAACGCCGCCAACCTGTCCAGCGCAGTCAGGGCCGCCGGCTCGTCCCACTGCCCGTTCGCGTCAGCCGACAGCGTAATCTCCGTACCGAAATGGTCGCGCAACCAGCGCAACCGTTCCAGATCGGCATCCAGATCCGCTCCGATGCGAATCTTCAGTTGCGTGAATCCCCGCGCTACATACGCAATGCAGCGACGCTGAAAGGTCGGCATACCGCTGAAGAACAGGGTCTGATTGGTCGGATAACGAACCACCCCGGTCCCACCCAGCATGTGGGCCAGCAGAACGCCCTCGCGCCGGGCCAGAAGATCATGGACGGCCAGATCGACCAGCATCCGCACGGGCGCCGGCACCGAAAGAGGCAGTCCCACGACAAAGGCCCGCAAATCCGCGCTCGCCTCGGGCCAGTCGCTCTGCGATACGAAGCGCCGTGCCGCATCCAGCACCTCCTGCGGCGCCAGACCGGTCAGATAGGCTATGTTCAGCCGGACTTCGCCGACGCCCCGATGCACGCCGTCGTCCAGCAGAAGATACAGCGCGTCCAGCGCCTGCACCGCGCCGGAGGACGCGGTATGCACCGCCATCCCACCCGCATAGTGCAGTTGCGCGCGTCGCAGGGTGGCGCGCAGGCTCATCCCTTCACCACCGGCGGCATCAGACGGCAGACGATATCGACATAAATGCACGTGGCATCGGCCAGTTCACCGATGGTCACGAACTCGTCGGGCTTGTGCGCATTGGCCAGGTCGCCCGGACCGATCACCACGCCTGATGCGCCAGCCTCGCGAAAATGCACGAGATCGCATGCACCCTGAAAGCCGAACGGCCCCGGCCGGGCAATATCCGCCGCCGACGCCGCGGCCAGAGCGGCCACGCTCAGGGGCGCGTCGGGCGCGGTCTGCGTCGCGCCCCCCGTGGTCGGCTTGTAACCGATCACCTTCGCCACGATACCCTCTTCCTGCCGGGCACGCTCCAGCAGGGCCAGGATATCGGTCTTGGCTGCCTCTTCGTCCTCGCCCGGCACCAGGCGGCGGTCCAGCAGCAATTCACAGGCGTCCGGCACCACATTGTCGGCCTTGCCGCCGCCGATGCGCGTCACACACAGGCTGGCATTGCCGACCAATGGATGCGTGATATGGCGGATCACCCCGCCATGATGCGCTTCGATCCGTGCCATCAACCGCCCCGCGTCATAAATCGCGTTCCGGCCCAGTTCCGGTGTGCCCGAATGGGCGGTCACACCCTCGACCAGCACGATCGGGCGCAGGCTTCCCTTGTGCGCCGTAAAGACGGCATTCGAGGTCGGCTCGCCGATAATCGCAAAATCGATCGCCGGACAGTCGCGGGTATAAAAGCGCGCTCCCTGGCTGGAAACCTCCTCGTCCGCCACGAAAACGGCAATCAGCGTGCCAGACCACGCCGCGCGCGAGGTCGCAAGAATACGCGCGGCCTCCAGCATGGAGGCCAGCGAGCCCTTGCAGTCGCATGCGCCACGCCCATACAGCCGCTCGCCCTCGCGCGTCATGCGCAGCGCCTCATGCGTCCACCCCGATCCGACGGGCACGGTGTCCATATGCGTGTTGAAGGCGAAGACGGGGCCAGGGCCATTGCGCAAGGTGGCGGAAATATTGGGCCGATCTGGCGCATATTCGGCAATGGCGATTTCGAAGCCCAGCGGCTCCAGTTCCCGTGCGACGAAACGCGCCACTTCCGTCTCATGTCCAGGCGGATTCTCGCTCGGCATGGCGATCATTTCCGCCAGATCGGAAACCAGCCTGTTGATATCCGGACTACAGCTCATCGTAAAAAACCATCTACAGATCGGTTGAAGAAGAAAATGCACCCGCATGGGGCATCGCATGCGTCAGGAACCGGCGCAGGCGGGGACTGGCATCCACGGAGAAAGCCTGGCCGGCGGCAGCCTCGGCCACGATTTCCCCGCCTTCCATGAAGACGATGCGATCCGCGACCTTGCTGGCGAAGGCAATGTCGTGCGTCACGATGATCTTGGTCATTCCGACCAGGGCATCGGACCGGAAAAGTGCCTGAAGCGCCTCGATCGATTCCGGATCGAGAGCTGATGTCGGTTCGTCGAACAGCATCAGTTCGGGCTGCATGACCAACGCGCGCGCAATCGCGACACGCTGCTGCTGGCCACCCGACAGTTCATGCGGATAGCGGTCCGCCTTGTCCGCCAGTCCGACAGCCGCCAGCAGATTCATTGCCCGCACATCGGCATCCGCCAGAAACCCAGCCCCGGCTGTCCGGGGCGCCAGCAGAAGATTGGCGCGTACATCGAGATGTTCGAACAGGCAATAATCCTGAAAGACCATGCCGATCATCCGCCGGACCTCGGTGGCCGACACATGCCGAGCCATCAGGTCTCGTCCCCGAAAGAGGATCTGCCCGCTATCGGCACGGAGCAGCAGGTTCAGGCATCGCATCAGCGTGGACTTGCCCGAGCCCGATGGCCCGAGAATGACCACGGTTTCCCCTTCTGCCAGATCCAGCGTGCAATCGTGCAGAATCCGATGGGTCCCGATCGTCAGGCAGAGGCCGCGCAGCGACAGTACGGGTGCCGATCCGCTCATCGCACATCCCCCCCGGCCGGCAGAAGATGACGCAGCCATCCCCGTCCGTTATCGCTCCTGCGGCGGGGCGAGAAATATCGCTCCAACCTGTATTGAAGCAGCATGAACAGGGTCGTGAACGCCAGATAATACAGCGCGGCGGCGCTCAACGCTTCCAGATAACGGAAATTGGCGCTGGCAGTCTGGTCCGCGACCAGCAGAAGTTCCTGCACGGCAATGACCGAGACGAGAGAACTGGTCTTCAACATCCCGATGACCTGGTTGCCCAGCATGGGCAACACGACCCGAAATGCCTGCGGCGCCACGACATGACGAAACACCGATACCGGCGACATGCCTAGCGCCAGCGCAGCCTGCCGCTGACCCGGTCGCACGGCATCCAGGCCCGAGCGCACGATTTCAGCCATATAGGCACCTTCGTTGAGCGACAGCGCGACGATGGCGCTGGTCAACGCCGGCAGGCGCACGCCCAGCAGAGGCAACACATTGTACACGAAGACGATTTGCAACAGCACCGGCGTACCCCGGAACAGCCACAAATACAGAAAGATCGGCCCACGCAGGAAACGACCGGCCTGCCCGAGTTGCCCCAGTGCCGCCAGCACCCCGACGAAACTGCCCAGCACCAGCGAGGCGACGGTCAGGAGCATCGTCATGCCCGCACCGCGCAGGAAGGGCGCGGAGACGACAAAGTCACCGATATAGGCAAGCCCATCCCACACCGGGTGGACCACCCTGGCAGCCTCCCCCGTCCCGCCGGGCAACCGGTCGGCCTCCAGATGCCACTTGCGCAACAGGCGGTCGAACGTGCCGTCGGCATGCAGCCTGTCCAATGTCTGCTGCAGGCGGGCATGGAGTTCGCCATCCCCCTTGCGAATGGCGAACCCGATCCGGGCGTTCTCTCCGAACGGTGTACCGACGACGCGATATCCGCCCGGTACCTGCGCCTCCAGCACCGCGGCTCCGAAGCGCGACGTAAACGCACCGTCGGCACGCCCCTGCAACAGATTCAGGGCCGTATCCTGCGCAGTGGGATAGGCCAGCACCGTCAGGGGCGGCCGCCCCGCGTCGCGGCATGTGCGATCCGCGACATGAGCATCGCGTTCCTCGATCCCGCCAAGCGTGACCGCAATACGTTTTCCGCAAAGGCTCAGATCATAACCGGTAATCGCCGATATCCCCTCCGCCCGGACCAGCACCATGTTGTCGATGGTCATGTACGGAACGAATTCCACCGCCTGCTCCCGCTCGGGGCTCAGATACATGGCGGAATTGATCAGATCGATCCGACCGCCCTGCAATGCCGGGATAAGGCCACCGAACTCCATGTTTACAGCGTCGGCCTGCACCCCCATCTTTCCGGCCACGACCTGGGCAAGGTCGATGTCGAACCCCGTCAGCGTTCCATTCTGCACGAACTCGAACGGCGCAAACGTCGCAGCCGTCCCGTAGGTCAGCTTCCCGGCCACAGCCAGACCTTCAGCCCGCGCGGGCAGGATCGCACCGAACAACAGAAGAGGCAAAACAAAAGACCTGAGGTCACGCAGCGACATGAGATTCCAGAGCGTTTGGATACGTGCAGGATTGTCTTTTTTTTATAAATTAAGACAACTCCTTTCGCACGATCATGTCAAGCACGAAATGAGAAGGCGTCCCTCACCCCGTACCCTGCTTGCCGAAGTCGGAAAATTGTCTCTAAAGTATAAGAAAATCAGGCGTTTGGGATATCGATCAGCACATGGGCCGCACTGAGGGCCTGATCGAGATGCAACGACATAAGAATGGAGGCGCGTTGCAATTTCCCCTCACCTAACGCCGCCATGACGGCCAGATGCTCCTCGCACCAAAGATGCACACGCGCGCGGTTCGAGTAACCGCCGAACTCCAGCAGCCGACGCAGACGGCTCTGCTGTCGCATCGCCTGGACGACGAAAGTGTTATGAGAAAACTCCGCAACCATCTCATGAAAACGACTGTCCGCTTCGAACAGGACCCGAGGCTCCAGCGCATCGACATCGGCGCACGCAATCTGTCGATGCTGCTGGATGCTCAGCTCCAGTTGCGCATGATCGACCCGGAAACCGGGTAGAAGAATCGCCTGGGGCTCGAACATGCGACGAAACTGGAAGCTTTCTTCAAGGGCCGCCCCGTTATCCAGTGCCTGCACGAACGACCAGTTCCGCGCCCCGTTCGATTGCAGCAACCCGTCATCCGTCAGTCGCCGAAGCGTCTGGAGCATCACGGTCCGGTCAGCCTTGTAAAGCGCGGCAAGGTCTCTCTGCGTGAAGTCGTTGGTAATCCGCCCGGCCAGCCGATCCCGGACCAGACGGATATAAAGATCCTGGTCAGGCGTCGGAGGAGGCGACAGCGCGATCTCGTTGATCGAATCCAGCGCCATTTCCAGGAAATATCCCTGGTTGCGCCGCGCCTGGACAATCCCGCGCGACGCCAGGATCTGCAATGCGGACCGCACCGGCGTACGCGAAAGGCCCAGTTGATCACTCAGCCATTGCTCGCGCAGATGGTATCCCCGCTCCGCCCGCTCCCGTCTCAGAAGGTCGACGATCGCGTTGGCTATCGTATATTGCCGATGGACACTCGACCGCACGGGGAGCAAGGCACTCGTATTCACTGTCATTCCTGCAATGCGACATGTCGGAGAGGCGACGCCCGACATGCTATCATAAGCATGCCGGTATGCATTGCCAAACGGCGTCCGCCGGCAACGGGGCCCGTCAGACGGGGATGCACGCCGCGACGATGCGCTCGCAGGTCGCCCGCAGCGTATCGGTCTCGATGGCAAAGGCCAGTCGCAGATGCCCCGGTGCCCCGAACGCCGTCCCCGGCACCAGTGCCGCCCGTGCGGACCCGATCAGCCATGCCGCCATGCCGACATCATCGACAATGCCCAGCGGCTGCCCCGAGCCAGCCAGCCACTCCCTCACGTCGATAAAGACATAAAAAGCACCCTCCGGCCGCCAGGCACGCAGGCCCGGAATCCGTGCGACCATATCCATGACGATCGCCCGGCGGGCTGCCAGCGTTTCCAGCCACCCCTCCAGAAAGACAGGCGGCTCGACAAGTGCCGCAATAGCCGCGCCCTGGCTGATACTGCTGGGGTTCGACGTGCTCTGCGACTGCAGAATATCCATCGCCCGCACCAGCCATTCCGGCCCCGCTGCATAGCCCAGCCGCCACCCCGTCATGGCATGGCTTTTCGACACGCCATTGACCGTCAGAACACGCTCACGCATGTCCGGCCTTACCTGCAGCGGCGTGGAGAATGGCACCCCATAGCGCAGCGGCTCGTAAATATCATCCGCCAGCACGAGAATATCGGGAAACCCGTCCAGGACCTCCAGCAACGCACGCAGCTCCGCGGCTGTGTACACCGCCCCCGTCGGGTTGCCGGGGGAATTGAGCACCAACCAGCGCGTACGCGGCGTAATGGCAGATCGCAACGTTTCGGGCTGTAATTTCCATCCCGACGCCATGGTCGTACCCACCGCAACCGGCCGCCCCCCGGTCAGGCGGATCATATCGGGATACGACACCCAATACGGCGCAGGCAGGATCACCTCGTCACCATCATCGAGCGTCGCCAGAAATGCATTGAAAATAAGCTGCTTGGCACCATTCCCCGCGATAATCTCCGCATTCCGGAACGAAATGCCGTTGTCGCGTTCGAATTTTTTCCGAATCGCTTCCTTCAAGGACACCGTTCCGGAAACTGCGGTATATTTCGTCTCTCCACGGTCGATCGCGCACTTCCCCGCCATCACGACATGCGCTGGCGTCGCGAAATCCAGCTCTCCCTCGCCCAGATTGGTGATGGCGATTCCCTGCGCCGCGGCCGCACGCACCCGGTCCGAAACCGCAGCCGTCGGCGACGCCCCAACGCGCGACATCCGGTCAGAGAGACGCCCAGAACGGGTCGCCGCAGCGGAAATCTCAGACAAATTATTATTATTCAATGCATTAATCCCACATCACGAGCCAATGAAACGGCTCGGGGCGCGCCGATGCCCCCGCTTTCCGTCACGCATTGTATTTATTTTGTCATTTAGATCAATCTGGGCTGGATTTTTATTTCGATAATGGATTATGTGCATGTCAGGACGTCACGAAGTCAGAACGTTACAACTCGAATTCGAAGTTGCCTGAAAGCGGCGCAGAATATCGGAAGATTGAAAAGGTATTCGAATGAACCTCGAACTTGAAGGACGAACTGCCCTGGTCATGGGTTCCAGTCGCGGTCTTGGAAAAGCGTGCGCTGAAGCGCTTGCCCGCGAAGGCGCACATGTGATCCTAACCGGGCGAAAGAAAGAGACCCTGCAGGCGGCGTGCGATGCCATACGCACCAGTGGCGGCAGCGCATCCCTCTGCGTCGCGGATTTTCAGAATCTTGAAAACGTCGCTGCGGCCCTGTCCTCGATTGACTCAGTCGATATCGTCATCACGAATTGTGGCGGCCCGCCGCCTGGTCCGATCGCTGCCGTCGACATCGCCACTCTTGGGCGCCACTTCGATACAATGGTTCGCGTCCCCGTCGCGATCGCCAGCAAATATCTTCCCGGCATGCGCGAGCGTGGATTCGGCAGAATCCTCAATATCGTCTCGTCGGGTGTCCTTCAACCCATCGCCAATCTGGGTCTCTCGAACATGCTCCGCCCCGCCATCGTTGGATGGGCCAAGACTTTGGCGGCGGAAGTCGCGGCGGACGGCGTTACGGTCAACTCGGTGGTGCCCGGCCGCATCCATACCGAACGCGTCGACGAACTCGATGCGGCGGCTGCCAAACGGAGAGGACTTACCCCCGAGCAGATCGCCCAAGCCTCACGCAGCGCCATTCCCATGCAACGCTATGGCGACCCGGCTGAATTTGCGGAAACGCTCACTTTCCTCGCGAGCAGGCGAGCCAGCTACATCACAGGCAGCCTTGTCCGCGTGGACGGCGGGCTGATCGCAGCGATCTAACCCACTTATTTAATTAGATAATCTCTTAACACACATATTTAGGAGAGACAGAAGCCATGCGCCGCCACTTCCGCAGCATTCACCTTTTACTCGCGACAACAATTCTGACCATTGGTGCCGCACACGCGGCATCATCAACCGTATCAGCGCCCCTTTCCAACAAGAATGCGTCGAAAAGCGATGGTGCAGACCACTTAAATAGTTCCAAATACGGAACGAAAAAGATTCCAGGTAATAATGTGCCTCAACAGGGGGCCAGCGCATCTTCTTCCCCACCTCGACAGACAAGTGCAGTACCGCAGGGACCGGTTTCCGCCAATGAAGCCGTCATTGTGACCGGTACGCACGCCTACAATCGCCGCGCGCGCGATTCGACCGCCCCCATCACGGTAATCAATGCGGCCACCTTGCGCCGCTCAGGCGAAGTCAATCTCGCGCAGTCACTGACAAGGCTCGACCCCTCTCTCAATATTCAGGCTGTAGGGATCACGGCCGGCGCTCTCACGGCTTCCCTCAGAATGCGCGGCCTCAATCCCAACGAAGTCCTGGTATTGGTCGACGGAAAAAGACGACACACCACCGGCAACATATATGCCGACCAGGGGCCCAGCCAAGGCTCGACTCCCGTCGACCTCAACATGATTCCCTCAAACGCCATCGATCATATCGAGATTCTGCGTGATGGCGCAGCCGCCATGTATGGTTCCGACGCCATAGCCGGTGTCATCAATATCATTCTGAAAAAAACTCCTAGCGGATTGAACATGTCTGCGCAGACCGGTGCGAATGCCTATACTGGCAATGGCTGGCAATATCAGACGAATATCGACGGTGGCTGGAGCTTTCTTGGTGACGGTTACGTCCATATGAGTGGGCAGGTCTACCATACCGACCATATGGTCGCGACTGCCTCCGATCTGCGCCTGACGCCGGGCAATTCCGAATATCTGGGACTCAAGGTTCCGCAGCACTCGAACGTGCAGACAAGCACTCCGGAGGAAACGAGAGAAAATCTCGGAATCGAGTTCGGGAAACCATTTTCTGAAAATATCGAGGGCTACGGCCTGATCACCTACGGCCACAGACACTCGGAATCCAACCAAATATATCGTCTACCGACGATAGCACCGTCAGCCTACCCTTACGGCTTCACCCCCCTTCTCACGATCGAGGAAAACGATTACGCCGCGACTTTGGGGGTAAAGGGACATCACCTTCTCGGCTTTGACTTTGATCTCAGCACGACCTATGGCGCGGACGAGGACGACATCGGCGTCAAGAATTCCTTCAACACCAACCTATATTCCATCACCGGATACAGTCCGACGACCGTCCGTGCCGAATCCTATCGCATGGCCCAATGGACGAATAACCTCGATCTGCGTCGGAACATCAATATTCTTCACCGCGTTCCGATGACATTAGCACTCGGGGCCGAACACCGTCTGGAAACCTACAATATAACGGCCGGTGAACCCGCCTCATATCTCTATGGCGGAACCCAGGCCTATGGCGGCATACGGCCGGAAAGTGCAGGCACCTGGGATCGCGACGTCTGGGCCGGTTATCTGGATGGCGACTTTCATCCTCTCAAGCATTGGGATCTCGATTTCGCTGGCCGCTTCGAACATTATACGGACGCTGGAAATACCGAGAATGGCAAGATATCGTCCCGATACGATTTCAGCAAACGCATTGCCGTGCGTGCCACAATCAGCAACGGCTTCCGCGCTCCCACGCTGTCCGAAGAACATTACAGTTCCCTGATCTCATCCCCGACCGGCGCAACCGGCCTTTTGGCGACGACCAGCGCAGGCGGCCGTCTGCTTGGTGCCTCTCAGCTCAAACCCGAGCGATCAACAAACGTCGAGGGGGGGATCATCTTGGAGCCGATCGACGGATGGCACGTATCGGCCGACGTCTATCAGATCAATATCCGCGACCGCATCTTCGGGGGTGGATCGACCTATGGCGACCTGGCACGCCAGGCGATCGAATTGAGCGGCATTTCAATTCCGTCGGGTATTAACCCTTCCAATATCGTTGCCAACTACTTCGCAAATGTCGGCAACACCCGCACCCAAGGGGTAGATATCGCCTCCGACTACCTCCTCAAGTTAAAACAATACGGTACGGTCAATCTATCCCTGTCGCTGAACATTAACCGTACCCGCATGTCTCATATAGCGACCAACGCCAATGGTCAGCCGCTATTGAACGAACAAACGGTTTCCTATCTGACGACTGGCTCCCCGCAGAGCAAGATCATCCTCAACGCTTACTGGTCCATAGGCAACTGGGGCATTAACGTTCGCCAAACACGTTACGGCGAAACGGTTTCCATGCTCACATACCAGGATGCCACGCCGGCCGGCCTGACGTGCAATGGTGCCCAACTGCGCTACTCGAACGTATGCTGGGGACGCTTTGTAAACACGCCCGCATGGCTGACAGATATCGAGGTCAATTACCGAATGAACAGACATTGGACTTTCGCTGTAGGTGCCAACAATGTCTTCAATATTCGCCCTCGCAGACTTCCCAAGGATCTCAGCATTTATGGCGGAAAACTGTATGATTTCACATCATCCAGCCTGGGCATCCAAGGCGGCTATTATTACGGCCGGATCAACGCTTCCTTCTGACCTTGCTCAACTCTGATCGCTTACCTCAGCTCAATCCCTCCGGCCACAACGCCATCCTGCCTGGTCCCGCCGGACTGGCTGGATAAGGCTCCCGACGGCCCGCCCCATGACAGCAGGCGGCCGTCGGTTGGTATTCAGACGGAATCCGTCACTGTACCGTTGTGGCGTTGTTTGCCGTGCCCAGGTTCCGGAGGACGGAGTGAAATATGCTGCAAAGCCCTATCGTCTCGAAACAGACGTGCACGGCCAATGTCCAGCGCCACATGATCCCTCCCGAACAGCCCGACTTGATCCGTAACCAGCAGGATCTCAACCTCCCGAGTTCCCAGTTCGACCTTCAGGCGCCGCAGACCACCCGACCCGCCCGCCAGCGGTATGGCGCGCCCTCTCCCCTCGCCGGCGACCAGACGAGTCTCATACGGGCGCAGAAGCGCAGTAACCAGCCCGTCATCCACACCGCCACCGACATGAAAAGACAGCACATTACTATCGTCCGGCAGGAACCATCCATCGACAATCCGACCGCTGAATTCCAGCGCCTCGCCCAGAAACTCCATCACGAACGGCGTAGCTGGCGCAGTATCCAGCATCTCGGCCGGCGCCTCCTGCACGATACGGCCATTCTGCATCACCACCAGCCGGTCAGCCACCTCCAGTGCCTCGTCATGGTCATGGGTCACCAGCACCGTCGTCAGTCCAAGCTGATCGTGCAGCCCGCGCAGCCAGCGGCGGATCTGCCGCCGCACGATCGGGTCCAGCGCACCGAACGGCTCGTCAAGCAGCAGCAGCCCCGGTTTCGTCGCCAATGCACGCGCCAGCGCCACCCGCTGCCGCTGGCCGCCGGACAACTGGTCCGGATAGGCATCCCCCAGCATCGGCAACTGGATCAACTCCAGCAATTCGGCCACCCGACCGGCAATCGCCCCCCGATCCGGGCGTTCCCTGCGTGGCAGCACATCCAGCCCGAAGGCAATATTGCGCGCCACCGTCATATGGCGGAACAGCGCGTAATTCTGGAACACGAAGCCGATCCGCCGCTCCCGCATCGGCCGCCCCGCCAGCGTCCGGCCATCGACCAGCACCGTTCCTTCGTAAGGCCCATCCAGCCCCGCGATCGTCCGCAGCAGCGTGGTCTTGCCGGCGCCGGACGGCCCGACCAGCGCGACGAACGCCCCGTCCTCGATGCTCAGCGACACATCGTCGAGCATCTTGCGCGACGCATTCGGCGCATGCCGCGTCAGGGACTGGATCTGGACGCTCATGACGACGCCTTCCTGAAATCATGCTCGAGAAACGACCGCAGCAGAACGGTGGCCATGGCGATCAGCGCCAGCAGCGCCGCCATGGCGAAGGCGGCGACCGTCTGGTAGCCATTATAGAGTGTCTCGATATGCAGCGGCATGGTTTCGGTCAGCCCCGGGATATGGCCCGAGACGACCGACACCGCACCGAACTCCCCGATCGCCCGTGCCGTCGTCAGCAGAATGCCCGACAGCAGCGCCCAGCGCGCATCCGGCAACGTCACCCGCCACAATGTCCGCCAGAACCCGGCTCCGAGCAGAAATGCCGCTTCCTCCGCCTCACGCCCCTGCTGTTCCATCAACGGCATCAGCGTCCGCGCGACATATGGAAAGGTGACGAAGAGCGTCGCCAGCAGAATACCCGGCGTGGCAAACGCGATCTGGATATGGTGTCGGTCCAGCCAGTCACCCCACCAGCCCTGCCGTCCGAACAGCAGCAGCCAGACCAGCCCCGCAATCACCGGCGAAACACTGATCGGCAGTTCGATCAGCGCGACCAGGGCCGCCCGCCCGCGAAACCGATATTTCGTCACCAGCCACGCCGCCATGACCCCGCCGACGGTGTTGACGATCACAGCGACCAGCGTCACCTCCAGCGTCAGGCGGATCGCGGACAGTGCATCCGGGTCCAGCAGGCTGCGCCACGCAGCCCCCAGCCCCGCGCGCAGGGCCTCCACCATCACCAGCAGTACCGGCAGCACCAGCACGGCCAGCACCGTCAGATAGGTACAGGCGACCAGCACCGCATTGCCACCACGCGAGGGTCCGCCCATCACGCCGCCCCCCGCGCCACCAGCCCGCGCGACACGCGGCGGCGCAGCGCGGCAACCCCGGTCATGCATATCAGCGCACTCAGCAGCAGGATCAGCGCAATGGCGGTGGCGCCCTCATAGTCAAATTCCTGCAACCGCACCACGATCAGCAGCGGCGCGATCTCGCTATGGAACGGCTGGTTGCCGGCAATGAAGATCACCGACCCGTACTCGCCGATACAGCGCGCGAACGCCAGGCTGAATCCCGCCACCAGCGGCGGCAGCAAGGGCGGCAGGATCACCCGGCGAAAATTCTGCCACGGGCTCGCCCCCAGCAGCAGCCCCGCTTCCTCCAACTCCGGCGGCAGCCCCCGCAGCACCGGCTCCACCGCCCGCACGATAAAGGGCAGGCCGACGAACATCAGCGCCACCACGATCCCGGCAGGCGTGTAGGCCACGCGGATGCCGGCACGGGCCAGCAGCGCACCGATCCACCCAGTGGGTCCATAGAGAGTCGCCAGCGTAATACCCGTCACCGCGGTCGGCAGGGCAAAGGGCAGGTCGATCAGCGCATCGACCGCCCGTCGGCCCGGCAGGCGCGCCCGCACCAGAGCCCACGCCAGCAGCAGGCCCAAGGGCACGTCGATCAACGCCGCCAGCGCGGCACAGCTGAAACTGACGCGCAGCGCCGCATACATGCGCCCGTCATGCAGTACCCGCAGCATCACCGCACCGCCATCCTGCCAGGGGCGCAACACCAGGGCCGTCAGCGGCAGCACGACAATCAGGCCGATCCAAACCAGCGTAAAGGCAATGGATATGGAAAGGCCCGGCAGCCCATCGCGCCGCCGCAGGCAAAACACCATGAAAGAATCCGTTATCGGCTGTAAATCTGGTCGAACACACCGCCATCGGCGAAATGCGTCTTCTGGACCTTAGTCCATCCCCCCAGACTCGCGACATCGAATGTTGTCGTCTTCGGGAAGACCGATGCCGTTTCCGCCACGATCGCCGGGTCGACCGGCCGGAAATAATGCTTCGCCCCGATCCGCTGCCCCTCGGGCGTGAACAGGAAATCGAGGAAACCCTTCGCGACCTCCGCCGTGCCATGCGCCTGCACGTTCTTGTCCACCACCGCCACAGGCGGCTCTGCCAGGATCGTCACCGGCGGCACCACGATATCGAACTTGTCCGGTCCCAGGTCACGCGCCGCCAGCAGCGCCTCGTCCTCCCAGGCGATCAGCACGTCGCCCAGCCCGCGCTGCACGAAACTGTTGGTGGCGCCGCGTGCCCCGGTATCCAACACCGGCACATGGGCGAACAGCGATTTCAGATACGCGGTCGCGGTTGCTTCGGACCCGCCGGGCTGGCGCAGCGCCCACCCCCAGGCGGCCAGGTAGTTCCAGCGCGCGCCGCCCGAGGTCTTGGGATTGGGCGTAATCACCTGCACGCCGTCCCGTAGCAGATCGGGCCAGTCATGGATGCCCTTGGGGTTGCCCTTGCGCACCAGGAACACGATCGTGCTGGTGTACGGCGTGGAGTTATGCGGCAGCCGCGTCTGCCAGTCCGCCGCCAGCAGGCCATGCTGGGCCAGAATGTCGATGTCATAAGCCAGCCCCAGCGTCACCACATCAGCCGGCGCTCCTTCCAGCACCGAGCGCGCCTGCGCGCCCGACCCACCGTGCGAGGACGTCACCACCACCTGATCGCCCCCATGTGCCTTCGCCCAGAAGGCGGCGAAGGCCCGCCCGGCATCGGCATAAAGCTCGCGCGTCGGATCATACGACACATTCAGCAACCGGGTCGCTGCAGCCGCCGGACGCGGCCGCGCCCCGATGGCGAAGGCTGTGGCGGCGGCAGCCGTTCCGGCCAGAAACCCGCGCCGCGACGGCACCGTGAAACCGTTTTTCATATCGTTTCTCATTCCGATGACAGTTGCCGATGAAATATCGAGATATGCAGGGAAGACCGGTTCAGAACGTGGCCTGCACGCGCCCGGCGACGGCATTGCCCGTCCGCCCCAGCAGATCCACGCCACCCGAGACACCCTTCGACCGGGTCACGATGAAATGGTCGAAATCCAGCATGAACTTGAAATGCTGGTTCGGGTACCAGTTCAGGCCGCCAGCCCATACCGTCTGCTGGTCGCCGTTGACGCCCGTGCCGCCCTGGTTGGCCACATCGGACAGATCCGTCACGCTCCAGCGGCCGCTGAGTTCCAGCGCCCCCCATTCCCCCCGCGCCGGGTCGAAATCATGCTCGACGCCGGGCGTGGTAAACGCACCGCTCTTGACATTGTATGCACGCCCCCGACCCAGCAGCGTATAGTTGGCGGCGACATACCATCCATCGAAATTCAGCGACGGCAGCGGCGTCGCCCCGGCATTGTGTCCGCGCTCCACACCGACATGGTAATACTCGCCCTTCAGCAGGAAATTCCGCCAGCGAAAGGCCAGTTGCGGTCCCGCCGCCCATATCTGGGACACATTGGTCAACGCTCCCGATGTCAGCAGCGAAGTCTCGCCCAGCGGCACCTCCATATTGTCACTGAAGGTATAATTGCGGCCATTCGCATTCTGATTGACCTTGAAGGCACTGGTCGCACCCGCGCCGACATGGACGTCGATATCCTTGCTGACATAAGGCCGGCCGACGATACGGGCCACCGCGCCGGTCTGGCTGTCGGTAATCGTCGTATCCTTGTTCCGGTCGCCGAATTTCTGCCCGGTGAAATAGGCCGCCGCCTGCCAGCGATTTTCATAATGCTCGCCACCGACGCTGAAGCGCGCAACGCCCCCCGCCAGGTTGCGCACCAGATCGACGATGGTCGGGCGTTCAAGAAATTCGAACGACGATGCCCGCTCGGCACTTTCCTCTTCCATACGCGGCTGGAAGTAACCGACGGTCAGCGTCGTATGATGCAGGCCGGTATAGTTCATGTTGGCCTCGAACAGGCTGACCGACCCATCCACCGAACTGGATCCGAATTCCGGCGTGACGTTCGCCACCCAATCCTTGTAGCGCCAGGAGAAATAGATGCGCAGACGCCGGGCATTCTGGGTAAATTTATTGAAATTGCCGTTCGCCTCGCCCCGTTTCGGGCCGGCACCGATAAACCCGCCCAGATCCCCCTGCGCCGTCAGGCCGATCGAAAAACTGTAGGCACCATCCTGCGACGAAATCGTTGGCCGCCCTGCCGGAAAGCCGATCCGCATACCGCCCACCTGCACGGTCTCGTCCCGCGCGCTGGCGGCCCGGATTTCCGCCCAGGACGGAATCGGTCCTTCCGGCGTGACCAGCCGTGTCTCGGCATCGGTGCGGGGCCGCCGCGTGGCCGCCGGTCCCTGCGGCTCGCCGATCGCAGGTAACGGGCCTCCGGCCCAGCGATGCGCGTGCACCACATGCGGCGCCCCCACGGCGGCATGGCCGGCCGTAACCGGCGTCGCCCTTCCCTCGTCGCGGGCGATCCGGGCCTGAAGCACCCGAATCTCATCACGCATCTGCCGCTGCATCTCCCGAATTTCACGACGCAACGCCGTGACTTCTTCATCCTGCGAAGCCGCCTGCGCCAGAGCCGGCAGAAAAGCAGGAGACAGGGCCGTGGCCACGGCAAGCAGGCGCCGGACTTTCAAACCTTCTTTCATATTCTTACGAAACCTCGACCCGGCACACAGACATATTTCACGACATTTTTCGCATTTAATGCGAACCGCAACGATTGATGTCACGTTGCAATTTACCGGTCAATAGCGTGCAAGTTGGATTGTCTGGTTCGATTTGTTTAATTTAGACAGACCACAAGCCAGAAAGAAATATTTCCACTATTTTTATTTGTTATTTATCCCCTCTGAAGCCGTATGGCGTCGATGCCCACAGGCACCAGACACACGGGGAAAGGCACGCCGTCCTCCCCCGCCTCTTCCACTCGGCGCCTCAGAAACTGGCCTGGATCCGCCCCACAACGAGATTCCCACTTCGGCCGAACAGGTTGACCCCATCAGCCACCCCCTTCGAGCGACTGACGATGAAATGGTCGAAATCCAGCATGAACTTGATATGCCGGTTTGGGTACCAGTTCACGCCCCCCTGCCACACAGTCTGCTGGTTGCCGTTCACACCAGCCCCACCCTGGTTCGCGACATCCGACAGATTCGTGACGCTCCAGCGGCCACTGATCTCCATCGCCCCCCAATCGCCATTCAGCGGATCGAAATCATGCTCGACCCCCGGCGTGATGAACGCGGCGATTTTGGGATTATAGGATCGCGGCCGCCCGAACAGCGTATAATTGGCCGCGACATACCACCCGTCGAAATCCAGCGACGGCAGCGGTGCCGCGCCCGCCTCGCGGCTGCGCTCCACACCGATATGATAATACTCGCCCTTCAGCAGGAATCGCCGCCAGCGCACCCCCATCTGCGGGCCGGCCGCCCAGATCTGCGCCACGTTGGACAACGCCCCCGACGTCAGCAGTTCCGTCTCGTCCAGCGGCACCTCGACATGGTCGGTAAACGTATAGGATCGACCCTTCTCTCCCTGATTCACCTTGAAGGCGCTGATGGCACCAGCCCCAACATGCACATCGACATCCTTGCTCACATAGGGCCGGCCGGCGATGCGCGCGACAGCACCGGTCTGGCTGTCGGTGATCGTGGCATTCTTGTTGCGGTCACCGAATTTCTGCCCGGTAAAGTAAAGCGCCGCCAGCCACCGATCCTCGTAATGCTCGCCCCCGATGCTGAATCGGGCAACGCCCGCCGCGATGTTGCGCACAAGATCGACAATGGTGGGGCGCTCGAGGAATTCGAACGCCACCGGACGCTCGGCACTTTCCTCATCCATACGCGGCTGAAAATAGCCGACCGTCAGCGTCGTATGCCGCAACCCGGTATAATTCAGGTTCGCTTCGAACAGGCCGACCGCCCCATCCGCATTCAGCGAGCCGAAATCGGGGGTAACTTTCGCCACCCAATCCTTGTAGCGCCACGAGAAATACATGCGCAGCCGTCGCCCGTTCTGGGTAAAGCTGTTGAAATTGCCCTTCGCCTCGCCCGCCCTGGCGCCGGTGCTCAGAAAGCCACCGATATCCTCCTGCAACAGCCCGCCGACCGAGAAACTGTATGTCCCGTCATCCGACGATATCGTGGGCCGGCCGGACGGAAAGCCGATCCGCATGCCGCCCACATGCACGCTCTCGTCCTTCTCCGTCGCGGCCTTCACGTCCGCCCAGGACGGGATCGGCCCTTCCACCATGACCATCTGGCTCTCGGCGTCCGACCGGGACCGCACGGGGCCAGGTCCATGAGGCGCGCCGATCGTGGGCAATGGCCCGCTCCAGGTGCGCGGCACTGCATGGACGACACGAGGGGACGCCGCCGCCGGATGCGCAACATGCGCCTGTGGTACGTGGCCCTCGTCCCGGGCGATCCGGGCCTGAAGCACACGAATCTCTTCGCGCATCTCACGCTGCATGTCCCGCATTTCGCGCCGCAACGCCGCAATTTCATCGTCTCGGGGCGCCGCCTGGGCAAGGCTGGGCAGACCGACAACCGGCACCATGGTTGCCGCAAAAAACAAATGCCGTGTTTTCAATAAAATAGTCACTATCGCTCGAACACTCCGTGCCACCCCCGCAAGAACGCAATGGATCGCACAGGTTTCCCGTAATCAACCACAGGAATGCTAAGGACCGCCAGTGAACCGGTCAATGCTGCCGGATCGGCATGACGCAATAAATGAATAAATACCATTCCATAATTTTACATTATTTATAGACCAGACTTTCTATTCTCATCCCGCACTCCGTTGCGTGACCATAAAAAAACCCGGTCTTCACCAGGAAGACCGGGCCAGTAGGGGAGATGAGGAGAGACGTTATTTCTTGTTGTTATTCCTGCACGCCAGGAGACGCGGCTTCAGCCGAACTGCCCCATGGTGTTATGCGCGCCGCCGGCCTTCAGGGCCGCTTCGCCAGCGAAATACTCCTTGTGATCGTCACCGATATCCGACCCGGCCATGTTCTGGTGCTTGACGCACGCGATCCCCTGACGGATTTCCTCGCGCTGGACATTCTGCACGTAGCCCAGCATCCCTTCCTCGCCGAAATATCTCTTGGAGAGATTGTCGGTCGACAGCGCCGCTGTGTGATAGGTCGGCAGCGTGATCAGGTGGTGGAAGATGCCCGCCCGCTTCGACGCATCCCGCTGGAACGAGCGGATGCGCTGATCCGCCTCCGTCGCAAGGTCGCTCGCGTCGTAGTTCTGCGCCATCAGCTTCGTGCGGTCATAGGCCGAAACGTCGCGCCCTTCTTCCTTCCAGGCGTCATAAACCTGCTGGCGGAAATTGAGCGTCCAGTTGAAGGACGGCGAGTTGTTGTAGACCAGCTTGGCATTCGGCACCGCGTCGCGGATCCGGTCCATCATGCCGGCGATCTGCTCGATATGCGGCTTTTCGGTCTCGATCCACAGCAGGTCGGCGCCGTTCTCCAGCGCGGTGATGCAGTCCAGCACGCAACGATCCGCACCGGTGCCGGGGCGGAACTGGTACAGGTTGCTGGGCAGGCGCTTCGGGCGCAGCAGCTTGCCTTCGCGGGCAATGATCACGTCGCCGTCACGCACGGTGCCGTCGGTCACCTCCTCGCAATCCAGATAGGCGTTGTACTGGTCGCCCAGATCGCCCGGCTCGCTGCTATAGGCGATCTGCTTGGTCAGGCCCGCACCCAGACTGTCGGTACGACAGACGATCACGCCATCTTCCACCCCCAGTTCCAGGAAAGCGTAGCGCACGGCACGCACCTTCGCCAGGAAGTCCTCATGCGGCACCGTCACCTTGCCGTCCTGATGCCCGCACTGCTTTTCGTCGGACACCTGGTTTTCGATCTGGATGGCGCAGGCGCCTGCCTCAATCATCTTCTTCGACAGCAGGTAGGTCGCCTCGGCATTACCGAAACCCGCGTCGATATCGGCGATGATCGGCACGATATGGGTCTGGTGGTTGTCGATCTTCTCCTGGATCTCGGCCTGGCGCGCCGCATCACCCGCCCCACGCGCGGCGTCGAGGTCACGGAACAGCATGCCCAGTTCGCGGGCATCGGCCTGGCGCAGAAAGGTGTAGATCTCCTCGATCAGCGCCGGCACCGCCGTCTTTTCGTGCATCGACTGGTCGGGCAGCGGGCCGAATTCCGACCGCATCGCCGCAACCATCCAGCCGGAAAGATACAGGTAACGGCCCTTGAGCGACCCGAAATGCTTCTTCACCGAGATCATCTGCTGCTGCGCGATGAAACCGTGCCAGGCCCCCAGCGACTGCGTGTACTGTGCCGGGTCGGCATCATAGGCGGCCATGTCCTGGCGCATGATGGCGGCCGTATAGCGCGCGATGTCCAGCCCGGTCTGAAAACGGTTCTGAAGGCGCATGCGCACGACATAGTCGGGGTTGATCCCGCCCCAGGTGCCCTGCTTGGCCTGGATGATCTGGTTGAGCTTGGCGGTTGCCGATTCCTGATATGACATGTGACGGTTTCCATTATTCTTGGAAGGCGTGGCATCACAAGGATTAACGCCATCATGCCCGATACTGGAAGCTGGAAACCAATAGTCACGCTGTATTTCTGTAAAGTATTTACAGACAGTAATTTCCAATTGAAAAAACTTTATATACTGCCGGGGCGGGCCGGCCACACCTGGGTGCAGCCGGCCTTGTACCAGCCCTAGCCGTGCGTCGGCATGGCGAATTCCGCGCCAGAGCGCGTCCCGGTCGGCCAGCGGCTGGTCACGGCCTTCATGCGTGTAAAGAACCGCACACCTTCTGGCCCATGCATATGATGGTCGCCAAACAGCGAATCCTTCCAGCCGCCGAAGGAGTGAAAGGCCATCGGCACCGGAATGGGCACGTTGACGCCGATCATGCCCACCTGCACCCCATGGGTGAACGCCCGGGCCGTGTCGCCGTCACGGGTAAAGATCGCGGTGCCGTTGCCATAGGGGCTTTCATTGATCAACGTCAGCGCGCTGTCGAAATCCGGCACGCGCACAACGCACAGCACGGGGCCGAAGATTTCCTCCCGATAGATCGTCATGTCCGTCGTCACGTGATCGAACAGCGATCCACCGATGAAGAACCCCTTCTCATGCCCGGCCACCACATGGTCGCGCCCGTCGACCACCAGGGTCGCGCCCTGCTCCACCCCGGCATCCACCAGCGCCCGCACGCGGGCCAGATGCTGGCCGGTAATCAGCGGCCCCATCTCGTTGCTGTTATCGGTGCCCGGGCCGATTTTCAGCGTGCGCGCGCGCTCGGCCAGCTTGCTCACCAGCGCATCGGCAACCGGCCCGACGGCCACGGCAACCGAAATCGCCATGCAGCGTTCGCCGGCCGAGCCGTAGGCCGCCCCCACCAGCGCATCCACGGCCTTGTCCAGGTCGCAATCCGGCATGATAACAGCATGGTTTTTCGCACCACCCAGCGCCTGCACGCGCTTGCCGGCCGCCGTGCCCGTCGAATAGACATGCCGGGCGATGGGCGTGGAACCGACGAAGCTGACGGCCTCGATATCCGGATGCGCCAGAATGGCGTTGACCATGTCCTTGTCGCCCTGCACGACCTGAAACACGCCATCCGGCAACCCGGCTTCCTTGAAGATATCGGCCAGGATGACGGCAGCGGACGGATCACGCTCGGACGGCTTGAGAATGAAGCAATTGCCGGTCGCCAACGCCATCGGCGCCATCCACAGCGGCACCATCACCGGGAAGTTGAACGGCGTAATACCCGCCACCACCCCCAGCGGCTGACGCATGGTGTGGGCATCGATCCCACGACTGACCTGTTCGGTAAACTCGCCTTTCAGCAGTTCCGGCGCGGCGGTGGCGAATTCCACCACTTCCAGCCCGCGCGTCACCTCGCCCTGCGCGTCGGAAAGAACCTTGCCATGCTCGGCGGTAATCACGGCCGCCAGTTCCCCCATACGGGCCTCGATTAGGTCCCGTGCACGAAAGAGGATGCGCGCACGGGTCAGCGGCGGCGTCTCGGCCCAGGCAGGAAAGGCACGGCGCGCGGCGGCGATCGCAGTCTCCAGGTCGCTTTGCACCCCCAGCACGACCTGCGCCGCCACCGAGCCGGTCGCCGGGTTGAACACATCGGCGCGGCCCGTTCCGTCGCCCTCGCTATGCCGTCCATCGATAACGTGAGGAATGATCTTCATGGTTCTGGTCCTTCGTATGCGTTTTGACAGTCAGATTTCCTGCCCGGATTCCGGAATCAGCGCCGACAGCGATGCCGCCTGGCGTTTCCGGTCGCCACCGACAGGCAGCGTTTCAGGCACGAAGAAAAGGGTGACGAGAAAGCCGACGATGCAGACCGCAATCGGATAAAGCAGCCCTGCGAAGACATTCCCGGTGAGATTGACCAGGCTGAGGCCGATCAGCGGCAGGAAGCCACCGAAAATCCCGTTGCCGATATGATAGGGGATGGAAATCGACGTATAGCGGACCGCCGGCGGAAAACTCTCGACGATAAAGGCGCCATAAGGCCCGTAAATCATGGCGGCAATCACCACCAGCAGAAACACCGTTCCCGCGACAGGCAGAAAATCGATCGTCGTGCCATGCACCGCAGAGCGCAGCAGCATGAACATCGGCAGGTAGAGAACAACCGCCGCCGCCATCCCGCACAGCGACAGCCGCTTGCGCCCGATCCGGTCCGACAGAGCCCCGAAGACAATAAAGAACGGCAGCCCGCACACCGCGCCCAGCGCCACCGCCAGCGTGGCGGAGAGGAAATCCACATGCATGACGCTTTGCAGGAAATAGAGGGCATAGAACTGCGCGGTATAGAAGGTGATGGCCTGCGCGCAGGCCACGCCGAACAGAAAACTTACGATCCGCCGTGCATTGCCCGGAATGGTGAAGGCATCGCGGATCGGCGAGGCCGAGAGCTGCTTGTTCTTCTGCATGTCCAGAAAGACAGGCGATTCATGCAGCCGCATGCGAATCCGAAACGACACGCCGACCAGCACGATCGAGACCAGGAACGGCAGGCGCCATCCCCAGGCACCGAAACTCTGCTCCCCCAGCCCCAGCCGCAGGCCAAGCACCATGGCCAGCGACAGCACGAACCCGCCCGACGCCATGGCCTGGATATAGCTTGCCCATTTGCCACGCTCATGCGGCGGCGCATGTTCGGCCACATAGGTGGCAGCACCCCCATATTCCCCGCCCAGCGCCAACCCCTGGACGATCCGCAGCGAGATCAGCAGCACAGGCGCCAGATAACCCGCCGTGGCATAGGTCGGCAGAAACCCGATGGCGGCAGTGGAACAGCCCATGATCAGCAGCGTGGCCAGAAACGTAACCTTGCGCCCGAACCGGTCCCCCATATGGCCGAAGATCAGGCTGCCGAGCGGCCGCACGGCAAAACCGGTGGCGAAGGTCGCGACACTGATCAGCGTCCCTGCCACCCCGTCCTGCGGCGGATAGAACAGTTTGGCAAAGAAGATGGCCAGGCTTCCGTAAAGGAAGAAATCGTACCATTCGATAATGGTGCCGACACTGGAGGCGAAGACCAGCCCATACATCGGACGGGCGGCAGCATCTTTATTCTGCATGACGGTCAATCCCGTGTGCTGATCGGTTCAGGCCCAGACGCGACGATAAAGGTCCACGATTTCGGTCGCGGTCGGCACACGCGGATTATTCGCGGGCGAGCCGGAAGCCAGCGCCTGATCCGCCATCAGCGGCAGCAGATTGTCCCAGCGCGCGGCATCCAGCCCGAAGGATTGCGGTGACGGCACCCCCAGTTCCGCATTGCGCGCCCGCAGCGCCGCCACCAGCGCCTCCCCTGCCGCCGCATCGGACACATCCGCGCCCACCACGCCCATGGCCCGCGCACATTCGGCGTAGCGTCCAGGCGCCCCCGACAGCGACCACGCCGTGATCTCCGGCAGCAGCATCGCGTTCGACAGACCGTGCGCGACATGAAAATGCGCCCCGATCGGCCGGCTCATGCCATGCACCAACGCCACCGAGGCATTGGAGAACGCCATTCCGGCTTCGAACGCGCCTTCCATCACGGCAGCGCGGGCTTCGCGATTGCCGGGCTCGACGCAGCAGGTGGGCAGATGGGTCCAGATGCGCTTCATCGCCGTCAGCGCCAGCGCATCGGTAAACGGACTGGCCTTGCGCGAGACATAGGCTTCCAGCGCGTGGGTCAGCGCATCGATCCCGGTATCCGCCGTCAGGCGGGCCGGCATCGACAGGGTCAGTTCGTAATCGACGATGGCGATCCGGGGCTGATAGGCCGCCCCCATGCACAGCATCTTCTCGTCCGTGGCCTCGTCGGTAATCACGGTCACGCGCGTGGCCTCCGATCCGGTGCCGGCCGTGGTCGGAATGGCAATGATCGGCAACCCTGGCGCATCCTGTACAAACGGCGCCTTCAGCCGTGCCGGGGTGGTCTCATGCACCGCCAGCACGGCCACCATTTTCGCCGTATCGATGGGGCTGCCGCCGCCAAGCCCGATCACGCAGTCATGCGCGCCCTCGCGCAGCATTGTCAGCGCGTCCCCCACACAGGCCACCGTGGGATCCGGCACCGTATCGGTGAAAGCCCGCACTTCGATGCCTTCCTGGCTCAACAGTGCATGGACCCGTTCCAGCACACCGGAAGCGGCCATGAAACGGTCGGTAATGATAAAGGGCGCCCGAAGCCCGGCCTGACGCAACGCGGCCGGCAATTCATCGAGCGCCCCGCCACCCAGACGGACGAAGGGAGGCAGGGATAAGGCTGTCATGGGCAGAACTCCTGACCGGCCGGAGAGGCTTTTGAGGCTGCTCGGGCCATCCGACACGAGTTTTCAAGCAACCTCTTGTCCGCCCTGTCGGCGGTGCCTCTTCTTGTTGATGTTGCCTCTGGGCTAACGCGGAGACGCTCGCGCGAAAATTAGGCGTTTTCGCCCATGGCCTGTGCAAATCTGCACGGCAACAGGCGGCCCGATGTGCGGGATCATAGGGAGCAAGGCAGATGAAACGCGGGCTGGACTGGCGGGACCTGCAATATTTTCTGGCTGTCGCCCGCGGCGGATCGCTATCCGTGGCGGGTCGGCAGCTCGGCGTGGACCATGCCACGGTAGGCCGTCACATCCAGTCGCTGGAGCAGGCGATGGACGCCTCGCTGTTCGAGCGGCACCTGCGCGGCTACGCGATGACACGACAAGGTGAACGGCTGCTGGCGGCGGTCGAGGGCATGGACAAGGAAGCCGGCCGCATTACCGAAACCGGCGAAGGCGGCCTGTCCGGCACCATCCGCATCAGCGCGCTGGAGGGATTCGCCAATTTCTTCCTCGCGCCGCGCATCGGCCTGCTGCTGGCGAACAATCCCGGCCTGACGGTGGAGATGGAGACGATCCAGCAGATCGTCTCGCTCGCGCGCCGCCACGCCGATATCGCCATCACCCTCACCCCACCCAGCAGCAACCGCTTCGCGGGCGAGGAACTGGGCGAATACAGCCTGTTCATCTACGCCAGCCCCGACTATCTGGCCCGCCACGCCCCCATCCACACCCGCGAGGACCTCGCCGAGCACATGTTCGCCGGCTATGTCGACGAACTCCTCTTCACGCGCGAACTGGATTATCAGGGCGCCATGGGCATCCCCGCCCGGGCGGTACGGATCCAGAATTCCAGCATCCACGCACAGATGGAGGCCGCCTGTTCCGGCCTCTGCCTCGCCGTCCTCCCCGCCTTCGTCGCCGCCGCCCGCCCCCAACTGGTCCGCATCCTGCCCGAAACGATGACCCTGCGCCGCATCTACTGGCTGGTCACCCGCGCCGACGAACGCGGCACAAGGCGCATCCACCACCTCTGCACCCTGCTCCGTCGCGAAGTAGAGAAGGAAAGAGCACTGTTCCTGGGCGAGACGTAAAAAATTCATCCGCACAGGCGGGAAACCTGTCGCTCCGGGGTTTATCGCGCCACCCGAACTATGACAGAACGTGGCGGCCCCTCACCCATCAGGAGCACCCCATGGAATCGCAAACAACCGCCGCTCCGCAGTCCAGCGCCGCATCCGCGCGTCAGCCGGTCCTGTTCATGCCGCACGGTGGCGGTCCATGCTTCTTCATGGACTGGCCCGACACCTGGGACCACATGGCCGCCTATCTGCGCGGAATCGCCGCAACCCTCCCCCAACGCCCCGATGCCATTCTCGCCGTCTCGGGTCATTGGGAAACGGCCGTGCCGACGGTCACCTCCGCAACACATCCTCCGCTGATCTACGATTATTACGGTTTTCCGGCCCATACCTACCGGCTGCGCTATCCCGCTCCCGGATCGCCGGAACTGGCCGCCCGGGTCAGAACGCTCCTGGGCATAGCGGGAATCGAGAATGAAGAAGACCCGACACGCGGTTTCGACCACGGCGTGTTTGTCCCCTTCATGCTCGCTTTCGAGCACGCCGATATCCCGATCGTGGAATTATCCCTGCGCCGCGACATGAATGCCGAAGCCGAATTACAAACCGGTGCCGCGCTGCGCCCCCTGCGCGATCAGAACGTACTCATCGTCGCCACAGGCATGACCTACCACAATCTCGCACATTTCATGCAGCCCGATCCGAGGTCCGACACCGCCTCGAAGGCTTTCGACGACTGGCTGGCACAGACAGTGGAGGCGCCCCCGGCGCAGCGCGATGAAGCCCTGCGCCATTGGGACCAGGCACCCGGCGCCCTGCTATGCCACCCACGCCCCGAACATCTCCTCCCCCTGATGGTTGCAGCAGGCGCGGCAGGCCCGGACACTGGCCACCGCGATTACACCGACACCATCATGGGCAAAGCCCTGTCCGGCTTCCGCTTCGGCTGACCCAGCCCTCAGAATGTCGCTGTCAGGCTGAGATTATAGGATCGCCCCAACCCCGGCAGCGGCCCCAGCACCCCCGTCGCCTTGTAATCCCCCAGCGAAAGTCCCCCGAGCGGAAGGTAATATTTCTGATCCAGGACGTTATCGATGCTGGCATCAAGCGTCAGATTCCGCCACCGATAGCTGCCCCCCAACCCCAGCAGCGCATAACCCGGCGTGCGCGGCTCATGCCGCAGCCAGTCCACCGTGTCCTTGGCCTTGACCAGCGTAACCTCGACCCGTCCGGTCCAGTTCCCGTACGTCTCGTGCAATGCGATCGTGCCGTTGGTCGGCATCTGGTGATAAAGACCGGAATGCGTCACCAGATCCTCGCCCCGCACCCAATTGAGGTTGGCATGCACTTCGCCCGTGCCGAAGGCGTCGCTCCGCCACAGGCGCGCAAAGGCCGAACCGTTGATGCCGTAGCTCTGCGCATTGTGGTTGACGAACTGCAATTGCGACAGGCCGTTCGATAGCGCCCCGATCCGCATCACATTGATATAATTGTGGGTGTAGGTGTAGTACGGCTGGATTTTCACCAGCCATGCCTGGTCGCGCGGATCATGCCACGTCATCGTCATGCTGGCGGTGTTGGCGATTTCCGGCGTCAGGTTCAGGTTGCCGACATAACCGTTGCCGTCGCCGAACCAGCCGATCATGCTGCTCGCCATTGCTCCCCGGCCCCAGGCATAGCGCTCATAAAGATTGGGCGAGCGCGTCTTGCGCGCATACCCCCCTTCGATCATCAGGCTGTCGAGCGGGTGCCAGCGCACCAGCGCCGTAACATCGAAATTGGTATCGGTACGCCCGCGCGAAGAGGCATTGAACCGTTGCGCCGCCATGGCATCGGCCATGCTCATCATCCCGGTCCAGGAATAGGGTGAAACCGGCCCGGTATTCATCATCACCAGATCGCTGCGCATTCCCAGTTCGGTGGAAAGGCGCGGCAGCCATTGCGCCTTCCACTCGATATAATGGCCCAGCCGGTCGCGATGGCCGTCATTGACGTTGTGATAGGTATTCGGTCCCATCATCATGCTGCCGACAAGCGGCGGCCACCAATCGTTCAACCCGTTATGATCGAACGAACTGCCAAGGCCGAGTTCATGCTTCAGGCCGAGCGGGATCGTCGCCTTGATCGCATAGCCCGCCGTCCGTGCGTCGGTATTCATCGGCATGCCGGTCGAGGCAGTATGTCCCCCCTTGTCCGACATCATGTCCATCACATGATCGACCCGCTGCCAGAAGCCACGCGCCTCCAGCGTGCCCCAATCGAAATCGCCCTTGTATTTTCCATTCACGAAGGTCGACCGGTTATTGGTCATGTCCATATACTGGTTGGGAAAGCCTTCATAAGGAATGTCCTGCTGTCCCACCGTCAGGGCCAGCAGATGATTGTCCTTATGCACACCCAGCGTAACGGCATGGTTGAAGCTCAGGTAGCTGGTCGAACGTACACGCGGCCCGTCGCCACCGGCACGATAATCGCTGGCATGGCTGTAGGACCCGGTATAACGCAGGCTCAGCAGATCGTTCGCCACCGTCACCGATCCGGAGGCACCCGACCCGCCGCCATTGCTGCGATAATCCCCACGCATCCGGCCAGTCACGAGACTCTTCCCCGCCCTGGCGAATTGCGGGTCCCGCCGCTCGACGGAAACGGTACCCCCGGTACTGTCTCCGCCTTCACTGACGGACGTAATCCCCGCTGTCGCCACCGCCGACTCCACGCTGTCCGGGTCGATATAGGACATCGCCGGATTCATGTGGTTGGGACAGGCCGAAGCGATCCGCATGCCGTCCACGAAAGTCGCGACACGGTCGTCGGCCATGCCGTTCAGCACCGGCAGCGCCGAAACCCCACCTGCCGCGTAACTGCTGAACCCCAGGGCATGCGAAAGCAGGGCAGCCGTATCCGCACTATGCCCCGTCGGCCGGCGCACACCGTTGACGGTGATGAACTCCCCCGCCGTCGCAGACGGTCGGGAGTCGGACTGAGAAAGAGGCGCGGACATAGTCGTATCCGCCCAGGCCGGGGCGACGGCCAGCCCGCAGGCGACGGTCCAGCCGCACGCCACGGCACCGATCCAGGAAGACCGGAGATGATCTGTCATGACAGAAACCTGATCTGAGAGAAAGCAACGGCCGACAGGACATGCGCACCGGTTCCCGATCGCATGTCCGCAGGCGTCTGGCGGGAAGAAGCGTCAGGAACAGGCGCGCCGCAGCACGCCCTCCTGAAGAATCTTCCCAAAGCCTGACTGGATGTGCACTGACGCGCGAGATGGAGCCACAGGAGCCCCGCCCAGCGCGTGTTCTCGTACATCGAAGCGAAACGGCTCTACGAAGCCACGCGCCACGAAGCCCGGAACACGCGCGTGGGGTCACGACCAGCGCGCATATACAGTCAGATTCTCAGATTGTTCTCGGTGGTCCGATGGCCGGCGGCCGCAACAGGGCCCGGCGCACAGGCGGCGCGCGGGGCCGGGCCGGGCTGTAGCGCACCCGCGCCAGCCGATGCAGCACGAAGATCGCCGCCAGCACAACCGGCAGTACGACCAATGACAGATGCAACAGCGGGCAGAGCGGACAGGCATCATGATCCGGCACTTGGTCATGCGACCGATCGCTCGGACACGGCATGCCGGCCATCGCCATTCCGGGCATGTCGTCACAGACGGCAGACAGGGACGGCGCGGCCAGATGGATGCCCGCCAGACGTTCCAGCGTGGCACGCGGCATCTCGCCGGGCAGCGCATGCGCCTGAATGCCCAGCAGGCCGAGATAGCCGCACAGCACGAACAGGGCGACCATCCAGCGGCCAGGCCCCGACCGCTCTATCCTGCACGCGTCCTGCCCCTGCACGGCTCGGCCACCTCGTTCGCTACAAACCCGTCATCCATCCCCTAAACCCGCGGAGAGGGGCGAGGCAAGCAGCAGCAGGGATGTTCACAAAGAAAGGGCGGAAACGAACCCCGTCCGTCCCCGCCCCATCGCCCCGTTATTTCGTGGCCGGCGCAGCAGCAGCCGCCGGCGCGGAAGCCTTGCCCGAAGCCGACGGCAGCGTTTCAACGAAATCCTGCGAGACGAAGACGATCCCGTCCAGCGCCTGATTCAGCGCATCGGCCGCCTGCTTGGGCTGGCGTCCTTCGACGAACACGGTCGCCCGGTTCACCGCGCCTTCCATCTGGTCCAGCGGCGCCAGCGCGACGATGAAATCCACATCCTCGCCGACAACCTGCATCGTCTGGGCCGCCGCCTGGCTGTCGCCCGCCTTGAGCTGGGCATTGGCCGTTGCGACCGCCGCCTTCTTCTCGGGCGCCAGAATGTCGCTGGCCACGAATTCGCCGCCCACAGGCACCCAGTCGGTCGGTGTGGTCACCGGCTGATGCGTCGAAGACACAGGATGCTGCGGCGCGGGCTGCAGCGCACTCTCGGCTATATTGAAGCGCTTCTCTGCCTTGCGGGCGGCTTCCAGACGCTTCTGCGCATCATAAAGCGGCGGCACGGCCTGATCCACCTTGCCCTGCGCCACAAACTGCTGGGCGGTCAGGATGTCCGCCAGCGCACGCTCTCCATCGTCGGAAAGATGGTGCAAGGCGCGACCGGCTTTGAACTTTTCCCACGCCGCATGCAGCGACGCGGCATGCGACAGCGAGGGCACGGCACCAAGGGCTGCAACAACCGCCAACGAAGCCATAATCCGCATGTCAGACATCCTTTTTCTCATGAAACTGTGTTTTTAACATAATGTTGCTGCGGCCCTGAGAACAAGTCAGGGCAGGAATGCGCTCCGCGATCATGAAGTTTTTAAGAAGACCGATCCGTTACCTATCCCGCGCCGATGACAGGGCGAGACCACGCCTCTAGGGTCCGCCCCGATACCGGACAGGCCATCTACCGGCAGAATGGGGCGAGGGCGCGAGGGACATGACGGATTGGGCGATCCGGCAGACCGGGTGGGCATCTCTGCATGCCCGCATTCGCCGCCTGACCGGGCGGCACGATTCCGAGGACCTGCTTCAGACGGCCCTGCTCCACATCCTGGAACGCGGCCACACGGGCATCGCCAATACCGAGGCCTACGTGCTGCGCACGGCGCGCAACCTGGCCATCGACGAATATCGGCGCGAACAGCGCGACTGCCTGGTCAGCCTCCCTCCCGACCAGACAGAGGCCATCGCCTGCCCGATGCCCCTGCCCGACGCGGTCGTGCTGGGCCGGCAGCAACTGGCCCGGCTCTCGGCCGCCTTCGCCTCACTCGACACCCGCACCGCCCGCATCTTCCTGATGCACCGGCTGGACCACCTGCCCTACCGCACTATAGCCACCCAGCTGGGCGTCAGCGTCAGCACGGTCGAAAAACAGATCAGCAAGGCCCTATGCGTCCTGACGGCCGCCCTGCTGGACAGCGACCCGCCATGAGCGACAGCACCATCCAGACCGCCGCCCGCTGGTCCGCCCGCCTGCGCGCGGAAGACTGCACCGAAGACGAACAGCGCCGTTTCACCGCATGGCTGGACGAACACCCCCGCCACCGCGAAGTGTTCTCGCTGATGTCCGGCGTCTGGGCCTCCTCGGCCACATTGGGGTACAGCCGGTCACGACCGGCCTCGCGCCGTGCAATCCTGACCGTCGGGATCGGGCTGGCGGCCAGCCTGTTCGGCCTGCCCGGCACACCGGCGGAAGCGATGATCCTGCGCACCGCGACGGGCGAACGCAGACGCTGCACCCTCCAGGGCGGCGCCGACCTGCTGCTCGATACCCAGAGCATGCTCATTCTCCCCCCAGCAAACACGCACGGTCAAGCGCGCCTGTCCGCCGGGCGGATCGCCCTGTCGCTACCGAACGGCGCATTCCCCCTGCGCCTGGCCACGGCCACCGGCATGCTCGCATCGTCAGCGGGTCAGTTCGACATCGGCGTACTCGATGATGGACTGGCCGCCACGGTCCTCGCCGGCTCGCTGACGGCCTTCCCGGCATCCGGATCCTCCACCCCGATCACGATCGGCAGCGGCACACGTCTCACCCTGCGCACCGGCCACCCCCCCTGTATAGACCACCCCAGGCTCGACGAACTGATCGCATGGCGCACGGGCCGCGTCCTGTTCCGCGACACCCCGCTGGCTGAAGCGGTCATGGAAATGAACCGCTACAGCAAAATAAAAATGGAAATCATATCACCAAGCCTCGGCACTCTGCGCATCAGCGGGCTCTACCATACCGGCAACATGGCAGGCTTCGCCCGCGCCCTGGCGCATCTCCTCCCCGTGCGGGTCGAAGGCACCACCACCCTGCGCATTATGAAGCTTTGATGAAACACGCTCAAAGACATTGAGGACCTGTCGCGGGAGTTCGTCACGCCTGTAAGCCGGAGCAACCGGCGCCACAGACAGGATTCCCCCGATGTCACGCTCGCCGTCTCCGCACCTTTCGCCGCAAACTTTGGCCGCCCTCCTGGTCATGTCCACCGCCATCGCAGGCTTCCAGCCGGCACGGGCCGGCACCGGCACCCCCGCCCCCGCCCCCGTCACCGTGCACCTGCGCGCCCAACCTCTGGCGGAATCGCTGGAAGAACTGGCCCGTATCAGCGGGCGCGACATCCTTTTTGCCAGCAGCGATATCGGCAACCTCTCCGCCCCGGCCGTGGACGGCACGCTCAGCGTGGAAGATGCGGCATCCCGCCTGTTGCGCGGCAGCGGCCTGCATGCCGTGCCGCAGCATGACGGTGGCCTGCTGATCGAAGGTCCAGCAGGTGCGCCTCCCCACCCCGGCCACCCCACCCACGCCGACAGGAAGGAGGCGGAAGAAGTCACCGTCATCCGCCGCGCCGAACGCCTGGCCCCGTCAACCGTACCGCTGACGATCACCGAGCCCACATCGGTGATCCAGAAACGCTTCATCACCAACAACATCATCCCGCTGGCCAGCGTGGACGACATCATCAAGTTCCAGCCGAGCGTCTGGTCGCAGAATCCCAACGGCCCCGGCATGGGCAAGGCCGAGAAAATCAGCCTGCGCGGCTTTCAGGACGGCCAGTACAACATGACGTTCGACGGCATCCCGTTCGGCGATGCCACCGACCTGGGCCATACAACGTCTTCTCTCTTCATCTCGCATTTTCTCGAGCAGGTGCGGGTCGATCGCGGTCCCGGCACGGCATCGACCAGCGGCAACGCAACCTTCGGCGGCACGATGGGCTTCGAATCCCGCGAGCCGGCAAAGCATTTCGGCATCACCCCTTACGGCACCTACGGCAGTTTCAACACTCGTGCCGGAGGCATCGAGCTGGACAGCGGCAAGACCCGTTTCGGCTCCATGGTGCTGGACATGCAGCATGAGGAAACCGACGGCTACCTGACAGGATCGGCAGAACGGCGCAGCAACCTGCTGTTCAAGGACGTGATCGCACTGGGCGAACAGACCACCCTGACCCTGCTGACGACCTACGACAAGGAATGGCAATACACCACCCAAGGCGCCACACTGGCGGAATATGCGAAATACGGCCATGATTACGGGCTGTGTTTCGATCGCGCGCTGCAATGCTATTACGGCTACAACCCCAGCACCTACCAGTCCGATTTCAGCTACGTCAATCTCAAGACCCGCCTCACGCCGTGGCTGACATTCGAAAACAAGCTCTACACCAACGGCTTTGTGCATGATTACACCGAATCGACCGACGCCAGCCAGAATGACCCCTCCGCCAACGGCGTCACATTCTATTCCGCCACCGGCAAGAAACTGGCCACCTACAAGCACGACATTCCCGGAAAATACGCCCGCGCCGGCTTCCGCGATTATGGCGATACGATGCGCTTTCGTGCCGCCACACCGGTCGGCGACGTCCTGTTCGGCGTCTGGGCCGACGTGCAGGACGACCGGCGCTACAGCTACGCCATCGATCTCACCCAGGGCAGCATTCCGGTACCCGGCAAGACAGGCTCCGCATACAGCTACAATATTTCGGACCTGAACACGACGATCCAGCCCTATCTCGAATTCGACTGGCATCCCATGAAGGGCATGACGGTCAAGCCCGGCATCAAATATTCCTACTTCCACCGCGATTATGATGCCGCGATCAACAAATCCACCAAGGTGCCTCTGAACGACCGGCAGACCTTCACGTCATGGCAGCCCTCGATCGCGATCAACCAGATCATCCTGCCGGGCTGGAGCGCCTACGGCCAGATCGCACGCGGCTTCCTCGCCCCGCCGATGAGCGTGTTCCAGACACAGAATGTCGGTAACGTCAGCCCGGAAACCACGCTGAACTATCAGGTCGGCACCGTCCTCCAGAAGAAGCGCTGGACCCTCTCGGCCGACGCCTATTACATCGACTTCTCCAACTACATCGCCTCGGCCCAGATCAAGGTCCCCGGCATCGGCACCCAGAGCACCTCGGTCAACAGCGGCGGCGCCATCTACAAGGGTCTTGAGATCGAAGGCCAATACGCCCTGGGCGCCGGCTTCTCGCTCTACGGCAATTACAGCCTGAACGACGCCCAGTACAAGCACACCCACACGCGCATCGCGTCCACCCCGAACATACTGGCCTCCTTCGGCCTGCTGTACGACAACGGCAAGGGCCCGTATTTCTCGCTGATCGGCAAATTCGTCGGCAATCACTGGGGACTCGACAGCACCACCGACAGCGACGGCCACACCGCGTTCGCCAACCAGTATCGCGTCCACAGCATCACCACCGCCGACCTGGCACTTGGCTGGCATTTCCATCATCTGGCAGGCTTCATGAGCGACCTGACCCCCAGCCTGAAAATCGCCAACCTGTTCGACAGCCACGCGATCAGCGATTTCGCAGGCAACCAGTCGGCTGCCACCGCCGGCTATCCCGATGGCGCGCCACTGTACTGGCGCCTGTCGGGCCGCAGCATCTTCTTCAATCTCTCGGCGACCCTCCCATGAAGAGTACCTCCCTCGCCCGCGCCTTGGGCGCCACCCTGCTTCTGGCCGCAACGCTGGGCAGCAACGCCCAGGCAACCGAAACCTCCGCCACCCCGGACTCGGCCCTGGCCGGTGCAACGCTGGAGAAAATCGTGCTGGTCGCCCGCCACGGCGTCCGCAGCCCCACCAGGTCACCGGCGGAGCTGAAAGCCCAGACCGGTCGCGACTGGCCGGCCTGGCCGGTCCCGCCGGGGCAACTGACCGAGCATGGCCGTGCGGCGCTGGCAGCCATGACGGATGCACTGGGTCAACGATACCGCCTGCTCGGCCTCCTCCCCGCCACCGGCTGCCCCGCGCCCGGCATAGTCGCGATCTGGGCGGACGCCGCCGACGACCGCACGCGCCAGAGCGGCACGATCATGGCCGAACACCTTGCGCCCCGTTGCGGCCTTCAGTCCCATGCGCTACCGGCAGGCCATACCGATCCGTTCTTCAATGCCGTCGGCACGGGCGCCGCGAAACGGGACGAAGCACGCGCGACCAATGCCCTGGCGCAGGCCGTCGCCCGTGACCGCGACCACCGGCCGCAACCCGTCCAGGCCGCGCTGGCACGCCTTCAGGCGCTCGTCGCTCCCGACGGCTGCACAGGCGCGGCCGGCCCATGCCTGACCGAAGGGCTGACCCTGTCCACCTCCCATGGCACGCCACATCTCAAGGGTGGCCCTCTCCTGGCCTCCACCATCGCCGAGAACATGATGCTGGCCTACGTCCAGGGCATGCCACCGGAACAGGTGGCCTGGGGCACGCCGGATGCCGCCGCCCTGCTGGCCACAATCCTGCCCGCGCACGGATATGCGGCGGCACTCACCCGTCGCCAGCCTGCCTTCGCCTTCCCGCGCGGAGCGGTGCTGTCCCGCGCCATCATCGACCTGATGGCCGACCGCCCGGTCATCCTGCCCGATCACAGCGAAATCGGGCCGAACACCCGGCTGGTCCTGTTCGCCGGTCACGATACGACCCTGGACACGCTGGGGGCCATCTTCGGCCTGGACTGGGCCTTTGCCGACCAGCCCGATTTCACGGCACCGGATACGACCCTGGCCTTCGAACGCTGGCGGCTGAAGGATGGCAGCCGCGTCGTGCGCGCGGTCATCATGCATCAGGGGCTCGAACAGCTTCGAGCAGCCCGGCAACCGGACCTTACGGGCAATGGCGCAACCATCCTGCCCATCGGCACCTGCGCGGGCACGGCACTCTGTCCGGCCGCAGATCTGCACCCCACGAGAATTTTCTGACCGTTTGGTCAAATTTTTCATTGCGAAAGAAATACAAATTCTGCGATAGACTCATCAGGTCATGCGTCATGACGGAGGTCGTCTATCGTGGATCCGCGCCCGGACATTGCTGCCAACCGCCTGTCACCCCACTGTCTGGCCATAAATTTCGCCGACGCTCATCCGCCACTGACCGGCGGACAGGCGTCGATCGAGGCTGATCGCTGCTATTTCTGCTACGACGCACCATGCGTGGAAGCGTGCCCCACCGGCATCGATATCCCCGGCTTCATCCGGGGCATCGCCACCGGCAACCTGGCCGGCGCGGCGCACACCATCCTGGAGTCCAACATCCTCGGCGGCTCCTGCGCCCGCGTCTGCCCGACCGAAATCCTGTGCGAAGGCGCATGCGTGCGCACGGCGCAGGAGGAAAAGCCGGTCGTCATCGGCGCATTGCAGCGCCATGCCACCGACTGGCAGATGGATTCCGGCACCCAGCCCTTCTCCCGCGCCGCCGAAACCGGCCGGCACATCGCCATCGTCGGCGCCGGTCCGGCCGGACTTGCCTGTGCGCACCGCCTGGCCATGCACGGGCATGCGGTCACCATCCTCGATGCGCGTCCCAGAGCCGGCGGCCTGAACGAATACGGCATCGCCGCCTACAAGCTGCCGGACGATTTCGCTCAGCACGAGATCGATTTCATCGCCGCCATCGGCGGCATCACCATCCAGACCGACCGGATACTGGGTCGCGATGTCACGCTGGCCGATCTGGAGGCCGCCTATGATGCCGTCTTCCTCGCCATCGGCCAGGCCGGCGTGCGCATGTTGGGCATCGAGGGGGAAAATCTGGATGGCGTCATGAACGCCGTGGATTTCATCGCCGGCCTCCGCGCGTCGGCCACCGGGGCCGATGTCCCGATCGGGCGGCGCGTGGTCGTGATCGGCGGCGGCAACACCGCCATCGACGCCGCCGTGCAGGCCCGCCGCCTCGGCGCCGAGGAAGTGACGCTGGTCTACCGGCGCGGAGCCGAAACCATGTCGGCTACCGGGGTCGAGAAGGCGTGGGCACAGACCAACGGCGTCACCATCCGGACGTGGGCCGCCCCCCTGCGCCTCGACGGGGTCGACGGCACACTCCGTTCGGTCACCTTCACCCGCGGCCGGCTGCATGATGGCCGACCGGTCCACGACCAGGGAAATTTCACGCTGGAAGCAGACATGGTGCTGAAGGCCGTGGGCCAGCTTTTCCTGGCCGACCCGCTGGATCGCGGCACGATCGCCATCGAAAACGGCCGCATCGCGGTCGACGACCAGGGCCGCACCACGCGCAGCCTCGTCTATGCCGGCGGCGACTGCACGCCCGGCGCCGACCTGACGGTGGTGGCGGTACGCGACGGCCGCAACGCCGCCGAAGCCATTCATGCCGACCTTACAGCCGCAACCGGAGCCTGAGCCATGGCCGATCTGCGCAGCCTCTTCGCCGGCATCCGCTCGCCCAACCCGTTCTGGCTGGCCTCCGCCCCGCCAACCGACAAGGAATATAACGTCCGCCGCGCGCTGGAGGCCGGCTGGGGCGGCGTGGTGTGGAAAACGCTTGGCGAAGACCCGCCGGTGGTCAATGTCAGCAGCCGTTACGGCGCCTTCAACTACAACGGCAACCGGCTCGTCGGGCTCAATAATATCGAACTGATCACCGACCGCCCGCTGGCCGTCAACCTGGCCGAAATCAAGTCGGTCAAACGCGACCACCCCGACCGTGCCATCGTGGTCAGCCTGATGGTGCCCTGCGTCGAGGAAAGCTGGAAACGCATCCTGCCGCTGGTGGAAGAGACCGGTGCCGACGGCATCGAACTGAATTTCGGCTGCCCGCACGGCATGTCGGAACGCAACATGGGTTCGGCCGTCGGCCAGGTGCCCGAATATGTCGAGATGGTCACGCGCTGGGTGAAGCAGAACACCCGCATGCCGACCATCGTGAAACTGACGCCGAACATCACCGACATCATGCAGCCGGCCGGCGCAGCCCTGCGCGGCGGTGCCGATGCGGTCTCGCTGATCAACACCATCCAGTCGGTCGTCGCGGTCGATCTCGATGCCATGGCGCCGATGCCGGTAGTCGGCGGCCTGGGCACTCATGGCGGCTATTGCGGCCCGGCCGTCAAACCGATCGCACTGCGCATGGTGGGCGAGATCGCCCGCAACCCCGACACGCGCGGCCTGCCGATTTCCGGCATCGGCGGCATTTCGACATGGCGCGACGCCGCCGAATTCCTCGTCATGGGCGCCGGAACGCTGCAGGTCTGCACGGCGGCGATGCATTACGGTTTCCGCATCGTCGAAGACATGATCACCGGCCTGTCCAACTGGATGGACCAGAAAGGTTTCGCCGCCATAGACGACGTCACCGGCCGCGCGATTCCGAATTTCGTCAACTGGAACCAGCTCAACCTCAAATTCAAGACCCTCGCGAAAATCGACCAGGATGCCTGCATCAAATGCGGCCTGTGCCATATCGCCTGCGAGGACACATCCCACCAGGCCATCGCCAGACTGCGCCGCGACGGCACGCGGCGCTACGAGGTGATCGACGAGGAATGCGTGGGCTGCAATCTCTGCGCCCATGTCTGCCCGGTCGGTGACTGCATCACCATGGTACCGCAGCCGGTGGATGAGGTGCTGACCTGGCCTCATCATCCGAACAATCCCGCACAAGCGGCCAAGTAAAAAAGGACGTCAATCCGTTCAGGAACCTCGCACGCCCCAGCACAAAAATCCTGAAAAATAAATATTTTTTGGTTCTTTTTTCAAAGAAGAACGCCCTCTTCAAACATCCTTCGGCGGCTCCACCGGGAGCCGCCAATTGATCGGCGTCAACCCATGGCTGATCAGAAATTCATTGGCCTTGGAAAAATGACGGCAGCCGAAGAAACCATTATGCGCCGAGAGCGGTGACGGATGCGCCGCTTTCAGCACCAGATGCCGCGACTGGTCGACAAAGGCCGCCTTTCGCTGGGCATACGCCCCCCACAGCATGAACACAGCAGGCGTACGCTGTTCATTGACGCGGGCGATCACGGCGTCGGTAAACTGCTCCCACCCCCGCTTCTGGTGCGAGGCCGCATTGCCGCGTTCCACCGTCAGCACAGAGTTCAGCAGCAGCACGCCCTGCTTCGCCCAGGATTCCAGATAGCCATGATGGGCCGGCGGAATCCCCAGATCGCTCTGGAGTTCCTTGTAGATATTGACCAGCGACGGTGGAATGCGCACGCCGGGCCGCACGCTGAAGCACAACCCATGGGCCTGCCCATCACCATGATACGGGTCCTGGCCCAGAATCACGACCTTGACGTCGTTCAGCGGGGTCAGGTCCAACGCCCGGAAATATTCCGCCCCCTTGGGGAAGATCACCTTGCCCCGTGCCTTCTCGGCCTGAAGGAATTCCTTCAGCGCCTGCATGTAGGGTGCGTCGAATTCGGGGGCCAGAGCCGTCTTCCAGCTCTCATCCAGTCTGATCGTCATGACGGCATCAAGCGACGCCACGCCGCAAAAATCAAGCCGCACCGCCCGCCCCCGCCATTCAGGGCAGGGGCGGAACAGGCTCAGGCCGCAACATCCACCAGCACGATTTCGGCATCGTCGAGCGCGCGCACGACCAGCGTGTCGGTCTCCGAAATCGCTGCGCCGTCCCGTGTGCCCACCGTCTTTCCCTCGATCTCCACGCTGCCCTTGGCGGGGACGAGATAACCCATCCGTTCCACGCCCAGCCGGTATTTCGCGCTCTCCCCCTTCTTCAGGGTCGCGCCCAGAACCCGCGCATCGGCATGGATCGGCAGGGCATCGCCCCCCGCGTCGGCATCGTAACCCGAGGCCAGCGCCACGAACCCGCCGCCACGCTCGCCCCGGGGAAAGCTCCGCGTGCCCCACGATGGCGCATGCCCCGCACGATCGGGCATGATCCAGATCTGGAAGATGCGCGTCGTGCCGGGCTCGCGGTTATACTCGCTATGCATGATGCCGGTCCCGGCCGACATCACCTGCACGTCGCCCGCCTCGGTACGCCCCGAATTGCCCAGATTATCCCGATGCGTAATGGCTCCTTCGCGCACATAGGTGATGATTTCCATGTCGCGGTGCGGATGGGTGCCGAACCCGGTCCCCGGCGCGATGGCATCATCGTTCCATACGCGCAGCGCACCCCAGTGCATCCGGCGCGGATCGTAATAATCCGCGAAAGAAAAATGATGTTTCGCATCGAGCCAGCCATGATCGGCATGCCCCAATTCCGCGAACGGCCGAACGTCGATCATCGTGATCGCCTCCGATGTGTTGAATGTCTGGAGGGACCCTACGCCTCCGCCGATGACCGGCGATACGGCAGGAAGCGAAACCCTTCGTTTCCGCAATTTCCACGTCCCAGCACCACCGACACCCGCGTCTGGACGCTCCCTCTCAGAAAATATATGGAAAGAGATCTACCTGACCGTTTCAAAAGAGGCTGCTCCGCATGCGATTGCCCGATTTCGAAGCCTGGGCGATTTTCGCGAAAGTGGCCGAATGGGGCTCGTTCGCACGTGCGGCCGAGGATATCCAGCTCTCCAAACCAACGGTCTCGAAGGCCGTCTCCCGGCTGGAACAGGCACTGGGCGCCAGCCTCTTCAACCGCAATTCTCGGCAATTATCCCTCACCGAGATGGGCCGCCACGCCCTGGGCCATGCCAGCCGGATCATCGCCGAAGCCGAGGCCGCCGAGGCGGAAGCCAGGGACGGCACGCTGAAACCCTCAGGCCTGATCCGTATCGCGGCTCCCATGACGTTCGGCGTCAAGCATCTCTCACCGATCCTACCCGCCTTCCTGCATCGCTACCCCGATATCGACCTTACGCTCGATTTCAGCGATTCGATCGTCGATCTGGTGGCCGAGGGCTACGACATCGCGCTACGGATCTCCTCGCTGGCGGATTCATCGCTGCGGGCCCGCCGGCTCTGCGCGGTCAGGCTGCTGCTGGTCGCCACCCCCGCCTGGCTGGATGTAACGGGCCGCCCCACCCATCCGCGCGATCTGGAGGCGCACAAGAGCTTCGTCTACACCAACACTTCGGCACCGGGGACGATCCGACTGCACCATGCGCCTTCCGGCAAGGATTACGTGCTGTCCCAAGCCTCGCGCCTGCGCGCAAACAATGCGGAAGGGTTCCTGCCGGCGCTCGAGGCCGGGCTGGGATTCGGCCTGTTTCCCGAATTCATGATCTGGGACAGCCTCCAGGCCGGACGCCTGGAAATCATCCTGCCAGACTGGCAGGCCTCCCCGATCGCGCTCTATCTGGTCACGCCTCCCAGCCCGCTGCGCCCGGCGCGGGTCAACGCGTTGCTGGATTACTTCATCGAGGCCTTCGCCCTGCCACCCTGGGCCCGTCACGCCACTCCGCAGGAGTAGCGCGTCTCACCGTTCACCGCCGGCTGTCGAGCCCGGCGATCAACAACGCATCCGCCTCTCCCGGAGCCGGCCGTCCGTAAAGATAGCCCTGCACTTCCCGGCATCCTTCCGCACGCACCAGCTCAAGCTGGTCCTCGGTCTCGACCCCTTCGGCGACGATCCGCACCCCCAGGCGCTGGCCCAGATCGGCGATGGCCCGTACCACGGCGGCACATTCCGGGCGTTCCAGCGCATCCCGCACGAACGAGCCATCGATCTTGATCTTGTCGAACGCGAATGTCCGCAAATGGGCCAGCGACGAATAGCCGGTCCCGAAATCGTCCAGCGAAATCCGCACCCCCATCTCACGTAGCGACAGCAACTCCTGGATGCCGCGATGCTCGTCGCTCAACAGCGCCGTCTCGGTCACCTCGATCTCCAGCCGCTCCGCCGGCAGGCCCGAAGCGGAAAGAGTCGCCGAGACGAGATCGACCAGCGTTCCCTTGCCCAACTGCATGGCAGACACGTTGACGGCCACATGCGCCTCGTCCGCCCATTGCGCGGCACTCCGGCAGGCCCGGTCCAGGATGAACGCGCCCAGTTGGTCGATCAGACCGCACTGCTCGGCCACCGGCACGAACCGGCCGGGAGAAACCCAGCCCTGCTCAGGATGATGCCAGCGTGCCAGGGCCTCGCGCGACGTCACACGCCCGGACGGAATATCGACGATCGGTTGGTAGAACACGAACAACCCATCCCCGCTCGCCAGGGCCGATCGCAGTTCCTCCTCCAGGCGCACGCGCTCCTGCACCTGCTTCTCCAGATCGGGCGAAAACAGCCTGGCGGTCCCCCTCCCGGCTTCCTTGGCGGCATATAGCGCCATGTCGGCGCGCGACAGCAGGATATCGGGTTCCCCACCATGTTCCGGCGCCAACGCAACGCCGACCGAGGCCCCAATCCGGATCGTCCGATCGTAATCCAGATCGAAGGGCGCGCCGAGCGCCGTAACGATCAGGTCGGCCAGCAACAGCGCCTGCTGGCGGGAATCATGGGGCAGCAGCACGGCAAACTCGTCTCCCCCGAGACGGGTCAGCGTGACGGCAGGACCATTGCAGACCATTTTCAGCCTCGCCGCTACCTGCTGAAGCAGGGCATCGCCGATCTGGTGCCCGCGCGTGTCGTTAACCAGCTTGAAGCCGTCCAGATCGACATAGAGCAGCCCCACGCGATTGCCGGGCGTGGCCAGACGATCTTCGAGTTCCCTGCGGAACGTGATCCGATTGGGCAATTCGGTCAACGCATCGTAATGCGCCAGATACCGGATGCGATTTTCCGCCTCCACTTCCTTGGTCACCAGCGCCCAGGTCAGCATGGGCGCCATATAATGACCGTCCATGGCGGTGATGGCGGAAATCTTCAGGTCCAGAACCTCGTCGCCCAGGCGGATGCGCGCATTGTGCGGCAGGTTGTTCGGGTCGGCGAGGATTCCGCGCTGATGGGCCGGCGAGCGGTGGAACACGTCGATGGAGGTACCGATCAGGTCATCGGCGCGGATCGGCAACAGATGTTCGATGCTGCGGATCAGCGCCTTGGACATCTGGTTGGCATAGTTGATGATATAAGTCTGCGGCTCCACCGTCATCACCGCCACGGGCATGTTGTCGATCATCCGCAGTAGCAGTTCCTGTTCCTTCGCCCGCCGCTGCTCCTCCGCCCGCGCATTCACGGTTTTTGAAAAATCGCGATAAGTACTGGTCAGCACGCCAAGGCCACCGATCGAATCGACAAGCAGGCTCATGGCCGCCGCCAGATGAATCGATGTCCCGCTGACCAGGCAAAGAATAAACAGCGTCACGTTGGCGATGATCGCCAGCCGGATCGCCGCGACCCGCAAATGGGCAAGGCAGTATATGACGGCCAGCGTGGTGGTGGCGATAAAGAAGAAGAGAAAGGACCGTGTCGCCTCGTCACCGTAGAAATAAAGGGCAAACGCCCATCCCGCCTGGATGATGACCAACCCGATGGAAAGACGGCTGGTATTGGCCAGCGCCGCCAGAACCTGATCAAGCGTCGGATCCGCCTTTCGCGCCTGCAGCCACGCGCGCATCCTCACAACACAGAACAAGGTACCCAGCGCAGGGCACAAGAGCGAAAGCCAGCCGGGTGCCTGTCGGGCAAAAACGGCGCCGAGCAGCCACGCGTTGACCATCAGGATGACATACATCGTCGGCAGGGTCTGGGCGCAGCGGTGGTACCTGGCCACCGCCAGTTCAGAGCTTTCAACCTCGCCTGTGCCAAACCAGTCTTCACGGCCGAAAGGCCAGTTGAGACTCTTCATGCCGCGCTCTCTGCCTGCGTCGTATCCACTGCACCTGCTCCATCCGGGCCGCCATGCAGCCGCGCGATCTGCCCCTTGCGAACGATGTCATCCACCGTGACGGGATGTCCGAGGAGAAATCCCTGCGCTTCCTCGCAGCCTTCGGCATTCAGCATCGAAAGCTGGTCGTAGGTTTCGATTCCCTCCGCCATCACTGGAATGCCGAAGCTCTTCCCCAACGCCAGAACGGCCCGGATGATGGCTGTCGTCTGGGTCGTCGCCGCCGTGGCACTGAAGAAGGACCGGTCGATCTTGATCCGGTCGAAGGTGAACGATCGCAGGGTATCCAGCGACGAATAGCCGGTGCCGAAATCATCCAGGGCAATGCTCACCTTCAACGCCCGGATCTGGCGCAGCATCTCCAGCGAGCGTTCACGATCGGCGAAGATAGTTGATTCCGTCAGTTCCAGTTCCAGCCGTTCCGGGGCCAACCCCGTCTCGGCCAGAACTTTCCGGACCATCGCCGGCAGGTCGGCGTTGATGAACTGCACGGCCGAGAGATTGACGGCAATCGTATAAGGCGGGTCCCACGTCACCGCTTCGCGGCACGCCGTGCACAGCACCCATTCCCCGATCGGCAGGATCAGCCCGCTCTCCTCGGCCAGCGGAATAAACTCACTGGGGGGGATCTGGCCCAATTTCGGGTGTTTCCAGCGCAGCAGGGCCTCGAAGCCACGAATGCTGCCAGTCGATACGATGGTCTGGACCTGATAATGCAACATAAGCTGGTTCTGGCTGATCGCATCACGCAGATCCGCGGCCAGCGCACGACGTTCGCGGATCCGTTCATCCATGCCGGCTTCGTAGAAACAGACCCGCTGCAACGGATTCGATTTGGCGCGATACATCGCCAGATCCGCGCAATTGACCAGGTTTTCCCTGTCGACGGCATCATCGGGAAAGATCGCGACCCCCAGGCTGCCCCCGGACGTGATTTCAAGATTTTCAAACGCGATCGGATCCGAAAGGGCCTGCTCGATCCGGGAGACGAACCCGGTGACATCGCCGGAGACACCGATGCGGTACAATGCCGTGAACTCGTCTCCACCGGTACGGGCGATGAACCGGCCCTGCTCACCCTGCTGCATGGCCTTCATGCGCTGGCCAAGCACGCGCAGCACCTCATCGCCAGCCGAATGCCCCCGCAGATCGTTGATGTCCTTGAAACGATCCAGATCAATGCCGATCAGGGCCAGCCGCCCCCCACGCTGCGCCGCCAGCGCGATTTCGAAATCCAGCCGATCATTGAAATTCGCCCGGTTCGGCAGGCCGGTCAGCGCATCGTTCAACGCCATGCGCCGCAATCGTTCGACGGTCTCGGCCCGAGTGCTGTCGTCGATCAGGTAGCTGACCATCCCCATCACCAGGATGATCAGGCTCATGCCGATCACCGCCATGATCATGGTTTTCAGGGCTTCGGAATGGGAAGGCACCATGCCATCGCCACCCGAGACGACATGAAAGGCCGTCATGCCCAGAAAATGCACCGACAGAATGGCGGCGGCGAACAGGGCCGCCATGGCATTGGTGCTCTTTGCCGTGCCCTTCAGCGCCATGTTCAGGGCCGTCATGGCCAGAAGCGGACCGAGTATACCCGACCCGACCACATAGGTCAGATCCCAATGGACCTGCCCATGGACATGATAGGCCATCATGCCGACGTAATGCATGGCCGCAATCGAAAGCCCCAGCAGCCCGCCGCCCACCAAGGAAGGCCATCTGATGACCTTGCTGCCGGCGGCAACGAACCCAAGAACGCTCCCGACAATGCAGATGAACAGCGAGAGCAGGGTCAGGAACGGATCGAACGTAACAGTCGTCCCTGACCGGAACCCCATCATCGCGATGAAGTGCGTGCACCAGATGGCCACACCGGTCGCCAGGGCGGTCAGCACATACCACCCGATCCGCTGCGACCCGTTCGTCTGCATGGCCCTGCGGAACAGGCGCGCCGTCACCCACGCCCCCACGCCGCAGAGAAGCGCTGCGACCAGCACGATCCAAAGATCATGCTCACGAAGGATGCAGGCGAATACAGAACTCACCGAAACATGTCTTTCTTCAAATGAAAAAAAGCGCCATTTTTCCGTCTAATATCACTGAAGAAATATTCTTCAAGGCCTTATCCAGTTCCACTGATACTGAATTCGGACATATCCCGACCACCACCAGTCATGGCAGAGCGCATTTTCAATCAGAATCCGACTATCGGGCCACAGGCGCCCACTTCCGCGGCAGATGGCCGTTCAGGGCTCGGCCACGCATCCAGGCACGCCCGCAAGACGCCCAAACGGCACCCTCACCTGCCGCTGACGCGCCCGGTTTCGCTTCGGTCATGCAGCATGATGGCCCTGAGCGCGGTCGCCAGGTCTTCCCCGGCCGGAGCCTGCATGTCCGCCCGGCGCAGCAGCGCGGGCACAAGAGCTGCCGCCCGTGCCGGGTTGCGCGTCCATACGCGCAGAAACGCCGCCAGTCGCCGGGCAACAGGCATCGGAAGCGCGCCGCCCGCCATGGCCTCGCGAATCTCGATCACGCACAGGCCCTGCACCATGACGGCCATATGCGCCGCGAAATAGGCGAAAAGCCGCTCCTGGGGCACACCGCGCCCGGTACGGACGGCGCGAACCATGCTATCCGCGTTCGTCATCAGCCAGGCGCGCGCCGAAGGCACCCTCCGCCCCGTCGCCAGGCCCGGCAACCGCCGTTCCGCCCAGCCGATGGTGCGCCGCAGATGCTCGTCGGGCCGAAAGGGCAGCACGAGCCGGAACATCGCCCCGGCAAAAAACACCGCCGCCAGAAAAGCCATCGTCCCGTTCAGGAAGGCGCTTTCGTCATACCGGCCGGCATTGGACGGCCCGATCAGGACCGGCAGAAACATGTTGAAGGAAAAGGCGTGGTTCACCAGCCGCGGCGTCCGCGCGGCCAGCCCGCCGACCACCATCGGCACCAGCAGGCAGAAGGCCAGCATTTCCGGCGCCGTCACCATCGGCATGATCAGCAGCACATAGACAGCGGCGACGATCGCACACCACATCGCCCCTCGGCCAAAGGCCGCCGAAGCCAGTACCGGCACCTCCCGCGTCGCCAGCAGTCCATAGACCAGCACGACATATGCGATGAACCCGATCCCCGATGGCCACGCCGTCACATACCAGATGACCGACGCAGCCAGCACGCCCGCCGCCACCCGCGCGCCATTCCTCAGCCCCTGCGTCGCCTGCCGTACCGAACGGCTGCGAAACCGAAAGCGATCCCCGCGGCGCGGCGCGGCTATGGCCTCGATATGCTGTTCCCCGCCATCCAGCATCCGCAGCACGGAGGCCCAGGGCGCCCCCGCGCGGATTCGCGCCAAGCCCGCCAGCAGGTCGGCCACCGCCGCGCGGGCGTGGTCTGCGACGCGCCCGGCCGCCGGCCCCATCTCCAGCACATCGAATTCGATCCGCGCCGATGCCGCCATGATGTCCGCCAGCAGGGCGCTTTCGGTCGCCGGGCCGGGCTCGGCCGCATGCCAGTTCTCCAGCCTCTGCCGCGCCATGGCGGACACGCCGCGCAACCGCGCCAGCAATGCCCCCCGCGCCCGCTCGCGCATGCCGGGCGAAAACAGCATGGCCAGCACAGCCTCGCAGAGAATACCGAGCGCGATATACGTCCCCCGCGCCATCGCGATGAAGAACGCATCGTCAGGCGAGGCGATACCATCCGTGGCAACGATGGCGGCCGTAAAGCTGGCAACCAGAAAGCCGTAGCTCCGGTACCCGTCAAAAGCCGTGGCCAGCCCGCAGCACAACCCAGTCCACAGGGCGAGGCAGAGAAAGAACAGCCCCGTCTCCTGCGGAAAGGCGGCGATCAGCGCCACCCCCACGCCGCACCCCACGACCGTCCCGGCCAGACGCCACCGTGCCTTGGAAAACGACTCCCCGCGCGAGGCCGTCGCCACGGTCCAGACGGTCAGCGGCGCCCATTGCGGGCTGCCCAGTTCCATCCACATCGCAATCAGCAACGACAGGATGGCGGCGCACGCGGTCCGGACCGCGAACCCCAGATCGGCCCGCGCAGGCGCGAACAGCCAGTTCCACCGCTCCGCGCTCACAGCCGTCTTCACTCCCCCGCTTTCGGCGGCGGACAGTGAGCGTGGGCACACGCGGCGTCCAAGTGATTTTCATGATCAAATCATAAAGCACGCTTATGAAGCCAAGACTCTCTTCTTCTGTCTTCCAAAAAAGAAGCAAAAAAGCCTCTGTCCGTTCAGAACCCTCACGCGCCCCAGCAAAAAAACTCCCAAACGAATCAAAGTTTTTTGGTTCTTTTTTTCAAAAAAGAACGCCTTTCCTCCATCGTCAGCACATCCGTCAGCACAAGGCTGGACGCCACATGCCAGCACCGCGCCATCAGTGCGCTGGTCATCGGCTGCCGCACCCGCACCAGCCCGACCGCCGGCGTCAACGACGGATCGAGCCGCCGGATCTGAAGCGGGATGCCATCCGTGCGCGGCGGCAAAGCCGCCACCGGCAGGACCGAGGCCAGGCGCCCCGCCCGAAGTTCCGCATGCAGAAGGTCGAGCGCATTCGTCTCGAAGCGCACATCGGGCACAACCCCCGCCTCCGCGAAGCCGCGATCGACGATCTGCCGGCTACGCATCGAACGGTCCAGCAGGCATAGCGGCAACCCGGCCGCATCACCCCAAGCACAGCGCACGCGACCCGGCATCACAATACCTGGTCCGCCCACCAGCACATGCTGCTCCACATAAAGCGCATGGGCCTCGAACGTCCCCCCGGCCGGCAACCGGTCGAGATAGACGATCCCCAGGCCGAACCGCTGCTCGGATAGCCCACGCAGGATGTCGCCATGCGCGGCAACGGTCAGTTCCAGATGCAGCGCCGGTATCGCGGCCCGCAGGCTTTCCATCAGCAGCGGCGCCAGTTGCTGGGCCGGTGGCATGATGCCGATGGCCAGACTACCGCCGGCCTCCTCATGCGCAAACCCGGCTTCCTGCCGCAACCCGTCCAGCGCGGCGAGGCTCTGCCGCGCCCAGGCCAGCACCCGCTCGCCCTCCGGCGTCAGCCCCAGCACCCGCTGCCGACGGCGAACGATGGTCACACCCAGTTCATGCTCCAACTGCCGGATCGCCGCCGAAAGCGCGGGCTGCGACACGCCACAATGTTCCGCCGCGCGCGAAAAATGGCGAAACCGATCGAGCGCCACGAGATAGGTCAACTGCCGGAGGAACAAGACGCCCTTCCTTCACTTTGCGGAACGTCCTGTTCTCCTTGCCGAAGACGCCGGTGCCGACAAGCCCCACCACCCTCATGCCGTAAAGAAACTGCTGAACCCCCGCGCCCGCAACGCCCGCCGATAGGCGATGGAACTCCGATCGGCCATCACATGCGCTTCCAGCGTGGGGTCCAGCGGCAGGTTCTCCGGCTTCTGGGCCTCGACGATGGCACGATCCTCCTCAAAGACCCGGCGATTGAACGCATACACATCCTCGACCGGCAGATCCCGGTCGAAATTGCGGCAGATCGGCGCAAACATCCGGGTCTTCCGCGCCGAAACCGGCGAGGCCGCATTCATGATCACCAGCCGCCCCTCATCGGGGAAATGAATCTCCAGCGTGGCGGTAAAGGGCACATGCACGCGGAAATGACGCAGCCACTCAAACCCCGGCCGCCCCCGATCCGACACCCCGATCGGATAATTGCCGACGCTGCTCCGGTACTCGGCCTCAAAGCCGGTCGGCGTCGGGGTCGGCATATAAGGCGGCACGACCGCATTATTCGGATCGGCGAAGGTTTCGGTGTGGACGAAGGCGAAATGCGCCACATCGATGAACCCCTCCACTTGTCGGCCGGCAAACCCCGCGATGTCGATCCAGGGGCAGGTGATCCGCTGGAAAGCCGGCTCGTCCCAATGCGGCATCGGCGGAATGGCGGGTTCGCCTTCGGGGTCCAGACAGGTCCAGATCAGCCCATAGCGCTCGACCGCCGGATAGGTCCGCAGATGCAGCCGGGGCGGGATATTATTGTCCGGATTGGCGGGAACATGCCTGCACCGGCCCTCGGCACCGAAAACGAGCCCATGATAGGCGCAGGCGATGGTCTGGCCGTCGCCCTTGCCCATGCTCAGCGGCACCCCGCGATGCGGGCACAGATTATCCGCCACCACAATGGCCTCGCCCGCCCGATACAAAACCAGCGGCGTATCCAGCAGCGTCACCCCCAGCGGCGCACTCCCCAACTCCCGCCCCAGCGCCACCGGATACCAGTTGCGTGCCAGCAGCCGCCAATCCTCGGGCAGGAAGGTGCAGTCACGCGGCAACGCTCTCCCGGCCGGGGCCGGGGCAGGGCTCTGGGAAACGACGGACATGGGGCCTCCTGGCATACGGGTCGGTCCCCATGGTTTCATAGCTGGTTCATTCGCGTATATATCAGAATTTCATCTTTCCCGTTCGCAAAATAAGAGCACCCTCGTCATGCCGGCTTTCTCGCGGTTTCTGCTCTATTTTCTGGCGGTCGCCCGGCACGGCTCGATCCGCCGCGCGTCCGAGGAATTGCGCATCGCCGCCTCGGCGATCGACCGGCAACTCCTGCAAGGTGAGAAAGCACTCGGTGCCCCCCTGTTCGAACGCCTGCCCACCGGCATGCGCCTGACGGCCGCCGGCGAGATCCTGCACGCCCACGCCCGACGCTGGCACCGCGATTTCGCGGATGTCGCCCGGCAGATCGACGATCTCAAAGGCTTGCGTCGCGGTCAGGTCACCCTGGTGGCGCCGGAGGCGCTGACGCGCTCCTTCCTGACCAGCCTCATTGCCCGGCTGCGGCAGACCCATCCCGGCATCGTCCTGAATCTCCGCATTCACGACAATACCGAGATCGCGAGCCTGCTGGATGACGGCAGCGCCGACCTGGCCCTGATGCTCGATCCCACGGGTATCCGCAGCCTGCATGTCAGGAACACGGCCCAGTTTCCGCTGGGGTTCGTCTCACCGCCCGGACACGGGCTGTCGCAACTGGCCTCCGTACGCTTTTCCGCCTGCGCCGACGAACCGACGATCGTCCCGGCCGCTCCCCTCGCCATAGCGGCAATCTTCACCCGCCTCGAAACCGATTGCGCGGTCACCGCACGCATGGCGACGACCAGTAACAATGTCCAACTGATCAAATCGCTGGTCGCCGCCGGCACCGGCATCAGCCTGCTGAGCGCGCTGGATGTGATGGAGGAAGTCGCCCACGGCCTGCTGTGCTTCACGCCGCTGGCCCATGCGTCCGTTCACCCGCTGGCCCTGTCACTGGTCCATGATCGCGGCCGGCATCTGTCCGCCGCCGCCCTGCTGGTTGCCGACATTCTCGATCACGAACTAACCGATCTAGCGAACATGGAACATGCAAGATAAAGCCGTCAATTTTCGTTATAACACCAAAGACTGAAGTCACCTCTTGGTGAAGACACCCCGTCACGAACGGGTGAAACATGCTCGGCCCGATCTCGCAAACCAATGGTTCACCAAGTATTTTCTAAATTTCCAGAAATACATACAAATAAACTATAATATATATTCATAGAAGCATATATTGTTCTCTCCGCACGAGAATGCTGAGAATGACGCCAGAGGCGATGCTTCAACGCATCCCAGAAATAATAACAAAGAATCGGCTAACGATACCATGCTTCTCGCGATGGCTTTCTCGTGTCACATGCCCCTTCGCCCGGCAGAAAAACGGTGCATGGGACATCCAGTTTCCCACCCGTGCCGAAACAGGCCGTATGACAACACATGGGTCCTGATCGATGACTGGACGATCTTCGCCCTGGCGCTGTTCATGGCCATGGCCTGCATAACCGTGCACACCAGTCTCGCGGCCACCGGCAAGCCGGCAGCGACAACCGCACCGGTGAAACAGAAGCGCCCGCTCGCCGAGGACAAGCTTTCTCCTCTCTTCGACGGAGAAAGTCTCTCCGGCCTCCTGCCGCCGCATGACGATGCCCTGCGCGCCGGCGACCCAAGCGCCGATTATTTCGCAATCGACCGGTCATCGGGCAATCTGATTTCACAGGCCCGCCCCTGGCGCCAATGGCTGAGCCGGCGCGGCTTCACCTTCGACATGATCTACAAGGCCGAGGGCATGGCCAACATCGACGGCGGCCTGTCCCGAGGCATGGATTATGTCCACGACCTGCGCGTGACGATGCTGTTCGACCTGGGCCGGTTGCTGGGGCTGACCGGATGGTACGTCCACGGACTGATCATGAATCGCGAAGGCCGCCAGGTCGGCTGGGACCATGTAGGCGAGCGCAACGTACTGCTCACCGAACTCTGGAGCATCCACGGCCCCGCCGCCGCACGCCTCGCCGATCTATACGCCGAAAAATCGTTTCTTGGCGACCGGCTCAACATCAATATCGGCCGCATCGCGCTGACCCACACCTACGGCACCTCGGCGCTGCTGTGTACGTTCATGATGCAATGCTCCGCCCCGATGGCGATCCGCGAACCACCGGGCTGGAGCGTCTATCCCAAGACATCCTGGGGCAGCACGCTGCGTTTCCGCCCGCTACGCGACCTGACCTTGCGCACCGGCATCTACAAGATCGCGCCAAAGCCCCAGGACAACACCGGCTGGGCCTGGGCCAGCGAAACCACGACCGGCATCCAGACCCCGGTGGAACTGACCTGGGAGCCGTTCTTCGGTCCGCGTAAACTCGTCGGGCACTACAAATTCGGCTACGGGCACGATACCTCGCCCTATCCGGACATGATCGGCACGGTACCGGCAGCGTATCGGGACGCGATCCACCCGCACGCCGAAAAACCACGCGACACATTCTATATCGAAGCGGACCAGATGATCTACCGCACGCACGGCACGAGCCAGATGTCCGGCGGCTACCTGATGGCGGGCTACATCCACAACACGCCAAGCATCTCCACCTTCGCCGACGAATTCTATTTCGGCACCTCGCTTCTCGGGCTCCTGCCCGGCCGCCCCTTCGACCGGCTCGGCGTGATGTATTCCTATTACCAGATGAGCCCCCGCCTGGCGTACGGCCAGCGACTGCGGCAGGCGGCGGGCCTGCCGCTCGGGCCATACATCACGGGCCCGCAGACCCATTCGGCGGTGCTGGAGGCCTATTACAGCATGCCCGTGCTGCCGGGCCTGATCCTCTATCCCGAATTCGAATACATGATGCGTCCAGGAGAAACCTCGGTCATTCCCAACGCAACACTGGTCGGCATCAAGCTGATCGCCAACCTTTGACACCGCCACGCCGGGACAATCGCCAGAATATGATCGCTGGTCCCGGTAAAATTAAAATTAAGCGCATCTTGGTCCCACCGGTGCTCACTACGGACGGGCGGGCAAAACGATCCGGAACAGACAAGCGCGCAAGGGATGGAAACAGGCATGAATGACATGGCCGCCGCACCAGCGACACGGGCGACACCAGCGACGATAACGGAACAGTCCCGGACCTACGACGTGGCAACGGCCCGGCATGTCGTCCTGGCTTCGCTGCTAGCCTGGCTGCTGGATGCCTGCGATTTCTTCATCGTGCTGTTCACGCTCGACGATGTCGCCCGCAGTTTCCACGTCTCCCTGCAAAGCCTCCTGCTGGCGCCCACGCTCACGCTCCTCACGCGCCCGATCGGCGCCTTCCTGTGCGGCCACGCGGCGGATCGGTACGGGCGCAAGCCGGTCATGATCACCACCATCGTCGTTTATTCCGCGATCGAGATCTTGTCCGCCTTCGCCCCCAACCTCGCCGTCTTCCTGCTGCTGCGCACCCTTTTCGGCATTGCGCTGGGCGGAGAATGGGGCGTGGGCACATCGCTGATCATGGAGAGCATTCCCCCCTCATGGCGCGGCACCGCCTCGGGCCTCCTCCAGGCTGGCTACCCCGGCGGCTACCTGCTGGCGTCGCTGGTCTTCCTGCTGCTGCCCTTCATCGGCTGGCGCGGCCTGTTCATCCTCGGCGGCAGCGCCTTGCTGGCGGCGGTCTATATCTGGCTGCGCGTCCCCGAAAGCCCCGAATGGCTGAGCCACCAGCACGACCAGAGCACGGGCACCAGCGCCGGCACCACCAAAGCCCCAGGCCTATGGTTCATCATCCGCAACAATGCGGCCTTGTGCGTCTTCGCAATCACCCTGATGGCTGCCTTCAATTTCATGAGCCACGGTTCGCAGGATCTCTACCCCAAGGTTTTCCTCGGTCTGGAACGCCACCTGTCCCACCCGTCCATCACGCTGATCGTGGTGCTCTACAACATCGCCGCCATCGCTGGCGGCCTGTTCTTCGGCGTGCTGTCGCAGAAGATCAGCCGTCAATACAGCATCGCCCTGGCCGCCCTCCTCACCCTGCCCTGCCTGCCCTTGTGGGCCTTGTCCCACTCCCCCTTCTGGCTCGCCTTCGGGGCCGTCTGCGTCCAGTTCTGCATCCAGGGCGCCTGGGGCGTCGTCCCGGCCTATCTCAGCGAACTCTCCCCCGCCTCGGTTCGCGCCACCTTCCCCGGCCTTGCCTACCAGTGCGGCAACCTGATCGCCGCCAGCAACGCCCTCCTGCAAACCGGCCTCGCCTCCTGGTTCGGCACCGGCCTCGCCCCCGCCATGATACTGACGGTCGGCACCGCCACCCTCGTCGTCCTGACCCTGATCCTGCTCAACGCCCGTCTATACGGCCGCTACCACCCTATTCAATAAGGAGCGCCAATCGTTTGGAAAAAGATCGGCTTCCACCTCATTTGAGACGGCTGAGCGCAGCCTTATGCTTCCTCGAAGCGGACGTGACTCATGGCGTGCGAGGAAGAGTCTCCGTGAATCCCGGAGCGGTACACCAACGTTATCCGGCTCCGCTTCCACGAAGGTTCCACTTCGGCTTGAGTGCCCGGATCAGCCCTTCTTCTAAACCGGCGACAGGATCTACGGGCAATATGTCATTCAGCGTGAGGTGATCCTCAGGTACAATCACATAAACATCGACGACTGTGCCGTGCGAGAGTCTTTCCAGAAGCGCCTCGCGGATACGACTGGCTGTTCGCAGGTTTTTTGAATTTTCATAATGCCGAAACCGCCTGTGCAGACCACGCTGCGCCGAACCGACATAAAGAACTTCATGTCCGACAGCATACGCGTAAACGCCCGGCCTGCGTGGAACAGGCTTAATCCCCAGGAATGCTATCAACCCACTCTGACCGGCCTGCCACACTCCGATGTGCACAAAGCCGCCAGCGAGAAGCTGGTCGACACTTCCTGATAAGCAAGATGAAAAAGCTTTATTCATCGAGCGACCTTAAGGCCCTTTATACCCCTGATAAAGGACATTATCAGTGTTCGGTAGATCGTCCGCGCCACAAACTCTCAGGTTTTCTGTATCAACGACCCAAACATTGATTGACCGTTAAAAAAGGTAGAAAAACTGGAAATATTTCGCCTTCCAATCAGTCATTCCGAGCGCAATATTGCCTTTTCAAAAGACAATATGAGGTTCCCCATGTCCCCCCGACTCTGAATTAATTTCTTTTGACTACCGAATCCTTGATAAATGGCCTCATGGCCTAAATACGAATTCGCGTTTGTTCTCAGCCGATATTGCCTACACCAGTCGATTAAAGCAGTTCCGGAAGCATCATCCTCGCCGCTCTTAATTTTTCGATCTCTGAGATTGGCAACGCATTCATCCTCCGGGATTACGAGCCATAGGAGAAGTGTTGCCTCTGAAACTGCCTCTTTCGCTAACCAACCGAAAACGCCTTCTATAATCCAAGTGTCTTTTCTGGCAGCAATGCGAACTCCGCTTATCGCATCATCTCGGGCGCGACGTTTATTAAATCCACCCGGCTCCCAATGCAGTTCGTCGAGTTCAATATGATCTGCTGATGTGAGCACGGCAAGCTGTTTAGCAAGCCACGACTTACCAGAACCAGCGTTTCCGATGATCAGCGTGCGCCGGCTATCTGTAATAAAAGCTTTTCTCACAGTTGTCGCTCCGCTTTTTGAAGTCCGCCTTCTATCTCTTTTCTCCAAAAGCGGGCCGGGTAGAATTCAACCAAGCGGTCATGTAGTCCGACTTACCACACCACGGAAAATGGGCACCGATCATCCGTGCCCTTTTCCGCCTGCAATTCAGAAATCCGGCATCGTCGGCGCCAGCAACCCACCAATCCGCAACGGTGCCATCCGACGAGCCAACCCGGTAGCATCATCGGTTTCCACCATCATGCCCGCCACCGTCGCCACCCCTTCAGCCGGCTGCAACCGCTCGCCGGGCATCCGCCGCAGAAAGCGCGCGATCGCCGCATCCTTGCCCATGCCGATCACGCTGTCATAATCGCCGCACATGCCCGCATCGGTCTGATAGGCCGTGCCGGCAGGCAGAATGCGATGATCGGCCGTAGGCGTATGGGTATGCGTGCCCACCACCAGCGAAGCCCGGCCATCCAGCACATGCCCCATCGCCCATTTCTCGCTCGATGCCTCGGCGTGGATATCCACCACCACCGCATGCACCGTCACCCCTAGGCGGTGCCGCGCCATGATGTCGGTCACAGCACGGAACGGATCGTCCAGCGCCTCCATGAACTGACGCCCCATGACGTTGATCACCAACGCCTTGCGTCCATCCACCAGTTCCACCACCACGCTGCCCTGCCCCGGCGTACCGGGCGGATAATTGGCCGGGCGAATAATGCGCGGCTCCGCATCGATCTGGCCAACAAGGTCCTTGCGATCCCACGCATGGTTCCCCAGCGTCACGACATCGACGCCGGCCGCAAACAGATCGCGGGCAATGGCCAGTGAAAGACCGAACCCATGGCTGGCATTCTCACCGTTCACCACCACCAGATCCAGGCGCAGATCCCGCCGTAGATTGGGCACCACCTCTGTTACCGCTTCGCGCCCCGTGCGGCCGACAATATCGCCCAGAAACAAGATCCGCACCCGTCTTTCCTTCTTTCTCTTTGTGCCGTCTCTCCTTCTTTTTCTGAAGAAAACGAAGCAAAAAGACTTTTATCCGTTTTGGACAATCGCAAGTCGCACGCAAAAGGCTCCCGAACAGATCAAAAGTTTTTTGGTTCTTTTTCCAAAAAAGAACAGAAATCCCTCACACCCGAATCACGTCCCGTTCCGTCACGATCACCGGCAACGGAACATCATACGGCCCCACAGGCACCGCCGGCACTTCCTGCGCCGACAGGCCAAAGCCCACCGCCGGCACGCCAGGCAGTTCCGCCAGCGTGCGGTCGTAATACCCGCCCCCATATCCCAGCCGGAACCCCCGCCTGTCAAAACCCAGCAGCGGAACGAACACCAGATCCGGCCGCGCGACCTCACCATCAGGATGCACCGTACCAAAACGACCGGAGCACATCGTCGCCTCCGGGCTCCAGCGATGGAAGCTCAGGGGCTGTCCGCGCGGCGGCGTCCGGGGCAGCAGCACGCCGTAACCATCCCCATGCAGGCTGGCGCACAGGCCGCGCAGATCCACCTCGCCAGGCAACGGCCAGACGGCGGCGACACACCTCCCCGGCGTCAGCACGGCGCGGACATGCTCCCGCATCCGGCGGCACAACGCGGCACCGGCCTCCGGCGCCGCCATGCGAACACCACGCAAATGCCGGCGCAGCTCGGCTTTCGCCGCCACCAGCGCGGGCGGATCAGAGGGGGGAAGATCGGAAATAGGACTGTGCGGAGCCACCATGGCCGTTGGTCTTTCAGCCCTCCCGGACCTGCTCACGCAGGTGGGCGCCAGATAACATGACCAGGATCACGCCAGAGCCAGCTCCCTAAGGAAGTGCTTATCGGCCCAGGGGTTGAGTTGCCTGACGAACCCGGCAGCCCCGCTCGTCATATCTAGGGATGTTCGAGCGTCGCCGCAATGCTCTCGGCACGTTCGACCAGCAGGGCAAGCTGTTCGCGCCTGCGGTCGTTCTCCACCCGCGCCTGCCGGCCCTCGGCCAGTTGGCGCGCGGTATCCGCCGGCATCTTCTCGACCGACAGATCATGGATCTCGTCGGCCATCAGCAAGGCCGCGAGCGCCAGGATCCGGGCCTCGCCGCTCTGGCCGCCGATGGCGCGGATATGCTCGATCCGGCGCTCGACCTCCAGCGCCATGGCCTGAAGATGCCGCTCCTGACCGTCCTTGCAGCCGACGACATAGGCATAGCCGTTGATTCGGACCGTAACCTGCGCCATGGCTCAGCCCTCCCCCATCGCGTCGATATCCTCGTCCGGGCCCAGCACGTCGCGAACCCGCGCGATCAACGCATCGATATTGGCTGCCAGCGTCTGGAGATCAGGCGCCGCAGCCACCGCCTCGTGGCGACGATCCAGAGCAAAGGCGATACGGTTCAATGCCTGCTCCAGCCGGTCTGCGGGATCACTCGTTCCCCAGGCAGCCGGGCTGTCCGATCCTTCAACATGCCCCAAGGTCGTCATTCCCGTCACTCGACGTCTCAATCCCCGTCCAGATCTGCATATCGGCAGCGTTCCGCCATGCATAACCCGCATGGTCCGCATGCCAATCCACTTTTCCGGACAGACACTCACTCTTGAACTGATCGCCCGCACGCGGTTCAACGTCAAGCAATGATCCACCCCCCGCCCCCACCGCGCGTCTTCGTCGTCGCCTCGGCGGTGGAGATCCGCGCTGTTCTGGCCGTGCTGCGCACACACGAAACGCCCCACACACCGGGCTGCGTCCTTCTGTCGCCGGCCGATGCAGGCTGTTTCATGGGCCCCGCCTGGTGGCACGCGCTGCTGGCTGAAACCGGCTTCACTTTTCCCGCCTTCCTCGATTGCGGCACGGCTGCCGGCCGCGCCGCAGAAGCACTGGGGCTGGGCCTGCGCCATATCGTGCTGCACGGCACCGGGCGCCAGGCGGATACGATCAATCTGCTGGCCCGATCGCTGGATGCGACCTGCCTGCACCACCGGCCGCCCCATTGCGTGGTCGGGCCCGCCCCGTCACCCGAACGGTTGCGTGCCTGTCTTTTCGACACCGATCACCCGCCGATACGTCCCTGATCCCCCTGTCATCACGCCGCGCGGCACCGTATGATCGTGGGACGATGTATGATTGCCAGCTTTATCTCGTCACTCCCCCGGCCCTCGACCCGGTCGCGTTCGCGCCGGATCTGGCACGCGCCCTTGATGCCGGCCCGGTCGCCGCCGTGCAGTTGCGCCTGAAGGACGTACCCGACGATACGATCCTGCGCGCGATCGACATCCTGCGCCCGGTGGCACAGGAACGCGACGTCGCCTTCATCCTGAACGACCGACCCGACCTGGCCCGTCGCAGCGGCTGCGACGGCGCGCATGTCGGCGGCGAAGACATGGATGCCGCCGCCGCCCGCACCCTGCTGGGCGACCAATTGCAACTGGGCGTGTCCTGCTACGACAGCCGCGACCTGGCGATGCGCGCGGGCGAAGCCGGGGCGGATTACGTGGCGTTCGGCGCATTCTTCCCCTCGGTCTCCAAGGAAACCGACATCCGCGCTCCCGTGGAACTGCTGACATGGTGGAGCGCGATGATGGAACTGCCGGTCGTGGCCATCGGCGGCATCACGGCCGATAACTGCGCGCCCCTGGTACGGGCCGGTGCCGATTTCCTGGCGGTGATCAGCGCCGTCTGGTCGCATCCCGAAGGGCCCGCGGCCGGCGTGCGTGCCATGAACGCGGCGATAGATGCCGCCTGAAAGCCGGCAGAGGGCAGAACACGTGCCGATGGCGCTCAGGCAGGCGCCAGCAGCGAACTGGTCAGATACAGCACGCCATTGGATTGCGGCATGCCGTCAATCCAGATCGGCGCTACCTGCCCGGCCCCGTCCGACAACACCAGCCGGCCCGCCGCATCGCGCCCGACCAACACCGTCCCGCCGGCAAGCGTCGGCAGGCTGACCCGGTTGCCGGGCGCCATGGCGAGCAGTTGGCGCAGTCGCTCCGCCGGATACGCACCGCGCACGATGCTGTAGGCAAGCGCCTGCCGCAGCACCGCCGGGGCCGGTATCCCGCCCGAGGGCGCGGACGCATGCGCGAACTGCTCCATCGGCAGGTTGGGCACGGCAAACACGGTAAACGGCCCGGCCTCACGCAATGGCGCCATCATCCCGGTGAGATCCAGAGCCCGCGTGTAATCAGCCAGTTCGATACTGCCGCGCAGGCTCTCGTTCAGCGGCCGATCGCGATAGACCGGCGTGTCAGGCGCACCATAGGCCACCTGACTGTCTGGCCGCCCATGATCCAGCGCCGGCGTGTAGCTATGTTCGACCGAAAGAGTGGGAATGGCCGCCGCCCGGCTGTCGCCGCGCACCAGAAAGGCGTCCTGCCGCGAGGCAGGCGCACACGCCACGACCGAACACGCCATTAGGCAGGCCATCACACCGCGCGGCACACGCATTCCACCCCCTCGCGGGGCGAACCAGCGCCACCCCGTCGTCATGCCGCCTCAGCGGGCGGCGATCAGCATCCATCCCCGCGCATCGTCCAGCCCGATACGCGGCCGGCGATAATCTCGAACGTCGTCTGGCAGGTGCTGGTGTAGACGGTGCCGCCCATGCCACCCCAGCCGCCGCCCCAACCGGGGCCGCCCCAGCCACCACCCCAGCCGCCTCCCCAGCCACCGCCCCAACCACCCCAGCCGCCGCCCCAGCCGGGACCACCCCCCCAACCCCAGCCCCAGCCGCCGGCACCGGGCGAGTAGTTGGTCTCGCTGTCGATATAGGCCAGGAAATTATGACCCTGGGCCTCATACGAGCGCGTGGGCACGCCGAAGGTGCGGATCACGTCCACCTCACCCCGGCCAACCATCGAGTTGAGCAGCTTCCGCTGCTCGGGAGAGGGAACCTCACACGCCGTCAGGGCGAGCAGGGCAGCCAGCGGTAGGAGCGAGAGGTATTTCATGATCCGGGTTACCGATCTACAGGACAGAATTTATCAGGGCGTTAACGTAGCACCATGGCCATGACGTACGAATTGGGGACGAAATTACAAATATTTCAACCCATCCCGGCGTCAGGCCAGCCATAAAATGTCATTTATGCGGGCCGTCCCCGCCGCCAACATGACCAACCGATCAAATCCCAGTGCAATGCCCGCACAAGGCGGCAGATGCGCCAGCGCCGCCAGCAGCGCCTCGTCCATCGGCCAGTCCAGTTCGGGCACGGCGCCATACAGCGCCGCCCGTCGCGTCCGGTCGTCCACGAAGCGCCGGCGCTGCTCGACCGGGTCGGTCAGTTCCTCGAACGCATTCGCCAGTTCCATGCCGGCGGCATAAAGCTCGAAACGCAGCGCCGTGCGCGGATCATCCGGATCGCGGCGCGCCAGCGCCGCCTGACTGGCCGGCCAGTGCGTCAGAAATGTCGGGCGATCCCGGCCGATCGCCGGCTCCACCCGCTCCATCAGCAGGCGGAAGAACAGATCCTCCCACGTCTCGCCATCCCGTAGGGCACACCCTGCGGCCATGGCCAGCGCGCCGGCATCGCCCTCGGTCGGCAGCAGGTCCACCCCCGCATGCCGGGCAAAGGCCTCCTGCATCGTCAGGCGCTCGAACGGCCCATCGACCCGCAGCGGCACGGAGTCCGCCAACCCGCCGGGCGGCGCAAGCACCGGCGGCAGCACGGCGCGCATCAGCGCCTCTGTCTCGTCCATCAGCGCCGAGAGCGATGCACCGGGCCGATACCATTCCAGCATGGTGAATTCGGCAGCATGAAGATGGCTGCCCTCCTCGTTGCGCCAGACCCGCGCCATCTGAAACACCGGCAGCCCGGTCGCGGCGACGACCCGCTTCATGGCGAATTCGGGGCTGGTGTGCAGAAACAGCGCCTCGCGGGTGCCGTCATGATGCCGCCGTTCGGTGCGGAATACCTTCAGGTGCACTTCCTCGCCCGGCGTCGGCACCGCATAAGGCGTATCGACCTCCAGATAGCCCCGCGCATCGAAGAAGGCGCGAACCCCACGCGCCACCAGCGCCCGCCGCCGCAGCAGCGGCAGCCGCCCGGCAATGCGGTCGGGGTCGCAATCCGGCGCGGAAAAAGGGGCAGAACCGCCGCCGTCGGTCATGAAGGACTCCTGTTGCGGGACGAAGACCGGTCGAGTAGAGCCAGCCGATGACACGATCGGTCAACCATCCCCAGGACGATTTCACCCCGCCGACGGGCCGGACGCTGCGCGACATCCCCGCACTGGTCGCCGCCGGGCTGGTCCCTCCGGATGCGGCCCCGGCGCTGGAAGAGGTGTCCCGGCAATATGCCACCGCCATCCCCCCCGCCTTCGCCGCGCTGATCGAACGGCCGGACGACCCGATCGGCCTGCAGGTCATCCCCGATGCCGCCGAACTGGCCGTCGTCCCCCATGAACACGCGGACCCGATCGGCGACGACGCCCTGTCGCCGGTGCCCGGTATCGTCCACCGCTACGCCGACCGCGCGCTGCTCAAGCCCCTGCTGGTCTGCCCGCTCTATTGCCGCTTCTGCTTCCGGCGCGAACATGTCGGCCCCGATGGCGGCGTGCTGGACGATGCCGCCCTGGCCCGCGCGCTGGACTGGCTGCGCGACCACCCCGCCATCCGCGAGGTGATCCTCACCGGCGGCGACCCGCTGATGCTCTCCCCCCGTCGCCTGCGCCAGATCATCCAGGCGCTCGACGCCATGCCCCACGTCACGACGATCCGCATCCACAGCCGCGTACCCGTCGCCGACCCCGCCCGCATCACCGACGAACTGGCCGATGCGATGCAGACCGACCGCGCGATGTGGGTGGTCATGCACGCCAACCATGCCAGCGAATTCACCCCGGCCGCCCGCGCGGCCCTGCGCCGCATCCAGGCACGGGCGATCCCCATCCTGGGCCAGTCGGTCCTGCTGCGCGGCGTCAATGACAGCGTGGCGGCGCTGGAAGGACTGTTCCGCGCGATGGTCGAGGCCAGGGTAAAGCCCTATTATCTGCACCAGCTCGACCCCGCCCCCGGCACCGCGCGCTTCCATGTGCCGATCGCCGAGGGCCAGCGCCTGCTGGCGGGCCTGCGCGGCCGGGTGACCGGCCTCGCATGGCCCACCTACACGCTCGACATTCCGGGCGGCCACGGCAAGGTGCCGCTGGGGCCGGACTATCTGGAAGCCGGGGAAGACGGCCCCATGGTCCGCGATCCGGCAGGCGGCCGCCACAAACTCGCCGCTGAATCCGCGCCCAACCTTGCCCTCGGCGCCCGAGAGCGTTAGAAGCCCGCCTTCCATACCCATAGTCAGACAGGGCCCACCATGAAACAGCAGGCGAACCTGATCCGTGCCGGACAGGTCATCGAGCACGAAGGCCGTCGCTGGACCGTCCTGAAGCAGCAGATCATCACCCCCGGCAAGGGCGGCGCCTTCATCCAGGTGGAGATGCGCGACCTCAAGACGGGCAACAAGACCAACGAGCGCTGGCGCACCGCCGACACCGTCGAACGTCTGATGACCGAGGAAAAGGAATACACCTATTCCTACATGGACGGCGACAACGTCGTGCTGATGGACCCGGAGACGTTCGAGCAGACGCTGATCCCGCTGGACCTCCTGGGCGACCAGGCCCCGTTCCTGCAGGACAACATGACGCTGGTGATCAACCTGGTCGAAGGCGACCCGGTGGGCGTGCAGCTTCCCGCGCAGGTGACGCTGGAAATCGTCGAGGCCGACCCGGTCGTGAAGGGCCAGACCGCCAGCTCGTCCTACAAGCCGGCGAAGCTGTCGAACGGCGTCAAGACCATGGTGCCGCCGTTCATCGAAGCCGGCGAGCGTATCGTCGTCCGCACGGAAGACGCCAGCTACGTGGAACGCGCGAAGGGCTGAAGCCCCGCGCAGCCCCATGGCATGCCCATGGGGCCGCGTTTTTTTCGTTACACAGAACATCTTTGCGTGATGAGGTGGCGTCCACGTCATCCCGACCCGCTCCAGCCAGACAGGACCGATCGCCGTGGCCATGCGACTCTCTCCCCATATGACGGTGATGCAGAACGCGGCCCAGAAGGCCGCGCGGCGCCTGCTGCGTGACTTCAACGAGGTCGAGCAGCTTCAGGTCAGCATCAAGGGCCCCGGCGATTTCGTCTCGCAGGCCGACCTGCGCGCCGAAGCCGCGATCCGCGAGGAACTGGAGCGCGCCCGCCCCGGCTACGCCTTCCTGATGGAAGAAAGCGGCGCCTCAGGCAGCGACAACTGGACGTGGCGCTGGATCGTCGACCCGCTGGACGGCACCACCAACTTCCTGCACGGCATCCCGCACTGGGCGATCTCGATCGCCCTGCAACGCCGCCTGCCCGATGGCACGATCGAACTGGCGGCGGCACTGGTCTACAACCCCGCCGCCAACGAGATCTTCTGGGCCGAAAAAGGCGTGGGCGCATTCCTCAACGAGCGCCGCATCCGCGTGTCGGCCCGTCGTGACATGCACGAGGCCCTGTTCGCCACCGGCATTCCCTTCGCCAAGGTCCCGGCCCAGCGCCGCCTGCCCTTCGCCCGCACGCTGGGCGCGCTGATGCCGCAGGTGGCGGGCATCCGCCGCTTCGGCGCAGCGGCGCTCGATCTCGCCTGGGTAGCTGCCGGCCGGTACGAAGGCTTCTGGGAACTGGGCCTGAAACCGTGGGACTGCGCGGCCGGCCTGCTGCTGGTGCGCGAGGCCGGCGGCTACGCCACCGATCCCGACGGCGCCGACCTCAACGACATGGGCGATTCGGTCAATGTCGTGGCCGGCAACGCCCAACTGCATGGCAAACTGCGCGAACTGGTAGCCGAGAGCCTGACCGCACGGCCCTGAGCCCTGCGGCTTCCGCGATGAGGCGCTTTCAAAGCCCTCGTCGCACTCTGCCTCTTCGGCCCGCGTGCGATCTGGTCTAGGCTGCCCCGATCATGCCTGATATCCGCCTCGCACTCCCCTCGCGCTCCGGCCCGCACCGTCGGGTAGCCGCCCATGCCATGCTCGCGACACTCGCGGCTCTTGGCGGACTGGCCTTCACCTCAGCGCATGCGCAGGTCACGACCGACGACAGCGCGCTCTCCGCCCTGCCGGCTACCAAGGTATCCAAGCCCGCCCCGCACGCACCGGCCACCAGACCTGCTGCTCCGTCGGCTCCGTCCGCCACCGCCCCTGCACCGACCCGGCCCGCGCCAGCCCATGCCGGTCCGCCCCCGACCATTCCTGCCGCCCCGCCACCGCCACCGGTCATCCGCCCACCCGTAGTCGATGTCCCGCTCCATCCGCCCGCACTGCCGCCGGAAGTCCCCGCAAAGGCCGACGCCCAGGGCACCGTCACCGACCGGCCCGGCGGCCTGCGCCTCACCTTCGCGGCCGGCAGTACGGACATGAACGCGGCGATGATCGACGGGGTGAAAACTTTCGCCGCCACGCTGCTGCAGGCGCCCTACACGCGGGCCGAAATCGACGCCACAGCCTCCGGCGCCGCCGACGACGTTTCCACGCCCCGGCGACTGTCACTGGCACGCGGGCTGGCAATCCGCTCGATCCTGATCCATGCCGGGGTCGCCACGACGCGGATCTATGTCCGCGCGATCGGCGTACCCGCGCCCGCAACGGCAAAAGGATCAGACAACCCGAATGAAACGTCCCCGGATCATGTTGACGTGACCCGGTCGGATATGGTCGCCTCTGCGCCACCGCCTTCCCCCGCCCCTTCGGAGCAGCGTTCCGCACCGTGACCCAGCCGACAACCTATCTCCTGCGTATCGTCCTGTTCCTCACGGTCGTCGTGCTGGCAGCCGGCGCACTCGGGCGCATGCTGTACACCGCCTTCTTCAACAACCCGATCCTGGACGGGCTGATCCTGGGCATCCTCGCCCTGGGCATCGTCTGGAACATCCGCATGGTCCTGCGGCTGATCCCCGAGGTCCGTTGGGTGGAAACGCTGCGCCAGCCGCGTGACGGCCTGGCCCAGCCCACCCCGCCGACCCTGCTGGCGCCGATGGCGTCCATGCTGGCCACGCGCAATCGTTCCGACCGGCTGGTCCTGTCCACCCCCGCAATGCAGTCGATGCTCGACAGCCTCTCCTCGCGCCTCGACGAGGGGCGGGAACTGTCGCGCTACATGACCAACCTGCTGATCTTCCTGGGCCTGCTGGGTACGTTCTACGGCCTGCTACTGACGATCTGGTCGATCGCCGACGTCATCACCGGCCTTTCGGTCGGCTCGGGCGACCTGAACGCGATGTTCGACCAGTTGAAGACCGGGCTGGCCAAGCCGCTTCACGGCATGGGCACCGCCTTCTCTGGCTCGATGTTCGGCCTGGCCAGCGCCCTTGTGCTGGGCTTTCTGGACCTGACGGCGGGACAGGCGCAGAACCGCTTCTTCAACGAACTGGAAGAGTGGCTGGCCGGCCTGACCCGCATCGGCTCCGCCATCGGCACCGGCGACGGCGCCGATGCCGGCATTCCCGTCTACGTCCAGGCATTGCTGGAACAGACCGCCGAAAACCTGGAAAAGCTGCAAGCCCTGATTGCACGCGGCGAGGAAGGCCGGCACCAGCAGCAGGCCCTGCTGGTCAGCCTGAACGACCGGATCGGCGTCATGACCGAGACGATGCGCGCCAGCCATGTCCTGATGCAGCGCATGGCCGAGGATTCGAGCCAGCAGCAATTGCGCGGCATCGAAGCCCAGTTGACCCGCATCCTGTCGGACATGGAGCAGGGCCGCACCCAGATCGCCACCGAAATTCGCGGCGACCTGCGCCTGCTCACGCGCACCATCGCAGCATCCGCCCCCGCCGGCGCGCGCGCGCCCTGATCGCCCCCGGCTTCGCGAGGTAACAGCATGGCACGCCGCCGCCGCCAGACCCATTCCGGCCTGGACGCCTGGCCGGGATATGTGGACGCCCTGTCCACCCTGCTGATGGTCGTCATCTTCGTCCTGCTCGTCTTCGTGCTGGGGCAGGCGTTCCTGTCCGTGGTACTGGCCAAGCGCCAGCAGGCGATGGAACAGTTGACGCAGCAGGTCAGCAAGCTGAACGACATGCTGGCGCTCGAGCAGAACCGCAGCCACACGCTCCAGCTCTCGGTCGCCTCCCTGCGTTCCGCGCACGACAAGGACGTGGCGATGGCCTCGTCGCTCACCGCCCAGGTCTCTCAGCTGACCGCCGAGCGCGACACGCTTTCCCAGGCCAGCCAGCAGCAGGTCGCGGCCCTCAGCACGCAGCTCGAAGAACTCCGCCGGCAGCTCGGCGCGGCGATGATGGTGCTGGACATCTCCCAGCAGCAGATCCACGACCGCGACCACAAGATCGACGATCTGGGGCAGAAGCTGAACGTGGCCCTGGCCGACAAGGTCGAGCAGTTGCAGCGCTACCGGTCGGAATTCTTCGGCCGCCTGCGCGACATCCTGAAGAATCAGGACGGCGTGCAGATCGTGGGCGACCGCTTCGTGTTCCAGAGCGAGGTGCTGTTCCCCCCCGGCAGCGCCGACCTGTCGCCCAAGGGCGTGGCCGAGATCCGCACCCTCGCCCGTACCTTCCACCAGGTTTCCAGCCAGATCCCCACTTCGGTCCCCTGGATCATGCGGGTCGACGGCCACGCCGACCGCCAGCCGATCCACAGCGCCTTCGCCAGCAACTGGGAGCTGTCGACGGCGCGTGCGATCACCGTGGTCAAGCTCCTGATCGCGGAAGGCATCAGCCCCCAGCACCTGGCCGCGACCGGCTTCGCCGATTTCCAGCCGCTGGACAATCACGATACCCAGGCAGCCTATGCCCGCAACCGGCGTATCGAGTTCCGCCTGACCGACCGCTAGTGTCCGCCGCCGCACCGGGGCAGGTCGCCCGGATCTTCCGCAACACCGGCTACCTGCTGGGCGGCAAGGGGATGGCCGGCGTGCTCGGCTTCCTCACCACCGCGCTGGTCGTGCGCGCGCTGGGGCTGGAGCAATATGGCGCGCTGCTGCTGATCCATTCCTGCGCCTCGTCCTTCTCGGTCGCCACGCGCTTCCAGTCCTGGCAGCCGCTGCTGCATTTCGGCAATGCGCTGTTCGCCCGTGGCGAACAGACGCGCTTCCAGGTCCTGCTGCGCCACTGCATCATGCTGGACGCACTCGGCGCCGTGGCCGGCACCATCCTGGCCCTGATCGGGGTCGCCACCTTCGGCCATATCTTCGGCTGGTCGGCCGCCACCCAGGGGCCAGCGCTCATCTACATGACCTCGGTCCTGTTCATGAACACCTGCTGGGCACTGGGCGTATTGCGGTTGACCAACCGCTTCCGGCAATCCGCCCTGGCCGACCTGGCGCTCAACACGACCCGCCTGGTCGGCACGGTGCTGGGCCTGGGCCTGCACTGGCACCTGGGCGGCTTCATGGTCGTCTGGTACCTGGGCGTCGTCATGTCGTTTATGGCTAATTGCAGCACCGCCTGGGCGGCCGTCCGGCACACAGCCAGCCTGCGCGGCTTCCGGCTGTTCGGCACAGCCTGGCGGACGGATTTCCACGGCATCTGGCGCCTGACACTCTCCACCAGCGGCAATCAGGCCCTCTCAGCCCTCACCTCCCGCGTCACCGTGCTGATCGTGGGCGCGGCGACCAATCCCGCCGCCGCCGCCATCTACAGCGTCACCTGGCATGTCTGCGACGCCCTGGCCCAGCCGGCGCAATTGCTCACCCCCGCCCTCTATCCCGAACTGATCCGCCTGCGCGACCAGGGCGACCGCGCGGGCATGCGCCGCGTCATGTTCCGCATCTTCCAGGCGCTGGGCCTGTTTTCCATCCTGGCGTTGGTGGTGGCGGCGACGATCGGCCCGTGGATATTCCACACCCTGCTGGCCGTCAGGACGAACGACCTGGCACTGCTGATGGTCCTGACGACGGCCGCGATCCTCGATCTGTGGGATGTGCCGCTGGAACCGTTCCTGGTCTCGCTGGGCTATGCCCACCGCCTGTTCATCGGCCGCATCGCCGTCACCACGCTCTGCCTGCCGGTACTCTATGGCCTGGCGCGCCTATGGGGCGTGAACGGAGCGGGCATCGCGACCCTGCTGGCCGAGACCCTGATCCTGTCCACACGCGTCATCCCCTTCCTGCGCCTGCGCCACCCGTAAGTACCGAAGTGCAGGACACGCGAGCCGGATCGCCACCGGCCCGCATCGACGGTCAGGCTTCCGCGGGCAGAGGCATCGGGTCGGTCGGATGCTGGGCACCGCGATAGCGGTCGAACATGCTCATCTGATGCACACAGCTCAACGTGCAGGTCGGGCTGCACGATTTCTCGGTATGATATTCGCGCTTCAGGTCCTCGGGACCGTATTCCAGCAGCGGGATAGCCGGATAGCCGCGCTGCTGCGAACACCAATGCACCCGTCCATCCTCGGTCACATAGAGGTACCGGGCGCCGGCACGGCATTTCCAGTCGTTCGGCTTGCCGTGCATCAGGTTCTTCTGGAACAGCCGGTAATTCAGCGTATGGACCAGAGAGGGCGAAATCTCGGTCACCCGGCGATAGGCATTCATCTGCGCGTCGCTCAGCGCCTTCAGCCCACCCTGATGGTCGTGCAGCACCCCCACAGAGTGCTGCAATCCATAGCGCGCCGCCGTCTCGGCGATCGTCACCACGTCCTGCGTCCGCTCGCCGGTCACGCCCAGCACCGAATTCACATTGACCTTGAACTGCGCATGCTTCGACAGCAGCGCCAGCCGGCCTTCGACCGAAGACAGGCTTTTCATCGAAATGTCATCGGGGGTGATATTGTCGATGCTGACCTGCATCCCCTGAAGGCCCGCCGCATTCAGCCGGTCGATCCAGGCCCGCGAGAGGCGAAAGCCATTCGTGATGGTGGTCACGATCATGCCGTGATCGCGGGCCACGCGCACGATCCGGTCCAGGTCGGGATGCAGCAGCGGCTCACCGCCGGTAAAGGTGATCGAGGCGGTCCCCAGCTTCGCCAGATGATCGACTCGTGCCTTGAGGTCCGCGAACGGCACCGGAGCGGAGAAATCGTCATATTCGTTGCAATAGCCGCAGGCCAGGTTGCAACGCCGCGTCACCACCACCTGCGCCAGCAGCGGCGTATAGCGCGTGGCGATCGCCTTGGCCGCGAACCGCACGCCGGCACCCAGGTTGCTGAGGCGGCGGGCCAGGGGAATATCGTTCATCGTTACCCTATCGTCCAGAAAACCGGCGCGAACCGGAAAAGGGGCCGCATCATAGGAATGGCCCGGCCCGCGCGATAGTCCGGGCCGAAGAGGAATCCGCGCCACCATGGGCCTGGACCAGATCGTCATACCAGCATTCCAGCATTTCCGTCTGCCTCCGCAGGTCGAATCGCTCGGCGACAAAAGCCCGTCCAGCCCGCCCCATCGCCCCGCGCATCGCCGGATCGGCCGCCAGCGCGCCCATGGCGGCGGCCAGCGCCTCGGCATCGCGGGGCGGCACGATCACGCCGCTGCGCCCCTCGGCCACCCCCTCGGGAATCCCCCCCACCCGCGTGGCGACGACCGGCACGCCGCAGGCCGCCGCCTCCAGCATCACCATCCCCAGCCCCTCCACGCGCCCGCTGGCCGTCAGCACGCTGGGCAGCACTAGCATCATCGCCCGCCGCATCCATTCCATGACCACCGCATGCGGTTGCGCCCCCAGAAACAGCACCCGCTCCGCCACCCCCAGCGCACCGGCCAGCGCCTCCAGCCGCCCCCGCAACGGCCCATCCCCGATAATGGCCAGACGCAGGTCCCGATGCTCCGCCGCCAGCCGGGCAAAAGCCCGCAGCAGATATTCGGTGCCCTTCATTTCAACCAGCCGCGCGACGTGCAGAATCACGGGCGTCTCTTCCGACGGATCCCGCGGCTGGTAGGCCGCACAATCCACACCGATATAATGTACGTGCGTCCGCTCCGCCGGAAAACCGCGCGCCAGCGCCAGGTCTCGCAGAAAGCCGGAATTGCACAGGAACAGCTGCCCCTGCCGCGCCAGCGCGCGCCGATGCAGCGGATAATTCGCCCAGGCCGGCGAGCACAGGAAGCGCCGGTCGGACAGCGTCACGTCGAAACCATGGAAGGTCGTGACCAGCGGCACACCCAGCCGCTGCGCCAGTGGCAGGGCATAGACCCCGTCGACCCCGAAATGGGCATGGACCAGCGCGGGGCGCCGCCCTGACAACAGACGCAGATACGGCGCCGGATCGCGCGTCAGCATCTGCGCCAGCATGCGCGGCCATGCGCCGTGCCGCCAGAGGTCGCGCAACAGCAGCGCACGCGCCCCATCCGGTCCGGGCCCAAAGCGCATGCGTCCCACATAGAGCGGCACATGGCGACGCAGAGCCTGCGCCTGCTGGGCGATGAAAATCTCGGAAACCCGGAACTGGTTCTGGCGAAAGATGACAATTTCACGCAATAGGACGTTCTCTCGATCGCCGATGGTCTTCCAAGACGGGCGGCACTCTACAGTCGGACAGCGACAAAGCAAAAGAGCGCGCATTCCACGATGAAGCCGACAGTTCGAAACCGCGCGACGGAAAGCTGACTGCCATGACCATTCCCGCCCGCGTCCATTTCTGCTGGGTCGGCCCCCGCCTGCCCTGGGCCTATGTCTTCGCCATCCTCTCGGCCGCCGCGACGGGCGACATGGACATGGTCATCCTGCATCACACCGATGCGCTCGCGGACGGTCCGCAGAAGCGCACGCTGGAAAGCACCCCCGGCGTCATCCTCTCCCGAATCGACCCGCAGCACGACCTGGCGGCCGTAGAACAGGCCGCCGACCTGCCACCGGGCAGCCTCGTCGCGCTGTATGAAGGCGTCCGTACACCGGTCCAGCGCGCGGATATCCTGCGCACCGCAATCTTGTACCGCGACGGCGGCATCTATCTGGACATGGATACCCTCACCACAGCCTCGCTGCGCCCGCTTCTGGAATCCGGTCCGTTCGTCGGGGCCGAGCGCATCGTATGGCCGCCGCATGTCCGAAACACGCGGTCGCCCCTGCTGAAGGCACGGCATATCGGCCTGTCGCTGGTGCGCCGCGTGTTCCGCGCTCTGCCCGGCGGCTGGAAAGGGTTCCGCCGGGTCGAACATCTTTATCCGCTCGGGCTGAACAACGCGGTGCTGGGTTCTCCGCCCGGCGCGCCCTGGCTGCGCGCCTGCCTCCGTGCCATGCTGGCCCTGTCGCCGGAGGCACGGCTGCGGCCCTACGCGCTCGGTCCCCACCTGCTCCAGAGCGTCGTGGAGCAACGGGGCGCGAAGGATCTGACCATCCATGACCCGTCCGTGTTCTACCCGGTACCGCCCGAGATTTCGGAACATCTCTTCCGGACCAGCCGACAGGCTCGGGCGGAGGATATCCTGCTGTCCGGCACGCGCGTGGTGCACTGGTATGCGTCGGTCCGCACACGCTCGCGGGTAGGCCAGATCACGCCAGCCTATGTCAGGGCCCATCGCAACAGCGAATATTACAGTGCCCTGGTCTGCGCCACGGTCCCCGACCTGCCCGCCGACAGCGATCCGGACTGAGCGCCGCGCCCGACAGCCTCTTCACCATTGACGGCAAACCCGGCAATCTCCAGAAACGGGCAATCGCCCGGGGGGAGACGGTTTCACAACCGCCGATCCCGGAGCGAGGCCCAGATATGCATCTGCACCAAGCGGGGGAAACATAATCATGTCGTTCGAGAGCATGAAGTCACAACTCTCTGCCAAGCCTGGTTTCATCGCCGCCCTTGACCAGAGCGGGGGCTCCACGCCCGGCGCGCTGGGCCATTACGGCATTCCCGAAAGCGCCTATAACGGCGACGACGAGATGTTCCGCCTGATGCACGAGATGCGCGTGCGCATCATCACGGCACCGTCCTTCACCGGCGACAAGGTCATCGCCGCCATCCTGTTCGAGCGCACGATGGACGGGCTGGTCGGCGACAAGCAGGTCCCCGCCTATCTGTGGGAAGATCGCGGCGTCGTCCCGTTCCTGAAGGTCGACAAGGGGCTGGAAGAGGAAGTCGACGGCGTGCGGCTGATGAAGCCGATCCCCGGCCTGGACCCGCTGCTGGCCCGTGCCGTTAAGCTGGGCATCTACGGCACCAAGGAACGCTCGGTCATCAACCTGGCGAACCAGGAGGGCATTGCCGCCATCGTGACGCAGCAGTTCGATCTGGCCCGCCAGATCGCCGCTCACGGACTGGTGCCGATCCTGGAGCCGGAAGTCCTGATCAAGAGCCCGCAGAAAGCCGCCGCCGAAGCGATCCTGCGGGACGAACTGGCACGCGGCCTCGACGCGCTGCCCGGCGACTATCAGGTGATGCTGAAGCTGACGATCCCCGAGACCCCGGACCTGTATCTCGACCTCGTCCGTCATCCGCGCGTGCAGCGCGTCGTAGCGCTGTCCGGCGGCTACACGCTGGACGATGCCTGCACCCGCCTGGCAGCCAACCACGGCATGATCGCCAGCTTCTCCCGCGCTCTGGTCGGCGACCTGAAAGTGTCCATGACCGACGCCGAGTTCGACGCCACCCTGGCAAAGGCGATCGACAAGATCTACCAGGCCTCCACCACCAAATCCTGAAACCTGCCTGGAAATGCGCGCTGGTGGCGATCCGGCGCGCATTTCCGGCACTTCGCTGCTCACGGCCATCAAGGCCGCTCCGCTGCGATGCTCGAAAATACACGCCGGGCGCGGCCCAAGGGCCGCTCTCGCTCACCAGCCCACATTTCTGGCGTAACCGGATTCCGCCCGGTCACACCGTCACATCGACCGGCCGAAAGCGCATCCGCTCCAGCGATCGGCGCGTCTCGGCGATCATCGCGCGCGGCGGCAGCAACAGGCCGGGCTCACTCAGGCAGGCCACTGCACCCGCCAGCAGCAGGACATTCCCCTCCCGTCCCTCGGCCTCCTCGAACAGGCGCACATCGCCCCAAGGCGTCACCGCCCGTCCGGCGGTGACGGCGGCCCGACCGACCAGATCCGGCCGACCGGGCCCCTCAAACAGGTTCATCGCCAGAAATCCATCGTCCGCCAGACGGTAGGCCGCATCGGACAGGAAGCCCGCCCCCACCAGATGGCCGGGCACGACATCCCCCCGGAAGGCATCGACGATGATCGCGCCGAAGCGCCGGGTCGCGGGCAACCCGCGCAGACAGGCCGCCCCATCCGTCAGATGGCAGGGAATCCACGACGGCAGGCCGAAATGCTGCCGGGCGATGGCAAAGGCCAGCGGATTCACATCGACCAGTTCGACTGCCCGCTCCGCCCTGTCCAGCATGGTGGCCAGCGAGCCGCCACCACAGCCGATCACCAGAACCGGCTCATCCGGCCGGGTGCCCGCCGGGGTCTGCATCAGGAAACCGAACAGCGCATGGATATAGGGCGCGTAACTGATGCCGTCGGCGTCGCTCTCGCTCTGGCACCAGCCCTCCTGCCAGTAGATGCGGCTTTCAGTCCGAATATCTTCGCTGATCCAGATATCGCCCTGGTCGCTGCGATAATGAGCCAGCACTTCATGGTCGGGGGGGATAAAGGCTGCGGTCATGTCACGGCACCGGTCCCGGCGGAATCGGACCCGACAACCGATCCCGCAGATCGGCCATCGCCCCCGGCAACGCAAGCCAGACCAGGATCGGCGCCAGCCCGAGCAACGCACCCGCCCGCCACCAGCCATAGGCGAGCGCCCCACCCACCCCACCACAGGCGAAGGACAGGACAATCCCGCCATGAAGCGCCAGTCGCTCGCGGACCTGCACCATACGGCCCGGATCACCCGGCCGGCGCACGGCGTCCAGCCAATCCGCGAGTTCGATCCCGAAATCCGTCAACATGCCGGTCATATGCGTCGTGCGCACCCGTGCGCCGGAAATGCGCGTGACCGTGGCGTTCTGCAATCCCATCAGAAAACTGAGCCCATAAGCCAGAACCGGCTCGCGCGGCCCGACCCGCAATGCGATATCCAGCGCCCCCAGCAATGCCAGCAGCAACGCCTCCAGCAGGATACTGTAGGCATAGATGGCCGGGCGACCATGACGCCGACCGGCATTGACCAGAAAAGCAGACAGAACCGCCCCCGCCACGAAAGCGGCGATCAGCCCCAGGCAGGCCACTGCAGACGACAGATCGACCGCGCGCAGGTCCATGGACAGGCTGGAGAGGTTGCCCGTCATGTTGGCCGAATAATACCCGACCGCGAGAAAGCCCGCCGCATTGACCGCACCGGCGACCGCCGCCAGCGAACAGCCCAGCCGGCGGTCCATAACGAACGTTCTGGCTTCCCCCTCGCGCAGCAGCATCCTACCCGCCCTGTGTCACCCCATCCGCCATGAAGGATTGCAACCCGGCATCCAGCGCGCGCTCGAAGGCGGCAAGCGTCTCCTCGCTGGCATAATGCTCGATTCCCTCGGCATCGATACGAACATTCTCGGTGCTGATCCCCAGCGCGGCCAGAAAGGATTCGACGATCCGATGCCGTCGGCGCACATCCATCGCCAGCGACGCACCGGCCTCGGTCAGGAACACACCGCGATAGGGCTTCTGCGTCACGAGCCCCTCATTGGCCAGCCGGGCCAGCATCTTCGCCACCGTGGGCTGGGAAACGCCCAGCCGCGCGGCGATATCGACCTGTCGAGCCTCCATGCCCTCGGCGAGCAGATCAGCGATCAGTTCGACATAATCCTCGACCAGAACATTGCGCCGCGCCGCACGATTGGCCCGAAATCCCTCGGATTGCGCCTGCGCGTCCACGATACGCGGCGCTTTGGCGGCCCCCGCTTGTCTTTTCAATGCATCCCTCGCGGCCAGACAATATTCTCAGAAGCATAAAACATTCCTTCCCTTCAGTCCATCCAGGCGGAATGCGACGGCGACGACGGACCAGCCGAGGTCCTTCTACAGCAGAGAAGCCGCACCCGTTTCCACGGGCGCCGCCGGGGCGGCAGCGGCCGATGCCTTCTCATCCAGCACGCGGGATTTCGGGGCCTCGAACGCCCATGACACGCCCTCCGGTTCATAGCGATATGTTACCGCCGCCCCGATGACGGCCCGCGGATTCCGCTCGATCACGGCCGTACCGAACCCCTGGCGGACGGGCGCCTTCACTCTGGGGCCACCACTTTCCTGCCAGACCAGCCGAAAACGATCGCCATCGTTCCGCTCCAGCACCGCCCAGTCGATAGCCACCGTCCCGGTGTCGTTCGACAGCGCGCCGTATTTAATGGCGTTGGTCGTCAGTTCAAAGATCGCCAGCCCCAGCCGTTCCGCCGTCTCTGGCAGCAGGCGCAATCCACCCACACCATGCAGCAGCAGGCGTTTCTGGTTCACGTCGCCAATCACCGCCGTTTGCGAAGCCAGCAGCTTTTCGATCGTGATCCCCGACCATTGTCCATTGATCAGCAGATCCTGGTTCCGCGCGATCGCAGCAATGCGCTGGCCGAGAATCGCCACGAACGGCGCCTGCGGGTCCGGCACGGTCCGCCGGATCAGCGCCTGGACCACGGCGAGCATGTTCTTCGACCGGTGCGCCAGTTCATGCAACAGCAGCGCGATCCGGCGTTCGCTGGCACGCTGCACGGTCACATCACGCGAGACGCACAGAATGGCCTCGACATCCTCGTCGGCGTTTTTCAGCGGCGTCAGCATATTGTCCCAATGGCGCGGGTCCTGACCCGGCAACTGGCTGACCCCAAGGAAACGCGCATTCTCCCCCTGCTTCGCCTTCAACAGCGCCTGGCGCCCTGCCTGATGCGCTTCCCTGGGCAGCAGATGCAGCCAGTCCATGCCGAAACCTGAGTTTTCGCCCACATTCAGCGCCACGCAGCCGGCCCGGTTCATGCGCGCCAGCGTCCCATCCGGCCGGACGAGCTTGATGCAGTCAACGCTGACATCGAGCATTTCCTGCTGTACCCGGCTGTCGCGCAGAAGCGCCAGTTCACGGCGCTTTCGGGCATGGATATCCGTCAGGCTCAGGAGCCAGTGGCGCCCCCCATCCAGTCCCTCGGGCAACGGGCAAACCCTCAGCAGAAACCAGCGTGCCCCATCGACCGGATGCAGGATGCGCAGATCAGCCTCGAACATGCCGCCGGCCAGCATAGCCTCCCGCATCGCCGGGTCGAACTGGCGCTGATCGGCGGGAAGAACCCATTCCATCCATCGGGACGAAGCAAAATCCGCTGTCCCGTATTCCCGCCAGACCGTGTTGAAATATTCATGCCGACCGTCGTCTCCGCAGACGCAAACCATGTCCGGAACAAGGTCGAGAGAACTATATCGATCTTCAGAAAAGGCTTTTTTCTCTTGCGACATGCGTACTTCTGACTGTTTGGCCGGTGTCCGGGCCACCCGATATTACCCCAATAAATATAACAAATTATGGCAATATGCTCTCCTCGAAAGAAATTCATCCATCATATTGAATTATTTATAAATTCTCCCGCCACGACATGCCATGCGCCCCCATGCCGGAGGGCATGCCGGTTGCTGTGGCCGCGGCTTCCTGCCATGCAGGCCCGATGACGCAAGATCGGGATTTCGAGATCTTCCTCGCCACCGCACCCGGCCAGGAAGACGCGCTGTGTGGCGAAATACGCCTGAAGGGCTTCAGGCAGCCCCATGCCGTTCCCGGCGGCGTCGTCATCAGGGGAGGTTGGCCGGAAGTCTGGCGCGCCAATCTCTGGGTCCGGGGGGCCAATCGTATCCTGGCGCGCATCGACGCCTTCAAGGTCGTCCATCTCGCCCAACTCGACCACCGCGCGCGGCTGGTGCCGTGGGCCGGCCTCCTGCGTCCCGATATCCCTTTCCGGGTCGAAGCGTCCTGCACCGGGTCGCGCATCTACCACGCCGGCGCCGCCGCCGAACGGATCGAGAATGCGATCCGCAAGACGATCGGCGCCCCCTGCTCAACCGATGCCGAACTCACGATCCGGGTAAGGATCGACCACGATCTCTGCACGATCAGCATCGACAGTTCCGGGGATCTGCTGCACCGGCGCGGCCACAAGCAGGCCGTCAACCGCGCGCCCATGCGCGAAACCATGGCCTCGCTCTTCCTCCTGCAATGTGGCTATGACGGCAACGAGCCGGTATTCGACCCGATGTGCGGCTCGGGCACCTTCGTCATCGAAGCCGCCGAGATCGCGGCCCGCCTCAATCCCGGCCGCTCGCGCCATTTCGCGTTCGAACACCTCGCCAATTTCGACGAAGCCGCCTGGCAGAAAATGCGCGACGTCAGAAGCATGCGCGTGCCGGCATCCCGCTCCTACGGCAGCGACCGCGACGCCGGGGCCATCACCATGAGCCGCGCGAACGCCGAACGCGCGGGCGTCACCCCCTGGACGACGTTCCAGCAAACCCCGATCAGCGACGTCCGCCCCCCCTGCGACACGCCGGGACTGGTCATCGTCAATCCCCCCTACGGGACCCGCATCGGCGACCGGACGGCCCTGCTCCCCCTCTACCGCGCGTTCGGGCGCACGCTGGCAACCCATTTCAGCGGCTGGCGCGTCGGCCTCGTCACCACCGAATCCGGCCTGGCCCACGCCACCGGCCTGCCCTTCCTGCCCAACACCGCGCCAATACCGCATGGCGGCCTGCGCGTAACGCTGTTCCAGACCGCTCCCCTCGCCTGATACCCTGGCGGGCAGCGGCCATCCGGCCCGACCCACGAGGCTTCCGACGCAGCCTCCCAGCCTTTCGCGTGCGGATTCCCAGCCATGATATCCCTGCCATGATCGACATTCGACAGATGCGCTATTTCGTCGTGCTGGCCGAAACGCTGCATTTCGGGCGCGCGGCCGAGCGCCTGCATCTCAGCCAGCCGCCCCTCAGTCGCCAGATCGCCGCCCTGGAAAAGGAACTGGGCGTCCGCCTGCTCGAACGCAACTCGCGCCATGCGACCCTCACCCGTGCCGGCCAACGTTTCCGCGACGATTCCAAGGCGGTCCTGGCCGCGTTCGACCAGGCCTGCGCCAATGCCCAACTCGCGGAACGCGGCCAACTTGGCGAGCTTTCCATCGGCTTCATGATGTATGCCACCTACACGGTGATCCCCAGCCTCGTGCGCCGCTATGTGGCACATTATCCCATGGTCCATACCAGGCTGCGCGAGGTCATCCCGGGCTCGCTCGCCGCCGATATCCTGGCAGGCCGCTTCGACGCAGGAATCATGTTCGATCCCGGCTTCATTCGCGGCCTGCAGACAAGCGCGATCCTCAGCGAACCGCTCTGCCTGGCCGTGCCGGCAGACCACCCGCTCGCCCTCCGCCCGCTGATCGAAGCCAGGGACCTGGAAGACGAGCCCCTGCTCGCGGCACCGGTCGAGGTCTCCTCGATGCTGCGGGAGGCCATCATCCGATATTGTCGATCAGGCGGTTTCGAGCCGATCATCCGGCTGGAAACACAATATCAGCATACGATCGTCAATCTGGTCGCCGAAGGGCTGGGTGTCGCCCTGGTCCCCGACGGAATCCGGAAAGCCGGCGGCAGCGGCGTCGTTTTCTGCGATCTCGACAATGCACCGATCGTCAATCACGTCGTGGCATGGCGCCCCGGAAACCTGAACCCCGCGCTCACGCCGTTCCTCGCGGAATGCGAACGCAGATTATAAAAAGTCATGACGACAGGCACTACGCGCCAGGCGGTATGCACGGCCCCCTCTCTTCAGCGCGCCCCCTACCGACTATGGCGAAAGCACGCGGGATCATGGTCGTCGATCATGCCGACAGCCTGCATCCAGGCATAGACGATCACCGGCCCGACAAACCGGAATCCCCGCGCCTTGAGGGCTTTCGCCATCGCCTGCGACAAGGGCGACTGCGCCAATACCGCCCCGGTCATGTTGCGTACCGGCGCCTCCGGCACCATGCCCCAGGCGAAATCAGCGAAATCCTCGCCGCGTTCCATCATGGCCAGATAGGCCCGAGCATTGCCGATCGTCGCCTCGATCTTGGCACGCGCCCGGATAATCCCGGGGTCCGCCATCAGGCGCTCCACATCCGCCGCCCCGAAACGCGCGACCCGCTCGGGGTCGAACCCCACGAACGCACGCCGAAATCCCTCCCGCCGCCGCAGCACGATCAGCCAGGACAAGCCGGCCTGGAACCCTTCAAGACACAGCATTTCCCACAGCATCCGGCTGTCATGCACCGGCACGCCCCATTCCTGGTCGTGATAGGCCCGCAGCAACGGGTCCGTCTGCGCCCATCGGCAGCGGGTTACGGCAGGCGTTCCGGCAACAGCGTCATCATCCATTCCGGTCCTATAGCACAGCCCCCGCCCCCACGAACCCCGTCCGACGCCAAAGCCCCCGGCGTCGCCTACACGGCCACCTGGCGTGGCCGTCCCTCCGCATCCAGCGCGACGAACACGAAACAGCCCTGTGTCACCTTCTGGATTTCCGTCGTATGCCGAACCCGCCGCCAGGCCTGAACGTCGATCGTCATCGAAGTCCGCCCCACCTTCAGCAGGCGGGTATAAATACTGACCTCGTCCCCCACGGCGACGGGATGGTGAAACACCACGCCGTCGATCGCCACCGTGGCACACCGCCCCCGCGCGGTCAGCGCGGCGGTCGTGCTGGCGGCCAGATCCATCTGCGACATCAGCCAGCCACCGAAAATATCGCCCGCGGGATTGGTATCGCTTGGCATCGCCACAACCCGGATCGTCAGCTTCCCGTCATCAATCGTCAATTCATCAGTCATATCCACCTCTCTCGAAGCCCCGGCCGTCACGCGCGCATCGACCCGGTCTCGATAAAGCGCTGGTGCCAGCCCAGGGATTCCCGCAACAGATGCGGCGTCTCACCACCAAAGACCCCCTTCTCGGCACGGTCCAGATAATCCTTCAGCATCGGCCGGTATTCGGGATGGGCGCACCGGTCGATAATCAGCCGCGCCCGCTCGCGCGCCGACAGTCCCCGCAGGTCGGCCAGACCCTGTTCCGTCACCAGAACCTGCACGTCCTGATTGACGTGATCGACATGCGCCATCATCGGTACGATGGCGGATATGCTGCCGCCCTTCGCCGTCGACGGCGCCATGAAGATCGAGACATGGGCACTGCGCGCAAAATCCCCCGATCCCCCGATGCCGTTCTGCACCCGCGACCCCATCACGCGCGTGGAGTTCACATTGCCGTAGATATCAGCCTCGATCATCGTGTTCATGGCAATGCAGCCCAGCCGCCGGACGATCTCCGGGTTGTTGCTGACTTCCTGTTGCCGCAGCACGATCTTTTTCCGAAACGCCGCCATCTCGCGGTTGAGCAGAGCAGAAGCCCCGGCGCTGACCGAAAACGCCGTCCCCGAAGCCGCCCGCATCTTGCCCGAATGGAGCATAGCCAGCATGCCGTCCTGAATCACCTCGGTAAAGGCCACCAGATCGTCAAACGGTCCCTCGGCCAACCCCGCCATGACCGCATTGGCGACATTCCCGACCCCGGACTGAATCGGCGGCAGCAACGCGGGCAGGCGCCCGCGCGAAACCTCATGACGGAAGAATTCCATCAGATGGCCCGAAATCGCCCGCGCCGCACCATCCGTCTCGCGAAAGGAAGCGTTCAGATCAGGCTCGTTCGTCAGGACGATCGCGGCCACCTTGTCCGGATCAACATGCAGCACCGTCTCGCCGATCCGGTCCTCGGGGCGGCGCAGCGGTAGTTCGCGGCGATCGGCCGGCAGGGTATCCCCTGCCCAGATGTCGTGCAGTCCCTCGATGGCCGGATTATGCCATTCATTAACCTCGATGATGACCTTGTCGGCCATGTCGAGCCACGTCTTGTTATTGCCGATCGAGAGCGTCGGCACGACCGCGCCATCCTCCCGGATCGCCGCAGCCTCCACCACCGCCACGTCGATCTTGCCAAAGAAACCCGCCCGTACCCACGGTGCCAGCCGGCTCAGATGGGTATCGACATAGGCTGTCTCCCCGGCATTGATCCGCCCGCGCATGTCGGGGTCGCCATTATAGGGAATGCGGAAACTCACGCCGTGCGCCCGCGCCAGCCCGCCATCGAGCTCCGGACTGGTGGAGGCACCGGTAAACAGGCGCACGGTAAAGGGCATACCGGCCTGCCGCGCCTCTTCCATCTGCCGGGCCAGGGCCCTGGGGACTGCCTTCGGCGTGCCGGACGGCGTAAAGCCCCCCGTGGCCAACGTCATGCCATGCCGGATATGGCCTGCGGCGTCGTCGGCAGCGCAGATCCTGCGCCGCATGCCGGCATGTCGAACACGATCCTCGCCCATATCGGTCATTCTTTCCGTTCTTCTTGTTGCTTTTCCGGATGGCGGATCAGGCTGCGATCTCGATGGCGATCGCGGTGGCCTCCCCTCCCCCGATGCACAACGCCGCAACCCCGCGTCGCGCTCCACGCGCGCGCAAGGCATGGAGCAGGGTGACGATGATGCGCGCGCCCGTCGCACCGATCGGGTGCCCCAGCGCACAGGCCCCGCCATGCACGTTCAGCCGGTCCGCCGGAATGCCCAGATCCCGCTGCGCCGACATAGCCACTACGGCAAACGCCTCGTTGATCTCGAACAGATCGACATCGCCAACCGACCACCCGGCCCGATCCAGAACCTTGCGGATGGCCGGAATGGGCGCGGTAGTGAACCAGGCCGGCCCCTGCGAATGGCTCGCGCAGGCGCGGATTTCGGCCAGAACCGGCAGCCCCTCCCCAAGAGCGTACGACCGGCGCGCCAGCACCATCGCCGCCGCCCCATCGGCGATCGCCGACGAACTGGCGGCGGTGATCGTGCCATCCCGGCGAAAGGCGGCCTTGAGGGTGGGAATCTTCTCCGGCGAAATCTTCGGCGGATTCTCGTCAGCCGCAACGCGCACGTCCCCCTTGCGGGTCGCCAGCGTCACGGGCTCGATCTCCTGCGTAAACGCACCACCCGCAATCGCCGCCTGCGCGCGTGCCAGCGTCTGTCCGGCATAGAAATCCTGGTCCGCGCGGCTGAACCCGTAAGCCTCCGCCGTGGCCTCGCCGAAATCGCCCATCGACCGGCCGTCTTCATAGGCATCTTCCAGCCCGTCCCGCAGCATGTGGTCCACGACCGTCTCGTGTCCCATGCGGTAGCCCGTGCGTGCGCGTGGCAGCAGATAGGGCGCGTTCGACATGGATTCCATCCCGCCCGCCACCGCAATCGTCGTCGATCCCGCCAGCAGCGCATCCCGCGCCATGAACACCGCCATCATGCCCGAGCCACAGACCTTGTTGACCGTCGCAGCCGCCGTCCCCTGCGGCAGGCCCGCGCCCAACGCCGCCTGGCGGGCCGGATTCTGCCCGATCCCCGCTCCCAGAACGCAGCCCATGGTCACCATATCCACCCTGTCGGGCGCCAGTCCGGCCCGGCCCAGCGCACCGCGAATGGCGGTCGCCCCCAGCATCGGCGCCGTGGCGGCGGCCAGATCGCCCAGAAACCGCCCCAGCGGCGTCCGTGCGGCCGCAATAATGACGGCAGGATCTTCATGTATCATGATGTCTCTTCCTCGTCGCGCTGACCTGACCGGTCAGCCAAGCGCCTTTTCCAGTTCGGGAACGATCTCGAACAGATCGCCGACGATGCCGTAATCGGCCACCTGAAAGATCGGCGCATCCTCATCCTTGTTGATTGCCACGATCACTTTCGCGTCCTTCATGCCGGCCAGATGCTGGATCGCCCCGGAAATGCCCAGCGCGATATACAGGTCGGGCGCCACGACCTTGCCGGTCTGACCCACCTGCAGGTCATTGGCTGCGTATCCCGCATCGACCGCCGCGCGCGACGCGCCGATGGCGGCATGCAGCCGTTCCGCAAGCGGGCCGAGAACCTCCTGGAACTTCTCGGCCGATCCCAGCGCCCGCCCTCCGGAAACGACGATCCGGGCCGATGCCAGATCCGGCCGGTCGCTGCTGCTCAGCGTCTCGCCGTCGAAGCGCGCCTGCCAGACGCCATCAGGTACCCTCACCTCCTCGACCGGCACGGCAACGTCGCCCACCCCGGCGGCGGAAAAGGCGGATGTCCGGATCGTCAGAAGTTTCTTTTCATCCGTGCTCTGCACCACGGCGACCGCATTGCCGGCATAGACCGGCCGCTCGAACGTATCCGGCGAAACCACCCGCACCACGTCGGAAACCTGCATGACGTCGAGCAGCGCCGCGACACGCGGCAGCACATCCTTGCCGCCGGACGTCGCCGGCGCGGCGATCACCCGATACCCCCCGGCCAACGACAGAACGAGCACGGCCACCGGCTCGGCCAGCCCGTGCGCCAACGCCTCGTCGTCCGCCAGGAGCACCCGCCCCACGCCCCGGAGTTTCGCAGCCTGCCCGGCCACCGGCCCGGCCTGATGTCCCGCGACCAGAACATGCACCGCATCGTCGATCGCCCCCAGCGCACTCAGGGCGCGGGCCGTCGCGTCGGAGAGCATGCGGTTGTCGTGATCCGCGATAAGAAGTGTCGTCATACTGATCTCCGAAATCTCGCGGTTACAAAATAAACGTGTCAGACAATCCCCGCTGCGCGCAGGTCTCCGACCAGTTCGGACGCGGTCGCCACCCGGATGCCCGACTTGCGCCCGGCAGGCGGCCGCACCGCCAGAATCTTCAGCCGTCGGCCGATATCCACGCCGTAATCGGCAGGCGCGCCGATCTTCAGCGGCTTCTTGCGGGCCTTCATGATGTTGGGCAGCGCACAATGCCGGGGCTCGTTCAGGCGCAGATCCGTGGTCACCACCGCTGGCAGCGGCAGCGACAGCCTCTGCAATCCGGCATCGATTTCCCGCGTCACCAGCAGCCGCCCATCCTCGAACCGCACGGCAGAGGCGAACGTCGCCTGGGGCCAGCCCAGCAGCGCCGCCAGCATCTGGCCGGTCTGGTTGCAATCATCGTCGATCGCCTGCTTGCCCAGGAGGACGAGGTCTGGCTGCTCCTCCCCCACGACCGCACGCAGCAGCTTGGCCACCGCCAGCGGTTCGACCGTCTCGTCGATCTCGATCAGCGTGGCCCGGTCGGCCCCCATCGCCAAAGCCTGGCGCAACGTCTCCTGCGCCTTGGCCGGCCCGATGGAGACAACCACAACCTCCTCGGCCAGCCCCGCCTCCTTCAGGCGCAGCGCCTCCTCCACCGCGATCTCGCAGAACGGATTGATCGACATCCGCATGCCGGAGAGGTCGATACCGCTTTCATCCGTCCGGACGCGCGGCCGGGCGTTGGAATCGAGAACCATTTTGACTGGAACAAGGATCGTCTTCATGGATGATTTTCCTTCGTGGATCATATCCGGGGCCGCACGTCAGAAATCCCCGGCGTCCAGCCCCATGAGGGCCGCGCTCCCCGCTCCGATCTGCCGCGCCAGCGCCCCCGCCTGCGGCAGGACGCGGCCGGCAAAGAACCGGCCGACCGCGATCTTGCGCCGCGCATGCGCATCCGCGTTCTCCCCCATCGTCACCACGGTCAGGGTCATCCGCAGCCACAGCCAGCCGAAGGCCACCAGCGCGAACAGGCGCAGGTAATCGGTCGCCGCCGCATTCCGCTCGCCCGATCCGGCAAGATCGCCGTCGATCAGCCGCGCCGTCACCAGTTCCAGATGCGCCAGCGCCTCTCCCACGGCCACGCGGAGCGCGGCAGCCTCGGCAACGCCCTCCGCCTGCTCCACTGTCTCCCTGATCAGCCCAAGGAACATCCGGACAGGACGCCCCCCGTCCAGCGGCAGCTTCCGCACCACCAGATCCTGTGCCTGGATGCCGTTCGTCCCTTCGTAGATCATGGCGATCCGGGCATCGCGGACGAACTGCTCCTGCCCCCATTCCCGGATATAGCCATGTCCGCCCAGCACCTGCTGGCCCAGCACGGCGGCCTCGAACCCGAAATCGGTCAGCGCCGCCTTGATCACCGGCGTCAGCAGCGCCACCAGCCCACCGGACACGCGCCGGATTTCCGGATCGGGATGGAATTTCTCCTTGTCCATCTCCAGTGCCGTAAACAGGCTCAAGGCCCGCCCGGCCTCGATGAAGGACAGCATCGACAGCAGCATCCGCCGCACATCCGGGTGGGCAATGATCGGCGCGGTGCCGGCACCATCCGTCGCCCGCCCCTGCAACCGCTCGCGCGCATAGGTCGCGGCGGTCTGGTAGGAGGCATCGGCCACCCCCAGCCCCTGCACACCGACGAACAGCCGCTCGGCATTCATCATGGTAAACATCGCGGCGAGGCCACGATGTTCCTCTCCCACCAGCCAGCCCTGGCACCCGTCATAATTCATGACGCAGGTCGGCTGGGCGTGAATACCCATCTTGTGTTCCAGCGCCCCGACCGAGATGGCATTGCGCACACCCGGCGCCCCATCCCGATCGGGCAGAAATTTCGGGCAGAGAAACAGGCTGATGCCCCGCGTGCCCGCCGGCGCCCCCGGCAACCGCGCCAGCACGAGATGAATGACGTTCTCCGCCATGTCATGATCGCCGGACGAAATAAAAATCTTCGATCCGGTCACGGTGTACGAACCATCACCGCGCGGCGCCGCCGTCGCCTTCAGCAAGCCCAGGTCGGACCCGGCGCCCCCCTCGGTCAGCGCCATCGCACCGGTCCAGGTCCCGGCAATCATCTTCGGCAGATAAAGCGCTTTCAGCGTTTCGTCGCCATGCGCCTCGATCGCTTCATACGCCCCGCGCGTCAGGCCGGGAAACAGCCCGAACGACAGATTGGCGGCCGACAGCATCTCGTCCACGAGAATCTGCACCGTGCGCGGCAACCCCTGCCCGCCATGCTCGGGCGACGCAGACAGGCCACCCCATCCGGCATCGGAAAACGCTGCATAGGCCTCCGCGAAACCCTTGGGCGTCCGCACCACGCCGTCTTCCAGGCGACAGCCCTCGGCGTCGCCGCTCATGTTCAGTGGCTGGAGAATCTCGGCGCAGAAACGCCCGGCCTCTTCCAGCACGTTCCCGACCACATCGGTATCGATCTCCACATAAGCGGGGATTTCGGCAAAGACCTGTCCGGCGCCAAGGACATCCTTCAGCACGAACATCATATCCTCGACCGGAGCCTTGTAGGATGGCATGTCCTGATTCTTTCTTCTTGTGCGGTGTGTTTGCGGCGTGCCGCCCGTCAGTTCCGCAGAGGTTTTCCGGTAGCGATCATCTGGCGCATGCGCGCCCGGGTCGGTTCGGTAAAGGCGAGGTCCAGAAAGCATTCCGTCACACGCGCATTCAGGTCCGCGACACGGACAGGCCGCCCGTCACCAGACAGAATGTCGGCCAGCGCCCCCGCAATCACGCGGTCATGCGGCGCGAGAGAAGGCGCCAGATCCACCACCACGCCCTCCAGCACCGCACGCGGCGGCAGAGGCAGATCCGGCGCGACGGGCGGCCGGAAACCGGGCCGCAACGCCTGCGCGACGGTGCGGGCCTCGGCGATCAGCCTGTCGGCATTCATCACGATGCGATCATCCGGCCGCAGCAGGCGGGCCTCCCGCGCGCGAAAGGCGCCCGGCCACGTTACGCCCTGCACCACGGCCCGCAACGTCGCAGCGGCCGCCGCGCCCGCATCCAGCCCGGCGGCCTGATGCCGCGCCAGCCACGCCGGCACGCCACCCCAGCCCGGCACCAGCCCGACCTGCGCCTCGACCAGCCCGATCCGCGCCTCGGCATGGGCCACCACCCGATGGGCATGCAGCAGACATTCACATCCACCGCCGACCGCCAGCGCCCCAACTGCCCCGACAACCGGAAACGACGCACCAGCCAGCGCATCGAACGCCTGCTGCCCGGCGCACAGAAACGCTTCAAGCCCTGCCCGGTCATTGCCCTCCGACAGCGCCAGCATGGCTTTCAGGTCCGCGCCGGCACTGAAGACCGGCCCGTCATTCCCCACGACCAGCGCATCGAAATGATCCGGCACGACGGCCGCAACCCGTTGCACCGCCTCGATCAGCGGCGCGGCAAAGACGTTCAGCCGGGTCTGGAAGGCAAACAGCCCCACACCCTCGCCCAGATCCCACAGCGACGCGGCCTCGCTCGACCAGACCGGTTGCCGGGCCAGACGCAGCGCCGGCAGCGCGATGACGCCTTCGGCCGGCTCCAGAGGCGCATGCACCGCCCCCTGCGCCCGCGGCACCAGAACCTCGCGCGCGCCCTCCACAACACGATAGAACCCGCCGGCGGAGGCCGCCTGCAAAAGAGCGGGCACCGGCTGCCCATCCTCGGCCAGCCGGCCTGCCAGCCATTCCGCCCCGATCCGGTCGATCAGTTCGAACGGCCCAAAGGTCCAGCCATAGCCAAGCCGCATGGCCTCATCCACCTGGTCGGGCCGATCCGCGATCTCCGGCACCAGAGACGCCGCATAGGCCAGGGTGCGCGACATCACCGCCCAGGCATAGCGCCCTGCCGGATCGCCCCCCGCCATGAGCCGACGCGGCTCCCCCTCCAGCACCGGCGCCGCGCGCGGGTCGCGATACGCCCCGCCGGAAAGGTCCAGCACCTCCCGCGCCCCGCCGCCAGCGGCCGTCCGGTAGAAGCCGCCGCCACCCTTGCGCCCCGTCAGCCCCTGCTCCAGCATCGCGGCGACGCGCGCGGGCTCGGCGTCATAGGCCTGAATGGCGTCCCCAGCCGGCAGATTGGCCTGAAGCGAGCGAATCAGCCCCGGCATCAGGTCAATGCCGATCAGGTCGTACAACCCGAACACCCCCGTACGCGGCAGGCCGAACGGCTTGCCCATCACCGCGTCGGCGGTCTCCACGTCGATCCCCAGCCGCAAGGCTTCGCCCAACCCCGCCGCCAGCCAGAAACAGCCGATGCGATTGGCGATAAACCCCGGCGTGTCGTTGCAGGCCACAATGCTCTTGCCGAGGCCGACATCGATAAAGCGGCGCAACCGCGCCACGCTGTCAGGATCGGTCCGCGGCCCGGTCACCAGTTCCAGCAGGCGCATCTGGCGCGGCGGATTGAAGAAATGCGCAATCAGCACGTCACGGGCCAGCGCCGGGTCCATGCCCTCCACCAGATCGCGCAGCGGAATCGTCGATGTGTTGGACGACAGCACGCAACCAGGCTTCCTGACCCGCGCGATCTCCGCGAACAGGCCGCGCTTGATGTCCAGCCGCTCGGCCACCGCCTCCACGATCCAGTCCGCATCCGCCAGCAACGCCATGTCGCTGCGCGTGCTGCCGCTCCGCACCCGGTCCGCGAAACCGGGCAGCATGAAGCCCCCGGCCCTGACCTGCCGCTCCACCGCATGGGCGGCGACCTCGGCATCCAGGTCCAGCAGCACGACCTGCGCCCCGGCATTGGCCATATGCGCCGCGATCCCGGCTCCCATGGTCCCGGCGCCGATCACCGCGCAGGTCAGAAACGGACTTTCGTTTTCGATATCGTTCATGTCTTGGCCTCACATATTCGCGTAACTGGGGCCACCACCGCCCTCGGGCGGGGTCCAGGTAATGTTCTGAGCCGGGTCCTTGATGTCGCAGGTCTTGCAATGCACGCAGTTCTGCGCGTTGATCACGAAGGAGGCCGCTCCATCCGCCGCCACCGCAACCTCATAGACCCCCGCCGGACAATAGAGCCGCGCAGGCTCGCCAAACCGGGGCAGGTTCTCTCGGATCGGCAGCAGCGGATCGGCCAGCCGCAGATGGCAGGGCTGATTTTCCTCGTGATTCACACCCGACAGATACACCGAGGACAACCGGTCGAAGGTCAGCACCCCGTCCGGATTCGGATAGGCGATCGGCGTCACCTCGGCGCGCGGCCGCAGGCTGGCATGATCGGCCTTGCGATGCCGCAGCGTGCCCAGAACCGACCCCCCCCCCGCCAGCGCATGCGCCCACATATCCAGCCCGCCGAGCGCCAGCCCCGCCAGCCCGAAGCGCGACCACAGCGGCTTGACGTTGCGGACAGGATAAAGATCCCGCCCGATCGCGGACATCCGCCATCCCGCCTCATAAGATCGCGGTTCGGCCAGATCCGGCTCCGCGACAATCGCATCGGCCGCCTGCATGCCGGAGAGGATGGCGTTATGCGATCCCTTGATCCGCGCGACATTCATGAATCCGGCCGCACAGCCGATCAGCGCCCCGCCCGGAAAGGCCACACGCGGAACCGCCTGCCATCCGCCCTCGGTCAGGGCCCGCGCGCCATAGGCCACCCGGCGCCCGCCGGCCAGCAGATCGCGCATGGATGGATGCGTCTTGAAACGCTGAAACTCGTCGAACGGCGACAGGGTCGGGTTGGCATAGTCCAGATGAACGACAAACCCCACCGTCACCAGATGATCCGCACCGTGATAGACAAAGGACCCGCCCCCCGTATGCCGGTCCAGCGGCCATCCCACAGTGTGCCGGATCAGGCCGGGATGACACTTCCCCGGCGCGACCTCCCACACTTCCTTGATCCCGATGCCATATTTCTGGAATCCGGAATCACGGTCCAGTCCATTCCGCGCAATGACCTGCTTGCTCAGCGAGCCACGCGCCCCTTCCGCGAACAGGGTGTAGCGCGCGCGAAGTTCCATTCCTGGCGTAAAAGATGCCGTCGGCTGCCCATCCTTGCCGATCCCCATGTCGCCGGTCGCAATCCCCACGACCCGACCGGTCTCGTCATAAAGGATCTCGGTCGCCGCGAACCCGGTATAGATCTCGACCCCAAGCCCTTCCGCCCGGCCCGCCAGATACCGCGTCACCTCGCCCAGCGAGCCGACGAAACATCCCCTGTTGCCCAAGCGCGCAGGAAACAGCATTTCCGGCACGGAAAACGCCCGCTCCCGCGTCAGAAACGCAAATCGATCTTCCACCACCTCCTGGCGAAGCGGGCGATCCTCCTCATCTCGCCACCCCGGCAGCAACGCATCCAGACCCACCGGGTCCATGACCACTCCGGAGAGGACATGGGCACCGGTTTCCGCCCCCTTCTCGACCACGATGACCTGAAGTTCGGGTGCCCGCTGCCTGAGCCGGATCGCCGCCGCCAGACCCGCAGGTCCCGCCCCGACGATCACGACGTCACACGTCATCTCCTCTCGATCCTCTCGATGCCCAGGCACCTGCATCCCCCCTCGCGTCACCAAACATACCAAACACTTGTTTGGTGAAATCTACGGATCGGCTCAACGCCTTGTCGAGGCCCAAAATAGCCACGAGTGATCACAGATGTATGATGTCAATCGGCGTTGAATTCTGCCCCGTCTGGATACGGGTCCGGATTTCTCCCTGGCGCCGTAGACGCAAGCGAGAAACCGGGGCGGGATCGTTCGTTCCGATGGGGATCAGGAGCGCTTCCGGACGGACGCCGTTTCCAGCCGGGCCGTCGGCCGACCGGTGAAAATCCGCGCCTCTGCGGAGCGTGTCGATATCCGCCAGGACGGACAACTGGTCGCAAACCAGCGTGACGCAGCATCCATGACGCGAACGCCAGAGCATTTCCACCGAAAACCCATTCGGGGAAATGCTCCAGTTTATTGTTTTTACGATCATATTTACCTGTCAGAATGCACGCATCCAAACAGGATCTTCTCCAGTAACCGCTCGAGGCCAGCCTCCCCCGATAGGTCAGAGTCCCACGTCATGCCTGATTGGTCGACGCAACAGGTCGCTATCAAGGCAGATCACGCCCGAGGCGCTTTCCTCCCTCTTGGTAAACAGAGCATGAATGCCGCAGGCGGCCCTTCAGTCGACGACGACTTGAAAGTAGATGCTGCGACCGTAATAATCCTTCTCATTGATCCGTTGCAGGTTGGTGCCCTGCACATAGGTCCGATGAGCGCCGACCAGGTTATCCACCTCGTATTTCAGGCGAATATGATCGGTGATATCGTTCCACGCCGCCAGGTCCAGGCTCGTCAGTTCGCCATACCCTACATTCTCCCAGGGCTGGGACGCAGGGTCTGTCAGATATTTGGGCGTGTAGGACAGTGTCGCCCGAACCGCTCCCCGCATCTGCGGCACATGCCACGTCAAGGCCCCGTTGAAGATATAGTTCGGTTGATCAGGCAACTGGTTCAGCTTGTATGACCCGCTGGACGAAGCATAGATCATCGAGCCGTGCATCCAGGTTCCGTTGACCGAGATATCGAAACGCTGTCCAAACGGACCGCGCAGCCCCTCCTCGACCAGAGATCCCTCCACACCCATCAGCGACGAATTGGTCGCGTTCAGCGGCTGGGTCACCGATGTCGGCATGCCGTTGATCATCTCATGATCCAGCAGCGTGTAGATATCGTGCTTTATCATCTTGTCGAAATAGGCGACGCTGACGACACCATGATTGTGGTTGAAATATTTCTCGACCGATGCATCGAAATTCTGCGCCTGACGTGGCCGCAAGTTCGGATTGCCGCGTGAGAGCGTGCATTCGGTCCCGCCGCGCTGGTCGTCGCCGCAGGTCATCTTCTGCACCTGCGCGATCTGTGAGGGCATCGGCCGCCCGACGGTCTGGCTATAAGACGCCCTCAGCTTGACATCGTAAGGGAAGTCATGAACGAACGTCACCGACGGCAATGGGTGCAGGTATCCACCATGGTTGGTTCCCATCGCCCCCGTCGCCGTGCCGTTTTCGACCTGCGGCAGCAGGCTGTTGAAACTGACCGAGTCCGCCCGCACGCCGGCGATCAGCAGCGAGTCCCGCCATTTGTAGTGCAGTGACAGATACCCGTCGATCAACTGCTCCCGATAGCGATAGAACGATTCGAGCGTATCGTTCCGGCTGGTGGCCACGTCCAGCTTCTGCTTGGCCCAGGGGAATTTCCCCATATCGATCCAGGGCAGTGTATAATGCGATCCCGGCGGCATGAAATTCGGAAAATACATATAGTCGGAGGCATCACCGCCCGTGACGTAATCCTCGTAGTTCATCTGGTCAGTCACATTCAGCGTCCGCCACTCGAAACCCGTGGCCAGACCGAATCCATGCACGTTCGGTCCGATATTGCGCGTATAGTCCAGCCTGACGTTCGTCACGCCCTCCCGCGCCTTGTCGTGATAGCGCTGGATCTGACTCAGATTGTATTTCATCGCCCGCAGCTTGTCTGGGTCGCTGACGCTGGGCATCGACGCGAAATCGTCCTTGATCGTATAATCGGCATGAAGCGGGTAAAGCCCCTGCTTTTTCGGATAGGCATAGGCCGTCAGGCGCGGTTGGTAATTCTGGTAATCCTCCCAGGTATAACCGACCCTCAGCTTGAGGGCCGAGATATTGTCATGCCAGCCCACGTCGCCCAGCACGCCGCTGCTGTCGCTCTGCCAGCGGTCCCGCCGAACATAGCTTGACGAGCGATAGACCAGTTCCCGTCCGCTGGTCGGCGTCTGATCCCATATCTGCGGATTGTCCAACAGAAGATAGGTGTGGTTCATCGTGGAATGTTCCCACCGCTCATAGGTATATCCCATCAGCGACGTGCTCCACCCCGAATTGTTGGGTCGCCACTCCAACCGTCCAGACCCGCCCAGGTTCGTGATCGAATTCGAATAATTTCCGTATTCGATGTCCTGTGGTGCCTCCAAGCCGTTCCATCCCAGGGCGCGGCTGGGAATGTTGTTACTCTCCCCGCCGACCGGCAATCCCTTGTCGTTGTAGAAATAGCTGTCCGTCTGCCAGTTCTTGTAGGAATTGCGCACGCGGTTCTGGTAGCGCATGGAAACGATGATGCCGAACTCTTTGTCCTTGCCGAACCGATCGGACAGAACGCCCTTCGCACCTTGCGCCAGATGGCCCGCCTGCCCCGGCACACGGTTGGCGCCAGCAGCCCCCTTATAGGTGTTGTAGACACCATAGGCTGTGAAATATTTGTACAATCCCTTGTAGTCGAAGGCACTGCGCGGCGTCATGTCGATGACCGCCCCGATCGCCCCACCATCTTGTTCGGCGGTGAACGTCTTGTAGATATCGTCCTCGCCCGTCAATTCTCCCGGTATGTTCTGAAGATTGACGCGGCGTGTCCCACCGCCATTGTCCCCGATCGTGGCCAGCGTGATTCCGTTCAGCGTCGTCTGGTTCAGATCCGGCGAAATACCCCGCACACTCACGAAACGCGGCTCGTCGCCGTCCTGAATACCCGTCACACCGGGCAGCAGAACCAGCAGGTCAGCTACCGAGGACGCCCCTCCACCCAGGCTCGACGTATCGTTATAAGCGATGCTGTCGACAAGAACGTCCGAATTCCGCTTCCTGGTCACGACCGAACGGTGGCCGACCACGTCGAGCTGTTCTTCATCGCGCACATGAGACACCGCTTTCGGTGCCGCAGGCTTCCGGCGGATCACCGCATCACGACCGTTGAACTCGCCGACGACCAGCGCCGAACCCGCCAGCATGGCCGACAGCGCGGCCCTGTCATCCATGAGGCCCTTTACGGCATGCACTCTGATATTTTCCGCGTTTTGCCCGTTCGCAATCACGCCGATCCCGGTGGCCTTCTGATAGAGGGCGAGCGCGGCAGGCAGGCTCGTCGCCGGGATATCGAAAAGATGGGTCGCAGCCAGCACCGGATGTGACGATATCGTTGTACCAAGCAGAAGCCCCGAAACCAGGACACTCGAACGACGCATTGCGATGAAACCTCCGGCAAAAATGGGCGTGCATGCAGGAAGACGCGCACCGGCCTCACATCCCCTCCCCGTGGTTCCCCGCAAATTCGTTAAAGATTCGCGTCTTCAACATTTCATTTTTATTACAATCGTTACAAAATGAGCGGAAAAGTGCCGCTGACACACGTTTCTCTACGTCTGCCCCCTGCCATGCGGATCAAGAGCATCCCTGAACGCTCTTTACGGCATCGCATGATGCTGTCACGACACCGGGCGTCTTCATCAAGGGAAGTCGGAATCACCGTGCGCGCAGACAGCGGAGACCATGCCGGCGAAACGCGGCCCGATCTTCCCGACGACAGCCGGCTCTCCTGGGTCGTCGACGATGTCCTGCCGCACGAAGGTGCGGTCCGGCGATGGCTGCGGCGCTTCCCGCTGGTTGGTACAAGCGCCGAGGACATCATCCAGGAATGCTATGCCCGCCTCTGTGCTTCCAATCCGGGCGACATCCGCGACGGGCGTTCCCTCTTCTTCCACTGCGCCCGCAACCTGGTGATCGAATCGGCACGCAGGGCGAACATCCATTACCTGGACCGCGACCTGGACTGGGACACAGCCGATATCGCGGACGCCGCCCCCTCGCCGGAACGGATCGCCGCAGGCCGGCAGGAAATGGACCATCTTAAAGCGGCCATGCTCAAGCTACCGGCGCTCTGCCGCGATGTGTTCGTTCTAAAAAAAATATACGGCTTGACCTATACAGAGATTTCACAAAAGCTCCGCATTTCGGAACGGTCGGTAGAACGACAGATTGCCAACGGCCTGGCCCGCCTCGCGTCCCACGCTGGAAGCGATCGACGTACCGATAGGGTGCGCGAAGCGGTCAGGCGCAAGCCGATCTCCCTGCCCGACAGCAAACGCCAGGCAGGTGATCGCCAGTGACCGAAGACAACTGGCCGGCAGAATACCCCCGACCCGACGCACGGACCGAACAGGCGGGGCGCTGGGTAGCGGCCCAGGATCGCGGGCGCCTGTCGCCATCCGAACAGGCGCGCTTCGACAGGTGGCTGAAGCATGACAGCCGCAATGTCGGTGCCTATGTCCGCGCCCGGGCCATCTACCGCGCACTGAACTACACCACGGCCGAAGCCCCCCTCCTGCAGAAGGTCGCGCGGCCACGCGCCCCGTCGGTCGGCCGACGGCACATATTCGCCGGCGCCGCGGCTGCCTGTGCCGCCAGCCTCGTCGCCGGGGCCATCCCGCCCGACCGCGTCACGCTACTGCGCCGCGAGCAGGAAGCGCCGAGGCGCTACGCGTGGCAGGATGCCATCGTCACGCTAGATGCGCTCTCGGCCGCGTACGTACCCGCTTCCACGCATACCGGGCGGGGCATCCGCGTGCTGTCGGGGCGCATCGGGGTGCAGGCGGCGCGGGCAACGGCGCGCGTCTCCGTGGGGCGGTTCGTGTTCCAGGCGGCCGATGCCGATTTCGACCTGGCGCTCGATGCCGCGCGCCCCACCCTGGTCGCCTATAGGGGGGCCATCGGCGTTTCCGACGGCAGCCTGCACACGGTGCTGCACGGGCCGGCGATCTATCACCTGCCCGGAGACGACGCGCCCGATCAGACGACGTTCATCCCCCACCCGCTCTCCGCCACCGGGATTCTGAGCAGCCGCGCGTGGCGCGAGGCCCAGGCGGTTCTCAGCAACACGCCTGTCGCCGAGGCCGCCGCCCAGTTCAGCCGCTATTCCCGCACCAGGATCGAAATCACGAACGACCGCATTGCCCGCAACCGCGTGACAGGCAGCTTCGATCTGCTCCGCCCCGCCGACTTCGCCCGCTCCGTGCAAAGACTCCTCGGCTGCCACCTCTCGGAATCGAGCGGCCGCCTGATCCTGTCCTAGAACCGATCGACATTCAGGATTCCCTTTTTTTGGAATGAGTGATTCATAGAGCACCGTGTTGGAGCACGGAGCGTGGGATGGGGATCAAGCGTTACGAGTTGACCGAGGCGCAATGGCGGAGGATTGCGCCTTTGCTACCCGGCAAGGTCGGTGATGCGGGCCGCAGCGGGACGGATAACCGCATGTTCATGAACGGCTGTCTTTGGGTTCTACGCTCCGGCGCGCATTGGAAAGACCTGCCTGAGCGGTATGGCAAATGGAAGACGGTACATCGTCAGTTCAGCCGATGGTGCCATGCCGGGGTGTAGGAAAAAGTTTTCGAGACGCTGACGGCCGATCGAAACAATCAGTATCTGATGCTCGATTCAACCATCGTTCGCACCCATTAGCAGGCCGCGAGCGGAAAAGGGGGCCAAAGATCAGGCGCCGGGACGTTCTCGAGCTGCTCTGACGACCAAGATCCATATGCTGGCCGATGCGCTGGGCCGCCCGCTGCGCTTCGTTGTCACGGCTGGTCATTTGACGACGCTGCATCAGGATCTGCCGGCCGTCTGTTCGCCGCCGATCAGCCGGCAGGGATACGACTGGATAGTCCCGCTCCGAACGGAGCCGACACGGTTATCCGCCGCAACGGCCCCCAGGCCCTCGCCAATCATGTCAAATCCATAGCAGGGATTGGGACATTGTAAGCTGACAACACCCTCTTCTTTCCGCCACTTATTGCCCACCGCGCGCATTTTGCGACGTGATTTCCTGCTACGGCCCCATGCGTGAACGGGCCGCAATTGGGGCTTGCATAGGCAATGATGCTCTGGTTCCTCATCCTGCTCGCATCGGTCGCGGCGTTCGGCATCAGTGCCGTATCAGGCGGCGGCGCCGGGCTGATTCTGATCCCCCTGCTGGGGCTGATATTACCCGGCAGCCAAGTTCCCGCTGCCCTGTCGATTGGAACCGCCGCTAGTTCGGCGGCACGCATCCTGTCATTCCGAAAGGCGATCCGGTGGGACGTCGTTCGCCATTTCGCCCCGACGGCGCTGCCGTTCGCAGCACTCGGTGCGTGGGCCCTCAGCCGCATGAACCCGGTCTACCTCTCTCTGCTGCTGGGTCTGTTTCTGATCGGCAATCTGCCTCTGCTTTTCCGGCGCTCCCCCGTTCATGCCGATATCAGACCCATCCGTCCCATGAGCTTGCGCATATTGGGCGGCGCGGCCGGGTTCATTTCCGGCTTTACCGGCGCAGTCGGCCTGATTTTCAACGGATTCTATTATCGGCTGGGCCTGCGGAAAGAGGAAATCGTGGCCACCCGCGCCGCCAACGAAATCCTTCTTCATATATTCAAGATTATTCTCTACGCCGCGTTCGGCCTGCTGAATGCCAGGACGGTCACAGCAGGCGCGGCCGTCGCCACGGCCGCGATCCTGTCCTCGGTTCTGGTCCGCCATCTGCTACCCTACCTGCATGACCGTCTGTTCCGCCATGTCGGGCACGTCGCCATGGTTGCGGCCGGCGTGGTCATGATAATGGCGGCCGGTCGCCAGATCGCGCGGCAGGATAACGTCTCGATACAGTATCAGCATGTATCCGAAGATATCTCCGCCTCGTTATCCTGGCGCCGGCATGTCTTCGAGGTAGAATGGGAAGATGGCGACGAGCTGGAATTGAGCCACCGCTTGCGCGTTCCCTCGGCTACATCTCCCACTGTCACCCGTCCGCCCGGCTTCATCCTGCATCTGTCTCCGCGCACGGGATTGCAGACCGTCCGGATATTCGGCGCCTGATGCACAATCAATCGCAGCGATGATCGCCTTCGGCGCCATTCGCTTTCATGATGTGCCTGCGCATACGGCACGTCATCACTCCACAAAGGATTTTTCATGACTGATCGCCCATTCCCTGCCCGGACGGGACTCATGCAGTGTGGACGCACGGTGATGGCCGCGTTTCTGGCCATGCTCGCCACGGATCAGGTCGCCCATGCCGCGACCAGTACTCCCGCTACCCAATCCGTGATCGTGTCCTACCGCAGCACGCCCGCAGGGCGCCCCGCCCTGCTCCACACGCTGCGCGATCAGTTGGCGCCCCGTCTGCACGCATTGCAGGCGAAAGGGAGCCTCGCCCATTACCGCATCCTGTTCAGTCGCCTTGCCGATGCCAATACATGGGACGCCGTTCTGGTTCTGGATTTCCAGAATCAGGCGCAGGCCGCCGCATGGCGGGCTCTGGACGCCACGATGCCAGCCGGCCTGAATGTGGCGAACGAGACGGCGGTCACAAGCGTGGAAAGCACGCCGTCGGACTCGATCGGCAGCGGCGGTCCGGCCGACGGTGGCGCGGACCCTGTCTATATGGTGATCCCCTACGATTATTTCGTATCGACCACCGATTACACCAGCTACGTTCGTTCCTACGTCTTTCCCCAGACCGATGGATGGATTACGGCGGGGGCCCTGAACGCGTACCAGCTTTATGTCGCGCGCTACGCCGCCGGTCGCACCTGGATGTCGCTGCTGATCCTCGCCTATCATGGCGATGACGGCCTGGACCGCCGCAACGATGTCGTCGCGGCCACCCGCAAGGCCCTGGCCGCCAACCCCGACTGGGCAGCCCGGGCCGCAGGGAAAAGCCATATCCGCACCGAGAAGGCCGCAATGGTCGCAGACCTGATCGCCAAGGGCTGAATGACGGTTCGGGAGGCGACCGGAACCGGTCGCCTCCCGCCCGCGGCTTAGTCGAACAACGCGCTTTCGCTGGGAATGTTCTTTTCCAGGTCCGCGCGGACATCCAACGCCCGACGCAGCGCTTCGACCTCGTCCGGTACCGCGTCCAGGCGCATCTGGTCCACCATCATGCCGACGGTGCGTCCCTGCGCGTCGTTCAGCGTCATCGCCACTTCATAGACGTTCTTCTTCGGCAGGCGTGCGACCATGATCTTGGGTGTACCGATCAGCGCCATATCCCCCTTGCTGGAGGGCTTGCCGATCCGCGCCTGATCGTTACAGGCGATGATGACATTGTTCTTGGTATCCGGAATCGTCGCATGCACGCCCAGCAGGACCATGTCGCCATGCCGCGCGGCGATCTGCTGGACCAGGGTCTGCGCCGTCGGCGCATGAACCGGATCGTAATGCACGGGCGCCTTCGGCTCCGCCACCGCCGCACCGGCGGCAAGCAACACCGGAAGGAACGACATATATGCCTTCTTCATCACGAAAGACCTTTTCAACATCAGGATTCTGACCGACCGATGGTGCGGATCGACAGACCACATGCCGGATTCGGGCGGCGCCGCCTGAATTAGCATCGGCAGCACGGATCCTGATTAAATAAGCCTTATAGAAAACGACCTATACCAAATTGTAACCACGCAATCGCAATGGCGTCCGATGGTGGCGCTTCACATCGCAAAAGCGCGACAGAACGAACGCCACCGGCACGCCACCCCATGAAGTTTTATTGAATATTCTCATTGTTTCTATCCACCATACTCGCGATGGACGCGGCACCCTTTTACACTCGCCCGAAACTGTCAGAAGGAATGACGCATGATGCCCGGAAAGAAATTTCTTGTCCTTCTCTCGATTCTTGCCGTCCATGCCCCGATGATGGACAGGGCATGCGCGGGAGAGGCATCCTTCGCCGACATGGTCCGGCATGCCGACCGGTCGCGGGGGCACGACCTGGCGGACGGCATGTGTTCCGACTGCCATACGTTCGACCGCGGCGGCGGCGCGATGATCGGGCCCAACCTGTATGCCGTGCAGGGGCGACCTGTCGCTTCCGCCCCCGACTTCAATTTCTCTCCGGCATTGCGGGCACACAGGCCGCAGGTCTGGACAATCGACACGCTCTCGACCTGGCTGAAGAATCCGGCCGCCTTCGCGCCGGGCACCCGCATGGCGTTCGACGGGCTGACCAATGATCGCGATCGTGCCGATATCGTGGTCTATCTGGCCAGCCTCTCCGACGGAAAGGAATAAGCCGGCGTCACGCTATCGCGGGCGGACGCGCGGCAACATCCGCCCCAGCGTCCCGTCCCGCACCACCAGATGACGCCACAGCGCCGCCCCAGCATGGCCGCACGCCAGTATCACGATCAACCATGCCCCATAATGATGTAGCCAGCCCACCCTGTCGTGCCAGGGTCGGTCCAGTCGGCATGGGGTGCAACGGATATCGAAGCCGAAGACATAAAGCGGATGGCTGCCAGTCAGACGCCAGCCGACGCCGTCGGCCACTTCGGCGATCAGCAGGCCGTACAACAGAAGATGCACGCCCAGTGCCATCCGCCCCGATGAGGGCGGCATGCCGGACCGTCGCACCCAGCGCCAGTAGAGACGCGCCAGCAGAAGAAGCGCGAAGACCATCCCCACGCTGGTATGAATATTGCGGGCCACCGTCTTCCAGACGGGCCCGAACCAGCCCCAGCTTTCCCCCATCGCGAATTGCAGGAACACGATGGCGGCGGTCACCCAGTGGAACCGGCGCGTCACCGCATCGTAGACATGAGAGCGCACACCCGACATCATGATCCTCTCGGCGATTTCGACGGAATCCGGTATCCATCGGTCAGCGTTTTCAGGAAGGCCACCAGGTCATCGACCTCGCGCTCGGACAGAATCGGCTTGCCCCCGCGCTTCTGTGTCGCAAAAGGCATGTCTTCGCGGTCCACGTTCTGCCGCAGATCGGGTGGTAGTCCGTCATAGGGCAATGCCGCACGCTGCGGCCCATACCAACGATCGGGGTCGATATCGCGCGTCAGATAAAACGCCACGACATCACGCAGGCTCTTCAGCGATCCATTATGGAAAAAGACTTGCCGGCTGGCCACATTGCGCAGCGTCGGTGTCCTGAACAGCCCGCAATAGGCGCGGTTGGCCGGATCACGGGCCGGGGTCAGGTCCGTGCGCAGCGGGCCGCACAGCCCGAGATCATATCGCCCGACATCGGCTTTCCTGACAGCGGGATTATCCGGCACACCGATATCCTTGAAGAAGAAATCAGTAAACTGGCCGACCGACGTCGCGCCGTCACGCCCCGGCCCCTGCCCGGCCGTGTGGCACGATGCGCAATTGGCCCGGTCGGCATCGTTGAACAGCGCCATCCCGCGCTCTTCCTGAGCCGTCAGGCGCGCCAGTCCGCGCGTGTAATCATCATATTTGCTACTATAAGGATGAAAGGACACATCTTCATGCTGAAAGGCCGCTAGGGCCGCGCCCATGGCATGCACCAGACGATCGGGAGTGGCGAAGACTCCAGCCCCGAAAATCGCCTTAAACGTCCTTACATAATCGGATTTTTTTTCCACGCGGGCCCGAACGGCCGCCACATCCGGATTCGCCATTTCAAACGGTGTCGTGAGCGGACTGACCGACTGCGCGGCAACCGACCCCATGCGGCCGTCCCAGTCATAGCCGCCCCCGGGCCCGCTGGCCGATTCATCCGGATTATCCAACGACGGGGAGAAATCGGGGTTTTCATCGCCATAGGTCAGGGTCGGCACGGCACGCAGGCCCGGCCGATCCAGATCGGCGCCCCCCATCTGTACCGGCAGCGCGTTGGCAGATGCGTAGTGATTGGCCGGGTCATGACAACTGGCGCAGGATTGCCGGCCCGACGCCGACAATCCGGGGTCGAAGAACAACTGGCGGCCCAGCGTGGCTTCAGGCGACAGCCCGCCCGCCGCCAGCGCCCCGACCGCGGTCCACGACACCGCCAGCAGGGCCAACAGCCCACCCCACACGACCACCCATCCGGCGGGCCGGGGCGCCCCTGCCAGACGTCCCGGCCCGCCAGACATCAATGCGTCGCCAGGGCAAACATCTTCGCCATCGGGACGACGGGCGTCTGCACGAACGATCCGTCGGCCGGCTGAACCGCCGTGCCGTCATTGGCATGGCCGATATGCTCGGCAATGCCGAACGCATCTTCCATCGTCCGCAGCAACGCGTAGTGATTATAGGGCGTATCGTCCTGCACGCCGCGCACACCGTGATTGGTGATGACCAGTGTGGGAATGCGCCCGCCGCCCTGATTGACTACCCCCTTGTGCGGCTGGCCCGGTGCCACCGGATGATAGCCGCAACATCCCTGCACGCCGGCGCCGCCGCTGTCATCCTCGTCGAACGTCACCACGATGGCCACGTTCTTCTTCGATTTCCATTGCGGCGAGGCCTGGATATGCTCGACCAGAGTCTGAACGTAATTGTCGCCCGTCGTCAGCAGCGGCGACGGTCCATATCCATGGCCCTTGCATTCCGGATGCGCGTTCATGGGGCCGGACGGGCCATGATCGTCATGACACTGGTCCGGCACGAAATAGGCGAAGCGGGGCAGCGCTCCTTTTTTCAGATCGCTAAAGAAATCCTGCTCGTTGCGGTTGTGCGCATGGAAATCCGGCGCTTCGCGGATATCGTCGAAATTGACCGAAGGATTATGCTTCGATGCATACAGGCCCCGCACGTCGGCCGTGGTGTCGTCCGATGCCGGGTAGGTCGGCATTTCCGGCATGCTTTCGCCCGTTTGCGGGTTGGCGGGCATGCTCTGGTTATACATCGACCAGGAAATGCCGGCCTTGTTCAACTGCGCGTAGAAATTCGGCACCGTGAAATGATGCACGACATAGGTTTTATTCTTCTTGATGCCATTGCAGGGCCGGTTCATCGGGGCGCTGTCCGGCTTGCCGGCCACGATCGCCTTGTCGGGCGAAAGCTGGGTGCCGTCGGCCTGGCAGTACCAGCCGTCATCATCCAGCACGCCTTCCTGATCGCCGGCCATCATGGCGATATAGTTCGGCTCGCTGGGATGGGAGATCCCGTAATAGGACGTGGCGGAATTATAGGTTCGCGCCAGCGCCGTCATGTGGGGCGAACTGGCCGGCTCCGCGCCGATGATCTCGCCATACTGACGGTTTTCCATCTCGATGACGATGATGTTTTCGTAATGCGGAACATTTTCCAGACCGGCCGCCGCATGATGCGCGGCATGCGCCTGCTGGCTCGCGACCAGGGCCGAGGTGGCAAACAGCATGGCCCCCAGATGGCGGACAATCGATCGTTTCGTCATGATGATCTCACTTTCCTTCCCGGAACGCAGACGGGGCACATGGAATTGCGGCCCCGTCATACCGCTCCGGCGAAACCGCAAGAAGAACGAAAGGCGCCTTCCTGCATGAATTTTTCACGAAATGATTGGAACAAATTTACAAAGACACATCGACGCCGAACATGTAGGCCGACCCGAAATATTGCAGCTCGACCATCCTCCTGGCCGAAATGCCCTGTGTCGCGTTCTGCATCGTGTTCGTAAAGTTGCGGGCCTGGAAATTGACGCTGACGCGGCGATTGATCCGATATGTGGCACCGATATCGAAATTCAGAAACGGCTGCACATAGCTGTCCAGCGCCGGGTCTGACCCCAGGCCGGTCATGGTCAGCCCCTGGTAATTGCCGTTGAACTGCACGCTGACGGGCCCGTAATTATAGAAGGCCTCGAAATTCCAGATATGGCTGGTCGTATTGGGCAGCGTCTCCTGCGTGCCATTCCGCTGCTGCCCCTGCGAATTCACATAGGTCATGTTCCCGCCGACCCCGAAGCCCTTCAGGATGCCGGGCAGGAAGTCGAGTTGCTGCCGGTAGTTCAGCTCAAACCCCCGGGCATAGGCGCTGGAGATGTTGGCATAAGTGCTGACCGTCGCCTGGCCGGGCAGCCCATAACATCCCGTGCAGTAATTCGTGTAATTGACGATGTAATTCTTGAACAGCTTGTAGAACGCGCCACCGGATATGATTCCGCCATGCGGCAGGTAATATTCGACCGACAGGTCGAAATTATTGCCTGTCGTCGGCTTCAGGCCGGGATTGCCGAGGCTGACGGCGTTGGTGGATGTATTGATCGTCTGGCTGGCCGTCACCTGGTTGAACCCAGGCCTGCCCACGGCCGTGGACCAGTTTGCCCGCGCGATCAGATTATCGGTGAGATTGTAGCGCAGCTGCACGGTCGGAAAAAAATTGGCATATTCCTGCCCAACCGCACGCGGCGAGAGCGTCGTCACGCCGCCCTGGGTGATCGACTGCGTTCCGCGATAGACGCCGTCGGTCTTCTCGTAGCGGAAGCCGGCGAGAACCCCCAGCCGGCGCCAGGTCGCCTGGTATTGAAGGTAGGTATTATAAACATTCTCGTTATCGTTGATATATTGCTGCTGCGCGGTCTGGCCGGCGGAACCGGTCACGCCTGGATATACCGCACTGTTCGCCAACTGGCTGACCTGATTCGGGCCGGCTGGATAGCCGATATTGTACAACCCGTCGAAGAACGTCCATTGATCGCTGCCCGCCAGCTGCCCAGCGGTGACACCGGGCAGATGGGAATAGGTGTAGGTCGGGTCATAATGCTGGATGTGCGCCATACGCAGGCCGCCACCAAAACTGAGCGTGCCTTTCATCTCGCGGAACAGGTTGAGGTCCGTCGAGGCGCCGATATGCCCGGTCCACTCGTAGTCCTTGTCATGCTGGATCTGGTTGCTCAAGGATGACAGTTTGTACGCATTGTAGTTCAGCGGGTTGATCCCATTCAGCACGCTCACCGTCGGGCGCAGGGGATTGGTCACATTGTCATAGCTGACAGGCACATTCGCCGGCCCGGCGAAACTGGACACGTAGGACGATGTCTGGTCGACATTATTGGCGGCCCACGCACCGAAATAATCGAGTTTGAACCGGCCGACCCTGCTGTCACCACCGAATTTGTAAACCCGCTCCAGGTCCGTGGTCTTGGTGTTGGTCACGCCCTGCGACAGGCTCGCGGTTCCGTCCTGTCCCGGATCGCCCAGTCCGGTCTTGGGGCTGAACGCATAGATCAACTGGTTCCGCACCACCGGCGCATCGATCGCCGACTGGAACATTTTCAGATAGATCCTGTTGTCGTGGTCGATATCCCACCCCAGAGTACCACCGTAGGACGAACGGACCTTGTGTCCCGCATACATCACCTGCGAAGCCTGCGTGACCTTGTTCGCCTGACTGCCCACCGGGTCGCCCGACGCGAATTTCTGCTGCAGGTCGCCCATGTTCAGCCAGTCGGTCAGACCATTGACGAAAAACGACACGCTGAACGGCTTGTCGCCGGACGCATGCGGATCGAACGGGTCGCCATGCAGGCCGAAACGCATGCCGCCGGCCAGTGTGCCCTGCAGGACCGCCGTCCCGCTGGGGTCGCGAAACCCGCCCGCCATATGCATCTTCAGGAACGGGCTCTGGTTTTCGCCGATATCGCGCGACAGGATATTCATCTGGCCGCCCAGGGCGATGGCATCCTGCTCCGGCCGGTTCGTCTTGGTCAGTTCAAGGCCGCCGGCCAGCGACGCCGGCATGGCGTCCAGCGGCATCGCCCGCCCGGTGCTGCTCATCGAACCCGCGGGCAGGAGAACACCCTCGAACATCACGCCATTAAGACTGGAATCCAGCCCGCGGACCTGAAGCGCGCGTGACTCGCCACTCTTGAAGATGATCGACGCACCCGGCATCCGGCGCATCGCGTCACCCAGGACGAAATTCGGAATCTTCTCTATTTCGGACTGCGGCATCAGCAGGACGATGTTGGGCGCATTTTTCTGCACCAGGCGCGCCTCCTCGATGGTGCCCAGCGCATCAGCTTTGGCCGCACGTTTGAAGCCGACCACCTGAAGATGCTCGGGAGCGGTGGAATGCGCCGCTTCCGCGCGCCGCATCCGCCTGTCGGCACCGGCATCGCGGGCGACACCGGTCTCGGCGTGCCCTTTGCGTTTGCCATGATGCGCCTTGCCCTCCTTATGCTTCTTGTGCCCATCATGATGGGTCTTCACGGGATTCTGCACGTCCTGTGCATGCAGAAGCGGCGCGCCGATCGGCGCCAGTGCGGTTGCCAGGCACAAGAAGGTGCTGCGGCACAGCATCGGATGGATACGCATCGGAATGACGACTCCAGGCGGTGCGGGCGCGCAATGCGGCCTCGCAGTCTCGGTTTGTGATCGGGGGGGGATAAAGGCAGCGCAGGACAGGGCCGCCACCGCACGGTGCTCACACCGTGCGGTGGCGGGGCTATCAGGGCTTCTTCTTGGCGTCGGCCGCCGCCTTCGCGGCAGCCTGCGCCACCGGGTCGGGCGCGACGGTGTAGATATCCAGCGCCGCCGGTCCGGTCGCCGTCTTCGCATGGGCAATATAAAGCTGCTTCAGCTTGTCGACATAAACCGAGACCTTTCCGGTCCTGGTATCGATCCGCTGGATCTCCGTGAAATGATCGGCGTCGTCACGATGAAAGACGCTCAGCCCTTCGCTGCCGCTGACATACAGGCGGGCATTCTTGGCATCCCAGGTGATGCCATCGGCCGTATCGACGCTGGGCGCGGTCGAGAGCAGGGCGCCCGTGCCGGCGTCGATGACCGACAGCTTGCCGGGCTTGCGGCCGATGACGAACAGCCTCTGCGTCTTGGCGTCATACGCCATCGGGGTGATCAGATTCAGGCCCGGAACGGTCCAGATCGTCTTCAGCGCGCGAGCGTTCAGGTCGATCACGGCAATCTGGTTCTTGTCACGCAGATTGGCGAACAACAGGCCACGCGCGTGATCGATCGCCATCATCTCGATATTGGACGACGGAATCTCGATCCGTGCGACTTCCTTGTATGTCTTGACGTCGATGACGCTGATCGACGAATTGTCGGACTGGTCCTTCTTGCCGCCATTGCCGATATAGAACAGGCCCGACTTCTTGTCGAAGACGGCTTCATCCGCGCCCTGTCGCAGCGGGATGATCCTGGCGATCTTCAGCGACGGCACATCGACGACCACACAGCCCATCTTGTCGTCGGAAACGAACATCTGGTGCTGATCGGCGACATAGGCCGGCGTATGCGGCAGACCGAAACCACCGGCCGAAGCCAGGTGCGCGCCGTCACTCAGGCGGAACATTTCAACCGTCGCGTGTTTTTCGGCCATGATCAGAAGACGATCGTCTTTCTTGTCCACGGCGAAATGATCGAATCCACCATCGGTAATCTCCGGCAGCGGCGTGCTGCGCAGAAACTGCACCGGACCGCTGTCGGCATTCAGCGGGGCCGCCATCGCGGAACCGCACCCGATCAGGACGGTCCCCATCAGCAGGAAAATCTTCTTCATTTCTATAAACACCTTTTCTGTTCAGCAGTTATTGTTCGCCGAACAAACGGCCTTCGCGACGACGGCGAATGAACTGCGAAATGAACGAGTGCGTTATAGACGGCCCTTCAGCGGAGTTTCATGAAGCTTATGAAGAATCATTACGGCTGAATTTTTAAAACATTGGCGATTGTTTAGGTCGCAGGCGAACGAGATCCCGCGCGAACAGGCGCATCTGTTCCATGCACAGATAGACGACAGGTGTCGTGAACAGGGTCAGTGCCTGGCTGACGATCAGACCGCCGATAATGGTCACGCCCAACGGGTAGCGCACCTCCGCGCCATATCCATGACCGACGACCAGCGGCAGCGCCCCCATCGCGGCGGCGAAACTGGTCATCATGATCGGGCGAAAGCGCATCAGGCAGGCTGCGCGGATCGCCTGAAGCGGCGTGCATCCTTCCGATCGTTCGGCGGCGATCGCGAAATCGACCAGCATGATGGCGTTCTTCTTGACGATGCCGATCAGCAGGATCACGCCGATCATCCCCATCAGCGAAAAACTCTCGCCACATGCCCACAAGGCCAGCAGAGCTCCCACTCCCGCCGAGGGCAGGGTGGACAGGATGGTCAGGGGATGCAGGAAACTTTCATACAGAATGCCCAGAATCATGTAGACGACGATGACGGATGCCAGAATGAGGATGGTGGCATTGTCCGAATCCTTCTGTAGCTGGGCGGCATTGCCGGCGAAGGTTCCATGAATCGACCCCGGCATACCTGCCTTGGCCACTTCGTCCTGCACGGCTGCCATGGCTTCGCCCAGCGATACGCCGCCGGGCAGGTTGAACGAGATCGTGGTGGCGACCCCCTGTCCCGCATGATTGATGGCCAGGGCGGTCCGACCGTCGGACGGCGTACCCGCCACCACCAGCGGGATCATGGTTTCCGCCTGCGTGGAAACGGCGGACCCCGACGACGCGCCATGCCCCCCGACCAGGCTGTTTGCAATCTGGTTGCGAAAGGACAGCGCACTCTGCGACGATGCCGCCCCGGCCGTCCCGGACATGCGGGCCCGGATCGTATTGGCCTGGATGCCCCCCTGCGCCGTACCGCCGGCAACACTGACCCAGACCTGCCGCAGCGATTGCGTGTCATGCCAGAAGCGCGGCGCGGCTTCCATGACCACCCGATACTGGTTCATCTCGTTATAGATGACGGACGCCGCCCTTTGCCCGTAGGCGTCATAGAGCGTATTGGCGATCAGTTGCGGCGTGATCTTCAGCCGCGCCCCGGTGTCCCGGTCCAGCCGGACATTCAGCGCCGCCCCGCCCAGTTGCACGTCCGACGACACATCCGCCAGTTCCCGCCTGGCGGACAACGCACGCACCAGCCGCTGCGTCCAGGCATATAGCGCCGCCGTATCGTCGCCCTGGAGACTGTAGAGATAGGCGGCATTGGCCGGCCGGGCCCCGACCCGGATCGCGCCCGGCTGCATGGCAAAGAACCGCGCGCCGGTCAGCCCCCGCGTGCGCCGATCAAGATTGGCGATGGTGGTCGACACCGGGTGATGCCGCGATGCCTTGTCGGTCAGCGCGATGAACAGGTTGCCCTGGTTTGCCGACCCGCGCATGCCGATGAATCCGGCAACCTCTGCCACATCCGGGTCTTCCCGCAACCGGTCCAGGGCCTGCTGCATGGTCCTGTCCAGGGCCTGGAAGGAAATCGCCTGCTCCCCCAATAGGCGCCCCAGCAGAGCCCCGCCATCCTCGTCGGGAAAGAGGCTGCGGGGATTGTGGATATAGATCAGGATCGTCAGGCCCAGCGTTACCGGCAGGCTGGCCAGCATCACCGCCCGGTGCTTCAGCGCCCAGTCTAGCCCCCGCGCATAGCCACGCAGCATCGAGCGATGCACCCCCTCGATCCGCGCGGCCAGCCTCCCGCCACCAGCCGCATGATGCAGCCGCAACCGCGCGCACAATGTCGGTGTCAGGCTTAGCGACAGCAGCATCGACAGCAGCAGTGCGACCGATACGGTCACGGCGAATTCATGGAACAGCCGCCCCGGCACGCCCCCCATCAGCAGAATCGGCAGAAAGACCGCAATCAGCGACAGCGTCATGGACAGGACGGTAAACGCCACCTCGCCCGCCCCCCGCACGGCGGCACGCCCTGGCGTCAGCCCCTCCGCGACATGGCGGGCGATGTTTTCGACCACGACAATGGCATCGTCGACGATAAAGCCTGTCGCGATCGTCAGCGCCGTCAGCGACATCGTGTCCAGCGTATATCCCAGCAGCCTGACGACGCCCAGCGCACCGACCATGGCCACGGGGATGACGATGGCCGGAATCAGCGTCGCCTGCCATGTCCCCAGAAACAGCCAGACCGTCAGCACCACCAGCATGACCGACAGCAGCAGGGTCATCCGCGTATCGTCAAGCGACGCCCGTATCACCCGCGAACGGTCCATGAAGGTGTGAATCTGCACCCCGCCGGGCATGATCGCGCGCAGATACGGCATCTGGGCATGCAACTGGTCCAGAACCTGGATGATATTGCCGCCCGCCTGCATGAAGACCATCAGGACGATCGCCGGCCGATCGCCGAAATAGCCGGCGTTGCGCACATCCTCCACCCCGTCGACAACCTGCGCGACGTCATCCAGACGCACCGGCCGCGCATTGCGGTAGGCGATGACCAGTGCCCGATAGGCCGCGGCACTCCGTGCCTGGTCGTTCGTCGCCAACGCAAAACGCAGGCTGCCCAGTTCGATGTTTCCCTTGGGGGTATGGGCATTGGCCGATGCCAGGGCCGCCCGCACATCCTCCAGCCCGATGCCGAATTTGTACAGCGCCTGCGGGTCGATCTCGACACGCACCGCCGGCAGTGCGCTGCCGGCGATTTCGACCTCTCCCACGCCCGCAATCCGCGCGATCCGCGGCAGAATCTGATTCGTCGCCTGGTCGTACACCTGCGACAGCGGGCGGTTATCGGACGTCAGAGCCAGCATGATGGCCGGCGGATCATTGGGATTCGCCTTGTGATATTGCGGATTCTGCCGAAGCGTCGGCGGCAGGTCGGCCCGCGCGGCCTGAATCGCGGCTTCGACATCGCGTGCGGCGCCGTTGATGTCGCGCGACAGGGCAAACTGCAACGACAGCCGCACCACCCCCTGCGTGGATTGCGACGTCATTTCCTCCAATCCCGCAATCGTGCCCAGACGCCGCTCCAGCGGCTCGGCGATCGCGCTGGCAATCTGCTCCGGCGATCCGCCGGGTTGCTGCGCGATGACCTGAATGACAGGGAAATCGATATTCGGCAGGTCGGCGACCGGCAGGCCGAGATAGCCGATCATTCCCGCCAGCACGCACGCCAGCGCCAGCAGAATGGTCCCGACCGGACGGGAGACGAACAGTCGGATCATGGCTGGTCCGGACAGCCTGGTTCGACGGAACGTCCGCGACGGGGCGACCGCGCCGGGTGCGTCAGGATCACATGCATGGCGGCACTCTCGATGACCGGCCGCCGGCCGTCCAGAAAAACGGCGCTAAATAATTGTCAAACTTTTCCCGTTCAGGAATTAACAGGAATTGTAATTGTACAGCGCAGACCAGGATCGTTGTCGGACAGCGCGACACTGCCCCCATGCAGCCGCGCGATCGCCTGGACCAGGCTCAACCCCAGACCGCTGCCGGGTACCGACCGGCTGGCATCCAGTCTGACGAACCGGTCGAAGACTTTCCCACGGCTCTCGGCAGGGATTCCCGGCCCGTTATCGGCAACAACCAGAATCGCATTGCCGCCATGTGCCCGACCCGTCACCGCGATCGTACTACCTGGCGGCGTGTGGTTGATCGCATTTTCCACCAGATTGGACAGCATCTGCGCCAACAAGACAGCATCCCCCCGAACCATCAGCGGCATGGAACTGCCGACGACCAGCGACTGCCCCTTGTCCTCCGCCAGAGGCCGATACAATTGCCCGACCTGACCCAGCAGCACATCCAGCGAAACGGGAGACAGGACATCGGTGGCAATCCGGGCCTCGATCTGAGAAATTCTCAGAAGAGAGGAAAAAATCTCCAACGCGCTGTCCAGATCCTCCAGCGACGTCTCGATCATCTCCCGTCCCTCGGCAGGCATGCCCTTGCATACCGTCACACGCTCCAGCCTCTGGCGCAGGCGGGACAGAGGGCGGCGCATGTCGTGCGCAATATCGTTCGAAACCTGGCGCAGGCTGGCAATCAGTTGCTCGTTCGTCTCCAGCATCGCATTCAGGCTGTGCGACAGATGATCGAACTCGTCGTCACCTCCCTGATAGGGAATGCGCTGCGACATATCACCATTCATGATCCGGCGTGCCGTCACGCTGATCTTCTCGATTCGACCGAGAATGATCGCGCTGAGAAGCATTCCACCGCCTACCCCCAGCACCGAAAAGCCGACGATCCCCAGGCCGACCAGCATCCACATGTCGCGCCGCAGTTCGATCAACGAGCGCGCACTGAGCCCGATGAACAGATAACCGTCATCCAGTTGCACGCCCTCGCCCGAGATCAGGCTTTTCTGCTCGCCCGACAATTGCCGGTGTTCATGCGACAGCCAGCGCTGGCCGGCCCAGGGGTGCAGATGCAGCATGTTGCCGGCGACGACCCGCTGCGCATTATCCTGCAGAAGATAGAAAAATTCCGGCTCGTGTTGCACCAGTCCCTGAATGATGGGTTGCATATGCGCCAGATCATGCGTGCCCGCGGATGACAGGACTTCCGTCGTCTCGGCCACGACCACACGGTGTATCTGCCGCTCCAGAGAACGCTGGCTATGCAGCCCGCCCAGCAGCAGCACGCACACGCCGGACACGATCAGGCACCCGGCAAACAGCAGCACGATGCGAAAGGACAGGCTGGACGCGATCCGGCACAGCCTGCCCGACCCGTAAGTCATGGCACCGCGTCGGACTGGTCGGACGACGGGCCGTCATGCGGCAACATGATATAGCCGGCGCCGCGAACGGTGCGGATCAATCGCCGCCCGTCATATCCCAGCTTGTCGCGCAGGCGGCTGATATGGGTCTCGACCAGATTGGTATGCACGGGGAAATCGGCATTCCAGGCGTAAAGCAGCAGCATCTTCCGCGACAGCACGATGCCGGGGTTGCGCATGAAATATTCCAGAACCTTGACTTCCTGCGGTTGCAGCAGCAGCTTCTCGCCAAAGCGCGTCACGTCGCGGGTCAGCAGGTCCAGCGTGATCCCGACAACACGCAGGGCCGTCGCCTGATGCGCCGGGCCGGCCCGCCGCACCAGCACGGCGACCCGTGCCGCCAGTTCCCGCACGGCGAATGGCTTGACCAGATAATCGTCCGCCCCACCGCGCAGCCCCTCCACCCGACTGGACACGCCATCCAGCGTCGTCAGCAGCAGAACCGGCGTGCGGATTTCCCGCTCGCGCAGCCGCGCCAGCACCTGCATGCCGTCCATACCGGGCAGCATCCGGTCCAGCACGATGACGTCCCAGGCCTCGCGCAGGATATGAATCAACCCATCCAATCCGTCCGAAGCGCATGTCACGACAATGCCGTGATGCGCCAGACCATCGCGGACATAGGCCGCAGTATCGGCATCGTCCTCGATCAGCAGCAATCGTATGGGAGAACCGTCTTTGTTCATGCAGGCCCGACAGTAGCGCGTGCGGAGCCACCCGTAATCGGATTAAGCGTGATATTGGGCTTTTTTTAAATTCGTTCGCCCGACGGCACCGGAATGCCCCCGTGCCCCCGCGTAGGTAGAACAGCCAGCCGTGCAGGACGGCTGGCCATCATGACCGGACGACGATCATGCCCGCCGATCAGAACCCGATAGGCACCGAGATGGAGCCGAAAAAGCCCCGCCCCGGCTGGGTATTCCACATCGACTCCCCCTCCGCCGTCGTGCCGGCATAGGAAAAGACCTTCTTGCTGTCAGCCAGGTTCGTTACATGCAACTGCAGCTTGATCGGCGGCCCCCGACGCACATTGTCATGGTTGAACGTATAGCCGATGGATACGTCGAGTTGGTTGAACGGATCCAGACCGTCCTGCGCCTGCCCCGTCGAACTGATCTTGCCGGCCCGCGCACCGATCCACTTGTCGATCACCGAGGCATAGAGCCCGCCATGTTCATAGATCATCCCGCCCGACGCCGTGGCATCCGGCGCGTTGGCGATCGGCGCCCCCGTCCCCTGGGTCTTGGACTGGTTGAGGCTGCCGTTGGCGAACAGCGTGAAGCCCGCACCCAGATGATAGGAGGCCTCGCCCTCGATCCCGTAATAATTGACGCCACCCTGATTGTAATAAACCGTCATCGGTCCATATCCAGGGATATTTTCATTCGCGCTGGTAACGAAATTGCTGAAATTGATATAATATATGTCACCAGACAGAGTAAACTGGCGGCTCTGCCAGGCGGTCCCGATCTGATAATTCATCGTGTTTTCAGGGCTGACCTTGTTGGCCGACGGATTGGGCGTGTAGAAATAGGCAGAATCCGGCGCCAGGAAGCCACGCGCTATCTGCAGATAGGCCGACCAGTTCCTGTTGACCATATAATGCACGTTCAGCGACGGCATCGGCGCGCCATAGGTCTGGTTATAATAGAGCGGCGTACCGGTCTTCTGGTTGACCGGAGCATTGATCTGCCGAACCATGAGCGCGTATTTGAAGCCCGGCGAAATCTCCAGGTTCGGGAGGGGCCGGAACGTCAGTTGCACATAAGGCTGCGCACTCAGGTTCTCCAGCGTCATCAGACGATTCAGCGGCTGTTTCTGATTCGTGAACTGCCCGGTCGCCCAGTTGATGTTGCCCTGCTGGCGGGTATCGGTCTGATGTTCCAGCCAGAACCCGAGCTTCAGTTTCGCCAGACCGAAATCGCGATTGACGCTGAACGTATCGCCCCAGGCACGATAATCCTGCCGCATCGCCTGGCCATATTCGCAGCCTGGCCCGGAATTATAGGTCATCTTGCTGGCGCCGTACGTCCCGCCACACGCGACGACATTGCCCTTCGAGACCGGCGCGGAATCAAGATACCGCGCCTGGGTGGTTCCGTTCACGTCGTTCTCGTTATGGCCGTGATGGTAATAGGCGTACGTATAAATCTTGTTATCGATGGTCCATCCGCCACCGATATCCGAATTCAGGCCGATATAGGACATATCCGTCTGGATGGTATCGACATTGTATTTATAATAATTCTGTGAGTTTTTGTTGTCTGACAGGCCGTAATTGGGCCCGAACTCGGCAATCTCACCCAGCGTCGCGCCAGGGGGCACGTATTGCGTGAGATTGTTATATAGCCCCATGAAGGTCAACGTCGTGTGATCGTTGATCGGCTGGATCCATTTTCCGTAGAAATTATAGCGTTGCTGACCGGACCAGGTCTGGTAGCCGTCGCTCTGCACGCCCCCCGCATCGAACACGAAGGAGGCGTTGTTCAGCTTTTTCATCCGGCCGCTATTGAATTCGCCGCCATAGGTATAGGTGTTCCAGGCTCCCATGCTGCCATAGGCTTCAACCCCGCGGCGTTCGGTCGGCGTCTTGCCATCGACCGAGATCGTCCCGCCGAATGTCGCATAACCCATGGTACTCGCATCGCCCGGGCCACGATCGACGCTGATGCCCCCCAGATCGTGCGCGGTATAATAGGCCGTGGTGTGATGCGTGAAATTGTTGCCGTCAGCAAACGGGATTCCATCGAACAGGACGTTGTACTGCCCATCCGAGAAGCCGCGCACCGAAACCTTGTTTTCCGCCAGGCCCGGTCCGTTCGATCCGATGGTCATGACGCTGGGCGCCAGTGCCACCATGGTGTCGTAGTTACCCGAAGGCGGAATGTTGTTTTCGATAAAATGCTGACTGATGACCGATGTAGGCTGAAAGGCTTCCAGCGGCGCCTTGGTCGGTGCCTGATACGCTGCGGAATCGACTTTCGTGCGCCCGATCGTCTCGATCTGTTCGGCCACAACCGGCGCCTGGGTATCAGCACGCCGAGGCTTCGTCTTCGTCACGGGTGCGGTCGCAGGGCCGCCATCGCTCGACATCTCCGTGACCGGCGCGGCATGCGCCGCAGACAGGCCGTAGAACACCCCTGCACACACCAACCCCGTCGATGCCAGGCTACGCGCCTTGCGTCCCATCGGGCGACGAAGAGATCGCTGACGAAAAAGAATGGGATGAAGCATTTGATCCTCGGAATAGCCGCCGCCCCGCCTCGGACTTTCCGTAGCGATCACGACAATGGCTCCTTCTATCACGGGGTCGGAATCAATTTCCGTGAAGTTGATGTTCTATTTTTGTTAAATAAATGTGTCTAAATACGTAAATAATGATAATTATTACCATAATTATCCAAAGATTGGGGATTTTTTAGAGTTTGCGAAAAATAGAGATCTGTAGTTTATACTACAAACATCCCTCCTGATGTCCCGACCGTGCGCACAGGCGCGCCCGCCACCGCCGTCGAGCGTTAGGCATTTTCCGGAAAGAAGCACGCCAGTACCCGCGCCTTCACCCACGCGCCATGCCACCCGACGATGCGTTCCGCTCAGGTCGACAGATGATCCAGGCGCAGCCGTCCGCGTGCGTCACTCAACCGGGTCGCCGTCAGCACGGCGGACAGCGTCGCACCGATCATGTTGCCGCTGACGATCAGGCTCATCAGCACGATCTGGTATTTCGATGCTTCGAGCGGATTCATGCCGGCCAGGATCTGGCCTGTCATGATCCCCGGTAACGTAATGACCCCCGCCGCCGCCATCTGGTTCAGGGTCGGAATCAGGGCGGTGCGGATAGACTGGCGGATCAGGCTGTTCATCGCCTCGGCGCGCGTCGCCCCCAGGATCAGCCGCGCCTCGATCGCGGCCCGCTCCCGCGAGATCATGGACAGCAGCGTGTTCATCGACAGACTGGTTGCATTCATCACATTGCCCAGCAGCAGGCCCGTCATCGGAATGGCCGTGCGTGCCTGATACCAGGGATGCGGCTGCAAGGCCGTCAGCAGGCCGACCAGCACGACGATGATCGTACCCGCCGCCGTGCTGAAGCCACCGATCCCGAAATGCCACGCCGGCGTCAACCGCGCGACCTGGCGCGACCCGACCTCGAACGTCGCTGCCGAAAACATGAAGGCCAGGACAAGCAGAGTCAGCCAGATCGACGACCGGCCGAAGACGAACAGCAGCACACTTCCGGTCAGCATCAGTTGCACCGCCATGCGCACGGCGGCGACGATCAGCGTCCGATGAATGCCCAGTGACAGTACCAGCGACAGCACCACACAGCCGACGATCAACCCGCCCGCCAGAACCAGGTCGCCCGTATTCAGCAGGATCGGCGTCATGACGCTGCTCCGACAAAATGCCCATGCACCAGTTCACGGCGCAGATCGGCCATGCGCATGGCCTGCGTCGGATCATGCGACACAAGGACGATCGCAGTTCCTCCGGCCATGGCCGCGCGCATCATCGCTTCCACCATCAATGTCGTCCCTTCATCCAGGGCGGAACATGGTTCGTCCATCAGCAGCACGCGCGGCGCCAGACGCAGCGCGCGGATCAGGGCCAGGCGCTGCCGCTCGCCGGTGGACAGCCGATGCACCGGGTCATTCAGCACCCCGGCGCGCAGGCCCGCCTGCGCCATCAGGTCGCGGGTCAGCGCATCGTCGGGCATGTGATCCAGCACCGAATCCGACCACCATCCCGGCTCGGCGGGCAGATACACGACCTGCCGCCGCCAGCGATGGGCCGGCATGGCGGAACAGAAACACCCGTCCAGCGCCACATCGCCCTGATGGGGGTCCAGGTCGGCCACCATCCGCAACAGGACGGATTTTCCGGCACCCGACGTTCCCGTAATGACCAGGCAGGTCCCCGGCGGCACATCGAAGGCGAAAGGCCCGGCATGGGCGTTGCGCAGGGCCCGCACGGACAATCCCCGCGACAGGACATCGCCGGATGACGAAACGGAACGACCTTCGATCACGCTGACAGGATCCATGCGATTCTGCACGTTTCAGGAGGCCGGATAGGCAAAAAGATGCCGGTCGTCGAAATTCAGAAAGGTCTGCTCGGGCGGATGATCAGCCTCCAGACTATGCACCGACCAGTCGAGGGAAGGCAGATGCCACAGCGTACGCCAGCGCCCGGCCTCGAACGTCATGTCCCTGCGGATCGCGGCATGACCGCGCGCACTCTGCCGCACGCCTTCCGGGCGCAGATAGGCGCAGGCCGGCCCCTCCTCCCGCACGCCGATCGGCGTCACGTCCTGAAAGCCGAAGCCGCCATCGAACCCCCATTGCGCGTCCCGACGGCGCAGCACCACCGGCAACGCCCCCTCCGCTCCGGTCATGCGCGCGATGCGCGGCGACAGCGGGCGGCCATACAGCGCGTCCGGCGTGGCATCCTGCATGATTTTCCCGCCCTCCAGCATCAGCACACGGTCGGCCAGACGCCAGACATCGACCGGGTCATGCGTCACGAACAGCGCGGAGCACCCCGTCTCGCGCACCAGCCGGCGGATCTGGTCGCGCATGCGCCCGCGCACCTCCACATCCAGTCCCGACAGCGGCTCGTCCAGCAGCAGCAGGTCCGGCCGCGCGGCAAGGGCGCGGGCCAGCCCGACCCGCTGCTGCTGGCCACCCGACAACTGCGCGGGATAGCGCCCTTCCAGCCCCGCCATGGACACATCGCGCAGCAATGCACGCGCCCGCTCCCCCCGGTCGCGTCCGTGGCCGGGCATGGCCGTCACGATATTCTCCAGGCAGGTCAGGTGCGGCCACAACGCATAATCCTGAAAGACCATGCCCAAGCCACGCCGTTCCGGCGGCACGAAAATACCGTCGGATCGGCTGTCGACCCGCCTGCCACGCAATGTCACGCATCCCGCGTCAGGCCGTTCCAGCCCCGCAACCAGGCGGATCATGGTCGTCTTGCCGGACCCCGATCCCCCCATCAGCAGCACGAACTGTCCACGGGGAATATCGAGGGTGACGCCATGCAGAACCCTGGTCCGGCCATGCGATTTCACGACGTTATCCAGCGACAGGATAGTCTCAGACATTCTCTTGCTCCACGGCCCCGGCGTTCCCGAGCCTTCCGCGCCTTTGCGTCCGCTCCATCTCGGACCCAGCCACCACACGAGGCACCAGTGCGATGGCGGCCGCCGTCACGGCAAGGCATATCCCCATCCCCACCAGGGCCAGCCGGGCCTCGGCACCGTAATGCAGCGTATCGTCCAGAGACAGCAGCCTGACACCCAGCGGCGCGCTGCCCGCCGGATACAGGATTTCCGATAACGGCAGTTCGAAGAACAGTGTTACGAACACCATGCCCCACGCCCAGGTCAGCCGGCGGAGCAGCAGCGGCACATAGATCCGTTCCACCCGCCGTGTCAGCGACACACCATGCACCCGTGCCGCTTCCCCCAGCCCCCGATGCAGATGCGCGAACGGCGCATCGAGAAACCGTATGGCGATCGGAAGATGGCTGGCTGTATAGGCAAGGATCAGCAATGCCGGCGTACCGTACAGGGAGAGAACGCGGCCATTGAACGCAATCACATAGGCGGCACCGAGCATGACGCCCGGAACGGCCATGTTGGCCGATGTCAGCCACAGCAACATGCGCGCCACCACCCGACCGGAACCACCGGCGCGCATGCGCCCACCCAGGATAAGCGCAGCAAGCACAACCGAGAAGACCGCCGAGACGAAGGCATAGCGCAGCGACAGGCCGATCCCGCGCCATCCGTCCCCGTCGATCAGCAGGTCGTCGCCAGCGCCGGTATCACCCGCGGCCTTTACCGCCAGGGCCAGAAGCGGCACGGCCACCCCCGCCAGCATGACACCCACCGTCAGGGCCCACGCCAGCACGGCCGTGCCACGGCCGCAGGGCACCATGCCGGGGCAATGCCGCAGCCTGTCTGCGGCCATCGCGTCACGCCGCCCCAGCCTCGCCTGCACCGCAAGAGCCGCCAGGGCCAGCAGCACCAACACCCAGCTCAACCGGGCAGCCTGGGTGAAATCCAGCGGAACGGTCGAGAGGTTCTGGTAGATAGCATAGATGACCAACGGCATGTGCGCCTGCGCCCCGAGCGTAGCGGCAATGCCGAAATCCTGCGATGCCGCGACCATCTGCACCATGAACATGCTGCCGGCCACCGGCAGGAGCAGCCGCAGCGTCAGCCAGGCCCGCCGCCACGCCGCCGGCACATGTACCCGCGACGCCGCATCCATGTCCGCGCCCACCGCATGCCATCCCGCCCGCGCCGTCACCGACGAAAATGCCAGCCCCTTGACCGTCAGCAACGCAACGATCCCTGCCTCGCCATAGAACAGGCGGCCAGCGGCCCCATCCGCCAGGAACGGCGCCGCAACCACGATCTGCCAGCCCATGGTCAGCAGATAACTCGGCATTAGGAACACACCCCACAGCGCCGCCGACAGCAGCCCCGCCCCGCGCCACCGCCGACGTTCCAGCAGGAAGCCGGCCAGAAGCCCCGGCGGAATGACCAGCAGCCCAGCCTCGACACTCAGCCGCAAAGTGTTCCACAACGCCCCCGACGACAGGCCTGGGCGCGATGCGCCGCCCAAGCCCGATAGCGGTGCCCAGTCCGGCATCAGCGGCAGCACCAGGAAGCGTGTCAGCGGGTAGAGGAAACTGATCGCGATGACGGTGCCGAACAGTACCGACGGTCCGCAGCTTCCTACCGCCCCGACCAAACGTCGCGTGCCGCTCATCGCATGATCTCCTGCTGAAACCATCCAGTCACCTCGGCCTGAAGCGGCCCCCAGACCTCCGGGTCCGGATGCGACAGCACGAGTCCGCCCGCATCCGGCAGGTCCGGCTGGGTCGGCCTGGCCGTCACGGGCCAAAACAGACGTTCGGCACCGGGCAGGCGCATACGCCAGGACTGGATATCGGGCCGCATGAGGAAGCGCAGGAACGCCTCAGCTTCCTGCCGGCGGGCGGACGGCCGGTCCGCCGCCACCGCCGCGACGGCGGGCAGGATGAAGGCCGGAGCGGGAATATCGACGACATAGTCGGAGTTGGCACGCGCCAGGGCCATCGCCGCAGTGCTCTGCACGATCGCAGTCCCGATCCGCCCCGCCCGCAGCGCCACCAGGACAGACGGGTTGGAGGGGCCGACCAGCAATCCGCCCGCCACCATCCGCCGCAACGCCGTCTGCCCCGCCGGCCAACCGCCATTCAACGCCATCATTCCGGCCAGCAGCGGATAGGCCGGCCCGGAGAGTGCCGGATTGGCCATCCCCACGCGCGCCGCCGCCATCACGTCGTCCCAGCTTCGCGGCATACGCGCCCGGTCCCGGCGCGACAGGAAAACACCGGCGAGCGTAAAGCCGGTCACCTCATAGGAGCCGTCGACCGGCAGCAGCGCCCGCCCGGTCGGCGTCCAGTCCAGATCCGCCACCACGCCGTGCGCCAGCAGGGCTGCCCTGTCCAGAGCCACCGCGCCGTCATCGCCCTCGAACCACACCACGTCCCAGCGCGGGTGATGCGCCTCGGCCGACACGCGCGCCAGCAGCATTCCTCCCGGCATCGCCAGCACGGTCGCGGGCCGGCCGGTCTCGCGCACATAGGCGGCGACAACGGCAGGGGCCACGCCGACCGAACTGTAGATGACCAGCCCAGGCTCCCGCCCACCGGTCAGGCTGGCCAGGCACGATACAACCAACAGCAGCAGCACGGCGGCAGCCACACGCACGCCCGTCATGTCCTTTCCGCCATTCTGGTCCGGGCCTCCGTAGTCGATGCGACAGAGTCCCTATAAGATTGTCGCAAACACTACAGGGTGAAGGTTTGATGAACTTGACGCCCCGCCCCTGCCCACCTGCTATGTCGATTGATTCGTGACGAAGCCGGAGGCCCGAAGCATCTTGAAACCCGACCCGATCGCCGAGAGCCTGCGTCCTGATTCAGGACTGACCCCGATGGCGCGACGGGTCGCGCAATTCATTCACGCCAACCGTCCATTAGCCCTGGCCAGTTCCGCGGCGGAACTGGCCGAACGGATCGGCACCTCCGACGCGACGGTCATCCGCTCGGTGCAGGCCATCGGTTTCGACAGCCTCGCCGCCTTGCGTGCCGCCCTGGTCGCCAGCCTGACCCACGCGCGCGATCCGGCCTCGGCCCTCTCCCGGACGATCGAGGATATCGGCTCGGACCTCGACGACGCTATCGGAAGCATTCTACAGACCCATGCGGACATGGCCGCCGCGCTGCAACATCCGGCCACCCGGCAGCGCATCGCCGAGGGCGTGCGGGCGCTGCACCCCTGCCCGCGCATCGTCGTCTTCGGCATCGGCCCATCCTACGGGCTGGCCGACTATATCTGCCGGGTTCTCAACCGCAACGGTCTTGCCAGCCTGCCGATCGGCACCACCGGCCGCGCCTTCGCCGACGACCTGGTCGTGTTGCGTCCGGACGACGGCATCATCATCATGGCCTACGACAGTTTATATCGCGAAATCGCGCTCCTGTTTCGCGAAACCCGACGACTGGGCCTGCCGACCGTGCTGGTCACCGACCGGATCGCGGCGGCCGATGTGCCGCCCGGCACTGTCATCGTGTCGGCAATGCGCGGCAAGGAGGAACATATCGCCCTACATGCGGCGACAGTCGCCATCCTGGAAGCCATCGCCTTCGGCCTGTCGGTCGCCCGTCGCGACCATACGATGGCAACACTGGACCGCCTGAACGATTTCCGGAGCCAGATCGAACGTTACTGAAGCCGTGCCACACGGTTCGGACAGCAGGTCCCGCCCCTCCTGCCCCCGCGACAGGATCACAAGACTATGGTTCATGGCTTCCCATCGTCCCTCGCCGATCCAACGGTAGAAATAACCCTGTACGGTCGTAAAGGCGGGAAAGTAACACGACGATTGCCGCTTCGGTCAGATACTCCGGCCTGGATGTCGCTTATTGTCGTGTCTGAGAAATGGAGACCATCTCTCATGCCCCTTTCTGACGCGAGGGGCATTCTTTACCTGTAATCTGGAAATATGAAGTCTTCTCCGATTTTCCTCTCGCGCTTCACCGCTCCCAGTCGAAAGCGTCTCTGGACGCAATCGCTTGCAAGAATTTTCTGGACCATGTGTGTCAATGCAATCGCCGTCCGGCTCCGGGGATGAAGAAGACGAATAAGAAGAGGATTCATGCGGTTTTGCGATGATTGCACATATGGCCGAACGAGGCACTCATAGGCCTTGAAAGCCTCCGCATAATGTGTGCTCCGTTTGATTTCACCAGCAAGCACATACGCGCCGACCAAAGCCAAAGCCGTTCCCTCCCCCGTGAAGGCGGTTGGACAGTAGGCGGCATCGCCTAACAGCACAAAGCGCCCACTCGACCAGCGGGACACTCTGACCTGACTCATCGGCCCGAAATAGAAATCACGAACCGTCTCCAGTTCCGCGCTGATACGGTCTGCGACTGTTCCCCTCCCCTTCAGGGCATCATGCAGCATGCCCTTTGCCTCTCCCTGATTTTCCCATGTGATATCGTGTTTCTTTCGGATAAATGTCACAAGGACAGTCGTCTCTGTTTCGTTTCCGGGCCGCAGCGTGATGAATGTTCCATCGACACCGTTAACCGTATACGCCCAACCATCATCTCCTGGACGTCTGCTGATTTTAAAAAAAGACATATAAGCCGCAAGATAGCGAAAGCTGGTTTCGCTCGGCAGGATCATGTCTCTGGTCGCTGAACCGATCCCCTCTGCACAGATGACAAACTCAAAATCCTCGACACTGCCATCATTGAACGTTACCGACATGCTGTCGTTTTTCTCTTCAAGGCTTGTGACGAATGTTCCAAAACGATAGTCACATATTTCAACAGTCGCCTCGAATAGAATCTGCGCGAAGTCGCCGCGCAGAATTTCGAAATCGTTTGTTAAGGTCGCAAATGCACCTTTAGGGAAAACAGCAACCAGCTTTCCTGTAGCATCAACGTATTTCTGTCCCTGTTCCAAGGTGTTCCTGGCTTCGATACGCTCGACAAGCCCCATCATCCTGATGACCTGTTGCCCAGCGCCCTTGATATCCACGTTCTGGCCGCCATCACGCAGGGTGCGCGCCCTCTCGGCAATAACGACCTCGTAGCCATATTGGTGCAACCAGTAAGCACATACGGGGCCAGCGATGCCGGCACCACTTATAAGGATTGTCTTTCGAGCTTTCACGGAGTCTTTTTCCATCATCATGCTGCAATGGGGCACAGGAACCGTATGGAAGGCCCGCGCCTTCTTCCTGATGACGGTCTGTGATCGCTCTATAAAATTAGCAGTCTGTCGCGCCTGGCGTCATTACGAACTCCAGCCAGATTGTTATTCAATCTTGCCATACAGGTGTTCCACAGCGACAATAGCGTCATGCCGATCTTAACCGACCGATCAAAAATGGAAGACTGGATCGAACCGGACGAGGTTCCGCGCCGTATCGTGGCTTACGGATATGCTTTCGAGCATCTGGACAAGATCGATCTGGAATTTCACAGCCACGTTAAAAGCCAGATCATAATGGTTCAAAGCGGCGCACTGAGCTGCGAAATGGAGGGGGGTCTTTGGATCGTCCCACCGCATAGTGCTATCTGGATCCCAGGCGGCGCGCGCCACACCATTTACGCAAGCGGAGCGCTCAAAGGATATAGCGCCTTCATTGATCCGGACGCCGGACCAGCGTCTCTGCACGCATGCAGGGCTATCGCCATAACGCCGCTGCTGCGCGAACTCCTCAAACGGGCTGCGGCTCTTCCGCTCTTTTACGAAACGACCGACACGATTATCCGCATGCAGGACGTGCTTCTTGACGAGCTCGCCGCAGCGACAGTCGAGAACCTCCACCTTCCCATGCCTCGTGATAGGCGATTGCGGAAAATTGCTGATCGCATGATCGAAGTGCCCGCTGAGCAGCTCACCATGAATGTCTGGGCCAGTCAGGTCGAGTTGAGCACTCGAACCCTCTCCCGCCTGATCCTCAAAGAAACCGGCATGAGTTTCAACCGCTGGCGTCAGCAACTCTGCGTCATGCTCGCGGTGAAATGGCTGGCGGCTGGCACGACAACTCAACAGGTCGCTGGTGATCTGGGCTACGAAAGCGTCCCGAGTTTCGTGACCATGTTTCGCAATGTTCTCGGGGCTCCGCCTGGGCGATATATGGCCGAAAGATATTCCAGAACTGGCTTGGTAGAAAAATAGATACGGTCAATCGGTCGTGTGATACTGTCCTCCCCAAGTATCGCATGGGGCTCTGCGGCGATCTACCGGATTGACCAAGACTGTATTGACGAACATGTATCGTGATATGCCGGACTGCCTGATGGAACGACGTATCAACAGCCAATACTCTTTCACCCATGCATGCGAGCACGATAATGCTCGAGCACATGCTCTACTCCTGTAGAGGAAAAAACACTTTTCAAGCCCTGCGCAGCACCTTCAGCAGCTATAGCAGCACGTGCGCACATGGCGCGTTCATACCGGTTGACCAGTGACCAGTCATTGGTCGAAATAAGGGCATCCGCCAGGTCAACGGCATCGGCGAGCGCAAGATTGACCCCTTCGCCCGAGAACGGAGACATAAGGTGCGCTGCATCACCGAGAAGGGTCAGGCCAATCTGACTTTTCCAGGAATGCCCCAACGGCAACGCGTAAAGCGGCCTTACACCAATACATTCTCCCGTTTCAATGACATCCAGCAAGGTCGGTGCCCATCCGGCAAACGTGTCTCGCAATGTTTGCCGCAGGTTTTCACAGGACCGGGCTCCCCACTCTCTGGCCAGATTTTCAGCCAACTTGACGCCAGCATACCCACGAATATGGCCATAACCGTTTCTTTGCGTAATCAATGCGCGGTTATCGCCTATAGCAAGCATCTTGCCGTCACCGGTCAGTTTACTGATCCGAGGATGACGCTTCACCTCAAACCCCAACTCAACCAGGGTAACACCCTCATAAAATGGCACGGCATCGCTCAGCAAGGGCCGCACACAGGACCATGCACCATCCGCACCGATGACAACATCAAACTGTTCGGCCCACCCGTCGCCATACACCATGAAACCGTTCTTTTCTGGCGCAATTCGGGTCGTTCGGCGCCCCCAGCGAACAGTCCCTGGAGTGAGAGAATTCAACAGGATCTGGCGCAGCACGGAACGATCGATTTCAGGCCGGTCGTCCATAGGATCATTGCGATCAAACAGGAGCACGCCCTCGGCATTATACAGGCGATCTCCCTGATCTTCTGGTCGGGCTGCCGCAAGAAATGCCTCCCGCAGACCGGCCCGCTCCATCGCGTACTGACCGGTCTCACCATGCATGTCGAGAGAGCCTCCCTGAGGCCGCTCCTCTGCATGCCGATCTCGCTCCAACACCACAGCGCATTTTCCCTGACGTTGCAGCAGGCGGGCAAGCATCAGACCGCCCGGGCCACCACCGACAATCGCGATCCGCTCCATTGCCATATCACTACGCTCCATCTATATAGGAACCTATATAAATAAATATAGGAGCCTATGCAATGGGCAATTCTGACGATTGGGATCCTCTCCGTCATCCTGGCCACTATTTCAGCCGGATTGCCCGCGGGCTGACCCGCGTAGGCGACGGAAGATTGCGGCATCTGGGATTTGCGACAGCACACCTTCCGGTTCTGACTGCTCTCAAAGACGGAGCCGAGTTATCACAGAAGGAATTGGCAAAATGGGCCAAGGTGGAGCAACCTACCATGGCGCAGATGCTATCCCGCATGGAGCGGGACGGACTGGTGCAACGCATGCCAGATCCCGAGGACAAACGCTCAAGTCTCATCTCATTGACAGAAGCGACACTGGAGAAACTTCCAGCAGGACGCACAATCCTCCGCCAGGGTAATTCTGAAATGACGAAGGGTCTGACCGAAGATGAAATAGAGACACTCGTTTCCCTCCTCAGACGTGTGCTTGAAAACGTCGATTCTATGGAACCGTAAGAAACATCTCACTCCAGAAGCCGTTTTCTATGTGTTTTCTACGCGAGATTTTTGGCAAAAAAAAATCCACTCTTCCGAATAAAATTTCTCATTTTTCGGAATTCTATTCCATATCTTCGAGAAAAGGAACGTAATATACTTTCGATTGTTCGAACGATCTATTATCGGCCTGGTAGCTTAGATCGACCGTTACCCTTCCAAGGGAGCGGCCGCACGTTCAAATCGTTTCGGCCAGAGGCCGACCCTCACGCGAAAGAGCGTAAGAACGACACTGTTCGGCGGCGCAAAAATTCCTATCGCTTACGGTTGCGTGATTGCCCCGAAAATGCGTAGCGGTAGGGGGTGACGAGAACGCGCATTCGATTGAATCAGGTATGAAACGGCCGGGATAAATCTGCGCTCGCCATCAGGTCGACTCTCCCAGATGCTCCCGCATCCACCGAGCCTCCTCGGTAGCACTGCGGCCAAAATGCTTCCGAAAATCACGGCTGAACTGGGCGGCACTCGCATAGCCGACTTTCGCTGCAACAGTGGCGATGGAACCATGGTTGGATGCAATCATAAGGCGCGCTTCGTGCAGTCGCATCGCCCTGACGTAACGAACTGGAGATGTACCAGTTAGAGTCTTGAAATGGGCATGATAGGTAGGAACACTCATACAGGCGTCTGCCGCCAGGTCCGGGACGGAAATGCCTGCGGTGAACGATGCGCGAATGCGGGCGAGGCTCTCCACGATCCGGCCGGCAGGCCCCCGATGATGCAGGGCTGCCCGGAGCGCGCCCCCTTGAGGCCCGACGAGGACCAGGTAATGCAGCTCCCGCATAATGCCAGATCCAAGGATCGCGCATTCCTGCGGGTCCGCAAGCGTGCTCATCGTCCTGCTCAAGAGTTCTCGCAACTTCGCAGACAAGGGGCTTGAGACGAGGCTCCGCGCCTGCTCTTGCACACTCTTTCCTCCGTCCTCAAGCATCACAGCGATCTCGGCAGCGAGATGCAGGTCGAAGTCCACGTAGAGTGCCAGCAGGGGCATTTCGGGAGAGGCTTGCGACGCCATGCGGAATGGCACTGGAACCGATACGCCGAGGTAGTGATCGGCATCGTAGCGATAGATTTGTCCATCCAGGAAGCCCTGCTTCGAACCTTGCAGCACAAAGACAGCCCCTGGCCGATAGAGGACCGGCACATCTTCCAGAACGGTTTCAGACCGCAGGATGCGCATGCCACCCAAACCGGTAGGGTTATACCCGGGCCGCGGTGCAAGCTGGGCTGCCCTCCTGGCAAGATCGTCATGTTTCATAGAAATGCTCAATTATATCAGAGAATCCACACTACTTGGCAGGTCCTTCTCAGACTATTTAGCAATCCATCGAACCGCACAAGCGAGGCTCAATCATGACAGCCAAAACCTTCTTCATTACTGGTGCCAATTCGGGCTTCGGGTTTGCCATCGCCGAGGCAGCGCTGCGGGCAGGACACAATGTAATCGGCACTATTCGTTCCGAAGGAGCACGCAGTTTCCTGAGCGAACGGCTTCCAAGATTACATGCAATATTTTGCGACGTCACCGATTTCGACCGCATCGAGGGGATCGTTCAACAGGCCGAGGCCGATTTCGGGCCAGTCGACGTGCTGATCAACAATGCCGGCTACGGGCACGAGGGGGTGCTGGAGGAATCTCCTTTGCCCGAAATGCAGCGCCAGTTCGACGTAAATGTGTTCGGGGCGGTCGCTGTGGCCAAGGCATTCCTGCCGCGCTTCCGTCAGAGGCGTTCGGGATTTGTCGTCAACGTCACCTCGATGGGTGGCCTGATCACGATGCCGGGGATCGCCTACTACTGCGGCAGCAAGTTTGCGCTGCAGGGGATATCCGAAGTCATGCGTGCCGAGATGGCACCTTTTGGGGTGCATGTGACCGCTCTTTGCCCAGGCTCTTTCCGCACCAACTGGGCGGGCCGATCCATGGTTCGCACAGAGCGCTCAATCGACGAGTACGACAGTCTCTTTGACCCGATTCGAGCGGCACGACAAAAAAAGCACGGCCTGCAGCTCGGTGATCCTGAAAAACTTGCTGAAGCTGTCCTGATACTCGTGATGTCCGAAAACCCTCCGCCGCAATTGCTTTTGGGCAGCGACGCGCTTGGGCTGGTTCGTCATCGGCTTCAGGCCATGCTCCATGAGATCAACGACTGGGAGAAACTCACCTGTTTCACGGATGGCTGACAATCCATCAGGTATGCGGAATGGATCTCGTCAAGGCTGCACTCCTGCACATCGCCTTTGAGCGTGCCGCGAAACGCGCTGGCTTACGGCGTCGAAAAGACGGTATTCAACCAGGCGTGGACTTCCTGCACCAGACGCAGCGGATTGTTTCCCTGGCAATGCGCATCGGCTCCGGTTTCCGGTCCGAGGACCAATAATTGACTGCCGAACGACGACACCCCTTCGCTCCACCTCCGGGTCTGCTTCTGCCAGACCCCGCCTTCCTGCGTGCCCAACACTGAAAGAAACGGCATCTGCACCTTGGCAGGATCGGCACATTTGCCTTCCCACTTGCGTGCCAGTGATGGAAGGTCGTTCGTCCCGCCCTTCCACATCAGTACCTCCATATTCCTTCGAGCCGCCTGAGACGGGTTGGAATAAGAGCTAGCGGCCGCCGTAAAAAGCTCGGAAGGATTGGCAAGAACAGGGGTAGCGATGACTGCGGCCAAGCGCGGCTCCTCAGCGGCGGAGCGGGCAGCGAAATAGCCGCCTAGACTCATGCCGAGCAAGGCTAGTCGTGAGATATCGACGCGGTAACTTGCAATGAGAAAATCGAGCACGGCACCTGTGGCTTTTTCGGTTTCCGGCTCCCAGAAAAGTCCGTCGGCCGGCGTGGCGCCCTGTCCCGGCAGATCTGCCAGAGCCACATTGTAGCCCCTCTCGATGTAATAGCGACCTTGCGAGAGGAAGCGATCCTCATGGCAGGTGTCCGCACCGCCGATCACCAGGATCGTGGGTGCCGAGGGATCGCTGGCGCGGAAGAAATGTCCCGGGAGAGTTGAGCCGCCATAAGGGACGGCAAAACGCTCTGACGGCAGGCCCAGTTCTTCCATCGCCACATCAAAAAAGTACTGACTGCGGTGGAACAAGGCCAGGAACCGCTCACCCGGAGCGACGAACTGCCAGGCAAGACGGAAGCATGTGAAGGCGCGAAGACGGGTTTCGCCGGCGGCACGAGTCTCGCCGCGCGCAACCCATTGGTCGGCTTGCACGATAAGGGTTTCACCCTGGGCCTCGAACGCGCTGGCCCAGGAATCAGCATCGCCATCCTCGATCATCGTGGAAACCTGAAAGGCTTCTCCGGCCGAAATACCTCCCGCTGGCGCCCAGCCCAGAGCGCCAAGGAAGAAGAGGTCCATATTCGGGTCGGAAAAGCGATAGCGCTGGGTAAGCCGTTGCGTAGAATAGTCTTCACCGGCAGCGGCGATCGCTTGCTTTGACATTGTGGCGCCTTAGTGTGCAGGAAAAGAGCGCCGAATGCGGCGTTAAAGAAAATATATTCACTTTAAGGTCGACATGTCAACGAGACGTCCCGGTGGTCGAACCGCCATCGTGAAAGCAAAGGCCTTCGAGGCGGCACGAGCGCTTGCCGTGGAGCGTAGCCTCCACAACGTCACCATGCCGGAGATTGCGAAGCGGGCGGGCATCGCGCCGACCAGCCTTTATCGCCGATGGGGCGATGTCGGTTCACTCCTGATGGAAATGGCCGTGGAACGGCTTAACGAGACGTTTCCGCTTCCCGACGAGGGGACACTCGTAGCGGACCTGACCCTATGGGCGCGGCGCATTACCGCCGGACTGAACGCCGACATCGAGGTCAACTTCTTCCGTGTGCTTCTGGCCACCACTGCCATGTCGTCGGAAACCCGCCATCAAGTGCTCGCGCCCCGTCTGGAACAGCTTAACGCGATGCTTGCCCGCGCCAAAATGCGCGGCGAAGCCGCACCGGAGGCTGACGGTGTCATCGACCACCTGATCGCACCGCTTTACATGCGCTCGGTCTTGGGAATGCCGCTCGATGAACAGTATGCAGATAAACTCGTCAGGACGTTGTTGAAGACGATGACCGCTTGAGATGCTCTGATTGGCCTGCTGCCGGTTTCATGGACATAAGGAGCCGGTTACAACGCTGTCATTGACCCTGCCCCCGACGAGCCCTCACTAGCGCCGCAGGCAGATAGCACAACAACTCGTGTACCTAGGCCCCCATCTAATGGGGCAACATACGGACGACTTTCCGATCCCATTGCCGCAGCGCGCGCGTCGAAACAAGCTATCCAATCATACGGCCCCCTTTAATCATTTAGACGTGATTTGATTCCGATTGTTTCCTATGTGTTTCCTGCGGTGCATTTCAGGCAACAAAAAACCCGCCGGTGAGGGCGGGTTTATCGTGTCCTATCAAGGACTTATTCAATGGTTGCGGGGGCTGGCAACGGCCTTTGTCATAAAGGCGGAATATTCCGCCTTTGCGCCGTTCCCGCCTCGGGTACTCTGGGCCGCGCCCCCTTTCGCCAGATCAAGGATCGCCACCAGTTCGCCGCGTAGGCTGGCATGAACCTCGCCCCGGTTCGGGCCGGGCGTCAGCACAACGCCCCCGATCAGGGCGCGAATGGCCTGCGCCACCTCCCGGCCCCCTTCCGGGTCGTTCACAGTCTCGACCAGTCGCGCGGCCTTCGCTCGGTAGAGTTCCGACACATTGGGGTTCACATCGGGCAGGTCCGCCGGAACCTCGGCCATGCGCCCCATGATGTCGGCCTTCTGGCGTTCAAGCTCCTGCATCCGCGCTTTCATCGCGGGCTGATACATCCCGTCCTCAATGGCGGTGATAATCCCCCGTATCGCGCGGTCAATCCTGTCCAGCGCCTTGCGGTCCGCCTGCACCTGCGCCCGGCGGGCATGGTTCAGCCGGTTGTTTTCCTCGTGGTAGGCTTTGACGGCCTTGGCCACCGCATCGGGCGAGGCCATACGTTGGGTCAGGCCCGACAACACGCGGGCTTCGATCACGTCCCGTCTGATCGTGCGATTATTGGCGCAGAGCATCCCGCGATGATGGTTCAGGCAGCCGAACCGGCTGTTGACGATGATCCCCACCTTGCCGCCACAGACCCCGCAGGTCATCAGCCCGGATAACAGCGAGGCAGGCCGCCTCCCGGCATGGATGCGCCGCGCATGCGCCTTGCCATCATCATTGGCGGCCTCACGCGCCGCCATCGTCCGGGCAATCTTCTCCTGCTGGATTTTTACCCCCTGCCACAGATCATCGGGAACAATGCGCAGGTGCCGGACTTCGGTCCTGATCCACTGACCCTCGGGATTGACGCGCGACACCCGCTTGCCCGTGTTGGGGTCTTTGATGTAGCGCAGCCGGTTCCAGACCAGCACACCCGCGTATAGCTCGTTATTGATGATCCCGGTTCCACGTGAGACATGGCCCCGAATGGTCGTCCCGCCCCATGACCGGCCCAGCGGTCCCACAATGCCGTCCGCATTCAGGTCGCGGGCAATGCTCTTCGGTCCCTTGCCCGAGGCGAACTCCCGGAAGATGCGTCGGACGATGTCGGCCTCGGGTTCATTGATGGAGCGTTCCCCGGTCACAGGGTCGCCATTGGCGTCCAGCCGCTTCACCACGTCATAGCCGTAGCAGAGGCCACCACCAAACCGCCCCTTCTCGACACGACCGCGCAGACCGCGATGGGTCTTCATGGCGAGGTCTTTGAGGAACAGGGCGTTCATCGTGCCCTTGAGGCCGACATGCAGTTCGGAGATTTCGCCCTCGGCCAGGGTAACGATCTTCACGCCCGCAAAGCGCAGATGCTTGAACAGCGTTGCCACGTCCGCCTGATCGCGCGAGATACGGTCCAGTGCCTCGGCCATCAGCACGTTGAACACTCCCGTGCGGGCATCTTCCAGCACCGCCTGAATACCAGGCCGCAGGATCATGCTGGCCCCGGAGATCGCCGCATCCCGATAGGTCTGCACGACGGGCCAGCCGTCGCGCTGGGCCATTTCATCGCACAGGCGCAACTGATCCTCGATGGAGGCCGCACTCTGGTGGTCGGACGAATAGCGGGCATAAAGAGCTACGCGGGTCATTCACTCTTCCCTTTCCGGCCTGTCCTTCCCGCCCGGACCAAGGCCGGGAAGAGGAAGGTTGTCGTTGGCGGCCCGTCCGTGTTCCCGGCGGGCAAACTCTTCGCGGGCGATCTGGCGGCCCAGCGCGCTCGCCAGGGCAAACACCAGCGCGTCAGCCCGTGCCTTAGCGTCAGGATCGACCGGCCCGTTATCGTTGGCCGGGACAATGCCGCCGGGTTCCGTCTGCGTCATGGTTGCGCCCTTTCCTCGCTGGAAAGAACAAACCTCAATGACACAGCCAGCTTAGCGCAAGAACTTCCGCAATAGACAGAAAAACTGTGCGGCTAGAGAGAAGAAAAACGTAACTTCCTTCTCAACTCTTGCGACTTTCACGCGCCGCCGGACTCGCCTGCAAGGTCAGGGCGGCGATCATGCCCGACCGGGTTTCATGCGCGGCCTTCGCCAGCGCATCCAGACGTTCCAGCACACGACGCGGCAGGGAGATGTTGGCCCGCTCCACCCGGTCATCCAGTACAGCCGGATCAATGGTCACGAACCCCACCGCCCAACCGGCATATTCGGGCAGTTTGCGCACCGCATCCAGCGTGCTCGGGGACGGGACCGACCCGCCCGCGTCCAGAGTGGCGTCGATCCAGCCTGCCGCCGCGTCAGCAGCGTTCGCCAGAGCTTCATCCAGCGTATCCCCTGCCGAGAAGCAGCCAGGCAGATCGGGAAACACGACACCGAACGCCGTGGCCTCATCTCCCTCTTCGATCATCACCGGGTAACGCATCATCGTTTCTCCTGTAGGCCCGCCTGCTTGCGGATCGCGGCCACAAGGCCGCCGCCCAGGTCTTTCTTGGGGTGCGGCACGACCACGATACCCGGACGGTCAGGATGGCGGAACACATGGTGCGAACCCCGCACGCGGTCCAGAGCCCAGCCTGCTTTTTCCAGTTCCCGAATGAGGTCGCCGCTCTTCATTTACACACCATACACACGAAAGCCTCTGAGCACAAGAAATTCGGTATCTGTCGGAGCAGATTATCGAACAGTGCCAGCGAAAGGCACGCTTTTCTGCCATTCCTGAAAGATCATGGCTCAGGAGCCTGTTTTTTGGAGTGCCGGTCAGAAATCCCCCAACCCCATGTGCAGACAGAATAAAATCCGGGACGCTGCGCCAGTAGTGCCGGATGCTTTTATCTTGCCCTCTTCATTCCTCCCCTTCCCGGCCTCTATTTTCCGGTTTCCATCTCGCTACACGTCGTTCAATCTGCCTTCCAACCCAACCGCTTTTTGCCGGGACAACGCGCCGCTCCGCGACGCGAATGGAAGTATATTACTTTTCCATATCGTCGTTTAGTATTTTTTCGGCCTCAGATACCACTTGATCGTTGATTTTTTTAAATATTTTCACTCCGCCATCCACTATTGGAGTTTTGGGTAATTTCTGATCATCAAGAATAATATTCCCCGTATATTTTTTATTTTATTTACTACACCATCTATACCTCTCAATCTCCAATACATGGATACAAACATTGGAAGCATTGTATAAAGTTTATAAGGAGAAATAAAAACAAATAATATGAAAAAACCCACATAAATTATAGCTATCATTCCCATCGCTATGAACGTGGTTATTTCTGCAAAACTCTGAAAATTTTCACTTATTTTAGGAGCGTTCTCCAACCCCCACCACAACATACCTTCAACAAAAAAAACATAAAACAAGAATAACCGTTGCATGGAATAAAATACATAATCTCTTCAACCGAGTCATTTCAGATAACGTAAGTGACATTTGAACTCTCCGTGCCTCAAGATAATCTGAATTTATTCATATCAGATCTTTTGAACAGTTTAATAATTATCAGATCGAAGACTTTTCGGTTCCGCTCCTTAAGGAAGCAATCTCTCACCGCCAGTTAGCGAAAAGGACCTGATACTTACGACTCAAACCCACATACACAGCCTGCCGAGAACGAAAGACCTCGATTGTGCCTTCGCGTCTCTTTCGCTGTTCTTTCTAGTGACCTCTTCCGCTTCTGGTCCGGCGCCCAATGGACGGCCTGCAACGCTCCCGCACTGTGCTCGGCCCGAGCTAGAAACAGCAGTGGACACGGGCCTGTCCGCATGGCTCAAGGCACAGGAAGTGCAACGTAAAGCCGTCCTTCCCGCGTGCCCGGCTTCACACATCGGAAACAGTCTGACCGCTCGGTCATCGTCATGCGTGGGACATTCCATGACATAAATTTTCATGCACGCGGAAAGCAAAACCCGTGCGGATCGGCGGGCCAATCGGATGCATGATGACCGCACATTCAGGAATAAGAAACCGACCAGTTTTCGACGCGAATTTTGCCCGTCAATTGTCATAGGAAACGCTGTTCGGGGGTCACTTTTCCCGCATCCGGCGATGCACAAAAACAGCGCCAAAATTCTATCAGTTTTCACACCCGGAATGCAGCCGACGCCCTCGTTTCTGGTTCACAATCCCCCTCATTCTGGTCTTATGCGCAATGCAGCGCAGTTCATTGGTCGCCAGCGTCGTTTTGTGCTGTCATGGCGCAGTATTTTCGGTATTGTTTTTACGCTTCATCAGTAGTTCCAGAGAAGAGAAAGAAGAAGGCAAGATAAAACGGCCTGCCACGTCGGACGACAAAGCGCTGTCGCGCCTTGTCTTCTGGTGTGCAGGGTGGGTCGGTCGTGTGCAGGGTTTCCCATTTTGGGGCGGTTTTCTGCCGTTCCGCCTGCACAGAAGGGGTTTTCAGCACAAAAGCCTCTCCCTGGTCAGCCTTCCGTACGCAGCGACACATAACCTCCTTCAACCAGACGCCGCCCTTCGGCCGTCCAGGACCTGGCGGAGCGTCGCCAGCTATGATCGATCCATTCGCGATTGGAGAGAGTGAGCGCCCGTGGGTCGATCAAACGGGCAGCGATCCGGCGCACACCAAAGCCTGCCCGGTCCATATCGACGGCATGCAGACAGCGGATCAGCAACTGCGACCGTACGGGAGTAATGACCGGTGGGATACAGTACGGAATGCTGAACCCGAGATAGCGGAACATAAAGCGTCCCGCTTCATAATAACGGCTTCGGAAAAGGGGATCGAGCGGGATGACCAGTCCAGGCCGTTTCATGGCCTCGGGGCTATCCATCAGGAAGGAGAACGTCCCGAAGGGGCCGACCACCGTAACACCACGGCCTTCCTCGTCCTCACGGTCCAGCAGCACCCGGCCCAGAGCTTCGAAATTCAGTGACAGGAAGTCGGAAAAGCCGTGCGGAGCCTCTCTCAGGCTGATGATCCGGGTCGTGTCTTCCCTGCGCCAGATGACAGGTTTGCGGGTAATGGGAATATCAGGATCGTGGACAAAAACGTAACCCCCAGCGGTTACGGAAAGCCGCCCACAGGAGCGAAGGATTGTCGCTTGCTCCTGCCCGCAGGCTGGTCTCCCGGTAATCGTCGCCATAGCGGGACCAGCGCCGCATGAAGGCCCCGGCAAGGGCAGAGGCTGACAGGGTTTTGAGGATGGCCAGATCGGCCTCGGAATGCCAGATGTCGGATGGCATGGGGACAATCCTCTCGGCTGGGGAGCCACCGACCGGGTACGGCAAAACATGCCGCACCTGTCAGTCTGCCCCGCTTTTCTGGTTACATTGAGTTCTCACGCCTTGCGGCATGACCTTATGGATTGCAGGGACACCCCACGCCTGTTGCGCAGTATCACCCACCGAGTTTGACATGGGCCGCCCCTCGCATCTTGCCGGGGGCAGCCCACGCTTCTTGCCGCACGGTTGCCCCTCGACTTTGATATGAAGACTAGGGGCAAAATGCTGAATTTAACGGGAGAAGTTACTGTATTTCGGGGACGGGAAATTTTACCAATTATATGTCAAATTGCCATACACACGACGTCCTTGCCCCAAATAGCAGACAGAATTGGAACACTGAGTTTCGTAATACGTATTGGCCAAATTGGACATTGCTAGTTGCGCGTTTAATCCCTTTAAAACAGAAAACGCCTGCCCAAAATCATAGTGCGCTCCGGCATCAAATAGAACATATGGTCGGGTTTTGAAAGATTCAACGCTATCTGCGTACGTAAATCCAGTGTACCTGGTGCCAAAATTAATACCAAATCCTTTTAATTTTCCAAAATGTATCGTGTAATCTACAAAGAATGAGAACATATTTCTTGGAACATACGGGACAGACATTCCTTCCTGAGAAACCGCCGTCCCATAGGAAGAGGACGTGTTAAGATCATATCTCTTAGCCGTTTTGTTCGTTTTGGCGTAACGTATATCAGTATAGCTATATGATGCGATTAATCGCAAATCTTTAGTAATGTTTGCATTTGCAGATAATTCAAATCCCTGAGATCTAACTCGTCCAGCATTTGTACTATAGCCGGTATGCGCAAGATCGCTAATAAGATAGTTATCTTCTTCGATATGGAAAGCCGCTGCTGTAAGGAGAATATCCTTATTCGGTACTTTATACTTCAACCCGGCTTCCATCTGTTTACCTGTTAACGGTGCAAATGGGTGCCCCTGATAATCGGTCTGACCAATCTGAGGGATGAAAGAAGTCGCGTAACTGAAGTATGGAGCAAGACCGAAATCAAAATTATATATAATTCCCGCCCGCCACGTAAATGCTGATTGAGGCTGAGGCTTATCAGTACTTAAGTAGTCCTGTGTTGTTTTGACGTTGTTTACATTCTGGTTTGAAGAGGTAGAATCACCTGTGTATTTCATGTTAACCCAATCCTGCCTTCCTCCCACAAGAATAGAAAGCCTTTTCCACTTTATCTGATCTTGAAAATATACTCCCTCTTGAAAATATTGAGTATTATATAAAGATCCCATTATCTGACAACCAGCATGAGCCCATGAGTAACAGGGTGTATAACTGTAGGAAGGATTATCTACGTTTACCGAAGGTGTGGTGGTATAATCATAGAGATAATGGGAATTATAATTATACTTCCTAAAATCCGACCCAATTACCCAAGTATTATTGACAGACTCAATGTTGAATTTTCCAAAAAACCTAGCATCCATTCCTATGGTTCTTGTGTTAGTGTAATAATCCATAGGCTGTAAAGGAACGATTGTTGGTTTCACAGCTCCAGTCTTTACGTAAGTCGTCTCCTGATGTCTATCACTATTTTCCCACCTGAAGTTTTGGCTAAAATTTATATATTTATTAAAACTATGCTTGAATTGATATTCAAACATAGCATCTTTGTCACCCATCTTGTTCCAGTTTGGCTCTCCAAAGAACGTGCTACGGGAGATTTGACCATAAGGGCCGGGAGATAAAGTTCCAATACGAGGATATTGGCTCGCAACACCTTCGCCCGGTGTATACATGTACATACCTAGAAGAGTTAAGGATGTATTCTTATCAATATCCCAGGTTATTGAAGGCATCACTCCCACACGGTGGTAATCGACATAATTTGTCTGAGTGCCTTGCGTGACTCCTATTGCGGCAATTCTATAGCGAACATTGCCTGATTTCGTTATTTTGTCACTAATATCGAAAGTTGCTTGATAGCGGCCGCAATTTCCAAACCCGATAGACACTTGCCTTAGAGGAGTATCTGTCGGCTTTTTGAGGCTCATTGCAAGCATGCCTCCTGGTGTAGTCTGACCATACATGACCGAAGCCGGCCCATTCACGACTTCAATGCGCTCCAGAAAAGCTGTCTCTCCCGCACTGACAGAATTTGTCATCAAACCATCGACAAATTGCGATGTACTGAAGCCCCGCTGTATAATACCCGTATCAGCACCATGTGCAGACCCGTTTCCATATGTTCCTTCACTCTCAGCCATTATTCCTGGAGAATAGCGGAGTGCCTGAGCTACATTTTGCGGCTGCTGATCTTGCATAAGCTGCTTCGTAACAACATAAATAGAGTTTGGTATTTCCATAATTGGCGTGTCGGTCTTAGTGCCCGCCATCGTGCTTGTGGCAACATACCCAACGCCAGGACCGGTCGGGTTTTCGTGAGCAACAGTTCCACCTACACGCACAGGACCGAGAGTGATGTTGGCTGAGGCTTTCGCAAGGACGACAGCACCCTTCCCTGATTGACGAAACGTCACCCCCGTCCCTGACAGAAGCCTTGACAGAGCAGTCATCGCATCGAAATCGCCAGAAATGCCGGGGGATATGATCCCCGCATCAATCGAGGCCGTATAAACCACCTGTATCCCGGTTCGGCGCGAAAATGCCTGCAATGCAGCGGAGAGTGGCTGGCGCGGAATATCGAGATGGATCGAAGGAATGGCGGCTTGTCCTTGCTGAGCAAAAGCGGGTGAGCCGCCCAGTGCGGAAAGCGACGTTCCCAGCGCCAGCATCATCGAGATGCCAAGGCGACGCCCAGTCGGAAGAACATGCGACAACGAAAAACCCTCCAAGAATGCGGCTCTCAAAACTGCAATTGCGAGGCGTTCTTACCTCTTGCACTCCTAAGACGCTTCTCGTGGGCCGCTTCCAAACCCCTACGGTACGTTTTTTTAGTTTTTTCTGCGCACGATGACGATGCCGCCCGGCAAACGATAGATACCTATGGACGTTCCAGACGCCAAAGCAGCCAGCGCATCGTCAGGCCTGCGTGCGTCCACCAGAGCCGTAACGGGAGGAAGGTCGTCGATATTGCCGATAATGAACGTTCTGCCGTCACGATATCTGGCAATCGTCTGGACTGCCGCTCGAACAGATACGGAAGTCAGCATAAGCTGACCATCCCGCCATGAGGCTACAGAATCAGGTGCAATGTCAGCCCCCCGTGAAACATGATCGCCACGCCACACGGCGCGCTGCCCAGCAGTCAGAATAACGGAAGAGCCGTTATCCCGAGAGGAAACGCGTACTGAACCGCTTTGCACGGAAGTTTCGACGCTTTCATCCGTCAAGCGCCGATCGATTTCGAATGCCGTTCCGATATCTTCGGCTACACTCCCCGCCGCCTCTACCCGGAACGGACGCTCTGCGTCATGCCTGACGTCGAACCAGGCACGCCCACGCAATAATGCGACAGTACGCGCCCCATGCTCATAATGCACGGCAATGGCTGAATCCGCATCAAGGACAACATGTGAACCATCAGACAAAACCACCTCCTCAATATGGTTCGTCGTCCAGTCGTCGGCGCGCAGACGCATGGTGATGTCGGGCACAACCAGCAGAAACGCAACACAGGCAGCAATGGCAGACACAGAAGCGACAACGACCCTGCGTCGCCGCTGTTTCATGCGCGCCACCTGAATGGAAATAGCAGTACTTGGAGCCAGATTATCCGCAATCAGGTTCAGGCTGCGCCATAGTTTTAGTTCATGTTGAAAAACTTCATGGTGCTTTTTATCCGTCACCCATTGCTTGTAGGCAGCCATCTCCTGTTCGGAAATATCGCCCGAAGCGAGACGCGCAATCCAATGGCGGGCCGCCTCTGTCGTCTCACGGTCATAGGATGCGTTGAAATCGGTCATGCCTGCTTTCGAAGCCGTTGATTATCTGCCCGGCAAGAAAGAGACGTTTCTCGAACCCGTATCCCTCACCCCTCTTGCAGAAAATATCAGCCGTCCCGCGCATCGCCAAGCTGAGCTATAGCGCGCTTCAGATGCTTATCGGCCGTCGTACGTGAAACGCCCATCGTTCTGGCGACGTCGCCCATCGACATCCCTTTGATACGATTAAGCCAGAAGATGGTACGAGTCGGTTCAGTCAGATTTTTGGCGGCGGCAATGACGCGCTCAAGCTCCTCTCGCGCAAGAAATGCTTTTTCGGCGTCCAGCGTATTGGTTTTGTCCCCATAGAGAATTGACCGTACTTCATCCTGCAAACGCTGGACGCGTGCATCGACACGGCCCTGATCAATTGCGAGATTAGAAGCGAGGCGAAACAGATACGCTTTGCCGTTATGGATCGGAGGATTTTCTGCGACTCTCTGAATACGAATCCAGAGGGTCTGGAGTAAATCGTCAGGCGCGACGTTGGTGCCCATCTTCTGAAAGAGACGTCCCAGAGCGTTACGCTCCGACACGAAAGCCTTGTTCAGTATGGATACGTTGTTCGACATCCCAGGTGTAGTTCCCCTGACTGGTCAGTCAGCCCCGATCGTTGATACATCAGGCGTTAATTGCGACCAATTATCATTTTCGTAGCGAACAACGTCAATCCAGACAAGGGGAACAGAAGCAGACCATGGAGCAGTTCAGCAGCAACGATCGCCCATCTGCCAAAAGCAGACGAGTGAACAGTCACACGTCGATGATGAGTGAATTATGATGGAAGTGGTTGCGGGGGCAGGATTGGCTCTCAAATTGCAGCACCGGCAAGTTGAGAATAAAGCGGGATTAATAGGCTGTTTTGATGCCCTTTTTTCTGCCTGCGCTTAACCCTCTCACTGAAATCAATAAGCCCCCTACCCTCGCCAAACGGATCGTTTAATTATTCAGAGCCATGTCCGCTTACGCCTGATTGTGTTGAAAAAGACGAGGCGGGAGGCGGGTAGGACGGCGCGATGAATGCCGCCTGATGCGCCCCTTCTCGATCAGGTTGGGAGAGCCGCTGATCTGAATGGGATCAGCTTTGCCAGCTTGCGGAGGTTCTGGGCTGTGGCGGCGAGGAGAAACTCGTCTTTGGCGCCGTTCGGTCCGCGCAATCGTAATCGATCGAGTTTCAGGATGCGTTTGAGATGCGCGAACAGCATCTCAATCTTCTTTCGCTGCCTGCATGACGTGAAATAGGCATCCGTCAATGCGAGGTCGCGTGCCATGTCGCGGGCGCCTTCATGGATGACCGCTATTGCAGTCTCAAGGTCAAGCGTACCTATCGTTTTAACGTGATCTTCGGTCGTCATGGACACCGATGAATTCGATCCGCTAGCGCGCGAGATCGCATGCCTTGGCCACCATCCGTTCCATCTTGTCCTTGTCAGCACCCTGGTAGCGCAGGGTGGTAAGACCAGCGAGATCGGAGGCAAGCTTCACCTTCGAGTCGGCTTCGACGAGGAGAAACGAACGTTCCTTGTCGATCCGTCCCACGGATATGCCATACTCGAAATGCACATTCGGTGGCCTGTCCCACCGCCAAGCCGCCGAACGGTTTGGTGTCAGTCCAGCCAGTGCGATCCGTTGGTGCACCCTGGCCCGAGAGACCGGCAGTGCCACACCGAAGCCGCGTGGCGGTGATCGCCTCTCAGGCCGGATCGAGGCACAGGCCGCGCGTATTCGCGCCCTGATCGACGAGAAGGATGACCTGACGCTGGTCAAAATTCGGGCGCAACTGGCTGAAGAAGGGCATCATTTCAGCGTTGGCACGCTATGGCGTTTCTTTGCCCGGCACTGGATCACATGGAAAAAAACCGCCCACGCAGCGGAGCAAGACCGACCGGACGTCCTGAATCCGGTGCGCAAGCATGCCAAGAACGAGATGTTGTCTCCCGTTGAGTTCGAGCAGCAGCAGATTTTGAATGCTCAAGGCGTCTAGAAATCTAGGGGCTACTCACTCGGTCGAAGAAGGGCTCGCGAGGCGAACGCATCGTGATCGAAACACCCGCCAGGATCAGAACGCCACCGACAAGATCGACCGAGGTGACAATGCCCCCCGAGAGCAGGGTCATGGCTGCGATGAACGGAACGGCGAGGTTCAACGCTTGGCCTGCGATGCCCGGCTCGACGATCTTCGTGCCGTAATTCCAGAACCAGAAGGCGACAGCGGACGGGAAAATGGCGATGTAGGCAAGAGACCAGCGGGCTGCGGCGGTCGTCGGCAGCGTGAGGCCGTTGAGGATAGTTAAAGGCACCATCGCAATGGTAAAGAATGTCATCTGAAGGGCGCAACTCGTTAAGGCCGGAAGCTCCACGCTTTTCTTGGCGGTGATAGTGTAAGCCGTCCAGCAGGAAATGGCCGCCAGCATCCACACATCGCCGATCGCGAATCCCTGGTTGAGAAGTATGCCGAGATTGCCTCCTGTCAGAACCCAGAGGACGCCGGCGAAAGCAACAATGATGCCACCGATCTTCATCGCCGTTAGCTTCTCCCCGAGGAAGATCATTGCAGCCACGACGATCAGGGCTGGGTTGAAGGCGTTGATCAAAGAAGCGTTCACCGCCGTCGTCGTGGAAAGCGCGCGGTAGAACATAAAGCTGTAGCCGGCGATTCCGAGCGCCGCAAGCACAGCGATCATCTTCCAGTGCTTCAGGACCCGCATCCAGTCAGGCTGCTCGACGAAGTGAGCAAGCAGGAGCATCGGCAGCACGGCCGTGCCCCACTTGATAAACATCAAGCTCATCAGCGGCATCGACGATGCTGCGAAGCCACCCAGCATGAAATTTCCGCTCCAGCAGAATTGTGCGCCGATCAGTGCGGCATATGCCAACCATTTCTTCTGCATATTCCACCTTTTTTCCGGTCGCGCGGATGCATCGGACTATACGAATCGTTTCTTTTACTTGAGGAGGTCGATGAAGAGTTCGGGGCGATTGTAGTGGCCCGCGAAATCGGCCACCATCTTCGGCACGATGACATCGCCGAGATCAATGTCGGCATAAAGGATCTGCTCTTCTGAGCCGGAACCATCGGCAATCTTGCGGCCGAGCGGGTCGAAGATAAGCGCACCCATCTTCTTCGCTCTCTCGTGCATTAGGTAGGTGCGGTCCTCGTCGCGAATCGCCGGAGACAACGTGTCGATATACTCCTGTGAGATGCGCGACACCGAACTCAATACGAAGCACTTCAGCGAATAGGCGAGGCCGGCGGACGCCGTGTGAATGACATGATGCATGGGTAAGAACGGACCAAAATAGAAGGGCCAAGAAGCCACATGGACAACAGGATAGCTCTTCGCCGCCGCGTACTGACCCAGCGGGTTGGAGTTCTCGCCGCAGATCAGCCCCGACACGACGCCAAAGTCGGTCTTGAAGGCATTGTAATACCCAGTCCTGCCAGGGCAATGCACCTGCCGCTCGCCAGTCGTCGGCACGTACTTCTGGTGTTTCCCCGCGATTCTACCGTCGCGGGTTATGTGGACGTGGGTGTTAAACATCGTGCCGGTCGATCCGTTGAGACGTTCGTTGATTCCGACGACCGCATTGATGTTCGCCCTGCCGCAGGCGTCCGCGATTGCTTCTATATGGCTTCCGGAAACCTCGACTGAGTTCAGAAACAGGCGTTTGTCGAGTTCACGAGCTAACTTCCCCTCGGGAAGATGCTCGTACCAGTTCACAAAAGTCGGGATAAACGCCTCGGGGAAGGCGATAAGATCGGCGTCGTTTCTGCCCGCTTCAGCGACTAGGTCGCACGAAAGCCGTGTTGTGGCGTCGAGATCGAGAAAGGCAGGTTCAGCCTGAACTACCGCTACCTTGATCTTCTTGAATTCCTGCCGTTCTGGTGAAGTCATCTTTTGTTCCATCCACACATGTAAATGATGCCGGGCGAACGACATTCGCCGACGCACGCCTTCTCGTTTCACCCGGAGCCAGTATTGGGCTTTCCGCTAACCCGACGGGTCAGCGTTCATTAACACTTATGGTAACCTTGCCACCAAAATGCAGCGCAATTATTCTATAACGGATTATTTTTTATAATAAATAAGACTTTTATGGAAAAAATTGAGCCATTTCGATTGTACACCTTGTTCATATCCATGCATACCATGTTGAAGTTTTTATAGAGTATATCGAAAAATCACGGTATAGTGAAATTCTGACAAACCAACCCGGATATCCGACATGAAAGCCCGCAGCGACGGCATACCCGACTTCGAGGAACTTCCAGGGAACATTTACTTCCGCCATCAGAACCTTGAGCCAGCCCTATGGGTGACCCACTCGCACCCGTGGGGACAGCTCAATTTTGTATCAAGGGGCACTCTCAACCTCGAAATCGACGGCCAGAAATTTTTATCACCCCCTCAATATGCCGTGTGGATACCTCCGTTTCGGGTGCATGCATCATGGAACTCCATGGCCGCGACCTATCGCACAGTCTACCTGTCGCAGGAATGTTCACGCGCAATGCCGGACCGGCCGAGAGCGCTCGCTATCGGCCCACTACTGAAGGCGATCCTCGACGAGTTCGCCCGGATCGACGTCAGATTACCCACGACGCCGCAGGAGGAGCGGATGGCGGCGGTGGCAATCGACCAGATCCAGTCTGCTTCAACGATGGACGTCTATCTTCCGTTCGCGTCGACGCCCTTCCTCCAGAACATCTTGGATGATACCAAGGCGAAGCTGCACAAGCAGAGGACGACTGAACAAGTCGCGCAGGAGTTCAACCTCACTACCCGGACGCTGGAGCGCCGCTGCAAGGCCGAACTCGGCGTCAGCTTCGGGGAATGGCGACAGCGTCTGAGATTCGCAATGGCACTCGATGCACTCGGAGAAGGCAGAACCGTCCAGCAGATATCCTATGACCTTGGCTATAGCTCTTCATCAGCGTTCATCAGCATGTTCCGCCGCCTTAGTGGGCAGACGCCGGAACAGTACCGGAAGACTCTCTGACGCCATCTTATACCAAAGGACGTAGCTACTGGCTCGTGTGTGAAGTGACGAATGGCTCGGGCACTGATTCTCTTGACGGGGGAAATCTGGCTGATAACGAGGGCGGTGAAGCTACGGAATGACTATTCGGCCTCTGACCTGAGGCGATTTGCAGCACGTAGTCGGCAGGCGAACGCTGCGCGCTGACTTTGGCCCTGGTGGCGATCTCGCACTGGACAAGGCGATCCTGCAGGAAGCGTCGCAACTGACTTTTTGAGCCCCTCCCGTCGCCGTTAGGCGATCGCACAGGTCCGTCGTACATTGGCGGCATCGGAGACGGCAGACCTGTCGGGTGCTCGGCCGGCACCGTTCGACACAGCGTCATCTGCCGAAGACGGCTATCGCCTCATCCATGCTCTTCTGGGGCGTGCTGGCTGGCAGGTCAGCCTGTCGGTGGTCGAGCGGATCTGGCGACGAAAGAGTCTCGAAGTTCCGAAGAGGCAACCGAAACGGCGTCGGCTATGGCTGGGCGATGGATCGTGCATCCGGCTGCGCCCACAGCATCGTGGGCACGTGTGGTCCTATGACTTCGTCGAAGATCGGACGCACAACGGCCGCAGATATCGGATGCTCAACATCATCGACGAGTTCAGCCGGGAATGTCTGGCAATGGTGCCGCTGCGGCGGTTCCGATCGAACGAAGTAATCGACGTGCTGGCCGATCTGTTCATCGAGCATGGGCCGCCTGGGCATATCCGATCGGATAACGTCCTATATCGGGAAGCATCCGGTCGATTTGGCAACACTTCTCCATCGGCAGTTTGCACTGTCGTTGAAAAATACTGCAAGCAAAAACCAGGTGGTCTCCACCGCAAAATAAGGGCGCTCCCGGCCATAGCAAACACAGGGTCCAGTGCGGCATGTTGGTGCCGTGGCCCTAACCGTCCTGAAGATAGGATGCGAAAACCCAGGTGGAAGACCCTAACATTATCTACAGGGTCGCAGATGCGCCCTCACGGCACCAATAGAGAGGGTTCCTCCACCTGGCACCGGCCCTTCGACGAAAGGCCGGTAATCGTCACCGCGTTTGATGATCGCGTGCACAACGCGCCCCATCTTTGCGGTGATGGCTGTGAACGCCTTGCGGCACAGGTCCGGATCATGCCGGTCCCTGGCAACATAGCGGTCGAACTTGTCACGGAAGCTGTTCTCACGCTGGCGAATGGCGACCTGTGCCGCCATCCACAGTGTCCGTCGCAGACGCGCGTTGCCGCGTTTGGACAGCTTGGTTTTGCCGCGGTATTGGCCTGACTGATAGGTTGACAGGTCAAGACCACAGAATTTCAGAAATTGCCGGTGATGACGAAATCGCCGGAGGTCCCCTGCCTCGGCAAGAATCGTCAGGGCATGGATTGGCCCGATCCCCGGCACCTGCTGCAAGCGTTGAAAGTCGCTGTGATCGCCGAGTAGGTCATGCACCCCAACAGAGACGATTCCGCCGCCTGCGAACAGGTGGTTCTCACCGGACAGATACGGGAAAACGGCTACATCGAGAGCCTCAATGCTCGTCTGCGAGACGAGTTCCTCGGTGGCGAGATCTTCTACAGCCTTGAGGAGGTAAGGATCATCACCGGCTGGTGGCGCGACCATTACAACCGGAGGCGCCCACACAGTAGCCCGCAATACCGCCCGCCAGCGCCAGAAACAATCACAATACCAGCCTCGCCGTTCGGTTCCGCTACGCTTCACCTCCCGGCCAGCCTGGCATCAAAAGCGCATATCAACTCACTTTGAAACCGGACTAGTCATCACAGGCAGCCCACCCTAAAGGCTGGCATTTTCGGGGAATGCTCGTTCCGCTCGAGAATGCTCCTGTTCGGAAGAGCACCAGCACGGGTTTGTCACCCTCAATGTGCCCTTATTCGGCCATGACCGAAACTCGCGATAAAAAGTCCAAATCTCACTATATACCGCGTACCAAAAATAAGCGAAAGCTGCTGTCCGTGGCCATGCAGAAGCTTTGTTTCTTTCATTTTGAGAACATTACGTATGGCATCGAAGCTAAAAACGGATTGTAATGAACAATGGCCGGCATTGATGCGAATCTATCCCCGCATGATCCCTTCCAACGCTATGCAATTTTCGCTCCACTTACGACCGTCCTGATCTGGTCGGGAAATGCCGTGGTCACGAAGATGGCGGCAGACGTCATTGCTCCGAGTTCCATCGCATTTTATCGTTGGCTTCTAGCATTATTGGTGATGACTCCGTTCGTCGGACCGACCGCTTGGGCGAACCGAAATGCGATGAAGCCACTCTGGAAGAAGATGACCTTACTAGGCTTCCTCGGCATGGTGGTCTACCAGTGCCTAGCTTATGTCGCAGCGGAAACCACGACAGCGATCAACATGGGCGTAATCCTTGCATTGATGCCATTATTTTCAACCTTGTTGGCAAGCGTGCTCGCCTCCGAAAAGTTGACGGTTGCGCGCATCATGGGCGGACTAATCTCGATTGCCGGTCTTCTCTACCTGACCTCGCGCGGCCACCTTAGTAATCTGGTAACCGGCGGCCTTCACATCGGCGACGCGATCATGCTGATTGCCGTCATAGCGAATGCACTTTATGGTGTTCTTGTCAAGCGCTGGGCGATCCCGCTTCCGATATGGCAATCGCTATTTTGGCAGATCCTAGCAGCCACGATCATCCTAATTCCGCTGTGGCTAATGGGGCCGGTTTCACCAATCACAGCCTCCAACCTACCATTGATCCTATTCGCCGCCATTCCGGCGTCGCTACTAGCCCCGCTCTTTTGGGTGATTGGTATTACCCGCCTTGGCGCAGCTCGCACGGCACTAACGATCAACGTGCTTCCGGTCGTAGTGGCGCTGCTGGCGTGGATGTTCCTGCAAGAGCGACTTCAAGGTTACCACTATATAGGCGGCGGCATTGCTCTTCTGGGCGTAATTGTAGGCTTGCGTGAGTGGAAAATTGGGCCCCCACGCAAAAGCGAGCCGGGGCCAGTCGCTTGGCCAGGTGAGGAGATCTGAATTGCCGTTGCGCGATCCACTGTGAGTGAACGTCGGAACGGACTCTCTCATCTAACAATAGAAAATGCGAAATTGACTGACTTAATTCGTGCAAAACTCAGTCAGATCCTACGAAATAGCATTCTTTACTTCTTTCACGATGCATATTCGCGAACGATAGGATCACAACGCATGGAAGGCATACCAAATTCTTCATCAATGCAAACATGGGAAAGATCAGAGAACTCGTTAACATGACACTTTGTGCGATCCATTCAAACAAGATTCTGTGCAATAAAAAGTGGACTATACCATACCGTATCCGTCATTATTCCTTTTTCTATATTGTTCCGCCTTCATAATATTACGTCAATGCAATATTGGCAGCATGCACTCGATTATTTTGTTTCCGTGTCTTTTTAATTTCGAGCTATAAACATTTCAAAGGACGCAAACAGATTATTTTTATTGACGAGTTTTGTAGATCCACATCAAGCGCGAAAGTTATCTTTTTGTGGCACTCCAGGAGGGAGCCGTCTAGTCGGGCAGTTTCCTCCGGGGTGTCGGTTCCGAACCATAAAACTACCCACGGGGGCACTCGATGTTATGCAACGGCCCATCAATCGTAGCGGCTTTTTTTTGCGCCTCTATCCCACAGAATGCGCCAACTTCTTCACCGCCGCTGGATATGAACCAGATTGAGAAGAAAACGCTCTAATCCACCAACTTGGGAACATCGCCTGCAAGCAAGCAGCCTCAACTCTGCGCAATTTTATTTTGTAGCTAATTGATGTGCTGACTGTATGCCGGTGAGCTGACCCTCTCTTGCCAATATATCCGTGCCAGAATTGCAACGGACACTGAAAATGGGTGAAATATGATGCATAGAAAGTTACTTGTTAGCCTTCTCGTCAGCACGGCATGTAACGGGACCTTCCACGCTCTTGCAGCTGAAGAAAAAACAACGCGCGACACAGTTGCTGGCCAACAGCATATGAAGATACCGAGACAGGTAACGTCGGCGCAGTCAGAAGCAATTAGCGTGATTGGAGCAGGGTCAACCAGACAGTTACAAAGAGTTTCTGAGAAGCAGTTTCAGATGTCGGTTCCTGGAACCAATCCGCTTAAAGTTCTAGGCCAGTTACCCGGAGTTGCATACAATTCGTCTGACCCACTTGGCACAGACCCGTGGTCTCAAAGCTTTTACATGCGTGGCTTCTCGCAAGACCAGCTTGGTTTCACTCTCGATGGGATATCACTCGGTAGTCAATCATATTATAGTTATAATGGCCTAAGTATCAACGAAGCGATATCGCCGGAAAATATTCAAGGGGCAAGTGTTTCGCAAGGAGCCGGTGGCTTGGACGTGGCCACGAGTTCCAATTTAGGGGGCACCGTCCAGTTCAGTTCACGCGATCCATCCGATAAAATGGGGGGAAAGATTGCTCAAACGTTCGGAAGCTACGATGCTTTTCGTACTTTCGTCCGGCTCGACAGCGGGGTACTCAACAAAAGCGGTACTAAATTTTATGTGTCATATGGACGTACATCTGAGGACAAGTGGAAGGGGGCCGGATCAAGCTTTATGCAGCAGGTAAACGCGAAACTTGTTCAACCATTCGGAAATTCGACGACGCTTACCGCATTCTTTGATTGGGACCAAAACCAGTCGGCGACTTACGCTGACATGTCATTGGAGATGATACATAAACTGGGGACGGGTGTAGATTATTATTATCCAAATTACGGTGCGGCTTACGATGCTGCACGTGGAAAATATCCCCCTGGGTTTTCCGGCTTGAGCGATCCCAAAGATGCGGCATATTATGATGGGCCTTCAATGTCCGAGAATTTTTTAGGTGGCTTGCATCTTGAGAGTAGGCTGTCAGAAAAATTGAAAATGACTACGAACTTCTACGCCCATGACAAAACATTCCTTGCGTGGTGGACTAATCCGTACGAGTCATCGCCTAGTGGTGCTCCGTTGGCGGAGCAGGTCGGTCGTAATTTTGTCCGACGATATGGGTTTACTGAGGATCTCACTTATCATCTTGCCCACCACCTGATTAATGCTGGTGTCTGGTATGAGAACAATTCGTACCAAACAGATCGTCTTTTTTACAATGAGCCTATTCTTGGCGAAGGGCAGCCTTTTAATCCCTATAATTATTCTGCGAATGCATTCGCGCGCCCATGGGGCCTCGCCTACAACACTAATACGTTTCAATTCCATCTCCAGGACACATACCGAGTATTGCCCAATCTATCTTTGCACGCCGGTTTTAAATCAATGATAATCGGAGCGAGGAGTCACGTGACTGCTAACGATATCGCGTATACTGGTGTCGACGATAGCCAGCGACCAAGTGGTAGTATGACCGCCTCTGACGCGTTTCTCCCGCAGTTCAGTGCAAACTGGAGATTTTTCCCTCATAACGAACTGTTTTTTGATATATCCAAGAATTTGCAGGCATTTCCTGAAGCTGGATATAACCAGTTTAGTCCGTGGGGGGTTGCTACGAAGTCCGAGTTCAAGCAAATCCAAAAAAACTTGAAGCCTGAAAAAGACTGGGTCTATGAGGTGGGATATCGATATAGCTCAACGCCTCTTACCGCTCTGTTAAGTCTTTATCGGACCGATTTTTCGAACAGGCTTCAGTCGGTCACAACGGGAAGCTTAGTCAACGTACAATCCACGTTACAGAACGTTGGTAGTGTTCAGTTGAACGGGGTGGACGCAACGCTGATACTGCGCCCCATAAAGGGGCTCTCCTTAACTAATAATATTAGCTACAACCACTCAGAGTTTGAGAACAATATAGTATCGGGAGGCACGACCTACCATCTAAAAGGGAAACTTGTACCGAACTTTCCTGAGCTGATGTACAAAGGGGCATTGGCATATGAGTGGCGCGGAATTAATGCACATATAGATACAATTTACATGGGAAACAGATATCTGAGCTACGTAAATGATACCGCAGTCGGTCATTATTGGCTCGAAAATTTTGGAGTTTCTTATACATTCTCGAAATTACACTTTGCAAAAGCGCTCAATGTCGCATTCAATATCTACAATCTTACCAATATCAAATACGTATCGACCATGGGGGAGTCAGGAAATCCGCTTAGTGGCGACTACCAGTCCCTGCAAATAGGAGCTCCGAGAACTTTTTATGGAACGGTGAGTGCAGATTTCTAACGGGGCCTGGGCACGATGATGATGGCTCTCGACGCAGTACAAATCAAAAGCAAGGAAGGACACACAATGGCAAGCAAGATGCGGCAAATAGCACTCGATGAGCATTGGCTCAGGGTTTTGAGGACTATGCAAAGGTTTTTACCAAAAATGTCACTTGTGGCACAGCGAGTGAGATTTTATCCCGCGCTTGAAGAGCTTGGCGAGGATGCCGTGATGTTCTCGGTAGATTATCCGTGCGAATCTGCGAATATAGCGCCTGAATTTATTGAGACAGCAAACATTCCTGAAGAGGTTCGTGCAAAGGTCTGCTTCTCGAACGCCTCAAAATTATTGAGGCTTGAAAAAATGCTTTGATTGCATATTCTGTTACAGGCCATGCGGCGCCCGCCATTCGATCTGTGGCAACTGCTGTGCGTGCGCGCAATCGCCGAGCACGGCAGTATCCACGGCGCGGCGCGTTTTCTGAACACCCGACAATCCGCCGTCAGCCGGTCCCTGCACAACCTGGAGGAGCGGCTAAATGTCAGGCTGTTCACCCGCTCTCCGGCCGGTGCTGCACCAACTGCGTTCGGCCGGGAATTCATCCGCTGGACCCAGACGATCCTGGACAACGTGGCCGCCATAAACACTCGCGCACAGCGAACGGGCAAAGGCGAGAACGGCCAGATCTTGATCGGCATCCAGACCTGCGTCCTGCCTGGACGACTCTCGGCCTTCACGGCGGAGTTCCGCGCCACACATCCCGATATCGTCTTCCGCTATTCCGAAGGCACTGGCAAAAGACTGCTACGGCGCCTCCAGCGCGGGCAAATCGATTTCGCCGTGGTCACTCGACGCAACTTGGCGCCCGCTTTGCGCGTCACGCCTCTGTGGAGCGACCGCATCGTAGCCGCACTCCCCCCACCGGTCATCCTCTCGCATCACAACCGGAAGTGTCTTGGGCGGACCTGCGTCATGAAATATTCCTGATCGGACGCGACAACGCGGGTCAGGACTTCGAGGCACTCATCCAGCGCAAGCTCGGGGAAACCGGCACCCGCCCAAAGATCCAGCGTCATGATATCGGCAGCAACAGAATCATCGCACTCGTCCAGAACCACGAAGGCGTTGCACTGCTGCCCGCCTCGTGGCTGCCACTGATCCGCGACCAGCATGGGCATGACGTTGCGATCTCGGAAATCCGGGATGCGGGAGGTTCCTCGCACCTGGAATTCGGGATCGTCTGGCGACCCGACAATGAAAATCCGTGTTCCGGGAGCTTCGCCCGATACATCGAAACCCGCAGACCATAAAATTACTTTCCCGATGACACTCCTTTTTCTTTTCTCCGTGCCCTGGCGAACGCCTTGTCCGACATCATGAACTGCCGGAGCATGGGCGCGACCAGCCGGGCTGGATCTACCGCCCCATCGCTACCGGAAAGAAGTGCTGCATAAGCGAGCAGATCACTATGAAGATCGGCTGGTAAGGCCACAGTCATTTTCACCGGTTTCTCGTCAGGGATTTCCCTGATCTTCAGCTCTGTCATCGAGGATTTCCTCCGTTCTGATAGGATTTGAGCAACAGGTCGCGGCCGAGAATGACGGTGAAAGGCAACCCCGGCCGGTCGGTGAGAGTCGGCTGGACGTTCAGACTGCGGTCGATCAGCCGGTTGCCGACCATGGAAAACCCGTTGCTGGCCCCGCTGCGGATGGCCTGCATCAGATTGTTCTCGTTCCATGACGTGCCCGCTTCCGAACCGACGCTGAGCAGAGTCGTCACCAGGGCGGCTTTGAACAATTGCCCCCAGTGGTTGTTCACCTCGTCGGACAGCCCGGACTGGCCGATGGCATCGCCACCGGGAAGCTTCTCCAGCACCAGACTCTCGCCATCGGGGAAGATCAGCCGCGTCCAGATGATCTGGGTACGCTGCTGTCCGAAGGAAATCCCGCTGTTATAGGCCCCGAACAGGGTACTACCCTGCGGGATCAGAAGATAGCGCCCGGTCGGGCTGTCATAGACGTTCTGGGTGACATGGCCCACGATCTGGCCGGGCAGGTCGGAGCTGATTTTCGTATTCAGCGCGCCAGCGATCACCGTGCCCGCCTGGAGGACGTAGGGCGAGGCAGGCGGCGCGATGCGGTCCGGACTGGTCGTCGCGCGATCGGGCTGCCCTTCCAGAAAGGCGAGGTTTCCAGCCTGTGGTCCGGTCGTAGTGGACGCCCGCCCCTGAGAGGCAGGAGCGCCCGGTGCGGGCAGCGTCGCCTGTTTGCCGGCGCGGTCACGTTCCCCCGTCTGCACGAACAGCCGGCTGGCAACCGCCGCTTCGACCTCCTGCGCGGCACGGCGGTCCTCCCCGCCTGATGCGACTTTCCCCTGCCCCTGCGCCTTCAGAATGGTGTGTCCCAGATCGCCGGGCAGAGCAGGACCGAGCTTCGGCACACCGTTGCCGACATAATCGGACGGCAGCCCCGCCAGCCCATCAGCCGACGGGCGCACATCCGTGTCCTGGGTGGCAGCCGGTGGCGCTTTGTGGCTGCTGTTCTCCAGCGCGTAGCCAAGTGCGAGACCAATGGCGAGCATCCCTGCCCCACCGAGCGCCCAGACAACGGTGCGGTTAAGACGCACGACGCGCGGCCGTTCCGCCCGCAAGCGCAGATCGGGCAGTGGCGACACGGAGTTTCCCCCGGTGGCCGGAGCCGCTGGATTTTCGCCCATTGTGGGCGCCTGCCCGGTCATGTCCGCCTCCCGTCGGTGCGGACGATGCGCACCCGCTGCTCGCTGTGTTTATCCCCGAGCCGCAGTTCGGCGGCGGCAAATAGGCGATCCACGATCATCCAGTTCTGCCGGACCCGGTAATTGACCAGTTCCGGCCCACCATCCGCCCCCAGCACAAAAAGCGGGGGCAGTTCGCCCTGCCCGACCCCGCCCGGAAACGCGATATAGACCTTGTGGCCATCGTCAAACGCCCGCAGCGGCAGCCAGGGCGGTGTCCCGCCTTTCACCGGCTGGATGACATAGCGGAAATTCAGCGTGTCGAGATTCAACCCCGCATCCACTGGCGCTGCCTCATCGGCCGCGCTGTCCTGCCGATGCAGGGCGATCAGATCATCCTCGGGATAATCCCAGGACACGGACGCCATGTATGTGGCCGAGGTGGAGCGCAGTTCGGCGAGATAGGTCCGCCGGTCCGTATTGACGATCAGATTGGTGGTGAGATCGGGTCGGGTCGGCTTGACCAGGATATGGATGCGTTTTGTCGCCCCTGCCCCGCTTTCGGTATCACCGATGATCCAGCGCACCGTGTCACCTGCCGCCACAGGCCCCGTGCCGACCAGCTTTTCACCCTTCTGGAGCATAATGTCGGTGATCTCGCCTGGCGAGGTATAGACCTGATAGAGAGCGCCGGGGCTGTAGGGATAGACCTGCACCGCGTTGATGAACCCGGCTCGCGTCGGCTGGATGCGCGCCGCCAGATTGGCCTGCGTCACACGCGCGGTCGGGTCGGCAACTTCGGGGACCGTATGGACCGCGCGTCGTGAGGGCAGCGGCTTGAGTTGCCCCGGCAGGGGAAGTAGTCTGGGGACTTCCACCACCCGCACCGGTTTCGGTGGGTCCGGCAGGCGCGTGGCCTGAACAGCGTCATCGTAGTGGATGACAGGCAGATGGTAATGCTGCGCGCAACCGGCCAGGGGCAGGATCAGCAGCGGCAGGACACGAAGAGCACGACGGATCATTGGCCCAGCTCCTTCGACCAGTTGATGGCGGAAACGTAGATGCCGAGGGGATTTTTCCTCAGATGATCGGCGTCGCGGGGCGGGCGCAGAACAACCGACACGATGGCAGTCCAGCGTTCGGTGCCGGTAAACGCCCCGTCGCGGTAATGCCGCTCGGTCCAGGCGACGCGAAAGCTGCCGGGCGAAGCCCGGATCACCGAGGCGATGTCCACCTCGACCTGCTCATGCCCGATCCGCGAAAAGGGATCGTTCAGCCGCGCGTAATCGTTCAGGGCCTGCGCGCCTGACGTGGTGGTGAAATCATAGGCGCGGAGCCAGTTCTGCCGGACCACCACGGGGTCCGACGACAGGGCGCGCACGTCGTGGACGAACTGCGCCAGATACCAGGCGATCTGCGGATCGGCAGGCATATAGCCCGCTGTCGCGGGGGCCACGACCTGCGCCTGCCCCAGATGATCCACCTGCACCACCCACGGCGTGATGGTGCCGCGCGCGGATTGCCAGACCAGCCCTACGCCAAGGCCTGCGGACAGAAACAGGGAGCCGAACGCCATGAACCGCCAGTTACGGGCCTGGATGCGGGCAGAGCCGATCCGTTCATCCCACGCCTGCGCTGCCTTTTGATACGGTGTCACGGGTTCGGGCGTGGTCCCGTAGCGTGTGGTCGAGCGACGGAACATCGTCCTCATTCCTTTTCCGACAGATCGATGGAGGAAGATCCGCCCCCGCCATCGGCGGAGCGGATGACGTGCGCGGCCTCGGCCGCATGGGCGGCGGCATTGCGGCGCTTCATCTTCTGAGCCCAGCGGGGCGGTTCGCCGGAACCGCCACCATCTCCGCCAGACGGACCCTCACCGGTAGGGCCGCCCCCCCCCTTCTCCAGCAGGACCACCGCCACCAGAAGGTGCCGGTCCGCTATCTCCGCCTTCGTCGCCCTCTCCATCGCCCATCCCGCGTGCCGCCCAGCGGCCACCAGCGGCGTAACTTTCCTTAAGGGATGAACCGGCACGCGAGGCCGCCCCTTTGACGGCATTCGCGACATTCCCGCCGACGGCCCGGCCCATGGCGCCGATCCCGGCGGCCATGCTGCCCGCGCCGCCAGACGCGCCTGCGGCTCCGGCCGAATAGGCGGACGTGGCGGCCCCGGCGATCGCGGCCCCTCCCCGCGCGGCAGCCGCCGTGGCACCGAGGGCTGCGGCACCACCGGAAGCAACAGCCCCGACACCGACCGCAGCAGCAGCACCCATGGCACCAACCGCCATGCCGGTCCCGACAGCCGCGCCAGCCCCAAGCTGGGGCGCACCGGAGATCAGGCCATTGGCGATACTGCCGCCATAGATGGACAGACCGACGATCGCGAGCGACGCCAGCACAACCGAGACAGCCTGGCCAATGGTCGGCACATCGCTGCCATAGGACGTCGTGAACTGGGCGAACAGAACCGACGCGATGGCGGAAATGGCCGCCAGCACCATGATCTTCACACCTGACGAGACGACATTACCCAGCACCTTCTCGGCGAGGAAGGCAGTGCGGTTGAACAGGGCAAACGGGATCAGCACGAACCCTGCCAGCGTGGTCAGCTTAAATTCGATCAGAGCGACAAAGAGCTGGACGGCCAGAATGAAGAACGCCGCCAGCACGATCAGCCAGGACAGGCACAGCACGAAGATCTGGATAAAGTTCGTAAAGAAGGCGACAGGTCCGAGGAGATTGTGAACAGAGTCCAAAAGCGGCTGCGCCGCCGTAAACCCCGTGGACGCCAGACGGCCGGGCCGCAGGAAGTCTCCAAGCGCCAGACTGCCACCGCCGACCTTCAGACCGAGGGCCGCGAAACTGTCAAAGACGATCTTCGAGAGCGCATCGAAATCGTTGATGACCCAGGCGAAGAAGCCGATATAGAGGGTCTTCTTCACCAGACGCTGGATGATGTCCTCATCCGCCGCCCACGCCCAGAACAGGCCGGCAAGAGCAATGTCCAGCACCGACAGAGTGCCTGCCAGCGAGATCACATTCCCCTTCACCAGACCAAACCCGGTATCAATGGTGGTGGTGAAGGTGTTCAGAAAGGTATCGATAACGCCCACGTCGTTAGTGGCCATGACCGTCAGTTCCCGCTGCTGCCAAACATGGAAACCGAAGTCGGGCTATAGGCATCATATTGGGAAAAATGCTCGTATTGCGCCGCACTTTCCGCCTCGGTGGCCGCCTGCCGCGCCCGCTCCAGATCGGTGGCCCGGCCATTAGCGGACAGAACCGCGACCACGTCCGAAAGCTGGCGGGATTGCAGGGCGAGAAGCTGGTTTCCCGCCTGTGCGGCCTGCAAGGCCCCGGCCGAACTCTGGCTCGCCGAGACCAGTTGCGTCATGGCCGAGCTGTCGCTCGGGATATTTCCCACCACACGCGCCTGAAGTTTCAGGGCATCCTCAAACCCACCGACGGAATTCTGCCAGCGTGTCTGTGCCTGGCTGAACAGGGCACTGTCGGACATCCGCGACGAAATCGACGTATACGCCTGCTGGTATTGCTGCTCGACCGAGGTCACCGAATAAGCGATGTTCTGTGCCTGCGCGAGCAAGGCTGTCGTCTGGGAAATCGTCGATTGCAGCGTCGACAATGTCGACAGGGGCAACAGGGCGAGGTCCTTCGCCTGATTGACCAGCATCTGCGCCTGATTGGCGAGAGACGTGATCTGGTTGTCGATCTGCTGCAATTCCCGCGCCGCGATCAGCACGGTCTGGACATGCGCGGCCCCATCATAAACCGCCCATTGCGCGTGGGCGGGTTGCACCGAACTGACGCCGGCACCAACAGCCAGGGCCATGACGGATGCCAACAGCCCCATAGGACGGAAAAGTTTTGCCCGGATGCGGAAAAATTTTTCCGTCATGGCACGCCCTCCGATCGGCGATCGTCACGCAGAAGGTCGGCCGCCCACGCAACCCCGCGTGCTTCGAACCAAGCCGGGAGAAAGCCGTCTGGCCCGTGTTCCGCCAGCACACTGTCGATCAGCCGGTGATCGTCCTTGCCGGAGGCCGCGCACAGCGCCAGGGCAACAGGACCGAGCCCAAGTTCAAACAGCCGGTTGCCGCGCTGGGTCTGGCAGTAATACTCCCGCTTCGAGGCCGAGCGGGCGATGATGGCAATCTGCCGGTCGTTCAGGCCGAAGTCCCGATAAAGCGCCATGATCTGCGGCTCGATCGCCCGCTCATTGGGCAGGAAGATGCGCGTGGGGCAGCTTTCCACCACCGCCGGGGCGATCGGCGAATTGGCAATATCCGACAGGGACTGCGTGGCGAAGATGACGCTGGCGTTCTTCTTGCGCAGCGTTTTCAGCCATTCCCGGAGCTGGCCGGCAAAATCGCCGTCATCCAGCACCAGCCAACCCTCATCGATCACCAGCAGGGTCGGACGGCCATCCAGACGGCCTTCGATGCGGTGGAACAGGTAGGACAGCACGGAAGAAGCTGCGCCAGAACCGATCAGCCCCTCCGTCTCGAACACCACCACATCGGCATCTCCCAGCCGCTCGGCATCGGCATCAAGCAGGCGGCCATAAGGACCGCCGAGGCAGTATGGCGCCATTGCCTGCTTCAGGACGTTGGACTGGAGGAGCGCGACCAGACCTGAGATCGTGCGTTCATGGCTGGGCGACGATGCAAGGGAATTCAAGGCCGACCAGAGGTGAGACTTCACCTCCGGGGTGAGCGTTACGCTCTCACGGACAAAGATCTGCCCCAGCCATTCACTGGCCCATTTGCGTTCGTCGGGGTCATCAATCCACGCCAGAGGCTGGAGCGAGACACTACCACCCTGTTCTCCCGACAGATCGGCGTCTGTCAGCCCACCGCCGAGATCATGCCAGTCACCGCCCATCGCCAGCGTCGCGGCCCGCATCGAACCGCCAAAATCGAAGGCGAAAATCTGCGATCCCGCATAGCGGCGGAACTGCAACGCCATTAGCGCCAGCAGGACAGATTTGCCGGCTCCAGTCGGCCCCGCGATCAACGTGTGGCCGACATCGCCGACATGCAGGGAAAACCGGAATGGCGTGGCTCCGGCGGTCCTGCCATAGAACAGTGGCGCTGCCCTGAAATGCCCGTCCTGCTCCGGCCCGGCCCAGACGGCGGAAAGCGGGATCATGTGCGCCAGATTCAGGGTCGAGACCGGGGGCTGACGCACATTGGCGTAGACATGCCCCGGCAGAGATCCCAGCCACGCCTCCACCGCGTTCAGGCTTTCCGCCATGCAGGTGAAGTCCCGCCCCTGAATGATCTTTTCCACGAGACGGAGCTTTTCGGCCGCGATGCTAGCGCTACCATCCCAGACCGTAACGGTCGCGGTGATATAGGCCTGCCCGACATCGTCGGCACCCAGCGACTGGAGCGCCAGGTCAGCATCGACCGCCTTGTTGGCGGCGTCGTTGTCCACCAGAACAGACGCCTCGTTGGTCATCACCTCCCGGACAATGGCCGCGATGCTCTTGCGCTTTGCGAACCACTGGCGACGGATTTTCGTCAGAACCTTCGTCGCGTCCGTCTTGTCGAGCAGGATCGCACGGGTGGACCAGCGATAGGGCATCGCCAGCCGGTTCAGGTCATCCAGAATTCCAGGGAAGGTCCGCGACGGGAAGCCAGTGATCGTCAGGGTTTTCAGATACGCATCGCCGAGTTTTGGTTCCAGACCGCCCGAAAGCGGTTGATCCACCAGCAGGGCATCCAGATGCATGGGAATTTCCGGCACCCGGACACGCTGGTTCCGCGTCGAAATGGTGCTGTGCAGGTAGGTCAGAATCTCACCGTCATCGAGCCAGACGGCCTCGGGCATGAAACCATCCAGCAGGGCCAGGAGCCTGTCGCTGCGGTCCACGAACGCATGGAGCATACCGTGCGGATCGGGACCGTCCCGTTCCCTGCCTTCATAGAGAAAACGTTCGGCGCGACCTGATGATTCCGCCGGTGGCAGCCAGACCAGGGTGAGAAAATACCGGCTTTCGAAATGCGCGCCTTCATCCTCGAACTGCTCACGACGTTCCAGGTCGACCATCTGACTGGCAGCATCGGGAAAATCGCTCTCGGGATAGAGCGTGGCCGGGACGCGCTGCGCTTCCACGAACACCGCCCAGCCAGAGCCCAGACGGCGGAGCGCATTGTTCAACCGCCCCGTCACACCCACCAGTTCGGCCGGTGTGGCGCTGTCCAGATCAGGGCCACGAATTTTTGCCGTGCGCTGGAATGAACCGTCCTTGTTCAGAACAACGCCTTTTTCGACCAGCGCGGCCCAGGGGAGGAAATCAGATAGGAGCGCGGCACGATTGCGATATTCGCCAAGGGACATCATGGCCCTGCCCTCCCTATACCCGCAGCCAGGCGGGATAGCGGAGGTGCCGCCGCCCCACCTCAATGAAGAAAGGGTCGCGCTTCGCCCCCCCCCAGACCGCGAGCCCATGGCCGACGATCCAGAAGGCAGCCCCGATCAGCCACAGCCGCAGACCGAGGGCAATCGCTGCCGCCAGCGTGCCATTGGCGATGGCGACGGCACGGGGTGCCCCACCCAGCAGGATGGGATCGGTCAGCGAGCGATGCACCGGGACATGAAAGCCCGCCACCGCGTCATCGTCATATCCCGCCATCAGATCAGTGCTCCGCCCGAGAAGCTGAAGAACGAGAGGAAGAAGCTGGACGCTGCAAAAGCGATGCTGAGTCCGAAGACGATCTGGATCAGGCGACGGAACCCGCCCGATGTTTCGCCGAAGGCCAGGGTCAGGCCGGTCACGGTGATGATGATGACCGAGATGATCTTCGCCACCGGCCCCTGCACGGATTCCAGGATCTCGTTCAGGGGCGTTTCCCACGGCATGCTGGATCCTGACGCCCATGCCGATGACGCGAAAACAAGCGACAGCAGCATGGACGTTCCGAACACACGCAGATCCGGCACATGCCGGTCGGGACGTGCGACAGCGCACACCACGGCGCGCAGACGTGAAGGCGGAATCATGATGACTCTCCATTGGCAGAGCTGTATGTTTCGGGAGAAGAGAGGTTGACCGGACGGATGCGATAGGCGCCCGTCACGGGATCGAGGCCATCCACGGTGGCGAGTTCGGACAGGCGGCGTGCCGTGCCACGTCCGGACAGGACCGCGATGGCGTCGATGGTTTCGGCGATCATGGCGCGTGGCACCGTGACCACCGCCTCCTGGATCAACTGTTCCAGACGATACAGGGCCGCCAGTACCGATCCGGCGTGCAGCGTGCCAATGCCACCCGGATGGCCGGTGCCCCATGCCTTGACCAGATCGAGTGCTTCGACCCCACGCACCTCACCGATCGGAATACGGTCGGGACGCAGACGCAGGGCAGAGCGCACCAGTTCGGACAGGGTCACGACACCATCCTTTGTTCGCATTGCGATAAGATTGGATGCCGTGCATTGCAGTTCGCGCGTGTCCTCAATCAGCACGACACGGTCATCGGTTTTCGCAACCTCGGCCAGAAGGGCGTTGACCAGCGTCGTCTTGCCGGTCGATGTCCCGCCGGCGACCAGGATGTTTTTCCGCTCCGCAACAGCGCGGCGCAGAAACACCGCCTGCCCCTCCGTCATGATTCCGGCAGCGACATAGTCATCGAGGGTGAACACCGCGACCGCAGGCTTGCGGATGGCGAAGCTCGGGGCCGTCACCACAGGCGGCAATAGTCCCTCGAAGCGTTCTCCGGTCGGCAGTTCCGCCGAGACGCGCGGTGCCGCTTCATGCACCTCCGCCCCGACATGGTGGGCCACCAGACGCACGATGCGTTCGGCATCGGCGGGCGTGATGGTTTCGCCAGTGTTGGCCATGCCCTCTGACAGCCGATCGATCCACAGCCGCCCATCAGGATTGAGCATCACTTCGACGATCGCGGGATCAGCGAGATGCCGGGCAATCGCCGGTCCCATCGCCGTGCGCAGCATGGACATGCCACGCTGTCGGGCACCACTTTCAATCGATGTAACCGCCATGGGAATCCCCGTTTTTACGGATCATCCGGCCTCTCCGGACGACAACGGGGATCATTAGAGAGTGCTGTTTTCTCCCGTTTTCAACAGCATTTTCCTGCGATCGTACAGGATCGTAACGGATGCGGTTTTTACTTGCTGGCTGCGGACATCATGATTCCGATGTGGGAGTTACATCCTCCGGGATCTCCTGCCGGAAAAATGGCCCCCGACTGAGTCGTCGGCCAAGGGCAGCCACGAACGCCTCATACCGTTCCGCCCCCTGTGCCCGCGCTGCGGCTGCGGCCGGTTCCGGCAAGGGCGGGCTGACCGTCATCCAGTAGCGGATGAACAGAGCCAGCGTCTCAAGGCAGATCCCGAGATCCCGCTCCATGCGGGCAACCTGCCGGTCAAGGCGGTCCAGCCTGCGACTCATTGCCGCTTCCCGCCGCTCATCGGCATCGGGCGAGAGGAAGGATGCGATGGCGGCTTCCGCCACGAGAGACAGGGACAGATCGCGCCGCGCGGCGTGCGCGGTCAGGGCATCCAGCAGTTTCGGTTCCAGATACACCGACAGCCGCGCCTTCTTCGGGGATGTTCTCATCATGCCCTCACAACCCCAGATCGTTGCCGCGATCGAGTCCCGCCCGCCGGGCGATCCGCGTCAGGTCGGCGCGGTCCCGCGCTTCTGGATCCTGTGGCGGTTCCTCACCAAACAGGTCAGGTGCGGTGCGCGCCCTGCGCTGGCCAGCATCCGCCGAATCATGCTCGCGCGACCATTTCCGCCCCGTGCCGAGCGATTCATCGCTGTCGGCATCGTCGGGCTTGTCGGGTGCTGCCGGCGACATTTTCTCCGGCGGCGGGGTGGCAGGAAGCGCGCGGCCACTCCAGTCATCAGGCCGGACCGGCCGTGACAGTTGCGCCGGATCGGGTGGCGGCAGGATGCGCTCGACAAAGCGGCGGTCCCGGAAATACCGCGCCTTCCGCGCGCGGATCGGCGGACAGCCCGCCACCATAACAACCTCATCCCGCGCCGGAAGCTGCATGACTTCGCCCACCGTCATCAGGGGGCGCGCGCTCTCCTGGCGCGAGACCATGAGATGCCCGAGCCAGGGCGACAGCCGGTGTCCGGCATAGTTCTTCTGCGACCGTATCTCGGTAGCCACCCCCAGCCCGTCTGACACGCGCTTCGCGGTGCGTTCATCGTTCGTGGCGAAGGATACTCGGACATGGCAGTTGTCGAGAATGCTGTTGTTCTGACCGTACGCCTTGTCGATCTGGTTGAGGCTTTGGGCGATCAGGAACGCCTTAATCCCGTAGCCGGCCATGAAGGCCAGCGCGCTCTCGAAGAAGTCCAGTCGACCGAGGGCGGGAAACTCGTCGAGCATCAGCAGCAGGCGACGCCGCCCCGCGCGGCCTGACAAATCCTCTGTCAGGCGACGCCCGATCTGGTTGAGGATCAGGCGGATCAGCGGCTTGGTACGGCTGATGTCCGAGGGCGGGATAACGAAATACAGGGAGACAGGCTGTTCACCCTCCAGCAGATCACTGATCCGCCATTCGCAGCGGCTGGTCACGGTGGCCACCACCGGATCGCGATAGAGGCCGAGAAACGACATGGCGGTGGACAGCACACCCGAACGCTCGTTGTCGGACTTGTTCAGCAGTTCCCGCGCCGCCGACGCTACGACAGGGTGTGGCCCCGCTTTCCCGAGATGCGGTGTCCGCATCATGGCGGACAGGGTCGCCTCGATCGACCGCTTCGGGTCGGAGAGGAATTTCGCTACGCCGGCGAGGGTCTTATCATCCTCGGCGTAGAGCACATGCAGGATCGCGCCGACCAGCAGGGCATGGGAGGTTTTCTCCCAATGGTTGCGCCGCTCCAGCGATCCCTCGGGATCGACCAGGATGTCGGCGATGTTCTGCACGTCACGAACCTCTGACGCCCCGCGCCGAACCTCCAGCAGCGGGTTATAAGCCGAGGACGCCAGATTGGTGGGATCAAACAGCAGCACCCGCCCGAAAGTTGCGCGGAAACCTGCGGTGATCTGCCAGTTCTCGCCCTTGATGTCATGGATAATGGCCGAGCCTGGCCAGGTCAGGAGCGTGGGAATGACCATACCCACCCCCTTGCCGGTGCGTGTCGGCGCGAAGATCAGAGCATGCTCGGGGCCGTCATGCCGGAGATAGCTGCGGCGGTATTGGCCCAGCACGACGCCGTCCTCGCCCAGCAGCCCCGCCGCGCGGATTTCCGCGACCTCGGCCCAGCGGGCAGACCCATAGGTCGCGGCGCGCTTCGCCTCACGGGCGCGATGGACGGACAGCGCCACGGCGGCTGCGAAGGCCAGCACCCCACCGGAACCCGCGATCCAGGCGCCGCGCGCGAAGACCGCAGGTGCGTAGGCATCGAACTCATACCACCACCAGAAAAACAGCGGCGGAGCGTAGACCGGCCAGCGGTGCAGGACCATAAACCACGGTCGGCCGAGTTCCGGCTGGAACGCCAGTTCCCAGGCCGTCCATTGTGTCGCCGTCCACCACGACAGCACGATCATGGACAGGACCACGAGCGCCTGCCCCCACTGGATACGTGTTCCCGGCTGGTCCATCGATGCCTCCACTTGTCATGGGAGACAGCGAAGAACCGGGATTTTCCCGCGTGCAAGCATGATCCGGTACCCATCGTACCGGAGGGGGCAGGAGCGAAAAAATACTTGCGCGTTGCGGTCTGGCGTCGGCATCCTCATATCGTGCGCACGATATGCGCATAAGGAGTCGGATCATGCCCAGCCGCACCAGCCTCGGCGTTTCCTATGACCGGAGCGCGCCCCGCCGCCCGGTCAATCTGTCGCTCAACACCGATCTGCTGGCGCAGGTCCGGGAAGTGACGCCCAATCTTTCGGCGACGGTCGAGACCCTACTGGGCGACTACCTGCAATCCGCACGCCAGCAACGCGAGGACGAACAGCGCAAGCTCGACGGCGTGATCGACGCGGTGAACGATCTGCACGCGCGGCACGGCTTCCTGAGCGACGAATTCTCGACGCTCTGATCCGATGCCGCAATTCACGATCTACCGAAACCCTGGCCGGAACCGGGATATCCCGTTCGTGGTCCAGATCCAGAGCAATCGTCTGGACCGCAGCCTGGGCCGCGTCGTCATGCCGCTCGTCAAACGGTCCGGCAGCGCGCCGCCGGACCATTCACTGACGCCGCATCTCCATGTTGAGGGAGAGGAGGTCTTCGCCAACCCGTTCGACCTGGCGACTATCCCCGCCGCGCGGCTTGGAGCCGCCGTCGGCGTCCTGCCCGAACGCGATCAGGACATGATCACCAGGGCGCTGGATGAACTGGTCAGCAGAGCGTGAGGGGCGCGGAACTTCCGCTTACGCCCTTCATGGTGGACGAAACGCACTCATGCGTTCGGTCTTTAGAGCAGACATCGACGAACAAATCGCCCTGCGTGGCGCTCGACAAGTCATTATGTTCGCGCAAAACTGTGGACGGATGAAGAACGAGTAGGGCTAGCATGGGCACGGAAATCAATCTGATGGTTGGCGGGATCTCGCTGTCCTACGCCAAAAACCACATGGGCATTGATTTCGGGCATTTGTTTCAGGAAGGAGATCAAACTCAACGTAGAATTGAGGAGATAGATAACGACAACAATTCTGAGAATCCTGAAAAGGAGGAAGATCGGGAAATTTCAGGGATGGTATTCGTACGGACATTGCGTCGGATAGTTCCACGCCTAGAATTGTTGAACCATTCGTTGGATACTGCGCGAATGGAGTACGAGGCTGTTATTGCCGGTTCTGCGGTACCTCCGCGGGATAATGAGAGTTCTTTCCTAACTTTCGAAGATTTCTGCTTGCTTGCCTGTCGCTATCCGATCAGTTCAATGAGCGACGAGTATATCGAAGACGAAACACAAGATTGGGAGAGAGCTGCACAGGGTCGCTTCGCCGTATATGCTGACGATTTTTCACGACTGCCTGGCGATCAATTGGATAATCTATACTACTCAGAAGGAAGCTATTTTTCATCATATATTTGCATCTTAAGTGCCGAATCGATGCTACAAGTCTTCGCTCTTAATCCCGAGAATTTGGATATTGAAGTATCCTGGGAATTTGGCCCTCTTGTTAGTAACGGCTGGGCTAGCATTCACGATTTTCAGCCGAACGCACGACGACCCCAGAAAGTGTTGATAGCGACAGAGGGTTCATCGGATACGACAATTATCAAAAGATCGCTCACAATCTTTCATCCGGATATTGCCGATTTCTTTAATTTTGTTGATGTGAGGAACACACATCATTTTTGGAGTGTGAGTAGCCTCGTAAAATTCGCCGAAGGGCTCATGCGTATCGATATCCAAAACAAAATTCTCTTTATTTTCGACAATGACGTAGAAGGAAGGCAGGGTTTCCAACGTCTCCAATGTCTATGCCTACCAAACAACATGCGCTCGATGCGATTGCCGGATTTAGATGAATTTAGCACCTTCCCCGTCTGCGGTCCCGATGGGGAGAGTTCAGCAGACATCAATGGACGCGCCGCGGCGATCGAATGCTATCTTGACCTCAACCTTCCAAATTACGGACCTCCAAAAATTAAATGGAACAAGAGGGGAGAGAATGTCGATGGCTGGCATGGAGTTTTAGAGTTCAAAGACTCGTATTCACGTCATTTCAATAAACAGACCGATGAAGTATTCCGCGATGGAACTTACAATTCTGCAAAGCTACAGATTTTACTCGACACGCTAATCAAGGAAGCCGCGAAAATCTCTTTCCCCGTCTGATCTAATAAGATCGTGGATATTTCGGTTTGATTTGGACCGCAGGAAACATACAAATTAACCGCTCAATATGCATAAAAATGCCTCTCCCTTTTTTCATTCCCGTGCCGGGACCAGACTCTCTGCTATCGCCCTCGCTCCAGCCGTTCGATGCGGCCCTTCTAAATCCTGGAAGCGGTCATTCGTTCACGCTGCGACTGAACTTCGGCTGTCGTGCAGAGAGCGTTTTGAGGCGTTTGCTCACACGATCCTTTTCGATGCGGCGTTCACATCGAAGTCACAGCACTGCCTGAATGCCCGGCCAGATAAGTCGCACAGGCTCTGGCAGGGGGGATGGATCGGTCAGCTCCTTCTTGAAACGCCCGATACTGGCCCAGTTGCTATTTACACCGATGTGAAGACGCAATGCCGCGAGTGACTCCACGCTTGGTAATCGCGCAAAATCGCCAAATTTCAGCTTAATCTTGTCGTTGGTTTCAGCGTCGCGAATCTGCCTGAGAAGAGCCAAGGCGCGGCTTCTGCTTCGGGCAGACCTCATCGTCGCGCCGATCGCAACAGCAATGAGCCAGAACACATCAAGATAGCGATATTCGATCCGTAGATCTTTCAAGTTCGAAGCCTCTTGGTCCACAACATGCAAGAGAACACCGCCATCTCCGCCGATTCCCATTCCCCAAGCAGTGTATCCGTCGAGCGCGGGTATCAGGTCGCGGTTGTAGAATGATGGCTTGAGCAACGCTGCTCGTACATCCCAGGACCGAGCGCCACCTTTCTTCAGCGTCGCCTTGCTCTGGACGTAAACTGATTCAAATTCGCTCGACATCGCGAAGTCGTAGCCATCTAGATCGAGCTCCGGATCGGTGATCAGGAGCCGCGCGCCGTGACTCGCAGCGTAGAGCTTGAGATCCCTAGCCGCAGTCAGATGTAGGATCCGCTCGCGCTCTGTTGCGCGTGTCTTATCGGTCATGAACTTGGCGACATCGCTCGGCAATTACTGGCTCCTAGTTATCCGCCGGATCAGAGTGATGAATGACCGGTATTGAGTGAACTTGCCGATCGCTAAGTCGCGAGGGAACGGCAGAAATGTCCGAAAGCCGACCATATTTCCAGCGTCGACCTGCATTCTGGCAAATTGTTGTTGAGCTGTAAAGGAAGCGTCTCCTGGCCTTTCGTTCGAAGTATCGTATAAATCATGATATTGTCGTTTTTTTACTTTATAATAGATTGGTGAATATGAAATTTATATATCTATAAACAATCGAGTGGGAATTGTAGTTATAATTATTTCGCGGTCTTGAATGTCCGATTTTTCAAGTTTCCATCCGAAACCGGACCTTCTGCTCCCCCCTATGATCTCTGCCTGTCTGCTCAGTGATACAGAAGCAGACAGGCGGCAGTCGCCCTCATGGCAGGCACATGTGCCTGTGAGTAGCTTTCCGCATAGCGGACATGAGTATCACGACCTCGCGCGGCAGAGTTCGGTCGTAAGCCGCTCGATTGCTACGTAGCAGAAAATGATTAAAGCTGCCGTTTCAGGCGCATAGCCTGCACGAGGTTTTGCAGTTCTGCAACTGTTAGCCAAGGCCGTTTTGCGTGCACCATCCTGTGGCAGTTGGCACAAAGGAGTGCGAGATCCTCCAGCTTGGTTCTATCGCCCTCGACCATAGTATGGACCGGCCGCGTGTGATGACATTCTAAGAAGCCTTGGCCTCTGTCCCCGTAGTGTGCTGAGAAGTCGAACTCACACCCCTCACATACTAGCCTGCCGTAGCGCCTAAGCGCCCAAGCCTTCTTGCTCTCGACTAGAGCACGCGAACGCTCGCGCGTTAAATGCAGAACAGTCAAAACCCTTCCTTCAGGGGCATCCTCACCCTCGTTTAGTAGGACGTCGACCAGTTTGTCCGGTCCCTGACCCACGCTGTCTGCGATTGCGGCTCGAATTGCGTTTGCGACTGCCTTCAATTTGTCGGGATCAGCCTCATACGTCTGCCAGATCTCTTCTTCCAGCCGGTTGCCGCCCTTGAGGCCTTTGGGGCCACTTCCATCGCTACTCGGTTCAAAACGGCGGAAGTTTTGTAGTTTCATCGCTACCCCGTTCGAATTCCGGAGTGTGGCGTTTCTAGTTGTCCCTACAGCGGCATGGAACCCATTCAACAACTTACTGAGGTCCATGACAAACACAGAGCGAGGCCCTGGGAGAGACTTTCTCATAGCCACATACAACTCAAAGGCAAGGATGAGTTCGTCACGCGACCAGGGCGGGTTCCGCCCTGCCGTCGCGGCAACCGCCTCAGGAGCAGCGTCGGTGTCGATGATGGGCCGTGCAATCTCAATGAGGCGCGCAAGGGTGTCCGATGTCTGTTCAACTAGTCCTGGCAAAGAAAAATCACCAGAGCTGGCGATCGGAAGCACCAGTCCTACGCCGCCATTCCTACGCCTTCTCCGAACACCCTGACCAGTGAACGCATCTTGCATTGCACCCTTAAGAGAATCCAAGGTCATTTCGGGAACGCTGCCAGGAAAGAAAAAGATCGAGACGTCTATGTCGCCTTTGGTCCCTATATCTACGCTTGGGTGAACATGGGCTTTCTCAAAAAATGACGATTGGTTGGCAAAGCGCCCACGCGGATTGAGCTGACCGCCAAGCGCGACGTGCCTGGCATTGAAGTCGTTCGACACGGCGCGGATGAAGCTCGCCTGATCTGCGCGGCGATAGTCTGACGTCTTACCCATGTGATAGGTCTCCCTTCAAATGCACTCGACATACCGTTCTTCCTTTGGCTCGCCACTGTATTCCTCGGACTTTTCTTCCTTCGGCACAACCGAGGGGCAAGGCCTAGCCGCTCAAGGAATATGAAGCGGACAGGCGGCAGACGCCCTCGAGGCAGACATAGAAGTGGTGATGGTGGTTGCCCGAAAGCCGACATTGTTAGGCGAACGGCGATGGATCGCGCTTGGGACAGAACAGCCGCTCCCAAGCCGCCTTGCCTAGAGGCGGGGGCTGCCAAAATGCGGACGTCAGTTCATGGACTCCGGATGAGCGAATTGCTTGCATACGGAATTGCTAGTATCACAGCAAAAGGCTTTGCGTATGAGAATTGGAGCTTTGCTGTGACAGCGCCGACTGCTCTCGAACTTTATCATCGCTTTGTCGCCATCATCGATCGAGCCTGGACCGAAAAGAACATCTACGCCGTGCCCGAGGCTGCAGCCAAGGCTGGCATGGAAGGTAAGGAAAAGCCGAGGGGCATGAGCCAAAGCTGGGACTACAGCTATCGCGATCCGAATGGTTTCGAGTTGCTGGTCCACGCTCGTTGGTGGGATCAGTCCCAAGCCTTCTCGATCCGTCCAGACATGCACGTCATGACGGCTGAGTTGAAAGGCGAGACTCGTCTCATGTATCACGAACAGCGGTACGAAGAGTAAACTTGTGATGAGAGAGGCGTGGGCGCAACGTCGTATCCGGTGATTGGATATTGCTACTGTTTGTTTTGCCGTAAGCCTTTGGATGTAACACAATCGCATCTAAATTTGAGCGAAAGCGGCCCACGGGATGATTTGTTCTTTTGGCATCTCGCTTGACTGAGTTCGACAGCGAGGTCGTACTGGAGAGTCTAGGGAGAGTGGTTGGGCCGCTTACGCCTGCATATAGGACATTGGCAGATATTGCGAGTGAGCCGATTAGCTGACATCTGATGTCATAGATATGACTGAAAATTTGGCTGCACTCTATGATCTAGAACCTGAATAGATCGTGATTAGAAGATAAAGGTGTGATTATGCAGAAGTGGGGAAAACAAAAGCGAGATTATGCAAATATTTTAGCTGTGTGGCCGGTTTATGAACCGGCTTCAGGGAAGTGGTATCTGCACGAATTTTATGAAGACAATGATCTTCCAACAAAATGGCGTCCCCGACAAATTGCAGGACTTGCAGGTAATCCCCGTGCAGATGTCTATCCTACTCGTGAGGAAGCATTTTTAGCGAGAGATAATCTAAATGAGCAGTATCATCGAACTCTTGCCCTCAGAAACGTGCCAGAAGCCTAGAAACGCTCTCTCCAATGGAAGACCGAGAAAGCTCTCATCGTTAAAATGAGACTGATGAACGAAGAACAGTTGATGTTTGTAGCTGCCAAAAGCAGAAACGCGGACTTGAAAGTCGATACTGAATTTCTGTCCGCTTTCATCTCAGGCAGTGTAATCCACTTCAATCAATGCATTCCGATCCATAGCCATCAAGGTCTTCCCAGAAAAAATCGTTTTCATACTTTATACCTGATTGTCTGAGCACTATGTATTGAGCTGGGGATTTGATATAATTGGAGGTCAAAGGATGGCGAGCCTGTTTTTTTCGTATTGTCATGCAGACGAAGCATTGCGCGATCAATTGGAAAAGCATCTGGCCGTCCTGAAGCACCAAGGTATTATCAACGCTTGGCATGACCGGCGCATTGGAGCCGGACAGGAAATCGACCATCAAATCGACTGGCACATTGAAACTGACGATATCATCCTGCTTCTCGTCAGTGCAGACTTTCTAGCGTCGAACTATTGCTACAACATCGAGATGAAGCGTGCCATGCAGCGGCATGAGGCAGGCGAAGCAATCGTCATCCCCGTCATCCTTCGACCCTGCGACTGGCATGAGGCCCCGTTCGGCAAACTATTGGGCGTCCCGACCGACGGCAAACCCATAATGACGTGGCCCAACATCGATTCCGCCTTTCTCGAAGTAGCAAAGGCAGTCCGTGAAGCTACGAAGCGATTGCCACAATCTAGAGATAAGGCCGGGGTCAAATCGCCAATGCTTATGGCGACCGTATGGCCTTCAGCTCAGACGGCCGCGTCCTCGTTACCTCGATCCAGCAACCTGCGCGTGACCAAGAGATTCACGGACCAAGACAAGGACAGCTTTCTTCATGATGGCTTTGATTTTGTTGCCAAATTCTTTGAAGGCTCCTTAGAGGAACTGCAGAAGCGTAATCCCGGCATTACTGGTACTTTTCGTAGGATTGACGCGAACCAATTCACCGCAGTCGCATATCGGGATGGCAAGATTGTCTGCCAATGCAAGATTACTCTCGGTGCGTATTTGGGTAACGGCATCGCTTATTCCTGTTCCACAGAGAGCTATAACAATTCATTCAATGAAAACATGACGGTAGAAGCCGACGAACAGTCATTATATCTGAAATGTCTCGGTATGAGTTCCCGCGACCAGAATGGCAATGGCAATGGCAAACTGTCGTTCGAAGGCGGTGCTGAGAGATATTGGGCTATGTTCATCGAGCCGTTACAGCGTCCAGCAAGATATTGATCTACTTGCTGAGAACTGAGCCTCATTTCCTTCACCGGTTTCTCTAATGGCCGGTCGACTTCAGAAATCAAGCAGACACAGGCAGTAATCGCCTACATCCCGGACGTACAATCTCCCAGAGCCATGCCCCATGTCGGTCATGATAATTTCCCGAAAGGCGATACTCGCCAGCCTCCTGTCAAAAGACCGAGTTTAGGACATCCCATGACCAATCCCGTAAAATGGTGGGGGAAGATCAGTCACGGGATAGAAATGCGGAGTAGAAAAGTCAATATTATCTGTGAATTTCGACTTCAGTTACAGATATTGTTTTGAAATTATCATTTCTTATTATTATTGAAAAATTTTCTCTATGGGAATAATACAATTGTGATTTTGCTTTAATTGTGATTTTTTCTGTTTTATCTGGAAGACAGAACAGTGTATTATACCATGGACTGTAAGGTAGTTCAAAATCTATAGAAATATTTTTTCCATTCACATTCCCTCTTGTTTCTTTATTTTTATTTTCCTTGTCACCTGAGCAGATTAATCTAATCGTTAGGATGCAATCGGAAGACAGAGATGAGCCATCTAATACGAAAACCTTGCTAGTGAAAATCGAATTTCCGGTAATTTCTATTACCTCGACTTGACCTTCTGATAGCCTGTGAATAGTTTTGAAGTCGGTAATTTCCAAAGAGATATAATGCTCGTCTCTATGAAAATCTTCCTGGACTTCATTTCCTCTAAGTTTGCTTAGACCATATTCGCTGTGTTGATAAGTAAAATCCGGCTTAGTCATATATTTAATCTCTCTGTTATTTTAGAGCTATTAAAATATCATCCACGGGATTTTTTTTAAACAAAAATAAATAAAAAAACCTATATTTTTTATAGGTTTTTTTATTCTATTGCGAAACTTAATCGCCTGTCCAGTATAAAGCAACCAGATATGTTGATTATACGCTCCTCATGAGCACGGTTCTTACCGCGCACTCAATTGATATCGTAGAGTTGAGCAGCATCTTTAAGCATGCACATAGTACGTCAAAAGAATATTTTACGCAAAGGCAATGTCAGCTTCCTATTATTGCGATATCCAAGCAGAGCTTCCGTCCCCCGAAAAAACCAAATGCCTGCCCAATGGAAGAAAAATATACAAGAGACATTCTTGTCTTAAACTAGATAATAAAATAAATTACCTATTATGAGAAGAAGTATTTGTTATTTTCAATACAACCAAATAATGCGGTTATCTACCATTTGTATTTATTGTGTATATAAATTGTGTTTTATTATTAATTATTTCTACCACTAGAGCGATCATGACACAATATTCGATCAGGCAGAGATTCTATTACTGATTTCGCATCTAGTCCTGAATAATGAAGAACAAGAATTGTTTTTAGATGATCTTTGGATCTATTGTCTGATATTTCATTGCAAATCGCCCTGGCTTCAACAAATTGTCTATCATTACGTAGTTTTTCAAAAAAAGTTGACATAGCTTCTTGAGAACGCCGAGATTGTACAAAAAATAGGGCAGAGACACCGTCAATTACGATCCCACTGCTTATTTTAATTGCTGATGCGGTTAATCCACCGTCTGTATAGAGTGCTGCTCCACCAACGATGATCATGAACCCGATTGCCGCGAAAATGAGGCTAAACCAAAAACTAATTCTGGATTGACTAAGCGTCTGGGAATAGTAACCAGCTAGTTGTTGAACTTCGAACGGTGTGGGTGAAGTTCCATCAATAAGAGGGGAGCTGGTTCCTGCTTCGACTTCTCTGTTTGGCGTAGAAGAAACATTATTACTACTCTGCGTTTTTTCTTGCCGAGTCAGCATTGGAATAGCAGTAATCATAACAACCGCAGTTGCCATTAATGCGGCTACCACAGGAATTAATTCAGCAAGATTATGGGGATTGTCAACTGATCTCACACGGGAAAATGTCTCTCGTGTGAAAAAAGAGCTCAATGCAACAACACCCGCAAGAGTTCCCGCCATTGTCAGTGTAAGTGTCAGAAGTAGAAGCTTTCGTTCTCGTTCCCTCTTTTTATCTGCTTGCTTCAATCTCGCCGCTCCATCGTTGTCAGTATGATTGACTGCTCTTTAACAGGTTATCTCCTATTCATTGCCATCTTGCAAACGAGCTTTATGGATGTTGAAGCACGCTCACGAAGGCTGTAGGGAGAAAGCATACGAGGACCTTACTTGCGTTCCAGAAGCAGACTTTCCGCTCTCCCCCCTTCCCGGTCATAGACCCAAACCCCGTTTCCGCGCGAACGACCAGTCAATCCCCCCGTCGCCGCGCATGATTCCCGACACCTCCCGCCCGCGCTGTTTTTCCAGCGACGGCGACCACGGCACCAGTTCGAAGCCCTGCCCGTCGTCGATCATGGCGAACCGGCCCGACGCCAGGTTGAAACGCTGACGATAAGTGCCGGCAACGGGATCGCCCTCGTCACTCCGCCGGAAGGGGCTTCCCGACTTCCCGGCGAGGTTCCGGCCCAGCGCGTCCAATTCCCGCTGACGCAGGGTGCCGATCAGGTTCCGCACATAACGGATGCTCCCGCCGTCGCGGCTGGCCAGCCCCTGCTCCACCAGATGATCCGTGCGTTTTTCCATCGCCTCTTTGACATCGGCACCGAACCCTGTGGACGAGAGAGCAAGAGGCTCCCGCGCGATGGCCTGCCGGTCGAGCCAGGTTGAGCCCTCCGCCATCACCTGCCGCTCCAGCGTGACGTCCGAGCGCACGGCCAGCGCGACACGGTCACGTCCCTGCTTGTCGCTGAAACGCCGCAGTTCGACGATCGAACCGACCGGCCCATCGCCAGCGGCCTCGAGGTTCGGCAGGCGGACATGGTGCGTGCGTCCGTCAATCCCGTCGATCACCGCATAGGCCGTGCCACGCAGCTCATCGTCGAGACCACGATCGACCAGCCGGCCGATGACGGGATCGGTGGTATCCTCGGCGGCCATTACCCAGGAGGACGCGGCACGATCGATCTTCTGTTCCGCAAGGCCCCGGTGGATCCGTTTGATGATATCGTTGCGCTCGCTGATCTCCCGTAGGGTTGCCTCCGCACTCTCGTCCATGCGCCAGCGATCCGGCCCGACCTGATGCGCCAGCCCCATAGTCTCCAGACGGCGCAACCGGCCCAGCTTCACGGTGGCGAAGGCGTCCGGCGTTTCGCCCGGTGTGCGTTCGAGAGCGATGACGCCATCCTGCCCCGCGTCCCTCCGAAGCTGGCGGTCCAATTGAGTCCAGCGGTCGGCGTGCACCTGCCGCTCGACCGCCTGGTGGATGTCGTGATCCGTGCGTGGTCCGAGTTCCAGCGTCACCAGATCCTGTGCACGGGCGCGCATGCCCTCGCGGATGTAATCGCGTGCGATCACCAGATCGGACCCATCCTCCGCCACGCCCCGGACGATGACATGCAGATGGGGATGCGCTGTATTCCAGTGATCGACAGCAACCCAGTCGAGTTTCGTGCCGAGATCAGATTCCATCTGCCCCATCAGATCTCGCGCAAAGGCCCGCAGGTCCGACATCTCCGGCGCATCCTCCGGTGAGACGATGAAGCGGAAATGGTGGCGGTCGCCATCGCATCGTTCCGCGAAGTCCGAGGCGCGAATGTCGTCACTGTCTTTCCCAAACAGACGGGCATCGTTACCATCCCGCGTTACCCCCTCGCGACGGAGATAGCGAAGGTGCGCCGCAAGCGGTGTCGCACGAGCCGCGTGCCGCACGACACGGGCCTTGATGACGACGCCCCGTGAACGGCTGGTCAGCAGGCGATTGGCCGCATGGGCGGCGGCCCTGCCCCGCCCGAAGGTGGAGCGACGCCCGGCACTAATTTTCCCGGCGCGAGACACTCTGCCACCGGCCCGCTGCACCGACGCCAGCACCTGCGTCACGAAGGGTCGCGCCTGCCGGGCACGGGTGGGGCGAATACGCCCTGGCTGGACCCGGAATTCTTCATCTCTGTTCATGAAAAAAGCCCTGCACTGCGCGAAAGCTCCCGCCGGATCAAAGAGATGACACCTTGCCGCGAGGTGCGGAAAATCGATGCACCTCGCGACAAGACTTCAAAACCCCCGGAAAACAGCCACCCCGACCGAGCCGCGATGTGCGGCCTTTTATCCAGCCCTCCCTTTTCTGTTGGCTTTCCGGGGTTTTCACGCCTTACCGGATCTGATCCGATCCCCTCAACGGGATCATGTCGGACCTACCCCCGGCATGCCCTGCGAAAAGGCTCTCGGGAGCAAAAACATGACGTAACGTGGTGCCCCGAAACGCATCGGGCTGGCCTGAAACGAAGAGCGCGGCCGTCACCCAGGAGCGAGTTGGAAAGGACAAAAAGGAAACGGGCAGATGAATGTCAGACGATCGGTTTTTCATTAGCCGTGTGACGAATTCCACGTAGGAAATCGTCTCGGCAGGCAATGGCCGACCAGTCGCCAGATGATCGTCATAGCGACTAGGTCCGGTATTGTAGGCGGCAAGAAACCCCGCATCGCCATAGCGGTCGTGCAGCCATCGCAGATAGGCTGCACCAGCCGCGATATTGTCGTGCGGATCGAAAGGATCGGCCCCCAGATTGAGCGTTCGCCGGACATCCTTCCATGTGTCCGGCATGAGTTGCATCAGCCCCATTGCACCGGCGGCGGAAACCGCATGTGGATCACCGGCACTTTCGGCATGGAGGACGGCCCGCACCCACGTCGCCGGGATCGCGTTCCGTTCCGCCGCCTGTCGCACCAGATCGTCGAAATCCTGGGCATGAACAGGGACGGGCGAGAGCGGCAGCGCGAGCACGGCCAACACGCCGGCGGACATGAAAAACCGGGTGTTCATTCCCGACCTCCCGGACGTTTTGCAGGCCGGTTCCAGACCAGTTGCCACTCACGCCCGCCGCGCCCGGCCTGGAACAGCGTGGCGCGGATCGGTTGCATGAAAGAGGGATCGTCCAGGACAACGGAAACATACTCGCCAGCACGTTCCCCGGTGCGTTTCCACCCGGCACCGATCTCCAATGCTGAATCGCCTTCACCGAGATGGATGCGATAATCGGGTGCATGTTCCGCACCATTGTTTTCCGCCGGCATGAAGGTCAGTTCAGCGTCCAGCGACAGGGTGCGCACCCGTCCGACGAAACCATCCGACGTCCGGGTGAAAAAACCGATCTGGCTCATGAGAGAAGTCCTTTCGGGTGTATGAAAATTCAATGGCTGGCGACCATCATTGGATGGGTGGTTCACCGGATTTCATGGGCATCATGGGCGGCGCCAGAAGCGGTCGCTCCCGCATCGGCTCGGGCGGTTCCGGAAGGGGAGCGAAATGCGGCGGTGGTGGCTCGGCTTCACCGGTCCGGACATGAACCGGCACCGCACGGCCAATGACGATATCCATCGGCAGGACACCGAAATACCGCCCATCCAGACTGGTTGGCACAGCGGCGTTCATGACGAAAACCTGCCCCAGCCCGAGATGCTGACAGCCCTGCCAGACGGGCAGCTTGCGGCCCCGATGATCGACGGGTTTCGCGTCGCCGACCGCCTTACCGTCGATGGTGACGTGGACGCCGATGCGACAGACACTCTGCCCCGCCAGTGCTGCCACAGGCTTGAGCAGCGGCACGCCGAACGGCAGGTAGCCGCGTGACGCCAGCAGCGTCGCTTCGCGCTCGGGCAGGCGGAGCGCGACGATGTCGCCGACACGGACTGGGGTGGTGGGCTGGATGCGATAAAGCCCGACCGGAACGCTCGCCGTCTCGTTCCAGACCCAGCGCGGTGTGGGATGAAACGCCAGCGAGGCGCCCACGCCGAGCACGGCGAAATACGTGGCGAAGAACCAGGCGCGCCGGGTCATGACGCGGCCCTCCGGCGTAACCATCCTTCATGCCGTTCGCGCGTGTAGGGACGCGGCTCCTGCGCTGCCGTGAGTCGGTGATGCAGATGCCGCCAGTGATCGGGACAGGCAGCCGCAGGATCAATTCCCAGCGCCTCCACGCCGTCGATCGCCTCCAGCACGCGACGCACCTTTGGCCAGCCGCTCTGGCGCAGCAGGCTCTCGCCACCGGGACGTACAAAGGGCACGGTCTGGCAGGCTTCCCGAGCGTCCACGGCCCGCACGATGTCGATGCAGGACACCACGGTGCCGAAATCGTTGGCAGCCCAGCGGATGAAGGCGAACACGCTCTCCGGCGTGAAGCTCATCAGCCTGCGCCGACGGTCGAGAATGCGATCCTCGACAGGGTGCCCAAACCGGATCCAGTGCTCGATACGCTTCTCGATCCACGTCAGTTCAACTGTGGTGAGGACAGCGTCGTCCGGCCGGAAAGAACGCGCGATCACGGAACACCGACCAGGCGATCCGCGACCGCTTCCCGAGTCTTTTTTCCATACCCCGACCGAGCTATCGGGAAGGTGTCCGAAAGACTGAAATCCCCTACATAATAAGTTATTATATTAGTTATATAAGTTACGGGGCTGATTCCGCTTTTGAAAACAATGCATTGCGCCGATTTTCGCCAATGATCCCACGATAAATCCGCCACCGTTCCCACGATATGATGCGCCGTTGATCCAACGACATGTTTCACATCGTTATCCACACCCTCGGTGAATTGACTCGTTGGAACAGCGCATAAAATCCCCAGTTTTCCGCCAGAAATGATGCGAAACGCATAACCGGGGATGATCTGGCTGACGACAATGGCGCGGATTTTCGCGATGAAATCGCGACGCCGGGTCAGGCTGCCTGAGCGTGCGTGCAGTTCCGCCAGATCGAAGCGCCATCCCTCCTTTTGTCGCCCGGTATGGCGGCGCGCCAGGCGGTAAAGCCATCGCTCCAGACCGCCACGAAGACAGAAATAGGCGGGATCAACACTCAACACGCGCGAGCGATCGCAGGCGGCTTCCATCAGCCAGTCCGGCAGCGTCAGGGCCACGCCATCGTCACGGGATATCCGGACGTCACTGATCCACGTGAACGGCCTCTCCCGCCAGTCAGCGCCCTGGCGGATGTTCGTCATGACTGTTGTCGTGGACAGCCGTTCCAATGCACCGCGAAGGCGATGATATTCATGTAGTCCGGAAGCCCAGCCCAGGTCCTGAAACAGACGCCAGGGCGTGAAACGCACATGGCGTGACACCCACAATCCATGGTTCAACGCATCGACAATCTGCCCGGTCAGCCAGATCAGAACATCGACGTCCCAGACGGTCGCCATACCGCCGGCATTTTCAGCCCGCACCATGATCGCGATATGTCGCGCCTGATAATCGATTGGGGTAAGACGCGGCGTTTTTCCCAATGCGAAAAACGGACGCCCCATGAGATCACGAATGTCACGGGGCCGTGCCGACCCCGTGACCACAAAGCGCCGGTCGGGCTGACGCCAGCTGTCAGCGGCCGGCATCATCGTCCGGCACTCCGCTGTGCCTTGCGGGCCTTTGCCTGCAAGCGGATGATGTAGGCGCGGGGATCGGACGGCATCGGGATGCCGCCACCGTCACCCGTGGACAGCCTGACGTTCAGATCGGCCCAGGCGCAGAGGTCTTCCACGGCATAGACGATCCGGCCGCCAAGCTGGCGGTAGAGTGGACCGGTACCGCAACTCCGGTGTTTTTCGAGGGTACGGATCGACAGGCCAACGAAATTGGCCGCGTCCGGGGTGCGCAGATAGCGCGGTGGCAGTGTCGGCTGGACACGCATGAGGTCTTCCTCCCGGTGGATTGGGCCGCGTGCGGAATATCGCGGCTCATGGGAGGACGCTGCCGGAGAATCTGGCTTGGGGAGGGATGACAAAGTTCAGGCCGCCAGACTGTCACCCCCCTGCTTCAGCCCCTGAAGGAGAGCGATGTGACCGCCGTTCTGGTAGAACGCGGCACCGTCGAGATCGCGGTAGAAGGCGCGGTGCCATGAACTGGCGCGCCATTCATTGCGGGACAGATGCAGGATGCGCTCGCTGTAGATGCCCGCCGCGATCCGTCGGACCGCCACGCCCATGCGCCGGCCTTCCGCGATGCAGAGCATGCGGATCTGCCGGAGTTTCTGCTGCGGACTCAAGCGCAAGATGGAGGGAAGAGGACCGGGCATCTGGCCGGCAAGCAGGCAGCCGAAGCGCGCGACGCAGGCCAGACGGGTCGCGAGATGGCTGTCATCGATGACGAACCAGGTTCCTGGCGCACCGGGCTGCCGATCGACGATAATGACGATGCGCAGCGGACCCGCCGCACTGTCCAGCACGAGATGGACGCCATCGGAACCGTCGTATCGTGCCAGCGCATATGGCGCGAGGCGGGACAGGATGTCACCCCCATCGCCACGCACGGCGACCTCCGGCGCAACATCAGGATCCCAGAAAGCAGGGGCAAGCCAGGCGGGGAGATCAGGATCGACAGGGAAAACGCACCCCCCAGCGACGGGCGAAGGCGCGCCATACCTCGGCGTCAACCTTGCCCATCGTCATGGTTGCTGCATGATCGCGCCGGTAGGCCGGATTATGTCGCAGCCATTCCTGGGCGAAACCGGCAGGGTCGAGCCCGGCGAAGGCGCGACGAAGGGGTGCTGCATCCCACGGCCGGATTGTCGGCACGCCCCCCTCCCCCGATATGTCATGGATTCGACCCAGTATCCGGTGCTGAACCGGAACGGGTAGTCCCGAAGACTCAGGAAGGTGATCCCGAAAATCTCCGGCCTGAACGGGATCATTTAGAGGGAGATGGAGGATTCAGGCCGCGTGGGCGTGAAAGGCCGGTTTTTCCGGCATCACGTGATACCTGCGGCGCATCGCTCCGGTGGGAGAGAAACCATCCGTGTATTATAATACGTAGCGCGATAATACACAAATCGTTCCTATCCTGCGGATGGACATCCGAGGACTTTTCGGCGCGAACGTGAGGCGCCTGCGACGCGCCGCCGGTCTCAGCCAGGAGGCCCTGGCGGAACGGATGGGCGTGGACCGCGCCTATATCAGCTGGATCGAGACCGGGCGCCAGAACGCGACACTGCTTTCACTGTGGCATGCGTCACAGGCGCTGGACGTGCGGCCGGCCGCGCTTCTGGACGAAACTCATGTCGCCGCGACCGTGGCGTCAGGCAGTGAGGAGCGATAGGCCGCAGGCCGCCTGGCGATGGGGAAAGCCCTTCCCGGCTGAGCCAGGAAGGGCCAGTGTGGGGTGGTCAGTCCCCGTTACGCGGACGCTGGCGGCTCCAGACCAGGTTGTAGGCGCCACCTTCCTCTTCGAAGAGGCTGGCGAAGATCGGACCGGGAAGGGTCGGATCGTCCAGCTTCACGCTGAGATATTCGCGCCAGTCCGTGGTGTGCTTGATCCAGGCGGCTCCGGCTTCAAGTTTGCCGATCTGGACCCGGAAGTTGGGAACATTGTCGCTGGCCCGGTTGGCTTCGGGCACGAAGCGGATCCCCCGGATTTTCTGTGTCAGGGTGACGATTTCGCCTTCGTAACCCTCGCCGACCTTTTTGAATGAACCGATGATCATTGTCCTGTCTCCTCGCTTGTATCGGGCCGCGACCACCGTGGCCTCGATGGCCATCGTCAGCCCGGAGACGACCGGCGGCGCACCTGCTTGCAGGCCGGAGCAACGCGGAGGACGGCGGCACGGAACTTTCTTGTTCCGCGCGGAATGGGCGAAGCCCAGGGGAAGAAAGTTGCGGGCCGCCGTTGCGCCAGAGCCGGGCGAGGCAAAGCCGGTCTTCGGGCAGATCGGCCATATCGAGAGGCCATGGTGTGCGGCGACGTCAGCCCTGTGGAGAGACAGGTCAGTCCGTCGTGTTCCGTAACAGGGGCGCAGGGCGTCAGGGACATATCCGTTTCCAGACAGCATACAGGTAGAACCGTATCCGTCGCCGGGATAACCTCCTGGCCGGTACCATGTTCCCTGCCCTTCCAAATCAGTAGACGAAAGTTGACGCCGGGCCGCCGGTCACGCCGACAGAACGACATGCGGTATCCGTAATGAAGCTGATCGCCTCTTCATACCGGTCGGGTCTCTGGCGGGCATCTCTCGCAGAAGGAAAGGCGCTGCTTTATCCTATGCCCTGGTCAGCCAGCAGCCGCCCAACGGGGACTAAACGCCCCACGCTGACCTTTTGGACCTGGCTGGATCAGCTATTCTGACACCGTGGACTTACGCGGGCTGGATGCCGCAAAGCCGTGCCCATGCCGCTCCGCCCACGCACAGCGCCCCGAACGTCGCGAAAAGGTAGGTCGGGATGGCACTCATCTCGCCCATGCCGCACAAGCCCAGCGCCGTGCCAAACCCCGCCAGCGCGGCCGGCAGGGCGAGCAGCGTGGACACCGTAACCCGCAGGGCGGGATCGCGCGAGGAGGCGAGGATCGCCTGACCGGACACCAGCACCATGATCCCGGCAGCGATGCCCGCAAGGATGGCGTGAGTGCCAGACATCATGGCATGGTAATAGAGCATGGTGCAGACCATCGCCGCCACGAAAAGCGGCGCGGCATAGAGCGCACACAGAAACAGCAGCCAGCACAGGAAACCGATACTGGCGAAGCCAAGGACAATACTGAGACCGAGCAGCATGGATCGTGTCCTTTCCATGAGAAGGAACACCACACACATGCCGAAACGATTCAGGAATATCCAGGAAATAGCATCGGCCTTTCCTGATCTGTTTTCACGATCAGGAAAGCGCGCGGAGCGCGCCGGACTGTGACCGGGACGCCCCTTGTTCGCGCCTTCCGCTCGCGCCGTGGACACGGCGCGTTGTGCTGGCAGCATTGTGGCCCCGGTACCAGAAACGCCCTCTTTCCGGCCACACTATCCGCGAGCCGGCTCCGCCGGCGAGCGCCGCACGCGCCGGGCATCGGCGCGCGCCTGTCGCCGGTCCATCGGGACCGGCGCGATTTTCCGGCCGTGTCCGGTAATGGGAAGAAGGGGGCGGCTTATGCCGCCGCCCTCCCCGTCCCGTGCCAGGCCAGCCGGCGGGTCGCCGTGGCTGCGTGGTCCGGGTCCAGTTCCATCCCCAGCCAGTCGCGCCCCACATGCTGCGCCGCCACCAGGGACGAACCGGAGCCCGCAAACGGGTCCATGACCAGACCACCTACCGGGCAGAAGGCTTCCACCAGGGGCAAAAGTGCTGCCACCGGCTTCTGGGTCGGATGCAGCTTGTTGCCACTGTAAGGCATGTCGATCACGTCCGGGATCGGGTTCGCGGGCGGCTGCGCATTGCCTTTGAGAAGCAGGTAGGCATTTTCATGCCCATACCGAAGAAAACGGGAAGATGATGAATAGGATTTGCGAAAGACGATATGCCCGACCATGCGGAACCCCCCCCGCCTTCCAGGCGTCGGCGAACAGGTCGATACGGTTGAACCCATAGAACGACACAGCGAACCCGCCCCATTTCAGGACACGGTGCATCTGGTTGAAGGCCGGCCGGAGCCAGCGCGCATTGTCGTCGTTGCGAACCTTCCGCCCGTCCCTGCCCTGATAGTTCACCAGGTAAGGCGGGTCTGTCAGGATGAAATCCACCGAATTACGAGGCAGTGAGCGCATAAGCTGCACGCTGTCGCCGTTGAGGATGGTATTGCGGAAATCGGTCGCCGTGGTGATGTTGCCGGTCATGGTCTTTGCCCTTTGTTCCGCGAGGGAACAGCCCCCGCTGTTCCTCTGCCTCGCGGCGAGCAGCGGGGGTGCAAACGGAGTGACGGCTTCGCGGGGAACCGGCTGCACGGAGCGCAGCGAAGGAAGCTGGGCGGAAGACGTTACGAAGTGCGCCGGGGGCAGCGCCCTAAGCCCAACCGCTTCCTCAACACCACAATAACAGAGTTAATATTTGTAAAAATAGTTATCCTATCTGAATTTTAGGGAGAGTTGGATCGTTTAGATCAGAGCGATGCCAATAAACTTTACTTGTTTTTATACCTAATTCTGTGACGGAGAAAATCTCCGCATTCTCTGCTGAGGGTGCCAATAGTCCCATTCGAATAAGAGGTGCGACGCTACCATTTGCGATATGGCGTTGCTCACGAACATCTTCACAATGAATTATATTCCAAACACAACCTTTTTCAGAAATAACTCTCTCAATATGAGAGGGTTTTTCTCGGCACCTGCCGTAAATACGGCTAAAGCACGTCGTGAGATCAGCAAGAGTTCTTCTTGATCGCGGCGGAATTTCTATCCAGTCGATGATATCATTTACGACAGGAGAGCTATGCGAATCATCGAATGATATATACTCCTGCCCCAAGCGAAATGCTTTCACAAGAGCTCGCTCTATATCATTTATAGTGTTATTTGAATGCCCACTTTTTCTTGCATTACGATCTTTCGATACAATATTCCTAGCCACCTCCTTAAACTCTGCCTTCAAATTATCTGTTATATTAGATTTACTCACACCACACCTCGACTCAGAGTTTCTACTTCACGAAATCAATGTCATTTAGACAATCGGATATAAAATCATCAACATCGACTTCATTTATTTTATTTTTTTCTATGTAATATTGACGTACCGCACCCAACACAATATCATTTTCATTATTATATATTTTTGAAAAATGCCCATATATAAAAGAAAATACTGATAATCTATTCCGTTTTTCATTGTAAAAATCAACTGCAGGGGTGCGTTGTAAAGAATTATAAGCACGTAATACCGCCTGCTCCCAATTTACCTCGTGACCCTGATGCGGCGAGGCTTTAACAAGCTCTCGAATATCTTCAATTTGAAAAAAAACCTCATCGCGAGATAGTTCAGGCTTCATTTGCTTTATTTTTGGAATGACACTAGCACAATCCATACAAATAATTTCTTCATTCTGACCCGTTATCTCCCACGACAACGGGTCATCCCAATTTTCTGGACTCATCAAAACATACTGGGTGTGTTTAAGAATTCGCCCAGACCATTTTTTCTTTTTCGATTTATTTGATCGTCTGAGTATTTGAAATTTTACCCTCGAACAGCATGGACATGACCAGCTTTCTGGCGTCTCCTGCCAAATTTTCAATCCTCCACTTCCATCATGATTCAAATAATCCTCTTGAGTAGGAATATCAATAGTAACTTTTTTACTTGGAGAATTTGAAGATACACCATCTCTCGACAAAGACCGTCGCAAAAAACCGTTAATGTCATTTGATATATTCTTATAATCAGCGTAAAAACTTTTTATTAATTTATTGTTTATATAATTATAAGGATTTATGTCTTTGTTGCTCCGTACATTACCTTCCTCTTGAAATAAATCTCCACATAAAATCATATTGAAAAGCTGATCTAAAAACAAAACTCTTTTCTGAAAATCTTTCTCGACATCAATAAAAATACCCATTGCAATATTGAGACTGACTTTGTGTTCAGAATTTGGAGACACTTGAATAAACTTACAGATTTCACTAACGCGAAAGCTGAAAAATCTCGGCAATGTTGGAAGTCCTGCTTTTGCTGCTCCATCCGCAGCATTGCAATCTGCACAAACCAAACAGGGCGCGAAACGCCCAATCAGTTTCGAGCCAACATCTTCAAGATAAATGCCGCTACGCGAAACACAGTGTGCCCATTTAGAACCAAATTTTTGGTGTAATTTTTCTTTCAAAAAATCGGCTAAATGATCGTGATGGACGTGGAGGTTGGCAAGCAAAATCTGATTAACCGAGAGACGGAATAAATCGTACTTAGACCGTTCGCAACAGGGACATGTCCAATCTGGACCTACGGATGCCCAGTTTTCGTTGAGATCAAGCTTCTCCGTCTGGAACCTACGTAGTGCTCGCTTTGTTTGTATACTCCACCGGCCATCGCGATCTGGGAATTCTTCTTGGATTTCTTCATCAGTCAGAGATTCCAATTTTTTTATATGAAAATTAACAATTATTTCTTTACTGTTATCCTTCATTTTACCCTCCCTTCCACACGCTTTATATTCATAATAAAATTCTACATTAATATAATCCGCCCAACCAATATGACGGTATCGATCCTGTCCATAACACTTAGATCACCGTTGAAAACATCCTGATCATAGTCGCCGGCAATTTGCGTCGCCTTGTCTCCGAGGCCATCGGTCCAGTCGAACCGCTCGACCTTCACCTCGCCCAGCAGATTTAACACTCTTTGCAATTCACATCGCATCGACACAAGCAAGATCGGTCTACATCAGAGTATTGGACGACAGTGCTCAGCTTCGGTCTGAAAACCGATCATACGCATCGATCCGCCGGATCAGAGGGTCAAATTCATTCCGATAGATTTCCGTTCTCAAAAAGCGCAGCTCAGCTTCGCGTCGCGCCTCGGGAACGTCGATATACCAAGCACGCGGCTGCGGGCCGGGATCGCCGTTCCAACGGTATCCCCGTGCTTTGAGGACATCCTTGAGGTCGAACGGCGAGTTCTCCGCCCAGATGCGCCAAGAAACGGCACGAGCGCCGTCCAGGAGGCGGCTGAGACTTGTAACGCCAGATCGAGGCAGCCGCATTGCCAACAACTCGACTGTAGCAAGACAGTCATGCATCGCGCGATGACGGTCGTAGAAGAAGCCGGCGGCTTGAGCGAGATAGGCGAGTTTCGTGCCCTCGAACCCCTCTGCTGTCCAATCGATCTGGCTGCACGAGCACGCCCACGGCTTCGTAGAGAACACGTCGCTGAATCGTTCAAGGAAGCGGCGATCGAACGCGGCGTTGTGCGCGATGACGAGCGAAGCCGGCGCCGCGAGTGTGGCCACCACGGCGGGTTCGATAATCTGTCCGGCCACCATCTCGTTGGTGATGCCCGTGATCGCAGTGATTTCTGGGGCGATAGGCTCGCTCGGCTGACGCAGCCCCTGGAAGCTATCGCCCACGCTGAAAATGGTACCATCCAAGCCGTAATTGAATGGCGTCATAGCGAGTTCGATAATCTCGTCGCGCTGAGGGTCGAGCCCTGTGGTCTCCACATCGACCACCAAGCCAAGACGCATCGGGGCACCGGGAGGCGGAACGGTGCGAGGGCGCGGTTTGAGACGCCGGATCACCCGGTAGTCCCCCGTGGCTTCCAGTGTCTGCGCCAAGGTCTCCAGATGGTCAGAAGATGTCATCGTCCGGCCCTTCGTTTACCACCATCGGCTCCTCTCCAGCCGCTGCTGCAGCAGCGTCGCTCGGACAGAGCGCGAGGCGAATGTCAGCGGCGCGCCCTTCTTCGTGGAACCACAGATCGACGACGGCGGTATCGTCGCTCCTCGGTCGCGGGGATGCCTCCCTGACCTTGAAGGTCGTCGGCAGATTGACCGACGTCCCAAACACCAGCGCGTGCTGCCGAGGCAATGACGGCAACCGCTTCAAGACCGACTCTGAGATGAAGGGCGTCATCTGGCGAATCTGGGAGAGATCGTCGGGATTCTGTATGCGGTGAACCAGGAAGTTGGAGCACTGGCTGAGAACTGTCTTGGACAGCTCGCTCGGGCGCTGAGACGCCAGTAGCACAAACATGCCGTATTTGCGTCCTTCCTTGGCGATGCGCTCAAAAATCTTGGTGGCGTCGATAGAAAAGCGGGACGGCGTAGAGGCAACATATCTATGAGCCTCTTCGAGCAGTAGGTGTATCGGGAAGTGGTTTCTCGGTTCCGCATGGCGAAGAAACCGAAAAAGCATGCGTGCGATTACCGCACTGACCAGCTCAACGATTTCATCTTCGACGGAATTGAGATCAATAATAATGACCTGATTGCGTTTGGTGAACGATTCTCCCGCCGCCCTTTGCAAGCCGACGATGTTGGTCAAAAATTCCAGATCGCTGACAGCAGCGTGGACGTCAGCTCCTTCATGACGCAGAAAGGCATATTCTGTTCTCTCCTGAAGGGACCTGAGCCGCGTGACCATGGACGAGCAGTAGTCTCGGATTTGGCGATTGCCGTGAGCCTCTTCGTAGAGAATCGCGAAGTCTAGACATTCGTGCAGTTCATCAAAAGAGAATGGCGTCCGATTATAGGCTGGTAAAGGCGCGTCTTCCCGGAGCTTTTTTCTTACTTCGTCCAGAAACGCCGACTGGTTGTTTCCTGAAAAATTTCCATACTGAAAATTAGGATTAAAGCGGTTCAGAAGCGCCATATTCAGGTCGTTTGTCGGATACTTCTGGAGAAGAGAGACGACGCGCTGAAATTTCGATACGGGCGAGTCGCCATCTGCCCCTCGAAAGCACTCAATGATGCAGGTGGCGACAAAGTGCTCGCGCAGCGCCAGAGCTTCTGGCGTATTGGCATGAAAGAGACTTGTCAGACCTAACGCCGTCCGCAGGACAGGCAGTTGTGTTCGCTCGCTGGCCTGCAAGAGCAGTTCCCATTCTGCCATCTCCAGGAACCAATGCGGCATACGGAAGCCTGCCGCCGTGCCGTCGAGGACGACGCGCTCGACCCCGATGGCTCCCTCTTTCGCGGAAGCGGCGAGAGCGGCGTGATACTCGCCATTGACGTCAAAGACGACGAAGGTGGCGCCCCGAGCATAATGCTCCTTCGGCTTGCTGAAAAGGGACTGCAAGACCGATGCGACCGTGCAGGATTTGCCGCTGCCGGTGTTGCCTAGGACGGCGACATGGCCGCCGAAAAATTCATTCAACCGGACCTTGATGTCGTAGTCCTCGAACACCACCGATTTGCCGATCGGCAGCACCCGGTAGCGCGTGGCCCCTTCGGGTTCGCAGGCACCGCCGTTCAGGCCGACTGAAGGTTCGACGGCGGCCTCTGTCTCGAAGATGCGGTCGAGTTCGCCATCCAGCGCATAGAGCGCGTCCGCATATAGGGACGGGAAAACCGACACGCCGAAGCGGAATGCCCCGCCACGCATCGGCAACATGCCGACAGGCACCACATCAAGATATTTGGAAGAGCCGGCCCGGTCGAAGTCGCCCCGCTCAGATGGCGTGCTCGCATCGCGTTCACGCAGGCCAACAACCTCGACCACGACATATTCCGACTGCGACGGGATCATCAAAAATGACCCTAGCCGCGCCACATAATGCACGTCGTCGAAGCCGACGACCGTAAAATTGTCGGTGCCGGCGTGCATCTCAACTACAAAGCGATCGGCCGCGACCGAGATCACCTTGCCGATTGCGCGCTTGCGATCGTCGTGGCTCATGCCCCGACATCCTTCTTGTCGTCATCCATTTTCGGCGCCAGATCGGATAACACCTTGCGAACGGCATCATCGATCCTGTCGCTGGGGCGCTGCGGCATGAAATGCTCGACGATCATGTCGAAGTAGTGCGCCCTCGTCCCTTCGGCTGGGCCGTCGCCTCCAATGATCCAAATACGCGGGTCACGCAGTGCCCGCAGCTTGGCGATCTCGCCGCCCGTATCCGGCGCCGCGAAGATCACTAGACGGAACGTCGGGATCGTCAGCGCCTGGTAGATGATGTTGTTCAGGTGCTCATCGCCGAAGGCGTAGCCGGCCGTGATGAGAACACTCTGCTCGCGCACGATCCGGGACTGAAATTCCCGGAACAGGTCCGCGTAGGGCGAGCCGAGCGAAGAGTTCTGCTTCGCCGGTGTCGGATAGATCAGCATCTGGCTCGTGGATTCCGGCGGCCAGACCTCCTTGATCGGGAACAGGCCATGATCGTCCTCGGTCCAGGTGACCGAACCATGCAATTTGCAGAGATAGACGAACGCATCGACGGCGGTCCACTTGCGGCTGGCAACGTCGAGCTGCTCGGCCAGGGCATAGCGGAAGATCGCCGGGTTGAAGCGACGTTCCACGACGCCGGAAAAGCCGTTGGCATAGGGAATACCCAGCCGATCCATCGCCAATTCGCTGAAATGATCGTAGTTGGTCGTGAACACCCACGGCCGGGGCAAGGACCGATCACGTAGGACCAGCTTCTTGTAGAACCGTTCGTAGAGATCGCGCACAGTGGTGTCGCCTTCCGTGGCGAAGGCCCCTTGGGTGACACGGGTCCATAGGAAGTCCTGGACCTTCTTTATGATGCCGTCGAGAACAGCGCGGTAGGGGTGAAGATCGGGATTCTCGCTCTGGCGCAGCACGAACCGCTGTGCGAACAGCACCTCCATCAAGCGTTCCAGGTTCCGGCTGTAGTCCTTCGCCAAGTCGATCCCGAGCGCATCGAGATAGTCGAGTTCGCTCTTGGTCAGCCGCCACGGTGCCGGGGCAGCGCCTACGACAGGCGGATCACGGTAGAATCCCGCTGCCCGCGCATCGAGGGTTTCCACGCAGAACTCCCAGGCCAAGGGCGCCATGGTCGCAATGCCTAGCTCCTTTTCCTCCCTCATCAGGGAGGAACATCCAGCGCCAAGCAAAAACGCGATATTCTTGGCGTTCATGGCCTCGGAAATCGCCTGACGGGCGCTCTCGATCCCCTTGTTCCAGTCGAGTTTCAATGGATCGGCATCGCCGTTCCGCAGAAACTGGAATTTTCGTTCGTTTCCGACTTCGCTCATATGCCCGCGATTCCCTCCAGTTTCTTATTTGGCCGCGCTGTTCGCCCACTCGATCAGTCCCGCCGCCGCTTCCATGGGCGAAGAGTCAATGGCGCGCCGGAAGAACGGCATTCCCGCATCGTTCATGACTCGCCCTCCCCTCTCGTGCCCCCGTTATACGCTAGTATTTGTACGACGCGCGTCTATCCGGGACCACCCATAACTACGATTCCGCACTCTGGAGCACTCGCGGGCACGCCTTCTCGTATTACCGTTTTCCATTGAAATAACAGTCATCTGCCCGGATCGTATGTCTGTTTTCCTTGCCTTACGGTCGGAAGAGAGCAACGATGACGGACAGAGCCAGCCAGTCCATTGCCCCATCGTATCGGCCGCCCGAGCCCGAATTACGGCTCGTCCTGCGCCCCAACACTCCCGACCCGCGTCTGGTGGCGCTGGTCCGCCTCATGGCACGCCGCGCGGCACGGGACTGGTTCCGGTCACAGCAACAGGAGCACCGCCGCCGCTCCGGACCGTAAGGGATACCTCGTCATGAAGGTCGCGCTCTACGCCCGCTATTCCTCCGACAACCAGCGCGACGCCTCGATCGCCGACCAGCTTCGGGTGTGCCGCACCCACGCGGAGAAACAGGGCTGGACCATCGTCGAAGAGTATACCGACCACGCCATTTCGGGCGCATCCCTGATGCGGTCTGGCATCCAGGCGCTGATCGCGGATGCGCAGCGCGGACGGTTCCAGATCGTGCTGGCCGAGGCGATGGACCGTCTGTCCCGCGACCAGGAGGACATCGCCGGCGTCTTCAAGCGCATGAACTATGCTGGCGTGCGGATCGTCACCCTCTCCGAGGGCGAGGTTTCCCACCTCCATGTCGGCCTCAAGGGCACAATGAACGCCCTCTTCCTGAAAGACCTGGCCGAGAAGACCCATCGCGGCCTGCGGGGGCGCGTGGAACTGGGCAAGTCCGGCGGCGGCAACGCCTACGGGTATGACGTGGTGCGCAGGCTCGACGCCAGTGGGGAGCCGATCCGGGGCGACCGGACCATCAATCCAGCGGAAGCCGAAGTGGTCCGTCGCATCTTCCGCGACTTCGCGGCCGGACTGGGACCGCGCGCCATCGCCTTCCGTCTCAACGACGAAGGGATCTCCGCGCCGGGCAGCGGGGCCTGGGGGTTCTCGACCATCAACGGGAACCGGCTACGCGGCACCGGGATCCTCAACAACGAGATGTATGTGGGTAAGCTGGTCTGGAACCGCCAACGCTTCATCAAGGATCCCGATACCGGCAAGCGCCAGGCCCGCCCCAATCCGGAATCCGAATGGGTGATTCAGGAGGTGCCGGACCTGCGGATCGTCGATCAGGACCTGTGGGACGCGGTCAAGGCGCGGCAAGCCAGCGTCAGCGCCAGCCGGGACACACGCGATACATCATCGCCCGACCATTTCCGCGAGAAACGCCGCCCCCGCTACCTGTTCTCCGGCCTGAGCAAATGCGGCTGCTGCGGTGGCGGCTATTCGATGATCTCCGGCACACTGTTGGGCTGCTCGACAGCCCGCAACAAGGGTACCTGCGACAACCGGACCAATATGCGGCGCGAAGAACTGGAGCGGCGCGTGCTCGACGCCCTGCGTCACCATCTCATGGATCCTGACCTGTTCGCCGAGTTCTGCACGGCGTTCACCACCGAAATAAACCGGCTGCGCATGGAGGCGTCGGCCGACATCGGCGCAGCGGAATCAGAACTGAAGCGGGTCGAGCGCGACATCCAGCGCCTGATGGATCTCTATCTTTCCGAAGCGATCTCGATCGAGACGGTCAAGGAACGTGGATCGAAGCTCGAAGCCCGGAAGAGTGAACTCAAGGACTTCCTCGCGACCGCCGAGGCGCCCCCGCCCCTGCTCCATCCGCAGATGGCGGAGTTCTATCACCGGCAGCTCGCGCGCCTGCACGACATGCTGCATTCGGAGCTGGACGAGAAACGCCAGGAGGCAGCCGAGGTGATCCGCTCGCTGATCGAGGCGATCATCCTCACCCCGTCCGACAAGGGGCTCCTGATCGACGTCCGGGGCGATCTGGCCGGTATCCTGACGGTGGCGTCGGGTGGACAAACGAAAACCCCAGCCCGTTTCCGGACTGGGGTTCGTGATGCGTTCGCATCGCAAGTTCAGATGGTTGCGGGGGAAGACAACCAACGATACTTGCGATTGGTGGACCGCGAGATACCCCGTCTCGCCGCATGACAGAGTCACCATGCCAAAGCGCATGGGCATATCCAACTGGAATCCTTGTCATAGGCAATCCGCCTCATATATGATCCCATATCATGGTCAATGTATGAGGCACGCCGTCATGTCCGAGACCACATTCCTCTCCGACGCCTTCGATCCATCAGGGCTGATCGCGGCGGAACGGCTGAGCAATATGCTGCACATCACAAGGGGTGAACTGGCCGTAACACTGGGGCTGTCGCGCGATGCCGTCTCCAAAAGCGCACGTCTCGGTCGCCCCGCCACACAGGCGAGGCTGCGCGACATGGTCGAGATCCTCAATCGCGTCCGACAATGGGCCGGTTCAGCCCAGCAGGCTTTTGCCTGGTACCGATCACAACCTTTGCCCTCCTTCGGTGATCAGACTGCCGAGGCGCTCGTCCGGGAGGGACGCGCCGATGCTGTCCGGCGCTACCTCGACCGGATTGCGATCGGCGGTTACGCGTGAGGTTTACCGGCCGGGTATTCCGGGCTCATAATCCCCGCTGGTCTTTCACCTCCTTGTCAGGCGATGGTGCGGCACGTCACGGAGGACGGTTCAATCAGGTTGGCACGGCTGCCCTCTATACTTCACTGCGCATGGAGACCGCCTGGCTCGAAGCCCAGCAGGGTTTTCCATTCAAGCCGCAGCCTCTCACGATCTGTGCCTATGACGTCGATAGCGAACCCGTCGTCGATCTGACCGACCCGTCCAATCTTGATAATCTCGGTTTCTCCTCCTTCGCCCTCGCCTGTCCCTGGGAAGACCTTGCCGACCAAGGCAAGACGCCGCCGTCATGGGAACTGGCAAAGACGCTCATAACCGGCGGAATGGCTGGCATTATCGTCCCAAGCTTTGCCCCGGGAGCGACGGAAAATGACAGAAATCTCGTCTTCTGGAATTGGTCAGGCAATCCTCCCTCCCGCGTGACTGTCATTGACGACGAGAGGCGCTTGCCAGCAACCGCAGCATCATGGCCATAAACGAATGGGAAAGTGGAATTGCCGAATGCTAGTGGTCCAACGCCCCGGCTTGGTGCCCGCTATGGGGGGCAAGCAGAATGTCTGTTTAGAAGCTCAAATACTGATATTTGCCATCAAAAAACTTCTCTGTCTTTTAGGCCTGCGGGCTCATCGCGACAGATCGCTTGGACGGGCAAGCCCCCCCTGAAACAAGCAACTCACGACATATACGGGGCTAGTTCCGGATTCGATAGTAATGATTGTCAGTCCATCCGCTACCGGAAAGGGGGGAGTCGTCTTTGGGCTGCAGTCCAACACACACAGAAGCGCTATCCGATGGCCTGCTCCAACTGCGTAACTTGCTGCCTGCTCTGCGAACTTCTTGCAATCGTCAGGGAGAAGTCTCTTTGAGCGCTCTGATTTGAGCTCGATCTTAATCCCTCGAAAGCTGAGGTCAACTTTGCCGCCCGCAATCTCACCTTGAACCTCAAGCTCACTGCCAATGACGGTATTGGAGCGCAGAAAGGACTGAAAATCAGCTTGGAACATGGCCTCGTCGATCGGCTTTGGATAGCGCTTGTCCTGCACCGACTGGCCCATGAGGTTCGCCACCGGGGTAAGCAAAGTCAGCAGGTCGCGAACATGGGCTTCCGAAATTAGTGGCTCAAGCCGCAGCTTCTCACGCAACTGGATGATTTTCATATCCAACTCGCTATAACCGGTCAGCGGGTGTCGCGATGTGTCAGTGCCATCGAGACGGAGCGTTCGCTGGCCAGCGAGCACGATCGCTTCGTCGTACTTCGGTTGCGGCTGAAACTCAGCTGAATAACGGAATTCAAGTGGCCTCGCATTAAACCCCTGCGAGGCGTGCAAAGCCATCCGGCCCTGACGTTGAAACACGTAGGGCGGTGGACCATGAGGCTTCAAGAACTCAAAAGGGGGAAAATCCCAAGTGCTGGGAGGCTCGATTGACATGGGTTCTATCACGAGCCGTTCGGCGTATTCGGGCCACCTCGACACCCGAATGGTCAGATCTAGATCATGAACCTGTCCCGTGCTCAGATTATGCACTGTATCTGCGGGCTTTCCGTCGATCATGAACTCTAGAAAAGCAACGGCGATCTCTTCAGACTTGGCAGACACCCCGTCGGCCGTGAGCGGTTCGAAATTGCGCTTCTTGATGCCGAAGATGGCGACGGGCATTTCCCGTTGTGCAACCGCGCCACGTAGCGCCGGCACCGAAGAGACGTCGAGATCGTCATTGATCGGGGCAAGCGCAGCGACGAGCGCCAATCCATAGGCCGAGTGATTGGCATCGGCGGCGAAGGTGCGATATTGAAGCCGACCCGCACGAAGGAACCGATCAGCATCAACCGCTGCGTTATGCACCGCCTCACTCCAGTCAGCGAGAAGACCCAAGATTTTGAGTGAGAACGCGAACGCTCGCCAGTCCTGCGCTGCGGTTGCTGATCCGAAAAGCTGCACAGCAGACAACACGTCTTCGGCCCTAGCGCGCAATTCATCGCCGCCTGCAGTGTCCGGATAAACGGCGATCGCTTCGATCGCGGCGATCCTAGAAGGGTAGGCCTGAGCGAGCACGACGTTCACGCTCATCCTCCCGATCCTGTGTGTCGACTGCAGCGGCCTCGCTCCAGGCGCGACCTGTTTCCCCAATCGCGTCCATATCCCGAGCAGAAACAGCACGCTCGAAACGCAGGGCGAGCTGCGGCCAGCGCAGCAACGTCCTACGACGTCGCATTCTTATCGTGTCACCATTATTTTCCAGAAGCGCGGTCACGAGAGCATCAGCCTCGTCGAGCATATCCGTTCGGAGAAACGCGTCTACAATGCCAAGTGATGTCTTAAGGTCGTCATTCAGCACTGTAATCGCTGCATCATGAAAGGCCTGAGCGCTGGTCCTGAAACCATCAGGACTCACTTGACCCAGGAGGTTCATAGCCGCATCGGACTGATTGTGCCGATCGACAAGATGCGGGACCATACGCGCGGCGAGCTTGGCAAACTCAGGCTCGGAACCAAGGCTATAGGACAACGACTGTATATCGGAGCGCAGAAATAGCGGCTCGATGCCCATTGCGACTTCGATCAGATAGCGCCTAACTTTTGCGTTTCCTTCGCCAAAGAGATCAACCATACCGGACAGAATGCGAACGCATTTTGCGAGGAACTGGTCCTCGTTCGACTGGACTCGATAATAATGAATCAGGTTCAGGATCGCTAGGGCTGCGTTAGGCCGAAACTGCTCGGGCAGGGTTGCGCGCTGGAAGGCATTCACCGCTGCCTTATGGACGGCGACATATTGATCCCACAACAAGGCGCCAAACGCTTCGAACAGGAGATCAGGAATATTCGCCCTGCTCCGATATGGGAGTTCGCCGACGGCGGTTGCCGCATAAGAACGGCCCAGCACTGATGATCCGACGAGAGCAGTATAAAGGTGTGGCAACACCAGCTTCAATCCGGCAAGATCGCCGGAAAGCGCCTTCGTCGCGCCTAGCAGCGCGCCACGAAGATTGTCGCGCCCATCCGGAATGGTGTCGAACATGCCAACGACCTTGGCCACCGATGCATTGTCACCCGCCGCCGCCTTACTTGCCCATTCGACAAATTCATCTATCAGTCCGCGCATCATAGAACGCCTATTCCTGCGCTCCATGGTAGCCAGAAAATCATCTCCGGGCTGCCCTTTCTCGGCGTCCACTTCCGCCAGTCGGTCATCCAGCAGAAAGAGTGCGCCGACGAACGCATCGAGCTGCTCTCGAACCACAAGCTCCAACCCCCTCGAACCTGCGCGAAACGCCGATGTCACTTCTTCGAGAACCTTATCGTCACGCTCGACTGTGGTCGCCCAGATAAGACGAGGGAGTGCGAGGGAATGGCGCGGCGATGTGGCGGGGACTGGCGGCTCATTGTATCCGACACGGACGGCGAGCGCGTATGCCATCATGACCCGTGCGCGGTGGGAGGGTGGCGCTCCCTCGTAAAGCGATTGGAGCAGTCTATCGACCTCTTGTGGCAAGGCGTCGAACGCATCATTCATGGCTTCGGCCAGATCGGGAAGCCGGTCGTCATTGTCTTTCAGGTCGCTCACCAGCGATGGGGCGCGGACATAGACTGACATCAAGGTTCGCAAAATGGGCGCCGCAACCTTCGCGTTTGAGCCCCTCAACGCGTGCAAACCGCGGCCGGCACGCTCGACCAATGCCCGCTTGCCACTCAAAAGCATGCACTCAATCGCTGCGATCACTTCACTGGGAAACTGTTGATACAATGCCACGAGAAACGCGGAATCGCGTGACATACGCTGCTCACTACCGCCATGGAAAAATTCACGGTCGTCGGGATCGGCAAGGTTAATGGCGGAGTCGACAATGTCAGGGATGACGCCGGCAGAAACCACATGAATGCGTGGCAGGAGCTTCTCCACTGCGGAGCGAACCGTATGTCCCCGATGAAGCATCGTAGTTGCCAGGGTGACTATCTCGGCGTCATCGGCACCGACGGCATCAAGGATGATAAGTGCCGCCTCGGCGAACCAGGGTTGGTCCTTCGCCAACCCGGAAACATATACCACCAGTTCGGGAGTGAAATGCTCGGGTGCGAGCCGCGCGCTCTGGGTTACACGTTCGAAGTTTTCCGCAGTGCGATGGGCGTCGAACAGGCCGATATCGTCAAGCAAAGTACGGGCGATCGCACCAAGGTTTGGGGCAAGGAGCGCGCGGACCGCGTTCCTTGCCTCAAGTGCTTTTGCCGCCAGCTCGGCGTCCAATGCGTCGCGTGCCTCTCGGGCGGCGCGTGCACGGTCGCGCTCAGCAATGATCTCAAGCAGGTTCGGCAGCCGCAGGGGCTGACGGTGCTGGCAACTGATGCAATTCCTATCGTAGAAATCGATGACAGCGTCGCGAAGATCCCAGCATGCCATGCCGCCTTCAGGTGCGAAATCGCAGCGCATGCCGTGAAGTCCTATCGGCAGGCCCGTAGCCTGTTCGATCATCCCTGTTCCGCCGAACTTCTCGACACGTGCACTCGCGCAGTAATTACTTACGAGCACCATCGTGTCGCGATTACGCTCACCAGCCTTGATGGTATCCTCAATGTCGCGCATCTGCCCCGGCACAGTTGTTCCATACAATATCGACACAGAGATAATCCATTGCAAGGATTGTGAATGCGCAATTTCTTGTCGTTCATTCCAAGCCGTTGATCGATGAATTTAGGGTAAATTTTTAATGCGGCAGCTTGATTCTTGAAGGACAGCTATGTTGACATGCTCGCCCCTCCATAATCGAAGCTATCGCGCTCAGAGACCGACCGAGCACAATGCCCCAAAATTGGTCTATTACCCTTCTCTTAGCAAGGTCGGCTTTTGGACGCCCCTCACAACAGCTGTGGATGTCTGCCTTGAGGGCGACTGCCGCCGGTCTGCTTTGTTGCCACTGAACGGACAGGCGGTTTTGGCCGGGAGGACGGAATGTCGGCTCTCGGTTCAAAGCGACACCGCTCCTGCCATCCCGCGTGTGAATTTATGATCGCTTGACCATGAACCTAGGTTAAAGGTTACAGACTATCTACCCATTCATCTTGGGGACGTTCCGGTCATGAGCAAGCGCATCCTTCACGTCATCACCAACGTCGCTCATTATGCCGACCCGTCACACCCGACGGGCTTGTGGCTGTCGGAACTGAGTCATGCCTGGGATGTCTTCGCGGCTCAGGGCTACGAACAGCGCCTTATGAGCCCCGCAGGGGGACCGTCACCGCTGGAACCCCGTGCGCTGAAATGGCCCCTGCTCGATGCCTCCGCAAAGGCATGGCTGAACGACCCGACACGGATGGCATTGCTTTCATCCACCGCGCGACCCGACGAGATCGATGCAGCCAGCTATGAGGCCATCTATTTTACCGGAGGTCACGGCGTGATGTGGGACTTTCCCGACAGTGCGGGTTTGCAGGCCATCACCCGTGCCATCTGGGAAGGGGGCGGTATCGTCTCCGCCGTTTGCCATGGCTATTGCGGTTTGCTGAATACCCGGTTGTCGGATGGCACGCTACTAGTATCCGGCCGACGCATCACGGGTTTCTCCTGGACCGAGGAAGTTCTCGCCGGCGTGGCGAAGGAGATGCCCTACAACGCGGAAGCGGAGATGAAGGCACGCGGGGCTCTCTACGACAAGGCATTTCTGCCGTTCGTGCCCCATGTGGTCACCGATGGCCGGCTGGTCACCGGGCAGAACCCGGCTTCCGCCAAAGCGACCGCGCGCCGGGTTTCAGAATTGCTTCGCGCGTAAGGAAGCGACCGGCATTTCAGCGTCTTCGCCCAGCAGCCGGGTCAGTACCCGGCGGGCGTTGGTGGCGCAGTCGATATCGTCCGGACGGGCTTCGATCTCGTCGATGACGTGCAGCAGATGCGCCTTGCTCCGCGCGAGCCGGGCTTGCAGCGTCTCGATATCCGCGACCTTGCGGGTCAGCGCGCCGGCCAATGCGTCGTGCTCCCAATGTTCCAGATCGGCGGGCAGCAGCGCACGAATTTCGTCAAGACTGAAGCCCGCGCCCTGAGCGAGGGCGATCAGGCCCAGGATTGTAACAGCCTCCGCCGGATAGGACCGATAGCCGTTCGCCTTGCGATCCACGGCCTTCAGCAAACCGATCCTCTCGTAGAAGCGGATACGCGAGGGCGTCAAACCACTCCGATTTGCCAGTTCCCCGATCTTCACGACGCTTCCCCCTCCGTGAAATCATCTCTTGACCTTAAAGTTAACTTGAATGTCAGGCTCTGCCCAGAACGTTTCTCGTGGAGTCCGGTCCATGTCTCTGTTTTCGCCCCTGACGTTGCCCAATGGCGCCGTCATTCCCAACCGTCTCGCCAAGGCGGCAATGGAAGAGAATATGGCCGATGCCGATCATGCACCGTCCGACGAACTGATTCGCTTGTATCGTGCCTGGGGACAGGGGGGAGCAGGTCTGGTCATCACCGGCAATGTGATGATCGACGCCAGAGCCATGACCGGGCCCGCAGGCGTGGTGCTGGAGAATGACAGGCATCTTGACCGCTTCCGTACCTGGGCGGACACCGCGCGGGCCAGTGGCAGCCAGATCTGGATGCAGATCAACCACCCCGGTCGGCAGATGCCCGCGAGCCTCGGGCGGGAAACCCTCGCGCCTTCCGCCATCCCCCTTGATCTCGGCCGGCAGTCGAAGATGTTTCCGGTGCCGCGCGCCATGACGGCGGCCGATATCGCCGACGTACAGCAGCGTTTCGTCAATACCGCGCGGCTGGCCGAACTGGCCGGTTTCACCGGCGTCGAGATCCACGCCGCCCATGGCTATCTGCTCAGCCAGTTTCTCTCCCCGCTCGCCAACCACCGGACCGACCAGTGGGGCGGCAGCCTCGAAAACCGGGCACGCCTGCTGCTCGACATCGTGCGTGACGCGCGCGCGGCGGTACGGCCGGCGTTTTCGGTCGCGGTCAAACTCAACTCCGCCGATTTCCAGCACGGAGGCTTTTCGCCGGAGGATGCCCGCTCCGTCGTGCGCATGCTGGATGGCCTCGACGTCGATCTCGTTGAACTGTCGGGCGGCAGCTACGAGGCACCTGCGATGATGGGCACCGCGCGCGACGAGCGCACGCTGGCGCGCGAGGCCTATTTCCTCGATTTCGCCCGCGAGATCATAACCGTCGCCACCATGCCGCTGATGGTGACGGGGGGCATCCGGCGGCGCGCGGTCGCCGAAAAGGTGATCGACAGCGGCATCGCCATGGCGGGCATGGCCACCGCTCTGGCGATCGAACCCGACCTGCCGAAACGATGGAAGCAGGGGCATGACGACGCGCCCGCACTGAAGCCGATCGGCTGGAAGAACAAGGCCCTCGCATCGGCGGCGCACATGGCGGCCGTGCGGTACCAGATGGTCCGACTTGCCTCCGGCCGACCGACAAGACCGCTTGTCTCGCCTCTCATGGCCTTCATCCGGGCGCAACTGACAGGCCGCAGACAGGCGCGGGCCTACCGCGCATGGATGGTGAACGGCGCTCCGCTCCGGAAGGCTGGAGACACGGCAGCCGGTATGACCATGCGCGTCCTTGGCGGCAAGGCATGACCAACATGGACGGATGCACCATCGATGTGGAGTTCGGCGGCCACAAGGTACCGGTCCTGGCCGGAGGCTATTACGACCGTTTCCGCTCCAACCCGGATCTCGACGCCATCGCGCGCGATCCGGCGGCGGGAAACATCGACTTCTTCCGCCGTATCCCGAAGCAGAAAATAGAGTCCCGGATCGGGCCCGTATGGGCGCCGAATTTCTATTATCGTAGCAGCAGCGTGCAACTCCTCATGTCGGCGCCAGTTTCCCGCCTGAAGGCGATTTTGCCGGAGCCGCTCGAGCCGCTGCGCGCCTGCCCCGGATACGGCCTGGTGGCGCTGACGTTCTTTTCCTACGCCGTCTGCGACAACGATCCGTACGACGAAGCCTCCATCGCCATCGTCATCCGCAGACCCGGCGCATGTGGTCCGCACGCGCTGGAACTGGCAGCAGCGATACGGCGCCGTAGTTTCCACGCCCATGTGCTCGCCCTTCCCGTCACGACCGAGATTGCCCGCGTGCGGGGCGTGGAATGCTACCAGCTTCCCAAATGGCTGGCCGGTATCAGCGTGACGATTGGAGCCGAAGTGCGGGCAGCCACACAGGCACCCGATGGGACCCCGGACCTGACCCTGCGGGCACCGGCACCGGATTTCGTCGATGTACCGTCACAATCGCATATGGGTGCCAACACGATGATCCATCAGATCGACGGGCGCTGGCACAGGACGACTGTCCGTTCGAACACGCTGTCCTTCGCGCAGAGAATGCTGCCGCGCGATGTCACCCTGTCGCGCCATGGCGGCCCGATGAGCGATCTTCTGGGCGGCCTGGGCGTTGCAAGACCATTGCGGCTCGATGTCGTTCGGGATGCGCAGCTGGTGCTGAACATGCCCGAGCCGTTCACCATGCCCGGATCCGGATGAAAAGGATCAGCGCCTGCCTTCATCACGCTGATCCTGACGTAACCCTTTCATCAACCAGACGGAGGAACAGTCCATGTCATTCGTAACGACACAGGATGGTGTACAGATTTTTTACAAGGACTGGGGACCGAAGGACGCCCAGCCGATCGCCTTCCATCATGGCTGGCCGCTCAGCGCGGACGATTGGGACGCGCAGATGCTGTTTTTCCTGTCGAAGGACTTTCGGGTCATCGCTCATGACCGGCGTGGGCACGGACGCTCGTCGCAGGTGAGCGAGGGCCATGACATGGACCACTACGCCGCCGATGCATCGGCGGTGATGGAGATGCTTGACCTGAAAAATGCCGTCCATGTCGGTCACTCGACCGGTGGCGGCCAGGTCGCGCGCTATGTCGCGCAGTTCGGCCAGCCCCAGGGCCGCGTCGCGAAGGCGGTTCTGATCAGTGCCGTGCCGCCGCTGATGGTCAAGACGGATCGCAGCCCCGAGGGCGCGCCGATCGCGGTGCTGGACGGGTTGCGCGCCGCTCTGGCCGCCAATCGCGCGCAATTCTTCCTCGACGTGCCGACCGGCCCGTTCTACGGCTTCAACCGTTCTGGCGCGGAGATTTCCGATGGCACGATCCGCAACTGGTGGCGCCAGGGCATGATGGGCAGCGCCAAGGCCCATTACGAAGGTATCAAGGCGTTCTCCGAAACCGACCAGACCGAGGATCTGAAGGCGATCACGGTACCCACCCTCGTGATGCAGGGCGATGACGATCAGATCGTGCCCTACAAGAACGCGGCGCTCCTGCAGCATCAGCTGATCAAGGGCAGCACGCTGAAGATCTATCCGGGTTTTCCGCATGGCATGCACACGACCCATGCCGATACGATCAATGCCGATATCCTGGCCTTTATCAAAGACTGAGCGGCCGTTCATCCGCGGGGTGGCGCACGGTGCCCCCCGCATTTTGGAGTGAGTAAACGCTCATAATGCCGGAAGACGCCGGGTCCACCCGATATCACGCTCTCCATGATGCCGAGAAGAAGATGATGAAGATCAGATAATTCTGACAGTCCGCTTTACGTTGCACACCTCGAGACGCTGTATGCCGTATTTGAGGGCGGAAGCGGTTTTCCATCTCGTTTGCAGCCGTGGTGCTGTCAAATCGGCGGTAGGACGCAGGAGCGAGATGAGCCGATTGGACCTCATAGCGAGCGACGGCAATACGCGCTCAAGCCTTCTCCCACATGCCGCATCACGTCACGCACATTGAGAACGTTGCGGAGGTCGCGATGGGTAACAATCCAGAAGGGCAGACTGGCGGGTATATAGTCTGGCAAGACCGGCACGAGATCCGGGTTGTCCTGCGCAATGGGCGTTTGGCAATAGCCGATACCGACGCCCGCACGCAGGGCTGCCAGCAATCCGACATCGTCGCTGCAATCGAGGGCCGGGCGTTGGCCAAGGGCCGTCAGTTCGGGCAGACGACGTAAATGGGCGGACGACGCGATCAGACGATGCCGGGAAAGCTCGGTGAGGTCGTGCGGGATGCCGTGGCGTTGCACGTAGTCTCGATGGGCATACAGCTTGATCGGCACGGTCCCGATCTTGCGGCCCCATAATTCCTGCTGTGTCGGCTCGGTGTGACGCACGGCCACATCGGCTTTGCGTTCAAGTATGTTCTCGACGGCGTCGGTCAGGGACAAAGCAATGCGCGTCGTCGGATGATCGTCGAGAAAAGCCGCCAGGATCGAAGGCAGGACCATCGTGCCGGTGATCTGGCTGGCAGTGATGGTCAGCGTCGTCGTCTCTGCAGCACTTGCCGATTTCGCCAGCCGCTCGAGGGTATTCACCTGATCGATCATGGATGCCGCGATCGGCATCAGGGCGGTTGCATGGGCGGTCGGCACAAGCCCCGACTTTGATCGCGTAAAGAGCGTCTGGCCGATCATTGCTTCCAACTGGGCGATCTGACGGCTGACTGTTGGTTGTGTCGTCCCCAGAGCGCGTGCTGCTCCCGACAGGGAGCCCGCGCGGCACGCTGCCGCAAAGCTTCGCCAGAGATGCCAGTCGATCTGATCCATACGAAATTGTAGAGTTGATCTGTCATAACCGGCAATATCCTGCCTGCCAGGCGCGGCATTACCCTGCGGGCATGAAGAACACGATAAAATGTTTTTTTCAGTTATTCCAATGTCTTTGGGAGACGGATCCTTGCCGAACTTTCCTGATCCACGACGTCATATTGACACGCAAATCGAGATCGCGACTTCCCCCGAACGTGTATGGTCGGTGTTGACAGATACGGAAGCTTATCCGTCCTGGAATCCCTTCATTCGCAAACTGACCGGGCGCCTGGAGCCTCGTCAGCGACTGACCGTCCGTCTCGGTGGGGGCAAGACGGATGGTGGGATGGTGTTTCATCCCGAGGTCGTCACCGTCATGCCGGGCCGGAGGTTGCAGTGGATCGGCCGCCTCTGGGGGGTGCCCGGATTGTTGACCGGGACCCATGATTTCGAGATCACGCAAACCGGCCATGGAACATTGTTCCGCCAGAGCGAAGCGTTCGCCGGGGTTCTGCTCTGGTTCTATGACGTTGAGACGGTTCGGGCCGAGTTCATCAAAATGAACCGGGCCCTGAAATCCCGTGCCGAAGCGGCTTGAAATCGACCAGAGTCTCCCGACAGTATGACGGAGCTGGAAATCAACGGTTCAGATCGATGCGGCACCGCAGGAAACCAGATGATGATGACACGGCGCCGTTTCGCCGGTGGCTTCAAAGAGCCTGATCGAACGCCAGACGAGCCTCCCGGATCGCGGCATGGCTCTGATTGGCCCATCGGACAAGGGACGTCAGCGGATCGAGGATCGTAACACCAAGAGGCGTGAGCCGGTACTCGACGCTGGGCGGCTTGGTCGGAAACACCTTGCGCGCGATCAGGCCGTCACGCTCCAGATCGCGGAGGGTCTGCGTCAGCATCCGCTTGGAAATGTCCGGGATCGCGCGTTGCACGGCGCTGAACCGGTGCGGACCCCCGGCGAGGGTGCCCAGTATCAGCGTTGACCACTTGTCCCCGATGCGATCGAGCACGTCCCGCACCGGGCATTGTGGATCGACCGGCTGGCCGGGCTGCCGGTCGGCGAACAATTGGACGGTGGCATCGAATGCCGGGGCGGTTACTTTTGCCTCACCCTGTCCCAAAATCCTGCCTCCTTCACGCCGCCTGTGGTCTCACTTAATTACCTTGTGTCGATTGCAAACCACAAGGAAGACCGGCAATGCCCACCGCACCCACGCTCTTCGTCAGCGCTGCCACCGGCCATCTCGGCGGCCTGGTCATCGATGCACTGCTTGAGACACTGCCCGCCAGCGCCATCGTGGCGGGCGTACGCGATCCCGCCAAGGAGGCGGCGGTCGCGATCCGCAACAAGGGCGTGGAGGTCCGCGTGGCCGACTATGCCCGGCCGGAGACACTGGCCAGTGCGCTCGCGGGAGTCGACCGGCTGCTCCTGATTTCCGGCAGCGAAATCGGCCAGCGCACGGCACAGCACCGCAATGTCATCGCCTCGGCGAAGGACGCGGGTGTTGGCCAAATCGCCTATACCAGCATCCTTCATGCGGACACCTCGCCGCTATTCCTCGCGGAAGAGCATCGCGACACGGAAAGCGCGTTGAAAGCGTCCGGCATACCGTTCGTGCTGCTGCGGAATGGCTGGTACACCGAGGTCTATACGTGGCGGATCGCACCCGCCTTGCGGCACGGCGTGTTCCTTGGCGCCTCCGGGGCGGGGCGGATCTCCTCCGCTGCCCGCGCCGACTATGCCAGGGCCGCAGCGGTCGTATTGGCCAGCGGCGACCATACCGGCCGTACTTACGAGTTGGCCGGTGACGCATCCTACACGTTGGCTGAGTTCGTTGCCGCCGTGGCCGAGGCATCGGGCAAGCCTCTTCCCTATCGGAACATGGACCCGGACGCGTACCGAACGGCGCTGCTCGGGGTCGGCGTGCCGGAGCTGTTTGCCACGATCCTGTCAGATACCGACGCGGGCGTGGCGAAGGGAGCGTTGTTCGACGACGGCGGCGACCTTGCCCGGCTGATCGGGCAACCTACGACGCCCTTCCGCGCGACCTTGGCAGAGTTCTTTTAGGTCACTCCTTGGCGGGCCAGCCTTTGAACCGCGTGGAGATCGGCCCGTCGCACTGGCTACAGGCAGCTTCCCAGGCCCATTCACTCGCAATGGACTGTCCTGCAGCGCGAAACGGAAATTCCTGGATTGCCGGAAACCGTCTATAGCTACTTAGCCATCCACGAGACGATTAGGCGGCTGAAACCAAACGTAAAAATGGAACAAGTTCGATTACTGTAGCGTGGAGGTGAACTCCTCGTCGTCCAGCAGTTCATCATAATCCGCCGGCTGCTGCCGCGCCTGGCGCCGCAACACCTGTGGCGGCTGCCCAAAAGCTCTTAGAAAGGCGCGGCGCATGTGGTCCCGGTCGCTAAAGCCGGTATGGCGTGCAACCAAGTCAATGGGGTGACGGCTCTGTTCCATCAGGTTGCGAGCGGCCTCGACCCGCAGGTTTTCAATCGCCTTTGCGGGTGACTGACCCGTTTCAGCGTGGAACGCCCGGCTAAATTGCCGGGGACTCAGATGCGCCACTTCCGCAAGGTCCGGTACGCTTAATGGCTTATGTAAATTCTCTCTGGCATAGGAAAGCGCCGCCTGAATACGGTCCGATTTGGGCGTCAACTCGAGAAGAGCAGAGAACTGCGACTGGCCTCCTCCTCGGCGATGATAGATGACGAGTTTCCGTGCAACTGCTTTCGCGATTTCCTGGCCAAGGTCATTCTCGATCAGGGCCAGACATAGATCTAGACCGGCTGTCATGCCGGCAGACGTCCAGATCGGGCCGTCGTTGATGAAAATTCGATCTTCTTCCACTATGATCTTTTGAAACTTCTTTTGCATGTCTCGCGCGTAAAGCCAGTGTGTTGTTGCATGTCGACCGTCTAGGAGACCCGCTTCAGCAAGCACGAACGCTCCAGTGCAGACCGCGGCAATCCGTCTGGATCGTGTTACTGCATTCCGCACAAACGTAACCAGTCCCGCCGTAGAAGGGACAGGTATTGTCGCTCCACCGACGATCAACGTGTCATAAGTCCTGTCGCTGAATATTTCTGTATCCAGCACCATGCCGGCAGATGTCCGGACCCTTCCGCCTGTTTCGGAAATAAAGCTCAACTCATAACGCGGCTCTTCTGACACCATATTGGCAACTTCGAACGCCGTCATGGCAGCAAGCGCCATGACGGAGTAACCCGGATATACAACAAATGCGATATCGCGCATGGTGCCTGCCTTTATGTCTCTATTTGTCGTTTATATGACATTTGCGCCACTTACGTGCAACGGTATCTTTCGTCCAGCGCCCAATTCCGGGCCGACTCAAAAGGACGATTTTTATGACGACTTCATCTCCGAGGGGTTCGGCGGTTGTCACTGGTGCATCGTCAGGCATCGGTGCTGTTTATGCAGACCGCCTCGCAAAGCGCGGCTACGACCTCATTTTGGTGGCCCGCAACGAAGAGCGTCTGAAGACGGTCGCCCAGCGTATCCGCGGCGAAAGCAATGTCGACGTCACCATCCTGCCGGCCGATCTCAACGATTCCGGCAATCGCGCCAAGGTGGAAACGCTGCTGCGTGATGATCCGAAGATCTCCGTTCTGGTGAACAATGCAGGCGTAGGTTCGGTGGCATCAATCCTCGAAGCCGATGTCGAGAAGATGGAGGCGATGATCGACCTGAACATCACCGCCCTCACCCGTCTTGCCTATGCGGCAGCTCCCGGCTTCGCTTCTCGCCGCAGTGGCACAATCATCAACATCGCGTCGGTCGTTGGGATTGCCGTTGAGATGCTGAACGGTGTTTATAGTGCCTCAAAATCCTACGTTCTGAGTTTCGGCCATTCCTTGCAGAAAGATCTGGCGGATAAGGGCGTGCGTATCCAGACCGTCCTGCCAGGTGCGACAGCAACAGAGTTCTGGGATATCGCAGGCTACTCCGCGCAAAAGACTGCTACGATCACGATGTCCAGCGAAGACTGCGTCGACGCGGCACTTGCCGGCCTGGATGCTGGCGAGCTGGTCACGATCCCCGGCCTTTACGACGTCGAACTGTGGAACAAGTGGGAGGTCGACCGCCGCGTCCTCTCGCAGAACTTTGGAAATGCTAAACCGGCTCCCCGTTACAAGATCTCCTGACCTTTCCGAATGGCCTGGCAGACGTTCCACCGGATACGGAATAACCGACAAACGCCAAGTTTTCGAGGGCCTGGAATGGGCCAGTTCGGACGAGACTTTTACTCATAAGCCATAGGAGGTCTCCACGATGGCAGGAATCTCCTCAGGGAGGCGGATATGAACGCAGCCAAAAGGCAGGTCGCGCTCGTGACAGGCGCATCGTCTGGAATGGGTAAAGACTTCGCGCTGCGGCTGATCGCCGAGGGATATATGGTCTATGGCGCCGCGCGCCGGATCGGCCGTATGGCCGAAATCCAGTCGGCGGGCGGCAAAGTGATCCCCCTTGACGTCACAGACGACGCATCCATCGTCAATTGCGTCGAGCAGATCATTCGGGAGCAAGGACAAATCGACGTCCTGATCAACAACGCCGGCTATGGACAATTCGGAGCGCTGGAAGATGTACCATTGGCGGAAGGCCGTCGGCAAATTGAAACCAATTTGATCGGCCCTGCGCGTCTCACACAACTTTGCATACCCCATATGCGGGCGCGAAAGTTCGGCAAGATCTTCAATATAAGCTCGATCGGCGGCAAACTCGCGACGCCCTTGGGCGGCTGGTATCATGCATCCAAGTACGCGCTCGAAGGCTATTCGGATTCTCTGCGCAACGAGGTCCGACGCTTCGGCATCGATGTGGTGGTGATCGAGCCAGGTGGGATCCAGACCGAGTGGGCTGGGATTGCCTCTGACGAAGCCGAGAGGTACTCGAGCCACGGCGCTTACGCCGATTATGTGGCCAAGTTCCGGAGAGAACAGAAGCGGCTTGGCAAGAATCCGCCCCCGAAAGTAATCAGCGATTTGATCGTCAAGGCGCTGAGGGCAAAGCGACCAGCCGCCAGATACCACGGCGGTAGGCTCTCGGGTCCACTCCTCATCCTGCGAAGCATCCTTTCGGATCGCATGCTCGATAAGGTGATCATGTCAGCTTCCGCTGACATGATTACCTTGATGAGTGGCTGGGCTTCATTGCTCCGCTGACGCCGTCAACGCTTGGGTTTATGGCGGACTCTATTGGCTTCTATTATATTTCCGCCATATCAGGCAGCGCCTATCGTGATCATGGATCGACGGCTCGGGCAAGGCTGCAGTCCGACAAAACCTCCTCCCGCAGTCCGCCAACAGTCGCGGCGCGATCTCTCTGTATTGTGGCTGAAAACGCCGGATATTCGTCCTATGAGACATGAAACGCATACGTTAGGCTATCACTGCGAAAATAACCGAGCTTATCATATCTTTTTAACAGAATTGTTCTCTAGTTCTCTGTTGCAATGCTATCCATGACGGAAGACAGATCATGTAATTCGCGGACTTTGGATTCTTCTACAATACTATTATTGAATAAATGGCAGGACAACATGAAGCGGAATCTTGTCGTATCCTTGGCTATTATTTCGGCACCGCTATTTCACGCTATTGCGGCCGACCGTAAAGTATCCCAAGAACCTGTCGAAGTGAAAATAGCCAGAGCACTATCTGCTGGCCCTCCACAGGTCACGGCCGACGCAACAGTGGCCGAACCCGCCGAGAAGGGCGAACTGCATATTTTACGTCAGGGTCGCAACGGCTGGACCTGCTTGCCAGGCAGCAATTCGATCATTGGGGATCCACCAATGTGTGAAGACGCCGTTGCCCTTCAGTGGAATCAGGACCGCGAAGAGGGCAAACCACATCCGACGACGTCAGTTCCCGGTATCGAATATATGCTTGGGGGTGCGACACAGCGCAGCGACACTGATCCACACGACATGTCGTCACCAGCCATCAAAATAGGTCCTCATTGGATGATATTGTGGCCGTTCGACCCCAAGACCTCGGGCCTGCCGACTGTTCACAAGGATTCCGGTGCCTACATCATGTACGCTGGCACACCATGGGCCCATATCCACGTCATGGGTGCTCCTTAATAGAAGGAGATTATTTCCCCTCCGCTATCAATAGGATATTGTGTAATTACAAATAATAATGAGGGAATATTCCTATGCCTACCTACGTATGCTCCTTTCCTGCCGCCAGTCTGTCAGACGATCAACAGAAAAGGATCGCCGAAGCAATTTCTTTACGTCATCATGAGGCAACCGGCGCTCCCACATTTTTCGTCCAGGTAGTCATCGACCAAAACCCGACTAAGAAGCGTTTCATTGGTGGCCAGCCAAAAGATACCCATGCGTGGATACGCGCTGATATCCGGTCCGGTCGTGCTCCGGAAATTCGCCAGAGGCTGATGCTAAACATCCTAGCAGATGTCGCCGAAATTTCCGGCATCGACGCACAAAATATATGGATTTATCTCAACAATATCGAGGCGACAGACATGGTTGAGTTTGGTCATGTGTTACCAAATCCCGGCGATGAGGATGTCTGGTTGCAGCATCTTCCAATCGAATTGAAAGTATATTTGAAAAAATTAATCGGAGAAAGTAAATCGTTTGAATTATAATTTATACATTTGCGATTGAAGCATGAAATCATAACCGGGTTGTGATGCCTGCTTGTATAAACAGGGGGCCGTACCCGGTTAAACCGACAAAAATCGCAACCTTGCCCTGATCACGTCATGCGCAGCGTAAATCTTGAGTATTTCAAACTCGCCGTCGAATCGGGAAGCCTGACTAGGGCAGCCAAAGCTCGTGGCGTGAAAGTGTCGACACTCTCCCGTGCTATTGACAAGCTTGAAGACGAACTGGGCCTCACTCTTCTGGAACGAAATCATGGCGGCGTTCGCCTGACGGCCGCCGGTGATTTTCTATTCCATAGAATCACGAATATTCTTAATGAATTTGATAAAATAAAGTCTTTTGCGCAAGTGTATGGCACAGGACATCACGGGGTCATTCAAATCGGCACGCTACTGCCTCCGATCAGCACTCGATTTAAACTTACACTATCCATCTGGAAAAAAATAAATCCAGATGTTAGGATAATTTTTCATGAGATGGGCACTAGAGACTTGCGATCGGCATTATCTCTCCGCTCTGTAGACGTGATTTTCTTTACGCCATACATTGACTCCGACGCCGTAGCGTCTCTGCCATTTTTTAGCGAAGATTTGATTTTGGCACTCTCAAGTGATCATCCATTGCATCAATGCAAAAGCCTGAGTCGAGAAGAAATACGAAATGAGACGTTCCTAATTCAGGACTGGGGAGACGATTATAGCGTGCGGGATCGCTATCTCGAAATTTTAGGGAAGAACATCACCCTCGAGAGTCATCCAGCAGGAAAGCAATCCGTATTCGCGCTTGTCGGAGCTGGATATGGCATGACTCTCGCCGTTCAGAGTCAGGCGGAACAGGGTTTTCCCGGCGTCATCTTCCGACCACTTCGCGGGAGTAAAGCGCAACTGCAAATTCATCTTGGTTGGGATGCCAATCGCCAGGACCCGGTTACGGGTCGATTCGTGGCTTTTGTCCGGGATTTTGTTCGGCAGCGTTGATTCGAAGACGTCTGGCCCTGGAGAAGGCCCTGTCCCCTTCCATGAAGCGTGAAAGCATCGGAGGGATCAGCTTTGCTGGCGTGATCTCGGCCTGACCGCTGTCACGCGCCAGCAGCCACCCGTATTCGACCAGATCGCGATGCACGGCGGCGGGAAGTTCCACGGTGAGCCGCACCGGCTTGTCATCCGAGATCGGCCCGAGCCTAAGCTTCGTCATCGGGAAACCTCCTGTCCGTAGGGGGTAAGAACCAGGTCACGATGCACCATGACCCGCACCGGAAAGCCTGGCCGGATGATATTCGCGGGCTGGATATTCAGTGAGCGTCCAACGATCTGCTCGCCGATCTGATTGAGGCCCTGCGAGCCACCGGTGCGCAGGGCCTGAGCAATGCCATTACCGCCGCTGATATCCGCTTCGGAACCCACACTGAGGATGGTCGAAACCAGAGCGGCCTTGAACACTTCACCCCAATGATTATCGGTCTGATCCTGCAACCCCGCAAAGCCTGCGACATCGGCGGCCGGCTCGTTCTCCAGCACGATCGAGTCCCCGACCCCGCGCATCAGCCGAGTCCAGACCAGCAGCACCCGCGTCTGGCCATAGGCGATCTGGGAATCATAGCGGCCGATCAGCTTCGCCCCCTGCGGGATCAGCAAGATATGCCCGGTCGGGCTGTCATAGACGTTCTCTGTCACCTGCGCTGTAACCTCGCCCGGCAGATCAGAGCGAATGCCGGTAATCAGCGCACCGGGTATGATCGAGCCCGCCTGGAGCACGTAAGGGCTGGGCGCAGGCACCAGACGCTCGGCGCTGACGGTGCGCTGGTCAACCGGACCATCGAGAAATGCCTGCTTGCGATCGACGGGAATGCCGGTGGACTGGGCTGCGGTCGTACCGGGTGTCGCGGGCGTGGCGATATCCCGCCCCATCTGCGTCTGGGTGAACAGATGGCTGACCCGCGCCGCTTCCTGCTCCTGCACGATGCGCTGCTTCTCCGGATCGGCCGGCGCCGCCGGTGTCGCCATGCCGGGCGCGCCCACGCCCGCCTTGAGCAGCGGCCCACCAAGATCGCCCGGCAGCGGCGGTCCGAGGCGCGGCGGATGGCTATAGTCTCCCGGCAGATTGGCCAACCCGTCCGGCGTGGTGCGATTGCCGGTATTGTAGAGTTCGGCATTGCTCTTCGGTGGCATCGGCTTCAGCGCCAGATAGAGCGCGCCGCCGATGCCGGCTACGGCGATGACCGACAGGCCGAGGATCACCTTACGCGACAGCCGCGTGACCGGCGGCCGCGTTGCCCGCAGCCGCATCTCGCCCGGTAGTCTGACAGAAGGCGCTGGTGTCTCGGCACCGCCGCTCCCGGCGCTTTCGCTCATGACCGCCGCGTCCCGTCGGTGCGGACGATGCGCACCACCTGCTGATGCTTCGCCCCCAGCCGCAGTTCGGCGGCGGCGAACAGGCGATCGACGATCATCCGATTGCCGCGTACCCGATAGTTCACGAGCTGGCCGTCCCCCTGCGGGCCGACCACCCACAATGGCGGCATCTCCCCCTGGGCGATGCCGGTCGGGAATTCGATAAAGACCTGCCGCCCGTCATCGAAGGCCCGCAACGGCCGCCACGGTGCCTCGTCGCCCTCGATCCGGTAGCGGAAATTCAGCGCGTCAAGATCGACGCCGGTGGCGACTGGCGTCGTGAGGTCCGCGTCGCGATCCTGGCCGCGCAGGGCAACGATCTGGTCCTGCGGATAGTCCCAGGACACCGAGGCCATATAGGTCCGCTCATCGGAGCGCAGTTCCAGATGATAGGTGCGCCGGTCGGTATTGATGACCAGGTTGGTGGTCAGGTCCGGACGGGTCGGCTTGAGCAGGATATGAATCCGTTTCGACACCCCTGCCCCGCTCTCGGTGTCGCCGATAATCCAGCGCACGGTATCGCCGGCGGCGACCGGACCGGAACCGACCAGCTTCTCGCCCGGCTGCAGCGCAATATCGGTGATCTCCCCCGGCGCCGCGTAGAGCTGATAGAGCGCACCCTCGGAGAAGGGATAGACCTGGATCGCATTGAGATAGCCGGCCCGCGTCGGCTGGATCCGCGCCGCACTGTTGGCGCGCTCGACCCGCTGATGCGGATCCGTCGGTTCCGGCACGGCATGCTGGTAGGGGATCGGCTTGAGCTGCCCCGGTAGCGGCAAGGGCTCTGGCAGCGCCACCACCTGCACCGGCTTGGGAGGCTCCGGCGTCAGGACCACCTGCCGGGGCGTATCGTCGTACCGAATGGCAGGCGGCTTCCATGAAGAGCAGGCCGCGAGCGGCGCCAGCACGATCATGAGCGGCGCGATGGTGTTGAGGGTGCGCATCAGCCGAGTTCCCTGGACCAGTTAAGGGCGTGGATGTAAATGCCGAGCGGGTTCTTCCGCAGCCGTTCGGCATCGGTCGGGGTAGTGACGACGATGGTGAGGATCGCGCTCCAGCGTTCGGTGGCGGCCAGCGCGCCGTCGACATAGCGACGCTCGATCCATTCCACCCGGAAACTGTCGTCGGAGGCACGGATGACGCTGGCGATCTCGACCGCCACCTGCATCTTGCCGATCCGGCTGAAGGGATCGCTGGTGCGGGCATAATCGTTCAGCGCCAGCGCGCCGCGATCGGTGACGTAATTATAGGCGTCGAGCCAGTTCTGCCGCAGCACCACCGGATCGGCCGGGATGCCGCGCACCTCGGAGATGAAGCGCGCCAGATACCAGGCGATCTGCGGATCGGTCGGCCGATAGGCGGCGGTCGCCGGACCGACGGCCTGTGCCTGGCCGAGATGGTCGATCTGCACCACCCAGGGGGTGATGGTCCCGCGCACCGACTGCCAGACCAGCCCGGCGGCGAGGGCGCCGCTCAAAGCGAGGCAGCCGAAGAAGGCCAGCCGCCAGTTCCGGGCCTGGACGCGGGCCGAGCCGATGCGGTCGTCCCAGATCTGACCGGCCTTGTGATAGGGCGTCTCGGGTTCCGGCGTCCGGCCGAAACGCACGGTAGGGCGGCGGAACATGGCTATTCTCCTTCCGAGAGATCGACGTCGTGGCCGCCGCTGGGCCGGTCGCCGCCCTTGATCGCCTGCGCGGCGGCATCAGCGCCGCCCTTGATGCGGTTGTTGCGTTGCATCCGGCTGGCCCAGGCTGGTGGCTTGCCGGCCGCACCCGCTCCACCGCCAGCGCCCGAAGCCGTGGTGCCGCCTGCCCCGCCGGTCGTGGCCGCGCCGCCGGTCGCGGCGGCCCCGCCGGCCTGATAGCTGGTGCGGACACTGGCCATAGCCCGGCGCAGCGGGCTGGCGGCAGCGGAGAGTCCGGTTTTGGCCACGCCTGCCGCGCCGCCCGCCCGATAGGCGGCGGTGGCACCTCCGGCGACAAAGGCGCCACCACGCACAGCGGCCGCCGCAGCACCCGCAGCGAGCCCAACCCCTGACGCGGCAGCCACGCCGGCACCGACGACCCCGGCCGCCGTGGCGACGGCGGATCCCGCCCCCAGTTGCGGACCACCGGCAATCAGCCCATTGGCCAGAGCCGGGCCGAACACGGTCAGACCGAGCAGCGTCAGCGACGCGAGGATCAGGGTCAGCGCGTCATTGATGGTGGGCGGATTATTGAAGCCGCTGGTGAACTGGCCGAACACCGTCGAACCGATGCCGACGATGACGGCCAGCATCAGCACCTTGATTCCGGACGACACGACATTGCCCAGCACCTTCTCGGCGAGGAAGGCGGTGCGGCCGAATAGTCCGAAGGGCACCAGCACGAACCCGGCGAGCGTGGTCAGCTTGAACTCGATCAGCGCCACGAAGAGTTGGATCGCCATCACGAAGAAGCTGATGACCACGATCAGCCAGGCAATCAGCAATACCGCGATCTGGATCGCGTTGTTGAAGATGGCGACGAAACCGACCAGCGAGGAGATCGAGGTCAGGATCGGCTTGCCAGCGTCGATGCCGACCTGGGCCAGCCGCCCCGGCTGGAGCAGTTGTGCCTGGGTGAGATGCCCGCCGCCGGCCTCGATGCCGAGACCTGCGAAGGACTCATAGATGATCCGTGCCAGCCCGTTGAAGTCGCCGATGATGAAGGCGAACAGGCCGATAAACAGGGTCTTGCGGATCAGCCGCGCCAGCACGTCCTCATCCGGCGCCAGCGCCCAGAACAGTCCGGCCAGGGTGATGTCGATGGTGATCAGCACACCGGCGAGCCAGTGGACGTCGCCCTGCACCAGACCGAAGCCGGAATCGATATACCGGGTGAAGATGGCAAGGAAATTGTCGATGACGCCGGCGCCCTGTTGCATGGCGTCACCGTGCCGCGTCGGGCGCGAAGAAGCGCTTGCGGTTCTCGGCCCAGATCGCCGCGCAGGCTGGATCACCGTCAGCCTTCATGCCGAGGGCTTGGCAGCGCACCAGACCGGTGGCCAACCGGTCATGAGAGCCCGGCGTCCCGAGATCCTGCACACCGACGTCACGGGGGACGTTCCGGAGATGGAGGCTCGCGGCGACCAGGATCAGAACGACCAGCCCGACGGCAACGAGCCGGAAGACGATCGGCGGGGAGAGACGTAACCCGCGCATCAATGGAACATCTGCGCGGTGCCAGGCGTGTAACCGGCCCCGTAATTCAGGAAATTCGCCAGTTGTGCCCTGCCCTGCTCCTCGCTCTCGACCTGACGCGCGCCCTCCAGCGCCTGGGCGCGACCCATCGCCGTGACGACCGCGGTAAGGTCGGCAAGCTGGCGCGTCTGTAGCGCGGTAAGCTGGTTGCCCGATTGCACGGCCTGCAGGGTGCCGGTCGCAGACTGGCTCGAGGTGACCAGACTGTCGATCTGGCTGCGCGTGGCATCGAGATTCTGCACCGCCCCGGTCTGCACGCGCAGCCCGTCCTGATAGGCGCCCCGCGCGTTCTGCCATCGCGTCTGCGCATCGGCCGTCATCTGCGCCGCCGAACTCGGGCTGCCCAGTGCCTGCGGATAGGTCTGGCTGAAGGCCTGATCGATGCTGGTCAGGTTATAGGAGAGCCCCTGCGCCTGGCCGACGATCTGCTGGGTCGCTTCAATCGACTGCTCCAGCGGTGCCAGCACCGAGAGCGGCAGAGTGGCGAGGTTGCGGGCCTGGTTCTCCAGCATGGTCGCCTCGTTGAGCAGGCTCTGCGCCTGCTGGTTGACCTGCTGCAATTCCCGCGCCGCGATCAGCACTGTCTGGACATGGGCGGCACCGTCATAGACGGCCCATTGCGCATGGGCCGGGACGCTCACGGCGATGGATGACAGGGCGCCGAACCCAGTTACCAACGCTGCTTTGCAGATCAAAGAACTTCTCATGACGGTTCTCCCGGCCTGAGCATTTCGATCGCCCACTCGACGCCCCTGTGCGTCAGCCAGGCGGCCGCAAACCCGTCGCGGCCATGCCGGGCAAAGATCCGCTCGACGGCGGTCTGGTCGTCGGGCGACGACGCGGCGGTGAAGGCCAGCGCCACCTCGGACAGGCCGAGATCGAACAGGCGGTTGCCGCGCCGGGACTGGCAGTAATAGTCGCGCTTGGGCGTCGCCCGGCTGAGGATCTCGATCTGGCGGTCGTTCAAACCGAACCGGCGATAGATCACGGTGATCTGCGGCTCCAGCGCCCGGTCATTGGGAAGGAACACCCGCGTCGGGCAGCTCTCGATCAGCGCGGGGGCGATCGGGCTGGCATCGATATCGGCCAGCGACTGGGTGGCGAAGATGACGGAGGCGTTCTTCTTGCGCAGCGTCTTCAGCCATTCCCGGAGCTGTCCGGCGAAGGCGCGATCATCCAGCGCCAGCCAACCCTCGTCGATGATCAGCAGGGTCGGGCTGCCGTCAAAGCGGTCCTCGATGCGGTGGAACAGATAGGACAGCACGGCGGACGCCGCACCCGAGCCGATCAGACCCTCGATCTCGAAGGCCTGGATATCGGCAACACCGAGACGCTCGTGCTCGGCGTCGAGCAATTGTCCCCATGGGCCGCCGACACAATAGGGCTGGAGGGCCTGCTTCAGCGCCAGCGACTGGAGCAACGCCGACAGGCCGGTGATGGTGCGCTCCGCCACCGGGGCCGAGGCCAGCGAGGTCAGCGCCGACCACAGATGCTCCTTGAGGTCGGGCGCAACGGTGACGCCCTCGCGTTCCAGCAGGGTCGCGACCCATTCTGCCGCCCAGGCCCGTTCGCCCGGCTCGTCGATCCGCGCCAGAGGCTGCAACGCGACGAGGTCGTTCCCGTCCTGCGCCAGCGCGCCGCCGAGGTCGTGCCAGTCGCCCCCCATCGCAAGCGTTGCCGCACGGATCGAGCCACCGAAATCGAAGGCAAAGATCTGCGCCCCGGCATAGCGACGAAACTGCATCGCCATGAAGGCCAGCAGCACCGACTTGCCGGCGCCGGTCGGCCCGGCGATCAGCGTGTGGCCGACATCACCGACATGCAGTGCGAAGCGGAACGGGGTCGAGCCCTCGGTGCGGGCATAGAATAGCGGCGGGGCGGCGAAATGCCCGTCTCGCTCCGGCCCCGCCCAAACCGCGGAGAGCGGGATCATGTGCGCGAGGTTCAAGGTCGAGACGCAGGGCTGGCGGACATTGGCGTAGACATGGCCCGGCAGGCTGCCGAACCAGGCTTCGATGGCATTCACCGTCTCGCGCATGCAGGTGAAGTCGCGGCCCTGGATGGTCTTCTCCACCAGACGCAGCCGGTCGGCGGCGACGGTCGAATCCTCGTCCCATACCGTAACGGTGGCGGTGACATAGGCCTGACCGACCTGGTCGGTGCCGAGTTCCTGCAACGCCGCATCGGCGTCGGCGGCCTTGTTGGCGGCGTCGGAATCCAGCAGCACCGACGCCTCGTTGGTCATGACCTCCTTGAGGATCGCCATGATCGATTTGCGCTTGGCGAACCATTGCCGCCGGATCCGGCCCAGCACCCTGGTCGCATCGGTGCGGTCGAGGCAGATCGCCCGCGTCGACCAGCGATAGGGAAAGGCCAGCCGGTTCAGCTCGTCCAGCAGCCCCGGCCAGGTCTGGGTGGGGAAGCCGGTGACGGTGAGCGTGCGCAGATGGGCGTCGCCCAATCGGGGCTCCAGGCCACCGGTCAGTTCCTCATCGATCAGGATGGCATCGAGGTGCATCGGGATCTCGGGCACCCGAACCCGCTGCATCCGCGTCGAGACGCAGGAATGAAGATAGGTCAGGGTTTCGGCGTCATCGAGCCAGTCTGCCTCGGGCATGAAGCCGTCGAGCAGCGCCAGCACCCGATCGGTCTGGTCGATGAAACCTGCGACCACCGCCCGCCAGTCGGAGCCGCCACGGGCGCGGTTCTCGTAGAGCCAGGCTTCGGCGCGGGCGGCATCGTCGGCCGGCGGCAGCCAGACCAGGGTCAGGAAATACCGGCTCTCGTAATGCGCGCCCTCCTCCTCGAACTGCGCCCGGCGTTCGGCATCGACCAGTTCGGAGGCGGGATCGGGAAACAGGTTTGCGGGATAGCCCCGCGCTTGCCGGCGCTGTGCCTCGACAAAAAGTGCCCAGCCGGAGCCAAGCCGGCGAAGGGCATTATTCAGCCGGGACGTGATCGCGACCAGTTCCGAGGCGGTCGAGGAATCCAAGTCCGGGCCACGAAAGCGCGCGGTGCGCTGGAAGGCGCCATCCTTGTTCAGCACCACACCCCTGGCGACCAGCGCCGCCCAGGGCAGGAAATCGGCGAGCCGATCGCGGCGATGGCGGTATTCGGCGAGGTTCAGCATGGCGCCCTCACCCGACCAGATGGGTGGGATAGCGCAGGTGCCGGCGCACCACGTCGACGAAGGCGGGATCGCGCTTGGCTGCCCAGACGGCGGCAAGATGGCCGACCAGCCAGAAGATCCCGCCCGCGATCCACAGCCGCAGGCCGAGGCCGATTGCCGCCGACAGCGTGCCGTTGACGATGGCCACCGTGCGCGGCGCCCCGCCGAGCAGGATCGGCTCGATCAGGGCGCGATGCACCGGGGCGGTGAAGCCGGGAATGGCGTCGGGCTCCATCAGATCAACGCCCCGCCCGAGAAGGAGAAGAAGGACAGGAAGAAGCTGGACGCCGCAAAAGCGATCGACAGGCCAAAGACGATCTGGATCAGGCGACGAAAGCCGCCCGAGGTTTCGCCGAAGGCCAGGGTCAGGCCGGTCACGGTGATGATGATCACCGAGATGATCTTGGCCACCGGCCCCTGGACCGAGTCCAGGATCTGGGTCAGCGGCTGCTCCCACGGCATGCTCGAGCCGGCTGCGTAGGCCGGGGCCGACAGCAGAGCGAGAACAAGGGGCGCGCTCACCACGGCGAGGCGGCGGCGCAGGGCGATCATGCTTGTCATGACGGGTCTCCGGCGGGGGTGAGGATGTAGTCCCCGTCCAGGGTCAGGCCCCGGACAGTGGCGAGTTCGGCCAGCCGGCGCGCGTTTCCGCGCCCGGACAAGATAGCGATCACGTCGATGGTCTCGGCGATCAGGGTGCGCGGCACGGTGACGACGGCTTCCTGGATCAGCTGCTCCAGCCGGCGCAGGGCACCGATCGCCGACCCGGCATGCAGGGTGCCGACACCGCCGGGGTGACCGGTGCCCCAGGCCTTGAGCAGGTCGAGCGCTTCGGCGCCGCGCACCTCGCCGATCGGTATCCGGTCGGGACGCAGGCGCAGCGAGGAGCGCACTAGGTCGGAGAGTGAGGCCGCGCCGTCTTTGGTGCGCAGGGCGACCAGATTAGGGGTCGCGCATTGCAATTCGCGCGTGTCTTCGATCAGCACCACCCGGTCGCCGGTCTGCGCGATCTCGGCCAGCAGCGCGTTGACCAGGGTGGTCTTGCCGGTGGAGGTGCCGCCGGCAACTAGGATGTTCTTCCGCTCGGCGATGGCGCGGCGCAGAAACGTGGCCTGTACCGCGGTCATGATCCCGCCAGCCACATAATCATCGAGCGAGAACACCGCGATGGCCGGGCGCCGGATGGCGAAGCAGGGTGCCACCACCACCGGAGGCACCAGTCCTTCGAACCGTTCCCCGCTTCCCGGCAGTTCGGCGGAGACGCGCGGACTGCCGGGATGGACCTCGGCCCCGACATGGTGGGCAACCAAGCGGACGATCCGCTCGGCGTCGGCTGGCGCGATCCTGGTGCCGGTGTCCTCCATCCCGCCGGCCAGCCGGTCGATCCACAGCCGGCCATCGGGATTGAGCATCACTTCGACGATTGATGGATCATCGAGATAGCCAGCAATCGCGGGGCCGAGGGCGGTGCGCAGCATGCGCGTGCCTCGGGCGACGACTTCGGAGCGGAAAGACGCAACGGTCATCGGAAACCCGCAATTGGCCCCCGGAGGGAGGCGGTGGATCAGCGGGGTTGATTAGAAAGAGGCATGGTCACGCCAGCGCAACAAGTCTCTGATGGCTGTAGGGCGCTGGGATAGAAGAACTTGCATAGGGGTATGTTGCCGTTTGGCCGGTGACGGGGCGAATGGGCGCTGCTACCGTTTTTCCAGAATCGACCACCACACGGACCCGCGCCCGCATGAGCAAAGCCTTCATTGCCGCTGTTCTTCAGGATTCCCTTGCATGCACCGGCGTTGCCGCCGCCAAGGCCGCCGATGATCTGGTTGGTGCCATTGTCGCCGAACTGGAGCAGGAGGGTGGCTTCACGCTGCCGTCCTTCGGGACCTTCACGGTCCACAAGACCAAGGCCCGTAAGGCGCTCAATCCTCGCACCGGCGAGCCGGTGAAGGTCAAGGCCGGCAAGACCGTCCGTTTCAAGGCCAGTCCCGCGCTAAAAAAAGAAATGTAAGAACATATAGATAAATCAATAAAATGGAGCGGGTATATTGGGGATAAATGTATTTTTTTCTTGGCAGTCGGATATTCCCATCCAATACGGCAAGTCATTTATTGAGGAAGCATTAAAGAAAGCCGCCGAGGAAATTTCCCAAGATTTGCTTGTAGAAAAAGCTGTTCGATCGGATGTTGTTATTGACAGCGACACTAAATTCCGCGGCGGAACCATACCTATAGTCCAAACAATATTAGAAAAAATTTCGGAATCAGACATTTTTGTAGCTGACATGACTTTTGTGGGAGAGTCGTGTTCACAAGACGAGAGCGGAGACCCTAGAAAGACACCCAATCCTAATGTTCTCATTGAGTATGGGTATGCTCTGGCCAAACTTTCCGACAAACGCATCATTTGTGTTATGAATGGAAATTACGGCAAACCTACCGAATATGACCTTCCCTTCGATCTAAGGCATTTGCGGCATCCTATCGAATTCATCATTGGGGAGGATAACTGCGGGAAAGCGGTGGAGAATAGAAAAAATAAGAGATCTCAAGAAAAGATAGACTTGATAAAAGCTCTCAAAGACGCGCTATCGACTATAATATCCGAACAAAATTTATATATACCCTACAATACTCAGCGTGACGAGTTCGTTGAAAAATGGCTTATTGAGCGCCCGAGTGGGCTTTTGCTTGGGCCATTCAATACTATAGCAGAGATGAAGCCTATGGCAGGTGCACCAGGCACTTTCCTGCCCGCACGCTGGTCCAATGGACTTTGCGCATGGACGTTTTTACGGCCGGTTTATTCCCAAACGAAATGTGACGTGGAAAGATTTGACCAAGCTTTTAATCTCGAAAGACCGCTCCCGATATTCGGACAAACAAATTTAAGTTATTGCGAAACGCACTATGGGAAAGGGCTCACCATCCGGGCTGGCGATTACGCAGACCATGTGGAAATCACTTCTATTGTTCTATGCGGTCGAGAAGGCGAAATATGGTCTCGAGACACTGCAACAGTCGACTTATTGCGCAGACAATCGTCGCTTCTTTATCTCAATGTGGAGGGGTTGCGAGACGGACTTGCGTCTCAGCTTGTTTTTTTAAAATCACTCGGGATTATTTTTCCACTTAAATGGGAAATCTCCATCGACGGTACTAAAGGGTGGATCCTGCCCGATTACAGATCCTCATCCTCACCTCAAAATAAAACATGCGCTTACGTCCGCCTAGAATATGTTACAGAAATTACAGAATTGGATAATGCAGAAACCGTAATTTCTCGTTTTATGAATGAGATTTACGATCGTCATAATATGACCCAACGCGCAAATTGGTTTTCATGAGAACGGTTGTTTATATAAGGTCTCTACTTCCAATACAAAATGTGGAGAAAAACAGCTTTGGAAGAACGGAGGTTATCCTACTATTCCGCATCTAATGTTTACGATTCCAAATCCGCCCTTACCTCGTCATCCAGTGTCTTTCCTCGCGCCAGCCTACGTCCGACCGCTTCGATGAACCCGTCATAGCGCTCCCGTCCTTTGCTCTGCGCCGCAGCCAAAGCTGCGTCGGGCAACGGGGGCGTGCTAGTCAGCCAGAACCGCACGAACACGGCCAGTGACTCATTTGAGATCGTGACCCGCCGCTCCATACGTTCCAACTGGCGGGTCATCCGGTCCAGCCGCCGGGCTAACGCCGCTTCCAGCCTTTCAGGTCCGTCCGGTGACAAGAACGATGCAAGTGCCGTCTCGACGATCAGCGCTTGCGGCACCTTCTTCCGGGCAGCGTAATCGGCTAATTTTGCGCTGAGATCAGGCGGCAGCCGAATCGTGTGCTTGATCCGCATGGCAGTCATAGCCCCATCCGATCGCCAGGATCGAGCGAAACCTGACGCGCGAGACCCTGCTCACCGCGTCGCAGGGTCTGTGCCCGTGTGGCATCGTCCTCGGGCTCATCCTCCGGCGGGTCGAATTCATGGACCGGCTTCCTCGGCGCCCGGACTACCTCCTCCTGTTCGGGCAATTCCGGCTCACGGCGGATGCCGGCATTGGCGGGATCGTCATCCGCTTTGCTGGCAGGAGGCGGTTGGACGACATCAGCCCAGTCCTCCGGCGGCTGCGGTCCGACGGGTGGCGTTCCCTCCGGAGACGGTGGCGACCCGAACCGGGGCGGCGGGAGGATGCGCGCGGCCAGTTCGACATCCTCAAAATACCGCGCCTTGCTCGCCCGGATCGGCGGGCAACCAGACACCAGCACGAGTTCCTCGTCAGGGGGAAGCTGCATGATCTCCCCCGGCGTCAGCAACGGCCGCGCGGTTTCATGGCGCGTCACCATCAGATGCCCGAGCCACGGTGACAGACGATGCCCGGCATAGTTCTTGGCGTCACGGATCTCGGTCGCGGTGCCGAGCGCATCGGACACCCGTTTGGCGGTCCGTTCATCATTGGTCGCGAAACTGACCCGGACATGGCAATTATCGAGGATCGAATTGTTCTGGCCGTAGGCCTTCTCGATCTGGTTCAGGCTCTGCCCGATCAGGAAGCTCTTGATGCCGTAGCCCGCCATAAAAGCCAGTGCGCTTTCGAAGAAATCCAGCCGCCCCAACGCCGGAAATTCATCGAGCATCAACAGTAGCCTGTGGCGCCGCTTCGCCTCCAGTTCTTCGGTCAGCCGGCGGCCGATCTGGTTGAGCACCAGGCGAACCAGCGGCTTGGTGCGGCTGATGTCTGAGGGCGGCACTACCAGATACAGCGTCGCCGGATGGCTGTCGGCGACAAGATCACGGATCCGCCAGTCGCAGCGCCGCGTGACATGCGCCACGACCGGGTCGCGATAGAGGCCGAGGAACGACATCGCGGTGGAGAGCACGCCCGAGCGTTCATTGTCGCTCTTGTTGAGCAATTCCCGCGCTGAACTGGCCACCACCGGATGCACACCCTTCGTCCCGAGATGCGGCGTGGTCATCATCGCGCGCAGGGTGGTTTCGATCGCGCGCTTGGGATCGGAGAGGAAATTGGCTACTCCAGCCAGGGTCTTGTCCTCCTCGGCGTAGAGGACATGGAGAATGGTACCGACCAGCAGGGCGTGGCTGGTCTTTTCCCAGTGGTTCCGCTTCTCCAGGGCGCCTTCGGGATCAACCAGCACATCGGCGATGTTCTGCACATCGCGAACTTCGCGCTCGCCGCGCCGGACCTCCAGCAGCGGATTATAGGCGGCACTGGCGAGATTGGTCGGGTCGAACAGCAGCACGCGCCCGAAGCGGGAACGCCAGCCGGCGGTCAGAGTCCAGTTCTCGCCTTTGATGTCATGGACGATGGCCGAGCCCGGCCAGGTCAGCAGCGTCGGCACTACCAGACCCACGCCCTTGCCCGATCGGGTGGGGGCAAAGCACAACACATGCTCTGGCCCGTCATGACGGAGATAGGCATCGGCGGAACGACCGAGCACCACGCCATCGGGGACGAGGAGCCCGGCACGGCGGATCTCGCGCGGGTCGGCCCAATGCGCCGAACCATAGGTGGTGGCGCGTTTCTTCTCGCGGGCACGCCAGACGGACAAGGTGATCGCGACGATGACGGCGGCGATCCCGCCGGAGCCCGCGATGTAACCGCCGGTGGTGAAGATGTCCGGAGCATAAGCGTCGTAGGCGAACCACCACCAGAAAAACTCGGGCGGGTAATAGACCGGCCAGCCGAGCAGCATGAACCACGGGGCACCGAGCTGCGGCTGGAAGCCGAGCCGCCACGCTGTCCACTGAGTGGCAGTCCAGGTGAAGGCGAGGATCACGGTGCTGGCGGCAAACACCGATCCCCAGAGGATCTTGGTCTGGTTCATGACGAACACAGATCAAGACGCGTGAGTGGAGTAGCTACAATAGGGAACTTGCCTACATCAGGTGCCCGGCTAAAACCGGATAAACAACGGACGTACGCGCAATGTTGTAACGCTCGTCCTCATTACCCCTGAAAGCGGTGATCTTCATAATTTGATTTCGGATGAATTATTGAGGTCCGCATCGTACACGCATCTGCCATCGCTTCCGCCGCCTCTTTGTAATCAATCTATTTCGCGATAACGTATCGTTTCCTTTCGTTGAGGACTTTTCAGTGTCACATGGTTTCTTTGAAGAGCAACGCGAACAATCCGCAGTCAAAGCAGAAATAGTCGCAAAATATTTTAATGCCTGGGCTGACGTCATGATCGTAAACGCACAGAAGTATGGGCTTCAGAAGATTGCCTATATTGATCTATTTGCCGGTCCTGGGCGATACAAGGACGGTACAAAGTCGACCCCGCTATTGGTTCTAGAACGCGCAATCCAGAAACCCGCACTTGCCCGGCTGCTCGTGACCATGTTCAACGACTCCGATCCCGACAACGTGTACTCACTTCGCCATGCAATCAATGATTTACCTGACCACGGCTTACTCACGCATGCACCGCAGGCATTCTGCTCCGAGGTTGGACATGACGCACAAAAAATGTTCGAGTCATCCCGGATATGCCCCACTTTCTCTTTTATAGATCCGTTCGGATATAAAGGACTTTCCCGTGGAATAATTCAGTCTGTTGTAAAAGATTGGGGATGCGACTGCGTTTTCTTTTTTAATTACTCAAGAATAAACGCAGGAATCAGTAATGATACCGTACGATCTCATATGAATGCTCTTTTTGGCGAACAGAGGATCGACAAGATGAGAACGATTCTGACCGGGATGACGCCCAGCGACCGAGAGTCGTTCATATTAGAAGAGCTATCGCAGGCGCTGAAGGAACTTGGCGCTCAATACATCCTCCCGTTTCGCTTCCGGCGCGCGGACGGTAGCCGAACATCACATGCCCTTATTTTCGTAACGAAGAACGTCTTGGGCTATGAGATCATGAAGGACATAATGGCGCGGGCGAGTTCGACTGAAGATCAAGGTGTGCCTTCCTTCGAATATTCACCAGCAGACGAACGCTGCCCGTTGCTTTTCTCACTGGCTCGCCCATTAGAAATGTTGGCCGACGATCTATCCAAACGGTTTCAGGGCCGCAGACTACGTATGATTGACATCTATCGCGAACACCACATTGGTACACGTTATATTAAGCGGAATTACAAAAATATATTAAATGATATGGAAGCAAGCGGTCAGATCTCGGCCGATCCACCGGCTGCCAAGCGACGAATGGTCAAAGGCGAACGATCCTGCGGCGACAACGTACAGATATCTTTTCCATAATGCCAATCGTTATTATTACTTGAATTCGCCCCAATGTGCGTCGAAGTCGAGTTGTACATGAGTCTCTTGGTCACTCCGTCCTGAAACTTTGCGATATGCCCGCATCATGAGAGGCGATGCTTCGGGGTGATCGGTCGCGTGGATCATGTGATACATGGTACGCCCTCCTAAACGGGAATCGTGAATCGCGTAGGGATACGCGAATGTATAGCCGAGCTCGTCCTTGAATCGCTTGACTAACAAATTTGCGCGTTCGATGCCCTGCATCCCTCTTAACGTGCGCCAATCAGGTCTACCCCACCAACGTTCCACGCGAGCAGCCGTGATTTCCCGCTTTACTGCAGCAATCGAACGATCGATCCACCCCGTAGCCAAAAAATAAAACACCTCAATTTTCATGCCCTTCTTATGTCGCGCGATCGCTTCCACCGTAGACCACGCACATTCAAAGGTGCGTTGATCGAGCAACGCGAAAGTAGCAGTTCGATCAGTTATCCGGCCTGATGCCAATATTGTTTCATATGTGTTGTTAAAATCACCTTCAACAACATGGATTCTGCGCCCCTTACTTTCATATGCCTCTTGAAGCTCACGTAATAATGCAACTCCTTTCGGATCAATGTCACATAACCACAGGTCTCGAACACGCTGTGGTTCAGCTTCCAAGACCAGCTTGGCCGAACAAAGGTCAAGGCGCTCCCGTCTCTGGGGTGCCGCGAAGCCGTCGATATAGGCTCCATGTTTAGTCACGTATGTGAAGAGCTTGATGTATTCTTGGATTAGTCGAGCCTTATTCTCGGTCCAAAGCGGATGTCGGAGTGATTGAAAATTTTTCTCCGGCACGACTTCGATAGTCGGAAGCTCCGCCTCGTCGAAAAGCAAGGCAGGCAAATTAGGATGACCTCGCCGTCGGCAAGCCATCCCATTCCGCACCATCAAGAATGCGACCAGCGGCCTTCTTACCGACACGAAGCATGACAGTACCATCATCTGCACGACTGGCTCTCGCCTTAGCGAGATTCAACCCTTGCCCCGGTGCCCAATCACCCCACTGCTTGAAATGGAATGCCACCTCTGAAGCCATGCATTGATTGAGTAATTCTAAGAACCAACTTGGACTGGACGGGCGTGCCTTTGGACCACTCTCTCCACCCGTAATGACCCAATCGATATGTTCGCTGAGCCAGTGGGATATGTTTAGTGGACCAAGAAGCGGTTCTGCGGAAATAAATCTAACCGCGGCGGGAATTTCAGCAAGATGTGGCAATCGTTCTTCAGCCCATTTTTGGTCCTCAACGGTTGTACCCAGCCAAATATTTGGCGGCCAATCGTTAGTCCAAGGTACCATCTTACTGACGAACTCGGGTCGCTTTGTCAGCAAAAGCCAATCCAAGTTGGGTGTCGCCACGATCAACTCCCAAAGGCGCGCACGAGCATCATCCAGATCCCGCCGGTCCTCGAAAACATCCGCCATTGAGGCACAAAACACGCGTGGACGCTCTCCAAGCTCAGCAGCGGCCAAATTCCATTTGATGGGCTCAGCCCAGTGCTTGTCCCCAAAAAAACGACGTTCGGCCTTCACTCCCCAGACACGGCTACCGACACGCTTGGCCCATGCCTCGGCGTAACAGTGCTTACAAGCAGGCGACACCTTTACACACCCCCACCATGGGTTGAAGGTATGAGTAGTCCACTCAATCCGGGAATTCTTGGCCAAATCAGTTACTCCTTATGTTAACATATAATGGAATGAAGCCGCAGCCAAGAGTTCTCTTTTTGTTCCCACCCTTACTATAGAGCAAGCGGGAATCGATACCGCGATAGAAAACGGCTAAATTCCTATTCCCCGTTTCCGTCCAAAATTCCAGTCCACCGATCCACCCGGCGACATGGTGCCGGAAACCTGCCGTCCGAGCTTCTGTTCCAGGGCCGGACGCCACGGCACGAGTTGGAAGCCCAGCCCGTCATCGACCATGGCGAACCGCCCCGAAGACAGGGCTACCCTCTGGCGATAGACCCCCGAGACGATCTCGCCTTCCTTCGCGGGCCGGTGCTCCAGCCCGGTCTGCACCGCAAACCGGGCCGCCGCCTGATCGAGATCGCGCTGGCGCAGGGTACCGATCAAGTCGGGTGCGAACACCACCCGTTCGCCCTGCCGCCGGGCCAACCCCTCGGACGCCAGATGATCGATCCGCTGCGCCATCGCCTCGTGGACCTCTCCGCCGAAGCCCGCATTGGCCAGCGCCGGATCCTTGGCGAGCAACTGGCGATCAAGCCAGGTCGCACCCGGAGCCATCACCTGCTCAGCCAGCGTGAAGTCCGAGCGCGTCGCCAGCGACAGGCGCTGCGTGCCTTTGGCATCCTCCCAGGTCCGGGTCTCGACGATCGCACCGATTTTGGCATCACCGGTCAGCTCCAGATCCGCGAACTGGACGTGATGCGTCCGCCCGTCGGTACCGGCGATGACCACATAGCCCGAGCCCTTCAACTCGTCGTCCAACCCACGCTCGACCAGCCGACCAATGACGGGATCGGCCAGTTTCTCACCATGGATCGCGAAACCCGCGACATCGGGTTCTGCCCCGCCGCCAGACATGGCGCGGTGCATGGTCTTGATGATGTCGCCCCGGATGGAAAGATCGCGCAGGGTCGCCTCCAGCCCCGGCTTGAGGGTCCAGCGTGCCACCCCGACCCGCTCGGCCAGGCCGAGCCCTTCCAGCTTGGTCGCCCTTCCGACCAGCAGGCGCCGCAGTTGCGGGTCTTCGGCACCTGCGCCCGGCCGCAGATCGACGATGCCGCCGCCCTCGTCGCTGATGTCCTGCAACGCGCGATCGAGGCTGGTCCAGCGGTCGGCGCCGATCTCGGTCTCCAGGGCGGTGCGGAGTTCCTGTTCGCTGCGCGGGCCCAGCTCCAGCGTCACCCGTTCGGCGGCGCGGTCGCGCAGGCCCTGGCTGATATAGGCGCGACTGATCACCAGATCCTTGCCGTCATCAGCGACCCCGCGCACCAGGATGTGGACGTGCGGATTGTCGGTGTTCCAGTGATCCACCCCAACCCAGTCCAGCTTGGTGCCTAGGTCGCGCTCCATGTCCTGCATCAGTTCGCGCGCAAAGCCCCGCAGATCCTCCATCCGCGCCGCATCCTCGGGGGAGACGATGAAGCGGAAATGGTGCCGGTCGTCGGCACAGCGTTCCGCGAAGGCCTTGCTGTCCGCTTCGTCGGAGCCGGCATCGAACAGATGGGCCCTGGCGCCGTCGCGGGTCACGCCCTCGCGCCTGAGGTAGGCGATATGCCGGGCGAGCGGCGCGGACCGGAAGCGCGTGCCTTGCTGGCGCACGACACGCGCCTTGACCACGACCCGACGGGCATTGCTGCGCAGCCGCATGGACAGGGCCGCGCTCCGGCCGCGCCCGAAACGGGAACCACCGCCGCCACCCCTCCCCTTCGCTCCAAAACGCGTGCCGGTATGACCGGCCCTCTTCGCGGCACGCATGACCTCACCAACGAAGGATTTCGGTCGTGCGCCCTGATTGCCATGCTGGATGCGTCCAGGCCGGACAGTCAGGCCGTCATCGCGCGTCGCCATGGCCCGCTCTCCGCTTGGATGTGCGCCTGACGGCGCCCGGATCGTTGAAAACATTATGAAAATGGCACGGACAGCCGCAGGCGGTGCGGGGTGAGAAGACAAATTCCCCAATCAAACCAACCACATGCCCCCCCGAAGGAGCGGTGCTTTTACCTTGCCGTCCTTCCCTCCGTTGCCTGTCTTCCCCCAGCACCCCATCCCCAAGGCACCCATCGCCCGCCAGCGCCCGATGGACCGGAACGGGGATCATCAGCGTGCTTCCCCATGCCCTGACGCGAGGAACAGACCGGCCGATTGCGGGGCGAGCGCCGTCCAGTCGGTTGGGCGAGCACCATTGGCCTGCCCCCGATTATGCGGACTCTCGACATGCCGGGACGCATCGCCCGTGCGCAGGAATGACGCCGGAAAGAGGGAAGACTCCTGCCAGGATCGTGCCAACGGAGCGCCGGTCGTGATGTCATCGGCAAGCGGAAGAGCGAGCCGGGCGCTGACCGATGCAACGTAGTTCCGCGTCTCGGCAGGCAGCGGTCGGCCGGTTGCCAGATGCTCGTCATAGCGCGCAGGACCGGCATTATAGGCGGCAAGAAACCCGGCCTCGCCATAGCGGTTCCGCATCCAGCGCAGATAGGTCGCACCCGCCAGGATGTTGTCGTGCGGGTCGAACGGATCGTCGCCGAGGCCGAGCGACGTGCGCAGGCTGGACCATGTGCCGGGCATCACCTGCATGAGCCCCATCCCACCCGCCGACGACACCGCATGTGCATCGCCTCTGCTCTCCGCGTGCAGGACGGCGGCAATCCATGAGGCCGGAATCTGCGCGCGCTCGGCTGCTTCCGCGATCATGTCGGCGTATGGATCGGCGATCGCGACATGCCCCGGTATCGTCATGGACACGACGACCGGAAGCACGACACCGAGCAGCCGGAGTGCCGCCTTACCGCCGATCATCGCGCTTCACCGGACGGTTCCAGACCAGATGGAAGGCACGCCCCTGACGGTCGGACTGGAACAGGTTGGCGCGGATCGGCTGCGCCAGCATGGGGTCATCGAGAACGAGCGAGAGGTAGGTGCCCGCCTTCTCGCCGGTGCGCTTCCAGCCAGCGCCGATCTCCGGTCCCGCGTCGGCCTCGCCGAGATGAACACGATAGTCGGGCGCATGCTCGACGTCCGACGATTGCGCCGGCACGATCGTCAGTTCGACGTCGAGGGCGAGCGTGCGCAGGCGACCGGCGAAGCCGTCAGCCGTGCGCGTGAAAGTTCCGATCTGGGCCATGTCAGCCTCATTTCTGCTTGGGGGAGGAAGAAATCGGTGACGGCACGAGCCACAGCGGCTGCGCGCGGCCGAGCACCGCAGCGACCGACAGGACGCCAAAATAGCGGCCATCAAGACTGGTCGGGATGGCCGGGTTCATGACGAAGATCTGGCCGGGCAGGACGTGCCGGCAGCCCTGCCACACCGGCAGCGAACGGCCGCGATGATCGTGAGCCAGCGCCGCGCCGAGCGCCTTGCCATCGACCGTGATGGCAGCACCAATGCGACAGACCCGTTGTCCCGGCAGTGCCGCGACCGGCTTGAGCAGCGGCACGCCGAGCGGCAGATAGCCGCCGCGCGCCAGCATCCCGGCGATGTCGGCCGGAGGCCGGATCGCCACCAGGTCGCCGACATGCAGGATCCGCACCGATTGCAGGCGATACAGCCCGACCGGTGTGCTGGCGGTGGCGTTCCAGATCAGCCGGGGTGCCGGACGGAAGAACGCACCCAGCATGATCGCCATCACCGCGACATAGGTGGTGAAGAACCAGCCGAAGCGCGTCATGACACCGCCCTCCGGCGCAACCAGGCGTGGTGGCGATCACGTGTGTAAGGGCGTGCCGCCTGCCCGGCGAGCATCCGATTGTGCAGATGCCGCCAATGCTCGGGCGCGACATCGACGGGGTCGATGCCGATAGCTTCGACGCGATCGATCGCTTCCAGCACCAGCCGGACCTTCGGCCAGCCGCTCTGGCGCAGCAGGCTCTCACCACCGGGCCGCACGAACGGCACCGTCTGATAGGGCTCGTCGGGACGGATGACGCGCACGATGTCGATGCAGGACACCACCGTGCCGTAATCGTTCGCCGCCCAGCGCAGGAACGCGAACACGCTGTCCGGCGGAAAGCTCAGTATCCGCCGCCGACGATCGAGAATCAGCTCTTGGGCGATAGAGCCGAAGCGGATCCAGTGCTCAATGCGCTTCTCGATCCAGGTCAGTTCGACGTGGGCAAACGTGTCGTTCATGGCGTGTCTCCGGGCGTATCGGGAAACTCGCGGGCCAGTAGCGCGCGCAGCATGTCGGCAACCGTCATGCCCCGCTGGAACGCCGCGACCTTGAGCCGGGCGCGGAAGGCCGGTGTGACGTCGATGGTCAGCCGGGCGGTAAAGCGGTTGGCAGCCGCAGGCTTGTCCGGCGCCCTGACCCAGCGTTCCGGGTCGGCGGGACGCGACGCGAAGCCGGGCCGCATGCGACGCTCCGTCATGGCGAAATTCCTTCGCCGATCAGGAACTGGCCACGCAGTCTCAGAGCGGCGTGAGCCTTGCCGGGCCAATCCGCCACGCGCCGGTCCCAGGCGAGCGATGTATCGCCATAGGGCGGCGGGTCGACCAGGATCATGTCGTAGGGGCCGTGCCAGGGCATCAGGAGCGCGCTGTCGCCAGTCAGCAGGGTCATGACACCAGCCCCCCGATCTCGGCCGTCAGGGCGGCGATTTCGCGGACGGCAATCCCATGCGGACGCAGGTCACAGACCAGACGGCCGGTGCGCGCAGCGTCGGCGAAGGCGACCCGCTGGCCGATCCGCGCCGCGAGTGCCGCCGGGTCATGCCCCACCAGCGCCAGCCGGGTTTCGCGGGCGATGACCGTGCGCGCAGCGCAGCGGTTGAGCACGAAACGGGCCAGCAGGCCGGGACGGAAAAGGCGTGCTTCCGCCAGCAGCCGCAGCATTTCGGCCGAGGCCCAGCCGTCGAACGGCGAGGGCTGCGCGGGGATCAGCACCAAGTCGGCAGCCAGCAGGGCGGAGCGCAGCAGCGCCGCCACACGCGGCGGACCGTCGATGACGACGTGATCCACCCCCTGAGCCAGTGCCGGCGCCTCGTGGTGCAGCGTGTCGCGCGCCAGCCCGATCACGCCGAACAGCCGGGGCAGTCCCTCCCGCGCCCGCTGCTCCGACCAGTCCAGCGCCGAGCCCTGCGGGTCGGCGTCGATGACCGTCACGCGCCGGCCTTCCCGAGCCCATTGACCCGCGAGATGCAGCGCCAGCGTTGTCTTGCCGACGCCGCCCTTCTGGTTGAGGAAGGCCACGATCAAGACCCCTCTCCGGGGGTTTTCCACGGATCGGAAGGGGTGCCAACATCCTTAAAGTTAGACTCTTTTAAGTTAGATTCTAAGTTAAGGGTACCATAACCGTTTGATTCAACGTCATGATTTGGCGTTTTCCGCAAACGATAGCACGGATGCCGTGGCAGTGATGGCACGGATAAATCCACAACTGATAGCACGGATGAATTCACAGCTTGTCCACAGGCGCCTGTGGATAGTTTGGCAGGCGCGAAGGCCAGCGTGTCATTGCCGCTGCGGTCGGGGCGCACCGACAGCCGATAACCCGGAAAGGGCTGCCGCTTCGCCATGTCGCGTAGCTCGAAGGCAAAGCGGCGATAGGGGGAAAGACTGGCGGATTTTTCGTAGAGATGGCGCAGGCCGAAGGCCCAGCCCGCACGCTGGCGACCGCCATGCTTGCGCACAATGCGATAGAGCCAGCGCTCCAGACCGCCTGTGAGGCCAAAATAGGCTGGGTCGATGGTCAGCACGAGCGCGTCATCGAGAACCGCCTGGTAGAACCAGTCGGGCAGGATCAGTTCGATCACGCGGGTGCGCCCTTCCCGCGCGGTGTGCCGCTTCCATTCGTTGATCCAGGAGAAGCGGTGCAGTTGCCCCGTCCCGGTCTGCCGGAGCGAGGTCTTGATCGTAGTAGATTGCAGCCGGTCGAACGCCGCTTCCAGCCGCTCATAGTCCCGCGCGCTGTCTCCCCGACCGATGAAGGTCAGGATCTCGCGCAGGCTGGCCACCATCAGCCGCGACGTGCGCCGACCGGCGTCACGCGCGGCAACGAGATGGCTGGCGGCCCAGATCAGCACGTCAGCATCCCAGATCGTGGCCATGCCATGTTCGGCTGACGCCTCCACCCGGATGGTGACATCCGGGGTCCGGTAATCGATCGGGACCATGCGAGGGGATTTGGCGAGGCTGAAGAATGGAAACGCCATCAGATCCTGCGCATCGCGAGGGGCAAAATCTCCCGCGATGGCATGGAACAATTCCAATTGCCCACGTTCGGAATGTTTCCTGCCAGACGACGACATCAGCGTCGGCTCCCGCGTGAGGTCGCCGGTGTCGGCGGGATCAGCGGGCTTTGCCGCGCCGCCGCCGATACGGTGCCGGCGGTCGTGTCGGAGGTGTGGGCGCGTGCCCCGCTCTCTACCCAGACCTGCAACTCATCGACCCGATAGACCACGCGGCCGCCGAGCTTAGAATAACGCGGGCCGGTGCCGTAGATCCGGTGTTTTTCCAGTGTGCGAATGGAAAGCCCGACGAAACGCGAGGCGTCGGGCGTGCGCAGATAGCGCGGCGGCAGATCGCTGTAATTGGCGGACATGAGGTGGCTCCGTGATCGCTGTCTGGGGCCGCGGGACAAATGCGGCCAACAGGGATCAGCGTGGCGGAGCAGGCATGTTCGGAACTAGGACCGATCTCGCACAGGCATGAGATCGGTCCTTGACAGACGAGAGGTCGCGGCATGCCCCCGCAAACAGACATGCGTTTCTGGACTTTGGTGAGGCCGACCTTGGCCGGGAGAGAGGATAGTCTTCCAATTAAGAGGGATTATCGAAAGGTAACCGATGTGGTAAAATCCTTGCTCAAACGAGAGGGATTTTTCTCAAATATGAAATTGCGGCAACTGGGTCAGAGCGGCCCTCGGGTGTCCAAGATCGGTCTTGGGTGCATGAGCATGTCCGGCATGTATGGTCCGACTGACAGGCAAGAGAGCATCGCTACCATCCATGCTGCGCTGGACGCCGGGATCACGCTTTTCGACACTGGCGATTTCTATGGCATGGGCCATAACGAGATGCTGATCGGTGAGGCGCTCAAGGGCGTCTCGCGCGACCAGTTCCTCGTCAGCGTCAAGTTCGGCGCGATGCGGGATCCAGGCGGCAACTGGGGGGCGTATGACGCTCGGCCTGCCGCTCTCAAGAACTTTCTGGCCTATAGCCTGCAACGGCTCGGGCTTGATCATATCGATATCTACCGGCCCGCGCGGCTCGATCCGGCGGTCCCGATCGAGGAGACGATCGGTGCCATCGGCGAGATGGTTCAGGCCGGTTATGTCCGGCATATCGGGCTTTCGGAAGTTGGCCCGGACACCATCCGGCGTGCGGCGTCCGTCCATCCGATCAGCGACCTTCAGATCGAGTATTCGCTGATCTCGCGTGGCATTGAGGACAAAATTCTTCCTGTCTGCCGCGAACTTGGTATCGGCATCACCGCCTATGGCGTCCTCGCGCGCGGTCTGATCAGTGGGCACTGGCAAGGGGCGAAGGGGCCGGGGGATTTTCGAGTCCGTAGCCCCCGCTTTCAGGAAGGGAATGTCGAGCGGAATTTGGCCCTTGTGGAGACATTACGCGACATTGCAGCCACCAGGGGCGCGAGTGTTGCGCAGTTGGCCATTGCCTGGGTGGCCGCACGGGGGGACGACATCGTGCCGCTGGTCGGAGCCCGCAGGCGCGATCGGCTCTCCGAAGCGCTGGGGGCACCTGATCTTGTGCTGACGCCTGACGATCTGGCGGCTATCGAGCGGGCTGTTCCCAAGGGGGCGGCAGCCGGGGAGCGCTACGATCCGAAGCAGATGGCGGTGCTCGACAGCGAGAAATCCGGGTTCGACGAAAGGTAGGAGCAAGAACGGCCGGCGCAGGTATTTGGCCTGTCCGGCTTTCATTTTTACTACCCAACCTGGCGATACTCTTCAGACACTTCCAGATTGACATATAGATACTTACGCCCGTTTTTCAGAACGAATCATAGAGCGGCTTTAGTCTTGAATGAGGCGGAAGTAGACTACGCCCCCCGAAATGGATGCCGCAAAAGGCGACGGTATCCCCCATCGGTCAGCGCACGCGCGAAACGCACCAGCCGCTTCATGCGGAAATGCAGATCATGGGAGAGCCAATCCCGCGTGGAGACCTTCTGGCCGAACAGAGCACCGGCGACCTCACGTTGAGAAACGCCGCTATCCAGACCGTCGAGCGTACGGAGCGCCAGGATCAGCCTGCTGATGCGATCGGATGACAGACAGGCCGGATCGCGACCAGGTGGGCGTCCGTTGAGGACGCGCCAGAGCCGCACGGCGGCCTGGACACGCACCTCGAATAGCGCGTCGAGCGGCAGAAACACGCCGACCTGCGCGCCGGCAGGCGGCAGGACGTACAGCCGCAGGATCGTCTCCCCCTGCTCGATCAATACTTCTCCAGCCATGTCGGGCGGCAGTCCTGTCCGAGCGAGGGAGAGCGGACGAGACGCCGCGTCAGCCAGTGCTGTCGGCAGGGGGACAACCGCAATCACGGCCGGCGATACCACAACAGTCCAGAGGGCGGTACGCGGATCGAGGGCCGTGCGGACACTCTCGAAATCGCAACCCCCAGCGCCGGGCGAAGGCTTCGGCGTCTGACGTGGACAGCGCAGCCCGACGCGCAGCGCGCTGAAGGGCGGCCCGGTCGCGGATAAAGTCCCGATTGCGACTGACAAACTGCAAGGCAAAGGCAGGGGCGTCGAGCGACCGCAGGCCCTCGTACGCGCCCGCCGACCGCCAGTTGGCGCGGCTCATGGCGTCGTCTCCGATGCGTAACGGGTGGTAACAGGGCAAGCACTTGCTCGCGAGAGTATGCCAGACCGTCCCGCTGCCCGCTACGCCCCGGCCATGCAACAGGTCTTGCAGATCACGCAACGATTGAGGGTGTCAGTGAGGCGCGCCGCCCCGCAGGAGATGCTGGTAGCCATGCTCGGTCATCCAGTGCGCCCGCACCAGATGGCTGTGCCAGCAACGGTGGACGCCCTCGGGATCGGCCGCCGGGTCGCGGTGCAGCACGATCCGGGCGACCTCGCGCCAGTCGGCGCCATCAGCCTCGGCGTCCAGCAGGCGGAGATAGGTGATCAGATGCTGTTCGTCGTAGCCGGTGAGACAGGACACTTCCGGAGCGCTGTCGGCGACGGGCGGGTCGAGCGGGGGCTTCTGCATGGGGGAGCCGATCAGGTCGGAGAGCGAACGCGACGCACCCTACCCTGCCGCGTTTCAGTGCCGGAAGTCTCGTGAAGAAACATGACGCCGTGCCCTTGTCCGGACTCGATGAACAGGATGCCCGCCGCCTCCAGTGCGCGGCGGACCTGGTCGATCGTGCCCTCATGGACACCGAGACCACGCTCGGATTCAAGACGCTTCAGCGCGGTCAATGCTACAAGGGCTTTTTCGGCGAGCCGTTCCTGCGTCCAGTTCAGGAGTGCCCGCGCTGCCCGTACCTGTCGGCCAGTGATCATCCACGATCACATCCGACAAGAGACAGGCACACACCAGAAATACGACTATATTAGTCGCTTAAAGGCAGTTCAAGCCAATTCTTTCAGAAGGAACCCGCGATCGATTCGGCGTCGTGATTTTCTGTAGGCGACCGACAGCAAGCGCGGTGGAGGATGCAAAAAAGCCCCCGCCTTACCCGGGAGCCTCCCTGTCCATGGCACCCTTGCGGTCCTGTGCCGCGATCGCCCGCTTCAGTTCGCGCTCGATCTGTGCCCGCTCGCGGCGGCTGATGGCGTAGCTGGTGAGTTCGGCGCGCAGCTGCTGAATGGTGTCGTGCAAATTGGTCATCGTCCTGCTCCTTCTGTTTGTCGAAGACAGGACCTGGCGTCATGCCCGGACGGGTCGGGTCATGGATCGCCCTGCGGGCGACCGGCTTGCCGGCGCGCGGGGGAGCCGATTTTGTTCGGGACGGCCGTCAGGCCGGCATGGACAAAATTGGGGGGACCGCCGTCCGTGACGCGGCCTGGCCGGGCATGGTACGATGGGAAGGCTGAGGGAAGCCCTGTTTTCTGCCCGCCCCGGAGACACGATGATCGGGCCGGGGCGGTCGATGAACCCTGCCTCTTTCGCGGCCTGCACCGCGAAGGCCCCGCCCGGACCGGCCGGGCGGGGGATCGCTGGCGCCTCAGTCGCCGTTACGGCGACCGTTGGGGCGGGACCAGATCAGGCTGTAACCCTCGCCGTCCTCGTCGTCGAAGAGATTGGCGAAGATCGGAGCGTTGAAGCTCGGATCGTCGAGCTTGAGGCTCAGATAGTCGCGCCCCTCGTTGGAGCGCCGGGACCAGGCCGCCCCGATCTCGACCCGGCCGACGAAGACGCGGTGGCTGGGGGCGTTCTCGTTCAGGCGCGTGGTCTCGGGGGCGATGCGGACGTTGGGGGTCTGGAGCGAGAGGGTGACGATCTCGCCGTTGTACCCGTTGCCGACTTTCTTGAAGGTGCCGATGGTGGCCATGATACTGCTCCGTGATCTCTGTTATCGAGCCCGCACCATTGCGGCCTCGATGGCGATCGGACAGACGGAGGCGAGCGGCGGCGCATCCCGCAGGGACCGAAGCGCAGCGGAGGATGGCGGGACGGAATTTTCTTGGTGCGCGAGGAATGACGGCGCAGCCGTCAGGGGAAGAAAATTATGGCCCGCTGTTGCGCCATAGCCGATCGAGGCGTAGCCGGCCTCCGGCTAGATCAGCCATCTTGAGAGGCGGCATGCGTGCGCGGCCCGACAGAGCACACATCACGGAGACCATGGCGACCGGCACAGCACACGAGATCCGGCGGCAACCAGAATAGCGGCGTCATCCTCCTTCCATACCAGCCACCGAACCGGCCCGTTCCGGGACAGCCCCTCGCTGAATATGCCCGGCTTTCCCTGTTGCAATCGGCCTGCGGGCAATCAAAGCGCCAGTCCGGTTGCTTCAACAGGCGGGCCGTATCCGGGTCAGCGCGTCACATCCGCGCTCGCTGCCCATCGCTGCCCGCCTCTCGATGACGCGGAAAGACAGGCAGGTGCCTGATCCATGCCTGCCCTCTGGTTGCCGTGCAGACCGTCAGACCCGCGCGATGCTCCCGCCAGCCGGTTCGGGCGGGGCCATGCCGGTAAAGCGGACGAACGCGGTGATGCCGACCGCGATGGCGCCGATCACCGAAAAGAAGAGCTGCCAAACTGCGGACGGCATCATCATCTGGGCGAGGCCGTGTGTGGCGCTATAACCGGCAATGATGGCGGGCACCGTATAGAGCAGGACGATCAGTCCTCGCAGCCAGATCCACGGCGCACAGGCAAGTGCAATCTGACCGACCGTGAAAGTCGCAATGCCCGCCATGACGCCCACGATCAGGGCACCGATCACTCCGGCGCCGGTATGGAACGCCCAGAGCCCGGCATACAGACCGCCGGCAAACGGCAAGGCGAAGACCGCGAGCGTGAACATGAGCCAGCAGAAAAATCCGATGCCGGCGACGATGAGGAACGGTGCGAAGATCACCATGGTGGCGGCTCCCGTAGAGATGACATGATCTGACGGTCGCACCTGCCACCACCACCACGGCGCAACCCGCATCATAGCGAAAACGATGTGTCGACGGAACGAGAATCATACTGGCGTCCGGCACGCGGACGTGCATCGTTATCGTCTCTCAGGGAGAAGACGTCATGGCGGAAATCACGGGGCGCGAACTGCATCTGGTCAAAAAGGCGCTCGCTATTGCGGTGCTGGCGATCGAGCGGCAACCAGGGCCGTTTCAGTCCTATTCGGACATGCAGGACATGAAGGGCCTACTCGATCTTCTGGTGCCTGGCGATACCGAACTGGCCTTTTATGCCCGTTCCGCGCGGATCGCGGTCACGGGCGATACGGACTGAAAACGGCGCTTACGCGCCGCCGCCGAACCGCAGGACCGGGATACCGAGGCGCTTCGCCTTGTCGGCCAGATTCTCCTGGATGCCTGTGCCGGGAAAGACGATGACGCCGATTGGCATGGTGTCGAGCAGCGCATCGTTGCGGCGGAAGGGGGCTGCCTTGGCATGCTTCGTCCAGTCCGGCTTGAAGGCGATCTGCGCGATCTCGCGGTGATCCGCCCAGCGTGAGGCAATGAACTCAGCACCTTTGGGCGAGCCGCCATGGAGCAGCACCATGTCGGGATGCTTTGCCCGCACCCTGTCGAGACGGTCCCAGATCAGGATATGGTCGTCGAAATCCAGGCCGCCGGTCACGACCACCTTGGGGCCTGGCGGGACCAGCAACTCGCCCTCGGCGCGGCGGCGGGCATTGAGGAAGTCGCGGCTGTCGATCATGGAGGCCGTCATGGTGCGGCGTGACACCAGCGAGCCGGTCTTCGGCCGCCACGCGCTCAGGGTCAGGCGCTCGAACTGCTCCTGCGCCTCGTCGCGGAAGATCTCGTAGGCGTTGCGACGCTCTATCAGGGTCAGCCCTTCGGCGACCAGCCGCTCCAGTTCCACCGAACGGATCTCGCTGCCATCCTGTTCCTGCTGACTGCGTTTCTGCGCCTGCTCGTTGCGGTCAAGCTCACGCTCGACCTGGCCGACCATGCGATGGAAGATGTTGACCGTGGACCAGAGCAGGGTTTCGAGGTCGGGTTCCAGCCGCGTGTCGGTCAAGGTCGCGGCGATGGCGTCGAAGATGTCGGCGACCGCGCCACCGATGCGCGGAGCTTCGGGCAGCGGTCTGGGATCGGGCTCGTCCTCGAAGGGACGGTAGCCATACATCTGGAGTTCGGCCAGCACGTGGGCGGTGGATGAAGCGGCGTGCGGCAGTTCGAAATCGTCGGTCGTGCGGTCCATGATGCGGTCCTCCCAGGTCTCCGGCCGCGCCCTTCGCGGCCTTTCCGGGGGCGAATAGCGGCAGACCAGGGACGGGCCGGAACCGCGCGCTCGCGCGCGGCCGCAGCATAGCGAAGGATGGCAGGGGGCCGGCTATTTTGCCTCGCGATGTAAAGCGCCCCCACAGGGCGCGACGGAAAATAGCCGGTCCCGCCATTGAAGGCACGGCCCGGCTGACGCCCGCTCCCCTCCAGAAAGGCCAGGGGCGCGGACCTGCCGGACGGGAGGCAGAACAAGGCCGCCAGACGAAAGCGGAAACCGCCCGCCCCTCTTTCCGGCCCGCTCAGGTGCCGGCGGTCTCCAGAAAGCGTGCCACGTCCGCTGGCGCGAGTTGCGGATGCAGGATCGCCCGCAGCGCACTGCGCCCAAAGGCACGGAGATCATCGTTGAAATCGCCAAGCCGCGGCGACAGACCGATCAGCTCGACCCCGGCGTCATCCGCGCGGGCGTGCAGCGTCGCCAGCGCCTGATCCCCGGCCGGATCGTCGTCGCGCAGGACGTAGAGACGGCGCAGCAGCGGGGGAAAGATCAGGGAAGCGAGATGCGCGGAGGACAGGCAGGCGGCCAATGGCAGATCGGGCAGAACCTGCCGCAGCGACAGGACCGTCTCGAGGCCTTCCCCGGCGGCGAGCACATCGGACGCCACCCCGAAGCGCACGGCATGGCCAAGCAGCCCGCCCAGGGCACGGCGCGGATGATCGACCGGCGCCTTGCCAAGGCCGTCCGCCGCCAGCCAGGTGCGATGCACGCCGGTCAGAGTGCCGTCGAGGTCGGTGACGGCGGCGATCATCGCGGGCCAGGTCTCGGTCGGACTGTCCTCGTCCGGGCGGTAAAAGCAGCGCGGATGGAAGCGCAGGGCGCCGGCTCCGTGCAAAAGCGTAATGTCGCGTCTACGGAGATACGCTTCTACGGACGTGCCCGCGATCGGCCCGGACATGGCCCATAGTCGTCGAGCCGCTTCGGAAGAACTGACGGAGCCACGCTCACGGGCCGGACGATCCTGTGACGATGGTATCGGATCAGGACGCGGCAGGCTGAGGAAGGCATGCGCCTCATCCGCCACATCGCGGAAATCCACCCGGCCGAGGCTCTCGCGGATCACGTCGAGCAGATCGCCATGCTCGCCGGACTGTGCGTCGGTCCATTTTCCCGCCCTGCCGTTGGCGGTGTCGTGCAGCCGGACGAACAGCGACCGGCCGGGCGCATTCCGCACGTCACCGACCAGCCAGTAATTGCCGTGGCGGCGACCAGCGGACAGATACCGTCGGCACACCGCCTCTGCATTCTCCGCCAGACGACGCGCGAGATCGCCTGCATCATGCGAGGTCATCGCCCTGCCCTCCTGTGTCGGGATCGCCTCCGTCGAGGGCGATCGCCAGCCAGCGATCGGTGGTCATCCATGAAATCGTCTTGCGCCGGCCAAGGTCAAGCAGATGCGCACCGCCACTGAACGCGCCTATCCGGGGACGTGAACAGCTATTGGCCCACTGGAACCCCCATCGGCCCCGCAAGCGGAATGTTCGTGCGCAGCGTAGCACGAATTCCACCACCTGCTGCGGATCTCCGGTTGTCTCGTCGTGCATCCAGAGTTTCGTGCCGCCATATTCGGGCACGATCGACAGAATGAATCCGTCAGACGGTGGATCTTCCGCCGCCAGTTCGTCCATGAACGCGTTGTAGAGGTCGAGCGCCTTGGCAGCGTTTTCCACCGTGCCCACATCGAGCACGCAGGAAAAATGCGTGAAGAAATCAGCCATCGGAAGACCTCCCGAAACGAAAAAGCCCGGCGCAGGGGCCGGGCTCGTAAAAACGTCTTTACGGAAAAACGGAAAAGCGGCTTTCAGGACGCACGCGCCATCAGCCTGCGGGCCTTCTCCTCCAGATCCAGCCGCGTGTCCTGATTGGCCTTCGTCCGCGCCAGTGCGGTAATGCCCTGCACGAAATCGAACACGCTCTCCGGCTTGCGCCCTTCCTCGTGCAGCACAGTTTCGATGATTTTGGTGGTTTCCGGTTTCGAGAACCCACGACGACGCAGGAAACTTTCTCGATCTTCATCGGTTCTGGCCACCAGTGCGCCGCGTGACGCCTGAATGCCGGAAACGAACGAGGCCGGGCTGGCGGTGGCGAAATTCCGCAGCGCGGGCGTGGCCTGATGCACGAAACGCGAGGCAGCAAACTTGCTGTGCCGGATCGTGATCTGTTCGAAATTCTCCACGCCCCACAACATGCGATTCTGGCATACTCCGCGCAGGTAAAAGGAGGCGATGCCGAGGCTCTTGCTACCGACCTCGCTGTTCCAGGCATAGAAACCCCGGAAATAGAGATCGGGTTCGCCGTTGGGCAGACGCCCGGCTTCGATCGGGTGCGTGTCGTCGACGAGGAACAGGAACACGTCGCGGTCCGACGCATACAGCGTCGTCGTTTCCTTCGTGATGTCGACAAAAGGATTATGGGTCATGGTGGCCCAGTCGATCACACCAGGTACCTTCCAGTTGGTATCGCCGGTGCCGTCACCCGCGATCTTGCGCACCGCCCCGACCAATTCGTGATCCCAGATGCGGCCATAATCCGGACCGGTCACGGCGCGCAGTTCCACCCGCCCGTCATCGGTCTCCAGTGTTTTGACCAGTTCGGCCCGATGCGACAGCAGCCCGTGCTGGAGATTGATCGCCGCCAGCGGAGCCGGCAGATCGCGCAGATAGGAAGACGGTGCGCCGACCAGGCTGCACATCTGGCCAAAGGACCAGTGCGTGGGTGCGATCGGGTCATTCTGGCCCGGCACAGCCAGCGTCAGACGCTCGGCGTTATCGCGGCTCGCCTCGACCCGGATCGAGCGGCTTTCCACCGTGCGGGCCGTGGCCCGATCCGCCCGCGCCAGGGTCGCGGCATGCAGATCGGACAGGGACAGGTAACGCTCGTCATCAGGACGCGAGAACCATTGGGACGATACGCGGCCGCTGCGGCCGCCACGGGACGGATCGATCCGGAAGCCGCCGCAACCGGAAGCAAGAACCTCACTCATGGAAACTCTCCTCTGAATGCCGGATATTCGGCATCAGAGGCGAAGCCTCCCTCTCACTCCTTTCCGGTCGAGCCAGCATGGAAAATCACGCCTGACCAATCTCCAAGGGGGCGGCCCGCTCAGCCGCCCGGAACGACAGCTATGCGGGGCAAACGGCCTGTCGGGTTCTGATCCTGAGGCAAATATATGTCATCTGGAGTGAACGAAGCATAAATCTATACATATCGCTGCGTAAATTGGGGGCCGCGACCAAACACCCTTCCCGGTGCTGTCCATTCCTCGAAAGTCACAAATCGAAAACGTCGCGTATCTGCTGTCTAATCTTCGCAGAGTCGATCGCGCCGTCCTGGCGGTTCTCTGAAGTGACAAGGCGTTCACCTCGCTTGTTCTCAGGACCGTCCGGCTCAAGACACATCACATTTTTGTACCACTCGAGTTTCTTCTCCCATCTATTTTTATACGTCGGATCGGAAAGCATCCCCAGATGCTCCCAATATACCGTTACACCGGTTGCAGAGTTCTCCGCTGTAAAATCAGGATAACGCTCGACCCCGTCGTCACCGCGAAGCGCCTTTTCGTAGTGATAATCGATATCCTCAGCATTGAGCGCATCAGCCACTACAACTTCCGAGATCGAGCGGACGAGTTCTCCTCTCGCGGTACGATGAATCAGGCGACGTTCAAGGAATGTCCCGCTTGGATCGGCGAGCATATCCGGGTCTGCGAAGAGATTGGTGTAGCGTCGTGCAACCTCAGAATACTTCGATGACGTGTAAGCTCTCAGATCCGATGCTTGTCCCTGCACGAACAATACAACCCTCTCGACCTGACGCGTTAAAGCCGTGTACAGTAACTCTCTGCTTAGAATGAAACACGGTTGCGGGATAACGACGAACACTTGGTCAAACTGGCTCCCTTGGCTCTTATGCACTGTAAGCGTATAGGCGAGCTCCAGCGTGATCGTGCCATCGTCACCAAAGTCACCCGGCCAATAAACGAACGTATTTCCCGGCTGGGTACGGAATTCAACGTCAAGACGTTCCGGTGTTTTGCCATCCCATTTCTTGCCGAACTTCGACTGCCCAACGACGATCCCGATCTCTCCGTTTGAAACCAGCTTTTTCCCCCGGCCGAGAACGTGACGCGTCTTGTTGGCAGTGGAAATGATCTTGTCGCCGTATATGATGCGTTCCGCACCATTCGGACGTGGCGTGCGGGGCCAAGGGCCTTCCGCCCACTTCAGCGCTTGCTTCCGGAAACGTTCGTGCAGAAAGCGATTCAGTTCTTCAACACCGTGCCCTTTTCCACGAACAGGCGTCAGAATCTGCCAGTTTTCGCATCGTGCTGCGGAGCCGATCCTGCTCTGTTCAGCCCACGTCGCGTTAAAAAAGACACCCTTGTCGGTTCCCTCACCTCCCAATGAGATGCCAAATCCACGCTCATCATCCTGATGTTCGATCTCGGGAACATGCCGAACGAGCGCTTCCAATAGCTGGTCCTTAAGTTCTTCATCCGTCTGCCAGCGGCGAACTTCTACATGTCCATCAGTCTCACCGAGCGCCAAGCGCGCCCAGATCTCGTCCGCTCCTGCATCTGGCGGTTCATCAGTGAACCAAGATGCCAGAAGAAGATCGTCGCGCCCTTCTTTGCCTTGGCCGGTTTGGCGGCGATGAACCGTCAGTTCTGTGTAGCCTGCCCCAACACGTGGAAAGGGCGGCTCTCGACCATCCTCCCATGGCCTGAGCGCCCTGGCTAGATCCACGAGAGGACGGCCAGCCCCGATCGGCGGGAGTTGTCGGTGGTCTCCCACAAGGACGATCCGCTTCGGTCCTTTGAGCGCATTGAAGACTGCAGCAAGCATGTCCTCTGTCACCATTGAGGCTTCGTCGATGATCACGGTTCCCGCGCCCTCAACCTTCGGAGAGTTTGAGAGATGATATTGCTGCGTTTCGGGGTCAAAGCGATCCGGCAGAAGGAACTGTGCGATTGTCAGAGCTTTCAGCCCCTCGATGTTCCTTTGCATCTGCACTCGTGCCTTGCCTGTCGGCGCCAGGAGAAGAATTCCGTCACCACTTACTTCAGGCAGGTCACAAAGCATCTGGAGCAACCGGGTTTTTCCCGTCCCGGCCGGCCCAAGGAGAAGTGAAAAACGTGCCGAAAAGAGCTCTTTGAGCGCGTCTGCTTTTTCCGTTCGGGCCAGTTCCTCGACTACGGCCTCATCGTGGTCCTTGGGCATGTCGCCAAGCGATTGATTGACCAGTTCTCGCCACGCACGATCCGTCTCGTGTCGCCGGCCTTTCCTGCGCTGGCTCACTTCCCGGCGCAGCAGATCGTCGATCTTGCGTCTCTCTCCGAACTGCCAGCCACGCGCTCCATCTGACAGCGACGCGTCGACGATTTCTGGAGTCATGACTGGATCCAGCAGCGGCAACAAGTCCTGAGTCGGATGACAAGGCGGGTCAAGTTCGAGTTCCCGGATTCCCTGCAGAACCTGATTAACAGGTAGCAGAGTATGGCCCTTAGCCTCTGCGTCTGCGAGCACATGAACCGCAAGACCCCGGACTCTCCTTGGGTCCTGATCGCCTTCGAGGCGGCTGATTTCCGGCAAGGGGAACGCCTCGCGCACCGACTGGTCGGGAAACATGCCGCGATCAATGGTCCCGACTGTTACCGCCTCAAGTCTGTGCCTGTCGATCTCGAAAAGCCGGTACGGATTGCAGAGAATTTCCTGATCGGTGATATCTTCTCGACTATCAGTGTTGAAAAAGCGAGACGCTTGGCCGATTGTCAGGCTGAACCGGGACAGAAGCTTCAAGAGATCCATCCGTTCGCTCTGCAGAACAGCAAGCCGTTTCCCGTCGAGCGCTTGTACTTGTGAAGCAGCCTGAGGGGACAAAACCGCTCTTGGATTCTCGAATGCGCGTGAAACGAGCGCCCACGGGTCGTCTGTCCATCGACCACTAATGCAATATCGCTGCGCGAGGTCCATGGCTAGCAGCGTACCGTAACGGATTTCGAACGCATGTAGCGCACTGCTGAGCCCGGGAAACGCTCCACGCAGATGCCATAATTCTGAAAGACGTTCGGAGATCCACTCTAGATGGCGATCCCATGCACCCGGAATGTGCTTCGCGATGAAGCGCACCTTATCTGCTAAAGAAAGAAGGCTTGCAATGGCAAGGTCGTGATCGACGTGCTCGGAAACATTGCTGAAAGACTCAAAGCCTTCTTCAGGCACGAAAGCGACGAATTCGGATGGATCGATGGTCCCGTCACGCTCTGCCAAAGCTAGGAGTTCCTGGTAGGGAAGCACGAAGCCGTCAAAGCCGTCAGGACGGATCGAATGAGAAACTGATCGTTCCCAGATAAGACCGCGCAGCTTCCCAACTGCATCGCCACCGTAAGCACTCTCTTGGGCGGACCCGACGGAGGTGATGCGTCCGACACCCACCAGCACGCGGCGCGGATCATCGGTCAATGGGGTGCGTTTGGCGTAGAGAAAAACGAGCGACTTCTCGGGCACTAGTGCACTGAAAAACGTGTCCAGCATGATCTGCTGATTGACGAAGTCATTGACCCAGACAGTGGCGAACGCCAGTTGCGGCTCGCGTGCAAGATCAAAGGGGAGTGCTAGCTCATTAGCGATAGCTTGTGCGTCGTCCTTGCGGGTCCAGCGAAAGGGGATAGTCTGCACGCTGTACGGAAGCAACCGGAACTCGTTCTCCGCGAAGTGGCCGTGCGTCTCGGGCGAAGAGGCGGCGAACGGATGATGGCTGCGCAGGGAATAGGCATTGACGTTCAGAGCTGCTCCACGCTCTGTCAGGCAGGCCGGAAGTTGCGTTTCCTTCACATCAGACCAGGCACGGCCGGCAACGGCTTCCTCGGCTGCATCTTGCCTTTCCTCACGAATCCGTTTGAGGACCATGCACCAACTGTTCTTCGAGGGCGCCTTGCACACCGTCCCAGTCCAGCCACTGTCGTGCCAAGGGAGTCGAACTGAAAGGTGTCGAACCGGTAGCTGTCTCGCGCCGTGATGCATCATAAACTTCCTTAGGTTTAACTTCTGCCCACCGCGCTGGTTGCCGGTGATATCCCTATTGATTCCGAAGCCTTCAATACGAAAGATAGACGTTAAAAATATAACAGCACTGACGGGGCCAAACTACCCGGCGCCCATGCATACACGACCCGCCAAGCTAGCTGAGCAATGCGAGGCCGCTGAAAATCAAGACGCCTCGACACCTCGATAGGACGCGTCGTCGCTATTGCCGTCGAATTCGATCACCTTCTTGAAGTCTGCTGTGGGGTTGACGTTAATGACCAACTTGAAGGCGATTGTGTTGAAAAACCCTCGCCGAAGTTTGCGGTGAGGATGACCCTGAAGCCAGCTTGACGAGGTCCTTCATCTCATCCGGCGGCCATCGCCACCCGAGATGGGACGAGCTTGGCCATCTTGCGGAGGTTCTGGGCGGTGGCGGCGAGGAGGAACTCGTCATGAGCGCCGTTTGGACCACGTAATCGCAGGCGACCCAGTTTCAGGATCCGTTTGAGGTGGGCGAACAGCATCTCGACCTTCTTTCGCTGTCGCCGTGCTGTGGCATAGGTATCGGTCAACGCGAGGTCGCGCGCCAGGTCCCGTGCGCCTTCATGGACCGAGCGCATGATCTTGCGGGCCGGTGTATTCGGCGTGCAGCGCTGTCGGAAGTCGCAGACGTCACAATCGTGCTTGCTGGCGCGGTAGCGGATGAACCCGTCCTGATCGACCTGTCCACGCGGCGCCGCGGAATGACGCTGCGACGGCCGCAGTTCCTTGCCGGCCGGGCAGATGTAAAGGTCGTGCGCGTGGTCGAACCTGAAATCCGATCGGGCGAACGTTCCGTCGCTGCGGGCTGATTTATCGAACACCGGGATATGTGGCTCAATGCCGCACTCATCGACCAGCCAGGCCAGATTCGGGGCGTCGTCATAGGCAGTGTCGGCTGCCAGACGTGCTGGCCAAAGGTCGAACCGGTCCTGCACCCGCTCGATCATGCGGCGTTGCGCCGTGATCTCGGCCTGCCGCACCGCGGTCGTTGCCTCAACGTCCATGATGACCGCATGATCCAGGTCGATCAGGTAATTCGTGCTGTAAGCGAAGAAGGCACGCTCCGGCGTGGCGGCCGTGAAGCGTGCGGCCGGGTCGGTCGGTGCCAGCTTTTTCGGCACGACGGGCGTCGAGGCACCGAACGCGGCATCGTCCAGCGTTTCCAGGTATTCCCGTACCGCACGGCCAGCAGCATCAGGCGGCAGGCCCTCCTCACCGGGCACAGCCCGCTGACGGTCGACATCAGCGCGGATCAGGCTGGCGTCGACACCGAAACTCTCGCCGCCTACCAGTTTCTCGGCGATGCAGCGCCGAACGGTGGTTTCAAAGACCTGCCGCAGCAAATCACTCTCGCGGAAGCGGCCGTGCCTGTTCTTGGAAAACGTCGAGTGATCCGGCACGGCGCCGTCCAACCCGAGGCGGCAGAACCAGCGATAGGCGAGGTTCAGGTGAACCTCCTCGCACAAGCGGCGTTCGGAGCGGATGCCCATGCAATAGCCAACGATCAGCATCCGGATCAGAAGTTCCGGGTCAATCGAAGGCCGCCCAGTGTCGCTGTAGAATGGCTGCAGGTGTTTGCGAACTGCCGCCAGATCCACAAAGCGGTCAATCAGCCGGAGCATGTGGCGCTCGGGAACATGCTGCTCGAGACTGAACTCGTAAAACAGCGCCTCCTGCATCCCCGTCCGCTCGCCCATCATCCGCATCGCCCTTCAACCTGTTGCGATACTGAATCAGCAGGCAACAATTACCGCAAGACGGTGTTTTTCAACACAATCAAGGCGTAAGCCGACATAATTTTGGATCACAAACTCTACCTTTTACGAGGGCAGGAGGTATTTATTTCAGTAAGAGGTCATGCATGGGCAGAAAAAAGCATCAAAACAGCCTGGTAATCCGACTTTGTTCTCAACTTGCGACTGCCGCAAGCTCTCAGAACCAATCCTGTCCCGTAAACACTTATAGGTTCCGGAATTCCGTCAAATCACTGATGTAGCGGGGTTTTGCTATGCGCAAATTGAGACCGTCTTCTGGGGAACTTTTTAATTCCAGAGGTTTAGCGAAAGTAGGTTCAAATCAGGATTATCATACCTCACAGCCACTTGCGGTTATCCGCATTGACGTGAGAGGCTGTTACAATCAGTGTCAATCGCATAACAAAGCTTCTAAAGGATGTTATTTATGAATACAGAGAAAAAAATTAGCAAGCTAGAGGAGTATCATCAAAGTGCTAGACCATTTATGCCTAATGATGATCATGATGAGACTATAGCTCCATATGATCAATGGACTGCGTTCAAGAAGTGGTATCAGGCAAGCGGAAAGGAATGTTTTAAATTAGCATTTAAAGAAGCGAGCAAAAAATCCATTCCGGAAAACAAAAGCAATGAATGGCTTATCACGACAGGACTTCCAATAAGTAACGATGACTACGAAAAAAAGTCAAACGATGTTAATTTTTTTCGTGTAAACGCATTTTGGTTTTTAGCGGAAGTTGATGACATTATTAAGAAATATTCTCTTCCGTCTGAATATAACACCTTGGGAATGGCCTACGCGCAAATAATGAATTTCATTAGCCAGTTAATACTGTATAGTGATTATATGTTAAATATCTGTGCACGAAAATTTTCTGAATCTCCAGAATACAGCATAGATATTAATCCTGAAGCTCATGTGCATGATCTTTACTCAACGGCTAGATTTATTATTTATGGAAGCTTTGCACATAATAACAATCCAGACGCGTCCATATCAATAATTCGTCAAGCGTTAGAAATTAGAATTCGCAGGGCCTTTGGAATAAATTATAAAATTGATCAAAGCAGAAATAAAATTCCCATATCGCTGAGTGAAATAATTGCGGCCATGGAACCATACAAAGATGACATCGAGATGAAAATAGATTTTTTATCATTGAAAAAGATAAACTCGTGGGCAAATGCATACCTTCATTCAGGTGTAAAAAGATTTATTTGGATTCCCGCGAGAATGCTGGACCATATTTCTGGCTTTATATTAGGTGGAGATCAAGCTACTGGTTTTCATATAACAATGAATAGCGGTATAGAGATGAGAAGGGATACGTTTGTATCCATTAAAGAGAAATTAAAGGAAAATATTGGTGATAAATATCAATTAGAAGATGAAGATATGAATAAATGCGATATCGTCCTAAAATAAAAACAAAGGTATTGTAAATTAATGCGTAGATTTTCGCTGTGAAATTAGTGGTGGCCTTGGACTGCCTGCGATGATTGGTCCGATTTTATAGTTAGCTGATATGCGCTTCTGATGCCCGCCTGGCCGGGAGGTGAAGCGCAGCGGAACCGAGCGGCCAGGCTGGCACTTTGATTGTTTCCGGCGCTGGCGGGCGGTATTGCAGGCTGCTGTGTGGGCGCATCCGATTGTAATGCTCACGCCACCAGCCGGTGACGATTCTTACCTCCTCAAGGCTGTAGAAGATCTCGCCATTGAGCAGCTCGTCCCGCAGACGGGCATTGAAGCTCTCGATGTAGCCGTTTTCCCAAGGGCTGCCGGGTTCGATGTAGAGGGTGACGACACCCAGCCGGCCCAACCATTCGCGCACCGCGTTGGCGACGAATTCGGGGCCGTTATCAGATCGGATATGCCCAGGCGGCCCATGCTCGATGAACAGATCGGCCAGCACGTCGATCACGTCGTGCGATCGGAACCGCCGCAGCGGCACCATTGCCCGACATTCCCGGCTGAACTCGTCGATGATGTTGAGCATCCGATATCTGCGGCCGTTGTGCGTCCGATCTTCGACGAAGTCATAGGACCACACGTGCCCACGATGCTGTGGGCGCAGCCGGATGCACGATCCATCGCCCAGCCATAGCCGACGCCGTTTCGGTTGCCTCTTCGGAACTTTGAGACCCTCCCGCCGCCAGATCCGCTCGACCACCGACAGGCTGACCTGCCAGCCAGCACGCCCCAGAAGAGCATGGATGCGGCGATAGCCATAGCGGCCGTAATCCTTGGCCAGCGCGATGATATCGGCCGTCAGTCGATGCTCGTCGGTATCATCCTTTGGCAGATGACGCTGCGTCGAGCGGTGCTGGCCAAGCACCCGGCAGGTCCGCCGTTCCGATACCGCCAATGCACGACGGACCTGTGCGATCGCCTCACGGCGACGGGAGGGGCTCAAAAAGTCAGTTTCGACGCCTCTTGCAGGATCGCCTTGTCCAGTGCGAGATCCGCCACCAGCTTCTTCAATCGAGCATTTTCCCGCTCCAGATCCTTCATGCGACGCGCCTGATCCACCTTCAGGCCGCCATATTCCTTGCGCCACCGATACAGCGTTTGTTCAGCGATGCCGGTCTGTCGACACGCTTCCACCGCCGTCGCACCTCGGCCAACGAGCACATCTACCTCACGCAGCTTCGCGATGATCTGCTCAGGCGTAAAACGTTGACGTCCCATGTAATCCTCCAATCCTTATGCCCCATAGGGCTCTCCTCAGAATTGGACCAGTTTTCTCAAGGCAGACCAATGTCGCGAAAAGCACGAAACTGGTCCAGCGGATGCAGAGCCACGCGCTGGACGTTTTCGGCCAGGGAATCATCCTCGGCGAGAATAGCCGATCCGGCCTCCCGCACGACACAGGGCACCGGGGCCGTCTTCACCAGTTTCTTCTGCTTCACCAGCAGTTCGAGCGCGCGGAAGCGGCGGCCACCGGCAGGCACCTCATAGGTGCCGGTTTCTGCCCCCTCCCCGTTCAGGACGGGGCGGACGTTCAGGCTCTGGAGCAGGCCACGACGTTCGATATCGCGGGCCAGTTCCTCGATCGACAGGCCGGCCTTCACGCGCCGCACGTTGGACTGCGACAGCACCAGCCTGTTGAAGGGAATATCACGGGACGCATTGAGGGCGATTTTCTGGATGGCGCTCGCCATGGCTGGACACTCCGTCACGGACGGGCGGAAGCCTCTCTCCCACCCCTGAATCCGTCACGAAAACCCCGCTTCCCTCTTCCTCTCTCCCAGCCCCACCAGACGCCAAATCGCATCCACGGAACCGCGTAGAGACGGCCTTACGGAACGCAGGTCCGCGCCAACTAACCCGCGAGTCGATACGCACCACGATAAATTGCGACTATTATAGTCGCGCAATCACCATTTTGTGATAACGCCGACCACGATAGCCGTGAATATTCGCGACTATCCCAAAGCCCGCTTCGTACGATCCATCTCCCTGTTTCCGCGTATTTTTCTGTTCACGCACATCCCGTCTGACATCCACAGTGCCGTAAGAACTAACCAGAGGTCCATGCAGAAAGGACGGGAAGATGGCACGCCAACGCGATACGATAGCTGGCAAGCTGCGGCTCGTTCTCGACGCCCCGGACGCCAACGTGACCCCATTGCGCAGTGGAGCCGATCCGCGGCTGGTCAGTCTGGTCCGGCTTCTGGCCCGCCAGGCCGCACGGGATTTCGTCAACGCTGAAGTGGAGGCCGCAAGGCGACGCGATCTCCAGGATTAGGGAGATGGGGATTGTGAAAGTCGCGCTCTACGCCCGCTATTCGTCCGAAAACCAGCGTGATGCCTCGATTGAGGATCAGTTACGCCTCTGCCGACTTCATGCAGAGAAGCAGGGCTGGACGATCGTCGACAGCTACACGGACCGGGCGATCTCCGGTGCCTCCCTGCTCCGCCCCGGCATTCAGGAACTGATCCAGGACGCCACGCGCGGCCGCTTCACGATCGTACTGGCCGAAGCCATGGACCGACTGTCGCGCGACCAGGAAGATATCGCGGGCCTGTTCAAGCGGATGACCTTCTCCGGCGTGCGGATCATCACCCTTTCCGAGGGAGACGTCACACACCTGCATATCGGCCTCAAGGGCACCATGAACGCCCTGTTCCTCAAGGATCTGGCCGAGAAGGTCCGGCGAGGGCTGCGCGGACGCGTCGAGGACGGCAAGTCCGGCGGTGGTAATTCCTATGGCTATGACGTGGTGCGCCAGTTCGATGCGAAAGGCGAGCGCATCCGGGGCGACCGGACCATCAATGAGGAGGAGGCCCGCACAGTCAGGCGGATCTTCACCGATTACACGCGGGGCAAGTCGTCGCGCACGATCGCCATGAAACTGAACCGTGACGGCGTTCCGGGGCCACAGGGCCGTGAGTGGGGGCCGTCCACCATTCACGGCAATCGGGAACGCGGCACCGGTATCCTCAACAACGAGATGTATGTCGGGCGTCTGGTCTGGAACCGCCTGCGCTACCTCAAAGACCCCGATAGCGGCAAGCGCGTCTCGCGCCTCAATCCTGAATCCGAATGGGTGATCCAGGACGTGCCGGAGTTGCGGATCGTCGAGCAGGATCTGTGGGACGCTGTAAAGGCACGCCAGGCCGAAACAACCTTCAGCCAGCCGGAACGGGGAAACGAGGCCCTCAGTGAGCGGCGGCGTCCCCGCCATCTCTTTGCCGGACTCATCCGTTGCGGCTGTTGTGGCGGTGGTTACAGCATGATCTCGAAGGATCTGCTGGGCTGCTCGACGGCGCGTAACAAGGGCACCTGCGACAACCGCCTCAACATCCGTCGCGACGCGCTGGAAGCCTCGGTCCTGAGCGGGCTGCGTACGCATCTGATGGAACCGGAACTGTTCAAGGAATTCTGCAACGAGTTCACCCGTGAGGTGAACCGACTGCGCATGGAGCATGGTGCCGATCTGGTTGCCATGCGAGAAGAATTACCGCGCATTGATCGGGAACTGACAAAACTTCTAACGGCGCTCAAGGCTGGTGGACCAATCCAGGCAATCGTCGACGACATGAAGCGGTTGGAAGCACGCAAGGCCGAAGTGACAGAGCGTCTGGCCAACACGGAGGAGCCGCCTCCCCTCCTGCATCCTAATATGGCGGAGATATACCAGCAGCGGATTGCGTCCCTCTATGAAAGTCTTCAGGCCGAGGACACGAAGACCGAGGCGGCCGAGCGCCTGCGCACACTCGTCTCGCAGATCACTCTCCAGCCAGCCGACGGCGAACTGGCGATCATCCTGCGCGGCGACCTGGCGGCGATCCTGCAGTTCGCGGCGCACAAGAAAAACGCCACGGTCCATCCGGACAGTGGCGTTCTCGATGCGTTCGTATCGCAAGTATCGTTGGTTGCGGGGGCAGGATTTGAACCTGCGGCCTTCAGGTTATGAGCCTGACGAGCTACCGGGCTGCTCCACCCCGCGGTGGTGTAGGTAGACTGG
>NZ_QQAW01000001.1 GCF_003350405.1 Gluconacetobacter liquefaciens | reverse complement strand
AAGATACATTTGGTTACATGAAAAAATCTGACCAAATGGCCTTGGTATAACTCATGATTTCAAGCTAATTTCTGACTTTCCAAACAGTCACTAAGGGTCAGTTTCGGAATCCCGGAATCTGTTCCCGCGTAGTTGGTATAGATGCCAAGCCAGCTCTGATGGGCGGCAAAATAGGCGTTGGTAGCAGAGGTGTTGAGCGCCTGGAAGATCTGATACTGCCCGCGCTCGTATCCCAGGTTCTGGCGGATGAAGAGATGCTTCAGGGGATGCAACTCTGCATTGAACTCGACGCCCCAAATATAAGATTTCGGAATATTGACATACATTCCGACAGGCCCGTAGTCCGGCACAAGATAGTTACTGATGGCCTGCTGCCCGTGATAGTCGTAGTAAAACGCGGCACCGTTCAGGCGCAGGACGTCCCTGATCGGATCCGATTTGAAGCCAACTTCGTAAGACAGCACGGACTCCGGCTTGAACGGCTGAAGCTGTTGCTGAAGGATCGTGTTGTTCGCGGAAAAGCCACCAGGCTTAAAGCCCTTGCTCATCTTGTAATAGAGCTGCAACTGATCCAGCGCCTGCCACTGAATGCCCAGCGTCCCGCTGAACTGGTTCGCCGCCGCACCGCTATTGGCAAAGCCAAGATCGTTCACACCGAAATGCACGGTGCGCATACCAAGAAGCTGACGATCGTCCGCTTCGTGGCTGATCCCGCCAAAGATCGTGACGCGATGCGCCAGGCGATAGGACAGGTGGGCATACTGGTTGAACGCCTGCTGGTTCTGACGAAAGGACGTCTCGGAATAATATCCACGCAGCGGCACGTAATCCGTAAAGTCGTTGAAAAACTGCTGCGACATCCTGGAGCGCGTATACGTCATCCCGACCTGCCATTGCAGGCGATTCTGCTCATGGGAAGAAAGACGCAGTTCCTGCGAGAATGCGTTCGCGACTACGTTGCGATACTGGTCGCCGGTGGCGCTTACCGTTCCGTCCTGGTCGGTATATTCACCCTCGCGCTCCGTCTCGAAGGCACTGATGCTGCGCAGAACCGCAAAATCCAGATCGCGCGACGCGTTGATCTCCGCACCCCAAAATGTATTGTGCTCTGATGGCTTCATGTCGGCCGAACGACCCACCAGATGCGCGAAACCCGGGCGCAGGTCCCAATTCGCTTCCTGATAACCAAGGGACGGAAGGCTCTGGGACGCAAGGAAATTCAGGATCGGCCGACCAGTGACGACCTGAGAATCGTCCTGCACCCAATGTCCCGAAAGCATGATCTCGGTCTTCTCGTCCGGACGCCAGCGAAGCTTGGCCCGCAGCGCAGTCTCGTTCGCATCGCCCAGATGCGTATGGTTGGCGGGGCTCCATTGATAACCGCCACCTTCGAGATTCTGCACCGCGATACGGAAAGCAAGCTTATCGGTAATCGGACCGGAGACGTAGCCCTGCACGCGATTGCGCGCATAACTCGCGATATCCTCCGAAACGCCCGCGTGCCATACGTCGGTCGGATTGGCCGTGCGGATATTCACTTCACCACCCGTGTCGTTCAGGCCATGGCTCGTCCCGGTAGGACCTGGATCGATCTCGACATCCTGAAGGTCAAACAGCATCCCGTTGGACATCGTACTGTACGGAAAGGCGACATCGTCGACATAAGTCAGCACCGACGACGTGTTGTTCTGGGTGTAGTCGTTGAAGCCGATGCCACGGATCCAGAAATTGGTGCTGGCAGTCCCCATCATGCTTTGGATAGTCACGTTCGGCGCGAGGGTCTGCAGTTGTCTGATGGAAACTATACCTTTTCGCAAAATATCCTGTGCACTCAAACGTGTTGCAGAATCGGGTTGATGCTGTGCCTTTGCGAATTTGAAGATACGGCGACTCGCGCTTATCACCAGATTTTCCTGCGCGGCCGCATCCACGCCGTGCCCAGCGCTCGCTTTATACACGGCTCCCTTCGACTGGCTCGCGCCGTTATCCTGCGCAACGGCATCCCGATAGGGAAAGGTCGAGGCAGCGCCCATCAGGAGACCGAGAAGGGATGCGCGCAGAGCGCGACGCTTCCTGTTTGCGGGCGCGAGGCACACTGCGATGGTTTGTCCAGTCATTACACTATTCCCATGAGATCGCGTGGCATTTCCGCATTCACCCGCCAGCGCGAGACGCTCGAATGTCACGAGGGCGCTTCCACCCCGACCGAGCCTTCGAGGCCCCACAACAAGTGTAATTTACATATGTTTTGTAAACGATACAAACATATTATTCTGGACCCGCATCTTTTTCTGAACTGGCTACGCCACACACCTGCATGATCGCGATCATGTAGATACGAATCATGTCGATATAATCTCTCAATTCGACCCGTTCGTCCGGCATCGTATTAAAGCGACCTCCCGGACCGCACACTACGCCCTGCATCCCGCCATGGTATTGAAGATGCCCTGCGTCAGTCCCATAGAAGCGCGCAGGGTGGGTCTGACCATTTCCCGGTACCCCACCTCGCACATAGGTATACGCACGCGCGACCGCCTCGACGACGGGCACCGTCTCGCTCTCGGCAAATGGGGGCATAACCGGATGCCCGTCGCTACCCTGTATATGCAATGTGATCCTTGCTTTCGGATGACGCTTGCGATGGACATCGAGCAGACGCTCCATATCCTGCCGCGCGCCCTCTTCGTCCTGCCCGACGGCATAGCGGCCGGACCCCCGGAGTTCCGCGACATCTGCAACCTGAGCGGGCCGCCAATCCTGGAATGTCGATCCCAGACCGGCTTTCATCGTGCCGACATGCACGCGATTGACTGATCCGTGACGCTCCGACCGCTGCCCCGAAAAGGTCATGTCGTTAAGGTCAGGAATTATTGCGGCCGCTATCGACAGCGCATCGACGCCCTCTTCGCGCTTGGAGAGATGTCGCGTATCGCCCTGTACCCTAATTTCAAAGACAAACGCGGCGGCATGCAGCGTCAGGATCTCCAGATCCGTCGGTTCACTGTTGATGAAATAATCTGCACGCACACCGTGGTCGACAAGAGCCTTTGTTCCCACCCCCCCCTGAAGCTCTCCGACGACATAAGACAGCAGAACGTCCCCGTTCAGACGGATACCCGCAGCCATCAGCGTCTCGACCGCGCAGAAATAGGCAGCATCTCCCGCCTTCATGTTGGACACACCGATCCCATAAATGAACGTGTCGTCCACCAAACCGCTCCAAGGATCGACGGTCCATCCCTCCGTGACAGGATTTGTATCCACGTGCCCGTTGAAGAGCAGACTGCAACCACCCCCCGCTCCCGACAGACGACCAACGGCATTGACCCGTCCGCCAGGCACAGGAATCAATGAGGTTTCCAGACCGAGACCGGACATGTCGTCAGCAAGAAGATGAACGAGAGCACGCTCCCCGTCCGTGGCACTGTAACTCTTGCAGCGCACCAGTTTCTGGAGGAACGTCACGCTTCGGTCCGGATCAAGCGCAGCCAACGCCTTCTGCCAGACTTCCTGCGAAACATTCTCAGTCATTATCGTTCTCCCTTGTCGGCGACGAAGGACGCCTCGTCACATTCCTCGGAAAGGAAGGACAGAATGGTGATGGAAAGAGACACAAGGTCGGGAACCGTCGTGAACTCTCCAGGTGAGTGGACTCGGCTCTCCGGCCTTATCAGGCCGCCAAGAAGGACTTCGGAACGTTGCGTCGCCTTCTGCACCCAACCAAAGTCCGAGCAACTGCTCGATCCCCATCGGCGGAACGTGTCTGGCGCATGGCCGAAGCCGCGTGCAACGGCCGCCTGCCAGCGCGGCCAATGCGGCCCATATGGATCGGACGTGGGGCAAAGATGGCCGGTCATGTCGATTTGACACAACAGGCCCGCCGGTACGCTTTCTCGCACCGCTATCTCGATCTCGGCGAAAATATCGTCAAACCGCTCCTCGGGCGCATAACGGCGGGAGACGGCGATATCCATGATCGAGGGAATCTGGCCGCCACTGCCCGTGCCACCACTCACCGCCATGATCGACAGGCTGGGACGCAGCGGCTCACCCTTCGCGTAAGGCGGAGCCGGCATGGCTGACTTTCGCGCCCGCACATTTGCCGCCAACTCGAGCAAAGCGGCTTGCACACGCACGCCACCTTCAACCGCATTGCGCGCAGCCCCGGCCGCCCCGGCATGCGTCGTGTGCCCAAAGAGGCGAATCCTGAGATTGAAGAGACCAAAACAGCCTGCCCAGATACGGGCTTCCGGCGTGCCATTGAAATTTATCGTTAGCGGTGGCACCTGCCCCTGTTCGGCAAGATAGCGAACACCTGGATAGAGCCCCCCCTCCTCGTCGGTACAGAACAGGAGGACCGGATTATAGCGCATGCGCAATCCGCACACGCGGGCCGCTTCCAGCGCCAGAAGCGCGGCAGCCATCGGTCCCTTCGTATCCGCAGCACCAAGACCGACAAGCCTATCGTCATGCTGTTCGAGCACAAATGGGTCGGATTGCCAGCCCTCAGCTGGAGGCACTGTGTCGACATGAAAATAAAGGCCGAGATCCTCCTGGGCCGAACACCCGGTTGCAACGACATTCACCCGCTCGCTAGCAACCCGCACATCCCTGGACCGCCAGAGTGCCTCAGGCACGAGATGTCGCCTCGTTTTCAGACCGAGTTCATGAAGGACTGGCTCTACAGCGTCTGCGAAAGCTGCGTAGTCAGGCTGACCTGGAAACGATGTGTCGATCTCGACGAACCGACGCAGATTTTCGACAGCCCGACCGGCATTCTGTCGGACATAGGCTTCGGCAGGCTCGAAAGTGCTCATTAATATGTCCGAATCGGATATAATCTGATTACGAAATAGACGCATAGATTTTGATCGTCAAGCATCCTGTCGATCGAGCAGGTAAAGGCGCGCGAAGCCTATGGCTCCTTCGATGATGCCGAAGACCGATTTGGCCTGCTGCCAGTTTCGGGAACACGAAGATAAGGATCGTGACGAAGGAACTGGAGAGTGGATATGACGAGGCGGAGAGCGTGTTGCGCCGCTGGATACGGGAACTGACCGCTACCCCAACTGTGGCGTTTCCGGGGAATGGGCAGATACAGACCGATCTGGCCGGTCAGTTGGCTTTGCGCGGCACTGGACATTCAAAAAAAAGACCGCACATGCATTGGATCAGGAACGCGAAGATATCCTGAAACGTCGGCAGGACTGGTTCGACGACCAGCCCGATCTCGATCCGCACCGCCTGGTCTTTATCGACGAAACCAGCCTCTCCACGAAGATGGGCCGCCTGCAGGGCCGCGCTGTACGCTCAGAACGCTGTCGGGCTGGAGTTCCTCATGGCCATTGGAAAACCACGACTTTCACCGCGGGCTTGCGCCTCACGGGCATGACCGCACCCTTCGTACATGAGGGCGCCATGAACGTCGAGATTTTTCAGGCCTATGTCGAGCACGCTCTCGTGCCAACGCTGAGCCCGGGCGATATCGTCGTGCTGGACAATCTGCCCGCACATAAGCGTCCGGGGACGCGACAAGCCATCGAACGAGCGGGGGCACAGATGATGTTCCTGCCTCTCTATAGTCCCGATTTCAATCCGATCGAAATGGCATTCGCCAAGTTCAAGGCCCTCCTGCGAACCAAGGCCACAAGAACCGTCACAGCCTGTGGGACGCCGTCGGATCAGTCCTGGATGCTTTCACCCCTGACGAATGTGCCAACTTCTTCACTGCCGCAGGGTATGAACCGGAATCAAGGTGGACGTGCTCTAGCTTAACCTGCAGGCCACGAAACCGACAGCAAACCGCTTCGCATGCTTCATGCCCAGAAACGCTGCTATACTCGCTCAAGGTGCATAACACCCTCTAAATCCGAACCATCCATCATCCTGAAAATGGAATGATTTCCGCACCAAAAGTAAGCCAAACGAAGAGGCTTGTCCGCTGCCGACCTGCTAGAAATTCTCGATCAGCCAGAGGCATAGGAAGAACGCAATCATGGGATGCTGGCCAGAATTCTCCAGATCCGCGAAACTGAACGGCATCGGTATTTCAGAAATCATCCGCATCGGCACGGAAGCACGAAAACTGGCCACCTCTCATGACGACGTCATCTCCCTCAGCGCGGGCGAGCCCGATTTTTCCACCCCCGACAATGTCAAGCTGGCTGGCATCAATGCCATCTTGACAAACCAGACACGTTACACGGCCCTCGACGGCACGGCCGCACTCAAGGCAGCGATCCGCCGTAAGTTCCAGCGCGAAAACGGCCTGGACTATGCCGAGAACGAAATCAGCGTCGGCGCGGGTGCAAAGCAGGTACTCTTCAATATCCTGATGGCGACTCTGGACCCGGGCGACGAGGTCATCGTCCCCACGCCATGCTGGACAACCTATCTCGACATGATCCGCCTCGCCGGCGGCACGGCAACCGTGGTCCCGTGTTCCGAAGAGACCGGCTTCCGCCTGTCACCGGAACAGCTCGCAGCCACCCTGACGCCCCGGACGCGCTGGCTGCTGCTCAACTCCCCCTCCAACCCCACGGGCGCCGTCTACAGGGCGTCGCATCTCGCGGCTTTGGGCGAAGTGCTGCGCGCGGTCCCGCGCGTCGGCATCATCTCCGACGACATCTACGAGCATGTCCTCTACGATCCGGCTCCATTCGCGACGATGGCCGCGACATGCCCGGACCTCAAACCCCGCGTGGTCACCGTCAACGGCGTGTCGAAGGCTTATTCGATGACCGGCTGGCGCGTGGGGTACGCCGCCGCCGCGCCGGAAGTCATCACCGCCATGGCCATCGTACAGAGCCAGAGTTCGTCCAATCCCTGCTCGATCAGCCAGGCGGCCGCGATCGAGGCATTGGATGGTCCGCAGGATGCCATAACCAGCCGACGCAACGCCTTTCGCAGCCGTCGGGACAGGATCGTCACCGGCCTTAACACGCTTCCCCATGTCCACTGCACCATGCCCGACGGGGCATTCTATGCGTTCGCAGACATGCGCGCGCTTCTTGCCAGACCGGAATTAAAACGCAAGGGTATCATCGACGATGCCGCGCTGTGCCGGTATTTCCTGCACGAATGCCATGTTGCGATCGTTCCCGGCTTCTGTTTCGGCGGGCCGGGATATCTGCGACTGTCCTACGCGGCATCCGACAAAATGATCGACGACGCGCTCGAGCGCATGAAAACGGGCGTCAATCGGTTACTGGCAGTATAGGAGACGGCTGACGATGGCGGACATGATCGCACGTGGCGGACGGGCCATATACGGCGTATCACTTGGCATCCTGATGCTGGAAGCCCGTTTCCCGCGCATTCCGGGCGACATGGGCAACGCCGAAACCTGGCCGTTTCCGGTCCAGCTCTGTGTCGTGGAAGGCGCCACACCCGAACGCATCGTCCTGGGCGACCCCCGTGATCAACTGGATCGCTTCGTCAAGGCCGGTCGGCGGCTGATCGAACTCGGCGTTTCGGCCATCACCACCAATTGCGGCTTTCTCGCCCTGCTCCAGCCGCAACTGGCCAACGCCCTCGCCGTTCCGGTCGCGACTTCCTCCCTCATGCAGGTTCCCTGGGTCAACGCGACCTTGCCCCCCGGCCGACGCGCGGGCATCGTCACGGTCTGCGCGGCGGCACTGACCCCCGCCCATCTTGCGGCCGTCGGAGCCCCAGCCGACACACCGGTCGCCGGCACCGAAAACGGCGCCGAATTCTTCCGTGTCCTCATCAAGGCTGACAGCGACGTGATGGATATCGGTTTGGCGGAACATGACGTCGTGGAGGCAGCGCGGACATTGGTGCGCCAGAATCCCGATATCGGCGCGATCGTTCTGGAGTGCACCAACATGCCCCCCTACGCGGCAGCCGTCGCCGCCGCAACTGGACTGCCGGTGTACGATATCTATTCGATGGTGACATGGTTCGTAGCCGGCATCCGGCCGCGCATCTTCTCCCGCGATTATTCAAGGCTTTAATGTTTTCGGGAGAGGCAGGACATGGATCTGGGACTTGAAGGCCGACAGGCGATCGTATGCGGCGCGAGCCGAGGCATGGGCCGGGCGATAGCCCTGACACTGGCGACTGAAGGCGCCTCCGTCACGCTTGTGGCACGTGACCCGAAGACGCTGGAAGAAACCGCATCGCTGGTACGCGCGCAAACCGGGCGGGAAGCCACGCCCGTCGCGGCCGACCTGACGCGCGACGACGACCGCCGGCGGGTGTTCGATTCCTGCCCCGCACCCGACATCCTGGTCAATAACGGCGGCGGCATGCCACCGGGTGATTTCCGCGACTGGGACCGTGCCCACTGGATCGCAGGCGTCGACATGATGATGCTGGCCCCGATCGAGATGATCCGCCTGACAGTCGACGGCATGAGCGAACGTGGCTTCGGTCGCATCGTCAACATCGTATCCCGCAGTGTGAAGAATCCCCAGGCGGAAATGGCACTTTCCAACGCTGCGCGATCCGGACTGGTCGCCTTCTCGTCGGGCCTGGCCCGGCAGGTGATCGCGCGAAACGTCACGATCAACAACGTGCTGCCGGGCATTATAGATTCGGCCGCGCAACATGCCCATGTCCGCGACCTGTCGCACCTGACCGGGCGCAGCTACGATAGCATCTGGGCAGAACGTGCCGCCGGAAACCCCGCGAAAAGGTTCGGCGACGTCGACGAAATCGCGGCGACCGTCGCATTCTTCTGCTCGCACAAGGCCGGCTTCATCACGGCCCAGAGCCTGCTGGTCGATGGCGGGGACTATCGCGGCCTATTCTAGGCAAGCCCAGATCATTCCAAAATGGAATATATGCCAGAGGTGTTTTTCCTTCTCATTCCGATAAAGTAATAATATATTTCATCCTAGGAAAAAGACGATGGTTGGGGGGCGGTTTTTTCCCCTCTTTTTCTCCTGTAACGGATGGAAATGAAGCATGACAAAACCATGGACCGGCGCACAACCCAACGTCTGTGTCGCACACGCGCATTACGACCTGAAGGGGGAGATGGAACGCCGCCCCGATCCGCCGCCCTGCACCCAGGTGACCAACCTCAAGGATCTTGAGGCGGTGATCGGCGATGCCGAGGTTCTGGTCGTGTCCATGCTCTGGAAAAACCACATTCTCGACTGGGCTCCCAAACTCAAGCTGGTGCAGTCGGTCAGCGCCGGCGTCGATCATTACGATCATGCCCTGTTCCGCGAGCGCGGCGTCCATCTGTGCAGCGCCCAGGGCGTGAACGCGAACGCCGTTTCGGACCACGCGCTCGGCCTGCTGCTCGCCCTGTCACGCCGCCTCTACGAAGCCCGCGACGACCAGAAGAACGCATACTGGCGCCCCACCAGCAGCAATCCGAAGGACCGTCTGCAGGAACTCGACAGCAAGACCGTGCTGATCGTCGGCTTCGGCGGAATAGGCGCCCGCGTCGCCCGGCTTTGCTCGGCATTCGGCATGAACGTCATCGCGATGCGCCGCTCGGTTCCCGAAACGCAGCCCGAAGGCGTGAGAGTCATCTCGCAGCGCGATTTCCTGGCCACCCTGCCGCAGGCCGACGTGGTGATCCTGACCTGCCCACTGACGCCCGAGACCTTCGGCCTCATGGGCGCGGAAGCCTTCGCCGCCATGCGCCCGGACGCGATGCTGATCAATGTCGCGCGCGGCAAGGTCGTCGATGAGGTCGCCATGGTCGCGGCCCTGCAATCCGGGCAGATCGCCGGCGCGGCACTCGACACGTTCGTCGAGGAACCCCTCCCCGCCACCTCTCCCCTGTGGTCGATGGACAATGTGTTCGTCACGCCGCATGCGGCCGGCGAGACGCAATTCTACGAGCGCAACGTCGTCGACATCCTGATGACGAACATCGCGGCGCTGGAAGCCGGAACGCCCCTGAAGAACCAGATCGTCTGACGACAGGCAGGGGGTGACAGGCGTAGCCGGGCCGATTTCGGCTTTACGGTGTCGTCCACCCCCCTAAAGTCGATCTCTATTGTTAACGGTTCGCCTGATGGCGGGGAGATCCAGAAGTGACAACACGTCGAGCCTTTACATCGGTTCTGGCCCTGGGTGGCTTCGCCGTCGCCACGTCCTTTCCGGATCTGCGTCCGGCACGCGCCCAGGAGGCGGGGGGAGCGATCGAGCGCATCAAGGCCTCGGGCAAGCTCCGCACAGCGGCCATTCCGGGGGCCGAACCCTTTTTCCACAAGGACCTGCTGGGCGGCGGCTGGGCCGGCGCCTGCATCGACATGGTCAAGGATATGGCCTCGGCCCTAGGCGCCACACCGGAGATCGTCGAGGCCGAGTGGGGTACGTCGGTCATGGATCTCCAGACCGGCAAGATCGACGTCATGTTCGCCCTCAGCCCCACGCCGGCGCGAGCGCTCCAGATCCAGTTCAGCGACATCGCCATCAACAACGCCTTCACGGTGATCGCAAAGAAGGGTCTTCCCGTCGGAAAATGGGAAGATCTCGACAAACCCGAGATCCGCGTCGCCTTCGATACCGGCTCGTCGCACGACATCTTCGTCCGACGCGCCCTGCCCCACTGCACCCCCGTCGCGGTCCAGTCCCCGACCGACGCTATCATGGCACTCCAGGCCGGCCGCGCGGACTGCGTCGTGCAGGTGGTCGTGATCGCCGCGGTGATGCACGCACGCAATCCGGGCGTGGGCGACCTGATCCTGCCGCAACCGGTGGTGCATCAGCCGACCTGTATCGGAGTACCCGTTTCGTCCGACCCGCGTTTCCTGACTTTCGTCAATAACTGGCTACTCTACAACCGCTCGGAAGGCATCGTGCAGGAATGGATGTTCAAGGCGCTGCGTGCCAGCAATGTCGATCCGGCATCGCTCCCCCCCGGTCTGGAATTCTGATCCGATGCGGAAGGCCACATGACCTATAAATGGGATTTCGGCCCGATCCTCCAATACTGGTCACTATTCCGGATCGGCCTTGAATATACGCTGGGCTTTACCGTCGCGAGCGCGATTGTCGGCATGGTCGCGGGCCTGCTGCTGACTCTGGCGCGGCGCAGCGGCTGGAAAATCCTCTCCATCCCCGCCGGCGCGGTGGTCGAAATCTTCCGCTGCACGCCGGCACTCGTGCAACTGGTGTGGTGCTACTACGCACTTCCAATCGTACTGGGGATCAGCCTGGCACCCGCTACGGCGGCGCTGCTGGCCCTGTCGCTCTACGGCGCGGCATTCTACAGCGAAATTTTCCGCGCGGGGCTGGATTCGATCGACCGCGGCCAGTGGGACGCCGCAGCGGCGTTGGGCATGCCCCCCTTCACGATGATGCGCCGGGTCATCGTTCCGCAGGCCCTGCGGCGCATGACCGCCCCGCTGGTTAGCCAGGTGGTGCTGCAATTGAAGAACACGTCGCTGATCTCGGTCGTGACCGTTCCCGACCTGGTCTATCAGGGGCAGATGGTTGCCTCCGCCACCTACAAGCCGCTGGAGGTCTACACCACGATCGCCGTCATCTATTTCCTGATCCTGTTTCCGCTGACACAGGGCGCGCGCCTGCTGGAGCGCCGCCGTCATGGCTAGGGAACCTCTGATGATCGACATCGTGAACGTCTCCAAGCGTTTCGGCCGGCGCGACGTCCTCAGAGACATCTCGCTGGGCGTGCCCAAAGGGAAGGTCCTCGCCCTGATCGGCCCCAGCGGATCGGGAAAATCCACCCTGCTCCGCTGTGTCAATCTTCTGGAAACTCCCGATTCCGGCTCGATCACGATCGACGGCAGCACGATGCGCTTTGGCGCCACCGCCTCCCGCCACCGCGCGAAAGCCATGGCTGCCTTCCGTGCCGAAGCCGGAATGGTCTTCCAGTCCTTCAACCTGTTTCCGCACATGACAGTTCTGGAAAACGTGATGTCCGGTCCCCGATTCGTTCGTGGCCAATCGCGCGACGAAGCCGAACGGATCGCCCGCCCCCTGCTGGAACGCATGGGGATGGACAGCTTCTCCGACGCGATGCCCGAGCGCCTGTCCGGTGGCCAGAAGCAGCGGGTGGCCATCGCCCGCTCGCTGGCAATGGAACCAAAGGTCATGCTGTTCGACGAAGCGACCTCCGCGCTCGACCCGCAACGCGTGGCGGAAATCCTGAGCGTGATGCGCGACCTCGCCCAGGCCGGCATGACCCAGATCGTGGTCACGCACGAAATGTCCTACGCGCGCGACGTGGCCGACACCGTCGTCTTCATGGCCGATGGCTCTATCGTGGAATCAGGTCCTGCGCGGCAAGTCATCGAAGACCCGCGTGAGGAACGAACACGGGAATTTCTCAAACATTTCCATATGGGAAAAGCGTGATGCCAGACACGTCCACCTCCGTCGCGCACGGCTCGCGGCAGGTCGTCATCGGAGCAGGCGCAGTGGGCGTGACGACGGCACTGCACCTGCGCCGCCAGGGCCATGACGTCACCCTCCTGTCCACCGACGCGCCGGGGTCGGAAAACGCCACCAGCTACGGCAATGCCGGATGGTTGAGCCCGGGTTCCGTGGTGCCGATCTCCATGCCCGGCATGTGGAAGAAGGTCCCGGGCTACCTGCTGGATGCCCGGGGCCCGTTGCGCCTGCGCCCCTCATCCCTGCCGCATATTTGGCTATGGCTGCTGCGCTTCGTCGCCTGCGGCGCCACGCCCGCCCGTGCCCGCGCCATCGCCTCCGCCCTGCGGCCGTTCCTGGCGGACGCGCCGGACCGCCACGCCACGCTGGCGGCGGAAGCCGGCGTGCCCGATCTGATCCAGCGCAAGGGCCTAGTGATCGTCTACCCCGATGAGGCGGCGTACGAAGCCGATGCCTTCGGCTGGCAGCTCCGGCGCGAGAACGGCGTGCGCTGGCAGACACTCGACCGTGCAGCGCTCGAGGCCGCCTGTCCCGGCCTCGGCCCGCAATACGCCTTCGGCGCCCTGCTGCCCGACGGCGCCCATTGCGCCGATCCGGGCGGCTATGTCGCGGCCCTGGCCACCCTGGCACGTGAACAGGGCGTCCGCTTCGCCACTGGTCATGTCGACGGCTTCGTGGTCGAGACCGGGCAGGTACGCGCCATCCGGACGCCCGGCGACATCGTGGATTGCGACGGTGTCGTCGTCGCCGCCGGCATGGGCTCCCGGTCGCTGGGCGCGATGCTCGGCGATACCATCCCGCTGGTCAGCGAGCGCGGCTATCACGTCCAGCTTCCAGACGTGGCCGACGAACCCGCCATTCCAGTCATGATGTCCGACCTCAAATTCGGCATTACGCCTATGAAGGGCGGCCTGCGCGCCGCCGGACAGGTCGAATTCGCTCCCGACGGAGCCCCGCCTGACTGGCGCCGGGCCCGCATTCTTCTCGACTGCCTGCGCGAGGGCATGCCGCTCATGAAGATCGGGGGCTTCCGCACCGTCAGGCACTGGATGGGCAACCGCCCCTCCACGCCGGACTGCCTGCCCGTGATCGGACCGTCCCCCAGGGTACGCGGCGTGTTCTATGCCACTGGCCACGGCCACCTGGGGCTGGTCAGCGCCCCCTGGACCGCAGAATTGATCGGGCGGATGGTCACCGGCGTCCCCGTCCCCGAAGCTGCCTGCTATGACCCCGCCCGGTTTCTCCGTTTTCGTCTTTGACCGACCCATGCACGTGATCGCGACGGCAGCCCCGGACCATGACAGCCCCCTCGCCATAGATCGGGGGGCGCTTCTGGCGATCCTGCTGGCGATCCTGCTGGCCGTGCTCGATTACGCGGTTGCCAATATCGCCCTCCCGACCATCGGGGCCGACCTGCACGCCTCCGCGTCGGTCTCCATCTGGGTCGTCAACGCCTACCAACTCGTCAATTGCATGCTGCTGCTGCCGCTCGCGGCAGTCGCGGAGCGGATCGGCGCCAAAAAAGTCTGCCTGGGCGGGCTGACGGTGCTGATGGGAGGCTCCCTGCTATGCGCCCTGTCGCACCACATCGTCACCCTCGCCTTCGCTCGCGGCGTACAGGGCGCGGGGGGCGCCGCGATCATGGCGGTCAATACCGCGCTGATCCGGATGGTCTGCCCCCCAGCCCGCCTCGGCCACTGCCTCGCGCTCAATTCACTCACAACGGCGCTCAGCGTCGCACTCGGCCCTTCCGTCGCAGCGGCAATCCTCTACTGCACCGGATCGTGGCGCTGGCTGTTCCTGTTCAATCTGCCGGCCGGTGCGCTCGTGTTCGCCCTGTGCAAGGCCCGCCTTCCCGCCACTCCGCCGGTCCAGCGGCTGATCGACCCACTGTCGATCCTCCTGAACATGGCGGCGTTCTGCCTCATTCTCACCGGTAGCGACTTTCTCGCCCGCAACGAATGGGCATCGGGCGGTGCCCTGCTCGTCCTGCTGGGAGCAACGGCAGGAGGGTTGCTGCTGGCCCGCCAGAAAGACCACGCCACCCCGCTGATGCCGGTGGACCTGCTGGCCCGCCCCGCCTTTTCCATCGGGGCCGCGACCTGCTTCCTGGGCTATACGGCGGCGAACTTCTTCATGATCTCGATCCCGTTTTCCCTGACCGGCCTGTTCGGTCGCTCACCGGTCACGACCGGACTGCTGATCACCGCATGGCCCGCCTCCATGGTCGCAATGGGTCCGCTCGTCGGCTGGCTCTCCGACCGGGTCCCGGCAGGAACGCTGTCGTCGATCGGGCTGGCCATCAACGGTTTCGGTTTTCTAATGGTCCGGATGACGCCCCTGGATGCCGGCGATTTCGACATCATGTGGCGTTTCGCCCTGGCGGGAGTGGGCTTCGCCATGTTCGTGTCGCCGAACAACCGCGCGATCGTCCTCGCCGCCCCCCACGACCGCAGCGCCAGCGCCAGTGGTATGATCGCACTTTCACGGATCATGGGCCAGACCTGCGGCGCTACCCTGGTCGCCATGATCATGGCGCGGGTGGCGGACAGGCCAACGCTCCTCTGCCTCGATTACGCCGTTGCCGTCGCCTGGGCGGCAGCCCTGCTGAGTCTGAGCCGCAAGATCACAAGGAGGCCGACATGCTCCTTCCCCGCCGCCTGATGCCGTCGGTGCCCGAACTCGTCGCGTTCGAGGCAGCGGCCAGGCATCAGAATTTCAGCGCCGCCGCCGAGGAACTGAGCCTGACTCAGGGCGCGATCAGCAAGCAGATCCGCAACATGGAGATGACGCTGGGCGTTTCGCTGTTCGACAGACGCCGCAAGCGCCTGATCATGACGCGCCAGGCCAAGTTGATTCTGCCGTCCGTAATCTCGATCCTCGAACAGATCGCCGGCACCACCTACCGCGTGCTGTCCTCGGGCGACGGCGAGAACACGCTCAGCCTGCATATGTTCTCCACCTTTTCCTCCCGATGGCTGATCCCCCGCCTGCCGCGTCTGATGGCGCAGTGTCCGCAGCTCAAGGTCAACATCACCACAGTGTTCGAACCCTTCAGCTTCGACGGGTCCGACTGCGACATCGCCGTGCATTACGGCGCGCCCGTCTGGCCGGACGGCCAGCTCCACCACCTCTTCGACGAAACGATCGTGCCGGTCTGCAGCCCCGCCTACCGCGACGCGGCGGATATCCGGACGTCGGAGGACCTGGCCCGCGCCAGCCTCATCCAGCTCACCACGCGCCCAGCCCTGTGGGATTTCTGGTTCGCGCAGGTCAACGTCACCGGCGCTGCCTCCTTCAAAGGGCACGTCTTCGACCAGTTCAACGCGACGATCGAGGCCGCGATGGCCGGAATCGGCGTAGCCCTCGCGCCCACCATCTTCGTGGAGCGCGAACTCGCAGAAGGCACGCTCTGCGTCGTCTCGCAGGAAACGATCCGCTCGCGCGGCGCCTACTACGTCGTCACGCCGGTAGAGAAGGCGCACGACCCGGCCATCTCCGCCTTCATCCGCTGGATCTGCGCGGAGAGCGCCGCCTATGGCGGCCTGGGCACTCTGGCGCCGGGCACACTGCATTTCAACGGATACGAAGGAACACGAAATTGAGCGACATTCTCTATATCGATACCAATCACCGCCGCTCGCGCGCCGTGGTGGCAAACGGCATGGTCCACGTGGCCGGGCACACGGCTGCCGACCGCAGCCAGGACGCCGCCGGCCAGACCCGCCAGATCCTGGCCGCGATCGAACAGATCCTGGCCGAGGCAGGCAGCGGCAAGGACCGCCTGCTGAGCGTCACGATCTGGCTGTCCTCGATGGAGGATTTCAAGGCCATGAACGAGGTCTATGACGCCTGGATCGTACCCGGCCGCGCCCCCGCCCGCTGTTGCGGCGAAGTCAAGCTGGCGCTGCCCGATATCCGCGTCGAGATCATCGCTACCGCGCTGACCCGCTGACGCACACACTGCGCGCCACCCGCCCCAACCAGGAAGAGGCCGATGGAAGACCTATTCATCCTGACCCGCCATGAGGGCGATATCGCGGTCATCACCCTCAACCGCCCCCGCATCCTCAATGCGTGGCACAGCCCGATGCGCGACGCCCTGGTCGCCGCGCTGACCGAGGCCGAGGCGGACCCGGCCATCGGCGCGGTCGTCCTGACCGGTGCCGGCACCCGCGCCTTCGGTGCCGGACAGGACCTCGCGGAATCGAAGGATTTCTCACCCGCCAGGGTCGAGGCATGGCTGGAGGAATGGTTCCGACTGTACGACGCGCTACGGGCCATGACAAAGCCGCTGATCGCGGCGTTGAACGGTCTGGCGGCGGGCTCGGCCTTTCAGGTGGCGCTGTTGTGCGATCTGCGCATCGCCCATCCCGGCGTCACGATGGGCCAGCCGGAGATCAAGGCCGGGATCGCCAGCGTCACCGGCCCCTGGATCATGGAGCCCATCATCGGGCGAGCCCACACTATCGACCTGATGCTGACCGGCCGCATGGTACCCGCTGCCGAAGCCCAGGCCATGGGACTGGTCAGCCGCCTTGTGCCGCAGGATGCGGTCCTGCCGGAAGCCCTCGCCCTGGCGACGGAACTGGCTGCCCTGCCGCGCGGCGCGATGGCGGCCAACAAGCGCCGCCTACGCGAAGCCACCGAAACGGGATTCCGCGAGGTAATCGCCGCCGGAAAACGCATCCACCGCGCCTCCTACGAAAGCGGCGAGCCGGAAGAAATGGCCGGCCAGTTTCTCTCCCGCCGCAAGACAGGCCCCGACCATGAACCCCGATGAAGGCTTCATCCCGCGCTTCATGGAAACGGCTGCGCGCGAGCCGGACCGGATCTTCGCCCGCATGGAGCAAGGCGATACCCTGACCTTCGCGGACCTCGCTACCCGCTCCGGCCAGATCGCCCGACGCCTCCTTGATGCCGGGCTACAGCCGGGCGACCGCGTTGCCCTGATGCTGCGCAACGATCCCGACACGATCGCACTGATCTTCGCCCTGGCACGGGCCGGCCTGGTCTGGGTACCAGTCAACGTCCAGTTCCTGGGGACAGGCCTGGCCCATATCCTCACGCACAGCGCCCCCTCGGCCATCCTGGCCGAAACCGACTGCCTGACTGCCCTGGCGGACTGCGGGGCCTCCCTGCCCGTACTGATGATCGCGCGCGGCGATGCCTCCTGGGAGGCCTTGTTCGCTACCGGCGCCCCCGCCTTACTGCCTGCCCCACCGCCCGGCCACGCCCTGTTCGCGCTCAGCTACACCTCCGGCACGACCGGCTTACCCAAAGGGGTGCAGGTCACCCACCACATGTTCCGCGTCGCAGGCGAAGGAGCGGCCCGCGTGGCGGACGTCCATGACGACGACGTGCTCTTCGTCTGGGAACCGTTCTACCATATCGGCGGATCGCAACTCCTGGTCCTGCCGTCGCTCGCGCGGGTCTCGCTTCATCTGGTGGCCCGTTTCAGCGCCAGCCGCTTCTGGGCGCAGGTGGCGGCGGCGGGCGCCACGCATATCCATTACCTGGGCGGCATTCTCCAGCTTCTCCTGCGCCAGCCCCCCGGACCCGCCGAGCACGCCCATCGCGTCCGGATCGCCTGGGGCGGCGGCTGTCCGCCCAATATCTGGGCCGCGGTCCAGGACCGTTTCAACCTGCGCATCCGCGAATGCTACGGCATGACCGAGACCTCCTCGTTCGTGACCTGCAATGCGGACGGCGTGACGGGCTCTGTCGGGCGCCCTCTGCCGTGGATGTCCGTCTCCATCCGCGACGCGAGGGGCCGCCCCGTGCCCTGCGGCGAACGCGGCGAGATCGTCGCCGCCAGCACCGACGCAGGCGCCCTGACTCCCGGGTATTTCCGCAATCCCGAAGCCACGGCAAAGGCCCTGCGCGACGGCATGCTCCATACCGGCGATCTCGGTTCGCTCGATCAGGATGGATTCCTGTGGTTTCATGGACGCCTGAGCGACAATGTCCGCGTCCGGGGCGAGAACGTCTCGGCCTGGGAAGTCGAACATGTGGTCAACGGCCATCCGCTGGTCAAAGAGTGCGCCCTGGTCGGCGTGGCAGCCGAGATCGGCGAGCAGGATATCAAGATCTTCGTGCAGGTCCGCGAAAACCAGACCCTCGATCCGGCGGCACTGGCAGCCTGGCTTCAGACCCGCCTGCCCCGCTTCCAGCGCCCCCGCTACATCGCCTTCGTCGAGGATTTTGAACGAACCCCCAGCCAGCGGATCATGAAGCATCGGCTTTCGAAAGAGACGGGTGGATGCTGGGATCGTCAGCAGATGGAATCCAGCGGCTAAGCCACCGCGCAAGCCCTGGCCCGGTGAACAGAACCAGCACGAAACGCACCGTCTGCATCGCCATCACGAACGACATATCCACCCCTGGCGTCGTGGAGGCGATGATGGCGATCGTATCCTCTCCCCCCGGACTACACGACAGCCAGGCAGAAAGCGGGTCCGTTTCGCCGCACAATACGAGCAGCCACGCCACCACGCCCGACGCGCCGATGACCAGCAGGGTGGACAGGATAACCCAGGGCGAGGCACGCAACGCATGCCGCACGATCTGGGGCGTGAAACGCAGGCCAATTCCCCATCCCAGCGCGGTATAGGCCGGCACGCGCACCCATTCGGGCAGGGCGATAGTCAGCAGCCCCGTATCCTGCAACGTCGCGCCCACGACAAGCGGCACCATCAGCACTCCAGCGGGAATCCGGAATTTCTGGGCAAGGACCGTCGACACCACGATGGTCAGTAGCGTGCCGCCGATCGCCCCCGCCCCCCCCTTCCGCTCGCGGCACCGATCGCACCAGCGCGTCTTGCCCGGCCGAGGCCACCGCGAAAAACCTTGTAACGGCTGCGGCACTTCCCGATACGAAGATCACACGCAGATATTGCATGAAGGCGACAAGCCGCATATCCGCGCCATAGCTGGCGGACATGATCGTCATCGGCGTCGCCGCCCCCGGCGACGATCCCCATAGCGCCGTCGTTCCCGGAAGCACCCCGGTCCGCGCCAGCACGAAACCGGCGGCGGCACTCACCAGCACGATGGACACGACCCCGGCGAAAAAGACCGGCCCCTTGTCGAGGATACTGGCCAGGACGGACAGCGGCAGGCTCGTGGCAATCAGGCACCCCACCACCCCAAGGGCCAGCGGAAAGACCGGACCGGGCAGCCGCAACCCCTGCCCGGTCACCCCGGCGACGATGCCGCAGATCATGGGGCCGAGCATCGCCGAAGCGGGAAGACCGATCCGGCGCAACAACTCGGCCAGAGCCATCGACCCTCCCAGCAGGAGCACCCATCGAAGCAATAGCCGGCGCATCGCCTCCGCGCCCCGCATCGCGTCAGACATGCACCGGTACCGGCTCCGCACCGGACAGGGCCATGCGTCGCGCGGGCCTGCGTTCCACCGCCAACCAGCCGGCCCCCAGCGCCGCCCCCAGAACCGCCATCGCGACATACAGCCCGCTGGCCATCGCGGATCCGGTCACAGCGAGCAGCCAGGTCACGATCGTCTGCGACGTGCCACCCACCAGCATGACCGTCATGTTATGCACCGTCGCCAGCACCGTGGTCCGTGATCCCGGCTCGAATACTTCGGTCACAACCGTGCTGTACGCCCCCAGGAACAGGCCCGAAAACACCGCCAGCCCGACCTGCATGATCAGCAGCCGTCCCACCGATGGCCCGGCGACCAGGAACGCGGAGAGCGGGATAATGGCAATAAGCAACCCGATCAGGGATACGAACAGCACCCGCCGCCCCCCGAACCGATCGCCCAGGCATCCGGCCAGTAGAATAAAGGGCACCATCACGACCGCGGCAGCCATGGTAATGAAAAAGACCATCCGGATCGGCAGATGCAATGTTCGCGTGGCAAATGTGATGTTGTAGCCATACAGGATGTATAGGGTCGCCGACGTGCCGCCGACCAGCCCGGCCACCGACAGCGCCCGCCCCTTCTGCCGTCGCAGGTCGCGCAGAAAGCGCGCCGCACTGCCCTGTAACGTGTCCCGGGCCGGGCGCGGCTCGGTGTCCTGCCCGTTCCGGCGCAGGACCAGAATCGCCGGCAGGATGACCAGCCCGAACGCGAAAGGCAGCCGCCACCCCCATGCAACCAGCATCTCCGGGCTGAGCGCCGTGGCCAGCATGAACCCGACCCCGCTGCCCAGGATCTGGGCCGCGGCCTGCCCGACCATCTGCCACGATCCGTAAAAGCCCCGCCGGCCGGGCGGCGCCTCCTCGATCAGGAACGACGTCGAGGTCGCAAATTCGGCCCCTGCCGAAAATCCCTGTAACAGGCGGGCAACAACGACGATTCCAGCCCCCACCAGCCCAGCCGTATGCCACCCCGGCGCGCAGGCGATCAGCAGCATCGAAACCGCCATGACGCTCATGCCCAGCACCATCGCGCTACCGGTGCCGTGCCGGTCGGCGAACAGGCCAAGCACCACCCCGCCCAGCGGCCGGGTCAGAAAGCCCATGCCGAACAGGATCGTCGTGAAAAGCACGGCCCGCTGCCCCGCGCCGCCGAAGAAAACGGCACTGATGACCGGCACGAGATAGGAAAAGACCATGAAATCGTACCATTCGAGCGCATTGCCCGCAATGGAGCCAATCACGGCCCGGTTTCGCCTGCTGATCATGGCGCGCCCTTCACCCTGGAGCAGATCCTGTTTGCAGGCGTGCATGCAAACAGGTGAATATGCTTGCAAAAACAACAATCCAGAACATTTCCACCGAACCGGTTTTCGGTGGAAATCCTCTAGCCGGCTGGCTGAAGCATCGTGCCTGACGGCCGGTCCGTGTCCACGCCCGGCACGAAGCGATCGGGCGAAAACGCCTCGATCGGATAAGGGGACTCCCGGCCCAGCACCAGATCGGCCGCGATCCGCCCTGTCAGGGGCGAGAGCGCGAAACCGTGGCCGGAGAAACCGCACAGATGCACGATCCCTTCCGCCCGCGACGACCGCCCGATCACGGGAATCTCATCCGGCATGATGGCTTCAATCCCCGCCCAGGCATGCAGGATGGCCACATCCTTCAGGACCGGGAACAGTTCCAGCGCCGTGCGCGCCGATGCCGCCAGCCGTGTGACATCCAGCGTCGTCAGCCCGGTATCGAGATCCGCCACTCCCTTGGGGCCACCACCGATCATGACATGGCCCGACGCGACCTGCTTGAACGACAGCGGGCGCCCCGTCGCCAACGCCACCTGCGTGATGAAGGGCGGCAGCGGCGCGGTAAACATCATCATGAGCGCATTGAACCCGAGCGGGAAATCATCCCCCACCATTCGGGCAATCCGTCTGCCCCACGCGCCCGCCGCGTTCACGATCCGCGGCGCGCCCAGGTGGCTGCCATCCTCCAGCGTGACGCGCCATCCTCCCTGCACGCGCTCCAACCCCGCCACACCGGCTCCGACGCGCACCACGGCACCCGCGCGGGTGGCGGCTCTCAGGAACGCCCGCGTCGTCCGCATCGGGTCCGCAAACCCATCCCTGCGACACACCAATCCGCCGACGACATGCGGTGCCACGGCCGGAAGCAACGTTTTCACCTCCGCCTCGTCCAGCAGAACTTCATGGGTCCAGCCCAGCGCGTCGGTCACCGCCACCCGCTCCCGCAGACTGCGCATATCGGCGTCGTTTTCCGCGATACGCACCTGCGCCGAGGGCACGAAGCCGCCATCGTCATCCAGCAACGTCGGAAGATCGTACCAGAGGTCGAGAGCCGCCAACGCCAGCGGAATTTCGGGCAGCGCCCGCCCCAGCGTCCGCACCCCGCCGGCGGAGAACCCCGAGGCATGACGGCCCGGCATGCTCTTCTCCACCACCGTCACCCGCAGCCCGGCCCGCGCGGCCCAGAACGCAGTCGAAAGCCCCTGGAGGCCGCCGCCGATGACGATCAGTTCGGTATCCTGGCTCATGCGCCCTCCTGGTCCATCTGAATAGGATAGGGGGCTGGCCGCTCCGCGCCGATCGCCGCCAGCGCGGCCAGTTTCACCGGCGCACAGAAAGCGATCGGGCCGGTCAGCGCGACCTGCCCGAGCAATTCCGCATCACGCGCCGTCGTCTCCGGCTGCCCCAGCACCATGGCCACCGCCAGCGGTTCCAGGCGCGCTACCGCCCCAACAGGCCCAGGCGGCTCCCGCTCCACAAACGGTGGCAGGTCATGCGCGATCGTAATCGCGATCCGCTCCACGGCCGCCTCGTCGGGCCGCCCCGGCAGAAAGAAAATCCCCCGCCGGCTGGTCTGATGGTTCGCATCGGTCAGCGGTCCTGCCCTCCCCATCTGGCATCCCAGCGCCGCGCACAGCAGCGCGGCCTCGCCTACCACCACCAGCCGCGCGAACGGCACCGTCCCGACCTGCTCTTCCGACTGGACCCAGAGCCGCTCCGGCTCAGCATGCCAGACCGGCTGCTCTGTGGCGGACAGATGCCGCGCCTGGGGAAAGCGGGCCTGGAACGGCGCAATACCGTCCGTCTCCCCCACGATCACACATGTCATGACATCGGCTCCACGACGGTGGGAACAACCGGATCGCCATAACGGCTGGCCGGCAGAGGCAGGCGCAGATGCTCTCTCAGGGTCGTGCCCTCGTAATGCGTTCGGAACAGCCCCCGCCGACGCAATTCCGGCAGGATCAGGTCGGTAAATTCCTGCAGACTGAGCGGCAGCAGAGCCGGACAGAGATTGAACCCGTCCACCGCCCCGCACGAGAACCATGCCTCCATCGTATCCACGATGCTCTCCGGCGTACCGATCAGCACATGCGAGCCGAACCCGGAAGCAATCAGGGAATACAGGTCGCGGATGGTCATGTTCTCGCGATGCGCCTGGTCGACCAGAGCGCGCGCGATGCTCTTGACCATCGGATCCTGCGGTTCCGGCACCGGCCCGTCCAGAGGATAACCCGACAGGTCGCCCAGTTGCGCATAGAGATAGGACAGGCCGAGTTCCGGCGGGATCAGATCCCGCATCGCGTCATATCGCGCGCGTGCTTCCGCCTCGGTCCGCCCGACAAAGAGGGTAACACCGGCCAGTATCCGTAAATCCTCGCGGCGTCGGCCATGCCGTTCCAGCGCCACGCGCAATTTTTCCGAATAGGCCTGCGCCTCGGCCAGCGAGCGCGGCAGGGCATAGATTACCTCCGCATTCCGCCCAGCCAGTTCGATCCCGGCATCACTGGCTCCTGCCTGCACCATGATGGGCCGCCCCTGCGGACTGCGCGGCACGTCGAGCGGGCCGCGCACGCGAAAATGCGGCCCTTCATGGTTCAGGACATGCAGCCCGAGCGGGTCAAGGAAGCGCGCGCCCTCCTTGTCGCCGACCAAAGCATCCGCGCTCCACGAATCCCATAAACCCTTGACCACCTCGGCGCATTCCAGCGCCCGGTCATAACGGGTATCATAATCGAGATGCCTGTCGCGTCCGAAATTACGCGCTTCCGCATCCGACCAAGAGGTCACGATGTTCCATCCGGCGCGGCCATCGCTGATTCGGTCCAGCGAGGCATATTTCCGCGCGATATGAAACGGCTCGTTATAGGTGGTGGAGGCCGTGGCCACCAGGCCGATCCGTTCGGTCACCGCCGATAGTGCCGACAGCAGCGTAAGCGGTTCGAAATCCGCCACCTGCGAAGATTGGGTCAGGGAGCCGGGCGGCGTATCCGTCACCCGCACGCCGATTCCGTCGGCAAGGAACAGCATGTCGAAACAGCTTTCTTCCGCCAGGCGCGCGACCGTCGCGAAATGACGAAAGCTCGTGCTGCCTCCGGGGTCAGCGGCCGGATGTCGCCACCCGGCTGCATGATACCCCAGATACCGGATCGAAAGACCGATCGACATGGTCTTCTTCGGCATGTTCACCAACGCGGTATCCCCCGGTCGTTCAGGATATTTCCCAACCCGTCAGAGGGTAAGGTCCAGTTGCATATAGTAGTAGCCGCCGAACAGCCCCATCTGCTGGACATCCATGTTGTAGATTTCCGAGCCGAGATACTGCACCTGGTAAGGCACCTTGCGCGGATAGGCATTGCCGATATTGTTGCCGCCAAGCGTGGCATGCAGGCGCGGCGTCACCTGATAGCCGATGGCCAGATCCGTCTGAAAACGTGGTGTCTGGACCCAGCGCAGGAAGTGCGAAACCGAATTGATCATCGAGCTCGGCACGTCGTTCCAATAAGTATTGTTGGATGTCGTCCGGCCATAGCGGGTTTCATGCACCGTGAAATCCAGCTTCCCCCAAGTCCAGCGACCACCGAAAATCAGCTTGTTGCGCGGCATGTAAGAGGTCAGAAACGACCGCTGCTGGGCATTCAGCAGCGTATTCCCGTTCAGATCCTCACCGACATGGGTAATATTGGTCTGGTTGAAATTGACCGCCGCATCCCAGTTGATCCGGCCATAGCGGCCCAGATTGGTCAGATAGGTCGCGGTAATATCCAGTCCACGCGTACGGGTCGACGCCCCGTTCGTCTCATATTGCGCGGTCGCGGTCGCCGAGGTCGAGGGAAAATACAGCCCGGACAGGTTCATGGCCTGGATCGCCAATGCACCACCATAAACCCCGCCGATGACGATGCGATCGCGGATATCGATCTGATAGGCATCCAGAGAAATATGCATGTTCTTGATGGGATTCAGAATGATACCGGCACTGTAGCTGGTCGATCGTTCGGGCTTCAACGGCCGGGCTCCCAACAGCTTGGCGCCGGGCGAATTCACACCGAGAACGCCGGAAGCCGATGTCGGCGATTCCGTCAGGCTGGAGAAATATTGCTCTGCCAGCGTCGGCGCGCGAAACCCGCTGCTGACGGTGCCACGGAAGGCGAAATATTTATTCACGTCATACCGGGTCGACACCTTGCCAATCTCGGTGTTTCCCACGTCCGTATAATGCTCGAATCGGCCAGCAAGGTCGAGCTTCCATCCCTTCAGCAGCTCAGTCCCGACATCGATATAACCCGCCGTCACGTCTCGGTTCGACGTGCTGGCCAGGCCCGGCGGAATCGCATGCTGTCCCTGGGCGCCCGATATATAATAGGCGTTGTAGTCGCCGGCACCAATCTTGTAGGTCTCATAGCGATATTCAGCACCGATCGAGAAGTTGAGCGGCCCCGCCAGCACACCTGTATCGAAGCTCCGGCGGAAATCGAGGTTGTTCGTCCACTGCGTGGTCGTATAGGCGGTCTGGTGGAACTCCGTCGGCGTATAGCCATAGGTCTCCAGATAGCTCTGGCTGCCCGTATTGGCGATATTCACATCGTTATGATTGCCTCCATAGGTCGTCGAGAAGTCGAAATCGAAACCCAGGAACGCTTTGCCCTTGAAGCCGACCGTCACGCCGTAATCAGTTTCATCGGTCTGGATGATCGGAACATAACCATTGGGGAAGAGCGTCGGGAAGGTCGCCCCCGACACATCCACGCCGGTCCGGAAATTCTGCAGCGCATCGGCAACCTTGTGGCCAAAGGTCGAGAAGGAATACAGCGTCAGGTCTTTGTTGATATTGTATTCCATATTGTAGCCGAGCACGACCTGAATCGCACGCGGTATGCTCATGATCGGGTTGTCATATTTGTTCGTGCGCTTGTCCCACCCACCTCGGATGGCATGGTCCTGAAACTTGAAATCCGCGCCCAGGTTAAAGAAACCGCCATTGGGCAGTTCGAAGGCTCCGCCGATATAATCCTTCGAGGTGAAGCCATCCCCCTTGTAATAGCCACCATTGTTAGCCGACATCTGGATACCGTGATTACGGTGCGACAGAATGACGTTGATGACACCCGCGATGGCATCCGATCCGTACTGCGCGGCCGCGCCGTCCTCCAGAACCTCGATATGGTCAATTTCCGAAACCGGGATCATGTCGATATCGACCGGCGTGGTCCCCTGCTGCGGGCCCGGCGCATAATAGACGGTCGATGTCGTATGCCGGCGCTTGCCATCGACCAGAATCAGCGTCTGGTTCGATGTCAGGCCACGCATGTTGATCGAATCAATGGTGTTTGCAGTGCCGGTGCCGACAGTCTGTCTGGTCAGGGACGGGATCAGCGTAGTCAACGCATCGCGCAGGTCGGCCTGGCCGGTGGATTTGAGTTGCGCCGCCGAAATCACGACCACGGGGCTGATACTGTCACGCGCCTTCGCATGCGGATCGCGCGTGCCCGTCACGATCACCTGCTCGTCCCCATCGCCCCCGCCATTGCGCACCGGTATCGTCACAGGCGCGACGATGGTGGCGGGAACGGGTGCCGGGGTCACGGCAGACACAGGCTGCGCAGCCAACCGGCTGTGTGCCGATGCGACGGCCCTGCTCTTCGCCGCACGCGCGGCCTTGCTGTCCGTGCCGGTCGCGGCAAAGCTTTCGGACACCATGACCGCCGGAAGTACAACGGCAAGAGCCGTCGAGAAAAGTGCCTGACGTTTCATTCTGCTCTGTCTCTTTCGCCTCTTTCGCCGTACGACGCGACATTCGCCAGCCAACAGATCGCACTCTACGGCAACCATTGTCTCATTTCGCAAGGAACCAGACCTGATACACGGCAAAGCCTACCTCAGTTCGATTAAGCAACAAAACATATATGGAGAAAGATCCGATATTGTTTCTACGGGTACCATGAAAAGAATTCCCGCAACCGCTTCGTCAGTCCCGCCCGGCCAACGTCCAGTTGACGATCCCTCCGCCCTCTTCCATCGGCGTCACGCCCATTCGGCGCCAGCCCTTCTGTCACGACGCTTTCGCCCGTCGATCCTCCCATACTTTCCAGCATAATCGTATCGTATTCGTTTTGTTTCGAAGGAGAAAAATTCATCATACGATTACCCATTGGAAAGATTACTGACCTACCACAATGCGTTCCGATTCCGTTATAATGTGATATTGGTCTGTCTCCGTAAGAGGATACCAAATGTCATACCCCGACCTCGCAGACATCCCGGGCGGACTGGAACGGCTGAACGAACGCGTCAGGCAGGATCAGCAATGGCTCGATGTCCCCACGCGCCCATGGGTCCCGTCACGCTCGGCGGACGGCCAGCGGGTCATCGACGTCGTGGTCGTCGGTGCGGGCATGGCGGGCCTGACGGTCTCCGCCTCGCTGCGCCGCTGCGGTATCGACAACCATATCGTCCTCGACCGCGCTCCCGCCGGCCACGAAGGTCCGTGGGCGACCTACGCGCGCATGGAAACGCTGCGTTCGCCGAAATCCCTCTCCGGTCCCTGCATGGGCCTCGCCAGCCTCACATTCCGGGCCTGGTACGAATATCGCTTCGGACAGGAGAGATGGGAGGAACTGGACAGGATTCCAACCACACTCTGGATGGAGTACCTGATCTGGCTTCGTGAAATCCTCGAAATCACGGTCCGCAACGAAACCGCGCTCGACGGCATCACCTTCCGCGAAGACGGCCTGCTGGCCCTGCGCATCCTCTCGGCCGGCCGGCCCGAGACGATCCTGTGCCGGCGCCTCGTCCTGGCAACCGGGCGCGACGGGCTTGGCGGTCCTTACGTGCCGCCGGTCATCGCTGCCCTGCCCCATCATGCGTGGGCCCATTCTGCTGACAGGATCGACTTCGCAGCACTCCGCGGCCGGGATGTCACCGTCATCGGCGCAGGTGCGTCGGCCATGGACAATGCCGCGACCGCGCTGGAGGCCGGCGCGCGCCGCGTCGATATCCTGCTGAGGCGACTGGCCATGCCGCGCGTCAACAAATTCACCGGCATCGGCAGCATGGGCGTCGTGCTGGGTTTCCAGGCCCTGCCTGACGGCTGGAAATGGCGCTTCATGGATTGCGTGCTAGACGCGCAGACCCCTCCGCCCCGTGCCAGCGTCCTGCGGGTCTCGCGCCGGCCCAATGCCTTCTTCCATCTCGGGTGCAGCCTCGAATCCGTCACCCCCCAAGGCGACGGCGTCCGTATCGAAACGTCACGCGGCCGGCTGGATACGGATTATATCATTGCGGCAACGGGCTTTTCAGCAGACCTGTCACAACGGCCAGAACTGTCCGCCATCGCATCGCATATCCGCCTCTGGAAAGACCGCTTCACACCGGCACCGCAAGACATGTCCTCCGGCATACGCTACGCGGAACTCGACAATTCGCCCGATCTCGGAAAAGGCTTCGAATTTCTCGAAAAAATGCCGGGCGATTGTCCATCCATACGGTTCGTTCATTGTTTCTGCTATCCGGCGACCCTGTCACATGGAAAGGTCAGCGGCGATATCCCCGCCATCAGCGACGGTGCGGAACGGCTGGTCCGTCACATTGCCGAATCCCTGTTCGTGGAGGACCGTGCCCTTCACTACGACGGCCTCGTAGCCTTCAACGACCCGGAACTGATGGGCGACGAATGGACCGACACCCCCCTGTCCGCAGCCTGAAACCAGGAAAGTCATCCGATATGATGGACGCCATAGATGCCGCGGTCGGGCTCGTCGAAGACGATCCGCTCTTCGCCCGTCGCCGGGCAAGAGCCGAATTCGTCACCGGCTCGGAGGCCTGCCGCCATGCCGTGCTGACCCCTGCGGACGATCATGGCCTCGGGCCGGCGCTGCGCCTCGCCTTGGCCTGCCGCATAGCGACGCTCAATGCCGACGCGGCACTGGCCGCGTCCTACCGGGCGATCCTCGCCGACACGGATGCCGACGCGGACACCCGGGCCCTGGCCGACGGGGCCTCCGCCCTTCCGTCCCCCCTGTCCACGATTGCGCGGCAGGCGGACCTTGTGACCACACACAACCCGTCCGCCTCGCAGGCGGACATCGCGGCCCTGGTCCAGGTCGGCCTGTCCAACCCCCAGATCGTCGCGTTGTCCGAGCTGATCGCGTTCGTTAATTACCAATGCCGCGTGACCGCCGGCCTGCGCCTGCTGAAAGACTGAACGATGTCCGGCAGAATCCGCGTCAAGCCCCTGGACTGGGTTCCCTATATCGAGCCGGTCGACGTCACGCAGGCCGCCCCCAGGCAGCGCGAGGCGATGCAGGTCACCCCGTCATCCATCGGGGTCTCGCCCTATGTCCGCACGCTCGCCCACGATCCGGAAAGCTATCTGGCCCGAACGATCCTGTTCAACGCGATCATGTACGCACCCGGCGGTCTGCCACGCGCGGATCGCGAACTGGGCGCCCTCGGCGCATCGCTGGTGAATGGCTGCCCCTACTGCGCCATGGTCCATGCCCGCCGCCTCACCGACCTGACCCACAGCGACGATGCGGTCACCGCCCTGTGGCATGATCGCCCGGACCTGCTTTCCCAACGCAGCCAGGCGATCTGGGCGTTCGCCCGCTCCCTCTCGTCTACACCATCCTCCGCCACGCCCGCTCAAATCCTGGCCCTGCGCGACGCCGGCCTGTCCGAGGCGGATATCATCGACCTCATCCACGCGGTCGCGATCTTCGGCTGGGCCAACCGGCTCATGCATCCGCTCGGCCACGCCGTGCCAGCTTCAGGCAAACGCTGATCCCCGCAAACCATCCGAACAGAACAGGAACCATCTCATGCTCTTGAAAAGACGCCACCTCCTGATGGGTCTCGCCAGCACCGCCGCGCCGTCCGCCTTTGCCGCGCCGCCCCGCAAATCCGTAGTCGTTGTCGGAGCAGGCATCATCGGCGCATCGGTCGGCTATCACCTCGCCGCCTACGGCGCCGACGTCACAATCGTCAACCGTGCCGGCCCAGGGCAGGAAACCACGGCCAAATCCTTTGCGTGGCTCAATGCGTTCAACAAGAAGCCCTACTCTTATTACACATTGAACATGCTCGGCATCCTGGGCTGGCGCCGCCTCCAGCAGGAAATCGGTCAGGATCTCGCTATCCAGTGGGGCGGCGGCATCTCCTGGCATGCCGACGAGAAAAATGCGGTAGCCGAAACCCAGGATATTATCCGCCGGCTCGAAGGCTGGGGTTATCCCATCCGCGCGATCAACAGGTCGGAAGTCGAGGCCCTCTTGCCGGGCGTGCGGACCGGTCCCTGCGCCATCGCGTGGAAATCGGATATCGACGGCACGGTAGACCCGGTCGCCGCCGCCGAAACCCTGGTCGCCGCAGCCGCCAGAAAGGGCGCCCGCCTCGCCATGGGCACGAACGTGCTGGGCCTGGACCGCACGGGCGGGCGCGTCACGGGCGTACAGACCAGCAAGGGTCTGATCCGCGCCGATCATGTGGTGCTCTGCATGGGCAACGATACGCCGCCGATGGCGGCCACGGCGGGGTTGAAGACCCCCCTCAAGGAATCACGAGGCGTCCTGGCCCACACCGAGCCGCTTCGTCCCCTGTTCGGACAGGTCGTGATGCCACCGGGCTGTGACATCAAGCAGAATCCCGACGGGCGGCTGGTCACCGGCTCCAATTTCGGCGATAGCGGCGACACTCCTGCCGATGGCGCCACCGGCGAGAAATTCCTGGCGAAAGTCCGGAACTTCTTCCCGCACCTGCCGCCCCTGCCGCTCGAATTCATGACCCTAGGCCACAGGGTACTGCCACTCGACGGGCACCCGATCGTAGGCCCATCATCCAGCGATCCCAACGTCTACGTCGCCGTCATGCATAGCGGCATGACGCAGGCACCGATCATGGGGCAATGCGTCGCCATGGAAGTACTGAACGGCGTCCCCATCGACTGGCTGTCCGATTACCGCCCCAGCCGGTTCGCCTGACCTCCGGCATCCCGATGCCCCCCTTCCCCACTCCCATGCCGGAGCATGACATGACGACAGAGACGATCCGCATCGGCATCGCCGGCATCAACGGGCGCATGGGCCGCCTGCTGCGCGAAGAAGTCACGGCCGCCGGCGCCCTCCTCGCGGGCGGCACCAGCCGCGACCGGCAAACCGACGACCACCTGTTCGCCACGCTCGACGACCTGGCCCCGCGATGCGACGTGGTGATCGACTTCACTCATGCCGTCACCATCCAGGCCCATGCCGCCGCCCTGGCCAAAGCCGGCACCGGCTGGGTGCTGGGCACCACCGGCCTGTCGCAAGCGGACCAGGATGCCGTCGCCACCGCCGCCCGCTTAATCCCCGTGGTCCAGGCCGCCAATTACTCGCCCGGCGTCACCCTGGTCACCCGGCTGGCCCGACAGATGGCAGCAGTATTGCCGTCTTCGATCTACGATGCCGAAATCCTGGAAATGCACCACCGGCAGAAGGTCGATGCCCCGTCCGGCACGGCACTCGCCATCGGCCAGGCCGTCGCCGACGGGCGCAATATCGACCTGCCCAGCCATATGGAATCCGGCCGCACCGGCCATACCGGCCCCCGTCAGGCGGATGCGATCGGCTTCGCCGCCCTTCGCGGCGGCCAGATCGTGGGCGAACATACGATGCTCTTCACGTCCGCCAGCGAACAGATCGCCCTGACCCACCGCGCGTTCGACCGCCGCATCTACGCCACTGGCGCCATCCGCGCCGCACGATGGCTGCACGGCCGCCCACCCGGTCTTTACAGCATGGAAGACGTGCTGGGCCTTCGATAAGGCCCACAAAAGCTCGATCGGAACGCAAGCTCATATTATCCACCGCTTGGCATGATGCGCCAGCGAGAACAGATCTGGCCTCTACCCCGATCCGCTGCCATTTCGGGGCATCGGTCAGCGGCGTAAACCCGTCAGATCATGGCCGGAGCCTCATAAGCGGCCCTGATTGCCGCCCTGTTCTGGACACTGCCCTTTCCGTCCTGGCAGGCCCTGATTTCCGTCGTGTCCTCCACCCTCATGCTCAGTTACGCCTTCGCGCCGGTCCGCGCCGCCGCTCTGCGTCGCAACCATCCCGACATGGAGCGCCCGTTCCGCGTCAGAGGCTTTGCCCTGCTTTCTCCGCTCGCATTCGCCATCGCAACATTGGTTGTACTCTGGACAGACTGGCCGACCCTGCGATGGCTGCTGCCCATGCTGCTCGGACTCTCAACGATCATGCTGGCCTTGCGCTTCACACGCGATGAACGCGTCACCCTGCATCACGACCAGCGCCATGCTGGCTGGATCTTCGTCTATTTCACGGGCCGGTCTGTTCCCGCCACCGTCAGCCCGTTCGGTGGCCAACATCTTCTTTCCACCGCGTCGGCCGACCTGGCAACCATCCTGTTCGCCGTCGTGATCCATGAGTGGGCCGATCGCTGCCACCTCCCCTCACCAGCGCGCCATGACAGCAACACGCCATGAGAGAGAAGACCATTACCCGACTTTACCCCGCCTCACGGACAAAATTTCACCCCAGCTAAAATTCTGATTGACAGTTTGAAGGAATACTTCAATCGTATCTCGGAACGAACTGGGTATGGTAAGATTTGCGATGTCTCAACAGGGTTCACGCACCTCTCGACTAGCGCAGGCGGACGGCCTTGCCCCACTGGGGCAAAGGCTGCGTGCCGTGCGCCAGGAGCGTGGCCTGACCCTGAAAGATGTCGCCGGCGCAGCGGGTTTTTCCGTAGGCTTCATCTCGCAGGTTGAACGCGGCATCACCGTCCCGTCCCTGACATCCCTGCTGTCGATCGGCCAGGCTCTCGGCATCGACACCAACGATTTCTTTTCCAACTTCCGGCTGGAAAAGGATGCAGGCGAAGAACGTCATGAACGGTCGCTGGACCCATCGACCCATACGGCGGTCCGATACGAACGCCTGTCCGTTCCCTTCCAGGGAAATATCCTGCGCAGCGTGATCATCCATAAGCCGCCCGGCTTTCGCGATGCACCCGTCAGTCATGAGGGCGAGGAAATCTTCTTCGTGCTGGCCGGGGAAATCACCCTGGAAGTCGCCGGCCACCGCGCGATCCTTCGTGCGGGCGATTCAGCGCATTTCCAGTCGACGCACAAGCATTCGGTCTGGAACCATACCATGCAACCCGCCTCCGTCCTGCACACCTGCACGATGGATGTGTTCGCCGAGGATGGGCATGTCACGCCCGTCACCGATGTCGTGGCAATAACCCGCTCCCGAAAACGGAGCGATGCATAGTCATGGCACGCAAGTAACATCGCGACACTTTCCCAAAAAGGGACAGTGCGAAGGCTATATCAATAAACACACCGGCCGGATCATCATCCGACCGGCGAGGGATAGATCATGTCCGAACAACTGGACGATATCTTCATTCCAGCAATGCAGAACGGGTGCGAACAACCCGCCGGCATGTTTCATGCCCTGCACACGCTCGCGGACCAGGCGGTGGGGGTCAAGCTGTTCACCATCACGGCCTATGATCTGGAAAAGGGCGTTTCCGAGCGCCGCTATACCAACATGCCCGATGCCTATCCCGTATCGGGCACCAAGCCGCTCAGCCCGGGGAAATGGTCTACCATCGTCCTTGAACGGCACGAGACGTTCGTGGCCAACACGATTTCGGAAATCGCCGAAGTCTTCAACGACCACGCCCTGATTCATTCGCTCGGCTGCGCCTCGGTCATCAATGTTCCCGTCATCGTCGGCGGGCGGAATATCGGCAGCATCAACTGCCTGCACGAGGCCGGACATTACACGCCCTCGCGCGTTCAGGCCGCGCAGTTCCTCAAGATTCCAGGCGCAGTCTGCCTCTTGTCATAACAATCTCGGTCAGGAGATCGGATTATGTCACGGAAAACGATCCGCGTAACAACAGATGTCGGCGGAACATTCACAGATCTGGTCTGTTTCGAGACCGATCACGCCACAGGCGAGTCGCATGTCCTGACGGCCAAGTCGGATACGACGCCCCCGAACTTCGAGCAGGGGGTTCTGAACGTCATCGAAAAGGCCGGGATAACGGCCAGCACGATCGATTTTCTCGCCCACGGCACAACGGTGGTCATCAACGCACTGACCGAGCGCAAGGGCGCGAAGGTCGGCCTGATCAGCACCGAGGGCTTTCGAGACATCCTGGAAATCGCCCGAGGAAACCGACCCGATTTCTTCAACCTCAATTACCGCAAGCCGCCGCCGTTCGTGCCCCGCCACCTGCGCGCGGAACTGCCGGGCCGACTGTCCTACAAAGGCGAGGAATCCGCGCCCCTCGATATGGCCGGACTGCCCTCCATCATCGACATGTTTCGTGCCGAAGGCGTGCAGGCCATCGCGGTCTGCTTCCTGCACTCGTACACCAATCCATCGCACGAACAGGCCGTAACAGCCGAAATTCGTCGTCTGTGGCCAGAAGTTTCCGTCGTCGCCTCCCATCAGATCACCCGCGAATGGCGGGAGTATGAACGGACGAACACGACCGTCCTGTCGGCCTATGTCCAACCGGTGGCCGAACGCTACCTGTCGCGCCTGCGCAGCGGCCTGAACGATCGTGGCTTTGCCGGCAACCTTTTCATCATGCAGTCGAATTGCGGGGTCGATTCTGTCGACTCCACCGCAGCGACCCCGATCACGATGGTCGAGTCCGGCCCCGCCTCCGGCTTCTGGGGCGCCGCCGAACTGGGGCGCATGATCGGCGAACCGAACGTGCTGGCGCTCGATATCGGCGGCACCACGGCCAAATGCTCGCTGATCGAGAATGGCCAGGTCCGGATCATGACCGATTACTGGATCGAACGGGACCGGACCTCCGCCGGCTATCCGATCATGGTGCCGGTCGTCGACCTGGTAGAAATCGGCAACGGTGGCGGTTCCATCGCCTGGGTCGACGAATTCGCCAAACTCCATGTCGGCCCCAAATCAGCCGGGGCCAGCCCCGGTCCCGCCGCATACGGACGCGGCGGGACCGACGCGACGACGACCGATGCGAATCTCTGGCTGGGCCGCATCAACCGCGATTATTTCTGCGGCGGGTCGGTGAAGGCCGACATGGAAGCGGCCGAACGGGCACTGGAGGCGCTCGGCGCGAAGATCGGCATCTCCACCACCGACGTGGCGCGCGGCATCATCCGCATTGCCAATAACAACATGACCAATGCGCTGAAGCTGATTTCGCTGAACCGGGGTTTCGACCCGCGCGACTTCACACTGGTCGCCTTCGGCGGCGGCGGCGCGATGCACGCGGTCGCACTGGGCATGGAACTCGGCGTACGCAAGGTCGTGATTCCTGCCAGCGCGTCCGTGTTCTCGGCCTGGGGCATGATGATGTCCGACCTCCGGCACGATTATTTCGTGACACGCCTGATGGACATGGCGGAGGGTGCCGAAAGCGCGATCGCCACCCTGTTCGCCGAAATCGAGGCTGCCGCTACCAAACGCTTCGTCCAGGAAAGCGTGCCCGCGGAGAGCATCCGCTTCATCCGCTACGTCAAACTGCGTTACCAGAACCAGGAACATACAACCGAGGTGCCGATCCCCGCCGGAGACCTCGCCGCCAGACATCTGGCGGACATCCTGGCGGCCTTCCACCAGACCTACGAACGCGAATACACATACCGCCTGGATGCGCCCGTCGAGATGGTCGGCGTGCATCTGGTGGCCTCGGCCGCTGTCGGCAAGCTGAACATGAAGGAAAGGCCCTCCGGCCCGCCCGACGCCGACGGTGCCCTCAAGGGCCGGCGACAGGTGGATTACGCGCAGGACGGCCTGCACGAGGCGGCGATCTATAACGGCGACCGCCTGGCCCCCGGCATGCGTTTCCAGGGCCCCGCCATCGTCGAGGACAGCGGCACCACCATCGTAATCCATCCCGGCAACACGGTATCCGTCGACGGATACGGCAATCTTCATATCCTTCTCGTTTCCGGAGAAGCCGCATGAACGACAGCACGGGCCAGGTCAGCCACGACCCGATCACGCTGGAGATCATCCAGAACTCGCTCCAGGCCGTGGCGGACGAGATGTTCGCCACCATGCGCAAGACGGCGATGAGTTCGATCATCTATGAAGTTCTCGACATGGGAACGGGCATCCTGGACGCACGGGGCCGCATCGCCTCTTCGGGAGCGGGCATCCCCTCGTTCGTGGGCGTGCTGGACAAGGCCGTTCAGGTCCTGCTGGCCAAGTTCCCGCAGGAGACGATCCAGCCGGGCGACGTCTTCATCACCAACGACCCCTATTATGGCGGCGTGACCCACCTGAACGACCTGGTGGTCGCCATGCCGGTCTTCGCGGAAGGGCGCCTCATCGCCTGGACCGCGAACATCGCCCATAATTCCGATGTCGGCGGCATGGCACCCGGCTCCCTTTCGGTCCAGGCAACCGAAATCTTCCAGGAAGGTCTTCGCCTGCCCGCCATCCGCCTGATCGATGCCGGCGAGGCAAACGAGTCGGTCTTCGCGATCCTGCGCTGCAACTCGCGAATGCCCAATTTTCTGGAAGGCGACCTCTGGGCCGCCATCGCCGCCGTGCGGATCGGCGCCCGCCGCCTGACGGAACTGGCGACGAAATACGGCGTCGCGACGTTCGAAACAGCGATGGAAGGGTTCATGACCTTCGGCGAGAAGGTCACGCTCTCCACCCTCGCCTCCCTGCCCCACGGCACCTTCGAACTGGACGAGGAGCAGGATGACGGCCGCGTCTACAACGTGAAGGTCACGATCTCGCCCACCGAATTCGTCGTCGACCTGCGCAACAACCCCGATCAGGATATCGGACCCACCAATACCAGCCGCGACGGCGCCATGATCTGCGCGCAGATGATGCTCAAGGCGCTGTGCGACCCCCACTCCCCCGCCAATGACGGCACCTTCCGGCCGATCCGCCTGCTGACGCGCGAAGGCTCGGTCTTCCATGCGCGCGAACCTGCCGCGATCGGCTTTTATTTCGAAACCGAAGTGCGCGTCTTCGATCTCATCTGGCGCTGCCTGGCGCAACACATGCCCGAGCGTCTTGGGGCCGGGCATTTCGCCACGATCGGCGGTACGTTCATCGGCGGCATCCACCCCGATACGGGCCGGCAATACACCATCATCGAACCGCAGATCGGCGGCTGGGGCGGGCGCGAGGGCCATGACGGCAACAGCGCCCTGTTCTCTGGCTTTCACGGCGAAACCTACAATTGTCCCGCCGAGATTTCCGAGGCCCGCAACGGCCTGCATATCGGCCGGATGGCACTGCATACCGGGCCGGGCGGCGAGGGCCAGTGGTGCGGCGGGCGCGGCATCGTCATCGACTATGGCGTGCGCCAGGACAATTCCTTCCTGACGATCGGCTATACGCGCTCGCGCATCATGCCGTGGTCCCTCAAGGAGGGGCATGAGGGAACGGGCAACTATGCACTGATCCTGCGCCGCGACGGCACGCAGGAACGCCATGCCTTCGTCTCCGGCCTGCGCGTGGACAAAGGCGACGTGATCCGCATCGTCACCGGCACCGGTGGCGGCTATGGCAACCCGGCCCTGCGCGACCCCGCCCTGGTGGCACGGGACGTGAAGAACGGCCTGATCACCGCCGAACACGCGCAACGCATCTACACGACCTGACCACCGCCGGCACGCCGGCACCAGAAACCAACGATCTCCTTTTTCCTGCCAGTGTGAATGGACAGGTCCGGATGGCAGCCGGACGGCCGAAAGGTGGGTGACCATGCAAGATATTACGATAAAGCAACGACTTGCGCGCCTCAGGCGTCGCATGGCGGATGACGGCGTGGACCTGCTGGTCCTGGGTCCGGGCACCTATGTCGAATGGCTGCTTGGCTTCCATCCCTACCCGGACGAGCGCCTGTCGCTGCTGCTGGTCGGGCGGCAGCAGGCCATGTTCGTCATGCCGGCACTCAACGCAGCGGACACGCAGGCGCGCAGCGATCTTCCCCTCGCCACCTGGACCGATGCACAGGGACCGGCGCAGGCCCTGCAAACAGCCCTGGCAGCGACCTGCCCGCCCGACACTCCGCTCCGCGTCGGCCTCGACGAGGCCATGCGCACCGATTTCGCCCTGGCCGTGCTCGACCGGCTGCCAGGTGCAAACGTGGTGATGGCCCGCGATGTCGCCGGCGCGGTGCGAATGCTGAAGGACCAGGAGGAATACAGGCTCCTCAAGGAGAATGCAGCGATCGCCGACCGTGCCATGCTGCACGCCCTGGCAACCATGCGTCCGGGCATGACCGAGGCGGAAGTGGCCGAGGGCATAACCGGCGCCTTCGCCGCGGAAGGCGCGAAGGTCAAGTTCGCCATCGTTGCTACAGGCCCGAACGGTGCCCTGCCCCATCACCATACGGGCGCCGCCGTGCTGTCGCCGGGCGATGCCGTCGTCATCGATATCGGCGCTCGCCGCGACGGCTATTGCAGCGACATCACCCGCATGGCCGTGCTGGAGCACGAGCCGGAAGGCTACGCGGAGATCCACGCGATCGTGGAGGCCGCCGTGCAGGCAGCGCTGAAGGCCGCGCGCCCCGGCGCCACGGCATCCTCGGTCGACCGTGCCGCGCGCGGGGTGATCGAACAGGCGGGCTACGGGCCGTATTTCGTCCACCGCACCGGCCATGGCCTGGGCATGGAAGGGCACGAGGCTCCCTTCATCACCGAAACATCCGAAACAATTCTCGAAGCTGGCATGGTGTTTTCCATCGAGCCTGGAATCTATCTGCCAGGCCGTTTCGGCATCCGCCTGGAGGAAATCGTCTTCCTGCGCGATGACGGGCCGGAAATCCTCTCCGGCCTGCCTCGCACCCTTTCCGTGATCCCGCCCCACGGCCAGGACCAGACCGATGACCGCTGACACGATCACGCGTACCGTCATCCAGTCCGTCATCGCCTCCGCGGCCGAGGAGATGTTCGCCATCCTGAAGAAGACGGCAATGAGCCCCGTCATCTACGAGGTGCTGGATGTCGGCACCGGCATCACCGATGCCGACGGCAATCTTCTCAGTTCCGGCGCAGGCATTCCCACCTTCGTCGGTGTCCTGGACAAGAGCGTGAAATGGATTCTGTCCGTCCATCCGCGCGACAGCCTGCGCGAAGGCGACATGTTCGTGACGAACGACCCCTATCACGGTGGCGTCACGCATCTGAACGACGTCGTCGTGGCGCTGCCGGTGTTCGCCGACGGGCAGTTGATCGCCTGGACCGCCTCCATCGCCCACTGGAACGATATCGGCGGCCTGGTCATCGGGTCCATGTCGACCGACGCGACCGAGATCTTCCAGGAAGGTCTGCGCCTTCCCGCCGTGCGCCTGTGCGCGGCAGGAAGGCAGTTGGATGCGGTGTTCGACATCATCGCGGCCAACAGCCGCCTGCCCGATTTCGTCCGGGGCGACCTGTGGGCCCAGATCGCCGCGTCCCGCCTGGCCGCGCGCAGGCTGGTCGACATGGTCGGCCAGTATGGGCAGGCGGCCTACCGCGACGCCGTCGACCATCTGTTCGCGGAAGGGGAAGCCCGCGTCCGGTCCGGCCTGGCCGCACTTCCCCACGGCACGTTCTCGCTGACCGAGACCCGCGATGACGGCACCCCGTGGTCGGTCACCGTCACGATCACCGCCGAGCAGATGACCGTCGACCTGCGCGATGCACCAGACCAGCGCGCGGCCCCGTACAACACCACGCGCGATGGCGCGGTCATCGCCGCGCAGATGATCCTGAAAGCCCTGGCCGACCCGACGCCCGCCGCCAACGCGGGCTCGTTCCGGCCGCTGGAGGTCCTCACGCGACCCGGCACGATCTTCCACGCGGAGGGCACCGCCCCGCATGGCTATTATTTCGAGATCCGGATCGGGCTGTACGACCTGCTGTGGCACTGCATCGCGCAGGCGATGCCCGATCGCCTGCCCGCGGGTCATTTCAGTTCGATCTGCGGCACCGTCGTCGCCGGACTCCACCCGGATACCGGCCGGCGTTTCACAATGGTGGAACCGCAGATGGGAGGATGGGGAGCGACCGCGGAACGGGAAGGCGAAACCGCGCTCTATTCCGCATGCCATGGCGAGACATTCAACTGTCCCGCCGAAATTGTCGAAAGCCGCTACGGCCTCGACGTCCTCTACCGCCGTCTGAACCCGGCCCCGGCATCCACCGGACGGCATCCCGGCGGCCAGGGGCTGTCGATGTGCTACGGCGTCCGGGCAAAAGCCATCCTGTCGGCAGGCTATAGCCGAACGCGCCAGCCGGCATGGGGAGCGGCCGGCGGGGGGCCGGGCGGCACGAACCGCCTCGCCATCACACACGCCGACGGCCGCACGGAAAACCACGCCTTCGTGTCCGGCCTGTCGCTCCAGCCCGGCGACAGGATCGAAATCGGCACGGCGAACGGCGGGGCATGGGGAGCCGGCGCGGACGGCTGACCGCGCCAGGAAACAACAACACACCGCATCACGACATCACGCGGATATCAGGTGGAAATCATGAGAAAGCACATATCGAAAAAGCAGGTCATTCTGGCGTCCGTCTTCTCGCTGGGGCTGATGCCCGCGGGCGTGGAAAACGCATTCGCCGCGGTCGACACCGCCAGCGATCCCCCGACCAAGCGACAGGGGCAGACCGGCAAGCCTGCCGCTACTTCGACGGCAAAGGCGAAGGCAGACAGCACCCAGGCCGCCGTGGCCGCACCCGTGGCGGCACCGGCACAGCCGGCCGCCCCGCAGTCCGAAGCCATCGTCGTCACCGGCCTGTCGCGCCAGCAGAAACTGCAATCCGCCCCCGTTTCCGCCACCGTCTTCACGGCGGCCAACATCAAGGATGCGCATATTCAAGGTGTGAGCGACTTCATCGCCCTGACCCCGAACGTCTCCATCACCCAGGCGCAGCAGGCCGGCGTGTCCTTCATCACCATTCGCGGCATCACCCAGGTCCGCAACGGCCAGAGTCCGGTCGCGGTGATCGTGGACGGCGTGCAGCAGATGGATTCTCGCCAGTTCACGCAGGATCTCTACGATGTCGGCCAGATCGAGGTGCTGCGCGGCCCACAGGGTGACCTGTGGGGACGCAACGCCATCGGCGGTGCCATCGTCATCAATACGCGCCAACCGACGAACACGTTCTACGCCCATGCCGACGCCCAGTTCGGCAATGGCGCCGATTACCGGGGAAAGATTTCCTTCGCCGGCCCGATCGTGAAGGACCGCCTGTTTTATGACGTCAATTTCAGCGAACACTCCTTCGGAGGCCTGCTGGAAAACGTCTACCTGAACAAGACCGTCGATCGCTCCAACGAATATACCGGCCGCGGCCACATCAAAGCCGTCATCACCGACAACCTGACCGCCGACTTCCGTGTCGGCTTCGACGAAACCCAGGGCGGCGCAAACAACTATCACTACCAGTCCGCAAAATACGACCCGAGCCGCCCGTGCTTCCTGGACCCGACGAACCCGTTCGGCGGCCCCGCACCGGATGCGAACAGGGTCAGCCGCACCTTCTGCGCGAACAACCGGGGCTACAACCAGCGCGACATCCGCAATGCGTCGTTCCGCCTGGTCTATACGCAGCCCTTCGCGACCTTCTCCAACACGCTGGGCTGGGTAAAGATCAACGAATATATCGGCACGGACCAGTTCCCCTACACCGCCACGCACGGTTCGGGCTATGACGGCACGCAGACCCAGTGGGCCCAGAATACCTCGTGGGAAGACGAATTCCGCGTCACGTCACGCTCCGATCGCCGTTTCCGCTGGATGGGCGGCGGCTATTTCCTCGACACACGCGACTATCTGGCTTCCACCACCGGGGCGGACACGGGCAACGGCATCGCCCGTGTCAGCACCTCGCCGCTTTACGGATACGCGCCCAACCAGACGCTGACCTATTTCGGCAACTCGGACCACAACCAGGACTTCGCGCTGTTCGGCCATCTGTCCTATGATATCCTCAAGAACCTGACAGCGGAATTCGGCTACCGGTACGATTGGAATTCTCTGAACCAGTACGTGAATCCGGAAAGCAGCGGCGGCGTGCCCGCCGGCTGCACCATGTCGGGCGGGTCCTGCCGGCGCACGCGCTGGTTCAAGCAGGGGCAGCCCAAGGGCACGCTGACCTATCACGTCAACCCGAACCTGACCTTCTTCGTCGATTACGGCATCGGTTTCCGCAGCGGGCAGTTCAACCAGAACGGCACGGCGGAAGCGGCGAACCTGCCGGGCGTCTACAATACCGTAAAGCCCGAGGTGGCGAACACGGTCGAAGCCGGCTTCAAGAGCCAGTGGTTCCATAATCGCCTGACTCTGAACGGCTCCTTCTTCGACACGCGCGACCGCAACTCGTTCTACTTCCTGTTCGTCGGCTCGGTCGGCGCGCAGATCCTCGTCAACATCAACAAGATCCACCTGACGGGCGGCGAACTGGAGGCGAAATACTCCATCCTTCCCGGCCTGGATGTGTTCGCCAACGGCGGCTACACCCACAGCTCGATCACCAAATACACGTTCGACCGCGCCGACCAGGGTAACTGGGCACCCTATATTCCCGAATTCACCGCCAATATCGGCGTGCAGTACCACCATGCCTTCAACCGCTGGCTCGGCTTCTTCGGCCGCTTCGACGTCGAGGCCAAGGGCAAGCAATATTGGGATCCGGAAAACGCAACACCGCGCAGCGCCTTCAATCTCTATAACCTGCAGGTCGGCGTCGAAAGCCCCAACCGGAAATGGTCCGCCACCTTCTACGTCAACAACCTGACCGACACCCGCTACAACGCCGAGTACGTCTCCGGCGGCTTCGCCCAGCCGGCCGAGCCCCGCATGCTGGGGGGCGAGATCCAGTACACCTACTGATCGTCCACGGGGAGCCGTGCGGCCTCACCGCACGGCTCCCCGGCTTTCGATGCTGTCTGGCAAGTCACCCGCCTGTGCTCCCACGCGCATTTTCCAAGCCTGGCAGGCCGACCTTTCAAACAGCCTCTTTCTTCATGCAGGAGATGCGCATGCACGCGACGCACGACGAACATACCGCCAACGCCGTGCCCGAGGCCGAACGCGGCTCGGCATGGCGGATCTTCTTCATCGTCGCGGGTACGCAATGCGGCCTGCCCGGCTTCGTCCTCTCCGCGCGCATCCTCTCGGCCCTCGGCCTTCATGACGGCATCGCCGCGATCATCGCCAGCGCCCTGATGACGGCGCTTCTGGCCGCCTTCACCTCCTGGCTCGGCGCCGCCACGGGCATGAGCCTCTCCCTTCTGAGCACACGCATCTTCGGCCCTTACGGCGCCGTCATTGTCCGAACGGTCATCGGCGTCTCGCTGGTCGGATGGTTCGGGGCCACGATCGGGCTGCTGGGCAGCACGGCGGCACCCGCACTCAGCGAGCAGTTCCATCTGCACATCTCCCCGCATCTGGTCTCGACCCTCGCCGGCATCGGCATCGTCATCGGCACCTGCATGGGAGCGCGTGGTCTCGAACGGATAGGCCAGATCGTCATTCCCGTCGTGGCACTCGGGCTGATCGCCGGCATCGCGCGAACATGGCATGCCCTGCCGGCCGCGGCCCTGCACGGCGGCACCCACGCCCTGACCTTCGGAGGGGCCGTCTCGGCGATGATCGGCTCCTACGTCGTCGGCATCATCATCCAGCCCGATTACAGCCGCTTCGTGCGGTCGCCGAATGCCGCCGCCGGCGCCGTCGTGGCCGCGCTGGCACTGGCCTATCCGGTCATCATGATCGCATCGGGCATCCCCTCCCTGGCTCTGGGGCGGCCCGACCTCGTCTCCGCCCTCGTCGCGCTGGGTTTCGGCATCCCCGCGCTGCTGGTGCTGGTTCTCAGCGCGTGGATCGACGCCTCGGCCTGCCTGTATTCGGGCAGCCTCGCCCTGGCAAACCTGCTCCAGGGCCGCCGCCTGTGGCCCTATGTGCTCGGCAGCGGCATCGTCGGCGGCATTCTGGAGCTTGGGGGCCTGACCGATGCCTATGTGCGCTTCCTGCTCCTGCTCGGCATCGTCCTGCCCCCGATCGCCGCCATCCTGATCGTGGACACCCTGATCGGCCTCCCGGCCAATGCCGGCCGGCCGGCGGCGGGCAGGCAGCATGCCGCGATCCTGGCCTGGATATGCGGCGGCATCGCCGGCGCCCTGTCCGAATTCGGCATGACGAGCCTGACGACTATTCCCACCTTCGACGGGCTCCTGGTCTCGGCCTGCATCATGACGGTCGCCAGCCTGTACGGGCGTCTCACCCCATCCGATCCAGCCATCTGACCACCGGCATCCCGCCCTCTTGGACGTCCGGAGGACAAAGGCCTATCGTCGGCAGGCAGACGAAACCGCACCACGGAATAATGCCGCCAACCATCCCTCCGACCACCGACCCGCTGGCCGGGTTCACCCAGGCGACCCGCGCCTGGTTCACCGCCGCGTTCGCGTCGCCCACGCCGGTACAGGCGGCCGCCTGGGCCGCCATCGGTGCCGGCGAGAACGCACTGGTCATCGCGCCCACCGGCTCCGGCAAGACCCTGGCCGCCTTCCTGCATGCGATCGACCGCCTGTTCCGCGAGCGCGAGGCAGACACCACCGCCACGCCGCCTGACGCAAAACCGGCCACACGCATCCTCTACATTTCACCCATCAAGGCGCTCGGCGCCGACGTGCAGCGCAACCTCCGCCTCCCACTGCACGGCGTCGAGGCGGAACGGACGCAGCGCGGCGATCCGCCCGTCACCCTTACGGTCGGCATGCGCACCGGCGACACACCGGCGACCGAACGCGCCGCCCTGCTACGCCGCCCGCCCGACATCCTCATTACCACTCCGGAATCGCTTTATCTGATGCTCACGTCGAAGGCGCGCGAGACGTTACGGGGCGTGCAGGCGGTCATCCTCGACGAAGTCCACGCCGTGGCCGCCACCAAGCGCGGCGCGCATCTGGCCCTGAGCCTGGAACGCCTGGACGGCCTGCTGCCCACACCCGCACAGCGGATCGGCCTGTCCGCGACCGTACGCCCGGCCGACCGGGTGGCGCAATTTCTCGGGGGCGCCCGCCCGGTCACCATCGTCAATCCCCCCGCCAGCCGCCGGCTCGACCTCACGATCGTGGTGCCGGTCGAAGACATGAGCAACCTCGCGGCCACCGGCCAACCCGGTGACGGGGACCGCAGCACACGGGCAGGTTCCATCTGGCCACATGTCGAGGCCAGCATCCTCGAAAGGGTCCTGGGCCAGAGCGCAACGATCGTCTTCACCAATTCACGCGGCCTGGCCGAAAAGCTCACGGCCCGCCTCAACGAACTCTACGCCGAACGCTTCACGCAAGACGCGCCCGATACCGGGTCCCCCGTCCATTACGCCTCGGTCACCGGCAGCACCGAAAAGCGCGCAACGGGCGCGCCGCCGCTGATCGCGCGCTCGCATCACGGCTCGGTCTCCAAGGAACAGCGCCGCGAGATCGAAACCGCCCTCAAATCCGGCGACCTGCGCTGCGTCGTCGCGACATCGAGCCTGGAACTGGGCATCGACATGGGGCTGGTCGATCTGGTGATCCAGGTCGCCGCCCCGCCCTCGGTGGCCAGCGGCCTGCAACGGGTCGGCCGCGCCGGGCACCAGGTCGGCGGCGCCTCGGCGGGACTGGTCTACCCCCGCACCCGACGCGATCTGGTCGATGCCACGGTCACGGTCGCCTCCATGCGCGCCGGCCGCATCGAGGCGATCGACCCACCACGCAACCCGCTCGATATCCTGGCCCAGCAGACGGTGGCCGCCGTTGCCGTCGCGCCGCTCCAGGTCGAGAACTGGTACGCAACGGTGCGCCGCGCGGCCCCGTTCGCCACCCTCCCCCGCAGCGCGTTCGATGCCACGTTGGACATGCTGGCCGGCCGCTACCCCTCCGACGACTTCGCCAATTTCCGCCCACGCCTGGTCTGGAACCGCGAAACCGATCTCCTGACCCCACGGCCCGGCGCCCTGCAACTCGCCGTCACCAGCGGCGGCACCATCCCCGACCGGGGCAGCTTCACCGTCGTCCTGCCCGAAGGCGAGGAACGCGCCGGCTCGCGCCGCGTCGGCGAACTCGACGAGGAAATGGTCTACGAATCCCGGGTCAACGACATCATCACCCTGGGCACCACCTCCTGGCGCATCGAGCAGATCACCAACGACCAGGTCATCGTAACACCCGCACCCGGCCGCTCTGCCCGCCTGCCCTTCTGGCATGGCGACGGCCTACGGCGCCCCGCCGAACTGGGCGAAGCGATCGGCACCTTCCTGGCCACGCTCGACGCCGAGGCGCGCGACAAGGCCGAAGACCGCCTGCGGGCATCGGGGCTCGACACGAACGCCACCACCAACCTCATGGCGCTGATCGACGCCCAGCGCACCGCAACCGGAATCCTGCCGACCGACCGCGCCCTGGTGGTCGAACGCTGCCGCGACGAATCCGGCGACTGGCGGGTCATCCTGCACTCGCCCTACGGCCGCCGCGTGCACGACCCATGGGCACTGGCCATCGCGGCGCGGGTGCGCCGTCGGTTCGGCATCGACCCGTCGGTGGTGGCCAGCGACGACGGCATCGTCGCCCGCCTGCCCGACACCGCCGGGCAGATGCCGGGCGCGGAACTCTTCCTCTTCGACCCGGAAAAACTCCGTGGCATCGTCACCGACGCCGTGGGCGGCTCGGCCCTGTTCGCCGCCCGCTTCCGCGAATGCGCCGCCCGCGCGCTGCTGCTGCCCCGCCGCGCCCCCGGTCACCGTTCCCCCCTGTGGCAACAGCGGCTGCGCGCCGGCCAGTTGCTGGAAATCGTGCGCGACCATCCCGATTTCCCGATCCTGATCGAAACCGCTCGCGAATGCCTGCGCGACGTCTACGACCTCGCCGCCCTCGACAGTCTGGCCCGCCGCCTCGCCGACGGCGCGGTCCGGATCGTCGAGGTCACGACCGAGATCCCCTCGCCTTTCGCGGCCGATCTGCTGTTCGGCTACGTCGCGGAATTCATGTATGCGACCGACGCCCCGATCGCCGAACGCCGCGCCTCGGTCCTGTCGCTGGATAGCGGCCTGCTGGCCGACCTTCTCGGCGAAGTCGATCTCGGCACCCTGCTCGATCCCACGGTCACGCAGCAGGTCGAACAGGAATTGCAGCGCCTGACCCCATCCTACCGCGCAAAGGGTCCGGAAGGCGTGGCCGACCTGCTGCGCGAACTCGGCCCATTATCGGCGCAGGAGGTCGCGCAACGCCTCGCGGAAGGCAACGCCGAAACCAGCCTTGCCACCCTTGCCGCCGACCACCGAATCATCGCCATAACGATCGCCGGCCAGTCACGCTGGGCCGCCATCGAGGACGCCGCCCGCCTGCGCGACGCGCTGGGGGTCACCCTCCCGCCCAACCTGCCCGACATCTTCCTCGCGCCCCCCGCCGATCCACTCCGCGACCTGATCGGCCGCCATGCCCGCACCCATGGCCCCTTCACGACGCACGCGCTCGCCCTCCGGTTCGGCCTCGGCGTCTCGGTCGCCGACGCGGCGCTGGACCGGCTGCGCGACCAGGGCAAGCTGCTCAAGGGCAATTTCGGCGTCGAACGCCGGCTGGAAGCACAGGACGAAACCCCACCGCCCCCCAACCCGCTGGCAACCCATGAGTGGGTCGCCGATGACGTGTTCAAGCGCCTGCGCCTGCGCGCCTTGCAGGCCGCGCGCGCGGCGACCCGCCCGGCGGGGCAGGATGCCTATACCCGCCTGCTGCTGGAACGCCACGTCCTGGTCGCCGAACCCGGCGGCCTGGGCCGGCTCGCGGGCATCGACGGCGTCGCCAGGGTCATCGAGCAACTGGCCGGCGTCCCCCTGCCGGCCGCGTTGTGGGAGAACCAGATCCTGCGCGCCCGCATCGCCGACTACACCCCGGCGATGCTGGACGAACTGCTCAGCCACGGCACCGTCCTGTGGTGCGGCCATGCCACTCCCGGCAATGAGGACGGGCTGGTGTCCCTGCACCCAAGCGATTTCGCCGCCGAAACCTTGCCGCCTCCACCGGATGCCGACCGCATGGCGGCTCTCTCGCCGCTCCAGCGCGCCATCCTCGCCATTCTCGCCGATGGCGGCGCCTATTTCGCCCGCCAACTCGCCACGCTGGCCCCCGCCCGGCTGGCGGCGGAACCGGACAGCGACTGGGACAGCAACCCGATCCTGACGGCCTCCGAACTCGATACGGCGTTATGGGACCTCGCCTGGACCGGCCACGTCACCACCGATAGCTGGTCGCCACTGCGCGCCCGTTCCGGCGCCCGCGCGACCCACCGCCCCCGCCCGGTCCAGCGATCGCGGCGTCACCGGGGCCTGCACGGCGCTGCCTTCGCCCGCCCATCGGGCGACCCCACCCTGTCGGGCCGCTGGTCGCTGCTCCCCCGCGAAGCCGTCACCGACACCGCCCGGGCACTGGCCCTGGCCGAGGGCCTTCTGGACCGCTACGGCATCGTCACCCGCGGCGCCACCATCGCGGAAGCGGTGCCCGGCGGCTTCCCCGCCCTCCAGCCGATTTTCCGCAGTATGGAAGACGCCGGCCAGATCCTGCGCGGCCGCTTCGTCGAAGGGCTGGGCGCCACGCAGTTCGCCGAACGCGCAACCATCGACCGCCTGCGCACACATGCCGAGCGCCCCACCACCGCTCCGCTCGCCATCGCACTTTCGGCAGCCGACCCCGCCAATCCGTTCGGCACCGCCCTGCCCTGGCCGCCGCACCCGTCCACAACCCGTCCGACGCGCCGCCCCGGCGCCTTCGTCGTCATCGCGGACGATCGCCTGGCCTTCTACCTCACCCAGGGCGGCCGCACCCTGCTGACCTATCTCGATCCGGACGACCCCGCCCACACGGACCGGGTCACCACCGCCCTGTCCGCCCTCGCCGCCGCGCTGAAACGCGAAAAGCACCTCATGTTCACGCTTGAGATGGTCAATGACCACCCCGTGCAGACAACGTGCCTCGACGCCGCCCTGCGCGCCCACGGCTTCTCGATGATGCCGAAAGGCCTCGGCTGGCATCAGTAACGCGGCACATTCCAAGCCCGATCTCAGGCCCAAACAGGCGCTGCTATCGACACAGAGAGGAATGCAATGCGCATCGAGAGGTTGCGGGTGAAGATCGTTCGATATCGGGATGCACCACATCAGGCTCGCCGGCAAACAATCGAGCAATGGCGGAACAGAATGCGGGCGGATCGTCCGGCCGGCGGAGTGTGACCAGCTTGCGGTCCCCCACCACCGCCCCATCCACCCGGACCGCACCTGCATTCCCGAAACAGGATGACCTGATAACGATCCTTTCATTCAATAACACCATAAATCACACACATCCCGTCAGTCGTGCATGATCGGCAATGCCTGCGCCATGCGCAGATGCTCCTTCAACGTCGGCAGCGCATGCGTGGCAAAATTGCGCAGCGCCTGATCCTCCTTGCCTTCTGCGTATCGCGTGAACAACGACACCGCATCCTCGTGCGCCGCAATCTGCTGGGTCCGATACTGCCGATCGAAGCCAAGCCCCTTGAGATTGCGCAACTGATTCAGCTTCGTCTCATGCGCGTCATCCAGCGCGGTCGGCGGCGCATCGATCGCCCCACGCCCGGCAATCGCCGCCTTGAGCTCCGTGGTTGTTGCCTGATGATCCTTCAGCATCCGTTGGGCGAAAGCGCGCACCTTCGCATCCGTGCTCTGGTCCAGCGCCAGCTTCGCGGACTCGATCTCGAACATGTCGCTCAATGCCACCATCCGCACGAAATCGGCGGTGGAAGGGCTGACGCCGATCAGGGAATTGATCCCGGACCGCTCGCTAACCGATTGCGCACGCAGCCCGCCACCACCCGAAAGCGCGACGAGGATCACCGCCCCGGCCGCAACCGGGAAAGCGCGATTTGTCATGAACATGACGAATTCCTTCAACTGAATGGATCAGTTTTCTACCCTGCCCGACAGCCAGACCGCAGACGAGTGCTCCACAGCACGCCCCTGCCGCTTATGACGCGCCGAAAAGCGTAGCGTCACGCGAAAGCCCCAAAGCGCCAGACATAAGCCGGTTTTCAAAAATCCTCTACACCAGTGTGTGAGAATCCGTTCTCACCCTGCCTTGCCCGTCAAAGGTTTGGGAAGGTTCCCTCTCCCGGCACATTCTCAAACGGTTCTCCATGAATTTTCCTTTCAGGAAAAACAGAAAGACACCGCGTGCCGGAAAATGTCAGAAACCCGGCCGACGTCATCCGCCAGCCGGGTTTCCTAAAACCGAGTGTCCGAAAAGCGCTCCAAACCCGGCTACGATCGGGCACGCCCCCTGTCGTCAGCCGCGCCCCCCCTTCCGGCACACTCCATCAAGCGCCGTCCTCTACCGGACAGAGTCCCCACCCCGCTTCATGCACCCTTATGGGAATGGGACGCATGGCCCCCCTTGCGGCCGGCCTCCGCCGCCTTCTCGGGATCATCGGCAAAATTGCCCGCTTTATGCTCGGCGCCACCGGCACTATGCCCGACATTGCCATGGCTATGCTGGCCACCCTTGCGCCCGGCCTCGGCTGCCTTTTCTCGATCCTGAGTAAAATGGCCAGGATTATGGCTCCCGCCACTGCTGCCACCTTTATCCGCCGCGCGCACGAGGAATGAATGATATTTTTCCAGTGAAATCATGGCATGCTCCTGCTGTCCAAGGTCGAGCCATGCATCGCGCTGCACATCCCGGACGACACGGCCCACACCCGATTGAATACACCTCTACGAGAGGAGTTTCAAAATTTTCTTTTTTAGAAATGATTTTTTGAAAACAAATCCAGATGACGAACTCCACTGATATTACAGAGACATTCGTCCCCCGCTCCACCATCACAGACTCGTGAAGCCCCCAGCAACATGCTGGGACTCCATGCCGATCGCCCATTCATCCATTTTATTCCAATATTTTTTAAATTTCCGCCCTTTCGGAAAAGATCGCCCTTTCCCACCGTTTCCCTCCTGAGGTGCAGAGCCATCTGATACCCGATGCAATGGAGGATTCTATGGCACATTTCACGAAATATGCTTTTATTATAACGGGCCTCACATGTTCCATGATGTCGCCCGCATCGGCGCAAGGCGCCCACCCCCCACCTCCCCCGTCTTCTTCCCATGCGCACGAAGAGAAATGCATGAACGAGAAAGATCGGAGCAAGACGGGGCCATGTCCCCTCAAGGACCCGAGCAACAGAAAGATCCCCGGCGTCACCACCCGCTCCCCGCCCCCACCGGAAAGGCCGGGCAGACCGCCGCCGCCGATCAAGCCGGACAATCCCTCACCCTAACCCGCAAGACCTCTCCGCCACGCATCGGAGCGCACCTGATGAAGGGTCCCGCCCCGATGCACCGACAGGGCTCATTTTTTCCGGTCCGAACTTGCGCCGACCGTCCGTGTTGCGCCCGGTGCCCGTTCTTCCTTCTGATGCAAGAGGCAGGCCCATCATGACGTCGGAACTCTGGGCCCTCCTATGCTCCGCCATCCTCTGCCTCGCCCTGCCCGCGCTCTACGGGCCGCTCCATGCCCGCCAGACCGGACAGGCCGCCCTGATCGGCAATCGCGAAGACATCCCCGAACCAACGGGTGCCGCGGGGCGCGGCCTGCGCGCGCACCGCAACTTGGTGGAGAACCTGCTTCCCTTCGCCATTGTCGTGCTCACCGCACGTTTCGCGAGCATTTCCAACGTCATGACCGTGCTGGGCGCCTGGCTGTTCCTGGGAGCACGAGTGGTGCATGCCGGATGCTACATCACCGGCGTTACCGGCATCCGTACGCTGGCATGGCTGACAGGCGTGGCCGGAACCTTACTGATCATCATCCAGATATTCTGAGAACCGGCCAGAGAACACGCACGGACGGCATGCCCCCCCCCCCCCCCCCCCCGCGTTTTCCAGACCGTATTGCTGTCTCACAGGCTCCGGTCACAGGCCGCGCCCTCTGCCCAGACAATCCGTCTCAGCGTTTGAGCAGATTGGTCTTGGCGAGATCGAGGATTTCATCCCCGCGCCCGTTCATGATCGCCCGCAGGATATAGAGGCTGAATCCCTTCACCTGCTCGGCCTTGATCGTCGGCGGCAGGGAAAGTTCCTGCGTGGCAGTCACCACGTCCAGCAACGCCGGCCCGTCATGCGCCATGATTTCGGCCACAGCCCCCGGCAGATCGCCCGGATCTTCCACCCGCATGGCATGGATGCCCATAGCCCGCGCCATCGCCGCGAAATCCGGATTCTTCAGGTCGACCCCGACATCGACAAACCCCGCCGCTTTCATCTCCAACGCCACGAAACCCAGTACGCCATTATTGAATATAACAATTTTCACCGGCAGCTTCTGCTGCGTCAGCGTGATCAGGTCCCCCATCAGCATGGTAAATCCGCCATCGCCCGACAACGATACGACCTGCCGCCCCGGCTGCGCCGCCTGAATACCGATCGCATGCGCCATGGCATTGGCCATCGACCCATGCACCCACGATCCGACCAGACGGCGCCTGCCATTCATCTTGAGGTAACGGGCGGCCCAGATGGTCGGCGTGCCGACATCCGCCGTAAACACGGCGTCGTCCGACGCCGCCTCGCTGACCAGTTTCGCGAGATACTGGGGATGAATCGGCCTGCGCCCCGGCGTACCGACCGCCAGATCATCCAACCCCTCGCGGGCCTTGGCATAAAGGCCCAGGCTGGTGTCCAGATGCGTCCGGTCCGCCTTCACTGTCAGCTTCGGCAGCAGCGCGGTGATCGTCGTCCCCACATCTCCGACCAGCCCCAGATCCAGCTTGCAGCGCCGCCCAAGATTCTCCGGCCGGATATCCACCTGCACGATCCGGGCATCCGTAGGCAGAAACTGCTTGTACGGAAAATCGGTCCCAAGCATCAGCAGCAGGTCACATCCCTGCATGGCGGCATAACCCGACGAAAACCCGATAAAGCCCGTCATGCCGACATCATAGGGATTGTCGTATTCAACCCACTCCTTGCCACCGAGGGCATGTACGGTCGGGCTCTTCAGCACCTCCGCCAGTTGCATGAGCGGCCCATGCGCCCCGGCACATCCCCGTCCGCAGAACAGGGTAATACGTGCGGCACCGTTCAGCATCTCCGCCAGCGCATCCAGTTCGGCCTCCGCCGGCAGCACGCGCGGCTGCGGCGGCAGCAACGCCCGCCGCCCGGCCGGCGCGCGCGCCGGCGCCGGCCGCAGCGCGACATCTCCCGGTATCACCACCACCGCCACGCCGCGCTGCCCCACGGCGGCCCGAATGGCATTTTCCAGCACATAGGGAAGCTGCGCGGGGTCGGAGACGAGTTCGCAATAATGGCTGCATTCGCGAAACAGGTTCTGCGGATGCGTTTCCTGGAAATACCCACCGCCTATCTCGGCCGACGGAATCTGCGCCGCAATAGCCAGCACCGGCGTCCGGCTGCGATGCGCGTCGAACAGGCCGTTGATCAGATGCAGATTCCCCGGCCCGCACGACCCCGCGCAGACGGCCAGTCCGTCCGTCACCTGCGCTTCGCCGGCGGCCGCAAACGCCGCGACCTCCTCATGACGCACATGCACCCACTCGATCGCGGGCCGCAGACGCAATGCCTCGGTCAGACCATTGAGACTATCGCCGACAATGCCGTAAATCCGGCTCACACCGGCTTCGACAAGCGTATCGGCAATCAGATCGGCGACGGTGCTGGCAGGCATCCAATATCTCCCGAAAAGTATCACTCAGGTCAGCGGATCGTGAAACGCGCCTGTCCGGACGGCACGCAGGCGGGCAGAGCCTCGCCGCGAATATCCGCATGCACGCCATGCGAAAATTCCAGCCAGCCCGCATCTTGCCGCCCACCCCCACCGGCACAACAAGACGTGAACGGAACGCCGCTGCCCCGGTTCCTTTGTCCCTTCCCGCTCTCCGCCCGCACCAGCCTCATTTCACCGTCCGGCACCGGGGCAGGCATGCGATCAACGCGAGGGAGCCTCTGCCCCATCCGGCAATTCATCGCAGGCGGGTCAGGGTCCAGTCACGAAGGCGTCTTCGCCCTGCTTTGGCGATGCTTCTTCTTTGCCGCCGGCTCGAACATCGCCCGGCAGCGCGGCGAAAGCTGATCGACCTTCTTCTTCATGCAGGCCGTTATCTTGTCTTCGTTCGGAATGGCGAAGGTACACAGCTTGATGGCATCCCCCCGACAGGCCGCGCTCTGCTCCTGGCGAGACGCGGCCTGCGCCGTCCCGAAAAAGAGGGCGGCAAGGACAAATGGGACCAATGCTGAACGTCTCAAGGTCGCGCCTCCTCGGTTACTGGGACGATTGCCCGCAAATATCGCTTTTTCAACGCATTGCCTGCCCGATAGTTCGAGCCGACCCCAAGGAGGGCGGGTCGGGCAAGAGCCCCAGTCAATGACGACACCAGAGTACGTGCGGACACGATCCATCACGCAGAACCTGACCGAAAATGCGCCCTGGTCGCGATCCGACGCGCGTTTCCCGCGCTTCGCGGCGGGCGGCCATCAGGGCCGCTCTCGCTCACCAGACCGCATGTTCGGTCAGGCTCTCAAAAGCCAATTCTTCGATCCCACCACCTCGTTCGCGCGGGCGATCCTGCAATCACAGCGCTGACGCATCATCAGCAACTGGCGGGTCAGGAAAGATTCGCCTGCCCCCGCCGCCGGAACCGGGTGGAAAGAATGATCGCCGAGGTCGTACGTTCCACCCCGTCCAACATGCCAATCCGGTCGATCACCCGGTTGATGGTCTCGGTCGAGCCCGCGCCTACGATGGCGATCATGTCCACCATGCCGCTGACGGCATGCAGTTCGCGAATTTCGCGGATCGGGCGCAGCGCGGCTTCGACCGAGGCCGCATGCCGGGGCGTGATCGTGATCATCACATGCGCCCGCACTGCATCGGCATCATGGGCGGGGGTCACCGTCGTATAGCCGGCAATCACCCCGGCCCGCTCCATCCGCTCGATCCGGCTCTGCACCGTGGTGCGCGACAGGCCGACACGGCGTGCGAGCGCCACGGTCGACATCCGCGCATTGCCCTCCAGCAGGGCCAACAGGGTTCTGTCCGTCTCGTCGGGTTGCATAATGCCGATTATATCCGACATTTCGCCGAAAGAAAGCACCGATCGCACGTCACGCTGTCCATTGTGTCCGGCCCCGTTCCTTCGTTCCATTTCCGTATCGCATCAGCATCAGGAACGATTGGCATGAAGAAGATACTCGTTGTCGGCGCAGGCAAGATCGGTTCGACGATCGCGGACTTCCTGGATGCGACCGGCGATTACGCCGTCACGCTGATCGACCGCGACCAGCCGGGCCTCGATCGCGCCGATGTGGGCCCCCAGGTGCGCAAGGTACGGGTCGATATCGCCAGGGACGGCGCCCTCGCACCGCTGATGGAGGGCCATTACGCCGTCCTCTCCGCCGCCCCCTATCACCTGACGACCGCCATCGCCACCGCCGCCGCCACGGCCGGCATCCACTATCTCGACCTGACGGAAGACGTCGCCAGCACCCGCGCGGTCCGCGCGCTGGCCGAGGGCGCCCAATCCACCTTCATCCCGCAATGCGGCCTCGCCCCCGGCTTCGTCTCCATCGTCGCCCACGACATCGCCCAGCGTTTCGAAAAGCTGGACACGATCCATCTACGCGTCGGCGCGCTGCCGGAATTTCCCTCCAACGCGCTGGGCTACAACCTCACCTGGAGCACCGACGGCGTCATCAATGAATATATCGAACCCTGCGAGGCCATCGTCGGCGGCGAACGCCATATGGTACCGGCCCTGGAAGGGCTGGAGACGCTGGGGGTCGACGGCGTGACATACGAAGCCTTCAACACCTCCGGCGGCCTTGGCTCCCTGTGCGAGACCTATGCAGGCGCGGTGCGCGAGCTCAACTACCGCACCATCCGCTACCCCGGCCACGCCCAGGCCATGAAGATGCTGCTGCGCGACCTGCGCCTGGCGGAAAGGCGTGATATCTTCAAGGATATCCTGGAATACGCGCTGCCCGTCACGCAACAGGACATCGTGCTGGTCTTCGTCACCGTCTCCGGCTGGCGCGACGGGCGGCTGACCCAGGAAAGCTTCGTCCGCCGCATCTATGGCGAGACGGTCAACGGCCGCCCGCGCACGGCAATCCAGATCACCACCGCCGGCGCGATCTGCGCGGTGCTGGACCTGTTGAAAGACGGCCACCTCCCGGCACGGGGCGTCATCCGGCAGGAAGACATCGCACTGTCCGCCTTCCTCGAAAACCGCTTCGGCCGCGTCTATCAGGGCCGCCGCCAGACGGCTTGAGCGTCTGCCCCACCGCGCCCCGACATGCGCCCGCTGCGTGACAGCGGTCATGGTCCTGCCGAATGTGATCTGGTTTCCACCGGGTCACAGGCATAGAGAATGAACCGTCAGACGGCCCTGCCGGAGGGCATCTTCGGCAGGGCCGTCTGACATCCTTCCAGGTGGATCTTGGAGCGCGTGTGTCATGACCAATCCCGTTCGGATGAATGGTATGGCGCCTATGCAGGCCGACCCGGCGAAACCGGCTCTCGGCCCGCCAGGTCCGGCAGCTACATCGTCTCACTCTTCCCGCCGCGCCAGGACGATCGGAATCGGCCTGTTCATCCTGGCCGGCCTGTCGCCCCTCCTGGGCCCTTCGCATCCCGCATGGGCCCAGACCAGCAGCACACCCCCCGATGAGATCACGGTCGAAGGTCAGGGCGAACGCGAAATCCAGCGGATAGCCGTTCCCTATTACCGGCCCGATCTGGCAACCCCCTCCGGAGTTGGCGATCTGGTCTCACGCATCGACCGTGCGGCATTGACCGTATGCGGCGACAGCACTGCACTCAGCGGAGAAATGCGCCGGGCGATCGAACGCTCCGACTGCCGGCGCGACGCCAGGATGCGCGCGGTCAGAGACGTCAACGACGTCAACGTGCAGCGGGCCGTAACCCGATACCCGCTGCCGTAATAACCTCCCGCCCCGTTCCCGGAATCATGAGTACATCCATGCCATGATCCAGGCGCGGGCAAAGGCTTTTTTCTACCGTTCCCCTGCCGGCAGCAGACTCCGCAAGGGAGCCCGTCCGATTCCCAGCGCCATCAGCGCCGCCAGCAACCCGGCGCAACCGGCCAGCACCAGCATGTCGCGATAATTTCCCTGCGCCTGCCGCAGCAATCCAGCCAACGACGCGGCGCAGGCCGCGCCGATCTGGTGCCCGAACACCACCCAGCCAAACACCACGGATGCCGCCCGCTCGCCAAATGCCGAAGTGGCCAGACGCAGTGTCGGCGGCACGGTCGCAATCCAGTCCAGCCCATAGAAAATACCGAAAACCGTCAGGCTGGCAGGTGAGAAATCGCAGAACGGCAAAGCGACCAGCGATACACCCCGCAGCCCGTAATAGGAAAATAGCAGCCAGCGCGCGTCCATCCGGTCGGTCAGCCAGCCGGAGAGGGTGGTGCCAAACAGATCGCATAACCCCATCATGGCCAGATAGCCCGCCGCCGGCACCTCGCCGATCCCATGATCGGCACAGATGGCGATGAAATGCGTACCGATCAGGCCATTGGTGGTAAACCCGCACACAAAAAAGGTCAGGAACAGAAACCAGAAATCGCGCTTCACCACCGCATCGCGCAACGCCCCCACTGCCATGCGCAACGGATGCCGATCGGGCGGCGGCGGCGGAACATAGTCCGGCGGCGCCCCATGCGGCAGAAGCCCCAGCCGCTCAGGATGCTCAGGCAGGCACAGCGCAACCAGCGGCACCAACACCAAACAGGCGATGGTGACGGCCAGCACTGGCGCCCGCCAGCCGCGATCATGCGCCAAGGCCGCCAGCGCCGGCAGGAAGAACAGCGATCCGGTCGCCGTGCTGGCTGCCAGCAGCCCCATCACAGTGCCGCGCCGGGCCACGAACCAGCGATTTACCACCGTCGCCCCCAGCACCATCGCCACCGCCCCGGTACCCAGCCCGGTCAGCACACCCCAGGTTACGAAGAACTGCCAGGGCTGCGTCATGAACAGGGACAGAAAACTGGCTCCGCCGATCAGCATCAGCGCACCGACCAACGTGCGGCGTATCCCCACCGCCTGCATCAACGCCGCCGAAAACGGGCCGACGAAGCCGTAGAGAAAGATGCCGAACGCCGCCGTGGCCGAGATCCCGGCCCGGCTCCAGCCCAGTTCCATCTGCAACGGCATCATCAGCACGCCCGGCGTCGCACGCACGCCAGCCGAAACCAGAAGCGACAGGAACGTCAGCCCGACCACCACCGCATATATGCGCGCGGGCCGGGAAAGCTTGCGAGGGGACGGTATCACGCTCATATCACTGACCGGTCAGTTCTGCTGCTGTTGCCAAAGCCCCGCGCGCCCCGTCCACGCATCCTCGGCGCTTCGGCAGCAGCCTCCAGGGCCACGCCACGTTATGTACCGATCGGTAACATCGTCAAGCGGGTTTCGTGCATGTCCATTCCCCCTTCCCCTTCCCCTTCCCGACGCCCCACCGCCGCCGACCGGATCCGCCAGTCGGCCCGCGACCTGTTCTACCGGCAGGGGATAAGGGCCGTCGGCGTAGAGGAGATCGTGCAGAATGCGGGCGTCACCAAACCGTCGCTCTACCGGGCCTTCCACTCCAAGGACGGCTTGGCCACCGCCTTTCTCGCCGACTACCAGGACTGTTTCTGGGACCGGATCGCCCTTGTCCGCGCCGCCCACCCCGAAGACCCGCGCGCGCAGCTCCTGGCCTATTTCGAAGGGCTGGCAGAGCGTTCAGCCGCTCCCGACTATCGTGGCTGTGCGCTCACCAACGCCATTCTCGACTATCCCGACCGCACGCACCCGGTGAGGCAAGAAGCCGCGCGTCTGAAGCATCAGGTACGCGACTGGCTGGTCGAACGCGCCCACCAGATGGGGGCTACCGATCCCGACCAGCTTGCCGACGGTCTAATCCTGCTGATGGAAGGCGCCTATGTCGTGGGTCAGGCTTTCCCGCCGCCAGGCCCGGCGGCGCGGGTGGGCGACTGCGCCCGCTTGCTGATCGAGGCACAGTGCGGGCCGCGATAACCGGGCGGCCCGCCATCCTCTATCTGCGGCTCAAGTCACACAGGGCATCGATTTTGTCGGCCAGCGCGGCAATCCCCTCACGCAAGGTCTCGGGCGTCTGCGGCATGGACTGCGCCCGACTGTTCAACTGCTCCACATCCGACTGGATTTCGGACAGAAGCATACTGATTTCCGAAAAATGGTCACGTTCGTCATGCCGCCGCATGCCTGATATCCTTTGTCCGGCTCGGGAAAAGCCATCCTACGCAAAAGAGCGCAACCTGACGATCTCCGGATTTCCCTTCACGCAATGATCGAACATCTCGGACGCGGCCAGAAGAACCATCCACCGCGATCGCCCTGAGCAGGACGATCGCGGCGCTCACGGCTGTCAGTCCTGCTTTTCGAAGGCACCGGCAATACGCAGGGCCACTTCGTCGCTGACATAGGGCACATATTTGCTCACGCCGAAATCGCTGCGCTTGATCGTGCCGGTCGCCTCGAAACCGGTCGTGTATTTCTTGTCGAGCGGGTTCACGCCGGCACCGATGAAATGCACCTTCAGCGTCTCGGGCTTCGTCACGCCATGGATCGTCAGGTTCCCGGCCACCACGGCATCGGCCTTGCCAGTCAGCTTCACACTGGTCGAAACGAAGGTGGCATCGGGGAATTTACCGGCATCGAACCATTCCGGCCCCTTCAACTCACCATTTAGCACATCGCTGGTGGTCTGCACCGAAGCGACAGGGATCGTCACCGACAGGCTGGACGCAGCCGGGTTCTTCACATTCAGTTCCAGCGTCCCGGAGACGTTGGAAAACACGCCCGTGTAATTGGTGAAGCCGAAATGCAGCACCGAGAAACCGACCTGGGTATGACCGGGCTCGACCGCATAATGCCCCGCCTGCACCTCGGCCGGACTGGTCGCCGCCTGGGCGGCGAGGGGAAGGCTGGCGGCAAGGGCCAGGACGGCGAAAAGCGAAGAGGCACTACGCGTCATGGGAACGAACTCCGAAATCTGAACAAATCCACACCGAACGCCCAGGCCACACCGGCCCGAACCATTCCGCTCCATCCAGACATAACGGATGTCCCCCCATCCAATAATAAAAATGCCGGAAACAGATCGTTTCCACATTTTGCACCGATCACCCACCCCGTGGCATGCCCCGCCCGTTCGGTTATGCTGCCCCCATGTCAGCCAGCACGCCCCCCGCTCCTCCCCCCCCGCGTCGGCTGCGGGGCCGCCATCCTAAAGGACGGCAGATTGCTGTTGGTCCTCCGCCGCCGAGATCCGGAATCCGGCCACTGGGGCCTCCCCGGCGGCAAACTGGACCCATACGAGACGCTCGCCGAGGCCACCACGCGCGAGATCGCCGAAGAACTCGGCATCACCATCGCCCTCACCCGCCTGCTCTGCGTCGTCGACCAGATCGACCGCCCCCGTGCCACGCACTGGGTCGCCCCCGTCTTCCTGGCCACCATCCAGGCCGGCACCCCCGCCATCCGGGAACCTCACGCCCTGGCCGACTGGGGCTGGTTCCCCCTCAAAGCCATGCCCACCCCGCTGACCGAGGCGACACGACGGGCATTGGCGGCAATGAAGAGGGATGAACTCTGAGCACACGAGCACCCTGTCCATTACGACATCTCTTGCCCGCATGGCAGACATTGGGGAATCAGAAAGGGATTGCTATGACGGGACATAAAACTGCATAGCCTTCAGATTGTAACGCGCGTGATGAAATCCTGTAAGAAGGGAAGAACACTCTCAGGCATGTCTTCAAGTAGCGAGTGTTTAGCGAAGGGCAGGTTAAGTAACCTGGCACCTTTGACCTGCTCAGCAAGGTCGAAGGCCTGTTGCCGCGACACCAGCATATCGTCGTCACCATGCACTACGAGCAGAGGGCACCGAATGTTTTTTACAGACGCGGCGGGATAGGCATCTTCATCGCAGCCGAGCCACATCTGCGTCGCCGCCGTGAATAGCTTGCCGAAATCCGAGTCGGGATTTTCCGTGTTGTAGACCGATATTTGATTCCCGAACATCGCACGCCATTTTTCAAGAGTGATCGTCTGATAAATCTGCCGGGCCGGATCATTTTCCGGCAACACCCAATGCGCGCCGACGCTATGACGAACTCCGGTTGTACGGCACGCGATGCAGCCAGCCGCAAAGCGACAATGCCACCGTCACTATATCCAATTATACCGGATTTTTGCAGCCCCATCGTGGTAAGAACCACGGTAAAATCATCCTGAAGCTGTCGATATGTCAGAGGGGCGGTCCCGATACCGGATCGACCATGCCCACGCGTATCAATAGCAATCAGCCTGTAATCTTCTGAGAGATGCTTTGCGAGTGGGATGAAATCGAGACGGCTCTGCAAGCCTCCATGAAGCAGGACTATAACTCTTCCTTTTGGGTTCCCGGCTTCAGAGACGAACAAATTTATATCGCCAACGGATACAAACTTCCCTGTGTCAAACATTCAATGGCTTTCATACGGTTGAATTGCTCTGGATCGTGCAGTGAGATTATCAACGGCAACGTTACATTCTCAAGGTTTCACGCTGCCCACACCAGACGAAGGTTTTCACATCGTTCGACATACAGTTTAGATGAATAAGAACGTCTGCTATTTTACGTTCAAGCGCAGATAGCGGACTTTAGCTTCCCGCCCCATAACTGCCGTCATTGCTTTCACCCCACACAAGTGGTCGGGGCTTTCGCCCCGCCCCACCCCATCAACCGATATCGAACGTAACGCCCTGCGCCAGAGGCAGCGTGCGGCCATAATTGATCGCATTTGTCTGCCGCCGCATATAGGCCCGCCAGGCATCCGATCCGGATTCCCGGCCACCACCGGTCTCCTTCTCGCCACCAAAGGCGCCACCGATTTCCGCACCGGACGGCCCCATATTGACGTTCGCAATCCCGCAATCCGACCCCGCGCCAGAAAGGAACTGCTCGATCTCCCGCAGGTCATTGCCGAAGATGGAGGAAGACAGCCCCTGCGGCACGTCGTTCTGCAACGCGATGGCATCCTCCAGGTCACGATATTTCAGAACATACAGAATTGGCGCAAAGGTTTCCTCACGTACAGGCCCAACCTGCCCCGGCATTTCCACCAGCGCGGGACGCGCATAGAACGACTCGCTCCCGTTCACATCGACCCGCTCGCCACCATGTACGATGCCGCCATGTGCCGCCGCATCACGCAGGCTGGCCTGCATCGCCTCGAACGCGGCCCCGTCGATCAACGGCCCCACCAGCGCGTCACTCTCAATCGGGCTCCCAACGGAAATGCGCTGATAAACCTGTGCCAGGCGCGGCACCAGCGCGTCATAGACGCTTTCATGCACGATCAGCCGGCGCAACGTGGTGCAGCGCTGCCCCGCCGTACCCATCGCACCAAACGCCACGGCGCGGAGCGTCAGTTCCAGATCGGCCGACGGCGTAACGATCGAAGCATTGTTCCCACCCAGTTCCAGGATCGACTTGCCGAAGCGCCGCGCCACCCGCTCGCCGACAACGCGCCCCATACGGGTCGACCCGGTCGCCGAAACCACCGGCACCCGCGCATCCTCCACCAGCAATTCACCGATCTCCCGGCCGCCAATCAGCAGCGTGCCGAGATCGGCCGGCGCGTCGTCACCAAACCGCGCCACCGCACGCTCGAACAGAGCCTGTACCGCCAACGCGGTCAGCGGCGTTTTCTCCGACGGCTTCCACACCACCGGGTCGCCGCAGACAAACGCCAGCGCCGCGTTCCACGACCACACCGCCACAGGAAAATTGAACGCCGAAATCACCCCGACCACGCCCGCCGGATGCCACTGTTCCGTCAGTCGGTGATCCGGCCGCTCCGACTGGATCGTCAGGCCATAAAGCTGCCGCGACAGCCCAACCGCGAAATCGCAGATATCGATCATTTCCTGGACCTCGCCGAGCCCCTCGGACACGACCTTGCCCACTTCCAGCGTCACCAGCCGGCCCAGCGCCACCTTGTTAGCCCGCAATTCCTCACCCAGAAGACGCACCAGTTCGCCACGACGCGGCGCAGGCACCCGCCGCCAGGCCTTGAAAGCCTCCGCTGCCGCGCCGATGGTACGGCGCGCGTCATCCGCCGTCGTCTCGACCACCCGCGCAATCTCCTCACCGGTCACCGGCGAACGCACGGCCAGCGTCCCACCCATAAACCGCGCGGCCGGCACGCCCAGACCCACCAGCAGGTCGTGCACCTCGGAAGCTATCAGGTTTGTCATCGTCTCTCCGCTTTCTCTCTTCATGCGTCTGATCTCTGTTCTTTTTTGAAAAAAAGAACCAAAAAACTTTTGATTCGTTCAGGAACCTTGTGCAGAGCACGCACGATATTCCTAAACCGATAAAAGTTTTTTCTTCCCCTACAGTCGCGCCGTCACAAGATGCACGGCGGCCGAGCCATATTCATACATCGCCTCCCGCGCCCGCCGGGCACGAGCCGGAACCGCCCGGGTCAGCGGCAACGGCAATTCAGCCTCGGATACCACGCCCCGCGCGAAATCCGCCAGCACGCGGCCAAACACCGTGCCCGGTGCAATGCCCCGTCCGTTATAACCGCTGATGGATACGACATTCTCCGCTAACAGATGCAGGCGCGGCAGGTCATCGACCGTCATGCCGATGCTGCCGAACCATTCACTCTCGAACCCGATGCCCACAAGCTGCGGATAGATCCGCGCGAGCGCGCGCGCAGCCCACTGCCGATGCACAGCCAACCCCGTCCCCCGCAACGCCCCCACGCTGCCGATCACCAGACGCCCTGCCCGATCAAGCCGGAAGGACGTCAGCACCTCCTTCGTATCCCACGCCCCTTGCCTCTTCGGCAGCACGGAACGCAATTGCGCCGCATCCAGCGGCACAGTGGCAATATTGAAATAAGGCAGATGAATCAGCTCCGCCCTGATCTCGGGCCACAATCCACCGACATCGCCATGCGTATAAGCGTTGGTCGCCACGATCACCTTCGGCGCGCGCACACTGCCCGCCTCGGTTCGCAACCGCCACCAACCGCCCTCCTGCCGGGCGGAGACAACCGGGCTGGCGGTATGAATCCGCGCCCCCGCCGCCAATGCCGCCCCCGCCAGACCGCGCGCATAAGCCAGCGGCTGGATCGTGCCGGCCCGTGCATCCAGCAGCGCCCCCTCATACACACCGCTGCCGACCATCTCCCGCGTCTCACCAGGGTCCAGCAGCCGCACCGGCGCGCCCAACCGCCGCCACTGGCGCGCCCGCTCCCGCAGGCTGGCAAGCCCCCCACGCCCAACCCCGCAATGCAGCGTGCCGGCATGCTCGGCCTCACAGGCAATGCCATGGCGCGCAACGAGATCGAACACCACGGAAGGCGCATCCCCCAGCAACCGAAGAATTCGCGGACCATGCACCGGCCCCAGCCCGTCGATCACATCCTCGGGCATGACCCAAAGCCCGGCATTGACCAGCCCGACATTCCGCCCGGACCCGCCGAAGCCGACCTCCTCCGCCTCCAGCACCACCACCGAAACTCCGGCCGAAGCCAGATGCAGCGCCGCCGAAAGGCCGGTATAACCCGCACCGACAATGGCGACATCGGCCTCCACATCCCCGGCCAGCGCCACGGTGGCAGGCGCGGGCGGCGCAGACAGTTCCCACAATCCATGGCTACGCGGATCGTTTCTCATCGCCGTACTCTTCCTCTGCCCGATGCCCTCGGCAACCACCGCTCACGCAACCGCCGTGCCCCGCAGAGCATCCCGGATATCGGTAATGGATCGATTCTGAAGGCCCGCATACAGCGCGCATTCATCCAGAACCTCCGCTCCCAGAGCAGTCTCGAACCCCGCGCGATCGGCGCTCACCGCATAATCCGCGCCACCCCCGCCACCCAGATTGGAGCGGAAAATCCCCGCGGCACTCACCGGCAAAAAATCCTCGTAGGTTATCGGGGTCGCCACGACCACGCCCGCGCGCACCATGTCTTCGATCGGCGCGTCGGCCGAAAAGCCGGGCGGCAGGGTGGCGGCGCCCGCCAGATCGTACCGGAAATAGGCCAGTTCCTGGCCGCGCAAAGCGTCCTCGGTATCGGGAAACTGCATGAAGGCCCGTTCCAGCCGCATCCCATACGGCACATCCTTCGGCCCGTCGTCCCGCGCGGCGCACAACAGGCGGTCGTACAGCGCCCGCCCTTTCGGGGTCAGGGCCACGCCGCGCTGCTCGATCTCGCCAAAACGGGCGGTATGGCATCCATCCTCACCCGCATGGCCCTCACCGAGGAAGAGGATCGGTTCCTCCAGCGCCGCAAAACTGGTCTGCCGCAGCAGGATCGGGCAGGCCCGGCGCGGCGGTCCTTCGATCACATCCTTGGCCCGCATGCCATAAGATGGCATTTCAGCCTGCGCCGCATCGATATCCAGCGTGCGGGGCGTCAGATGGTTGATATGCGGCCCCTTGAAGCACACCACATCCGCGATCAGCCGATGTGCATCGTGCAGGCGGCGATAGGTCGCAGCACTGACCGTCGCCTCGCGATGCCACCGAAAAGTCTCCAACGCCTCGCGAACGAACAGGTCCGCCGACACGTCCGCAAGGCCACCCTCCTCCTCCCACTGCCCGATCAGCGCCAGCACGCCGGGCGTGAAAATCCGCCGCGCCGCCAGAATGCGCTCGGCCTCCGCCCGCAAGCCGTCATCCGCAATCAGGTCCAGCCGCAGCAGCGACGTAAAGACGCGGAACGGATTACGGCCCAGCGCCACGTCATCGACCGGCCGAAACGCGGTGGAATGCACCGGAATCCCGGCAACCGAGAGATCGTAATACCCCACCGGCACCATACCCATCACGGCGAACAGCCGGCGCATGGTGGCCAGTTCCGCCGCCGTACCCAGCCGGATCGCGCCATGCCGTTCCACATCCAGCCGCGCCAGCGATCCGGTCGCCTCCAGCCGGGCCTTCAAAGCCGGATCATCATGCAGAACCCGCGCATTCACCCGTGCGACCAGTTCCGTCAACGCGCCATATTGCGGCACTTCCTGGCGATACATGTCCGACATCGCCCGTGCGAAACGGGTCCGGATCTCGTCCGCGCCGATCATTCCGGTCTTTTCCACCACACGTTCCCCACCCTGTCGGGCACCACCGGCGCGGCCCGCCTATTGTTCCGATTCCACATCATTCGCGACGCCGCCCCGCCTTTCAAACGATAAAGGAAACTGACATCATGCGAATCTGGAATGACCCGCCCATCCCGCGGCGGCTCCCCCTTCGCACCCACGGGCTGATATGGCGACCGCGCGACGTTTCCTGCCCCCCACCCTGCTGCTGCATTCCTTCGAGGCCGCCGCCCGCCTGGAAAGCTTCACCGCCGCGGCGCGGGAACTGCACCTGACGCAGAGCGCGATCAGCCGCCATATCCGCGCACTCGAGCAGCAACTTGGCGCCGACCTCTTCGTGCGCGACCGGCAGACGGTGCGCCTCACACTGGCAGGCGAGGCCTATGCCCGCGAAGTCCGCGAGGCCCTGCGCCATATCGCCACCGCCACGCTGGGCTTTCGCGCCAACCCGACCGGAGGCGCCATCAATCTGGGCGTACTGCCCACCTTCGGCGCCCAATGGCTGGCCCCCCGCCTGCCGGATTTCATGCGCGCCCACCCCGACATCACGATCAATCTGATGTCCCGCCCGCTGCCCTTCGATTTTTCGGGAGACACGCTCCATGCCGCCATCCATTTCGGCGCAGCCGAATGGACGGGTGCGGAAATGGATTTCCTGATGTCCGAGCAGGTCGTCGCCACCTGTAGTCCCACCCTGCTGGCCCGCCACGCATTCCGAACGCCGGCCGACCTTCTGGACGCCCCGCTGCTGCATCTGGTCTCCCGCCCCGATGCGTGGGAGCGATGGTTCGCAGCCCAGGGCGTGGAAGCACTGAAGGTCCACGGCATGCTGTGCGACCAGTTCACCTTCATTGCGCAGGCTGCGGCAGCCGGGGCCGGCGTTGCCCTGCTGCCGCGTTTTCTGGCCGCGGACCTGCTGGAAAGCGGCCGCCTGGTCGAACTGCCGGGCCGGACACTCCCCAGCGAAGGCGCCTATTACCTGGCCTACCCCGCAAACCACGGCAGCTATGGCCCGTTCCAAACCTTCCGCGCGTGGCTGCTGAAGGCGACCACGTCACATGGGCAGACCGCTTGATCCTGCTTCCATCATGTCGTACCTCAATCACGAGGCCACGTCCTCGCCCCTCTTGGGGGTTTTCAGGTCCGGGACGGCCCGGCGGCTCTGAATGGAGACCGCCATGTCGTGGCTGATGCTGACCATCGCCGGATTGCTGGAAGTCGTCTGGGCCTTCGCGATGAAGGAATCCCAGGGGTTCACGCGCGTCATCCCCTCCGCGATAACCATTGTCGGAATGATCGCCAGCTTCGCCCTGCTTTCACTCTCCATGAAACATCTGCCGCTCGGAACCGCCTATACGGTCTGGACAGGCATCGGGGCGATCGGAGCCTTTCTGGTTGGCATCCTGTTTCTCGGCGATGCCGCCAGCCCTCCGCGCATCCTGGCCGCCCTCCTGATCACGAGCGGCCTGGTGCTGATGAAACTGTCCAGCGGCGGATAAGGGATGTTCGCCTGCCTCCAGCCCATAGACGCATGCGAGGTTCCAGCTTCCCGCAAACTGTCTATTCCGTTCTGCGGCGGGGAATGCCAGAAGGGTTTTCGAAGAATCGGCATCAGTCCGTCAATTTTGGTATTCGCGACAGGTCCCCATGCTTTTCAAAACCCTGCCGACCAGCGCCGTCATCGGTCTCTGGGCATTGTTTGCCTGTACCTTCACGGCACTGACCAGTGAGGTCGCCCCCGTTGGCATCCTGATCGAGATGGCGCGGACCTTCCACATTCCAGAAGGCCATGCCGGGCTGGCCGTCAGCGCCTTTGCCCTGATGGTGGCCCTCGGCGCGGTCCCGCTCACGATCATGACAGCGCATATCGACCGCAAGCGGCTGATGCTCCTCTCGCTATCGGGCTATGTGCTGTCCAATCTGGTCGTGGCGATGGCCCCCAACTTCCTGCTCCTGTGTGCCGGCCGGCTGATCGGCGGGCTGGCGCACGCGCTGCTGATGTCGATCACCTCCGCCTATGCGGCGCGCCTGGTGCCCCAGAACATGACCGGACGCGCCATTTCCTTCGTCTATGGAGGCACCTCGCTGGGTGCCATCCTGGGCGTGCCAGGCGCGGCGGCAATCGGGCATCTGGCAAGCTGGCGGGTCGCCATGTTCGTCATGACCGCACTGGCCGTCATGCTCACCCTCTGCATCGCCTTTTTCCTGCCACCGGTCTCGTCTCCCCCCAATGTCCGCAGCAGCCTGCCCGGCGTGGCCTCCCGCCGGGTCATGCGGGTCTTCCTGGTCGTGGTGGCGGTCGATGCGGTGTTCTTCTTCGCGCACAACCTGCTCTACACCTATGTCACGCCGCTGCTGCTCGACCACGGGCTGACGACGGGCACCCTGAGCCTCGCCCTGCTGCTGACGGGCGCCGTCAGCATCCTCGGCCTGTGGGGCGCCGGGCAGTTCGTCGACCGCAACCCCGGCGCCGGCCTGCTGGCCGGCGGCCTGGCCATGCTCATCGGCATGGGGCTGATGTATGGGCACATCCTGTCCGGCTGGGCGGCGGTGGGGGCCGTGGGGCTATGGTGCGTCGGCTATTCGGCCATCATCCCGTTCGTCATGTCCGGGGCGATCCGCGCCCGCGCCACCCGTCCCGACGTGGCCGGGGCCGCGATCAATTCCGCCAGCAACGTCGGCATCCTGCTGGGTTCCGCGGCAGGCGGACAGGTGCTGACCCACGCCGGCTTCAGTATTCTCACCCCATTGGCCATCGTCGTGGCGCTAGGCGGCATCCTGCTCGGCTTTTTCAATCCCGCCGCCTTTCCACACAGCCTTCCTCCCACCGAACACGACGATTGAAAGCCAGACCGGAAACGGGCGCCGGCGGCGATATTTAAAGCCTTTCTTAACCCTGTCGCCCGCACAAACCGCTCTGGGCCTTTCTGGACATGTGGGCAGACAAGCGGGAACGACCATAAGGTCGCCCACCGCGCGCATTGCCGGACAGGCCTTTACGGGGATCAGCACCGGAAAGGCGTCAACCCATGCGCATCATGATAACGGGCGGATGCGGCTTCATCGGATCGGCGGTGGTGCGACACGTGATCGGGGCGACCGGCCACACGGTGGTCAATATCGACGCCATGACCCCTGCCGCCACGCGGGCCTCGACGGCCGATGCGGCATCGAACCCGCGCTACCGGCACGTACGGGCGGACATCACCGACGGCGCGGCGATGCGGGCAGTTTTCGCAGCCCATCAACCGGAAGCGGTGCTGCATCTGGCCGCCGAAAGCCAGGCAGACCCCACGACCGACGCCCCCGGCGCCTGCGTGGCGACCAACGTGCTGGGCACCTTCACCCTGCTGGAAGCGGCACGGGACTATTGGAACGGCCTCGATATGGCCGACCGCATGCTGTTCCGTTTCCATCACGTCTCGACCGACGCGGTCTTCGGCCCCCAGCGACCCGGCGCGCCCCCTTTCACCCAAGCCACCCCCTACGCTCCGCGCAGTCCGTATTCAGCGTCCAAGGCAGCCTCGGACCATCTGGTGCGGGCCTGGCAGCACACATACGGGCTGCCGACTTTCGTCACCAGCAGCACCAACAATTACGGCTTCTGGCATTTCCCCGAAAAGCTGATCCCGCTGATGACGATCAATGCCATCGCCGGTCGCCCCCTGCCCGTTTATGGCGACGGGGGCACCCTGCGCGACTGGCTGTTCGTCGACGACCACGCCGAAGCCCTGGTCCTCGCGGTGGAACGTGGCCGACCGGGCGAGACCTACGCCATCGGTGCCCGCCAGCCGCGCACAACCCTCCAGGTCGTCCGCGCCATCTGCACGCTCATGGACGAACTGCGCCCCGACCCGGCCGGCCCCCACGCACGGCTGATCCGATCCGTCGCCAACGGGCCGGCACATGATCGCCGCTCCGCAATCGACCCGTCGCACGCCGAGGCCGCGCTCGGCTGGCGCCCCCGCCATGATTTTGAAACCGGCCTGCGCCGCACGGTGCAATGGTATCTGGGGCACCGCGCCTGGTGGACCGCGCTCCACGCCCGGCAGGGCAGCACACACCCCACCGAAGCCGCCGCCTGAGAGCCCACCCGTAGCGGCCTGGGGCCACTCTGGCAGGACAACATGCGCAGACGGCGCAGACGGATTCATCACGATGTAATGATTATTTCATCATCATCGCTTCCGACAATCGGATAAGAGCGACCCGCTGTGCAAACACCCTCGGCCGGGCCTTCAGGTCCGGCCTCTTTTTTTGCACCGGCGCGGGAACAAACCGGGAAGAACAGAGCAAGGTCCGTCGGATTCAAGCCCCAGCGGCATCCACCCACAGAGTTATCCAGAGGGGTATCCCCGGATTCTGTGGATAATCCTGCCCTCCCCGGAACGGGTCCGGACTTGGGAAATGGCTGTTTTCCGCCAATTCCAGCAAGATTGCATCCGATCCCCGAAAGCCTCTTGATTCCATGTCAGTTTTATGACTGCCCTCACGGGCAAATCATTCACAGCCAACCAGAGAGACGGGTCAGGAGCCACCACTGCACTGTCCCCTTTTTCTTCTGCCGGAGCACGCAGCGCTCCCCGCCCAGCCGGAACAAACCAAGAAAGGCGGGATTCGTCGCGCTCCGGCCTGTTTCCGGCCAAGCAATCCACAGAGTTATCCAGAAGGGTACCCCCGGATTCTGTGGATAATCCCGCCACTCCCGCCATGGACCGGCACAGAAAAAATGCTGGTTTTTCGCCCTTCTCAGGCAGTCAAGAGAGGCATGACCAAATATCCATGATTCCTGAGCACTTTCTCATGGACCCATCCGCCGAAACAATTCACAGCTTCATAACGATTCATGCTTGACTCCTTTTCGGGGCTGATCCCCGCCAGAGTCCTTCCGAATCCGTGCAGGCCGACGCGCGGCAAGGCGGGCGACCGGGCAGCCGACAGGCTTTCATTTCTGGTTTCGGCGCAGCCCGTATAGAGTTCGCGTACAGATCCGAAGTGATACAGGACTGCGGAAAGGCACCATGGCAACCGCGAAACCATTCGTCATCCCTGCTCTCGCCACCCTGCTGATCGGGCTCGCTCCGTCCGCCCCCGCCCGAGCGGACGCGCCCCAGGCCAACTGCACGCCAGGCAAGCCGGCGCTCCCCGACGATCTACGCGCATGGACCTCCCCAACCCACTTCGAAGCCGCCGGCACCGTTTCCGCGCTCGATCACGCCGTTCTCCCACCGGGGCAGGCAGCACTGGTGGCCCTGCGGCCCACGCCCGATGTCAGCTATGCCCTTCGCCCCGACGAACCGGGCGGCACGGTCAGTTCGGGCGGCATGGTAGCCTTCGATGCCCCCAAGGCAGGCACCTACCGGGTCATGCTCAACGCCCGCGCGTGGCTGGACGTCGTGCGCGACGGCACCGCCATAGCGTCCACCCACCACGAGCACGGGCCAGCCTGTAGCGGGATCGGCAAAATGGTCGATTTCCCACTCCCGGCCGGACGCTCCGTCATCCAACTCAGCGGCAGCGGCCAACCTGAAATCGAAATCATGGTGATGCCGGTGCCATGATGCGCCGGGACGCTTGGCAGAAATGCCTCGTCCCCCTCGGCCTCGCGGCCACGCTCTACCTCCCCGTCCTGGCCGGAGTCTCCACCAAAACCTTATCGTAGACCACGGCGCAGGAAGCCGGCGTGCCACTCGGCCGCCGACTGTTCTACGACGCCGACTTGTCCACGGACGGCAGCATGTCCGCGCCACCTGTCATGCCCGACCGCATCACCCGTCATGCCTGCTACCGCCTGCAATTCGCCCGCGTCTTCCCCACAGCGGCCGTCGCCCTCTTCAAAAGCACGCAGGTCTCACGCGACAGCCTATAGGACCAGACACGGCCCCGGCATACGCATGGCGGAATCCGCATAGGAACCCTTCCCGCTGCCCCTGAGCGACGCACATTTCCTGCACGATCCGGTCCCGCCTGAGCGCCCGACCGTCAACGCGTGCAAGCAGCGACCAGACGGCCACGTTCTGCACTTCGCGCCATCACAGACGCCATCGATATTTTCGAAACACCCCTCGATCAGACAAAAAATTTCCTAATGATCGTCCACCTTTTTCGACCCCAGCATCGCTTCCACAGCCTGGGCATCGAGCGCATCCTGATAATGATTGCCGAAATGGGTCCGCACATAATTCACCACCGCCGCAATCTGCGCCGGCGACAGAATGTCGGAAAACCACGGCATCCCCCCACGCCCCTGTGCCACGATGGTCGCAGGATAAGCCGCTATAGCCAGACGGGCATTATGCGCCAGCGCCGGCACCTTGCCCGCCCCGATCGCACCCGTCCCCCCCTTCATATGGCAGGCCTGGCAGATCTGCCGGTAAATCACGGCCCCTTCGGCAACGGGCCCCTGCGTCTGCGCGCACGCCGGGCCGACTGTCCCCCAGGCACAGGCCAGCAGCAGCAAAATCCGACCAGGCCACCTCATGCGGCGGTCGCACGATGATGAAGTTGCCGGATAGCATCGAGCGATGACAGCAAAGCCCCCTCCTGCCATCCCGCCATATAGGAGGCATGATCACCGGCCAAGACGATTCTTCCTTCCATGGCCACCAGATTCTGATAATGCGCAGCCCGGTCGGCCTCGCCCCAGCGCGCGCGGCACCCCAGCATCCACGGCACCCGGCTCCACGCCACGGATGCGCCGCTCATGAATTCCTTCCGATATTGCGGATGGATTTTCTCACCTTGCTTCAACGCAGCCTCAATGCGCTCTTCCGGCGTCATCCCGGCCAGGTCGAACCCGCCTCGTCCCAGGGCAAACGCCCCCAGCAGAACCGCCGGTCCGGAGGCATGAAAATTATCATTAGGGTAGGAGACTAAAGCGATTTCCTGATCCGTGAAGCTGATTCCACCATAGATCGCCTCGTCCTCCTCCCAGAACCGCCGGCGAAATTCCAGTCCGATCTTCGCGTGCGAGGCATAAGGCACGGCACTGATCGCGGCCGTCTTGGCCGCCGAAACCTGAATATCCACCTGCGAAAGAATGCTCAGCGGCAGCGTACAGACACACCAGTCCGCCGTCGTTTCATGCACCGCCGCCGATCGCGTGTCCGCCCACCGAACCGTCACGCCCTTTTCATCCTGGGCGATCGCCGTCACTTTGGCATTCAATGTGATCTGGTGCGGCAGACGGCTGGCAAAGGCCTTGCCGATCATATCCATACCCCCGACCGGCTGAAACATGGTCGGCTGCATGTCATAGCTGGTGAAGAACTTCATCGTCTTCCACACGACCGGGTCCAGCACGTCATGAAACGGCAGCAGGTCGGATGGCAGCGGCGCGCCATCGGCCCCGGCACCCGGCGGGCGGGCATAGCTGCGCTGTCCCGATACATGCAGGCCCTTGCGATAGGCGAGGGAATCGTCAAGCGTCCCCCACCCTTTCAGGGCCTCCATCAGCCGCTCGCGATCCTCCTGCGTCACGGCATGATCAAGCCCGCCCGTATTGATCGCGGTGGCCAGCAACGACGCCACATTGCCGTGGAAATCCGCCGCCACATCCCGGTAACGCTGCGGCCGGCCATCGAACGCATGGGTGGCATGGACGAATGCATTATTGTTGAACTGGATAAACGGCTCCAGCCGGACATTGAAAGCCCGACAATAATGCAGGATGGCGCGATGATGATGCGAAATCCGCCACGGACCAGGGTTCAGATAGTTGCCGGCCGTAAACCGTACCGTCTGCGCAGCACCACCCAACTCGGTATAGGTATCACCCCCACGCAGGGTCCAGTTCCGTCCACCGGGGCGGTTCTGATATTCCAGCACCTGCACCGCATAGCCGGCCCGCTCCAGTTCATACGCCGCCAGCAAACCCGCCAGACCAGCCCCCAGCACCACCACCCTGGCACCACGAGGCGCCCCGGACAGATCGGGCACGCCGGCAAATTGCGATTCCGCCGCATGGCCAAGTGCCGTCATCGCCTGATACAGCGCCCCCGCACCCGCGATCAGGCCAATGGCCCGCAGCATATCCCGCCGCGTAAAGGCAGTCTGGCCCGTCGTCATCCTGTCCCGTCTCTCCTGCCGCCACAGCATCAATGCGATACCGTTATGACAGAGCCGAACAAGGATTGTCAAAATTCGATTGGCCTGGATATCTCTTTTGTTTTCTGTCTTTTGAAAAAAAGAACAGAAAACTTCAATTCGGCCAGGGACCCTATGCCTGGGACATAGGATGTCTCTGAATGAGAGAAAGCCTTTGTGTTTCTCTATGCTTCTAAAAAAAACACCTCTTTCAAAGACCATCAGGCAACTTCGAGCGCATCATCTCCCGTCGGTCGATCCTCCGCCCATCCACGACGAAGCTGCCGTCGCCAATCGCGTGGATCATCCGCCGCTCCCGCCGCCCGGCGTCCATATAAGCTGCCACACCTTCCAGCACCACGACGCCGTAGCGTTCTATGAAATCGACCACCCTGCATTCGATATGCGCCAGGCACTGTCCGATCAGCGGCGCCCGCACATGCCCGGCCTTTTCACGCACCAGACCGAATTTCGCAAATTTGTCGGTATCCTTCCCGGAGCAGGTCCCGATCCCGACGACGGTATCGATCATGTCCACCGTCGGGATCGCGATCACGCATTCCTTCGTGCGCTGCAAGGCGGCGAAGGAATAATTCCATGGGCCGGTCGTCAGGGCGAAGGAGGCGGAGAAATCCAGCACCATGGTCCAGGAAATGGTCATCACATTGTCCCGGCGGCCGTCATGTGTGGTCACAAGCACCACCGGCCCCGGTTCCAGCAGCGTGAATGCCTTGCTGATCGGCAGTTCGTCCACGGCTGATATCCCTCCGCTTGCGCCGCACGATAGCACGGTTTCCCTCGCCTGATGCGGCATGCAGCGGTCTCCGCTGTCGCATTTTCGCGATCATGTTGTTATCCCCTCCGGGACCGGTCCTCCTGTGAGGGGACCCGCACCAATGGAGACCGCGATGCCATCGGCGATGCTCATCCTTATCGGATGCCAACTTCTGGGGGAATTACTGCGCACCACGTTCCACTTCCCGGTTCCCGGCCCGGTCATCGGCATGTTCCTGCTGGCCCTGGCACTCGGCGTCCGTGCGAAGCGAACCGGCCAGGACATGACACCCGCACCGCTGAAACCGGCAGCCGAAAGCTTGATCGCCAATATGGGCCTGCTGTTCGTGCCCGCCGGCGTCGGAATCATCGCCGAGGCAGGTGTAATCCGCAAAGAATGGCTGCCGATCATCGTTGCCGTGGCCGGTTCGACCATCCTCAGCCTCATGGTAACAGCGTTGGTCATGCACTGGACCCTTCCGCGCACGTCCGCCAATCCCGCCGATCGTGAAGGAGGCATGTCATGAGCGCCGCACTCCATCATCTCTGGACGCCGCTCTCCGCCACCCCGCTGCTGTGGATGGTGGTTACACTGGCGGCCTATGTCATCGGCCGCCAGGTCCAGAAGGCATGTGGAGGGTCCCCCTTCGCCAGTCCGGTCCTGATTGCGATCCTGATCGTAGCGGCGACCCTGCTGGGCACCGACACGTCCTACGACACCTATTTCGCTGGCGCGCAGTTCATCCATTTCCTGCTCGGCCCGGTCACGGTAGCGCTGGCCGTGCCGCTGGCCGAGAATTTCGCACTGGTCCGCCGCCACCTCTCCAGCATCGGCCTTGCCCTGCTGGCCGGGTCGCTCACTTCGGTCCTCAGCGGCGTGGGCCTCGTCTGGCTCCTGGGCGGTTCACGCAGCGTCGCGCTGTCCATGGCCCCCAAGGCCGTCACCACGCCGATCGCCATGGCGGTTTCCGACCAGATCGGCGGCGTGCCCGCCCTCACCGCGTCGCTGGCAATCCTGGGCGGCATCCTGGCGGCCATCATCGGCCGGCATATGCTGGTGCGCTTCCAGATCGCCGACTGGCGCGCGCACGGCCTCGCTGCCGGCGTCGCCGGCAGCGGCATCGCGGCTGCCCAGGTCGCGGCCCTTGACGAAGTCGGGGCCGCCTTCGCTGCGCTCGGTATCGGGCTGAATGCCCTGCTGACCGCCGTGCTGGTCCCGTTGCTGGCCACTCTGTGGCATTGAAGCCCGGCCGAACACGCGCGCTGGCAACAACCCAGCGCGCATTTCATAAAGCGACATCCCACTAGCCGACCGGTCTAATCCCGGATAACCTCCCCACATGAACGCAGCCTCCGCCCATCATGATGTCCGGCGCCATATTCTGGATACGGCGCGCCCGATCATCGGCAGCAAGGGCTTCTCAGCAGTCGGGCTTAACGAGATCCTCGTCGCGGCAGAGATCCCCAAAGGCTCGTTCTATCATTACTTCGCTTCGAAGGAGGCTTTCGGCGAAGCGCTGCTGGAGCAGTATTTTACAACCTATCTCGCCCGCATCGACGCGCTGCTTGAACAGCAGGACGGCACCGCCGGCCAACGTTTCATGGCCTACTGGATCCAATGGCGCGACGCCCATGTGGCGGGCGCGGTCCACGACCATTGCCTGGCCGTGAAGCTCGGCGCCGAGGTCTGCGACCTGTCCGAGCGGATGCGCCTTATCCTGCAAGACGGCGCCAGCGCCGTGGTCGACCGGCTGGCCCGTTTCATCGCGGCCGGCCAGCAGGACGGCTCGCTGCCCGCGATGCAGGATGCCCGCCCGCTGGCGGCATCCCTCTACCAACTCTGGCTGGGGGCGACGCTGCTGGCAAAATTCACCCGCGACAGCCATCCGTTCGACGACGCCATGGCAACCACCCGCCGCATGCTCGGCCTGCCTGCCTGACCTGATATTCCGCCGGACGGGCAGCCCCGCCCCGGCGGCAAGGAGACACCATGCAGAATTTCGAATTCTACAACCCCACCCGAATCATCTTCGGCAAGGACACGATCGCCCAGCTTGCCGACCATGTTCCGGCCAAAGCACGCGTTCTGGTCCTGTATGGCGGCTCCAGCGCCGAAAAGAACGGCACGTTGGCCGAAGTCCGCGCAGCCCTCGGTACGCGCACGGTGCGCGAATTCGGCGGCATCGAAGCAAACCCCACCTACGAGACCCTGATGCGCGCGGTCGCGACCATCCGTGCGGACGGGCTGGATTTCCTGCTGGCGGTCGGCGGCGGATCGGTGATCGACGGCACCAAATTCGTCGCCGCCGCCGTCAATTACAACGGCGACGCCTGGGACATCCTGCGCACCCATGGCAGCGACGTCAGCGAAGCCCTGCCGTTTGGCAGCGTCCTGACATTGCCGGCCACCGGCTCGGAAATGAACAGCTTCAGCGTCATTTCCCGCACGGAGACGAAGGAGAAGCTCGCCTTCGGCAGCCCCCATGTCTTCCCGCGTTTCTCGGTGCTGAACCCGACCAAGACCTATACCCTGCCGGTACGGCAGGTCGCCAACGGCGTGGCCGATGCCTTCACGCATATCATGGAACAATATCTGACCTACCCGGCCGGCGGCATGGCGCAGGACCGTTTCGCCGAGGGGCTGCTGCTGAGCCTGGTCGAAATCGGGCCGCAGGTCATCGCTAACCCGCATGACTACGACCTGCGCGCGAACCTGATGTGGATCGCGACCCTGGCGCTGAACGGCCTGATCGGCGCCGGCGTGCCGCAGGACTGGGCAACGCACATGATCGGCCATGAACTGACAGCCCGCCACGACATCGACCACGCCCGCACGCTGGCCATCATCCTGCCGTCCATGCTGCGGGTCCGCAAGGACGCCAAGCGTGGCAAGCTGCTGCAATATGCCGAACGGGTCTGGAACCTGCGCGACGGCACCGAAGACGAACGGATCGAGAGCGCGATCGAGCGCACACGCGCTTTCTTCGAAAGCCTGGACATCCCCACCCGCCTGTCCGCCTACGGTCTCGGCACCGAGACGATCGACGGCGTGATCGGCCAGCTTGAACAGCACGGCATGACCGCCCTGGGCGAACACCAGGACGTCACGCTGGACGTCAGCCGCCGCGTTCTGGAAGCCAGCCTCTAGAGCATTTCCACCGAAAACCGGTTCGGTGGAAATGCTCTAGTTTATTGCTTTTACGAACATCTCCACCTGTTTGAATGCACGCATTCAAACAGGATCTGCTCTAAGCGCCCACATGCTCATGGTCCCATCGTCGCGTAAGCGGTAGCAACGCCGCGAACAGGACCGTGATCACACCGGCAGCGATGGCTAGGGTCAGAAACAGGCCGGCATACGCCGCAGCCCCCGCCGCAGGCTGCGCGGGGGCACCGGCCGCCAGGTTGGCGACCATGCTGCCCACATACATCGCCACCCCCATCGACAGCAGATACGACCCCATCATGAATCCGCCCATCGCGGCCGGTACATAGCGTGCAATCACCGCCAGCCCCAGGCCACCGACCAACAGTTCACCCACGGCCAGGGCGCCATAGGCTGCGATCATGAACCAGGGTGACACCAGCCCCGTCCCGCCCGAGAGCGCACCCAGCCACCAGATCACGAACGCCAGCGTCACCAGGCTGTAGCCCACGACGAATTTCCGCGCGATCGGCAGGTCGCGCCCCTGCCGGGCAAAGCGCCGATAGAGAAAGGCCAGGATTGGGCTGGCACCCATGATCCAGATCGGGTTGAGGGCCTGGAACTGACCGGCCGACATATGAAACAGCGTCACCCCGCCCAACGTCACATCGCCGCGCACCGCACGCAGGGCGAACAGGGTCAGCGAGGTCGCCATCTGCTGGTAGAACACGAAATAGAGCATGCCCTGGATCGAGAGCATATAGGCCATCCGCAGCCCCGGCCGCTGCGCCGGCGCGGCACGACGATAGATCAGGGTCCACATGACCAGAACCGCCAGTGCGGCCAGCCACACGCAATCCCGCGCCAAGACGGGACGGTCCAGAATCAGATGCAGCCCCGCAATGGCCGCCACGATGCCCAACAGCAGAGAGGCCACCGGCCCCGCCGCCAACGGCGCGAAATCAGGCGCCGAGCCAACATGACGCAGCCGGCCGCGCAGGGCGGTATAAACACACAAACCAAACAGAAGCCCGGCGGAACAGGTGGCAAATGACACGGCCGGACCGAAATGGTCCTGCAACAGGGGCGTAAGTAGGATCGACGCAGTCGAACCGACATTGACGGCCATGTAATAGAGCGTGAACGCGGAATCGAGTGCCGCATCGTCACCCTCATAAATCCGACGAACCAGATTGGCGGCATTGGGCTTGAAGAATCCGTTGCCGGTCGCGATCAGCGCCATGGCCACCGTCATCAGCCCGACATGAACCGTCGCCACCGCCAGCGTGGCATAACCGCCCATCATGCAGGTGGCCCCAAGCAGCATCGCCCGACGCGACCCCAACACTCGATCCCCCAGCCAGCCGCCAACGACCGGCAGGGCGTAGGCCATGGCTGCGAAGGCCCCCATCAGCAGATTCGCCCGCGCATCCGCCATGCCGAGCTGCCGCACCATGAACAGCAACAGCACGGCCTGCATGCCGTAGTAACCGAACCGCTCCCACAATTCGATCGCGACCACGACAGCGAAGGAGGAAGACCGCGTGGACCGCGACGAAACGGAAGAAAGTTCAGACGGCATGCATTTCCTGACAGATGACTAAAACGGGTCTTAGATTTCCGTTTTCAATAGACTGTTCATCCAGCCGGACAAGCGTAAACGTTTCGTAGGCGGGCGGGAGCATGACGCATCCATTCGGCGCGGGAACGCGGGCAATGCACTGCCGCCACTGGCCGGCCCTGTCCGATCTCGGCATGTTGGCCCCAGCCGGAACGACAGGCCGGATCGCCCCACGGCATGACGAGAAAGGATCAGGGATGGAACAGAGCCAAGCCGGCGCACAAAGCTCCGCCAAGCATGCAGTGGGCTATCGTGGCCTGACGATCCATGACGGGGTGCAGGATGCGGAGATCCCCCTGGCGATCCTCTATCCCACCACCGGCATACCGCGCCCGTGCCGCTTCGGCCCCTACCACTTACCCCTCGCCGAAGGAGCGGTAGAGGGGCGCGACCGCCCACTGATCGTGCTCTCCCACGGCAACGGCGGGTCGCCCTGGGTCTATCGCGATCTGGCAATGGCCCTTGCCGCGCGCGGCTTCGTGATCGCCATGCCGAAACATCCCGGCAACAGCCTGAACGACGACGCGCTGGCCCGCAGGCTGGCCAATCTGGAAAACCGTCCCCGCCATGTCTGCCTGAGCATAGCCGCCGCCTTCGCAGACCCGGTAGTGGGTCCGGCCCTGCGGCCCGAGCGCGTGGCACTGATCGGCCACTCCCTGGGCACTTACACCGTGCTGGCGGCAGCGGGCGGCCAGCCCTGGAGCGGCGGCCGCGGCCCCGAAGACCCACCGCGCCGCATCGCGGTCACGCACGACCGGCGCGTGCATGCCCTGGTGCTGCTGGCACCGGCCACCGGATGGTTCCGCGCCCCCGGCGCCCTGTCGGCGATCCGCTGCCCGATCCTGATACGCACAGCCTCCGAAGACGACGTCACCCCGCCGGCATTGGCCGATATCGTAATGCAGGGCGTCCCCGATCCGGCGCTGGTCGATAACCGCTGCGTCCCCGGCGCGGGGCATTTCTCGTTTCTCAGCCCCTTTCCCGCGAACATGGCCCGCCCGGATTTCCTGCCGTCGCAAGACCCGCCGGGCTTCGACCGCACCACCTTTCAGCACGTCATGGCGGAAGAAATCGGCGCCTTCCTGCACCGGACGATGCCGGACCAGCCATAAGCGTAACCGTCATCCGCTGTAGTATCGCTATCGGCGGCCCGTCGCCGCGACGGCTCACTCCGTCCGGATCAACGCCAGCCTGGGTTTCTGTCGCGCGAACACAGGCCGCATCTCGCCTGCCGACAGGGTGAACCCCGCGACCATCCGTGTCAGTTCGTCGGATGTCGCCACCAGATTGCGCACTGCCGAGGCACTCGCCTCGGCGACGGCCGCGTTCTTCTGGGTCGTCTGTTCCAGGCCACCCATGGCGATGTTCAATTGGCTAATGCCGGCCGACTGCTCTTGCGTCGAAGCCGAAATGGTCGACACGACATCATTGATCTGCTGCACCTGCGACATGATGCGCCGCAACGCATCGCCCGCCTCATGCACCAGCGCCACCCCAGCTTTCACCTGCCCGCCCGAAAGATTGATCAACGCGGAGATTTCGCGGCCGGCATCGGCCGAACGCTGCGCCAGTGCGCGGACCTCGCTGGCTACCACGGCGAAGCCACGGCCGACATTCCCCGCCCGAGCCGCCTCGACACTGGCATTGAGGGCCAGAATATTGGTCTGGAACGCAATCTCGTTGATGATCCTGATAATGCCCGCCATTTCATGCGAGGACTTCTCGATCTCCGAAATCGCCTCGATCGTGCCATGCACCACGCTTCCCGCATGCTCGGCATCGCTGCGCGCCATGTTGGCCATCTGGCTGGCCTTCAGCGTCTCCTCGGCCGTCTTCGTTATCCGTTGCGTGATCTGGCCCAGCGCCGCCGACATTTCCTCCTGCGTCGCGGCCTGCTGTTCGCTGCGACGGGACAGGTTTTCTGCCCCCTGGCGGATTCCGTCGGCATTCGACACAATATCCGTCGCATTCACTGCAATCTTGCCCAGACTCTGTTCCAGCGTTTCGGCTGTCTGGTTGAAATGCGCCTTCAGCGCATCCAGGCGCTCCGGGATCTGGCCGCCTTCGATGCGGTGGGTCAGATCACCATTGGCCAACGCTGTCAGCGCATTGCCTATGATCTCGATCACCTCGCGATCCTCCTGGGCGCGGCGATCCTGTTCCGCCTGCATCTCGACGCGCGCCTTGTCGATGTTGGCCATGTAGGACGATATCGTGAGGTCGATCTCCATCAGCACCGCCTTGCACAGGCTGCCGATCGTCTCTCCCACGTTCCGCGCCACCCGTGACGAGGTCCGGGAGAAAAATCCACCCTGCGACAGCATGTCATCAATAAGAGACTGGACGAGATGGTTGAGGATGATCCCGTAGCCGCCGATATACAGGCTCGGATCCAGCCCGATGCGGGCATGCACCGAACCGATCGCCTGGACCTTCTTCACATATTCGTCATCAAACCGTGCGCCGGAAATCCGTTTCCAATGCATCTGCTGAGCATGTTTGGCGTGCTCGATCTGCGATTCGGAAGAAAAGAAACTTCGTGCCTTCGGTGTGCGACGAACCTGAGCATAGAATTTATCAAGGGCGGGCGACACTTCCCGATCAATGAGAGTCTGAACAGATCGGATAGAACGAAAGTCATTTTCGTTCATCTCAACGAAATCTTGTCTGGACTTGAAGTCAGACAGATCATGATTGTTCATAATTATTTCTCTCTTATGTAAGACTGAGAGTTGCCGGAAACGAGCATTCCATTTGGACTCCCATAAATTTAATATTCAGATAACGGGAGTCGTTTTAGGTTATGTCGTCCTGCTCTTTATCTTCCTCCGGGAAAAAATCCCTCCCGCCCCCTTCATAGGGGAGCGCTATGTTATTGATGAACAGCTTTCTTCAAAACCCTTTTGTCTCAGGATGCTGGCCTGCGTTCTGAAGGAAGCAACTCAACAGAAGATACAAGGGTATACAAAATCGCTCCACGCTTTCGGAGCAGCGCGAACGCGGGGGCCTGTGGATCTCCCCCGCGTCCGGCGTATCGCGTCAGTAGCGCGACGGAACGATCATGGCATCCGGGGTCGGCTGCCGTTCATAGTCGGGATGATGGACGCGCTCAGGCAGAACTACGTCCGGCTTCGGCACCGGCCCATAGGGCACGAGCGAGAGCAGGTGAGCGATGCAATTCAGGCGCGCGCGCTTCTTGTCCACCGCCTGCACCACCCACCAAGGGGCTTCGTCAATGCTGGAACGCTCGAGCATCGTCTCCTTCACGCGGGTATAATCTTCCCAACGGCGACGGCTTTCCAGATCCATCGGGCTGAGTTTCCACTGCTTCAGCGGATCTTCGATCCGCGCGCGGAAACGAGCCTCCTGTTCGTCATCGGTGATTGAGAACCAGAACTTGACGATCTGGATGCCGCTGCGGACGAGCATGCGCTCGAACTCAGGCACCGAACGGAAGAACTCCTCGTATTCATCCTCCGTGCAGAAACCCATGACACGCTCGACACCAGCACGGTTGTACCAGCTCCGGTCGAACAGAACGATCTCACCCGCCGCTGGCAAATGAGCCACATATCGCTGGAAATACCATTGGGTGCGCTCGCGGTCGTTGGGGGCCGGCAGGGCGGCAACGCGACACAGGCGCGGATTCAGGCGCTGGGTGATCCGCTTGATTGCACCACCCTTGCCGGCGGCGTCCCGTCCCTCGAAGATCACGACCAGACGATGGCCTGTCGTTTTCACCCAGTCCTGCAACTTGATCAGTTCGCCCTGAAGACGAACCAGTTCGCGGAAATAGACGCGCCGGAACGCGCGATCGGCTGCATCGAGTTTCCCCCCGATGGCCTCTTCCTCCAAGGTGAGTTCGAACTCCTCGTCCAGATCGTCGATGAGCTCGCGGCGCATCTGCACACGCTCGCGTTCCTCCGCCGAAAGGCTGTTCAGATCCTCATCGTCCATTGTCGCTGTCTCCTCCGCCGCGCGCCATGCGCCGCATCCGCCGGAATAGGATTTCCAACAGGGAAACACCTTGAAATTTTAATGAAATCCATACCGTCAGCTTCTCAGAACGTGGTGGTCATGTTCACGCCCAATACAACACCGTTACCGATCGCCCGGCCGGTCTCCGGGTCGAACGATGTGCCGCCGACATGCCAGAAATACTGAAAATCCGGTTGAACGATAAGATACGGAGTTACGGCCGCCTGATAGGTGGCCTCAATATGCTGTTCAGACTTCAACGCACCGGCCAGACTGGTGCCCAGACGCATGGCGTCATGCGCATTCCCAATCGCCCTGCTACCGTAAAATCCGGTTCCCCAGGCGAGACCGATCGTATCGTCGGTTCGGCCCGGAACCAGACCATCTAATGTCATGCCCCCCTGTATTTCGGTCGAATACCGATTGCGCGAGCCATCATTGGCGGTGGCGCGCACGAACAAGCTGATCGTCTTGCTTGATCCCGGCATGGCCCGCCAGATCATCTGGTCGGCCACCACGTACATCATCCAGTTGTCGTGATGATAGAGCGGCTGACCTGTGCTGTAGGGCGAGGCCAGCAAGCCGCCATGGCTATCGTATCGCTGATCGGGGAACCGCCCGGTGTCGTAGAGCCCGCCAAGCTTCCACGTCCCTGGCAGGCTTGGTGCATCCTTGCCGCCAATCCAGGGGGCGACATCGGCTGAAAACTGGGCTTCACCGATGAACAGCGTGCCACCGCTGGTCGAAAACGCCGTACCCGAGGGGTCGCGCTGCGTGGGTGCCTCATTGCTGTAGAACGGACCGCGCGTCGGGTTGTCATCGGTAACGGCACCCATCAGCACCAACGAGTCGATCGGCGTCCATTTCGCCCGCATCCCCAGAGCTGAGAACGGCCAGGATGGCCCTCCGGAATACAGGTTGCTGGAAGTGGAGAGCGGCCAGCCGAAACTGGAGTTGAGGAAGAACGAAGCATTCTGGCTGACGAGAAACTCCGTATCGAGGTCGATCGACCCCACGCGGACATCCAGCCGGTTTGCAAAGAAGCCCTGGCCGTACCAGAGTTCGAACAGCCGGGTCGAACGCCCCGCATCATAGCCGCTGACGGCATTCACCGCACCCAGTCGCTCGCCCGTCAGAGATCGGCCGCGGATCTGCAAGGCGCTGACATTCAGTAACCCGTCGGGCCAGCCGAAACCGCGCTGGGTATCGAACATCAGGGTCATGGCGGTCATGCCGTCATAGGTGGGACCGGGGTGAAGGCCACCGGCGGCCAGGCCCCATAGTTCCTCGACATCCTGCATGTTGATCCGGATGCCGTGACGGGCCAGCCAAGGTCGCGCCCCGGCCGCCTCGCCCAGAAGCTCGCTATCGGTGTCTTCGGGAGGCTGCACTTCCATCGGCGTCGGCGGAGGCAGCGGCACGCCCGAGGGCAGAATATCGGTTACCTGCGGCGTGGTGGCGGCCAGAACGCCGCCACCTGCCGTCAGGGGACAAATCATGGCCAGAACACCCGCCACACGGCACAGAACCGGAGGGGGTAATCTGACCGTCATGGCCTCGGATCAGAAGACATGCCTCAGAATAAAGAAGAGTACGCCGCTGATCAACATGGCGGCAGGCAGGGTGATCACCCAGGCCATGGCCATGGTACGCAGCGTCCGCCACTGCAGGCCCGAGCCCGCCGCCGCCATGGTGCCCGCCACGCCGCTGGAAAGGATATGGGTGGTGGAGACCGGCAGGCCATAGCCCTCGGCGAGGCCGATCGTCCCCATCGCGACCAGTTCCGCCGAAGCACCCTGCGCGTAGTTCAGATGCGTCTTGCCGATCTTTTCGCCCACGGTGACGACGATACGCTTCCAGCCGACCATCGTACCCAGGCCCAGCGCTACCGCGACGGCAACCTTGACCCATGTGGGGATGAAGCGCGTGCCCGCGTTAAGCTGCCCCATGAAGTCCTTCAAACCGGCAGCCTCGGCTCCTGCGAAGGCATTGGTCTTGCCCAGCACGCGGATCGCATCCGACACCAGATACATGTCGGTGCGGACGTTCGGCACCTGTGCGGCGGGGATGGCGTTGAGAGTGCGGTAGCCTTTGACCGAATTCGCGATGTCGTCGGAGAGCACGGCCAGCGCGCCATAGACCTGTCCATCCGCAACAGCCCGGTCGCGCAGTGCCGCCGTTACCCGCGCACGGGCCGCCGCCACATCATCGGCATCGGTACCCGCCATGTGATGGCGGAAGATGCCCGCGGCGTCACCGGCCGACTGGACGAAAGCCGGCATCGCGGTTTCCGGCATCGCGCGGTTGAGGGCGTAGGCGGTGGGTGCTGCGCCGATCAGGATGAGCATGATCAGACCCATGCCCTTCTGCCCGTCATTACCGCCGTGGAAATAGGAAACGCCGGTGCAGGTGCCGATCAGCAGGCCGCGAATCCACAGCGGGGGCGGCTTGTGGCCTTCGGGCGTCTCGAACAGCGTCCGATTGCGCACGAGGACGCGGAACAGCCAGAACAGCGCCATGGACAGTACGAAACCGCAGAGCGGACTGAACAGCAACGCACTGAAAACCTTGGACACTTGCGACCAGTCGACGCCGTAGGTGGCGGCCCCGGCGGGCGCCATCAACTGGTTGGCGATGCCCACCCCCATGATCGAGCCGATCAGGGCGTGCGAGGAACTGTTAGGTACCCCCATCGCCCAGGTCGCGAGGTTCCATACGATCGCGGCAATCAGGAGCGCGAAGATCATCGCATATCCCGCGCCGCTGCCGACCTGGAGGATGAGTTCGACCGGCAGCAGCGTGACCACGCTGTAGGCGACGGCACCGGAGGAGACCAGCACGCCCAGAAGGTTCCACATGCCCGACCATACGACAGCCACCATGGGCGGCATGCTGTTGGTGTAGATCACGGTCGCGACCGCGTTGGCCGTGTCGTGGAAACCGTTGACGAATTCGAAGCCCAGCGCGATCAGCAGCGCCAACGCCAGCAGGGCGAAGGCCCCGATCGCCAGTCCGTTCTCGCCGGCCGCCCGCAGGTCGGCCAGGACGCTGTAGCCGACGAACCCCAGCGCGCACGCCAGCACGGCCAGGAAGAATATCCTGAACGCGGGGGTTCCCCCACTCTCCATTCTAGGACGCAGAAAATGACTGCGCGGTATGGTTGTCTCCGACAAGGCTTCCCCCCCTTGGCCAAAAAGTGCTGTGACAGCGCGACACTCAGCGGAAAGTCCGGCCCAGAAACAGTGAAGTTATTTTGAAAGGGGAACCCTGCCCCACGCACGGAGCGGCCTTTCCGTGCGATATCCGGAGGATGGCCGAACTACCGACATCGGGCGTTCAGCCGGATACCAGCACATCCAGCGGTGCTCCGCCGGCCAGCATGGCGAGGTCCAGCATCGCCGCACGGTCGATGATGCGGTCCGGGTGGAGCAGCGAGCGCCACGGCCCGGCAGGGGCATCGTCCCAGTCCAGCGTGGTGCCGCGCCACAGCATCGCCGGGCAGGACAGGTTGGCCGGGTCCGGCATCAGGGCAGCGGACAGGCGCGGCGCGACCACCAACATCGTGGTACCTTCCGTCACGCGGGCGAAGGCGAGCAGATGTTGCCGCCGCGTGCCCGTAACCCGGACCGGACGGTACGCGCCATCGGCAAACAGGGCCGGATAAATGGCGCGAAACCGCAGCACTGCCGCGATCAGCGTCTGTTTTACCCTGCCATCGCGCCAGTGCGGCAGCAGCGACCCGACATCCGCACCTTCGGCCAGGGCTGCCATGCGGGCCGGGAAATCCACCGGGCGGCGGTTGTCGGGATCGACCAGGCTGAAATCCCAGAATTCGCAGCCCTGGTAAAGATCTGGCACGCCGGGGCTGGTCAGGCGCAGCAGCGTCTGCGCCAACCCGTTGAGGGCGCCGGCGGGGGCGATCTGATTGGCGAATGCATCGACCATCCAGGGGAAGCGGTTTTCGGGATGGGCGGACAGCAGGCCGGCGAGGAAGGCGCTGCAAGCTTCCTCGTAGGCGGGTTCCGGGTCGATCCAGCTTGTGTGACGCTTGGCCTCGCGGAGTGCCTTGACCTGCCAGGCGGCTATGCGGTCGTGGAAGTCCGGGGTGATTCTGTGTTCGAGCGGGCTGTCGCCGATCGGCCAGGCGCCCAGCAGGGTCTGGTAGAGGATCAGTTCGTCGGCGCGGTCTGGTGCGGTGCAGGGGCCGGACCGGATGGCGACGCGATGGCGTAAGGGCGCATTGAACTCGCTCCAGCGGGTGGCGACGCGTACCCATTCCTGCGCCAGCTCGGACAATACCGCGATGCGGGCACGGGCGTCCTCGCCGCGTTTGTGGTCGTGGGTGGCGGTGGCGAGCATGGCGCGGGGCCAGTCGTGCTGACGCGCGAGATTGGCGGCGTGGAAGGCGGCGACCGTGCCACCGAACTGGCCGGGATGCGTGCCGACATCGTTGCGCGACAGCAGGCGGCCATAACGGTAGAAGCCTGTATCTTCTACTGATTTTGCGGCCAGTGGGGCCGTCAGATGCACGAAGCAGGCGATGGCTTCGGCGGGTCCGTCGGGCCCGATCTGCCGCTCCAGCCAGTCCAGCATCGGCTGCTGCGCGGGCACTAGCGTGGGCCGCACGGCATGGCAGATCGTGTGCAGAACCTCGCCGCCACCGTCTTCATATGTCCGGTAGACGGGAAAGCGGATCAGGATCTGGCGCAGCACACGGTCCAAGGCGGCCGGCGTGAAGTCGCGGGCGCGCGGGTCGCGGCCGGCGAGGCCGGACAGGACGTTGACCAGGCGGGCGAGATCGGCGGCCAGGGTGCCATTCAGGACCGCTTCGCGCGCTGCCTGTTCTTCCTCGCGGAAACTGGTGGCGCCGCCGGCGCCCCAGACCCACAGATCGTCCAGCGCGTCGGCGCCGCGCTGGTCGTGAAGCAGCAGGTCTACCTGTTCCAGAAAGTCGTAGCCGGTGGTGCCGTCGACCGGCCAGTCGGCGGGCAGGGCTTCGTCCGCCGCCAGAATCTTCTCCACATAGAGGGGGGTATCCGATGGGGCCTCGGGAGGGCGGCGTGGGGCAGCGGCGGACAAGGCGCGATGCAGGCGGGTGGTGTAGGCATGGGGGTCGGTGAGGCCGTCGATGTGGTCCACCCTCACGCCATCGATCAGCCCGTCTTCATACAGGTCGATGACGGTACGATGCACGGCGTCGAACACGTCGGGCTGCTCGACGCTGAGGCCGGCCAGCGTGGTGATGTCGAAGAAGCGCCGCCAGTTGATCAGGTCGGAGGCCGTGCGCCACCAGGCCAGCCGGTAATGCTGGCGTTCCAGCAGCGCGTGCAGGCGTGCCCGGCCTTCGGGATGGTCCGGCGCCATCCGCGCCAGCACGGCGTCCGGCGTTTCATCATCGCCCGTGAACAGGCCGGCAGAGTGATCCGGGCAGATCGGGAAGCGGTGTTCGTAATGCCAGCAGGCGAACGAGCCGTCGGCGGCGTCGTAACGCAGTTGCAGCGTGCCATTTTCCAGGCAGTCACCGTAGGGCTCGGCCAGGAACGGCAGCAGGACGCGGCCGCGCAGGCTCTCGTCGGGCGGGTTCCAGTCAATGTCGAACATATGCGCGCACCGGCTGGCCTGGCCCCACGCCAGAACGTCCTCCCACCACGCATTGCCGCTGCCGCCGACTGCCATGTGGTTGGGTACGATATCGAGGATCAGGCCCATGCCGCGCGCGCGCAATCGGGCCACCAGCCGGGCCAGGGCTTCGCGGCCGCCCAGTTCGGGGTTGATGCGGCTGTAATCGAGCGTGTCGTAGCCGTGGGTCGAGCCCGGACGGGCAGCCAGCAGCGGCGAGGCGTAGAGATGGCTGATGCCCAGGCCGGCGAAATAATCGACCAGCTTCACAGCGTCATCGAGCGTGAAGCCGGCGTGGAATTGCAGGCGGACGGTTGCGCGGACACCTGTCATGCCGGGCTCCGTGCCGTGCGCAGCAGGTCCAGCCGGCGGGCGGCGTCCGGCCGGGCCAGCAGCGGCGGGCCGGGCGGATAACGCTGCTGCCAGTTGGGATGGCCGGAGACGGTGCCCGGCAGGTTGGGCTGCTCGGGCAGGCCCAGCGCGTCTTCCAGCGGCAGGATGGCCAGCGGCGACGCGGCCGCGCCGACGAAGCGGGTTGCCGCATCGACCACCTGGGCCGCGCCGGCAGGTGTGACCGGGGGTAGTTCTGGCGCCTGGGGCGGGTGGAGCGCCGCCCACAGGGCCGCGCGGTCATGCGCGCGGGCGGCCAGCGCGTCTTCGGCGCGGGTGCCGCGCGGCAACTGGCGCAGGGTCTTGCGCCAGCCGATGTCGGTGGCCTGCCACCAGCCGGCGACCGTCGGCAGATCATGTGTCGTCGTCATGGCCACGTCGTTCGCCCCCCATTGATCCGGCGGCAGGAACGCGCCCTTAGCGTCGCGCTGGAACCACAGCACGTTCATGCCCATGATGGAACGCTGCGCGGCGCGGGTGCGGAAACCCGCGGGCACGGTGCCCAGGTCCTCGCCGATCACCACCGCGTCGTGCCGGTGCGATTCCAGCGCCACCAGCCGCATCAGGTCGCGGCCCGGAAAGGACAGATAGGCGCCGTCGGCGGCCGAGGCGCCGTCGGGGATGACCCACAGCCGCTCCAGCCCCATGACATGGTCGATGCGGATGCCGCCCTGGCGTGTCAGCGTCGCGCGCAGCGTGTCGATGAAGGCGCTGTAGCCGTGGGCGCGCAGCGCGGCGGGGGAGAAAGTGGTCAGCCCCCAGTTCTGCCCCAGCGGGCCAAGCGGGTCGGGCGGTGCGCCGACCGACCCGCCGATCAGGAAATCGTCCTGGTTCGCCCAGCACTGGCTGCCGCCCGGATCGGTGCCCACCGCCAGATCGGCGATCAGGCCGATGCGCATGCCGGCCGCGCGCGCGGCCTCGCCCGCGCCATGCAGGCCGCGCGCCGCCAGCCATTGCAGGAACAGGTGGAAACCGACCTCGTGATGACGCTCCGCCGCGAAACGCGCGACCTCGGGGCTGGCGGGGTTGCGCAAGGGGGCGGGCCACGCGCGCCAGTTGCCGCCGCGCGGGCCACGGCCGAGCTGATGCGCGTGCAGGGCCTCGAACACCGCGTGGCAATGCAAGGCACGGCCATGGGCGGCAATGAACGCCGTCAGTTCGGGCGGCGGGGTATCGCGGATATGCTCGTCATACAGGCAGCGCAGCATGCGCAGCCGCAGCGCCGCCGCCGCCGGCCAGTCGATCAGCGGCGCGTCTTCCAGCGCGTGCGTGGCCTGCGGCGCGATGCGCAGCCGGCGCATCATCGCCCCGATATCCTGCGTGGAAAACCAGCTGCGCATATCGGCCAGCAGCACGTTCAGGAACAGCCGGCTGGAAGGGGAATAGGGGCTGAACTGCGTGGGACATGCGCTGAACATGGCATGGACCGGGCTGATGGCCAGCGCATCGGCGCCGGCCGCCGCCGCCTGCCGCGCCAGGTCGGCCAGCGCGCCGAAATGGCCGATACCGCCATCGTGCCGCGCGCGCAGGCCGGGGATCTGCACCGACAGGCCCCAGCCGCGCGCGCCATCCGTCGCATCGGCCACCGTGCGGCAGCGGGCCGGTGCGATGGCCAGCACGACGCGCCGGCCCGCGATGTCCAGGCGGTGATAGCCGATCCGCGCGATAGCGGGCAGCCGCACGCAGCCGTCGCGCGAGCGGCCGGCCTGGCCTTCGAGCGTGCCGCCATCCTCATAATCCAATCGGAAGGCCGTCTGGCGGGACAGGGGTCGCAGCGGCAGCACGGTGGCGACCCCGACCTGCCCCACGATCATCGGCGGCAATGCGCCTTCCTCGGGCATCGATCCGTCTTCGAGCACCCGCAGCAGGCTGCGCAGCGTATCGAGCCCGACCCGGTGCGAGACGCCGCCGGCATCCTGCCATACCGTGACCAGCCCGGCCTTGCGGGCGCGCGCGCGCAGGGTTCGGTCATCCATGGGCAGGCTCGGCCAGATGGATCGTGACGGCATGGCGCGGTAGCCGCGCGTCGGTGCCGGCGGCAGGCGGGTACTGGAACAGGACCGGGCCGGCGACCCAGTCCGGCAGATCGACCGGGTCCGCGCCCAGATTGAGACCGACCGACAGGATCGCGCCGTCGGCCATCCGCCAGCGTGCGGCCACCGCGCCCGGCCCGACGACCCGTGCCCCCAGCCCCTGCGCGCCGCGCAGGCGCGGCGTGATGCGGGCATGGCGCAGGCGCAGCAGGCTGGCGAAGAAGGCCAGCCAGTCCTGCCCTTCCGGCGTTTCGGCCTCGTCCGGCGGCGGGATCGAGGCGGCGAAGGTGTCGGGGTGGTTGGGGTCGGGGATCGTCTCGCGCCGGGCGGGGTCGCTAAAATGGGCGAAGGCGGCGAATTCGCGGCGGCGGCCGTCGCGCACGATGTCGCCCAGGATCGGCGGATGGCTGGTGAAATACAGGAACGGCTGGCGAGAGCCCCATTCCTCGCCCATGAACAGCATCGGGATCTGCGGGGACAGCAGCAGCAGGCCGTAGGCGGCACGCAGGGCCTGGGGGGCGGCCAGCACCGTCAGCCGCTCGCCCAGCGCGCGGTTGCCGATCTGGTCGTGATTCTGCAGGAACAGGACGAAGGCGGTGGCGGGCAGGCCGCCCGTTTCCATGCCGCGCGGATGACCGAGGGTGGGGAACATCTCGCCCTGGAAGGCGAAGCCCTCGGCCAGCACCCGCGCCAGCCGCCCGGCGGGGTCGGTGGCGAAATTGGCGTAATAGCCTTCATCCTCGCCGGTCAGCAGCACATGCAGGGCGTTGTGCCCGTCATCGTTCCACTGGGCGTCGAAGCCCGCGCGCAGCAGGCCGGAATCGTTGTTCTCGTTCTCCAGGATCAGATGCACATGGCGGCCGGGCTCGACCCGCGCGCGGACGTGGGCGGCCAGGTCCACCAGCCAGTCGCGCTCGCCGATCGCCTGCACCGCGTCGAACCGCAGGCCGTCGAACCGGTATTCCATGAGCCAGTACAAGGCATTTTCGGCGAAATACGCCTGCACTTCGGGCTGGCGGAAGTCGATGGCATCGCCCCAGGGCGTGGGCCGGCCGGCATGGAAGAAGGGGACGGCGTAGGCGGCGAGGAAATTGCCCTCCGGCCCGAAATGATTATAGACGACATCGAGAAAGATCATCATGCCCAGCGCGTGGGCGTGATCGACCAGCGCCTTGAGGTCCGCCGGCGTGCCGTAGGACGATTCCGGCGCGTAGGGCAGCACGCCGTCATACCCCCAGTTGCGGCCGCCGGGAAATTCCGACAGCGGCATCAGTTCCACCGCCGTGATCCCCAGCGCCTTCAGCCTGGCAAGCTGCGCGCGCACGCCGCGAAACCCGCCGGCCGCGCCGACATGGATTTCGTAGATGACCGCCTGTTCCCACGGCAGGCCGCGCCAATCGTCATCCTGCCACGCATAGGCGCGGGGATCGACCACCTGGCTTGGCCCCGACACGTCGCGCGGCTGGGCGCGGGAGGCCGGGTCGGGCACCGCCAGATGCGGGTTGAGCCGGTAGCGGTAGAGCGCGCCGGCGCCGCAGGGGGCCAGGGCCTCGAACCAGCCCTCGGCGTTGCGCGCCATCGGCACCGGGGGCTGGCCTTCGATTTCCACCGACACGCTGGCGCAGGACGGTGCCCAGAAACGGAAGCGCGTCTGCTGCGGCGCAAGCAGCGTCGCCCCGAAATGACCGGCGAAAGCATGGGTCTTACGCATCGGCCGCTCCCTTTGCATGCCGGCCGTCCGGCGTGAAGCCGAACAGCACCACGGCGTGGGCACCGACTGTCCAGCGCGCCAGCCTGTCCGAACGGGTGCCGGTCCGCGTGGGATCGGCACTGTCGAGCAGCAGCGTCCATTCGCCCGAAACCGGTGGCAGGATGCAGTCGATGTCCTCGTCGCCCGTGTTCATGATCAGATAGGTGGTGTCGGCGGGGCCGTCATCGGTGCTGGAGCGGAAAAGCCCCAATATTCTTCCATGTTCGTCGTTCCAGGCATCCGACGTCATGGGGTGGCCCTCGGCGTCGTACCAGGCGATGTCGAGCAGGCCCGGCGCTGTTTCGCGCTTGCCGTACAGGTAGCTGCGGCCGCGCACCGAGGCATGGGCGGCGCGCAGGGCGGCCAGTTGGCCGACATAGGCGGTCATCGCCTGCCCGGCGGGTGTAGCGGCCAGCGGCCAGTCCAGCCAGGACGTGGCATTGTCCTGGCAATAGGCGTTGTTGTTGCCGTTCTGGCTCTGGCCGAATTCGTCGCCCGCCAGCAGCATGGGCGTGCCCTGGGAGAAGAACAGCGTGGCCAGAATGGCGCGGCGCACCCGGTCGCGCACCGTCAGGATCGCCGGATCGTCGGTCGGGCCTTCCGCCCCCCAGTTGCGGCCGAGATTGTCGGAATGGCCGTCCTGGTTATTCTCGCCGTTGGCATCGTTATGTTTATGATCGTAGCTGACCAGATCCATCAGCGTGAAGCCGTCATGCGCCGTGACGAAATTGACCGATGTCCAGGGCCGTCGTCCGCACCGGTCGAAGATGTTGGCCGAGCCGGCGAGACGGGCCGCCATGTCGCCGCGCGTCAGCGCATCGCCCCGCCAGAAGCGACGCAGCGTATCGCGATAGCGGTCGTTCCATTCCGCGAAGCCCGGTGGATGGTTGCCGAGCTGGTAGCCGCCCGGCCCTGGGTCCCACGGTTCGGCGATCAGCTTGCGGGTGGACAGGACCGGGTCCTGGCGCAGCACGTCGAAGAAGCCGCAGAACGGGTCGAACCCGTAGCTCTCGCGCCCCAGGGTGGAGCAGAGATCGAAGCGGAACCCGTCGACATGGAAATCGACCGCCCAGTGACGCAGGGAATCCATGACCATCTGCAACACGCGGGGATGCGACAGGTTCAATGTATTTCCGCAACCGGTATCGTTGATCAGGTGGCGCTCGTCCTCCGGCACCAGGCGGTAATAGACGGCGTTGTCCAGGCCGCGATAGCACAGGGTCGGGCCCAGTTCGTTGCCCTCGCACGTATGATTGTAGACCACATCGAGGATGACCTCGATGCCGGCCGCGTGCAGGCGGCGGATGGCGGTGCGGATCTCGTGCGGGGAGCCTTCGGCCAGATAGCCGGCCTGGGGGGCGAAGAAGGACAGCGTGTTGTAGCCCCAGTAATTCGTCAGTCCGCGTTCGATCAGGAACCGCTCCTTGACGAAGGAATGGACCGGCATCAGTTCCAGCGTGGTGACGCCGATGCGCAGCAGGTGCTCGATCAGGCGCGGATCGGACAGGGCGCGGAAGGTGCCGCGTTCGACCGGCATCAGGTCGTTGCGCCGCATCGACAGGCCGCGCACATGGGCTTCCATGATCACCGTGCGTTCCCACGGCACGCGCGGCAGCCGGTCGTCGCCCCAATTGAAGGCGTCGTTGGTGACGACGCTTTTCGGCATTGCGGGCGCGCTGTCACGCCGGTCGATCGACAGGTCGGCGCGCGGCGAGTTGACGCGGTAGCCGAACAGGGAGTCCGACCACGTCAGCGCGCCATGCAGCGCGCGGGCATAGGGATCGACCAGCAGCTTGTGCGGGTTGAAGCGGTGGCCGCGCAGCGGTTCGTACGGGCCGTAGGCGCGGTAGCCGTAGAGCATGCCGGGCCGGGCGTCGGGCAGGTAGCCATGCCAGACTTCGTCGGTGCGCTCGGGCAGTTCGAACCGCGCGACTTCGCGCCGGCCCGAAGGATCGAACACGCAGAGGTCGATCCGGTGCGCGTTGGCCGAGAAGACCGCGAAATTGACGCCCAGCCCGTCCCATGTGGCGCCCAGCGGCGCCGGAGCGCCGCGCATCAGGCGGGCGGGAAAGCGCATCACGATGCGGAACCAGTCTGGACATATGCGCTGGCGGCGGCCGCGCGCGCGCGCCGGCGTAGATCGCCCGGCAGGGTCTTAAACATCATCATGCGCCCCACTCCGGTGTGAGATAGAGGACGGCGAGCGGGGGGAGGACCAGGACGCAGGAATGGTCGCAGCCATGGGCGGGCTCGGGTTCCGCCAGTGCGCCGCCGCCATTGCCCATGCCTGATCCCGCATATTCCCCTCCGTCGGAATTGAGCAGTTCGCGCCAGTAGCCGCCCGAGGGCACGCCCACACGGTAGGCCGGGCGCGGCACCGGCGTCATGTTGCACACCACGAGGACCGGAGCGGCGTCGGGCGCGCGGCGCAGCCAGACGAAGACCGCGTTGTCGACATCATCGCCGATCAGCCATTCGAACCCGTCGGGCGTGCAGTCGGCGCGGTGGAGGGCCGGGATGGCGCGGTGCAGGCGGTTGAGGTCGCGGACCAGCGCCTGCATGCCCCGCCCTTCCGGCTGGTCCAGCCGGTACCACGCGATTTCGCCATCTGCCCGCCATTCGTGCGGCTGGGCCAGTTCGCCGCCCATGAACAGCAGTTTCTTGCCCGGATGGGCCCACATGAAGGCGAAATAGGCGCGCAGGCCGGCATGTTTGCGCCAGTCGTCGCCCGGCATGCGCTCCAGCAGCGAGCCCTTGCCGTGCACGACCTCGTCATGCGACAGCGGCAGGATGAAACGCTCCGAAAAAGCATAGTGCAGGCCGAACATGATTTCGGAATGATGGTAGCGGCGCCAGATCGGGTCGCGCCCCATATAGGCCAGGGTGTCGTGCATCCAGCCCATGTTCCATTTGTAGGAAAAGCCCAGGCCGCCATCGGCCACCGGCCAGCTTACGCCGGGCCAGGCCGTCGATTCCTCGGCGATCATGAGCGTGTGGGGGCAGAGTTCGGCGATGGTCACGTTGAGGTCGCGCACGAAGGCGACGGCTTCCAGGTTCTCGCGGCCGCCATGGATGTTGGCCAGCCATTCGCCCTCGCGCCGGCTGTAGTCGCGGTAGAGCATCGATGCCACGGCATCGACCCGCAGCCCGTCGACATGGTAGCGCCGCAGCCAGGTGAGCGCGCTGCCGATGAGGAAGCCCCGGATCTCGTTCCGGCCGAAATTGTAGATCAGCGTGTGCCAGTCTGGGTGGTAGCCCTCGCGCCGGTCCGCGTGCTCGTACAGGCACGAGCCGTCGAAATGGGCCAGGCCGTGGGCGTCGGCGGGGAAATGGGCCGGCACCCAGTCGAGGATGACGCCGATGCCGGCGCGGTGGCAGGCATCGACGAAGGCGGCGAACTGTTTTGGCGCCCCGAAACGGGCCGATGGCGCGTACAAACCCAATGTCTGGTAACCCCATGATCCGTCGAAGGGATGCTCCATGACCGGCATCAGCTCGATATGGGTGAACCCCATGTCGACAACGTAGGGAATCAGCGTCCGTTCCAGGTCCTCCCAGCGCAGGATGCCGTGGGGGTCGCCCTCCGGCCGGCGCCAGGAGGCCAGATGCACCTCGTAGATCGACAGCGGGGCGGTATGGGCCTGCCGGCCGGCGCGGCCCTGCATCCAGTCCTCGTCGGTCCAGGCGAAGGGGGAGGTGTCCGCCACCACGGAGGCGGTGGCCGGGGGTTGCTCGGCCGCCAGGGCGTAGGGGTCGGCCTTGGGGGGGAGCAGGCGCTGTTCGGCGTCGATGATTTCGTATTTATAGCGCTCGCCTGGGCCGATGCGGGGAATGAACAGTTCCCAGATGCCGGCTGCGTGGCGCAGGCGCATGGGGTGGCGGCGGCCGTCCCAGACATTGAAATCGCCGATGACCGAGACGCGGAAGGCATTGGGCGCCCAGACCGCGAAGCGCACGCCGGCCACGCCGTCGATCACCATTGGCTGGGCGCCCATCACCCGGTCCAGGTCGCGATGTTCGCCGCGTGCGAACAGGTGCAGGTCGAGATCGCCCAGCAGCAGGCCGAAGGAATACGGGTCCTCGGTTTCCTCCCAGCCGTCGGCCCAGCCGATCTTGAGCCGGTAGCGGGCACCGGCGGGCACGGTGCCGACATACAGGCCGCGTTCGTCCACCCGGCGCATTGCCCGCTCGACCGGGGCCGAGCGTGGGCGCTGCACCACCAGCCGCACCGCCCGCGCATCGGGGCAGAAGGCGCGCACGACGTCCAGCCGCCCGTGCGGCTGGCGGCCGAGGACGGCGAACGGGTCGGGGCAGGTGCCCCGCAGCAGGTCTTCGGCTTCCGGCGGAAGGGAATAGGCACTTTCGTTCGAGGCAACATTCATGAGGCGGACTTCCGGCGGGCAGGAGATGCAGGCGGAGAATGGCGGACGAACACATAGGCAGGCAGGCGGTCAGGCAGACCGCCGGAGACGGCCGGGCATGCCGGGCAGAGGACGACGCGGGGCCGTCAGCCGGGGCGGCCGAACGGATCGTTGGCGCGGACCCGCCCACGCCGGGCCGCCTGGTAGCTGGCCCGCGCATTGCGCGCGGACTGGGCCGGGCCGGCGAGTGGCGGACGGCGGCGCATCGAGGACTGGTCGAATTCGGCCATGCCGACTTCCGCGCGGCCGAGGACGCGGCGGAAAAGCCGGGCATATTCCTGCGCCTTGCGCCCCCACGAGACATCGTAGCGCGCACCGTTGCGTTGCAGGCCCGCCCAGCGCGCCGGCTGGCGATACAGCGTGGCGGCGCGGCGGATGGCACCAGCCAACGTCTCGCCATCGACCGGGGAGAACAGGAAGCCGGTCGCGACGTCGCTGGCCATCGCGGCCTCGTTGGCGTCGATGATGGTATCGGCCAGGCCGCCGACGCGCGAGGCGATGGGCACGCAACCATAACGCACGGCGCAGAGCTGGGTCAGGCCGCAGGGCTCGAAGCGCGAGGGCAGCAGCAGGGCGTCGGCCGATGCCTGGATGCGGTGGCCCAGTTGCTCGCTATAGCCGATATGGCAGGCCAATCGGTCGGGATACTGGCGGGCCAGCCGGGCCAGGGCGCGCTCCATCCCGACCTCGCCGCTGCCGACCACCACAAGCTGCGTCCGGTCGTCGAGAATATGGGGGATGATATCGGCGAGGATATCCACGCCCTTCTGGCCCGTCAGGCGGCTGACCAGCCCCAGCAGGAAAACGTCCGGGTCCTGCCGCAGACCGAATTCCGCCTGGAAGGCGCGCTTGTTGGGCCGGCGGCCCGCCAGATCACCCACCTGGTAGGGGAAGAGGACCGATGGGTCGGTTTCGGGATTCCAGTCGTTGGTGTCGATGCCGTTGAGGATGCCGCGCAGGCGGTCCGCCCGGCTGCGCAGCAGGCCGTCCAGCCCCATGCCCCATTCGGGGGACTGGATTTCGCGCGCGTAGGTCGGCGACACGGTGACGATGCGCGCGGCGAAGAGCAGGCCGGCCTTGAGGAACCCGACCTCGCCGTAGCATTCCACGCCGTCGATCGAGAAAGCATGGGGCGGCAGGCCGAACCGTTCGAGATCCGCCACCGGAAAGCGGCCCTGGAAGGCGAGATTGTGGATGGTCTGCACCACCGGAGCGGCCGGCTGGCCGTCATAATGCAGATAGGCGCCCGTTAGGGCGGCCTGCCAGTCATGCGTCATGACCAGATCGGGCCGGCGGCCGGGCACATGCCCCTGCGCGAGACTGGCCGCGACGCGGGACAGGCAGGCGAAGCGCAGCCCGTTATCGGGCCAGTCGGTGCCGTCGGGCGCCAGGTAGGGGTTGCCCTTGCGCCTGAACAGCGAGGGACAGTCGATGACCAGCAGGCGATGGCCGGCCGCGTAGCCTTCGAGTAATGCGATTTCGACCCCCGGCAGCGGCGACATCTCGGCCACGCGCACCGGACCTTCCAGCGCGTCCAGCACTGCCGGATAGCCGGGCAGCAGGGTGGTGACCAGCACGCCCTCGGTATGCAGCGCCGCCGGCAGGGAGCCCACCACGTCGCCCAGTCCGCCCGTCTTGACGAAGGGGAACATTTCCGATGCCACGGAGAGCACGCGGATCGGACCCGATGGCTCCTGTTCCTGCTGGTGACGGTGCATGCCGCGTACCCTTCTTGGTCAGGAGGAAAGGAAGGCGCCCGATCGGGCCTCTGAAAAAATCTAACGACGGGGAAGGGCCAGGGAACCACTATCACGATAAAGTGATTGCTTCGAAAGAATCCTGCCAGTTCGGCGAGAAATGCGAACTTGTGATGCGAACTTTTCGCCGCCTCGCCGATCGGGACCGGACGGTGGGCAGCGGGCATTTTCCCTTCCGGGCCGGCCCCCCCCTGCCATCGGGGCCAGTTGCCGCTAGAACGGAGGAAAGCAACAAGGAACCGCCCCGATCATGACCCCCCTGCCCCCGACCGGCGCGGCGCCCCCGCTGCGCAGCCTGAGCGACGCCCGGCACATTATCGCCGCGTGCTTTCTGGGCTGGACGCTGGATGCCTGCGATTTCTTCATCGTGCTGTTTACGCTGGACAATGTGGCCCACAGCTTTGCGACCTCGCTGGAGGCGATCCTGCTGGCGCCGACGCTGACACTGATCAGCCGGCCGGTCGGGGCGTATCTGTTCGGCCGGGCTGCCGACCGGTACGGCCGCCGCCCGATCCTGATGGCGACGATCGTGACCTATTCGACCATCGAACTGCTTTCGGCTTTCGCGCCGAACCTGACGATCTTTCTCGCGCTGCGGCTGCTGTTTGGCGTGGCGCTGGGCGGGGAATGGGGCGTGGGGACCTCGCTGACCATGGAGACCGTGCCGCCGCACTGGCGCGGCACGGCATCGGGCCTGCTCCAGGCCGGGTATCCGGCGGGCTATCTGCTGGCGTCGCTGATGTTCCTGCTGCTGCCGGCGCTGGGGTGGCAGGGGCTGTTCGTGCTGGGGGCATCGACCGGGCTTTCCGTGATCTATGTTGCGCTTTACGTGAAGGAAAGCCCGGTGTGGCTGGCCAGCCAGCAGCAGATGGCCGGGATGCCGCGCGCGGCGAAGCCGTCCATGCTGTCGGTGCTGCGGCGTTACCGGGGGCTGGTGGTGTATGCCGTGTGTTTGATGGCGGCATTCAATTTCTTCAGCCATGGGTCGCAGGACCTGTTTCCGAAAATCTTCCTGGCCCTGCAACGGCATTTGCCGCACCCGACCATTACCGTGATCGTGGTGCTGTATAACCTCGCCGCCATTGCGGGCGGGCTGTGCTTCGGCGCACTGTCGGAGCGGATCGGGCGGGCGCGGGCCATTGCTCTGGCCGCGGCACTGGCTCTGCCGCTGCTGCCGCTCTGGGCGCTTTCGGCCACGCCGCTGTGGATTGCCGTGGGGGCGGTGCTGATCCAGTTCTGCATCCAGGGGGCCTGGGGCGTGGTGCCGGCCTATCTGAACGAACTCTCGCCCTCTGACGTGCGCGCCACCTTCCCTGGCGTGGCCTATCAGTGCGGGAACCTGATCGCGGCCAGCACCGGGCTGATCCAGCACCGGATCGCACTGGGGCTGGGCGGCGACCTGGCGCCCGCGCTGATGATCGTGGTGGGGGGCGCGGGCTGTGCCATCGCGCTGCTGGCGACGTTTGCCGGGCCGCGCTTTCACTCGCATCTCGACGGCGCGCCGGAGTAACGGCGCGCCACCGACGCATCAGGGGGCGCGGACGACGACGCGGCCGCGTACCCCGCCATCGAGCAGCGCCGCAGCGGTTTGCGGCACGTCAGCCAACGCAATTTCATTGACCATCGCTTCCAGCTTCTCTGGATCGATCAGTTCGGCCAGGCGGCGCCAGGCTTCCAGCCTGCGGGGCTGGGGGCACATGACGCTGTCGATGCCCACCAGCGTGACGCCGCGCAGGATGAAGGGGGCGACCGTGGCGGGGAAGTCCATGCCCGCTGCGAGGCCGCAGGCCGTCACCACGCCTTCGGGCAGCATCGCCGCGCAGATATTGGCCAGCACCACGCCGCCCGCGACATCGACCGCGCCGGCCCAGCGCGCCTTTTCCAGCGGGCGGCCGGGGCTGGAGAAATCGCTGCGCGGCAGGATTTCGGCCGCGCCCAGGCCGCGCAGATAGTCTTCCTCCTCCGGCCGGCCGGTGACGGCGGCGACGTGGTAGCCCAGCCGGGCCAGCAGCATGACGGCGACGCTGCCCACCCCGCCCGCGGCCCCGGTGACGAGGACCGGACCCTGTGCCGGGGTGAGGCCCTGCCGTTCCAGCGCCATGACGCACAGCATGGCGGTGTAGCCGGCGGTGCCGATGGCCATGGCCTGCCGCGTGGTGAATGCGTCAGGCAGTTTGACCAGCCATTCGCCCTTCACCCGCGCCCTTCCGGCCAGGCCGCCCCACCAGCGCTCGCCCACGCCCCAGCCGTTCAGCACCACCCGCGTGCCGGGCGGGAGATCGGCACGGGACGAGGATTCGACCACCCCGGCGAAGTCGATGCCGGGGACCATGGGGAATTGCCGCACGATCGGGCCGCGCCCGGTGATGGCCAGGGCATCCTTGTAATTCAGCGTCGACCATTCGACGCTTACCGTAACGTCGCCATCGGGCAGGCGCGCGTCATCGACCGGGCCAACATGGACCGCCTGTGCGCCGTCGGCGGATTTTTCGATTATCACGGCATCGAACATCGTCTGATCTCCTTTCGGCCGGCCGAGCGTCACTGCCCGACCATGGCCTCGAATCCATCCAGAAACAGGTGAAGCGGGTGGGGTGAGCGTTCCAGCCGGGCGCGCAGCACAGCACCTTCCCAGCCGGTCCAGAAGAAGGCCGCGTAGCGGCGGGCGGCGTCCTGCCCGTATTGATCGGCCAGACAGGTGGCCAGCCGGGTTTCCCATGACGCCAGTACGGCCGAGAGGGCCTGGCGATAAGTGTCGGGCAGTACCGCCAGTTCCTGACCCAGATTGCCGATGAGGCAGCCGCGCCGGAAATCGTGCCGGGCCATGCCGGCGGCCGCGTCGGCCACGAAATGACGCAGCCGCTCCAGTGGGGGCACCTGCGCCTGCCCGAACCAGTGATCGAGCTTGGCCGCGAAATATGCGGCGTAGCGGTCGATCAGTTCCAGGCCGAATGCCTCCTTGCTCTCGAAATAATAATAGAACGAGCCTTTCGGCACGCCGGCCGCACGCAGCAGGCCGTCGAGCCCGGTGGCCGTGAAGCCTTGTTCGGTCAACGCCGCGACACCGGCGCGGACCAGATGCTCGCGCGTCTGCGCGTGGCTGTCTGGTGCGCGGGGCGGGCGGCCGCGCCGACGGGGGAGTGCGGTGGCGTCCATAAGGCATTATTAGACCGATCGTCTATTAAATACCAGCGCGTCTGGCGGGGTGGGTGGTCACGAAACGGGGATCGGCCTGATGTAAAGCGTACTTGACACCATCAGTCAGCCGCCGATAGGAATGTAAAGTGTGCTTTACATGAGGAGGGATTGATGTCGGACCTGATGTCGCGGTTGAAGTCGAAAAGACGGTATCTGATCGAGCTTGGTGTGTGCCTCGCGCTCTATGTGCTGGCCATCAGGCTTTCTATGCTGCTGCTGAATGATGGGATCGCGACCGGCATTGGAAAGCCGATCGCGGCGTTGATCCCGATGGTGCCCGGTAGCGGGATGTGCTGGGTGATCGTGCGGCAGTTTCACCGGATGGATGAATTGCAGCGCCGGATCCAGTTCGAGGCGCTTGGCTTTGCCTTTGCCGGCACCGCGATCGTGACCTTTTCCTACGGGTTTCTGGAAACCGTCGGGTTTGCGAAGGTGTCGATGTTTTTCGTGTGGGGCGTCATGGCCGTTCTGTGGTCGCTTGGGATGGCCGTGGCCACGCGGCGCTACCGATGAACAACACTATCCGCGCCCTGCGCACGGCCCGGGGCCTGTCGCAGGAAGCACTTGGCAGTGCGTTGAACGTGTCGCGCCAGACCATCAATGCCATCGAGGCCGGGCGCTATGACCCCAGCCTGCCGCTGGCGTTCAAGCTGGCCCGCTTCTTCGCGCTGCATATCGAGGATGTTTTCGATGATGGGGAAGAGAAACTCGGGTCGTAGCGCCCGCGACGCTCTGCCGGTTTGACGCCGGGCGACGTCAACCCCGCCCTTCGGGCACGCATCCTCTCTGATTGTGTCGCCCTGTGATGCGGAAGAACATCAACGAACGACTCGCGCAAATTCCGGAAGGCACGGACAAGGCCCTTGCCTGTGCCGCCGGGATGGCGCGAGAGCCGTTTCCGCCCTTTATCATTATCGGGAAAACATCTGCCGATGGGCGGCCCATATTTTCGGTGAGCCTCCGCGGCAGGAACATGGTTACCAATTATAGGTCAGGTTTCCATAAACACGCCGGCCCTGCCCGACATAGCAGCCGAAATCCGAACTACAGGATGTTACGTAATAGGTGTTTGCGAGATTGGACATGGCGAGTTGTGCCTTCAACCCTTTCAGCAATGAGAACCTCTGGCCGAAATCATATGAGGCGCCTGCATCGAACAGGACGTAGGGGCGCGTCTTGTAAGATTCCACGCTGTCCGAATACGTGAAGCCGACATATCTGGCGCCGAAATTGACCTCGAATCCTTTCATCGCCTGGGAAGGCAATCTGTAATTGGTAAAGAAGGAGAACATGTTTCGTGGCACATACGGCACGGACATGCCCTGCTGCGAGAGCGCATTGCCGTAATAGGATTGCGCGTAAGGATCATATCTCTGTGCCGTCTTGTTCGTTTTGGCAAAACGCATGTCGGTGTAGGTATAGGACGCCACCAGCCGCAGGTCTCTGGTGACATTTGCATTCGCTGCGACCTCGAAGCCCTGCGACCTGACACGACCGGCATCCTCGCTATAACCGGAATGCGCGGGATCGGTTATGAGGTAATGATTCTCGTCAATATGAAAGGCCGCTGCCGTGAGCAGGATATCCTTGTTCGGCACCTTGTATTTCAAACCTGCTTCCAGTTGCTGGCCTGTCAGGGGCGCGAAGGGCTGTCCTTGGAAATTTGTAGAACTTTGAGGGATAAATGAAGTCGAATAGCTGAAATAAGGCGCGAGGCCGAATCTGAACTGATAAACCAATCCGGCACGCCATGTAAACGCATGCTGTGGCTGGGGCGTCGCCGTTGACGGCTTGTCGGTAATGGTATGCGTTGCGTTCTGGTTACTCAATGTGTGCGATTTCGATTTATCATAGTTCACCCAGTCCTCGCGGCCGCCCAGAAGAACCGACAGACCTTTCCATTTCATCTGATCCTGAAAATAGACACCCTCCTGAAAACGATCTGATATAAAAATACTTTTGCTGTTCATGCATTTTTCAGAATATATATCAAGACAAGGGGTATAGACAGTATGAGGATTATATATATCCGTAACAATATCGCTTGTGTTATCTATCGTCTGAATGTTGTCGTAAGAATATTCACGGAAATCAGACCCTACGACCCATGTATGCGAAAGTGGTCCCGTATCGATTTTCCCCGTCAGGCGACTATCGAGAGCAATCGTCTTATTACGGTCTATACCCGGTCCCCATTCGCCGAGTTCCCTTTGCGTGGAAGAAATCACACTGCTGTCAGATAGCTCGTTGCCGATCGTATCCGATTTCTCCCATCGGAACGTCTGGTTGAATTCGATATATTTGTTGAATGTGTGCCTGAACAGATATTCGAACATGGCGTCCGTTGCGCCGGTTTCATTGTAGTTTCTAGCGCCATAAAACGTACTGCGCGGTATTCTACCCTGCGGTCCGGGAAAGAGGCTGCCATTTTCCGGGAACTGGCCGCTATAGTTCGCACCATCGCCGGGGGTGTACATATATTCGCCCAGCACTGTGAGGCTCGTCTTTCGATCGATGTCCCAGGTGATCGACGGCAGGACACCCACGCGGTGATAATCGATATAATGCGTCTGGGTGCCTTGCGTGACGCCAATAGCTGCGATGCGGTAACGGACATTGCCGGACTTCGTTATCTTGTCGCTGAGATCGAATGTTGCTTCATATCGCCCCCAATTACCGAACCCGAGGGAGACCTGATGCAGTGGCGTGTCCGTTGGCTTCTTGAGGCTCATCGCGATCATGCCGCCTGGCGTCGTCTGCCCGTACATGACCGACGTGGGCCCATTGACGACTTCTACCCGTTCGAGAAACTGCGTCTCTCCCGCGCTGCCAGAGTTCGTCAGAAGACCATCGACGAATTGCGAGCTTGAAAATCCGCGCTGCTCTATGGAGGTTGACCCATTGCCCGTGCTGGGGGCGTTGTTGCCATAGGTGCCGTTTGGTTCGGCATAGATTCCAGGGCTGTATCGCAACGCCTCCTGCACGTTCTGCGCCTGCTGGTCGATCATTTCCTGTTTCGTGATCACATAGATCGAATTCGGAATCTCCATGATCGATGTGTCGGTCTTGGTACCCGCCATCGTGTTTTCCGCGACATAGCCCACACCCGGTCCGGTTGGGCTCTGGCGCGTGGTGCCGCCGACACGGACGGGGCCGAGCGTGATGGCCGCACTAGCCCTGGCGAGAACGACCGTTCGACCGTCGGTGAATTTGTAGGACAGGCCGCTGCCAGCAAGAAGGCGGGACAGGGCGTCGACGGGGGTCATCGTTCCCCTGAGGCCGGGCGAGGGCAGGTTGCGCGTCAGGGAAGCGTCATACACAAGCTGGATATTGCTTGTTTCGCTGAAACGGTTGAGGGCGATGGCAAGCGGACCGGCGGGGATATCGTAGCTTTGCCGGCTTGCGGCCTGGGCGGCGGGGGCGGCATGCGCCGCGACGGGGGGCATGCAGGCGGTGGCGAGCAGGAGGCAGGCCGCGAGGCTTCCGAGCCCGCCCTTCCGGTGGTCAATAGTCGTAGGGAACATCGCTTTCGATTGGCCTCTTCGGATCGGACATCACGCGGTGGCATGTTGCTTATTGCAAATGCCTCTCATCTGGATGACGCCTGGGCTGCGAAAACGCGAACCTGTCGGAGCGGGATTTTTTTGGATTATTTTATTTTCTGATGAGAATCAGCGCATTGGTCAGCTTCGTGACGCGCAGGTTCATTGAATGCTCCAGCGTGTCGATGGCGGCGACCGGGTCGGTCGCCACGAAGGAACCGCTGACGCGCAGGTCGCGCAGCCCGGTGCCGACCAGACGGATATAACCCCGGTGATAGCGGGACAGTTCGGCGATGACCTCGCCAAGCGGGCGGTCGACGAAGACCAGGCGATTGCGGGTCCAGGCTGCCGCGCTTTCGACATCCACCGGATGCGGGGACGAGAGTCCTTCGGGGCCGTAGGTGGCCGCTTCGCCTTCGCGCACCACTTCCTCCGAAGGGCCGCCCTGGTGCTGGGCGACGACGTGGACGCGATGTTCCGTGACCAGGATATCGGTCCGGCTGCCGTCGCGCCTGACGATGAAGCGGGTACCCAGGGCCGTTGTCGTGCCCTGGGCGGCCGCGACGGTGAAGGGGTGGGACGGGTCGGGCGCGACGGTGAAGGCGGCCTCGCCTTTCAGCAGGCGGATGCGGCGCTGACCGGGCGTGTCATCGACCGCGATGGCGCTGTCGCTGTCCAGTTGGACGCGCGAGCCATCCGCCAGCGTGATGGTGCGGATTTCGCCGACCGGCGTGCACGCGCTGGCCTGCCACCAGATCAGCAGGGACCGGCCCTGCAAGGAGACGCCCAGGACGACGCAAGCCGCGAGCGCCATGGCCTGGTGCCGGCGGCGCAGGGGCGGACGGACGGCGCGTGACGGTGGGGACGCCGCGGAAGGGAGTGGCGCAGCTGGCTGCCGGGCGAGCGTGCGGGTTACGGCGGGGGCCCCCATGGCGCCCCAGGTTTTGCGGGCCCTGGCGTAGGCTTCGGCGTGGGCCGTGTCCGCCTGGAGCCAGGCATACAGTTGCTGCTCCTCGGAAGGAGAAAGGGCGTCTGAATCCTGCCGGATGACCCAGCTTGCCGCTTCGTCGTCGATCTGTGCGGAGGGTGGGGTCATCAATCAGGCTTTGTAGAGAACAGGGGGGCCGCTTGTGAAGCACTGCATCACGAGGCGTCGGCACCGGTTTCGGTGTCGGCGAGGCGCGCCATGCAGTGCGTCAGGGCATTCTGGAGATGGCGGGTGACCATGCTGGGCGAGATGCCCAGGCGTTCGGCGATGTCCACGACCCGGAGATTTTCGATCTTTCGCAGGATGAAGACCTCCCGACAACGAGGGGACAGGCCAGCGATCGCGGCCAGGACGATGCCGAGGCTTTCCTGGTCGATCAGGTGCCGCTCGGCCGACGGGACCGGGGCTGCGATTTCCTCGGAAATCGGGCCGGAGGCGAACAGGGCCTCCCGTCTCTCCCCTGCCCTGAGACGATCCAGGGCGACGTTGCGGGCGAGGCGGTAGAGATAGGCCTGCTTGTCGTTGATCGGGGGGGTATCGGTCACCGTCTGGATGCGCAGCCAGAGGGTCTGGGTGACGTCTTCGGCGTCGGAGGTGGTGCCGACGATGCGCCGGATGAGGCGGAGGAGCGAGGGACGCTCCTTCAGCAGAAGCTCCGTCAGAATCGTGGCGTTGGCGTTCATCTTGTCGGGTCTGTACCGGTAAGCCTTCGGTCTTGCTATAGGAATTGATAATTAATCGCAATACATGCGGGGCAGTCCGGTTTCCATTCCGCTTGCATTCGGCCATGCCTTGGCGTAGCGACACCTGAGAATTGTTCTTAGTTCTGGCCGGATGGCCTGATGGCGGGTCGTCTTGCGGATTGGATGGCATGCGTGGGCAGTGAGAAGGATAATCTTGACCTGTTCATGACCCATCGGCAGCGGCTGGTGGATTATGCCACGACGATGCTGGGCAGCGCCGCGCAGAGCGAGGATGTGGTGCAGGAAGCCTGGATCCGCTTTTCGGGGGCTGCCGACCCCGGTGCGCTGAGGGAGCCGCTGCGCTATCTGTTCCGGATCGTGCGCAATATCGTGGTGGACGGGCATCGCGCGCAGGTCAGCCGCGGCCGCTATCTGGTTGCCGCATCGACGCCCGAAACAACGCTTTCGCGGCCGGACGACCGGCCGGCACCGGAAGCGGAGATTCTGCATCGGCAGCAACTGGCGATCGTGCAGGAGGCGCTGGCGGAGTTGCCGCAGCGGACACGGCGCGCGGTGGAACTGCATCGCCTGGAAGGACTGAAGACGCGGGAGGTGGCGGAACGGCTGGGGATTTCCGTGACGCGCACCCACACGCTGATTGCCGAGGGCGTGGCGCATTGCCGCCGCCGCCTGAAATCGCCCGGGTGATCCTCTGGCATGGCCTTCCGGCACATGGCTTTTCCACTTTATGGTTTTCCATAGAAAAAATCCCGTCAGGTTTCGTTACCTGTAAGAGGGACCAGCTTGTCCCTGCGCGGTACGCAAGGCGCGCGGGACGTTTGATATCGGTCGAGGCATGGCACGCGGCGCGGAAAGCGAAGAGGAACGGGCAGCACGGGAAGCGACGGACTGGCTCATCTTCCTTGAAGATGAACCGGACGATGCGGCGTTGCGCGCGCGCTTCGCCCGGTGGCTTTCCGCCCATCCGGCGAACAGGGCGGCCTGGACCGAGAGCGCACGCGCCTATGACCTGATCGGCCCGGCCTCGGCCCAGGATGGCGCAGCCGTGCGGGTGTTCGAGGCGCGGGATGTGGCCGACAGCGTGGCCCCCCTGCCCTCCCGGCGGGCCATGGCGCTGCGCAGGCTGCCCGCCTATGGGGCCGCCTGCGCGCTTGCGGCGTGCCTGGCGCTGGTGGCGGTGCCCCGCCTGACGCTGTGGTGGCAGGCCGACTACGCCACGGGCACCGGGCAGGAGCGGTCGGTGCGGCTGGCCGATGGCACGGACGTGGCGCTTGGTCCGGGCAGCGCGATTGCCGTGCAGTATAGCGGGGGAGTACGACGGGTCCGGCTGCTGAAGGGACGGGCGTTCTTCGAGGTGACGCATGACGGTGCCCATCCGTTCGTCGTGGAGGCCCATGGGGTGCGCACCACCGATCTGGGCACCGGATTCGAAGTCGCGTTCGGCGAGGGCAGCACCGACATTGCCGTGGCGCATGGTGCGGTACAGGCGGAAGGGGGCGCAGCGCCGCCTGTGTCCGAACGGCTGGGGGCAGGCCAGTGGGCACGGATCGGCTGGTCCGGCGGCGTCCAGCGGGGCGAGGCCACCGAAAGCGAGATCGCGGCGTGGCGGCGCGGGCAATTGATCGTCAGTGATCGGCCCGTTTCCGAAGTCGTCGACCAGTTCCGCCCGTATTTCAGCGGCATCATCATTCTGGCCAATGCCCGTTTCGCCGCCCGTCATGTGACGGGCGTGTATGACCTGCGCGACCCGGTCGGCGCGCTGGGGGCGTTGGCACAGGCCCATGAGGGCATGATGGTGCGGCGTGTCACGCCCTGGCTGGTGGTGATCTCAAGCCGCTGATTGCGTGACCTTCCCTTCCCCTCGGTGACGGGCTGCCAAAAAAGAACGGAAAAAATTCTTCCGGCATCCGTTCTTCAGGCAGGGGATGAAACTGCGATGCAGTCGCATGACGTGCGGCGCCCCTGCTGGTTTTGACAAGGCAAGGGACGATGGTGGTGCGGCTGAACAGGCATGATGAAATCCAGCGAACGCTGCTGGCCGCGCTTCTGCTGGCGGGCTCCGCGCTGGCACCGGTGGTCGGTCTTTCCCCTGCCCTGGCGCAGGCGGCGTTGCCCGCGCAGGGCGGGACCGGCGAGCCGGTAAGGCGCTTTTCGATTCCGGCGGGGCCGCTGGACCGGGCGCTGACGGCGTTCGGGGCGCAGGCCGGCCGGCAGGTTTCGGTGGAGACGTCCGTCGTACGTGGGCTCTCCTCCCCCGGTGTGACCGGGCAGATGACGGCCGCGCAGGCGCTGTCACGGTTGCTCGGCGGGACTGGCCTGACCGCCCGGCAGACCGGGAATGTCGTGACGCTGGGCCGGGATTCCGCCACCATCACGCTGGCGCCGGTGCGTGTGGGCGGCACGGCCCCTCTTCGCGGCGGGCGCGGGCTGGCGGAAACGGCGACGGGGCCGGTGCGGGGCTATGTGGCGCATGTCAGCAATACCGGCACCAAGACCGATACGCCGCTGATCGAGACGGCGCAGTCGGTTTCGGTCCTGTCGCGCGATTTCATCGTCGATACCGGGGCGCAGAGCGTCTCGCAGGTGCTGGCCTATACGTCGGGCGTGCAGAGCCAGCCCTACGGGTTCGATTCACGCTATGACCAGTTCATGCTGCGTGGGTTCGGGGCCAGTACCTATGGCAATTATCGCGACGGCATGCGCTTCGCCAACGGCTCTTTCGCGCAGTTTCGCAGCGAGCCTTACGAGGCCGAGCGGATCGAGGTATTTCGTGGCCCGACATCGGTTCTTTATGGATCGAACAATCCGGGCGGCCTGGTCAATTTCGTCAGCAAGCTGCCGACGGCGACGCCGACGCGGGAGGTGACGATGGTGCTGGGCAACTGGAATCGCTTCCAGGGCGAGTTCGACCTTGGCGGGGCACTGGATGCACAGGGCCTCTATCGCGGCCGGATAACCGGCCTGGTGCGCGACAGCGATACGCAGGTGCCGCAGACCAAGGACAACCGCATTGCCATCGCCCCCTCGCTGACGATAAGGCTGGGGGCGCGGACGAGTCTGACGCTGTTTGGAGAATATCAGAAAAACCTTTATCCGATGTGGCCGTATTACTACCGATCGGTCCAGGGCCTGACGCATGTGCGGCTGGGCGATCCCGCGTTCGATGCCCTGCGCCAGCAGCAATATTATTTCGGATACAAGCTGGAGCATCGGGTAAACGATGTTGTCACCCTTCGGCAGAACCTGCGCTATGGGCGGGTGTTTTTCGATGGCGAGTTTACGGACGCCGGGGCGGTACTGGGTCCGACGGAAATCGGGCTGTATAGCGGGCGCTGGCGGGAACGCCTGGAAGGCACGAACATCGACAACCAGGCGCAGTTCCGTTTCTATACCGGACCGGTGAAGCATACGTTTCTGTTCGGCGTCGATTATTTCAGGCAACGTCTGGACAGCGCATATAGCGAGGGCAACGATACCTTCGCCACGCTGATGCCGCGCAGCCTGACCCATCCGGTCTATGGGCAGGTTGCGATCGGGAACCTGACGACCCAGTCGCACACGTACCAGACGATCGACCAGGTGGGCCTGTACGGGCAGGAGCAACTGGTCTGGAACCGGTGGCATGTGCTGCTGGGCGGGCGCGAGGACATCGTGGCCACCAGTTCGCGCAATCAACTGACGGGGGTGACGACCACCAACAATCCGCGTGCCTTTACCGGGCGTGCCTCGCTGCTGTATCTGTTCGACAGCGGGGTTGCGCCCTATTTCAGCTATTCGACATCCTTTTTGCCGACATCGGGCACGACGTCGCCCGCGCGTGGTACGCGGGCTTTCGCACCGACGCGGGGGGACCAGTATGAACTGGGCGTGAAATACCAGCCGCACGATTTCAACGGCTCCATCACCGCGGATGTGTATGACCTGCACGAGAAGAACGTGCTGACGACCGATCTGGACAATGTCCGCTACAGCATCCAGACTGGCGAGGTGCGTTCGCGCGGTGCTGAAATCGAGGGCGTGATGTCGCTGGGCAACGGGTTGAGCGCGATGGCGCAATATACCTATACCGAGGCGAAGAACATGCGCAGCAACACGGCGCAGGGCAAGGTCCCGGTCGCCGTGCCGAAGAACGCGGCGTCACTGTTCCTGATGTACACCGTGCCGGGCGGCATGTTCAGGGATCTCGGGATCGGCGGGGGCGTGCGCTTTACCGACAAGAACTGGGCGGATGTCGCCAATACGCAGCACAATGACGCGCTGACGCTGTTCGACATCAATCTGCGGAAGACGTTCGGCCCCGTCACGGCGCAGCTCAACGTCAACAATATCGCCAACCGGCGGGTCGCCATCTGCAATACCGGCAACTGCACCTGGTCGATGGGACGGATGGCGCTGGGGTCGATCCGGGTCCGGTGGTGAGCATGGCGACCCGGAACCTGAGGGCGTGGTTTCTGGTTCATAAATGGACCAGCCTGCTATGCACGCTGTTTCTGCTGGTGATCTGCGTGACCGGGCTGCCGCTGGTCTTTCACGAAGAGATCGGGGCCTGGGTCGATGATTCGCGGCCTTATGCACAGGTCGCCTCCGATACGCCGCCAGTGCCGCTGGATCGTCTGCTGGCGGTGGCGCGGCGGCATTATCCGCACGATGTCGTCACGTCCGTTTTCGTGGATGATGACGAACCGCAGGTGGTGGTCGGCCTTGCTCCGTCGTGGGAGCGCTATAACACCCGTCCCGCCACCGGTCATACCATGAAATTCGATGCCCATACCGGGGCGGTGCTGCGCGACAGCAGCGCCCCGGCCGCCATGGGCGCGGGCTTCCTGACCGTAATTCTGCATCTGCACGGAACGTTGCTTACCGGGCTGGGGGGCACGCTTTTCCTCGCGCTGGTGGGAGTGGTTTTTGTACTGGCGGTCGTGTCCGGAGTGGTGCTTTACGGACCGTTCATGCGGCGGCTGCGGTTCGGCACCGTCCGTACCAGGCGAGCCGCGCGCCTGCGCTGGCTGGACCTGCATAACCTGCTGGGGATCGTCCTGACCGTGTGGATGGGGATGATCGGACTGACGGGCGTGATGAACGAATTCTCCACCCCCTTGTTCGCGCTGTGGCAGGCGTCGGACGTGCAGGCCATGCTGCGCCCCTGGCAGGGGCGGGCCGCCGTCGCGCCAGCCGAACTGACGTCGCTGGATGCGGCATTTCGCGCCGCGCAGGCCGCTGTACCGGGACGGCGCGTGATCAGCACCATCTTCCCCGGCTCCCGTTTCGGGACGCCTTATCACTATGCCATGTGGGCGAAAGGCACGACGCCGCTGACCAGTCGGCTTTTCACGCCGATCCTGGTCGATGCCCGAACCGGTGCAGTGGCGGTGGTGGTGCGGATGCCGTGGTATCTGCGCGCCGTGGAGCTATCGCGCCCTCTGCATTTCGGCGATTATGGTGCGGCGCCGCTGAAGGTGATCTGGGCGCTGCTGGACCTCGGCACGATCGGGGTACTGGTGAGCGGTCTCGTTCTCTGGTTCGGCAGGCGCCGCCTCTCCCTGGAGGCACGCCTGCGGGGGACAGGCTACAATCGGGACGTGGCTGGGCATGACGCCCTGCCCGCCCCGACACGCGCCGCGCGATGAGGGGCCTGGTTTTCCGGGCCCCATGACGGCAAGGCGGTGTTGCGCGCGGCGTTTTAGGTGCGCCCCATCACCAGGGTGGCGAGGGCGGCGATGGCCTCGGTCGGAGTGTAGGGCTTGTGCAGGATCGGCACGCCGGTGAACGACGGCGTCGCAAGTTTTTCGCTGCCGTAGCCCGTTGCGAAGAGAAACGGGATGCCCTTCTCTGTCAGGAGGCCGGCGACAGGTGCGGAACTGAGGCCCTGCACGTTCATATCGAGGATCGCGCAGTCGATCTTCTGTGTCTTCAGCAGGTTCTCGGCCGTCTGGATATCCGGCGCGAGGAAGACATCGGCTTCGAGATCGGACAGAAGCGTCATCTCCAGATCGGCCGCGATCAGAAATTCATCTTCCAGGATCAGGATATTCCTGCCGCGCAGCAGGTCTTCCGGGCGGGGCGACGGTTCGGGAGGGGTCTCTTTCGGGGTGGATGCCTTCCGGTTGGCGAGCGGCGCGTCGCGCATGATGGCGGCGGCGGGCAGGCTTATATCCACCGTGACGCCTTCCGGGTCGAAACGACGCCGGGCGGTGCCCTGCAGATCGTGGCTGACAGCGCGATCGATCAGCAGGCTGCCGAAGCCGGAGCGGTCCGGTGCCTGGACGGGGGGGCCGTCTCGTTCTGCCCAGTGGATCGTGCAGATGCCCGATGCGGCATCATGCGTCCAGCGTACGGTCACTCGGCCTGACGGGATGGAAAGTGCGCCGTATTTGACGGCGTTGGTCGTCAGTTCGTGGAACAGCAGGGCGAGCAGGGTCAACGCGCGTTCGGTCAGACGGATATCTGGGCCGCTCAGGGCGATCTTGCCTTCGCCCGACGCATAGGGAGCGAGTTCCGTAGCCAGCAGGTTATGGAGGGACATATCGGCCGAGGCGCCGATGGCAAGGTCGTGCGCATGGGCCAGGGCCTTGATGCGGCCCTGGATCGTCCTGCGGTAGTCGGCCACGCTGTCCTGACGCGGGGGCAGGCGCGCGACGAGCGAGCGGACAACGGACAACACATTCTTGACGCGGTGATTGAGTTCGTCATTGAGAATGCGCTGGGTTCTGTCCGCAATGAGGGTTTCCTGCAGCTTCATCCAGTTGGATCGGGCAGCAACTTCCATCAGGGCCGAACGGAACAGCCCCGCAACCTCGACATTATCCGCCGACCAGGAGGCGGAATGCTGCCTGACCTCCTCGGTCCAGATTTCGAAGCTGCGGCGCGGCGTCAGGCGGATGCCGTGGGGGCCGGTGCTGTAGGTCTTTTCGGGGTCGCCGCCCCATACCACCGTGTGCGCCCATTCGCGCCGGAAAAGAACCAGGCAGTCTTCCTTTTCGGGAAAGAAGGGAATGATCAGGGCACCGCAGAGATCCGACGGCGGCAGGGCCGGACAGTCCCGTGTCAGGCAGTCGCTGTGCCAGAGCTGGTTGCTGGTGGCGGTGCCCGCGTGGGCGACGAGAGTGCGGACATCGGCTTCCGGCAAGGCCCGCCCGACCGAAATCCATCGCTGTCCGCTGAGGACGCCGCTGCCGTCGCAGGAAATGAGACCCGGTAGTTCGACGAGGTATTTCCGGGCGCGGGGCAGCAGGTCCGTCATCCCGGACGTATCGTCCAGGAACCGCGACAGAAAGCGCTGTGCGGCCTGCGCGAGCCTGAGACGACGCGAGCGGTGGAGGGCGACGACCTGCAAGCCGATGAATTCGCCGATCATTTTCGCGGCGATCCGCTCTGCCATGAACAGGGAACGCGGGCTGTAATGGTGGCAGGCGATGAGGCCCCAGAGCCTGCCATCGACGATCAGGGAGACCGACATGGAGGCGTGGACCCCCATATTGATGAGATATTCGCAATGGATGGGAGAGACGGCGCGCAGATGCATGAAGGACATGTCAAGCGGCGCGGCACCCGGCTGTTCGACCATCGGTACGGGCTGGTAATGGGCGTCGCCGATCACGCGGATGAGCGAGCGCCGGTAGAGTTCCCGGGCCTGGGCGGGGATATCGCTGCTGGGGAAATGCTGGCCGAGAAAACTTTCCAGATCGTCGCGGCGGTCTTCGACAATGACCTGGCCGGACCAGTCGGGGGCGAAGCGGTACACCATCACCCGGTCATAGCCGAACATCTGGCGGATCGACGCGGCGACCTCGCGCAGGAGCGACATCTTGTCCTGCGGATCGCGCGCGCATTCGAGGAGCTTGCGCTGTTTCACGACGAGGCGGGCGTGCATCTGCTCCGGAGTGGCGGGCTCGCACTCCACGATGATGCTGTCGCGCGACCGGTGGACCGCGACGTCACACCGCCGGTCGCCGGGAAAGGCGACATTGAAGGCGATTTCCGGGTAGGTCGTATTGCCGTTATCGGCCAGGGCGCGGATGAGGGAGGCGGCGTGTCCGACACACTGTTCCAGTGTCATGCCGTGATGCAGCGGAGGACATTGCAGGAAATCGGCGGCATTTTGAGAAAATGCGACGAGTTCGGGGCCGGACCCGGCGAATACCATCATGCATCCCGCAGGCTGAATGCTGGCGGGGATGTGGATGGGTTCGCGATCGCAGTTCGTCAGGTCCGCCTGGCCGAAGACGATCGGCTTGATGTCCTGCTTTGTCATGGTTTTTTCTGAATCTGAGAGGGCGCGACGGATTGCATCGCGAGGATGGCGGAATCGAATGTCTACATGGCGGCGCGGTCTGCCGCGCACGATCCGGCGGGTAGCTGGTCGAGACGGCTGACAAAATCCTTCCACGGGGAATGACGATCGGCCTGAGCGGCCAGATGGCGTGCGCCGTGGGTTGCCGTGAAGCCCTGATCCGCAGCCTGTCTGACCAGAATGCGCGCACCGAGTGAGGAGCCCTCGAGCACATAGAGCATGCCCGCCGTAGCGGGGGCGGTTTCGAGCGGCGGCATGGCGATCGGGGGCGGAGGGGGAAGTGCCAGGTCGGCGAGATCCTGCATGAGGAAAGGCGTGAGACGCTGCGGCTGCCAGCCCTGGAGAATGTCGGGCCATGGGCCGGCCTGAAGGGCCTGTTCGGCGCTGATGCGGAATGCTGCGATCCCGGACAGATAGGCAAGATAGGCAGCGGCGCTGTCTATCCTGCCGACGAGGGTGTCGAGAATGACGTGGCGGGAATGGGTGGCGTCTCGGAGACGGGATCGGTTAGTCGGATGATACATTGCTGCATCAGTATACAGATGGGATTGCCCGCGACCAGTCCGGTCGCGATCCAAATACTTAAGTTATGATTAAATTCGGTATCAAACTTTTATTTGAAGCGTTGGCTACTCGGAAAATAAACATATACGGTCAGGTTGCAAGTGAGAAATATGTCTGTATTCGTGTACACCTGTATCAATTCGTCCTGGCCAAGACTGCGACCGACCGGTTTCGGTCGGCAATATTGTCGGTGGATTTTTTTCTCCGTGCGTCAGGGCCGACGCACTGACGGTGCCGACACAGGGACCACATCGGCGCCGTGAGAAATGACTCTATACTTCGTCAACGCGAAAGAGGCCTTGAACCGGCGATGAGGATATCGACAAGACGCCGGGCGCTGGCTTCCCAGCCCGGGGCGGCCGCGACGTTGGAGACGCCGACCAGGGCGCGCAGGAAATCCAGCGGGTCGAGGTCGGGACGGATGTCGCCGCTTTGCACCGCGCGCGCCACCAGCGCGTCGATGGTGGCCTTGATGACGTCCGCCGAGGCCGCGTAGAGCGCGGTGGGGCCGCCCACCAGCGCGTTCAGGGCGGGCGCGATCACCTGCTTGGCGGCGATGTAGTCCACGAACAGCAGCATCCATGCGCGCAGGGCCTCGACCGGCGGATGCGTGTTGGCGAGGTCTACTGCGGCGACGGCGAGGCGGTCCAGTTCGTTGCGGTAGATCGCCTCGATCAGAGCGTCTCGGCTGGCGAAATGGCGGTAGAGCGTGCCGATTCCGACCTCTGCACGACGGGCGACCTCGTCCAGCGGGATGTCGGTTTCGCCCGCGTGGAAGGCGGCCTTTGCGACATCCAGCAGGCGCTGCCGGTTGCGCTGGCCGTCGCTGCGCGGCTTGCGGCGCGATATTTTTTCTCCGTCCACCCCATCTGCCCCTTGTTAAACGGAGGAATGCTCCGCATATCAATAAGCGGAGCATGCTTCCACATAACTCCCTTTTCTGCTGGAGGCCAATGATGGCACAGGATTTTGGCGCGACGTCCACGACCGAGGATGTTCTTTCCGGTGTTTCCCTCGCGGGCCGGCGCGTGCTGGTGACTGGTGTTTCGGCCGGGCTCGGGGTCGAGACGGCGCGCGCACTGGCGGCCCATGGCGCGCATGTGGTGGGGACTGCGCGCGACCTGGACAAGGCGCAACGGGCGACCGAACAGGCGCGTGCGGATGCGGCGCGTGGCGGCGGGGCGCTGGAACTGGTCGCGCTGGACCTGGCGGACCTGGCCAGCGTGCGCGCCTGTGCCGATGCGCTGAAGACGCAGGCCCTGCCCTTCGACCTGGTGATTGCCAATGCGGGCGTGATGGCGACGCCGTTCGGCCACACCAAAGACGGGTTCGAGACGCAGTTCGGCACCAATCATCTGGGGCATTTCGTGCTGGTCAACCGGATTGCCGGGCTGATGAAATCCGGTGCGCGGCTGGTCAATCTGGCCTCGGCGGGCCATCGCTTTGCCGATGTCGATCTGGACGATCCGAATTTCGAGCGGACGCCATATGAGCCGTTCGTGGCCTATGGGCGGTCCAAGACCGCCAACATCCTGTTCGCGGTGGCGTTCGATGCGCGGCATCGGGCACGGGGCGTACGGGCGACGGCCGTGCATCCCGGCGGAATCATGACGGAACTGGTGCGCCATATGGGTGCCGGGGAGATCGAGGCCATGATGGCACAGATCAACGAACGCGCCACCGCCGAGGGCAAGCCGCCCTTCCAGTTCAAGACCATTCCGCAGGGGGCCGCGACCTCGGTCTGGGCCGGCGTGGTGGCGGATGCCGATGCTGTCGGCGGCCATTATTGCGAGGATTGCCATGTGAGCGCCGTGGTGCCCGACGACTCGACGAGCGGGCTGATGGATGGTGGCGTGCGGGCTTATGCCGTCGATCCGGCGCGGGCCGAGGCGCTGTGGGCGGAGAGCGAGGAACTGGTGGGCGAACGGTTCGGCTGATCGGGACGGGCGCCTGTTCACAAAATCCGGACCGCGATTGCAGAGCCGGGGCAGCATGCCCACCATCGGTGTGTCTCTAGCAAAGGCTGCACGCCATGAGAGTCCGGGACATCATGACATCACCGGTGTTCTGCGTCGAACCGACGCAGGGCATCTCCGACGCGATCCAGTTGATGCTGGAGCGCAGAATTAGCGGGTTGCCCGTTACCACCGCGCAGGGCGAACTGGTCGGCATCGTCACCGAAGGCGACCTGTTGCGCCGGCATGAACTGGGAACCGTCGGTGCCCATTCCTGGCTGAAGGATCTGTTCCTCTCGCCCGGTCGGCGGGCTGAGGACTATGTGCATACCCACGGCCGCAAGGTCGCCAACGTCATGACCGAGCAGCCGGCGACCATCGAGCCGGATGCCCGGCTGTCCGACGCCATCGACATGATGGCCGTCCGCCATGTCCGGCGCCTGCCCGTAATTGAGAACGGACGGGTGATCGGCATCCTCGCCCGGGCAGACGTGCTGCGTGCCCTGCTGCCCCTGGCCGCCGAACCGCCCGACGCCACCGATGACACCATGATCCGCGAAGCGGTCGAGGCGTCGCTGGAACGCGGGCTGGGGGCTTCGGTGCGGGATCTGGTCAAGGTCGAAACCTATCGCGGGGCCGTTATCCTCAGCGGTGCGGTGACCGACGAGCGGCTGATACCGGCGGCGCAGGTAGCGGCGGAGAACACGCCGGGGGTGACGTCGGTGACCAACCAGTTGATCGTGGTCGGACCCTTTGTGGGGGCGAATGTGCCGGCACCGCCGTTCTGAACCCGCGCCTCTTCGAGCAGGGGAACCGGGAGACCCTGATTCGTTCGGGAGCCTGTTACTGAAACAGGTAATTTTCCTGAACGGATCAGGGTCTTTCCTTGTCAGAAATTTGCGCTGATGGTGCCGAAGAACTGGCGCGGGGCGCCCATCAGGAAATAATTGTAGCCGGTGTCCACGAAATTGTTGCCCAGTTCGTTTGTGGTGGCAACGTAGGTCTTGTTGGCCAGATTGTAGATGTTGAAACTCGCCGTGACGCCCTTGAGGAAGCCGACGGCACCGAAATCATAACGGGCGCCGAAATTGGCCAGGAAATAACCGGGGACGTGCAGGTCGTTCGTGTAGGTCAACTGGCGGCTGGACAGATAGCTGCCATCGACATGCGCCGTGAAACGGCCGATGCGGTAGCTGATATTCCCCTTGTACATGAATTGCGGATAATTCGGCACCAGTTTGCCCCGGATCGGCTGCACGATGCCGCCGGTCGTGACGTTCTGATCGTAGGTCGAGTGGGCGTAGGAAAAGGAATTGTAGATCGACAGCCCGTCCAGCGGGCGGATGGTCACGCTGGCTTCCGCGCCGTTGGTGGTGACGCCACCGACATTCTGCACCGCCGTGATGGGGTTGATGCCCGCCCGGCTGGTGATGAGTTGCAGGCGATTGGAGAAATTGATGCGGTAGAGCGAGGCCAGGGCGCTGACCAGCGGCGTGGTGAAGCGGTATCCGCCCTCGTACACCCAGTCGGTTTCGGGACGCAGCGCGTTCTTCGTGCTCTGGAACGCGGTCTGGGAGGCGGTCCATGGCGTGGCCGAGACATTGGTGCCGTAGCCGTCCTGGGGGAAGCTGCGCATGTTGTGCGAGACGTCGAAGAACAGTTCGTTATGCGGCAGGAAACGCCAGTTGGCCGAGAGTTGCGGCAGGAAGGCGTTCGAGGCCTCCAGCCGCCCCTGCGCGACTTGGCCGCCATTGATCGACGGGTCCTGCGTGGAGACGTTGTTGCCCGCGTTGACGATCATGGATTTGAAGCCGGCATTGACCGTCAGCGTGTCCGTGACGCGGTAGGTATCCTGAAGATGGAAGACGAAGGTGTTGGACGAGAACGCTTCCTGCCAGGGATGGGCAAAGACCTTGTCGCCGGGGAAACCGTTTGTGGGGTTGCCCAGCGTGCCTTCGCCCAGCAGGGGGGCTTCGGTAAAATAGCGGCCTTCGTTGAAAGTTCCGTATTCGTACCAGACGCCGGCATTGATGGTGTTGCGGGCGATCGTGTAGCTGAGGGCCGTCTGGAAGCCGCCGCGGGCGACCTGCGGGGTCTGGATACGCTGTGACAGCGGCGCGCCGTTCGGCGAGGGCATGTAGGGCGTGGTCCAGGTGCTGTAGCCGGTATCGGCGTGGCCGTAGAGGGTGGTTTTCCAGTTCAGCCGGTCGGTCAGGTTCTCGTCCAGCGTCAGGCCGCCCAGGTAATCGACGCGGTTGGCCGTGCCGGCGTAATAGGCGGCGTCGAACGGGTCGTTGGTGGCCAGGAAGGACGCGGGATAGGTGCCTTGTGCGGCCCTGTAGGCGGCTGTGTAGTCGGGATAGTAATTGGCCAGTCTGGGGCCGACCGTGTGCAGGTAGTTCGTCGTCATGTCCTGATAGTCGAATTGCTGCGTCGAACTCCAGTCGAAGAACAGCTTGAGCGACGAATTGCGGGCCAGCGGCTGGACGAGCTTGGCGTTGACCTGATCCGAATAATTGTAACCGCCGCCTTTCCACAGATTCATGTTGGTGCGCGCGTAGGAGACGTAGAAACGGGTGCCGGTCTTGTTGAGGTCGCCGCTTTCCAGCCGGATATAAGTGCGCATGGCGGCATTGCTGCCGAATGTCTGGCTGACCGTGCCGCCGCGCCTGTGGGACGGGTCGATGGAATGGATCTGGATGGCGCCGCCGAGATTGCTGGTGGATGCGACGTCGATCGCGCCTGCGCCCTGCGAGACATCGACGCCGCCGACATTGTCGGAAATGATCGAACGGGTCACGCTGAGGCCGTTGTAATTGTTGAACTGCTGGTCGCCCAGCGGAATGTCATCCAGCGTGAAACCGAGTTGCGACTGGCTGAAGCCGCGCATGAAGATCTGGCTTGAATATTCATAGGCGCCGAACGGGTCCGCCGACTGGTACACCACGCCGGGAAGCTGGCTGAGGACCTTGAGCGGGGACGTGCCGGGCACGCTCTGCTGCATCATGGTGCGGGTGATGCTGGTCATCTGCCGGGTGGAACCGTGGCCGAAGACCGCGATCTCTTCATGTGCCGCCGGCGGAGGGGACGCCTTGGCGGCGGGTGTCCGCACGTGTGCAATCGGGTGGCCGGGCGCGGCATGCGCGGGCCTGTCGGCAGCCTTCGCCGCATGGCCCGGCAGGAAGGCGGGGATCATGATCACGCCGCTCAGGATCGTGGAACGTGCAAGTTTCTGTCGGGTCATTGTGAGACTCTTTGAAAGGCGAAAAATAGCGTGGATCTCTGCGTGGCCGATGGAACGCGCGACGCCATGGCGGCGATCCGGCCTGAATCCCTGACGGGATCATTGGCCCCGGAAGTGTCGCGCAAACAGCACAGCAACGATCATGCGGAAACGGTCAGCGGGAGGCGGGCTGCCAACATCGCGCTGCCTGCACGACGGTGCGCCTGACGTCCTCCGGCAGGGATGCCGAGCAGATGAATGGCAGGCCGGTGGAGGGGCTGGTCCAGCCGGTTACGCGCAGTCCGGCCGCGAGAGACGGATGGTGGCGCTGCGCCAAGGCCCAGCTTCGGCAGTCGATCGCGGCCAGGTCGGCCGCGCCTTGTGCCACCCGGTGCAGGGAAGACAGGTGGCTGCCGGTCTGGATCGTGCGGGAGAAGAGCGCCATGGACGCGCCGCGTGCCGCCAGATCGTGCACCAAGGACAGGTAGCCGGAGCGGGAGTCCGCCGCGTTGAAGGCGAAGCGACGCCCGGCCAATGGGGGCAGGATGGGGGCTGCGGCGTGATCGGGGGATATGTCGGCCGCGCCGCCTGCGTGACGGCGTTCGACGATCGCGCTGCGATAGAGGGGGCCGTCGCCGCCCGTCAGGCCGTCGTAGCTGTTCTGGGCGACGACATGCACGAAGGGTTTCAGGCCCCGGTCGAGCGGGCCCCAGCAGGTTTCGCCGAGCAGCAGGGCCGGATGACGCCAGAGAACGTGCAGATCGAACGCCTCGGGCGGCAGCGTTGCCGGATCGGGCGCGATAAGGGTGCCCGAGGCATCTCTGATTCCGCCGGGCACCGCCGGCAGATCCACGTTGCGTCGGGCGAGGTCTTGCGGGGCGGGGATACCGCGCTGCCGCAGTGCGTCGCGCAGTTGATGCCAGGCGGCGTCGACGGCCGCGCGTTCCTCCGGAAGATCATACATCGGCAGGGCGGCAACGAAGTTCATGGCCGGGGTCCGCCCGGGGAGACCGGGTGCAGCAGGGGTTCCTTGGGGCGCAGGAAATACCGCCGGATGATGGTGCGATAGCCGCGATAGACGTAGCCCCGGTTGCGGGCCTGCCATCCTGCGCGGTCCTGCGCGTAGAGGCCGGGCATGCGGAACCAGGGTTCGCCGGGGCGGGCGTGATGGACGACGTGCAGGTTGTTGTAGAGAAACAGCAGTGACAGCAGCGATCGTTCCACGATGATCGTCCGGCCGTCGGGCGTTTCGTGCCACTGGTGCTCGCAATAGGAGCGCAGGCCGATCAGCGCGTTGCCGGCATAGGCGGGGCCCAGCGCATACAGCCAGAACGGCATGTGAAAGCCGCGCGTGACGATGGCGGCGACCGCGAGAACCGAGAGGGCGTGGATGGCCCATGCCAGGCGGATCGTGCGGTCCCCTGCCCTGATATGGCGCAGATCGTGCAGGAAGAAGCGCAGGCTGCCCACCAGCGGCCCCAGCAGCAGGCGGCCCAGCACCGTATTGTTGGCGGTGAGCAGCAGGCGCCGGGCGCGGCCCAGTTGCGACCAGCTTTCGCGGTCCCAGTAATAGCTCTCGGGGTCGCCGTGCGGGTCGGTCAGCGTTTCGTCGCGGTGGTGCAGCAGGTGCGTCGTGCGATAGCGGCGATAGGGATAGGCCAGACCGAGCGACAGGCCGACCAGCAGTTCGTTGCACAGGGCGGACGGTGTGGGGTGGCCGTGGATGGCCTCGTGCTGGAGCGAGGAATGGAAAGCCACCATCACGGCCATGCCCGCCAGCGCCAGAACGGGATGCGCGGGGTAGAGCAGGCCGCCGAGCAGGAGCCAGCCCGTGTAGCAGAGCAGGATGGCAGCCCATGTGGGCCATTCCGCCATGGCCTGCGCGGAAAAACTACCGCGCCTTATCGTTTTATACTCAACGTCTCTCATAAAACTCATTCGTAACCGTCAAAACAACCTTTTCAATGAGTGTATTGTAAAATATGTTCACTTTTGTCACGCATATCACGATTTATGATGTGAATAAACCACCATGAGCAAACGCCTGATATCGCAGGTTTTTCAGCAGCGCGTGTTGTCGCTGATCCAGGCGTCTTCGAGAAGCCGCTCTGCCTTTGCCGAGGAGATCGGGGTCGATCGGTCGGCATTGAGCCAGTTGCTGGCCGAGGATGCCGTGCGGCTGCCCCGTGCCTATACGCTGGTGCGGATCGCCCGACGCTACAACGTCTCCGTGGATTGGCTGCTGGGCATGACGGACAGTGCCGGCGCGACCGGCGGGCGCACGACGGAGGTGGCCGATAATCCGGATTATTATAATATCCCCCTCCTGACCCGGTGGCATGCCGAGGCCGAGGGCATGAAGATCCGCTATGTGCCCTATCGCCTGCCGGATATCCTGCGTATGTCCGAGATCGTGGCGTGGGAACTGGGGCCGGGCCATGACGACCCCGAGGCGATCGAGACGATCGTCAGCAAGCTGGATTATAACCGGGGGCCGGGCACGGATATGGAAATCTGCCTGCCGACCCAGACGGTCACGAGCCTGATCGACGGTGTTTTTCCGTGGGACGGGCTGCCGGTTTCGATCCGCCGGGCCCAGATCGAGCATATGGTGGAGCAGGTGGAGGCGCTGTATCCGTCTCTGCGCATCTTTCTGTTCGACGGGCGCAGGCAGCATACGGTGCCCTATACGATCTTCGGTACGCAGCGGGCGGCCATCTATGCCGGCAGCCAGTATATCGTCTTCAACGACCAGGCGACCATCCAGCAGATGCAGCGCCATTTCGACAGCCTGATCCGCCAGTCGGGCATCCAGCCTCACGAAGTCTCCCGCTGGTTGCGGCAGGCGGCGCTGACGATAAGAAACCGTTAGGGTTTACCAAGGATTTTATGGTTCCCATGCAGCCTTCCGACCGCCGTACGCGCCAGCGCATCACGCTTCTTCTGCTCGTTGGTGCCGGTTGTATCAATTATGTCGACCGGGCGACCCTTTCCATCGGCAATACCGCGATCATGGCGGACATGCATCTGTCCTACGCCACGATGGGCTGGCTGCTGTCCGCACTGGCCTGGACCTACATGATCAGCCAGGTACCGATGGGCCTGCTGGCGGACCGCCTGGACGGGCGGGTGTTTCTGGGCACCGCGCTGGTGCTGTGTTCGTGCGCGGAAATCGCCTTTGGACTTGTCGATAGCGCGGCGAGCATTTTCTGGACCCGCGCGCTTCTGGGCCTGGGCGAGGCGCCGCTGTTTCTGGCCGGCACACGGGTGCTGGTGCATTGGTATGCGCCCGAGGAACGGGGCGGGGCGATCGGGCTGTTCAACGGCTCTGCCTCGCTGGGCCCGGCGCTGGCGCCCCCGCTGCTGCTGGCGGTGATGGCATGGTGGGGCTGGCGCGACATGTCGGTGGTGGTGGGGGTGGTCAACCTGCTGCTCGCTATCGGGTGGATCGTCTATTATCGCGATCCGCTGCCCGGCGAGTCCGCCGCCGAGCCGGTGCGGGTGCATCATGACAAGGCGCCTGTGCGGTCTGCCCTGCGCGACGATCTGGGCTATCTGCTGGGGCGACGCGATACGTGGGCGGCGACGGCCGGGTTTACCGGGGTGGTGTATCTGAGTTCGCTCTACATCACCTGGCTGCCTGCGTGGCTGGAGAAGACGGAGAGCCTGTCGGTGATCCAGGCCGGCCTACTGTCCGCCTTTCCGCAGATCTTCAGCTTCGCGGGCTGCCTGGGCGGGGGGAAGCTGGTGGATATGGTCAGCCGGCGCGGGGTGGCGCCGCTGGCGGCCTGCCGGCGGACCGTCGTGCTGTCCATGCTGGCCTGTGCGGTGCTGACCGCCCTGCTGGCCCTGCAACCGGCGCGCGTGCCGGCCCTGATCCTGCTGGCGCTGGCGCTGTTCGCCAACGGGGTCGCGGTGAGCTGCGGCTGGACGCTGGGCACGCTGATCACCACCGAGGACCGGGTGGCGACGCTGGAGGCGATCCAGAATACCGGGGCCTCGCTGGGGGGCGCGATGGCCCCCATTCTGACTGGTCTTCTGGCCACGCGGTTCGGGTCGTTCGGTCCTGCCTTTGTGCTGGCCGGCGGGATCGGGCTTGTGAGCACCGCGATCTATCATCGCGGCTTCGCGGCCACCCGTTAAAATGAAGGGTGGTCAAAGCCTCTGGCTTTGGCGGGGCGCGGGGGAGAGCCCCGCTATGGCTAGCGGGCCGGCACCCGCACGGTCGGCGAGAAATGCCGCGCGCCGATCACGCAGAACACGACGCCGAGCGCGGTGAGCACCAGTTGGCTGCTGACAGGCTCGTGCAGCACCAGGAAAGCGAGGAAGAACGCGAGGAAGGGCTGGAGAAGCTGCAACTGCCCGACCGCCGCGATACCGCCCAGCGCCAGTCCGCGATACCAGAAGACGAAGCCGAGAAACATCGAGAACACGGTGACATAGGCCAGCCCCAGCCATGCGGAGGGTGCGATGCCGCCCCAATGGGCGGGGGCCGTGATGACACCGCCGATGATCGAGACCGGCAGGGCCACCACCAGTGCCCAGCAGATGACGCGCAGGCCGCCCAGAGTGCGCGACAGGCGGCCGCCCTCGGCGTAACCCAGCCCGCAGATGATGACGGACAGGATCATGGTGAGATCCGCGCCCAGAGACCCTGCCGCGCCCCGGTGGGCGGCGAAGCCGCAGACCAGGGCCGCGCCGGCCGCCGACCAGGCCCAGAAGGCCGGCGATGGGCGCTCGCCCCCGCGCAGCACGCCGAAGGTCGCGGTGGCCAGCGGCAGCAGGCCGAGAAAGAGGATGGAACGGGTGGAAGGCATGCCCTGCAAGGCCAGGGCGCTGAGCAGCGGGAAGCCGAGCACCACGCAGAGCGCGACGACGGCCAGGGCGACCAGGTCGCGCGGTGCGGGGACGCTGGCCCGGCATCGCCACAGGCACACCGCCCCGAGAAGGCCGGCCAGTGCGGCACGGGCGGCGGTGAGAAACAGCGGGTCGAACCCCGCGATCGCCAGCTTGGTGGCCGGCATCGAGCCGCTGAAGATCGTCATGCCGATCAGGCCCGCGATCCAGCCTTCCGTCGTTCTGTCCTGCATTGGTCCGTCCTTTGCGTGCCGGTTCGTGATGCGGGACGTGGCCGTGGATTTCCAGATACGATCAGGTACAATTACACTAAACTGTATTGTTCAGGAGACCGGTACGGATGGACGGGCAGCAGGCGGACGGCACGCGGGTGGCGCAGGTGATGGGGCTGGTGCGGCACCGGATCGAGCGGCGGTTGCTGACGCCGGGGGCGCGGCTGCCTTCGATCCGCGCCATGGCGGAGGCGGCGGGGGTATCGAAATCCACCGTGGTCGAGGCGTATGACCGGCTGCATGCCGAAGGGGTGGTCCGCTCGCGCCCCGGTGCCGGCTTTTATGTGGCGGCGCCGCTGGCCCCGCTGTCGCTGGACGTGCCGACATCGGAAGGGGCGCGGATGGTCGATCCGATCGGCATGTTGCGGGCGTCGCTGGAGCAGGACCCGGCGGCGCTGTCGCCCGGCTGCGGCTGGCTGCCGGCTGCCTGGATGCCGGAGGACCTGGTACGGCGGGCGTTGCGTACCGTGGCGCGGGAGGGGGCGGCGGAGATGCTGTTCGATTACGACAGCCCGCTGGGGCATGCGCCGATCCGCACCTATGTGGCGCGCCGGATGGCGGAGCAGGATATCGGCGTTTCGCCCGCGCAGATCCTGACGACGGATTCCGGTTCGCACGCGCTGGACCTGATCTGCCGCTTCCTGCTGCGGCCGGGCGATACCGTGATGGTGGATGACCCGTGCTATTTCAATTTTCTGGCGCTGCTGCGGGCGCATCAGGTACGGGTGGTCGGTGTGCCTTATCTGGCCGACGGGCCGGATGTTGCCGCCTTCGACCGTGTGGCGGCGACGTGCCGGCCGCGCCTGTATATTACCAATGCCGCGATTCACAATCCGACCGGTGCCGTTCTTTCGCCCGTGGTGGCGCACCGGGTGCTACGGCTGGCGGAAGCCCATGACATCATCGTGGTGGAAGACGACATCTTCGCCGATTTCGAAGCGACGCCCGCCGCGCGCCTGGCGACCTTCGACGGGCTGGAGCGGGTGGTGCGGATCGGCAGTTTTTCCAAGACGGTTTCGGCCGCCTTCCGCTGCGGTTACATCGCCGTGCGGCCGGACTGGGTGGAGGGGCTGGTCGATCTGCGCGTAGCCAGTTCCATTGCCTCGGGACGGCTGGCCGCCGGAATCTGCCATGCCGTGCTGACCGACAGCGGCTACCGGCGGCATGTGGCGCAGGTCCGTGCCCGGCTGGACCAGTGCCGGGCACAGGTGACGGCGCGGCTGAAACGGCTGGGGCTAAGGCCGACGGTGGAGCCGGATTCCGGCCCGTTTCTCTGGTGCCGGCTGCCGGAGGGGCTGGAGGCGACCGATGTGGCACGGCGGGCGCTGGCGCAGGGTGTGATCCTGGCGCCGGGGAATCTGTTCAGCGCCGATGGGATTGCCGCCGATTGCCTGCGGTTCAACGTGGCGCGGATGGACGACGAGAAGGTGTATCGGGTGTTGGCAGAGGCGGTGGGACGGCCAGGGTTCCACCCTGGACCCGCCAAAGGCGGTGCCTTTGGAAACCCATTTTTTAATCAGTCGATTTCCGGGATTCCTGACATGAAGTGATGCGAGATCGGAAGTCTTTCTGCCTCTTTTTTGGAAAGCAGCGGGAGACTGCCTGCTTCCATGGTATGGAGGCGTCATGGCGATGTCGAAGATCCTGATCAGTGCCTGCCTGGTGGGCCACCCTGTGCGCTATGACGGAGCGGCCAAACCTGCCCCGCATCCGGCGCTGGACCGGTGGCAGGCGGAGGATCGGCTGGTAGTTGTCTGCCCCGAGCTTTCCGGCGGTTTCGGCGTTCCGCGTCCGCCGGCCGAAATTGCGCGTGGGCAATCCGGCGAAGGGGTGCTGGAGGGGACGGCCTGCGTGATCGACACCAATGGCGGGGATGTGTCGGCACCCTATATTGCCGGGGCCGAGGCCGCGTTGGCCCTGGCGCGGGAGCACGGGTGCCGGTTTGCAATCCTGACCGATGGCAGCCCGTCCTGCGGCAGCGTCTTCATTTATGACGGGACGTTTCGTGGCAGAAAGCATGAGGGCATAGGCGTGACGGCGGCGCTGTTGCGCGCCCATGGCGTGCTGGTGTTTGCGGAAAGCGAGATCGACGCGCTGGAGGCGCGATTGTCTGAAGCTGACACGGAAGCCTGACGCCTGCCCTTGTCGCAAGCGCGTCGGTTGCCAACGCGATTCCGCCCAATGAGTGCTCATTCGATCGGATTCGCAGGATTTGTGAGAATGAGACGCCAATCTGGGGCGGTAAAGATGCTTGCGGACGGGCCTGGCGCACGGTTTGACGAGAACGCGACGACCGGTGCGGGGTGAAGGGCTGAAGGAGGTGTTTGCCTCCGGCGTGGCCACGCTGGGGTATAGGTGACATCGGGGGATGATCCGAATGCGGTGGCATCGGCCTGGAAGCTTGTCGCTTCGGATGACGGTGTGAACTGGGCGGTGATCGACCGTCACGCCGGACAGTATTTCGCGTGGAAGCGGCAGACCCGCCTGTTCCTGATCGGCGATCCAAGCCGGCGTTGACCGCATTGTTGGCAACCCGAGGAGCGGAGCCGGCGATGATCGGCCTGCTCGAACTGCCGGGGCATCGTCGGTAAACATTATAACGACGTGGCAGAGGGTTTGGTCCCCCTGCCACGCCGAGATACTGATCGGTGACGATCGAGGGCGTTTTAACGCCCGATCCTGCCTTCGTAGTAGTCATCGACCTGATGCGTATACAGGTCGTCGCTCCAGTTCGGCATGGATTCCGATGTGTAGCTGGGCGCGCTCTTCAACTGGTCCGGCGTCAGATCGACGACGTATCCCTGAAGATTCGTGTTGTATGTCAGGGCCTTCCACGGGAGGGGGTGGTAGCTGTTGCCCATTCCGAGAAAGCCGCCGAAACTCATGACGGCATAGGCGACATGGCCGGTCTGTTTATCGACCATGAAGTGGTTGATCGTTCCCAGCTTTTCCTGGGCCGGGGAATAGACCGCCGTGCCCTCGACCTTGTCGGAGGCGATGAGTTCGTGGGTCTCGTCGATTCGGTCGGTGGTGAATCTGTCCGTTGGATTTGCCATGATGGCCTCCTGTTGGTTGGACCACGAGAGTGTAGGTCGGCACGGTTATCTGCCGGGCAAGGGGGGAACGGTTTTTTTTCTACACGATCCCTTGAGGCAAGCCGGCGGATGGGGATTCTGAAAGCAAATGGAAGCACTTGGCATTTTAAGAAAATGAAGCGCCTTCCCTTCTACCCGGTGCCGCCATCGGTCATGGCTCTGAGGCAACCTGTGCGGCTTTGCGGCGTCAGTGACCGTAAAGCGCATGATTGAAAGAAACGGATAATGAACAATCCCGACTCCCGGCCTGGAAAAGGCACGCAGCCGCGTATCCCGCTCAATGACGGTACGACGATGCCGCAACTGGGCCTGGGCGTATGGCGGACGCCGGCAGCCGAGACGGCCGATATCGTGCGCTATGCGGCCGATACGGGATATCTGGCCGTGGATACGGCGGCGATCTACAAAAACGAAGAGGGGGTGGGCGACGGGCTGGCGGATCACCCTGGCATTTATGTCACGACCAAGCTCTGGAACGATGACCAGGGGTATGACGCGACAATGCGCGCGTTCGAGACCAGCCTGCGCAAGCTGCGCCGCGAAGTGCTGGACCTGTATCTGATCCACTGGCCGCGGGCCGCCGAAGGCAGGTTTGTCGAGACGTGGAAGGCGATGGTGGCGCTCCAGAAAGACGGGCGGGTGCGGTCGATCGGTGTTTCGAATTTTCGCCCTGAAGATCTGGACCGCGTCATCGCGGCGACGGGCGTGGTGCCGGCCGTCAATCAGATCGAACTGCATCCGCGTTTCCAGCAGCGCGCGCTGCGCGCCTTTCATGAAAAACACGGCATCAGGACCGAATCCTGGAGCCCGCTTGGGCAGGGGCAGGTGCTGGAAGACCCTGTGATTGCGGAGATCGGCCGGAAATACGGCAAGACGCCGGCGCAGGCGGTCATTCGCTGGCATCTCGACAACGGGCTGATCGTTATTCCCAAATCGGTCACGCCAAAGCGGATCGAGGAGAATATTTCAGTCTTCGATTTTGCCCTGGATGCGGAGGACATGCAGCGGATTGCAGGTCTGGATCGGGCGGATGGTCGCATCGGGCCGGACCCGGCGACGTTTTAGCAAGGGCAGGATGGGCTGGAAGGGGTTGGCGGCCATGCTTTGGGGGGAGAGCACGATGTTGAAAATTCCTTTTCTTGCCTTGCTGGTGACTGCCGGGTTCGCGACTGTCGAGCCGGGCGCACGCGCTGAGGACAGGCCGATCGTTCTGACGCAGCAGGATGTCAGATGGCAGGCCGCGCCAGCGGATTTTCCGAAGGGGATCGAAATTGCCTATGTTTACGGGAATGTGGCCCAACCTGGGCCGTTCGTCATCCGGGTGAAGATGCCGGCCCATGCGCAGATCGCGCCGCATACCCATAACATGGACGAGACCTTAACCGTTCTGGCCGGCCATTTCACCCATTACATTGGCAAGAGCTTTACCGGCGCACAGGCGCACGAACTCGCGGCGGGGGGATTCGTCCATCTGCCCAGGGAAACCCCGCACGCCCTGCGAACGGCGGATGCGTCGGTTATCATGGAGATTTCCGGTGTTGGGCCTTTCGGCATGACTTACGTCAACCCTGGGGATGATCCGTCGAAGGCGAACTGAGGATTGTCTTGTCCTTTCCGGACGTGGCTTCTTTCGCCTTTATCGAAGACATGGAGACCGTGGGGTGCTTTTCGGGAAGCGGACATCATCAGCCAGGTGAGCATTTTCCAGCAAACTGCCTGCACTCTTTCATGTAGTCCGCAATGAGCTGGATAGCCATCCTGCTTGGAATGCTACATGGCGGAAACGACAAACGCCGCTGTCACGGACGGCAAGCTTACGCATGCTCAACGCATCAATCCGGCCATGTTGCCATCAGAATCGATGGAAGCATCGTCTCAATAAAGGTAGCCACTGGATCTGGTGTATCCAAAAAGAGCGCAGGCCGTCCTTCTATCACCATATGCGCCAGTCCATGAGCGGTTGCCGTTGCACTGGCCATATGTGGACGAAAGACACGTTTGCTCAGCTCTGGTGGTTCGTGCCCAAAATAGGCGGCAGCGGCATGTCCATATGATGTCATCGCCTCAAAGGAGGCCTGCATCAGGTCAGGATCTTTGAAGTCGATCAGGTCGACGCGGCAGATCAGGCGGAACAGTCCGGGATTACGCGCAGCAAATTTTACGTACCCCAACGCCTGCGTCCGAAGGTCCTGAGCCGGTACGCCAGACGACGGGAGGACATTCAGTTCGGCTCCCAGATGTTTGAAGACCCGGATTGCCACAGCCGTTAGAAGCCCTTTCGTGCCGCTGAAATGATGTGAAGGTGCTCCGGGAGAGACGCCAGCGGACCGGGCAGCCTTCCTCAATGTAAATCCTTCAACACCTTCCGCTCGAATGATCTCCTCCGACGCCACGATCAGCGCTGTTTTCAGATCGCCGTGATGATAGCTGTCCCGTGCTTTCACGCTCATGCAGTCCTCTTTTTCATCAATATGAACATCGTTCAGATTGATGCTCCCTTTGATCTATGCAATGTTCAGATGGAGAAAGCCACCTCCATTGGAAATCCGGTATATGACACAGCGCGCACTGATCGTAGGTCTCGGTATTGGTGGCATGTCCGCTGCCATCGCATTGAAGCGTCACGGCTGGACACCTGTGATTATCGAGCGAGCCCCAGAGCGGCGGAAAGGCGGCTACTTCATCGGTCTGCGCGATGAGGGCAAGAACGCCGCTGCGGCCCTGGGTGTGCTGGATGTCATGGAAAAGCGGACACCCGAACACATCCAGTTCTGGGATGTTCGCAAGGACGGGACGCGCAGGCGGATTGCCGATCTGACGCAGGAGACGAATGCTCCGATTGCCTTACTGCGAGGCGATATTGAGGAGGCTCTCTGGCACGGACTTGAAGACAAGATAGAGGTGCGATTCGGCACTGTCCCTGTGGTCATCGTCAATGGCGTCACGCAGGCCAAGGTGACATTCCGAAACGATGATGGTCAGGAAACGACGGAAACCTATGACCTTGTCATCGGCGCTGACGGAGTTCGTTCAACCGTCCGTAAACTGGTCTTCGGCCCGGACAAGGCATTTTTCCACTCGATTGGAACGATGCTATGCGCTTTTCCGCTGGCACGCCCCGTCATTGGCTTCAAGGCTGGGGATGGACTCATGGTTGCTGACGTAAAGCGCACCCTGACCGTGTTTCCGCTGGAGGACCGGCCCTCAACCGCGTTGTTTTCGTACCGGACCAAGAATCCGGAGAAGGCTTCAAAACAAAACCCGCTTCCCACGCTACGGCGGATCTTCGCCGATCTGGATGGCGACGGGATTATTTCCAGAGCCCTTGAGGATCTTGCGTCAACAGACGACTTCCTGTTCGATTCCGTTCAGATGGTCAAAATGCCCCGTTGGTCGCAAGGCCGTGTCTTGCTCCTTGGGGACTCAGCCTGGTGCCTGACCCTGTATTCCGGCATGGGGGCTTCGGCCGGCATGATTGGCGGACAGGTGCTCGGTGAAGCCCTAGCAGCTTGTCCGCACGATATTGCTGCGGCTCTGGAAACGTTCGAGGCCCGGATGCGACCATTTATTCGCAAGCATCAGAGGTTCATTGCCTTGCGCTCCCAATTGTTCGTCCCATCAAACCGCGCTGCTCTTTGGGGGCGCCGTGTCCTGTGGCAGATCCTGCTGCGTTCCAGGAAATATCTATCCCGTAAGAGTACATAAAGATGACGCAGAAAGCCGGCTTGTGGCCGGGTTTCACACCGGTGCGCGCATAGTCGTTTCTCTCGTTATCGGTCTGCATCCGCGGAGAGGGGCAAGGTTGGGCCTGTTGCTCGTTCACCCAGGAGCAGAGCATCTTCACCTGTTTGAATCCGTGCATTCAAGCAGGTGAAGATGCTCTAGCGCGATGCCGTTGTGTACTGCTTTGGGGTGACCCCGAAATACCGACGGAACTGATTGATGAGGTGGCTCTGGTCATAAAAACCGACGCTCGTCGCCGTTTGTGCTGCACTTACGCCTTTAGCGAGCAGTTGCTTGGCGTGACCGAGCCGGATCTGCGTCAGGAATTGATGGACGGAAAGTCCAGTCGTCGCACGGAAACTACGCATGAGATGGTATTGACTGATCCCAGCCGCCGAAGCGACCTCATCGATGCTCAGATGTCCATGGAATTGTTCTGCGAGAAACGCCTGCGCCCTGCGGACATCGGCAGGACGCGAAGCGGCTTTGACCGATCGTCCGGTGCGTTCGCCATAACGCGCGATGACATTGCCCAGTGCTTCATAGACGGCGCATTGCCGCTCGAGCGGAGCCTGCCACGCTGAGGCGGCGCACGAAGCCTGTAATAACCTCTCGGCAAGGCCGGTGTCCTGCCGAAGAAGATCGCGTCCAAAATCGAGGTTTCCCCGCCCCGGCAGAATGTCTGCCGCCAGTGCATCGACGAACTGGACGGTCGGGTAGAAAGCACAGTAATCCCACCCCAGATCGCATTCTACGGCTTCGCCAGTATGCACTTCTCCAGGTGGAATAATCATGACGGTGCCTGGCTCGGCGATGCCTTGATAGCGCGCGATGCGGTGCCGCTGGGCTCCGCGAACGAAGGCGGCAATGACAAACTCGTCATGAGAGTGAGCGGGATAGCGATAGTCGAAGCAGGATGCGCGCAGCAATTCCATCCCGCCCGGCAGGCTGGAATCGCGCCACAATCTCACCCTGTCTCGCGTCTTCGCCATTGGTCCTTCATTCCACCCTGCCCCTTATGAAGCATCAGAGCAGGATTTTCCAATCCGGCGCTGAGTGCATCGACTAGAGGGTGTTATCCACCTGTTTGAATGCTCCAGGAAGGATACAGATCATTGTGGACATGAGTGACCAGACATGAATGAAATCTCGTCCCAACGCCCGTTGCGCCAGAAAATCATCGGCATCCTTGGCGGCATGAGCAACCAAGCGACTGGCGAATATTATAGGATGCTCAATGAGCGGCTGAACCAGCATTTCGGTGGATGGGACAATGGCGAGATCATCATCGCATCGGTCAATTTCGGGAATATCCAGTATTTCGTGCGTGAGGATCGTTGGGATGAGGCGGCTGCCTATCTGAAGGACAGGATCTCGCGGCTCGAAGCGGCGCGTGTGGATGTCATCGCCTGCGTTTCCAACACCATGCACCGCGTTGTGGAGCCTGCGATGGCGGGGCGCAGGACCCCGTTCATCCATATTGCCGACCCGACCGGCGCGGCGATGGGCAAAGTCGGGATAGGTCGCGCGGCCCTGCTTGGCACGATGCCGGTCATGCAATCGGAGGCGCTTCGCAGACGCTATCGCGAGAAATTCGGTGTGGAGGTGATCGTCCCGAACGATGCGGACAAGGAGATCGTCGATCGCATCGTCTTTGACGAACTGGTGCGCGGTGACCTGAGGCCGGAGTCCAAGGCCGAATACCTGCGTGTGGTCGAAGCGCTGCGAACCGAGGGCGCGCAAGGTGTGATCCTGGGTTGTACCGAGATATTCCTGCTTATCAACCAGTCGGATTTTCCACACTTCCCCGTCTTCGATACGACCGACCTCCACGTTCAGGCGATCGTGGACTTCGCTCTGGCAGGATGACTGCCGACCGTCTGTGCAATAACGACACTCACGTTCAGGAGAGAACAACATGCATATGATTGGCCTCATCGGTGGCATGAGCTGGGAAAGCTCGGCAGAATATTACCGCATCATCAACGAAGGCGTACGCAACCGGCGCGGGCCGACCGCGTCAGCACCGTGCCTGCTATGGTCCTTCGATTTTTCCGAGATCGAGGCGCTTCAGCACAAAGGTGACTGGGATGGCCTGACGGCGAAGATGGTCGATGCGGCGCAGCGGCTCGAAACTGGGGGAGCCAAGGTTCTGCTGATCTGCACCAATAGCATGCATCGCATGGCGCCGGCGGTGCAGGCGGCGGTCGGCATTCCGCTCCTGCATATTGCCGACCCCACGGCGGAACGGATCAAGGCGGCTGGCTTTTCGAGAGTCGGGCTGCTCGGCACCGCTTTCACGATGGAGCATGATTTTTACAAAGGTCGCCTGATCACCAATCACGGCCTCGATGTCATCGTACCGAACGACGAGGATCGCGCCACCGTCCACCGCATTATCTATGAAGAACTGGTGGCGGGGCGGATCGAGGAATCGTCTCGCGCAGCCTACAAAGCTGTCATCTCGCGTTTGATCGAGGCGGGTGCGGAAGCTATAATTCTGGGCTGCACCGAAATCATGCTGCTGGTACGACCCGAGGACAGCATCGTGCCGATCTTCGACACTACGGCGCTTCATGCTGAGGCCGCGATCGAGTACGCGCTCCTGGCATGACACTCTCGCACCCCGTCACATTGCTGGCGCACCACAGAGCCGGATATCAAAGACTATGAGAATGAAGCCCGTCTGGTTACTCTCCCTCATGCTGTCCCTGCAGGCCTCGCCCGCTGGAGCGCGCATGATCATAGCCGATTATCCCGCCTGCGATCTGAAGACGCAGCACGCACTTGCGGGCGTTGTCGGGGCCGAGATCACGGATCAGCGACAGGCGCATATCGCGGAACGCGCCAACATCCTTCAGGCGGACATTGGGAACGCGCGCAAAGCACGATACCTCTCGCAAGGGCTGGCCAATCGCATGTGGCGCCAGGTGGATGCCGTTCGTACCGATGCGGACGCCCTCCAGCGCAGGCAAGGGTTTCTGAGTGCGGCGGAACGCGCATCCTATGATCGGCAACTCGACAGCATTGCCGGCAGACTGTGCCGCTGACAGAAGCAGCCGGGAGCCCGACATGTCCTCGCGCCTCCTGCGCGATGGAACTGCTGACCAACATGCCCAGTCCCAGGGCGTGATGATCTATCGGTCCTTTTTGCCACAGAGCATTGGCCTGCTGCCGCTGTCCCCACAAAGCTGCCTGTCTGCCTGGGGAAAATGACCACGCAGACGACCGCCTGCGATGAAAAGGCTGTTTTTGGCTTTCTTTCACTATGTGTGATCTCTGCGGCCCATGCGGCGCCGATGCACTATACCACCAAGCGAGGTGGCCTGACCGCCGAATTGGTGCTGAACGGCAGTAAGAGCGACTATAACCTGTCTTCGCAGGAAGGGATCGCCGAACTTTCTCATGCGACCGTCGTCAAGAAAGGCGACAGCTTCATCGTCACGACCCATGAAGACAAGCAGACCTGCTCCGTCGAGGTCAAAGTGGCGGGGACGGAAGTGGCGAGTTCACATGAAGTCGGTGGCAATTGCGTCTCTTTTCATGGCGCGGCAGTTGATTTCAACTTCTGAGCCCGTTCGCATCTGACAATGCGGGCTGGCGCGCGAACCGTGAGCGCATGTGCCAGCCCGGATTCCGGGAGACGCGGTTATCGGGACGGATGGCTGGGGGCTGACGGTTGGGGGTTGGGGGTTGGCTGACGGGTCTTCCGTCAGGCGGCGTTGTCGCCGGGCCAGAGTGGCCCGCGTTCGCGGCGCATCTTGCGTACGGCGGCGTCGAATGTGAGGTCGGCTGCCGAGGAGTGGGTGATCAGGCCGGCGGCGTCGCGGGCGCAGCCACGCCGGATCTCGTCGGACAGTTTGACGTCGGGGCCGGGAATCATGCCCGTGTGGCACTGGATTTCGGCGGCGCGCTGGCAGACCCATAGCAGGAAGAAGGCACGCGCAACATCGGCCTCGCCGACCGCGAGGCCGTGATTGCGCAGGACCAGCACATGCTTGTCGCCCAGGCTTTCCAGCATCCGGGGGCGCTCTTCATCATAGAGCGTAATGCCTTCGAAAATGTGGTAGCCGACGCGGCCGAACAACTGGGCGCCGTAGAAATTATCGTGGCTGAAGCCGGCTTCCTTCATCGCGACGGCGGTGACGGCGCTGGTATGCGTGTGGATGACGCAATGGATGTCGTCGCGCGCGGCGTGGATCGCGCCGTGGAGGGCGAAACCGGCGGGATTGGGCTTGTAATCCGACTGGGTGACCAGCTCGCCGCTGGCGTTGACCACCAGCAGGTTTTCCGGCGTCACTTCCTCGTAATGCAGGCCGAACGGATTGACGAGATAGCGCGTCGGCTCGCCGGGCAGGCGCAGCGAGATGTGGTTGAAGATCATCTCGGTCCAGCCGAGGTGGCTGACGAGGTGGTAGCATTCGGCCAGACGGACCCGGAGGCTCCATTCGTCCTGCATCGCGTCGCTGGTCATGATGTCTGTTCCTTTCCGGCCAGGGAACGGCGTTGAAAGGCCACGAGGCCGAGCAGGGTGTCGATGATCGGCGTCGGCACGCCCAGCGCGCGCGCCAGCGCCACCAGCGCGTCGCCGATCGCCACCGTCTCCAGGGTTCGTCCGGCCCGGAAATCCTGCAACATCGAGGTTTCGTGGGGGCCGGCGGCCGCCATCATGGCGCAGATCGCCTCGGCCGGTTTGAGGGTGGAAATGCCGCAGGCCGCGCCGGTCGCGATCGCCTCGTCCAGCGAGGCGCGAATGATCGCGTAGGTGGCCGGGTCGGTCGCCATGGCTTCGAGCGTGGCGCCCGTGATCACCGACAGGGGGTTCGAGGCCACGTTGGCGGCGAGTTTGGTCCAGATTTCGGCGTGGATGGCGTCGGTGACGGGCGCGTCGATCCCGCAGGCATTGAGCAGGCCGGCGAGATGGGTCAGTCGGTCGCGGGCCGGGCCGGGCGCGTCGGGTGCGGCACGTCCCAGCACCAGGCGCATCGGCCGCAGGGACCGGATCTGTCCGGGGGCTTCGCTGGCGCAGAAGGCATAGGCGACGCAGCCCGCGACCTGCCGTGCCGGCAGGTGGGCCGCCAGTTGGCCCGTCGGGTCCAGCAGGGGGGGCGAGCGTGCGGAAGGCCGGCGGGGCGTCGTCTGCCGCCATCCACCAGGGGATGCCGTTGATGACGGGGACGATCAATGTGTCGGGACCGACCGCCGGCAGGACCGCCGGCAGCAGACTGGGCAACTGATGCGATTTGACGGCGAGGAACAGGACGTCCATCGGGCCTGGCGCGCGCTCGGCGGCGGCGGGGTGGCAGGTGAAGGTGGTCTCGCCTTCAGTCACGGTCAGGCCGTGGGTGCGCAGGCGGGACAGGGTTTCGCCGCGCGCGATCAGCGAGACCGACGCACCGCCCCGTGCCAGGCAGGCCGCCAGCGTGCCGCCGATGGCGCCGACCCCCGCGATGCAGATGTGCGAAGCGGTCGTCATGGACCGACGGACGGCGGGGAGGTGAAGGCGGAATCACGTGTCATGCCATGCAGAGTGCAGGGTTGCCCCATACCGGTCAATCTGTGGGCCATCACGATCAGGGGGGCGCGCCTTTCGACCCCTCATCGGCGATAGTCCGGTGCGGCGTCTCCTTACCGTCCCTTGGCCGATCCGCGATCCTGGCAGAGGAAACGGACGATGGGGCCATCAGAGCGGTTTGAAACATGATGTTGCCGGCAGGCCGATGCGCGTTTGCGGCCCTTCGCGGTCGGCAGCTTTCAACGATGCCGCGATGTGGAGAGACACATGCCGGACGGACGCCTGTTCCGGCCTTATTTTGACTCGACATCAAAACTACCTCACACAGGCTCGCAGGAATCCTTGCGGCAGGTGCTGCATCCGGCAAAAGGCCGCGAGAAGGGAAAGAGATGTCCATATCTGCCGCGCGCACGCCGCATCCGATACCGACGACGATCCTGTTCGGCTGCGCTTATGTGCTGTCGTTTATCGACCGGCAGATCCTTTCGCTGATGATCGGTCCGGTAAAGGCCGATCTGCACCTGAATGATTTTCAGTTCGCCATCCTGAACGGTTTTGCGTTCGCGCTGCTGTATTCGGTGCTCAGCCTGCCGATTTCGATGATGGCCGACCGGTTTCCCCGGCCGCCGATCATCGTTGGCGGTCTGGCCCTGTGGAGCGTCGCCACGATCGGTTGCGGACTCTCCAACGGGTTTGCGAGCCTGTTCATCTGCCGGATGGGGGTTGGGATCGGCGAAGCGGCGCTGGTGCCGGCCGTCTATTCTTTCCTGGCCGATATCGTGCCGGCGGCGCGGCTGGGGCGGATCATCGCCCTGTTTTCCGCCGGGTCGTTCGTCGGGGTCGGCATTGCCTATCTTTTCGGTGGGATGCTGATGGCCATGCTTCAGTCTGGCGGGGTGCAGGGCGGCGGCCTTGCGCCGTGGAAGCTCTGCTTCATCGCCGCCGGCGTGCCGGGGCTGTTGCTGGCGGTGGTCATCGCGATCGTCGTGCCCGAGGTCGCCGCGCGCGGAAAAACGGCGGTGCGATCGGGACTGTTACAGACCGGCGCCTTCATTCTCGACAGGAAATGGCTGTTCCTGCTTCATTTCCTCGGTTATTCCTGCAGCGCGATCATGCTGTTCTCGCTCATGAGCTGGTCGCCGGCTTATCTGATGCGCGTCATGGCGATGCCGCACGCCGCCGTGGGCGCCATCATGAGCGGCATTGCGATCCTCTGCGGGTGTGGCGGTGTCTATACCAGCGGACGCCTGATGGATGCCCTGACGACGAAGGGGGTCGTCATCGCCCCGATGATCGTCGGGGGAATGGGCATGGTGAGCGCCGCGCTGCTGTTTCTCGTGAGTGTTCTGTGCGGGGCCGGTCATGCCGGGCTGGTGTTCTTCGCGCTTGCGTTTTTCTTTGCTTCGTTTCCCATGGCGCCATCGGCCGTGCTGATCCAGACGGTGACGCCCCACGCGATGCGGGCGCAGGTTTCCGCCATCATGCTGCTGTGCAACGCGCTGATCGGGCTGTCTGGCGGCTCGATGCTGATCGGTGTGCTCAGCGACCGGGTCTTCACTGCACCGGACGGCATCCGGCTGTCGCTGGCCGTGGTGGCCATCCCCGCCAGCCTGGCGGGCGCGCTCATGGTCGCGGCAACGGCCCGGCTTTACGCGAAGAGAGGCCGCTCTCCGGCACAGACGTGACAGTCTGGCCGCAGATGTGGCCTGGCGGGCAGGCTGTTAAAAACAGATGCCCAGCGTGCATCCCGTGGAAACGGGAGCGTAATGCCCATGCACATAATAAATGACGGCGGAAATGATCACGATCATCGAAGTCAGAGCGTAAAGCTCGCATTTCCGCATCTTCTGCATGTCCCTTTTTCAGGTATGGGGTCGCCTGGGCGCTTGTTATAACACGCAGCCTTGTGGGGAGACCAGTGCGCGGAAAAAGGCATGGCTTTCCGGCGGTTGGGGGCTGGGGGCTGGGGGCGTGGTGTTGCACGCCCCCTCCCCGCGTCGCCGGATGGGATGTTCAGGCGGTGCGCGTGGGGTCGGGCACGGCTGCCACGCGGGCCTTGCGGGTGGCGGCGCCGCGTCGGCGCAGGACCCACATGACGCCCCCGGAGATGGAGAAATAGAGCAGCGCCGCGCCGGCGATGCCGACCGCCGTGCGCCAGAGACCGGCGATGACGGCGGGGCCGGCCAGCTTGGCCTCGTGCAGCGTGTGCAGCCACATGAAGGTCAGTTCGCCCGTGCGCTGCTGGGCCGGGTCGCGGGTGAAGCGCACCGTGCCGGCATCGGCATCGTACCGCACGGTGGCCGGGCGGTTGGGGCCGTAAGCCGGCAGGACGATATTGAAGGATTGCTCGGCCGGGCGGCCGCCCAAATGGGCTGACGTGAGGACGACATCGGGCATCTGGGTGTGTATAGCGGCCAGGGCGGCGTCCAGGCCCTGTTCGCCGGGGATGGCGGGCGTGTGGTCGGGGTGGTGCGGGCGGCTTTGGGCCGGGCGGCCGCCGCCGCCCTGGACGCCGAAGAGCGGGCGCGCGAAGGGGAAGGCCAGGACCGCACCGCTGAGGGCGAGGAACAGCATGACCGCCAGTGTCCAGAAGCCGAAGCTGATATGGGTTTCGCGCCACAGGCGATAGCCCCTCGCCCTGGACGAGACGAGAACCGTGCGACGCCATTTGCCCGAGGCCCACAGGGCCGGGTGCGGCCACCACAGGAGCAGGCCGGTGATGGCCATGACGCTGAGCAGGATGCCCATGGCGCCGGTGGCATACTGGCCGTAGGGCAGCAGCAGCAGGTCGGCGTGCAGGTTGTGCAGCACGCGCAGCCCGTGGGGGAGGATATGCGTGCGGATGACCGCGGCGTGGGATGGATCGACCATCACCTCGAATTCCGGGTGGCGCTCGCCGGCCGGCCCGAAGGCGACGACCGCGCTGTCACCCGGCCAGCGGGCGGGGTCGAAACGCAGGGGCTGCGTGCCGGTGGGGGCCACGGCGCGCGCGGCACCGATCATGGCCTCGGCCCCCATGGGCGGGCCGGCCACCGGGGCGGCGGGACGACCTGCCAGCATCAGCGGCAGGACCACCAGCAGCAGCCCGGTCAGGCCCTGCAACGCGAACGGCAGGATCAGGGCCAGCCCGATCCAGCGATGAATTTTCCGAAGCACGCGCCACCATGTTAATGCGAATGATTCGCACATTATCGAACATGCAACGTTCATGCAAGGCGGTGGCCGCGCGTGCGGCGCTGGCTGTCGCGCATCGGAGCGGGCGTGGGGTACCGCCGTCAGGCCGTCTTTTCGGTCAGGCTCCGAGCCGGGTTATGCGATGCCCAGCATGCGCATCTTCCGATAGAAGGTGGCGCGGCTGATGCCCAGGCCGCGTGCCGCGCGGGTCACGTTGCCTTGCGTGGTGGCCAGGGCGGAGCGGATGACGCTCTCTTCCGCCTTGCGGAAACTGGGGGAATCGTCGCCCTCCAGCGTCGAGAGCAGGTTGGGCTGCTCGCGGATCATCTCGTCGGTCCACTGCATCAGGGTCCGAGCCGCGCGCGTGGCACCCACGACCTGGCCGTCGTCATCGACCGCGACCAACGGCGCGGACACGCCGTCGGCCGTGTCGAGGAGCAGGATCTTGCGCCCCTCATAGCGGTTACGGAACAGTTGATCTTCGATCCGCCGGCCGGCCTGCGTGAGCGTGTCCATCAGCAGGGGGGCGGCGTGGCGCGAGGAATCGCCATGGAAGGCGGCGAGATTGAGCGCGCCGATGATCTGACCCTGCGCATCGAAGATCGGGGTAGCGAAACTGGCGAGCAGGGAAAAGCAGAAACGCCAATGTTCCCCCTGGCCCAGGAAGATGGGGGTACAGTCGCGGACGCAGGTACCGACGCCGTTGGTGCCTGCAACCGCTTCGTCCCAGATCGCGCCCTGTTGCAGGCCCATCCGGCGGCAATGAGTCGACTGGCCATCGTCCGCGCAGCGGGCCAGGAGCATGGCGTCGGTATCCGCCAGCAGGACCAGCAGACCCATGGGATGTGCCAGATCGAACAGGCGCCGCATCTCGGGCTGGGCCGCCCGCATCAGCGGAGCGGAACGCCCGCTGAGATGGCGGAATTCCGCTCCGCTGAAAATATCGGCCACCCAGCCCTGGGCCGGATCGACGTGGTGGGAGGCGGCGCATCGGTGCCACGACCGTTCCACCATGATGCCGCCGGCGCTGTTTCGCGCCGTGCTGGTATTGTCTTTATTCGGAATTGCCCATTCCATCGCTTGCCGCGCCCGTATCGCTCACAATACGCCCAGCCCTGCCGAACCTGCCTCTTCCATGCAGGAACGGCATCGCTTGAGCTCTTCTGGCCCTTCCGTGCCCTATTTCAGGCATAATACCTATACACATTTTGTAGTCTTCGCCAAGTCAATCTCCTGGATCGGGCGCGGAGAGCAATAGGGCGTGATGACCACCTCTGTTCCGGGAAGGATATCTACCAGAGATAAACGAGCTTGATGTAATAGGCATTACTTTCGGGAGTGTTCCGACCTTCGACTGAGTGGGTATAGCGTGTTGTAAATGAGAAATTCTTCGCGATATTGAACATCATGCCGACACCGAGCGCCACTTCGCGGCTGCTGGAATCCTTTACATAGGCGCGGCGGGTGTTGTTGTAGGTGCCGGTCACGTTCTGCCAGTCGAGCGCGAAGAACGGTTCGAGAAGTTTGGTGGCCTTCCAGCTCCAGCGCAGGTTCGAATAGAACACGACGCCGGGGAAATAACTGTTCTGGCCCCTGATATGCTTGGTCGAACCGACCACGGTGCCCGCGTCGCCATCGAAGCTGAAATGCTTCCATTCGTAGTCGAAGATGAAGCTTGAGATGTTCGACCAGTAATTGGGCGAGGTGGCATCGCGCGTGCCCACCGGCGTCTGCATGAAGGTCTGGAAGCCGAAGGTGCTGTGCGCGTTGGGTTTGAACCATGCGGCGGGGCCGACGATGGTGGGGCCGAGACCGCCGTAATTCTTGCCGTTGGCCAGTGTGAAGCTTTCGCCCTGGATGATTTCGAAGGCGAAGCCGACACCGGGAAGGGCATCGAAACTGCGGAAATGGACATATTTGGTCAGGCCCGACCAGGTGTGACTGCCCTGCCCTGCCGTGCGCTGGCCCGAGCCGTTGTAGTACGAGCCGGCCGCGTTGCCGTCGCCGTACTGCACCAGCACGTTGAACGGTTTGAAATCGACCGGCAGGTCGTATTCGTGCGGGCCGATGATGCCCAGCGTGATATCCGAGGCGTGGGCCGCCGGGAGCGCGCCAAGCAGGAAGGCGCCGGGGATGGAGAAGCGGACGAGAGTCCAGAGCCATGCCGGCCGTTCTGTCAAACGCATTGGTTTGATTCCGTTGGGGGCGGTGCCGGGCGCGCCTGAAGCGCGCCCGGCACCTGTTGTTATTATTATTGCTTATTGGGCGGTCGCGCCGGTTCCCTGCGCGCCGTCGAGTGTATAGGCGATGATGTAGTCGCCGCTGCGCGTGCCCAGGCCGCCATGGCCGCCGGCCGCGATCAGGACATACTGCTTGCCGCCGATCTCGTAGGACATCGGGGTGGCCTGGCCGCCTGCCGGCAGGCGGTCGCTCCAGATCACCTTGCCTGTCGCCAGGTCGAAGGCCCGCAGGTAGTCGTCCGCGGTGGCGCCCATGAAGACGACGCCGCCCTTGGTCACGATGTTGCCACCGATATTATACATGCCGGTGGGCAGCGGCAGGTTGTTATGCGTCCGGAACGGGCCGGTATCGCGGGTGGTGCCGACCGGGTGCTGCCACACGATCTTCTTCGTCACCAGGTCGATCGCCGTGATCGTGCCCCAGACCGGGCCCTTGCAGGGGATCTGCAACGGATTCAGCCACGGGTTGGTGTAGGCGATGTAGGGCGTGCCGTAATCCGGCGAGACCGACAGCGCGTCACCCTTGGCGGCGGGTTCTTCGCCCTTGCCGTCCCATTTCGGCAGCGTGCCGGGGCCTTCCAGCGTCTGGCGATGATCGAGCTTGATGCGGAACGGCAGGTAGCTCGCGTTCGCCAGCATGATCTTGCGCTGCGGGTCGATCGTGATGCCCTGCCAGTCGACGATACCGTAGAACGCCGGGTAGACGATCGTGGTCTGGCCGATATGCGGCGGGGTGAACTGCCCGTCATAGGCCGACTGGCGGTACTGGATGCGGCAGATCATCTGATCCAGCAGCGTGGCACCCCACATGTCGGTCTCTTTGAGGTCCGGCGGCGACACCGACGGCATGGCGGTCGGATAGGGCTGCGTCGGCGACACGCGGTCGTCGGGCGCGATGCCGGCGGTCGGCACCTTGCGTTCCTCGACCGGGTAGCCGGGGACCGGCTGGCCGGTGCGGCGGTCAAGCACGAAGAACTCGCCGCGCTTGGTGCTCTGCACCAGGGCGGGAATCATCTCGCCGTTCGGGCCGGGGAGGTCGACCATCGACGGGCCGGACGGGATGTCCATGTCCCACAGATCGTGATGCACGGTCTGGTAGGTCCAGCGGCGTTCACCCGTCACGATATCCAGCGCGATCGTCGCCGAGGAGGTGGCGTCGTCGAACGGACGGCGCGAACCACCCCAGTTGTCGGGCGGAGAGTTGCCGGTGGGGATGTAGACCAGGCCCAGGTCCGGGTCGGCCGTGTAGACGCCCCAGGCATTCGGCGTGTCGCGCGTCAGCACGTCATCCGGGCCGGGCTTCCAGGTTTCCGGCGTGTGGCCGGCATCCCAGGCCCAGGCGATTTCGCCCGTCGTGGCGTCGAAGCCGCGCACGGCGCCCGAGGGTTCGAAATTGGCCTGGTTGTCGAAGATCCAGCCGCCGGTGATCAGGCGGTTTTTCGCCACCAGCGGCGGCGAGGTCACGAAGTGGAAGCCGTGAGGCACATGGCCCAGATACTGGCGCAGGGAGATGAAGCCGTGATCGCCGAAATCGTCACACGGTTTGCCGGTTTCGGCATCCAGCGCCACGATCCGCACGTCGGCCACCGGCGAATAGATTCGCGTGCGGCAGCTCGTCTGGATCTCGTCCGGGATCTTGTAATAGGTCACGCCACGGCAGGAGAGATAGACGTTCTTTTCCTGATCCGCCTGCGCGGGATGCGGATCGAACTTCCATTTGACCTTGCCGGTCGCCGCGTCCAGCGCCATCACCCAGCTATGGGGCGTGCACATGTAGAGCGTGTCGCCAACCTTGATGGGCGTGACTTCCAGGTTGAATTCATGGCCCTGGTCGGGGCCGGCGACGGTGCCTTCGCCATCCTGCCGGACATCGCCCGTACGGGTGAGCCAGGCGCGCTTCAACTGGCCGATATTGGCCTTGGTGATCTGGCCCAGGGGCGAATAGCGATCGCCGCCCATCGTGCGGCCATAGGCCTGCCAGTCGCCGGCGGGGACGCCGTCGGTGGCGGAATCGGCTTCCTGCGCCGCCATGCGGTCGGCCGGCACGGTGCCGTCGATCGAATAGGAGGTGAAGCAGCTGATGACCAGCGCCAGGACGCTGACGCCGATGGCGCCAAGCATTTCGCGCTTTTCGGCTAGCCACTTGCCGCCCTGGCTCCAGACCCACGGCAGCAGCATCCACACGCCGATGCCCACCAGGGTCATCAGACGCACTTCCAGGTTCCAGATGTTGAACCCGGATTCGAAGAGCGCCCAGAGGGTCGAAACCAGCAGCAGCCCGGCATAGAGCCGCAGCGCCAGTTTGGGAGACCTGATCCCCGTCACCGCCGCGCCGATCATGACGGCGCCGGCCAGGACATAGAACCAGGACCCACCGAGGACGGCGAGGTAGCCGCCGCCCAGGAAAAGAAAGAGCCCTACAAGGGCCAGCAGGATCGAGGTGACGATCGAGAACACACTACTCATCTCGCGTATGTTCCTATTCTATAATGAAGTTTCCGTGATCCGGAACAACTCGTGAGGCTGCGGCCCCATGGCTATTGCCGACGAGCCTGCTTATCGGCAGGAAGGTTTTCTGATCGCTACGATCCTGTAAGCTTTCTCACACGAACGTGTCTCGCCCCCTGGCGACTGTCGCAAAGCTGAGACAATCATCCGCTCCCGGCGAAAAGCGGGTCGGTGCTTTTGAATCCGCCGATATATGAATTATGCATAGCTGCATCCCGACTCCATGCCCCCCTCGCGGATCCCTTCCATGTCCGATGTCGCCCGCTACGAATATTTCCTGTTCCTGCTGCTGGTGATCCTGGCGCTGGAGCGGCTGGCGCGGCGGCTGGCGCTGCCGCCGGCGGCAGCCTTCATCCTGGGGGGCACCGGGCTGGCCCTGCTGCCGGGGACGCCGGAACTGACCCTGGACCCCGACCTGGTCATGGTCGTGTTCCTGCCGCCGCTGTTGATGAGCAGTGCGTGGTTCACGGCGTGGCACGAATTTCGCCGCAACCTGCGCGGCATTCTGGCGCTGGCGGTCGGCACGACACTGTTCACCACGCTGGCCGTGGGTGTCGCGGCCCGGCTGGCCGTGCCGTCGCTGCCCTGGGCGGTGTGCTTCACGCTGGGGGCCATCGTCTCGCCGCCCGACGCCGTGGCCGCCGAGGCCGCGATGGAGCGGCTGAGCCTGCCGGGACGCCTGACATCGCTGCTGCTGGGGGAGAGCCTGCTGAACGACGCCACCGGGCTGGTGCTGTTCCGCTTCGCGCTGGCGGCGGCGCTGACCGGGCTGTTCGACCCGATGGCGGCCGTTGGGGCGTTCTGCCTCGTTTCGGTCGGCGGGGTGGCGATCGGGGCGGTGCTGGGGTGGGGCGGGCTGTGGCTGATCCGCCGGCTGCGCGACAGCGACCTGGTGATTACCGCGACCGTGCTGCTGGCGGCGGCGTCCTATATCGGGGCCGACCGGCTGCATGTCTCCGGCGTGCTGGCCACCGTGACCACCGGGTTGATCCTGGGATGGAACCAGCATGCCGATTTCAGCGCCAGCACGCGCGTGCGCGGGCTGGCATTCTGGAAAGTAATGGTCTTTCTGCTGCAATCGGTGCTGTTCATCCTGATCGGCCTGTCGCTGCGCGGGGTGCTGCACCGGCTGGCGGGGACGACGGACCTGCTGCACCATCTGGTGATCCCGATTGCCGCCATTCTGGGAACCATGATCGTCTCGCGCTTCGTGTGGCTGTTCGGCGCCGATGCGGTACGGGCGGTGCTGCGCCGCTGGTGGCCGCGCCATTTCGCTGCCCCTTCCCTGCCCGAGACGATCATCATGGGTTGGTCGGGCATGCGCGGGGTGGTGACGCTGGCGGCCGCCCTTTCCCTGCCCGAGAGCCTGCCGGGCCGTGACCTGGCGCTATGCTGCGCCTTTGCCGCGATCCTGGTCACGGTGCTGTTGCAGGGCATTACGCTGGAACCGCTGGTCCGTGCCCTGAACGTGACCGACGACGACGCGGCGACCACCCAGGCCAACGAGAACGTCGCCTGGGTGCGGATGGCCGAAGCCCAGCTTCGTGCCGTCGAGCAGGCGTCGCGCCGGCCCGATGGCACCGAGCGCCACCCGCGGCTGCTGGAACAATACCGCTACCGCCTGCGCGTGACCCGCGACTATGCCCACGACATGTCCGCACACCGGCCGGAGGAAATCGCGCATTACGAGGCGGTGCTGGCAGCCATTCGTGCGGCGCGCGCCGAAATCCTGGCCCTGTATCGCCAGGGACAGCTCCACGACCATGTGCTGCGGGAGATGGAACAGGACCTGGACATGCAGGAGATCGCGGCGGAGGGACGGTTGTAGGGTATTCGTGATGGGTCCGGCGCTGGTCGTGAAAACGCTTCAGCGGTAGTGGCAGGCGATACGGGACGTGCGGATCGTGCCATGCCCGTTCGGCTCACAGGACAGGGATGACCATGAAACAGACCAGAGCGACCCCGGCCCGGATGACACGCACCCGTATGGCGACGTGTGCGCTGGCGCTGGTGGCGCTGTGCCAGGTGCCGCATCAGGCGGCGCGGGCCGCCGTACCCGACCTGCCGACGCGGCCGGTCCTGACGCTGGCCGTGGCGCAGCGCATTGCGGCGGCGGCGGTGCAGCAGGCGGAGGCCCTGCACACCCCCGGCGTGATCGCGGTTGTGGATGATGCGGGCGAGGTGATCGTCCAGATCCGGATGGATAATGCCTTCATGCGGGCCAGCGGTACGCTCGCGCCAGGCAAGGCGCGGTCCGCCGTGATGTTCCGGCGGCCGACCGCGACGCTGGAAGCCGCTATCGCCGGGGCGCGGCCGGCGCTGGTCAGCGCGCAGGGCTTTGTGATGATGAAGGGGGGCGAACCCATTTTCATCAGGGACCGACTGGTCGGCGGGATCGGCGTTTCGGTCGATACGCCGGACCATGACGAGCAGATCGCCCAGGCTGGTCTGGCGGCGGTGAAATAAGCTGCTCAGGCGCGGCGGGGCGGTTTCCGTCGCTTTCTACGCCGGCTCCGACCCATCGGCCCCTGCGCTGACGATGTGCTGCACGAAATCCGAGAACGCGCGGGCACGCGCACTCGTCAGGCGGCCGGCCGGGTAGAGCGCCCACAGGTCCAGCGGCGTCAGGTCCCATGCCGTCAGACACCGCACCACCGCGCCGCTTGCCAGTTCCGGCCGGAACATCCAATCGGCGGCGACGGTCAGGCCGAGATCGGCCAGCACGGCGGCGCGGATACCTTCGGCGGCGCTGAGATGCAGGCGGGCGTGGAGGGGGACCGTCATTTCCGCGCCGTCGGGGCGGCGGAAGGTGGGCTTCAGGCTGCCGCCGCGCGTGTAGAGGATGGCCTGGTGGGCGGTGAGGTCTTCCGGCGTGCCCAGCAATGGGGCGGCCGCGAGGTAGCGGGGGGTCGCGATGAGCGAGCGGCGGCCCTGGGCGAGGCGCCTGGCGATGACGGCGCTGTCGTTCAGCGGGCCGACGCGGATGGCAAGGTCGATGCCTTCCGCCACCAGGTCCACCCTGCGGTCGTCGAGTTCGATATCCACCTCCAGCCTCGGGTGGGCGGCGAGGAATACGCCCAGTTTCGGCACGATCTGGATGCGGCCGAAGGTTGTGGGCAGCGCCACGCGCAGGCGGCCGTCGAGGCTGGCGGTGCTGTCGCGCGCCGCGCGGTCGGCTTCCTCGGTCTCGGCGATGATGCGGGCGGCGCGCTCGAAATAACGCTGGCCGGCACCGGTGGGGGCGAGGCCGTGGGATGAGCGCAGCAGAAGCTGGACGCCAAGCTGGCGCTCCAGTTGCGCGACGGCCTTGGAGACCGCCGGCTGGCCCAGATGCAGGCGACGCGCGGCGGCGGTGAATGAGCCGGTTTCGACGACCCGCACGAAAGCGGCCATGGCCTGGAGACGGTCCATTATTATTCCAGACTGGAATGAAGACTATGGAATTATCCTGTCTGCCAATCCGATCCGGAACTGTCCATCCTTCATTTCCACGGCGGCCCTCCCCCGCCGCGCCACCCCTCTGGGTGGCCCCCGATGACAGGATGACCCGATATGACCGACCTGCTGTTCTCGCCGAAATTCGTGGGCCCGACGCGGCTGGACCATCGCATCGTGATGGCGCCGCTGACGCGCATGCGCGCCAGCGCCGGCGATCTGCCGAATGACCTGATGCGCACCTATTACACCCAGCGCGCGACGCCGGGCGGGCTGCTGATTTCCGAAGCTTCGCCGGTTGCGCTGACCGGGTATGGCTTCGAGCGCGCCGCCGGGATCTATGACGATGCGCAGATAGCCGGCTGGCGGCTGATTACGGACGGGGTGCATGACCGGGGTGGCCGGATGGTGCTCCAGTTGTGGCATGTGGGCCGCCAGTCGGCCCGCGTGCTGCAACCGGGGGGTGTGGCGCCCATCGCACCCTCCGCCATACGGGCGGACGGCACGGCCTGGACGCTGAACGGCACCGTTCCCTACGACATGCCCCGCGCCCTGGACCGCGGCGAGATCCCCGGACTGGTTGCCGCCTATGGCGCGGCGGCGGAGCGGGCGCTGAAGGCGGGCTTCGACGGTGTGGAAATCCATGGGGCCAATGGCTACCTGCCCGACCAGTTTCTTCAGGACGGGACGAACCGACGGACGGACGATTATGGCGGCCCGATCGAAAACCGCGCGCGGTTTCTGCGCGAGGTGACGCAGGCGGCCATCGACGTGTGGGGCGCGGCGCGCGTGGGCGTGCGGCTGACGCCCAGCGGGGCCTATGGGTCGATGGCCGACAGCGACCGGCATGCCACGTTCGGCTATGCCGCGCGGATGCTGGACCGGATGGGCATCGGATACCTGCATGTCGTCCAGCCCCGGATCGGGGCCGATGCCGAGGTCGATCCGGTCGATGTCGCGACCCTGCGCCCGCTGTTTCGCCGCACGATCATCGCCGCCGGCGGGTTTACGCGGGACAGCGCGGAGCGGCTGCTGGCCTCGGGCGATGCCGACCTGATCGCGTTCGGGCGCAGTTTCATCGCCAACCCCGACCTGGTGGAGCGCCTGCGCCATGACTGGCCGCTCAACCGCTACGACCGCGCGACGTTCTATGGCGGCGATGCGCGGGGCTACACGGACTATCCCTTCCACGACGGCCAGGGAGCGCGCGGGCAAGGCGTCTGATGTAAAAAATAGAACCAATGTATTTCCGTTGTTTCTGTTTCGTCATCCTCCGGTTGCTCATAACGTGATTGCAACGTCGACAGACGGAAACCTCGGATTTTCCGCTTCACCTGATCTCGCCAAAGGATTGCCTGACATGATCACGCCCGCCACCCGCGATGCCGCCCTGCTCGCCGCCCGTATCGCCCTTTCGGCCCTCTTCCTCGTCATGGGGTGGGGCAAGCTGTCGGATTATTCCGGCGCCGTCGCCTACATGGCGCAGACCGGCGCGCCCCTGCCTGCCCTGTCGGCATTGATCGCGACGGGTGTGGAACTGGGCATCGGGGTGGCGCTGGTGCTGGGGGTGTTCGTCGAACCGCTGGCGCTGCTGCTGGCTGCCTACACCGTAGTGACCGGTTTTATCGGCCATCATTTCTGGACCATGGAGGGGATGCTCCGGTACGACATGATGATCCATTTCTACAAGAATATCGGCATTGCCGGCGGGCTGATCGCGCTGGCCGTGGCCGGGCCGGGACGGTTTGCCCTGCGGCTGGGCAGGGCGGCCAAGGTGCCGGCCCTCTGAAAACGCCTACCCCCTCCCCCGTGTGGCCGTGAACGCGGCCCGGACAAGGAACAGGACCATGACACGCTTTACGACTTCCGATGGTGTCAGCCTCTATTACAAGGACTGGGGCACGGGTCGGCCCGTGCTGTTCAGCCATGGCTGGCCGCTGAGTGCCGACATGTGGGACAGCCAGATGCTGCATCTGGCGGAAAACGGCTTCCGCGCCATTGCCTTCGATCGGCGCGGCTTCGGACGATCCGACCAGCCCTGGCAGGGTTATGATTACGACCGGCTGGCCGATGACATTGCCGAACTGATCGATCACCTGGACCTGCGTGACGTGGTGCTGGTCGGGTTTTCGATGGGCGGCGGCGACGTGACCCGCTACATCGCCCGCCATGGCAGCGAACGGGTGGGCAAGCTGGCGCTGCTGGGTGCCGTCACCCCGCAATTCATGAAAACCGCGGGCCATCCGGTGGGGCCGGAGAAGAGCGTCTTCGACGGGATCCGCGCCGGGCTGCGGGCGGACCGCGCGCAGTTCCTCAAGGATTTTTCATCGGTTTTCTATGGCGTCAATCACGGCGCGGCGGTTTCGGACGGGGTGCTGGACCAGACCTTGCAAATCGCGCTTCAGGCGTCGCTCAAGGCGACCATTGATTGCGTCACCAGCTTTTCCGAAACGGATTTCCATCCGGACATGGCGAAGATCGATGTGCCCACGCTGGTCATTCATGGTGATGACGACCAGGTGGTGCCGCTGGAAGCCACCGGGTCGCTGGCGGCGAAGATGATCGCGAACGCGACGCTGACGGTTTACGAAGGCGCGCCGCATGGGTTTGTGGTGACGCATGATGCGCGGCTGAAGGCGGACCTGCTGGCGTTTGTGTCGTAGGTTTCTTCATTTTCTGACGCGAGAGAAGAAAAAAGCCTTTATTGCGCGGCATATGTGCGCGATGGCGTGGGTGGGGCCGGCATTCTGCCGGTCCTGCTGGTGGTTCGGCCGATCGTGATGAAGACCGGAAGAGAACGGATCGGTTCTGTAAAGGACGTTACCCTTTTATCGGTCAAGGGTAACGCCCCTGCCGGGGATGGCCGACACATTCGCCTTGGGGAGATCAGCGTTCTTCCCGAGGGTTTCCAAACCATCTCAGGGCGGCTTGAAATGCCCCTGCATCATCGGCGGCATGGTCGCTGGCCCAGGCGACATAGCCGTCGGGCCGTACCAGCACCGCGTGCAGCCCCAGGCGCTCTTCTGCATCGCTCGCGACATAATCGACCCGTCCGGCCCAGCGATCCGCAAGGGCGCGAAGCGATGGTTGCGCGACGAAATCCAGCAGCAGGCCGCGCCCGGTGCGGAGATGGTCGTTCAGCCCTGTTCCGTCGGCCAGGGCGAAGTCTGGTGCGCTATAGCCGACCAGCGGATGCGTGCCGCCGCAATCATAACGAAGCCCGATGCCCGATACGCGCTCGGCAAAATAGGTTGCGGCATCGCGTGTTTCGATCAGATCGCGGATGATGACTTCGAGCGCGCGTGTCGCGCGGTCCGGGCGCATGAGTGCGACCTGGGCCCGCGACCAGTCGAGAACCCGCGCACCAACAGGATGCCGCTCGTCAGCATAGCTGTCGAGCAGATGGGCTGGCGCGTGGCCGCGGATCGTCGCGGCAAGTTTCCAGCCGAGATTCATCGCGTCGCCAAGCCCGAGATTGAGGCCCTGGCCGCCCAGCGGAGAATGGATATGGGCGGCGTCGCCCGCCAGCAGGATGCGCCCCCGGCGGTAGTCGGTCGCCTGACAGGCGCGGTCGGTCCATGTGGCGGCGCGCTTCAGCGCCGTGACCACGAGATCGGTGCCGGAGACCTTGCGCAGGACCGCCTGGATATGGTCGCGGGTGATCGGCTGCGTCCGGTGGCATGCGCCGGCATCGAAATCGGCCATCGCGATCAGGCCCGGCGCGGCGTAGGTGTACAGGCCCGTGGGGGTGGAGTGGCGGCCGGGTTTGAGGCTGGCCGGATCGGCCAGTGCGATTTCGGCGGAATAGCCGGTCAATTCCGGCTCCGTTCCGCTGAAGGCAATCCCGGCCGCCTTGCGCACCACGCTGCGGCCACCGTCGCAGCCGACCAGCCAGAGACCTTCGAACGTGCTGCCATTGGTGCACACGCTGACTTTCGTCTCGGACTGTGAAAGATCCTCGACTTTACAGCCACGCCTGATCTCGGCGCCCATGGCGAGCGCACGATCGGCCAGCACGGTTTCGATGCCTGCCATATCGGCCGCCATGCCGCCGATGGGACCGGGCAGACGATAGGGCCATGTCGCGCCGTCGATCTGATCCTGAAAGAACGGGATGCCGGCGAAGTGACCGGCAGCGCGGCGGCCTGGTCGCATCCAGTGCGCCGTGAGCATGCCGTCGCGATCGACGGCGCGGTTTTTGAGCGGGTCGAGCAGATCGCGGCGATCGCATGTTTCCATGGTCGCTGCCGAAAGGCCGCGCAGCCCGAACGGCAGGTCCTTCAGGGGAGACGCCGGGGTCTGTGCCTGCTCCAGCATCAGGACCGAACAGCCTGCGAGGCATAGTTCGCCAGCGAGAAACAGCCCGACCGGGCCGGCGCCCACGATGATTACATCATGACATTTCGGAAATTCTACAGGCATGAACGGCTCCACTGTCGATGTTCGACCGGAGCGTTCCTGGCATCTGCCCCCGCGCCGGACGAACGACTGGATGCCCGGGAGAGCATCCGTTGTTCGTCGCGGGGGTCCTGTGCGCGAGGCCAAAGACCAGAGCTTTCGTTACCGAAAGGACCTGGGCTTACCAGACCAGATCTGCCTTTTCCGACATGCCATGCGTAGCAACATGGCGGCCTGCCGGCAAGGCCGCCTTATCCGGCCTGCGGCGACAGCCGCCCGGTGCGCGACAGCAGGACCAGCACCACGCCCAGCAGGCAGATCCCCAGACCGGCGGCGGAGACCATCGGGTAGCCGAACCCGAAGGACAGGACCGCGCCGCCCAGCGCGGCACCCAACGCATTGCCCAGGTTGAACGCGCCGATATTGACCGACGAAGCCAGGCCCGGCGCGTCGTGCGCGGCCTGCATGGTGCGCATCTGCAACGCCGGCATCAGCGAGAAGCTGGCGGCGCCCCAGAGCAGGACGCCGACCAATGCCCCGGCCGGCGTCTGCGCCGCGAAGGGGAAGGCGAGCATGATCAGGCCCAGGATGGGAAAGAACACCAGCAGCGTACCGGCCAGCGAGCGGTCCGCCGCGCGGCCGCCGATGGCGTTGCCGATGCTGAAGCCCACCCCGATCAGCATCAGCGCCGCCGTCGTCAGGGCCGGGCCTGCCTGGGTGATGTGCTCCAGCATCGGGACGATATAAGTGTAGAGTTCGAACATCGCGCCGGCACCGATGACCGTGACGCCGAGTGCCATCAGCACGTTGGGGCGCAGGATGGCCTTCAGTTCGGCCGCCGCGTCGGGCCTTGGGCCGGCCTCGGCCAGTGGCAGGGCGACGGACAAGGCCGCCGCCGCGACCACGCCCAGCACCGAGATGACGGCGAATGCGCTGCGCCAGCCCAGCGTATCGCCCAGCCAGGTGGCGGCCGGCACGCCGAAAATATTGGCGACGGTCAGGCCCATGAACATGCTGGCCAGCGCGCTGGCCCGGCGGTTGGGAGCGACCAGGCTGGCGGCCTCGACCGCGCCCAGGCCGAAGAAGGCACCATGGGCCATGCTGGTGAGGACCCGCGAGAGCAGCAACTGCGTGTAGTCGGCGCTGGCCGCCGATGTCAGGTTGCCGATGGCATACAGGACCATCAGCCCGATCAGCGCGTATTTGCGCGGATAGCGGGCCAGCAGCAGGGTGACGAAGGGGGCGCCGCCCATGACGCCGAAAGCGTAGGCGCTGATCAGGCTGCCGGCCTTGGGCACGCTGACATGGACGCCCTCGGCCAGGACGGGCAGCAGCCCCATGGGGGTGAATTCGGTGACCCCGATCGCGAAGGCCCCGCAGGCCAGGGACAATAGCGCAAGACTGGACGAATGATCGGCTTTCGACAAAACGACTTCTTTCCCTTTTTTCGGCGGGCGCATCTGGCGGCCGGGTGACGAGACCGGCGTGATGATCGGGATTTGATCGCACGGTTCGGAGTGTGCGGCATCGTTGACGGACATAGTGTCGGGGTCAATCACAATTGACGGGAGGCGGAGATGGACGGATCGGGCGCGGACAGGGACTCCGCCGAACGGGACCCGCGCTGGAGCGGGATCGTCCATCGGGACCGGCGGGCCGATGGGTGGTTCTGGTATTCCGTGACCACCACGGGGGTCTATTGCCGGCCCTCCTGCCCCTCGCGCATGGCCCGGCCGGAAAATGTGCGGATTCATGACACCATCGAGGACGCACGGGCGACCGGTGCGCGGGCCTGCCTGCGCTGCGACCCCGATGCAGCGGCGGACGCGGACGGGCGGAATGCGCGCGTCGTGCAAGCGTGCCGCCTGATCGAAGCCGGCGACGGGCGCCCGACCCTTGCGGCGCTGGCGCGCGCGGTCGGGTTGAGCCCCGGCCATTTCCAGCGTGTGTTCACGCGCGCGACCGGGCTTTCGCCGCGCCGATATGCCGAGGCCTGCCGGAGCGGGCGCCTGCGCGAGGCCCTGCCCGCCGCGCCGCGTGTGACGGATGCGATCTATGCCGCCGGATATGGGTCCAGCAGCCGCTTTTATGAAAAATCCGCCGGGATGCTGGGCATGACGCCGACCGCGCTGCGCCGGGGGGGCAGTTGCCGAGCGGCTGCGCTTTGCCGTCGGCGCGTGTGCGCTGGGGGCGATCCTCGTGGCTTCCAGCGAACGGGGGATCGTGGCCATTCTGCTGGGGGATGATCCGGAATTGCTGGTGCGCGATCTTCAGGATCGCTTTCCCCGTGCCGAGCTTGTGGGAGGCGACCGGGATTACGAAGAACTGGTGGCGCGGGTGGTCGGGTTTGTGGAAGCGCCTGCCATCGGGCTGGATCTGCCCCTCGATATTCGCGGCACGGTCTTTCAGCAGCGCGTATGGGATGCGCTGCGCGAGATTCCGGCCGGGAATACTGCGACCTATCGCGACATCGCGCGTCGGATCGGCGCCCCCGCATCGGTGCGGGCGGTGGCGAATGCCTGTGGCGCCAATGCGCTGGCCGTTGCCATACCGTGCCATCGCGTGATTCGCCGTGACGGCACGGTTTCGGGGTATCGCTGGGGTGTCGCGCGCAAGGAGAGGCTGCTGGAACGGGAGAAATCCTGACCGGTCGCGGGATGTTTCCGCGTGGGGCGGTTGGCCGCCCCATGACGGGTCAGGCGTTCAGAACCTTGCGCAACGAAGCCTCGATCTGGCCGCCGCAATAGGCGTCGCCATAATCCTCGCGCGCTCTCGCGGCCAGTGCCGCCAGCGCCGGTATGGCCGCGACCCGCTGTGCCAGGGCTGCCGTGAGAGGTGCGGTGTCCTTGAGAAGCGTCGCGATAGCGGGAAAACGCTCCGCCATGGTCGACCACAGGGTGGCTGTCACGATGTCGGCGATGCCCGGCGCCTTGCCGCCGAGCAGAAAGCCGGAATCGGCCCTGAGGCCATGGCGTCGCCCGGTTTCCTCCCAGAGGGACATCCATTTCCGCAGGCGCGGGACGAACGCCTGCCAGCGCGTCTCCGTCCACATCTCACGGCCGCCAGCCAGGGTGATATCGTCGATCACGTCATTGGCGTCGTTGACGATTTTCATGCTCAGGGCGCGCAGGGCCGGGGTGGTGGGCAGGAGGTGCAGCGTTTCGCCGAGATAGAGGATGATCGCCGGTGTCTCGGCAATGGCGAAGTCCGCCTTTCGGTCGATCAGCAGGGGTGGGCCCATGAACGGGACCGGCATGTTTTCCACCGGGCCGTCCATCAGCTTTGATATCGCCGCGTCGCCGCACTCGGTCCAGCTCTTGCCGGCATAGGCCAGGACCGCGCGCACGAACTGGCCGCGGAACGGCACGGACCAGTAATAGAGGTCGTAATCGGACATTGCGTGGACTCCTGATCGTGCGGACCCCGACAGGTTCGCATTGCTTGACCATATCGCAAGACCGTCCGGAACAGCATGGTGCTCACGGCGAGCCGAGCGCGATGGCTGGTGCGCTCCGCGCGCCCTTGCCGGCCCGGAGCAGCGTCGTGACGACCGCCAGCAGGATAACGAGCACGGCGGTTGCGACGAAATAAAGCGGCGAGAGGCCGATGCGCCGGTCGAAGCCGGCCAGCCATCCCTGCATCGCCCACCATGCGACCGGCCACGCGGCGATATTGGCCAGCAGCACGGGGCGCAAGAACTGGAACACCAGCAGGCCCGTCACCTGCCCGGCCGTCGCGCCGAGCACCTTGCGCACGCCGATCTCGAACAGGCGCCGCTGCACGTTGAAGGCAGCGATGCCGTACAGCCCGATGCAGGAAATGGACAGCGTGAGCAGCGAGGCGATGATCATCAACGTGCCGCGCTGCTGCTCGGGCCTGGTATCCTCGCCGACGATCTCGTCCATGCCGCGAAGGTTCAGCGCGGCCTCGGGGAAAACCTGCTTCCAGACGGCGGCGATGGCGATGCGAACGGCATTTTCGGGCGCGTGGTCGTAGCGGATGGAGAGAACGCCATGGCCGATCGGGCCGGACACGGCGTAATAAAGCGCGGGGTCGACGGCCGCGCGGCCCGCCTGCAGGCGCATGTCGGCCACCACGCCGATCACGGTCTGTATCGTCTTGCCTGCGAGATAGATCGGCTGGCCGATCGCGCTGGCGGGGTCGGGAAAGCCCAGGGCGCGGGTGGCCGTTTCGTTGAGGATGATGGTGTGTGTGCCGAAATTGTAGTCCGGCACGCTGAAAGCGGCGTCGAACGGTGTGACGGGCATGGGCCGGCTGTCGCGGTCGCTCCGCGCGTCGAACAGGCGACCCGCGAGGAGACGGGTGCCGAAGAGAGGCAAGGTCGAAGACTGGGTTCCGACGAGAAGGATGGAAACATCTTTCTCATGGCCTGGACGGGTCGCCGCGTAGCTGATCCTGGAGGGCCCTCCGCCCGGCGCGTTGTCCGAAATCGTGACGCCCGTGATTCCGGGGACGCCGCGGATGAGATCGGCCAGCCGCTGCTGACGCTGCCTGGCTGACGGCTCGTCGGGCAGTCGGTCGACGAGAAGACCGGACTGGCGGTAACCGCGATCCATCGTCTGGAGCAGATGGGTCTGCCGCCAGATGACGAGCGTGCAGATGGTCAGCGTGATGGCGAACGCGAACTGGACGACGACCAGCCCTTCACGCAGGCGGCTGCCGAGACGGCCACTGCCCGGCAGCCGCGCGGACGCCAGCACGGCAGCCGGACGGAACCGCGACAACAGCCAGGACGGATAGGCACCCGCGCAGACCCCGCCGATGACGGCCACCAGCAGGAGCAGCGGCAGCGCGAAGGAGAAATCGAGCGTTACGGGCCAGCCGCTGAGCGTGGCGACCCAGGGTAGCGCAAGCTCCGTCATCACGATCGCCAGGGCCGCCGCCATCAGCGCCAGGCCGACGGCCTCCGCCGTGAAGGACAGGCCCAGCAGCCGGGGCGTTGCGCCCAGCACCTTGCGCATGGCCACTTCCCGCGCCCGCGTCGCCGCCAGCGCCGTGGAGAGATTGACGAAGTTGATCAGACCCGCCGCAAGCGCCAGAAGCCCCACCAGGCCGAGAATGACCGGCAGCCGCTTGTCGGCCCCTCCCCAGCCGATGGTCGCATCGAAGAAATGCAGACTGGTGAGCGGGCGGGCGCGCACGACGTAAGATCTGGCCTCGTCGGCCGTGAGCCCGGCGGCATGGCGCTGCACCAGCCCGTTCAGGAGATCCGGCAAATGGGACGCCACGGACGGTGCCAGACGGACCCAGACTTCCGTGTCCTGCATCCCCCACATATCATAGCCATGAAGACTCTCGGGCGAGGACGGCACGAGCAGATCGAAATGCGGCGTGGTGTTGGGCGCGGGATCGTCGAGGATGCCCGTGACGTGCAGCCGCCGCCGCTCGCCCCTCTGGATGATATCGAAGCTTCGCCCCACAATGTTGCGATCGGTGCCGAACAGACCCCGCGCCCATGCCCGCGTCAGGACGGCGCCATCGGGGACAAGCGCAGTCGCCCGGTCGCCTTCGGCGAGCGGCAGGCCGAAGACGGCGAAGAAATGGGTATCCGTGCGGGCGATGGTGACATCGCGGACCTGGGCGCCAACGACGACCGTGGCATCCGAGAAACCGCGCACAATCGCCGTGGCAGGCCATTCGGGGTGCTCGGCCTGAATGGCGTCGAACAGGCGGATGCTGGAGACGGAGGCCTCCTTCGCCGGAAAGGCATCGAGCCGGTAGATGTTCGCGGCATCCGGAATCCAGCGATCGAAGCTGAATTCGTAGCGCACGATCAGCGCCAGGGTGAGGAACGTGGCCATGCCGAGCGCCATGCCGGCCACGTTCAGAGCGGTGAACAGGCGGCGCTGCGCGATGCCGCGCCAGAATACGAGGGCGATATGGGCAAGCATGGGCGTTACTCCACACGCAGGGCGCGCGCCGGTTCGGCACGCGCGGCACGCAGGGTCTGGGACAGGACGGCGAACGTGGCCACGAACACCGCCATGATCACGACATCGGCACAATAGCGGGGAGACAGACCGGCGACGTTGATCGCGCCGTAACGCCGGCGCCCGCGTATCTGACGCAGGAATGCCTTGAAGCGCAATGCGATCGTCATACCGCCCCCTGCCCTCCCGATACCCGCGCCGGTTTGGCCTGTGCATCCGGAAGGATACGGGGTGCGCCAGGTGCCGGGAAACCACTCGAAATCGGGCGATCCATACGCTGCCTCTCCTCTGGGGACAGAGCATATCACCACCATAGCGGAATGCATCCGATTGAAAATGAATGGTATTTTAGCTTGCAGACAGGGAGCCGTTCGAAATCGGACAGAGTGTCCGCGATCGGACATCCCTGAACAGGCTGTCAAGCAAGGAATGAACGTATTCGCAACGCCTTGAAGGCCACGATCCCGGCACGGGGCCGTGGCCTCCATCACGACGGGTGCCGGGCTTTGTCGCGGCCCGTGATCGCGCGCATCGTATTGCCGGTATGACTGTTCAGCGGACGGCCAAAACAGAGCCGCAGGGCAAGCGGTAGCGAATGCCCGTGGCACCGATGCGCTGGCCGTTGCCATACCGTGCCATCGCGTTATCCGTCATGACGGCACAGCATCCCCCGGAGGGATATCTACCAGCTATATCCTATGCTGGCCTGGGCGTTGCGGCGCTCGCCGTAATAGCAGTACTGGCCGTCATAGCCGTAGGCAAAGCAGTTGGCGATATAATGCCTGTCGAAGATGTTGCGGACGCTGGCCGATGCCTTCCATCCACGGAGCGCGCGGGACAGGTTCGACAGGTCGTAGCTGACGGATGCATCGAACAGGGCATATTGCGGGAGCCATACGCTGCCGTACGTCGCTTCTCCGCCATAGGTTTTTGCCGAATAGCGCATGCCGCCGCCGAAACCGAGACCTTTCACCGGGCCAGACGGCATCGTGTAGAAGGCGAACAGTGAGGCGTTGCCCTTGCCCGACTGGATCAATGGCTTGCCGGTGGAATCGTCATGGACCTTCTGGACGCTGACGGCTGCCGTGAGCATGAGGTTGCGGAACGGCTCGGCATGGGCCTCGAACTCGAACCCGTCCGAATGGACCAGGCCACTTTGCAGGTTGTAGCCCGTATTGGCGACGGAAACGAGGACGTTGCTCTGCTCGATATGGAAGCCCGCCGCGGTCAGCAGGACGGACGTGCCCGGAAGCTGATATTTCAGCCCTCCTTCCAGCTGTTTTCCGATGGAGGGATTGGCCTGGCGCATCGTGGTGCCGCCGTCGTTGGAGACGATGCCCGATTGCGGCTGGAAGGATGTCGCGTAACTGATATAGGGCGCAAGGCCGAAATCGAAATGATAGAGGCCCGACGCGCGCCATGTGATCTGGCTTGCGTTCTGCCGCGTATCGGACTGGGAGAGAGATTCCACCTGATGGGACCGGTACCAGTCGTTGCGGAGGCTGCCGGTCAGGATCAGACGGTTCCAGCGGATTTCGTCCTGGCCGTAAGCGCCGATCTGGTGGGAATCCGTGACGTAGTTCAGCGACGGCGTCAGGGGGGGGATGACCATGTGATAATCGGGATGCAGGACATCCAGATCGGGCGCATCGCCGCCGGCTTCCTTGTCGTTCGCTCTCTGCTGCATGTAGTCGAACCCGAACATCAGCGTATGGCGCAACGGCCCGGTGCGGACATGCCCCTTGAACTGGCTGTCGAATGCCAGGTTGTACACATGCTCCCGCGTGCCGTATGCCGAGCGGGACAGCATGGTACCGGTGGTGCCGTCGCCGCCATCGTCGTAATAGCCATTGTCATAGACGCTGCGATATTCGGTCATGATATCGTCGTAGCGTCCGCGGGTGCTGAAACTCCAGTCGTTATTGAAACGATGGTTGAAGATATAGGTGATCGAACCCTGCCTGCGGTTGAATTTTTCCGAAGGGACGTCACCATCGTAGAAATTTCGAGGCAGGTAGCCGTAAGATGCCCGCTTGAGGGAACCGATCAGCGGGACACCTCCATAGGAGCCGTTCTCGGGATCGTACTGATAATTGCCCAGCAGGGTGAGGGTGGTCGGCCCGTTTCCTCCGAACGTGAAGGACGGGCTTATGCTGAAACGTCGGCTTCCCGTCTTGCTGAGTTGGGTGTGCTGCCCGTTCACCGTTCCGTATATCCGGTAGCGGACGAGGCCGTCGTCCGTCGCGAACCCGCCGACATCGGCATCGACGCGATAGAGATCGAACATGCCGCCGGTCGTGTTCACGCTGCCATAGGATCGCTGGTCGGTCGGCAGCTTGCTGGACAGCGCGGTGAGGCCGCCCGGGCTGGACTGGCCGTACAGCGCGGAGGCCGGCCCCTTGAGCAGTTCGACGCGATCCAGGCGGAAGGTATCGGTCTGGGCAACCGCGAAACCTGTCGGGCTGCTCTGCACTTTCAGCCCGTCGAGGAAGGTGGGCACCGCGAAGCCGCGCAGATCGAAGAGATCGTAGCGTGTACCCTCCCCGCCGCGCGTATCGGCGGTGATGCCCGCGGCGTAGCGCACGGCCTGATTGAGGGTGAGGACGCCGCGCGTATCCATTTCGTCGCGCGTGATGACGGTGACCGACTGGGCCGTCTCGACAAGCGGCGTATTGGTCTTGGTCGCAGAAGACGCGACGGTCGAGGCCGTGCGCCCCCGGACCTCGATCTGCTCTGCCTGCAGGGCATGTGCCTTGGACTGAGGGGTGGCGACCTGGCCGGAGGTGGTCGTGCCGGCCTCCTGAAGCTTGTCGGTCTTTTTCTCCTGCTCGGCGGCGAAGGCCGCGTCGGTCAGAACAAGGGAAAAAAGAACCGTGTAGACCATCCTGCTGCGCTGCATACCCGACCCGTTTCGTGACCCGCGTCTTCCGGCGGAAGACGGGGATCGATAGTGATATTAAGAATAAGACTTAGTTGCGCCGATAACCCTCTTTGGCAGCCCCATCAAGCGACGAACCTCCGCCTGGCCTGAACGCCAGTACATTCGGCCTGATTGCCGACATCGCGGTTTGCGGGAAGGGCCGCATGATCGGGTCGGGGGCGGTTGTGTGACGAAGGGTGGGGGACACCCCGCCAGCGCGCATGTTCGGTCAGGCTCTTACGGGCGCGGTGCCGGCCCCGTGCCGGGTCGCAGCGTGCTGGGGGCGACGCCGAAAGTTCTATGGAACATCGTGCTGAAACTGCCGGCATTCTCATAGCCGAGATCGAACGCGACTTCCGCGATGGACTGGCCCGCCGCGATGCGCGATGCGGCTTCGATCACCCGCACCCTGCGACGCCAGGCCGCGAAGCCCATCCCCATTTCCAGTTGAAACAGGCGGGTGAAGGTGCGTCGCGCCATGCCGGCCTCCCGCGCCCAATGGTCGATGTCGCGGCAGTCTCCCGGCTGGGCGGTAATGGCCTCGCACACGCGGCGCAGCCGGTGGTCCTGCGGAAAAAGCAGGCGTTCGGCGATCCGGGGTGCACGCCCGATTTCATCGACCAGGAGCCGGGCGATGGCCGACATGCGGTCGTCCATGGTGAAATCGTATTTCATGGCAATGATCTCGTCCACCAGCCCGCGCATGAGGGTGGACACATCGAACATCCTGGGCGGCAGATCGGCGCCGGTCAGAGACGGATCGACATAGACGACCTGGAACGCCAGATCGGTGCGGCAGGTCGCCTGATGGAGCGTGTGAGCGGGGAGCCACAGGCCCTGGCCGGGGCCGAGGGTGAAGCTGCCGCTACAGGTGCTGACCGTCACGGTGCCGGCCAGAAACACGGATAACTGGCCACGGTCATGGGTATGAAACCCGTCCACGAAGCCGCCGATATAGCAATCCGCGAAGCCCACGACCGGAGGCGGATGGCATGGGAAATCCGCCGTGCGTTTCATGACGCCACGATTCCACCTGCCTGTCCGCGCAAAATGTTCCGCGAGAGAGAAATCGCCCACGCTCCGTCAGACTGTGCGGAACCGATTATCGCCCGCCACTCCTGGCCTGCCAAGACACGCCAAACCGCCGCCCAGATACTCATCCATGCGCCAGGGCCTCCCTGATCCTGCCCGCATCCTCCGGTGTCGCCGGATTGTAGATGACCAGGGTCAGATCAGGCCGGCCATCGACCGAAAATGTCGAGTGTTCGAAGGCAAAATGACCCAGGATCGGATGATGAATGCGCTTGACGATATCGACAGGTCCGCCATTGACGCCGTTTTCATGCCACATCGTCCGAAATTCGGGGCTGATCTGGCAAAGCTCCCTTACCAACGGCGCACTCTCGCCCGCAGCACCGGCGCGCGCCGTTTCGATGCGGAAGGCGCCGACGACGTAGCGCGCCACGCTTTCCCAATCAGGCTGCATGGCGCGGGAACGCGGGTCGAGGAAGATGATGCGCAGGATATTGCGCTCCGCCGGCGGCAAGGCACCGTAATCCCCCAGCATGATGGTTGCCGCCCGGTTCCACGCAGGAACATCCCACGTCGCGGTCCGGATCAGCGCGGGGCTGGGGTCCAGCGTATCAAGCACCCTTTGCAGGCGTGGCGTGACGCTGCCGCCGCTGCGATAATGCGCATCCGGGGGGCGGCCGAGGCCAAGAAGAAAGACATGCTCCCGCTCGATGTCGGTCAGCAGAAGGGCATGGGCGATCCGCTCCAGCACCTCGGCCGACGGCGCGCCGCCCCGGCCCTGTTCCAGCCATGTGTACCAGGTCGGGCTGATACTGGCCCGCTGCGCCACTTCCTCACGCCGCAGGCCGGAGGTACGCCGGCGTTCCGGCGGAAAGCCGAAGGCGGCCGGATCCAGCCGCATGCGACGATCCCTCAGCCAGGCGCCGAGCCGCTTCTCGCCATCCTGATGCTCACTCATCCTGTTACTCTTTATAATACGATAAGATCACTACTTTACCGGAATACGGCGCGGGCCGAGAGGTGTCCTTACCAGAAAACAGGAGACGCTCCTTATGCGTGTATTCGTCACAGGAGCCACCGGCTTCATTGGCATGCCGACGGTTCGGGACCTGATCGCCGCCGGCCATGACGTTCTGGGCCTCGCCCGTTCGGATGAAGGCGCCCATGCGCTCGCCGCCATCGGGGCCGAAGTGCGACGCGGTGCGCTCGACGACCTCGACAGCCTGCAAGAGGGCGCGGCGATGTCCGATGCCGTGATCCATCTGGCCTTCATTCACGACTGGTCGAATTTTCCCGCGAGTTGCGAGGCCGATCGCCGCGCCATCGACGCCATGGGGTCCGCGCTCGCCGGGTCCGGAAAGGCGTTTCTTGCCACGGGCGGGTTGGCGGGATTGGCCCGGCCGGGCGAACTGGCCACCGAAAAGGATGTGATTCCACCCGACTTTCCGTTCCCCCGCGTTTCGGAACAGACGGCGCTTGCCTTGGTGCCACGCGGGGTCCGTGCGTCGGTCGTGCGCCTTCCGCAGGTCCACGATACGGCCAGGCAGGGACTGATCACGCCGCTGATCGACATCTTTCGCGCCAATGGCGTCTGCGCCTATGTCGGAGACGGAAGCAATCTGTGGCCGGCGGCACATGTGCGCGATGTTGCGCGCCTCTATCGGCAGGCAATCGAAAAGGCCGCGACAGGAGTGGCATGGCATGCAGTAGCGGAAGAAGGCGTGACGATGCGCGCGATCGTCGAAACGCTCGGCCGGCGGTTGGGTCTGCCCGTGCGCTCCATCGCGCTGGAGGACGCCCCGGCTTTCTTCGGCCCGTTCGCACGGTTTGCCGGGTTCGACATGCGGGCCGCAAGCCTGTGGACGCGCGAGACGCTGGGGTGGACGCCGACCGGGCCTGAACTGCTGACCGATCTGGAGCAGCTTGAATATACGCGACACTGACGCCACGACACGTTCCGGCGCAGAGGAACGCGCGGTCAGGACGGCTCGGGTGCTGGCCGCCGCGCCAGGGCGCGCAGAACGACGAGGGCGGAAGCAAAGCCAGCCGCGGCCCCGACGCCCAGCGCCCAGCGTGGACCGAACGTGTCGGCGACCCAGCCGACGATGGGGGCACCGATCGGCGTGCCGCCGAGGACCACGCCGACCCGCAGCGCCATGACACGCCCGCGCATTTCGGGCGGGGTGGAAAGCTGCACCAGGCTGTTCGTGGTATTGGTAACGGTGAGTGCCGACACGCCGATGATGATGAGCGTGGCGGCGAAGAACCAGTAGCCCGGCGCGATAGCCGCCAGTGCGCAGCCGAGACCGAACACGGCCCCGCCGGTCAGCAGCAGTTCGAAGCGCGGTGCCTGGCGGGCCGCCCCCAGAAAGGCGCCGGCCAGCGAGCCGAGCGCCATGATGGAGGACAGGATGCCGTAGCCCCGTGCATCGGCATGAAAGACGGTGACGGCCATCGTGGAGATGAAGATCGGAAAATTGAGGCCGAACGTCCCGATCAGGAACAGCATTGTCAGGATGGCCCGGAGATCGGGCCGCCCCCACGCATAGCGGAAGCCCTCGGAAAAGCCGCCTCTGGTGCGATGGGCACGGGCATGAGGCCGCAGCATGGCCACACGCAGCGTGGCCAGGGAGACAAGGACGCCGATGAAGGACGCCCCGTTGATCAGGAAGGCCCAACCGGTGCCCGTCGCGGCGATGACCAGCCCGGCGACGGCGGGACCGACCATGCGGGCGGCGTTGAACGAGGTGGAATTGAGCGCAACGGCATTGTGCAGATCCTCTTCGCCCACCAGTTCGGCCACGAAGGTCTGGCGCACAGGGGCATCGAACGCGGCGGCGCATCCGAACAGGAACGCGAAGACATAGACATGCCAGAGCTGGACGATGCCGCTGACCGTCAGCACGCCCAGCGCTAGGGCGAGAACGCCCATTGCCGCCTGGGTGACCATGAGCAGGCGGCGCTGGTTGAAATGATCGGCGGCGAAGCCCGTCCAGGGCAGCAGGAGCATCTGCGGCCCGAATTGCAGGGCCATGACCAGCCCGACGGCGGAGGCATCGTGGTGCGTCAGTTCGGTCAGCACCAGCCAGTCCTGGGCCGTGCGCTGGACCCAGGTGCCGACATTGGAGACGAAGGCACCGGCGGCCCAGATACGGTAATTGACGTTGCGCAGCGACCGGAAGACGCGCGGGAGGCGCCGCATCATGTCGGCTCCGGACTGTGGCCGGCATGGCGGTGCATTGGCGGTCTCGCGGATCTGGTCATGCGACGGGGCGGTGATGAGACATCATGGCCACATGGCGCGCGGCGTCCAGCGAAAGGCGCGCGGAGCCGGGATGCGGGAGGCAGGATGGTGCGCGGGCACCGACGTGATCGCCAAAAAAAACGGGGGATACCCGGCCGCATGGGCCGGATATCCCCCGTTTTGATGTCCGCGCCGGCCGGGGCGCTGTTCGTGCCCTGGCCGGATGGAGCAATCAGCGCTTGCTGAACTGGAAGGAACGGCGAGCCTTGGCGCGGCCGTACTTCTTGCGCTCGACAACGCGCGAGTCGCGGGTCAGGAAGCCGGCGGCCTTCAGGATGCCGCGCAGCGTGGGCTCGTAATGCGTCAGCGCGCGGCTGATGCCGTGACGGACCGCGCCGGCCTGGCCGGACAGACCACCGCCCGTGACCGTGCAGTAGACGTCGAACTGGTTGTAGCGGTCGGCCACCAGGAACGGCTGGGTGATCAGCATCCGCAGCACCGGACGGGCGAAATAGGTGCCCACCGGACGGCCGTTGACCGTGATGTCGCCCTTGCCCGGCTTGATCCAGACGCGGGCAACCGCGTCCTTGCGGCGGCCGGTGGCGTAGGAACGGCCCTGCGCGTCGCGCTTGGCTTCGTAGACCGGGGCATCCTGCGTGGAGACGACCTGACCGGTTGCGACGGCATCCTTCAGGTCGGCCAGCGTGCCTGTACGCTCTTGGGTTTCAGACATTCTATCAGGCCCCGACCTTCTGGGTGTTGATGGTGTTCTTGCGGTTCAGCGCCGCGACGTCGAGCGTCGTGGGCTGCTGGCCGGCATGCGGATGCTCGGTGCCTGCATAGACATACAGGTGCTTCATCTGCGCGCGCTGCAGCGGGCCACGGGTGATCATGCGCTCGACCGCCTTCTTGACCACATGGCCGGGGTTCTTGCCCTCGAGCCGCTGGGTGATCGTGCGCTGCTTGATGCCGCCCGGATAGCCCGTGTGGTAATGGAACAGCTTCTGGCCGACCTTGTTGCCGGTGAGGCTGATCTTCTCGGCGTTGATCACGACGATGTTGTCGCCGCAATCGACGTGCGGGGTGAACTGCGGCTTGTGCTTGCCGCGCAGGCGCTGCGCGATGATGGCGGCGAGACGACCCAGAACGAGGCCTTCGGCATCGATCAGGATCCAGTCTCGCGTCACCTCTGCGGGCTTCAGCGAGAGGGTGGTCTTCATCTGTTTGTGTTCCGTCTGATGATAGGGAGCGGTAACGGGTGGCGCGTTATCCGCGCACGCGGCCACTCCGTCAAGACAAAAACGGGTTTTGCGCCGATTTTTCGGGCAACTAACCGTGCGGTATCCCCATACCACATCCTGGCACCCATCGGGAGATTGCCCATCCGCATGGGAATGTTATAGCTGTCATACCGGCCATAGACGGGTGCCCCATACGTGAAAAAACTGACTTCCGCCCTTGTTCTGCTACTGATCATCGTGATCGTGGGAGGGCTGGGCCTGCGGCATCTCGCCCAGAGCCGAATGGAATCCGCCATTGCCGACCTGCGGGCGGCGATCGGCTCCGGCGCCAGCTTTACCTATGCCACCGCCTCGCCGCGCATTCTCGCCCGTGGCGCGCGGCTGACGGCGGTGACCTATCGCAACCCCGGACTGACCCTGACGGCCTCCGAGGCCATTGTGGGCCGCGTGACCGGAAACGCGGTCGATGGCCAGCATATCGGCGCGCTGACGCTGCGCAACGTGCAGATCATGGAGCCGGGGGCCACGGCCTCGCTCTCGTCGCTGGTGCTGAAGGGGCTGGTGCTGCCCAATAGCGGGCCGGACCTGTTCCGCACCCCCACCCCGCCGCGCCTGGACTCGCTGGTGCTGGATTCGGCGCAGTTGAAGGACCTGCATGTGGCGGTGCCGGGTGGGCAGACCGACCTGACAATCGCCAATGCCACCCTCCGCGATTACGGGCTGGGCCGGACCTCGCACCTGGATATCGAGACGCTTGCCGTGCAGATCCGCCTGGCGCCGTCGCGCCGCATCGGCGTCGGCCATCTGCGCATCGACGGGCCGGATTTTGCCGGCCAGCTCGCCAGCCTGCTGCAATCGGGGCATCTGATCCATACGGTCGGCCGTCGCCGGTTCGACATCTCGGCCCTGACCATCGACACCGCCAGCCCGCTGCTGCGCGTGGGGCATCTGGAAGCCGAGCAGGAAGCCACCACCAGCCAGGACGAGCTTGAGACCACCATCACCGACCTGACCGCCTGGCCCAGCCCGCCGCAGGACCAGTCGCTGCTGCGGATGATCGGCTACGACCATTTCGCCGGGCGTATCCATGCGGTCAGCACCCTTCAGCGCCAGAACGGGACCATGACCCTGCATCCGCTGGATATCGACGCCCCGGACATGGGACACATGACCATCCTGGCCGACCTGGACCAGATACCGGTCAATGACCTGGCCAACCTGCCCGAAACCGCACGGATCGTCTCCGCCACCATCGACTGGCAGGACCATTCGCTGGCCGACCATGTGCTGGACGGGCTGGCCCGCGCCCGGCAGGTGGCGCCCGATGCCTACCGCCAGCAGATCCAGACCGCGCTGGCGGAGAGCCCCGACCCCTCGATGCAGGCGCTGGGCCATTTCCTGGCCCAGCCGGACCAGCGGCTGCGCGTGATGCTGCGGCCGCCCCGCCCGATCGGCGTGCTGATGCTGGGCGTGGCGCTGTCGATGGCCGGCGACCCCTCCACGGCGGGCATGCTGGGCCTGTCGATCAGCATCCCGTGACGCTTCCCCCGGCCCCTGGCGGGCCTGTGCATGTGATCGGTGCCTCCGGCCGGTCGGGGGTTGCCCTGTGCCGGGCGCTGCTGGGGCAGGGTACGCCCTTTGTCCCCGTGGTGCGCGATGCCGCCCGCTGGCGGGCGACCGGCCTGCCGGGCGAACCCATGATCGCGGACCTGACCGGGCCGGCGGACGGGCTGCGCCGGGCGCTGGCGGGCGCGGCACGGGTGGCCAGCACCGCGCATGCGCGGCATGTGCCCGCCCTGCTGGCGGCGATGCCCGAAGGGGCGGCGCTGGTGTGCCTGGGCAGCACCCGCAAATTCACCCGCTGGCCCGACGCGCACGGCAACGGCGTGCTGGCCGGCGAGGCGGCGCTGATGGCATCGGGCCGCGACGGGGTTATTTTGCACCCCACCATGATCTATGGCGCGCAGGGCGAGAACAATGTGCGCCGGCTGGCGACGTTGCTGCGCCGGTTGCCGGTGACGCCGCTGCCCGGCGGCGGGCATGCGCTGGTGCAGCCGATCCACCAGGACGACGTGACGCGCAGCATGCTGGCGGCGCTGGGCCGGACGTGGGACGGGCCGCATGCGCTGGTGATCGCGGGGGGGACCGCGCTCTCCTACCGGGATTTCGCCGCCATGGTGGCACGGCATGCGGGCCTGCGGCCGCGCCCCGTGCTGCCGGTGCCGGCGGCGGCGATGATGGCGGCCGCGTGGGCGACCCGCGTGCTGCCGGGCCTGCCGCCCGTGGGGACTGCCGAAATCCGGCGCCTGCTGGAAGACAAGGCGTTCGACACGGGGCCGATGGCGCGGGAACTGGGCGTGGTGCCGATCGGCCTTGAGGACGGGCTGGGGCGGCTGTTCGGGCGCTGACTGTCCGTGCGGAGCCCGCCTACAGGGCCTTGCGCAAGGTCAGCGTGATCGTGCGCCCCAGCGGGTCCATGAAGGCGGGTGCGTAGCCGGCCGGGGTCGCACCCGTGCCGTTGCGGACGCGGATGCGGGTGTTGAACAGGTTCACCATCGCCAGCGAAAGGCGCAGATTGTGCGCCCATGGCATGCCGCTGCCCCTGGGGGTGCGCCCGAGATCGACGAAGACCGTCGCGTTCAGGGTTTTGAGGTCGCTGAAGAACAGGCTGTTGGCGGCACTGGAGGCGATGGCCGATGTGCCGGATTGCCATTTCCCCACCAGGCGGACGCCGAAGCCCTGATCGTAGAGGCCCGCCTGGATCGTGGCCTCGTGGCGCGGCTGCCCGCCCGAAGCGCCGATCGTGCCGCCGTTGAGAAGGTCGAGCGCGGGCAGGCCGGGCCGCAGCAGGATATCGTCCTTCAGACGCCAGACCTGGGTTGCGATCAGATAGATCCGGCCGCCGTCATTCTTGCCGTCGGTCTTGCCCTCGTGCCTGCCGCCCTTCCGGCTGTTCGCGCCCGATGAAAACGGGCGCGAATAGACGAAGGTGGCGTTCCATTCGTTGCGCGTCTCGCGCGACACGTTGACCGGTCGCAGATCGACGATCTCCAGCATGCCGGCCTGATCGCGGCGATACAGGTCGGGGAAGGCGTTTTCGATGGCGGCGGTCGCTGTGGGCAGGGACTGGACGCCGTTGTCGGTGCGGGCGCGGACGTAGTTTACGTGCAGGCGCGCGTCGCTCAGGAAAGGCGGGTTGACGATGGCGCCGAGGCTGAGTTCCCGACGCCGCGTCGCCGTCAGGTCCGGATTGCCGCCGGTGAGCGTCGTGACCTGGACGGACTGGCCCCGGACGTAATCGTAGGTCGTGACGTTGGGCGTCTGGATGGTGGGCGAGACGAGTTGCGCGGCCGTGGGGGCGTCGCGCCGCGTGGTGTAGGAAAACGGAAACTGCACCCAGTCGACGGGCGACCATGTCAGGCCACCACCGACCGCGCCCAGCGTGCCGAAACGCGAGACGCGGCTGACGGAGCCATTGACGTTGGCGCCCAGCTTGCCCGCAGCCGGCAGGAAATCCTCGCCGAATATCGGGATGTCGCCATTGAGGTGGAGATTGCCGACATCGCGCTGGATGTCGCCGCGTTCGGTCTTGCCGCCGATACGTGACGTGGCGTTCTGGGCGGCGAGGGTGCCTGTCAGGCCGACGCTGCCGAAGAGATCGCCCGCCGGAAGGTGGGTCACCGTGCCGGACAGAAGGAAGCTGACCCTGCCCGTACTGCTGACCGACCGGCCGCTGTTGCGCGTACGCACCCCCAGATACCGGCCTGGGAAGCGGACATAGGGGTCGAGGCCGTCATCGCCCGCGTCGAGCAGGCCCTGCACCGTGGAGAGATCGAGGCCGGTTTCGGTGCGGGTGACGGTCACGCCGTGATCGTAGCTGGCGTTGGCGTTCCATTTCCATGTGCCGAACCTGCCGTTGGCATTCAGCCCCGCATGGCCGGAATCGGTGCGGGCGCGCTGATGCAGGGGCGAGACCTCGGTGAAGTCCCGGTACAGCCGGGTGTCGGTTGCGAACGGCGAGAACGGATTGTCGGCAGGCAGGTCGAGGATGCCGCGCGCCGGACCTTGCAGGCTCTCCTGATCCTGATGGGTGTAGGTCAGGTTCAGCGCGGCGGAGACCTCGTCGAACAGGCGGTCGGCCAGAACGCCGTTGAGCGTGCCGACATGTTTGCGGGGCTGGAGCGTATAGGCCGATGAATCGGTGCTGGAGCGGGGCGTGTCGGCGTAGGGCAGGAAGTCGGCCAGGGCCGGGCTTTCCCCTTCGGCCAGCGTGGGGACGCCCGCGACGGTGACCGGCCTGCCTGCAAGCGCATCGAGCCCCGGATCGAGGCTGCCGCCATCTGCCGCGACGAGATTGCCCACATTGTCGTACAGTCCGCCGGCCCTTGGCGGCACGACGCCGCGCGCGCTGTCCCGCAGCCAGGCGTTCGCGCTGTAGCGGGCGCTGAGATTGATGCGCCGGTCGCCGTTCAGATGCGTGAAGCTGAGGGAGGGAGCGATGGTCTGCGCGCCGCCATCGGTGGACTGGCCGGCCGCGAGATTGATGCGCCCCGAATGAAAACGGCGGACGGTGACGATGTTCACCACGCGCTGGTCCGCCGAATAGCCGTAGCGCAGGGCCTCTTCCTCGGTGAAGATATCGACGCGCGCGACGGCTTCGAACGGCAGGTCCTGGAGTTCCTGATTGCCGGATATACGCTGCCCGTTGAGCAGGACGACCGGGGGATTGGTGCCGGTTCCGCGCCCCGAGCGCGTTTCGGGCGAGATGGCGGTAAGCAGGTCGGACACTGTGTCCACCCCGTAGGCGCGCACTTCCTCCGGACCGATCCGGGTGATCGGCTTGTCGTCGCCCAGCACTGCGCCCGCACTGCGTCTGCCCGTGACGGTGATGGCCTCGGCGGCGTGATCCGCCGGGGTTGGGGAGGATACGGTCAGGGGGGCGACCGCCGGGTTACCGCTGGTCTGGGCGATCGCCTGCCGGGTGGCGACGGTACCCGCCCAGGCTGCGGCCATGATCCACAAAGGAACGAAGCCGTACGGCGAAGGCTTTGTGCGGCGTCGCACCTGAAATGCCATTCCTTCCGGCATGGGGCTGTCGAGCGGCGGACGGGCGGCCGCATTTGGCCCTGTCATACCGAATCGCGGCATTGCGCGAAAGCGGGCGCCACGCGCGTGACGATGCTCCTGCGGGACCGGAGCGTTATTTTATGATCTGTGTGCGAGATGTGCGGCCGGCGGCCCTTGGGGCCGCCTGAACAGGAACCCATGATGCTGATGTGTCATCAGGGTTTTTCAGATTGATCTGAACCGCTGGGGCGAACGACGGGGCTCGAACCCGCGACCACCGGTACCACAAACCGGCGCTCTACCAGCTGAGCTACGTCCGCCACAGCGGGCTGTGATGTAGAGAACTGATTCCCGCCCGTCAATCGCCCATGCCACATGAGGGCAAAAAAACGCCTGCCCTGCCCCCGCCTGCGCTATGCGCCGAACAGATCGGGCAGTCCGGCGCGCAGACGGGCCACGGCCTCGGTCAGGACCTCTTCGCGCTTGCAGAAGGCGAATCGTACCAGATGGCCCGGTGCGTCTTCGGTGCTGTAGAAGGCCGAGACCGGAATCGCCGTGACGCGGCAGCGTTCGGTCATGGCGCGGCAGAAAGCCACGTCGTCGCCCGCAAAGCCGGTGGGACGGATGTCGGCCACCACGAAATAGCTGCCGTCGCAGGGCAGGACGTCGAACCCCACGCCGCGCAGGCCGTCGGACAGCAGGTCGCGCTTTGCCCGCATGTCGGACGCCAGGGTGGCGAAATAATCCGTTTCCTTGTCCAGCCCCATCGCCACCGCGCGTTGCAGGTTGGGCGCAGTGGTGAAGGTGAGCAACTGGTGCGCCTTGGCCACGCAGCCCGCGAGGGTGGCCGGGGCCGTGATGTAGCCGACCTTCCACCCGGTCAGCGAGAAGCTCTTGCCCGCGCTGCCGATGCGCAGGCAGCGTTCGCGCATGCCCGGCAGCGTCATCAGCGGGATGTGGCGCGCGCCGAAGGTGAGGTGTTCGTATACCTCGTCGCAGATGGCGTAGACATCGTGACGGGCGACCAGGTCGGCGATCACGGCCAGTTCGTCCTGGGTGAAGACCTTGCCCGTCGGGTTCATCGGCGAATTGAGCAGGATGGCCTTGGTGCGGGGGCCGAAAGCGGCCTCGAGCTCCGCACGGGGGAGCGACCAGTGGGGCGGGGTGAGCCGGACCGGGCGGGGAATCGCGCCCAGGGCGCGGATCATGGGCACGTAGGTGTCGTAGAGCGGTTCCAGCACCACGACTTCGTCGCCCGGATCGAGCAGCGCCATCAGCGAGGCGGCCAGGGCCTCGGTGGCGCCGGAGGTGACGATGACCTCGCGCGCCGGGTCGATGGCCAGATCGTAGAACCGGGCGTTCGAACGGGCGACGGCCTCGCGCAGTTCGGGCACGCCGGTGAGGGGCGGATACTGGTTGCGGCCGTCGCGCAGGGCGGCGGCGGCGGCCTCGATCAGGTCTGCCGGGCCTTCGGTGTCGGGGAAGCCCTGGCCGAGATTGATCGCATCGTGACGCACGGCCAGGGCGGACATTACGGTGAAGATGGTCGTCGGCAGGCCCGACAGCAGGCTGTTCAACGGTTTCATGATCGCTCTTTCCCGGCTGCGGGCACCCTTGCGGCCGCGCGCATGCAGATGTGCGGAAAATCCCGGCATTTTGCAATCCGCTCCGATTGCCTGCGGGCGCGACCCGTGCCACGGTATCGCGGGCGGCCGGCCGGGCCGGTCGGCCCAGGCACAGCGCGGTCCCGGCCCCCGGCACCGCCCCAGGATGTGGCGACGTGGGCATGAAGAAGATCGAGGCCATCATCAAGCCGTTCAAGCTGGACGAAGTGAAGGACGCGCTGCACGAAATCGGCCTGATGGGCATTACGGTGACCGAGGCCAAGGGGTTCGGTCGCCAGAAGGGCCATACCGAGCTGTATCGCGGCGCCGAATACATCGTGGATTTCCTGCCCAAGGTGAAGCTTGAGATCGTCTGCGCCGACGACATGGTCGATCGCGCGGTCGAAACGATCGTGGCGGCCGCGCGCACCGGGCGCATCGGCGACGGCAAGATCTTCATCATGCCGGTGGAGGATGTGATCCGCATCCGCACCGGGGAAAGGGGCCATGAGGCCATCTGACCCCTGACCCATACCCTTTTTCCGCCCCGCACGGGACTGCCGAGCATGGCGGAGCCCCAGTCATCCTATCGACAACGGGGCGCTAGTTTCGTAACCGTTCCACCGCCGTGTCATACGGCACCTTCAGTTCAAGGCAGGTATATCGATGGCGAAGAAAGCCCAGAGTTCAGCTCCGACCACCCTTCCGTCCCCTTCCGCTGAGGCTATCGCCAAGGTCTTCAGCCTGATCCAGGAACATTCCGTGGAACTGGTGGACCTGCGCTTCACCGACCCGCGCGGCAAGTGGCACCATACCTGCCAGCATGTCTCGACCATCGAACAGGACACGTTCCGCGACGGCTTCATGTTCGACGGCTCGTCGATCGGCGGCTGGAAAGCCATCAACGAGAGCGACATGGTCCTGCTGCCGGACCCCACCACCGCCGTGATGGACCCGTTCTCGGCCAAGCCGCAGCTGATCCTGATCTGCGACATCATCGAGCCCTCGACCGGCCGCTTCTATAACCGCGACCCGCGCTCGACCGCCAAGCTGGCCGAAGCCTATCTGAAGTCCACCGGCCTGGGCGATACCGCCTTCTTCGGCCCGGAAGCCGAGTTCTTCATCTTCGACAACGTCAAGTTCGGCACCGGCCCGAATTTCGGCATCTATCAGCTGGACAGCATCGAAGGCCCCGGCGCGTCGCTGAAGGATTATCCGGAAGGCAACATGGGCCATCGCCCCGGCCTGAAGGGCGGCTACTTCCCCGTGCCGCCGGTGGACAGCGAGAGCGACCTGCGCGCCGAGATGCTGACCACGATGGGCGAGATGGGCCTGCCGATCGAGAAGCACCACCACGAGGTCGCGCAGTCGCAGCATGAACTGGGCACGAAGTTCAGCACGCTGGTCGAATCCGCCGACTTCATGCAGATCTACAAATACTGCGTGCACAACGTCGCGCATTCCTACGGCAAGACCGCGACCTTCATGCCGAAGCCGATCTATGGCGACAACGGCTCGGGCATGCATGTGCATCAGTCGATCTGGAAGGGCGGCAAGCCCGTCTTCGCCGGCAACGGCTATGCCGACCTGTCGGACCAGGCGCTGTATTACATCGGCGGCATCATCAAGCACGCCAAGGCGCTGAACGCCTTCACCAACCCCTCGACCAACTCCTACAAGCGCCTGATTCCGGGCTTCGAGGCGCCGGTGCTGCTGGCCTACTCGGCCGCCAACCGTTCGGCTTCGTGTCGTATCCCCTACGCGACCAGCCCCAAGGCGAAGCGCGTCGAGGTGCGGTTCCCCGACCCGACCGCCAACCCCTACCTGGCCTTTGCCGCCATGCTGATGGCCGGCCTGGACGGCATCAAGAACAAGATCCACCCCGGCGACGCCATGGACAAGGATCTGTACGACCTGCCGCCCGAGGAACTGAAGCAGATCCCGACCGTCTGCGGATCGCTGCGCGAAGCGCTGGGCGCGCTGGCCGCCGATCACGAGTTCCTGCTGGCCGGTGGCGTGTTCACCAAGGACCAGATCGAGAGCTACATCGAACTGAAGTGGCAGGAAGTCTACAAGTTCGAACACACGCCGCATCCGGTCGAGTTCGAGATGTACTACTCCGTCTGATTCCTGCTTTGCGGGATTGATGGCCAGGAGCGCCGGGTCCGTGAGGGTCCGGCGTTCTTTTTTGGAAAAAAGAACCAAAAACTTCTGATTTGTTCAGGCGTTTTTTGCTTGCAGGTTCTGACGCATCTGACCGCTACGCGCGCGGGCCTTTTTCCCCTGCCAGTTCCCTGCGGGAGCGGTCCAGTTCCTCGCTGTAGCGGCGCAGGGCGTGCTGTTCGGTCAGCATGCCGCGCACCTGCCGGCCTTCCACGCTGTCGACCACCACCAGCGCGTCGCTTTCGGCCTGTTCGAAGCGGGCGATGGCGTCGCGCAGGTTCATCTGCGGCACCAGCATCTGATCGCGATACTGGGCGAAGCGGGAGAGGGTTTCGTCGGGCAGCGCGGTGTCCACATATAAATCGGGCACCAGCACCAGCCCGACATAGCGGCCGGCCTGGTCGACCAGCACGATGCGTTGCGCCGACCCCAGCGGGAAGACGCACCGCGCGGCCTTGACCGTCGTATCCTGGCACAGGGTTTTGGCATCCTGACGCATCATCCTGCCGACCGTCAGGGTGCGTATCCAGCCGATATCGACGGCCGAGCGGATCGATTCCCCGCGCAGGTGGAAGCGCCAGGTGGCGAAGGAATAGCCGAACGTGCGGCGGACGGTGAGGCTGGCGATGACCGAGGCGACCAGAACGGCGGCGGTCAGGGGCAGGCTGCCCGTCATTTCCAGTGCGAGGAAGACCATGGTCATCGGGGCACCGACCACCGCCACGGCCATGGCGCTCATGCCGACCAGGGCGCAGAGTTCGGCCGAGAGGGGGTTGGCGGAGATCAGGGCGAGCCCGCCGCCGAAGGCCGCGCCGGTGAGGACGCCCAGATAGAGCGAGGCGAAGAACAGGCCTCCCCGGAAGCCGGCGCCGATGGAGACCGAGGAAGCCAGCGCCTTCATGGCCAGCAGGGCCAGCAGCCAGCCGGTGGGGTAATCATGCTCCAGCGCGACGCGCATCGCCCAGTGGCCGGAGGACATGACCGTGGGCGAGACCAGCGCCAGCAGGCCGACCACCAGCCCGCCCACGGCGGGGCGCATCCAGGCGGGTAGGCCTGAGCGGCGGAACAGGGCCTCGGCCAGCGTAACGCAATACATCAGCCCGACGCCCAGCAGGGCGGCGACGATGCCCAGGGTGGCGATGGGCAGGTAATCGTCCATCCGCAACTCGGCGGGGAGGACCACGGTGACGCCGGGGGCCGCGCTGTGCAGCAGGCGGGTAACGCCGATGGCGCAGATCGAAGCCGCCGCGACCGGGGCCAGGTTGGCCAGCGAGTAGGTGCCGATGACCAGTTCGAACGCATAGAACGACCCGGCCAGCGGCGCGTCGAACGCCGCGCCGATGGCCCCGGCCGCGCCGCAGCCGACCAGCAGGCGCAGGTCCTCACGCCGGACGCGGAACATGCGGCCCAGGCGCGAGCCGGTGGCGGCGCCGATCTGGGTGAAACCGGCCTCCAGCCCCACCGAGGCGCCGACGGCGTTGGAAAGGACCGTCTGGAGGGCGACGATCGCGCTGTCGCGCATCGACATGCGGCCGCCATGCAGGGCGTTGGCCTCGATGGGGTCGACGGGGCGGCCCGGCGCCCAGCGGGCGATGAAGATCCCGAGCAGGCCAAGGCCCAGGCCGCCCAATGTGGGCACCAGGACCGCGCGCAGGGGGATGATGGCGGCCAGCCCGGAAATGCGGCCCTCGCCGGGAGCGGCGAACAGAATCCGGTGGGCCAGCAGGGTGGCGTGGTTCATGACGCTGACCAGGACGCCGGCGCCAGCGCCGACGCAGGCGGCGAGCACCACCAGCCATAATTCGTCCGCCCGGACCAGGGCGCGCAGCAGGCGTGGAACGTAGGCGACCCGGTCGTCGCGCACGCTGCCCACTGCCCCGTCCGGGGGCAGGAATGCGCCGCGATGGCGGCGCAGATGGTTCAGCAGGCCGAGAGTGGAGGACGGCACGGCAGGTCACTTTCGCGCGGCGGCCGGCGGATGATGTGCGGCACCGGGTCGCCCGTAGCGACTATTTGAAGTGATGTGCCTGTCGGATCAACCGGAATTCGGTCTTACCATGCCGCACCGTCGCTTGCGGCCCCCGATCGCGGAGAAATGCCCGTGTCCCCTGCCCTGCCTTCTGCCATGCGTGCCGTGATCGTGCGCGAGCCCGGTGCGCCCGAGTCGATGGTCCTGACCGACCTGCCCCTGCCCGTGCCCGGGCCGGGCGAGGTGCTGGTGCGGGTGCAGGCGGCGGGTGTGAACCGGCCCGATCTGATGCAGCGCAAGGGGCTGTATCCGCCGCCGCCGGGGGCCAGCCCGCTGCTGGGGCTGGAAATTGCCGGCGAGGTGGTGGGCAAGGGGCCGGACGCACCGGACTGGCCGGCGATCGGCACGCCGGTCTGCGCGCTGGCGAATGGCGGGGGCTATGCCGAGTATTGCGCGGTGCCGGCCGGGCAGTGCCTGCCCTGGCCGGACGGGTTCGACGCCATCCGCGCCGCCGCCCTGCCCGAGACGTTCTTTACCGTCTGGTCGAACCTGGTGATGACCGCGCATGTCGCAGCCGGGGAGACCGTGCTGATCCATGGCGGGGCCGGCGGCATCGGCACGGCGGCGATCCAGACCGTGCGGGCGCTGGGGGCCGTGCCTTACGTGACCGTGGGCTCGGCCGACAAGGCGGCGCTGTGCCGGGAACTGGGCGCGGAGGCCGCGATCGACTACCGGGAGGAAGATTTCGTCGCGCGGATCGACGCCCTGACCGGGCGGCGAGGCGTGGACGTGGTGCTGGACGTGGTCGGCGGCCCTTATCTGGACCGCAACCTGCGTTGCCTGGCGCCGGGCGGGCGGCTGGTGATCATCGCGCTGCAAGGCGGGGCCAAGGCGCAGGAGGTGGGTGTGGGGCGCATCCTGACGCGGCACCTGACGGTGGCCGGCACCACGCTGCGGCCGCGCGACGGGGCCTATAAGGCCCGCGTGGCCAAGGGGCTCCGCGGGACGCTGTGGCCGAAGCTCTCCGATGGGACGATCGCGCCGCTGATCCATGCCACCTTCCCGCTTGCCGAGGTGGTGGAAGCCCATAAGCTGATGGAGTCGGGCAGCCATTCGGGCAAGATCGTGCTTGATCTGCGTTAATGTTATAACACTGGCCGGACCACTCGGACCCGGCGGGGAGTCCTGCGCCGGCCGTTACGGTTTTCCGCGCCGCCCCAGGGAAAGGATCATGCCATCGTGCTGCTGAACGTCATCGAGCGCGGACCTGACGATCGGTCGGACGCCCATTCCGCGCGTCCGCCCATCGTGCTGCTGCATGGCCTGTTCGGCCGCGCCCGCAATCTGGGCTTTTTCCAGAGGCGACTGGCGCGGACCCGGCGGACGCTGGCGATCGACCTGCGCAACCATGGCGACAGCCCGCATGGGCCGATGGACTACAACACCATGGCCGGCGACCTGCTGGACACGCTGGCCCGCCATGCGGCGTTGCCCGCGACGCTGGTGGGCCATTCGATGGGCGGCAAGGTGGCGATGACGCTGGCGCTGACCCGGCCGGGCATGGTGCACAGCCTGGTGGTGGCCGACATTCCGCCCGCCCGCACCGGGCACGGGCAGTTCTCGCTGGGCGAGCAGATGCTGCGGGTGCGGTTTCCGCACTACCTGAACCGCGCCGAGGCCGATGCCCTGCTGCTGCCCGAGATCCCCAATGCAGACGTGCGGGCGCTGATGCTGCAGAACATCCGGCTGGGCGAGAATCCCGGATGGGTCATCGGGCTGAAGGAGATCGTGGACTCGATGACCAATATCGAGAGCTGGCCTTATATTCCCGAGGGTTACACCTATCCTGGCCCGACCCTGTTCCTGGCCGGTGGAAATTCACCCTATATCCGGCGGGAACATTATACGGTGATGCGCCGGCTGTTCCCCAACTATCATCTGGAACTGATCGAGCATGCCGGCCACTGGCTGCATGTGGAAAACCCCACCCGCTTTGCGGCCCTCGTGGAAGATTTCACGAACCGTTATTGAGAGCGGACCGGACAGGCACGCCGACGCGCATCGTCGATCAGGGTGCGACATATTGCCTGGCCTTCGCCGCCTCGGCCGCGCGCCAGAGATACCAGGCGGCGGCGGAGCGCCAGGGGCTCCAGTCGCGGGCGATCGCGGCCAGTTCGGCGGCCCGGGGCTGGGTGTCCAGCCGCTTGATCACCCGCCAGCCCTCGCGGACCCCGAAATCGTCGACCGGCAGGATGTCGGTGCGGCCCAGCGAGAAGATCAGCAGCATTTCCACCGTCCAGCGCCCGACGCCGCGCAGGGTGGTCAGCCGGGCGATCAGGTCTTCGTCGGTCATCGACTCGGCGTCGTGCCGCGAAGGGATCACGCCGTCGAGCCGGGCCTGGGCGACGCCCCGGATCGCGCGGATCTTGGTGCCGGACAGGCCGCAGGCGCGCAGGTCGGCTTCCGGCAGGGCCAGCAGCGCCTCGGGCGTCGGAAAGGCGCCGCCGGCCAGCGCGACCAGCCGGCCCAGGATGGCGAGTGCCGCCCGGCCGTGGAGTTGCTGGTGGGCGATGGCATTGACCAGCGCCTCGTAGGGCGCGCGGTCGGCGTCCACCCGCAGGCCGCATGGCCCCACCCGGGCCACAAGCGCCGCCAGATCGGGGTCGGCGGCGGAAAGATGGGCACGAAGGGCGTGGTCGGAGAGGGCGATGGCGGAGGACATGATGGGTGAGAGCCTGGCGGAACGGCGGGTGAGCGGCAATGGGGTGCGGATTTTCGGCCCGGTTCCGCGTTCGACGTGGTAACGCCGGGCCGACGGTGACATCATGATACGATATCATGACGGCAAGATATCATGACAACGGGACCGCCAACGGCTAGGGTCCCGAAAGACCACGCGCCGCAGGCGACCACGCGGAGACTCCCGGCACTTCATGACGGTGACACTCAGTCCTTCCTCCCGCCATCGCCAGGCCGAGGAGCCCGTCCTGATCCCGCGCGCGGATGTTCGGGCGCGTTCGGCACGCCCGCCGGAACCGCCGGAGCGCCCCCACGGGCGCGAGGGCCTGCGCCCCGAGCCTGTTGCCCGCCCTGCCGACTACCAGCCGCTGAAACAGTCCGGCGCGCCGATGATCCGGCCGGATACGGTAGCGGAACCGGGCGTTGCGACCGTGCTCGCGATTTCCGCCGCGCTGCATCTGGTGCTGCTGGCGATCATACTCCAGGCGGCGCGCCATCATGCCGGGGGGTCGTCCGCACCCGAGGCGCCGACCGTGGAGATGATGTTCACCCCGCCGGCCTCCAGCGGCCTGCAAGGGCGCAATTCGCCCGACCAGGCGGGGGGCAGCGGGTCGCACGCCAAGCCGACGCCGACCACGCCGCAGCCCGACGAGCCGCAGCCCAGCGATTCCTCGCCCTCGCCCAGCGTGCCATCGCCGCAGACGCCGGCGGCCCCGCCGCTGCCGCGCACGCCGTCGGACCAGACCCTGCCCGACCAGCCTTCTGCCGAGCCCCCCAACCCGGCGATGCAGAGCCCCGGCCAGGCGACCCACCCGACGGCGCACCCCACGCCGCGCCACACGCAGCCGAACCGGCAGCGCACGCCCAGCCATGCGCCTTCGCCCTTCGACCACCCGATGGACCTGTCCTTCGCCCCGTCGCCGGGGCCGGTGCGCCAGCGGCGCGGCCGCGCGGGTGGCTCCGGCGGGCCGATCGACCTGTCGGTGGGGCCGGTGGTACGCAACGGGCAGTTGAACGCGCCCTATTCGAGCCAGACGCAGGTGCGGGGCGTCAGCGAGGATTATGGCGAGGAAATCGACCGCTGGATCCGCACCCACATGTATTATCCCGAGGAAGCGGCCCGTGCCGGCGACGACGGAGCTTCGACAGTGCATGTGGTGCTGGACCGCAGCGGGCGCGTGCGCGGGGTGCGGCTGACGGGCCAGTCGGGATCGTACTATCTGGATGCCGCGACCACCGGCATGTTCCATGGGGCCGAACTGCCGCCGGTACCGCCGGACATGACGGGCGACCATTTCGATATCGACGTGACGATCAACTATATCCTGATCCGGCGCTGACCCCCGGCCAGAGGGCGCTGGAAAGGAGGGCGCTTGCAGCGGAAGGAATGGCGCATGAACGATGATTTCGCCGCGATCCGCGACCGTGTGGGGACGGATTTCGAAGCCTTCGACGATGCGGAAGCAGCGGTGCGGCGCATTGCCGACCTTTACGAAACCGCCGTGCATGCCTTGCGCGCCGCCTTCGGCCGGCGACAGCCCGCCGAACCGGTTGTGCCGACCTATCCCTACCTCGCCTTCGCCGTCAGCCGGGCGCCGCTGGCCGAGGAGACGAGGCCGCCCTTCGACGTGGTGCTGGAGCCGGGATTCTACGGCACCACCCTGACTCACCCGGAACTGTTTCGCGATTACTGGCGCGAGCAGATCGGCATCCTGCTGCATCATTACCGCCAGCCGGTGCTGGTGGGGCGGTCGCGCCGGCCGATCCCGCTGCCTTATGTGATGGAAGAGGCCGTGACCGCCATCACGGAAGATGACCTGCGCCTGTTGCAGCGTCATTACGCGCTGCCGGACCTGCACGCCACCGACGACAGCATCGCCAATTGCGCGCTGATCCCGCACCCGGACGAAGCGCGTCCGCTGTCGCTGTTCACCGCCGAACGTACCGATTATTCGTTGGCGCGGCTGCATCATTATACCGGCACCGCACCACGGCATGTGCAGCGCTTCATCCTGCTGACCAACTATCAGCGGTATGTGGATGCCTTTCGCGACTATGGGCGCGCGCAGGTGGATCTGGGCGGCGAATATGACCGCTTCGTGGAGCCCGGCGACCAGATCCATCGGCGGGGGGATGCCGCCCGGCCGCCTTTGAGCGGATCGCTGCCGCAGATGCCGGCCTATCATCTGTGCCGACCGGATGGCGACGGGATCACGCTGGTGAATATCGGCGTGGGACCGGCCAACGCGAAGACGATTACCGACCATCTGGCGGTGCTGCGGCCGCATTGCTGGCTGATGGTGGGCCATTGCGCCGGCCTGCGGCGGACCCAGCGGCTGGGCGACTACGTGCTGGCGCATGGCTATGTGCGCGACGACCATGTGCTGGACGACGACCTGCCGCCCTGGGTGCCGGTGCCGCCGATCGCCGAAGTGCAGGTGGCGTTGCAGGACGTGACGGCGCGGGTGACCGGGCTGCACGATTCCGAACTGAAGACCCGGTTGCGCACCGGCACGGTGATGACGACCGACAACCGGAACTGGGAATTGCGGCTGAAGGCACTGTTCACGCAGATCAACATGTCGCGATCCATCGCGGTGGACATGGAGTCCGCCACCATTGCCGCCAACGGGTTCCGCTTCCGCGTGCCGTACGGCACCTTGCTGTGCGTGTCTGACAAACCGCTGCATGGCGAGCTGAAATTGCGGGGGATGGCCAATGCCTTCTACCGCGAGCGCGTGGCCCAGCATCTGACGGTAGGAATCGAAACGATGCGCCTGTTGCGCACGCAGGGGGTGGACCGCCTGCATTCGCGCAAGCTACGCGGTTTCGACGAGCCCCCGTTTCGTTGAGTGCATGGCTTCGGCCAAAGCAGGGAGATGATTGCGTGACCGATTCAGACCAGCCGGAAACCGCCCCCGTACCGCCGGCCGGGCCGCCGACCATTCGCGTGGTGGCCATGCCGGCCGATGCCAACGCGGCGGGCGATATCTTTGGCGGCTGGCTGATGTCTCAGATGGATCTGGCCGCCGGCACCGCCGCCGCGTTGCGGGCAAGGGGCCGCTGCGTGACGGTGGCGATCGACAAGGTGATCCTGCATCAGCCGGTGCTGATCGGCGACGAGGTGAGCCTTTATACCGATATCGTGCGTACCGGGCGGTCCTCGATGTCGATCCATGTGCAGACCTGGCGGCGGGCACGCCATTCGCATGAGACGGTGAAGGTGACCGAAGGTGTGTTTACCTTCGTAGCCATCGATGACGATCGCCGGCCCCGGCCTTTGCCGCCGGAGGTGGCGCGCTGAGAGCGGACAGTCTGCGGCTGTCCGCGACGTTATCTTGGCGGCGTTTTCACGCGACAGGCTGGTTTTTCAAACAGGTTTTCAGCCCAGTTCGCTCTGGATCTGGCGGGCGACGCGGAAGATGGTTTCGCGCAGCCAGCGGTGGACCGGGTCGTTGTCGCGCCTTGGGTGCCAGGCCTGGAAGGCTTCGACGCGAGGCAGCGGGAACGGGTAGTCGAACAGCGCCAGGCCGCGTTCGGCCAGCGGCACGCGATGCAGGGCCATGTCGGGCAGCGTCAGGATGAGGTCCGTGTCGCGCATGCTGTCGATCATGGCCTTGTAATGCGGGACGACCAGGACGACGCGGCGGGACAGGCCATACTGGTCGCGCAGGATGCGGTCGATCGGGCCACGGGCGCGGCCACGGCGCGAGATGCTGATATGGTCGTAGCGGGTCAGAGCTTCGGGCGTGATGCCCTCGGCGAAGATCGGGTGATCCTTCCGCACCAGCGCCTTCATGATGTTGTAGAAAATGGTCTGGCGGCGGATTTCCGGCTTCAGCATGTCGGTCGCGCCGATATAGAGGTCGATCGCGTCCTCGCGCAGGGCCTGGTTGGCGGCGTCGTCGACTTCGGGCGCGAAGACCAGTTCGCAGTTCGGGCAGTCCTGCCGCAGCGCGCGCATCAGTGGCAGGGCCATCGGGGCGATGACGACATCGTTGGCGCGGATGGTGAATTTGGGCGCCATGTTGCGCAGGTCGGCCAGGACCTGGGTTTCGATCAGCCCGTCGGCGGCGCGCACGACCGCCTGTACCCGGTCGCGAATGCCCAGCGCGAAGGCGGACGCGATCAGGTGCCGGCCTGACGGCACCAGGATCGGGTCACCGAACACGGTGCGCAATTTGGCCAGGTGGCGGCTCATTGCCGGTTCGCTGACATGCATGCGCCGGGCGGCGATGGAGACGCTCTGCTCTTCAATCAGCACCTGAAGGAAGCGCAACAGGTCGAGATCGTATCCACGCATCCGGGCAGCCTATCTTTTCATGCAGGGGAAAGGCTAGCCGAAACGCTTCCGGAAAGCGGAATCCTGACCTGATCGGAATGGAGGTATTCCGCGTTTCGATTTCGATGATGATCCGGGCATGATTTCGGACCATCCTGACAAACGCGGCAGTGCGGCAGCCCCGGACGGGCCGGCCATGGCTGCGCCGGCAGCCCCCTCGCCCGCGTCCGCGGCGCCGGTGATCCATGCCGCGCCGCCACTGCCGTCCTATATCCCGCCCTTCGGGCTGCGGACGATCATCGGCTGTCTGGGGATGCTGCTGGCCGTGCATGTGGCGGGCTTCAATGAGCACGTGACGGAAATCGGCCTGTCGGACATTCGCGGGGCCATGCATCTGGGCCACGACGAGGGGACTTGGCTGACCACCATCTACGAGGCGTTCAACATCGCATCCATGGCGTTCACGCCGTGGTTTTACATGACGTTCTCGATCTATCGCTTTTCGATCTTCATCACGGCGGTGATGGCGCTGCTGGCGATTCCGGCCCCCTTCATGCCCGACATGACCGCGCTATGCGTGCTGCGGGCCTTCCAGGGGCTGGCGGGTGGGTGCCTGCCGCCGGTGCTGATGACCGTGATGCTGAAATATCTGCCGGCGGAAATTCGTGTTTTCGGCATCGGTGGCTATGCCATGAGTGCGACCTTCGGCCCCAATCTGGGCCTGCCGCTGGAAGCTTTCTGGTTCGAACATGTCGGCTGGCACTGGCTGTATTGGGAGATCATTCCCATGGCGGCGCTGGCGATCGGCATGCTGGCCTACGGGTTGCCGCGCGACCCGATGCATCTGGAGCGGTTCGCGAAATTCAACTGGCTCGGGCTGCTGGTCGGGCTGCCCGCCATCTGCTCGCTCGTGATCGTGCTGTATCAGGGCGACCGGCTGGACTGGTTCCGCTCGCCCGTCATCACGAACCTGGCCATCTGGGGCGGGGCGGCGTTCGTCGTGTTCCTGATCAACGAATCCTTCCATCCCAGCCCGTATTTCAAAATCCATTACTGGCTGTCGCGCAATATCCAGGCCTCGCTGCTGTCGCTGGTGGGGATTCTGGCGATATGCAGCCTGATGGCGGAACTGCCGGCCACCTACCTGGCCGAGGTGCGCGGCTATCGGCCGATCCAGATGGTGCCGGTCTCGCTGGTGGTGGCGTTGCCGCAACTGGTCATGCTTCCGCTGATTGCCGCCATCTGCAACAGCCGGCGCGTCGATTGCCGCTATGTGCTGGCCGGCGGCATGCTGTGCCTGGCGGCGGCGGCATGGTGCGGCACCTGGTTGACGCCCGACTGGGTGCGGGACAATTTCTACATCATCCAGATCCTGCAGGTCTTCGGCCAGCCGATGACGGTGATCCCGACCCTGATGCTGGCGACGCTGGCGCTGGGGCCGGCGGATGGGCCGTTCATCTCGGGCATGGTCAACATGCTCAAGGGGCTGGCCAATGCCGTGGCCTTCGCACTGTTCGCCGCGCTGACGCGGCGGCGGGAACAGTATCACTCCACCATGCTGCTCGACCACCACGGCACGCACGGGCTGGCGCTGCAAGGGCTGGGCGAGCCGATCGGCCAGCAGCTTGCGGGGACCTCGCCCGATGCCGGGCATGTCGCGCGCAATGCGCTGGAGGTCTTTCACACCTTTATTCACGAGCAGGCGCTCGTGCTCGGGCTGGCGGATATCTATTTCATCCTGATCTGGGTCTGCCTGTTCTATGCCGTTCTGAACGTCGTCCTGCCCCGTCGCGTCTATCCGCCTCGCCCGCCGTCGGCGACGGCTCCCGCCCACTGAACCTCGCGGACCCTATCGCATGATTTACAGAAAACCCCTGCTATATGCCGGCAGTACCGCCATCGTGCTCGCGCTTGCCGCCTGGGGCGGCAGCCGGCTGGTGATGGGCAACGGTGTCGACCAATATACCAACGATGCCTATGTGACCGCCGATTTCACCGCCGTGGCCCCCAAGGTTGCCGGCCGGATCGACCGCGTGCTCGCCGAGGATAACGAGGCGGTGCGCGCGGGCGAGGAACTGGCGCATATCGAGGATGACGATTACCGCGCCGCGCTGGATGTGGCCCGTGGCCGGTTGCAGGCCGCGCAGGGCACGGTGGCGAACCTGGAGGCCGAACTGGCACGGCAGGATTCGGTGATTGCCGGGACGAAGGCGGCGGTACGGGCCGACCAGGCGACGCTGCAATTCGCGCGGCAGAACATGGCGCGTTATCGCGACCTGTCGTCGGGCGGGGCGGGCACGGTGGAGCAGAAGCAGGCCACCGAGGCCCGCGAGAAGGAGACCGAGGCAGCCATGGCGCGCGACGAGGCCGCGACCGACAGCGCCGTGCGGCAGGTCGATGTGCTGAAGGCGCAGCTTGCGCGGGCGCAGGGCGAACTGTTGCAGGCGCAGGGTGACGCGCGGCAGGCGGAACTGAACCTGTCTTACTGCACCATTCCGGCCCCGGTGAGCGGCGTTGTCGGCGAGCGCGGGGTACGCGTGGGCGCCTATGTGCATCCGGGCACCGCCGTCCTGGCCGTGGTGCCGACGCAGGCGGCCTATGTGCTGGCGAATTACCAGGAAACCCAGTTGACGCATGTGCAGACGGGGCAGAGTGCGACCGTCTGGGTCGATACCTTCCCCGGCCAGCCGCTGAAGGCGCATGTGGACTCGCTGGCACCGGCGACCGGCGTGGCGTTTGCGCCGATCCAGCCGGATAACGCCACCGGCAATTTCACCAAGGTCGTGCAGCGCGTGCCGGTGAAGCTGACATTCGACCCCGGCCAGCCGCTGGCGGCCAGGGTGCGTGTCGGCATGTCGGTGGAAGTCAGCATCGACACCGCCTCTCAACCCGCAGGCCCGCATGCCCATGACGCACGCTATGTCTGGCGTTAAGGCCCTGTCTGGGAACGCGCGCCGGCGGCGATCGGACGCGCGTTTTCTCCGCTCCGCTTCGGTGCGCGAAAGTCCGTGGCGGGCACGGCCCCCTGGGCTGCTCTCGCTGACCAGTCCACATGTCCAGACAGGTTCTTCCATGATGTGCACCGGACGGCCCGGCCTCCGGCCCTGGGCCGTCATTCTTGGCCTTGCGGCACTGACCGCCTGCACGGTCGGACCCGACTATCACAAGCCGGCGGTGCCGGGCCCGAGTGCGTGGCATCAGAGCGTCGCGCCGGCGGCCAGCCATCCGGTGATGGCTTCGACCGACCCGCAATGGTGGCGGCAGTTCAACGACCCGGTGCTGACCGCGCTGGAACAGGATGTGGCGGCGGAGAACCTCGACCTTCAGGCGGCGTCGCTGCGGCTGATGGAGAGTGCGGCCGAGCGGCGGATTGCCAGCGCGGCGCAGTTTCCGCATGCCGAGGCCAATGCGTCCTATGCGCGGGAGCGGGCCAGCACCAACGGCATTCTCGGCTTGCTGGGCACCATGGAGCGCGAGCAGGCCGGCACCGTGGCCAGCGGCACGCAGGGGTTCGGGCCAACCGCGCTGCCGGGCAGTGTGGGCAATCCGTCGTTCAACCTGCCGCAATACGGCATGAATGCCTCGTGGGAAGTCGATCTGTGGGGGCATGTGCGCCGGCAGGTCGAGGCGGCCACGGCCGCCATGCGCGCCAGCGAGGATATGCGCCGCGACGTGCTGGTGTCGCTGATGGCCGAGACCGCGCAGGATTATATCGACCTGCGGGGCGTGCAGGCGCGGCTGGCGATTCTGGACCACAACATCGCCATTGCGCGCGACAGCGTGCGGCTGACGACGATGCGCTTCGACCGGGGGGCCGCCACGCGGCTGGATGTGGCGGATTCGACGGGGCAATTGCGGGGTTTCGAGGCCCAGCGGTCGCCGCTGGAGCGCCAGCAGGTGCATCTGCTCAATGCGTTGAGTTTTCTGGTGGCCCGGGAGCCTGGGGCGCTGAATGCCCAGCTTGGCAAGCCGGCGCCGATTCCGCCGGTGCCGGCCGACCTGCCCGTCGGGCTGCCGTCGCAACTGGCCGAGCGGCGGCCGGATATCCGCATGGCGGAAGAGCGGCTGCATGTCGCAACTGCCAGTGTCGGCGTGGCGGTGGCGGATTTCTTCCCGCGCATCACGCTGTCCGGGAGCCTCGATATCCAGGCGTTGCAATTCAGCGGGCTGGGATCGTGGGCCTCGCGCCAGTACGGGTTCGGGCCGACGGCGACGCTGCCGCTGTTCGAGGGTGGGCGGCTGACGGGGCAGCTTCGTCTGCGCAAGGCGCAGCAGAAGGAGGCCGCGATCATGCTGCGGCGGACCGTGCTGAAGGCATGGCAGGAAGTGGATGACGCGATGGCCGACCTGGCGACCGCGCAATCGGAACGCGACCGGCTGCGCGAGGCGGTGCGGGAAAACGAGATCGCCGTCGAGACCGCGCGGATGCAATACAAGGCGGGGGCCTCGGACTTCCTGACCGTGCTGACGGTGCAGAACCAGCTTCTGGCCTCGCAGGCGCGCTTCGTGGATGCGACGACCGAGATTTCGCGCGCGGTGACGCAGCTTTACCGTGCGCTTGGCGGCGGGTGGGAGGGCACCTATCCTGACGCCACCCCGGTTTCGCACGGCTGACAAGGATACAGGACCCGATGATCACGATCCGGCGTGCGAGCAGTCTGGGCCAGGTGCGGCAGGGCGATGCGCTGCTGCATTGTCATTTTGCCTTCGGGGCGTTTCAGGACCCGCAGCATGTGCATGACGGGCGCCTGCGTGTGGTCAATGCCGGGCATCTGGCGGCCAATGCAGAGTATTTGCTGGGGCCGGAGCGGAATGTCGATATCGCCACCTGGGTGGTGGACGGCACGCTGACGGCGCGAAGCGACCTGTTCCCCGATGCGAGCATCGGCAGCGGCGGGCTGCATCTGCTTTCGACCGGTGCCGGGTGCCTGTCGATGGGCTGGCGGGCGGGGGCGGCCGGGGCGTCGTTCCTGCAAATGTGGTTTCTGCCCGACGATGAGGGCGGCACGCCGGTGCAGGAGGCGCGGCCGGCTTTTGCGGGGCTGGAGGATGGGGGATTCCGCATTCTCGCTTCCGGCTTTCCCGAGGATGACCCCGAGGAGGCCGGCACCGTGACCGATGGTGCGCCGATGGTGCTGCGGACCCGCGCCCGCCTGCTGCATGCGGCCATCCCGGAGGGAGAAGGCGCGTGCTACCAGACGACGCCCGGGCGGGCGCTTTATCTGGTCGTGGTGCGGGGCGTCGTGACCTTGGAGAATGCCGGTCTTGGCCCCGGCGATGGCGCGCGCATCGATGGCGAGCCGCAATTCGTCGTCATGGCGAGTGAGGATGCGGTGATCCTGCTTGCGGACACGGCGGCGCGGGATAGCGAACTTTGATTGCCTGCATGACGGTTTTTCGATTCTACAGCCTGCGCGACATGTGATCAGCCGTTTGGGCATTGTGCCGCGCCGAGGCGCATGTGCCGTCCGGCTGCCATATTCATGGCCGACCTCCCGACACGACGGATCACGCTGCGTGGCGCGGCCATGGTCCCGGCGGGCTGTCCGGCGCTTATGCGTGTATCATTTCTGGTGACATCGGCCGGCAGGCCTTGCCTCATTGCGACCGAGCCGTAAAGTGACCGGCATTCGGCGCCGAAGAAAAATAGAAGCAGACGATATCTGCTTATACGTATCCTTCAAAATACGCATTGATCATTATTTTTTCGATCATTTTTCAATCCGATACCGAATGGTTCTGGCCGACACCGTCATGATCCATCTGTAATGCAAGGACAATGGATACCCATGAAGACCTTCCCCGTCTGGTTACTGACAGTATCGATCCTCACGCCCGCAGCAGGCTTTGCGGCAGATTGGTCCAAGCATCGGTGCCCTGCCGACGAAGCGGCCTGCCTGACGATTGACGATACCCATAAACCAGCGCCACCCAAGGGGCTGGAATCGGGCCGGATCGTCTTTGCCTTCGGGACCGATGGGTGCCTGGCATCGGCGCCTGTCTGGTATGACGGGGACGATAAGGCCGTAAAGCCCAACCCCGGCATTGCCCTGGGCGGAGCCAAAAACGGGCATTGCAGTTATGCCAATCAGTTGAACAAGGCATATATTGTCTACAATGAAATCGTCTCGAAAAGCGATCCTTCTTACAAGGCACGGATATTTGGCCTCTATGCGGTGAAGGATCAGGCCACCGCAATGCTCCATATCGGTCACAGGCATGAATGGGAACATGCCGTCGTCTGGCTTCATAACGACCAGCCCGAATATGTCTCGACCACCGAGCACAAGGGGCTCAATACGAAAAAGGCAGAGGACGCGGCGCATCTCAAGAATGATCCGAACGCGTTCGGCGTAAAATATATCATCAAGAAGACGACACATTATCTGGATTTCGCGTCGGCAGATAAAAATCACGTCGTGGACAATCCGGACCCGACGCCTGACAAAAGCTGGTTTGCGTCCTCGGATGCCCAGCTTGTGGACTACAGACAGGCGAGCGACCAGTTCAAATCCATCATAGACGATAGAGCCAATTGGGGCGAGACCGTCCCCAGGGTCAATGATCCCAAGTTCCTGAACGATCATAAACCGGGAGAATGGAAAAACATTACGTTCCAATAATTATATAGCTTGATCCGAAGCACTGACGATTCCGCCATGGGGAGGGCTTTTCCCGGCCCTCCCCGCTGTTGCCTGAGTGATGGCATGACGTTTTCATGAAACTGTATGTTTTCACATCATAAAGACGCGTAATCGCCGCAGCGCCCCCTCCCGGCCCTGTGCGACCTGACATACGATGCGCGTTCGGAAACAGGGGAGCGCTGTCGGGTCTGATGCGGTGGATCATGCGGATAGGCGCGGGGCTGTTGGCCTGCGCCGTATCGGGGGTGGGCCATGCCGCAACCCCGGTGGACGAAGCAGCCGTGCTGCGCGACACGCTGCCCAACGGGCTGCGGGTGGTGATCGTGCGCGATGCGCTGACGCCGATGGTTGCGACCCGGCTGGTCTATCTGGCCGGATCGGCCCAGGCATCGGCCGATTTTCCCGGTACGGCGCATGCGGTGGAACATATGATGTTCCGGGGCACGCGAGACCTGGATGCGAACCAGCTCAACCGCATTATCCAGGCGACCGGTGGCATGGCGAATGCCATGACGGGGGTCGACTACACGCAGTATCTCTTCAACGTCGCGCCCGCCGATCTGGGCGTGATCCTGCGTGTGGAGGCCGACCGGATGCGCGGGATCGCGCTCGCCCCCGACCAGTGGGCACGGGAACGCGGTGCGATCGAGCAGGAGGTTTCGGCCGATCGGTCCAGTCCAGGCTATCGGGCGGCGGAACAGTTCAATGCGGCGCTGTTTGCCGGGACACCTTATGCCTGGCGCGGGGTGGGGACACGGGAATCGTTCGACGCGACCGATATTGACCGGCTGAAGCAGTTTCATGACGCGTGGTATGCGCCGAACAATGCGGTGCTGCTGATTGTCGGCGATGTCGTGCCGCAGGCCACGCTGGCGATGGTGCGTGCCGATTTTGCCGATATCCCGCGTCGCACGCTGCCCCGACCGGCCAAGGCGACGGCGGTACCGCCGCTTGCCGCACACACGCTGAGTGCCTCGACCGATTCCGGGGTCGGCACGGTGCAGATCGGCTGGCGGGTGCCCGGCCTGCGGGACCCGGACACGGCAACCCGCCTGATCCTGGCCGATGCCATCAATAACCGACGGGGCGCATTGGGGCGGCTGTCGGTCGAAGGACGGGGGCTGGGCGCCTTCTTCTCATACAGTGGCCGGCATGATTGGGGGCAGGCCGTCGCCACCATCCGCTTTCCGCGCGGTGGCGATCCGGCACGCTACCTGGCCGACCTACAAGCCGTTCTGGCCGATTTTCGCGCGCATGGCGTCCCGCCCGCACAGGTCGAGGCGGCGAAGCGCGCACGGGTGAAGAATGCGGCGTTCGACCGCAACAGCATCCCCGGCCTGACCCAGACCTGGCTGACGGCGCTGGTCGAACGCGCGGTATCGGACCCTGACGCACTGGTGCGCCAGTATGCCGCCGTCACACCTGCCGCCGTCGACGCGCTGGTGAAGCGCGAGTTGATGCCGGAGCAGGCGCTGATCCAGGTCGATCTGCCGACCGACCATATCGCGCCGGCGCATGACAGCGGGTTCGGCGGAGCCGAGAGCTTCGGCGACAAGCCGGTGCCTGACGCGCCGCTGCCGGAGTGGGCTCAGCCGGTGCTGGCAGCGCCACCGGCCCCGCATTTCGCGCCGCCTTCCGCCGACTGGATCTTGCCCAACGGGCTGCGGCTGATCGTCCGCCCCGTTCACCAGACGCATACGATCCTGCTGCGTGGCCGGATTCATGAGAATACCGATCTGGAGGAGCCGTCGGGGCAGGAAGGCGTCGGCCGCCTGACAGCCGGCCTGCTGCCATTCGGCACCGCCACGCGCGACCGGATCGCGACCGAGGCCGCCGTGGAAGATCTGGGCAGCCGCGCCGATCTGGGCGCCTCCTTCGGGCTGGCGGCCCAGACGGCCGATTTCGGCGCGACTCTGGCCCTGCTGGCCGATACCGAGCTGCATCCGGCCTTCCGCGAGGGCGATCTGGCGATCGTGCGCGACAAGTTCGTCCGGGCGCAGAGGGGCTTTCTGCAAACGCCCGGCCATGCGTTCAGCCGCGCGATCCGGTCGGCCCTGGTGCCGAAGGATGACCCCACACTGCGCGAGGCGACGCCGGAGACGATCGGCCGCCTGACGCGCAACGATGTCGTGGCCTATTTCCGGCGCGTCTATCGTCCGGACATGACGGTGATCGAAATCATCGGCGATATCGAACCGCAGGCGGCGCGGGCGGCCGTTCTCTCGGCCTTCGGCGACTGGACGGCCGAGGGGCCGAAGCCGGACGTGACCGCGCGCCCCATCCCCGACCCGCCGGTGGCGAACATCCAGATGGACGGCGAAGGCCGAACGCAGGATCGCGTCTTCCTGATGCAGACGCTTGCCCTGCGCCAGGGCACGGCGGAGACGACGATGTTCGACCTGGGCAACGCGGTGCTGGGCCGGGGATTTTCGTCGCGGCTGTTCCAGGCGCTGCGGGGCAGCTCCGGCTATGTCTACACCGTCGGCAGCACGGTTTCGACCGACAGGACACGCGGCATGTTCTCGATTGCCCTGGGCGCCGACCCCGCGAAGGTGCCGCGCGTGAAGGCCGAGATCCTCTCCATTCTCGACGACATGTGCCACCGGCCGGTCGGCGTGGACGAACTGGGGCGGGTCAGGGCCGGATATCTGCGCACCATGCCGTTTGCCGATGCCTCGCTCGACGCGATCGCGCTGCGTGATGTCGGCCTTGCCACCCGTGGCCTGCCGCTGGACCAGCCGGACCGGAATATCGCGGCCGTCCAGGCGGCGACCCCGGAGCGGGTGCGCGACCTGTTTGCCCGGACCCTCCGCCCGAAGGATCTGTCGACGTTCATTTACGGACCGGCGCCGCCGTAATAGGAACCGTCGACGCCAACCGGCATTCCTGAAACGGCCTCCAGGGAGCCCGTACACGATGCATTTTATCCAGACCTTCAATGGGCCGGCCTTCCTCGACACCATCGTCAGCTATCTTTCGGCTTTTCTGTTCGGCACGCTGATCGGTGCCGAACGCCAGTATCGCCAGCGCACGGCGGGGCTGCGGACCAATGTGCTGGTGGCGGTGGGGGCGGCCGCCTTCGTGGACCTGGCCCAGCGGATCGCCGGCGACGTGGAGGCCGTGCGGGTGATTTCCTACGTCGTGTCGGGCATCGGCTTTCTGGGGGCCGGGGTGATCATGAAAGACGGCACCAATGTGCAGGGGCTGAACACCGCCGCCACCCTATGGTGTTCGGCCGCCGTGGGCGCCTGCACCGGGTGCGACATGCTGGCCGAAGGCGGGTTGCTGACCGTGTTCGTCATTGCCGGCAACACGCTGCTGCGGCCGCTGGTGAATGCCATCGACCGCATTCCGCTTCAGGGACGCGGGGTGGAGGCGAGCTATACCGTCAGCCTGCTGACCGACCGGGCGCATGTCGACACGCTGCGCGACCTGCTGGTGGCGCATCTGGAACAGGCCCGCTTTCCCGTCGCCGATATCGAACTGACCGAACGGGGCGCGGACCAGGTGGAGATTGCCGCCACCCTGACCAGCACCGCCGTGGACCGGGCCGAACTGCAACGGGTGATCGCGCATCTGAGCGCCGCGCATGCGGTGGCGCATGCGAGCTGGCTGGTGACGCCCGAAGCCTGACCGGGCTGGGGCCACCCGGCGGGCGTGCTCAAAACGGCAACAGACTGATGTTTCTTTTATCCTTGAGGTGCCTGTCACGCCTCCGTAATTTCGATCACGAACCAATTACGGGCGGCGATCGTTCGCTTTTCGTAGCAAGACGGGCTATCTGGCTCGCCCGTCTCGGCATCATGGGTGGCGCGACCCGCTTCCGGTACGCACCGGACGCGCGACGGACGAACTGAAAAGGATCGTGGAATGACGTATCTCTCCCGCATGCCCGGATTGCGGGGCCGGTTGCAGGCGATGACCTGCCTGGCCGGCGTATTCTGTATCGCCGCCGTGCCGCAGGGCGCGCGCGCGGCGACCGGCCAGAACAGTCAGACCCCGACCGCCAAGCCGACTGTCGCCAGCCCGTCCGCATCCGCCGCGCCGCGGGCAACCGCCCGTGCCGTTCCGGTCGCGGCCGCACCGCGCGCGCCCGCGTCGGAAGATATTTCGGTGACCTCGCCCCGGCAGGCGCTGAACGGCGGCGGCGGCATGATGCGGCTGGAGACGGCACCGCATGCCGTGCAGACCGTGGCCAAGGAATATATCGACATGCGCGCGCCGACCAGCACGGCGCTGGACCTGATCAAGAACCTGCCCAGCCTGAGCGTCTCGACCCCCGATACCGCCGGCATGCAGGGCGGCATGATCCAGGTACGCGGCCTGACCGACCTGGACATGGGCCTGATGGTGGACGGCGCGCCGGCGGCGGCGGCCAAATACATGGCCGAGAACATCGATTCCGAAAACCTGGAGGAAGTCAACGTCACCCCCGGCAGTTCGGCCACCGACCTGCCCGTGATGTCGGCCGCCGGCGGCGTGATGAACGAGCGCAGCCACACGGCGGCGCAGAAGTTCGGCGGCCTGATGGATTTCTCCTACGGCACCAACAACATGTCGCGCGAGTTCCTGCGCCTGGAATCCGGCGAGATCGGCAATACCGGCGTGCGCAGCTACCTCTCGTTCTCCAACACCCATAGCCGGTCGTGGATGGGTGCGGGCATCAACGAGCGCCACCATCTGGATTTCGGCGTGCAGAAGGACTGGCAGAACGGATCGACTGCCAAGCTGTTCCTGTCGTGGAGCAACGAGAATTTCACCATCGACAATTACCCGACCGAGGACCAGTTCTATCGCTACAAACATACCGGCCAGGGCTGGGGCCGGTCGGCCGACCCCAAGAACGACAATTACTGGCTGAACAGCAAGGACCACTGGAACCAGGTCTTCCTGACCGCGCCGGTGCATATCGTGCTGCCCGCGCGGCTGAGCCTTGACCTGCAACCCTATTTCACCTTCGGTCAGGGCTGGGATGCGTCGCCGAACAACCCCATCTCGAACGCCGACGGGACGCCCTATAGCGGGCCGAACCAGACCGGCTTCTTCCTGCAGAACGATACCCGCGGTGTGGGCACCGTGGCGAAGCTGAACTACCAGATCGACCCGCACAACATGTTCTCGGTCGGATACTGGTATGAAAACACCTACACCAATCAGTCCTACCCCAGCGGCGATACGCGCGCCGATGGTGGCCCGCCCAGCCCGTGGTACCTGTACAAGACCGGCGCCTTCACCTTCGGCCAGAATGCCGGTTACGAGATCCATTCGCTGTTCGTTCAGGATACCGCGAAATATCTGCAGGATCGGCTGGTGATCCATGCCGGGTTCAAGTTCGCGATGATCAATAGCTGGACATCCAGCTTCGCCAATATCGACGGCACCAAGGTGAAGGGGTCGGTCTGCGACAATAGCGGCGACTTCCAGCATTGCAGCAACAACCGCACCGAGCCGCTGCCGCAGCTCTCGATCGGCTATACGTTCAACGAGCATCACCAGATCTACATCAACGCCGAGGGCGATTACCGCCAGCCGAGCGCGGTGGATATGGGCTGGCTGGCATCTGGCCCGAATTTCCTGAAAAACCAGTATTCCATCAAGGAAGAACTGGGATATCGCTACCACGACAAATATATCATCTTCGATATGTCGCTGTTCAACTACAACGTCACGAACCGCATCGTGAACCAGTATGTCGGCATGAACAGCTTCTCGCCCATGTCGATCGGCAACCAGACGATGCGCGGCTTCGACGCCATGATTTCGGGCCGCTCCATCCACGGTTTCAGCCCCTATGCGTCGTTCGAGTACCTGCATGCCACGCAGGATAGCGACGTGATGGACCCCTATACCAACACGCTGATCCATTCCAAGGGCACCCAGGCGGTGATGGCGCCGCGCATCATGGCCAATTTCGGCCTGACCTATACCTACAAGGGCTTCTTCGCCAACGGCAGCCTGCATTACACCGGCCCGCAATCGGTCAGCATCGCCGGCGACCAGCGCATGCCCGGCTTCGTGACGAACACGCTGTCGCTGGGCTATCACTTCCCGGCCTTCCTGTTCGCGAAGTCGCCGACCTTCCGCCTGAACTTCACCAACCTGACCGGGTCGATCGTCCGCACCGGGCCGATGGGCGTGGTTTACCGCGGCAGCGACCTGAACAGCCACAACGTCTACAGCAGCAGCTTTGCCCCCACTCTGGGCTATGGCAACTCCTTCATGGTCGAACCGCGCTTCACCATGACGGGGACCGTCTCGACGGCTTTCTGAGGACCTGCCCGGCTCCCATGGGGCCGGGCTTTTTGGCGTGGTGCGCAGGGCCCTGCCCTGCACCCGGAAGGGGGCCGAGCCCCCTTCACCCCCATTCGTCAGGATCGAAAACCGGTTTGGTGGAAACCCGCCTGTTTGTTGGTTTGAATGCACGCATTTGAACAGGCCCTGGTCCCCCGGAACATGTCCGGCTCTGCCGGGCTGATCTGACGAGACACCCTTGCAAGCCTCGTCAGCGGCGGGCGGCCGCTCGGATGCGCGAATACCATCGCCGGACGCATGGCTGGTGCTATGTTTTTGCGTACCGTCAGCGACTTTCAGGATAGACTCCAAGGATAGGGCCGCCCGCAAACCTTCGTCGCGTTCCGCTCGGTCATCGCTACAGCCTGTCGGAACCAGGCCGAGGGTTCCGCGACAAAGGGCGACGGATCGCGCCTGCTTGCCCTACCTGCTGGAATATCTTGGTATTTTTCTCTTGCACAATATTGATCTGGTTTATTTTGCTGAGATCAGCGTTCCATCTCAAATGGAAAATATAAAATGGGAAATATTCTTTTCATTTTTTGTCTATTCAAATAAAAAAACGTTCCAAAGAAATCGAACTGACCGGACAGACTGCTTTCAGCCTCTTTGTGAGTCTTGCCGAGAGATTGTCAGTGCCGAAAAATTGAAATGACAAATGCTTCGTAATCGCTCAGATCAGAAAAGACTGGTGAGGTAGAATAGGCGATTTGCATATTCTAATCTAATAAACATGTGGATTGCCACTTTTACGCCATCAAGACTGCATTCAGGGACTCTTTCTGTTGAAATGGCATATCTTGTCAGTCGGCAGGGGTTGGCGTAACTGGAAGCCATAAGAACCTTGAGCCGACTTAGCCGTACCCGGTTTGCAGGGCTGCGCTTCAGGTCCATACACATCAATGAAGTTGGGATTGCGATGAACGCCTATTCAGATTACCTGACCGAAATCAAGGACAGAGAAAATCAAGGGCTCGCTCCCAAGCCGATCGACGACGGTGCGCTCGTCCGTGACATTATTACATTGATCGAGGACGCCGGGAACGAGCAGCGGGCCGATGCCCTCAAGTTCTTCATCTACAACACGCTGCCCGGCACCACGAGCGCGGCCGACGTCAAGGCGGCCTTCCTGAAGAAAATCGTGCTGGGCGAAACGGTCGTCCCTGAGATCACGCCCGCCTTTGCCCTCGAACTGCTTTCGCACATGAAGGGTGGCCCGTCGATCAAGGTGCTGCTCGACATCGCCCTCGGCGACGACAGCACGCTCGCCCAGCAGGCGGGTGAGGTGCTGAAGACCCAGGTGTTCCTCTACGACGCCGACATGTTCCGACTGCGCGATGCCTTCAAGGCAGGCAACGCCATCGCGAAGGACGTGCTGGAGAGCTACGCCAAAGCCGAATTCTTCACCAAGCTTCCGGATGTCGAGGACGAGATCCAGGTCGTGACCTTCATCGCGGCTGAAGGCGACATCTCGACCGACCTTCTGTCACCGGGCAACCAGGCGCATTCGCGCTCGGACCGCGAACTGCATGGCAAATGCATGATCTCGCCGGAAGCCCAGCAGGAAATCGTCGCGCTCCAGAAGCAGCACCCCGGCAAGCGGGTGATGATGATCGCCGAAAAGGGCACGATGGGCGTCGGCTCGTCGCGTATGTCCGGCGTGAACAATGTGGCGCTCTGGACCGGCAAGCAGGCCAGCCCGTACGTTCCGTTCGTCAACTTCGCCCCGATCGTCGCGGGGACCAACGGGATCTCGCCGATCTTCGCGACCACCGTTGACGTGACCGGCGGCATCGGCCTGAACCTGAAGGACTGGGTCAAGAAGACCGACGACAACGGCAAGCCGATCCTCAATAACGATGGCAACCCCATCCTTGAGCAGAAATACTCGGTCGAGACCGGCACCGTCCTGAAGATCGATGTGAAGAACAGGCAGCTGCGCGACGAGAACGGCAAGGAACTGGTCGATATCGCCGCCGCGCTCACGCCGCAGAAAATGGAGTTCATGAAGGCGGGCAGTTCCTACGCCATCGTCTTCGGCAAGAAGCTCCAGACGTTCGCGGCCCAGACGCTGGGGATCGAGGCGACCCCGGTCTTCGCACCGAACAAGGAAATTACGGTCAAGGATCAGGGCCTGACCGCGGTCGAGAAGATCTTCAACCGCAATGCCGTCGGCGTCACGCCGGGCAAGGTCCTGCATGCGGGGTCGGATGTCCGCGTGAAGGTGAATATCGTCGGCTCCCAGGACACGACCGGCCTGATGACCGCGCAGGAGCTTGAGGCGATGGCGGCCACCGTCATCTCGCCGCTCGTGGACGGCGCATACCAGTCGGGCTGCCATACGGCATCGGTCTGGGACAAGAAGGCCCAGGCGAATATCCCGAAGCTCATGAAATTCATGAACGATTTCGGCCTGATCACCGCGCGTGACCCCAAGGGCGTCTATCACGCGATGACGGACGTGATCCACAAGGTGCTGAACGACATTACCGTGGATGATTGGGCGATCATCATCGGTGGTGACAGCCATACCCGCATGTCCAAGGGTGTGGCCTTCGGCGCCGACTCCGGCACCGTGGCGCTGGCGCTGGCCACGGGCGAGGCGACGATGCCGATCCCGCAATCGGTCAAGGTCACGTTCAAAGGCACGATGCAGCCGCACATGGACTTCCGTGACGTGGTGCACGCGACCCAGGCGCAGATGCTCAAGCAGTGCGGCGACAACGTCTTCCAGGGCCGCGTCATCGAAGTGCATATCGGCACGCTGCTTGCCGATCAGGCTTTCACCTTCACCGACTGGACGGCCGAGATGAAGGCCAAGGCGGCGATCTGCATCTCGCAGGACGAGCCGCTGATCGAGTCTCTGGAAATCGCCAAGTCGCGTATCCAGATCATGATCGACAAGGGCATGGAAAATGCCGCGGGCACGCTGAAGGGCCTGATCGCCAAAGCCGACAAGCGCATCGCCGAGATCCGCTCGGGCGAGAAGCCCGCGCTGGCACCCGATGACAATGCGAAATATTTCGCCGAGGTCGTGGTTGATCTCGATCAGATCGACGAGCCGATGATCGCCGATCCCGACGTGAACAATCCCGACGTGTCCAAGCGCTATACCCACGACACGATCCGCCCGGTTTCGTACTACGGCGGCACCAAGAAGGTGGACCTTGGTTTCGTGGGCTCCTGCATGGTGCACAAGGGCGATATGAAAATCGTGGCCCAGATGCTCAAGAACCTTGAGAAGGCGGCCGGAAAGGTGGAGTTCAAGGCGCCACTGGTTGTCGCCGCGCCGACCTACAACATCATTGACGAACTGAAGAGCGAGGGGGACTGGGAAATCCTCGAACGCTATTCGGGCTTCGAATTCAATGACCTGCTGCCGAAGGCCACGGCACGGACCGAATACGAGAACATCCTTTATCTGGAGCGCCCCGGCTGCAACCTGTGCATGGGCAACCAGGAGAAGGCGGAAAAGGGCGATACCGTCCTGGCGACGTCGACCCGTCTGTTCCAGGGACGTGTCGTGGAAGATTCCGGCGAGAAGAAGGGTGAATCGCTTCTGGCCTCGACCCCGGTCGTGGTGCTGTCGGCGATCCTTGGCCGCATGCCGAGCAATGAGGAATACAAGGCGGCCGTCGAAGGGATCGATCTGACCACGTTCGCTCCGCCGAAGACGACGCCGATCGACTCGCAGTCCGTCCACTACTAAGGCGTGTCGTTAGTCAACGACTGGGCTTTCGAGCCCAGAACGCCCATTTGATTTGTGATGTTTTCCCTGTTTTTCAGGGGAAACATCAATACGTCTACGTGGCTCGCGTGCGGCCAGCGGGAGTGGATACAGGATCTTCTCCCGCGTCTCGCAGGCCATTCCGGCAGGACGGTGCCGGATAGCTGTCCGGTGGCCGACCGACCTGGAAACTCCACGCCATTGTCGATGCCTCAGGAAAGGCTGCACGCCCCCTGATACCCGATCAGAGCGCCGGCATCACGGAAGCGGACGCCCTGTCCGGATAAAACGATCCCGATACTTTCAATAGCCGGTATAGCGCCCAGGCCGGTGGAAGGTGGCGACCACGCCGCTGATGGCGATGGCGCTGATGGCGGACAGCCCGACATGGGCGAGGTCGATTTTGAGGGTCGACATGGCCAGGATGAAGCAGTCGATGGCGAGTTGGACCTTGCCGACGTTCCAGCCCCGGTTCTTGTAGAGCCATAGCGTGATCACGCCGGTACCGCCGACGCCGGCCTGGTGGCGGGCGAGGGAGAGGATGCCCATGCCGATGACGGTGCCGCCGAAGAAGGCGCCCCAGAGGGGGGCGATGGAGCCCAAGGTCATGATGTGGGGGAAGAGCAGCGCGAACAGGGTGATGCTGCTGCTGACGAGGAAGGTCTTGATCGTGAACGCCCAGCCCATGGTGCGGCTGGCGAAGATGAGGAAGGGAATGTTGATCAGCGTGAACAGCGTGCCCGCCGACAGCGGCAGGACGTAGGACAGCAGCAGCGCCACGCCGGCCACGCCGCCCGTGACCAGACCGGCATGATGCAGGCAGGCCAGCCCGAGCACGATCAGCGAACAGCCGATGACCAGCGCGTAGGCGTCTTCGAACAGCGTATGGCGAAGGGCGGCGGATTCGCCGGAAGACGGGCTGGGCATGGCGGCCATGGGTCTGGGATCAGGGATTGAAATCCCTTCCTAAAAAGGCCGCCGCGCCGTGTAAAGGGCGTGGCCCCGCCACGGTTACTCCGTGGCGCGGTCGATCTTGCGGCCCAGCTTTTCGGCCGGTCCCTTCGGCGGGTCGACGGTGTCCTGCACCTTGTTGCCGAGATTGTCGATCTTCTGGCCCAGGGTCTCGGGCTTCTTCTTGCACCCCGTCAGGGCGACGCAGCACAGGGCGGTGGCCAGGGCGGCGTGGACGAACAGACGCATGGATAATCCCCTTGTTTTTCGTAGGGATACAACGTCGCGAGCCCGTGAAGTTTCCGTGCCCGTCAGGGCGCGGGGGCTGGAGCGGGCGTTTGGGCGGGTGCGGCGGGCGTGCCGCCGTCATCCTGCTGCACTTCGACATCGGCCAGGCGCGACTGTGCCAGGCTGAGGGTGGCCGAAGCCGCGCCTGCCGCGTCGGGCTGGACGTCGGAGAAATAGAACATGCGGGTGGGAAAGGCGAACAGTACCCGGCGCCCCCGGAGGAAATCCATGCCCAGTATGTTGAACTGCGCATTGGTGACATCGGCCGACAGGGATGCCCCGTGCCAGGTGCCGATCGCGACGGGGGCAAAGCGGTGGCGGCGGCCGATGATGGCATTGCCGGCATCGGTGCGCGAGCGCGGATCGGCCGCGAGGGCCGCCTTCCCGACCCCGATATCGGCCGCATCGGCCGTGCGCAGGACCGAGGCGTTGGAGCCGGGTTCGACCTCCATGCCCACCAGCGCGCCATTGAGCGAAACCTGCACCGTGATATCCATGCCCTGCGAATTGGGCATCAGCAGCGCGGAATAGGCGTGCGCACCGACCAGCGCCGGCAGGGGCGGGCATGCGGCGGCGCCGGTCTCCTTGAACAGGGTGACGATGTGGCGGGGGAAATCCATCAGGACATCGTAATTACCCAGAATATCGTAACCCACCACGCCCAGGATCGGGAGGCCCGCCGCCTTGCCGTCCATCCGGCCCAGAATGATGGCCGGGACATGCCGGGCCGTGCCGCGACCGAGTTCCAGCCGGTCGACGGTGGTCTCGAATGTTTCGGCCGGGCCGGTGACCGTTTGCATGTGCAGCGTCCGGCCGTGGTCGTATTCGAGGCCCGGCCGTTCGAAGACGCCCAGCGTCTCCTGCGACACGCCGAGAAAGGCCATGCCCTTGGCCGCATCGAATGTGATCGCCACGCCGGGACTGCCCTCTCCCGTCAGCAGCGGCAGGGACAGGACATGGGCGATACAGGGACCCGCCTGCGGGACCGGCGGCGTGTCGTCCGCCGCACTCGCCACCGGTGCTGCCGGTGGCGGGACAACCGGGGCAATGTGCCGCCCGCGTGCTGCGGCCATCGGCGCTGACAGGAACATCAGCGGGACAGCCGGCAGCAGCATGAGAATGGAACGCACCACGTTCCGCGCCGACGCTCCTGGCACTGACTTCATCATTCCGACATGACCTCCCGATAGCCGTCGGAACGACGATTTCAGCGCCTCAGAGACGGTTTGCACAGTCGGCCTGCCGCGCGGCGCGTGCCGCACGGCGAACTGCCTCTCATGCCTGACCCAGACGGCCGATATGATAGCGGATCTCGCTGAGGACGCGCGCGATCACCTCGGCGGGCGGACCTTCGCATTCCACGATCAGCGCATGCTCGTCGGGCGTCGGGACTTCCAGGGTCGCAAGCTGGCTGGGGAGCAGGCTGGGCGGCATGTAATGGCCCTGGCGGCGGGCCAGCCGGGTTTCCAGCACCGTCTTCGGCACATCCAGGTAGATGAACGTCACCCGGCGCGACTCACCCCGCAGAATATCGCGATAGGAGCGTTTCAGCGCCGAGCAAGTGAGGATACCGCCGCCGCCATCGGCCAGGCGCTCCGCGATCCAGGCGTGGCAGAGCCCCAGCCAGGGCAGCCGGTCCTCGTCGGTCAGCGGGATACCGGCGGCCATCTTGTCGACATTGGCCTTGGGGTGCAGGAGATCGCCCTCCTGAAAGGGCCAGCCCAGCAGGTTGTGCAGGCCTTCGGCCACCGAGGTCTTGCCGCTGCCCGAGACGCCCATCAGCACGATGACATGAGGGGGAATGCCCTCCGCCACCGGCAGCGGCGGGTGCCGCTCCTGCTCCGGGGCGCTCATGCCGCCACCAGGCGGGTCAGGCCGTCGCGGCCGGCCACGATGACTTCGGAGGTGCGGCTGACGAACAGGCCGCTTTCGATGACGCCGACGATGTGGCCGATCGACGCCTCCAGCGCCCTGGGGTGGGCGATGGGGCCGAAGGTGCAGTCCAGGATCAGGTTGCCGCCGTCAGTGACGAACAGTTCGCCATCGCGCTTGATGCGCAGGGCCACCCGCGCGCCGAGTTCGCCCAACTGACGGGCCGTGCTTTCCCAGCCGAAGGGCGTGACCTCGACGGGGACCGGCGAGCGGCTGCCCAGGTGATCGACCAGCTTGCCCTCATCGACGATGACGACGAAGCGCCGGGCCGCCGCCGCCACGATCTTCTCGCGCAGCAGGGCGCCGCCCAGGCCCTTGATCAAGTCCAGCGAGCCGCGCTCGACCTCGTCCGCACCGTCGATCGCGAGATCGAGCTGGGGGTGGCTGCCGAAATCGACCAGAGTGATGCCCAGGGCGCGGGCCTGTTCCGCCGAGCGTTCGGAGGTGGGGATGCCGACGAAGCGCAGGCCCTCCGCCCAGCGCCGGCCCAGCGCGTCGATCATCAGCGCCGCCGTGCTGCCGGTGCCCAGGCCCACCGCCATGCCGTCCTGCACCATCGCGGCGGCTTCCTCGGCCGCCCTGCGTTTCAGTTCGACCATCGGGTCGGAATTCTGGCCGCTCATCCTGTTCCCTTTCCGGGACCTGCCGGGGTGTGCCGACGGCCCTCTTCCTCTTTACCCGACCATCCCCGTTAACGTGGGGGTGCCGGGATCGTCATACGCCAGCAGCCGCCTTGTCGACCAGCCAGGTAAGACCACCCTCGGTGGTGATGTGGCTGGCGGGTTCCACCGGGTCGCCTGCGCGGACGCGGGCGAAGACATCGCGCTTGGCCGCGCCGGCCAGCATGAACACCACATGGCGGCTGGAATGAATCGCTGGGTAGGTCAGCGTCAGGCGGGTATGGGGCGCGTCGTCGGGCACGCAGGTGGAGACCCACAGCCTGCGCTCCTGCAACACCGGCTGGCGGGGAAACAGCGACGCGGTGTGGCCGTTATCGCCCAGCCCCAGTAGCACGACATCGAACAGCGGCCGGCCGGGCTGCAACTCCGTAGCGCCATAGAGCGCCTGCAATTCCCCCTGGTAACGCGCGGCGGCCTGGACCGGGTCGCCGTCGGTGGGCATGGGGTGCACCTGCGCCGGGGGGATGGCGACATGCGACAGCAGGGCCGCCTGCGTCATGGCGTAATTGCTGGCCGGGTCGGACGGCGGCACGAACCGCTCATCGCCGAAGAACAGGTGGGTGCGCGCCCATGGGAAACGGGTGGCGTACTCGGCCGAGCCCAGGATCTCGTAAAGCCGCTTGGGCGTGGAGCCGCCGGACAGCGCGACCACGAACGGGCCGTCGGTCTTGGCCAGCGCCAGTTCGGTCAGCCATTCGGCCATATGGCGGGCGATCGCCTCGCCATCGGCCAGCACGACCAGCCGGCCGCTCGTTACGTCATGGCCCATCAGGCACTCTCCCCCAGAATATAACGCTCGACCCCCACCGCGAATCCTTCCTCCTCGGAGGAGGTGCTGACATGGGTGGCCTGCGCCTTGACCTCGTCCGACGCCTGCCCCATGGCGATGGACAGGCCGCTGGGGCGGAACATCAGCACGTCGTTGGGCTGGTCGCCCAATGTGGCCATCTGCGCCGCCGGGATACCCAGCAGCCACTCCAGCGCCGCCACCACGCCGCCCTTGTTGGCATCGTGGTGCGTGACATCGACATAATAAGGCTGCGACCGCGCGGCGGAAGCCGCGTCGCCCAGCGCCTGTTGTAGATCGTGCTCGACCCGCTTCATCAGGTCCAGATCGTCGGAGACGCCGGTGATCTTGACCACCTGGTCCAGCGTGGCCCCCACATCGGCCGCGACCTTGGGCGGGAATTTCACCGTCCATTGCTCGCGCGCCACATGCGGGGCGTCGGCGTTGGAGACGATCCAGTCATTGCCGTTATAGACCCAGGGATCGACCTTGTGGTCGCGCAGGATCTCCAGCGTGCGGCGCGCCACTTCGGGCGTGAGGGTGTGGGATTCGATCACCGTGTAATCCGGCCGGACGATCATGCCGCCGTTGAAGCCGGCGATCGGCTGGTCGATATGCAGCGGGTCGATGACCATCTTCATGCCCAGCGGCGGGCGGCCGCTGGTGATGGTGAACAGGATGCCGCGTTCGCGCAGGCGCTCCACGGCGCGGATCGCGCGGGGGGTCAGGATCTTCTCCCGCGTGACCAGGGTTCCGTCGACATCGGCCAGCACCAGCCGGATCTGATCCGTGCCCATTCGTTTATCCTCCGTCCTTGAGATCGGGCTCTGCCCGAACCCGGAAGGGGACGGTCGTCCCCTTCACCCCTGATCGTTCGACTGGTTTCCAAAGGCGGCTGCCTTTGGTGGGGTGCGGGGCAAAGCCCCGCGTTTCACGCCCGCGGCAGAACATAGTCCTGCATCGCCTTTGCCCAGCCGTCGGCCGTGTTGGCGGCGGTGACGAAATGGGCGTGGGTTTTCACGGCATCCGGCGCATTGCCCATGGCGATGGCGACGCCGGCTTCGTCGAGCATCGGCACGTCGTTGTTCATGTCGCCGATGCACGCCACCTCGCCGATATCGACCCCCATCAGCCGGGCCAGTTCCATCGCGGCAAAGCCCTTGTTGGCCTGGGGGTGGGTGATATCGAGATAATAGTCCGACGACCGGTGGACGCTGGCGTGGCCGGCCAGCAGGGTGGCCAGACGGGCTTCGGTCTGGGCCAGGCGGGGGAAATCGGTCGAGGCGCCCATGATCTTGCCGACATCATGATAATGGCCGGTGAAATCGGGCACCACCACCGGATCGGTCTGCACCGTCTCGCGCTCGCGCGCCACATAGGGGCCGTGGGGATCGGTGATCAGCCAGTCACGGCCGATGAACAGCCACGCGCTGACATCATCCTCATGCAGCGTGCCGACCGCTTCGCGCGTCGTCTCGGGCGCCAGCGACAGGCGGGAGAGGATGGTGCCGTCGGGCCGCGCCACCAGACCGCCATTCAGCCCCGCATAGGGGGTGTCGATGCCCAGCGGGCCGAGGAACATTTCCATGCCGCGCGGGGCGCGGCTGCTGACGAGGCACAGCGTGATGCCGGCCGCGCGCAGGGCCTTTGCCGCGTCCAGCACGCCGTGGGTCAGCCGCTTTTCGGGCGTGACCAAGGTGCCGTCGATGTCGGAGACGACCATCCGCACGCGCCCCGAGGGGCCGGAGCGGGTTTGCGCTGGCGGCACGCTCATGCGCCCAGCGCCAGCCAGTGGCGGCCGTCGCGGGCCAAGAGGGCGTCGGCTTCGACCGGGCCGGACGAGCCGGCGGCATAGGCGCAGAGAGGGTCGGCGCCGGGACGGGCGCTCCAGTCGAGCGCCGGCTGGACGACCTGCCATCCGGCCTCGATATTGTCGGCGCGCTGGAAGAGGGTGGCGTCGCCGATCAGGCAGTCATAGATCAGCGTCTCATAGCCGGTGCTGGGGCCGTCGCTGAACCATTCGGAATAGTCGAACTTCATCCGCACCCCGCCCAGGCGCACCGTCGGGCCGGGGACCTTGGCGCCGAACTGCAAGGTCACGCCTTCGGTGGGCTGGATGTGCATGGTCATGATGTTGGGCGTGAGGCGCTCGACCGGCGTGTCGCGGAACAGCGCGTAGGGCGCGTGGCGGAAATGGATTGCGATTTCGGTCCGGCGTTCGGCGAGGCGCTTGCCGGTGCGCAGGTAGAACGGCACCCCCGCCCAGCGCCAGTTATCGACCGCCAGTTTCATCGCGACATAGGTTTCGGTCTGGGAATCGCGCGCCACGTCGGGCTCGTCGCGATAGGCGGGGACGTCCTCGCCATGCAGCAGGCCGGCGACGTACTGGCCGCGCACCACGTCGTCGGACCCCACGCAATGGGCGGCCTTCAGCACCTTGGATTTCTCGTCGCGCACCGCGTCGGCATCGAAGGAGACCGGGGCCTCCATCGCCGTCATGGCCAGAAGCTGCATCAGGTGGTTGGGCACCATGTCGCGCAGGGCGCCCGTGCTCTCGTAGAAGCGGCCGCGCCGTTCCACGCCCACGGTCTCGGCCGCCGTGATCTGGACGTGGTCGATATTCTGCCGGTTCCACAAAGGCTCGAAGAAACCGTTGGAAAAGCGCAGGGCCAGGATGTTCTGGACCGTTTCCTTGCCCAGGTAATGGTCGATCCGATAAATCTGCCGTTCGCGCAGCACGCCCAGCAGGCGGCGGTTGAGTTCCTTCGCCGAGGCCAGGTCGTGGCCGAAGGGTTTTTCGACGATCACGCGGCGGAAAGTGCTGTTGGCTTCGGTGACCAGGCCGGACTCGCCGAGACGGTCGCTGATGGAGCCGAAGAAGCGGGCGGCGACCGCGAGGTAGAACACCGCATTGCCCGAGCCGATCCGTTCGGCCAGGGTGGCATAGGTCGAGGCTTCCTCGAACGAGCCGCGCAGGTAGGTGATCCGCTGGCTGAGCCAGGTCCACATATCCTCGCGCAGGGCCGTGGCGGCCGTGCCGCGCCTGGCCACGAATTCCTGCAATGCCTCGTTGAACTGCGCGCGCAGCACGTCGTCGGACAGGTCGGCCCAGTCGACCGCGATGATCGAGAAATCGTCGTCCAGCAGGCCGGCGCAGGCCAGATTATAGATGGCGGGCACCAGCAGCCGCTTCGTCAGGTCGCCGCCGCCGCCGAAAATGACGAAGACGCACGATGGCGCACGCCGTGGCGGATGGCTGCTCCCTTCGACCTCGGAGGACGCGGACGCGATGATTCCATCCATGTCGGACGTTTCCCTGTACTGTTTCCATCTGGCGTCGTGACGGGCAAAGGATTCTTCTTTTGTCTTACAAAAAGAAGAAAAAAGACTTTTAATCGTTCAGGAACCTCGTGTGTCCCCAGCACAAAACTCCTGACCGGATCAAAGTTTTTTGGTTCTTTTTTTCAAAAAAGAACGAAGACTGCCCGCGACACGATCACGCTTTCGATACTTGCCTGTGGAACGGATTCCACAGGCAGGACCTTACCGTTCCTGACGCAATACTCTTACTTTTTCTCGACATGCCCGCCGAAGCCGAAGCGCATGGCGGAGAGGATCTTCTCGGCATAATTGTTGCCGGTGCGCGAGCGGAAGCGCGTGAACAGCGAGGCGGTGATGACCGGGGCCGGCACCGATTCCTCGATCGCGGCTTCGAGCGTCCAGCGGCCTTCGCCGGAATCCGCGACCTCGCCGGTGAATTCGGAGAGCGACGCGTTCTTGGCCAGGGCTTCCGCCGTCAGGTCCAGCAGCCACGAGGACACCACGCTGCCACGGCGCCAGACTTCGGCGATGTCGGCCATGTTCAGGTCGAAACGCTGGTCTTCGGGCAGGGCCGGCGAGTTCTTCGTCTTCATGATGTCGAAGCCTTCGGCGAAGGCCTGCATCATGCCGTACTCGATGCCGTTATGGACCATTTTCACGAAATGGCCGGAACCGGCGGGGCCGCAATGCAGGTAGCCCTTCTCGGCACGGGGATCGAGGTCCGGCTTGTCGCGGTCGGGCGTGGGGGGCACGTCGCCCTTGCCCGGCGCCAGGGCTTCGAGGATCGGGTCGATATGGTCGGCCGAATCCTTGGTGCCGCCGTACATCATGCAGTAGCCGCGCTCCAGGCCCCACACGCCGCCGGACGTGCCGACGTCGATATAATGGATGCCTTTTTCCGAAAGCTGGGCGGCGCGGCGGATATCGTCCTTGTAATAGGTGTTGCCGCCGTCGATCAGGATGTCGTCGCGGCCGAGCAGGCCGGACAGTTCCTGCACCGCGGCCTCGGTGATCTCGCCGGCGGGGAGCATCACCCATACGATCTTGCGCGCGGCCGTCAGCTTGCTCACCAGGTCGGGGACGCTGTCGGCGGCGACGCCGCGGCCGCCCTCGGTCCGGTCACGGACCTTGCCGACCGTGGCGGGGTCGCGGTCGAACAGGACCACGTCGTGCCCGTGGCGGGAAAGGCGGACGGCGATGTTGCCGCCCATGCGGCCCAGACCGATGATGCCGATTTGCATAATGTCATGTCTCCATCACGCGGCAGCGTGCCGCGCATAAGCCAGCCCCCGGCGGATTGGCGTGATGCCGGGGGGTGCCCCGCCCCGTGCGGGCGGGGCCGTCCAGATCAGAGGGCGGCGTCGATCGCCTGGCCCAGGGCGCGCAGGCCCGAGGCCAGATCGCCCGAGATATGCACCCGCAGCGCGCGCCGGCCGCGTTCGGCCAGCACGTCGAAATCGCCGCGCGCCTGTGCCGCCTTGACGATGCCGAAGGTGTATTTCTCGCCCGGTACCGGCAGGTCGGCCACGTCATCGGCCGTGATCTGCAGGAACACGCCGCTGTTGGGCCCGCCTTTGTAGGCCTGCCCGGTGGAATGCAGGAAGCGCGGCCCGAATTCGGCCGCCGTGGCCACCTTCAGCGCGTCACGGATGGTCAGGCGGGTGGCCTGGATCCATTCGATCGTCGCGGCGTCGCGCTGCACATAGGCCAGCAGGCCGACATAATCGCCCGCGCCGACCCGGCCGAAATGGGCCTTGAGGATCTCGGCCGTGGACGTGCCCTTGAGCGCCTGCGCGTTGGTGGCGTCGGCGAAGAAGGCGAAGGCGCCGTCGGTCGCGAACGGGGTTTCCGGCGGTAGCTTGCCCGTCTCGTTATAGGCGGTCGTCAGCTTCTTGGTTTCGATCTTGGAGGCTTCGACATCCGGCTGGTCGAACGGGTCGATGCCGAGGATCGAGCCGGCGACGGCGGTGGCGAATTCCCAATGGAAGAATTCCTGCGCGATCTGGCGCGGATGGTGCAGCGTGATCGTGACCACCGGTTCGCCGGCCGCGATCAGGGCCTTGATCGCCTCGTCCTGCCCGGCGTCGGGCTTCGAGGCCAGACGCAGATAGGCGAAGACGCGGTCCTTGCCGTACAGCGCGGGGGCGCCCAGCGTTTCCTGATCGATGGGGACGAGGCCCTTGCCGATCTTGCCGGTCGATTCCGCGATGAGCTGTTCCAGCCACGCGCCCAGGTCGTGGATGCCGGGCGAGGCGACGATCGTCACCTTGTCGCGGCCGAACTGCGTGGCGGCCACGCCCAGCACGGTGCCCAACTGCACGCCCGGATTGAGCGCGGGCGGGACCGAGGCGGCGGAGGCGCGGACGCCATAGAGCGCGCTGTCGAGGAAGGGCTTCAGCGCCACGCCGGAAGCAGCCGCCGGGACGATGCCGAAATTGGACAGCACCGAATAGCGGCCGCCGATTTCCTTCTCGCCGTAGAAGATCTTCCAGAAACCGTCCTTCTTCGCGACGTCTTCCATGTGCGAGCCGGGGTCGGTCACCGCCACGAAATGGCTGCCCACCTTGTCGCCCAGCACCTTCTTCGCGGCCTCGAAGAAATAGGCCTTGAGAATGTTGGGCTCCAGCGTGCCGCCCGACTTGGACGAGACGATGAACAGGGTCTTCGCGAGATCGATCTTATTTTCGAATGCGCGGATCTGCTGCGAGTCGGTGCTGTCCAGCACGTAGAGGTGCGGGAAGCCTTCATGCTTGCCGAAGGTCTCGGCCAGCACTTCCGGCCCGAGGCTCGATCCGCCCATGCCCAGCAGCAGGATGTCCTGGAAACCCTTTGCCTTCACCTCGGCCTGGAAGGCGTCCAGCGCGGTGAGGTCGGCCAGGCGGTCATCGACGATGCCGAGCCATTTCAGCCATTTGGCCTCGTCCTTGCCGGTCCACACCGTGGCGTCGCGCGCCCAGAGACGGCGGACGGTGCCGTCCTTGCGCCAGTCTTCGAGGCTGGCCTTCACTGCCGCGTCGATCTCGGCGGGGAGGTCCAGCTTCGTCTCGGTCAGATGCTCGCCCAGCAGCGCGTTCTGCTTGCGCGCGACCGAGCCCAGCAGGTCGTCGAACGCATCGGCGAACGAGGCGACGCCTTCATCGACCAGCGTGACGGTGACGCCGGCCAGGTCCAGGCCCAGGCGCTCGGCTTCGGCCATGACATGGCGCGCGCCCTCGACATCCTCGGTCAGCGAGGCGCGGACCTTGCCGTGGTCGCGGAAGGCGTCGAACGTCGCGGGCGGGATGGTGTTGACCGCGTCGGGGCCGATCAGTTCCTCGACATACAGCACGTCGCTGTAGGCCTTGTCCTTGGTGCCGGTGCTGGCCCACAGCAGGCGCTGCGTCTGCGCGCCCAGTGCCGCCAGCTTCTGCCAGCGCTCGGACTTCGTGACCTCCTGCCAATGGACATAGGCCATCTTGGCATTGGCGATGGCGACCTTGCCGCGCAGGGCCTTCAGGGCCTCGGCGTCCTTGTCGCCGGCGGCGATGCGCTGGTCGATCTTCTTGTCGATCTTGCCGTCGATGCGGCTGACGAAGAAGGACGCGACGCTGGCGATGCCCGAAACCGGCAGCCCCTTGGCGTGGCGATCTTCCAGCCCCGCGATATAGGCTTCCAGCACGGCCTTGTAGGCGTCGAGCGAGAAGAGCAGCGTGACGTTGATGTTCAGCCCGTCGGCGATGACGGTGCGCACGGCGGGCGCGCCCTCGTCGGTGCCGGGGATCTTGATCATCAGGTTACGGGCATCGACCGCCTTCCACAGGCGGCGGGCCTCGTCGACGGTGCCGTGGGTGTCGCGGGCCAGGTAGGGCGAGACTTCGAGGCTGACATAGCCATCCAGGCCCTTGGTGGCCTCGTAGACCGGATGCAGGACCTTCGCCGCCGCCTTGATGTCGTCGATGGCCATGGTCTCGTAGAGCGAGCCGGCATCGACGATGTGGTGGGACAGGATGTCCTTGTATTGCGGGTCGTAATCCGTGCCCTGGCCCATCGCCTTCTGGAAGATGGCGGGGTTGGAGGTGACGCCCTTCAGGCCGTCCTCGTCCACCAGCTTCTTGAGGCTGCCATTATCGGTGTACGACCGCTGGATGAAGTCCAGCCAGGGGGACTGGCCGAATGATTCGAGCGCCTTGAGCGGATTGGCGCTGCCCTGCACACCCGCCTTCTGTACGACGTTCATGGTGTTGCTCCTTCAGATTTCATGGCGGGGAGGGCCGGTATGTGGCCGGCTCTCCCCGTCTCTTTCCGGTCAATCCGGTCCGGGCCGCTCCCTCGCCGGGGGCGGCCACGGGTGATCATTTGGCCAGCAGCGCGCGGGCCTGAGCCAGCACGGCGTCGACCGTGAAGCCGAACTTCTTCAGCAACGCGCCGGCCGGGGCGGAGGCGCCGAAGCCGTGCATCGCAATGATCGCGCCCTGGAGGCCGACATAACGGTCCCAGCCGATGGGCGAGGCCATTTCGACCGCCACGCGGGCGGTGACGGACGGCGGCAGCACGCTGTCGCGGTAGTCCTGCGGCTGGGCCTCGAACAGGTCCCATGACGGCATGGAGACCACGCGGGCCTTCACGCCCTCGGCCTTCAGCGTCTCGTAGGCCGAAACCACCAGGCCGACTTCGCTGCCGGTCGCCATCAGGATGACGTCGGGCGTGCCGTCGCTGTCGGCCAGCACGTAGGCGCCCTTGGCCAGGCCGGAGGCCGGGGCGTAGACGGTGCGGTCCAGCGTCGGCAGGTTCTGGCGGCTGAGGATCAGCACCGACGGGCGGTCGGTCAGCGGGATCAGCGTGCGCCACGCCTCGGCGACCTCGTTGGCGTCGGCGGGGCGGATGGTGGTGACGCCCGGCGTCGCGCGGAGCTGCACGAGCTGCTCGATCGGCTGGTGGGTCGGGCCGTCTTCGCCCACGCCGATCGAATCATGGGTGAAGATATAGACCACCGGCTGGTGCATCAGCGCCGAAAGGCGGATCGGCGGCTTCATGTAATCCGAGAAGATCAGGAAGCCCGAGCAGTAGGCGCGGATGCCCGACAGCGAGATGCCGTTGCAGATCGAGCCCATGGCGTGTTCGCGCACACCGAAATGCAGGTTGCGCCCGCCATAGGTGCCATTCCATTCCGGCGGCTGGAACGCGCCCGCGCCCTGGAAGGTCAGGTTGGTCTTGGTGGAGGGCGACAGGTCGGCCGAGCCGCCGATCAGCCATGGCAGGTTGGGCGCGATGGCGTTGAGCACCTCGCCCGAGCTTGCGCGCGAGGCCACGCCCTTGGGGTTGGCGTCGTAGGTCGGGATGTCCTTGTCCCAGCCGGCGGGCAGGCTGCCGGTCAGGATGGCGTCCAGTTCCTTCGCCAGGTCGGGATATTCCTTGGCGTAGGCGGTGTACAGCGCCTTCCATTGTGCGCTGGCCTCGGCGCCACGCGCGCCCAGGCCCTTGCGGAAGATATCCTGCACGCCGTCCGGGACGTAGAAGGGCGTGTCGTCGGTCCAGCCATAGGCCTTCTTGGCGCCCAGGATTTCCTCGTCGCCCAGGGGCTCGCCATGGGCGGCGGCGGTACCGGCCTTCTTGGGGGCGCCGAAGCCGATGACGGAATGGACGATGATCAGGGTCGGGCGGGTGGTCTCGGCCTTCGCCTCGGCCAGGGCCGTCAGAAAAGCCTGCTGGTCGTTGGCGTTGCGGACCTCCAGCACATGCCAGCCATAGGCCTCGAAGCGCTTGCCGACATTCTCGGTGAAGGCGAGGTTGGTCGAGCCTTCGATCGAGATCTGGTTGCTGTCGTAGATCCAGGTCAGGTTGCCCAGCTTGAGATGGCCGGCGGTGGAGGCGGCCTCGCTGGCCACGCCTTCCATCATGTCGCCGTCACCACAGAAGGTGTAGGTGTGATAGTCGAACAGGTCGAAGCCCGGCTTGTTGAAGCGGGCGGCCAGCCATTTCTCGGCGATCGCCATGCCGACCGAATTGCCGCAGCCCTGGCCCAGCGGGCCGGTCGTGGTCTCGACGCCTGCCGTGTGGTGGTATTCCGGATGGCCGGGGGTGCGGGAATCGAGCTGGCGGAACTGCTTGAGGTCTTCCAGCGTCAGCGCCGGGGCGTCCAGCACCTTGCCGTTCTTTACGTCGCGGACGCCGGCCAGATAGATGAGCGAGTAGATGAGCATCGACGCATGGCCGATCGACAGCACGAAACGGTCGCGATTCGGCCAGAGCGGGTCGGCGGGGTCGTAGCGCAACACGTTCTGCCACAGCGCAAACGCGGGCGCGGCCATCGCCATCGGCGTGCCCGGGTGCCCGGAATTAGCCTTCTGGACGGCATCCATCGACAGGGTGCGAATGGTGTCGATGCACAGCAGGTCCTCGGCGGACGGCCCAGCCGCCCCACCCTCGAACGCCCGGACGGGCTGGGTGATCATAGAACGCATTAAACCATCTTCTCCGTATGAGGGTGACCGTGTCTCGCTCATCTGACCGGGCCTGGCGCCCGACAACCGCCCATGCGACAGCGCGCATGGCAACGGGCAAGATTCATCACGCGTGGGCGGAGGAAGGCCCGCCCACTGGGATCCTGTTCTTCATATTTTTGTCATCCGGTTATGGTCCTGATGGTCGGGCTGGATGAAGAACCGGGAGCGACCTTCTCACGGTCCCCCTCCCTCGGCAAGTCGCCACGCCGCACGGGGGCGGTCGTCGCCATTAGAACGCCTCGTAGCCGCAGGTTTCCAGTCCCGGATATTCACGAATCCTCGACCGGATTTTCCAAACGCGCCTTTTCCATGCGGTGTCGGACGCGCCATAAGAAGAATGCACAAGGAGATCCCCGCCCATGCCGTCATCTCCCCTCCCGGTGTCGGATCATTGCGACGGGCGCCGATTCTTCAACCCGTCCTCGATCCTGCCCACATCCCCTCAGCGCCGACATGTGGGGCTGGGGGAGATCCTGCGCTGGCAGTGGCGGCGGCGGCGGCTGCCGGCGTGGCCGACCCCGACGGTGCCGCCGCCGGCAGGCGACCCGCAGGCCCTGCCCACCCCCGGCACCGTCCATGTCACCTTCATCGGGCACAGCACCTTCCTGCTGCGCCTGCCGCGTGCCGACGGCACGGCGCTGACGGTGCTGACCGATCCGGTCTTCTCCGACCGCTGCTCGCCGGTGAGCTGGGCCGGGCCGCGCCGGGTGCTGCCGCCGGGGCGCAGCCTCGATGCCCTGCCCAGGGTGGACGTGGTGCTGGTCTCGCACTGCCATTACGACCATCTGGACCTGCCCAGCCTGGCCGCGCTGGGTCGGCGGGATGCGCCCCTGTTCATCACCGCGCCGGGCAATGCCCGGCATATCCGCAAGGCGGGCGGGCGCGCGATCGTGGAATGCGACTGGTGGCAGCACCATGATGTGGGCGGGCTGCGCGTGACCGCCACCCCGGCGCGGCATGGGTCGGCCCGCACGCCCTTCGATGCCAACCGCGCGCTGTGGTGCGGATTCGATATCCGCCCGGCCGGCGACGGACCTTCGCCCTCGGTCTTCTTTGCCGGGGACAGCGGGCATGGGCGCCACTGGGCGCAGATCGGCGCGCGGCTGGGGGCGCCGGATATCGCGCTGCTGCCGGTGGGGGCCTATGACCCGCGCTTTCTGATGGAGCCGGTGCATGTGACCCCGGAGGAGGCGGTTTCGGCCATGATCGACCTGGATGCGGGGCTGGCGGTCGGGATGCATTACGGTACCTTCCGCCTGACCGACGAGCCCTATGACGAGCCGCTGCGCCGGCTGGCCGCCGCCCGCGCCGCCGCCGGCGTGGCGGCGGAGCGTTTCGTCGGGCTGGGCCATGGCGAGTGCCGTGTCATGACCCCCTGGCGGCCGGAGCGGCACGAGCCTGCGCGGCAGGACCTCGCGCGGCAGGACGCCAGCGGCTAGAACCGCATCCAGATGACCGACAGCGAGGCCGCGATGACCAGCACCGATCCCGATACCCCGACCCACCCGGTGGATGAAGACGCCGCGTCCTTCACCCCCGAGCAGATCAGCCGCCTGTTCCTGGATGCCGCGCGCGATGGCCAGACCGACCTGGTGACCAGCTTCCTGACCGCCGGGATGGACCCCGACACGCGCAACGAGCGCGGGCATTCGGCGCTGATCCTGGCGGCCTATAACAGCCATGCCGACACCGTGGCCGCCCTGCTGGCCGGCGGCGCCAGCGTGGACCTGCGCGACGACAAGGGGGCGACCGCCCTGGCCGGCGTGGCCTTCAAGGGCAACCTGGCGGTGGCGCGGCAACTGATCGCGGCCGGGGCGGCGCTGGACGCGCCGAACCATGCGGGCCGCACGCCACTGATCTTCGCCGTGATGTTCAACCGGGGCGCCATGGCCGCCTTCCTGCTGGAAAGCGGAGCGGACCCCGACCTGCGCGACGGCGAGGGCAACAGCGCGCGCATGCTGGCCGCACAGTTGGGCCTGGCCGACATCACCGCCCTGATGCCGGCCGCCTGAGCGCACATGCGCGCCGGCGGTGATCCGCCGCGCGCTTCCTGTGCTTCGGTGCGCTCGGCCACCAGGGCCGCTCCCGCTCGCCAGCCCAGATTTGCTATCAGGCTTTGATCCCTCTCCCGGACGGGCGTTTCCGTCCGGCGCGGGTTGGATTAGAACAAACATGGCCCAGCACCTTGCCGGGCCATTCCTTATCTTGCGTCAGCGGAACCCGTCATGAGCCGTTTCTGGAGCCCGATCGTCCACAGCCTGACGCCCTACGTCCCCGGCGAGCAGCCGAAGCTGGCGAACCTGATCAAGCTCAATACCAACGAATCCCCCTACGGCCCCTCACCCGCCGCGCTGGCCGCGATTCGCGCCGCCGCCGACGATACGCTGCGCCTGTACCCCGATCCGGGGTCGGACCGGCTGCGCGCGGCCATCGCCCAGGCGCATGAGGTGGAGATGGAGCAGGTCTTCATCGGCAACGGCTCGGACGAGGTGCTGGCCCATACGTTCCAGGCCCTGCTGCAACATGACGCGCCGCTGCTGACGCCCGACATCACCTACAGCTTCTACCCCGTCTATTGCGGCCTGTACGGCATCGCGCACGAGCCGGTGCCGCTGGACGAGGCGATGCGCGTGGATGTGGAAGCCTATCGCCGGCCCTGTGGTGGCATCGTGCTGCCGAACCCCAATGCGCCGACGGGCATTGCGCTGGGGCTGGACGAGATTGCAACCCTGCTGCGCGCGCACCCCGAGCGCGTGGTGGTGATCGACGAGGCGTATGTCGATTTCGGTGCCGATACCGCGATCGGGCTGGTGCGCCAGCACCCGAACCTGCTGGTGGTGCGTACCCTGTCCAAATCCCACGGGCTGGCGGGGCTGCGCGTGGGCTATGCGATCGGCCAGCCGGACCTGATCGAGGCGCTGAACCGTGTGAAGGACAGCTTCAATTCCTATCCGCTGGACCGTCTGGCCCAGGCGGGCGCGGAAGCGGCGATCGCCGATCGGGAATGGCTTGCGCGAACTACGGGAAAGATCATAGATACGCGAAGCGGGCTGGTCTCCAGCCTGAACAGTCTGGGGTTCGAGGTCCTGCCCTCGCAGGCGAATTTCGTGTTCGCCCGCCACCCTGATCGTGACGCCGCCGCTCTGGCCGCCGCCCTGCGCGAGCGGTCGATCATCGTGCGCCACTTCAGGACGCCCCGGATCGCGGAATGGCTGCGCATTACGGTGGGCACCGACGAGGACTGTCGGAGCCTGGCCGATGCGTTGAAAGCCATCCTGAACCGAAACGCGGACTGACCGCCGATCCGTCACCGGATATGGGCCGCATGGCCCCCCGGTGGGGGCGCCGTGCGGCCAGGGACTTGTTGTACCCGCTTGTAGCCGTTCGTGCGTCTGGCGCGTTTCTTCATCTCTATCCGGGCCTGCCCGGCCCTTTTTTCATTTTTGACATGGACACCACCATCATGCGCGCATTTCACGGCCAGATGTCCGACAACCAGCCGATCCGCCGCACGCACGCGGAAAAGCAGAAGCAGTTGCGCGACCTGCGCGAGACGCTCGCGACCATGAAGTCGCACACCGCCCCCACGCTGCGCGAGAGCGTGCAGAAGCGCATCCGCCAGCTCGAAGCCGAACTGGCCGCCGCCCCGGTGCTGAAAGAATCCGGCACCGGCCCGCGCAACCCGCGCCCCGAAGGCCGCGGCCCCCGCACAGCCGGCGGCCCGCCCCGCCGCCCGCGTTCGATCTGAGTTGAAATAACGGGGCCGACACCCGTGCCGGCCTCCCCCAAAGAACCTCCCTCCCAGAGAATGGGAAAAGGATGCCCGGCACCGTGGGCTGGCGAGTGGGAGCGGCCCGCCAGGGCCGCGCCCGGCGTGTGTTTCCGAGCATCGCAGCGGAGCGGCCTTATGGGCCGTGAGCACCGAAGCGCAGGAAACGCGCGTCGGACCGCCGCCAGCGCGCGGTGACGGGCAGGATTTGGGAGGGTGTTGCAAAAGCTCCGATGGTGCGTGGAAGCATGGCGTCAGCCATGCGTCTGGCGGTGGTTTTTGAGCATCGGAGCGGAGCGGCCTTGTGGGCCGTGAGCACCGAAGCGCAGGAAACCGCCGTCAAGCCGCCGCCAGCGGGGCTTTTGCAACACCCTCCTAGGTGACGCGGGGGAGGCTTCTGGCCCGGTTCCTGAGCACCTGCTCCTCGTAATCCATTTCCTGCATCAGGGAGGCTTCGGTCTCGTCGTTGATGTATTGCGCGTCGCGCAGGTTGCGCAGTTCGATCCGCGAGGTGCGCAGGTTGTTCAGCCGCAGGGCCAGTTCCAGGCGCATGCGGCGGATCGAGGTGATCTGCGCCGCGCTGGCCTCGCCATTGGTGTTGCGGCGGAGCTGGTTCAGCCGGTTTTCATATTCCTGCATCAGCCGGGCGATGATCTCGATCCGCATTTCGGCGGTTTCGTCGCGGCCCTTGCCGCGTGTGGCCAGGCCCTGCTGTTCCTCACGCATGGCACGCAGCATGGTGCGCACCAGCACCAGCCGCGCCCAACTGACCTCGCGCGCCTGGGGATCGACCATGCCGTCCATAAGGCCCTTCGTCAGCCATGGCAGCGAGAAGCTGGCCGTGAGCAGCGAGACCAGGATGACCCCCACCGACACGGTGACCAGCACGTCGCGCGCGGGAAAACCCGCCACGCCCTCGGCCGCCTGCGGCAGCGACAACACCGCCGCCAGCGTGACGGCGCCGCGCACCCCCGCGACGGTGGTGACCAGCAGGCCGCGCCAGCCGGGCCAGTGGAACACGCCGTGATCGTGCCGCGACCGCCATGCCGCGATGCCCAGGATCAGCGCCAGCCCGGCCACGCGCAGGATGCACATCGCCACATGGATGGCGACGATCAGCAGCAGCAGCATCCATGGCGAACGGTCGGCCGCACGCACCAGCGCCATGCCGTTGGTGGCCAGCGCCGGCAGTTGCAGCCCTAGCAGCAGGAAGATGACGGAATTGAAGATGAACCCGACCATGTCCCACATCGTACGGGCCTGGAGGCGGGTGGTGATCTGGGTTTCCTGCAGCACGCCCGTCAGCTTGATGGTCATGCCGCCCGCCACCGCCGCCAGGATGCCCGAGCAGCCCACCGCCTCGGCCGACATGTAGGCAGCGAAGGGTAGCAGCAGCATGAAGGTGATCTGGGTCGGCGGGTCGTCATAGCCGCGGGCGAGCAGAATCTTGTCGAGCCGCGCCGCCGCCAGGCAGACCGCAATGCCGATCGCGATGCCGCCCAGCGACAGCAGGCTGAACGTGGTCAGCGCGCCGCGCAGCGAGAAGGCACCGGTCATGGCGGCGACGGTGGCGAAGCGGAAGCAGACGAGGCCCGAGGCGTCGTTCAGCAGGGATTCGCCTTCGAGCATATGGACGATGGTGCGCGGCACCGAGGTGCCCAGCATGCCGCCTACCGCCACCGCGTCGGTCGGCGACAGAACTGCGGCCAGCGCAAAGCAGACCGGCAGCGGCATGGGGGGCAACATGAAGTGAATGGCGTACCCGCACAGGATGGTCGTCGCCAGCACCATCGGCCCCGCCAGGGCGAAGATGATGCCGCGCAACTGGCCGAATTCGCGCATCGGCATGTGAAACGCGTCGCGGAACAGCAGCGGCGGGATGAACAGCAGCATGAACATGTCCGGGTCCAGCGTGACATGCAGCCCGGCGATCGACCCCAGGACGCCCAGCGCGATCTGCAATAACGGCAAGGGGATAGCCACCGGCAACAGGCGGACGGCCAGGCTGCTGAAGGCCGCGACGAACAGCAGGATCAGGCAGAGGATAACGTCATGCATGGGCGGTCTTGGACTCGTTCCCCCCTTTCGGCGCGCGAGGCAGGCACCACCCCCGGTCCGAAGAGGGCGCACCATACACAGCCCCCCCCAGGCTGGCCACCTGAGCCGCCATGACAGGATGGTGACAGAAAGGCACCACCGATGACCGACAAGGCGTCTCCCGCGCCGGGGGAACGGGCGATACAAGCGCCCACGGTACGACGTCGGCCGCCCCCTTCGCGTGCGGACGAGGCCCTTCAGACCCAAGCCTTTCAGACAACGAGGACAGGCGACCATGTCATCCACCAATTCCGCCCTTCAGGCGCGGCGCGAGGCGGCAGTGCCGCGCGGCGTCGGCTCGGCCACCACCATCCACGCCGCCCGCGCGGAAAATGCCGAATTGTGGGATGTCGAGGGCCGGCGCTATGTCGATTTCGCCGGCGGCATCGCGGTGCTGAATGTCGGCCACCGTCACCCGAAGGTGATGGCGGCGGTGCAGCGGCAGCTCGACCTGTTCACCCATACCGCGTTCCAGGTCGCGCCCTACGAATCCTATATCGCGCTGGCCGAACGGCTGAATGCGCTGGCGCCCTTCCCCGGCCCGGCCAAGACCATCCTGTTCACGACCGGTGCCGAAGCCACCGAGAACGCGGTGAAGATCGCCCGCGCCGCCACCGGCCGCAGCGGCGTGGTTGCCTTTACCGGGGGGTTCCACGGCCGCACGCTGCTGGCCTCGGCCCTGACGGGCAAGGTGCAGCCCTACAAGGCGCCTTTCGGCACCATGCCCGGCGGCGTATATCACCTACCCTTCCCGGCCGGTGACGTTTCGGTTGCCGAGAGCCTGCGCGCGCTGAACCTGCTGTTCGCGGCGGATATCGACCCCGCGCAGGTCGCCGCCATCATCATCGAGCCCGTACAGGGCGAAGGCGGCTTCCGCCCCGCCCCCACCGAATTGCTACAGGCCCTGCGCGCCATCTGCGACACGCACGGGATCAAGCTGATCGCCGACGAGGTGCAGACCGGTTTCGCCCGCACCGGCAGGCTGTTCGGCATCGAGCTTTCCGGCGTGGCGCCCGACCTGGTGTGCGTGGCCAAGTCGCTGGGCGGCGGCATGCCGCTCTCCGGCGTGATCGGCCGCGCGGACCTGATGGACGCCGTGGGCCCCGGCGGGCTGGGCGGCACCTATGCCGGCGCGCCGCTGGCCTGCGCCGCCGGGCTGGCGGTGCTGGACGTGATCGCCGAGGAAGGGCTGGTGGAACGCGCCAACGTGATCGGCGACCGCATCCGCGACCGGCTGGACGCGCTGCGCGGCAAGCCGGGGCTGGTGCCGTTCAGCGCCCCGCGCGGCCCCGGTGCCATGGTCGGCTTCGATATTCTGGAAGCTGACGGCAGGACACCGCGCAAGGGTGGGGCCGGCATCATCTGCGCCCGCGCCGCCGAACGCGGGCTGATCCTGCTGTCCTGCGGCGTGCTGGGCGAGACGGTGCGCATTCTCGTGCCCCTGACCGCGCCGGACAGCATAATCGACGAGGGGCTGGCGATTATCGAACAGGCCCTGGCGGGCTGAAAACCCTGCCGGGGGAACCCGGTGATCGGGCCATGAACGGGTACGGCAGGCCGCGCGCCTGCCGTTTTTTCTGAAGACTAACTACGGGACGGACAAGCGAGTTCACGCTCCGGCTGCGTCGTCCCACCGGGCGCAGAAAGCCTCCATGTCTTCCGACTGGAAGCTGTCCAGGCGGTCCATGATCACGGCGGCTGGCCAGTTCCACCAGGCGATCCGGTCCAGCCTCGCCGCGATGTCGCGACTGAAGCGCTCGCGGATCGGGCGGGCCGGCACGCCGCCGACGATCGTGTAGGACGGGACGTCGCGGGTGACCACCGCGCCGGCCGCCAGAACCGCGCCATCGCCGATCGTGACGCCCGGCAGCACCACCACGCCATGGCCGATCCAGACATCATTGCCGACATGCACGCGGCTTTCGCGACGCTGGCGGAAGAATTCCTGGTCGCGTTCGGCCTCGGGCCAGTAATATTCCGGGCAATAGGTGAAGCGATGCATCGACGGGCGGCCGATCGGATGGTTGGGCGCACCGATCCGCACATCTGCCGCGATGGCGCAGAATTTTCCGATTTCGGCATCCGCGACCGTGCTGCGCTCACCCAGATAGGAGAAATCGCCGATTGTGCAATATTCGAGAATCGCACCTTCCAGGATCTCGCAATACTGACCGATGACCGCCTGCCTGAGCCGGACCGTGGGATGGACGACCGTTTCCGCGATCTTGGGCCGCACCGTGGAATCCTGTGTCATGCTCTCTTCTCCTCCCTGTATTCGCCAGCCTGCCGGCGACATCCACCGCGCGGGTGGATGCCTGCCGGTCGACCTGCCTGTTTTTAGAAACGGGCGTCCAGCCGCCCGAAATAATATCCGCCATTGATCGGAACCTGGACCGAATCCTGATCGTACTGGCTGCCTTCGGCGACCTTGAGTTCCTGCGGGACTTTTCGCGGCCGGATGTTGAAGATGTTGTTGGCGCCGATCGCCACATGCAGGTGCCGGTTGATCTGGTATCCGACCTGCAGGTCGGTCAGCCAGCGCGGCGTGTTGTTGAACTGCGCGAAGCAGGTGCTGGAATAGCGCAGGGCGCCGCCGCCCGCGCAGGTCGCCGAAGCCGGCGTCCAGTCCTGGTATTCCAGCATGTCGGTGGTCTGGCCGTAGCGGGTCTGCCGCAGATTGATATCCCATCGGCCGACATTCCAGCGGGCATCGAGGATGATCTTGCTGCGCGGGTAGGCGGTCGTCAGATAGCCGATCGCCTGTTCGTTCAACAGCGGATTGCCCAGGGATGACAGGCCGTTATGGTGCAGGCGGGTACGGTTCAGGTTCAGCGCCATGCTCAGGTTCAGATCGCCGTATTCGTGGAACCTGAATGTGTAATCGGCCTTGATGTCCAGGCCCTGCGTACGGGTGCTCGCACCGTTGGACAGGTAATAGGCGTTGAAATCCGACACCTTGGTGGCGGCGGCCGGGATGGCGAAACCGAAATTCTCGATCGCCTCCAGCGCGGTGATGCCGGACACCGTTCCGCCCTGCACGAAGCGGTCACGCAGGTTGATCTGGTAGACGTCGGCCTCGACATGGAAACCGTCGACCGGTTCGGTGACGATGCCGGCGCTGACATTGGTCGAACGCTCGGGCTTGAGCGGCGACGCGCCGAGGATCTTCGCGGCGGCGGAATTGACCGGCAGCAGGCCGCGCACGCTGTCGGTATAGACATTCATGCGGCTGAAATGTTCTTCCTGCAAGGTCGGTGCGCGGAAGCCGTTGCTGATCGTGCCACGGATTGCGATACGCCGGGAAAAATCGTAGCGGGCCGAGATCTTCCCGGTCTCGGTATCCTGGGTATCGGTATAATATTCGTAGCGCCCGGCGAGGTCGATCTGCAGGCGCTTCGTCGGATGCAGGTTGACGTCGACATACCCGGCCCAGACGTCACGCGACCATTTTCCCGCACTCTGCGGCGGGATGCCGGCATGCCCTTCCGCGCCGCCTGTCTGGTAGGAATCGGGGTTGCCGGATACGAGCTGATATTCGTCATACCGCTGTTCGGCGCCGAAGGAGAGCCCGATGGGGAAGGAGTGCCCGACCATGAACTGGCGGCGGAAGTCGAGATTGTTGGTCCACTCGGCGCTTTTTTCGGTGTAATCCCAGAATTTCTTGGGTGAATAGCCGCAGCCGTCGGTGGAATAGCGGGGAGACGCCGTATCGGTCGCGTTGCAGTTCGACGCGAACATACCCAGATTAACCGTGCTTTTTTCCGAAATCCGATCCGAATCCGCGCCCCAGGTCGAGGACAGGTCCCAGTCGAAGCCGAAGAGATGGCCGCCCTTGAGGCCCATGGTGGCGGAGTAGTCGTTCTCGTCGATCTGGGTGATGGGCTCCACGCCGTTGGGATACATGTTCACGGCGCCGGCCGGCCAGTCGAGATCGGGGTATTCGTAGCCTTCCAGGATCTCGGCGTGGCGGTGGGCATAGATGATCTGGCCGTAGAGCGAGATGTTGTCCGTCAGCGGCTTTTCGAAATCGATGCCGAGATTCTCGCGCGTTTCCTCGGGCATGTTGGTGTAGTTGTTGACCTTGCCGGTATTCGCCTTCGCGCCCGGCACCACGCCGGCGTAGTAGCCGGAGGTATCGGCGCCGGCCGGCCAGTAGCCCAGCATGCCGTGATCGGGCGAATAGGCGACCATATGGTCGGTATGGTACATCTGGCCGCTGAGATGGATGAAACCGTCTTTGCCCAGTTTCAGCCCGCCATCGGCGGCGAACTGGTACTGCCAGCCATCGCCGTTATAGGCATTGGCGCCCGTCTGGCTGCTCAATGTCAGCCCGTGATCCTGCTTCTTGGTGATGATGTTGACGACGCCGGCGATGGCGTCCGACCCGTACATCGCCGCAGCACCATCCTCAAGGATCTCGATATGGTCGATCATGTTCGCGGGGATCATGTTCAGATCGACCGAGGAGGCGGCGAATTCCGGCCCTGCCTTCTGCACGATGTTGGCCGTGCCGTGGCGCCGCTTGCCGTCGACCAGCACCAGGACCTCGTTGGGGCCGAGGCCGCGCATTTCGAGGAACGACGTCAGGGCGTTGGTATTATGCCCGCGCGGTGTGACCTCGATCGACGGATAGGTGCGCGTCAGCGCGTCCGACAGATTAAGGAACCCAGACTGCGTCAGGGTTTTTCCGGATAGAACCACCACCGGGCTGACGCTCTCGCGTGCCCGCACGTTGGATGCGCGCGTGCCGGTGACGATCACCTGCTCGTCCCTGGCCGGGGGCGGGGCGACATAGCGGTCGGCCGCGTTCGCAACCACGCCGCGCGTCGCCGGAACGGCGGCACGGCCGGATGCGACCGGACGGGGCGCCGCCACCGACGCCGCCACCGGGCGGGCGGCATGGTGCCGGCCGCGCGACTTCGCCACCGCCTTGCCCGGCGACGGTGCGGACGTGTCGGATGATGCCGTTGCGGGCGTGGCCGCGCGTGCCGCCCCGATCATCAATGGCAGAGGTGTACAAGCAGACGTCGCGACCAACATAAACACGGCCCTGCGCATCAGAACTCTCCGTACGAACGTAATAAATGAAAGGTTTCTGTTTAGTCCGACCGGAAAATACGTGGGCGCATGAAGTTGTGCATGAAGCTTTTGTTAATATGGATTCATTACTATATAAATTGCCTTTGTTGTCTATTGCGGACAACAAGAGCATGTTGTCTAATCTCTCTTCTTTCACATAAGTTTAATTATTTAATCCGACATTTGTTCTGTTTTATTGACCTCACACCCGATCCGTTTTTTTGCGTGCCATCTGGCATGCACCTGCTTTTCGTGAGGTCACGATGACCGCTGATTCATCCGCGCATTCCGCGCGCCGGGCGTGGCTCGGCATTCTCGCCCGTGCCGACGCCGGGCTTCTGCACCAGCATCTTTCGCAAACCGACCCGCTGCCGTCGTTCGTCCATCTCCGTCAGCCCGAAGTGGGGCTGACGATGGTGCGGGGGCGCGTCGGCGCGGAGGGCGAGGGCTTCAACCTGATCGAGGCGACGCTGACCCGCGCGAGCATCGTCGATGACGAGGGCCATACCGGCCACGCCTATGTGCTGGGCCGCGACGAAGCCCGCGCCGTCGCCATTGCACGGCTGGATGCGGCGCTTCAGTCCGACATCCGCCATGCGGCGCTGATGGCCTCGGTCGTCGATCCGCTGGCCGCGATCGAGGCGCAGCGGCGCGCGGCGATCGAAGCCCGCGCCGCCGGCACGGAAGTCCGCTTCTTTACCATGGCAACGGGGCGCTGATGTCTGTTCTTCTTCCGGGCCTTGCGGATTCGCACATGGCCCAGGCCACGTTCCGCGCCATTCTCGACGCTATTGCCCACCCAGGCCGACGCTACGGTCTGCCACGGCTGGCGCAGGCGCCGGGCAGCCTTTCCCCCGCTGCCGCCATCACGCTGCTGACGCTGGTGGACGCCACCACGCCGGTCGCGCTGCCCGAGGCCGACCGCGATACCGCGGCGTGGCTGACATTCCATACCGGTGCGCCCGCGGCGCCGGCCGAGGTGGCGGCATTCGTGCTGGCCGGGCCTGCCCATGGTTCCGCGCGGCCCGTGCTGGCGTCGCTGCGCCAGGGCACGTTCGATGCGCCGGAGGCAAGCGCCACCCTGCTGCTCGACATCGCATCCTTGACCGACGGTGCGCCGCTGACGCTGTCGGGGCCGGGCATTGCGCATACCCAGACCATCGCCCCCACCCTGGATGCCGCGTTCGTGGCGGAATGGCAGCAGCAGGGTGCGCTGTTTCCGCGCGGGGTCGATGTGTTTCTTCTGTGCGGTGCCGAGATCGTCGGCCTGCCGCGCAGCACCTGCATCACGGAGGCCTGACCATGGCATTTGTCGCGACCAAGGGCGGCGAAGACGCGATCGCCGCCGCCCATGCCTGGCGCGCCGACCGGCGGCGGGGCGACGGCGAGGGCTGCACGCTGCGTCAGGCGACCACCAGCTTCGGCCGGGCCATTGACCGCGTGATGGCCGAAGGCGCGCTCTATGACCCCGACCTCGCCGCGCGGGCGCTGTTGCAGGCCGAAGGCGACCTGGTCGAAGCCGCCTTCCTGCTGCGTTCGTACCGGGCCACCCAGCCGCGTCTGGTCGATGCCCGGCCGATCGATACCACGGCGATGCGCGTCCAGCGCCGGGTCTCGGCGATCTTCAAGGATGTGCTCGGCGGGCAGCGGCTTGGCCCGACCGCCGATTATTCGCACCGGCTGTTCGATACCGGGGAGACGGCGCCCGAATCCGCGCCCGACCCGGTGGCGGCCGAGCCCGTTTCCCCCCTGCCCAGCGCGATGGGCATTCTGGGGGGCGAGACGCTGCTGGAGGCCATTCCCGCCGCCGGGCACGACGCCCCGCCGGCCGACCTGACCACGATGCCGCTGGATTTTCCGGCCTCCCGGCCGATCCGGCTCCAGGCCCTGGCGCGGGGCGACGAGGGGTTTTTGCTCTCGCTGGCCTATTCGACCCAGCGCGGCTACGGCAACACGCACCCTTTCGTGGGCGAGTTGCGCATGGGCGAGGTCGCGGTTTCGGTCGTGCCGCCCGAACTGGGCTTTGCCATCGAGATCGGCGACATCGTCGTGACCGAATGCCAGATGGTGAACCAGTTCACGGGGTCCAAGACCGTGCCGCCGCAATTTACCCGCGGGTATGGACTGAGCGTGGGCCATGCCGACCGGCGCGCCATGTCGATGGCGCTGGTGGAACGCGCCCTGCGTGCCGACGAACTGGGCGAGGCGACCGGCAGCCCGGCGCAAGACCCGGAATTCGTGCTGTCGCATTGCGACAATATCCAGGCGACCGGCTTCGTGGAGCATCTCAAGCTGCCGCATTACGTCGATTTCCAGAGTGAGCTGGAAATTATCCGCGCCATTCGCCGCCAGGCCGACGAACAGCGTGCCGAAGACGGGATGGACCGCAAGAAGGAGGATGGCGATGATCGCGTATAATTTCGCCTATCTCGACGAACAGACCAAACGCGGCATCCGTCGGGCGCTGCTGAAGGCCGTGGCGATACCCGGCTGGCAGGTGCCCTTCGCCAGCCGCGAAATGCCGCTACCCTATGGCTGGGGCACCGGCGGCATTCAGGTGACCGCCGCGATCATCGGGCAGGACGACCGGCTGAAAGTGATCGACCAGGGCGCGGACGATACGACCAACGCGGTCGCCATCGCCTCGTTCTTCCGCCGCATGACCGGGGTGGAGACCACCACCCGCACGGCGGAGGCCACGATCATCCAGACGCGCCACCGCATTCCCGAGCAGGCGCTGACGGAAGATCAAGTAATCGTCTACCAGGTTCCGCAGCCCGAGCCGCTGTGGAAGCTGATCCCGGAACGCCCGGTCGCGCGGCGCGCCCATGCGCTGAGCGATTACGGCATGATGTATGTGAAGCTGTACGAGGACATCACCCGCTTCGGCCGCGTCTCCAGCGCCTACGACCATCCGGTGATGGTCAATGGCCGGGTCCTGATGTCGCCCAGCCCTATCCCCGCCTTCGACAATCCCAAGATGGACGCCATGCCTGCCCTCCAGCTTTTCGGTGCGGGGCGCGAGCGGCGCCTGTATGCCGTGCCGCCCTACACGCCGGTGCGCTCGCTCGATTTCACCGACCATCCGTTCCATCCCGGCCGGGCGGACGGCACATGCGCCTTCTGCGGCAGCACGTCGAGCTATCTGGACGAGATTATCATCGACGATCACGGCACGCGCCGCTTCCTGTGTTCGGACACCGATTACTGCGCCGGCAGGATCGAAGAGGCCGAACGCCGGGCCGAGGAGGGCGGACAATGAGCCTTCTTCTGGAAGCCCGTTTCCTGAACAAGCGGTTCAGCAATGTCGATGCGCTCGACAATGTCTCGCTGACCGTCAACCGGCGCGAGATCCTGGCGATCGTCGGTGAGAGCGGGTCGGGCAAATCCACCCTGCTCGCCACGCTGGCCGGCCTGTCGCCCGCCGATTCCGGCCATGTTCTCTACCGCGACGCGGAAGGGCTGCACGATATCGCCGCGATGGACGAGATGCGCCTGCGCCGGCTGCAACGCACGCGCTGGGGCTATATCCACCAGAATGCCCGCTCCGCCCTGCGGCTGGATGTGACGGCCGGCGGCAATATCGGCGAGCGGCTGATGATGAACGGCGCCCGCGATTATGGCGAGATCCGCGAGACCGCCGCCCGCTGGCTGGATGAAGTGGAGATCGGGCGCGAGCGGATCGACGACCTGCCGATGCATTTCTCGGGCGGGATGCTGCAAAGATTGCAGATCGCCGCCACGCTGGTCACGAATCCCGAACTGATCTTCATGGACGAGCCGACCACCGGGCTGGACGTTTCAGTGCAGGCGCGCATTCTCGACCTGATCCGCACGCTGGTCCATCGGCTGCATGTCGCCGCCATCATCGTGACGCACGATCTGGGCGTGGCGCGCCTGCTGGCCGACCGCACGGTGGTCATGCAGGGCGGTGCGATCGTCGAACAGGGCCTGACGGACCAGGTACTGGACGACCCGCATCACCCCTACACGCAACTTCTCGTCTCATCGGTGCTGCCCTCATGACCTCCCATCAGAATGGCTGGGCCATCGACGCATCCGGCCTGCACAAGCGTTTCGTCCTGCATCTGCAAGGCGGGCTCGCGCTCGATGTCCTGCGCGGGGCCAGTCTGCGGGTGCGGCCCGGCGAGTGCGTCGCGCTGGTCGGCCCGTCCGGAGCGGGCAAATCGAGCCTGATGCGCGCGCTCTACGGCAATTACCGCGTCGATTCCGGCGCCGTCCGCATTCATCATGACGGCGCGATGGTCGATATCGCCACCGCATCGCCGGGCGAGATCCTGGACGTGCGCCAGCGCTCTCTGGGGTATGTCTCGCAATTCCTGCGGGCCATTCCGCGCCTGAGCGCGCTGGATGTCGTCGCCGGGTCGGCCGTGGCACGCGGCATGAATCTGGAAAAGGCCCGGCGCCATGCGGCGGCGATGCTGGAGCGGCTGCGCATTTCCTCCGCCCTGCATGCGTTGCCGCCCGTTACCTTTTCCGGTGGCGAGCAGCAGCGTGTGAACCTGGCCCGCAGCTTTATCTGCGACTGGCCGACGCTGCTGCTGGACGAACCGACCGCCTCGCTCGACCCCGTCAGCCGCGACTGCGTCTGAACCCTGATCGCCGAAGCCTGCGCGCGGGGCTCGGCGATCGTCGCCATCGTCCATGACCATGCGCTGCGCGAGCGCATCGCCGACCGTACCGTGCTGCTGGAACGCGGCGCGACCATCGAAGAAAGCCAGCCATGACCCTGCTGACCAACGCCCGGATCGTCCTGCCCTGCTCGGTTGTCGAAACCGAACTGCATTTCAGCGCCGACGGCCTGTCCGCGCCGGGCGCCATCGTCCCGGCCGCCAGCACGGATGCGACCGTCATCGACTGCGAGGGCGATTACATCATCCCCGGCATCATCGACCTGCATACCGACAATCTGGAACGTCAGGTCCTGCCGCGCGTCAATGCGCGCTGGCCCTCCCGCTCGGCCTTTCTGGCCCATGACGCGCAATGCGCCGTGGCCGGGGTGACGACCGTGTTCGACTCGCTCAGCCTGGGCGACATCAACGGCCGCGACCGCATCCAGACCTACGAGGAAGGAATCCGCGATCTGGTCGAACTGTCGGAAGCGGGGGCCTTGCGCGCCGACCATCTGCTGCATTTCCGCTGCGAACTGATCGCGCCCGACATGCAGCCGCTGTTCGAGATGGCGTTGCACGATCCGCGCATGACCGCCCTGCTGCGGCTGGCCAGCCTGATGGACCATTCGCCCGGCGTCGGCCAGTACGCCGATATCGCGCGCTGGCGGGTCGGCCGGGCCAAGGAGGGCATGACCGAGGCCGAAATCGACGCCATGCAGGCCCGGGTCGCTGCTGAACGCACGCAGCATCTGGAAGCCAACCGCGCCTATGTCATCGAGTACTGCCGCGCCCACGGCATCACCCTGGCCTCGCATGACGACCGGCTGGAGGAAGAGGTTGCACGCAACCACGAAGACGGAATCACGATTGCCGAATTTCCGGTTTCGCTGGCTGCCGCGCGGGGTGCCCATACCCTGGGCATGGATGTGATCGCCGGGGCGCCGAACATCGTGCGCGGAGGGTCGCACTCCGGCAACGTCAATGCCATCGACCTGATCCGCGCGGGCCTGGTGACGGCGCTGGCGTCCGATTACGTCCCGTCCGCGATGCTGGAGGCCGCCTTCGCCTGCGTGGCGCAGGACATTCTGCCGGTGCCCGAAGCGATCGCGCTGGTTACCGACGGGCCGGCCCGCATCGTCGGCCTGCATGATCGAGGGCGGATCGAGGCCGGGCGACGGGCCGACCTGGTGCAGGTCCGGCTGTATGACGGCCTGCCGATCATTCGCCGCGTGTGGGTGGGAGGGCATCGTGTCGTCTGACACCGGCTCGTCTGACACCGGCGCCCGCTACGCCCTCTATTACGCGCCGGAGCCGTCTGACGCACTGTGGCGCGCGGGGTGTGCCTGGCTGGGGCGCGACCCGGCATCCGGCCTGCCGGTCGAGATGCCGGGTCTGGCACGGCGTGCCCCGCTGACCCGGTCGGCCACCCGCTACGGCTTCCATGCCACGCTGAAGGCCCCGATGGCGTTGAACGGCCCGGTCACGGCCTTTCTGGACGATGTGGCGGCCTTTGCCGCCTCGTCCTCGCCGTTTGCTCTGCCGGCGCTGCGTATCGTGGAGGAAGGGGGCTTTACCGCCCTGCGGCCGGCCGCGCCCTGCCCGGCCCTGCAGGCGTTCGGCGACGATTGCGTGCGGGCCTTCGATACCCATCGGCGACCCGAGGACCCACAGCGCACCGCCGAGCGCGCCGGGCGCTGCACCGACCGGCAGAAGGCGCTGCTGCATCGGTGGGGATACCCCTATGTGTTCGACGAATGGCATTTCCACATGACGCTGGCCGACAGCGTGCTGCCGCCGGATATCCGGGGAGAAATGGAGGCGCTGCTCACCCCCGCGCTGGCGCGGGAGCGCATGGTCGCCTCGCTGTGCGTCTTTCACGAGCCCCGACCCGGCGCGCCCTTTACCCTGCTGGCGCGCTGCGCGCTGGGGGGCGGGGCATGAGGACGGGACGTCTGGTCCTGGTCACCGGCCCGTCCGGCGTGGGCAAGGATGCCGTGATCGGGTACGCCCGCGCCCGCCTGGACGGCCGGGAGGACGTGCTCTTTCCCCGCCGCATCATCACCCGCCCCGCCGACGCGACCGAAACGCCCGATACGATGGACGACGCGCGCTTCGACCGGGCGGAAGCCGACGGGCATTTCCTGGTCGCCTGGCGCGCGCACGGGCTGTCCTACGCCCTGCCGGCGTCGATGGCGCAGGATATCGCGCAGGGGCGGCAGCTTGTCGCCAATGTCTCGCGCGGGATCGTTGCCGAACTGCGCGCGCGCTTTCCGTGCTGCGTGGTCGGCATCGAAGCCGATGCCGACCTGCGCCGTGCGCGGCTGGCGACGCGCGGCCGCGAAACGGCCGAGGCGATCGACGGGCGGCTGAAACGGGCGATGCCTGCGACATGCCTGCCCGATATATCCATTCGCAACGAGGGCGAACTGGCCGAGGCGGGCGAACGGCTGATCGCGCTTATCGAGGACTGGCGTCGTGCATGATGTCCGTCATGTCGGGCTGGAGCAGTTCGAAGACCAACTGCATGCGCCGGGCCGGGTAGTGGCCGATCGACAGTTCGATCGGGCGGCCCGCCGGGGTGACGTTGTAGCCGACGGTGCGCAGCAGCGGATCGGTCGGCTCCATGCGCAGCAGCGAGGCCTCGTGCGAGTCCGGGCAGCGGGCCGTGACCTGCGTGCGCTGGCGCAGGCTTTCGATACCCAGGCCGTTGAGTGCGCCGGTAATCGAATCCTGCGCCTCCAGCGCCGCCAGCAGCCCGTCATGCAGCGCCGCATCGAAAACATGCCGCGAGTAGGAGACCGGCCGTTCGTCGGCATATCCCACCCGTTCCAGCAGGATGACCTCGCGCGGCGCGCCAAGGGCCGCATGCACGAGCACGCGGTCGGGTACCTCGTCGGCCGGCATGCGCCGCAGGACAAGCTTGCGACGGGCCGCGTGGCGGTTGACGCCCTCCATCCATTCGCTGAAACGCGGGCGGGCATGAATCCGGTATTCCACCGGATCGTCGCTGACGAAACTGCCGCGCCCCTGCTCGGTACGGATCAGCCCGGCATTGGCCAGTTCCTCCAGCGCGCGACGGATGGTGTGGCGGTTCAACTGAAAATGCCGCGCCAGGTCATGCTCGGTCGGCAGTTTCTTGCCGGGTTCATAGATCCCGCCGCGAATGCCCTCGGTCAGCGCAGTGGCCACTTCCCGCCAGCGCGGCACTTTTTCTGTCATCTGCCAAAGCCTCGAGATCGACGCACGGTACGACACGCACCGCGACATAGTTTCAGGAAGGGCTTCGAACATGTCTAGACATGTCATGAAAACTTCATCTGCCATGCTGTTGGGGGCCGCCATTGCCTGCCTGGCCTGGGCCAGCCCGTCGCGGGCCGATACGCCCCCGGCCGACAGTGACGCCCCCTGCCCCCATGCCGACGGCATTACGCTGGTGATCGAGCCTTACGAGCCGATCAACACGCTCGAACCGGTCTTCAACGCCATCGCGCAGGACCTGTCCGGGCGGCTGCACTGCCCGGTCCATATGATGATTACCGTGTCCTACAGTGCCGAGATCGAGGCGATGCGGTCCGGTCATGCCGAACTCGGGCTGTTCGGCCCGCTGGGTTACGTCATCGCCCACAAGCTGGCGGGCGCCGAGGCCGTCGCCGTGCTCTCGACCAGGCTGGGGGGTGCCGGGCTGTATACCGCAAGCATCGTGACGCGCCCCGCCACCGGCATTCACGATCTGGCCGGATTGCGCGGGCATAGTTTCGCATTCTCCGATCCCGGCTCGACCTCGGGGCATCTGCTGCCGGCGGCGGCGCTGAAGAACGCCGGCATCGACCCGAAGCAGGATCTCGCCGCCCGCTTTGCCGGCACCCATACCGCGTCCTTCGAAGCCATCCGCAACGGGCAGGTCGATGCGGCGGAACTGAACAGCGAGACGATCGCCGATGCCCGGGCAGCAGGCGAATACAATGCCGCGGACTATACCGTCCTGTGGCGTTCGCCCCCCATTCCACAGGGGCCGATCGCCGTGGCGCCCGGCCTGCCGCCCGCCTTTCGCAGGAAGCTGGTCGATGCGCTGATGGCGGTCGATGTCAGCCACATCCGGGCCAACGATGTCGGGACGGGTACCGAGCCCACGACCCGCCTGACCCCGCAGACCGATGCCGCCTATGACGGCATCCGCAGCCTGACGCCGGTGATCGGCCTCGACATGCAAGGTGCGCAATGAACGGCGAGTCCCTGGTCCTGAGCGATGTGACCAAATCCTACGACACCGCCGGGCGGCGCAGGATGGTCCTGCATGGCATCGACCTGGCCGTCCGTCCGGGCGAGATCGTCGTGCTGCTGGGCGCCAACGGCAGCGGCAAATCGACGACGCTGAAGATCGCATCGGGGATGATTTCCCCCTCCAGCGGGGAAATCCGGATCGGGGACACCCCGATCAGCGGCCTGAAGGGCGAGATGCGGCGCCAGTCGCGCATGGCGCTGGGCATGGTCTTTCAGAGCCCGCGTCTGGTCGGGCGGCGGGCGGTCCTCTCCAACGTGCTATGTGGTACGCTGGGCCGTCATCAGGACCTTGCCTCGATGGCCGGCATCCTGCCCCGGTCCGAACGGGGGCTGGCCATGGACTGTCTGGAACAGGTGGGGCTGGCCGACCTGGCGGCCCAGCGTGCCTCCACCCTCTCCGGCGGGCAGGCCCAGCGGGTCGCCATCGCCCGGGCGCTGGCCCAGCGGCCCGCCGTCATCCTGGCGGACGAACCCGTCGCCAGCCTGGACCCGGATGCAGCCGAAGAGGTCATGGTGCTGCTGCGTCGGGTGGCCCGCGAACAGAATCTGGCAATCCTGTGCGTGCTGCACCAGATCGACCTGGCCCGGCGCCACGCCACGCGCCTGGCCGGGCTGAAGGCCGGGCGACTGGCCTTCGACCTGCCGCCGGCCGACGTCACCGATGAGGCCCTGGCCGGCCTGTATGCAAGGGAAACGATGAGGGAGGCCGCCTGATGCCCCGCACCATGACCGCTGCCCCGCCGGAACGCGCCCGCTTCGCCTTCCCCCGGTCCGGCCGCTTCCTGTTCTGGGGCGGCATGGCCGTTCTGGCCCTGCTGCTGGTCCAGGCGGCGCGCGAAACGCAGGTCAGCCCGGCCAACCTGCTGTCGGGCGCAGGGCGGATCGTCGATATCGTGCGGCGCGCCTGCCCGCCCGACTGGCACCAATTGCCCAGGGAATGGAAGCCGGCGCGGGAAACCTTCAATATCGCGCTGGTCGGCACGGCGTTGGGCGCCCTGCTGGCCTGCCCGCTTGCCCTGCTGTCCTCGCGCACCATCGTGCGCCATGCCCCCGTGCGGATGGCCGCGCGCTGTGTAGTCGGGCTGCTGCGCGCCGTGCCCGACCTGGTGTGGGCGCTGATCTTCGTCACCGCGGTCGGTCTGGGGCCGTTTCCCGGCGTGCTGTCGCTGACGCTGCACACGGCGGGCATGCTGGGCCGGCTGGGGGCCGAAATGATCGAAGACATGGACGTGATGCCGATGGAGGCGATGGAACTGGCCGGCGCCAACCGCCTGCAGATTTTCGCGCATGGCGTCGTGCCGATGCTCGCCCCGTCGATGTTCGGGCTGGTGCTCTACCGGTTCGACGAAAACCTCCGCTCGTCGCTGGTACTGGGTTTTGTCGGCGCGGGTGGGCTGGGGTTCCAGCTCTATACCGCCATCAGCCTTTTTCAGTACCGCACCGCCTCGCTGCTTCTGCTGATGACGCTGGTGATGGTCATCGCCGTCGAGGGCCTGTCGTCAGTCATGCGCCGGCATCTGTCCTGATTTCTTCCTGCCGATCCCTTCATGGTTCGTCGGGGTGGGCATAGCGGCGCAGGAATGGCGCCGTGACGCTGCATTCCGAGGCCGCGACCTGCGCAGGAGTGCCGGCGGCGACAATGGTGCCGCCCCTGCGACCGGCGCCGGGGCCGAGGTCGATGACCCAGTCGCTGGCCGCCGCGACCCGCATGTCGTGCTCGGCCAGCACCACCGTATTGCCCTGGTCGACCAGCGCCTGAAGCTGGCGCATCAGCCGGTCCACATCCGCCGGATGCAGGCCGGTCGTCGGCTCGTCGAGAACATAGAGGATGTGGCCGCCGCGCTGTTTCTGAAGCTCGGTCGCAAGCTTAATGCGCTGGGCCTCGCCGCCTGAAAGCGTGGTCGCCGACTGGCCCAGCCGCAGATAGCCTAGGCCGCCCCGGCGCAGCGTATCGAACCCCCTGGCCAGAGCCGGCACATCGGCGAAAACATCGCACGCTTCGTCGATGCTCAGGCCCAGCACATCCGCAATGCTGTGCCCGTTCCACAGGATTTCCAGTACCTCGGCCTTGTACCGGCTGCCGTGGCAGGCCGGACAGGGTGTCTGCACCGTGGGCAGGAACAGCAGTTCCACATCCACCGTTCCGACACCTTCGCAACGCGGGCATCGTCCCTTGGCGACGTTGAAGGAAAACCACCCCGCATCGAAACGGTGCTTTTTTGCTTCAGGCGTTTCGGCGAACAGGCGGCGGATCGTATCGAACAGGCCGGTATAGGTGGCCGGGTTGGAGCGCGGGGTGCGGCCGATCGGCTTCTGGTCGATCATGACCATGCGTTTGACCGGGCCGGTGCCGCCGGAGACCGTGCCGGTCGGTTCGCGCTGCTCCGGCGGAGGCGCATCGTCCGTGCTGTCTTCCTCGGGGTCGATCTCCACGGTCTGGCCCAGGGCGCGCGCCATGATCGACACCAGCGCCTGCCCGACGAGGCTGGATTTGCCCGAGCCCGATACGCCCGTGACCGACAGCAGGACGCCGAGGGGAAGCGTGAGGGAGAGGTGGTCGAGATTGTTCCAGCAGATATCGGTCAGCTTCAACTGCCCGCCCGGCTGGCGCACCGGCGTAGTGCGGGGGTGGACTACATCGAACAGATAGGGGCGGGTGCGCGATGCCGCCACGTTCCGCAAGCCGTCGGGGAGGCCACTATACAGGATGCGTCCGCCGCGCTCGCCCGCGTCGGGGCCGACATCGACCAGCCATTCCGCCCGGCGGATCACATCGGGATTATGCTCCACCACGATCAGGGAGTTGCCGGCCGCGCGCAGGCCGTCCAGCGCGCGCAGGAGGGCCTGCGTGTCGGCGGGGTGCAGCCCGGAACTCGGCTCGTCGAGCACATAGACCACGCCGAACAGGTTGGAGCGGATCTGCGTGCCCAGGCGAAGGCGCTGGTATTCGCCGGGAGAGAGGGTCTGCACGCCCCGGTCGAGCTGGAGATAGCCCAGTCCGAGATCGAGCAGCACGCCGATGCGCTCGATCATGGCGTCGACCATGCCCCGTGCAGCGACTGATGTCGCATCCTGGCCGCTGTCCAACCTCTTTGCCGACGTGCGCAGGGCGGACGCGATGTCTTCCAGCGGGCGGTTCGCGAAGGCGGCGATGTTCAGCCCGTCGAATGTCACGCGCAGGGCATCGGGGTTCAGCCGCTGGCCATGGCAGGCCGGACAGGGGGAGGACACCATGAACGATGCGGCCCGCCTGCGCATCTTTTCGCTCTGCGATTGCGTGAAAGTGTGCAGCACATAGCGCCGCGCCCCGCTGAACGTGCCGTTATAGTCCGCAGCTATGCCGCGCTGGATGGCGTCCTGCACCTGCGCGTGCGTGCGCCCCGGATAGACGGGCTCGGTCGGGGTTTCTTCGGTGAACAGAATCCAGTCGCGGGTCTCTTTCGGCAGGTCCCGCCACGGACGATCGACGTCCACGCCGCGCGTGATCAGGATGTCGCGGAAATTCTGCCCCTGCCAGGCGGTGGGCCATGCGGCCACGGCGCGCTCGCGGATGCTCAGGCTGTCGTCGGGGACCAGGGTCTTTTCCGTGACATCATAGATGCGGCCCAGACCGTGACAGGTCGGGCAGGCGCCCATGGGCGTGTTGGGAGAAAAGGATTCCGCTTCCAGCCGCGACAGGCCGGGCGGGTAGGTGCCGGCGCGGGAATAGAGCATGCGCAGCAGATTGGAGAGCGTGGTCAGGCTGCCGACGCTGGACCGGCTGCTGCTGCTGCCCCGCTGCTGCTGGAGGGCGACCGCCGGGGGCAGGCCGTCGATTGAGGCGACGACCGGCACCGGCATCTGGTCGAACAGTCGCCGCGCGTATGGCGAGACGGATTCCAGATAGCGTCGCTGGGCCTCGGCATAGATCGTCCCGAAGGCCAGCGAGGATTTGCCCGAGCCCGATACGCCCGTGACGACGACCAGCCTGTCGCGCGGCAGGTCCACATCGACATTATCGAGATTATGTTCCCGTGCGCCGCGGACGCGAATCATCTCGTGGGGCGATGGCGTCTGGGACATGCGGCTCTCCGGCGGGTGCAGAGGCCTGTCTAGCCCATCGGAGGCGTGCTGGCTAAACGCTGGTCGTGACGCCGCCATGAGCCATGGCGGCGTGTATGCGCGCAAAGCCGATCCTGTTTGAATGCCCGCATTCAAACAGGTGGAAATGCCCTGGGTGTTTAGTCTCCGGCTTCGCCCAACGTGGGATAGTCGATATAGCCGCGCGCGTCGCCGCCATAGAATGTGGACAGATCGGGGGGCGTCAGATCCGCGCCCGCCTTCAGCCGCTCGGGCAGGTCGGGGTTGGCGATGAAGGCTTTTCCGAAAGCGACCGCGTCGGCCCGGCCCTCTTCGACGGCCTTCTCGGCGGAGGCGCCAGTGAAAGCCTCGTTGGCGATATAGATGCCACCGAAGGCCTTTTTCAGTTGCGGGCCGAGACTGTCGCGGCCCTCGGCTTCGCGCGCGCAGAGGAAGGCGATCCTGCGCCGCCCCAGTTCGGTGGCGACGTAGCCGAAGGTGGCCGCCGGATTGCTGTCGCCCATATCGTGCGCGTCGCATCGCGGGGCCAGGTGCATGCCTACCCGACCGGCACCCCAGACGGCGATGGCGGCGTCGGTGACCTCCAGCATCAGGCGTGCCCGGTTTTCGATCGGGCCGCCATATTGATCAGTCCGGTGGTTGGTGGAGTCTTGCAGGAACTGGTCGAGCAGGTAGCCGTTCGCGCCGTGAATCTCGACGCCGTCGAAATCGGCTTGCTTCGCCAGTTCGGCGCCGCGCCGGAAGGCCGCGACGATGCTGGGGATCTCGTCGGTTTCCAGCGGCCTCGGCGTGACGTAGGGGCGCTGGGGGCGGAGTTGGCTGACATGGCCTCTGGCCGCGATGGCGCTGGGTGCGACCGGCGGATCGCCGTTGAGGAAGACGGGATCGGAAATTCTGCCAACATGCCAGAGCTGGAGGAAGATGCGGCCGCCGACCGCGTGCACGGCCGATGTGACTGTCTTCCAGCCCTCGACATGCTCGGGCAGCCAGATGCCGGGCACGCCTTCGTAGCCGATGCCTTGGGGAGAAACCGGCGTCGCTTCCGATAGGATCAGGCCCGCCAGTGCGCGCTGGACGTAATAGGTCGCCATAAGGTCGTTGGGGATATGCGTCGCGCCTGCGCGCTGGCGTGTGAGCGGCGCCATGATGACCCGGTTGGGCAGGGTGAGGTCGCCGACCTGAAGGGGGGTAAACAGGGAAGCCAATATCCATCTCCTGAACAGATGTGGAGTCCTTGGGGAGGATGCGCCCCCGATCCACACCCTGCAAGAAAGCGGCCGGACGGGCGGGTGGTGACACGGCGCCGAGGCGGAGGTGCGGATGGCGGGCAAAACCGTCGCGCGCCCTTCTCCCGCGCGTTGACGCGGTGTGGCATCGCCCGTAGAACTCGGCCTTTCCAACCAGCGATGCCCGAACAGGCGCAGCCTTACTTCAGCGCCGGAGGCGCCGCTCGACCATGTCCATGACGTTTGCCGATCTTTCCCTGGCGCCGACCCTGCTGAGCGCGCTGGCCGAGGAAGGGTATGTCTCTCCGACCCCGATCCAGGCGCAGTCGATTCCGCTGCTGCTGGAAGGGCGGGACCTGCTGGGCATGGCCCAGACCGGCACGGGCAAGACCGCCTCTTTCGCGCTGCCGCTGCTGCACCGGCTTGCCGCGGACCCGCGCCCGGCACCCAAGGGCGGTGCGCGCGTGCTGGTCCTGGCCCCCACGCGCGAACTGGTCTCGCAGATCGCCGATGGGTTCGGCAGCTTTGGGCGCTATCAGCAGCCCAGCGTGACGACGATTTTCGGCGGTGTCAGCCAGTTCCATCAGATCAATGCGCTGGCGGCCGGCGTGGATATCATCGTGGCCACGCCGGGGCGGTTGCTGGACCTGATCACGCAGGGCCTGTGCGACCTGTCGCAACTTGAGGCGCTGGTGCTGGATGAGGCCGACCAGATGCTCGACATGGGCTTCGCCAAGCCGATCGAGCGGATCGTCGCGACGCTGCCGCAGGATCGGCATACCGTGCTGTTTTCGGCGACGATGCCGAAATCCATCGCCGCTCTGGCAGAAAGCCTGCTGCGCGATCCGGCGAAGGTCGAGATCGCCCCGCCCTCGACCACCGTCGAGCGGATCGAGCAGTCGGTCATGTTCGTTGATGCAGCCGACAAGAAGGCCGCGCTGCTGGCATTGTTGCAGACGCCGGGGATGGGCCAGGCGGTGGTCTTTACCTTGCAGAAGAACATCGCCAACGAAGTCTGCGCCTTCATCACCGAGGCGGGCATCACGGCCGAGGCTCTGCACGGCAACAAGTCGCAGGGCCAGCGGGAACGCGCGCTGGATGCCTTCCGCGCCGGCACCGCGCAGGTCCTGGTGGCGACGGATATCGCGGCGCGCGGCATCGACGTCGATACGGTCACGCATGTTTTCAACCATGACCTGCCGAGCCTGCCGGAAAGCTATGTCCATCGCATCGGCCGCACTGGCCGTGCCGGCCGTAACGGCTTTGCCATCACGCTGTGCGATGCCGAGCAGCGGGCATGGCTGCGCGATGTGGAGCGGGAGATCGGGCGCGCCCTGATCGTGCGGGACGACCACCCGTGGCATTCGGAAGAAGCACGGAATTCGACCATGCGCCCGCCCGTGCTGGGGGGTGGGCCGGTCAAGCAGGTCAAGCCGCAGCAGAAGCGCGAGCGCAAGGTCTGGACCGAGGAAGAGAAGAACGCCGCGCGGGCGGCGGCAATGTCCAAGGCGGTTCACGAGGACGCCTGATCGCGCCGGAGCGGAGGACGCGCAGGGGGGCTTATGCTCCCCTGCCGCACAGTGTGGAGGCGTTGCGGATCAGGGGACCGGCCGGATTGGTCGCTCCGCCTGCTGCATAAGCCATTTTTCGAGCATTTTCAGATTATTCGTCACCAATGCGTCCCTCGATCGGACGCAAACCGCCGCGCCATGCCGGGGCGCATGATCGGCCCGACCGCTTCCGACACCAGCGTCGCCCCTGTCCGGTGGGGAGCGAGCGGGATACCGCCATTTCGTCTCCGTGCTCAGACCCCTTGCGGTTTGTCTGCTGCAATGAAACAGTTACACTGTAACATTCAGGGACGCTTTGTGGTGACGCCATTCAGGAATTTCGGTCGCGGCACTCTGGTCGCACTTCTGGGCGCAAGCCTGCTGACGCCTGCGGCCATGCCCGTGCATGCCGCCGATCTGCCCGACACGATTCCGGCATGGCTGAACGACATCAATGGTGCGCAGGCCATGGAGTGGGTGAAAGCCCAGAATGCCCGTACACTGGACCTGCTGGGTCATGGCCCGCTGTACAAGGGGCTGTATGACACCTCGCTGAGGCTTCTTCAGACGCATGACCGTCTGGCCATGCCGATGCAGATGGACGGGATGGTTTATAATTTCTGGCGCGACGAGCACCATCTGCGGGGTATTCTGCGCCGCGCGACGGCGGACTCGTTTGCGACCGATCATCCGGAATGGACGGTCGCCCTCGACCTCGATGTGCTGGCGGCGAAAGAAAAGCGCAACTGGGTCTATAAGGGCATCGATTGCCTGCATTCCCAGCAGAACCTCTGCCTTCTGCACCTCTCCGATGGCGGCGAGGATGCCAGCACCGTCCGCGAATTCGACCTCAGAACCGGCCAGTTTGTCGAAGGCGGATTTTCCCTGCCGCATGCCAAACAGGATTCATCCTGGCTCGACCACGACACCTTGCTGGTCAGCTATCCCTGGAGCGCGGACGACCTGACGGAGTCTTCCTACCCGTATATCGTCAAGGTCCTGAAACGCGGCCAGTCTCTCGACCAGGCCCAGACCGTCTTTACTGGAAGCAGAAAGGATGTCGAGGTCGGTCCCGAAGTGCTGCATGACGGCGTAGGTCATCAGGTCGTGCTGATCCGTGAGGGGCTGGATGCTTTTTCTTCGCGGACCTTCCTCTATCGTGACGGACAGATCACGACGCTTTCCCTGCCGCTGAAATCCAGCGTTTCGGCGTTGTTCAATGCGCGGCTTGTCGTTCTTCTGGATGAAGACTGGGCGGTAAACGGCCAGACCTTCACCAAGGGATCGCTCGTGCTGGTCGACCCTGAGGCGAAGAGTCCGGCGCCTCAGCTTCTGCTGGCCCCGACGGCGGGACAGGTGATCGAGGGTGCGTCCACGAGCCATGGCCATCTGATCGTCACGCTGTATGACAATGTGCGCGGCAAGATCGCCATCTACACGCCTGCCGCCCATGGCGCGGATTTTACGCATCAGGACCTTCCGCTACCGCAGAACATGTCGGTCGACCTGATCAGCACGGATGAGGACTCGCCGTTCGCTTACGCCACGTCGTCGGGGTTTCTGACGCCTACGACGCTGTGGGAGATCAACAGTGACCGGGCTTCGGTTCAGAAAATCCGCACGCTGCCAAGCCAGTTCGATGCCTCGGACATGACGGTCGAGCAGCAGGAAGCGCGCTCGAAGGACGGGACGGACATTCCGTATTTCATTGTCCATCGCAAGACTATGCCGCTGGATGGGACGAACCCGACGCTGCTTTATGCCTATGGTGGTTTCGAGGTTCCGCTGTTTCCGTTCTACTCGGCAGGCATCGGCAACAACTGGCTCTCTCGCGGGGGTGTCTATGTGCTGGCCAATATCCGCGGAGGTGGCGAATTCGGGCCGGCATGGCATGATGCGGGCCTGAAGACGAACCGCCAACGCATCTATGACGATTTTGCCGCGGTGGCAAAGGATCTGATGGATCGCAAGGTGACGTCGCCTCAGCACCTTGCCATCCAGGGTGGTTCGAATGGCGGCCTGCTGATGGGGGTGGAATTCACGCAGCATCCCGATTACTGGAAAGCCGTTGATATCGAAGTGCCGCTTCTGGACATGATGAATTACGAGCACATGTCGGCCGGGGCATCCTGGGTCGGTGAATACGGAACGGTCTCCATTCCCGAACAGAAGGCGTTCCTGCACAGTATTTCCCCGCTTCAGAACCTGAAGGAAGGCGTGAACTATCCGGTGCCGTTTATCGAGACGACCACCAAGGACGACCGCGTCGGCCCGGTCCATGCCCGGCGGTTTGCCTGGCGGATGAGCGAGATGAAGCTGCCTTACTATTACTGGGAGCAGGTCGCGGGTGGTCACGGCTTTGGTGCCAGCCAGAAGGAAGTCGCCCAGACACAGGCACTCAGCTACGCCTATCTGTGGTCACAACTTGGCAAGACGCGCTGACCCGCGAACGGCGGAACACAATACGAAAAGCGGGGCTCCTGCGGGGCCCCGTTTTTTGTTCAACCCCGGCTTATGTTCGACCCCGGCGCACGCAATAGATCGGCCGACGTTTGTGGTTCAGCCTCCGACACGCCTTTTTAGGCTCGGGATTTGACGGTGCGTTGTTTTCACGCGAGTGGAAGGATGCGCTATTGGCCAGCTTCACCATGGAAGCGCCACGACGGCAGCGGCAGTCCGTCAAGCGATACAGCATAGTCAGGACAGCCTGAGGGCTCTGGCAACGCGCTACGGGATCAGTCGAAGACAATCGTCAAATGGAGGGGCCGGAGCGATCCGACGGATCGGCGCGCCGACCCGAAGGGACCTTCCTCAACCTTCCTGTCGATCGAGGAAGAAGCAATCGTCCTGGCATTCCGCCACCATGCCTTGCTGCCTCTGGACGATTGCCTTTACGCGTTACAGGCGGCGATCCCACATGCGAATTCATTTGTCAGCGGCTGAAGAAAGAACCATCACGATTTATCTCAGAGCCGCAACATCGCATCTGGTGCGAGACCGCCATGAATCATCATAAGGCCGATGATCGTCGGACGCGCATATCACTCAACAGATTGTGGCGCCGTGACCACTTTACTGCTGAAGTTCGAATGCGCCGGCAATCGTTAGCGTCACGGTATCGCCCACGAGCGGCACATATTGTTTCACGCCGAACTGGCTGCGGGCAATCGTGCCGGTCGCTTCAAAGCCGACGGTATACATTTTGTCCAGCGGGTTGGTGCCGCTACCGATCAGGCGGGCCTTGAGCGTGACCGGCTGCGTCATACCATGCAAGGTCAGGTTGCCGCTGATGTTCGCGGTGTTTGCTCCGGTCTGGACAACCCGGGTGGATTTGAACGTCGCATTGGGAAACTGGGTGGCATCGAACCACTGCGCGCTTTTCAGCTCGCCATCCAGCTTCGGCACCGTGGTGTCCACCGACTGTATGGGAATCGTCACATCAAGACTGGTGGCCGAAAGATGGGCGGGGTCGAGCGTGAGGGATCCGGATACGCCTGTGAAAAAGCCGGAGAAGTTGCTGAATCCCAAATGCGATAACGTGAAGCCGACCTGCGTATGATAAGGTTCCACCTTGTAGGTGCCGGCCTTTACCGCCGACGGATCGGGCGTGGCAACCTGCTGGGCCGCTGCCTGCGAAACCGCACCGAACACGAGCGCTGCCATGACGACGGACGTGGCGAAATGACGTTGGGTCATGGAGAGATTCCTCCCGTTGGATAAAACGCTGTTCAGCCCTGAAGACGGGCGATTTCACCCTGCGCCTGCACGATGGTGGCATCTTTTGCGTCCTGCCCCAGAGCCAGTCCTTCGGCACGTATCCAGGTGACATCCGTGAGGCCGATGAATGCCAGGACGGCGGCGAGGTATTTTTCCTGATGATCCAGCACCGCGGCCGGGCTGTCCCCGGTATAGATCCCGCCACGCGTCGAGATCAGGAACGCCTTCTTGCCCTGCGGAAGGAGACCTTCGGGCCCCGACGCACCGTACCGGAACGTCTTGCCCGCTACGACCACACGGTCGATCCAGGATTTGAGCTGGGCGGGAAGGGAAAAATTATACATCGGAACGCCGATAACGACGATGTCGGCTGCCAGGAGGTCATTGATATGCCCGTCTCCGATCGCCAGATCGTCGGCGAGCGCGGTATCCGTGACCGGCTTTCCCTGTAGCGCCGCCATATGCGCGCCGGTCAGATAAGGCACTGGATCGGTAGCGAGATCCCGATAGATGACGGTGGCATCCGGATGCGCTGCCTTGTGTCGCGCGACGGTTTCCGCAGAAAGCTGCCGGCTGACCGAATAATTTCCCAGAATGCTGGAATCAATATGCAGGATCTTCATCGTGGTCGTCTCCGTAGAGGAAGGGGACAGGGATTTTCTGTTGCGCCCTGAGAACAGGTCTCTGATTGCTCCGAACATGATCCAGCGTGTCTCATAGATAGACCCACCTATAAAGCCGCTATATTCCGATATATAATATCGGACAGAACGATGGATCGAAGAGAGGCTCCATGCTGGATGGTGTATCGCTGGATCAACTGCGCACATTCATTGCCGCGAGTGATGAAGGCAGCTTCTCGGCGGCGGCGCGGCTGCTGCACCGGTCGCAGTCGGCGGTCAGCGAGATGATCGCCACTCTTGAGATGCAGATGGGGATCGTGCTGTTCGATCGAACCGGCCGCTACCCGCAACTAACGGCCGCCGGTCGGGTGCTGCTGGCCGATGCGCGCGGCGTGGTTTCAGGTGTGGATTTCATGAAGGCGCGGGCCAAAGGCATGTCATCGGGGCTGGAGCCCGAATTGTCGGTCGTGGTCGATGTATTCTTTCCGATGGACCGTGTGACAGCCGTGGCGACCGGGTTCCGCGAGACATTTCCGCACACGCCCTTGCGGCTGTACGTCGAAGCTCTTGGCGGCGTCTTTCAGCCTCTTCTCGATGGAAGGGCCAGTATCGGCATTGCAGGCCCGCTCCCCGATCTTCCCAGCTCTCTGTCCAGCGAGGCTCTGGGGGGTGTCCGCTTCATGATGGTGGCATCTCGCGACCACCCTCTGGCCCAGTTCGATGGTGTCATTCCCCGCGAGGAACTGGCACGCCATGTCCAGCTCGTGCTGGCCGACCGGACCACGCTATCCGCGGGGCGGGAGCGCGGCGTCATGTCTCCCCTGACATGGAGGCTCGCGGATCTCTACGCCAAACATCACTTCCTGCTCGGGGGGTTGGGTTGGGGCGGCATGCCCTTTCATACCGTTCGCGCCGATATCGAAAGCGGCCGACTGGTCGAACTCCGCGTCGAGGACATCTCTCAGGGGGGAGCCAATATGCCCATGACGGTCGTTTATCCCACGGCCGAGCCGCCGGGGCCTGCCGGCCGCTGGCTCGTCGACAGACTAAAGCTCTGCCCAGGTGGAACAGCCAATCAGTAATTCGAACTTCGAAAAGCCAATATCGCTACTGCGCAAAAACAGCAGCAGCCAAGCACCGAGAATTTGGCGGCCCGACAGGGCCCGGGCTTGGAGAGGTTAGACGCGGGCCAATGGAAGCAGACGAAACGCTGCCGCTGCTCAAGTCATATCAGGAAGATACTCGTAAAAACAATAAAATAGAACATTTCCACCGAACCAGTTTTCGGTGGAAATACTCTAGCAGGCGGCCCGAGTGCGCATCAGTGCGCCGGCTTGCGGAATTTCAGCACGACCTGATCGGTACGGCCCCGGATCGCGGGATCGAACACCGGCAGGTCGTGGTTATCGTCCGGATTGACGAGCACCTTGCTCTCACTTTCGAAATGGAAGCCCGCCGCCTCGACCTGCCGGCGGATGATCGCCGGGTCGATCCGGTGCAGCTTCGCCACGTCGGCATCCGCGCCCGGATTGGCCACATGGTCGATCACGATGAACACGCCGCCCGGACGCAATGCTGCGAATACCGATTTGTCGAACGCCAGCGCGGCATCGACGCCGGCGCCGTAATAGACATCGTGATAATTCTGCGCCGTCCAGGCGAGATCGAGCCGTTTGGGCACTTGAATCGCATCCAGCGGCTGGATCAGGACCGAGACATTGGAGAATACCGGCATCGCGGCGGTGGCCTTCACCGCATCCGCCGCCGTGGGCTTCTTCGCCACCAGCCCGGCTGGCACGATGGCCCAGACATGCCCCTCGCCACCGACGACGTTGCTGAACAGGCGCGTGAAATAGCCCTTGCCCGGCATGATATCGGCGACGTTCATACCACGCTTCAGGCCGGCGAAGGCCAGCAGGCTGGCGGGCTGGCGGTTCTTGTCGCTGGCCACATCCTCGTCCGGCCGATCCTTGCTGGCGACAGCAGCGGCGATCCCGACCGCAGCGCCGCGCCGGCCCTGATAGAGCGGCGACTGGGCGTAGGCCGGCGCGATGGCGGCGGCTGCGACGCTCGCGCCCACCATGACGGTCAGAAGAAGACTGCGAACGGCCATGCCTTGTTTCTCCATACCCGCGCCACTGTAGCGCGCCGGCAGCCGGTCTGCCGCCTGTGTCAATTTCCCGGAGGCGCGAAGGCGGAACCGGAAGAGCCTGCCGGAGAGCATAAAACCGATCGGGAACAGGCGAAAGACCGGGAATGCGAACCAGCCCCCTGATAGCGAACCACCCGCCGGGCAACGGGCGGCGCCAATGGTTTCAACGGCCTGCGTGCTCCATCGTTCCGGCGCATGGTATTTCGACGGCGAAACCTGATAAATGGCGCCGGGCCTGAGAGAGAGACGGGATTGATCATGCCGGCGGAACGGGCGAGGCTGTGATGGCGCACCATACGGCCGACCTGGCGCAGCCCGAGGGCAAGGACATGGCCGCGATCGCAGAGACCGCCTGAGAGCTACGCATCGTGTCAAGCAGGGAAGAGCCTGCCGTTTCGTTTCCTGCAAGGCTCGGTTTCACAACTGGGGCGAGACAGGGACGTTGCCGAGGGAGGACAATGCGCGATCAGGAAAGAAACCGGAACGGACATGAGCATGGACCAGATCACCATCACCGAGCGTGACACGGACGTCAGCCTCGGGAGCCCCGACCTGCGCACGGTCGATTGCGATCCCGATTTCTGGTACCCCGTGGCCTGGTCGCATGAACTCAAGACCGGCAAGACCATCGGCGTGCGCTACGCTGGCCTGCCGATCGCCCTTGTCCGCCCCACCGAAGGCGCGGTCTTCGCGCTGGAGGATCGCTGCGCCCACCGGCAGGTGCCGCTGAGCAAGGGTACGGTGAAGGGCCAGGCGGTGCAGTGCTGCTATCACGGCTGGGCCTATGGGCGATCGGGCCGCTGCATCGACGTGCCGTATCTGGGCAAGGGCAAGCTGCCCAACGGCGTGCGCACCTATCCCTGCCGCGAAGAGGGCGGCCTGATCTTCGTGTTCCCCGGCGACCCCGCGCTGGCCGATTCGGTGCCGATGCCCAGGCTGGCGCATGTCGGCGATCCGGAATACCGCACGCGGCAGTTCGGTCCCCGCGTGGCCTGCCACTACACCTTCATGCATGAGAACCTGATGGACATGAACCATCAGTTCCTGCATCGCCGTCAGATGGGGCAGATCCGCGCCCGCTTCCTGGGCCAGGACCGGGGCGAGAATTTCGTCGAGGCCCGTTACAGCTTCGGCCGTACCGACACCCGCCAGCCCCTGGCCGAAGCCCTGATCTTCGGCCGCCATCGCGACCTGAAGGGCAAGGAGCAGCCGGTCGAGGAAGTGGTGACGGTGCGAACCGAATATCCGTACCAGACGCTGAATATCGTCGACAAGGACGGCGACCTGATGATGGACCTGTGGGTGGCCTACGTGCCGCAGAGCGCCGACCAGCGCACCAGCCGCGCCTTTGGCCTGCTGTCGGTGCGGCGGCCGAAGATTCCGTTCCTGATCGACGTGATCTGGCCGGCGCTGGCGGTGTTCACCAACCGGATCTTCGAGGAAGACCGCGAGGTGGTGGAACTGGAGCAGCAGGCATGGGACGCCCAGGGCGGCGACCGGAACCGCGAAGTCTTCCCCGTGGTCAACCATCTGCGCACGCTACTGGCGCGATGCGGCCAGCCGGGGCAATCCGCGCAGCGATAGGCCGCCGCACGCCCTGCTCTGGGATGGGGGGCGGCCTTATGGTGCCGGCCGCCACGCCGTATCCCAGACCCAATCTTCGGCGGCACACCCGATGCCCGTCATGTGTTGCCGAGCATCGGAGCAACGCACGAAAAACGCGCGCTGGATCGTCTCCAGAGCCCGTTTCCAGACGGGCGCTCAGTCTGAATCCTGAGCGAAGGCCAACCTGTTCCGGCCCGCCTGCTTGGCCATGTACAAAGCCTTGTCGGCCCGCGCCAGAACCTGCTCGCCATTCCTGTCGGTGGGCAGCATCGCGGCAATGCCGATGCTCACCGTCAGCGAAATGGCGATATCCTCGAACCAGGCCTGCGTCTCCGCGATTTCGACACGCAGGCGGTCGGCGATGCGGCCGGCTTCGGCCATACCGACATTGGGGAGGCAGACGGCGAACTCCTCGCCCCCCATGCGCCCCGTGATGTCACTGGACCGCAGGACGGACGACATCATCGCCGCGACGTGGCGGATCACCTCGTCGCCCGCCGCGTGGCCGTAGCGATCGTTGATCGACTTGAAGTGATCGACGTCGATCATCATCACCGCCACCCGGTCGAGCCGCGCCTGCACCAAGCCGGACCACGTCTTTTCCATCCGTTCGAGGAATGCGCGCCGGTTCGGCAGGCCGCTCAGATGGTCCAGTCGCGCCAGATCATGAAGCTGCTGCTCCATTTCCATGCGCTCGGTCACGTCCGTCACCAGGCCGTGCCACAGCGTGTCGCCGTTCGGCAGACGGGCCGGCCGGGCATCGATCTGCCGCCAGCACAATCCCCGCGTCGGCAGATCGACGCGGAAGATGCATTGCCAGGACACCAGGTCGCGTTGCGACGCGTCCAGCGACGCATGATACATCGCCCGGTCGTCGGGATAGATGCGCGCGTGAATGGAAGCCGTGCTGGTCGCCACGTCCGCGGCCGTGAGCCCGAAGATCTCGCCGATACCGGAACTGACATAGGTCATGCGGGCCTCGCCGGTGGGCGCGCGCCGGGATTCGAAGATCATCCCCGGGATCTGGTTGGTCAGGTTGGCGACCAGATTGGTGCTCTGCCGCAGCCGTTCCGCCATGAGACGGGTCGAGGTGATGTCTGCCGTCGTGCCGACCATGCGCAGCGCGCGGCCCTGCAGGTCGCGGCTGATGACCATGCCGCGGCTCATTACCCATTTGTAGCTGCCGTCCTTGCAGCGCAGCCGGTGCTCGACCTCATAGACCGAGGTTCGCCCGTCGAAATGGTCCTGCATGGTCGCCTGGACATAGGTCAGGTCGTCGGGATGAATGCGGTCGTAGCTGTCTTCTATCTGCTGGGAGATCTCGCCACGGTCATAGCCCAATATTTCGAGCCATCCGGTCGAATACCTGATCTTGCCGGTAACCACGTCGCGGTCCCAGATGCCGGTTCCGCTCCCTTCGATCGCCAGTGCCATGACGTCATGAAAATCGTCCACCGCGCGCCATCAAACCCCGTATATCCCCCATCACACTCATAGCCGACCTTATCCGTCTCGGAAACAGGGGGACTGCCATGTTCATATGATGGAACGATCTATCCTTCTGCCTGGACGATGGCGCGGCCGGCGCGGATCGCGGGATGCAGCGCGGTGAAATAGGAATCCGCACCGGCCATCGTCGTGATCCGGTGCCGGTCCATGTCGGCGCGCAGATAAGGCGAAACGCGGCCGAACAGCACATGCACGCCCTGCCCGCGCAGTTCCGCCAGCAGGTCGCGCAGCATGCCGGCGGCCGAGAAATCGAGATCGGTGATCGCGCTGGCATCGACGATCAGGCAGCGCAGGGGGGTAGGTGCGCTATTGACCAGCAGCCGAACGTCATCGGCGAAACGGGAACAGTTGGCGTAGAACAGGTCCGCGCCGAAACGATAGATGACCAGCCCCGCTTCGGTCTGCATGCCCCGCCCCGCCGGCACCGGCTCCAGCAAGCCGGTGGCGTCGTCCACCAGCAGCACCATGCTGTGCGGCCGGTAGCTGTGGCGGACATGGCGGAACAGCGACAGCGCGATCGCCAGGAAGATGCCCTGCTCCACCCCCACCCCCACCACGGCGGCACCGGTGACCACGGCCAGGCGGAATTCGCCGGGGCTCTCACGCCGGATGGCCAGCAGGCCCCGCCAGTCGATCATCCCCGCCGCGACGCTGAAGACGATGGCGGACAGCACACAGCGCGGCAGGTCGCGCAGCGGCCCGGTCAGCACCAGCAGCACGACCAGCGTGACCAGCGCGAACACAAGCTGCGCGCGCTGGCTGCGCGCACCGGCCCGCAGCGCCATCGCCGTCTGGGTGGGGCTGCCATTGACCACGAACGCCCCAGTCAGCGCGGCGACGGCGTTGGCGGCGGACAGGCCCAGGATGTCGGCGTTTTCATCCACGCGTTCGTGGAAGCGCAGGGCAAAGGCGCGTGAGGTCGCGGCACTCTGCGCGATGATCACCACCACGCAGGAACCCGCGACCGGCAGTAGCGCCAGCATCTGGTTCCACGTCACGTCGGGCAGGACCAGCGACGGCAGGCCGCCCGCGATGGGGCCGATGACCGCCACCCCATGACCCGCCAGGTCCAGCGCCCGGCTGGCGGCGATGGCGCCCACCACCGCGACCAGGGCCATCGGCGCACGCGGCAGCAGCCGGCCACCCGCCAGGATCAGCGCCACCACCAGCAGCGAGAGGCCGGCGCATAATCCGCTGGCTGTCGGCAGCCCGCGCGCGACCTGCACCAGTTGCGCCAGCGGATTATGCGCCGGGGCCGCCACGCCCAACATGTCACGCGACATGGCGATGCACACCTGCACCCCCACCCCGGTGAGGAAACCGACCAGCACGGTGCGCGAGAAGAAATCGGCCAGGAACCCCAGCCGGAACAGGCGCGCGCCCAGCAGGAATGCCGCCGCCAGCCATGCCACCACGCCGACCAGCGCCACGTAAGCCGGGCTGCCCGCCACCGCCATGCCCGCCAGGCCGCTGGCGATGATGGCGGCGGTGGCGGAGTCGGCCGCTACCACCAGGTGCCGCGACGAGCCCAGCACCGCGAAGGCCACCAGCGGCAGCAGCACGGTATACAGGCCCGTGACCGCCGGCATGCCGGCGATGGCGGCATAACCCAGCACCTGGGGAATGTTCATCGAGGCCAGTGTCAGCCCGGCCAGCGCGTCGCTCCAGCCGCCCGGCGCATACAGGCGCGCCAGCAGCCCTCTTGGTGGAAAGGACACCTTCAGGCCCGGCCCGGCTCCGGCCGCCATGCCTCAGATTCCTCCATCCCCTGCGGGCAGGCGCCCTGCGGCGATCGCCTTGCGGAATGCCTCCCAATCGCGGCGGGTCTGCGCGGCATACAGGACCGAGAAGCCGCCGATCGCATCGGCAAAAGCCCGGCCCCGCCCCAGATAGGCGGCCAGCGCCACCACGTCGCCGGTGCGGGCGTGGGCACGGGCCAGCGTGCGGCCGCAAAGCGGGGCGTAGTCCGCCAGCCCCTCCTGCGCGACCTCGGTGCCGACGGCAGCGAGGCGGGAATCCTTGAGGCGGCGGACATAGAACTGCCGTCCGGCGCCCGAGAGGTCGTGGCGGGTGTCTTCCGCCTCGTCCCGTCCCTGCGTGTGGGTCCAGCCGAGGAACGCATCCGATGCCGCCTGCATCATGCGCTGGCCGGTGACCACCCGCTGCCCCTGGTTGCGGAAGACCGACACCCCGGCATAGGGCGCCAGCACCGAATCCTGCGCCTCCTTGATCTGAAGCAGCAGGCTGTCGCCATCAGCGGTGGCGAACAGGCCGATGGCGCAGAACGTGCCGACGCTGCCCACCCCCACGACCTTGAAGATCACGTCACGCAGGCGGTACTGCGCCAGCAGGATGGCACGCTCGGGCGGCTGGGTGGCGACATAGCGGGCGAAGGCGTCGCGGATGATCTCGTCATGCTCGGGCAGGCGCATCACCAGCGGCGGTTTTTCGCGCAGGGCGGGCGTGCCCCCATTATCGGCCACCAGGCCGAAATGGCGGCGGGCGCTGTCCATGCGTTCGGCCAGCAGGGTCCGCGCCCGGCGTCGCGCCCGCCCATCGGCGAAAGCCTCGATCGCGGCGGCGAGGTCGATCCGGTTGGTCCAGATTTCCAGCGGGGTCAGCGGGGCCAGACGCGCCATTTCGGCCGCGTAGGCCCGTGCCGCCAGCACGGCAAGGGCGCGCGCCGGGCCGTCCGCCAGGCCGGACTCCTCCCCCGCCAGCACCAGCGAGGCGCCCAGGCGCTTGATGTCCCATTCGAAGGGCGCGGGCAGGGTTTCGTCGAAATCGTTGATGTCGAAGACCGGCGCGCCCTCGGGCGAGGCATAGGCGCCGAAATTGGCCAGATGGCAGTCGCCGCATGACTGCACCCGCGGGCCGGTCCAGACAGTCTGCGCCAGATCCACCGCCATGACGGCCGCCGCCCCGCGCAGGAAGGCGAAGGGGGACGCCGCCATGCGCCGGTAGCGGATCGGCAGCAGGCCGGCGATGCGGTCCTGACCCTGACGTTCCAGGATCGTGACCGGGTCCGCCCGGCCGGGCGGGGGCGCCCAGTCGGCATGGGCGCCGCGCGGCAGGCTTTGGCGCAGCGCGCGCCCGCCGGCATGGCGTTCCCGCCGCGTGGAGAGCGCGGCGGCCCGGCTGAGGGTCGGAAAATCGGCGGGATAGGCAGGACGGGCGGTCATTGCCCGATTTTTGCAAGTCGGGGGGCCGCCGTCACGCGCAAAACATCGGCAGCGGCCCTGCGGGGCCTTCAGCCCGGCGGCGCGCCCTGGTCCACCAGCCGCCGGATGGCATCGAGATAGGCGATGAAGGCCGCCCGGCCGCTGTCGGTCAGGATCAACCGTGTCAGGGGGCGACGGCCGGCGAAGCCCTTGTCCTGCACCACGTAGCCCGCATCCTCCAGCTTGCGCAGATGGGTGGACAGGTTGCCGTCGGTCACGCCCAGATGGGTGCGCAGCGCCGTGAAATCCGCCATCCCGGCCGAGGACAGATAGGCCATGATGCCCAGCCGCACGCGACCATGGATCACATCGTCGATCTGCCCGATATCGAAATTATCCATGGTCCGTCACGCCACCCGGCCTTCCCGGCGCAGCAGGACCCAGCCCGGCAGCGCCACCAGCAGCAGGATCAGCAGCCCGTAGAGCAACAGGAGGGCCGGACTGTCGATCATCGCGGCCACGGCCAGAGCGCCGGCGAAGGCCCCCGCCGCCACCCCCCGCAGCCAGGACTGGCCCGCAATGACGGCGGTGGCGCTCCACCCTGCCCCGTACACCGCCAGGATCAGCGAGGGAAACATCGCCCAGACGACAGGCGTACCGCACCGCCACGCCAGGATCATACCCGCGAGGAACATGATGCCGATCCCGCTGCCCAGGCCGCTCCACATCATGCCGATGGCGCGGTTGACCATGACCACGCTGCCGGGGCGGCCCTGTTGCGCACGGTTGAGGAACCAGATCACCGGCAGATAGACGACCATCGCCGCCAGCCACACCCAGACCTGCGCCTGCGGCGGCAGGACCGTGTGGCCGGTCGCGACCGCCCAGGCGACGAAGCTGGCGAGACCGAACACCAGGCCGGCAGTGAGGAAATAGGGGCCGCTGGTCAGCGGCGCGTTGCGGCCGGCCTCGGCCAGGGCACGCATGAAGGTCAGGTCGTCATGCAGCGACGTGTCGGCTTGGGGGGTCATGAGAGCCTCGCAATAGTGCGTTGGTCAGGGGCCGCCGCGTGTCGGCGGGGACAGCAGCAAAGCTATAACAAACAACTTTCTATTTCAAAGTTATTTTTTATGAAGATTCCACCCATCCGCCATGGCTCCAACTCTGCGGCGCGCGATGCCCGTCGCGCGCTATCCGTCCTGTCTGCTGACCATGCGACATTCCACACCGGCTCGCGAGGCAGGAGGCGGGGCATGGAAGACGATGTGCTGATGGTGGCTGGGCCGCGGAACGCGGCGATCGTCACCAGATTGCCGCCCTCTGCCCGCTGGAACAGCGCGCGGCACCGGTCGGGGGGCGGATTGACAGCGCGGAACGGGGCAATAGCCTTCCCGCTGTGCAAGGTTGACGGCATGTCCGGACGCCACGCGGCGTCCTACGGAACCACGCCTGCCCATGTGTGTTTATGACGCGCAAGACGCCGGCAGCCCCTCCCCGCGTCATGATCACATTTTTGTGAACTGCGCGCACAGATGGAAATCATAGTCATGCCCATTGTCCAAGAAGATAAAATTTTTCCACGCATCTTATCGGACAACATAAATTGTCGCATCGCAGGCTCCGCGCCCTGTTCGCCAAGGCATGAAACGCCAGACTTGAGCTTTTTGGTAGAATTTCCGCATAAAAATAAATAGAAAATACAGATGATGTGGACAAAATCACGCGGCAATGCCCCATCCGCAATGCACCCCGCCCCCATTCTCCTTGAAAAGGACTGTTCTTTTGCCCAATCGGCCTCGAAAAGATACGAAAGTGTGACCAATCTTTCCGAAGCCCGGCCGAAGCTCTCCATTTCATTGATCGACACGGCCCGCGGCGGGGCGCGCGCCCTGCGTGCCGTCTCCCGCCGGATGACGACCACGCGAGCCCGTGCCGGCCTGGCCGCCCTGGCGCTGGCGGCCGCCTTTATCGTGCCCGGTGTGCTGCCGGCCCGCGCCGCCGATGAGGATGCCCCGGCCGCCTCGCCCCTCGCCCGACCGACCCAGACGGCGGGAGAAACCCCGCCGGTCGGCAATCTGGAACAGACGATCCCCGGCTTCCTGCAATCGGCCTATGGCCCGCCATCTTTCGGGCCGCCCTACGGCACCACCCACGCCTTCGGCGACTGGGGTGGCGTGCAGCCCTGGCTCCAGAAGCACGGCATCTATGCCGCCCTCGCCCTCTATGAAGGCATTTCAGGGAACGTCGCGGGCGGCAAGCGGCAGAGCTACACCCTGGCGGGCCAGGTGGGCGCCACGGTCGATATCGACTGGCAGAAGCTGCTGGGCGCGGGCGCGTGGTCCGAGGATTTGTGGCTGCATACGCTGGCGGTCAACGGCAACGGGCAGAATCTCAGCCGGCTCTTCGGCGATAACGGCAACCAGGTGCAGCAGATCTATGGCGCGCGCGGCAACGTGGTCGCGCATCTGGTGTGGGCGTATTTCGAGAAATCATGGCTGCATCACAAGGTCGACCTGGCCGTCGGCTGGATTCCGACCGGGACGTTCTTCAACAACTCGCCCTGGGTGTGCTGCTTCATGAACGTCTGGCTGTGCGGCAACGTGACGCCGACGAAATACCTGGCATCGGGGCGCGACTGGCCGTCGGGCAATATCGGCACGGTGCTGCGCCTGATGCCGACCCGCCATTTCTATGTGATGGGCGGGCTGTTTGCCGTGTCGCCGCATGCCTATAACGGCGGCATTTCCGGCTGGGCCTGGGGGCAGGACAATCTGGGCAAGCTGGGCACCGAAGTGGAAGTGGGCTGGCTGCCGGAATTCGGCCCCGACCATCTGATCGGCCATTACAAGGTCGGCGTGCTGTACGACAATTCGCGCTATGATAATCTGTACGCGGATGGCAACGGCCAGCCCTGGATCGTCACCGGGCTGCCACCCCGTCGGCAGAGCGGGCAGACCTCGGTCTGGGTGCTGGCGGACCAGATGCTGGTCCGCCATGGTCCGGGCGAGTCGAACGGGCTGGTGCTGGCCGGGCAATATTCCTATGCGGACGGCAAGACGTCGCAGATGAATCATCATCTGGTCGCCGCCCTGCTCGATACCGGCTATCTGTGGGGCCGACCGCTGGACAGCGTAGGAATCAACTTCCAATGGGCCAATTTCAGCCGTAGCGCCATCCAGTCGCAGGAAGCGGCCGCCGCCTATGGGGTGCCGTTCCGGGGCGCCAATTTCGGCACGCCCTATGGCATCCAGGGGCATGAAAGCATCTACGAGGCTTTCTATTCGGTGCATGTGATGACCGGCGTGTCGCTTCAGCCCGACTTCCAGTATGTCAATCATGTCGGCGGAACGACGGTGTTCAAGGATGCCGTGGTTCTCAGCACCGCGCTCAATGTGCTGTTCTGATGCCGTGCCGGGCCGCGGCGGGGAACCGCGCGGCCCGGATTGGGATGGGTAATCTCCCCATTCACCGCCCTGGCAACAGCAAGACAGGAGAGCCAACGCCATGAAGAAACGTTCCCTGGGCCGGACCGGCTTCGAGATCGCACCGATCGTCTTCGGTGGCAATGTCTTCGGCTGGACGATCGACGAGAAGGCGAGCTTCGATGTGCTCGATGCCTTCGTCGATCACGGGTTCGATGCCATCGACACCGCCGACGTCTATTCGGCCTGGGCGCCGGGCAACAAGGGCGGCGAGTCGGAAACGATCATCGGCAACTGGCTGAAGGCGCGCCCCGGCATGCGCGACAAGGTGAAGATCTTTACCAAGGTCGGCTCCGACATGGGCGTGCCGGGCCACAAGGGCCTGTCGGAAAGCTGGATTCTCCAGGCTGTCGATGCCTCGCTCGCGCGGCTGGGGATCGAGCGGATCGACCTTTATTTCTCCCACTGGCCGGACCTGCACACGCCCTATGCCGAAACACTGGGTGCGTATGACAAGCTGCTCAAGGCCGGCAAGATCCGCGCCATCGGAGCTTCCAACCTCGATGCCACGCAACTGGACGAGGCTTTGCATGTGGCGCGGGCACAGAACCTGCCGGCCTATCAGGTGCTCCAGCCTGAGTATAACCTCTACGACCGGAACAGCTTCGACGGGGCGCTGCGCGACCTGTGCATCCGCGAAGGGCTGGGGGTCGTCACCTATTACAGCCTCGCCTCGGGTTTTCTGTCCGGGAAATATCGCAGCAAGGACGATCTGGGCCAAAGCACGCGCGGCGAAGGGGTCGGGAAATATCTCGATGTGCGGGGCATGCGCATTCTTGCGGCGCTCGATGCCGTCGCGGCCCGGCATGGCGCGAGCGACGCGGAAGTGGCGCTGGCGTGGCTGATCGCCCGCGAGGGTGTCACGACACCGATCGCCAGCGCCACCAAACGCAGCCATGTGGAGAGTTTCGCGAAAGCCGCCGCATTGGCGCTGGAGGAACGGGACATCGTGGAACTGGACCAGGCGAGCGCGCCCTGACGCGGCCGGCCTGCCCCAATGCGAGGCAGGCGCGAGCCGGTCAGCGGCAGAGACCGAAGCCGGTGGCCTGAAGATGGAAGTGGCTGGCATGCAGGCTGTTGTAGTCGGGCGACAGGACGGTACCGAACACGCGGCAGGCCCGGTCGCGCATCCGGTGCAGATAAAGGCCGACGGGCGCTGACGCATTCCATGCGCTGACCGGAATTTCCCTGCCGTCATCCAGGACGAACGCGGACACGTCGATCGCGTCGGCAGTGGCATGGCTGCTCTGCGCACCCGGGCGATCGCGGACATCGCGGCAGGCGAAGCTGCCGACATGCCGGATGCGCGAAAGGCCGGTATGGAGCACGGCCTGCGTCACCGGCTCTGCGACCTGGCTTTCGAACAGAGACCAGCGCACCGCCAGACTGCACGATGCCAGGAAACTGGCAGGCAGGAGCGAAACCGCGCCACCACCAACCGTATAGACGCCCTCCAGCGGACAGGCCGCGGTGCCGCTGTGCGCGTGTTCCCGAACAGGTAGCCGGGATGTGAGGAGGGCTGCGCGACACAATTCGGGGGACGCGGACAGCAGGCGAAGTTTCAGGGGCGTCATGAACGTCCATGCCGCCGCGAGATCGAGGGGCTGGGTGGGATCGTAGGCCGGCGGCAGCCAGCGTCGGTGAAACACGGCCAAGGCAACCATGGCCGCACAGACGGACAGGATGAAAAGACGGCCTAAACGCATGGATCTTTTCGGCGTCGACCGGTGGAACCGATGGCGCGTGGCCGCATCCTCGGCATGCCGTCTCCTTCCTCATTGCCGGGCGGCGGGTGCCGTCAGCGATGGCCGTCCAGCCAGCGGATGATCGCATCCACGGTCGGGACCTCGATACCATAATAGCCATGGGGCGTGAGGGAGCCGCAATTTTGCCGGCTTCGCGTCTGACCGCCCGACACGGACAGCACCCGCACATCCGGGCTGTGGTCGAGCGCGGCGGCGATGTCCGGCACGGCACCGGGTGGCGCGACGTTGCACCGATCGTCACGATTGCCGACGATCAGGACCGGGATACGGACCTGGCCGGGATCGGCGCTGAAGACGGTCTCGCGACTGCCGCCCATCACCGACACCGATTCCGTCAGCACCACGCCGGCCACGCGGCCGGTCGGCGCATGGGCCGCACCGTTCATGGCCGCGATCGCCCCCTGGCTGGTGCCGAGCAGAAAGACCGGACCGGCCATGTGCGCATGGGCGAAATCGACCAGCGCCTCCACGACCGCCGCGTAACGCGGCGAACTGCGCAGGCCCCGCAGGTTCATCCCATCGACGGCATCGGCGAGCAGCACCGCATAACCGCGCCGGAGCCAGAGCGTACGGGTCCGCACGACGAAATTATCGCCGTGGCGGATCTGCCCGTCGTCCTGCAGGCCGATCTGCCCGGACCCGCCCGGCAGCATGACCAGCGTGCCCCGCGCATCGGGAGGCGCACTGAAAAGAACCCGCTGACGCGCGCCGTCACCCAGCACCAACGTGAAAAGCCGCGCATTGGACACCGGATCTGCGGCGGGACGCCGTGCCGGCAGGCTTCCCGCCGGTTCCGTCCCAGCCGCGCCTGCCCAGGCTGACGGCGCGATCAGGACGACCGCCGACAGGAGCAGGGCATTCCTCCAGAGCCTTATGGACATGATCGCACCTCGGCCTGCGCCCCGAAGAAACAACCTTTCTACCCGTTTCCGTCAGTTCGCGACATCGGCTTTCGCGGTATGCCCGGCGAACAGCGCGGCCACGATGTCCGAGACCGCCGCGGCGGAGAGTACCCCCGGCTCGTCCTGCGGCATGGACATTTTTATCTTCGCATAGAGCGCATCCCGACGATTGCCCCATTTTTCGCGGAAATCCCGCCCGGCCAGCGGCGGGGCCGCGTCGAGGTTTCCCTCCCTGTTATCATGACAGGGGCGACAGCGCTCGGCATACAGCGCCATGCCAGACCGGACCCGTCCGGCCGTGACGGATGGTTCGTATCCCGCCGGTTCGCGCGAAGGGTCCGCATAGGCCGAAAGGGACAGCGTGGCCGTCAATCCGGCCGCGACGACGCGAAGCACTCAGCGCGAGCGGGCCGTCATGATCGCGGCGTATGCCTGCGAAGCCCGGCCTCCTGGACCGGCGGGCTCTGGTCGGACCCAGGGACGGGCGGCGGCGGCATTGACGACGCCGTGTAACGGGCGTTCTGCAACAGGGCAGCCGTATCGGGCATCGCCGGTATGTGCCCAGGGGCCTCGCCGAAGCGGAAGGCCGAGGTCAGGTCGCCGAAGGTCTGGCGACGCCAGGGCGAAATATTGGGCTCGCGCACGCCGGTCAGGCGTTCGAGAAATTGCAGGGTGGAGGTGTGATCGAAGGGCTGGCTGCATACCCAGCCGCCCGCCGTCCACGGCGAGACGATGATGCAGGGCACGCGGAAGCCGCCGCCGATCGGCAGACCGCCGACGAATTCATGCGGCGTACCCTCCGGCGGAACCGGGGGCGCGACGTGATCGAAAAGACCGTCATTCTCGTCATAATTGAGGATGAACACCGTCTTGGCCCATACATCGGGATTGGCAGCCAGGGCATCGAGCTTGCTGGCGATGAAGTGGGCGCCGCTAGCCGGCAGCCAGTCGGGATGCTCGCAGACTTCGGGGCTGGGACAGATCCAGGATACCGTCGGCAGACGATCATGCAGGGCATCGTATTCGAATGCGCCATCCGAGGCATCCGGCATGCCCCGGACATACAGTGACGAGCCTGGTGCCGCATCGCGGAAACGCGAAAAGGCTGTCAGGATATTATGCGTGCGCTGTCCCTTGTGGCCGTACTGGTAAATACGCCAGCTTATCCCGGCCTCTTCCAGGCGTTCGGGGTAGGTCGTCCAGCCGAATTCGCCCAGCGGGAAACGTTTGTTGCTGGTAACGGGGCCTCCGCCGGTCCCGTCCGGGTCGAGCGTGCCGGTCATGGCATAGAGCCGGTTCGGACCCGTCGGCCCCATGACGGAGCAGTGATAGGAATCGCAGATGGTAAAGGCTTCGGCCAGCGCATAATGGAACGGAATATCCTCGCGCCGGAAATACCCCATCACATAAGGCGCATTCTCGCCATCCACCTTGCGGTGCGCCGATAACCACCCGTCCATGCGCCCGCCATTCCACGCCGCATGCTGCACATTCCACGCATGGCTGGTCGATGGCAACTTCTGGGCATTCGTCGACTGGCTGTCCAGGTGAAAGGGCAGGAGATAGCCGTCCGGATTTTCCATGTCAGGCTGGTAAAAGACGCTTTTTCCATTAGCAAGCGTCATCGCCGCAGGGTCCGCGAAACCGCGCACGCCCGAGAGTGTTCCGAAATAATGATCGAACGACCGATTCTCCTGCATCAGCAGGACGACATGCTTGATGTCTTGCAGCGACGGCGCCCGCTTCGGCGGCTGTGCCATGAGCCTGCGGACATTCGGCGGCATCAATGTCGAAGCCGACATGAAAGCCGCCAGCCGCGCGCCGTCCGTTACCAGCCGCCGGCGGGTAAAGGGAGTCCAGTCAGCCATGATCTACGATCCTTTCACTGCGCCTTACCGGGCGGTCAATTCATTGCAGGTCGGCGGAAGGGACCGGCCCCGTCTTCGCGGGTTCGAAGGGACGGGCTGCCTCTCCGGTCCATCGCATAAGCGTCAGATCCGCGGTCTGCCGCCCTTTCTCTCCGGAATTTCGCACCAGGTAATACAGGCCGCCTCCAACGGGCTGAAAACCGACATCGGCCTTCTGGGCCCATCCACGGATACCGGTCGCATCATCGACCAGACCGTCCGAGGCCAGGGGCAACACCCGCCCCTTTTCCCAGCCCTTTCCGCCTGGACCGGGCACCCCCACGAGATCGGTCAGCCCAGGAGTTGCGGCGGCGTCGACGGCGAACAGAAGGTAATTGGGGAACGCGGGCTTGCTCCCCTGGTAGACGCCCAGGAACCAGCGTCGGAGGAACGGATCATAGGCCAGGTTCTGGACACCGTACCGCGTATTGCCAGTTCGGACGAAATACTTGCCGTGAACCGCGGCGGGGCCATCATGGCGACGCAGGGCATCCGCGACCGGCCGGTTGTATCGTGACCAGTGCGTCACGTCATACTGGACCAACACCTGATGATCGTTATCGTCGCGCCGGGTATCGCCATAGATGCCGTAAGCGACCGTCAGATAGAGTGGGCCGGCCTCGTGCCCGAATTCGGGACCGAACGCGACGCCGTCTATACCCGAACAGCCGTAGCGATGGGCAGGAAAGGCATCCGGATCGGGCACGCGCCCTGACGGCCCGCGATCGAGACCCGTGGAATAATCCTTTGCGACCTCGGGCAGATAGACGGCACCGAGTATGCCGCTCTGTCCGGCGTCTATCCCCACACGGTCGATGCGGCTGGCGTCGATCACGGCAATGTAAAATGCCCGCTTGTCCTTATATTCGAGCGAGCCATAGACCTTGCCATCCGCCGGATTGAAATCGAGGTCACCAAGATGGCCGTCCCAGCCGACAAGCGTACCGACGAGCCTGCCGCTGAAATCGTACCTGGCGAGGAGATTTGTGAAAGAATAGTATATATATCCTCCTTTCACATCGACTGCGATTCCCTGGACGTGACCGGAGGACCACGTTCCGCCATTCTGCGTAAGCGGGAGGTCGGTCGCCGGCCGACGGGACGCGGCGTGCCCTCCTGGAACCGGGAAGGCAATGGCCAGCGCCAGAATGACGGACAGGATCTTCATCGTTTTTTCCAACGGGGCGGCCATTCAGAATGTGCCCTTGAGGGCAACGTTCCACATCGAGCCGTAGACACTGTAAAGCTGCACTCTCCTGCGCGTGTTCGAATAGACGATATCCGGCGCATTGAAGATATTCCGCCCGGCGATCTGCAAGGCGAACATTCTGGATACCTTGTAGCTGGCGCTGACATTCCACAGGAACCGGTCCGCATGATAGAGAATGCCGTTATTCGCCGTCGTGGGCGTGTTGCTGAGTGCGCTCACGCGGTAACGCGACTGATAGTTCCCCGTGAACTGGAGATCGACCGGTCCATAGGCATAGCGAATGCCCCAATTGGCCGAATATTCCGGAAGATTGACGCGGATGCTGTCCGGATCGACCCAGTTCCACGACCCGCGCAGACCCAGCCCCTTGAGTGCGCCGGGAAGAAAGGTCAACTGCCGGTCGAACTCCAGCGTCACGCCGTTCGTACTGTGAACGCCCGGTAGATTGACCGTGCTGACATAGGTATAGCCGCTATAATCGCTGTCCTTGTACCCTGCCTGCTGGGGCAGAATGGTCATGCCTGTCTGTTGCAGATCCCTGACGTCGAGGCGATAGGCCGATGCCGCGAAGATACCTGCCGGTTCCACATAATATTGCAGACTGACGTAATATTTCGTGGCCTGCTCCGGCCGCAGCAGCGGGTTGGGCACGGTGACGATCTGGGTCGAGTCGTTGACCGAGATCGCCCCTCCCATATTGCCGTAATCGGGGCGCAGAATGGATTGGCTGAATGCGAACTGGGCCAGAAGATGGCGGGTGATATCATATTTCAGGCCGCCGCTGAGGAACCAGTTTCCGTAATCGCTGGTCTTCCAGAGCTGATGACCGTTATAATACTGGTAGTTTACACCATTGACACTATTCGCCGCGTATCCAGCAGCGGCCACTTCTGCCGCCGAGCGCGTCTGCGCAACGAGCGTACCCTCGTGGGTTCCTTCATAACGCGCACCGAAATCGAACTTGAGCTTGCGCCACTGCCCCTGGAATTCCATATACGCCGCGTCGATCGTTTCCTTGACCCGATGATTATTTGCGTATTGACGGGTCAGATTACCGACGGTGTCCGGTGTGAAATATTCGGGATGTTCGCGAAAAAGGCTCCATGTCGCATAATTGTTGTCGGCACGCCAGTTCTGGTTGTTGAAATTGCCGGCATTGAAACCATCGATCGCGAACTGATAGTGGTTCGTATAGGGAATAGTCGAATCGCTTCCCGAACCGGTATAATTATATAATTTGTAAGCGCCTTCGTTCGTAGACCATTCATTGGTACGAATGCTGCCACCAGCCATCAGCGCCAGTTGGACTGGTCCGGCATTGACCTTTCTTTTGATATCGAGATTACCGCCATATTGATGGTCAAGCGCGTTCGATTGGGACGTGCGCACCGAATTCTGTACCGGCGACCAGTTGGTGGGCACACTCCATGACTGCCCGGCGGTCTGCTGCAACATATAGGCGGGAGACTCGGACGATGCACGGTCGAGCGTGAAGCCGATATTCGAAAGCTGGCTATCGTCACGAACGAAGAAACCGTTACTGCCGTCGCGGAAGTTGAATTCCGAACTGGAATACGCTCCACGGAGCGTCACATCCCATGCATCGTCCTTGTATTCAAGTTTCGGCGTAGCGATCATGGTCGGCGTACCGGCGTAGCGATGCGAATATTGCGTATTGACGTTGGTCTTGGTGCCTTGCGGATTCACCACGATATGTGTCGGCGTCGAACCGGGGGCCGCGTAGCTTTTGCTTGTCGTGCCGAATGTCAGATACGTGTACTGGTTATAGTACTCGACATCGTAAAAGGACCATGACCCACGTATCCCCAGAGACAGCCGGTCGCTGATCTTGTAGTCGACCGCACCGTTGACGGCCTCGCGGTGGGTGAATTTCGGGCCCGGACGCCACATGACGCGGTAGGGCATGACGGTGCCGTCGGGCAGATAGGACCAGTCGGTCTGGACCCGGTCCTGTTCGACGAAATTGGCATTGTAGCTGCCGCTGACGGCGACCCCCAGGCGTCCCCCGAAAAAAACGTCTGCATAGCTCGCCTGGCCCGATGGAAAGATCGTTCCATGTTTGCGGTCATCAGACATATAGGTTGGGGCGAAGCTGGAATCCGACGTGCCGATACCGCCGACCTGCGCCTGCAGGACCCTCCTCCGGCGCTCGAATGCGTATTTGCTGACAAGGTTGATGGAGCCACCCGGCGCATCGGCGTCCATGGCGGCCGTCAGCGTATTATTGAGTTCGATACGCGATATGCCGGTGATCGACATCTGTTCGAAGGAGTTCTGGCGGCCTGCATTGTTGTTGGACGTGGCGGTGGCCATGCGTGCGCCATCCAGGGTGAAGAGCGAGTATTTTGGGTCCAGGCCGCCGATCCGCACGGCACTTGCATCGACTTCCGTATAATCCAGCGAAACGCCCGGCATGTTCTTCATGAACTCACCGACATCGCCCATGGTCAATGCCCCGAAATTGTCCGCATCGATGGCGTTGACCGCATTCATGGAGAGCCGGCGCTTCATCAGCGCAGCGGCCTCGCCCGAACGCACACCTGTCACCGTTACCACCTGGCCGTTGCTCGCTCCGGAAAAAGGTAGCGGAATCATATCGACGTTATGAGACAGGGTTTTTCCAGCCGCGACGAAGACGGTCGCCCTAGCATCTTTCAGGCCCGTATAGCGGACGACGATATTCGCTTTTCCCGCCGGCACGTCCGCGAGGCGAAAGGCCCCGTCTTCATCAGCATATGTCGCGATATTGGTGTTTTCGACATGGATTTCCGCATTGCGAAGATACTGTCCGGTCGCCGTATTGACGACGCGGCCCGAGATCGTGCCGTGGCCCGCCGCACGGGCCGGTGCCAGCGTGATAACGCTGCCGTCGCGCGAGGCCACGGAAATCCCCGTTCCACGCAGCATCCGCGACAGCGCTTCTTCCGGCTCCATCATGCCGCGTACCGGCTGGGACATGACTCCTTGGGCAATGGCACCGTCAAGAATAACCTGAACGCCTGCCAGGCGATCGTAGGAAACGACCGCCGCAGCGAGAGGCTGGGCCGGCAGGTCGAAGGCCAGGGGCCGGGCCGACGCGAGCGTGGGAACGCACAGCGATGCGGAAAGGAGAAGGGAGTAACGGAGAGTATGACGCACGGCAGCACCTGGGGGACGAAGGGGACGGTTACCAAGACGACGGCCGGGCGCCCTTCATTGTGCCGGTTTGATTTTGTTAAGATTTTACGACAGATGGCATGGAGATGATTTTTCATTCAATTGCATTTGGTTAATGCGAATTCCTCCCCATTCGATCACGGCTTTTCCCTGATACCTTGAAGGAGGATGGGCGCCCTCTTCCGTGCAACCACATGGATGCCCGACAGGATCATGCCGCGCACCGTAATAAATTCTTCATGACCGGGCCGGTTGCGAAAGCTGATAACGACACCCGCAACAAGGGCTGTTCCAGACTTGCGATATGACCGACAAAGCGCAGATAGAGTGGGTGGCACGGCATATCCTGCCGCACGAGGCAGATCTTCGCGTCTGGCTGAAACGGTTTTCCGGCATCGAGGTGGACGATATCGTGCAGGAAAGCTACATGCGCCTTCTCGAAAGAGATATCAGCACGGTGCGCCAGCCGCGGGCCTATTTCTTTACCGTCGCTCGCAACATTGTGCTGGAGCATTATCGACGGGCGCGGATCGTTCCCATTGACTCACTGGCGGATTTTGCTGACTCAACGATTATCGACGATGGACCGGCTACTGACGATGTTATCGATGCAAGACAGGAACTTCGCAGACTGGACAACATGGTTCAACGTTTGCCGACACGGTGCCGACATGTATTCATCCTGCGCAAGATCGAAGGGCTTTCTCGCAGACAGGTTTCCGACCGCCTGGGCCTTACGGAAAATGTGGTTGAAAAACAGCTCGCGCGCGCCCTCGTGCTGCTGGGCCGAACCTTCATTATGAAGGGGCAGGATCAGCATGACATTCCTTCGCGCGAGAGCCGCAAACCGAAAAAACATTCCCGCTTCGGGCGAAACTGAAGACATTGCCGCCCGATGGGCGATCCGCATGGAAGACGGCGAACTGGACGCGCGCGAAGAGCGTGCGCTGGCGAGCTGGCTGGCCGCCGACCCCCGCCATCGCGGCGCCCTGATCCGCGCACGCGCCATCTGGTCCACGCTGGACCGTAGCCGCGCACTCCATGCACCCGCCCATCCGTCGCATGTCGAAGGGCCAGCAACGATGCGCTGGCACGGACGGCGCGACATACTGGGCGTGGCCGCGTCCGCCGCCTGCGCCATGTTGCTCGCGCCGTCCACATCGCATGGCACGGTACGGTTCCTGCGCACGGGTGCAGAAATTTCGGCACCTTTTCCACTGGAGAGCGGGTCGGTCTGCCTGGATTGCAATTCGGAGGCACTCGTCGCCGGCAGGGGCATGCGCATGGTCTTCGGCCGGGCCTGGGTCCAAGGCGGCAATGGCGCTTGTGTTCTCTCCGCCGGGGACGTCCGGCTTTCGCTCCGGACCGCCTCGCTCATCCTGTCCCGTACGCGAGATATGACGGAGGCCCTGATCTTGGCCGGAACGGTGAACGCCACCATGAGCGGCCGAGGGCAGGCCATCGCGCTGGGCCCTGGCAGCCTGCTCCGGCAGAAAGGGGACAGTACGCCGATTGTCGATCTGCTGTCGGCCGACGACCTCGCACGCCAGACCGCCTGGACGCGCGGCATGGTCGAATTCCAGACCGAAACTCTGGGCGAGGCCACCGCGCTCTTCAACCGGTATAACGGGCGCAAGCTGTTCGTCCACGGCGACGCATTGGCGGCCCGTTCCCTGGTGGGCGTTTTCGCTCTTCATGATCCGGCGGCGTTCGCACGCATGGCCAAACAGGTGCTGCACGCCGATTATGTCGAGACGCCAGGGCGCATCGACCTGTACTGATCCATCACCCGGCGGGCGCCCTGCCCGCCTGCCCCGTCATCGGAGGGCGGGCCGAGTGCGCCTTCCGGAGAGGGCGTTTTCAGTCCACATGCAGCGCGAAGCCGGTCGCACCTGGCTTTTCCAGGCCGGGTTTCAGTTCCATGGCCGGAATCCGGTAATCGCCATCATTCTGCCGCCGATAGGCGATCGGGGCGATGGTGCCCAGTGCCTGCATCCGCGTGCGAAGCGCCGCCGCCACGGTAGCGAATGCCCGATCGTCCAGCCGGTCGACGCGATAGGCCACGAAAGGCGGCAACACGGTAAAGCCGGGATAGAACAGGATACCGTGATTGATCGGAAACAGCAGGTCGTCGATCGGGCCGTTGATCCCCCTGGGCGAATAATGTTCCGCCCAGCCACCGGTGGTGACGACGAGCATGGCCCGTTTGCCGGCCATGACGCCCTCGCCGTAGCGATCGCCCCAACGCCTGTCGCTGTGCTCGCCAACGCCGTATGCGAAACCGCAGGCATAGACACGATCTACCCAGCCCTTGAGGATCGCGGGCATGGTGAACCACCACAGGGGAAACTGCAGGATCACGGTATCGGCCCAGAGCAGCTTCTCCTGTTCGGCCCTGACATCGTCCGTCAGGTCATGCGCGGCGAAGGCCTGCGCCGAGGCGGAGGCGACCCGGAGCCGCTCTCCTTCCGCAAGATCGGGAAAATCCGCACGATCGGCAGCGGCTTTCCACCGCATGGCATAGAGGTCCGAAACCCTTACTGTATGGCCCTGCTCTTCGAGCGCGCCGATGGCGCAGTCGAGCAGGGCGCCGTTCAGCGACTGCCGCTCAGGGTGAGCAAAGACGATAAGGACATTCATAGGCATTTTCCATTGCGATCGGAAAGGAGGGAGACGCCCGGCCATGATAGGCAGCCCTCCATTGTTCCTCTATAGATCGTGTCCAGATAGGACTATGCCGGATAATGGAACAATCTGACATTACCCTCGACCGCATGCGAACCTTCGTACGCATTGCCGAACGAAGAAGCCTGACGGCCGTTGCGCGTGATTTCGGAATCGGCCAGTCGACCGTCACGCGCCATCTGCACGAACTGGAAAATGCGCTCGGCGTACCGTTGTTTACCCGCACCACGCGCCGGGTGACGCTGACCGACGAAGGCGCGCGCTATTACGCCCACTGCCTGCGTATCCTGGGACTGGTCGAACAGGCCAGCCAGGAAATGCGAGAGACCAGGCAGGCGGTTTCCGGCACGGTCCGGATTTCCTGCACCGGGGCGCTTGGTACGTTGCATGTCGGCAGGCTGGTCCATGCCTTTCAGGACCGGTACCCTGCTATCCGGATCGAATTCGGCCTGACGGACGAGCGTATCGACCTTGTGCGCGAGGGCGTGGATATCGCCATTCGCCTTGGGCCGCTGAACGACAGTTCGATGAAACTGCGCCCGCTGGGAGAAAGTCACCGCCTGCTGGTCGCGTCTCCGGCGTGGCTGAAAACCAATGGCAGGCCGCGCCACCCGCAGGATCTCGCGGGCCTGGAAGGCGTGAGAATGTCGCGGGTGCAGGGGTCGGAGCGGCTGCATCTGCATGCCCCCGACGGCACGCACCACACCGTTGCTTTCCGGGAACGGCTGACCGTCGACCATGGCCTGGCGGCGCGGGAAGCATTTTTGGCTGGACGGGGCTTCGGCCCCGCCCATCGCTGGCTGGTGGAAGACTGCCTGACCGACGGACGGCTGGAAGTCATTCTGCCTGATTACGCACTTGCGGCATCGCCACTGAGCATGCTGATCGCGCCGGAGCGGTCCGGCATCGCCCGCATACGGCTGTGCGCCGATTTTCTTGCGAGCGGAATCGCATCCATATCAGGCATAACCCGGCAGGGAACGGTGCGCGCACCGAAGCCTCGCGCATCATAAAAAACCCCCGCCGTCGGAACGGCGGGGGCGTCGTAGAAGTGCCAGTAGCTGGCGCGACGGGTCGCGTCTTTACTGGGCCGTCGTCCCTTCGGGGAGGGCGTAGGCGATTACGTCGTCGGCCACGTCAGGCGAGTGGCTGGCACCGCCGACGGAGATCACGACATATTCCTTGCCCGTCTTGGGGGACTTGTAGATCAGCGGAGCCGCGACCGCACCGGCGGGCAGCGGAGCCTTCCACAGTTCCTTGCCGGTCATGCTGTCCAGCGCACGCAGATAGTAGTCCTGCGTGCCGGCGAAGAAGAGCAGGCCCGAGGCCGTCGTCGTCGGGCCGCCCAGGGTGGGCATGCCCATCGGCATCGGCAGGTGGCTCTTGATCCCCATCGGGCCAAGCTGCTCGGCCGTTCCCATCGGCACCTGCCACAGCAGCTTCTTGGTGCGCAGGTCGATGGCGCTCATGGTGCCGAAAGGCGGCGTGTTGCACGGCACCTGGAGCGGCGACTGGAGGATGTCGATCCGCACGCCCGAATAGGGGCCGGCAACCTGGGGACGCAGCGTGCCCATGAAGCCCGGAACCTCGTCGGTCGAGATCTTGTAATGCTTGGCGTCTTCATGATTCACCAGCATCATCCGCAGCGGCATGCGCATGTCGTTGACGAACATGATGTCGTTCGCCTCGTCGATCGAGATGCCACCCCAGTTCATGCCACCCAGCAGGCTGGGCCACTCGATGTAGGGCTTCTCGCCAGGCGGCGTGAAGGGGCCCTCGTAAACCGAGTTCTTGAACATGATGCGGCAATAGAGCTGATCGAAGGTGCTGACACCCCACATCGACTGCTCGGACAGCGGATCGGCGCCGATGGTGGGCATGCCGACCGAGAACGGCTGCGTCGGCGACAGATGCTCGCCCTGCGCGGCCGGCGTGGTCGGGACGGCGCGCTCTTCAACCGGCGTCACGAACTCGCCGGTGCGACGGTCGATGACGAAGATATGGCCGGTCTTGGTGGTCTGGATCAGCGACGGGATCTTCTCGCCCTTCGCGTTGGTCACATCATACATCACCGGCTGCGACGGCAGGTCGAAATCCCACACATCGTGATGGATCAGCTGACGCACCCACTTGGTCTTGCCGGTCGTGGCGTCGACGGCGACGACGGCCGCGCCGAACTTGTTCTTCACCGCGTCGCGGTCACCACCCCAATAGTCGGGCGGACCGTTGCCGGTGGGCAGATAGACCTGGTTCAGCGCCTTGTCGTAGGTCGGGACGGCCCAGACATTCGGCGTTTCCAGCGTGAACTGCTTGTCGGCATCGGGCGGAACCGGGCTGTCGGGATCGCCGACGTCCCACGCCCAGACCAGGGCACCGGTGCGGGTGTCATAGGCCCGGACCACGCCCGAGGGCTCGCCATGCACGATGTCACGCACCCAGCCGCCGATCACGGCCAGATGGCCCATGACGACCGGCAGCGCCGTCGGATGATAGCGCTTGCTGTTTTCCGTCGGGCCCATGTTCTTCTTGACGTCGACATAGCCGCCCTCGCCGAAGCCCGTGCAGAGCTGGCCGGTATGGGCGTCCAGCGCGAACAGGCGGGCATCGACGGCGGAGACCAGGATACGCTGCTGGCAAGGCTGGTCCGCCGCGGCCTGCTTGTCCTCGTCGGTCAGGCTGTCATCCTTGGTGATGTCGTAGTAGCCGACGCCACGGCACGAGACGTGCTCGGCAGTGTGGGCGTGCGGGTCGAACCGCCAGATCTGCTTGCCGCTGTCGGCGTCGATCGCGGAAATCACGTTTTCCGGGGTGCAGGAATACAGAACCGAGCCGATCTGTGCCGGCGTGTTCTCATCAACGCCCGCGCCGGGGCCCTTGGTGCGCCGGCCGGTGTGATACACCCAGGCCACCTTCAGGTCGGTGACGTTGTGCGGGGTGATCTGCGTATAGGGCACATAGCGCGTGCCACCGACATTGCGCCCATAGAACTGCCAGTCATCGGGCTGGGGCGGCACGGCGGAGGCCACGCGTGCCTTGTCCAGCGCCTCGCCCTGGATGCCGCCATGGGGCGAGAACATCTCGACCAGGGTCACGACCACGCCGAGCAGCAGCGCCACGCCACCGCCGGCGCTGATCTGCCGCGTGGAAGACGGCATGGACGGTAGGGTCGCCGTGACCAGCAGGCTGAGCATGAAAATGATGGCCGGCACCATCAGGCGCGGCAGCAGCGGCCAGAAGGCGAACTGCGGCGCGTCATAAAGCGCCCAGAGGACCGTTGCGACGAAAATCGCGACCGAAAGAGAAAGAGCCCAGGACGCCCGCCCCTTGACGAGGAAGAGCGCACCCAGCGCCACATAGGCGACACCGGCCAGAAAATAATAGAACGAGCCGCCAAGCGTGACGAGCTGGAACCCGCCGGCGACAAGGGCCAGCCCGACGGCCAGGCTGATCAGGACGAATGCAATCCGGCATCCGTCACTGATCCTAGATCGATGATTCGCTGTATTATCCATTCTACCGTTCCAAGGTTGGAGGCTTCGCTGTCACACGTGGCGCGTTCGGGCCAAGCCGGACCGGGGTCAGAAGCATGCGCATGCCTGAATCCGTCGCCCGATAAACTTTGGGATGCTTACGCCTCTTCCCCCGGGCTTTCCATAACGTGAAAGCAAACTTTGCCACGATTTTGATTAATATTTTTTAATCAATACCTGTTTAGCTTTTCTTCCGACTGCCGCGTTGCCTCATCGCCGACGAGACCGCGAGAGAGACAGTGCGCAGCGTCGGTCACAGGCTTGTGATGAACAGGAATATCGTCGTCCGGAAGGGCATCCGCGGGCATTCCTCCGTATTCAAACGCAAGAGCTTATATAGCATCTACCTGTTTTATAATTATTTTTTTAGATTTCGCCGCTCAACACACTGGCGCCGTCCGCACGCCGGAGAGTTTTAATACCAATTGGGTATCGATCAATGACGGTTTAAGTATTTTACACCGTCCTCAGATTGATCTGTTTTTCAGGTCAGGAAAAACGAACCCTTTGTGTTACTGGAGCAATTTTCGTCTTCTCATGCCGATACGGCGCGCCCAGGACGGGTTAAGAACCCGATCTGGTATGAGAAGATAAAAAATGACTTCCAGTTTATTTTTGGTTGCAAAACATGGATAAAATTTAATTTATATTGCGCGGAACAAACGCTCCATACGTCATTCCCCGCAATGACGGCGTTTCGTCTTCCGACCGACCCGACCGGACTGCGCACGCCCCTCCCTTTCGCTGAAAAACCGTGATCCTGCGGATATTTCGGCCTGTCCCGCAGTCATCGACCGCAGGATGCCGTCATTATCCCGCCGATATCGATCACCTCATGTAATAACAAGAACCCCGCCATTAATGGGCGCCCCCTCCTCTTGAAAAAAGAGGAATTGTAGTGTTTTTGTCGTCGTTAATAACTATATAACAAAAATGGAGCCCCGTCGTTGTGAGAACTTTCACGGCCAGAACAAACGGCGAAACTTCACTCCCTCCTGCATTTCGCCGTCTGGCTCTCGGCAAATTGTGGCTGGCCGCCCTTGTCGGGCTGGCAGGCGAAGCCGGAACACTCCCCGCCGCCCACGCCGCCACTCCGGTGATCGCCCCCACCGTGAAGACCGGCATCGACAGCGGTACCGATCCGTCGCATCCGGGGGTTCTGGTCCAGCCGAAGGGCACCGTGTCGGCGAAAAAGGCCGGTCCTGGCACGAACGCCGCGAATGGTTATGATCGCAGCAATCATCACCATGCGATCGAACTGGATGCCCTGACCGACCAGGAAGGCCTGTCGTGGCTGCTGCCTTCCGAAGTGGATGCACAGCGGCGCACCGACATGTCGGACCCTTATTACGTGCCGACCGGTGCCGCCGGGCATCTGGTGCCGCAGATCATGCCGTTTCGCAAACGCCTGCAGGATAAAGGCTTCACCTTCTCGCTGACCTACAAGGCGGAAGGCATGGGCAACATCAATGGCGGCATCCGGCGCGGCATGGATTACGTGCACGAATTCACGCTGCAGATGAATTTCGACCTGGGAAAGATGTCGCGGTCGCTCGACGGCTGGACCGTTCATACGCTGGTCATGAACCGCGCCGGACGCGAAATCTCGCATGATCTTGTTGGCGATTACTATGTGAACCTGATGGAGGTCTATGGCCTGTCGGGCCATGTCGTGGCGCATCTTGTCGATTTCTATGCCGAGAAAAAGGCGTTCAACAACCGCCTGGACGTCGCCTTCGGCCGTATGTCGCTGACCCACGTCTTCGCGACCTCGCCGCTGATCTGTTCGTTCATGGTCACCTGCTCGGCGCCGGTGGCGCTGAAGGTCGATCCGGGCTTCGCCGTTTATCCGAAGGCGACCTGGGGCGCGCGGGCGCGCTTCCGCCCCACACGCGATACCGCCATCCAGGTGGGCGCCTACGAGGTGCAGCCGCTGGCCGACGGCCCCAGCGGCTGGGCGTGGGCCAGCGAAAATGCGACCGGGCTGATGCTGCCGGCGGAATTCACCTGGGAACCCTATCTGACGCGCAACAAGCTGCCCGGCCATTATGTGCTCGGCTACGCCCACGACACCACGCGCTACCCGGACGCGCTGGGGACCAAGCCGTCCTATCTGGTCGCGCAGGCGGGGCGTGAACGCAGCGCACCGATGGATATGTTCTGGTTCGAAAGCGACCAGATGATCTATCGCAAGGGTGGCCCCGGCCAGATGGCCGGCGGTTACCTGATGGCCGGCTATATCCATAATACGCCGCATGTCGCGTCGATTTCCGACCAGGCCTATGGCGGCATCTCGTTCAACGGGCTGATTCCGGGGCGCACGACCGACCGGCTGGGTATTCTGTATTCCTGGTATCATGTCAGCGACCGCAAGCGGGCGGGGCAGACCATCGCCCAGGATGCCGGCCTGTCGCTGGGCAGCCAGGTGACCGGGCCGCAGACGGACTCCCACGTCATCGAGGCGTATTACGGCATCGACACCTGCCCTGGCCTGCTGATCCAGCCGGAATTCCAGTACATGATCCGCCCGGGCGAAACGGGGCACATCCCCGACGCGGCCGTGGTGGGCCTGAAGGTGATCGCGTCGCTGTAAGATCCCCGCCGGAAACCCCTGCCGGCCCGCCTGCCGCATGGCCGTTACGCGGCCGGCGGGCCACAGAGAATTTGACTTGATGCCACACCCGCCCACATCATGCGGGTGGAGGCGAAATGGCCCACCCGCCGCGGCGCGTGGGCCATTTCGCGTTCCATTATGGCCAACCACACCGATATCCGACGACGCCGGACAACGAAACGATAAAGGTTCCGATCTCCATGATCCCCGCCCTGATGCCCACCTACAACCGTGCCGATCTCGCTTTCGAGCGGGGCCAAGGCTCCTGGCTGTACGCGGTGGACGGGCGACGATTCCTGGATCTGGGGGCGGGGATCGCGACCTCGTCGCTGGGGCATGACCATCCGCAACTGGTCTCGGCCATCGCCCAGCAGGCAGCGCGGGTGATGCATGTGTCGAACCTGTACCGCGTGCCGCAGGCCGAGCGGCTGGCCGCGCGGCTGGTCGCCGCCAGCTTTGCCGACAGCGTCTTCTTCTGCAATTCGGGCGCCGAGGCGAACGAAGGCATGGTCAAGATGATCCGCCGGGCGCAGGCCCATGGCGGCCATCCGGAGCGCACGCGGATCATCTGCTTCAATGGCGCCTTCCATGGCCGCACGCTGGCGATGCTGTCGGCCACCGGCAACCCGAAATATCTCGACGGGTTCGGCCCCGTGGTCGAAGGCTTCGACCATGTGCCGATGAACAACATGAATGCCGTGCGCGCCGCGATCACGCCCGAGACCGCCGGCATCATGATCGAGCCGGTGCAGGGCGAAAGCGGCGTCAACATCGCCGATCCGCGCTTCATGCAGGAACTGCGCGCCGTCTGTGACGAATTCGGCCTGTTCCTGGGCATGGACGAAGTGCAGAGCGGCATGGGCCGGACCGGCCGGCTGTTCGCCCATGAATGGTCGGGGGTGACGCCCGACGTGCTCTCGACCGCCAAGGGCATTGCCGGCGGCTTCCCCATGGGGGCCATCCTGGCCACCGAGGCGGTGGCGCAATATCTGACGGCGGGTTCGCACGGCACCACCTTCGGCGGCGGCCCGCTGGCCTGCGCCGCGGCGAACGTGGTGCTGGACGTGCTGCTGGCCCCCGGTTTCCTGAACCAGGTGCAGACGCGCGGCACGCAACTGGCCGAGGTACTGGATTCGCTGGCCAGCGAATTCCCCGACCTGTTCGCCCAGTGGCGCGGCATCGGCCTGATGCTGGGCCTGCGCTGCCTGGCCCCGGTCGCGCTGATGCAGGATGCGGCCATGCATGAAGGCGTGCTGACCGTTACCGCCGGCGACAACGTGCTGCGTCTGGTGCCCCCGCTGGTGCTGACCGAGGAAGACTGCGCCGAGGCCGGCCGCCGGCTGCGCCGCGCCGCGCTGCGCCTGCGCGCCCACCAGGCCGCCGCCGCGCAGAATGCGGAGAACGCGGCATGAACGCCCTGTCTGCCGTCCCCGCCACGCACGCCGCACCGCGCCATTTCCTGGAACTGCGCGATTTCGACAGCGTGACCCTGCGCGCCATCCTGGACGTGGGCAGCCGCATCAAGCAGATGCAGCATGGGCGGACACGCCCGCTGCATCCGCGCTTGCCGTTGCTGGGCCGCACGCTGGGGCTGATGCTCTCCAAGCCCTCCACCCGCACCCGCGTCTCCTTCGAGGTCGGGATGCGCCAGTTGGGCGGCGAGGTGATCCTGCTTTCGCCGACCGACATGCAACTGGGGCGGGGCGAGACGATCGCCGATACTGCCCGCGTGCTGTCGCGCTTCGTCGATGCCATCGTGCTGCGCACCGGCAACGCGACGGCGCTGCGCGAGCTGGCGCAATGGTCGAGCGTGCCGGTGATCAACGGCCTGACGCCGCATTCGCACCCGGTACAGATCCTCGCCGACATCATGACGTTCGAGGAACATCGCGGGCCGATCGCCGGCCGCACGATCGCCTGGATCGGGGATGGCAACAATGTCGCCACCTCCTTCATCGAGGCGGCACGGCTGTTCGGCTTCCGCCTGCGCCTCGCCTCGCCCGATGGCCATGCCCCGCCGGCCGAAACCGTGGCCTGGGCCCGGCAGGGCGGTGCCGACATCACTCTGACCACCGACCCGCGCGAGGCTGTCGCGGGGGCGGACTGCGTAGTGACCGATACCTGGGTCAGCATGTCCGACAGCGAGTCCGCCCAGCGCCTGCTGGCCTTCGACCCATACCGGGTCACGGCCGGGCTGATGGCCCTGGCCGCGCCCGATGCCCTGTTCATGCACTGCCTGCCGGCCCATATCGGTGAAGAAGTGACCGAAGAGGTGTTCGAAGGCCCCCGCTCGGTGGTGTTCGACGAAGCCGAGAACCGCCTGCACGCGCAGAAGGGCCTGCTGGTCTGGGCGCTGGGTGGCGAGCACTGGCAGGATTACGGAGAAGAGGACGCGTCGCGATGACAGGACCGGCCGAAACGCCCGCCCACCCGACGACCACCGAGGACGTTCCGTCCACCCCCGGCTGGGTGGAAGGAAGCGTCGAAGCCGCCTTCGCCACCCTGCCCTGTTCGGGGCCGGGGGTGATGGTCCTGCGCAACGCCTATCTGGACTGCCTGGCCACCGCGCCGCGGACCGAAGACCTGGACGCGGCGCATGACCGCTGCCGGCAGGCGCTGCTGAAGGCCCTGGCGACCCGTGAGAAGATCGGGCCAGAAGCATTGCGCGCCTTCGAAATCCGGCTGGAAGCCCTGGAAGCCGAAATCAGCGCCCGCATTTAAGAAGACGGCCTGACACGCCCTCCGTTCGGAAGCCCCCGTATGATCGATACCCCCGCCTTTCTCGATGCCCACCGGCCGGATGTCCCCGACCTGGTGATCCCCCAGGGCGTGACGCCGTTCTATCTGGCTGGACGGCCGGTGCGCGGGCGGCTGGTGCGACTGGGGGCGCTGGCCGATGCGCTACTGAGCCGGCATGACAATCCCGACATCGTCCTGCGTCTGGCGGGCGAGGCGCTGGCGCTGGTCGGCGGCCTGGCATCCGCGCTGAAATTTCAGGGTTCTTTCTCGCTCCAGGCCAAGGGGGATGGCCCGGTCTCGCTGCTGGTGGCGGACTGCACCCATGCCGGTGCGCTGCGCTTCCACGCCCATTCCGACGATGACGCGGTGGCCGCCCTGGCGGCGACCGATCCGGATGCCGACGCGGCCCGACTGCTGGGCGGCGGCTATCTGGCCTTTACCGTCGACCAGGGGCCGGACACGGACCTGCACCAGGGCATCGTGGCGATGACCGGCACGTCGCTGTCGGAGATGGCCACCCATTATTTCGAGACCAGCGAGCAGCATGCCTGCTGGGTAAGGCTGGCCTGTACGCATACCGATGCCGGCTGGCGCGCTGCCGCCCTGATCCTGGAGCGCATTGCGACCGAAGGCGGCATCGCGGCCATAACACCGCCGGAAGGCGACGAGGACGACATGTGGTCCACCGCCATGACGCTGGCGGCGACGGTGACCGATGCGGAACTGCTGGACGACGATCTGTCGTCCGAGGCCCTGCTCTATCGCCTGTTCCATGCCGAGGACGTGTGCGCCGACCGTCCGCGCGCGCTGGCCTTCGGCTGCCGGTGCAGCCGGGCGCGGCTGTCGGGTATTCTGGAGACCTTCGGCCGCGAGGATCTGGACCATATGGCCGAAGACGGGACCATCAGCATGCATTGTGCCTTCTGCAATATCAGTTTCCGTTTCGGCCGCGATGAGGTGGGCGGCCCCGTAACGGATTGACCGGGCGGGCATGGAACGGCAGTTTTCTCGCGACGTCCCGTATCGACCCCACCGTCGGAGAACTCCTTCATGCGTCCGTCCCGCCGGGCTGCCCGGTTGCCCATGCTGCTTCTGCTTGCCTGTCCGCTCCTGCCGCTTGCGGCGTGCAGCGACGGGCCGCCGCCGAATTTCGCGCCGCTGCGCTACGACTACCTGCCGGTGCTCCACCTGAATGTGGCGACGATCAATATTGCCGATAACGGGCAGCCGGGCACGGTGCCGGGCGATATTTCGGGGCGCGCGCCCACGCCGCCCGACCAGGCGCTACGCCAGATGGCGACCGACCGGCTGATGGCGGCCGGCACCACCGGCGGTGCCGTCTTCACCATCGACCGGGCCTCGATCCTGCACCAGCCGGGCGGCACGCTGGAAGGCCAGATGGATGTCCATCTCGACGTCTCCAGCCCCAACGGCCAGCATGCGGGCTATGCCGAGGCCCATGTGCGGCGCACGTTCGGCTCGACCGCATCGGACAGCGACGGCAATGCGGATTCGCCGGCGAATCTCTATGCGATCACGTCGCAGATGATGAAGGACATGAATGTCGAACTGGAATTCCAGATCCGGCATCATCTGACGGACTGGCTGGTCGATACCGCCGGCACGTCACCGAGCGCGATCCAGCAGCAGCAGCTCGGTGTGCCCGGTAGCCCCGACGCTGCGGCGACCGGCGCAGTGGCAGCAACCCCCGCAGTTGCAGCAGCGGTCCCCGCCGCGCCCGTTGCCCCGGCCGCCGTGCCCAGCGAACCGAACGCGATCTTCCCGACCGGTGGCCCGGCACCCGAGGCCGCCGCCCCGGCTCCGCGCGTGAAGTCGCCACAACCCGGCTACCTGACCGTACCGTCCGGAACGGCCACGTCCTCGGCAACCGGCACGCCCGACACCAGCAACGGCTATTGAGCCGACGAACGAGGGCGGTGGAGCCGATCCGCCGCCCTCGTTCGTTCAGTGTTGGCGGCACGTCTCAGGGCGCTGCCCTGAAACCCGCCAAAGGCTGAGCCTTTGGAAAGCAATTAGTGATCGACGAATGGACGCGCAGAGGCCGCTGCCAGCCGCCGTGTCATCCTTTCAGCGCATCCAGCACCAACCCGCTGGTCAGGATCTGCGGCAGGACTTTCGGCTGCCCGTTCCCCGGCGGGTAATAGACATAGAACGGCACGCCCGCCCGACCATGCGCTTCCAGAAACGCGCTGATCGTGGCGTCACGATTGGTCCAGTCGCCCTTCATGTAGACCACATGCTGCGCGCGGAATGCCGCCTGCACGGGGGCGGATGAGAGGGCCACCCGCTCGTTCACCAGGCAGGAGATGCACCACGCGGCCGTCATGTCGACAAAGACCGGGCGCCCCTGCGCCTGGAGCGCCGCCAGCCGCGCGGGTGAAAAGGCCTCGGTGCCGGCAGGGCCGGACGCGACCAAGCCGGCATCTGCACCCGTGCTGCCCCCGCGCAGGCCGGGCAGCATCGCCATTGCCACCGCCAGCGCCATCAGGGCCAGGGCGCGGCACAGGCGGATCTGCCGCACAGGCCCGTCGCGCATGGCCATACCTTGCGCTAGGCCGGTCAGCCACGCCGCGAGCCCGACCAGCACCAGTCCGGCGCCCAGCACAGCGATCGCGGTCGCGCCGGCCTGCAACGCCAGCACCCACATCAGCCAGACACAGGTGGCCAGGATCGGGAAGGCCAGGCCCTGGCGCAGGATATCCATCCACGCGCCGGGGCGCGGCAGGTAGCGTGCCAGCGCAGGCACGCCGGCAAGGACCAGATAGGGCGCGGCCAGCCCGGCGCCCATGGCGATGAACACCGCCATCGCCACCCAGGCCGGCGCCGTGAGCGCGCCCGCGATCGCGGCGCCCATGAAGGGCGCGGTGCAGGGCGTGGCGACCAGCACGGCCAGCACGCCGGTCATCGCGTCACCCATATATCCGCCGCGCGTAACCCCGGCGCCGCCAAGTGCCGCAACGCCGTTGCCCATGCCGAACACGCCCAGCAGGTTGAGCGACACGGCGAACAGCAGCCAGCACACGGCGGCAACAAAGGCGGCGGACTGGAACTGGAAGCCCCAGCCGGCTACCGCCCCGGCCGCACGCAGCGTCAGCATGATGCCGCCCAGCACCATGAACGCCCCGACCACGCCGGCGGCATAGGCACCAGCCCCTGCGAGACGCGCCATGGTATGCGCGCCGGCCAGGCGGGTTAGCGCCATCGCTTTCATCATCAGGACCGGGAAAACGCAGGGCATCAGGTTCAGAATCAGCCCGCCCACGAAGGCCAGCAACAGCATGCGCAGGCCGCCCGCGGCCCCCTCCGGCACGGGCAGCGGTGCCGTCACAGCGGGAGCGGCCGGGGCTGCGGCTGGAGATGTGGCAGGGGCAGCCGTCGCCGGGCCGGGCCGGGCGGCGATCGACAGCGCGCGCGTCTCGTCCGCCGGGTCCTTCAGCATCAGCACGCCATCCAGCGTGGGGGCCGCATGAAAGGCATCGCCCGGTTTCAACGCCAGGGTCAGCGTGCCGTCCGCGACCTTCAGGGGCTGGTCGGCGTCCTGGTCGATGGCGCCGGTCACGAGAGGCATGAACCACGCCTCGCGCACTGCGGCCGGGATCAGGCCCGCACCCGTGAGACTCAGCGTTCCGTCAGGCGTGATCGTGGCGGCGAAAGGCGAGTCCATCGGGCGTGCCTGGGCCGCCCGGGCGAATTGGGGCGCCTCGGCGGAAGGCGCGGGCTCCCCAGCCGGCAGCGTCAGGGTGAACGTCCCCTGTTCGGGCACGCAGACCGAGGCGCAGACCAGCCACTCGGCAGTGGCTTTCAGCACCATCGGGGCGTCACCCGCTCCGGAAGGCGTCAATGTGGCCGGCAGCAACACGTCGCCGGTATAGCCGTAGGACATCAGCGGCCCGTCGCGCAGGCGCTCAGGCGCCGGCCACGCGATGGTGCCCGAAGTGCCGGTGGCACCGCCGCTGGCCTGTACCGCAAGGGTCGGGGCCTCGCCCGCGTCACCCGGGTTGATCCAGTAGGTATGCCAGCCGGGCTTCAGCCGCAGCCGCAGGCCCACCTGTAGCGTCGTGCCGGGGCGATAATGGTCGGTATCGGTCACCAGGGTGGCGATATCGCGCTCGCTGGTCTGCGCGGCGCTTTCCGCCGCCAGGGCGTGGGGGGCGGGGGCGAGGCCCAGGACGACCAGCATCGGCACCAGCCACGACAGCAGCGAACCGAACAGGAACGGCCGGGATTGGCGGGGTGCCGCGAACGCGGACAGGGACAGGATCAAGAACGGAGGCTCCGGAAAATCAGGAAAGGCGAAGGACGGAACGGCGGTGCAAGCCGGTGGATTGCCGGTTCCAGGCCATGGACGCATAAGCAGGATATGGAATTCGATCCCGCCCTGCAAAGCCCCGCCCATCCCAGGGTTTCGATTCCGGCCGAGTTGCCGGTAAGCGCGATCCTGCCCGATCTGTGCGCCAGCCTGATGGAAACCCCTTCGGCCGTGCTGGTGGCCCCGCCCGGCGCGGGCAAGACCACCACCGTGCCGCTGGCGCTGCTGGATGCCCCCTGGCGCGACGACGGGCGGATCGTGATGCTGGAGCCGCGCCGGCTAGCCGCCCGTGCGGCGGCACAGCGCATGGCGGCGCTGATCGGCGAGGAAGCCGGTGGCCTCGTGGGCTACCGCACGCGGCTGGAATCCGCCGTTTCGGACCGCACGCGGATCGAGGTGGTGACCGAGGGGCTGATGGTGCGGCGCCTGCTGTCCGACCCGACGCTGGACGGCGTGGCCTGCGTGATTCTGGACGAAATCCACGAACGCTCGCTGGATGCCGACGCGGCGCTCGCCTTCTGCCTGGATACCCAGCGCAGCCTGCGGCCGGACCTGCGGCTGGTGGCGATGTCGGCCACCATGGACGGCGCCGCCCTGTCCGCGCTGATGGGCGCCAATCTGATCGAAAGCGCCGGCCGGGCCTTTCCGGTCACGATCCATCACGCACCGCGCGACATCACCCATCTGCGCGACCTGCCCGATGCCATGGCACGCGCCATTCGCGCCGCGCTGGCCGAGCATGAGGGCGATATCCTGGCCTTCCTGCCCGGTGTGGGGGAGATCCGCCGCACCCAGACCGCGCTGGCGGGGGCGCCGGCCGAGATCCTGCCCCTGTATGGCGAGATGCCGCCGGGCGAGCAGGACCGCGTGCTGCGTCCCCGGCCGGGGACCGCACGACGGGTGATCCTGGCGACTTCGATCGCCGAGACCTCGCTGACCGTACCGGGCGTGCAGGTGGTGGTGGATGGCGGATGGCGGCGCAGCCCGCGCCTGGACCCCGGCACCGGCCTGACGCGGCTGGACACGGTGCGCATCTCGCGCGCCGCCGCCACCCAGCGCGCCGGCCGCGCGGGGCGCGAGGCGCCGGGGGTAGGAATCCGTCTGTGGAGCGAGGCCACCGGGCGCGGCATGGCCCCGCATGACCGGCCGGAGATTCTGGACGCCGAGCTGACCGGCCTGCGACTGGACACCGCCGCGTGGCAGGCCGCCATGGGCACGCCGCCCGAGCAGTTGCCCCTGCCCGATGCCCCGCCCAATGGGGCGTTCGAGGCCGCACGCACCCTGCTGGCCGCGCTGGGGGCAATGGATGAGGATGCGCGCGTCACCCCGGAAGGCGAACGGATGGCCGCACTGGGCGCGCATCCGCGTCTGGCGGCGATGATGCTGTCGGCGCGCGATGCGAGCGAGGCCGCGCTGGCCGCCGATCTGGCCGCGTTGCTGGAAGAGCGCGACCCGTTGCGCGCCCGCCCCGCGCCGGGCGGCAGAGGGGGCGCCCCCGCCGTGCCGCCCGCCGATATCGCCCTGCGGCTGGACCTGATCGCCGGCGGCGACCATGCGGATGCCGATCGCGGCGCGCTGGTGCGCATCCGTCAGGCGGCCAACCAGTATCGCCGGCGGCTGGGGTTGCGCGGTACCGTCGCCGCCCAGGGCGACGCGGCGGCGCTGCTGGCCGCCGCCTTCCCCGACCGTATCGCCCAGCGACGGGGGGAGGCCGGCAGTTTCCGCCTGTCTGGCGGCGGCGGGGCGAAGCTGGGGCGTGCGGACAAGCTGGCGGATGCCGGCCTGCTGGCGGTGGCCACGCTGCATGTGCGCACGGCGGCGGAAATCCGGCTGGCCGCGAAGCTGGACCCGGACAATCTGCCCGAGACCATCCGCCGCCGCGCCACCGAGCAGGTGGAAACGACGCTGGACCCGGTGACCGGATCGGTGCTGGCGCGGCGCCGCCTGCGGCTGGGGGCGCTGGTGCTACGCGACCGCACGGTGACGGCGGCGGCCGACGAGGTGGCGGACCTGCTGCTGCGTCAGGCGGCCGACCGGCTGGACACCACGCTGGGCTGGACGCCGGCCGCCCGGCAGTTCCAGGCCCGCGTGATGCTGGCGCGCGCCCTGCCGGGCCATGAGGATCTGCCCGATCTGTCGGACACAGCACTGGCGGCGGAAGCGGCAAGCTGGCTGGCGCCGTGGCTGGGCGGACTGAGCCGCCTGTCGGAGGTCGCGGCGCTGGATGTGCTGACGATGCTGCGGGCGCGACTGGACCATCCGCGCCTGACCTGGCTGGACCGGGCCTTGCCCACGGCGCTGGACCTACCCGGCGGGCGGGTGCCGATCGACTATACCCAGCCGGTGCCGACGGCCTCGGCGCGGGCGCAGACCTTCTACGGGCTGCGCGCGACGCCGCGCCTGGCCGACGGGCAGGTGAAATTGCAGATCGCGCTGCTGTCGCCGGCCGGACGGCCGCAGGCCATCACGGCCGACCTTGCGGGTTTCTGGACCGGCGGCTGGGCGGACATGCGCCGCGACATGCGCGGCCGCTACCCACGGCACGACTGGCCCGAGAACCCGGCCGAGGCCGCCCCATCGACCGGATCGCGACGGCCTGCACGGACATGACGGCGAGGTCATCCTGAGGTAACGTGGCGATGTTGCAACGCGCCGACCATGCGCCCTGACCAGGATTCCCAGCCCATGCGGCGGACGGCAAGCCGGCCCTTCCTTCTCGCCCCGCCCGCATTCGCCGCCGCGCTGGTGCTGTGCCCGTCATGGGCCGCACCCGCACGGGCCGACGATACGGCGCTGTTCGCGCCACCGGTACCGGCGATCGTGACCTCCGGGCCGCTGACCTTCGCGCCGCTGGTGCGCAAGGTGGTGCCGGCGGTCGTCAACATCGCCGTGACGCAGGACGCGGATAATCCGGGCAAGCATCAGCCGGTGCCGCCGGGCGTGAAGGGCACGCCCTTCGAACACCGGTTCCGCGACCGGATGCGCTCGCGCGGCGAGGAAATGCTGGGGGCCGGATCGGGCTTCATCATCGACCCGAGCGGCGTGATCGTGACCAATACCCATGTGGTGGGCGAGGCCGACCGCATCACCGTCTCGCTTTCCGACGGCACGGAATACCCGGCCCGGCTGGTGGGCAGCGACGACCTGACCGATATCGCGGTCATCACCATCCAGGCGCCGCATCCGCTGCCATTCGTCACCTGGGGCGACAGCCGGCAGGTGAATGTGGGCGACTGGGTGATGGCGGCGGGCAATCCGTTCGGGCTGGGCTCCTCGGTTACGGCGGGCATCGTTTCGGCGCGCGGGCGCGATATCGGGGCCAGCCCGTTCGACGATTTCCTGCAACTCGACGCCCCGATCAATCCCGGCAATTCGGGGGGGCCGTCCTTCAATCTCGGCGGGCAGGTGGTGGCGCTGAATACCGCCATCGTTTCGCCAACAGGCGGCTCGGTCGGCATCGGCTTCGGCATTCCCTCGGAAATCGTAGCCCCCATCGTCGCCGAACTGCGTCGCAGCGGACATATCGATCGCGGCTGGCTGGGCGTGACTCTGGCCGATGGCGAGGGCCATGCCGGCGTGCGCATCACCGATATCGACCGGGGCGGCCCGGCGGCGAAGGCGAAGCTGCGGACCGGCGATATCGTGCTGACCGTGGGCGAGGAACCGGTGGACAGCGCCCGCACCCTGATCCGCGCGGTGGCGGCGGAACGGCCCGGATCGACCGTGCAGGTCCGCATCCTCCGACACGGTACCGAACTGACGGTGCCCGTGATTGTCGCCCATCGCCCGGCAGACATGGACGACTAGCAACCTCCGTCGCACTGGCCAGCCCCCCGCAGGGCGGGTAAGGTCTTCGTTTGGTGCGGAGAAGCATGCTTCGACCGTGCCGATGCGAAGCCAGAGCGGAGCGGGACCGACATGCATATCCTGGTCGTCGAGGATGATCCGACCGTACGCAATTTCGTCGCCAAGGGCCTGCGCGAGGCCGGGCACCTGGTCGAGCCGGTGGATAACGGCAAGGACGGGCTGTTCCTGGCGGTCAGCGAGAATTTCGACCTGATCATCCTGGACCGCATGCTGCCGGGCGGCATCGACGGGCTGCGGCTGCTGGAGACGATCCGCGCCCAGAACAACACCACCCCGGTCCTGCTGCTGTCGGCACTGGCCGATGTGGACGACCGTGTGCAGGGCCTGAAGGCGGGCGGCGACGATTACGTGACCAAGCCCTTCGCCTTCAGCGAATTGCTGGCGCGGGTCGAGGCGCTGTCGCGGCGCGGCCGCAACGAGAACGCGCCCCAGACGCGCCTGAACGTGGCGGACCTGGAAATCGACCTGCTGTCGCGCAGCGTACGGCGCAACGGCCAGCGGATCGACCTCCAGCCGCGCGAATTCAGGCTGCTGGAATATCTGATGCGCCATGCCGGCCAGGTCGTGACCCGCACCATGCTGCTGGAAGGCGTGTGGGACTATCATTTCGACCCGCAGACCAACGTGATCGACGTCCATGTCTCGCGCCTGCGCCAGAAGGTGGACAAGCCCTTCGATTCGCCGCTGATCCATACCATCCGCAACGCCGGCTACATGCTGCGCGCGGACTGAGGCAGGACAAGGCACATGTATATCAACGCCCCGCACCGCCCCCCCCCGCCCGGAGAACCGCCGCACGCGCCGGATCGCTCCGGTCCGGGACCGGCGGACGCTAGGGGCGGGGTCGCGCGACCCGTCATGTCGTCTACTGGGCAGACATTTCCGGGCGACGGAGAACGGCGGCGGCGCTTCCGGCTGCCACGTTCGGCGGGCCTGCGCTTCTCGCTGGGCTACGGGCTGCTGTTTGCCCTGTCGTCGATCCTGTTCATGTCGTTCATCTGGTGGGGCACCATCGGCTTTCTGGAACGGCAGGTGGAAACCGCGATCAATGCCGACGCCCGGGCCCTGAGCCAGCGCTGGACCGAAGGCGGCCTGCCGACGCTGGCGCTGACGATCGACGACCGGCTGGAACAGAATCTGGATGACGACGCGATCTACCTGATGGTGGACCCGACAGGCCACCGCTTGGCCGGGAACCTGTCGGAATGGCCGGCCCAGGTGGTGCGCAACGACCGGTGGTATTCGCTGGAGGTCACGCGTGCGGGCATGCGTGACACCGCGCAGATCCATGCCTTCAACCTGCCCGGCGGCTTTCGCCTGCTGGTGGGGCGCGATATCCGCGCCCGCGCGGTGCTGCGCAGGTTGCTGACGGACTCGCTGCTGTGGGCGTGGATGATGGTCACGCTGCTGGCGATCAGCGGTGCCGCGCTGGTACACAGCATGTTCCGGCGCATGATCAAGTCGGTGGCGCAGACGACGCAGGCCATCGCGCATGGCGACCTGTCACGCCGCATGCCGCTGGTCGGCAATGGCGACGAGCTGGACCAGGTAGCCGAGGCGATCAACGAGATGCTGGACCGCATCGTGCGCCTGATGGACGGCGTGCGGCAGGTTTCCAACGCCATCGCCCATGACCTGCGCACGCCCATTACCCGTGCCCGCACCCAGCTTGAGGATGCCGCCCTGCACGCCCGCGACACCGGGGAGTTGCGCACGGCCGTGGAACGCGCGGTGGGCGACCTGGACAATGTCACTTCGGTGTTCGAGGCCCTGCTGCGCATCGCGCAGATCGAGGCCGGGTCCCGCCGGTCGGCCTTCGCGCCGTTCGACCTGGTGCCGCTGCTGGCCGATATCGGCGACCTGTACGAAGCCGTGGCCGAAGAGCGCCAGATCCATCTGGTGTTGCGCCTGCCACCCAGCGTGCCCTTTTACGGCGACCGGGCGATGATGCAGCAGGCGGTGGCCAACCTGCTGGACAATGCCATCAAATTCTCCCCTGAAGGCGGCACCGTGACCCTGGCTGCCGCCCTGGGCCCTGCCCTGCCCGGCCTGGCCCTGGCCACGCCGACCCGCGATGTGGTCTCGATCGCCGTCACAGACGAAGGGATCGGCATGAACGAAGCCGACCTTGCCCGCGCCTCGGAACGGTTCTTCCGCGCCGAAGCCGCGCGCAACACGCCCGGCGCCGGGCTGGGCCTGTCGCTGGTGCAGGCGATCGTGCAGTTGCATGGCGGCACGCTGCGCCTGTATCCGCGCCAGCCGGGGCTGGCGGTACGGATGGTGATGCCGGTGCCGCGCGAAGCCCCGCGGGCCGGCCGACTGCCCCGGCGAAACGCCGCCCCAACCCCGGCTCCGGCTCGGGTAACGGAGACTTCACGATCGCCCCATGAGGGTGACACATGACGAACCCTAGGCTCGATTTCATGAATTCACAGCCCCTTGCGATCACGGCGCTGGCGGTCATGAGCCTCTGCCTGTGCGGCCAGGCTCCCCCACCGGACATGGAAGCCTCAATGACAGCAGGTGACCATGAGGCGGCGCAGCCCAGCCATCCGGTCGTCGTCACCAGTGACAGCCGCGCCTTCTGCAACCGACTGGCCGCCGCCATCGACGCCTATGGACCGCCCCTGCGGCACGATGTCGACGATCTGCGCGCCCAGGGCACGCATCTGTGTCAGGAAGGGAAAGTCCGTTCGGGAATCGTTCAACTGCGCCGCGCCCTGATGGCGCTGAAGGAAGATACGCATTCATGACCGCGTTCCGTTGCCTTGCTCTTGGGGCCTGCGCCCTGACCGCCGCGACCCTCGTGCCGCTCGCCGCCTCCGCCCAGGACATGCCGCCCGACCAGGGGCCGGGCATGCCGGAAATGCTCCCCCGCCACGCCCCGGCCGGCACCGCGCTGACCCTGTCGGGCACCGGCACCGTCCATGCCGCGCCCGACCAGCTGACGGCCACCCTGTTCGCCGAGGCCAGCGCCGCCAGCGCCGCCGCGGCCCAGGCGCATGTGAATACCCTGGCCAACACGGCCATCGACGCCGGCAAGGCCGGCAACTTCACGACCGTGACCGAGAATTATTCGGCCGATCATAACGACGGCGGCAAAGCCCCGGCCTGGACGGCCCGCCAGACCATCCGCCTGACGGGCGCCGACGGCGCGGCACTGCTGACGCTGGTCGGCCAGCTTCAGGCCAAGGGGCTGGCCCTCAGCGGCCTCGACTGGTCGCTGTCGGCCGACCTGCGCCAGAGCCTGATGCGCCAGGCCGAGGCCGCCGCCCTGACCGATGCGCGGCAGCGGGCCGAAGCGGCCGCCAAAGTGCTGGGGCTGAAAGTCGCCTCGATCCGCTCGATCTCGCTCTCCGACCGGGGCATGCCGCGCCCGATGCCGATGATGATGATGGCCCGCGCCGCTTCGGCGCCCGTGGCGCCCGGCGCGCCGGCCGAACAGCAGGATGTCTCGGCCAGCGCGTCGGCCACATTCGTGCTGACGCCGTGAGGGGGGCGTTCTGACCCGGATCTTCATAGACGCCGACGCTTGCCCCGTCCGCGACGAGACCTACCGCGTGGCGCTGCGCCATGGGCTGCACACGTACGTGGTGTCGAACCGGATGATCGCGATTCCGTCCTCTCCCCTGATCGAGCGGGTGGTGGTGACCCAGGGGATGGATGTCGCCGATGACTGGATCGCCGAGCAGGCCGGCGCGCAGGATATCGTGATCTCGGCCGATATTCCGCTGGCGGCGCGATGCGTGGCGAGCGGGGCCTGCGTGCTGGACCCGCGCGGCCGGGTGCTGGACGCGGACGCGATCGGCATGGCGCTGGCCATGCGCAACCTGATGGAGGATCTGCGCTCCACCGGGGCGATCATGCAAGGCGGGCGCGGTTTTACCCGTGCCGATCGCTCGACCTTCCTCTCGGCGCTGGATACCGCAGTGGTCCGGGCCAGGAAGGGCGGCGCGGCTACCGTGCGGCCCCAATGGAGACTGCCGCCGGACGCCGACACGCCATAAAAAAAGCCCGGACGAGCCGTCCGGGCTTTTTTCTGCTCAGAGTGCCGTCCCGCTCAGCGGGGCGAGAGCACCATGATCATCTGGCGGTTTTCGAGCTTGGGCATCTGCTCGACCTTCGCCTGTTCGTCCATTTCGGTGCGGATACGCTCCAGCACCTTGATGCCGAGGTCCTGGTGGGCCATCTCGCGACCACGGAAACGCAGCGTCACCTTGACCTTGTCGCCCTCGCCGATGAACGACTTCATGGCGCGCATCTTCACCTGATAGTCGTTCTCATCGATGTTCGGCCGGACCTTGACCTCCTTGATCTCGATGACCTTCTGCTTCTTGCGGGCCTCGTTCCGCTTCTTCTGCTGCTCGTACTTGAACTTGCCGTAGTCGAGGATCTTGGCGACCGGCGGTTCGGCGTTCGGGCTGATTTCCAGCAGATCGAGGCCAACGGCATAAGCCCGTGCCAGGGCATCGCGCGTGGGCATGACGCCGAGCATCTCGCCCTCCGCGTCGATCAGACGCACCTGCGGAACGCGGATTTCCTCATTGACACGGGGGCCCTCGCGGTTAGGCGGAGTGGGCATCGGAGGTCTGGCTATGGTCGGCTCCTGTATTTGTCTTCATGTCCGGGGCATTCTGTCGCCCGAGCCCACCAGGACCGGCGCGTTCGCCTGTCGCGCCCGCGTCTGTGGGATGAAGCGTGGCCGCATCCCGCGCCCTGGGCGGTTTCCATCCCCAGGGCCTGTTCCAGCTATAGGGCCGGAACGGCGCGATGGCTTTCCGGACTGGCCGTTATTGACCCAAACAGGCTATCCAGATCAAGCATTCTCGTCGCATGACCGTTCGATTCAGCCATGCACCGGCAGCAGATGCCTCGCTGTTGCCCCCTGAATGCAGCAGGTCATGGCCCCGCCGAGACAGGAAACGATGCTGCGATGGCGATCCGCAGGGCACGAAATGCCGGCCGGATCGCCACTAGCACCGCGCATTCATGCCCCGGTCACGCCCGAAAGCCTGATTGGAAATGGGGGCTGGTGAGCGAGAGCGGCCCGAAGGGCCGCGCCCGTCGTGGGTTTCCGAGCACCGAAGCGGAGCGGCCTTATGGGCCGTGAGCATCGGAGCGCAGGAAACGCGCGCCGGATCGCCACCAGCGCGCATTTACAATCAGGCTTTGCGGCGCAGGTCGGGGGGGAGGGCTTCCTCCGCCAGGCTTTCCACCGCCGCGTCCAGCGACAGGACCTCCTGGGCCGCGCCGCCGAGGCGGCGCATGGCCACCGTGCCTTCTTCGGCCTCCTTGCGACCCACGACCAGGATCACCGGCACCCGCGCCAGGCTGTGCTCGCGGATCTTGGCGTTGATCTTGTCGCTGCGCGTATCGGTCTCGACCGTCAGGCCCGCCGCGCGCAGTTCGGCGGCGACCTGATCGGCATAGGGCGCGGCATCGGTGACGATCGAGGCTACCACCACCTGCACCGGCGCCAGCCACAGCGGGAACCGGCCGGCATATTGCTCGATCAGGATACCCAGGAAGCGTTCGAACGAACCCAGGATGGCCCGGTGCAGCATCACCGGGCGATGGCGGGCGCTGTCCTCGCCGACATAGCTGGCGTCCAGCCGTTCGGGCAGCACGTAATCGACCTGCAAGGTGCCGCACTGCCAGTCGCGGCCGATGGCATCGCGCAGCACGAACTCCAGCTTCGGACCGTAGAAGGCGCCCTCGCCGGGGTTGTATTCATACTCCACGCCGGCCAGGCGACAGGCCTCGATCAACGCGCCCTCGGCCTTGTCCCAGGTCTCGTCGGTGCCGGCCCGCTGCTCCGGACGGTCGGCGAACTTCACGCGGAAGCTCTCGAAGCCCAGATCGGCATAGACTTCGGCCAGCATGCGCACGAAGCGCGCGGTCTCGGCGGCGATCTGGTCGTCGGTGCAGAAGATGTGCGCGTCGTCCTGCGTGAAGGAGCGCACGCGCATGATGCCGTGCAGCGCGCCCGAGGGCTCGTAGCGGTGGCAGGCGCCGAATTCGGCCATGCGCAGCGGCAGTTCGCGATACGAGCGCAGGCCGTGGCGGAAGATCTGCACGTGGCACGGGCAGTTCATCGGCTTGAGGGCGAGGGTCTTGTCCTCGTCCTCCACCGTCGCGATGAACATGTGCTCGCGATATTTATCCCAGTGGCCCGAAGCCTCCCACAGCGCGCGGTCGACGAGTTGCGGGGTGCGGACTTCCTCATACCCGCCACGGATCTGGGCGCGGCGCATATAGTCCTGCAACGCGGTGTAGATCCGCCAGCCCTTCGCGTGCCAGAAGATCGAGCCCACGGCCTCTTCCTGGATATGGAACAGGTCCATCTCACGGCCGATGCGGCGATGGTCGCGGCGCTCGGCTTCCTCCAGCCGGTGCAGGTGGGCGTCCAGTTCCTTCTGGTCGCGCCAGGCGGTGCCGTAGATGCGGGTCAGCATCGGGTTGCGGTGGTCGCCGCGCCAATAGGCGCCGGCCACTTTCATCAGCTTGAAGGCGGTGCCGATATCGCCGGTGCCGCGCATATGCGGGCCCCGGCACAGATCCAGCCACTCGCCCTGGCGGTAGATCGAGATCGTCTCGCTCTCCGGCAGGTCGCGGATCAGTTCGGCCTTGAAGCGCTCGCCCTTGTTCTCGAAGAAGCGGATCGCCTCTTCACGCGGCCATTCCTCGCGCGCGAAAGGGGCGTTGGCCGCGATGATCTCGCGCATGCGGGCCTCGATGGCCGCGAAATCCTCCGGCGAGAAGGGCTCGTTGCGATAGAAATCGTAATAGAAGCCATTTTCGATCGACGGGCCGATCGTGACCTGGGTGCCCGGCCACAGCGACTGCACCGCCTCGGCCAGCACATGGGCGGCGTCGTGGCGGATCATCTCCAGGGCCGCATCGTCCTTGCGGGTGATGAAGCGCACCGAGGCGTCGTGCGCGATTTCGCGCGACAGGTCCAATTCCTTGCCGTCGACCACCATCGCCAGCGCGGCACGGGCCAGGCCGGGCCCGATGGACGCCGCCACCGTCGTCCCCGTCACCGGCCCGTCGAAATGGCGAACGGATCCGTCAGGCAGGGTGATGGCAGGCATGATGTCGATGCTCCGATAAACAGGAAGAGCCTGTAATGGCGTCAGGCGACCGAGGCCGCAACCCTCTCCACACCCAGAAGCGCCAGATCGTCAACCCGCAGCACCCGTACCTGCCCCGGCGCGCGGCCCTGCGGCGCCGTACGCGCCGGGTCGCTGTCGCGCGAGAACAGTACGGTGCAGGGGCAGCCCATGGCGGCGGCCAGATGCATCGGCCCGGTATCGTTGCCCACCGCCAGCGTCGCGCGGCCGGCCAGCCCGGCCAGTTCAGGCAGGCTGGTGCGGCCGGTCAGGTCCACCGCCTCAGGGCAGGCGGCGCGGATGATCGCCGCCAGATCGGCTTCGCCCGCCGTGCCGACAATGACCGGCGTCAGCCCGCGTGCCGCCAGCAGGCGGGCCAGTGCGCCGAACCGTTCGGCGGGCCAGCGCTTGGCGGGCCGGTGCGGCGCAGCCCCCGGCACCAGCAAGGCATATGGCCCCGGTACCATCGGGCCTCCATCGGCGAGCCAGGACAGGTCGGGATCTGGCACATCATCAATGCCGGCCCGGCGCAACTGGTCGCGCTGGCGGGCGCGGGTGTGCATGAAATCGCGCTGCGGGTTGTCATGCGGCCAGCAGGCCCCCGTCGCGATGCCCGACCAGCGCGGGCGTCCAGCCAGCCGGAAATAGCGCGAGGACCGGCCGGAGGTCTGGAGGTCGTACACCGCGTCGAATCCCGCCATCTGCCGACGCAGGCGCATCAGGCCGCGCAGGTCCCGCCAGGCGGGCCGGGAATCCACCACCACGTGGTCGAACCACGGGGCTGTCTCCATCAGCGCCGCGAAGGGCGCTGTTGTCATGAGCGTGATGTAGGCATCGGGATAGCGGGCGCGAATGGCCGCAAAAGGCGCGAAGGCCAGGACGAGGTCGCCCAGCGCCCCAAGCTTGATCACGAGAACGCGCTTCATCGGCTCTGGATAGTCCAGAACGCCCCGGATGCAAACAGCACCGGGTGCACCCTGTGCACCAAGACCTGAGGAAGAGAATAATCAGGAAAAACAGGTATAGCCCGGTGCCGCCCCTGGACTCCGACACAGGTCGGTCACAGGCAGGGCGGCACCGGGAAAAGGGACGGCAGCTATCGCTCGCCCTTCTTCATGAAGGTTTCCGTGTCTTCTTGATTCTTCTTGTTCTTCTGTCTTCTTGGAGGCGCTTCGGCCCCTTGACCATCTCTATACCCAAGCCCGATCCGGATGTCGATGTTACACGATCACATATCACGTAATCGTGATAAATTGCGCCAAGGCCTGGCCGCCGGCCGATGCGCGGCCGGTCCATTCATGCTAGACAGGTATCCATGGACATGCCTGTCGCCCGCCCTGTCATCCTTCAGGTTCTGCCCGCGCTCGATGCCGGCGGAATCGAACAGGGCACGATCGACATGGCACAGGCGATCACGCAGGCCGGGGGCGTGGCACTGGCGGCCTGCGCGGGCGGCCGCATGCTGCCGCGCCTGACCTATGGTGGCAGCATCCATGTTCCTCTGGACCTACGGGCCAAAAATCCGGTTTCGATCCTGCTGAACGCCCGCCGGCTGGCGCAGGAAATCCGCGCCCGCGGCGTGCATCTGGTGCATGCGCGTTCGCGCGCGCCGGGCTGGTCGGCGGCGCTGGCCTGCCGGCTGACCGGCGTGCCGCTGGTGACCACCTGGCACGGCGTCTATCGCGAGAACATACCGGGCAAGCGGCGCTATAACGCCGTCATGGCCTCCGGCCAGCGGGTGATCGCCATCAGCGCCTTCATCGCCCGGCGCCTGACCCGCGATTATCGGGTGGGGCCGGACCGATTGCGCGTGATCCCGCGCGGTGCCGATACGGCGCGTTTCGACCCTGCCGTAGTACGTGGCCCCCGCATCCAGGCACTGGCCGATCAATGGGGGCTGCCCGAAGATGCCGCGATCATCATGCTGCCGGGGCGCCTCACCCGCTGGAAGGGTCAGGCCCTGCTGCTGGATGCGTTGACGCGGCTGGAGGCCCAGGGCGGCGGCGGCGATCGCCCCTGGGTCTGCGTCTTCGTCGGCCCCGGCCGGCGGCGCGACCGGTTCGGCGACAGCCTGAAACAGATGGCGCAGGCCCATCCGGCCCTGCGCGGGCGGGTGTTCTTCGCCGGCCACTGCACCGACATGCCGGCGGCGCTGGCGATGGCGGACGTGGTGGTCGTGCCCTCGCTGGAGCCGGAGCCGTTCGGCCGAGTGGTGGTCGAGGCCCAGGCCATGGGCCGCCCGGTCGTGGTGACGGCACACGGCGCGGCGATGGAAACCGTGGCGGACGGGCAGACCGGCCTTCTGGTCCCCCCCGGCGACCCCGACGCGCTGGCGGCGGCGATCGGCACCCTGCTGCGCCTGACGCCCGACGAAGCCATGGCCCTGGGCGCCACCGCCCGCGCCCATGTGCTGGCCCACTACACGACCGAAGCCATGCAGCGGGCGACGCTGGCGGTCTATGACGAAATCCTGGGGTCCAGCCTGGCCGACTGGTTCGCCTGGCAGAATGCCCAGCCCGCCGGAGACACGCTTCAGGACCCGGCCCCTTTACAGGAAGCGATCCTTCATACCGATGTCCAATGATTCGTTCCGCACCACCCCGCCGCGCAAGCCCCCCACGCCGCGTCTGGTTTTATGGGCCCAGAGTGCCGCCCTGTTCTGCTTCGGTGCCAGCATCCTGCTGGAATTCGGCCAGGCGCAATGGCACTGGCCGCTGTTTGGCCGGGGATGGCCCATCCTGGGGCTGGATATCGCCGGCGCGCTGCTGATGGCGGCGTCGCTGGTTCTTCTGCGGACGAGCCGCAACCGCTGATCTTTCCGCTCTTTCCGCATACGGGCTATTGTCATGACCGACTCCCCTCCCCCCCTGACCAAGGTCCAGAAGGCCGAGATCGCGCGGCAGGAGCGCCTGGCGCGCGAGGCCGCGGCCCTGCGGGCCAACCTGCGCCGCCGCAAGCAGCAATCCCGCGCCCGCGCCGACAGCACCGGCGACGAGACGACGCCCACCCCCGCCGCCGGGACCACGGACAGCGGGAGTTGATTGCGATCAGGCCCGGCCTTCGCTAGTGGTCTGCGCAGAGACGAGAAGACATTCGCCCCACGCGACGCAAGGGACCGCACATGCCCATTATGCCCGATAGCTGGATTCGACGCATGGCCCAGGAGGGCGGGATGATCGAACCCTTCGTGGAACAGCAGAAGCGCGAGGGCGTGATCTCCTACGGCCTGTCGTCCTACGGCTACGACGCGCGGGTGGCCGAGGAATTCAAGATCTTCACCGATGTCGATAACGCTCTTGTCGACCCCAAAGATTTCGCGTCCAACAGCTTCGTCACCCGCACGGGGCCGACCTGCATCATCCCGCCCAACAGCTTCGCGCTGGCGCACACGGTCGAATATTTCCGTATTCCGCGCGATACGCTGGTGGTCTGCCTGGGCAAGTCGACCTACGCCCGCTGCGGCATCATCGTGAACGTCACGCCGCTGGAGCCCGAATGGGAAGGCCAGGTGACGATCGAGATCAGCAACACCACCCCGCTGCCTGCGCGCATCTACGCCAATGAAGGCATCTGCCAGTTCCTGTTCTTCCAGGGCGCGTCGCCCTGCGAGGTCAGCTATGCCGACCGCGCGGGCAAATATATGGGCCAGCGCGGCGTCGCCACCCCCCGAATGTAGGACACCCGCCATGGACCGTTTCATCATTCACGGCGGCCACCGGCTGCGCGGCGACATCGTCATCGGCGGCGCCAAGAACGCGGCGCTGAAGCTGCTGGTCGCGGGCCTGCTGACGTCGGAGCGGCTGGTGCTGCGCAACGTACCGCGCATCGCCGACATCACGACCATGCGCCGCCTGCTGGAACAGCACGGCGTCACGGTCGAGGACATCGAAGGCGACGGCGGCACGCTGGCAATCGGCGGCAACATCACCAACACGGTCGCGCCCTACGACATCGTGTCGCAGATGCGCGCCTCGATCCTGGTGCTGGGCCCGCTGCTGGCCCGCTGCGGTGAGGCCCGTGTATCCCTGCCCGGCGGCTGCGCCATCGGCACCCGCCCGGTGGACATGCACCTGAAGGGGCTGGAGGCGCTGGGTGCCGAGATCTCGCTGGAAGGCGGCTACATCAACGCGCGCGCCCCGCGCGGGCTGGTCGGCGATCGCATCGTCCTGCCCTTCGCCTCGGTCGGTGCCACCGAGAACCTGCTGATGGCGTCCTGCCTGGCGCGCGGGCGTACCGAGATCATCAACGCGGCACGCGAACCGGAAATCGCCGACCTCGTAGCCTGCCTCAACAGCATGGGCGCGCGCATCACCGGCTCGGGCTCCGGCACGCTGACGATCGAAGGCGTCGAAGCCCTGCACGGCACCACGCACAGCGTGATGCCCGACCGTATCGAATGCGGCACCTATGCCTGCGCTGCCGCCATCACCGGCGGCGAACTGCGCCTGATCGGTGGCCGCGCCGACCATCTGGGTGCCGTGGTCCGCACGCTGGAGGAAGCCGGCGTCGAAGTGTTCCAGGAGGACGACGCCCTGCGCGTCCGCCGTACCGGGGCGCTGCGCGGCGTGGACATCATGACCGAGCCCTATCCCGGCTTCCCCACCGACATGCAGGCCCAGTTCATGGCGATGCTGTCGGTCGCCGAAGGAGCCTCGATGGTCACGGAGACCATCTTCGAAAACCGCTTCATGCATGTGCCGGAACTCAACCGCATGGGCGCACGCATCAATGTTCATGGGTCTTCGGCCATCATCCGTGGCGTGCATTCGCTGTCGGGGGCGCCCGTCATGGCGACCGACCTGCGGGCCTCCTTCTCGCTGATCCTGGCCGGGCTGGCGGCGCATGGCGAAACCATCCTGAGCCGGGTCTATCACCTCGATCGCGGATATGAGGCGGTGGAACGGAAGCTGGCACAATGCGGGGCGCAGATTGAGCGGGTGAAGGATTAAGCGGCCTTTACCCCACGCACGTGACGGTGCGTGTTTGCGGTACGAGGTCCCCTGAACCAACCGGTTTCCATGCTCCTGTTCAGGAAGGCGCCGTTCCCGACGCATGAACCCGTCGTCAGGATTCGTCGCCGGTATCTCGCTGACGTGCCGATGGCAGCGGGTAGGTGATCGAAGGACCCGCCGCCACGACCGCCGCCGGCGTCAGACCTGCCGGCGTTGCATCGGTCATGGACAGAATGTGCAAGACCTTCAGGCCATCGGCGAGAAGGTAGTCGGTGACGATCCGCCGATGGCAGCGCCACCAGAGAATTTCGGCGCACATGATGGCCACCGTGGCCTGCCTGCCCATGTCGATCAGGGTTTCGAGGCCGCCGTGAAAGTCTTCGCCGAGCGCATGATCGGCGTAATTGTGAAAACTCTGGACGCGCCAGAACGCATTGACTTCAGGCGGCACCGTCTTAGAACGCGGGCGGCGGCCGCCGAGCGGGGGAATATGCGCATAGCCGATGCCCTGCGCTGCAAGCTCGGGTAACAGGCGCGCGCCGTCATAGTCACGATTGCGCCGGGAATAGGGGAAGGCCCTGATATCCGCGACCATGGTCACGCCGTAATGACGCAGGAGGGCGATGAAATCCTCCAGCGGATGCGTCGAGTGCCCGATCGTGTAAAATGAAGCCGGTGCCCGGTTTTCGGAATTCCCTTCCTTCGTCATGACAGAGGTGGACTTTCTCATGCGCGCACGGACATTCGGGATCGGCGAGATCGTGTCATGGAACTCGGAAGCCGGCCATGTCAGCGGACGGATCACGGCCGTGCATACCGCCCCGTTCCTCGTCAACGGCTATCAGCATCACGCGACTTCACAGGAGCCGCAATATGAAATCGAAAGCCTGAAAACAGGGCATATCGCGTTTCACAAGGGTGCCGCCCTGGTCAGGATGGAATAGGCGCCGGAAGCCGACATCACTCTTCATCGGGGCTCTTCATCAGGTAGGGGTGCAAATCCTCCGGCCTGCTTTGGTCCGGTCGAGACCGGCAACTCGGCATCGGTGTCGCAGCCGGGATCGTATAAGCGCCCCCTTCGTGGCCCCGCCGCCCCCTGACGACCGCCGGGCGGGTAGCCCTTCCTGTCGGGGGCCGGAATGTGTTAGGTCGCAGCGTTCCTGGCGCCTGGATGCGGCCCTGGCGGCCCAACCGCCACCGCAGGGGGCGCACGCCTGCAGCCGGAGTTCGCATGACCGCCACAGTTCGGGACACGACGACCCAGGACACGAAGCTGGTCCTCGCCCTGCCCAAGGGCCGCATCCTGAAGGCCGCGGCCCCGCTGCTGGCCGGCGCGGGCATCCTGCCGGCCCCCGATTGCCTGGACGAAGGCAGCCGCCGCCTGCGTTTCCCCACCGACGATCCGACGCTGGACGTGGTGCGCGTGCGCTCGTTCGATGTCGCGACCTTCGTGGCCTTCGGCGGGGCGCAACTGGGCATCTGCGGTGCCGACGTGCTGATGGAATTCGATTATCCCGAAATCTACGCGCCGCTGGACCTGCGCATCGGCGCCTGTCGCATTTCCGTCGCCCGCCCCAAGGGCCAGGGCGAGGGCGACAACCCTGCCCGCTGGTCGCGCGTGCGGGTGGCCACCAAATATCCGGCCATCACCCGCCGCCATTTCGCGGCGCGCGGCATCAATGCCGATATCGTGCATCTGCATGGCGCGATGGAACTGGCCCCGGTGCTGGACCTGTCGCACCTGATCGTCGATCTGGTCGATACCGGGTCCACCCTGCGCGCCAACGGGCTGGAGGAAACCGAGACGATCGCCACCGTCACCAGCCGGCTGATCGTCAATCGCACGGCGCTGAAGACCCAGCCGGAACGGATCGGCGCGCTGATCGCGCGCTTCCGCCAGGCACTGGCCACGCCCACCACCGCCGAGACCCTGCCCGCATGAAACGCCTCGACAGCACACAGCCCGATTTCCGCGCCAGTTTCACCCGCCTGCTGGCCGACCGCGAGGGCGACACCGCCCGCGTCGACGCCCCTGTCACGGAGATCCTGGCCAGGGTGCGGGCCGACGGCGATACGGCCCTGTGCGCCTATACCGAGCGGTTCGACCGCATGGCGATCACGCCCGACCGGCTGCGGGTGACCGAGGCCGAGATCGAGGCGGCCTGTGCCCAGGTCCCGCCCGACCTGCTGGGTGCGCTGGACGTGGCCGCAACACGGATCGAATCCTTCCATCGCGCCCAGTTACCCGCCGACCTGCGCTATACCGATGCCGATGGGGTTGAACTGGGCATGCGCTGGACGCCGCTGGACGCGGTGGGGCTGTATGTGCCCGGCGGCACGGCGGCCTATCCCTCCTCGGTGCTGATGAATGCGGTGCCGGCGCGGGTGGCAGGCGTCGAGCGGCTGGCCATGTGCGTGCCGACGCCCGACGGCGTGCTGAACCCGCTGGTGTTGGCCGCCGCCCGCCGGGCCGGCGTCAGTGAAATCTATCGGGTCGGCGGGGCGCAGGCCGTGGGGGCACTGGCCTACGGCACCGCCACCATCCAGCCGGTAGATCGCGTGGTCGGGCCCGGCAATGCCTATGTGGCCGAGGCCAAGCGCCAGGTCTTCGGCCGAGTGGGCATCGACAGCATCGCCGGCCCGTCCGAGGTGGTGGTGGTGGCCGATGCGGGCGCCGATGCGCGTATCGTGGCGCTGGACCTGCTGGCACAGGCCGAGCATGACGCGCTGGCCCAGTCGATCCTGATCACCGCCGACGCCGCGCTGGCCGACCGGGTGGCGGCGGCGGTCGAGGCCGAACTGCGCACCCTGCCGCGCGCCGCCATCGCCGGGGCAAGCTGGGCGACGCATGGTGCCATCATCCTTGTGCGCGATCTGGACGAGGCGGCGTCGCTGATCAACGAGATCGCACCCGAGCATCTGGAACTGCTGCTGGCCGAGCCCGAGGCACTGTTCGCGCGCGTGCGCCATGCCGGCGCGGTGTTCCTGGGCTACCAGTGCGCCGAGGCGATCGGCGATTACGTGGGCGGCCCCAACCATGTGCTGCCCACCAGCCGGACGGCGCGTTTCGCGTCCGGCCTGTCGGTGTTCGACTTCCTCAAGCGCACCACGTTCATCGGTGCGGGGCCGGATGCGCTGCTGCGGATCGGCCCGTCGGCAGTGGCCCTGGCACGGGCCGAAGGGCTGGACGCGCACGCCCTGAGCGTGTCGGCCCGGCTGGACGCGCAACGCTCGGACACGGACAAAGCTTGACCGCGGCCCCGACAGACCGCACATATCCGCCTGCATTTCATCCGCCCGGCCGCTGGACCGCCCCGATAGGGCAGTCCAGCGACCATGCCTGCTTCCTTATTTCCGGCCCGACGCCGGCCAACCAGCACGATCGAAGGATACAATGTCGAAAGAAGACATGATCGAATTCAGCGGTACGGTCACCGAACTGCTGCCCAATGCCATGTTCCGCGTGAAGCTCGATAACGAGCACATGATCCTGGCCCACACCAGCGGCAAGATGCGCAAGAACCGCATCCGCGTGCTGGCCGGCGACCGGGTGAACGTCGAAATGACCCCGTACGATCTCTCCAAGGGTCGCATCACGTTCCGCTTCAAGTAAGGCACAATCCTGTGTCCGACAGTGCCACGGAACCAGGGCTGATCCTGGCTTCCGCCTCGCCTCGCCGGCGCGACCTGCTGGCGCAGATCGGACTGGTGCCCCGGCGGATCGTCGCCGCCGACCTCGACGAACAGCCCCACGCTGGCGAATTGCCCCGTCCCTACGCCGAACGTCTGGCGCGGGAAAAGGCGGCGCATGTCGCGGCGATGCTCGACGAACCCGCCCTGGTGCTGGGCGCCGATACGGTGGTCGCGCTGGGCCGGCGCATCCTGCCCAAAGCCGAGGACCGCGATACGGCGCGACGCTGCCTCTCCCTGCTGTCCGGCCGGCGCCACAGCGTGCTGACCGCCATCGCCCTGCGCCCGACCGCCGCGTGGGCCGAAGGACGGGCCAGCGAACGCACGGTCGTCAGCACCGTCACCTTCGCCCGGCTGACGGACCAGCAGATCGAGGCGCTGCTCGATGCCGGCGACTGGGAGGGCAAGGCCGGAGGCTATGCCCTGCAAGGCCATGCGGCGTCGCATATCCGCTTCGTATCGGGCTCGCCTTCCGCCGTGATCGGCCTGCCGCTGTTCGAGGTCGCGCAGTTGCTGCGCGGCCAGAAGGGGGCCTGGCTGCCGTGACGGCGCGGATCCTCGCCGCCAGCGCGCCGGGCGAGATCCGCATCGCGGTCACCGACGGCGCCGGCCTGCGCGACTATGCCCTGTGGCGACCGGGCTGGCCCGACGGCGTGGGCGACCTGCATCGCGGCCGCGCCGGCGCACGGCTGACGGCCATGGGCGGCACTTTCATCGACCTTGCCGACGGCACGTCCGGCTTCCTGCCCGACTCGGCAGCCCCCGGCCCGCTGGCCGAGGGCGACCCGGTACTGGTACGGATCGTACGCGCCCCGCAGGACGGCAAGGGCGCGCGCCTGACCGCCACCGGCCTCTCCCTGCCAGAAGGCCAAAGCCTCGCCGGCCCGCCCACTTTGCTGGCACGCGGCCCGACGCCGCTGGAAGCTCTGGCCACCGCGTGGCCCGACGCGCCGATCCTCATCGACGATGCCGCCCTGGCGGCCCGCCTGCCCGCCGGGCTTCGCCCACGGATGCAGCGCGAACGCCATGCCTTCGACGCCGAGACCGAGGCCGCCTGCGCGGCGCTGGCCGAACCCTCAATCGTGCTGCCGGGAGGCATGCGGGCCACCATCACGCCCACCCCGGCGCTGGTTGCCATCGACATGGATGGCGGCACCGCCAGCAGCGACCGGCGCACCAAGCAGACGGCGCAGTTCGCCGCCAATCGCGACGCCCTGCCGGCCCTGCTGCACCAGATCCGCCTGCGCAACCTTTCCGGCGCGATCGTGATCGACGTCGCAGGGCTGGCCATCCGCAAGCGCCCGGCCCTGCATGAGACGATCGAGGCCGCTCTGGCACGGGACCCTCTGCGCCCGCGCTTCCTCGGCTTCAGCGCCCTTGGCCTGGCCGAAATCATGCGCCCGCGCATCCGCCCGCCGCTGCATGCGTTGCTTGCCGACGCGCCGGGCCGGATGCTGCGAATGCTCGATACCTGGTCGCGCCAGGTCACCGGCCAGCCGGGCAGGGCACCCGGCCTGCGCGTGGGCGCCGATCTGGCCCGCGCGCTGGACCACGATCCCGGTGCCGTCGCCGATGCGGCCCAACTGTCCGGGCACCAGCCCGCCTGGCGGCTGGACCCGTCCCTGTCCCCTCTGAGCTGGACGCTCGACCATGGCTGATCCCAACATTCCGGCTTCGATGCCCGCACGCCTGCCCCCCTGCCCGATCTGCGGCCGGCCGGGTGAGACGGCATTTCGCCCTTTCTGCTCAAAGCGATGCAGCGACATCGACCTGGGCCGCTGGTTCACGGAAAGCTACCGCGTGCCCGACCAGAACGGCGGCGGACAAAACTTCGACGAAAACGATCCGAGACGGGTTGATCCCGACGAAGAGGTGGGATAGATCACACCCCCACGGCGGCACGATCCCGATCGCACCGCCCGCGCCGGTCACGGCCCGGTGCCCAAGTAGCTCAGTTGGTAGAGCATGCGACTGAAAATCGCAGTGTCGGTGGTTCGATTCCGCCCTTGGGCACCATTTCCATAAAATCATAATATAATCAGAGTATTATAGCTTCAGGTCCTCTGTCGCACGCGGCGCATCCATGGCGGCACGGTATGCTCTGCGCATGAAAGAACGGATCGCAGGGGCATCCTTCTACGTGCCGCGTCGTTGTTTCTGCCTTACGGCGAAACAAGGAGCAGAGGCCCATGATCGCGCTATCCGATATTCACGCCGGCATGTCCGTCGTCGGTGCCGATGGCCATCCGGTTGGCAAAGTTCGCAGCGTGGAGGGCGCAACGCGCCTGCTGCTAGAAGACACGCCGACAGACGGGGACACGCATTATCTGCCCACAAGCCATATCGTTAAAATCACCGATCAGGTGCATCTCGATTGCCCGGCGGCAACCGCATGCACGCTCTTCGATCAGGATCTTCCGGCCGGCGAGAACACGACCTGAGAGCCGGCGATCCCTCGGCACCATACCATATCATGGCATCTGGTGCGGCTATGCCCGGCCAGGGAGCGTACGAAACGTGCGTTCCCTATTTTCCGTCTTCGATGTCTTTCATCGTCCGTTCGAATTCGGCATCCGCTTCCTGAGCGTCGCGGCTACCTTTCGGGCTTTCCTCGGTCGCGGCCTTGTCGTCGATCCACAACCACAGGCCGAACAGGACTGCGGAGACCATCGCACCGATCCCAAACAAAAACATGCATTTCTCCTTCATGGGCCTGTCCTGGGGTAAAGGACGGACCACCGCGCAGCCGGTCAAGAGGATTTCACTGAGCAGGATCACGACTGGCGTCTCCAGCCCCCCTTCGCGGCGCGGAATACATCGCCTCGTATCCGGGCCGATCCCGGCTTTTTCCACCGTTATCCCAGAAAAAAGCAGAGACCGCCCACACCGCCCCCTTCGGGTTACCAGACGTTTTGCAGATATGATCGTGATATGCATATCTCACGCGGCACTTGAAACCACGTATCACCGCGGTTCCGGACCACGATTGCTTTTTTGCAGTCCTTTGTACCGCAGAAGCATTCCATGATGTGTCTCTGGTCCTGAGAAGAGGCATCGAGCGGACAGGCGCGGTGCAGGTCGGGTGCTCCACCTGCGTGGCCCGGGCTTGATTGCCAGACGGTCCAGCATATACAACGCACCAGACGCATATATTAGTACATACGACTATCCATCGTTATATCACCCTATGACGATCACCTCTCTCTTTCCTCGTCTCGATCAGGGGCTTCCGATGATCTCTGTCCTATCCCAGCCCCGCCGCGCCTTCCTTGGTCTGCTGGCGACGGCACCATTGCTGCGGGTTGCCCGCGCCGCCGAGCAGAAGACCCTGCGGATCGGCATCATGTCCGGCGAGGACGAGGATATCTGGCGCCTGATCGCCACCCATGCCGCGCAGGCGGGGCTGACGCTGAAGATCGTGACCTTTTCGGACTACAACGCGCCCGACGAGGCGCTGGCGGAACATGAACTGGATGCCAATGCCTTCCAGCACGGTCCGTTTCTGGAAGCCCAGAAGGCAGCACACGGCTATGGCATCGTGCCGGTGGGCAATACCTATTTCTCCCCGATCGGGCTGTATTCCACCCGCTGGCCGTCGGTGGCGGCCCTGCCGAAGGGGGCCGTGATCGGCGTGCCGAACGACCCCAGCAACGAAGGCCGGGCCCTGCGCCTGCTGGAGGCGCTGGGACTGATCAAGCTGGCGCCCTCGGCCGGCCTGCTGCCCACGGCGCTGGATATCACCGACAATCCGCGCGACCTGTCGGTAAAGGAATTGGATGCCGGGATCGTCGGCCGCACTCTGCCCGACCTGGATGCCGCCATCGTCAACACGAACTGGGCGTTCAAATCGGGCATCCAGATCGACAAGCAGCGGATCGGACAGGAAGCCCTGGCCAACAATCCATATGTCAATTTCGTCGCCGTCAATGAAGCGGACGCCAGGGCCCCCTGGGTCGCACCACTGATGAATGCCATCCGCCAGCCGGACGTGCGGCAAGCCGTTGTGGACATCTATCATGGCGCGATCGTCCCAGCATGGTGACCACCCTTCTGCAGGTCGAGCATGCCAGCCGCCACTTCGGCGGCCAGACGGCGCTGGATGACGTCTCGTTTCAGGTCCGTCCCGGCGAGATCCTGGGCATTATCGGCCGGTCGGGTGCGGGCAAAAGCACGTTGCTGCGGTGCCTGAACGGGCTGGAGCGGCCCGATAGCGGGCGCATCCTGATCGAAGACCGCGACATCACGACGCTGCCGGAACGCGAACTGGTGCAGGTGCGGCGGCGGATCGGGCTGGTGTTCCAGCATTTCAACCTGCTGAACGCCCGCACCGTCGCCGGCAATATCGAACTGCCGCTACAGATCGCCGGCATGCCGCGGGACAAACGCCGCGCGCGCCGGCGAATTGCTGGAACTGGTCGGATTGACCGGGCATGCGAACAAGCGCCCCAGCCAGTTATCGGGCGGCCAGAAACAGCGCGTGGGCATTGCCCGGGCACTGGCGGCCCACCCGGCCCTGCTGCTGTGTGACGAGGCCACGTCGGCGCTGGACCCGGAAACCACGCTCTCCATCCTCGACTTGCTGCGCGACATCAACCGGCGGCTGGGGCTGACGATCATCCTGATCACGCATGAGATGGATGTGATCCGCCGGATCGCGCAGCGCATTCTGGTCATGGATCATGGCCGCGTGGTCGAGGACGCCGAGACGGCGCAGGTCCTGCGTGGCGGGGCACGACACGACGTGACGCGGGCCTTTCTGCACGGCGAAGCGACACCGTTGCCCGAAAGCCTGCTGGCGCAACTGCGCCCGGAAGTTTTTGCCGGCGCGGCTCCTGTCGTCCGACTGATGCTCGACACCGAAGCGACGGCCGCGCCCGTGCTGTCGATCCTGGCCCGCCACCACGGTATCGACGCCACGATCATGCAGGCCGGAATGATTGAAGGCAGCGCACAGATGCAGGCGGAATGCGTCGTACGCCTGTCGGGACAGGATGAGGCGGCCATGGATTTTCTGCGCCAGGCCAGCCCGTCGATGGAGGTAGTGGGCTATGTCCCGGCTGATTCTTGATCTCATCGCGCATGCGACGATCGAGACCATGGAAATGGTGCTGGCGTCCGGCCTGATCGCGGTGATCGGCGGGTTGCCGCTGGCCATCCTGCTGATCGCGACCACGCCCGGCGGCATTCTGCCGCTGCCTGCGTTCTCGCGCGTGCTCGGGCTGGTGATCGATGCCGCGCGCGCGGTGCCGTTCATGATCCTGCTGGTTCTGCTGATTCCGGTCACGCGGCTGATCGCCGGGACGGCATTGGGCACCGGCGCGGCCATCGTACCGCTGTCCATCGCCGCCGTGCCGTATTTCGCGCGGATCGCGGAAGTATCACTGCGCGAGGTCGATCATAACCTGGTCGATGCCGTGCGGGCGATGGGCGGGACCCGCTGGATGGTCATCCGCTTCGTGCTGCTGCCCGAGGCGCTGCCGGGCCTGATTTCGGGCGTGACCGTCACGCTCGTCACACTGGTCGGGGCATCGGCCATGGCAGGGGTCATCGGGGCCGGCGGGCTGGGGGACCTTGCCATCCGCTACGGGTATCAGCGCTTCAACACGACAATCATGCTGTCGGTCGTCGCCGTGCTGATCGCCCTGGTCACGCTCATGCAGGCCATCGGCAACGGACTGGCGCGCCGGTTGCGCTGACGCGCCTTCAGCCTCAGCCCGGCCGCCGCCAGGGCAACAGATAGGGCGCGCGGCCATGATGGCCGAAATGGGCCACCCGGGCCTCGTGCAGTTCGATCGCGCCCAGAACGCCCAGCCGCACCAGCCCCACCATCAGGGCCGCGCCGGCGAAAGGCGCCAGACCGTAGATCCAGAACCCGCGCCACTGGCCGGAGAACAGCGCCGGCCCCAGGCTGCGGGCCAGATTGGTGCTGTCACCCGACAGCCAGGCTTCGAACGGATTCAGCATGAAGAATAGCGGGCCGGCCACCAGCGGCGTCACCCAGCGCAGGCGGGCGGTGCCCCCCATGAACAGCAGGCTGCCGATCAGCAGCGCCGTGGTGCAGATTTCGCCCGTGAAAGCCCAGCCCAGCGGCACCCACGCCGACGGCAGGGTGGCGGAAAAATGCGTAGCGTGCGACCACGCCGCCCAGCGCGGCCAGATCAGCCCCGCCAGCGCCACCAGGCCAGTGCCGAGCACCGCGCCCGCCAACTGGGCGGCGATGTAGCCCAGCATGTCGCGCCAGGCCAGGCGCCCCATCAGGGTAAAAGCCAGCGTCACCGACGGGCTGACATGCCCGCCGCTGACCCGGCCGAAAGGCGAGAGCGCGGCAAGCGTTCCGCCCAGCCCGAAGAACAGCCCCTGCAATGCCACCTGCAACGCGGGATGGGCCGCCAGCACCCGCCCGACCGGGCTGCCGGCCGCACCAAGCAGAATGTTGGTGGAGAGGCCGAAGACCATCAGCAGCGCGGTACCCGCGCATTCGCAGGCATAGAGGCGGGGATGGATCAGCCAGTCAGGATGCGGCGCGCCAGCCAGTGGCCGGTCATGCGGCTGGGGGTAGCATGCCGGATCGGGCGCTGTGGGGGAAACGGAAGCCGGCCCCGCCACGATCAGCCCTGGTAGGAGGCGATCTCGACCAGATTGCCGTCGGGATCTTCGCAATAGACCGAGGTGACCGGCCCCAGCGCCCCCAGGCGGGCCACCGGCCCGTCGGTGACGCGGACGCCGCATCCCTCCAGATGCTCGACCACATCGCCGCTGGAAACGGCGGTGATGAAGCACAGATCGTTGGTGCCGGGCAGCGCGTCGGTGGCCGTGGCCCAGCCTTCCGCACCGTGGGGGCGGAGGTTGAGCTTCTGGCCGCCGAATTTCAGCGCCGTGCGGTTGTTGCGGCCATACTCCTCCCGCTCCATGCCCAGAACCCGTTGATACCAGGACGCCGAGACCTCCAGGTCACGGACGGTGATGACGACGTGGTCCAGCCGATCGACGGTAAAGCGCATGGAACGGGGATCTCCTTGTAGACGGGAAACCGGGGGTGATCCCCCAGGCTCAGCCCGTCAGACCTTCATAGAAATCATTGCCCTTGTCGTCGATGACGATAAAGGCCGGGAAATTCTCGACCTCGATCTTCCAGACCGCTTCCATGCCCAGTTCCGGATATTCCAAAACCTCGACCTTGCGGATGCAGTCCTTGGCCAGCCGTGCCGCCGGGCCGCCGACCGAGCCGAGATAGAAGCCGCCATATTTGTGGCACGCCTCGCGCACCGCCTTCGACCGGTTGCCCTTGGCCAGCATGACGTACGATCCACCGGCAGCCTGGAGCATATCGACATAGCTGTCCATGCGCCCGGCGGTGGTGGGGCCGAACGAGCCGGTCGGCAGCCCGTCCGGCGTCTTGGCCGGGCCGGCATAATAGACCGGATGATCCTTCAGGTACTGCGGCAGGCCCTCGCCGCGTTCCAGCCGCTCGCGGAACTTGGCATGGGCGATGTCGCGCGCCACGACCACGGTACCGGTCAGCGACAGGCGGGTCTTGACCGGATATTGCGACAATTGCTTGCGGATCTCGGTCATCGGCTTGTTCAGGTCGATCTGCACCTCTTCGCCGCCCAGATGCTCGTCGGTGGTCTCGGGCAGGAAGCGCGCGGGATCGGTTTCGAGCTGTTCGAGGAAGAAGCCGTCGGCCGTCACGCGGGCCTTGATCTGCCGGTCGGCCGAGCAGGACACGCCGATGCCCACGGGCAGCGACGCACCGTGGCGCGGCAGGCGCACCACGCGCACGTCATGGCAGAAATACTTGCCGCCGAACTGCGCGCCGATGCCCAGGCCCTGGGTCAGCTTCAGGATTTCCTGCTCCATCTCCAGGTCGCGGAAGGCGTGACCCTGCGGGCTTCCTTCGGTCGGCAGGCTGTCCAGCCATTTGGTGGAGGCCAGCTTGACCGTCTCCAGCGTCTGTTCGGCCGACATGCCGCCGATCACCACCGCCAGATGGTAGGGCGGGCAGGCCGAGGTGCCGAGCGTGCGCACCTTGACGTCCAGCCATTTCAGCAGGTTTTCCTTGGTGGACAGCAGGGCCCGCGTTTCCTGGAACAGGAAGGTCTTGTTGGCCGAGCCGCCGCCCTTGGCGACGAACATCAGGTCCATCTGCTCGGCGTGGTAGTCGCCGGGCGTGGCCGAGATATGGAACTGCACCGGCAGGTTGGTGCCGGTATTCACTTCCTCGAACATCGACAGCGGCGCCATCTGCGAATAGCGCAGGCTGGTGCGGGTATAGGTGTCGTAGACGCCGCGCGAGAACGCCTCTTCCTCGTTGCCGTCCACCCAGACGCGCTGGCCTTTCTTGCCGTAGACAATGGCGGTGCCGGTATCCTGGCACATCGGCAGCACGCCGCCGGCGGCGATGCAGGCGTTCTTCAGCAGGTCCAGCGCCACGAAGCGATCATTGTCCGACGCTTCGGCGTCTTTCAGGATCTTGGCGAGCTGGGCCAGATGGGCGGGACGCAGCAGGTGCGCGATGTCGTGGAAGGCCCGGGCAGCCAGTTCGCTCAGTGCCTCGGGCTTGACATGCAGCACCGTGCGGCCGTCGCACACGCTGGTGTGGACCCCTTCGATGTCCAGCCGCCGATACGGCGTGTCGTCATCATGGAGCGGGAAGAGCGGGCCGTAGACGAACGGCTTCAACGGTGGCTTGGGGGGGGTGGATGCATTCAATGGACAGTCTCCCTCTGTGTGCCTGTCTCCCCCGGATTGGTTCCGGGTGGTGGCGATGCACGGAGAGCCCGGCCGCATCCGGGCCCCCCGGATGGTGTACGGTTCAGCCCGGACCGGAACCCTTCTTCCGGAACGCGGCCAGGCTGACCACTTGTGGCGAGGACGGCGCGTCCCCGGAGGCCGCCGGGGTATTTTCCGGGGCTTCCTGCACCGGTGCCGCCAGTTCGGCCGGTGCCTCTTCCTCGTCCGCCGGCTCGGGCGGGGTGAAGCGCAGCGCGAGCCGGATATGCGGGTCGGCGAAGGCGGTCACGGCGTCGACGGGAATGACCAGGATCGATCCCACGCCGCCGAAGGACAGGCCGACCGAAATGGTCTGCGCGTCCTCATCCACCTTCAGGTCCCAGAACTGGTGTTGCAGCACGATGGTGATCTCGTGCGGATACTGGGCGCGGAGGCGGGCGGGCAGCACCACGCCCGGCCAGTCGGTGCGGTAGGTGATGTAGAAATGGTGCCCCTCGGGCAGTCCCTCGCGGCCCACATGCTCCAGCGCGCGCAGCATCACGCCCCGATACGCATCCTCGATCCAGGAATCGTAGGGCAGGAGGCTTTCCGGAATCATGGTGTCGAAACCGTTTTCCTCGTCGCGATCGTCGGACATGCGGGATACTCCGTACCGTCCGGCCGCCCCGGTGGGGGTCGACCGGGCCATGATGGCCGTGTGGGTCGCGCCACGCCCTGCCACAGCCTTCAGCCATGCGTCAAACCGCGCGGACGCACAAGGGCTGCCACGGCAGGTCAGACATCACAACCGCAGGAAGAATAATGGCATGATCTGGCGATGAAGTGGGAGGGCTTCTGTTGCCCGGTGCCCTCCCGAACCGCGCTTGTCACTTATGCAGCGACAGCGAGCACCTCAGAGTTATCGTTGGCACTTGTAAGTTAGCCCGATGACGGCGGTACAATGCCGGGCAAAAGGCAGGTCTTTACCATGCGTGTCGAGCCTGTTTCGTCCCCATGCTCCCCTGCCCCGAAGGGTCGTGACGGGGAGAGTTCTGGTGGAGACGCCGGGTACTGCCCCCGGGTCCACTACACTTATTCCACGTGCCGTTTATCGCCATAGCCAAGGAGCAAGCCCCTCCGGCACCCCGATATATAAGGATGCCGCTCCTTGGTGGCAAGGCATGCCCGTAGCGGGTAATCGTGGTATGCTGCCACACGTCGTGTTATGCGCCCCCTTTAGGACTCAGAGGCAGGGACGGAGCGCGGCAATGTTTTCAACGGACCAGAAATCGGAAATCGACGCTGCCCGCGCCGACTGGGCCCAGACGCGCCGCACGGTCGTTCCCGCCATCGAAGAGGTGCTGTACGAGCCCCAGCCGGTTCTGGGCACCGGTTTCGTCCGGCTGGTCGACTATATGGGCGGCGACGAAGCCATCGTGCAGGGCGCGCGCGTCTCCTACGGGCGCGGCACCCGCAGCACGTCCGACGACCGGGGGCTGATCCGCTACCTGATGCGCCACCGGCACACCAGCCCGTTCGAGCTGGCAGTGGCCAAGTTCCACGTCCGCGCCCCGATCTTCGTCACCCGCCAGTGGTTCCGTCACCGCACAGCCAGCATCAACGAATATTCGGCCCGCTATTCGGTGCTGGAGAAGGAATTCTATTTCCCCCGGCCCGAGGACATCGCCCACCAGTCCGCCAGCAACAAGCAGGGGCGCGGCGAGAGCCTGCCCGCCGATGCCGCCCAGCATGTGCTGGACCTGCTCCGCGAGGACGCGACCCGCTGCTACGACCATTACCTGGAGATGCTGAACCAGGACGAGGACGGGAATGTCGTCGATCCCGCCCGCCCGGTGGTGGCGCGCGAACTGGCGCGCATGACGCTGCCGGTCAATGTGATGACGCAGTTCTACTGGCAGCTCAATCTGTGGAACCTGCTGCATTTCCTGCGGCTGCGTGCCGATGCCCACGCGCAGTATGAAATCCGCGCCTATGCCGACACGATCCTGAACCTGGTGGAACGCTGGGTGCCGCTGACCTTCGAAGCCTTCCGCGACTACATGCAGGAAGCCGCCCTGCTCTCCGGCCCCGCCCTGCGGGCCCTACGCGACGTGCTGGCCGGACGGGAGGTCGATTTGCAGGCCTCGGGCCTGTCGAAGCGCGAGGTCACGGACCTGATCGGCCTGCTGCCCGAGATCGCCCCCCGCCTGGGCCGGTAAGAGGCTGCTTTCACGGTCGGCCTGAAGACCGCCTTCAGGCCACCACGAGGTTCGACGGCCCGTCTTCCAGCACCCATACCGCGTCGCCCACCGCGACCCGGCCTGGCCGCACCACGACCGCATTCTGGCCGAACATCACCCCGCCCCGGGCGCGGCGGGTGCGGGCCAGCGTCGCCAGCGGTTCGCGCGGGTCCGGAATTTCGGCCGTCTTCTGGTCGATGGTCGTCATGATGCAGCGCGAACAGGGTTTGACGATGCGCAGCAGCGCCTCGCCCACAGCCAGCAGGCGCCAGCCATCCTCGACCCAGGGCGTGGCCCCTTCCAGCACCAGATTGGGCCTGAAACGATCCATCGGCACGGGAGACGGCAGGTCGCGGTTCAGCGCGCCCAGCGACTCCCGGCTGGCCACCAGCACGGCGAATCCGTCGGCGAACCCCACGGTAGCCCCCGCCGGCGCGAACGCCGGATCGGCCGACCGTGCCCCGGCATCATGCAGATAAACCAGCCGGCAGGGGCGGCCCAGGGCGGCGCTGAGCCACCCGGCCACCGCATCGCCCGCATCGACGGCCGGCACGCTGTCCTTCCATACCCGCACCATCCGCCGCGCTCCGTCGACGGGCGGCAGGGCGACCGCGTGTGCGCCCTGGCCCGCCAGCGCCAGCACCAGTCCACCGGGAGCGCGCGCCACCGTCACCAGCGCCATCCGCGCCACCTGCCGCTGTGTCAGGAAACCGCCATCCGGATCGGTGACCATCCAGCGCCGGTCATCCTCCAGCCCGCACAGCCCCAGCATGCCGGCTGCCACCGCGAGTCCACCCAGAGACTTGACGGGATGGACATGCAGCGCCACCACCCGCGCCACAGGGGCCCCGGCCGCCGGGTCCGCCAGATCATTTATCATCCCTCAACATAACCCTGCTCACACGACGCCGCCGCCGAGGCGCGCGCTCGATCACGGGAACGTGAACAACCCGGCCGGATACGATGCCGCGCCCGTGTATTCCCTCCAGCGGCCGCAATGCCCCGGAAACAGGCGCAGCGCCCCGCCGGGGGCGGAAAATCCTCGCCATCCCCGGCTCGTTCCCCCAACGCATGACCGATCGGTCATCGTGGACGATTGCACAGGCCGCGTCCCATGCTAGAGAGAAGTTTCGCGGACGCACGTTGACGGGCCGCGAGATCCATTGGCTTCCCCGCGCGTTACAGGCGTTGGGGACGGCAGACCAGGGAAACGGGAACGAGCATGCGTGCAGTGACAGGATCGAACTTACAGCCGTCCCGGTCATGTACGCCCACCCGCCGCCCACGCCGGACCTCCCGCCTCTTCGCCGGGCTGGCGCTGGTCGCCCTCGCCGGCTGCGCCGCTCCGCCGCCCAAGGACCCGGAGGCGCTTGCCGAATATCGCGAAGCCAACGATCCTTACGAATCCCTCAATCGCAAGATGTACGACCTCAGCATGACGCTGGATAAATATTCCATGCGTCCGGTGGCCAAGGCCTATGTCTGGGCGGTACCATACCGCGTGCGGCAGTCGCTGGGCGGCCTGGTCCAGACGATGAACGAGCCGGTGGTGTTCTTCAACGATGTCGGCGCCGGCAAGCCCCGCCGGGCGGGCGACGCCTTCGTGCGCTGGTGTGTCAACATGGTCGCCGGTCTCGGCGGCCTGATCGATGTCGCGAAATATGCGGGCTACCCGCACCACGACAATGATGCCGGCCTGACACTCGCGACCTGGAGCGTGCCGTCCGGCCCGTATCTGTTCCTGCCGATGATGGGGCCGTCCTCGCTCCGCGACGGGGCCGGCTACGGCATCGATGTCGGCCTGTCGCCCTGGAACTACGTACCCAGGGGCTACGGCCTGCTGACATTCAACTGGGCCTATAACATCATGGGCACGATCAACGGCCGGGCCGACCATCTGGATGCGCTGGACCAGTTGCAGAAAGATGCGCTGGACCCCTACGCCACCATCCGCAGCGCCTACCAGCAGCAGCGCAAGGCCCAGGCCGAAGCCATCCGCAACGACCACCGCGCCACCGTGCCCGACTGGTACAACTGAACAGGGACACAGAGATGAAGACAGCCCTCTCCCGTCGTCATGCGCTGGGTCTTGCCGCCGCGACCGCTGCCCTGCAGGTCACGGCACCGGCCCGCGCGGCTTCCGCCCAGGAGGCCCGCACATTCGTCAGCACGTTCGGCCAGCAGTTGATCGCAATCGTCAATTCCGACCGTTCGCTGGCCGAGAAGAAGACCGCGATCCTGCCGCTGCTGCAGGACCATGTCGATATGGACGCCATCGGCCGCTATTGCCTGGGCCGCTACTGGCGGGTGGCCACGCCGGAACAGCAGGCCCGCTTCCTGTCGCTGTTCCACCAGATTCTGGTCAACTCCATCTCCGACAAGATCGGCGACTACCGGGGCGTGACCTTCACCATCGGCAACGTCACCGCCTCCGGCACCGACCAGGCCGTGGATACGGTGATCAACCGCCCCGAGCAGCCGGCCGTGAACGCCCAGTGGATCGTCAGCTTCAGCAGCGGCAAGCCCATGGTGGTGGATGTGATGGCCGAAGGCCCCAGCCTGCGCCTGACCACCCGGCAGGATTATGCCTCCTTCATCGGTCGGCATAACGGCAGCATCGACGCCCTGCTGCACGCGCTGGATCACCAGGTCGCCGCCCACGCCACCCCCTAGAGGCGGTTGTAAATGCGCGCTGGTGGCGATCCGGCGCGCGTTTCCTGTGCCCCGATGCTCACGGCCATCAAGGCCGCTCCGCTTCGGTGCTCGGAAACACACGACGGGCGTGCCGCTACGCGGCACTCTCGCTCACCAGCACACATTTCCAATCCGCCTCTTTCCGCCACCGCTGGCAATCCACGACGTGTTTCCCGCACTTCGGAGTTCACGGCCATCAAGGCCGCTCCGCTTCAGTAATCGGAAATACATGAGGGGCGCGGCCCTCCGGGCCGCTCGCGCTCACCAGCACATATTTCCAATCCGGCTTCTCCCAGCCGCACTGGCAATACGCGTCCGTAACGATCGGGTACGCGCTATTCCGGCAGTCTGACCGGGCGACGAGGCGGTAGAGGGGGGAGCGGGTCGGACGCGACCTCGCGGATGCTCTCATAGACCAGCATCTGGTGGCCATCGCGTTCGAAACTGTCGTACTGGGTCATCCCGATGCCACCCAGGATGGTGCGCGAGGCGATGTTGGTGTCGCGCGTCACCGCCATCACACGGCGAATCCCCGCGTCATGGGCGAAGCTCAACGCCGCCGATGCCGCCTCACGCGCTAAGCCGCGCCCGGCCGCCCATGGCCAGAGCGCGAAGCGCAGACCCAGCCCGCGCCCATCGGGGCGTTCATGCAGGCCGGTCATGCCGATAAAGCGGCCATCCTCGCGAATCGTGAAGATCCCGACCCCGCGCCGCGCCCAGCAGGCCATGTCGTCGGCCATGTCGGCCTCGGCCTGCTGGCGGCTGCGCACGCCGCCCAGCATCATGCCGAACGCCCCGGCATCGGCCTTCAGCCGGGCCATCTCGTCCATGTCCCGCCATGAGACCGGCTCCAGCACCAGACGCGGCGTGCGGATCGACCCGCCCGTGATCCGGGGATGGGTCGCCCATTCGGCGCGGTCGGCGGGCTGCCCCCACGGGCCACGGCGCAGATGCCGTGTCCCGGCAGGGTCCAGCCCGTCAACCCGGCGCGGCGGCCGCGTCACGGGAGTCGGGCCGAGAGCGCGGGACGTGCATCGCCCCGCCGATTCAGCGCGCCAGGGGGCGGTACTTGATCCGTCCCGGCTCGGTCGCATCCGGGCCGAGTCGGCGTCGCTTGTCCTCTTCGTAGGCCTGGAAATTACCCTCGAACCATTCGACGTGGCTGTCGCCCTCGAAGGCCAGGATATGCGTCGCCAGACGGTCGAGGAACCAGCGATCATGGCTGATGATCACGGCGCAGCCGGCGAATTCGGCCAGCGCGTCTTCCAGCGCGCGCAGCGTATCCACGTCCAGATCGTTGGTCGGTTCGTCGAGCAGGATAACGTTGCTTTCCTGCCGCAGCATCTTGGCCAGATGCACGCGGTTGCGCTCACCGCCCGAGAGGATACCGACCTTCTTCTGCTGGTCCGCGCCCTTGAAGTTGAAGGCGCCGACATAGGCGCGCGACGGCACGGCCCGCTTGCCCAGATAGATGACATCGGTGCCGCCGGAAATTTCCTCCCACACCGTCTTGTTGTCATCCAGGCTGTCGCGCGACTGGTCGACATAGCCCAGCTTGACCGTATCACCGACCTTCAGCGTGCCGGAATCCGGCTGTTCCTGGCCCACGATCATGCGGAACAGGGTCGATTTACCGGCCCCGTTCGGCCCGATGACACCGACGATGCCACCCGGCGGCAGCTTGAAGCTCAGATCGTCGATCAGCAGCCGGTTGCCGAACGCCTTGCGCAGATCCTCGGCCTCGATCACCGTGCCGCCCAGGCGCGGGCCCGGCGGAATGACGATATCGGCCGTGCCGCCCGCGCGCTCGGCATTCTGGGCCAGCATTTCTTCGTAGCGGGCGATACGCGACTTGCTCTTGGCCTGCCGGGCCTTGGGGCTGGAGCCGATCCATTCCTGCTCGGCGGCCAGGGCGCGCTGGCGGGCGCTCTCTTCCTTTTCCTCCTGGGCCAGACGCTTGCGCTTCTGGGTCAGCCACGAGGAATAATTGCCCTGGAACGGATAGCCACGGCCCCGCTCCAGTTCCAGGATCCAGTTGGTCACGTTGTCCAGGAAGTAACGGTCATGGGTGATGATCATGACCGTGCCTTCGTAGTCGCGCAGGGTCCGCTCCAGCCACGCCACGCTCTCGGCATCCAGATGGTTGGTCGGTTCGTCCAGCAGCAGCAGGTCGGGCTTTTCCAGCAGCAGGCGGCACAGCGCCACGCGCCGGCGCTCACCACCCGAAAGCTTGGTCACCGGGCTGTCGGCCGGCGGGCAGCGCAGCGCGTCGAGCGCGATGTCGATCTTGCGATCCAGCTCCCAGCCATCGCCGGCGTCGATTTTTTCCTGCAGTTCGGCCTGCTCGGCCAGCAGCGCGGTCATTTCGTCGTCCGACATCGGCTCGGCGAACAGCATCGAAATCTCGTTGAAGCGATCGACCGCCACCTTCAGGTCGCCGAAGCCCAGCGCCACGTTCTCGCCGACGGTCAGGGATTCGTCGAGCTTGGGCTCCTGCTCCAGATAGCCGATCCGGGTGCCTTCGGCGGCCCAGGCCTCGCCGCCATATTCCTTCTCGATCCCGGCCATGATCTTCAGCAGGGTCGATTTACCGGCGCCGTTCACGCCCAGCACGCCGATCTTCACCCCAGGCAGGAAGGAGAGGGTAATGCCCTTGAAGACCTCGCGCCCACCCGGATACGCCTTGGTCAGGTCCTTCATCACATAGACATATTGCGTGGCGGCCATGACGAAGGCTCCCGATGATCCAGAGTGAAAAGAAACCGAACGGCCGGCGTTCCCCATGACAGGACGCGCGGCCTGGTTTTGCAGCCTGCGCCCGGCAGGACTTGAACCCGCAACCAAGCCGTTATGAGCGGCCCGCTCTAACCAATTGAGCTACGGGCGCGCAGGCCGGTTCTCACTTCGCGCATGTGGGGCGGTTTGGCAAGATGCGGCGTGCCCCGCGCGGGCGATTCCCGCCCCCAAACGGCGCTTGGCAAGGAGGGGCGGCGTCGATAGGTTCGGCGGTCTTCTCTCCCTGTTTCCAAGAGTATGGAGCGCCGCCATGGATGTCTCGAAAATCTCGCCCGGCAAGGACGTGCCGTTCGATATCAACGTCGTCATCGAGATCCCGCAGGGGTCGTCGGTGAAGTATGAAGTCGACAAGGACAGCGGCGCCGTCGTCGTCGACCGGATCCTGTTCACGCCGATGGCCTATCCGGCCGCCTACGGCTTCATTCCCGGCACGCTGGCCGACGACGGCGACCCGGCCGACGCCCTGGTGCTGATCCCGGCCCCCGTGGTGCCCGGCGCCGTGATCCGCGCCCGCCCGATCGGCATGCTCCGCATGGAAGACGAAAGCGGCCAGGACGAGAAGATCATCTGCGTGCCGCACGACAAGGTGCATCCGCAGTATGCGAAGGTCGAGAAGCTGGAAGACCTGCCCGAGATCACCCTCCAGGCGATCGAGCATTTCTTTACCCGCTACAAGGACCTGGAGAAGGGCAAGTGGGTGAAGGTGACCGGCTGGGCCGGCCGCGAGGAAGCCGGCGAGATCATCAAGGCCGCGCTCGCCGCCGCCCAGAAAGCCTGATTCCCCTCCCCCTGCTGCCGCCCCAGGGCGGCAGCAGCGGGCTTCAGGCGCCCTGACGCGCCACCCGGTCGATCAGGTCCCGGTAGCGCGTCATGTAATCCGCCATGTCCAGCGTGCGTTCGGCCTGCCGCCGCACGGCCCGGCGCAGCCGGGTGGACAGGCGGGCATCGTCCAGCACCTCCAGCACGCCTTCGGCGATACCGTCAGGGTCCAGGAACGGCACCAGTCGCCCGGTACGCCGGTCGGTCAGGAATTCGCGCACCGGCATCGTGTCGCTGCCCACGATCGCACAGCCCATCGCCATCGCCTCGCGCAGCGACCAGGACGCGACGAACGGGTAGGTGAGATAGACATGCGCGTCGGACCGGCGCAGCAGCGCGCGGAATAGGTCGTAATCGACCCGCCCCGCGAAATGGACCCGATCGGGGTCGATCCGCCCTGCCAGTTCGGCCATCATGCGCGCCCGCCACGCCCCCTGCGGCAATCTGGCCCCGTAGCTGACGCCATCCCCGCCCACCAGCACCACCCGCGCGTCCGGCCGCGCCGCCAGAATGCGCGGCAGCGCGCGCATGAAGACATGAAAGCCGCGATAGGGCTCCAGATCGCGGGCCACGTAGGTAACCAGCCGGTCCTGCGGCGCGATGACCGTGCCGGCAACAGCCAACGGCCGCTGGAAGGCCGACGGATCGGGCGAGCAGGCGGCCAGATCGACGCCCTCGGGCAGCAGGGCGATCCGCTGCCGTGCCCAGTCGGGATAGGTCATCCACTGGAAGCGGGTCGGGGTATGGCCGTGCCCCCCCAGCGCCAGCGCCTGGAGATTGACCGCATTCTTCGCCCGGATGACCGGCCTGAGGCTCTCGGGCGAGGGAAATTCCGGGTCGAACCCCACATCCAGCGCCTCGGCGTGATAGAAGAACTCAAAATAGCCCAGCACCGGCACGCCGGGGAACACGTCGCCCAGATTAAGCAACTCTCCCCAGCCGTGATGGCCGATCACGATGTCCGGGCGATAGCCCAGTTCGCGCAGGCTGAGTGCCGCCCGTGCCACGCACTCCGCCCGCAGGAGCCCGAGATCGAACTCCCGCGCTCCCGGATGCACGCGGTCCAGCCCGCCGCGCGGCAGGCGGTAGGCCACGCGCCGCACGCCGGGAACCTGATTGTCGTTCGGCTCGCTGATGAAGACGATCTCGTTCGCCGGGTCCTGGCCCAGATGCCGCAGCAGGTGCAGGAACTGTCCGGGAAAGTTCTGGTGAACGAACAGATATCTCAAGGCATCATCCCGTGGCCCGGTGCATGGGGGCAGGCGCGGGCCTGCTCACGTCTCCTGCCGGGATCGACGCCGCGCCACCATCTGCCGGCGCGCCTTCAGCAGGCCGACGCGCGACCCCGCCGCCTTGCGCCCGCGCCCCGGATGAAGGGCCTCGACAGGCACGACGGTCTCGGCCGGTTCGGCATTCTCCGGGGCCGGCCTGGCCGCCTTGCCCCGGCGTTTCGGGACGGGGGCGGCCGGGATCTCCCCCACCGGTTCCGCCTCGGCAGGCGCTTCCTCTGCCGTTCCAGCGGTTTTGACCCGGCGCTTCCGGGGCGTCCGTGGCGGCGCCTCCACCACGGGGCTAGCGGCCTCCATGGGGTCCAGGGGGCGATGGCCGGCTTTCATCTCAACCGCCGTTGCCGCTGCCAGCAGCGCCTGTTCCCGGTCATCGGGACGCTCAGCCACCGCCACGGGCACGATCTCGACGCGGAAGGCTTCCAGCGGCGCCGCGCTTTCGGCCTCGGCCACCCCGCCATCAGTCACCGGTCCCACCCGGCTGCCATCGGTAAAACTGGCCGAGACACGGCAATGATACCGGCCGGCGACCTGCGGCTTCAGCCGAACGCGCAGGCCCAGGATCGGCAGCGCCATGCCGCGACTGCCGCAGAACTGGCCGCCCGAGGCCCAGGGCGACAGCCAGCCCCGCCCCAGCACCGCCTGATATTCGATATCCTCGGCCGTGATCAGATGGGCCGGCGCAATGGCGAAACCCTCGATCCAGTTGCGGCTGCCGGGCGTGCCCATCCAGTCCATCAGCGAGGCCGCCACATCGCCGCGACGCTGGATATGCGCCGTCAGTTCACCCGCGGGGCGTTTTTTTGCGCCCTGGGGTTCCAGCTTCGGCTGCGTGGATGACGGGGCCACGGGAAAGGGCGGTACGGCGCCGGGCTGCGGCGGGACCATGGCAGGCGCCGGGCCAGCCACCGCCATATCGGCCAGACGCACCACCTGCAGGCGCGGCGTCTCGGCTATCCGGGCCGGGTCGTGATAGATCGTGATCAGGATCTGCCCCACCGTCCCCGGCACGCGGACCAATGCGGCGTTGCGCGCCGCCCCCAGCCAGCCCTCGTCATCGAACGTCGCGATCCCGACCCCGGCACCCCCCGGCCCCGGTGCGCGCGAGATCCGCACGCCCGGCAGATCCGTACCGGTCGGCGCCGCGCCGCCGGCGGCGTGGAAGATGCAATAGAGGCCCGCATCCAGCGTCATCAGGCGGCCGGCGACCTTCAGGTCCGTCATCTGGGCCGGATTGTCCATCGTCATGCTGTCGGGCATCAGCGGGCCTTCCGTCGTGGAGCGAGGGAACAAGACGCGGCGTGGTGCGCCGGCAGGCGGTCGACTGGGTGCACGGTCGCGATCTCCCTTTTCTCCCGGCGGCGCGCGGTGGCCGCCCCGATCTGCCCATAAGACAGGAAAAACGTATTCAATTCGTGAATGGGCAGGTCGGGCGGCAACACGGCCCCCCAGCCGGTGCGTCGTACCCGCTCGGCCATGGCCCCCAGGTCGAAGACCACCGCACGCAACCCCGCACGCCACGCCAACCCCAGCGCGAAACACCAGGTCTCGGGCCAGATCGACGGCAGGAAGGCCAGGTCCGCCCGCTGCGCCACCAGCAGCGCGACGCCGTCGCTTTCCTCATAAGGGCCGGTGACGAACACCCGGCCGGTGGCCATCAGCGCGTCATCGTCGGGCGTATGCCCCACCACGATAAATTCCAGGCCCAGCCCCCGCGTCGCGGCGTCCTGCGCCGCCGCCAGAAGTACGCGGTACCCTTTCTCGACGCCGATCGCGCCGGGCACCGCCACCCGTATCCTCTGCCCCGGAACCCGCGCCAGTGTTGCCGGCGGTGCCACCACCCGGTCATCCGCCAGCGCGGCCACGCCGATGGCAAGACCGGGAAAGGCCCGCTGCATGCGTCGGGCCGTATCATCGGAGGGTGCGAGAATCTCCCCTGCCCCGCGCAGTACGGCTTCCGACCGGGCGCGATAGGCCGACAGGCGTGCGGGCACCGGGCCGGCGCCCTTCAGCAGGCTGCCCCCTGTTTGCAGGCAGGCCGCACATCCCGCCGGCTCCGGCCCCCCGCAATAGCGGCCGGACGCATCCACCAGCGCGACGCGGGGGCAGAACCAGACATAATCATGAACATGCACCGCGTAGGGCACACCCAGCCCGGCAGCCAGCGTCGGCGCGTCGATTGCGTGCCCCAGCCCGTGGTGCCATTCCACCCGCTGCACGCCCGACGCGCGCAGCACTGCCAGCAGCAGGTCCCAGTCCGCAGGCAGGCGAAAGCGTGGCATGGCGGACCACGCGCCGCCCGCCCCATCCTCCAGCCGGCACCCATCGGGTGTGGGCCGCAGCAGCACCGGCCGCGTGCCCTGGGCGCGCCACATCCGGGCGCGGTCCCGCACCACCCGCTCCACGCCGCCACCCTGATCGTGCGTGACCAGCAACACCGCATGGCGCCAGCCGGCCCCACCACGCTGCCAGCACACCAGGGCCAGCCGCCGCCGGGCAGCGAACAGCGGATCGACGACGGCATGAGCGGCAACCAGCGCGCCATAGCCGGGATGCAACCGGTCCAGGATCGCCAGATTGCGCCGCAGCAACGCCGGGCGGGCGGCGCCGAAGGAAGCACTGCCCGCATGACCGACAAATACCCCGGTGGCCGCGACATGCCGCCAGCCCGCCCCGGCGACGCGGCGGCAGAACTCGTTTTCCTCGCCATAACCCTGGGCGAAGAGGTCGGCGCGGAACGGCCCAGCGGCGGCCAGGCAATCATGGCGGATGAACAGGCAGAATCCATGGCCGGTCGGCACTTCGACCGCCTGCCCGCCATTGGCCGCCCGCGCCGCCGCCATCAGGCGCCGCACCGTTTCCAGATCGGGCATCCGCGTCGGCGCGTCATCGGGCAGCGCATCGGGGCCGGGCCAGGAAAAAAGGCTGGCACGGTTCGACAGTGGCGTGACGGTGCCGATATGCGCCGCGCCATAGGCAATGTCGGCCAGTTCCGCCAGCCAGCCCCCGGCGACCAGCGTGTCGCTGTTCAGCAGCACGACATCCTGCCCCGCCGCCGCGCGCATGCCGTCATTGACCGATTGCGGAAAGCCCAGGCGACGGGCGTGACGGATCAGACGGATGGCGCCCGCCTGCGTGCGCCTCTCCAGTTCCGCCGCCAGAGCCGGGTCCGGCGTCGCGTCGTCGACCACGAACACCGGCACTGCGTCCCCCACACTGGCCCGCACCGAGTCCAGACACGCCAGCGTGCCGGCACGGTCGCCAAACACGGGAATGACGATGGCGAGCCCGGCCCGGCATGGCGGCACCGCGGGCGGGGGGCGGACACGCCCCTCACCGCCGGGCGCCACCAGGGGATGCACCGCCAAAGGACTACCCATCAGGTCGCTGCCATCCGGCCCTTCCACATGCAGTGGGCCGGGCGGCAGATCCGCCGCCGCCACGGCAAAGCGGCGCGGCCGGGCCAGGGGCAGGAGACTGTCCGCCTCCGGCGCGGGCTCGGCGGCCACGAGGCGTCGGATCGTGCGTCCCCACGCGTCGCGGATATGCAGGGCCGGCGCCTGCTCCGGGTCCGATGGATGCCAGGCCCAGCCCGACAGGCCGTCCGGCCCTGCCTCCACCAGCCCGTCGATCCGTTGCAGCGCCGCCGGCTCCAGCGGACTGCCCAGGAGCGGCACGCCGCCGCCCAGAACCACCACCTGCCGCGCCCGACGCCACCGCACAGGCAGGATCATGCCATCCGTCACGCCGGAGACCGCCCGGCCGTCGATCAGCACCGTCACCGCCGACGCGCCCAAAGACAACCGCCCCGACACCGAAAGCCCGCACCAGCCCGGCCGCCCGGCCAATGCCGCGAGCCGTGCGAACAATGCCTCCATGTCACCGGGCGGCGCGTGGCGGGACAGGGCGTGCTGCCCGGCGGCGATCGCAGCCGTGTCCTCGCCCGCCATCAGCAGGGCGGCGGCCAGGGCAACCCAACCCTCGGGGAAATCGAAACGCGCGGTCAGCGTGCGCAGCATATGCGCGGCCCCCCCGGCATCGCCGTCGCGCAGCCGCGCCATCGCCAGCGGAAAGGCCACCACGACGCTCTCCGGCGCCAGACGATGCGCGCGCTCGTACCAGGCCCGCGCACTCCCGGCATCGCCCGTTTCCTCGCAGGCCCGTGCCTGGCGAAAGGCCGATTGGGCTTGGGCATCGGCCCAGACCTGCCATGCCGCGCGATCCTCCGGCGTCGTCCGCCCACGCGCGGGCGGCATCATGCGTCCCGCCACCCCTCAGCCCGCCCCGGCGCCGGCCACCGGTCCTGCCCCCAGCCGGGCCAGTTCGGCCGCCGCATCCGGCACGCCCTGCGCGGCGGCGCGTTCCAACCACAACCGGGCTTCGGCCGGGTCGCTCATGCCAGCCAGTCCGCGCAGCAGATAGCGGCCCAGCATCAACTGACCCAGCGCGTTGCCCCGTTCGGCAGCCATGCGGAACCAGTGCTGGGCCTGCGCCCGGTCCACCGGCACATCGTGGCCGCCACCCAGCAACGCCCCCAGCGAGAACATCGCATCGACCTGCCCCTGTTCGGCCGCCGTCCGATAGAGCGCCGCCGCCGTCGGATGGTCGCGCGGGCCTCCACGGCCGGTCAGCATCAATTGCGCCAGCGCCACCTGGGCATCGGCCATGCCGGCCTCGGCCGCGCGCGCGATCCAGCCCCGCCCCGCCGAGAGATCGGGCGCGCAGCCGCGCCCTTCCAGCAGCATGCGGCCATACCAGTATTGTGCGTTCACCACCCCATCAGCGGCACGCAGCATCCACGCCGCCGCCGCCTGTTCATCGCGCGCCATCCCCAGCCCGTGGGTCAGGCAGATGCTGAAATTGAAGGCCGCGACCGGGTCTCCGGCCTCGGCCGCATGGGCGAAATACTGCCCGAGGTCGCGCCGGTCCTCCTCCGACACATCCTGGTCCAGCAGCAGATTGCCCAGATCGGCACCTGCCCGCCCGTCCCCCAAGGCCGCAGCCTGGCGGAAGCAGCGCGCGGCCTCGGTCACGTCACGGGGCTGCCCAGCCCCCGTCAGGGCCAGCATCCCCAGCGCCCGCCAGGCCGCCCCGTGGCCCGCCGAGGCGGCGCGCCGATACCACAGCGCGGCCTCGATATAGTTCGGCGGCAGGTCGCCGCCGCAGGCATAAAGGTCACCCAGCAGCGATGCCGCCTCGCGATCGCCGGCCAGGGCGGCACGACGCAGCCAGCTTTCCGCACGCGCCGCATCGCGCGTGCAGCCCCGCCCTTCCAGCAGGGCCAGACCGAACCGCGCCTGGGCCGCGCGCACCCCGGCCTCGGCCGCGCGGCCATACAGCGCGGTGGCCGACGCGATATCCCGCGCCACGCCCTGCCCCCGTTCGGTAAGCGCCCCCAGCGTGAACAGCGCCGACCCCAGCCCGGCCCCGGCCGCCACGCGCAGGGCTTCCGCCGCCCGCGCATGCCCAGCCTCGTCGCGCGCCGCCCGCATCCACACCAACCCGAGCCCCAGATAGCCCTGCGGGCAGCCGGCGGCGGCGGCGCGGGAAAACCAGCCCTCCGCCGCCTCCACATCGCGCATGTCGGCCGGCCCATCGGCGAGAATATAGCCATACAGCGCCTGCGCATCGGGCGATCCGGCCTCCGCCGCCAGGAGGGCCCAGCGGGCGGCGGAGACCGGATCGGGCACCCGATCGCCCGGCGTCTCGGCCACCAGACGCACGCCCTCGTCCGCCGCGCCTTCGCGCGGCAGGCCGAACAGATAGAGCGTGCCCAGCACCATCCGGGCCTCGACCCATCCGGCCTCGGCGGCGCGCCGCATCCAGCGCGCGCCCTCCACCAGGCTGGGTGGCACGCCGGTGCCATCCAGATAAGCCCGGCCTACCCGAAACTGCGCCTCCGGCACCCCGGCCTCGGCCACGCTGCCCAACAGCGCCACCCCGGCCACCACCTCCCCGTCCTCGATCAGCCGCAAGGCATGCGCCAGGCGCGCCCGCGGCGAAAACCGCGCGCCAAGAGCGGAAAGAATCCGCCTCATGCGGCGCACCGGATCTGGCGCATGGCCTGACAAGGGCTTTGCCCTTGACCCACCAAAGGGCGGTCGCCCTTTGGAAACCCGGTCAGGGGGCGGGTGGGATTGCCGGCCATCCGCGTTTGCGGGCCGAAATTATGGTTCGCGCATGCCATCGGTTAGCGCCGGCACCAGGTGATTCATCAGATACTGCATGATGGTGCGACGGCCGACATGGATATCGGCTTCGACCGGCATGCCGGGCTGTGCGTGGAAGAACGGCGGCACGCCATGCAGCGTGTAGCGATCGACCCGCACCCGCGCGCGATAAAAGGCATCCATCCCGCCGGCATCGGCCGACTGCGCTGGGGCCGGCGAACCTGGGGCGCCGCGCCCGCTTTCTCCGGCGGCGAAAGAATCCGCGCTGATCACGCGCACCGTGCCTTCGGCCCCGCCATACTGGGTGTAGGGAAAGGTCGCGAATTTCAGCAGCACATGATCTCCCGGTCGGATAAAGCCGACATCGGAACCCCGGATCGCCGCCTCGACCTCCAGCCCGCTATCGACCGGCACCAGCGTCATCAACTGCGTGCCCGACTGCATGACCGAGCCGACGGACAGGGCGGCGATGCTCAGTACCACGGCATCGCGATCGGCGCGCATCACCATCATGCTGTGCCGCAGCCCCGCCTTGCGGGCTTCGTCGCGCGCATCGGCCAAATGGTGCTGGGCGGTCGCGAGATCCTCGTAGATCGTGGCTTTCCAGTTCTGCACGAAGCCATCGCGTTCCGCCGTCACGGCCTCCAGCTTCGCGCGGGCGCCATCGGCGGCCTGATGGGCGGCAATCTGGGCGCGCTCCACCTCCATGAGGTCGTTCTGGGCCGAAAGCGTGGACAGGCGGCTGCCCACCTGGTCCCGTTGCAGGCGCAGGCGCATGGCATGCACGCTGGCCGCCACGCGGGCGCGGGCACCATACATCGCGGCATCGGCCAGGTTACCCTGCATGTCGCTGCGCGCGCCGGCAATCTGCTTGTCGTAGTTCTGGATGCGCGCGGTCAGTTCGGCCCGGCGCCGCGCGAAAGCGGCGGCCTCCTGCATCGCGGCCGGGTCTTCGGGATCGGGCGCATAATCCCGCCCCTCGGCCTCGGCCGTCAGGCGCGCGGCGCGAGCGGCGTAGGCGCCGGCCTGCTGGCCCATGTCCTCGACATCAGCCCCGGTCAGGGTCGGGTCCAGCCGGGCAAGGATCTGCCCCTTGTGGACGAAATCGCCCTCATGCACGTCGATGGTGCGGATAATCGCGGTTTCCAGCGGCTGGACCACCAGCGTCGCCTCGGTGGAGACCATCCGCCCCTGCGCCGCCACCACCTGATCGAGCGGGAAGACCGACATCACGATCACCCCCATGATCGCCAGCGCCGAAACGATCCATGCCAGATAGAGCGCCGAAGCGGTCGGCGGCAGGTCGATCAGCGCCATGCTGGGCGAATGAAATTCCAGCAAGGCGCGGGGCATGTCGCGATCGACGGTCTCGGGCAGCACGTAGGCTTCGACCGCATCGGACTCCGGCGGCACCAGCGGGGGTGTCGTCATGGCGCGTCTCCTTCGGCCAGCATCGCCGCCGGATGGGCATGCCCCCGACCGCCCGCCTCATGCCGGTTCTGCTGCTGCCACAGCGAACGATAGATCGCGCAACGCTCCAGCAGGACGGCATGCGGGGCGATATCGACCACCTGCCCCTGGTCCATGACGCAGATCTGGTCGCAATCGACCAGCGAGGACAGGCGGTGCGAGACGATGACCATGGTGCGCCCGCGCGCGATGCGTTGCAGGTTGGCGTTGACGACAGCCTCGCTCTCCGGGTCCAGCGCCGAGGTCGCCTCGTCCAAAATCAGCAGTTTCGGGTCGCAGATCAGCGCGCGGGCAATGGCCAGTCGCTGCCGCTGGCCGCCGGAGATGTTGGTCGAGCCTTCCTCGATCCAGGTTTCGTACCCGGCCGGCATCCGCTCGATGAATTCCTCCGCCCCCGCCAGTCGGGCGGCACGGATCACGTCGTCCAGCGTCAGGCCCGGACGCCCGGCGGTGATGTTGTCGCGCACCGTGCCCCGGAACAGGAAATTGTCCTGCAACACCACGCCCAGCGACCGGCGCAGATGCGTCAGGTTGATCTCGCGCAGATCCACCCCATCCAGCCGCAGATAACCGGTATAGGACCGGCTGACACCCTGGAGCAGCCGGGTGACGGTCGATTTGCCCGAACCGCTGCGCCCGACGAGCCCCAGCGTGCTGCCGGCCGGAACATCGAAATTCACCCCCGACAGCGCCCGCGTGGTCGCACCAGGATAGGTGAAATACACGTCGCGGAACGACAGGGCGCCATGAACCACCGGGCGCAACCCGGTCGTGAGCGCCTGGCGTTCGGTCGGCTGGTTCAGCACATGTCCGGCCTCGCCCAGCGCGGTGCGCACCTCGCTGAGGTCGTCCAGCAGACGGGCCAACCCGACCAGCGGCGACGCGACGCGCCCGCCGAGCATCATGAACGCCATCAGCGCCCCCGCGCCCATGTCGCCATGATGCGTCAGGATCAGCCACGCACCGACCAGTATGATCCCGCGATTGATGAAGATGTCGAACGGCTGGGCCACGGTTGCGGCCATGTTGCCCATGCGCCCCGCGGCCAGCCCCCACAGGGCGGACTCGGTCGAGCGGTCGTCCCAGAGCTGGCGCCTTGTCTGTTCCAGCGCCAGTGTCTTGACCGTGCGGATACCTGCCACCGTCTCGTACAGCACGGCACCGCGAGCCATGTCGGCAGCCACCTTGCGGCCGACCAGATGCCCGACCGGCCGCATGAAGCCGAACACCACCAGGCCGATGCAGCAGGCGGCGGCGATGGTCATCCAGGCCAGCGGCATGCTGAAATAGAACAGGAACGGCAGCACGACGACCAGCGTGAACAGGTCCAGCACCGTGTTCATCAGCTTGCCGGTCATGAAATCGCGCACCTTGTAGATGGCGGATACGCGGCCGATCACCTGCCCCGCCTGCTCGCGCTCGAAGAATTCCAGCGGCAGGGACAGCAGGCGATCGAACACCAGCAGCGAGATCCTTGTATCCAGTCGCGTCGTCACCACCAGCGCCAGTTCGCGCCGCGCATAGGCCAGCAGAACCTCGTAAAAGCTCATCATGCCCAGGATCGCGGCAATCGAGATCAGGGTGGAAAACGAATGGTAGCTCACCACCTTGTCGACCACCTGCATGACGATCAGCGGCGGAAAGATCGCCAGCACGCTCAGCACCATCGACGACAGCAGGATATCGCGCAGCAACCCCTTCTCGCGCAGCGCCATGCGGCCCAGCCACGCGGCGTTGATCGGCGCATCGGCCTCGCTCTGGTCGCGGCGGCGCTTGACCAGCAGCACGTCCCCCGTCCAGACCTGCGCCAGGCGCAGTTCATCCAGCGGCACGGGGGGCGTGCCCTCGTCACCCAGCGGGTCGCGCAGCCACACCACGCCCCGATCCGGGTCTCCCGCCACCATCAGCCCCGCCGAGCCATCGCGAAACATCAGGACGATCGGCGGCACGTTGCGCAGCCGCACCAGGTCGCGCCAGCGCAGGCGCATGCCCCGCGCCACAGCGCCGCACTCGTTCAGCCAGCGCGCCAGCGCCGCCGGCGAGGGCGCGACCTCGCCGGGCTCGGCGACGAAATCGCGTACATCCACCGACAGGCCATGGAAGCGCGCCGCCGCGACCGCCGCATAAAGGCGGATCATCGTCGGCGTCGGCCGCGCCCCTGTCCCCTGATCTGCCCCCTGATCTGGCTGCGCCACGGATCGTCCTTCGCTGGTGCCGGTCAGGCGACCCTAAAGCGGGAAGACGAATGGACGGTTAATGCGCAGGCGTGTTCGTCATCGAAAGCCAGAGAGGGCGATAGCGTGCCGCCACCACGCGGTTAGCCTCCAGCGCCTGCCGCGTGCCTTCGCGCAAAGCGGCGGGCACCACCACGATGACCCGCGCGAACCACGGGCGCTGGCCGGTGACACGGGCACGGAACAGATCGGCCAGCATGGCGGCAATCGCGCCGTCCGGCGTACAGCAGACGCATCCTCCGCCATGCGCAAAGGGCGAGGACGCCGGCAGCACAAGCTGATCGAGCCATTGCCCGTCCCCAACACCCGAGCCCGCGACTCTCAGCACCAGCGTCTTGCCGTCGCCCGGCAGGCGGGCAAAGGCGGTATCGTCCATCAGGTCCAGTGCAATCCGCTCGTCGTCACCGCGCATGATGGTCCTCCACCCCCGTCCCCCGCCTTGATAGACGAAAGCAGGCGGGGGCGGCAGACTTCCTGCAATCAGGAAAAACGGTTCGCGAAGATGATGTCCTTCTCAGGCATGATTCCACCCGTCGGATACGGGGCGGCCGCCGCCTTGCCGATGGCGACGAACATCACGATCTCATGGTCGGACGGCAGCCGGATCAGTTCCGCCACCGCTGCGAAATCAAAGCCATCCATCGGGCAGGTCGCATAGCCCATGCTTTCCGCCAGCAGCATGATCGCACCGGCGGCCATGCCGCAGGAGCGCATGCCTTCATCCCGCTGCACCTGCTCGCGCCCGCGATAATACTGGTCGATCGCCCCGACCATGAAATCGCGCACCGACTGGTCCGCATTTTCCCAATACCGCTCAGGCTCTTTTTCCCACGCCCTGATATCGGCGCACAGCACCAGCAGGGCCGAGGCGTCCGTCACCTGCGGCTGGTCCCACGCCACCGTGCGGATCTGCCGGCGAAGGTCCGGATCGGTCACGACCAGAAAGCGCCAGTTCTGGATATTGAACGCGGTCGGCATGCGCCGCGCGAGGCCGAGGATGGTGTCCAGGTCGGCATCGGGCATGCGATAAGCAGCATCGAAAACCTTGGTTGCCCGGCGTTTGAGGATGGAGGCGGCAACATCGAGGCCCATCGCGGTACCATCCTTTTGTACAGGTCCGCTCTCGGCGGAGGCTGGTTCGGGAAACACGATGCTCACCGCGTCATGGCCTTGAAGTTGCGCGTCTGCGCGACCAGCGCGGTTTCGGTGGGCAGGCGCTCCATGCTCGATGCACCATAGAAGCCGTGGCAGTCAGGGCAGGCATCCAGCACCGTCTGCGCATCGGCCGGCATCGCGATCGGCCCGCCATGGCACAGGAGAATGACATCATCACGCACGCTCTTCGCGGCATCGGAAATTTCGTTGATCAGCGCAATCGAATCCTCCAGCGTGAAAGCCGTCTCGGCACCGATGCTGCCGCCGGTCGTCAGCCCCATATGCGCGACGAGGATATCGGCACCCGCACGGGCCATATCCTTCGCCTGCGCTACATCGAAAACATAAGGCGTCGTCAGCATGTCCTTGCGGCGCGCCCGCGCCACGACATCGACCTCCAGACTATAGCTCATGCCCGTTTCTTCCAGGTTCTTGCGGAAATTGCCGTCGATCAGCCCTACTGTCGGGAAGTTCTGGATGCCGGAGAAACCGACACGGCGCAGGTCGTCGAGAAACACGTCGAAATCCACGAACGGGTCGGTGCCGTTCACCCCCGCCAGTACCGGCGTGTCCGGCACCACGGGCAGCACCTCGCGCGCCATGTCCATGACGATCTGGTTGGCATTGCCATACGCCAGGATACCGGCCAGAGATCCGCGTCCGGCCATGCGATAGCGGCCGGAATTATAGATCACGATCAGGTCGATCCCGCCGGCAGCCTCGCATTTCGCCGAAAGGCCCGTGCCGGCTCCTCCGCCGACGATGGGCTTGCGCTCCGCGATCAGCGTGCGCAGGCGGCCGAGGATGGCGTCACGTTCAATTCTGGGCATGGGGCTGTGTCTCCTTGAAAAGGGTTTTGAAGTCCGTCGCCATCGCGCGGGCAAAGGCGGGGTCGTTCAGGGTGCAGGGCAGGCTGATGACACGCCGCCGCGCCGTCTGCCGGAGCGTCGCCAGCAGCGCGTCCCGAAATGCCGCATCCGCCTCCTGGTCGTAAAAAGGCTTCCCTGGTCGGTCGAGTTCCGAAAATCCGTTTTCGGGATAATAGAACCGCACCGGCCCGTCGCACCGGTTCAGCCGCTCGCCGATCAGCCGTCCCATCTCGCGGCATTCGTCCGCCGTCGTACGCATCAGCGTGATGAAGGGATTATGCCGCACGAAAACCCGATCGCGATAATGGTCCGGCACACTCTCCATGGTTCCGAAATTGACCATGTCGAGCCCACCACAGCTTCCCACATACGGCACGCCCGTCCGCGCGATCGCCTCCAGCCGTTCCGCCCGGCAGGCGAAGATCCCGCCCGCCACGAAATCGCAGAACTCGGTGGTGGTGATATCCAACACCCCACGGATCACCCCCTGATCGACCAGCCGCTCCATCGACCGCCCGCCCGTGCCGGTCGCGTGAAAGACAAGGCTTTCGAACGACTCCCCCAGAACCCGCACCGCTTCGGTGACGCAGGGCGTCGTCACGCCGAACATGGTGATGCCGACAGCCGGATGCCGGTCGGCATCCGGCGATGGACGGTACCGCGTCATGCCCGCCATGGCGTTGGCGGCATTGGTCAGGATGCTCCGCGAAATGCGGTTCAGCCCCATGAGATCGACAACCGAATACACCATGGAAAGATCGACATCGCCGACATAGGGCGCCACGTTGCCCGAGGCGACGGTCGAAACCAGGATCTTCGGCAACCCGATGGGCAGCGCCTGCATGGCGGGGGCCACGACGGCAGCTCCACCGGACCCGCCGATCGCCACAACCCCGGCCAGATTGTCACAGGCCGGCAGAAAGCGCCGCAGGGCCTCGGACATGGCTGCGATGGCCCGGCCGCGCTCGCCGCAGAAGACCGCCGCCGCGCCCTCGGGGTGATAATCGGCCACCAACCGCGCGGCAATATCGACGCAGTCCGGCGACGTGCCGCCGGTGCTGACATCCACGATCCGGCCGCTGACGCCCCGATCGGCCAGGACGCCGCGCAGGAACAGCAATTCGTCAGACTTCGTGTCCGCCGTACCCAGGATATAGACGTGCGACGCCATGACGTGCCTGCCCCCCGTCATCAGGACAGGCTGTCGACATCGCCCAGCAGGGTCACTTGCAGAGACCCGGCCATCCCGTTCCCGAACAGCGCCTTCAGCGCCAGGAAATGCGGCAGTTGCTCATGCTCATGGATCGCTGCCACGCTCCGCCACCGCTCGATGAATACAAAATGCGACGGATCGTCGAGATCCCGCCGGCAGGTATAGGCCAGGTTCGTCGCCTCCTGCCGCGACGCCTTCACGCAGGCGGCGATCACCGGCAGCGCCGCGTCCAGATGGCCGGGATTGATGTGAAACGCCGCGACCACCGTCACGACGCCCCGCTGTTCCTCGTGCATGACCTGCCTCCGTCACGGATGAACGTGGCGGGACCCTAACAGGGCGACACACTTTCAGGATATCGTCATAGTGTCACGAGACACTTTTCCCGCGCTATCGGCACAGGCCCGCCTGACCCGGGCCAGTGCTTCCGGCAGGGCGCGGAACGTCACGTTGCCGAACGCCAGACGCACCCCGGTGTCCTGCACGCCCTCACCCCCCAGAAAGGCGTCAGAGGGCGGCAGCGCCACGCCCAGGCCCTGTGCCTGCGCCACCACCCGCGCCGCCTGCCCGGCCGGTAGCGGCAACCAGGCGTGGAAGGCATGGCTGGCGGGCTTCACGACGCATGTGCCCAGCACGGACAGCACGAGATCCTGACGGCGCACGGCTTCGGCATGCAGGGCGGCGCGCACGCTCTCCGCCGTTCCGTCCTGCATCCATTGCGCCATCATCGCGTAGGAGAGCGGAGCGATCATGAGGGAAGACGCCAGAAGCGCCGGCAGACATGCCTCCGCATACCGGTCAGGCGGGATCAGCGCGCCGATGCGCAGGCCAGGGCTCAGGATTTTCGACAGGCTGCTGACATGGAACGTCCGTTCCGGCGCCAGCGTCATCAGCGCGGGCCGCGCGGAATCGTCCCGATGAACATACACGGCGTCCTCGACGATCAGCGCATCGAACCTCCGGCACAGTGCCACGATGTCGCGGCGTCGGCACAGATCCATCGTCGCCGTAGTCGGATTGTGCATCTCCGGCGTCAGATAGACGATCGCGCGTTCTCCACGCCGGCGCGCCAGAATGGCTTCCAGCGCGGCGGGCTGCATGCCGTGCTCGTCCATGGCGGCAGGGCAAATCGGCAGCCCGGCCTGACGCATCGCGCCCAGCATGCCGGGATAGGTCTGCGCCTCGGCCACGGCATAGGACACATGCTGCCGGGCGACATGGACCGCCACGTTCAGCGCCTGCTGCGCGCCGCCGGTCAGCAGCAGCCGGTCCGGTGCCACCGCAACCCCCATTCCCGCCAGCCAATGGGCCATGATCCGCCGATGTTCCAGATGCCCGGCCACGGGGGGATAGATGTTGAACAGGCCCGGATCGACATGCTTCGCCAACCGGTTGAGCGTGCGGGCCAGGGCGCGGTCGCTGAACATAGGCGGCGGCATGTTCGTCGCAAGGTCCATCATGGGCCCCGCCGCATCATGCCGCACGGCGACGAAGGTGCCGCGCCCATGCACGCTGCGCACCAGCCCCCGCCGCTCCAGGATAGCATAGGCCCGCGTCACCGACCCCACGCCGATCCCAAGCTGCCAGGCCAGGGGCCGATGGGCGGGCAACCGCTCGTCCTCCCGCAACACACCGGACAGGATATCGCCGCCCAGCGCCTCGGCCAGGCGCTCGGCCGGAGACGCCATGCCGGCCGCCAGATGAGGGGCCCAGGATGACTGACGGCGCACCGCGATGGCTCCTCCAAGGGGATGACAGGCCTCTATCGTCCGACCGGCGTGACCCGGACGGTATAAAAGCCCGCCTCCGTCCGCAAGGCGACACGGCCTTCGCGGCTACCCCGCCAGCCGGGAAGGCGGTTACAGGGCTTTCTGGAGCATCGGCGCGTCCGAAGGACAGGCGGCCGGGGGCGCCGCCCCCAGGAACTGCCTGATCGCATCCGCCGCCCTGCGCGAAGACGGGACGCCGGACATGCTGAACGTCTCCCTGAACGCTTTGGACTGAAGGCCGGCAAACCCGCCGTTACCGGCCACGGCACGCGCCAGCGCACCCGGCAGACCGGACACGTCGTCGATCACCTCGCCCAGCGACCAATGCGCGTAATCCGGATTGGCCTTCCATGCCGCATCATGCGAATTGATGAAAATGCAGGGCCGTGGCTTGTAGATCCACTCATAAACCTGGCTGCTGACATCCCCGAGATAGATATCGGCGGCGCGCGTATAAGTCATGTCCGTCGATAGGGTGCTGCCGATGTCGACATGGATATGCGGCGCGTCCAGGAAGCGACACGGAATCGCCTTGCGCAGCCGCATGCGCCGATGTTCGAGCGACGCGTGCAGCCGCCGTTTGAACAGCATGACATGCGGCGCGAAAATCAGATTGAACCTGTCCTGCCCGGCAAAATATTCGAGCACCTCCTCGCCCATCTTCCCCCACGACGACAGGAGCGGATCGAAATGGGGATTGTACAAGACGGTCGGCCGATCGTTACCGAAGATGCGCGGCGCATGCTCGAAATCCACGGTATCGAACTTCGGATAGCCGACGACCGCATGATTCTCCGGCGAGATCAATGCGCTGCGCAACATCCTGTCGCGCACCTTGTTTCCCGACAGCAGGACGAAATCGAACAGGCGGGTCACTTCATGGAACCCCACTGACCGGTCTCCCGCCCCATGCGGCAGGTAGATCAGCTTCAGATCGCCCAGTCCCGGCTGGCGCTTCAGTCGCGTGGAGGTCGTTTCCGGCACTACCAGCGCGTCAAGATCTCGGAAAAAAGGAGAATTTTTCCGCAGGATCGCCAGGCGCCGAAACGGAATCACCCCCAGCGCCATGATATTCATGATATCCGCCGCGCGGGAAGTCGCGAGCCGGACGAAACGCACCGGCAGGCCGGCCGGGATGAAATCCCGCGCCCGGCTTTCCTGTGCGGGGCTGGACGTGAAAACCGACACATCGGCACCCGACGCTACCAGTTCCGCGATGATCGGCGCCGTATGGGGGATCTGGTGCAAGGCATCGTGATTGAAGAGAAAACCGATTTTCATGTCCGCAGAATGTCCCGAATAATCGTCGCGGCGCGTCGCGCGGCGCCTGGAGAGCGATCTCCCAGGGATCGGCCCGCCATGTCCTCCTGACGCGCGCGATAAAGCGCATGCCGCGCCTCGGCGGCCCTGATCGCGGGCAGAAGATCATCCGGCGTCTCGACGACGTCGCCCAGGTGCCAGTGCTGGAAGCTCGGATCGTCCCGCCAGGCAATATTATGCGCGTTCAGAAAGACGCACGGTCTTGGCGTGTTCAGAAACTCATAGACCTGGCTGCTGACATCGCCAACATAGATATCCGCCGCGTTCGTATAGGTCATGTCGACACACTTGTTGGACCCGCTATCGACCAGGGTCGTCGCATTGCCCAACCCGTTCCACCGATCCCGCACCTTCTGGCTGCGGCGGCGGAACATCTTCGTATGCGGCGCAACGATCAGGTTGAACTCCGACTGATCGGCGAACTGCCGCAACATCGGTTTGACGAACCGCCGCCAGGACGACAGGCCGCGCGCCTTGTGGGCATTATAGAGAACGGTAGGCCGGGCCACAGGAAAAAGAGGACCATCGCCATGCGGCAATATGTCGCATGTCTCCAGCTTGACCGAACCGATCACCGCATGATTATCGGGTTTGATCAGGTTGGAGGCAAGCATCCTCCGGGCCGATTTCTGCCCCGGCAACAGAACGTAATCAAACGACCGGACCTCCTCGGTAAAACCGCGAGCCCGATCGCCGCAGCCATGCGGAATATAAATGAGCTTCGGCCGGGTGATTCCGAGCCGCCGCGCGGAGGCGACCGTATCCTCCACCGTTACAATCGCATCATATCGGTTGAGCATCGACGCGTTGTCGCGCAGGACCATGTCCTTGAACATGCCCAGCGTGCGGATTGACTGCATCACGACCGTCGGCATAGACCGGCGCAGGCGATGACAGGGGATTTCGGCTCCTCCCATGGCCTGGCGAACACGCTCGAGGTGATAGGGCGTCTCGGGGTCGTTGTAGAAGCTCGTCACCCTCACGCCGTCATATTTCGCCAGTTCGAGAGCGATCGCTGCTGCGTGATAGCATTGATAGGATTCGGCAATGTACAGGAATGCGACCTCGACCATGCTCCGACGCATAGGGCATAGGCATATAAAGAACAAGAGCTTCTGACATTGGTAGAAAACAAGCAGGGTTCGCTCAAACGAGCACTGATGAACGTCTCCTGGCTACTGGCAGGCAAGGGTGTCGGCGCAGTACTCAGCCTTATTTATTTGGGATTGGCCGTACGGGTACTCAAAAGCGAGGGCTTCGGTGAATTCACCCTCATTTTCGGCACCGCGCAGTCCGTCGCCGCGATCGTCAGCTTCCAGACCTGGCAGATCGTCATCCGTTACGGCGCGCACCACCTGCTGGCCGGGAATGAAGGCGCCCTGACACGCCTGATCGGCTTCTGCCTGGGGCTCGATATCGCCGGCGCCGTGGCTGGCTGCCTGATCGCATGGGGGGGCGTCACGCTCCTGCAACCGCTGCTCGGCTGGTCGGACGGCCTGTCCCACGCCGCGCTGGCCTTCTGCTTCGTACTCCTGCTGTCCATTCGCTCCACGGCGGTCGGCGTCCTGCGCGTGCGCGACCGCTACCGTGTCGGCGCGATGGCCGACGCGGCGACACCGATCATGCGCTTCGTGGGCGCGGTCGCGGCGGTACTATGGGCCCCCACGGTCATGGGCTTTCTTCTCGCCTGGGCAATCGCCGACATCGTCACGGCCGTCATCTACTGGGTCTGCGCGCAACAGGTCATGCCGGGTTTCACGCGTGCGATAACGCTGCGCGCCTTCCGGTCCGCGCCCGACGAGAACCCCGGCATCTGGCACTTTGCCTGGCTGACCAACCTGAATTCGATCGTCGGCACCGGCTGCAACAACATGCTCGTCCTGGTGGTCGGCGTCGCGACCGGTGCCGCCGATGCCGGTCATTATCGCCTGGCTTACCAACTCAGCCAGGCGCTGGTGCGGGTGTCGGAAATGTTCGCCCGCGCCGTCCTCCCGGAATTCGCGCGTTCGCACGCGACGGAGGACCGGGCCAGCATCCGGCGGCTGCTGGGGCGCTCCACCCGGCTGGCCGTCGGCAGCACGGCCATCATTCTCGTCATGCTTTTCGCCTTGGGGCAGCCGGTGCTGCACCTTATGGCGGGCAAGGAATCCGTGGGGGTTTTCCCGCTCCTGCTGGTGCTGGGCATCGCCGCCGCGCTGGATCTGATCGGCGTCAATTTCGAACCGGCCCTGCTTGCGATCGGCCATGCCGGACGGGCGTTGCGGGTTCGCCTCATACGCACGCTCGTGCTGTTCGCCGGGCTCGGCGTGTTCATGCCGCATTTCGGCACCATGGGCGTCGCGGTGGCCATGGTCATGTCCTCGCTGCTCGGCCTCATGCTGCTGGCGGCGGCGGCATGGCGGGCCGTCCGGCCATAACAGGCTGGACACGCGGCCGCGCTGGGGCATAACACCTGCTTCCCCTTCCGCCCGGATCGCAGGATCACGATGACCGCTCGCCCCCATCTTCTCGACGCCCTCCGTGACCAGGTCCTGCTCTGCGACGGCGGCATGGGCTCGCGCGTGCAGGTGCTCGACCTTGATGTCGAACGCGATTACTGGGGGCAGGAGAACTGCACCGAGATCCTGAACCTGTCCCGCCCCGAACTGGTGCGCGAAATCCATCGCGGCTATTTCGAAGCCGGCGCGGATATGGTGGAAACCAATTCCTTCGGCGGCTCGCCCATCACGCTGGGCGAATTCGGCCTGACCGACCGGGCGCGCGAGATCAACCGCACCGCCGCGCATCTGGCGCGCGAGGCCGCCGAGAGCTTCGCCGACGGCCGCCACCGCTATGTGATCGGCTCGATCGGTCCGGGCACCAAGCTGCCCTCGCTGGGCAATATCGACTATGACACGCTGGAAGCCGGCATCGCCGAACAGTGCCGCGGCCTGATCGAAGGCGGCGTCGATGCGCTGCTGATCGAAACCTGCCAGGACACGCTCCAGATCAAGGCGGCGGTGAACGGCGCGAAGATCGCCCGCGCCGAGATGGCTACCGACACGCCCATCTTCGTGCAGGTCACGGTCGAGACCACCGGCACCCTGCTGGTCGGGCCGGACATCGCGGCGGCGGCCACCGCCATCCACGCGCTGGACGTGCCGCTGATGGGGCTGAACTGCGCCACCGGCCCGCAGGAAATGGCCGAGCATGTGCGCTGGCTTGCCACCAACTGGCCCGGCATGGTCTCCATCCAGCCCAATGCCGGCCTGCCCGAACTGGTCAACGGCCAGACCCACTACCCGCTCTCGCCGGCCGACATGGCAAGCTGGGTGGAACGCTTCATCACCGAAGACGGCCTGAATCTGGTCGGCGGCTGCTGCGGCACCTCCACCCCGCATATCGCGGCGCTGGACGCCATGCTGCGCCGCCGCGCCGAGGGCACCGGCCGCCACCGCCCCGCCCCGATCGTGCGTCGCCCGGTCTGGATTCCCTCGGTCGCCAGCCTCTACACCCAGGTGCCGTTGCGGCAGGAAAACAGCTATTTCTCGATCGGCGAGCGCTGCAACGCCAACGGGTCCAAGAAATGGCGCACCCTTCAGGAAGAGGGCGACTGGGACGGCTGCGTCGCCGTGGGCCGCGAACAGGTGGGCGAAGGCTCCAACGCGCTGGATATCTGCACCGCTTTCGTCGGCCGCGACGAGATGTGCGAGATGAACGAGGTGGTGACCCGCTTCACCGCCTCGGTCAACGCACCGCTGGTGATCGATTCCACCGAAACGCCGGTCATCGAAGCCGCGCTCAAGCTCTATGGCGGCAAAGCGATCATCAACTCGATCAATTTCGAGGATGGCGAGGGCCACGCGCACGACCGCATGCTTCTGGCCCGCAAGTTCGGCGCCGCCGTGGTGGCGCTGACGATCGATGAAGTCGGCATGGCCAAGACGGCCGAGGACAAGCTGCGCATCGCCACCCGCCTGGTGGAATTCGCCTGCGACCGCCACGGCCTGCCGCAGTCGGACCTGATGATCGACCCGCTGACCTTCACCATCGGCACCGGCGTCGAGGACGACCGCAAGCTGGGGCTGTGGACTCTGGAGGGCATCCGCCAGATCCATGAGCGTTTCCCCGATATCCAGATCGTGCTGGGCCTGTCCAACATCTCTTTCGGCCTGAACCCGGCGGCGCGCGCGGTGCTGAACTCGGTGTTCCTCGACCACGCGGTGCGCGCGGGCATGACGGCGGCGATCGTCCACGTCTCCAAGATCCGCCCGCTGCACCTGATCCCGGCGGAAGAGGTGAAGGTGGCCGAAGACCTGATCTTCGACCGCCGCACCGAGGGCTACGACCCGCTGCAAAAGCTGCTGGAGCTGTTCGCCGACCGCAAGGCCAGCGACGCGGTGAAGAAGGTGCGCGCCGAAACGGTCGAAGGCCGCCTGAAGGACCGCATCGTCGATGGCGACCGCAAGGGGCTGGAAGCCGATCTCGACGAGGCGATGCAGACCATCCCGCCGTTGGACATCATCAACACCATCCTGCTGGACGGCATGAAGGTGGTGGGCGAACTGTTCGGCGCCGGCAAGATGCAGCTCCCCTTCGTGCTCCAATCGGCCGAGACGATGAAGGCCGCTGTCGCGCATCTGGAGCCGCACATGGAGCGCGTCGAGGGCCAGGCCCGCGGCATCATCGTGCTGGCCACCGTCAAGGGCGACGTGCATGATATCGGCAAGAATCTGGTCGATATCATCATGACCAACAACGGCTACCGGGTCATCAACCTGGGCATCAAGGTGCCGGTCGCCGACATGATCGCCGCCGCGCGCGAACATAACGCCGATGCGGTCGGCATGTCGGGCCTGCTGGTCAAGTCGACGGTGATCATGCGCGAGAACCTCGAAGAGATGGCCCGCCAGGGCGTCGACCTGCCCGTGCTGCTGGGCGGTGCGGCATTGACCCGCAATTACGTCGAGGAAGACTGCGCCGCCGCCTACGGCACCGACGGGCGGGTGGCCTATGCCCGCGACGCATTCGACGGCCTGTCGCTGATGGACCAGGTGGCGAAAGGCGAGTTCGACAACTACCTCGCCGCCGTCCGCTCCCGCCGCGCCGGCAAGGCCACCCGTTCGCGGCCCCGCGACATGGAGCAGCAGGAGCAGCGCGGCTTCGGCCCCGTCGACGTCGCCGCCGCCCGCGCCCGCCGCCACCGCCTGACGCAGGGCGAGCCGACCATCACCCCGCCCTTCTGGGGCTCCAGGGTGCTGGAAGCCACGCCGGATGCCGTGCTGCCGTTCCTCAACGAGCGGTCGCTCTATCAATTCCAGTGGGGCTTCCGCAAACAGGGCCGCTCGCTGGACGATTTCATGGGCTGGGCGAAACAGGAACTGCGCCCCGTGCTGCGCCGCATGCTGGCGCTGGCGGCCGAGCACGACATCCTGCGGCCCCAGGCCTCCTACGGCTACTGGAAGGCAGCGGGCCAGGGCAACGACCTGATCCTGTTCGCCGAGGACGGCACCACCGAGGTGGCCCGCTTCGCCCTGCCCCGCCAGCCGCGCGAGGACGGCGCCTGCATCGCCGATTTCGTGCGCGACGTGGACGACGAAGCCCGCGACGTGATCGGGTTGCAGGTCGTCACCGTGGGGCAGAAGGCGTCGGACATGGCCCGCGAATGGTTCGAGGCCAACCGCTACAAGGATTACCTCTATCTGCACGGGCTTTCGGTCGAAATGGCCGAGGCGATGGCGGAATATACCCACAAGCGCATCCGCGCCGAACTGGGCTTCGCCGCCGAGGACGATCGCGACATGGCGAAGCTGCTCCAGCAGGGCTATCGCGGATCGCGCTACTCCTTCGGCTATCCCGCCTGCCCCCGTCTGGAGGACCAGGAGCCGATCCTGAAACTGCTGGATGCCGAGCGAATCGGCGTGTCGCTGACCGACGGCTACCAGTTGCACCCCGAGCAATCGACCTCGGCCCTGGTGGTCCTCAATCCGCAGGCGAAATATTTTTCGATCTGACGCAAGACCGCCATTTGCCGTCGTCGCGCGATGTTGACCGCATGATCCCCCCCCCGGCATCATCGCGGGATGGCACCTTCCCCCCCTCCACCGCCGGATGACGACACCCCCGCCGCGCCCGAGGCACGGCAGGCGGTCGAGGCCCTGTGGCAGGCGCTGTCGCAGGATGCCGCTCAGGCGCCCCCTCCCACGGAGCGCGACATCCGCCGCCTGACCCGTGCCTTCGGCGTGCATGGGGACCATTGCGTGGTGGGGCTGATCGCCGGCGACAGGAGCCAGCTCATCCGCGAGAGCGCCCATGTGCTGACCAGCCTGATGCGGATCTGGGCAGCACGGAACCTCTCGGCCGGCGCGGTATGGACCGAACTGGACCGCCGCACCCAGGTCGGCGAATTGCTGATGATGCTGAACAACACGCCGCATCGCCGTGCCGGGCGGTCGGCCGGGCGCGCCCTGGGCCGCCCGTGGAAGATCCAGTCCACCAAGCTGCCCTGATGGCGGGGGTGCGATCTTTCCTTTGGCACCGGAGAGGGACGGGTGGCATAAGCGCGCCAGGGTCGCGCCTCGGAAGCTGTTTCATGACGGCCCGCCACAGCACAAGGACAGTTCCGCCCCTCATGTCTCGGGTTCCTTTTTTGCCAGTATCCGGCCCGGTGGCCGATCCCGGTCCATGAACGGGGCCTGGGTGGATCTGGCGGCGGCACTGGTCGTGCTGGCCTCGGCGGTGTTCGGATGGGCGCGCGGCCTGGTCCGCGAAATCCTGGGTCTGGCGACCTGGGCCGGCGCGCTGGTCCTGGCCCTGCGCTGGATGGACCCGGTGCATCAGGCGCTCACACCCTGGATCGACAATCCGCTGGTTGCCACCGCCGCCGGCTTCGTCTTGCCCTTTATCGGGCTGCTGATCGTCTTCACGCTACTGGCCCATATTCTCGGCCAGCTCGTCCGCGATTCGGTTTTCGGGGGGCTGAACGGCATGCTGGGCCTGCTGTTCGGTGGCCTGCGTGGCTATGTTCTTCTGGCCGCGCTCTACGTCGCGGTAGCGACGGAAGTGGCCCCGATGGATTGGCCCCAACCGGTGCAGGACGCACGGGCAACCGCTTTCGTTGCACGGGGGGCCTTCTTTCTGAGCGGACTCCTGCCCATTTCCATGCAGACACGCCTTGCGCAACCGATGCAGACGGGCCATGACGCCCCGATATGACCCCTGAACGGGGCCTTTCCCCTTCGCCTCCCTGGGGCCTGCCCAGGGTCTTCGCCCGGTCACAAGCCGAGGAAAGAGAGAACTGATCATGCCGATCCGCCCCACTGCCCCGCAGGCCGCCACCTCATGCAGCCCGGCCGCCGCGTGTCCGTCGGGCCACCGCGACGACGTGCCGCCGCAGTGGCACGACGACGACAAGCCCCATGAGGAATGCGGCGTCTTCGGCGTCTGGAACGTCAACGATGCCTCGGCGCTGACGGCGCTGGGACTGCACGCGCTCCAGCATCGCGGGCAGGAAGCAACCGGCATCGTGTCATATGACGGCGAGCGCTTCCACACCCACAAGGGGCTGGGGCTGGTCGGCGACGTGTTCGGCGACGCACGGGTCATGGCCACCCTGCCCGGCCACCGGGCGGTGGGCCACAACCGCTACGCCACCACCGGCGCCACGCTGATCCGCAATGTGCAGCCGCTCTTCGCCGATTTCGAGTTCGGCGGCCTGGCGGTAGCGCATAACGGCAACCTGACGAACGCCGAAACCCTCAAGCGCGCCCTGATCCGCCGCGGCTGCATCTTCCAGTCCACGACCGATAGCGAGGTGTTCATCCACCTGATCGCGATCTCGCTCTACGCCTCGGTGATCGACCGGCTGATCGACGCACTGAAGCAGGTGCTCGGGGCCTATTCGCTGGTGGTGCTGTCACGCGAGGCGCTGATCGGCGTACGCGACCCGCTGGGCGTGCGGCCGCTGATCCTGGGCCGCATCCCCGGCGAGACCGAGTCCGCCCCGCCCTCATGGGTGCTGGCCAGCGAGACCTGCGCGCTGGACATCGTAGGCGCGGAATTCGTCCGCGACGTCGAACCGGGCGAAGTCGTCATCATCGACAATGACGGCGTGCGGTCGGTCAAGCCCTTCGGCGAGCGGACGGCCCGCTTCTGCGTGTTCGAATATATCTATTTCGCCCGCCCGGACTCGGTGCTGGACGGCGTGCCGGTCTACGAGGCGCGCAAGCGCATCGGCGTCGAACTGGCCCGCGAAAGCGGGGTCGAGGCCGACGTGATCGTGCCGGTGCCGGATTCCGGCGTGCCCTCGGCCATGGGCTATGCGATGGCCAGCGGCATTCCCTTCGAACTCGGCATCATCCGCAACCATTATGTCGGCCGCACCTTCATCGAGCCGACCGACCAGATCCGCCATCTGGGCGTCAAGCTGAAACATTCGACCAACCGCCCCGTGCTGGACGGCAAGCGCGTGGTGCTGGTCGATGATTCGATCGTGCGCGGCACCACTTCGCGCAAGATCGTGGACATGGTCCGCGCGGCGGGCGCGCGCGAGGTGCATATGCGCATCTCCTCACCGCCGACCACCCATTCCTGCTTCTACGGCATCGACACGCCCGAGCGCAGCAAACTGCTGGCCGCGCGTCACGACCTGAAGGAAATGGCCGAGCTGATCGGCGTGGACAGCCTGGCCTTCATCTCGTTCGACGGCCTGTATCGCGCCCTGGGTCATGAGGGGCGCGACGCCGCCGCCGGCCGCTATTGCGATGCCTGCTTCACCGGCGACTACCCGATCGCCCTGGTCGATTACGAAGCCGCCGGCGGCGACCCGCATTCCGACGCCGCGTGATCCCCTGCCGGGCCTGAGGCCACATGCCGCCGGATAGCGCCCCTCCCGGCAGCGTCGCCCCGGGTAGCATCGCCCCTGGCAGCATCGCCCTGATCACCGGCGCCAGCCGGGGCATCGGCCGCGCCACCGCCCTGGCCCTGGCCGATGCCGGGGCGCACTGCATCCTCACCGCCCGCACGCCGGGCGGGCTGGAGGAAACCGACGACCTGATCACCCGCCGCACGGGCCGGCCCGCCACCCTGCTGCCCATGGACCTGCGCGACGGCGCCGCGATCGACGCGCTGGGTCCCTCGATCGCCGCCCGCTTCGGCCGTCTGGACATGCTGGTCCACTGCGCCGCCATGCTGGGCATGCTCACACCCGTCACCCACATGCGCGACACCGACTGGGACACCACGCTGGCGGTCAACACCACCGCCGCATGGCGGCTGATCCGCACCACCGCCCCCCTGTTGGATCGCGCCCCCGCCGGCCGCGCGCTATTCCTGACCGACGGGCACGCCATCCGCCCCGCCAGTTTCTGGGGCATGATAGCCGCCTCGAAAGCCGCCATGGAGGCTGTGGTGCTGACCTGGGCCGACGAAATCGGGCCGGACTCGGCGCTCCGGGTCAATCTCTACGATCCCGGCCCGGTGGCCACCCGCCTGCGGGTGCAGGCCATGCCCGCCGCCGACCTGTCCGCCCTGCCCCGGCCCGAACTGGTGGCCGCCGCCATCGCCGCCCTGTGCCGACCCGACGAACAGCGCCACGGCCAACGGATCACGGCACACGCGAGACCCTGACGCGCGCGCCCGATCCTGTTATGACACCGGCATGGCCAAGAAACCCCAGACCCCCGGCACGCCGGCCACGCTGGCCCTGACCCGCGCCGGAATCGCCTTCACCGCCGTACTCTACAGCTACGACCCCGACGCCGACCGTCTGGGCGTACAGGCCGCCGAAGCGATCGGCGAACCCCCGGCACGGGTCTTCAAGACCCTGATGGCGGAAATCGACGGCAACGCGGTATGCGTCGTCGTGCCGTCGGACCACGAAGTCAGCATGAAGAAACTGGCCGCCGCCTTCGGCGGCAAGAGCGCCAGGATGATGAAGCCGGCCGATGCCGAGCGCATCACCGGTTTCCGCGTCGGCGGCATCAGCCCGTTCGGGCAGAAGAAGCGCGTGCCTACGGCCTTCGCGCAGCAGGCTGCCGACCTGCCCTATCTTTATACCAATGGCGGCCAGCGCGGCTTGCAGGTACGCCTGGTCCCGGCCGACGCATTGCGCGCCAGTGCGGCTATATTGGCGGATCTGACAGCAGAGTGAGCTTCTTTTTCTGAAGAAAAAGAAGCAAAAAGACTTTTATTCTTTTAAGAACGCTCTCTACCCTAGCAGAAAAACCCCAAACGGATCAGAAGTTTTTTGGTTCTTTTTTTCAAAAAAGAACAAATACTTAACGGCAGATATGCCGCTCTCCGTCCGCACCGATATAAGTCCCGGTCAGCGGATCAAAGCACGCATTGGCCACGCAGGCGTTACCCGACGCCAGCGGTGCCGGATTCACCCGCGCCGCCATGGCCTGCGTCGCATGCGCCGCGGCACCGCAGAGCGGCGTATCGAGCGGCGCGGAGGGATCGTTCACCAGTTGCGCCTCGTTGGCGGGCGGCGGGGCTTCCGTCACCGTTCCCGGCGCGAACTGCAAGGGCGGATGCCGCACCGGCTGGCTCGCCACCGGCGTGGGGGGTTGGGCACATCCGGCCAGCAGAACCAGAACCGGCAGCACGCCCAGCGCCACCCGGCCGACCGAGCGCGCGAAAGAAGACCGGAGACGTTTGTTCATGGCTCTGTCCTGTGTCCTCCGGCCAACTCTCGGGCAAGCCGATCCGGTCCGATCCATCATCCGTCTTATCGCCCGCAGGGTCAAAGATCGAGCCGCCCCTGAGACCCGTCGGGCCGTAGCGCGCGAACCTCCGTCACGCCATCGGCGAATGTCAGTTCCAGCCGGCCATCCGGCCGCACGTCGGCCGCGCGGGTCACCGGCACGCCTGACGGATCGCGCACCAGCACGTAGCCGCGCTCCAGCACCGCCATGGGCGACAGAGACTCCAGCCGCCCCGCCAGCCCGTTCAGATGGGCGCGCCGCTCGCGCACCATCCCCGCCAGCGGAGCCGCCGACAGACGCATTCGGTCGGTTCGCGCCCGGCGGTCGCGCAGCGCCTGGCGCAGGCCCGAGAGCAGATGACTGGCCACAAGGTCCAGCCTGGCCCGTCCCGGCCCCGTCAGCAGCAGCGGCGAGGGCATCATCCGTCCGGTCGCCAGCAGGGCGGCACGCCGCCGCTCGATCAGCCCCGGCAATGCGCGGTCCAGCCGCTCGCCCCGGTCGTCCACCCGCATCCGCGCCGTGGCCAGCAGCGACGGCAGGTCGGGCATCCGCGCCGCCGCCCGGTCCAGCCGCAGCCGCGTGGTCTGCGTCAGCCGGGTCAACCCGCTGGTCAGGCGCGCGACACGATGCGCCAGATCGGCCACCAGTTCGGCCCGCGCCGGCACCGCCATCTCGGCCGCCGCCGTGGGGGTGGGCGCGCGCCGGTCGGAGACGTAATCGATCAGCGTGGTGTCAGTCTCATGCCCGACCGCCGAAATCAGCGGAATGCTGCAGGCATCCACCGCCCGCAGCACGGCCTCGTCATTAAAGGCCATCAGGTCTTCCAGCGACCCGCCGCCACGCGCGACGATCAGCACATCGGGGCGCGGCACCGCCCCGCGCCCGTCGATCGCGTCGAACCCGGCGATGGCGGTGGCAATCTGCGCCGCGGCCCCTTCGCCCTGCACGGCGACCGGCCACACCAGAAGCCGGCGGGGAAAACGCCGGGCGACGGTGGTGCGGATATCATGCAGCACCGCCCCCTGCGCGGAGGTGACGATACCGATCACATCGGGCAGGAACGGCAGCGCCCGCTTGCGCGCGGCATCGAACAGCCCCTCGGCGGCCAGTTTCAGCCGCAGCCGCTCGATGCGCGCCAGCAGCGCCCCTTCGCCGGCATACTCCATCCGCTCGACGATCAACTGATAGGAAGAACGCTCGCCATACGACGAGACCTTGCCGGTCGCGATGATTTCCAGCCCGTTTTCCGGCACCAGCCCCAACCGCGACACCGACCCGCGCCAGACGACACCCGAGATTTTCCCGCTCTCATCCTTCAGCGAGAAATAAAGATGGCCGGAGGGATAGCGTTTGAATTCCGTAATCTCGCCCCGCACGCGCACGCGGCCAAAGGTACCCTCAAGCGTACGGCGGATCGCCCCCGAAATCTCGGAGACTGAATATTCGGGCACGTTACCCGGTCCGGGGCCACCGGAAGTGCGCAGCGTTTCGTCCATCGCAGCAAGGTAGGATAGACACGCCGATCCCGAAAGACCGGACAGATCCGACCGGACTCATTCCCTGCGGCATCGTCGGCAGGCACCGGCTGCGTGCCGCGACAATCGGACCATCCACAATCTTTACGCTGCGTTTCGACCTGCCAGCCGGCGATCCGACCACCGAATTCCGCGTTGCATTCTCCAAGCCCTTTTCGGCCGCTCTTTCCTTCGGCGGCGTCACCATCCGCCGCGCCGGGCCACGACCGCCCGAACGGCGCAGCCTGCTCGCCGGCCTGGAAAGAACCGTGGACAGGCTCGTGAAACGCGGGCGGAAATACCGGTCATGGCCCCGCACCGCCGCAAAGGACATCGTCCCGCCGCGCCGGGTATGATAGAGACGGCCTCCCCGGACAGCCGGGGATGTCAGATATGTCAGCAACAGGGACGATAACGTGATGCGGGTGCTTCTGGTCGGATCGGGTGGACGGGAACATGCGATGGCGGCAGCGATCGCGCGCTCGCCTGCGCTGGAGGCCCTGTTCATCGCACCCGGCAATCCGGGCACCGCCGCGCTGGGCACCAATGTCGCCATCGCCGTCGACGACGTACCGGCCCTGCTGGCCTTCGCAAAGGCCGAGCGGATCGACCTGGTGGTGCCGGGCCCCGAAGCCCCGCTGGTCGCCGGCCTGGCCGATGCCTGCCGCGATGCCGGCATCCCCTGCGCCGGCCCCAGCCGCGCCGCCGCCGAACTGGAAGGCAGCAAGAGCTTCACCAAGGAAGTCTGCGACGCCGCATCCATCCCCACCGCCCGCTGGGAACGATTCGACGCAGCCGCCCCGGCGCTGGATTTCGTCCGCCGCCGTGGCGCGCCGATCGTGATCAAGGCCGACGGCCTGGCCGCCGGCAAGGGCGTGGTCGTCGCGATGACGGTCGCGGAAGCCGAAGAGGCCATCCGGTCCATGATGGACGATGCCACCCTCGGCGCCGCCGGACAGTCGGTGGTGATCGAGGAATGCCTGATGGGCGACGAAGTGTCGCTGTTCGCCTTCTGCGCCGATGAAACCGCCGTGCTGATCGGCGCGGCGCAGGACCACAAGCGCATCGGCGAGGGCGACACCGGCCCCAACACCGGCGGCATGGGCGCGGTCTCGCCCCCCGCCGGCTTCGACCGTGCAAGGCAGGAAGGCGCGCTTGACCTGCTGGTACGCCCGATGCTGGCGGAAATGGCGCGGCGCGGCACGCCCTTCCGTGGCGTCATCTTCGCCGGCCTGATGCTGACGGCCGACGGCCCGAAACTGATCGAATATAACGTCCGCTTCGGCGACCCCGAGGCCCAGGCCCTGCTGATCCGCCTGCAATCCGACCTGCTGCCGGCCCTGGCCTCGGTCGCCGCCGGCACGCTGGACGCGGCGGACATCCGCTTCTCCGACGATCACTCCATCAGCATCGTCCTCGCCGCGCGCGGCTATCCGGGCAAGCCCGCCGCCGGCGGCGTGATCGCGGGGCTGGAACAGGCCGAAGCCCAGCCCGGCGTCCATATCTTCCATGCCGGCACCAAACGGAACGACCAGGGCCAGCTTGTCGCCGCCGGCGGCCGCGTCCTCACCGTCTGCGCCACCGGTGCCACCTTGGGTGAAGCCCGCTCCCGCGCCTACAACGCCATCCCCGCCATCCAATGGGAAGACGCCATCTGGCGACGTGATATCGGCGACCGTGCCCTGCGCGCCGCGACCGAAAACCCCTCCCACTGAAACCCGCCGAAGGCAGCGTCATCCCCATGATGACGCTGTCCGGAACATCCGGTCCCTTTTTCTACTGCCCCACGGATGGGCGGTAGGAGATCAGCTTTCTACAGACCTTCTGGATGATCGGGCGATTCATGGATGACGCCGCAATGACGGACGCACGTATATCGTCGATATGTTTTTGAGAAGGATTATCCATACTTAAATCCATCCCGCTATTCAGCGGAACATCAATACGAATATAGTCAATATTGGGCTCCGACCGAAGAAACTCGTCAACCCCGAGGGCATTCCCTTCCATGAAGGACGGCAGAAGGGCGGAGATCAGGTTGATATTGCTTTTTTGCGATGCTGGATGCGCCGGGTCCAGCGGGCCCAGCATACTCCCCCGATAAGAAATCCCGGTCCCCAAAGAAACGATATGAAAACGGCCGTGCGGAAAGTCACGCCGCCCTTCGACAATGCCGAGAAGAGCCGGGTTGTTCTGATACAACGCACCATCATATGCCGTATAAGGATAAAATTTCTCGATCTTTTTGTTCCCTATCTTCTCCTCGGACGTATCACCCTTGTACGGGTTGAAATAAATAGGCGCTGAACTGCTATACATCGCAATATCAACCATTTTTGCTATGGCGTTTTCAGCATCCTGCGACAGCGCCCCATCGGGTTCATAACTATGGGAACCATGGTTGCGCGTAAAATAGATAGGTCCTGTTGTCGTATCGTAAAAAGGAATCACAAAATCCGTCAGGGCCTCGTTGGAGGTATGATCCTGCAGTTTTTCATGCAAAATTTTCTTGCGGCCTGTATTGTCATAAAGAGCTTTCCGCAAAAGAAGCGACAATGCCCGATCGATGAATCCCTTATATTTTTCGGGGAATATTTCTGCCCCGTGCCTGGCATACAAATCATAAATTTCATTTATATCGACCGATTCCGTCTTTTGACCTCCTTTCGGCGTCACCAGACCAGCAGCGATTATCGCCCCCGTTGAATTTCCAGCGATGACATCAAAATATTTATAGAGATCACGGCTTCCGTGGCTGGATTGCAGACATTGCGCCAGATCCTGCAACGCCATGATCGGTATGATTCCGAAAATACCTCCCCCGTCTATCGACAGAATGAAATGATCATCAGAAGCCGATGCCATGTCGCGGTCCGATATGAAGCTGACCTTTCCTTTCTGCATGATCCCGATATTTTGGGACGTATAATAATCTTTTTCTTTATAATTATTATATTCAATGTAAATTTGCTGCATATAGGAATATATATTTACAGAAAATATAGAAAATACAACAAAAAAGCAAGCGCATAGCGCCAATATCAATCGTTTACCCGAGAAGGGACTTTTCTTTACCATCAATCTTTTTGAAGAGCGCTTCATTTATCAGAAACGCCTCGAAAAAACACTAGCACGCCGCCTCGTCCGGAAACTTTTCACTTCTGCAAATACCAGCAATCCAACTGTGCCGGACTCTATCCGCAGCGGCGTGATCATTCAACGCTCGTTATATGAAGTGCGGGAGCGGCCCGAAGTGTCGCATCCGGCGTGTATTTCCAGAACAGGCTCTCATCCCACGAGAGGCGACTGGCTGGCCTCCCCTCCAGAGTGATTTCTGTTCCGCGCCAGGGATTGCATGTCAGATGGCGCAGGATTAAGCCCCGTTCATGAGCACCACCGCACCCGCCTGCCCGCAATGCACTCTGGACGAAACGCATATCGAAGGCACGAACCATGTCTGCGATACGTGCGGCTATGAATGGCCTGCCGATATCGCGGACGGCGCGCCTGCGGAAGAAACGGTTCGCGACGCCAATGGCGTCGCACTGGCCGACGGCGACAGCGTCGTCGTCATCAAGGACCTGAAAGTCAAAGGCTCGTCGACGACGTTGAAGGTCGGCACCAAGATCAAAAACATCCGCCTGCGCGGCGGCGACCATGCGGTCGAAGCGGGCGGCTACATGCTGAAAGCCGAGTTTCTGCGCAAGGCATGAACGAACACAGGGCCGGACAAAGCCGGCTCTTCGTCTTCTATTGTCCAAAGCACAAAAAAACGCCCGGCCATCGAAATGGCCGGGCGCGACAGAAACGACTGCGAACGTGCGATCAGATATGGATCGCGCGCTTCTCCACATCCAGCGCCGCTTCCTTGACCGCTTCACTCAACGTCGGGTGGGCATGGCAAGTCCGGGCGATGTCTTCCGACGAAGCACCGAATTCCATCGCCAGCGTGGCTTCGGCGATCAGTTCGCCGGCACCGGGGCCGATGATATGCACACCCAGCACCTTGTCGGTGGTGGCATCGGCCAGCACCTTCACGAAGCCGTCGGTCATGCCCATGGCGCGGGCGCGGCCGTTGGCGGTGAAGGGGAACTTGCCGGTCTTGTAGGCGACGCCGGCGCCCTTCAGGTCTTCCTCGGTGCGGCCGACGGTCGCGACCTCGGGCCAGGTGTAGACGACGCCGGGGATGGCATCGTAATTCACATGGCCTGCCTGGCCGGCCAGGATCTCGGCGATGGCAACGCCCTCATCCTCGGCCTTGTGCGCCAGCATCGGGCCGGCAATCACGTCGCCGATCGCATACACGCCCGGCACATTGGTCGCGTAATGCGCGTCGGTGACGACGCGGCCGCGCTTGTCCAGCGCCACGCCGGCTTCTTCCAGGCCCATGCCCTTGCTGGCAGCGGTGCGGCCGATCGCCAGCAGCACGATGTCGGCATCCAGCGTCTCGGCAGCGCCACCGGCCGCCGGCTCGACGGTCAGCGTCACGCCCTTGCCGGTCTTCTCGGCCTTGGTGACCTTGTGGCCCAGCTTGAACTGGAGGCCCTGCTTGGTGAGGATGCGCTGGAACTGCTTGGCGATCTCGCCATCCGTGCCCGGCACCAGACGGTCGAGATATTCGACCACCGTGACCTCGGCGCCCAGACGGTGCCACACGCTACCCAGTTCCAGGCCGATCACGCCGCCGCCGATGACGACCAGCTTCTTCGGCACGGCCGACAGTTCCAGCGCGCCGGTCGAGGTGACGACGACTTTCTCATCGACCTCGACGCCCGGCAGGCCCGCGCTGTCGCTGCCGCTGGCGATCACGATATGCTTCGCCGTTACCGGCTTGCCGTCAACGGTGATGCGGCCGGTGCCTTCCAGCTTGCCGAAGCCCTTTAGCCAGGTAACCTTGTTCTTCTTGAACAGGAACTCGACGCCCTTGACGTTGGCATCGACCACCTCGGCCTTGCGCGCCATCATCCGCTTCAGATCCAGCTTGACGCTGTCGATCAGAATACCATGTCCCGCGTAATCATGGCCGGCGGCATGGAAATTCTCGGACGATTGCAGCAGCGCCTTGGAAGGAATACAGCCGACATTCAAGCAGGTGCCGCCCAGCGTCGCGCGCTTCTCGACGCAGGCGACCTTGAAGCCAAGCTGCGCCGCGCGGATGGCGCAGACATAACCGCCGGGGCCGGCACCGATGACGATCACATCGTAATCGGTCTCGGCCGGAGGGGCGACCGCCGGAGCGGCGGGAGCGGGAGCCGGCGCGGCCTTGGCCTCGGCAGGCTTCGCCGCCGGGGCGGGCTTGGCGGCGGCGGGCTTCGCCGGGGCGGCACCCGCACCGTCTTCGACGGTGGTCAGCACGGCTCCGACGGCCACTTCGTCGCCCTCGGCCACGGCATGCGCGCCCAGACGGCCGGCCGACGGCGCGGCGACCTCGACGCTGACCTTGTCGGTCTCCAGTTCCACCACCGGCTCGTCGGCGGCAACGCTGTCACCCGGCTGCTTCAGCCACTTGCCGATCGTGGCCGTCGTCACGCTCTCGCCGAGAGTCGGCACCTTGATTTCAATGGTCATCTTCTTGTCCTGCGTTCGCTGCGTCGGAATCAGATCGGCGGACCAGGCCGAAAGCCCGGTCCGCCCCGGCGCATCAGACCTCGAGCAGCAGACGGCGCGGGTCTTCCACGTTCTGCTTCACGCGCACCAGGAAGCTGACGGCTTCCTTGCCGTCGACGATGCGGTGATCGTAGGTCAGGGCGATATACATCATCGGCCGGATCACGACCTGCCCGTTCACGGCCATCGGACGATCCACGATGGCGTGCATGCCCAGGATGGCCGACTGCGGCGCGTTGATGATCGGCGTCGACATCAGCGAGCCGTAGATGCCGCCATTGGTGATCGAGAACGTGCCGCCCGACAGTTCGTCCAGCTTCAGCGATCCGTCGCGCGCGCGCTTGCCGAAGCCGGCGATCGCGCTCTCGATCCCGGCGAAGCTCAGCTTCTCCGCGTCGCGGATCACCGGCACGACCAGCCCGTTCGGCCCGCCGACCGCGATGCCGAGATTGACGAACTCGCGATAGATGATGTCGTCGCCGTCGATCTCGGCGTTGACCGCCGGGAATTCCTTCAGCGCCGCCATCACCGCCTTGGCGAAGATCGACATGAAGCCCAGCTTGGTGCCGCCATGCTTCTTTTCGAAGGCGTCGCGATATTCGGCGCGCAGTTCCTTCACCGCCGTCATGTCCACCTCGTTGAAGGTGGTCAGCAGGGCCGCGGTGTTCTGGGCGTCCTTCAGGCGGCGGGCAATGGTCCGGCGCAGGCGGGTCATCTTCACCCGTTCCTCGCGCGGATCGTCGGTGCGCGGCGTGGCGGGGGCGGCAGCAGCCTTGGCCACCGGCGGCTGGGCCAGGAACGACAGCACGTCACCCTTGGTCACGCGACCGTCCTTGCCCGTGCCGGTGCCGATCTCGGCGGTCGAGATACCCTTCTCGGCCATCATCTTCTGCGCCGAAGGCATCGGGGCATGGGCCGCACCCTGCGCCGCGACATCGGAGGGCGGGGTCGCGGGACGCGCGACCGGGCCTGCGGCGACCGGCTGGGCCTGCACGCCGGCCGGAGCCTTCGGGGCCTCGGGGGCCTTGGCGGGTGCAGCTGCCTTGGGGGTGCCCCTGCCGGCCTCGACCGACGCCAGGATGGTCCCGACCTCGACCTCGGCGCCTTCGGCGACGAGTTGCGGCCCCAGCACGCCGGCTTCGGGTGCTGCGACCTCGACGCTGACCTTGTCGGTCTCCAGCTCCACCACCGGTTCGTCGGCGGCGACGCTGTCACCCGGATTCTTCAGCCACTTGGCAATCGTGGCGGTCGTCACGCTCTCGCCCAGTGTCGGAACCTTGATCTCGGCAGACATCTTTCTTTCCATTCCCTCTGCCGGTCAGATCCGCGTGCTGGAATGGGGCACGGCCTTCCATGCCCCCCACCCGTCGTCTGCCGGCTTGTGTATTCTCAACATAACCAGACTGAAGCCGGCGCGAAAAGACCGCGCCGGCCGACCTGCAAACGTCCCGGCCCGCCAGCCGGGACGCACCCTCAGGCCACGCCCAGCGCGCTGGCGACCAGGGCCGCCTGTTCGCTGGCATGCACGCGGGCCAGACCCGTGGCCGGGCTGGCGGCCGCGACGCGGCCGACATAAGTCGGACGCCCGCCCTTGCGGCCCACCTTGCCCATCACACCCTCGATCAGGCGATCGACGAAGGTCCATCCCCCCATGTTCTCGGGCTCTTCCTGGCACCAGATCACCTGGGCCTTGGGATACAGCGCAAGCTGTTCGGCCAGCAGCTTTTCCGGGAAGGGATAGAACTGCTCCAGCCGCAGGATCGCGACCTTGTCCAGCCCACGCTCGCGCCGCTCGGCCAGCAGGTCGTAATAGACCTTGCCCGAGCAGATCACGACCCGCTCCACCTTGTCGCCCGACGCGATCGGATCGATCTCGCCGATGACCGGACGGAACGTGGTGCCCGACGCGAATTCCTCGAGGTTGGACACCGCGAGACGATGACGCAGCAGCGATTTCGGCGTCATGATCACCAGCGGCTTGCGGTAATCCATCTTCAGCTGGCGGCGCAGGGCGTGGAAATAGTTCGCCGGCGTGGTGATGTTGCACACCCGCATGTTGTTCTCGGCGCAGAGCTGGAGATAACGTTCCAGACGGGCCGAGGAATGTTCCGGACCCTGGCCTTCATAGCCGTGCGGCAGCAGCAGCACGAGGCCCGACATGCGCAGCCACTTGGTCTCGCCCGACGCGATGAACTGGTCGATGATGACCTGCGCACCGTTGGCGAAGTCACCGAACTGACCTTCCCACAGCACCAGCGCGTTCGGATCGGCCAGCGAGTAGCCATATTCGAAGCCCAGCACGCCGAATTCGGACAGCAGCGAGTTATAGACCTCGAACACGCCCTGCGCCGGGTCGATATTGTTCAGCGGCGCATAGGTGTTCTGGTTGACCTGGTCGGTCAGCACCGCATGACGCTGGCTGAAGGTGCCGCGCTGGCAATCCTCGCCCGACAGGCGGACGCGATGCTTCTCCAGCAGCAGCGAACCGAAGCCCAGGGCCTCGCCCGTCGCCCAGTCGATACCTTCGCCGGTCTCGAACATCGTCGCCTTGGCCTTGAGCTGGCGCACGATCTTCGGGTTGACGTTGAAGTCGGCCGGCGCGGTGCTGATGGCGGCCCCGATCTTGCGCAGCGCCTCGACCGAAATACCGGTCGCCGGCTCGGCATCCACCTTGCCCACCGGCGGCGGCTTCAGGCCCGTCCAGGCGCCTTCCAGCCAGTCGGCCTTGTTGGGCTTGTAGGTCTGCGCGGCCTGATACGCTTCTTCCAGCTTGTTGTGGAACGCATCCCACTGCGCCGTGGCATCGGCCTCGCTCACCACGCCTTCGCGCGCCAGACGGTCGGCATAGAGCGTGCGCACCGTCGGCCGGGCGGCGATAGCCTTGTACATCGTCGGCTGGGTGAAGGACGGCTCGTCGGATTCGTTATGGCCATGACGGCGATAGCCGACGATGTCCAGCACGATGTCGGTCGCGAATTTCTGCCGGAAATCGGCCGCCAGACGCGCGCAGTAGATCACGGCTTCGGGCTCGTCGCCATTGACGTGCAGGATCGGCGCCTGCACCGCCTTGGCAACGTCCGTGCAATACAGGCCGGAGAACGCATGGGCCGAAACGGTGGTGAACCCGATCTGGTTGTTCACCACGATATGGACCGTGCCGCCGGTGCGATAACCGATCAGTTGCGACATCGCCATGGTCTCGTAGACCAGGCCCTGGCCGGCAAAAGCGGCATCGCCATGCATCAGCACCGCCATATGGCGGCTGCGCACATGCGGGTCGTCATCGTCCTGGGCCGCGCGCACCTTGCCGATCACCACCGGATCGACGGCTTCCAGATGCGACGGGTTGGGCTGGAGAGAGATGTGGACCGGGTTGCCGTCGATATCCACGTCGGTCGAGGTGCCGAGATGGTATTTGACGTCGCCCGAGCCCTGCACGTCGTCCGGCTTGAACGAGGCACCGGCGAATTCGCTGAAGATGGCTGTGTAAGGCTTGCGCACGATGTTGACCAGCGTGTTCAAGCGGCCGCGATGCGGCATGCCGATCGCCACCGTGCGCACGCCCTGCTTCGCCACCTGGTCGATCAGCGCGTGCAGCGCCGGAATGGTGACGTCCTCGCCTTCCAGCCCGAACCGCTTGGTGCCGACATAGCGCTTCTGGCAGAACGCCTCGAAACCCTCGGCCTCGGTCAGATGGTTCAGGATCAGTTTCTTTTCTTCGACCGAGGCTCCGGCGCGCCAGTTGTCGCCTTCCAGCCGCTGCTGCAGCCAGTTGCGCTGCTCGGGGTCCTGCACATGCATGTATTCCGAGCCGATCGGCCCGCAATAGACGGCGCGCAGCGCGTCCAGCACCTGGTTGATCGTCGCGGTCTGCTTGCCGATCAGGCTGGCCACGATCTTGCCCAGATAGATCGGGCGGTCGAGATCCTTCGGGCCGAACCCGTAGGTCTCGGGGTCGAGATCGGTATGGGGCTTCGGCACCTGCAACCCCAGCGGGTCGAGCCGGGCCTCAAGGTGGCCGCGCACGCGATAGGCACGGATCAGCTGCGTCGCGCGCAGGCTGTCATCGGCCGCCGCATTCAGGCTCTCCGCCGAGACGGGCGCGCCCTTGGCCGGAGCCGCCACCACGTCGCCGCCATCGATGCTGGACGGGCGCGGCGCCCACGAGGCCCCTTCCGCGTCATGCAAAATCGCAGCGCCTTCCTCGTCCATCGCCGCGAACAGCGATGCGAAAGAAGGATCGACGCTGCCGGGATCCGCCGCCCAGCGAGCATACAGGTCGGCCAGATAGGCCGTGTTGGCTCCGCTGAACGCGGTCGACAGGATATCTACGCCCGCCATCTTGAAGACATCTCCTCATTCATGACCTGACCGGCCACGTCATTATCCGGACCTGAGCCATCACCGCCAATCGTGGCGGAATGCCGGCCCCAGCCGTTTATCGTCTCAACCCTAACGCCACCTTCGGCCATCCGCCGCCATCTTTCACCACGGTCAGGATTGCTTCGCACGCATACTCACCTTTCCGTTTCCACCCGCCTGCACGACGGGGTACGGAACCCGCGACCAGACGCAAAGCCCACCCAACGGCGGCAAAACCGGCGGACGACCCGAAGGGCCGCCCATACCCAAGCAAAGAGCGAACCACTTGCCTACCGCCACACCGCTCACACCACCGCCATATGCGTCACGATACCGTGACGAAAGGGAACGTCCGCACCGAAGGCCGAACACCCCCTGCCACCGCCCGCGCATCCGGCGCGTAGGGCCCGGAACATGCCGCCACGGCCCTACGCCCCACCCGTTGGAAATGATGAAAAGAAAGGCAGACCCTGCATCTATTTTAACAGGCCAACGGCTCCCCGCGCCGGATCAGGAGAGATGCGGCAGGTCCAGATAGGCGGCACTCTGCATCTCCTCCAGGCGCGAGGCCGTGCGTTCGAACGCCTGCGCGCCTTCACCCTTCTGGTAGATCGCATCCGGCTGGTCCTCGGCCGAGCCGAACAGCTTCACCTTCTGCTCGTACAGCGTGTCGACCAGAACGATGAAACGGCGGGCGACATCGAAATTATCGGGGCCCAGACGGGGAATATCCTCAAGCACCAGCGCCGGGAAACGGGTAGCCAGGGCCAGGTAGTCGCCCGCGCCCAACGGCCGCCCGCACAGATCGGCAAAGGTAAAGCGCGCCACCGGGCCGGCCGCGACCGTCGCCACCAGCTTGCGGCCCATCACCTCCAGCGTCACCGGGCGGATCGGGGCGCCGTCGGCCAGGCGCATGAAGATCGAATCCAGTTCCTGCACCGCATCGGGGCCGGGCGGCACGATCCAGGTCGTCATGCCGCGCATGCCACCGCGCCGATAGTCGCGCGGCGAGTCCAGCACCACCGTATCGACCTCGCGCTGGATGATCGCGATGAAGGGCCGGAAGGCATCGGCCCCCGGCCGGTTCTGGAACAGGTCCTGTGGCTCGGTGTTCGAGGTCGCGACCACGACCACGCCGTCGGCGAACAGATATTCGAACAGGCGCCCCAGCACCATCGCATCGGCGATGTCGTTCACCTGGAATTCATCGAAACAGAGCAGCCAGGCCTCCTGCGCGATGGCATGGGCCAGCGGCGGGATCGGGTCGGTCAGTTCCGGATGCGCGCGCTTCATGTCATGAAGCCGCTTGTGCACATCCTGCATGAAGCGGTGGAAATGCACCCGCATCTTGTGTTCGACAGGCGCCAGTTCGAAGAACAGGTCCATCAGCATGGTCTTGCCGCGCCCGACCTGCCCGACCATGTAGACCCCGCGCGGACGCGGAGCCTCCGGCGCGCCACCTTCCAGGCCCAGCCGCGCTTTCAGGCCACCGAACAGGCCCTTGGGTTTCGGCCGCCGTACCACCGGGTGATAGCCGGGCAGCTCCCGCCACAGCCGGTCCAGCCGCGTGGCCGCCTTGGCCTGCTCGGGGTCGCGGGACAGCAGCCCGGCGGCCACACGCGCCTCGTACGCTGCCAGAGGCCCCGAGCCAGGGGGCAGGTTCAGGTCGGATGCAAAGGCTGTCAGCGCGGATTCCATGATCTATGGCCGATAGCGCCGGCAACGCATCTCATCAAGGGCATGAACTCGCCAAACCGTGTCGTGACAGGCCTGCTCTCCATCTGGTGAACTCCGCCGCGGTCCATGACCACACATCAAGGATATATCGTGATGATCGACTGGTCCGCCTACCGCCACTTTCTCGGCCAGGCCGTACCCGCCTTCGCCACCCTTTCACCGGGCACGGTCGAAGGGCTGACGACGCTGGACAACGCCGCCAAGACCACCAACCGGCTGGACGCCAAGACGCGCGAACTGATCGCGCTGGCCGTCGCCGTGACCACCCGCTGCGACGGCTGCATCGCGGTCCATTCCAAGGCCGCCGTACAGGCCGGCGCCACGAAGGAAGAGATCGCCGAAGCCCTGGGCGTGGCCGTGGCGCTGAACGCCGGCGCGGCCGCGGTCTATTCCACCCGGGCGCTCGATGCCGCCGAAAAGGCCGACAGCGGGGCCTGAACTCCTGCGGCGGGGCCCCGGCCCCGCCACCCCCGTTTCCGGCCGCCTTGCTTTCACGCCGGCTCCGGCTCTAGGAATCGGGATGTGGTTTTCATCATCCCATGCAGGTTCCATGACCGTCACCACGCCAATCCGCCCCGATTATGCCGCCCTGGAAGCCGCTCCCGTTTCCAGCACGCCGTTCCCCCATGCCGTGGTCCGGAACTTCATCCGGCCGGACGACCTGACGGCGCTGGTGGCCTCCCTGCCCGAACTGTCGTCCGGCGGGTCGTTCCCGCCCTCGGCGCTCAACCTGTCGCCCCTGGCACAGGGCCTGATCGCGGAGTTGGAAGGCCCCGTCCTGCGCCAGGCGATCGCCAGCAAATTCGCCCTGGACCTGAACGACGCGCCGACCATGCTGACCCTGCGCGGCCGCACGCGGGCCAAGGACGGACGCATCCACTGCGATTCCGTGGCCAAGCGCGTGACGGTGCTGCTGTATCTCAACCCGGCCAGCGAAGCCTGGGCCCGGCAGGAAGGCTGCCTGCGCCTGCTGCGCGGCCCGGACGATGTCGAGGATTACGCGGCCGAGATCCCGCCCGTCGACGGCACGCTGCTGATCTTCCCCAATGGCCCCACCACCTGGCACGGCCACCGGCAATATGTCGGCCGGCGCTACACGATCCAGCTCAATTATATGGAAAACGACGCCAAGGCCCGGAACGAACTGCGCCGCCACCGCCTGTCCGCGCTGGCAAAACGCCTGTCGCCCGCTGCCTGACCCCGGACGCCAGATCCACACCCCGCCTCGGCCCTGATTCTGACACGATCGGCACCGATCATCCTGACATGAAACAGAATTCGGTTCACCATGGCCGAACTGGCTACAGACCCATAGGAGTCCCGTCATGCGGGTCCGCACACTCCCTCTTCTGATGGCCGGCCTCCTGCTGGCCACCGCCACGCCGATCGCGGCCTCGGGCCCGGCCCTTGCGCAACATTGGGACCGTGGCCGTCATGACAATGGCTGGCACGATCGCGGGCCGGAGCGCGGCGGCTGGAACCGGGGCGGTGGCCCCGGCTGGCGCGGCGGTGACCGGGGCGGCCGCCGGGGCCCCGGCGTGGGGGCCGCCATCGGTGCCGGCGTCGCCGGCCTGGCGGTCGGCGCCATCCTGGGTGGCGCGCTGGCCTCGCAGGCCGCGCCGCCGCCCGCCGCTTATTATCCGCCCCAGCCGGAACCGCCGCCGCCCCCGCCGGCTTATTATCCGCAGGCGTCCTACGGTTACGGGGCGCCCCCTTACTGAACCCGCCCGGGCCGAAAGGCCCGGCTCCGTTCAGCCCATGATTTTCCGGAGACCTCCGTCCATGACTGTCCGCCGGCTTTCCCTTCTCGCCGCCCTCACCCTGCTGGCCACGCCAGCCCTGGCGGCCGCCGACACCACGGCCCCGACATCCGCCACGCCTGCGGCCACGCAAGGCTCGGCCGTGCCGGTCCACACGCCGCATGATCCTTCACCGGACCAGCTCGAAGCCCATATCACCACGCTGCATCAGCAACTGGGCATCACCACCGCGCAGGAAAGCGCATGGAACGCCTTCGCGCAGGTGATGCGCGACAACGCCGCGCGTTTCCATGACACGATCGAGCAACGCCGCACCAAGCTCGCCACCATGAGCGCACCGGACAACATGCAGTCCTACGCCGACCTGATCACCCAGCGCGCGCAGGACCTCCAGGCGCTGAACATGGCCTTCCGCACGCTGTATAACGGTCTGAGCGACGCGCAGAAGAAAGCCGCCGACGTCCTGTTCCGCCAGTCAGACAACCATCCGCAACAGGCTGCCGCCACGCACTAAGCCCAATCGACGCATCGGGGTGCAGGGGTCCGCAACCCCTGCCGGGTTCAGGCAGGGGTCGCTGTCAGGTCCCGTCAAGCGGGTACCAGGCCCGCCCGTCGCGCGCCAGCAGCGCATCGGCGCCCGCAGGCCCGGTGACCCCGGCATCGTAGAATTCCAGCCCCTCGGCCCCCTGCCCCCAGGATTGCAGCACCGGATCGACCGCTGCCCAGGCCGCGTCGATATTGTCCGCCCGCTGGAACAGCGTGGCATCACCGGTGAGGCAATCGTACAGCAGGGTTTCGTACCCCACATTGGGTTGCAGTTCGAACGCATCCTCATAGCGGAACTTCACCTGCACCCCCGCCAGATCCATCGCCGGGCCCGGGTGCTTGGCCGCCATCTCGATCGTCAGGCCCTGGGCCGGCTGCACGTTCAGAATCATGCGGTTGGGCGGCAGGCTGTCGGTCGCGGTACCGCGGAAGATCGCCACCGGCGGCTTCTTGAACTGCACCACCACCTCTGTCCGCCGCCCGCCCAGCGACTTGCCCGTCCGCAGATAGAAGGGCACGCCCGACCAGCGCCAGTTATCCACATGCAGTTTCAGCGCCACGTAGGTCTCCGTCACGCTGTCGGGCGCGACACCGGGCGCGGCGCGATAGGCCACCACCGGCCGGCCCTCGACGGTGCCGGCCCGATACTGGCCGCGCACCGCATCCTCCGGCCGTACCGGGCGGACGGACTCGAACAATTGCTCCTTCGCCGTGCGCACCGTCTCGGCCGAGAACGAGGCCGGCGGCTCCATCGCCACCATGGCGAACAACTGGAACAGATGGTTGGGCACCATGTCGCGCAACGCGCCCGTGGGCTCGTAGAACGCGCCGCGCTGTTCCACTCCGATGGTCTCCGCCGCCGTGATCTGCACATGGTCGATATAATCGCTGCGCCAGAGCGGTTCGAAGATCAGGTTGCCGAACCGCATGGCCAGGATATTCTGGACCGTCTCCTTGCCCAGGAAATGATCGATCCGATAGACCTGCTGCTCGTCCAGCACACTCAGCACCTGCCGGTTCAGGGCCCGCGCCGTAGCCAGGTCGGAGCCGAACGGCTTCTCGATCACCACGCGGCGGAAGACCCCCTCCTGCTGGGTCACCAGCCCCGCCTGTCCCAGCATCTCCACCAACGGGCCGAAGAAGCGCGACGGCACAGCCAGGTAGAAGACGGCATTGCCCTTCACCCGCTCCGCCAGCGCGCGCATCTGCCCCAGATCCGCGAAATCGGCCTGGACGTAATCCAACCGGTCGGCGACCCAGTTCCAGGCGTCCTGGTCGATGGTCGGCGTATAAAACTCACCGTCCGGGTCCTTGGTGAAGTCCTGCATCGTGGCGGCCAGCCCATCCCGCCAGTCGGCGGCGGTGCCGGGCACACGGTCCACGCCCAGCACGCGGAAATCCGCGTCCAGCAGGGAACTGCCCGCCAGATTATAGAGTGCCGGGATCAGCAGCCGCTTGGTCAGGTCGCCGCGCGCGCCGAAAATGACCAGCGTGCAGGCCGGTGCCGGCTTCGTGCCCGACGGCGGAATGGCGTGCCTGCTGCGCGCAGGCGACGAAATATCGCGAGAAAACGACATGACGGGATATCCCCCTGGACAGGCCGCCACCGCACGGACCGATGGCGGAAGCGGACGCATGGCGCCGGATGTCACGCCACCGGATCACCACGCCCATGTGGCACCCGCGCGGCCATCCTGACAACGCGCGGCAACGCCCGAAAGGCAACACAAGCAGGAGACCCCCGCCAGCCTACAAGGGCCGAAACGGGGAAAAACCGCGCCCGACAGCGGCGTTCGCTTGCATAGCACCCGGTCTGGCACTACCTCTCACCACGCTCCGTTTCGGAGCTTCAAGGCTCGCCGGACAGGCCGGGGGCATAGATCAGGGATTGTGTCGATGGGATACCGCGTCGCGGTCGTAGGCGCCACGGGAGCCGTGGGGCGTGAAATTCTCAAAACGCTGGCCGAACGCGCGTTCCCGATTACCGAGATTGCCGCCCTCGCCTCGGCCCGCTCGGTCGGGCAGGAGATCTCGTTCGGCGAGAAAAAGGTGCTGAAGGTCCAGAACCTGGAAACCTTCGACTTCACCGGCTGGGACATCGCCCTGTTCTCGCCCGGCGCCTCGGTCTCGGCCGTGCATGCGCCGCGCGCGGCCAAGGCGGGCTGCATCGTCATCGACAATACGTCGCAGTTCCGCATGGAGCCCGACGTGCCGCTGGTGGTGCCCGAGGTGAACCCCGACGCGCTGAAGAAGGCGAAGCGCGGCATCATCGCCAACCCCAACTGCTCGACCATCCAGATGGTGGTGGCGCTGAAGCCGCTGCACGACCTGTTCACCACCCGCCGCGTGGTCGTCGCCACCTACCAGGCGGTGGCCGGAGCGGGCAAGGAGGGCATGGACGAGCTGTTCATCCAGTCGCGCGGCAGCTTCGTCGGCGACCCGGCCAGCCCGGAACAGTTCACCAAGCAGATCGCCTTCAACTGCATTCCCCATATCGACCGCTTCATGGATGACGGCGCGACGAAAGAGGAATGGAAGATGGCGGTCGAGACCCGCAAAATCCTCGACCCTGATATCTCTGTATTCGCTACCTGTGTGCGGGTGCCAGTCTTCATCGGCCATTCCGAGGCCGTGGTGGTGGAATGCGAGGAACCAGTGGACCTGGAGCGCGCCCGCGCCGTCCTGCGCGATGCGCCGGGCGTCGTCCTGCACGACAAGCAGGAGGACGGCGGGTACGTCACGCCGATCGAATGTGTCGGCGAGGACGCGACTTACGTGTCGCGGCTGCGGATCGACCCCACCGTGCCCAACGGGCTGGCCTTCTGGTGCGTCTCCGACAACCTGCGCAAGGGGGCTGCGCTGAACGCCGTGCAGATCGCCGAAACCATGATCGCGCTGGACCTGATTCACCCCCGCGCCCACTGAGTATAACCGCACCTGACTGCCGGGGAACCGGAACGGTTCGACACCGTTCCAGTTCCCCGGGGCCGGCCGCTGGCCGGGCGTCTCGCGACCTCGTGTTCCCCCCTGCGTTGACCGCGCCGCATCCCCGGCGTAGGACCGAACAGGCACAAGGCGACGGAACAAACCGGAGCCATAATCAGGGAAATCGACGAGACGACCATGCAGGATGTCCGTGATGCGCTCTATATAGGGCACCGAAGCGACGGAACACTGACCCGGCGACCCATGTCCCCGCATCTCCAGGTCTATCGCTTCCGCCTCTCCATGTTTCTTTCGATTGCGAACCGGGCAGCCGGCGTCGCAGCAGCGGCAGGGTCCGCGCTGGGCGTCTGCTGGCTGAGCGCCGCAGCGAAAGGGCCAGAATCCTTCAAGAAGGTTCAGAAGGTCACCCGCAATCCGCTGGGCAAGCTCGCCCTCGCGGGGTGGACGCTGGCGCTGGTCTACCATTTCGTCGCGGGGCTGCGGCATCTCGCATGGGATACCGGCCACCGCTTCGAAAAGAAGGAGATCAACGAAGACGGTCCGGTGGCCGTGGGTGTGACGGTGGGGGCCACGCTGGTGCTGCTCGCCAGCATCTTCGGCGTCGCCGCCTGCCGCTCCAGAAAAAAGAAGGCATCCTGACATGAACGCGTCCCACACGCCGCGCATTGATGTCATGCGCTCGCAACTCGGCCGGGCCCGGGGCCTCGGTTCGGCCAAGACCGGTGTCGACCATTGGTGGCTGGAACGGATGTCCGCCGTGGCACTGGTCCCGCTTTCGGGCTGGTTCGTCATCCAGGTCCTGCGCCTGGCCGGCGCGGAACAGCAGGACGTCGTGGAATGGGGCGGCAAGCCCGTCAACGCCTCGATGCTGCTGGCCCTGATGGTCCTGACATTCTACCACATGCAGCTGGGCCTGCAGGTCATCATCGATGACTACGTGCACGGCAAGGCGCATCTGCCGGCCAGCCTGCTTCTCAAGGGCGCCGCCCTTCTGATCGGGCTGTTCGCGGTGATCGCCGTCCTGAAGCTGGCGCTGGCTCCGTCGACCAAGGCGGGTGCCTGATCGGGCTCCCCCGGGCGGATGGCGCGGGGGGCCACGAGGCAAGTGACACAGAGGACAGTTCCGGCCCCGGAGCAGCCGCCAAAGGCGCCCATCGGGCCGGACGAGCATCAGGACACGTCCAAACAATGAACGCGATCACTCTTCCATCATCGAATGCCTACCGCATCATCGACCACGCGTACGACGTCGTGGTCGTGGGCGCCGGCGGGTCGGGCCTGCGCGCGACGCTGGGCATGGGTGCGGCCGGCCTGAAGACCGCCTGCATCACCAAGGTCTTCCCCACCCGCAGCCACACCGTCGCCGCCCAGGGCGGCATCGGCGCCTCGCTGGGCAACATGGCCGAGGATAACTGGCGCTGGCACATGTACGACACCGTGAAGGGGTCGGACTGGCTGGGCGACCAGGACGCCATCGAATATATGTGCCGCGAGGCCGTGCCGGCGGTGCAGGAGCTGGAACATCTGGGTGTTCCCTTCTCGCGCACCGAAGAAGGCAAGATCTACCAGCGCCCGTTCGGCGGCCATATGCGCAATTACGGCGAGGCCCCGGTGCCCCGCGCCTGCGCCGCCGCCGACCGCACCGGCCATGCCATCCTGCACACGCTGTACCAGCAGTGCCTGAAGCATAACGTCGAGTTCTTCGTCGAATATTTTGCCATCGACCTGATCATGGACGACGAAGGCGCCTGCCGCGGCGTCGTCGCCTGGTGCCTGGAAGACGGCACGATCCATCGCTTCCGCGCGCAGACGGTGGTGCTGGCGACCGGCGGCTATGGCCGCGCGTACCAGTCCTGCACCTCGGCCCATACCTGCACCGGCGACGGCGGCGGCATGGCAATGCGCGCCGGCGTGCCGACGCAGGACATGGAATTCGTCCAGTTCCACCCCACCGGCATCTATCCGGCCGGCTGCCTGCTGACCGAAGGCTGCCGCGGCGAAGGCGGCTACCTGACGAACGCGGAAGGCGAGCGCTTCATGGAGCGTTACGCGCCGACCGCCAAGGACCTGGCATCGCGCGACGTCGTCTCGCGCTCCATGACCATCGAGATCAACGAAGGCCGTGGCTGTGGTCCGCACAAAGACTACATCATGATGCATCTCGAGCATCTGGGCGCGGACCTGCTGCATGAGCGCCTGCCCGGCATCGTCGAGACCGCGCGCATCTTCGCCGGCATCGACGTGACCAAGGAGCCGGTGCCCGTCCTGCCGACCGTGCATTACAACATGGGCGGTATCCCGACGAACTATCATGGCGAGGTCATCCGCCCCACCGCCGACAATGTCGACGCCGTCGTTCCCGGCCTGATGGCCGTGGGCGAAGCCGCCTGCGTGTCGGTGCATGGCGCCAACCGCCTGGGCACCAACTCGCTGCTGGATCTGGTCGTGTTCGGCCGTGCCGCCGCCCGGCGCGCCGCCGAACTGATCAAGCCGCTGGAGACCATCGCGCCGCTGCCGCCCAAAGCCGGCGAGGCCGCGCTGGACCGTCTGGACAAGCTGCGCAACGCCAAGGGCGGCACCCATGTGTCGGCCATGCGCGACAAGCTGCAACGCACGATGCAGAAGCACGCGGCGGTATTCCGCAATTCCAAGAGCCTCGCGGAAGGTGTCGAGAAGATCAAGGAAATCTGGACCGAGGTGCCCGACATCGCGGTGTCCGATCGTTCGCTGATCTGGAACACCGACCTGATGGAAGCGTTGGAGTTCGAGAACCTGCTGGCCAACGCCACGGTCACGATGGCGGGCGCCGAGGCCCGGCACGAGAGCCGCGGCGCCCAGGCCCACGACGACTATCCGGACCGTGACGACAAGGAATGGATGAAGCACACCGTCGCCCATCTGGACGACAAGGGTGGCGTCTCCCTGACCTACCGCCCGGTGCATATGAAGACGCTGACCGACGAGGTCCAGGTCTTCCCCCCCAAGAAGCGCGTCTACTGAGCGAAGCGGCGGAAAAGGAACGAGACGATGGTCGAATTCAGCCTGCCAAAGAACAGCACGATCGGGAAGGGCCGCATCTTCCCGGCCGCGCCTGGTGCCAAGAACGTCAAGCCCTTCCGGATCTATCGGTGGAGCCCGGACGACGGCGCAAACCCGGTGATCGACACCTACGAGCTCGATCTGGACACGATCGGCCCGATGGTGTTGGACGCGCTGATCCATATCAAGAACAACGTCGATACGACGCTGACCTTCCGGCGTTCATGCCGCGAGGGCATCTGCGGCTCGTGCGCGATGAACATCGACGGCGAGAACACGCTGGCGTGCCTCAAGCCGATCAAGGACGTGAAGGACGCGGTTTCGATCTACCCGCTGCCGCACATGCCCGTGGTCAAGGACCTGGTGCCCGACCTGAACGGCGCCTATGCCCAGCTCCGCTCGATCGAGCCCTGGCTGAAGTCCGACACGGCACCGCCGCCGGATTCCGAGCGCCGCCAGAGCATCGAGGAACGCGAGAAGCTGGACGGGATGTGGGAATGCATCCTGTGCTTCTGCTGCTCGACCTCGTGCCCGTCCTACTGGTGGAACGGCGACCGGTATCTCGGCCCGGCCACCCTGCTGGCAGCCTATCGCTGGATTGCCGACAGCCGTGACGAGCATACGGGCGACCGACTGGATGCGCTGGAAGATCCGCTGAAGCTGTATGCCTGCCGCACGATCATGAACTGCACCCAGACCTGCCCCAAGGGCCTGAACCCGGCGAAGGCCATCGCCCGGATCAAGGAACTGCAACTGGAACGCAAGGTCTGATCCCGATCTCTCATCCCGTGTAACGGGAAGAGATTGACGGAGGGGGCGCCGGATGACACACATCCGGCGCCCTTTCTTTTTAGTCCGGTCAAGGAAGCCGCCCGCCGTGTTCGAAGGATCTCTGGCCGCGCCCGGCGGCAGAAGGCGGGCATGGATCGACAGCCTGTTCGTCGATCATGCCATCTTCCGCATCCCCTGGACCAACCTCGCCGCCGTCATTCCCGGCAAGGTCTATCGCTGCAATCACCCCACCCCGGCCCGGCTGGCGGCGGCCATGCGCCGCCATCACCTGCGCACGCTGGTCAATCTGCGCGGCCACCGCAAATGCGGGTCCGACGCCCTGTCGCGCGAGGCCGCGTCCCGGCTGGGGCTGGTCCATCTGGACATGGCGTTCGAAAGCCGGGGCGCTCCGCATCGCGAGCGCATCCTGCGCTTCGCCGCGATGTACCAGACAATCGCATTCCCGATGCTGATGCACTGCAAGTCCGGCGCCGACCGGGCGGGCCTTGCCTCGGGGCTGGTCATCCTGTTCGAAGGCGGCACCGCGGCCCAGGCGCTGCGCCAGCTCTCCTGGCGGTTCGGTCACTTCAACCGCTCTCGCACCGGTATTCTCGATGCCTTCTTCCTGCGCTACCAGCAGCAGGCCGAAGGCCGTATCCCGTTCCTGGACTGGGTGCGCGACGAATATGACGAGACGCAACTGCGCCAGGATTTCATCGCCGGGCGGTTGGCGTCCTTCGTCAATGACCGGGTTCTTCGGCGCGAGTAGGCAAGGCGAGGGCGCCGCCCTCGACCCGCAAGGGGCCAGTCGGCCCCTTGACCCCGCTTATTCCGGCGGAATCATCATCCGGATCAGGTCCAGCACCCGTCGGCGGGTCGCGGCATCCTCGATGCGATAATAGGTGCGCACGAGTTCGATCGTCTCGCGGCGCGCCAGCAGGGTCATTTCACTGGTCGACGCCGACGAACCATCGGGCGCACCGCCAAAAGCTTCCTGGGCTTGGGCAAAGCCGGATGACATCTCAAGACCGGGTCTGCCAGCCGCCTGGCCGGACGAACGGCGACCACGGTCCAGGCCATCGAAAAAGAAGCTGACCGGCACATCCAGCACGTCCGACAATTCATACGGCCGCGACGCGCTGACCCGATTGGTCCCGCGCTCATATTTCTGGACTTGCTGAAACGTCAAGCCCAGTGCCTCGCCAAGACGTTCCTGCGACATGCCCAGCAATGTCCGGCGTAACCGGATACGACCGCCGACATGGACATCCACAGGTTTCGGACCACTGGGCTTGTCGGTCAACGGTTCTTCTTGTCCCTGGGCATTAGCGGGGTCCAATATGCGGCGGGCGGGATAATGCGACATTAACATTTGATTTACCATCATCCTGACAGCCCGCTAACTGACAATTTGACAATCAATTTGTAAGATACCGCGTCAGCGCACGCATGATCGGCCCGGCAGTGACGAGCAGACAGGTCATAAGCAAGACGTATAAATGTTGCCAGAAATGGCCGTATATCGCCACGCCGTCATCCGAGGGAGCATTCGGCTACAGGCGGCGGATCGCCATGCGTCTGCCGATCCCCGGCAGCCATTCTCCCAATGCGGGCAACAGCGTCATCATCGCCAGCAGGATCGGAATCCAACGTCCCCACTGGCCGAACAGTGTCACGGGCAATGCGCCCCCCAGGGAAACGGCCAGCACCCCCTGACGGTTCCAGCCCAGCCGCGCCAGTTCATGGCCATGGGCGTCGAACGCGGCGGAAATGCCGGTATTGGCGGCCCGCGCCACCGGCAGCCCTTCCTCGACCGCGCGCATCCGCACCGCCGCCAGATGCTGGCGCGGCCCGGCGCTGTCGCCATACCAAGCATCGTTGGTCACATTGACCAGCCAGTCCGGACGATCCTTCGCGTCCACGACCTGGCCGGAGAAGATCACCTCATAGCAGATCAGCGGCCCGACCGGCGCCACGTCCGGCAGATGCCAGGTCTGGACGCCGCTCCCCGCCGCCATGCCCTCGCCGGGAACGACGTGGAACGGCAGGAAACGCGGCTGATATTCGCCGAACGGCACCAGATGCGACTTGTCGTAGAGGTCGGCCACCCGCCCATCAGGGCCGGTCACCGCCATCACGCTATTGCGCCAGCGGCCCTCGGCATCGCTGCGGATCGTGCCGATCACCCCCGCCGCCGCCCCTTCGCCGGCCCGCGCGATCATCCGCCGCGCGATATCGTCTTCCGCCAGCAGGCCGGGAAAGGCCGTCTCGGGCCAGACATAGACCAACGGCCGCCCTCCGGCCTCCGGCAGCGCATCGGCAATGCCGGAGCGCGTCAGGGCCAGATAGCGGCGAAAGATCGCGACATTGTCGCGGCCGCCGATCTTCTCGGTTTCCGGCACGTTGCCCTGAACCAGTACCACCATCGGGTTCCGGCCGGCAGGCAGCGGCGTCAGCACCAGCCGCCCCCAGCCTGCCAGCCCCCAGGCCACCAGTCCCGCCACAAGCGCCAGCACACCGCGCCGCCCGACCTGCGGCAGCAGCGCCAGCAGAACGGTGCCGAGGGTCAGTCCATCGACCCCGATCCACGCCGCCGGCTGAATCATCACGTCGCCCAGCCGGCCCGGCAGTTCCCAGGTCGTTCCCAGCGGATTCCACGGAAAGCCGCTGAAGATGAAAACCCGCGCCATGTCGAACAGCGTCCACAGGCCAGCAAATGCCAGCAGACGCCGCCAGCCGACGGGGGCCAGACGGCACAATGCGGCTGGAAACGCCGCGATGGGTGCAAGGATCAGCGCACAGCCGGGCGAAGCCAGCGGCACCAGCCACCAGAACGTATCCGCACGGACCAGGATCGCATCGGTCAGCCAGTACAACCCGGCGGTATGCAACCCCAGCCCGAACAGGAAACCCCGCCGCGCAGCCCCCCGCCACGAACTGGCGGCGTCGATCGCCGCTGTCAGCACGGCGAAGCACGGAATCAGGATCGGAAACAGATCGACCGGCGGAAAGGCCAGCGCCGCCAGCGCGCCCGCCAGCAGCATCAGCAGGTCGGCCCGCCATCCCCCGGCCCCGATCACCCGCGCAAGGCCATTCCCCAGCCAGACGGGCGGAACCGGCGCAACGGGCAGGGCATCCCCCGGCAGCACGCCAGCGGGCAGGGCCCTAGTCGAGAGCGTCACGCAGCCGTCGTTCGTAATGACGGTAATATTTGTCGGCCAGCAGCTCGCTCTTCACGATCACCGCCACATCGGTCGTATTGAACTGATCGTCCACGACGGCACCGTCGCCGATATAGCCGCCCAGCCGCAGATAACCCTTGATCAGGGGCGGCAGGCGGGCGAGGCAGCGGCGATGATCCAGCAGGTTCGGATCACCGCGCAGCATCTCGACCCGCCGATGCGGCAGGGCGCGCAGTCTCAGCGCGGGCGGCGCCAGATGGTTGTGATAGAGATAGGTCAGTTCGTCGGCCAACGGCGCGGGATCGGTCCCCGGCAGGCTGGCACACCCGAACAGAACGTCGATCCGATGCAGGAAGATGTAGGAAGCGATTCCGCGCCACAGCAACTGCATCGCCGCACGGCCGCGATAGTTGGGATCGACGCACGACCGGCCGACTTCCAGCAGCCGCCCCGGAAAATCGGTCAACGGCGACAAGTCATATTCGCCCGAACTGTAGAAACGCCCCACCTTGCGCGCATTGTCGCCCTGCAACAGCCGGTAAGTCCCCACCACACCCTTGGGGCCGGAGGAAATCGCATGATCGATGACCAGCAGATGATCGGCATGTTCGTCGAATTCGTCGACATCCCGGCGGGTACGTAGGGTCCGCTCATCCGGCCGCGCGCCCATCTCTTCATAGAAGACGCGATAGCGCAACGCCTGGGCGGCATCGCGCTCCGCGTCGGTGGCGGCGATGCGCACACCGAGATTGCCGCCGCGCAGTTCGGGAAACCCATCCCGCTCGAATTCCAGGGTCGACAGCGACCGGATCGGTTTTTCAAGGCTCAACGACGTGATCCATCCTTGCTTGCCGCCCGGGCGGCCCTGGCCGGCTTCTCCTCCGGCGGCGTCGGCTTGCGGCGCGCGAATAGTTCCAGACGGTGGGAAACCAGGTCGAAACCCATCCGTGCCGCAATCCGATGCATCAGAGCCGTATGTTCCGCGTCTTCAAATTCGACGACCTTGCCGGTGTCGACATCGATCAGATGATAATGGTCGCCGTCCTCGGTCGCTTCGTAGCGCGCACGCCCGCCACCGAAATCCCGGCGTTCGAGAATGCCCTTCTCTTCGAGAAGCCGCACCGTCCGATAGACGGTCGCGACCGAGATCCGCGCATCGAGGCTGACCGCGCGGCGGTACAGTTCCTCGACATCGGGATGATCCTCGGCCTCGGACAGGACGCGGGCGATCACGCGCCGCTGCCCCGTCATTTTCAGGCCACGCTCGATGCACATCTGGCCGATGCGCGATTCCATGGCATCGCCCGACGCTACCATGCTGGCAGTCCGGCCCGAACCTCAAACGTCTGGTCCAACGAAGCTACCGCCTCCTCCGAGAAGGGCCGACCCGTCGTCGGGCGCCCCATATTCACTCCTCGCGCTTCGTACCCAGTCCGATTTTCCGCGCGAGGGACGACCGGTGGCTCGCATAGTTCGGTGCCACCATCGGGTAGTCATGGGGCAGGCCCCACCGCTCCCGATACTGGTCCGGGGTCAGATCATAGGCCGTCTTCAGGTGCCGTTTCAACATTTTCAGCTTCTTGCCGTCTTCCAGGCACACGATATAGTCCGGGAAGACCGACCGCTTGGGCGAAACCGCCGGTACCGGGCGCTCGGGCTCCGGCGCCACGCGGCCCAACCCGTCCAGCGTGCCATAGATCTGCCGGATCAGGTCCGGCAGGGCAGCCGCCTCAACAGCATTGCCCGAGACATAGGCCGCCGCGATCTGCGCCGTCAGGTCGCGCAGAGTGTTGTTTTCCATTTCAGTGGCCATATCCAAGATCCTGCCAGTCAAATAAATCGCTTCCCTTATAATTGAACGCCGCGCCGCCGCAACCACATCGGGCAGAAGGAGATAGTGATGAACGATCTGGAAAATGCATCACTCGACATTACTGCGGAGAGCTGCCCGATGACTTTCGTGCGCACCCGCCTGGCCCTAGATCGACTGCCCGATGGCGGAAAGCTGCGGGTCCGGCTACGGGGCGCGGTACCACTCGACAATGTCAGCCGCAGCGTCCGGCAACTGGGCCATACGATCGCGGCGCAGACCGATCACGGTCACGAGATCCACGAAATCCTGATCGTCAAGTCACCTGCCTGACACCGGCCCGTCATCAAAATTTCACCGCCTGTCAGAGCGCGGCAGGCTCCTGGCCCACCCACACCCGTTCCAACACCAGCGCGTCCGACCCATCGGGATAATAGGCACGACGACGGCCGATTTCGGTAAAGCCCGCCCCCCGATACAGCGCCCGCGCGGCATCGTTGCCCGCGGAAACTTCCAGGATCAGCCGCCCGGCGCCATGGGCCGCCACCTGGCTCGCCATCCAGTCCAGCAGCGCGCGCCCCAGCCCCCGGCGCCGCGCCGTTCCGGTCACGGCCAGCGTCAGGATCTCCGCCTCGTCGGCCGCCACCCGGCCGATGACGAACCCGCCGGGCACCGATTCTTCGCCCAGGCTGCCCAGCCCGACCAGCACGCCCGGCATCGCCAGCACCGCCGCCATCGCGGCCTCGTCCCAGCATTCAGCGGGCGGGAAAGCGGCACGATGCAGGGCCGCGAGCAGCGCCCCCACATGCCTGCCGCCCGCCGCGATGACAGGCCGCGCCGCCATGCCGGTCAAGCGCCCCCGATCACGGCGCGGAGGGCGCCGGGCGCAGCCCCGCCGCCGGCAGTTTCGCTTCCGGCGGATCGACATAGAGCGGCAGGATTTCCCGCGCCCCCACCCTGCCCGCCCGTTGGTCCAGAGCCGCCTGGGCGACCATCACCCCATCAGGCACGCGCCATGATGACAGGGCGATATCCTCCCGCCCCGCACCGCGCGCGGCCAGCATTCCGGCGGCTTCATCCCCCGCCACCAGCAGCCTGCCGGGCGGAAAGACGAAATCGTCGCCCATCTCGGCGCGCACCACGCCATCCTGCTCCACGAAGATGCGGCCACGCCGCGCAAACGACAGGCACAGCACCCCCCGCCCCGGCCCAGCCTCTTCCCGCACGGCGCGGGCCATGGCCTCGCCGCCAGTCACACCCACCAGGGGGCAGCCCGTGCCCAGCGCCAGACCATGCGCCATGGCAAGCGACGCCCGCAGCCCGGTAAACGAACCGGGGCCGACCACCACCGCGATCAGGTCGAGGTCAGCTGCCCGCCACCCGCATGCCGCCAGCAGCGCGCTGCAATGGGCCGGCATCGCCTCGGCACCGCCGCGACCGGGCAGGTCGAGCATACGCACCGGATGCAATGCGCCCTCACTCCCCTCGACACAGCCGAGCAGCGCCCTCGCGTCCGCTCCCGCCGGCGCGGCGTTGACAACCAGAATCCGCACGCGGGATCAGAGCATCATGCAGGCATCGTCGAAGGACAGGCGCGGCGCACGCGGGCGCTCGGGCTGCCCGTCGGCATAGCCGAGGCTGACCAGGAAATTGACCCGCCAGCCCTGCCCGGCCAGAAACGAATCCTCGACCGCATAGGCGTCGAAACCGGAAACCGGCAGCACATCCAGCCCCAGCGCCCGCGCGGCCATGATCAGGTATCCGCCCTGGAGCGTGCCGTTGCGAAAGGCCGTCTCCTCGGCCAACCCGACATCGGCGGCGAACCAGGACCGCAGGCCCGGCTCCGGGTTCAACGTCGCGAAACGGTCGAAGAACAGCGGATCATGCGCCACGATCACCGTCACCGGCGCCGACAGCACTTTCTCGACATTGCCTTCCGACAGGGTGGAACGCAGCCGTTCGCGATTGTCGACGGTCCGCAGGAAGACGAACCGGGCCGGCGAGCCATTGCCCGAGGTCGGCCCCAACCGCACCAGATCGTACAGACGATGCAGCACATCGTCCGTCACCGCCTCGTCGCGCCAGCGTTCGGGCGTACGCGCCGTACGGAACAGCAGATCCAGCCCGGCTTCGTCCAGAACCATGTCGTCTCCCACCTTACGTAACCGGTATCCGGCAGATCAGGCGTCCACCTGCTCGACCGACACCACTTCCGGCACATAATGCCGCAACATGTTCTCGACACCATGCTTCAGCGTGGCGCGCGAGGACGGACAGCCCGAGCAGGCCCCTTGCATCGTCAGCCGCACCACGCCGTCGCGATAGCCGCGAAACACGATGTCGCCGCCATCGCCCGCCACGGCCGGACGAACACGGGTATCCAGCAGTTCCTTGATCTGGCGGACGATTTCCTCGTCCTCCGGGGCGATCAGGTCTTCCTCGATCGCCGTGTCCTCATCGATGACCGGGCGGCCGGACACGAAGAAATCGACCAGGACCGACAGGATCTGCGGCTTCAGCGCCGACCACTCGACGCTCTCGTCCTTCGTCACCGCCACGAAATCGCCCCCGAGGAAGACCCGCGCCACGCCGGGCTGGTCGAACAGGACTTCCGCCAGCGCGGACCGACCGGCAACGCCATCGGGGCTGACGAAATCCGCGGTGGTGCGGCCGGGCATGACCGTGCGACCAGGCAGAAATTTCAGGGTCGCGGGATTGGGGGTGTCTTCGGTTTCGATGAACATCAATAATCGCCTTATCCGGCAGGGGGGCAGCGCAAGGCGGACCGCAGCGGTCCGGTTACTGTCCAGATGTGCCAAGATGCGCGGCGAAACAAGCCCTGATGGCGGAATGGAGGCATGTCCGTGCCTGCCGGGCGACGGCGTATATCGTGTAAAATTCGTGAAAATGACCGAAACGCAATGTGTCTTTGCGCGAAGTCATGGCGAAAGACGCACCGGATCTCCGAAATGCGTTGACACACGGGAAGGGCTCTGGCCTTGCATGATCTCAGGCCCGGCGACGGACGTGCGATCCACGGCGAAGGCCCGTTCTGACAACCGAGGCATCGAATCCACCATGCGTTCCGTCCCGCTCCGCCGCCCCCGTCTTGTTCACCGCGCCAGCGTGCTGATGATGGCCGGCGCGGCACTGGCCGTCCTGTCCGCCGGAGCGGCGCGGGCCGAACGCCTGGCCTTCGTGCTGAACTCCGCCGATGCCACCATCAGCGAATTCGATATCGACACCCACCAGGAAGTCCGGCGGGTCTCGGTCCTGCGCGAACCGCACCACACGGCCCCCACGCCAGATGGGAAATACTTGCTGGTCGGCGACACCGCCGGCAACATGCTGTTCTTTCTCGACGCCGTCACCGGCGACCGGGTGAAGCAGATCCCCCTTGCCGACCCCTACCAACTTCAGTTCAGCCCCGACGGCCATTTCTTCAGCATCGCCGGACTGGCGCGCAATCAGGTCGATATCTACGACGCCTCGGATTATCACCTGCTGCACCGCCTGCATGTCGACGCGATGCCGAGCCACATGAACTACGCGCCGGACTCCTCGGTCGTGTATGTCAGCCTCCAGGATACCGGCAAGGTCACGGCCATCGAGACCGCGACCGGCAACGTGCTGTGGACCTCCGATGTCGGGTCCACGCCCGCCGGCGTGCTGTGGCATAACGGGCAGGTCCTGGTAGGCGTAATGGGCACCAACTACGTCGCCGCCCTCGACCCGACCGACGGACATATCGCGCGCAAGATCGAAATGGCGCCCGGCCCGCACAACCTGTTCGTCTCCCCCGACCAGAAGCACCTGTATGTAACATGCCGCGCCTCGGGCGTGATCGAGCGACTGGACTGGGATACGCTGGACGTCGTGCAGTCCTATCATGTAGCGGGCGGCCCGGACGACATCGTCTTCGCGCCCGATGGCAAGATGTGGGCGACACTGCGCTGGCGGCAGCATGTCGCGATCATCGACCCCACGAGCGGCGAGGTTGTCGACACCATTCGCACGGGTCGTTCGCCGCACGGTATCTGGCTGAACACCAACCAGCCCCGGCTTCACCTGTCCATGGCCGACCGCCCCGCACTGCCCTGACAGCGGCGGTCTGGGGAGGCTCCTGTTGTCGTTGAGGCCAGACCCAGGCCTCACAGCCTGACCGAAAATACGCTCTGGTGAGCGAGAGCTGCCTTGATGGCCATGAGCACCGAAGCGCGGGAAATGCGCGTCGGATCGCCACCAGGGCGCATTTTCGGTCAGGCTTTCAGGGCTTCACCCTGAAAGCCGCCAAAGGCTGAGCCTTGGGAAACGCCTTTATTATCAATGTGGCCGCTGCGGCTTGCCCGTGCCCTGCGCCCGCGAACGGGGCAGCAGAATTTCGGCCCGCAAGCCGCCTTCGGGCCGATTGGCCAATGTGAACTGGCCCCCTTCGCGCCGCACTTCGCGGTTGACGATCGCCAGCCCCAGCCCCAGACCGCCCGTGGAGCGCGACCGCGATCCCTCCACCCGATAGAACGGGGCCAGCACCCGGGTCAGTTCGGCTTCAGGCAGCCCCGGCCCATCGTCATCGACCCGTATCCGCAGGCCATCCGGCGCCACTGACAGGCCGACCCGGGCGCCACCACCATAATTGACGGCATTGTCGATCAGGTTGCCGAAGACGCGCTTCATCGCCAGCGGCCGGACTTTCGCCAGACAATGCTCCATGCCTTCATACACCACGTCCCGCCCTTGGTCGGCCGCGTCATCGGCCAACGTCTGCAGGATCGAGACCAGATCCACCGACCGAGCGGCCTCAGGATCATTTTCCCCGGAGAGATACGCCAGCACGCCGCCGACCATCGCCTCCATCTCGGCAACATCGCTTTCGATCGCGCTCTGCGCTTCCGGATCGTTCAGAAAGCCTGCTCGCAGGCGCAGGCGCGCCAGCGGCGTGCGCAGATCGTGCGATACCGCCGCCAGCGCCTCGGTCCTGTCCTCGATCAGTCGGCGGATACGGTCCTGCATGGCATTGATCGCCCGGGCCAGATGCCGGACTTCCCGTGGCCCCTTCTCCTCGACCGGCACCCATCGGCCCGACCCCACACCGTCCGCCAGATCGGCCAGGGCCCGCAGCGGCATGCTGAGCGTATGCACCAGCATCGCCGCCGCCAGCAGCACCGCCCCGGCCAGAATGGCGGCCGAGGCGACACCGCGCGTCATATGGTGCGGCTGCAGAATATCGGGCGCCACGAAACCCAGCCGGCTGCCATCGGGCAACCGCACGATGCCGCGTACATCCGACGTACCGATCTGGGTCGGCGACAGGTTCAGGACCGCCCCACGCAACGGTTCGCGGTTCCCCACCAGCTTGTCGTGCAGATCGCGCAGCGCCGACGGCTCGGGCCGCATCGGCCGGCCCGCCACGGGCGGCCGCCAATCGAGCGTGAGGTCGCCGGTGGAAAGCATGGCCGCCAGGATGGGTCGCTGGGCCAGCGGCGTGGCCGCCAGCACCCGCGTATCCACCGCCAGCCGTTCGCCGATCGCATCGAGTTGGGCATCATCGACCGTGTAGGTCTCGGCCTCCTCGTAGAACGCCGAACTGCCGAGAAACACCAGCGCCACCGCCGCCAGCAGCACGAACGTGACCCGCCCGACCAACCCGCGCGGCCACAGCGTGATCCGCCGCGGCCCCGGCGAAACCCCGACAGTCAACGCCCGACCAGAAATTCAGACTGATACACAGAAACCGCGCGTCGGATCGCCACCAACTCATATGACCGGGAATGGATGTGCGAAAACGCGGGCTGGTGAGCGAGAGCGGCCCGCAGGGCCGCGTCCGTCGTGTGTTTCCGAGCACCGGAGCGGAGCGGCCTCAATGGCCGTGAGCACCGGAGCGCCGGAAACGCGCGTCGGATCGCCACCAGCCCGCGTTTCCGCGCACCCATCAAAGGCGCTCGACCGGGGCGGTGAAGATATACCCTAGCCCGCGGACGGTGCGGATCAGGGATTCGGAATCGTTACCCAGCTTGCGGCGCAGGCGGCTGACCAGCACATCGACACTCCGATCGGACACATCACCCAGACGGGTGCGCGACAGTTCCAGCAGGCGGTCCCGCCCGATCACCCGTTGCGGATTGTCCAGGAAGCTGGCGAGCAGATCATGCTCGGCGCCGGAAATATCCACCACCGCCCCAGAAGGGTCGGTCAGTTCGCGCCGACGCAGATCCAATGTCCATCCGGCGAATTTCAGCGTTTCGCGGCGCGGCGTGCTGGGCTGCACCCCGGTCACACCGCCGCTGCCACGGCGCAGCACCGCACGGACCCGCGCCAGCAACTCCTTCTGGCTGAAGGGCTTGGCCACGTAATCGTCGGCGCCCAGTTCCAGGCCGAGCACACGATCCAGTTCCTCGCCCCGGGCCGAGACCATGATGACGGGCGTATGGCGGTCCGGATGGGCCACCTCGGCACCCGGCGCACCGCCCCGCCGCAACGAACGGCAGAGATCCAGCCCGTTGGTTCCCGGCAGCATGACATCCAGAACGATCAGGTCGGCCGGCGATGCCGTCAGGGCGGCCCACATTTCGCGCCCGTCCTGCACGCCGCGCACGCGATAACCATCAGCCTGCAAGGCCCTTACCAGCAGGGTACGCATACCGGGGTCATCCTCGACGACCAGAATGCGTGCAGGCAGGTCGGAATCTGGGGCGGTCTGGGACATCGTCACGATGCGAATCGTCATTCCTGAAAGCACCGGCCGCCGGATCGGGCCGGAATGTCAGCGAGGATACCGTAAAATCGGGATCGGCGAAAAGGACCCCCTCAAACAGCAAGGGCCGGGTGGATCGTTCCACCCGGCCCCGCCGGCATTCCGGGTCACGCGGCCAAGCCGATCAGGCCCGGCGACCACTCAGTGATGAGCGGCCGGCGCAGCCGCGTGGGCCGCGGATGCAGGGCTCAGCTTGAGGACCCAGAGCTGGGCGATATCCCGGGCGCCATTGTCACCGGTGACGGTCTTGAGTGTCGCGATGGCATCAGCAGTATGCCCGGCCGCAGCCTGCGCCAAACCGTAATGCAGCTTGCCGATATTGGGGTCCAGCGGCCCCTTCGCCAGCCCTTTCTGCATCACGGCCAGACCTTTGTCCGCCTGGCCGAAGGTCACATAATTGTAGCCCACGGTCAGCAGCGCATTACCGGTCGGCGCGGTGGCGCCAGCGGCTTCGTCCGCCGCAATGGTGGCCTTCTTGTCGGCCACCGCCTTCACGACCATGGCCTTGAGCTTGGCCTCGCGCGCCGCCCCGGCATCCTTGCCCAGGGCACCGCTGGCATAACCCGCGTTCATCAGGTCCAGCGCCAGCTGCGGCAGACCAGCCTGCATGGCCAGTTCGGTCATGTCCATGAAGTCGGACGGTGCCGTCAGGACGCCCGCAGCCAGCCGAATGCGATAGACATCAAGCTGCAGGCCAGGCGCGACCTTGGGGTTGGTGATCAGCCCATGCAGGATCAGCGCCCAATATTCCGGCTTGGGATAATAGGACACCAGCGTCACATAGGTGTGGTTCAGCCCCGACTGGTCCTTGAGCTGCGTCTGGCAGGCCGCCAGAAGCTGCAACTGGGATTCGACGGGAACCTTGCCGGCCTTGATCGTGGCATCGATCTGCGCCTGCTGAACGCGCGCGGCGTTCTTGTAATCCTGCTGCAGATAATAGGACTGGATCAGCAGCGTCTCCATCGCCGGGTTGCTGCCGGCGGCCTTCAGATACTGCTCGGTCCCTGCGACGGCCCGGGGATAATCCTTGGCGGTGTAGGCCATCGTGGCCTCCGCCATCATCATCTGCAGCTTGGCGTCCTTGGGAGTACGGCTGGACGCGATCAGCTTGTCATAAGCGGCGGTGGCCGCCGCCACGTTACCCGACTGCGCCGCGACGGCGGCACGCATCTGGGTCACCGTATATTCTTCGTAATCGGATTTGCCGGGCACGGCCTCGGCCGTATCAACGGCAGTCATCGCCTTGGCATAATTATGTGCGGCCAGGGCGGTCTGGGCCTCCTGCAAGGGCTTGCCGACCTTGGCGCTCAGAGTGTCGGCCGCCCAGGCGGACCCGACCGACGAGACGGAAAACGGAACGGCGGCGATCACGCCGGCAAGCAGGCCGGCGCGGAACAGACGTAATGACATCAGCTCATTGTCCTTCCATGAACTGATCCTGACCTACGATACCCAGCTTGGTAATGCCAAGCCTCTGGGCGTCAGCAAGGACATGCGCCACCGTCTTGTAATCGGCCAGACGGTTGGGATGGATATGCATTTCGGGCTGGTCGGGCAGCGCCGCGGCCTCCTGGAGATGCGCCAGCAGGGACCCCTCGTCACCGATGGGCTCGCCATTCCACGAAAGGCTGTTGTCGAAATCGATCGCGAGCGTCACGACCTTCGGAATTTCGGTCGAAGGCGGCGGATCACCCTGCGGCAGATCCAGCGCGACCGAATGGGTCTGCAACGGAATGGTAATGATCAGCATGATCAGCAGCACCAACATGACGTCGATCAACGGCGTCGTGTTGATATCGACCATACCTTCGTCTTCGTGGGTGCTTTCGGAGCCGACACTCATGCCCATGGCGGTGTACTCTCTAAAAAACGTGGGCCACTGGACCGTTCGAACCGCCACCTGAACCCGGTGCGGACGGACAAACGCGGCGCCCTGATGTGAGATTCCCGGAAGTCGGGGGCCGGCGTGGGCCGGCCCCCTGTTCCCCGTCGTTCAGTCCGAGTGGGGCTGCTCGGTGATGAAGTCCACGTGGTAGATCCCGGCTTCCTGGCAGGTGGCGATCACCCGCCCGACCGATTCGTAGCGCGACTTGGCATCGCCACGGATCTGGATCTGGGGCTGCGGCTTGATCACCGCCACCTTTTCCAGCCGGTCCAGAAGGTCGGCCCGACTTTTGATCGCGACCTCGTTCCAGTAGATCTGCCCGTTCTCCGTCACAGCCAGCACCACATTGCCGGGCTTGGTCTGAGTGGGCTGGTTGGCGTCCTTCGGAAGGTTCACCTTGATCGTGTGTGTTGCGACTGGGATGGTGATCAGAAAGATGATCAGCAGCACCAGCATGACGTCGACAAGCGGAGTGGTGTTGATGGCGGACACCACCTCGTCTTCATCGCCGCCGCCTCCGACTTGCATCGCCATGTTCAGGCAACCCGGTTGGAGGTCGTGGTGGTGGTCGGCGAGTTATCGGGATGAACCACGATCTCCGGCGAGACACCATGACGGAAGCCACCCAGCAGGATCGACTGCAGGTCGGCGGCGAAGTTGCGGACCTTGTCCATGGCGCCCTTGTTGCGGCGGACCAGCAGGTTGTAGCCCAGCACGGCCGGAACGGCGGTGCCCAGACCGATGGCGGTCATGATCAGCGATTCACCGACGGGGCCGGCAACCTTGTCGATCGACGCCTGGCCGGCGATACCGATGGCGGTCAGGGCGTGATAGATACCCCAGACGGTGCCGAACAGACCGACGAACGGCGAGGTCGAACCCACGGTGCCGAGGAAGGCCAGGCCACCCTGCATCCGCGCCTGGATGGTATCGACGGCGCGCTGGATCGACATCGACGTCCAGGTGTGCAGGTCGATGGATTCCTGCATCGTGCCTTCATGATGCTCGGCCGCGACGATGCCGGTATCGGCAATGTAGCGGAACGGCGAGGACGGCTTCAGCGCGGCGGCGCCTTCCTGGATCGAAGACTTGGTCCAGAAGGTCGACGCGGCTCCCTTGGCGGCCGAGAACATACGCATCTGTTCGAAGAACTTCGTGATCATGATGTACCACGTGCCCAGCGACATGACGACCATGATCAGCAGAACGCCGCGGGCGATGATGTCACCGTTGCGCCACAGCGCATCCAGGCCATACGGGTTGCCGGCCGGCTTCGCCGGGGCGGCATCTTCGGCCGGCGGCGTCACCGCGGGGGCCGGAGCGGAGGCATCGGCGGCCGGAGCCGCACCCTCGGCCGGGGCAGCGGGGGCAGCGCCGTCGGCCGGCGGGGTGGCCGGAGCCGAGCCGTCGGTCGGGGCGGCAGCGGGTGCCGATGCGTCAGGCGCCGGAGCAGCCGGAGCCGCTGCGTCAGGGGCGGGAGCCGCGGCCGGAGCGGTGGACTGTGCGTCCTGAGCCACCGCGATCACGGGCGACGAGACGCTCAGAATGGCAGCCAGGGCCGACGCGGCAACAACAGGAACACGGTGCAGTCTGGTCATGTACTCCAAATCCTCTGTGGTAGATGGCCCGTTTGCCGGAACCCCGGGGCCGGCGGGTTCACACCCGTCCGGCTCCGGTCGTTAGGTAACCCTCAGTCGTTGCTGAGCCTGAAGGTAATCGTGTACGGATGGCGGAACTCCTTGATGGGCACGCCATTCTTGACCGCCGGCTGATACCGGGCACGGCGGACGTAATCCAACGCGGCCTGGGAGAACGACTGCCCACCCTGCACGCTCGTCACCGCGCAGTTGCTGGTCGACCCGTCCTGCTCCACGTCGCACACCACGGTCACGCGGCCTTCCCGATTTTCCTCGAGCATTTCCTCGGGATATTCGAGCTTGACGTTGTTCACCGGACGCGCACCCGCCAGATGATCCGGAACCGGCGGCCCGACCGGCGCGTTCTGCACTGTCGGCGGCGCAGGCGGTGACGGCGGCATCGGCTTCGGCGGCGGCGTATGCGTCACCTGCTTGATCACCTGCTGCGGCGGCGGCTGGATCTGGATCTTCGGCGGCGGAATGTACGGCGGCGGCGGCTGCGTCATCACCGGCGGCGGAGGCGGCGGTGGTGGCGGCGGCGGCGGCTTCTTCTCCGTAATAATCTTGGTCTGGATGGGCGGGTGCAGTTCCTGGACGATTTTCGCCCCGAGACCGTTCATCAACGCCCAGATCAGAACCACGTGCAGGAGAACAACGACAGTTATGCCGATAATATGCTTCGTCGGACTGCGTTGTTGTTCCGCGTAGTTCATGTCGAAACCTCCTTAACCCTCTCGTCCACGCCGGTTTCGGCACTCAAAACCACAACAAATCAGGACCACTGCGCAGCGTCCGGCCTTCTCTCCGGGCAAACCCGGGCCATACCGTGGCATGGCCACGGCATGTGCGAAAGCACGCACAAACGATAATCGGGATCGTGCATCCCCTGCGTTCCGACCTGACCGGACAGACATCGAAATGCCGCCAAGCCATCGAATTGGGCTATTGCGCCCATCCGATGTCAAGCAAGATATTTATCGAATTTGAAACGAGTAATTTGTCATCACTGGCCCAAAAAATGGCCATATTAACAACCTGTCATAAATGGCGAAAAACTGGCGATTTTTGAGAGTGTGCCCATTTTTCTGCCATTTTTCGCGCCGGGTCCGATTTTGTTTCGAATCTGACACATTAGCCTTCCGGCCCACGTCGCCCCGTTCGCCGCGCTGACAGAACCTGAACGCACGAGGGCCGGATCAGGTTCGAATCCATCGTGCGGGCCGCAAATCCCGTCATAAAAATCTCACAAAAAAAGGCGGCCGAAGCCGCCCTCTCTTGCGCGCATACCCCGCGATCACCCTGCGGCAATCACTGGGCGGAAGCACTGGCCTCGGACCGGGTCGCCCCCACACGGGCGGCCAGGGCTGCCGCCATGAAGTCATCCAGGTCCCCGTCCAGCACGGCGCCAGGGTTGCCGCGCTCGACATTCGTCCGCAGGTCCTTCACCAACTGGTAGGGCGCCAGCACGTAGGAGCGGATCTGGTGCCCCCAGCCGATATCGGTCTTCGCCGCCTCGGTCTGGGCCGCGGCGGCCTCGCGCCGTTGCAGTTCCTGCTCGTACATGCGGGCCTTCAGCATCGTCATCGCCGTCGCCCGGTTGCGATGCTGCGACCGGTCGGTCTGGCAGGCCACCACGATGCCGGTGGGAATGTGGGTGATTCGAATCGCGGACTCGGTCTTGTTGACGTGCTGCCCGCCGGCACCCGAGGCCCGGAACGTATCGACCTTCAGGTCGGCTTCGTTGATCTCGATCTCGATCGAATCATCGACCACCGGATAGACCCAGACCGAGGCAAACGACGTCTGCCGCCGCGCCGCCGCGTCGAAGGGCGAAATCCGCACCAGGCGATGCACGCCGGCCTCGGTCTTCAGCCAGCCATAGGCATTGGGGCCAGTCACCTGGATCGTCGCCGATTTCAGCCCGGCCTGCTCGCCCTCCGAGCTTTCCATCAGCGTGACCTTGTAGCCATGCTGCTCGGCCCAGCGGGTATACATGCGCAACAGCATCTCGGCCCAATCCTGGGCCTCGGTGCCGCCTGCGCCGGCATTGACTTCCATGTAGCAGTCGTTGCTGTCTGCCTCGCCGGACAGCAGGCTCTCGGTCTCGCGGCGCTTGGCCTCGTCAGCCAGTTCGCGCAGCATCCGCGTGGCGTCCTTCAGGACGGCCTCATCGCCTTCCATCTCGGCCAGTTCGACCAGATCCAGCGTATCGCGGACATCGCCTTCCAGCCGCTGCACCCCCTCGACCTGCCCGGCCAGCAGGGTGCGCTCGCGCATCAGCTTCTGGGCGGCGTCCGGATCGTTCCACAGATCCGGGTCCTCCGCCCGATTGTTCAGTTCGGCCAGACGGCCGATTGCGACATCCCAGTCAAAGATGCCTCCTCAGCAGTGCCACCGACTGCTTGAGCTGGTCGTTGAGAGCCTCGGTCTCGGCGGACATGGAACAGGAACTCCATCGGTCAGAAAGGGCGGCCGATTGACGGCCGGCCCGACAGGAAAAGCAAGCGGCGTCAATACAGGCCACCCATGCCAATGTCACCCCCGCCCGCCGGTGCGGCAGGAGCGGCGGCCGAAGGTGCGGGCTGGCCCGGCCCGCCGCCGGGGCCGGATGCGGGCCCGCCGGCGGGCGCGGCAGAGGGCGAGGCCGCCATGTCGCTCTCGGAATCCGGCATCGTCTCGGCACCGGTATCCTCGGCGGTCAACGCGCCGGTCGCATTGGCGTTCAGGTCGGCGCTGATGCCCGGCACCTGGTCGGGCTTGAAGGCATCCACCGCCATGCCCATCCCCGTATCGTAGCGCGCCAGCGTCAGCCCCTGGGGCACAGGGAAATCCAGCCTCGGCCGGTCGGCCAGCACCGCCTTCATCACCCGGTTCCAGATCGGGCCGGCGATCGTGCCGCCGGTCTCGTTCTTGCCCAGCGTCTGCGGCGTGTCGAACCCGACCCAGACGATCGTCACGATATCGGGCGAAAAGCCGGCGAACCACGCATCGTTGAAATTCTGGCTGGTGCCGGTTTTCCCGGCGATGGGCCGGTCGATGCCCTGCCCGGCCCGATTTCCTGTGCCGCGCAGGATCACGTCACGCATCATCGCCACGATCTGGTACGCGCTGTCCGGCGAGGCGACCTGCGGCCGCGTATCCACCAGCACAGGCCCATCGGCCGGCACGACCGCCACAGCCGGGGATGCGACGGCTGCCGGTGCCGCCACCGGTGCCCCACTCCCCGCGACGGCTGGTTGCGGCATCGCGGCAGGCACAGGGGCGGCGGTGCCGGTAGCCGGCACCGCCGCCTGCAAGGCCAGGCCCGGAGGCTGCCACAGCACATGGCCGTCGCGGTCCTGCACATTGTCGATCAGGGTCGGCGTCACCAACCGCCCGCCTGCCGCGATGGTGGCATAGGCCCCGGCCTCGCGCAGCACGGTCGTCTCCACCGCGCCCAGCGCGGCCGGCAGAACATGCGGCATGGACTCGACCAGCTGCAGCGAGGTGGCCATGTTCGCCACCGATTTCATGCCGATATGGGCCGCCAGACGGATCGTCACCAGATTGCGCGATTCCCGCAGCGCATCATGCAGGGTAGTCGGGCCCCAGAAATCCTTCTCGTAGTTGTTCGGATGCCAGGTGCCATAAGACACCGGGGAATCGTCGAATTTCTGGGAAGGCGAAATCCCCTGCTCCATCGCCGTCAGATAGACGAACGGCTTGAAGGACGATCCGGGCTGGCGCAGCGCCTGGGTCGCGCGATTGAACTGCGACTGGCCGAACGACCAGCCGCCGACCATCGCCAGCACCCGGCCCGTCCGCACGTCCAGCGTCACCAGCGCGCCCTCGACCTTGGGCACCTGCCGCAGCGCGACCCCGCCGCCATCGGCCTGGGGCTCGACCATCAGCACATCGCCCGCGCGGGGGGCGCGCCAGCGGCGCATCCAGGCCATGTCGCGCGCCAGCAGCCGCCCGCTCCGCGGTTCGGCATGCGCCGCCGGCCCTTCCAGCCAGCCGATCTCCCCCGTGGCCGGCGAGAGCAGAACCCCCAGCCGCCAGGAATCCAGCATGCCGGGCGGCCGCGCCGTATGTGCCAGCGCAGGCACCCATTGGCCGGCATCCGCGCCAGACGCGATCTCGTCCAGATGCGCCACCGGCCCCCGCCAGCCGCCATGGTCGTGGTCATAGCTCATCAACCCGTCACGCACTGCGGCGGTCGCGACCTGCTGCAGATGCGGGTCCATGCTGGTATGCACCAGAAGGCCACCCTGCATGGTGGTGTCCTGCCCGTAACGCTCGATCAGCTGGCGGCGCACTTCCTCGCCGAACCATTCCGATCCCGGGGCCGGACCGGGCCGGGTGAAGGCCTGCGGCACCAGCGGCTCGGCCTGCGCCAGACGCGCCTGCTCCTCGGTGATGGCACCGATCTCGACCATCTGCTGCAACACGAGGTTGCGCCGGGCCAGCGCCGCGTCCGGGAAACGATAGGGGTTGTAGTTGGAAGGCGATTTCGGCAGCGCGCCCAGGAACGCCGCCTGCGCGTCGTCCAACTGGTCCAGCGGCTTGTTGAAATAGGTCTGCGCCGCCGCGCCGACACCATACGCCCCCGCGCCCAGATAGATCTCGTTCAGGTAGATTTCGAGGATCTTGTCCTTCGACAGGGTCTGCTCGATACGGATCGCCAGCAGGGCCTCCTTGGCCTTGCGCTCCAGCGACAAAGTCTGTTTCGAGCCCAGCAGCATGATGCGCGCCACCTGCTGGGTGATCGTCGAGGCACCAATCGGCCTGTGCCCCTTGCTCATCGTCAGGTCGGTCAGCCCCGCGCGCAGGATCGCGAACGGATTGACGCCGCCATGGGTATAGAATTTCTGGTCTTCGGTCGCGATGACGGCATTCTTCACCCGGGCCGGAATGGCCGAATAGGGCACGAAGATACGCCGTTCCGCCGCCAGTTCCGCCATCACCCGGTCATCGCCGGAATAAAGCCGGCTCATCACCGGCGGCTGGTAGGTGCGCAGCCCGTCAACCGTCGGCAGGTCGGCCACCAGTTGCTCGTATTTGGTCCAGGCGACCATCCCGCCGGCCAGCGAGCCCAGCAGCAGCACCGCCGCCCCCCCGCCGAGCAGCCTGCGCACCAGCCGGAAGCGCGGCCGGCGCGGGCCGCCACCCGGCCCCGTCAGGCCGAAACCGCGTCGCGGCGGGCGGGGAGCCGCACCGTCTGCGGCATCACCGCCAATGCGCGAAGTCACAAGCAGCCGGCCGTCACGGCCTGATCCGTTACGAAAAATCATCCAGGGTCCAGTGGGCGAAGGGCAAGGAAACGAGATCCGTCACGACGGGCACCGGCGGAGCGGGACATGGGCAAGGACGCCTCTCCTAGCATTCCCGGGCCCCGGCGTCGCCCCCCGCAGGGCGCGTCAACCACCCGCCTGACGCTGCCATTCCGCGCGGCCCTCCTGTTCCAGGCGGGTGAAAACGGCATCATCCAGCACCAGTCCGGCGGCGACGACATTCTCCTCGACATGCTCGGGGCTGCCGGTACCGGGGATCGGCAGCATCACGGGGGCGCGGCGCAGCAGCCATGCCAGCGCCACCTGCCCCGGCGTGGCCCCCAGATCGCGCGCCACCCGGTCCAGCACGCCGCCCTCGCGGGCCAGCGACCCCGCCGCCAGCGGCGCCCAGGGGATGAAGCCGATCCCGTGCCCCGCGCAATAATCCAGCACGTCCTCCGAGGCACGATTGACCAGATTATAACGGTTCTGCACCGTCGCGACCGGAAAGAAGCGCCGGGCCCGCTCGATCATCTCCACGGACACTTCCGAGAGGCCGACATGGCGGATCAGTCCTTCCGCGCGCATCGCGGCGATCACCTCGAACTGCGTCTCCGGCGTGCAATCCGGCCCCACACGATGCAACTGCCACAAATCGATGCAGTCCACGCCAAGGCGGCGCATGCTCATCAGCACGCACTGGCGCAGATAGTCCGGATTCCCCACCGGGCGCCAGATATCCGGCCCATGGCGCGTATGGCCGCCCTTGGTTGCGATGCGCAGGCCGCCATAGGGATGCAAAGCGGCGCGGATCAGATCCTCGCTGACATAAGGCCCATAGGCATCGGCGGTGTCGATCAGCGTCACGCCGCAGGCCGCCGCGCGGCGCAGCGTGTCCAGCGCCCGGTCACGGTCGGGCGGATCCCCCCAGATTCCGCGCCCGGTAATGCGCATGGCGCCAAACCCCAGGCGCGCGACGGGCATATCGCCGCCAATCAGGAAGGTGCCGGCCTGGCCTGCATCGGGACGGGGCATGAAAGCGCTCCTCAAACATGCGCGCCAGGGCGGAAACAAAAGCCAGACCCAGGCAGCTAGATCAGGAAAATGGCGGCACCAAGGCAGGCCAGTTTTTCACGACGACCGTTTTATGGAGCCCCCAAATCTCGACCCGGACACAACCGCCAGCGCGCGTGTCCGGGCCGATCTTCAGCCGAGCATTCTGCCTATGACGCGGGCAGTATAATCCACCACCGGGATGATGCGCCCATAATTGAGGCGCGTGGGGCCGATCACGCCGATCGCCCCCACGATCCGGTTGCTGTCGGTCCGCGCCGGAGCCACCACCACCGAGGTGCCGGAAAGCCCGAACAGGCCGCTTTCGGCACCGATGAAGATCCGCACGCCATCCGATTCCTGCGCCAGTTCCAACAGGCGCAGCATCGTCTCCTGCGCCTCCAGCCGCTCGAACAGCATCTGGATGGTGGAGAGGCGCTCGATCTCCGTCACATCGGCCAGCAGGCGCGCCTGCCCCCGGATGAACAGCGTGCCGCCGCGATCCACGTCGCTCCAGGTCGCCAGCCCGCTGGCCACGATCTCGGCGGTCAAGTGATGCAGTTCGCTGCGATTGGCGCTCATGTCCGCACTGACATGCGTGCGCAGATCCTCCAGCGAGCGCCCGGCCAACTGGGCGTTGAGATAATTCCCCGCCTCGACCAGCGCCGAGGGCGGCAGGCCGATCGGGGTCTCGATCACCCGGTTCTCCACCTGCCCGTCCGCACCCACCAGGATCACCAGTGCCCGCCTGGGGCCAAGGGCGACGAATTCGATATGCTTCACCGCCCCGTCACCCTTGGGCGCCAGCACCAGCCCTGCGGCCGAGGACAGGCCGGACAACATCGACGACGCCTCGGCCAACGTGTCCTGCAACGAGCGGCCACGCATCTCCAGCGAGTTGGTGATGGTTTCGCGCTCGTCCTCGCTCAAGCTGCCGAACTGCAGCAGCCCGTCCACGAACAGCCGCACCCCCTTTTCCGTCGGCAGGCGGCCGGCCGAGGCATGGGGCGAAAACAGCAACCCGGCCTCGGTCAGGTCCGCCATCACGTTGCGGATGGTCGCCGGCGAGAGCGGAAGCGGCAGGCGTCGCGACAGCGTGCGCGACCCGACGGGCTCGCCGGTTTCCACATATTGTTCGACGATCTCGCGCAGGATCGCCGCCGAACGGGCATCCAGCCCCGGTGGCAGGGCCGGACGGGAAGACAGGGTGCCGGGATTCATCCTGCTTGAAGCCTCCACGTTCGAGGCCGGCGAACGCCGGCGGAATTGACCACTATAAATCTGGAAGCTCCGGCCCGCTATGACAAGCATCGGGCTGGCCATTCTCCCCCGGCTCGGGCTATGCCCGCGCTTTCGGCACCCCGCCCCCGAATGCCCTGCCTGTCGATGCGGAGTATCCTTTGCCCATGACCACCCGTCCCTCGGGCCGCGCCGCCGACGCGCTGCGCCCCGTCTCCATCGAAACCGGCTTCGCCCGCCACGCCGAGGGATCGGCCCTGATCCGCATGGGCGGGACCGAGGTGCTGTGCGCCGCCAGCGTCGAACCCCGCGTGCCGCCCTTCCTGCGCGGCCAGGGCAAGGGCTGGGTCACGGCCGAATACGGCATGCTGCCCCGCGCCACCCACGCGCGCGGCCCGCGCGAGGCCGCGAAGGGCAAGCAATCGGGCCGCACGCAGGAAATCCAGCGCCTGATCGGCCGCTCGCTGCGTGCCGTGACCGACCTGACCGCACTGGGTGAAATCTCGATCACCGTCGATTGCGACGTGCTGAACGCCGATGGCGGCACCCGCTGCGCCTCCATCACTGGTGCCTGGGTCGCCCTGCGGCTGGCACTGGAAAAGCTGGTGCGCAACCGCGTGCTGGCCCGCGTGCCGCTGACGGCACAGGTCGCGGCCATCTCCTGCGGCCTGACCGAGGCCGGCGCGGTGCTCGACCTCGATTACGACGAAGACAGCACGGCCGCCGCCGACGCCAATTTCGTTCTCACCGAGGCCGGCGGCATCGTCGAGATCCAGGGCACGGCCGAACAGGCCCCCTTCTCGCAGGCGCAGTTCGAGGCCCTGATGCGGCTGGCACAGGCCGGCACCGCGCATCTGTTCGCCGCCCAGCTTGCTGCGGTCGACAAAGCACTGGCCGCACGGAGCGACGCGTCGTGAGCGGGGCGAGCACCCCCCGCCTGGCCTCCGGCACACGGCTGGTCCTGGCCAGCCACAACCAGGGCAAGCTGGCGGAATTCGATGCCCTGCTGAACGGCTATGGCATCACCATCGTCTCCGCCGGCCAACTCGGCCTGCCCGAACCCGAGGAAACCGCGGACAGCTTCACCGGCAACGCGGCGCTGAAGGCCGTGGCAGCGGCCAAGGCCAGCGGCCTGCCGGCGCTGGCCGACGATTCCGGCCTCTGCGTCGCGGCCCTGGGCGGCGCGCCAGGGATCTATTCCGCCCGCTGGGCCGGCCCCGACAAGGATTTCCCCGGCGCCATGGCCCGCATCCACGAAGCCATCGGCAATGACGAGGACCGGTCCGCCTGGTTCATCTCCGTCCTCTGCCTCGCCTGGCCCGACGGCACCCTCCGCACCTTCGAAGGCCGGATCGACGGGCAGATCGCTTGGCCGCCCCGCGGCGCCCAGGGCCATGGCTACGACCCGATCTTCACTCCGGAAGGCGAAACCCGCACTTTCGCCGAAATGCCGGAAGCCGAGAAGAACGCCATCAGCCACCGCGCCCGCGCCTTCGCCGCCTTCCGCGCCGCCTGCCTGCCGGAGGGGTAGCCCCGCAAGGGCGTTGCCCTTGACCCACCAAAGGGCGAAGCCCTTTGGAAACCCAGTCATGATCGGCACAAACGCGAACGGGCCCCGAAAGGGGCCCGTTCCAACCGTTCCAGTAATCCGCCGGATCAGCGTCCGGTCATGATGCGGTCGACCAGTTGACCGACCGTCGGCACGAACCCGTTGGCGTAGAACGGGTCGGTGCCGAAGCGCCACGCGTTCGTGCCGCCGAACATCAGGTTGTTGTCCATCACCCCGTCGTCGCCTTCCGGCCCCGCATGGGCAATGGCCTGGAGCGTCTTCTGGATGCAGAACGAGCGCGGATCGGCCTTGTGGCCGTTGGAATAATCCGGGCCCCGCTGGCTCCAGTTCGAGAAGCGGCATTCCGACAGGCACCCCATGCACGCCACCTGGTCGGCCAGGATCTCCCGCGCCTTCTCGGGCGTGACGAAGATCAGCGTCGAATCCGGGGTGCGCATGGCCTCGGTGAAGCCCTCGCGCTCCCACAGCCGGACATGCTCGCGGTCGGCCTCGGTCACGAAGACCTGCCGGCCACGGGCCCCCACGCCATAAGCGGCCGTATGCTCGCCCACCGGTTCGGCGGAGAAGGCCACCTGCCGCTCGGACCGCCCCTGCAATTCCCGCAGGAAAGGATTGTTCACCGCGGAAGAGTAGAACCCCGTCGGCGAGAAGCGGTTCAGGAACACGTCCCCCTTCTTCAGCGTCAGCAGCCGGCGCTTCCACGCATCGGGGATCGGGCTCTCCTGCGTCAGCAACGGTCGGGTGCCGAACTGGAAGGCGATCGGCCCGAGTTCGGGATTGTCGATCCAGTCTTCCCATTCCTCCAGGCACCACACGCCACCAGCCATGATGATCGGCGTCTCATGCAGGCCGAAGCCGCGCATCGCCTGGCGCAGCGCCAGCACGCGCGGGAACGGGTCCTCGGGATTGAGCGGATTTTCGCTGTTCGACAGGCCGTTATGCCCGCCGGCCCGCCACGGGTCTTCGTACACCACCCCGCCCAGTCCATCGGGGTTCTTGTGGAATGAACGCTTCCACAAGGCACTGAACGCCCGCGCGGACGACACGATGGGATAATAATGGATGCCGAACCGCGCCGCGATGTCCGACAGGCGATAGGGCATGCCCGCGCCACAGGTCAGGCCATGGATCAGACCCGGCGCGCCTTCCAGCACGCCCAGGATAACGTCTTCGGCGCCGCCCATCTCCCACAGGATGTTGGCATGCACGCGCCCGCGCCCACCGGACAGATCATGCGCGATCCGCGCCTGCGCAATGCCGCCGGCAATAGCGTAGGCAATCAGTTCCTGCTGCCGTTCACGCCGGTTTCGGCCGTGATAGACCTGCGGGACATATCGTCCCTCAGCGTCATAGGAATCGGCATTGACGATAGAGACCGTGCCGGCGCCCCCCGCCGCCGCCCAATGTCCGGACGATATGCCGGTCGAAACCGACACGCCCTTCCCACCTTCGATCAGCGGCAGGACATCCACCCCGCCCATGCGGATCGCATTGATCGCCTTCATCACTACCCTATCGTCCTCGCACGGTCCCGAAGGACCGGCGTCTCGTCCATCCGTGCCCCGCACCTCACGGGCGGAGCCGCGACGGCGAGGCTGATTACCCCGCCGCCGACCGGCCTCAGCGTGCCGGCGGTCGGGCGGGCTTGGCGCCGACAGTCTCGGTGATATCGGCCCCCGTCTCCTGATCGACGACGCGCATCGACAGCTTGACCTTGCCGCGATCGTCGAAGCCCAGAACCTTCACCTTGACCACATCGCCCTGGTTGACGATGTCCGTGGTCTTGGCCACCCGGCCCTGCGACAGTTCCGAGATATGGACCAGACCGTCGCGCGCGCCCAGGAAGTTCACGAACGCACCGAAATCGGCGGTCTTGACAACCTTGCCGGTATAGATCGCGCCGATCTCGGGCTCGGCCACGATGCCGCGAATACGCTCGATCGCCTTGGTGGCCTGCTCTTCGGCCGACGCGGCGATCATGATCGTGCCGTCATCATTGATATCGATCTTGGCGCCCGAATATTCAACGATCTCACGGATCACTTTACCGCCCTGGCCGATCACATCGCGGATCTTTTCCTTGGGCACGGTAATGGTCGTGATCTTCGGCGCGGTCGAGGACACGTCGCTGCGCCCCTCGGTCAGGGCCTTGGACATCTCGCCCAGGATGTGCAGGCGGCCGTCGCGCGCCTGGCCCAGGGCGATCTTCATGATCTCGGGCGTGATGGACGTGATCTTGATGTCCATCTGCAGCGCGGTGACGCCCTGCTCGGTGCCCGCCACCTTGAAGTCCATGTCGCCCAGGTGATCTTCGTCACCCAGGATGTCGGACAGCACCGCGAAACCGCGATCTTCCTTGATCAGGCCCATGGCGATACCCGCCACCGGACGCTTCAGCGGCACGCCGGCATCCATCAGCGCCAGCGAGGTGCCGCACACGGTCGCCATCGAGGACGAACCGTTGCTCTCGGTGATCTCGGACACCACGCGCATCGTGTACGGGAAGGTGTCCTTGCCGGGCAGCAGCGGATGCACCGCGCGCCAGGCCAGCTTGCCATGCCCGATCTCGCGACGGCCCGGCGAGCCCATGCGGCCGCACTCACCCACCGAGTAGGGGGGGAAGTTGTAGTGCAGCATGAAGTTGGTGCGGTACTCGCCTTCCAGCGCGTCGATCACCTGCTCGTCCTGGGCGGTGCCCAGGGTCGCGACCACCAGAGCCTGGGTCTCGCCACGGGTGAACAGGGCCGAGCCATGGGCACGCGGCAGAATACCGACTTCCGACACGATCGGGCGGACCGTCTTCAGGTCGCGACCGTCGATCCGCAGACCGGTATCGAGCACCGAGCTGCGCACCACGTCGGCTTCCAGATCCTTCAGGATCGGCTTGGCCGCGCCCGCATCCAGGCCTTCAGCCGTCAGCGCCGCCAGCACGGCATCCTTCGCCGCACCGACCTTCTTGTAACGCGCCTGCTTCACGCGCTCCTGGTACGCCTCGGCGATCGACGCACGGCCCAGCACGTCGATCCGCTTGCGCAGCGCCAGTTCCTCGGCCGACGGCTCGGCCAGATCCCACGGCGCCTTCGCGGCATGCTCGGCCAGCGCGATGATGGCGTCGATGACCGGCTGGAACGCTTCATGACCGAAGGTCACGGCGCCCAGCATCACCTCTTCGCTCAGTTCGGCGGCTTCGGATTCGACCATCAGCACGCCTTCGGCGGTGCCGGCGACGACCAGATCCAGCGCGCTGTCCTTCATCTCCGGCAGGGTCGGGTTCAGCACATAGGCGCCGTTCTGATAGCCGACGCGGCAGGCCGCCACCGGGCCGAAGAACGGAATGCCCGACAGCGTCAGCGCCGCCGAGCAGCCGATCAGGGACGCGATCGCCGGATCGTTTTCCAGATCGTGGCTCAGCACGGTCGCGACGACCTGGACCTCGTTGCGGAAGCCCTCCGGGAACAGCGGACGGATCGGGCGGTCGATCAGGCGCGAATTCAGCACCTCGATCTCCGACGGACGGCCCTCACGCTTGAAGAAGCCACCGGGGATCTTGCCGGCCGCATAGGCCTTTTCCTGGTAGTTGACCGTCAGTGGGAAGAAATCCTGGCCCGGCTTGACGCTGCGGGCGCCCACGGCGGTGCAGAGCACGACCGTGTCGCCATAGGTCACGACCACGGCGCCATCGGCCTGGCGGGCGATCTTGCCCGTCTCCAGCACCAGCGTGCGGCCGCCCCATTCGATCTCTTTGCGGTAGTAGTTGAACATTCAGACACTCCCTGTCCGATGGCCACCCCGGATGAATGGGAGAGGCCCGGACAAGGGGATGAAGGACAGCGTCTCGGACGGCATGGAGCGATGACGGTCATCCGCCAGAACACCATGTGGCCTGAAACGCTGTGACCCGGTCCGGATGTCTCCACCGACATGGGGGCAGCGTGTGGCCCGGCCCAGGATTGGGCATCGGGCGCGGCGGCCCCGCGACAACGGGGCGGCCATGCCACCCCGTCGGCGGAACGCACCAATGCGATCCGGCCCGTTGCCACGCAAAGCGGGGCAGCAGGCCGGATCGCGCGTCATCTCAGCGACGCAGGCCCAGACGACCGATCACGGTCTGGTAGCGGGCCTCGTCCTTGCGCTTCAGATAGTCCAGCAGGCCACGGCGCTTGCCGACCATCACCAGCAGGCCGCGACGCGAGTGGAAATCCTTCGCGTGGGTCTTCAGGTGCTCGGTCAGGTTCGTGATCCGCTCGGTCAGCAGGGCGACCTGGACTTCCGGCGAGCCGGTGTCGGTGGCGGCGGTCTGGTATTCGCCAATCAGCGCCGTGCGGCGTTCAGCAGTAATCGACATCGTGTTCTCCACATTCCAATTCGGTTAAAGCATGCGGTCCGGGCGCAGCCAGCCATCTTCCAGCCGGCACAGCCCGATCACGCGCCCCCCGTCCATTCCCCGCACGATGCCCTGGTCGGGATCGGCGGCGTCAGGAATGCGTCCCATCAGGCCGAGCAGGCTGATCGCCTGCCCATGCGAAAGGGACTCTGCTTCCTCGTGGGTCAAGGCCAGCGCCGGGATGTCGGCCAGCGCGGTCGCGACCGGAAGAAGCAGATCCGGTGAGGCAGGCGCGTTGTCGTCGTTTGGCGTCAGTTTGTCCAGTGGAATCGCGTCTTCCTCGGCAAAAGGCCCCACCCGCAGACGGCGCAGGGCGGCCACGTGGCCCACCGTGCCACAGGCCCGCGCGATGTCGCGCGCCAGCGAGCGCATATAGACGCCCTTGCCCGATTCCACTTCGAAAATCGCGGTATCCTCATCCGGCCGCGCCACCAGTTCGAACCGGTCGATCCGGGCCGGCCGGGGCGGCAGATCGGGCGGCCGCCCGTCGCGCGCCATGTCATAGGCCCGCTCTCCCGCCACCTTGATCGCGGAATAGACGGGCGGCACCTGCATGATATCGCCTTGGAACGCCGGCAGCGCACGGCGGAAATCCTCGTCCGTCGGCCGCACGGCCGAGGTCTCGGTCACCGCCCCGTCGGCATCGTCGGTATCCCGGGCCTCGCCCAGACGCAGGGTGAACTGATAGCGCTTGGTTCCGTCCATGATGTACGGCACGGTCTTGGTCGCCGCGCCGAAGGCGATGGGCAGCAGGCCGGTCGCCAGCGGGTCCAGCGTGCCACCATGCCCCGCCTTGGCGGCATCGAAGGCGCGCTTCACCCGGTTGACGACATCGGTCGATGTCATCCCCGCCGGCTTGTCGATGACCAGCCAGCCATCGATCTGACGTCCGCGCTTGCGTCGCATGGGGCAAAACCTTCTTGATCAAAATCCTGGAAGAGGCGTGCGTGTAGACGAGCCCTGAATGAGGAGCAATGCCGGATTGTGCCATGCCTGCTTTCTCAAGGGGCTCAGGAGGCCCGAAATAAACGCCTCATGATCTTTTCTTTCCCCCTCCTCCGATGAGCAGTCATCCAGGCCGGGCAGCCGGATGGACGGCCGTCCTGCTCTTCGTTGCCGGCGGGATCGGGCTGGGCTGCGCGTTCCTTGGCGCGTTCGGCCAGTTCGGCCTGATGACGCACAGCGAGCGCGCCATGGTCGTCTTCGACCGTCCGATCGGCGGCCTGCGCGCCGGCGCCACGGTCACGTTTCGCGGCGCGACACTTGGACGGGTCGAACATGTCGGCCTCACCGCCGATCCCCTGCATGGCCGCGCGCTGATTCCGGTCACGATCCGCATCCAGCCCGAACGGATTCACATGGCTGGCGGCGGAGGCGCCCTGTCGCCGCACCTGATGCTGTCCCGGCTGATCCAGGACGGATTGCAGGCCGAACTGCATAGCGCCAGCCTGGTGACCGGCCGCGTCGGCATCGATCTCGATATCGCCCCCGGCCCGGCCCCGCCCCTGCATCCCGGCCTGTCGAACCTGCCGGAAATTCCAACCCATGAATCCCGCCTGGCCATCCTCCGCCGCACCCTGACCACCCTGCCGATCCATAAAATGGCAGCGGAATGGCGGCAGACCGTGCAGGAAGGCCAAAAGATCAGGCAGACACTCGATGCCACCCTGCCCCCCGTCCGCGCCAGCGTAACGGCAACCGCATCTTCCATCCGAACGGCTTCCGCCACGGCACAAACAGCCCGACAAAAGATCGAAACCGACTGGCACACCACCCGCGCCGCGCTCGAACAGGTGCGCGCGACGGCCCACCGGCAGAGTCACGATCGCGGCACGGAAATCCACGCCGTCACCCGCGACACCCACGCCGCCCTGGCGGCCGCCCGTCAGATCCGCTCCGACCTGCGCACACCGGATGATGCGTTGGAAACCAATCTGGACGCGGCACGGCGCGACATCGCCGCCGGGGGCGCCGCATTGCATGACGCGGCACGCACGATCCGCCGCGAACCGGGCGTTCTGATCACAGGAAGGCGATAGTCTTCGTTCTTTTTTGAAAAAAAGAACCAAAAAACTTTGATTCGTCGGGGGAATTTTGTGCCGGGACACGCGATGTCCCTGAACCGGTCAAAAGTCTTTTTGCTTCTTTTTCTTCAGAAAAAGAAGAGAGACTTTCTCTCAGTCCAGATCCCGCGCCACTTCCGGCTTGTTCAGCAACGCACTGACTTCCATCGCATAATCCAGCGCCGTATCCGGCTGGAAATGGATTTCCGGCACCACCCGCAGCCGCAGATTGCCCGACATGCGCGACCGCAGGAACGGCGCCACACGCCTCAGCGCCGGCATCAGCGCATCCACATCGCTACGCCCCAGCCGCGCCACGAAGGCCGTCGCGTGCTTCAGGTCCGGGGACAGACGTACTTCCGTCACGGTGATGCGGGCATCGACCAGTTCCGGGTCGCGGAATTCGGTGCGGGCGAACAGGTCCGCCAGCACCCGGCGCACTTCCTCGCCCACGCGCAACTGGCGCTGGCTGGGTCCGGAAGCGGCAAGACCGGCGAGTTTCCCCGCCGGCCCCGCCGTATTCACCTTCCCACGGGATGGGTTGCGGCTCATGCGGGAACCAGTTCCATCTCGTAGCACTCGACCATGTCGCCTTCGCGCAGATCGTTGTAGCCCGCGAAGGACAGGCCGCACTCATAACCGCGCGCCACTTCCTTGACATCGTCCTTGAAGCGCTTGAGCTGGCTGAGATCGCCCTCGTGCACCACGACGTTGTCGCGCAGCAGGCGCACACCGCACCCACGCTTGACCACGCCCTCGGTGACGTAGCAACCGGCAACCTTGCCCACCTTGGTGATGTCGAACACCTTGCGGATCTCGGCATACCCCAGGAACTTCTCGCGGTGCTTGGGCGCAACCTTGCCCTTGACCAACTGCTCCACGTCATCCGCGACCTGATAGATGATCGAGTAGTAGCGGATATCGACCCCTTCGCGCTGCGCCAGTTCCCGCGCCTGCGTCGTGGCACGGACGTTGAACGCGATGATCACCGCATCCGAAGCCTTGGCCAACTGCACGTCGCTTTCGGTGATCTGGCCCACACCGGCCGTCAGCACCCGCACCTTGACCTCTTCGTGCTCAAGCTTGAGCACCGTGGTCTGCAACGCCTCGGCCGAACCCTGGACGTCGGCCTTGATCAGCACGGCGACTTCCTTCTGGGCACCGGCCTGGATGCGCGCCAGCATCTGGTCCAGCGTGCCGCGCGCGGCAGTCTGGCCAGCAGCCATGCGGTCCTTGATCACGCGCTGGCGGAATTCCGAGATCTCGCGGGCGCGGTTCTCGTTCTCCACCACCACGAAAGGCTCGCCTGCACCCGGCACGCCGGTGACGCCCAGGATCTCGACCGGGGTCGAAGGCAGCGCCTCCTGGATCTGGCGATTGCGGTCGTCGAGCATCGCACGGACACGGCCCCATTCGGCGCCGGCCACCACGATGTCGCCACGCCGCAGCGTGCCCTTCTGCACCAGGATCGTCGCCACCGGGCCACGACCGCGATCCAGCCGGCTTTCGATCACCGAGCCTTCGGCCACCCGGTCCGGGTTGGCGCGCAGGTCCAGGATTTCCGCCTGGAGCAGGATGGCTTCTTCCAGCTTGTCCAGCCCGGTGCGCTTCAGCGCCGAGACCTCGACATCCTGGGTGTCGCCGCCCATCGATTCGACCACGATCTCGTGCGACAGCAGTTCCTGACGCACGCGCTCGGGGTTGGCACCCGGCTTGTCGCACTTGTTGATCGCCACCACGATCGGCGCATTCGCCGCCTTGGCATGGCGGATCGCCTCGATCGTCTGCGGCATCACGCCGTCATCCGCCGCGACCACCAGCACCACCACGTCGGTCACCGAGGCACCACGGGCACGCATGGCGGTGAACGCCTCATGGCCCGGCGTGTCGATGAAGGTGATCTTGGAGCCCGAAGGCAGCGTCACCTGATAGGCGCCGATATGCTGCGTGATCCCGCCGGCTTCGGCCGCAGCCACGTCGGTGGTGCGCAGCGCATCCAGCAGCGAGGTCTTGCCGTGGTCGACATGCCCCATGACCGTCACGACGGGCGGACGCGGCAGCAGATCTTCCGGCGTATCGTCGATGCCTTCGATACCGATCTCGACATCGCTGTCCGCCACGCGGCGCACACGATGGCCGAATTCCTGAATCACCAGCTCGGCCGTGTCGGCATCCAGCGACTGCGTCACGGTCGCCATCACGCCCATCTTCATCAGGGCCTTGATGACTTCGCCCTGGCGGGCCGCCATACGGTTCGCCAGTTCCTGCACCGTGATCGTCTCGGGCAGCACGACGTCACGCACCACGCGGACCTGGTCGGAGCGCAGACGCTCCAGTTCGGCCTGCCGGCGCTCACGCTCGCGCTGACGCCGGACCGAGGCCAGCGAGCGCGTCTTGTCGTCGTCACCCTCGATCGCCGCCTGAACGTCGATACGGCCGGAACGGCGGTTGTCGCCACCCTTCTTCGCAGGCGCGCCGTTCGGCTTGCGGCTGGGCACGACACCGGGGCGACGCGGCGCCCGGCGTTCCTCTTCCGTGTCGGGGCCGCGACCGGTGCGCAGGCGCAGGGTCTCGCCCTGCGGCTGGGCCGGCGTCGCAGCCGCAGGCGCGGGGCGGGTCGGCGTCACCGGGCGGGCCGGCATGATGGCGCGTTCGGCCAGCGGGCGCAGGCGCTCCATCGGCGGCGCCAGCGTAACCTCGCCGGGCCTCGGCACGGCCGAGACCACCGCCCCGGTCTCCACGACCTCAGGCTGCTCCTGAACCTGACGCGCGGCCTGCTCGGCTCGGGCACGGGCCGCTTCTTCCTGTTCGCGGGATTCTTCCTCGGCGGCGGACAGGATCATGATCTTTTCCTGCTCGCGGCGCTCCTGCTCGCGGCGAACAGCCTCGGCCCGCTGCTCCTCGAGGACGCGCTGGCGGGTAGCCAGTTCGGCTGCGGTCAGCGCGCGACCGCCACTGCCACCGCGCGCACCTGCCCGGCCGCCACCCGGCGAACCGGAGCCGCTGCCTGCGGGGGCCGGACCGGGGCCGCGCTTCTTGCGCACCTCGACCTGCACCACCTTCGAACGACCATGGCTGAAACTCTGCCGCACGGAACCGGCGTCAACCGTCCGTCCGACCTCCTTCCGGCCCGCCGGCCGCAAGGACAAGCGTCCCTTACCCTGATCCTGATCGTTGCCTTCGCTCATGTACCCGCCTGTTCACCCAAGTTCGCCGGATCGGTCCGACGAACCCGGAACCGCCCTGCCGGACAGCCCCGCAAAACGTTCACTATCGATACGGACGCGCCGTGCCAGTTCGCCATGCGACATCGCCGCATGCACGACATGGTCACGGCCGAATGCCGCACCCAGACCCGCCGCCGTAGGAACAACCGCTATCGGCAGATCCCGTGCGCCGGACAATAACCTCGTCCTCTCATCAGGGCTGCCATCCTCGGCCTGTATGATCAGACCGGCGCGACCGCCCTCTATCCATTCCCGCACCTTGACGAAACCGTATGTCACCTGACCGGCCCGTCGTGCGAGTCCCACCGTATCCAGTATCCGGCGCACGAGGCCGGCTTCCAGGATCTTGTCCAGATCGGGCGGAACAACGACCTGACCCCGGGCTGCGCGTGAGAATGCCCCTCGCGTCCGGGCCGTTTCTAGCACATCCCGCCGCGCGCTCAACCAGATTCCCCGTCCGGGCAGACGCGCGGAAAGATCGGGTGTCACAATCCGGTCGGGCGAGACCACGAAACGGACCATCGTCTCGGGTGCCGCGCGCTCCCGCGTGACGATACAGCGGCGCAAAGGCCCCCGCTCGTCGTCTTCCGGCTCCAGATCGGCGTCCGCCGTCATATCCTGTCCCGCCTGCCCCGACACGCCGTGGCGCTCAGGCCTCCGGCGCCTCCTGGGCTTCAGCCGACGGCTCGTCCTCGAACCAGTGAGCACGCGCCGCCATGATGATCTCGTTCGCCGCTTCCTCGTCGATCACGTCGCCGCCGAGGAATTCGACCAGCTCATCGCCGGCCAGGTCAGCCAGATCGTCCAGGGTCTTCACACCCTTTTCACCCAGCGTCACCAGCATCTGGTTGGAAAACACGCCCAGAACCGCAATCTCGTCGGTCACGCCGAGTCCACGGCGCTTCTCGTCCAGTTCCTCCTCGCGACGGGCCAGGAAGCCCTCCGCACGGCGGACCAGTTCGCCGGCCACATCCTCGTCGAACCCTTCGATCTCCGCCAGTTCGTCGGGCTCGGCATACGCCAGTTCCTCGATCGAATGGAAGCCTTCGGTCACCAGCAGGCCGGCAATCACGTCGTCCACGTCCAGCGCTTCGACGAACAGGTTGCTGCGACGACGGAACTCTTCCTGCCGGCGCTCCGATTCCTCGGCCTCGGTCAGGATGTCGATATCCCAGCGCGTCAACTGGCTCGCCAGGCGGACATTCTGCCCGCGCCGGCCGATCGCCAGGCTCAACTGCTCGTCGGGCACCACCACTTCGACGCGCCCGGCCTCCTCGTCCATCACCACCTTGCTGACTTCCGCCGGCGCCAGCGCGTTGACCACGAAGGTCGCCGCCTGCGGGCTCCAAGGAATGATGTCGATCTTCTCGCCCTGAAGTTCCTGCACCACGGCCTGCACGCGCGATCCGCGCATACCCACGCAGGCACCGACCGGATCGATCGAGGCATCGCGCGAAATCACCGCCATCTTGGCGCGCGACCCCGGATCGCGGGCCACGGCCTTGATCTCGATGATGCCGTCATAGATCTCGGGCACTTCCTGCGCGAACAGCTTGGCCAGGAACGCCGGATGCGTGCGCGACAGGAAGATCTGCGGCCCGCGCGGCTCGTCGCGCACGTCATAGATATAGGCCCGCACGCGGTCGGAATTGCGGAAGCTCTCACGCGGGATCAGCTCGTCGCGGCGCAGCAGCGCCTCCGAACTGCCGATCTCGACCATCAGGTTCCCGTATTCCGTGCGCTTGACCGTGCCGTTCACGATCTCGCCCACGCGGTCCTTGAATTCCTCGAACTGGCGCTTGCGCTCATATTCGCGCACGCGCTGCACGATCACCTGCTTGGCGGTCTGCGCCGCAATCCGGCCAAAATCGATCGGCGGCAGCGGGTCAACCAGATGCTCGCCCAACTGGATCTCGGGCTTGAACTTGCGGGCGATATGGAGCGGGATCTGCGTTTCCTCATTCTCCACGACCTCCACGGCCTCGGTCCAGCGCGACAGGCGCACATCGCCGGTCTTGCGGTCGATGGTCGCGCGGATGTCCTTCTCATGCCCGTACTTGGCGCGCCCGGCCTTCTGAATGGCCTGCTCCATCGCCTCCAGGACTTCCTCCCGGTCGATCGCCTTCTCGCGCGCGACGGCATCCGCCACCAGCAGCAGTTCGGGACGGGAAACGGACGTGTCCATCAGAACCTCCAGGACGTCTCAGTGAGTCTTGCGCGCCGGCTTCTCGCCGGGCGGGACAGGGGCTTCCGGGGCTCCGTCGTCGGAGACCCCCATCATATGGGCGCTGGCCGCGATCAGTTCATCGGTCAGAACCAGTCGCGCGCGGCGCATGTCCGACAGCGGCAGCGCCACTTCGGTTCCATCTTCCAGCCGCAACCGGCCGAGGCCCTCTTCGGCACCCAGCAGGATGCCCGAGAAACGCTTGCGGCCGTCGATCGGGATATTCACCTCGGCCTTGGCCAGATGCCCGGCAAACCGGTTCCAATCCTTCGCCCGCGTCAGCGGACGGTCGATTCCGGCCGAGGACACTTCCAGCGTCCAGGCGCCGGGCAGCGGGTCCTCGATATCCAGTACCGCGCCCACCGCGTGGCTGATCTGCTCGCAATCCTCGATCGCGATCAGGCTGCCGTCGGCGCGGTCGGCCATGATCTGCACCGTCGGGCTCTCCCGGCCCAGGATCGCCACGCGGACCAGTTCGAATCCCATATCGGCCAGGACGGGCGCCACGAGGGCGGCCACCTTGGCGTCCAGGCCGGTGAGGTGAGGCAGGTCTGCGTCCAAAACAAAAAAGGCGGCCGGTAAGGCCACCCCCCAAAAAAGCGGAAGATGAAGGAATGACGCTGATATAGGCGATAACGCACGCGGCCGCAAGGTGCATGCCACGACGGAACCCAGGGGCTACATTACATTACAATCACGTCCTCGTTTGCCTGCTTGCCCAATCGCATGAGGCACACGCATGATGCCCGGATGAGGCAGACGCCCGACCCCGAAGCACGCGCCGCGCCCGATGAGGCCGGACCCGGCAAAGGCCGGCCCCTATGGTACGGCCTGGCGGCGGGCATGATCGTCGTCGCCGGCTTCAGCGCCCGCATGGCCACCCAGAGCGAGCACCCGGCCCCCGCTCCCGCCCCGATCGTCAGCGATGCCACCCATGGCGCCGCCGCCGGCGCCAATGCGCTGACCAGCACCCAGCAATTCGCCATGATCGCACCCGACAACGCGCCGCGCGCCTTGCAGCAATCGGGCCTTCCGCCCGACCAGCAGGCCCGCATCCTGGCCGGCATCCGCAAGCGCGAATACCGGCTGGTGCAGATGCCGATCTATGACGAAGCCGGGACCGGCGGCGTCGTGACCGTCAGTTCGGGCGGCATCACCCAGACCGTGCCGCTCTCCCCCAAGCCGCGCACCGTGCTGCTGCCCATCCGCATTTCCGGCGAGGTCGATATCGCGCCGGTTTCCGATCCCGGCCCGGCCGGCGTCGCGCCGGGGGCCATCACGGTCCTGGGGCCGACCCCGCTGCCGGTCATTCACCGGGACCAGATGCTCGTTCTGGATGTGATCGTCCAATGAAGGCTCTTCTGCCCGCCCTGAACCGGCTGATGCCGGTCATGATGGTTATTTTTCTGATTCTCGCCAGCTTGCAGGCCGCGGCCTCGCTGCATCTTTCCCTCGCCAGCCTGACGCATTTCATGGAATGGTGTGCGCCGGCCTTTCCGGTGCTGATGGGCGGGAGCAGCCTGCTGGTCCTGGCGGGCATGATGTTCGAGACCCGCGCCGAACGGCTGGCGCGCAAGGGGCTACGGCGCCGACGGGGGTGGATGATGGATGTACTGGCCAGGCTGACCAATCGCACCGCGCTGGAAGAAATGCTGGCGCGCGAGCAGAAAGAAACCGTGATCGACGCCGAGGAACTGGCGGCCGGCCTGCGCGCGCGGGTCATCGGCCAGGACCAGGTCTGCGAGGACATCGCCGCCCAGCTTCGCCGTCGCATGGCCTTGCAGGTGCGCGGCAAGCCCGTCGGCATCTTCCTGCTGGCCGGCCCGCCGGGCACGGGTAAAACCTATCTGGCCAAGCAGATGGCGCGCCAGCTCGACCGCCCGCTGCTGCATTTCGACATGACGCAGATGAGTTCGCCGCACGCCGCGACGCAGCTTTTCGGCTCGCCCAAGGGCTATGTCGGCTCCGACACCTTCGGCAAGCTGACCGGCGGCCTGAAGGAAAAGCCCGACGCCGTCGTCCTGCTCGACGAAATCGAGAAGGCCCACCCCGACGTCTTCAAGAAATTCCTCACCGCCTGGAACGACGGCCACGTCACCGAGGCCTCCACCGGCCAGCAGATTTCCACCGTCCGCGCCATCTTCGTGCTGACCTCGAACATTGCGACCGATGCCCTGTCCGAGATCGCCGACCGCCTGGCCGACGAACCCGACCGCATGCGCGCCGAGTCGGTCGAGGCCCTGCGCCAGGCCGGCTTCGCGCCCGAGGTGCTGAACCGCCTGGACCGCATCTTCGTCTTCCGCGCGCTGACAGGGCTGGACGTGGCCCGCGTCGCGGCGCTGGAGATCGAGGCGATGATCGAAAGCTACGGCCTGAAGGTGGAGACGGGCGGCATCGACGCGTCGCTGCTGTTCGAGGTCATGCGTCGCCAGAGCAAGATGGGCGCCGCCGCCAGCGCCCGCGACCTGGTACGGTCGATCGAAGACATGATGAGCGATTCGCTGATTTCCGCCCGCCAGCAGGGGGCGAAGATGGTGCGCGTCGTTTCCGGCGAAGACGGCGTCACCGCCGAAATCGCCAACGATACCGAGGCCCAGCGGGCCCGCGTCCTGCGCTGACCCGCTTTTCCCTTACGGCGACCTGAATGTCCGCAGCTTCCCGTCTCTGGCACCGCGCGCCGATCTGGCGCGCGATGCTCTATTGCATCCCGCTCTTCACGGCGCTGACGCTGCTGTATCCGCCGGCGTACTTGACGCGGATCGCGGCCCTGCGGCCGGTGTTCGAGCGCATCAACCACACATTGGGCCGCACCCCGCCCCCACCGCCGCAGGCGGCCGCACCCGACGCCTCGCCCGACGCGCCCCCGCCCGCCCCGCCGGCCGAAGGCGCACCCGACAATGGCCAGCAGACGGCAGGCGGCCCGCAACTGGCGGCTCCGCCCATCACCTCGGATCTCGGCGGCGCCATTCCCTTCGCCGGCCGTATCCTGCCCCTGCCCGCCGGCACCTGGCACCCGGTGCTGACGACGCAGAGCGGCCCGCATGGCGAACTGCTCAGCAACGTGCTGGTGCGCGCCGAAGGCGGCGTCGTGACCGGCGTGATCATCGCCCGCGCCAGCACGCAATCCCTGCCGACCTCGACCGTCGATGCCATGAATAACGGCTGCCACGACGACCGGAACTACCTCTCGAAGATCGTTCCGTCGGATGCCAAGGTGATGGAATGCTGGTTCACCAGCCACGTCCAGATCGAAGGCCAGCCGCTGAGCGACAGCGTGGACATCCAGACCGCGTTCAACCGCCTGCACGTCCTGGGCTTCCCGATCCCGTATGTGATGCTGGTCGCCACCTGGAATTACGCCGAGGCCGCCGCCGATCGCGGCGCGAATATCGAGAACGTAACCATCCTGCTCAGTCCGGCCCGCAAGGGCACCATGGCCCTTCCTGCCCCGCCGGAGCAGTGGCTGAAACAGTCCCTGCCCCAGCACCCGGGCGCCGAGCATTTCGTGAATGCCGCCAATAACTGGATGGAGGGCTGGACGACCATGCTGCGCCGCGGCTTCCACGGCGACCTTACCAACGGCAGCCCGGATCTGGTGCGCGCCAGCCGCGATCCCGCGTCGGTCCTGCCGGGGGAATAAACGAGCCGTTCAGGAGCCTTGGGCCTGCGCGTTCCGAGGCTCCTGAACGAATAAAAGTCTTTTTGCTTCTTTTTCTTCAGAAAAAGAAGAAGCTCCCCTACCGAAGCACGTCCGAAATATCGATCAGGAAATCCAGCACCGTGCGCGTCCGCAGCGGCAGGGTGCGCGGCCCGGTATGCACCGCATAGAACGGCATTTCCGGCACGGTCCATTCCGGAAACAGGCGGACCAGCCGGTCGGCGGCGATATCTTCCCGCACCTGAAAGGCCGGCAGCAGACCGATCCCCAGGCCCGCGAGCGTGGCCTGATGCACCGCCTCGCTGCTGTTGGCGCGGAAGGGGCCGCTGGCGGCCACCACGCTTTCCTCGCCATTGCCTTCAAAATGCCAGTCATGGCGCGTGCCGCCATAGGTATAGGCGATGCAGGGATGGTTCAGCAGGTCACGCGGATGGGCGGGCGTGCCACGCCGGGCCAGATAATCGCCACTGGCCACCGCGATGCGTTTGACGGTGCCCAGGCGCCGGGCGATCAGCGACCCTTCCGCGATCTCGCCCACACGCACGGCCAGATCCAGCCCTTCCTCGACCAGGTCGCCGAACCCGTCGCGCATGATCAGTTCCACGGCCAGGTCAGGATGCTTGTCCAGCAACTCGCCCATCCGCGCCGTCATGTACAGACCGAACGCCGTGGTCACCCCCAGCCGCACCAGCCCGGAGACCGATGCCCGGCGACGCCCAAGCGCCGTCTCGGCGGTTTCCAGGATTTCCAGCACTTCATAGGCATGGGGCAGCAGGCTGCGCCCATCCTCGGTCATCATCAGGCTGCGCGTGGTCCGCGCAAACAGGGTGGCGCCATAATGCGCTTCCAGCAGCGCGATATGGCGCGAAATTGTTGGCTGACTGGCGCCGGTTTCCCGCGAAACCGCGGAAAACGAGCCAGTAGCAGCGACGCGAACAAAACTGTGCAGAGCGGATAGCAGATCCATGACCACATGACGTTCGGATTGTATTCGACTGGTTTTCTTTAGGCTTCCAGCCATTTATGCACAACGTGACATAAAACACCGCCGACATGTGCCAGACGCATCAAGTCGCCGCGATCAGATATGCCCCCGCCGCTGGCGCCCGGTATGAAACCGCGCTTCGGCCATGCGGGCCAGCCGCACGAACGGCAGGCCCAGCAGCAGATACGCCACGCCGATCAGCAGCCCGGTGCCGAAATAATCGTAGTAGGTCGAAGATAGCCGAACGTAGGTCTGGCTCAGTTCGGTCAGCGTGATCACGCTGACCAGCGAGGAGTCCTTGAGCAGCGAAATGAAATCGTTGGTCATCACCGGTATGACCATCCGCACCGCCTGCGGCACCACGACGAAACGCAGGGCCTGGAAATGCGTCATGTTCAGCGCGATAGCGGCCTCGATTTGCCCGCGCGCCACCGATTGCAGCCCGGCGCGGTAATTCTCGGCCTCATACGCCGCATAATTCATCCCCAGCGCCAGCACGCCGGCCACGAACGGCGACAGGCGCAGGCCGATCCCCGGCAGGGCATAGAAGATGAACAGGATCTGGATCAGCAGCGGCGTCCCGCGCACGATCTCCACATACAGCGTCGCCAGCGCCCCCAGCCAGCGCGGGCCATAACGGCGCATCAGCGCCAGGGCCAGCCCCAGTCCCACCGCCAGCACCATGGCACAGGCCGACACCGCGAAGGTCAGCACCGCACCATGCAGCAGCAGCGGCAGAAAGCTGACATAGCGGTCGAAGCGCGCCCGCCAGCCCGTCGTGGGCGCAGTGGCGGCCCGGTAATGGTCCCAGGCATCGGGCGCGATATCGGGGGTCGTGGCATCACCCGTCAGGGCGGCCATCGCGGGCGTCCACAATTTCCAGCGCGCCAGGATCCGGTGCAGTTCGCCGTCCCGCATCATGCCGTCCAGCGCCGCATTCACCTGGTCGCGCAGCGCGGTATTGCCCTGGGCGAAGGCCACGCCATAGGCCACCTGCCCGATCGGCTCGCCCACCAGCTTCAGGTCCGGGTCCGGCGTGCCGTAATAGAGCGCGATGGTGCCATCCAGCAGCACCGCATCCAGCCGCCCGTTCTTCAGGTCGGTGTAGGCGTTGGTCTCTTCCTCGTACGAGCGGATGCGGATCGACGGGTCGGCCTGCAACATGCGCTCGGCCGTGGTGTCCTTCAGCGTACCCACCACATGCCCGTGCAACGCCGCCAGCGTGTCCAGCCCCTGCTGGTCGCGGCGCACGGTGATGCGCTCGGTCGTCATGTAATAGGGGCGGCTGAACAGCACCCCCTGCTCATGTTCGGGCGTGATCTCGATTCCGTCGATCACCATGTCGTACAGCCCGCGTTGCAGGCCGGGGATCAACCCATCCCAATCGTTCTGCACAAACTGGGTCGGCCGGCCGAGCCGGCGGGCGATCGCCTGGGCAATCTCGTATTCGTATCCGGTCAGGCGCGACTGGTCGGCCGGATCGTGAAAGACGAACGGCACATTGGCTTCGGCATCCGACGCCCAGCGCAAGGGGGCGGCATGGCCGGCGACGGAGAAAACCATCACCACCAGCGCCAGCAGCAAGCCCACCACGCCCTTCACAGCACGGACCTCAGAAACTTCCGGGTACGCGGGTCCTGCGGGTCCACGAAAAGCCGGTCGGGATCGTCGGCCTCGACGATCTCGCCACCATCCATGAACACCACCCGATCGGACGCCGCACGGGCAAAGCGCATGTCATGCGTCACCACCAGTTGGGTCATCCCCTCGTCATCCAGGGTGCGCATCACCGACAGCACCTCTTCGGCCAGTTCGGGATCGAGCGCCGAGGTCGGTTCGTCATACAGCATCACATCGGGGCGCATCGCCAACGCACGGGCAATGGCCGCGCGCTGCTGCTGCCCGCCCGACAGCGTGTCGGGATAGCGCCCGGCCATGGCGGACAGGCCCACCTTGTCCAGCAGGGCCAGCGCCTCGGCCCGCGCGGCGTCGGCCGGCACGCGCTTCACCTGCACGGGGGCCAGCATCACATTGTCCAGCACGGTGCGGTGGGGAAACAGGTTGAAGGACTGGAACACCATGCCGACATGCGCGCGCAGGCGATGGGCGGCGTCCTCTTCCTGGCGGGTCCAGCGTCCACCGGTGCGCGTAATCGTCACGCCGGCGATCTCCACCGTCCCGGAATCGGGAATTTCGAGAAAATTGAGGCAGCGCAGGAATGTCGACTTCCCGCAGCCCGACGGCCCGATGATCGAGACCAACTCGCCCCGCGCCATATCCAGCGATATACCACCCAGTACCGCATGGCCATCAAAGACCTTGCGGATCTGATCGGCCCGCAGGACGGACTCAGCAAAAAACGCCGGCCCAGGTTTCCCCGGGCCGGCGCCAGACTCGTCAGACGGAAGAAAAGACCGTTCAGGCAGCTTCAGTCATCCCGCGCAACACATACTGCAGGATGCCACCATGCCGGTAATACTCGACCTCGTCCAGCGTATCGACGCGGCAGAGCAGCGGCACCGTTTCCTTGGTACCGTCGGCACGGGTGATCTCCATGTCGATCGTCATCCGCGGGGTGATGGTCTCCAGCCCCTTGATGTCGATGATTTCGTCACCCTTCAGGTTCAGCGACTTGCGCGTCGTCCCATCCTTGAACAGCAGGGGCAGCACGCCCATGCCGACCAGGTTGGAGCGATGGATGCGCTCGAAGCTCTCGGCGATCACGGCGCGAACGCCCAGCAGCAGGGTGCCCTTCGCCGCCCAGTCGCGCGACGACCCCATGCCGTATTCCTTGCCGCCGAACACGACCAGGGGCACGCCCTCGGCCTTGTATTCCATCGCGACATCATAGATCGAGCCTTCCTTCCCGTCGGGGAAGTGCTTGGACAGGCCCCCTTCGGTACCCGGCAGCATCTCGTTCTTGATGCGGATGTTCGCGAAGGTGCCACGGACCATGATGCGGTCGTTGCCCCGGCGCGAGCCGTAGGAGTTGAAATCCTTCGCCGAGACCTGGTGCTCTTTCAGATAGACACCAGCGGGCGAGCTTTCCTTGATCGCACCGGCCGGCGAGATATGGTCGGTGGTGATGTTGTCGCCCAGCAGCGCCAGCACGCGGGCACCCACGATGTCACCCTTCGGCTTGGGCTCCGGCGTGATGTCCTGGAAGTACGGCGGGTCCTGCACGTAGGTCGAGGTCGGGTCCCACTTGTAGGTCTCCGAACCGGTCGCGACCTTCAGGGCCTGCCATTCCTTGGTGCCTTTGCCGATCTGGCTGTAACGCTTGATGAACTCTTCACGGTTGATCGAGGAACCGATCAGGTCCGCGATCTCCTTGTTGGTCGGCCAGATGTCCTTCAGATAGACCGGCTTGCCGTCCTTGGAGGTGCCGAGCGACACGGTGGTGATGTCCTCGCGCATCGTGCCGAGCAGCGAGTACGCAACCACCAGCGGCGGGCTGGCCAGATAGTTGGCACGCACGTTGGGCGAAATGCGGCCTTCGAAGTTCCGGTTGCCCGACAGCACCGAAACGGCGACCAGCTTGTTGCCTTCGATCGCATCGACGATATGCGATTCCAGCGGGCCGGAATTGCCGATGCAGGTCGTGCAGCCATAGCCGACGGTGTTGAAGCCCAGCGCGTCCAGTTCTTCCGTCAGGCCGGCACGGTTCAGGTAGTCGGTGACGACCTGCGAACCCGGCGCCAGCGACGTCTTCACCCAAGGCTTCGGCTTCAGGCCGAGCGCGCGCGCCTTCTTCGCCACCAGGCCGGCCGCGATCAGCACCGCCGGGTTGGACGTGTTGGTGCAGGACGTGATCGCCGCGATCACCACGTCGCCGTGGCCGATCTCGTAGTTCGTGCCAGCCACCTTGGCCTTCTTGTGCGCGTAGGCGGCGGGAACGCCCAGACCACCGGTCAGCTCGGTTTCGAACGCATTGGTCGCGTCCTTCAGCGTCACACGGTCCTGCGGACGCTTCGGCCCGGCCAGCGACGGCACGACGGTCGAAAGCTCCAGCTCCAGCGTGTCGGTGAACACCGGCTCGTGCGATTCCGCGGTGCGGAACATGCCCTGCGCCTTCAGGTATTCTTCCGTCAGCTTGATGCGGTGTTCGTCACGGCCGGTCTGGCGCAGGTAATCCAGCGTCAGGTGATCGACCGGGAAGAACCCGCAGGTCGCGCCATATTCCGGGGCCATGTTCGCGATCGTCGCACGGTCGGCCACCGGCAGATGATCCAGCGCCGGGCCGAAGAATTCGACGAACTTGCCGACGACGCCCTTCTTGCGCAGCATCTGGGTGACGGTCAGCACCAGGTCGGTCGCCGTCGCGCCCTCGGGCAGTTTGCCCGTCAGCTTGAAGCCGATGACATCGGGGATCAGCATCGCGATCGGCTGGCCCAGCATCGCGGCCTCGGCCTCGATCCCGCCCACGCCCCAGCCCAGCACGCCCAGGCCGTTGACCATCGTGGTGTGGCTGTCGGTGCCATACAGCGTGTCGGGATAGACGTAGCTCTTGCCGTCAACGTCGGCCGTCCACGCGACCTGGGCGATATATTCCAGGTTCACCTGATGGCAGATGCCCGTGCCCGGCGGCACGACCGAGAAATTCTCGAACGCTTCCTGGCCCCAGCGCAGGAAGGCATAGCGCTCGCCGTTCCGCTCGAACTCGATGGTGACGTTGTCCTGCAATGCCTCGGGCGTGCCGGCCACGTCCACCATCACCGAGTGATCGATGACGAGGTTGACGGGCACCAGCGGGTTCACCTTCTGCGGGTCGCCCTTCAGCTTCAGTATCCCGTCGCGCATCGCGGCCAGATCGACCACGGCGGGCACGCCGGTGAAGTCCTGCATCAGAATACGCGAGGGTTTGAAAGGAACTTCCTTCGTGCTGCTGCCCGAGGGCAGCCAGCCGGCGATCGACTTCGCGTCATCGACGCTGTACGACCGGCCGTCTTCGAAACGCAGGATGTTTTCAAGCAGAACCTTGAGGCTGACCGGCAGGCGCTTCACATCGCCGATGGTCTTCTCAGCTTCCGGGATCGAGAAATAATGATAGGTCTTGCCGTCTACGTTCAGCGTGCGGCCTGTCTTGATTGAATCGTGCCCAACCGACTTCATTGGTTTTTTCCTCCGCGGCGTCAGCAACGGATTATCCAGTTGGGGCACGGGTCCGCATACAAAGGCGGTGTGTTCCCTCTGGACAACCGGCTTGATCTCCCAACGGTCGTAGAACATACCCGGACGCGGTGACGACACAAGCTGGCCCCGGTAACAAGAACGCGGGAGCCGGCCGTCGCCACCCCGCCACCGCCGCCGATCACAAGCCGAGGACGATCGCCATCCCTGCCTCCCGCCCCCCTGCCAGCCCGCTGCTGAATGTCGAAAATATCTCTGTTTTTCGAGGGGAAAGACTGGTTCTCGACGGGGTCGGCCTGCGCCTGGACGCCGGGGAGGCCCTGCTGCTGACCGGCCCGAACGGTGCAGGAAAGTCGACCCTGCTGCGCGTTCTCGCAGGATTGCGCAAACCGGAAGGCGGCCATGTCCTCTGGTCCGGGATCGACGCCCTGGCCGACCGCACGGCCCATGCCGAGCGGGTAGCCTATCTGGGCCATCAGGACGCCCTGAAACCCGGCCTGACCCTGCGCGAGAACCTGGCGCTGCCCGCCCGCGCGGCCGGGTCGAACCCCGACCAGGCCATGGAATCGCTCGATCTTCTACCCCTGGCCGACCTGCCGGCCCGCATGCTCTCGGCCGGGCAGAAGCGCCGCGCCGCCCTGGCGCGGGTGGTACTGGCCCGCGCACCGCTCTGGCTGCTCGACGAGCCCAGCCTGGGGCTGGACACACGCTCCATCGGCCTGCTGGAAACCCTGTTTCAGACCCACCGCGAGGCTGGCGGAATCGTGATCGCGACCACCCACGTCCCCCTGCCCCTGCCCGACGCGCGCACCCTGGCATTGCCCGGCGCCATCGCCGTGGATGCCGCGGAAGAGCTGGATATGGGGTTGTGGTCATGAAAGCCGGACCCATGCGCGCATCCATTCCCACCCTGCTGGCGGCCGTCATCGGGCGTGACCTGCGGCTGGCGCTGCGCCACGGCGCCGACACGCTGGGGTCGGTGCTGTTCTTCATTCTCGCCGGCGCGCTGTTTCCGCTCGCCCTCGGCCCGTCGCCGGAGTTGCTGCGTCGCATGGCTCCCGGCATCGTCTGGGTCTGCGCCCTGCTGGCCGCATTGCTGCCGCTGGACCGCCTGTTCGGGTCGGAACTGGAAGATGGCTCGCTGGACCAGCTCATGCTGTCCGGCCTGCCGCCCGCCCTCGTGGCGCTGGCCAAGATGATCGCGCACTGGCTCACCACCGGCCTGCCGCTGCTCTTGGCCGCCGCCCCGCTGGCCATCATGCTGGGCCTGCCGCTGCCGGTCCTGCCGATCCTGCTGGGCGGGTTGGCACTCGGCACCGCAATCCTGTCGCTGATCGGCGGCATGGCGGCGTCCATCGTGCTGGGCGCGCGCCGGGGCGGCGTGCTGCTGCCGCTGCTGGTACTGCCGCTGGCCACCCCCGCCCTCATCTTCGGCGCGGCGGCGCTCGACGCTGCCCAGACCGGCCTCTCCTGGCGACCAGATCTGGAACTTCTGGGGGCTTTCCTCGCCGGCGCGCTCCCGCTCTGCCCACTGGCCGCCGGCGCCGGCCTGCGGGCCGCCGTCGAATAGATGACCAACGCCGCCTCCGGAACCGGCACGCTCGACGGCCGCAATCCCGGCATCGACCTCGTGCGCGGCGCGTCGATCCTCCTCGTCGTCTCGCACCACATGGCACTGCGGATTCCCCTGGCGAAGACGGGCCTCGCCGGAATCGTCCCCCTGCCGCTCCTGCGCCTCTTCAGTTGGTTCGGCTACGAAGCCGTGTTCCTGTTCTTCGTCGTGTCGGGCTTCCTCGTCACCAGCCACACGATCCGGCGCTCGGGCTCCCTGTCCATGCTGGACCCGCGCGCCTTCTATGCCCGCAGGCTGGCCCGCATCGCACCCTGCCTGCTGGCCCTGGTCGCCATCCTCTCCGTACTCGATCTGTTCGGCGTGCCCGACTACACCATCACCCGCACCGACCAGACCCTGCCGCGCGCGATCGTCTCCGCCCTGGCCATGCACCTGAACTGGTACGAAGGGCACACGGGCTACCTGCCCGGCAGCTGGGACGTGTTGTGGTCCCTGTCGATCGAGGAACTCTTCTATCTGGGCTTTCCAGCCCTCTGCCTCTGCCTGGCAAGCATCCCTCGCCTGCGCACCAGCCTGTTCGCGCTCCTCGCCCTGTCGCTGCCGTTCGCCCTCGACGCCCTGGCCAACGCTCCGGAGATCTGGCGGGAAAAAGCTTACCTGCCCGGCCTCGCAGCCATCGCCACCGGTGTCTGCGCGGCGGTGACGGTCGCCGGCCGCCCCGCGCCGTGTCCGGGCATCGTCAACGCAACGGGCTGTTTCGCCCTCCTGGCGCTGCTGGCTGTTTTCCTTGGGGAAAATGCACTCTGGAGCCTGCTGGGCAATATGACGATGCTGGTACTGACCCTCGGCTGCGCCCTGCTGCTGGTCGCCTTCCAGTGGGGCTGGGGACAACACCGCCTGATGCACGGCACACGATGGCTGCGCTCCTGCGGCTTCATGAGCTACGAAATCTACCTGACCCACATGTTCGTGGTGTTCCCGCTCGTCGGCCTGTTCCACCTCAGCGGCGGCGACATGCGCACAGGCTGGCTCTGGTTTCCGCCCGCCTTCGCCCTGTCCTGGCTGCTGGGATGGGCGACCGACAGGCTGGTCTCGACACCCGCCAATCGCCAGCTGCGCAGGTGGCTTCAGGTCGGGGCACCGCCCCGAACCCCGACAAAGGGTATCGCCCTTTGGAAACCCAATCGTGATGCGTAATTACTGGATGCTGTCGCCCTCGCGCCGGCTGGTCCGCATCAGCCAGTCGATCTGATTACGGACCTTCAGCCAGAACAGAACATCGTCAGGCAGATCCTGATCCAAGCAGCGGGCGATATGACGCATCGTCATGCCGCGCGCGCCATCGCCACACACGACGATGAGAGAATGCGCCATCGTCCGGACGCTGACCTTTTCCCGCGCGTGCGCCTGCGATCTTTCCAGCATAGCTGCCTCGACCGTTGATGATGATCCACCTGAGGAAGAAACCGGCTGACCCATGGAAATGGATCGTTCCCGTGCCAGCGTCATGAGATAGCCCATACAAAACAGGACTTCTCCGGTCCTGCTTCCGCATACCGGAACGCTTGGGGTCAACCAGCGACCACGGCACAGAAAATCCGAGGAAGATGGTTTTATTATGACTACCGACCCCCCCTGAACACAAAACCCGTCGCCAGAGGCGACGGGTTTCGCAAGGGTACTACCCACCGGAAGCCCCCACGAAAGGGGGGAGCCGCCAGCTTCAGATATAATGCTCGGTCAGCGGCGCAAAACCATTGAACCGGGTCGAGCAGTAGGTCGAAACATACGCCCCGGTCGACAGCAGTTCGATCCGGTCGCCCGACGCCAGATCCAGCGGCAGGGCGTAGGGCGCCTTTTCGTACATGATGTCCGCGCCGTCGCAGGTCGGGCCGGCAATCGCCACCCGCCCCGTCGCGCCACCATCATGCGGCGTGCGGATACCATAGCGGATCGACTCGCCCTCGGTCTCGGCCAGACCACCGAACCGGCCGATATCCAGATACACCCAGCGCGTATCGTCCTTCAGCCCGCGATTGGTCACCAGCACGACTTCCGACGACACCACCCCGGCATCGCCGACGATGAAGCGGCCCGGCTCGACGATCATTTCCGGCAGGTCATTGCCGAAATGCTCGGTCATCGCATGGCTGATCGCCAACGCGAACCGGTCGATCTCCGGCACGTCCTCGCGATAGCGGATCGGGAAGCCGCCGCCCAGATTGACCATGCGCAGGTTCAGCCCCGCCGCGGCCAGGTCGGTGAACAGCATGCCAACCCGCGCGATCGCGGCTTCATACGCATCGGTCGTCGTCTGCTGGCTGCCGACATGGAACGACAGGCCATAAGGGTCCAGCCCCAGGTCCCGGGCGCGCAGCATCAGGTCGCGCGCGCTGTCCAGCGTGGTGCCGAACTTGCGCGACAGCGGCCATTCCGCACCCTCGTTCTCGACGATCAGGCGGCAATAGACGCGCGACCCCGGAGCATGGCGGGCCAGCTTCTCCAGTTCCTCGATGCAATCGAAGGCATACATCGTCACACCGGCCGCATGGGCATTGGCGATCGCCGACACCTTCTTGACGGTATTGCCGAACGAGATGTCCTGCGCCTGCGCCCCGGCCTCGAGGCACATGCAGATCTCTTCCCACGACGCGGCATCGAAGGCTGAGCCCAGCGACACCAGCCGGCGCAGAATAGCTTCCGCCGGATTGGCTTTCACGGCATAATAGATGCGCGCCAGCGGCAGCACATGCCGCAGCGAGTGATAGCGCGCCTCAACGCGATCGACATCGACGACGAGGCAGGGCGTGGCGGGCGAATGCTCCGCCAGAAAATGGGCGATTTTGGGAGTCATCGCACCCAAATCCCTTCTGTGAAATCCATCCGGGACGAAAGCCGGACAGGTGTTGCGAAACGGTCTAACGGACCAGCGACCAGAACCGGGTTCCAAAGAACCCCCAATTGCCAGAACGCTTGACGTCGTTGCGTAACCTCAGAGGGCCAGTGGCACGTGCGTTGTTGCGTGGAGAGCGCATATGGGGGCAAAGCATTCGGCGCGCAACAGAAAAATCGTCCCCTCCGCATGTTTTTTCGTTAGGTAGTGCAAACCCGCCGGGCGATGGCCGCCCACCCTGGGGCGCAGGTCGCCCCCTACCCGACCGACGGAGTCAGCTTGATCGTCCTGCAGCCCGAAAAATCCGAGCCTTTTGCCCCTGGACATCCCGCCCCTGGGGCCATCGATCCGCGGCAACTCTGGCGACCGGTCCTGCGCCGCATCCTGCGCAACCTGACATCGGACCAGATCACCCTGGCAGCGGCGGGGTGCGCGTTCTACGCGACGCTTTCCCTGTTTCCCGCCATCAGCACCCTGATCTCTATCTACGGACTGGTGCTGGACCCGGACACGGTGGAGCCGCAGCTCGACCTGCTCCGGCACCTGCTGCCGCCCGCCGCCTTCACCCTGATCGGCGAACGCATCCATACCCTGGCGGCCGAACCTCATTCGTCGCTGACGCTCAACCTGATCATCTCGACCAGCATCGCGCTCTGGTCGGCCTCGGCCGCCACCCGCTCGATCATCTCCGCCGTCAATATCGCCTACGGCACTACCGAGACGCGGGGCTTCATCCGCTTCCAGATGGTGGCGCTGGGCATGACGCTGTGCGCGATCTGCGGCGCGGTGCTCACGCTGGCGGTAATGGTGGCGCTGCCAGTCCTGATCAATTTCCTCCCCGAGCGCCTCGGCCTGGCGCCGCCACCCTGGTCGGTCGAACTGCTGGTGCAGATGGGCGGCCCGATCCTGCTGCTGCTATTCGTGCTGGTGGCCTGCACCCTGCTCTACCGGCTCGGGCCAAGCCGTCCGGCCGTCCCATGGCGCCACATCCTGCCCGGCTCCTGCGCGGCAACCCTGATCTGGATCCTCACGTCGCTCGGGGTCTCGTACTACATCGGCACCATCGCCCCCTACAACGCCACATACGGCCCGCTGGGCGCGGTGGCGGCAACGATGATGTGGTTCTTCGTGACCGCCTACGTCATCATGCTGGGGGCGGAACTGAACGCGGGGCTGGAAGCCGAGATGGAGCGGGCCCGCTCCGCCGAAGATCCCAAGCCGGCCCCGTAACCCACCACATGCCATCGGCAAGGCCGACGCGCCCGAGGACCGGGGGCACGCCGGTCAGCGTTGGTGGCGGGCGGCCGGTGCGCGGCGCTCGGCGCTCGGCCCGGCGGCAGCGATGGCATCGGCGCTGCTGTCCGACGCTTCGGCCTGCGCGACCTCGACGGCCGAAGCCGATTGAATCACAACGTGGGCGGTCCCGGCACTGAGCATCCCCAGCCGGGCCGCCGCGGCAGGCGAGAGGTCGATGATCCGGCTGCCATGGAACGGGCCACGGTCATTCACCGTCACCACCACCGACCGGCCGGTTTCCTGCGAACGCACCAGCAACTTCGTTCCCATCGGCAGGGTCGGATGCGCTGCCGTCAGCGCCTTGGGGTCGAACGTGCTGCCCGACGAGGTCCGGCTCACCGCCTGGCGACGGGGCCGGCGCATATGGCCATACCAGCTTGCCACGCCCTGCTCGGACCATGAGAGGGCGGACCGACCGGCAACCGCGATGCTATGGGACCGCCGCGCCAGCGCCGCGCGGACCGAAGCCGCCCACGCCGTCACCGGCCGGCCATCGCCCCCCGCCGCCTGCGCATCGGAAACACCCCCGGCAGACACCACCGCATCCGCCGTTCCCTCACGGGCATTGGCGGCGGACATGAAGAAAACGAGGCAGAGCAGCGACAGCATCGCCTGCCCACCCATTCGCATTCCTCGCGTTGTCCGATGCAGTTTCAATGCGTTTCCAGTCCTTTTAGGATCGGTCATCCAGTATCGGACCGCAATAGAGCAGTCCTGTCACCACCGAGTCCAGTTTTTTCCGCCACGATACCGGCGCAGGCGGCCGCAAAGCGTTCATGCCGCCACGGTTTTCCCGCGCTGGATCACGTTTTCGCGGTGAATTATGGCAATTTTCAGCCTTCATTACTGCCGCCTCTTCACTGGCCGACGAGCAGGACACCGAACCCCGCGCGATCATTCTCTTGGAACCGGTCGAAGAGCGTGCTACGGCGCCTGTGATGATAAAGCGCCCCCTGATCGTGGTCCTGAACGGGCCCAACCTGAACATGCTCGGAATGCGCCAGCCCGAAGTCTATGGTCGCGCGACCCTGGACGACGTGGAACAGATCTGCATCCAGGCTGCCGAGCGACTGGATGTCGGTATCGACTTTCGCCAGACCAACGGCGAGGGCGAACTGGTGTCGTGGGTCCATGAATGCCGCAACCGCGCGCAGGGGATCGTTATCAACCCGGCCGCCTACGGCCACACTTCGATCGCCCTGCTCGACGCGCTGCTGGCCGTCGAGCTGCCGGTGATCGAGGTCCATATCTCCAACATTCATCGCCGCGAGGATTTCCGGCATCACACCTACTGCTCCCGTGCGGCCGCAGGCGTCATCTGCGGCCTGGGAGTACGCGGCTATGCCCTGGCGCTTCAGGCGATGACAGACATGATTCTGGACGAGAACGACAGATGAGCCGACTGCTCGTGGACGCGGATGCCATTCGGGCATTGGCTGAAATTCTGACCGAAACCGGCCTGACCGAGATCGAGATCGCGGAGAAGGACAACCGCATCCGCGTCGCCCGCGCAGCGCCCGGCGTGGTCCATGCCGTGCCGGCCGCCGCGGCCGCCGCCCCGATCGCGGCCGCGCCCGTGGCCGCCGCGCCGGCCGACCCGGCCAAGCATCCGGGCGCCGTCACCAGCCCGATGGTCGGCGTGGCCTACCTGACGCCCGACCCCAGTTCGCCCCCCTTCGTCACCGAAGGGCAGAGCGTCACCGCCGGGCAGACCCTGATGCTGATCGAGGCGATGAAGACCTTCAACCAGATCAAGGCCCCCCGCGCCGGCACGCTGAAGAAGCTGCTGGTCGTCTCCGGCGATCCGGTCGAGTTCGGCGAAGCCCTGGCCATCATCGAGTAATGTTTTCCAAGATCCTCATCGCCAATCGTGGCGAAATCGCCCTGCGGGTCCTGCGCGCATGCCGCGAAATGGGCATCCGCACGGTCGCGGTCCATTCCACGGCCGATGCCGATGCCATGCATGTGCGCCTGGCCGACGAAGCCGTATGCATCGGGCCGCCCTCCTCGCGTGACTCGTACCTGAACGTCGCCGCCATCCTGTCGGCCGCGACCATCACCGGTGCCGACGCGATCCATCCGGGCTACGGCTTCCTGTCCGAGAACGCCGATTTCGCCGAGACGGTCGAGGCCCATGGCCTGGCCTTCATCGGGCCGACCGGCCAGCACATCCGGATGATGGGCGACAAGATCACCGCCAAGACCACCATGCGCGCGCTCGGCGTGCCCCTGGTGCCCGGCTCGGACGGTGCGCTGGCCAGCCTGGACGAGGCCCGCACCGTGGCCGCCCAGGTCGGCTACCCGGTGCTGATCAAGGCCGCCGCCGGCGGCGGCGGGCGCGGCATGAAGGTCGCCCGGACCGCCGACGAGCTGGACGAAGCCTGGAGCGTCGCCCGCACCGAAGCCCGCGCCGCCTTCGGCAATGACGAGGTCTATCTCGAAAAATACATGGACCGGCCCCGGCACATCGAGCTGCAGATCCTGGCCGACACCCATGGCAACGTCGTGCATTTCGGCGAGCGCGACTGCTCGCTCCAGCGGCGCCACCAGAAGCTGCTGGAAGAAGCCGGCTCGCCGGCCCTCACGGCCGAGCAGCGTGACGCCATCGGCGCCACCGCCACGGCGGCGCTGCGCAAGCTGGGCTACCGCAACGCCGGCACGCTGGAATTCCTCTACCAGGACGGCCAGTTCTGCTTCATCGAGATGAACACCCGCCTGCAGGTGGAACATCCGGTGACGGAAATGCTCTGCGACGTCGATCTGGTGCGCGAACAGATCCGCATCGCCGCCGGCGAACCGCTGGGCTACGATCAGTCGGACATCACCTTCAGCGGCCATGCCATCGAATGCCGCATCAATGCCGAGGACCCGGCGACCTTCATGCCCACGCCGGGCACGGTCACGGTCTATCACCCCCCCGGCGGCCTGGGCGTACGCATCGACAGCGCGCTGTATGCGGGCTATCGCGTGCCGCCCTATTACGACAGCATGATCGGCAAGCTGATCGTCCACGCCCCCACCCGGCCCGAGGCCATCGCCCGGATGCGCCGCGCGCTCGACGAGTTCGTGATCGACGGCGTCAAGACGGTGATCCCGCTGCATTGCAAGATCCTGGACGATCCCGAGTTCCAGAAGGGCGACTACACCATCCACTGGCTGGAACGCTTCGTCGCCAGGCACGGCTAAAGACCAACCCACTCCCCGTCATGTAACAACGACCGGGTTTCCAAAGGGCGATGCCCTTTGGTGGGTCAAGGGCAACGCCCTTGCCTTTCGCCTCAGAGCCTGACCGAACATGCGCGCTGGCGGCGATCCAACGCGCATGTTCGGTCAGAGGCGCTCACCCGAAAGCGGTATCCATGTACGGGCTCGACGCATCGAAAAACAGCCGGTTGGCGTCGAGTTCGTAGGAAATCACATCCAGGCTGGCCAGGGCGCGGTCCATTTCCATCCGCACGCCCAGATTGGGCTCCTGCCCGGCCTCGGCCGCGATCCGCTGGCTGGCCAGTCTGGCCGCGCGGGCGGTCCGGCCGTAATGGCCGCCATAACGACCGCTGAACTGCTCCATCCGGCCCATCATAGCCTCGATCACCTGGGTGGCGGCAGCCGGCAGGAGATTGCGTGCCAGGATCCGGCGCAGACGGATGACATTCAGGCCGATCGTCATCGCCGAGAGCGTGCCTTGCAGATAGGCATCGATCACCGGCTCCGGCGTCTCGCCGGCATTGGTCAGCAGGCGCACGAACCGGTCCACGTTCCGTTCGACCACGAAAACGGTGGTCGGCAGGTTCGCCGACCGCGCCACCTGCCGCAGCCCCTTCAGGATTTCGGTCCGCATCTGCCAGCGCATGGCATTGATATCGTTGGGCAGCACCAGACGAAACGACCACATCGCATACCACAGCGCCAGGATCAGCGGCATGGCGGTATTGAAGAACGTGATTTCGTCCAGCCGCCCCTGATTGTCGGGGCCCACGAGAATGGGCAGGAACAGGTTGTACGACACGGCGGCGAGGACGATGGTGGGATAGGCAAAGGCCAGCCCGCCCGCCAGCATCGGCAGGCTGAGGCACAGGGCCAGCACTTCGAAGGTCGAGGGCGTCGCCAGCGCCCACAGCACCAGCACCCCCGACACGCCCACCGCCCACAACGCCCCGGTCAGAAAGGCCTGCGTCGCCAGGGCCGGCTTCTCCAGCGTCGAGAACAGGCTGCACACGATCGAGACGAACATCAGGAACAGCAGCCCGACCGACCAGCCGGTGGTAATCCAGATCACCCCGGCACCGAAGATGGTGATCGAGGCACGCAGGCTGTTGGCACCCGCCAGCCGCCAGTCACGGAACGTCTTGATCCGATAATGGAAATGGTCGTGCGGCAAGGGGTGCATGCTGGCTTCGAACTGGGTAATCGCCCCTTCCAGATCCTCCAGCATGCCATCGAGCGCATGATGCAGCATGCGCTGCCATTGCAGGCTCCGCGCCTCGTCCACGCCTGCCGGCGGCCGGGTATCGCTGCCCATCTCGGCCCCCAGCGAATCCGCGATCACCTGGCGACAGGTGGCGCGCAGCCCCGCCAGTTGCAGCAGGGTGGGCTGGGTATCCCCAGCCTGCAACCGCTCGGGCAGGGCCAACAGGAACGTCCGCACCGACGCCGCCGTGGTGCTGAACGTATCGCCCTCCACACGGCCGGGCGTGTGCAGCAGCGCCGACAGGTCCAGCCCGCGTGACAGCAGCACCGCCACGCGCGCCAGCGCGGCACGGGCATGGTCGCCTTCATGGCCATGATGGCGGCCCAGTTCCACCTCGGCGAACTCGATCTGGTCGCTCAGCGCGGTAATGGTCGAAAACACGCCCCGCACCCGCGTCAGGGCCTGCTGGTCTCCGCCCAGCAGATCGGCCAGCGCATGCGCGGCTCCGTCGATCGCGGTGAGGAAATTATGGGCCAACCGGTCGCGCGCCCGCTCCCCCAGCCGGAACTGAAACAGCGAAGACACCGTGCTTTCCAGCACGATGCCCAGCACGATGTAGGTCGCGCGCGCCATGGCGATGGCAAAGATATGCTGCGGATCGGCAATGCCGTCCAGCGCGATGATGGCGTAGGTAAAGCCGCTCGCCCGCATCCCGTGGATACGGTAATTGGTCATGGTGGCGGGGCCGGGCAGCAGCGTGCCCACAAAGCAGAACAGCCCGATCCCCACCGCCAGTAGCAGGATGAACAGCAGGGGCTGCTGGGGACAGGCCGCCACCAGCGCCACGGCGAAGATGGTGCCGACGACCATGCCGAACAGATGCCAGCGCGCCTTGGCCACGCTCTTGCCGCGCGAGCCCTGCGCCACCATCCACACGGTCAGCGCCGCCCATTGCGGACTGCCCAGTTCCCACCACAGCGCGATGCCCAGCGCGATCAGCGAGGTGATCGTGGTGCGCAGCGCATAGCCGAAGGTCAGCAGGTCGGGGGCATAAAGCCAGCGCAGGCGGTCCTGCCGGCGGGGAACGCCCGACCAGATCTGGGACCACAGATCGTGCAGCCGGGCCAGGTCAAAGGTCAGCGACGGCTCACGGCTCTTCATCCCGGCATCATACTCCTGCGCCTCACCCGCCGCCGGACGGTGGCCTCTGTGACGAGACCATCATTAGAACACCGCGCCATCCACCGACAGTACGGTGAACCGAATAACAGAGGTCATGAAACCGCATTTCCCGGCCGCCGAAGCGACCGGGCCATCATCAGTCGTCGTAGGTGACCAGGGCCTTGACCGGCACGTCCAGCCGCGCGCGTCCACCCAGCGCACGCAGTTCCACCAGTACCGAAGCGCCGACGACCTCCGCGCCGACCTTGCGCAGCAGCGCGATCGAGGCCGCCAGCGTGCCGCCCGTCGCCAGCAGGTCGTCCATCACCACCACGCGCTGACCGGGCACGATGGCATCGGCCTGGATCTGCAGCGTGTCGCTGCCATATTCCAGCTCGTAGGAATGCGAGACCGTTTCGCCCGGCAGCTTGCCCGGCTTGCGCAGCATCACCAGCCCGCAGCCCAGCCGGCTCGCCAGCGGCGCCGCGGTCAGGAAGCCGCGCGACTCGATCGCGGCCAGCATGTCCGGCGCCCAGGGGGCGACCTCGTGCGTCACCCGCCCCATCGCCACCTGCCACGCATCCGCGTTCCGCATCAGGGTGGAGATATCGTAGAACAGGATACCCGGCTTCGGAAAATCCGGAATGCCGCGAATGTGCTGTTTCAGGTCCATCGTGGCGGTCGTCATGTCCGTGTCCAAATCCATCCCGTCGTAAACCGATTCCACGGCGAAAACCGGCCCGGACCTGTCGTCCGGGTCGGAAAAAATCGCCGTGCCGTAGCTACCCCGCTCCCGCCACCGCCCGCAAGCCCGATGAGGGCGGCCGGGGCCGTCAATGAACCATGGGCGGCGCGCCCGGTGCCTCTCCGTCCATATGGGCCTCGGCCTCCGCCTCGCCCGCACGGCGCCGGGGCCGCAGCAGCACCATCATCAGCATGATGATGGCCCCCAGCAGCATCACGCCGGCCATCGGCACCGGTGTGGTGCGCGGCAGCATGCCGACGAAGGCGCCGGCGATCGCGCCCAGCACATATTGCAGCGTGCCGATGAAGGCGGCGGCACTGCCGGCCAGGCGCGGATGGTCGGCCATCGCCCCCACGGCGGCATTCGGCCCGATGATGCCGGTCGTGCCCAGCGCGACCATCATCGTCAGGATCAGCGGCACCAGCGCCAGCCCATGCGGCGTCGCTCCGCCATGGATCGCAAAGGCCATGACGACCGACACCACCAGCATCCCCACCGTGCCCAGCACGGCGGTGCCCACCGACATGCCGAGAATGCGCCCGGCATCGATCCGCCCCACCAGCATGCCGTTGATCTGCGAAGCCCCGATCATGCAGACGGCGAAGACGCCGAACAGCATGCCGAACCCGGCCGGCGTGAAGCCGAACAGATGAATGAAGACCGAAGGCGCCGCCGACAGATAGGTAAACGACATGAAACAGCCGAAACCGGCGATCATGGCGTTGGTGATGAACCCCCGGTCGCGCGCCAGCATCACATAGCGCGTGGCCAGCGCGACGGGGGACAGGATGCTGCGCTCGCGTTCCGGCAGGGTTTCCGGCAATACCCGCGCCACCAGCACGGTACAGATCAGCCCATAGGCCGCCGAGGCCCAGAAGATCGACCGCCAGGTGGTGAAGGACAGCACGAAACCGCCGATCGTCGGCGCCAGCACCGGCACCACGCCCATCACCAGCACCAGCCGCGACATCAGGCGCGCGGCCTCGTTGCCGTACGAGATATCGCGCACGCAGGCACTGGGAATCACCAGACTGGCCGACGCCCCCAGCGATGCCAGCAGGCGAAAGCTGGAAAAGGTCCAGATATCCCCCGCCAGGGCGCAGCCGACCGAGGCCAGCGTATAGATCAGCGTACCGACCAGCATGGGCATGCGCCGCCCGAACCGGTCGGAGAGCGGTCCCATGGTGATCTGCCCGATGGCGAGGCCGACGAACCAGATGGCCAGGGTCATTTCAGCCGAGCCCGCCTGGGCGTGCAGCGACGCTTCCAGCGCCGGGAAGGCGGGAAGGTAGATATCCGTCGATACCGGACCCACAGCCGTCAGGAACCCAAGCAGGATGGCAATCCAGTTCATGGGCCGGGCAACGGAAGCGGTGGCAGGGGCATCGTCGGATCTCGCGGCTATCGCAGGTGGCGCCATCGGCGGCACTCCATTAGAGATCGTCGGGACCTACTATCTCAGCGTGTCACCGGATTTCATCATATAAATACTGTAAGGCTGCATTTCGCCCGACGCGGTGCATACACGCAACAGCCCCGGCGACGCCGCCCACCCCCGGATCAGACGGGGGGAACGGGGCCACAAGATGGCACGTTCACGGCACCCTGGGGGCACGTTCCTCCAGGGCACGCTCCTCTGGGGCACGCTCCTCGGGGCCCGCGTCCCGCGACGCCATGCGCCGCGCCAGCCACAGGCCCAGCGCCCCGGACCCGGCGAACAGCACCGCCGCCAGCCCCACCTGCCAGCCATGTCCTATCCGTGCCCCGCCCCCCAGCAGTACGAACACCACCGTCTGCGGCAGGCTCCCCAGCAACGTCGCCAGCATGAACGGCACGAACCCCGCCCCCGAAACCCCGGCCAGCAGATTCAGCATCAGCGCCGAGCCCACGGGCAGCAGGCGAATAGTCAGGATGGCAGTGAAGGGATGGGCGGTCACGAACCCGTCCAGCCGGGCCAGCCGCCCGGCCAGCCGCCGCCGCACGCTCGCCCGCCCCACCCCGCGCGCCCAGCCGAATCCGCCGGCCGCCCCCGCCAGCGTCGCCAGGCTGGCCAGTACGATGCCCTCGGGCGCACCGTACGCTACCCCGGCGGCAAAACAGACAAGCTGCCGCGGCAGCCCCACGGCACAGATCGCCGACCCCACCAACAGAAAGACCAGCCGTCCCGCCATGCCGTCCCGCAGCAGCGCGGTATCGCCCAGCATCCCCCGCAGACCCGGCGCATAGCGTAGCGCCAGCCCCACCGCGATGCAGGCCGCCACCATCAGCGCCGGCCGCGCCAGCACGGCCAGGCCGCCGCCACGCGGGGGGTCAATAACAGCGCGCTCCGTCATGCCGCGCACGGGTCGGGACGAGGAAAAAAAGAGGCCATGGCGTCAGGTCCGCTGCTGGAATCATTCAGGGCATGGCGGCAAGAGGCACATCCCGGCATCCGGGGTGCGGGCCATGCACTAGCATCGGCTTGCGACCGGCAGCAAGGCAGGTCTAAATCCCCTTCATGTCCGTACATACCATCCCGCAGACCGCCGCCGCCCGCGACGCTGCCGCGTCCATCTCGCCCCGCAACCGGCAGCGCATTTCCATGTGGCTGTTCGTCATCTGCTTCATGCTGCTCGGCATGATCGCACTGGGCGGCTATACGCGCCTGACCGGCTCGGGCCTGTCGATCATGGACTGGCGCCCGGTCACGGGCATGATCCCGCCCCTGTCCCATGCGGAATGGGAGCGCCAGTTCGCGCTGTATCAGACCATCCCGCAATACAAGATCCTGCATGACGGGTTCGGGCTGGCCGGCTTCCAGAAGATCTTCTGGGCAGAATGGACCCATCGCTTCTGGGGCCGGCTGATCGGGCTGGTGCTGCTGGTGCCGCTAATCTGGTTTGCGGTCACGGGCGCACTCACCCGCGGGCTGATCGCGCGGCTCCTGCTGTTCTTCGTGCTGGGCGGCCTGCAAGGCGCCGTGGGCTGGTTCATGGTCGCCTCGGGCTTCGACGCCAACAGCACGGCGGTCGAACCGGTGCGTCTGGTCCTGCATCTGTGCTGCGCCTTCGCGCTCTATATCGCCATCCTATGGACGGCCCTGTCGATCCGCACCCCGGCCCCCGCCTTCATTCCCGCCACGGTCGCGGTGGTGCGGACCAGGCGGTTGGTCTGGTGCGCCACGATCCTGATCGGCATCACCATCATCGCCGGCGGTTTCACCGCCGGCACCCATGCGGGCTTCGCCTACAACACCTTCCCACTGATGGAAGGCCGCCTGATCCCGCAGGGCTACGCCAAGCTGTCGCCATTCTGGCTCAACTGGTTCGCCAACATCCCCGCCGTCCAGTTCGACCACCGGCTGCTGGCCACCGTCACCGCGCTGGTCATCGGCGCCACCGTCTTCAGCGGCCTGCGCACGCCGCAACTGGGCAAGCCGGCGCAGGACATCCTGATGCTACTGGGCTGGGCGGTGCTGATCCAGTACGCCCTGGGTGTCACCACCCTGCTGCTGGTCGTGCCCGCCTGGGCCGGCACCGTGCACCAGACCTGGGGCGCCGTCCTGCTGACCGTCGCCATCGTGGCGCTGCACCGGCTGCGCGGCGTCGGCCGCGTGTAACGGCGCCGCTCCAGCCGTATCAGAGGCCGGAGCAACAGGCTGCGCGGCAGCGGACGGACCAGCAGCGGCCGACGGCGCCACCGAAGGCGGCGTGGCCGACGGATAGCGTTTCATCAGGCCCAGCAGGGTGCCGTTGGTCCAGCCGAAGCCGATCTGCATCGGGTATTCGCCGCCCCCGGCCCCGCCCATGGGGCTGATCGACGGGCTCACCACGTCGTATTTTTCCAGCAGCACGCCCGATGCCTGATAGGTCGTCACCACCCGCGCCATCCACCGCGTAGCGACCTCGCGCGCCAGATCGTCCTCGCCGTAGCGGGCCAGCCCCATGATGGCCATCCATTCCTCCGGGGCCCAGCCGTTCGGCGCATCCCATTGCTGGCCGGTCGCCGTCTCGGTCGTCACCAGCCCGCCGGCCTTCAACAGCCGGGCCCGAGCCGTCACCGCCACCGCGCGCGCCTGCTCGGGCGTCGCAACTTCCAGGAACAGCGGCACCAGCGTCGCCGTCGAAAGAACCGGCGTCAGCGCCTGCTTCGTCCAGTCGTAATCGAAGAACGCCCCTTGGGCCGGGTCCCACATCACCCGCCGGATGGCGGCGATCCGCCCGGTCGCCAGTTGCGCATAATGCTGCGCCTGGGCCTGGTCGCCCCGCACCCCGTAGGCATGGGCCAGCGTCTGTTGCAGATGCGCGATCAGGCTGTTCAGGTCCACCGGCAGCAGGTCGGTGGTATGGATCGTGGTCAGCGTGTGGCCGTCGGCCAGCCAGCGCGAGGAATAATCCCACCCGCTTTCCGCCCCGGCGCGCAGATTGCGATAGATCTCGGCGGCCGGGCGATCCGATGCGGCCGCCGTGGCGATGTCCTGCGGATAGCTCTCGTCGCGCGGCGTGTCCCTGTCGTCCCAGTACCGGTTCATCACCGTTCCGTCGGCCAGGCGCACCACGCGGCGGTGAGCCGCGCCGGGCGCCAGCCCCTCGGCCCCCTCCATCCAGTAGTCATATTCGCGCTGCAATTCCGGCAGGAAGGCCACGTAGGTCTGCGGCCCGTCATGCCGCGCCAGCAGATCGACCATCAACGCGAAAAAGGGCGGCTCCGACCGGCTGAGATAATAGGTGCGGCTGCCATTGGGCATATGCCCGTAGCCGTCGATCAGCGAGGCGATATCGCGCACCGTACTGCGCAGCAGGTCGAAGCGCCCGCTTTCCGACAGCCCGATCAGCGTGAAATAGGAATCCCAGTAATAGAGTTCGCGGAACCGCCCACCGGGCACCACATAGGGCTCGGGCAACGGCAGCAGCGACGAGAACGGCGGCGGCCGATCCGGCGGCCGGCTCAGCACGTCCCACATGCCGTCGATATATTCGCGCACGCTCTCGTCCTGATGCCGACGATAGGAGACGAGGCGTTGTTGCGGCACCGAGAAATGCTGGGCCACGAAACTGGTCAGGTCGAACCCAGCCTCCCCTTTCGCCCGCCTGTATTCCGCCAGCAGGTCGGCGGGCGCGCGGTCGGGCACGGCATCGGCCGCCGTCTTGGCATCGGCAAAGATCCGGGCTGCGGAAATGGCGGCGAACAGCCCATCCAACGCAACCGAAGGCGGCGACAGAAGATCGGCGGCGGACGCCGGAGCGGAACCCGGCGCGGCAGCCGCAACCGACGCCTGCGCAGGCTCCAGGGCCGGCCCGGACGCCACAGCCGGAGCCGAGACCTGCGCGGGTTCCGGCGCGGAACCGGTCGCGACAACAGGCGCCGAGGCCTGGGCGGGCGCAGCCTCGGGTGCGGCCATCGCCGACGGCACGAGAGGCCATGCCAGCCCGGCGGCCAGCAACGCCACCGCACGCGGCCGCGTGCGGCGGAAAGACGGGGACGTGGCGGAATCGCGACCGTGCCCCATGGGGCGTCGCACCGGGATAGAGAACGTCACCAGGCAGGAAATCCTTGCTCGGTCAGGGTGTTGGACAGACAGCATGCCCTGTGGCACCGAAGGCGCATAAGAAAAACGACCCGGATGGCGCGAAGTTCATCCGGCGGCCAGCATCAAGCGGCACTGGTCAAGCCGGCGCTTTCGCCCCACATCGGAATACGATTATGAATCCCGAAAGCGCATCACGCATCCTGCCCTCCCGTTCCCGCGCACCGTCCGGAGCCCATCCCCGATGACCATGACCGACCAGATCCTGAATCCGCTGACGGCAACCGACCGGCTGTTCTTCGACCGAGCGGGCGCCACACTCGACCGCTCGGGCACCGAGGCGCTGGTCCGCCGCACGCTGGACGGCATGGATGACGGCGAACTGTTCCTGGAGTACCGCGAAAGCGAATTCATCTCGCTGGATGACGGCGTCATCCGCTCCGCCACCTTCGACACCTCCTCGGGCTTCGGGCTGCGCGCGATCCTGGGCGAGGAAACCGGCTTCGCCCATTCCGACGAACTCAGCGAATCCGCCATCAGGCGCGCCGCCGATACGGTCACACAGGTGCGCGCCGGCCGCTCCGGCACCATGGCAGCCCCCCCGCAAGCCACCAACCAGCGCCTGTATGGCGACGCCAACCCCCTGGGCGACACCGATTTCGCCTCCCGCGCCGCCCTGCTGTCGGCGCTGGACACCTACGCCCGCGCCCGCGACCCGCGCGTGGTGCAGGTCTCGGCCTCGCTGGCGGCGGAATGGCAGGCGGTGCAGATCGTCCGCGGCGACGGCACCCGCGTCGCCGACCTCCGCCCGCTGGTGCGGCTCAACGTCTCGGTGGTGGTGGAACGCGACGGACGGCGCGAGAGCGGTGGCCACGGCATGGGCGGCCGCTATGCCTACACCCGCCTGCTGGACGAGACAGTGTGGAAAGGCGCGGTGGACGAAGCCCTGCGCATGGCCCTGGTCAATCTCGACGCCGTGCCCGCCCCGGCCGGCGAGATGGAAGTGGTGCTGGGCGCCGGCTGGCCGGGCATCCTGCTGCACGAGGCCGTGGGCCACGGGCTGGAAGGCGATTTCAACCGCAAGGGCACGTCCGCCTTCGCCGGGCTGATGGGCCAGCGCGTGGCCGCCCCCGGCGTCACGGTGGTCGATGACGGCACCCTGCCCGAGCGGCGCGGCAGCCTGACGGTCGATGACGAAGGCACTCCCACCGGCCGCACCGTGCTGATCGAGGACGGCATCCTGACCGGCTACCTGCAGGACCGGATGAACGCGCGGCTGATGGGCGTGCGCCCCACCGGCAACGGCCGCCGCCAGTCCTACGCCCACGCACCGATGCCGCGCATGACCAACACCATCATGCTGGGCGGCAACGCCACCACCGAAGAAATGATCCGCTCCACAAGGCGCGGCCTGTACGCAGTCAATTTCGGCGGCGGCCAGGTGGACATCACGTCAGGCAAGTTCGTCTTCGCGGCCTCGGAAGCCTACCTGATCGAAGACGGCAAGGTGACCGCACCGGTGCGCGGCGCGACGCTAATCGGCAACGGCGCGGATGCGATGACCAAAGTCTCCATGATCGGCGGCGACATGGCGCTTGACCCCGGCATCGGCACCTGCGGTAAAAGTGGTCAGGGCGTACCGGTCGGCGTCGGCCAGCCGACCCTGAAAATGACCGGCCTGACGGTCGGCGGCACGGGCAAATAAGGGAAAAGCGTCATGGCGCGGGACGAGCAGGATGAAACATTGCCCTATCCCTCGTCCTTCGCCCGCACCAACGCTCGGCTGGGCGCCGCACTCGATCGCGGCGCCCTGATCCTGACCGCGCCGATCCGCCGGATGGGGCTGAATTTCACCCCCGCCGACCCGGATTCCCAGACGCCACGTCTGGCACCAAAACTGTGGATCGTGCTGACGGCCTGCGCGGTCGCGACGGGCATAGCCGCATGGCAGATACTGAGCTCCAGCGGATGGACAACGATCTTTGTCTGGACGCCCATCCTCATCTCGCTTTCCGCACTCACCAGTTTTCGGTCGCGCCACCCGATCGTGAGCAAACCGGCGGACGAGCGCACCGAGGCGGAACGCCGTATCGTCGGACAATGCTGGCTGGCCGCGGCCATCACCATCGCCGCGCTGTCCTACACCGGCCTGATCCTGACCGCGCTCCACGTCGCGACGGCCCCCCTCGCCGGGCCAGACCTCGCCCGGCGGATCCTGATAGGCCTGTTCTTCATCGAATATATGGCCTTCATGGCCCCGGTGGTCGTCCTGTCCTGGCACGACCGCCGGCCCGACGATCAGACGACCCCCGCATCCTGCGGTCGCGGCGCCTCAATGGCCCGCTGATGCGCCGCCATGAACCTCCAGCCAGCTCCGGGCGATATCCACGCTGACCGTGGCCGGACGATAGGCGTCCTTCGGGGCGAGGAAGATATTCTCCACATAAGTCTGCGGATTGCGGTCATAGAGCGGGAACCAGCTTGACTGGATCTGGATCATGATCCGATGCCCCGGCAGGAACGTATGGTTCGCCAGCGGCAGCGCCATGTCATAGGCCTGCTGCACATTGGCCGGAATGGGGTGCGGCTGCGCGAAGCTTTCACGATAGCGCCCGCGCAGGATGTCGGCGCTGATCATGAGCTGATACCCGCCCATCTCCGGCTGGTCGGCCACCTCGTCGGGATAGACGTCGATCAGCTTCACGACGAAATCGCCATCGGTGCCCGTGGTGGCGGCGGTCAGATGCATATGCGGCTGGCCACGGACGACGAACGGTGCCGTCAGCACCGGCGAGGTGAAACTCAGCACATCGGGGCGGGCCGCCATGTTGCGCTGGTCGGTCGCCAGCCAGTTCCGCCAGTTCGAATCCGGCCGTCCTTTCGAGACGACGGGCCGCGCCACATAAGGCACCGGATGCTCGGGGTCGGACACATAGCGCGCCACCCCCGCATCGGCACCCGGCGCCTGCTCGCCAAGCCCCTGGCCCGGTTGCAGATGCAGCGTCGTGCAGCCCGAAGCGCAATCACGCGGCGGCAGCGCGCTTTCACTCTCCCACCTGTTCTCGCCACTGCGGAACGCCGTGACGCGCGCGGGCAGCGGAATGCTGCTGTCCTTGAGGTAATGCGCCAGGAACGGTTCCAGAATGTTCTGGCGGAAATACAGTCCGGTGTCGGAGCGCAGCCTGACCGGCCCCATCGTACTGGCCTCATGGATCTCGCCGCCATGGTTCCAAGGTCCGACGGCCAGCCAGAGATGCGACGCCGCCGCCGGATCTTTCTCCAGCGCATAATACAGGGCGATGGCACCGTAATTGTCCTCCTGGTCCCACAGGCTATGGACCAGCATCGTCGGCACCGTCAGCCCTTCGCGCGGCAGCAGCCGATCCATCGCCTGAAGCTGCCACCATTGGTCATAGGCCGGATGGGCCAGAATCTGGCGGAAGAAGCCGATCTGGTCCATGCCCCGCATGCGCCCGGCTGCCCCGGCGGACCCGGCCCGCAGGAACACGTCATAGGAATCGTACTGGCTGGCCCACCAGGTGGCCGTATTCTTCGGCGTACCGTCCTGCTCGTAGATATACGGCAGCATTTCCTCGCGGAACGCCCCGTTATGGAACCAGTCGTCACCCATCCAGCCATCGACCATCGGGTTCATCGGCACCGAGACCTTCAGCGCCGGGTGCGGATGGAACAGCGCGGTGATCGCGGTATAGCCGTCATACGACACGCCGAGGATGCCGACCTTGCCGTTGCTTTCCGGCAGGTTGTGCACCAGCCATTCGATCGTATCCCAGGTGTCGGTGCTGTGATCGACCGCGGTCGCGTTCAGCGGGCCACGCATCGGGCGGTTCATCACATACCGCCCTTCCGATCCGTATTTGCCCCGCACATCCTGAATGACGCGGATATACCCGCCATCCGCGATCACGTCGGGCATGTTGTCATACCCCTGCAGGATCGGCCCCATATTGCCGCTGGACCCGAAGGAGACCATGTGGTCGGCACTATAGGGGGTCCGCGTCAGCAGAATCGGCGCACCATGGGCGCCTTTGGGAATAATGATGACCGTATGCAGCTTCGCGCCATCGCGCATGGGAATCATCACATCCCGGCGCACGTAGCCGAAGCTGGAATCCTGCGCCTGGAAATGCTCCGGCATGTCGGCGGCAATGCCCCCGTCGGGCGTGGTGGGTTCCCCCGCCATCGCCATCCACGGCAGGGCGACAAGACAGGCAGACAGCAACAGGATCTTTCTCACGAACCCATCATCCTCAGGCAGGCGGAAGCAGGACGCCGGGCCACACCGGCCCGGCGAGGTCGATGTCAGATCCTGACCGAAAATGCGCTCTGGTGAGCGAGAGCGGCCCGTCAGGGCCGCGTCCGGCGTGTGTTTCCGAGCATCGGAGCGGAGCGGCCTTGATGGCCGTAAGCACCGAAGCACAGGAAACACTCGCCGGATCGCCACCAGGGCGCATTTTCGTCAGGCTCTCAGAATTCGGCCGAGATCGTACCATAATATTCCCGCGGCGCCGCGACGAACAGGTTGGCATTGTCATCACCCGAAACCGACGCCGCGCCATAGACACCGCCGATATAGTTCTTGTTGAACAGGTTGGTCACCCCCAGCGTGGCCTTGAGATTCTGCGTAAAGCCGATCTTGCCGAAATTATAGGCCAGGTTCAGGTTCGTCACCCAGTAGGCCGGGATGGACTCGTCGTTGAGATAGGTCATGGGCCGCGAGCTGATGTAGTTCGCGTTGAAATTGAACATCACTTCACGCCAGGTATAGTTCAGGTTCGCCTTGTACATGAACTTCGGATAATAGACCTGCCGCTTGCCTTTCAGGCTGTATGTGGCACCGCTGTAATTGATCGAGCGGCTCTGATATTCCGCATCGTTCCAGCTAAAGCTGTTGGTAATCTCCAGTCCCCGCAAGGGACGAATCGTCGCCATCACGTCCGCGCCGTTCATGGTCTCCCGCCCGACATTCAGATAGGCGCTATGCGCCGTCGCCGAACTGCCTTCGGTAATGGAGGCCAGGCGGTTGTAATAGTCGGTATGATAGAAATCGACGCTGCCCGAGAAGAAGCGCGAATCATACCGATAGCCGACAATGTAGTTCCAGGTCCGCTCCGGCCGCAGCACGTTCTTGTTCGCATCGAAAACCTGCTGCGCACTCTGCTTGGAATTGCCCAGGCCACCCCACGCCGTACTGCTCGACGTCTGCGAGTAGTAGTCGTAGGCGCGCATGTTCTCGGCAATATCCCAGTAGAATTCGTGATGATCGAGAAAATGATAATCGAAGTTGAAATGCGGCAGAAAGGCCGCCGAAGCGGTCAGCGTACCGCTCGCGGCATGCCGATAATAGGTGTTCCAGCCTTCGGCATCGAGTTGGTCGGTGAAATCCTTCTTCGTTCCGCCATGCGTCGTCTGGGTCAGCGACTTGAACCCGGCCAGCAGGGTCATGCCGGGGATGATCGTCCAGCGATCCTGCAAAAAGAACTGGAACGTATTGGTGTTGTACGTGTCTTCAAACCATGTGTGGGCCTGGCTGGGCTTGAAGTCCGAGTTCCAGTTATGCGCGTCGTTCAGGTAATCTTCATACAGGCGCGAATTATAGATCCACTGGTTGTTTTCATACCACAGGCCGGTCTCGATATGGTTGTTGTGCGGCGCCTCGATCGAGAATTTCTGCGTGAAGCCCAGCCTGCGCATGGCGGCATGGGCCATCCCCAACGCCATCGGCACCCCCGAGACCGTACCGTCGGCCAGCAGGGTCGGCACGCCATAGCTGGGCGAGGTCACGAAGTTATTGGTGCCGCCATGGATGGCGCTGCTGACATTGCCATAAGCCACGGTATCCGAAGAAACATTCCTGAACAGATCGAAATGCCCCGTGACCGCCGAAAGGTAGGTGCGCTGCACCTGAGAGGCATCCCAGGCATAATCGCCGATCTCGTCATTCGACAGAACGCCCTCGTAGCCCGGCGGCACGTCACTGGTATATTGCGCATAATAGGCCCAGAGCTTGGCCTTTTCGTAATCCGGCTTCAGATAGGTCGAATAGCGGCCCATCTTCTGCCACATGTTCTTCGTCATGGTCAGGTAATTGCCCTGCGTGAAATTACCATACCCGAAGAAGGCGGTTATCCGGCCCCGGTCGCCGACCGGCTGCACGACCTTGGCGTCGGCCTGCAATTCGCTTTGATAGCCCTGCCCTTTCCACATATTCGTATTGGTTCGGGCGAAGGACGCGTAGAATTTGGTGCCGGTCGGGTTCAGGATGCCGCTGTCCACGCGCCCATAGGTGCGATAGGCATTGTAGCTGCCGAATGTCTGGCTGATCTTGCCTCCTGCCTTGTCCTTGGGGTCGGAGGTCGTATAGGTCATCGCCCCACCGAGATTCTGCGCCGAGAACGAATCCAGCGCCCCGGCCCCCTGCGACATCGTCATGCCACCCAGATCATCCTGAATCATCGCCTGGGTGATCGAAACGCCGTTATAGTTGGCAAACCCTTGTGTGCCCAACGGAATGCCGTCCAGCGTCGCACCGATCTGCATCTGGGTGAAACCGCGCACGTAGAACGTATTGCCGTAAGTATCCAGGCCGAACGCATCGGTCGAGGTAAAATTGGCCCCCGGCGTGGTCATGGACAGAATCTGCATCGGATTCGTACCAGAAACGAAACGGTCCATCACCGCACGGGTAACAGCCACCTCGGCCCCATGACTGCGGACGCGCGACGCCTGGACCTGGATCGATTCCGGATCATCATGGCGGGCCGGCGCCGCACGGCGGGGGTGCGCCGCGGCAGAAGGCCGCGCGGCACTGGCGGCGGCAACCGGGGCCGCCACGCCCTGATGGGCCTTCTTCCCATGCTGCTTGTGGGCAGATACCGTTTTCTCGGCGGCGCCTGCCGAAGAGACGGCCGAAACCACTGCAAGGCCGGCAATCGCCGTCGTGCGAAGCAACCCGGCCCTGACACGAGGACCCTGCGTCGACCACCGCCGAGCTTTCATTTTCTCTCTCCCGCCAGATGCGATACATACCGGCACGGCACGCCTCCGACCCGGCCCACAGGTCTGGCATCAGAGGCTTCTTTCCGTGCTAACTATCTGTTTTGAACTGAAATGATCCGCAAACATAACGTTACGGTAAAATAATATTGACCGTCAACGATCTAAAAAATCTTCCTGCCATAACCCGAGGTTAAGGGGGCGCGAGCGCCAATACCGCACCCACAGCCGCCGACGTAAGGGCACGTTGCCGGAGGCACAACCACCCCGGTGCAATCATGAAAAGTCCCGTTTTTCCCCGGCAGGCAGCCTGAAACGTTCCATTCAGAAATCGAACAGAAACAAGACTGACGAGAGCCGACTCCCAAAGCTCCGATAACGCACGGACGCGCAGCACAAGCCGCCCGTCTGGCGCTAAACCGCCATCGGGCCGCCATCAGCAGGGCTTTGAAACAGCCTCCAAACGCCCCCGCCCGTGGGGATCAGGCCGAGTAAGGGCAGCCGACCGCCGGACTGTCCGCGCTCCGAACCGGCACCGACGCCACGGCCTCTCCGACGGGGCCGGGCTGCCGGTGGACGAGCATGGCCGGCAGGCCATCGCGCGGCCGCAGCGTCAGGCGACATTGCGGCACGACTTTCTGGTCCGGCGACAGAACGACCCGGAAGCGTTGCGCCAGAATGGCCAGGCAGAGAATGGCCTCGGTCATGCCGAAATGCTGGCCCGGACAGACACGCGGCCCGCTGGCGAAGGGGATGTAACTGTAGGGTTCGGGCCGGTGCCCATCCATGAAGCGTTCGGGCCGGAATTCATGCGGCGCCTCGAACAGGCTTTCGGTGCGATGCAGAAGCCACGGCACGATCAGGATCAGCGAGCCCGGCCGGACGGCAATATCCCCGATCTGGTCCGCATCGCGGCTCTGGCGGGCCAGGATCGGCACCGGAGGGTACAGCCGCAATGTTTCCTCGATCACCGCCTGGCACCAGCGCAATTGCGGCAGATCGTCCACGGTCGGGGCACGGTCACCGCACACGGCGGCGATTTCCTCATGGACCGCGCGCTCCACCCAGGGCGCACGGGCCAGCAGATACCATACCCAGGTCAGCGTCGCCGCCGTAGTCTCGTGCCCCGCCATGAAGATGGTGGCGGCTTCGTTGCGCAGGGCCACCGCGTTCAGCCCCAGTTCGGGGTTGCGTTTCTGCCGCCGGATCAGCAGTTCCATCATCGAGTTATGGCTGCCCCGGCCAGCCAGATGATCCTCGACGATCCGGTCGATCACGTTGTGCAGGCGCCGCACCGCCCGCCGCAGGGCCGGCGTGCGCACCATCGGCAGCCCTTCGTCCAGCCCCAGGAAATATCCGGGATTGGTCGAGTCCACCAGCGCCTGATATTGCGTAAAACTCTCCGACACTTCAGCCGTGTCAGCATTGCCCAGTTCCTGGCCGAACACGCTGCGCGAGATGATTTCCGCCGTCAGCGCCGCCATTTCGGGCAGGATGTCGATGGTGGTACGGTCGGGAATCTGCTGCCATCGCCGCACCATGTCCAGGGCGGTCCGCTCGATGATCGGGCTGAAAGCGGGCACACGGTCCTTGTGCACGATGTCCGAGACGAGGGCACGGCGCTGCCGCCAGGTCGGCCCGTCGGAAATAAACAGCCCGTCGCCCAGCAGATATTCCAGCGCACGGCGCATCTGCGGGCTCTTGCGCTCGTAATTGTCGCGCCGCTTCACCAGGATGTCACGGATCATTTCGGGCGAATTCACCAGCACGATCTGGCGCCCGAGAATACGGATCTGCGACACTTTTTCCCGATAATCGCCCACGCGCCAGATCGAGAGAAAATCCCGCCGGGCCTGCAGGAGCAGATGCAGATATTTCCCTGGCGGCCCGGAATAATATGCCGCGCGAACCGGTTCCAGGGCGGTGTCGGAAACATGTTCCACAATCTCGACCGGTTGCCGGAACCGTGCGTGCATTAAAAAAAGTCCCCGATACCTCTAACGCAGACCAACCATCAAGCCATGACAAAAAAAATTCGTCAAGAAAATAAACAAAATTCCCGGACACCATCACATTCTGAATCGGAAATGGATAGAGCATTTAATAAATCCCCCAGTAGAAAGCTCTCTTCTCCTCGTTCTTTTCAAAAAGAACACCGGAAAAAATTATCCGCCTTCTTGCAAATGCCAGAAATCATCCATGCAGATCACCGGGGCCTGACCATTGCATCAACCGCGTGCCGTTCCAGGACATGCCGCACGCAGAAAGCACACGCCGGATCGACGCCCGCGCGCATTCACCGGCAGGCGCTACGATACCATGCGATTATCGATGAAATACCATTGCGGCGCATGACTGCGCACAAGCGGCTCCACGATCGCATTCAGGCGCTCGACATCATCCAGCAGCGACGCAGACGCACAAGTCAGGTCGAACGATTCCAGAATCGTCAGCGTGAACCGTACGCCCTCCTCCCTGGTCAGATAGACCGGGCAAATCCGCGCGCCCGTCCGGCGGGCCAGACGCGCCACGAGGGCATAATTGGTTTCCAGATTGGCCGGACGGCCCAGAAAGGGTGCGCGGATCTGGCCATTGAACCCCTCATCACAGAAGACAAGAAGCTGCCCCCCCCCCCCGCCTCCAGCACGCGCAGGGCCGGCCGCACCGCCTGGCGTCCCGGCGGCAGCAGCGCGATACCCGCCCGCGTGCGCACATACCGCACGATCCAGTGACGGCCCCGGCGCCGGGGCGGATCATAATTCAGCGAGAGAGTCAGCCCCAGATCGCTCAGGCACTGCATCAGGATTTCCCAGTTGCTGAGATGCAGCCCCATGAAGATGACCGGGCCATCGCGGCATTCCTTCAGATGCTCCACCCCGACATGGCACACGCCGCCCGGCCGGCGCGCCAGTCGCGTAACAGCCGAATACTCGACCATCTGCCGCCCCTGCGATTCCACATAGGCATCGACCATCCCCGCGATCGCGTCCGGCTGCCGATCGGGAAAAAGCGCTGTAAAATTGGCGCGGGCGCGCTGCATGGGGCCGACATAGGCACGCGGCACAAGCACACGCCCCAACCACCGGCCAAAATGCGAACACCGGACGGCAGGAACCATCCTGAACGTAAAAAAGAACGCCAGGTCAAAGAGATTTCCACGATTATCCCGCACCCAATAGCGCAGGAAGCGCTGGCGCGCCTCCCCTCCGGCCAGAAAATCCGCCAGAGGGGGCGCCGCGACCGGCCGATACGTCCATGCCTTGCGTTTGCCCGGCGGCGGAGGCGGCGTCAGTACGGACATGAAGAAGAACCCGTGCGGCAAAATAGGATGCAAGGAAACCGACCAGGGACGACATGGCCCATGATCGCAACGACAATCCCATATTCCGTCGTCACGCGAAAAAAACAATTCTGAATATCTGGTTAAAACAAGGGGAACGAAAAATAATTTTCGTCAGGACGCACTATTTCCGCCCCCAGGCGTCGACATCAACCGCCACAGACCGGATGACGCCGGAAAAACCGCCCGACAGCCTTCAGAGCCTGTTCGGAAACGCGCGCTGGTGATCGCCGCCTGCGTAACGTCCAAACGGGCGCTCAGGCCACCCGCACCAGCCCCCGCACGGTCTCGCCCGTCGTCCCAGGAAAGACCCGCGCCAGCGCGCCATGGGGCACGCCCAGATGGTCGCGCAGCACACCGGCCGCGACGGCGCGCAGGTCGGTCGTCGGCGCCAGGTCGCGGTTTTCGAAAAGCTGGTCGGACCGCAGGCCGGGCCATGTTCCCCCTACCCGCCCCCCGGCCACGGCACCGCCCAGCAGAAAGGCGACCGTCGCCGTGCCATGGTCGGTGCCGCCGGTACCGTTCATGCGTACGGTCCGACCAAATTCGGTCATGGCCAGCACGATCGTCCGGCGCCATTCCGCCCCCAGCGCCTCGCGCAACGCCTGCACACCGCGATCAAGCTGGCCCAGAGGCCCCTTCAGGCGCCCGACCTGTCCGGCATGGGTATCCCACCCGCCGATCTCCAGCGCCGCGACACGCGGCCCCTGCGGCGCGGCCAGCATCTGCCCGGCCGCCGTCGAGAGAACGGAGAATGGGTCCGGCTTGTGTCCATCCGCCGGACGCGACGCAGCCGGTGCCCCTTCCATGAGGGAATCGGAGAAGCCGCGCGCCTTCAATCCATCACGAAAAGCCGGCCCCGTCAGGGGGTCAGCCGCATTGAGCGACGCGATCTGCTGGTACAGCGCCGGGTCCGGATGCTGGCTGGCAGCCGGCGCATAAGTGCCGATATGCGCCGAACCCCGCAGCAGCAGCGGCACGGACAGGCCCATGGCAAGCCCATACCCGTCCGGGCGACGACCTTGCCCCGGCAGCGCGGCCACGGCGCGGTTCAGCCAACCATTGTCCAGCCGCTGGTCCGCACCGCTTTCCAGATAATCCTGCGCCTCGAAATGCGACCGGCTGCGATAATGCCCGGCCACCGCATGGATCGGCAGCATCTGCCCCGCGCCATACAGCTCGTGCATCCCCGCCAGTGCCGGATGCAGGCCATAGAAGCCGCCCAGATCCAGCAATCCCCCCTCCTGCCCCGGCTGCGGCAGCAGCAAACCCTGCCGATGCGCCACGATGTCGGGGTCGCCATAGGGCGTCACGGCCGCCAGCCCGTCGAGCGCACCGCGCAGGATGATCACGACGAAGCGCGGATCGTCCGGGCCGCCCCCCGAGCCGGCGAGCGCCAGGGACGACCGCCCGCATGTCCAGCTTGCGGCAAGCCCCAGCAGGGCGGAACGACGACGGATCATCATGGGTCAGCGCCTCTGGAATTCAGGGGAGGAAAACAGCAGAGCCAGCGCATCCTGGCGAGATCCCGCCTGGCGCATCGCCAGCACGGTCGGCTGCCGCAGGGCCGGGCCGAGCGCCGCATGGGCGATCTCCAGCGGGTCGCCCGCACGCACATGCGCGGCCATCCGCCAGGCCCAGTCGGTGCGCGCCAGCAGGTCGGCCGGCGCCGACCAGTCCGCCGCGCGGTCGCTCCACCCGTTGGGCAGCGGCGCCGTCCACAGCGGCTGGCCCAGCCCGGCGAAAGCCGCGAACAGGATATGCGCCGGGGCATGCGGGTCATCCGGACGGCTCGGCGCCCCGCCGAGCGACAGCGCCCGCATGACGGCGGTGGCATAATCCATCGGCGAACGGAACTTGCCACCGGGCCGCGCCGCATCGGGCAGATCGGCCAGCGCCAGCGCGGCAGCCCCTAGATCCCCTCCGCTGGCCTGAAGAACAGCGACGATCCGGGCGACATCGCGCGGCGCCGGCGTGTCGGAGATAAAATGACCGACCAGTTGCGTGGCGATGTGGCGATAGGTCGCCGGATGCGTGCCCAGGAAATGCAGCGCCTGCACACCCCCCTCCTCGCCTTCGGGAAACACCTGCCCCATCACGGTCTTCGCTCCGGGCTCATGCGCCTTGTCCCGAAAGGCGAAACCCGGCCGGTCGGCGCGCATGTCGATCCCCCAGCCGGTCAGGACGGCAGCAAACGCCGTCACGTCGGCCTGGCTGTAACCGGCGGCGGGCGAAACCGTATGCAGTTCCAGGCATTCGCGCGCCAGGTTCTCGTTCAGGCCCTTGTGGCTTTTCCGCCCAACGGGGCTGTCCGGCCCGATGGAGGACGCGTTGTCCAGATACATCAGCATGGCCGGATGGCGCATGACGGCCAGCAGCATATCGACGAAACGCCCCGTCACATGCGGACGGATCGCCTCGCGCATATAGGCCCCCACCACGCCGCGCGTGCCCCCCTGACGCAGGCTGACGGTGAAATGATTGAACCAGAACCACGCCAGCCGCTCGCGAAACGGCTGTTCCGTCAGCAGCAGCGTGTCCAACTGGGTCGCGACCTCTGCCAGGAAGATCGGCTTGACCAACGGGTCACCCTGCATCTTCTCCTGTCGCTGCGTCCGCAGGGCGATCAACCCGTCGGCGGTGTCGCCCACGCCGGTGAAGCGTGCGGCATCCGGCCCCTGCAACTGCCCGGCCAGCCAGTCGCGCGAGGCCTCCCGTGGCAGTTCCCCGCCGCGCTCCCCCCAACCGAACCGGTTAACGACACTGGAAAGCTGCATGGTCCGCTCCAGATGCAGAAAGCAGAAAAACGACCCCAGGCCGCATGTGCCTTGTTCAACCCCGAAGCGTGGTTGCGCTTTGTGGCGACAATCTGTCCTTCAGCCACGCAGGAGCCGGATCGTCTATTTTTTCATAATATCTTAATCATTTTCGCGACGACGACATTCACCGCCACAAGCAGAACCGCCCCCGCGACTGTCGAGACCAGCCGATCGACCAGAATCGCTTCGCCAATGGGCCTCCCCCCGCCGACCAGCACCATGATCAGCGGCGTCGCAACCATGCTGTAGAGCATGTAATTGTGCCTGCGCGCCACCATGCTCGCAATGCCAAGCCCCGCCAGAAACAGGATGAACGCGCCACGCGAAGGCGTGTGAAACAGAAACAGGCACGACAGCAGCACGCCAAGCGCAGCCCCAAGCGCCCGCTGCGAGGCACGGATCGGCACAGGCTCCAACTGCCGCCGGCACAGCAGCGCCACGGTCAGCGCCGCCCAGAGGGCATGCCGCTCCGGCCAGAATCCATCCATCGCCAGGGTCAGCGCCATCAGGACGGAGAGCCTGAGCGGAAACTGGCAGGCCGACAGGCTGCGGCACGACCGCCCCCACCGTCGCACCTTCGCCTTCAGCCCGATACCGGACGGCGGCGGCAACGGCGCAGCAGGCGACCCCTTCGCCCAAAGAGAAATCAGGCACGCGGCCACAACCCCCCCCCGTCATCACCGGCACCACCAGCGCATGCGGATGATGCGCCTGCCGTGCCATCTCGGTCAGGATCACGACGAAGACAATGAACCGCCCCGTGACGATCGCCGCGATCCGGTCGAAATTCCCGATCAGGGCCGCCAGCGTCGTCGCCCCCCACAACCCCATATCCGCCCAGCCCCCGCCACCGGCGAGGCACCCGCCGACAAGACACGCCAGCAAAAGCGAGAGCGTAATCAGCCCGATCTCTTCCATCCGCGCCCGCGCCGAGCCATGGAGCGTCACATTGCTGGCCAGCAGCGCCCCCGTCGCAACCGCCAGTCCCATCCCCAGCCGCCCCGCCAGAAGGCCGAGCGCGATCGGCAGCACGATCAACCCACTGGACAGGACAATGTCCAGCCACCGCAGTTCCATCTGCCGCTCCAGGCGCAGCACGTCCGCCATGTGGCTCTTCAAACCCACGGGATCGACCCTTCTTCAATCATAGGCACACAGGAACTCATACGCTATGCGTATCATATGACCATTCAAAAGATACGCAGTACGTACTAAATGACAGACATACGCACCCGCGATATCGCCCGGCTGATGAGCGGCATCCTCTGGCTGGGCCGCCGCCTGCGCCGCGAGCGTCCCGAGGACTCCCTGCCACTCGCGATGATCGGCATCATGGGCACGCTCTACCGGCTCGGCCCGATGCCGGCGGCAAAACTGGCGGCGCACGAACTCCTGCAACCCCAGTCCCTGACGCGCATCATCGCCACGCTGCAACAGCACGGCCATATCGCGCGCCAGCCCAACCCGGCCGACCGGCGCGAAATCATCCTTTCACTCACACAGGACGGTTTGCGCGCCCTCTCTGCCGACATGGAAAGGCGGCGGGAATGGCTAGCCCGCGCCATGGCCCACGCCCTGACGGCGGAGGAACGCGCCAGATTACTGGCCTGCGAGGACATTTTCGCGAAACTCGCCTGGTACGAACCCGACGATCCGGCCTGAACGGCAACGTCTCCACAACGCCCGCACATCGCGGCAGAACCGTTTCCTTTCCCGAAGAAAAGCCGCAGAAATATTCCGACAGCCCCCATCCGACAGCCCGACCGAAAGCCGCACAATGAATGCCGCCCCCACACCCCGCCCGGATGACGACAGGCTGGACCCGCACCTGCTGCGGATCGCGGCGGTGGTGGTCCTGGGCACCTTCATGTCGATCCTCGACACCACGATCATCAATGTGGCGGTCCGCGACCTGTCACGCGATTTCGGGGCATCACTGGCCACGACCCAATGGATCTCGACCGGCTACATGCTGGCCCTGGCCACCGTCATCCCCCTGACCGGCTGGGCGGCCGACCGCTTCGGCACCAAGCGGCTGTACATGGCGTCGATCCTCCTGTTCCTGGGCGGTTCCGCCCTGTCGGGCGCGGCATGGTCCATGCCGAAGCTGATCCTGTTCCGCGTGCTCCAGGGGCTGGGCGGCGGCATGATCATGCCCGCCGGCATGACGATCCTCAGCCACGCCGCCGGGCCCAGACGCATCGGCCGGCTGATGGGCATCATCGGCGTGCCGATGCTGCTGGGGCCGATCTGCGGCCCGATCCTCGGCGGCTGGCTGGTCGACGACGTGTCATGGCGCTGGATCTTCTTCGTCAACCTGCCCGTCGGCGCCATCGCGCTCTACGCCGCCCAGCGCGTTCTGGCGCCCGACGCCCCCAAGCCCCACCATGCGCTGGACTGGCTGGGCCTGCTCCTGCTCTCGCCGGGGCTGGCGCTCTTCGTCTTCGGCCTCGCCCGGATCGCGGCGGCCGGCGATTTCAGCGCCTCCACCGGAGACATCGCGGCCATCGCCGGCCTGGCGCTCATCTCCGCCTTCATCGTGCATGCCCTGCGCCATCAGGACCCGTTGATCGACGTGCGGATGTTCACCCGCCGCACGGTCGGCGCCTCCGCGCTGACCACCTTCCTGTTCGGCACCGCCTTCTTCGGCATGTCCCTGATCCTGCCACTCTATTTCCAGATCGTCAGGGGAGAGCCCGCCTTCGACGCCGGCCTGCTCCTCGCCGCCCAGGGCATCGGCGCGATGCTCTCCATGCCACTCGCCGCCCGCATGACCGACCGGATCGGCGCCGGCAAGGTCGTCCTGGCGGGCCTGACATGCGTGGCAGCCGGCATGCTGGCCCTGAGCCGGATCGAAAGCACCACACCCTTCTGGACCATCGAACCGATGCTGTTCCTGCTCGGCCTGGGCATGGGCGCCACCATGATGCCTTCGATGAGTGCGGCGATGAGCACCGTGCAGCGCCATCAGGTCGCCCGCACCACCAGCGGGCTGAACGTGGTGCAGCGCGTCGGCGGCTCGATGGGCACGGCACTGCTCGCTGTGGTGCTGAGTCACCAGCTTTCCGGCATCACCCCCGCCGCCCAGAGCGGCCTGGGGGCCCTGCGCACCCTCCCTCCGGCCGCGCAGGCCCGGCTGACATCCGCGCTCGACACGGCATTCAGCCACACATTCCTGTGGTCGTTCGGGCTTATTCTCCTCGCCATCTGCCCCGCTTTCTTCCTCCCACGCAGGAAGCGCGACGCCCGGACCGACGAAGGCACAACCCTCCCGGCCATGGAATAAGGGGGCGTACGGCGCGGGGGAAAGCGCTTACCTGCACACCATGTTATGGATCGTCTCGATATTGAACTCGATCCGCTTCTTCAGCGATTGCGGCGCCATGAAATCGCAGTTGAAGATGATGGAACCCGTAAACCGGTTGGTCAGGTAATAATACCCGATGGCCGCGATCGTGATGTTCAGTTGCATCGCATCGACGCCCCCCCGGAACACCCCGGCCTTCTCCCCCCGATCCAGCAGCGATTGCAGCCGTTTCAGCCGGCTCTGGCTGATGACGGGAATAATCCGGGAATCCCGCAGATGCATGGCCTTGTAAAGGTTCGCACTGTTGACCAGCGTCAGGAATTCCGGGTTATCCAGATAATAATTCCACGTAAACCGCACCAGGCTTTCCAGCGCCTGCACCGGCTCCAGATGATCCAGCTTCAGCGACTGCTCCGCCTGATAGAGGTCCGTGTAGGCATCTTCCAGAACGCGGGTAAACAGCGCCTCCTTGCCACCGAAATAGTGGTAGATCATGCGCTTGTTGGCCTCGGCCTTCTCGGCGATCACATCGACGCGCGCCCCGGCCAGCCCGCTCATGGCGAACTCCCGCTTGGCCGCCGCCAGAATGCGCTTCTGCGTCGCCTCGGCATCGCGGGTGCGCGCCGGCGAGGGGTTCGGCACGGCCGCTTCCGGCTCCGCCCCTTTCCTGCGCGGTTCGCCCCGTTTGATGGCATTCGGTGTTCTTGACATACGGATATCCTTGTCGCGGCGGCGACCAGCAGTGCGGCCGTCGAATGGACGCGACCAGATATGGCCGCAAATTTAGCCCCAGGCAGAAGCGCTCACAAGGCTTTTGCCACCCTCACCAGCCGGCGGCGGCAAACCACCGCCATCCCGGCCACCCGCGCGAAAAAGAGCGCACGCACAACAGGTTCCACGGCCACCCTCCCGGTCCATACCCTCATTCGGATCACAGGCCGCCGGCAAATGCCACCCGGCAAACGCCAGTGTGATGGCGCACCCCGCCTTCTTCCCTTGCGGCCGCCACGCCCGATCATATATCTAACCAGATAGTTACATTTAGCCAGAAGAGAATCCGGCATGTCGAAAATCAGAACGGCCACGAACGTCGCATCGCTGGTTGAAGATGGCGCCATCGTCGCCGTGAATTCATCGAGCGGCCTGTGCTGCCCCGACGCCATCCTCGCAGCCCTGGGCGCGCGTTTCCGCACCGAAGGCGCCCCGCGCAACCTCACGACCATCCATCCCATCGCCGCCGGCGACATGTTCGGCACCAGGGGCGTGGACCACCTGGCCCAGCCGGGCATGATCAGCCGGATCATCGGCGGCTCCTACCCCTCCGGCCCTTCCTCGGCCGAACCGCCGCTCATCCGGCAGATGGTCAGGCGCAACGAGGTCGCGGCCTACAACGTGCCCAGCGGCATCATCTTCGACATGCTGCGCGAAGGCGCCGCCAAACGACCGGGCGTAATGACGAAAGTGGGCCTCGACACCTTCGTCGACCCCACGCAGGAAGGCTGCGCGATGAACGAGGCCGCCCAGGCCGAGCCCGTCGTCAGCAGGATCGACTTCATGGGCGAGGAATGGCTCTATTTCCCCGCCATCCGCCCCACCGTGGCCATCATCCGCGCCACCACCGGCGACGAACGCGGCAACCTCACCTTCGAGGACGAAGGCGCCTATCTGGGCGCGATGGAACTCGCCCTCGCCGCCCATAATAACGGCGGCATCGTCATCGCCCAGGTCCGCCGCGTCGCCCAGTCCGGCACCCTGCGCCCCCACGACGTGCGCGTACCCGGCATCCTGGTCGATTACGTCGTCGAAACACCCGACCAGCTCCAGACCACCGCCACCCAATACGACCCGGCGATCTCGGGCGAGGTCTTCAAGCCCCTCGACAGCTTCGCCCTGCCCGAATTCAACGTCGCCAAGGTCATGGCCCGGCGCGTCGCGCGGGAATTGCGGCCCGGCTGGGCGGTCAATATCGGCTTCGGCATCTCGGCCAACGTGCCGCGCATCCTGCTGGAGGAAGGCCGCCACGGCGACGTCACCTGGGTGATCGAACAGGGCGCCGTCGGCGGCATCCCGCTGCTCGACTTCAAGTTCGGCTGCGCCGCCAACGCCGAGGCCTTCGTCGCCTCGCCGCACCAGTTCACCTATTTCCAGGCCGGCGGCTTCGACGTCTCCCTGCTCTCCTTCCTCCAGATCCACCCCAACGGCTCGGTCAACGTCTCCAAGCTCTCGGCCCAGCCCCACGTCACCGCCGGCTCGGGCGGCTTCGTGGACATCACGTCCCGCGCCCGGCGCATCATTTTCTCGGGCTATTTCAACGCCGGCGCCAAATTCTCCATCGCCGATGGCCGCCTGATCATCGAGCGCGAAGGCAAGATCGCGAAAATCGTCGATGAGCTAGAGCAGATCTCCTTCTCCGGCCCCCGCGCCATCGCCCAGGGACAGGAAATCCTCTACGTTACCGAACGCTGCGTCATGCAACTCACCCCCGACGGCCTGATGGTCACCGAAATCGCACCGGGCATCGACCTCCAGACCCAGATCCTCGACCAGGCCCGGGCCCCGCTCCTGATCTCGCCCACCCTGCGCCTCATGGACGCCGGCCTGTTCCACCCCCACGTCACCCCACCCCGTCGGGCGGCGGCCTGAACACCAAAAGGGGGAGCGGTGCTTAATCCGCTCCCCCTTCTCTTCTTTTGTCTCCCGAAAAGAAGAAAAAACTTTCGATCCGCTCAGGGCCATCGCGCGCCCCAGCAAAAAACTCCCGAAAGAATCAAATTTTTTTGGTTCTTTTTTTCAAAAAAGAACGAAGACTATCCCCCCGGACTGATCTGCACCTTCAACACCCCCGGCCGATCCCGCAACGTATCGAACGCCGACTGGATCGCACGCAGCGGCACGACGCTGCCGGTAAAGGGCTCCACCTGAAACCGCCCGTGCGTCAGCAGGGCCAGCGCATCGTGCATGTCCTCGCCCATGCCGGCCACCGATCCCTTGATCGCGTTTTCCTTCAGCACCACGTCCAGCAGCCGCAGCGGGATCGTATCGTCCGGCCCGGTAATGCCGAACGCCGCCACATGCCCCCCCGGCCGGATCATCTCGAACGCCTGCGCATAGAGCGCGGGCAGGCCGATGCTCTCGATCACGATATCCGCCCCGCGCCCCCCGGTCATGGAGCGCACCACCTCCAGCGCCCGCTCAGGCTGGGTCACCACCGCATCCGCCCCCCCACGCGCCGCCAGTTCCGCCCGCTCGGGCGACAGTTCGACGGCAATGATCGGCGCCGCCCCGACCAGGCGCATCATCTGGATATGCAGGTTGCCGATCGGCCCGGCCCCCAGCACCACCACCGACTGCGCGAACCCTGCCCCCGCCTTGCGCGCCGCCCGCACGACACAGGCCACCGGCTCGGTCAGCGCCAGCACCTCCGGCGCCACGTCCTCGGGCGCCACAATGATCTGTCGCGCCGGCACCGCGACATATTCGGCAAACGCGCCATCGCGATGAATGCCGACCTGTCGCATCTCCGCGCAGTTCAGAATCTCGTTCCGGCGGCAGAAATAGCAGTGCCCGCAGCCGATATTGATATCGGCCACCACCCGCTGGCCCACCGCCAGCCCGCTGACCCGCTCGCCGAGCCGCGCGAGCGTGCCGGTGAATTCATGCCCCGGAATAAAGGGCAGCCGGTCCGCCGCATAATGGCCCTGGAAGATATGCACATCCGTCCCGCAGATGCCGCAGCGATCCACCCGCACCAGCACATCGTCCGGCCCGACGGCAGGCACCGGCACGCGCGTTACTTCGAACTGCCCCGGTGCCATCAGCACCGCCGCTTCCATAGTGTCCATGTCCGTTCTCCCGGATCGCTTCCAGGGCGATCCGATTATTTGACGATCCGCATTTTCGAGCGGTCGATGGTCGTGGCGATCGCCACGATCAGCACGAGGCCGAAGAAAATCTGCTGCCCCATGGCGGGAATGTTCAGATAGAGCATGCTGGCCCGGATCACCGCCACGATCATGGTGCCGATCACGGTATTGATCACACCGCCCACGCCCCCGGTCAGCGGCGTGCCCCCCACCAGCACCGCGACGATGGCCGGCAGCAGGAACCCTTCCGCCAGCGTAGGCGACCCGCCCGACAGCTTGACCGAGAAGACCAGCCCCGCAGCAGCCGCGAACATGCCGGACAGCGCAAAGGCCAGGATCTTGTAGCGTTCCACCCGGATGCCCGAGGACACGGCCACCGGCTCGCCGGCCCCGATCGCCTTGAAGGTCCGCCCGGCCGTCATCCGCCCCTGGATGAACCACGCCACCACCACCAGCAGCAGCGCCACGACCAGTTCATGCGGAATGCCGGCGGTGCGCCCCACCATCCAGCCGAAGGCATGAAGCCGCTGCCCGGCGTCCATGTGCAGCGCCTGCTGGCCGGAGGCAAACTGCCCCACCGACAGCGCAATGCCTCCCACGGCCAGCGTGGAAATGAAGGACGGCACCTTCAGCCGCGTGGTCACCACCCCCGACACCGCACCGAACGCCAGCCCGACGGCCAGCACCAGCACCCCGGCCCCGACACCCGCCGAAGGCAGCGCGATCGTCGCCAGCACCGTCGCCATGTTGGCGATCGACTGCGACGACAGGTCGATGCTGCCGATATAGATCACCAGCGTCATGCCGATGGCCATGATCAGCAGCGGCACGATATCCGCCGCCAGGTTCAGCAGATTGTCCGGCCGCAGGAAATTCACATCCGTGAAGCCGACCAGAATGGTCAGGGTGGTCAGCGTGATCCACGGAAAATGCCGCCGCAGCCGCTCGGCCAGCGCCACCCGGTCGGTCATACCATGTGATGGATCAGGTCGTAGAGAGAAGGCTTTGCGCCCGGCTGACAATTGAACCATGTCCTGATCTCTCCATCCTTGATGACAGCAATGGTGTGACTGAGGCCGATGGCCTCCTCCAATGTATCCGCGACCAGAATGACCCCGACCCCGTCGGCCGACATGTCCCGCACCATGTCGTAGACATCTTCCTTCGCGCCGATATCGAGGCCCCGCGTCGGATGATCGAGCAGGATGATGTCCGACCCACCGCTGCGCCACTTGGCCAGAACCACTTTCTGCTGGTTGCCACCCGAGAGGTTTCCGCAGTCGGATTCTTCCGACGGCACCTTGATCGACAGCCGCTTGATCCAGTCCCGCGCCAGCGCCCGCTCGGCGGGAATATCCAGCACCCCGCCACGGGAATACCGCCCCATCTGCGACAGCGTCATGTTCTCGTAGACATTCATGCCGCTGGCGATGCCTTCGATCTTCCGCTCGCGCGGAATATACCCGACACCATGCGCGACACTGTTCGAGGCGCTGAAGGTCCGCATGGCCTCGCCCCGGATGCGGATCGTGCCTCTTTCCGGCGCCTTCAACCCGAAGATCGCGCGCAGGATTCCCTCGCGCCCGGCGCCTTCCACACCCACCAGCGCCAGCACCTCGCCCGCATGCAGCGTCAGCGAAACCTCATGGCGCCGGCCCGGCAGCACGACATGGTCCAGTTCCAGCAGCACCCTGCCCGCATCGAAGGGCACCTGCCGGTTCTCGCGATAATATTCCAGCGCGATATCCCGCCCGACCATCTTCTTCTGGATGGTCTCCACCCGCGCGTCCTTCGCCGCGAGCACATCGACCACGATGCCGTCCTTCAGCACATAGATGCGGTCCGACAGCGCGATGATCTCGTCCAGCCGATGCGACACGAAGATGAACGAGGCCCGCCGCCGCAATTCCCGCACCAGGCCGAACAGCAGGTCGATTTCATCCTTCGACAGCACCGATGTCGGCTCGTCAAGCAGGATCACCAGATGCCCCTCGACGCGCTCCTCCAGCGCCAGCACCTTCGCCAGTTCCACAAGCTGGCGCTGGGCGAAGGTCAGGCGCGAGGTGATCATGCCGGGGTCGATATCCAGCTTCACCTTGCGCAACTGCACCCGCGCCGCCTGCGCCATCCTGCGCCACTGGATCACGCCCAGATGCACGAACTGCTGCTCGAACCCCAGAAAGATGTTTTCCATCACACTCAGGTTCGGAATCAGCGACTGCTCCTGGTACACCATGCCGATGCCCATCTTCATCGCGTCGCGCGGACTGCGGAAATGGACGGGCGCCCCGTCGATCAGGACGCTGCCGGCATCCGGCTGCACGGCGCCGTAGATGATCTTCATCAGGGTGGATTTCCCCGCCCCGTTCTCGCCGACCAGCCCGATGATCTCGCCGGGCGCGATCGCCAGATCGACCCCCTTGAGAACATGGACGCCCGGATAACGCTTTTCGACGTTCCGCAATTCGAACATGGCACATTACCTTGCGAAGGAGAGCCCGCGGCGATCCATGGACAGATACACCGCCGTGATCACGAGCAGCCCGAGCACGCCGTCCTGGAGGTAGTCAGGCAGTCCCACCACCACCATGCCGTTGCCGATGACATTCACGATCAGCACACCGACCAGCGTGTTCCACACACCGCCCGATCCCCCGGCCAGCGCCGTGCCCCCCACCACCACCGAGGTAATGGAGAGGAACATGAACCCGGTCCCGGTCTCGGTTTCCGCAATCCCCAGCCGCGCCACCGCCAGGACCGCCCCCAGCGCGAAGAAGACACCCGCGAGGACAAAGCCGATCACCCGCACCCGGCCGACATTCAGCCCCGATGCCCGTGCCAGATCCTCCCCGCCGCCGATGGCATAGAAATTCCGGCCGATGGTCGTCCGGCCCTGAATGAACCAGGCCACCAGCAACCCGCCCAGCGCCGCATACGCCATCAGCGGAAAACTCATGATCCGCACGGTCAGCAGCGAGCGGAACAGTGGGTCGCCGATCAGGATACGATTGCCCCCCGTCATCAGCAGCGACAGGCCGACACCGACAAACCCCATGGACAGGCTGGCCATGAACGAGGGAATCCGCAGCCGCACATGGATCAGGCCATTGACGGCCCCCAGCACGCCCCCCGCAATCATCGCGCCCGGAATGGCCAACCACCCCATATGGGCCAGCGACCCGCCCAGCCGGTTCAGCAGCATGGCGAAGACCACCGCGCACACCGCCACGGTGCCTTCCATCGACAGGTCGATCGAGCCCATCAGGATGACGAAGGTCGCCCCCACCGCCACCATCAGCGCCGGCGAGGACGACACGGCGATCCGGGCAAAATTCCGCAGCGACAGGAAATGGGGATTCACTGCCGCAAAGAACAATACAAGCACCAGCAACACCAGAAACGGCACCCATTTTCTGATATTGTCCATCACAAGACCATGTTTCATGGTTGCATCTCGTTTTCAGGAAACGACGCATCAGGACAACCGGGAAAAATCCGGGACTCTTATGACCGGTACTGGATCTGGCCCTTGCTCAGCCCCCAGAAATCCTTCCAGTCATATTTCGGGTTGCTGTCGATGTATTTCGCCTTGAAATCCCGGGCATCCTTGGTGGTAATCAGCACGGTCGGCCCATAGAATTCCCGATGTTCCTTGGGTTCGGCAGAGGGTTTGAAAAAACCGGTCGCCGCGTAATAGGCCAGCGCCGCCGTAATGCCCCCGCCCCAGTAAGGGTTCGTGAACACGGTCGCCAGAATCTTGCCCTGCGCCACCAGGTCCACCGCTTGCGGGTTGCCGTCATACGACACCACCGGCATGTTCTCGATGCCTTCGGCCCGCAGCGCCTCGATCACGCCATAGGCCATGGTATCGCTGGCGCAATGCACGCCCTTGATCGCGTCGCCATAGCGGGTCAGAAAACCGGACATCACCTGGTTGGCCTTCTGGGTATCCCAGTCCGCGGCCTGCACGGCCAGCAATTCGACATTCGGGTAACTCTTCAGCGCATTCTTCAACCCGGCCAGCCGTTCGATCGCCGGATTGTTCGACGCGATGCCACCCAGATGCACCACCCCGCCCTTGCCGCCCATGGCATCGAACAGAATCCGCGCCGTCTGTTCCGAGGGCCCGACATCCGACCATGTCATGTGCGAAACATAATGGTCGCCGAAATCCCACGGATGCAGGTCGTCGGTCTTGTTCCAGATCGTCGAGACATACGCCCCCGCACCGACCACCGCCTCCACCACCGGCCGGCAGTTGGGCATGTCGTTGGGGTCGGCGGCCAGCGCCACCCCACTGCCATAGCGCGAGAGCAGCGCCTTGATATCGGAAAGGGATTTCTCGCTCGACCCGCCATTGATCAGGTTCAGCAGCGCGCTCTTGGGCAGGCCGAGGCTTTCCACGAAGCCTTCGCCACCCGAGACGATCGAATTCCAGTACGGATTGGTCCGGTCGCGATAGCTCCACGCGATCTTGGGGTCCTGCCCCGCCGCGCGGGCGAAACCGGGCCGGAAGGAGGCCGCCGCCGCCATGCCGCCCAACCCGTAGGCCGAGAGCAGAAGCAGGTTGCGGCGATTGATCGTCTGCTGCTCGATATATTGCTTGATGAAGGACATATCTGTCTCCGGGGCACCTGCATCTTCTGCATGTCGTCGGCTTCGGGGCCGGTTTTCACGACGATGCGGCGCTCTTATTATCGAACTAGATAGTTACCTAAATGCGGCCGTAAATCAACGCACCCGATCGCACAGCCGCGTGAAGTCCCGGCCCCGCCCGTCACGGCGTCGGCGCGTTCTCCCGCAGCAGCCCATGCCGCTTCAGGTCGGCCCAGAATTCCGCCGGAATCGGATAGCTGAACCATTGCAGGTTCTGCTCAAGCTGCTCGACGGTCCGCGTCCCGGCACAGAAGGACGGAATGGCCGGATGCGCCACGACGAACTGGAGCGCCGCCGCCGGCAACGGCACGTCATGCTCCCGGCACACGCCCTCGATCCGTGCCACCCGCTCCATGATGGCGGGCGAGGCCGGCGCATAATTATATTTCGCCCCCGGTACCGCGCCGGTCGCCAGAATGCCGGAATTGAACCCCCCGCCGACCAGCACCGCCGCCCCCCGCGCCTCGCACAGCGGCAGGAACGCGTCCAGCGCATCCTGCTCCAGCAGCGTGTAGCGCCCCGCCAGCAGGAAACAGTCGAAATCCCGCATCGTCAGCGCCTGATGACAGACCTCCCACTCATTCACCCCCACGCCGATGGCCTTCACCACGCCCTCGGCACGCAACCGTTCCAGCGCCCGCCAGCACCCGTCCATCGCCTGCGCGAACAGTTCGGGCTGCGCATCCCCCTGCGTAAAGCGGTCCACGTCATGGATGAACATCATGTCGATCCGTTCCAGCCCCAGCCGCTGAAGCGAATCCTCGAACGACCGCATGGTGCCGTCATAGCTGTAGTCGAAGGCCATCCGGTTGGGCGCGGCATTGCTCCACGGCGCGAAGTCGATCTCCGACCGCCGCGCGGCATGCAGCACCCGCCCGACCTTCGACGCCAGCACGAATTCATCGCGCGCCTTCCAGCGCAGCGCATGGCCCAGCCGCAACTCGGCCAGCCCATGCCCATACATCGGCGCGGTATCATAAAAGCGCACGCCGGCATCCCACGCATGGCGGATCATGCCCTCCGCCACGTCCTCCTCCATCTCACGCAGAAAATTGCCGATCGGCGCGGTGCCGAAGGCAAAGGCGGTCACGTCCAGGCCGGTCCGGCCGAATTGGCGCTTCTCCGAAGGTTCCATGCCCACTGATCCTTTTCTTCTTTCCGATATTCTTCTTGTGCTCGGTTCTGTTGGCCGAAGGCCCGCCTACGCGCCGGAGACGGCATGGCGCCGTCGCGGCATTCTTCTCCGCCATCCGGCAAGGCAGTTCCGGGGAAACAGCCCCTGCCCGTTCAGGATCTGGATGACGATCCACGCGAGAATGTACGCACTCCCGCACACCGCGAACAGAATGGCGTACCCCATGTCGATATGGCCCGCCTGGCGGTAGTGATCCAGCAGCACCCCGACGCCAAGCGGAAAGATCATGCCGCCGATCGACCCTGCCAGCCCGCCGATCCCCTGCACCGAGGCAATCATCTCCTTGGGAAAATGATCCGCCGGAATCGAATAGATATTCGCCGACCAGCCCTGATGGGCGGCGGCAGCCAGGCTGAGCAGCCCCACCATCATCCACATTCCATGGATCTGCGCCGAAAACGCCAGGGGCACGACCATCACGGCCATGATCAGCATGGTGATGCGGCGGGCCGCCATCACGCTCCACCCGCGACCGATCAGAAAGGACGACAGCCAGCCGCCACCCACGCTGCCCACCGAGGTCGCGCAATAGACCGCCATCAGCGGCAGGCCCAGATGTTTCAGGTTGAGGTGATACCGGTCCGAAAAATAGGAGGGCAGCCAGAACAGGATAAAGAACCAGATCGGGTCGGTCATGAACTTGCCCACGGCAAACGCCCAGGTCGCCCGCACCTTCAGCAGGTCGATCCAGCGCCCCCTGAATTCCGGCCCGTCGCTGTCCCGCCTGTCCTGGCGGATATAGCGCAGTTCGTCCGGCGACAGCGCGCGCGTCTCCTCGGGCAGGCGATACAGGTAGAACCACAGACCCAGCCAGCCGAAGCCGGAAAGGCCGGTGACGATAAAGGCCGCCTGCCAGCCATACGTCGCCGCCAGCCACGGCACGGTCGCAGGCGCCATGATCGCGCCGATGCTGGTGCCGGCGGTCACGATCCCCACCGCCAGCGAACGCTCGCGCGCCGGAAACCATTCCGAGACGGATTTGAGCGCCGAGGGAAAATTTCCGGCCTCGCCAAATCCCAGCATCCCGCGCACCACAGCGAAGCTCGCCATCCCCCCGACCAGCGCATGCCCGATGGAGGCCAGGCTCCACACCGCCATGCACAGCGCATAGCCCAGCCGCGTACCCAGCCGGTCGATCAGCTTGCCGAACGAGACGAATCCCAGGGCATAGCAGGCCTGGAAAACGATCACGAGATAACTGTAGTCCTTTTCCGACCAGCCGAACCGGTGTTCAAGCAGGGGCTTCAGCAGGCTCAGCACCTGCCGGTCGACATAATTGATGGTCGTCGCGGCAAACAGCAGGCCGCAGATGAGCCAGCGATATTTTCCGATCACAACGCCCTCCGTTCTTGTTTTTCTTGTCGCGAAGGAGACTCTCGAAGCCGGCGGGCATACACCCCGATGTCCGCTCCTGCCCCCGATCGTGCCGGCCCGCCACGCCACGCGCAGCACCCCGATACAACATGGTGCAAGGGATAACGACATGGCCCGTCGCACGGTTGTCGGGCCAGAACGAAAATCCCGTCTTCGTCCATCTTCCCTTTATGGGGGCACATTCTTCACAATTGGGCAAGAAGCCTGAAGCCCATCAGCAGGGCATTCGGATAAACGTGATTCGCATCCGGGCGAATGATATATTGCATATCGGGCAGCAGCTTGATCCCGCGACTGACGAAGGCCGTGTAGGTCAGTTCCAGAACATGAAACGATGTTTGCGGCGACCGCACACCGTTGAGCAGCGGCAGCCCCTCTTCCATCTGCATCGTCTGCTGCGATGTTATCGCGGGATTCACCCTCTGCCGCGTCCAGAAAAACGAAACAGCATCCGTGATCCGGCCTGGAATCATCCCCTGCGAAATGATCCCGAGCGTATACTGGCTCCGGTTGGGCAGCGACGCCCCCACATTCCACCCGGCGATCCCGTACAGGATAATGCCCTGGTTGGCGGCGCGTCCGTACCGGTAGACCATCTGGTCGCCCCCGACATACCAGGCCCCGCGCTGGCGCTCGACCCGCCCCGGCAGACCGGAAACCAGCTTCGGCCGGCCATCGGTCGAAATGAACGGGTCGGGATGGTCCGAACTGTCGACATAGCCTCCCAGCTTGTAATGCCCCGGCATCTTTCCCGCCCCCAGCACAGGCTCCCACCCGACCTCCATGGGAACGACAAACCCGTTCTGTGCAAAAGAGAAATCGAACCCCGCCCGCCCACCTTCGGTCGGCGAGGACTCGAACAGTCCCGCCTGCGCATAAAGCCTGTGCCCCGGCTTGACCCGCGCCAGCATCCCCCATTGCGAAAACGGCCACGACCGCCATTTGGTGGCATTCGAAAGCCCGGACGGATGGGCGCAGGTAATCATGTTCAGTGCGTAACAGCCCAGATAGGACGTGCCGAATTTCATGTTGGCCGGCATGCGGCCGAAATCCACCGTCACTGTCCTGTTCAGGAAGGTCTGTTCGGCATACATATAGACCAGCTTGTAAAGCACACCGCCGCCCACGCCATAATCTTCCTGCGGCTGGATCAGGGGCGTCACCCCCATGTAATCCGTCGCCACATTGCGACCGGCCCGCTGAATCCCCAGCATATGAAAAGACAGCCCCCTGATGCGCGCCATCTTTTCAAAATCCAGATCGCCCCCCATCACGATCTGATGCGTGTAATCGAACCCCCGCCGCCGTCCGCCGGCCACCACGCCAAGGCTTTCGGTCAGGTAGGTCAGGGTAAAGGTAAAGCCATGCTGCTCCAGCCGGGTGCGAAGCCCGCCGATGGCGCCGAGAATCCGGTCATCCTCCGGCACCACCCGTACTTCCGGCCAGGTCGATCCCAGCGCGCTCGCCGCCATCCCCGTACGCTCGCGCTCCCGCACAGGCGCCGCAACCCTGTCCTGCCCGGCGCCTCTCCCCGTCAGAAGCGCTACCCGGCTTGTCCTTCCAGCAGGTTTTTCCAGCGCGGATTCCGCTCGTCCTCCGGCACTCGACACCGCCAGCCCGAACATGGCCAGCAGAGAATACACCACCCACCGCGCCATACCGTTCTTCATCCCGAATACCAACCGGCACATCGTGCAGTCCGCATGGTCCGGGCATGACCGCCCCGCTGCGCGGCGCAATCATGACCGGTCACAGATCCCGGCCAGAGCATTTCCGTCGAAGCGGTTTTCAGTGGAAATGCTCTAAAGTTTCCCCGCCAGTTCGGGCACGATCGAGAACAGGTCCCCCACCAGGGCATAATCCGCCACCCTGAAGATCGGCGCATCCTCATCCTTGTTGATGGCGACGATCACTTTCGAATCCTTCATTCCCGCCAGATGCTGGATCGCGCCCGAGATACCCACCGCGATATACAGGTCGGGCGCCACCACCTTGCCGGTCTGCCCCACCTGCCAGTCATTGGGCGCATATCCCAGATCGACCGCCGCACGGCTGGCCCCCACGGCCGCTCCCAGCCTGTCGGCCAGTTGAATGATCGTCTCGAAATTCTCTTTCGACCCCACACCCCGCCCGCCGGACACGACGACACGCGCCGACGCCAGTTCCGGCCGTTCCGAGACCACGGCCGCATCCTCGATCCAGGACGAAAGCCCCGGATCGGCCACCGCCGCCACGTTCTCAACCGGCGCCGGCTCCTGCGCCCCCACCGCGCCGAACGCCGAGGTGCGCACGGTAAAGACCGCGACAGGATCGGTCGATTGCACCGTCTGCACCGCATTGCCCGCATAGACGGGGCGATCGAACGAATCCTCGCCATGCACGGCGATCACGTCCGACAGCACCATGACATTCAGCAGGGCGGCCACACGCGGCAGGATGTTCCGCGCAAAGGCCGTCGCAGGGGCCGCGATATGGCGATAACCCGCGGCCAGCGACACCACTAGCGCCGCCGCCGGCTCCGCCAGCCCATGGCGCAGGCTCTCGCTCTCGGCCAGCAGCACTTTCGAAACACCCTTGAGTGCGGCAGCCTCCTTCGCCGCCTCTTCCGCCCCTTCGCCGGCGGCGATCAGCACATGCACATCCCCCAGGGGTGCGACAGCCGACAGCGTCCGCGCGACCGCATCGGTGGCCAGACGGCCCTGGTTGGTTTCGGCCAGCAGCAGAACAGTCATCAGAGTACTCCCGCCTCGCTCTTCAGTTTCGCAATCAGTTCATCGACCGACGCCACGCGTACGCCTGCCACACGCTGCGTCGGCTCGACCGTACGCGTAATCTTCAGCCGTGGGGTCACATCCACATCCAGCTCCGCCGCCGTGCGTTCTTCCAGCGGCTTCTTCTTGGCTTTCATGATGCTGGGCAGCGCCACATAGCGCGGCTCGTTCAGGCGCAGATCGACGGTCACGACCGCCGGCAGCGTCACGCCGATGGTCTGCAACCCGCCATCGACCTCGCGCGTCACCACGGCCCGGCCGTCGGCAATCTCGATCTTCGAGGCAAAGGTCGCCTGCCCCCAGCCCAGCAGCCCCGCCAGCATCTGCCCGGTGGCGTTCATGTCGTTATCAATGGCCTGCTTGCCGGCAAGCACCAGGTCGGGCCGCTCCGCCTCCACGATCCGCGACAGCAGCCGCGCCACGGCCAGCGGTTCGATATCCTGGTTCACGTCCGCCGTGGCATCGACCAGGATCGCCCGGTCGGCCCCCATGGCCAGCGCCGTGCGCAGCGTATCCTTCGCCTGCTGCACACCGATCGACACGACGACGATCTCGGACGCCACGCCCTTCTCCTTCAGGCGCACGGCTTCCTCCACCGCAATCTCGTCGAACGGATTCATCGACATCTTCACGTTCGCCAGTTCGACGCCCGAGCCATCGGTCCGCACCCGCACCTTCACGTTGTAGTCGATCACCCGTTTGACAGGGACAAGAATCTTCATGATTTCCTCGACATGTTCAACAAACGGACCGGAAGCGTTCGACCATCACGTCCAGGACCTCCGCAGGGTCACGCTTCCACCAATTGTTCGCGGAGAAGATTTCTACCTCGCAGAAGCCCCCATATCCGGCTTCCTCGACCGACGCGCGCAGGCCGCGCAGGTCGGCCACGCCATCGCCCATCATCCCCCGGTCCAGCAGCACATCCGTCGTCCGCGCCAGCCAGTCGCACAGATGAAAGCCGAAGATCCGGCGCCCGGCCCGCGCCAGTTGCGCCGGCAGGTCGGTATCCCACCACACATGATAGACATCGACCGCCACGCCGAGATGCGCGTCGCCGATCCGGTCGCAGAGATCCAGCGCATCCCGCACCGTCATCAGGCACGACCGATCACCGCCATAGACCGGGTGCAGCGGCTCCAGCGCCAGCCTCACGCCGCAGGCGGCGGCATGGGGCAGAACCTCCGCCACCCGGTCGGCCACGATGTTCAGGCTGTCGCGCACCCCCTTGGTCCCGACCGCGATCCCACCGGTCACGATCGTCAGCACCGGCGCCCCCAGTTCGGCGGCCTGGTCGATCGCCAGCCGGAAATCATCGCAAATCTCCGCCACCCCGGCCGGCGCCAGCGGCCCGACCAGAAAAGGCGCACGGCACAGCCCCACGACCGTCACCCCGGCCGCCCTGGCCCGCGCCCCGATGGCCGCCGCCCGCCCCGCGATCTCCCGCCGCCAGAACACGATGCCGCCGATCCCCCGCCCGGCACAGGCATCGATGGTCCGCTCGGGCGACCATCCCGCCCCGGCGCCCGCGATATTATGGCCGAGCGTCGCGGTATTCAGGGCCAGCGCCGAATGGTCGTGACGGAAATCGCGCATCTCATGCCCCATAGAGCGCAAGCAGCGACTTCATGCGGCTGGCGGCGCGCTCCGGGTCGCGCAGCAGCCCGCACCCATCGGCCAGGCGGAAAATGCCGGTGAAATACGGCAACGGCCGCATGGCCTGCGCCCCGTTCACCATGATGAAATGGTCCTGAAACCCGTTCAGCCACGCCAGGAACACCACGCCGGTCTTGTAAAACCGTGTCGGCGCCCGAAAGATCAGCCGCGCCAGCGGCACGGTCGGGTCCAGCGCCGCATGGAACGCCGCCACGTCGCCCTCGCCCAGCTTCGCCACGGCGTAGGAGGCCGCCGCCGCCAGCGGGTCGAAAATCCCCAGCAGGGCATGGCTGAACCCCTGCCCGTCCCCCGCGATCAGTTCGGGATAATTGAAGTCGTCACCGGTATACATCCGCACGCCTTCCGGCAGGCGGCGACGCAGGATGATCTCCTTCTCCTTGTCCAGCAGCGAGATCTTGATCCCGTCGATGCGCGCCCGGTTTTCCTCGATGATCGCCAGCACCGTCTCCAGCGCCACATCGAAGTCCCGGCTGCCCCAATACCCGTCCAACGCCGGGTCGAACATCTCGCCCAGCCAGTGCAGGATCACCTTCTGCTCGCAGCCGGCCAGCACCGTGCGATAGACGCGCTCGTAATCCCTGCCGCTCTTCGCCACCTGCACCAGCGCCCGGCTGGCCATCAGGATCAGCCGCCCACCGACGGCCTGGATGGCCTCGACCTGCTCCATATAGGCGCCGATCACCTGATCGACCGACGTGACATGCGCCGGGTCCAGATGATCCGTCCCGCAGCCATTGCCGATCAGCGCATCCGGCAGTTCCGCCCGCGTCCGCCGGATCAGTTCCAGCGAGCGCGGCCAGTCCATCCCCATGCCGCGCTGCGCGGTATCCATGGCCTCGGCGATGCCCAGCCCCAGCCCGGCCAGATAGCGGCGGAATTCCAAGGTCTTCTCCCAATCCACGGCGGCCTGTCCGGACGGATCGGCGGCACTGAACGGATCGGCCACCACATGGGCCGCCGAATAGACGATCCGCGCGGGGTCGCGCGGCAGCACCGTATGCGGCAGGGGCGTTCCGGTCAGGACGTAATCCGTCATCCGGCCCGTTTCGTCAGGAAGTGCGATTTTCATGGCCATTCTCAAAAACGGGGGACGAGCATTCCGGCATCAGCCGAAATCACCTGCCCGGTGGTGTAAGGAAGTTTTCCGGCGGCGAGGGTCGCGATGATGGTTCCCATCTCGTGGGCTTCCCCCACGCGCGGCATCAGCGTCAGGCCCTCGGCCGCGCGCCTGCGATAGGCTTCGATCACCGGCGCCGTCATGTCGGTGGCGATCAGGCCGGGCTGCACGTCATAGACGGCGATATTCTCCGGCCCCAGCCGCACCGCCAGCGCCTTCGACACCATCGCGGCGGCGGCTTTCGACACGCAATATTCCGCCCGCTGCACGGCAACGGCCGAGGCGTTGGACGAGGTGACGTTCACCACGGCATGAAACAGCCCCTCCGGCCGCGCCCGCGCCAGTAACCGCCGCGCGAACGCCTGCGACAGAAAGAACACCGCCCGCGCATTGATCGTCAGGCAGCGGTCCCAGCTTTCCTCCCCCACCTCCAGCAGATCGCCCCGATGCAGCACGCCGACGCCCGCATTGTTCACCAGCGTCGTCAGCGGCCCCAGCGTGTCCTCGATCCGTGCCAGCCAGGGCGCATGCGCGGCGGTGTCGCCCACATCGAAGGGCGCGGCCATCACCGGCACGCCCAGCGCCTCGATCCGCGCCACCGCCGCATGCAGTTCGGCATCGGCGACCGGCCCGTTGATCGCCACGGCAAACCCGGCCCGCGCCAGCGCCTCGGCCGCCGCCAGCCCGATCCCGCGCGAAGAGCCGGTTACGAGCGCGACCTGTCTCATGACCGCGCGCCCTTCTTCATCAGCTCGCGGGCGATGATCATGCGCTGGATCTGGTTGGTACCTTCATAGATCTGCGTGATCTTGGCATCGCGATACAGCCGCTCGACCTCGAACCCCCGGATATAGCCCGAGCCGCCGAACACCTGCACCGCATCCGCCGTGCGCGCCACGGCGGTATCGCCGGCAAAGCATTTGGCCATGGAGCACGAGCGCGTGGCATCCAGCCCGCGATCGATCTTCACGGCGGCGGAATGCACCAGCAGCCGCGCCGCCTCGATATCCTTCGCCATGTCGGCCAGCAGCCACTGCACACCCTGAAAGTCCGAGATCTGCTTGCCGAACTGCTTGCGGGTGCCGGCATAATCCACGGCCGCTTCCAGCCCCGCCTGGGCAATGCCCACGGCCAGGGCGGCAATGCCCACGCGCCCCTTGTCCAGCACGCTCATCATCATGTGGAACCCGCGCCCGGCCTCGCCCAGCAGCGCATCGCGCCCCAGCCGCACGTCGGAGAAATTCAGCCCGCCCACCTGGCTGGCCCGCTGCCCCATCTTGTGTTCCTTGGGGCCACGCTCGACCCCCCGCGCGTGCAGGTCGACGATAAAGATCGACATGCCCCGCGTGCCCGCGTCCCGGTCGGTGCGGGCCAGCACGAAGCCGGTATCGGCCACGGGCGCGTTATGGATCCAGATCTTGCCGCCATTCAGCACCCAGCCCTCGCCATCCTTCTCGGCGGTGGTGCGGATGCCCGACACATCGGTGCCGGCCTCGGGCTCGGTGATGCAGTATGCCACCTTGCGCCGCATGCCCAGGATATCGGGCAGCATCGCCTGCTGCCGTTCCGTGCCATGGCGCACCAGCAGGGTGGAAATCAGCTCCACCAGCCCGCACTGGTCGGCCACGCTGGCATAGCCGCGCGACAGTTCCTCCATCACCACCGCATAGGTCAGCGTATCGAAACCGGGGCCACCCAAGGCTTCGGGAACACCGATGCCGAACAGCCCCAGCTTGGCCATTTCGTCGTAGATTTCGGAAGGAAACCGCTCCTCGCGGTCCAGCGCCTCGGCGGCGGGGCGGATGACGTCGTCGGCGAAAGCCTGAACGGTCTCGCGCACCTGTTCCTGTGTCTCGTTCAGATACATTCCGGCATTCCCGTTCCATATGAACTAACTGGTTACATACATCCGACATCAGGCCCGATCAAGGACAAAGCGCGCGCAGCCCGGATCACCCGGCGCGATTCCGGGGAAACACCTGCAAACACAGGCACTCCCGGGGCACGGCCCGCCGTAGGACGCATCACGATGCTTTTTCATCCTTATTGTCTCTTACAGGATTTTTCTTTTTTTCCCTCAAAACCGTTCCAGCGCACCCATACCGCCCATCACGGCAAATTGAGTTACACCGCCCGATCCGCCGGTCTATCACAAGGTAACCAAACGGTGCGTTTGGGCGAAGTCGTTCTAGAAAAAACAGGTGCCGTCGTAAAAGACGATATCAGGCACGATAAAAACAGGACGTCGATAAGATGCTGGCTCTGGAGATGACGCGACCAACAGTAAAAGCAGGCGCCCCGTGCGCCGGCCCCATACTGTTTCATCCGCGCAAGAAAACCCACCGCCCGGTCAGCAGTTGACCACTCCACGGGCGCGCCCGCGTCCATGGTGTGTCCAACCGCCTCACGCATCCGATCGCATCCCTGCGACATACGCCCGACCACCCAACCCGGGGAGGAAAGCTCATCAATGAACGACGTGACAAAAGGGGCGTTCTTGCCTGAAAATCCCCGTGAATTCGACTTTTTTATCGATGGCGCCTGGCACGCCGGCCATGACTGGTTCGAGCGTAACTCCCCCAGCCACGATGTGCCCGTCACACGCATTCCCCGCTGCACCCGGGACGATCTCGACACCGCCGTCGCCGCCGCGCGCCGCGCGTTCGAAGATGGTAGCTGGGCCGGCCTGCCGGGTGCCGGGCGCGCGGGCATCCTGCTGCGCACCGCCGAGGGCCTGCGCCGCCGTCGTGACGAAATCGCCCGGTGGGAAGTGCTGGAAAACGGCAAGCCCCTCACCCAGGCCCGTGGCGAGATCGACCATTGCATCGCCTGTTTCGAGGTCGCGGCCGGCGCCGCGCGCCTGGTGCGCGGCGACAGCTTCAACAATCTGGGCGACAGCCTGCTGGGCATGCTGCTGCGCGAGCCCATCGGCGTCGTCGGCCTGATCACGCCATGGAATTTCCCGTTCCTGATCCTGTGCGAGCGTGTACCGTTCATTCTCGCCTCGGGCTGCACGCTGGTCGTCAAGCCCGCCGAGGTCACGAGCGCCACCACCCTGATCCTGGCCGACATCCTTGCCGAGGCCGGCCTGCCGCGCGGCGTCTATAACGTGGTCACCGGCGCGGGCCGCACCATCGGCCAGGCCCTGGCCGAACATCCCGACGTGGACATGCTGTCCTTCACCGGCTCCACCGGGGTCGGCCGGTCCTGCGTCCACGCCTCGGCCGACAGCAACCTCAAGAAACTGGGGCTCGAACTCGGCGGCAAGAACCCGATCATCGTCTTCGCCGACGCCAACCTGCACGATGCCGCCGACGCCGTGGCCTTCGGCATCAGCTTCAACACCGGGCAGTGCTGCGTCTCCTCCAGCCGCCTGATCGTGGAGCGTTCGGTCGCGCGCGAATTCGAATCCATCCTCGTCGACAAGATGAAGAAAATCCGTGTCGGAGACCCGTTCGATCCCGAAACACAGATCGGCGCCATCACCACCGAGTCCCAGAACACCACGATCCTGAACTATATCGCCCAGGGCAAGGCAGAGGGGGCGAAGCTGCTGTGCGGCGGCGCGGCGCTGGATCTCGGGCACGGCCAGTTCATCCAGCCGACGCTCTTTTCCGACGTCACTCCGTCAATGGCCATCGCGCGCGAGGAAATCTTCGGCCCGGTCCTGTCCTCCTTCCATTTCGACACGCCGGAAGAAGCCATCGCGATCGCCAACGACACCGTCTACGGCCTCGCAGCCTCGCTCTGGACCCGCGATATCGACAAGGCACTGACCGTCACCCGCCGCGTGCGCGCCGGGCGCTTCTGGGTCAACACCATCATGGCCGGCGGCCCGGAAACCCCCATCGGCGGCTTCAAGCAGTCGGGTTGGGGCCGCGAATCCGGCATGCTGGGCGTCGAGGAATATACCCAGGTCAAATCAGTCCATATCGAAACCGGCGGCCGCACGCACTGGATCGCATCATGACGCATGGATTCGACTATATCATCGTGGGCGGCGGGTCGGCCGGCTGCGTCCTGGCGGCGCTGCTTTCCGAAAATCCTTCTTCCCACGTCTGTCTTCTGGAAGCCGGCAAGCGCGACACCCATCCGCTGATCCACATGCCGATCGGCTTCGCCAAGATGACGACCGGACCCATGACCTGGAATCTGCTGACCACACCACAGAAACACGCCAACAACCGGCAGATCCCCTATGTGCAGGCCAGGGTTCTGGGCGGCGGCTCGTCGATCAACGCCGAAGTCTTCACGCGCGGCCACCCGTCGGATTACGACCGCTGGGTGGAAGAGGGAGCCGAGGGCTGGGGTTTTCGCGATATCCAGAAATACATGCTCCGCTCCGAGGGCAATACGATGCTCTCCGGCCCCTGGCACGGCACGGACGGCCCGCTGGGCGTGTCCAACCTGTCCACCCCCAACCCGGTCAGCCGCGCCTTCGTGCAAAGCTGCCAGGAACTCGGGATGCCCTACAATCCCGATTTCAACGGCCCCACGCAGGAAGGCGCGGGCATCTACCAGATGACCATCCGCAACAACCGCCGCCGCTCGGCCGCCGTCGGCTATCTGCGCCCCGCGCTGGGGCGGCCGAACCTGCACGTCATCACCGGCATCGCGGTGCAGCGCGTCGTCTTCGAGGGCCGCCGCGCCATCGGGGTGGAATATCTCAGCCGCAACGGCACGAAAAAGATCGCCCGCGCCGACCGCGAAGTCATCGTCACCTCCGGGGCCATCGGCACCCCCAAGCTGATGATGCTTTCGGGCGTAGGCCCCGCCGCGCATCTGCGCCAGCACGACATCTCCGTGGTCCAGGACCTGCCGGGCGTAGGCCAGAACCTGCAGGACCATTACGGCGTCGATGTCGTGGCCGAACTGAAAACGCATGACAGTCTGGACAAATACAAGAAACCGCACTGGATGCTCTATGCGGGCCTGGAATACGCCCTGTTCAAATCCGGCCCGGTCACCTCCAACGTGGTCGAAGCCGGGGCCTTCTGGTACGCCGACCGGCAGGCCCCGTGCCCCGACCTGCAATTCCATTTCCTCGCCGGCGCGGGGGCGGAAGCCGGCGTCGCCTCGGTGCCGAAGGGCGTATCGGGCGTCACGCTCAACAGCTACACACTGCGTCCCAGATCGCGCGGATCGGTCACCCTGCGCTCGTCCGACCCGCGCGAGGCACCTCTGGTCGACCCGAACTTCCTTGCCGATCCAGACGATCTGCGCATTTCCGCCGAAGGCGTCAGGCTCAGCGTCGATATCTTCTCACGCCCGTCGCTGAGCAAATATGTCCGCAAGGTCGCAGGCTTCGACCGCTCCATCACCACCCGCTCGGGGTTCGAGGCCTATGCCCGCGAATATGGCCGCACATCGTACCATCCCACCTGCACCTGCAAGATGGGCCGCGACGCAATGTCGGTCGTCGATCCGCAACTGCGCGTCCATGGGCTGGAAGGCATCCGGATCTGCGACAGTTCGGTCATGCCGTCCATCATCGGCTCCAACACCAACGCCCCAACCATCATGATCGCCGAGCGCGCGGCCGATCTGATCCGGGGAAACACCTGACAGACGGGCTCGGCGCGGCCCGTTACGGCGCAACCCGGACAAAATTATCCAGTAAAAAAACAATATTCGCGCCGTTTTTTGACAAAAACAACCGATCCGGAAAATCAGATAAAATCTGAAGACGGCTCGACCTGTACAGATCATTCAACATCCAGATTCCATCAGAAATCAATATGCCACAACTAAAGCGAAACCGAATGTGAACGTGTAACAAACAAACCGATGCCGCCGTGTCACCACCGTCATCCCCTCTTCGGAACAGGGACAAGGCCGGCACGCGCGCAGGGAGATCATAAAAATGAAGATCCATGCAACAAAGTGGACCCAGTCTCTCGCCTTCGGCTGCACCCTGATATCCTGCCTGCCCGGCGGGCTGTCGGTCGGCCACGCCCAGTCCGTATCGCGCATCACGCGCAAACCCCATCATGCGGCGCCAAGCGCGTCACACGCGGCCCCCACACAACCGGCGACACAGCAGCTCACCACACCAAGCATTCACAGGCCCATCGTGTCGGTCCAGCCGCAACCCGTCATCCTGCCGCCCCAGGCCGAAGATCTGGGAAACACGAAGCGCGAGGACATTTCAGATACGACGGAACATGCTTTCTTTCCCGCCAGTTTCGACGACTGGCTCAGGCAAAGCACGCTGACCGGCAACTGGGCCGGCAGGCGAACATGGCTGATCGATCACGGCGTCACCATCACCGGCCATTATTTCCAGGACAGTGCCGGCAACCCGACGGGCGGCCAGTCCCAGAACGTCCGCTACGCCCACGAACTCGGCATCAATGTCGATTTCGACCTCAAGAAACTCACAAGCTGGGATATCGGCCTGTTCCATTTCATCGTCACGTCGCGCGCCGGCCAGGGTCTGGGGGCCAAACTGCCGGCCCTGAACAGCCCGATGGAAATCTACGGCTCCCCCACGGTGCGTCTGTCGCTGCTGTCATGGGAAATGCCGTGGAACAAGTACGTGGCCACCACGGTCGGCGAGATCAATTCCGAAACCGATTTCGAAACCTGGTCCTATTACTGGGGCATGAACAATTACTGCCAGTTCCAGAGCAACGCGATCTGCGGCATGCCGCAATCCATCGCCTACAATTCGGGCTACGGCTACTACCCCACGGCGCATCCGGGCGCCTGGGTCAAATTCTATCCCGCCGGCAACAACCATTATTCCGTTCAGTTCGGCATCTACTCCGTCGATCCGACCATCGCGAACACGCATAACGGCTGGAAGCTGAACCTGCACGGCGCCACCGGCTCGTTCCTGCCCTTCCAGCTCGTCTGGCACCAGGGCGGCAAGGACGATTACAGCGGCCCATTGCAGACCAACGTCAAGGTCGGCGGCTACTGGGATACGTCGCAGGTCAGGGACGTCTATTCCAAACTCGGCATGTTCCAGATTCCAGCGGAATATATCGCAAACGCCCCCAGCGCGAACGTCCGGGGCCGCTTCGGCGGCTGGTTCCAGTTCGACCGCCTGCTGGAGCGCGACAGATACGCGCCGCATCGCGGCACATCCTTTTTCGCCTCCTTCACCTGGGGCGACCCCCGCACCGCGATCTTCCCCTATTTCGTCGATTGGGGCCTCACGCGCAAAGGCACCTTCGCCAGCCGGCCGGACGATACCGTCAGCGTCGGCATGAAATATCTATGGGTCAACGCCAAACTGACAAACTACGTGGCACAGCTTCAGAAAGAGGGCGTCACCGGCATCTACAAACCCACGCAGGAACATGCGATCGAGGTCAATTACGGCTGGCACCCCACGCCCTGGCTGCTGATCCGCCCCGGCGTCCAGTATATCTGGAGCACCGGCGGCACCAACCGTTACAAGAACCCGGTCATCCTCGATTTCGAAACCGGCGTCTCGTTCTGAAAGCCCGTCAGTCGATACCGGTCCTGGCCGCGTCCATGCACTGGCGCATCCGTGCGATGGTCGCGGCCAGCCCGTCGAAAATTGCCTGCCCGATCAGGAAATGTCCGATATTCAGTTCCACCACCTGCGGCAGGGCGGCAATCGGCCCCACATTGTCGTATGTCAGGCCATGGCCGGCATGCACCTCCAGCCCCGCCTCATCGGCCTGCGCCGCCGCCCGGCGCAGGCGCTCATATTCACCCGCCCGGCCTTCGGCATAGGCGCCGGTATGCAGTTCCACCACCGCCGCGCCGATGGCGGCCGACGCCGCGATCTGCGCCGGCTCCGGGTCGACGAACAGCGAAACCCGGATTCCGGCCTCGCGCAGGGCGCGCACCTGCGGCGCCAGCGCCACCGCCTGGCCCGCCACATCCAGCCCGCCCTCGGTCGTCACCTCGGCCCGCCGCTCGGGCACGATGCAGCACGCATGCGGGCGCAGGTCCAGCGCAATGGCCACCATTTCGTCCGTCGCAGCCATTTCCATATTCAGCGGCGCCGCAAGCTCGGCCCGCAGCCGCACCAGGTCGGCATCACGGATATGCCGCCGGTCCTCGCGCATGTGGGCGGTAATGCCGTCCGCTCCGGCCGCCACGGCAAGCATGGCGGCCGCCACCGGGTCGGGGTAGCTGCCGCCGCGCGCATTCCGCACGGTCGCCACATGGTCGATATTCACCCCAAGGCGCAGGGCCCGCGCGGGCGGAACGGAAAGGATCATGCTGCACTCCGGTTGCGGGCCATGTCGCGGCCCAGTTTCAGGGCGGCGATCAGGCTGGACGGGTCGGCCACGCCCTGCCCGGCGATATCGAAGGCGGTGCCATGGTCCGGCGAGGTCCGCACGATCGGCAGCCCCAGCGTCACATTCACGCCACCCGCCATGTCGATGGTCTTCAGGGGAATCAGCGCCTGGTCATGATACATGCACAGCGCCGCGTCATAACGGGCACGGGCCGGCGGCGTAAACATCGTATCGGGGGGCCAGGGCCCCGTCACGTCCATCCCCTCACCCCGCAGCACCGCGATGGCAGGGGCGATGATCTCTCCCTCTTCCCCCCCCATCACCCCACCTTCACCCGCATGCGGGTTCAGGCCGGCAACGGCCAGTCGGGGGGCGGCAATCCCGAAATCGCGCCGCAGGGCCGCGGCAGTCGTACGCCCGCACCGCACGATCTCGTCCGCCGTCAAACGCTCCAGCGCTCCACGCAGCGACACATGGATCGTCACCGGCACCACACGCAGTTCCGGGCAGGCCAGCATCATCACTTCCTGCCCCGGCACGCCGCAGAGTTCCGCCAGATATTCGGTATGGCCGGGGTGGGCAAAGCCCGCCTGCTTCAGCACCAGCTTGCTGATCGGGTTGGTCACCACGGCGCCGACCTGCCCGGCCAGCGCCAGTTCGACGGCACGGGCAATACTGCCGATCACCGCCGGCGCATTGGCCACATCCGGCGCCCCCGGCCGCGCGGCACAGGCCAGCCCGACCGGCAGCACCGGCAGCGCCTCGCCAAAAACCGCAGCCGCCTGCGCCGCATCCGCCACCACACGCACCGGCACGCCAGGATAAAGCGCCGGATCGCCCAACACCATAAAGCCCGGCCCGCCCACACGCAGGGCGCGCCAGGCGGCGACCGTCAGTTCCGGCCCGATCCCGGCCGGGTCGCCCATGGTCAGGGCCAGCACCTGCGGCACGCCGGCCTCCATGTCAGCCGCCGAACCGGCTGTCGTGCGCCAGAGCCTCCAGCACCCGAACCCAGGAGCGAATGCCCTTGTGGAACGAGATCAGGTCATATTTCTCGTTGGGCGAATGAATACGGTCGTCATCGCGCGCAAACCCGACCAGCAGCGAGTCCATGTCCAGCGCCTGCCGCACTTCCGACACCACCGGGATCGACCCGCCGCTGCCGATCGTCACCGCCGGCCGGCCCCATTCCTCGCCCAGAGCCGCCAGCGTGGCCCCCAATCCCGGCCCGTCCGCCGGCACGACGCTCGCCCGCGACCCGCCATGTCCTGCGAACGTCACCGAGCAGTCCGCCGGCAGCATGGCCCTCACATGGGCATGGAATGCGTCGCGGATACGCGCCGGGTCCTGCCCCGACACCAGCCGGAACGACACCTTGGCCGAAGCCTGCGCCGGCAGCACGGTCTTGAACCCGTCACCGGCATAACCGCCGCTGATGCCATTGATCTCGAAAGTCGGCCGGCACCAGGTCTGCTCCACGGCGGTATAGCCGCGCTCGCCCGCCGTCACCGACAGCCCGACCGGCCCCAGGAACTCGGCATCGGACGGCGCAATGGCGCGCCACTGGTCACGCACTTCGGCCGGCGGGTCCTGCACGCCGTCATAAAAACCGGGCAACGTCACCCGCCCGCTCTCATGGTCACGCACCGAGGCCAGAATCCAGCTCAGCAATTCCAGCGGGTTACGGGCAGCATTGCCATAAATGCCGGAATGCAGGTCGCGATTGGCGCAATGGATCGTGATTTCCTCGCCAACCATGCCGCGCAGTGCGGTGGTGATGGCCGGCACGCCGCCATCCAGCATCCCAGTATCGCAGATCAGCGCGACATCGGCGCGCAGTTCCTCACGATTGGCCTGCAGGAACGGCAGCAGGTTCGCCCCGCCGCTTTCCTCCTCGCCCTCGATCACCAGCGACACACGCAGCGGCAGCGTACCATGTTCGGCCTTCAGCGCACGCAGGGCCTCGATAAAGGTCATCACCTGGCCCTTGTCGTCCGATGCACCGCGCGCAACGATCCGCGCCCCCGCCTCGTCACGCACGATGCGCGGGTCGAAGGGCGACGTCTCCCACAATTCCAGCGGATCGACCGGCTGCACGTCGTAATGGCCATAGAACAGCACATGCGGCAGCCGCCGGGCCGAGGCATCGGCCGACCGGTCATGCGCCACCACCATCGGGTGGCCCTGCGTCTCGCGCACCGAGGCCTCCAGCCCGATCGCCGTCAGTTCGTCACGCAGCCACTCGGCCGCACGGCGGCAATCCCCGGCATGGGCCGGCTGGGCGGAAATGCTGGGAATGCGCAGGAAGTCGAACAGCCGCTCCAGGCTCGCCTCCAGCGTGCGGTCCACCCTCTCCAGCACCGGCGCCAGCTCACGTCCGTTCGTCATCATCGTCCATCCTCGATCCGGAATGCGGCACGCGCCGCGAATCAGTCGGGAATGTGCGAACAGGACGCGGGAAATGCAATGCGTGGCCTTGATCGTTCAGGAGCATCGCGTGTCCACCGGCACACGGCTCCCGGCCGAAGCGACATCAAACCACCGCCCGGCGCCCACGCTGCAACGCCGCAAAATCAACCCCTTGCATCAGCACCGGCGGAAATCCCGCATCCCGCGTCAGATCGGCCAGCAGGTTGCGCGCCCCGGGAAACAGCAGGGCCGGAATCTCGACCAGCAGCAGCGGCTCCAGCATTTCCGGCGCGGCAACACCGCCGGCGGCGCGCAGGCTCACCAGCCCGGCATAGGCCAGTTCGGCCTCGAACAGCACCTGCTCGTCCGGCCCCCGCCCCTGGCAACGCAGCACCAGCGCGACCTCGAACAACGGCGCGCCATCGGCGACCTGCCGTGCATCGACGTCCAGATCCAGATGCAGGCGCGGCAACCCTTTCGGCGCGACATGCACCGCCGGCGCACCGGGCACGTCCAGCCGCACCGACTTCACATACTGGCTGACAATCTCGCCGCGCGGCACAGCCATGCCATCCGCCGCGCCGGCAACCGTGGCGGTCGCGTCTCCATCATGCATCGTGCCCACGTACTCCGGATCGTGAAGCCACGATTGTGCTCCAGGCAAGGTGAACGGGGCGTTTACCCAGCGTGGATTTTATCGCTTCAGATGAATTGCCCGCGCAGAAAGCCCAGAGCGGGCAGGGGGCGCCAGGCACGCGGCAGATCGGCACGGCGGATGGGCTGCACGCTGTAACGGGGAACGGGCTGGCGGCTCTGGCGCAGGAAGGCGGCATAGGCCCGGACCTGCTGCTCCCGCCAGTCGCGGTCGGCCATCGCCGCCGGGCGGCCGGGATAGATCTCCGCTATGCGCAGGGCCCGGCCGACGGTCGCCACAACGGCCCACACCATGTCGTCCTTGCGTCCGGTGCGCTGAAACGCGATGATTTCGCTCAAGAGCCTGCTCCGCCCCGATCCGGCAACGACACCATGCCGGCGTGGTGGAAATCAAGGCCGATCTGCGGGCGTCGGCTCGCCGCACGGCCATGTCCGGCTTTCCTTGCCGGACATCGCGCGAAACGGTAGGAGGCTGCCCATGCTGCGTCTACTCGTCACTTTGCCTTTCCTGCTGGGGCTGATCGTCTTCAGCGCCTGCAATCAGGACCCGATCCAGATGTGGTTCCTCGACTGGGGATGGAAATCCTCGGTCGGCGTGCTGACGCTGGTCGCCGCCGCCGCGTTCTTCCTTCTCGGCGCGGTCACGGTCTGGTTCGCCGAACTGCGCCAGCGCGGACGCGCCCGCCGGGCGGAACAGCAGGTCCGCACGCTGGAGGAACAGGTGGCCGAACTCCGCCGCCAGCAGGCCGAAACCTACAACCCGCCCCCCACAGCCGTGCCGGTATCCACCGCGCTGCCGGCATCCCATGAGGCGCCGCTGCCATGACGACCCGCCGGACACGCCTGATCGTGGCGCTGGATACCAAGGATGAGGCCCAGGCCGCGCGCTGGCGCGACCAGACGGCCGCCAGTGCCGACGCCATCAAGCTGGGGCTGGAATTCACCTATGCGCAGGGGCTGGACGCGGTGCGCCGGGTCGCGAAGGGGCATAGCCTGTTTCTGGACCTGAAACTGCACGACATCCCCAATACCGTCGGTTCGGCCATCGGCAGCCTGGCCGACACGCGCCCGGCGATGCTGACGATCCACGCCCAGGGCGGCAGCGCCATGATCGCCGCGGCCCGCGCCGCCGTGGACCGCGCTTTTCCGGCCGACGCACGCCCCCTGCTGCTGGCGGTCACGGTCCTGACCAGCATGGACGAAGCGGCCCTGCACGAAATCGGCGTCCATGACGATCCATGCCAGCAGGTGCTGCGCCTGGGTGCGCTGGCAGTCGCGGCCGGCGCCGACGGTCTGATCTGCTCGCCGCACGAAATCATCCCCCTGCGCGACCGCCTGGGCGACGCACCAGTCCTGGTGGTACCCGGCATCCGCCCCGCCGGGGCCGAAACCGGTGACCAGAAGCGTGTCATGACCCCCACCCAGGCCCGCAATGCCGGCGCCGACTGGATCGTGGTCGGCCGGCCGATCACCACCGCCGCCGATCCCGCCGCCGCCGCCGCCGCCGTAGCGGCCGAACTCGCCGGCTGACCACGGTGGCCCCACCCGTCGGCGTCAAGATCTGCGGCCTGACCGAGCCCGAAGGGCTGGACGCCGCGATCGCCCACGGCGCCGACTGGATAGGCTTCGTCTTCTTCGCGCGCTCCCCCCGCGCCGTCACCCCGGCACAGGCCGCATCATTGGCCGCGCGCATGCCACAGGGCGGCCCACAGCGTATCGGCCTGTTCGTCGCCCCGGATGATGACGCGATCGCGGCAACGCTGGATGCGGTCGCCCTGGACGGATTGCAGATCTACGCCCCCGAGGCCCGCGCGCTGGAAATCCGCGAGAGATTCCGCCTGCCGGTCTGGCACGCACGGGGCGTCACCACGGCGGCCGACCTGCCGGCCACCAGCAGGCTGGACGGGCTGGTGATCGAATCACGCCCGCCCGCCGGGGCGAGCCGTCCGGGCGGCAACGCGCAGCCGATCGACTGGACCCTCCCGAAAGACTGGCAGGCCCCCGTCCCGTGGATGCTGGCAGGCGGGCTGACACCCGATACCGTCGCGCGGGCGATCGCCCTCAGCGGCGCCCCGGCGGTCGATGTCTCATCCGGCGTGGAAAGCGCACCGGGCCACAAGGATGCGCGCCTGATCGCGCGCTTCATCCAGGCAGCCCGGCAGGGCGCTTACCAGCGCCCGTAACCGTACGGGTAGCCGTAAGCAGGGTACGGGTAGGCGGGATAGGCCGGGTAAGCAGGATACGCCGGATAGGGATAAGCATACGCCGGATAAGCCGGCGGATAATAACGGTACCGATAACCGTAATAGGGCGAGGCCAGCGCAGAGCCCGCAAGTACGCCGACGCCGAAACCACCCAGGCCCCAGCCCCAGCGCGGCCCCCAGCCGCCTCCACGCCATCCGCCGCCGCGCCAGCCCCAACCGCCACCCCAGCCTGGGCCACGCCCCCAGCCGCCACCGCCGTGCCACCCCCAGCCATGTCCCCATGCCATGGCGGAAGTCGAGGATAGCGGCCCCGCCGCAGCCAAGGCCGCCGCCAGCAGGAAAGCCATCTTGCGCATCGGAATTCTCCCTTCCAGCAGGAATCTCGTCACGTCATCATGTCGGCAGGACAGGCGGGGAGGTAAACCCGTCCGGCATGCACGATCACGGGATCGCGGTCCGCCTTCCTGTCGGTACACCCGCCATCGGGCGCCCCGATCCCGGCCATTTTGTGGCAATTCTGCCGAGTCTTATTTCCGTTTGTTGCGCTCGCGAATACGCGCGCCCAAGGCCGCCAGCGCCTCTTTCAGCGGGCCTTCCTGCATATCCGGGATCGGCACCGGCGGAGGCGGGTCACGGGGTGCGGGGCGAGGCGGAGGCACCCCTCCCGCGACCATATCCTGCACCAGCTTCAGCGACCGCACCGTGCCATGCCCGCAGGAGCGGTTGACGCGGGCGATCAGTTCCGGCGCCAGATGCTGCAATTCCATCGCCACCGGCCCGGCACAGCCCAGCGTCAGCACGCCGGCCGACAGGCGGCGCGGCACGGTACAACGGGCCAGATCTGGCCCGACGATCTCCGCCCAGTCGGTCATCACCTGCGCCAACGCGGCCGGATGCCGGCGGAAAGCCGGGCGTGCAACGGTCGGGATCAGCGCGCCGAGGCTGCGCATCGTCAAGGCGCGCCTTGGTTCGGGCGGAGGTGCGGTGATGCCCACACGCTTGCCGTCAGTCCGATCCTTCGCCATAAGCGCCCCGTGCCTCCTTCTTCCGCCGCCCTGCTGCGCTGGTACGACCGCCATCGCCGGACCCTGCCCTGGCGGGCCCTGCCCGGCCGGACAGCCGATCCCTACCACGTGTGGCTCAGCGAAATCATGCTGCAACAGACGACCGTGGCGGCGGTCATCCCCTATTACCACCGCTTTCTCGACCTGTTTCCGACAGTCGATGATCTGGCGCGGGCCGAATCCGACACGGTGATGGCCGCATGGGCTGGGCTTGGCTATTACGCCCGGGCACGCAACCTGCATGCCTGCTCAAAGGCCGTGGCGGCAGCCGGCGGCTTTCCCCGCAACGTGGCGGGCCTGCTGGCGCTGCCGGGCGTGGGCACCTATACCGCCGCCGCCATCGCCGCCATCGCGTTCGGCCAGCCGGTGGTGCCGGTGGACGGCAATGTGGAGCGCGTGACCAGCCGGCTGTTCGCCCTGACCGACCCGCTGCCCGGATCGCGCAAGGCCATCGCCCGGCACGCCGCCACCCTGAACGAGTCCGCCGAGGCCCAGGCGCGCCCCTCCGATTTCGCCCAGGCCCTGTTCGACCTCGGCGCGGGCATCTGCACGCCGCGCCAGCCTGCCTGCGCGCTCTGTCCGTGGCGAGACCCCTGCGCCGGCCTCCGCCAGGGTATCGCCGCCAGCCTCCCGGCCAAGGCCCCGCGCGTCGACCGTCCGGTGCGCCATGGCGCGCATTTCCTGCTGACCGACGCAGGCGGCCACATCCTGCTGCGCCGCCGGCCGGAGAAAGGATTGCTGGGCGGCATGCTGGAGCTTCCAGGCACCGAATGGCGCGCCACCCCTTGGCCCGAGGCCGAGGCCCTGCCATTTGCCCCGGCGCGCGCCGCCTGGCACAAGGCCGGCCGTATCAGCCACGTCTTCACCCATTTTACCCTGCATGTGGATGTCTATGCCGCGCACGTCGCGCACTTCCCCAACGCGGTGGCCCAGGTCGGAGGCATGGCCGTGGCCCATGCCGACCTGGATACGCTGGCCCTGCCGTCGCTGATGCGCAAATGCGTGGATGCCGCATGGCCCGAAGCGGTGGCCTGACGAAAGCGCAGGGCTCGGTCACGAACCGCGCCGCCATCCATCCGTCATTTTTTCTTGACGAGTCGTAAAGCGGCAAGCTTGACTGATCAGGTGCTGCGGACGGCCTGCTTCCAGGACCCGAACCCGCCGCGAATGCCTTCCGGCAAGCGAAAACCGCCAGAATCCTCCGGCGGTACGCCGTCTCCGGATGGGATGGAGAGCATGATGACCGTCATTACCGCGTTTCTGTCGTCATCCCTGCCGGTCCTTGGCCTGTGCCTTGCAACGGGCTGCGCCGCGCTGTTCACATGGCGCAACGTGCCGACACCTCAGCCGGTTCCCGTCCGCGTCCGTTCGCGCCGTCGCTGATATACAGACCGCCAAGTCTGTTTTGCCACGATCCGGCACGTCCTGTAGCATCCCGGACCGATGACCTTTCTTACCGTCCGTCCGGGCGATTCCATCGCCCCGTCCCGTATCGGCGTCCTGCTGACCAATCTCGGCACGCCCGATGACACCGGTTATGGCGCCGTGCGGCGCTATCTGGGTGAATTCCTCTCGGATCGGCGGATCATCGAAGCCAACCCGGCCATCTGGCAGCCCATCCTGCGCGGCCCGATCCTGACCCTGCGCCCGCGCCGTACCGGCCGCGCCTATCGCCGCATCTGGAATCAGGAACGCGATGAAAGCCCGCTGCGCACCTACACGCGGGCCCAGGGCGAAGCCCTTGCCGAGCGTCTGGCGCCCGATGGCGTAGCGGTGGAATGGGCGATGCGCTACGGCACCCCCTCGATCGCTTCCGGCATCGCCGCACTGCTGCAACGCGGGTGCGAGAAGGTGCTGCTGCTGCCGCTTTATCCGCAATACAGCGCCACCACGACCGCGACCGCCAACGATCAGGCATTCCGCGCGCTGATGCGCCTGCGCAACCAGCCGGCGGTGCGCACCGTACCGCCCTTTTCCGATCATCCGCTCTATATCGCCGCGCTGGCGCGTTCGGTGCGCGAGACGCTGACAGGCCTGCCCTTCGTCCCCCAGCGCATCGTGGCCTCGTTCCACGGCCTGCCACGCGCCTATGTGGAAAAAGGCGATCCTTACGCCGAAGAATGCACCCGCACGATGGTCGCGCTGCGGCAGGCACTGGATATGGACGAAACGGCAATGCCGCTCACCTACCAGTCCCGGTTCGGCCCTGCGCAGTGGCTGGAGCCCTATACCGCACCACTGATCGCCGGCCTGCCGGCACAGGGCGTCACCCGTATCGCGGTGATCATGCCCGGCTTCATGGCCGACTGTATCGAAACGCTGGATGAAATCGGCAACGAGGTACGGTCGGAATTCCTGGCCGCCGGCGGTACCGATTTCGCCCTGGTCCCATGCCTGAACGCCGCCCCAGCCACCATCGACCTGCTGGAAGGGCTTGCACGGCAGGAACTCGCGGGCTGGTTACCAGCGCCCTCCGCATAAAGAAAAACCGGGACCGCCATCAGGCGGCCCCGGTCGGGCATGCGCGTCAGCGATCAATCGGTTCAGTGCGTGGCTGTCGTCTGCGGATGCTCCGCGTCCCACAGCCCTGCTGGAAGGGCTTGCACGGCAGGAACTCGCGGGCTGGTTACCAGCGCCCTCCGCATAAAGAAAAACCGGGACCGCCATCAGGCGGCCCCGGTCGGGCATGCGCGTCAGCGATCAATCGGTTCAGTGCGTGGCTGTCGTCTGCGGATGCTCCGCGTCCCACAGCGTGGCTTTCTGCTCGTCCGTCTTACGCTGGCGATAGCGCTCCAGCATGCTCAAGTTCGGATCGACCGGGTGTTCCTTGTCGTACAGAGCCGCCTTCTGCCGCAATGTCTTGCGGTATTCGTGGCGGGTATACATACCGGCGGCACAGCCCCCGACCGCCCCCAGCACGGCATGATGGTTGGCTACGTGGCCGCCAACCGCACCGACCGCGCCATATTTCAGGCATCCGCCCGGCTCGGCATGCGCCCCGGCGACCAGGCCGGTCGACAGCAAACCTGCGGTCAGCAGCATCATCACGCCGCGTTTCTCGATCTTCTTCATCAGTCCTGTCCATGCTCCAATGCCGGGTCGCGGAGGGAAATGTTCCCGCCCTTCCCCAGTGAGGTCAGTTTTAAAAGGCGAAATCGCGGCCCCATCCAACGCTCCCACCCTGACAACGCTTACGGGCTGTCACAACTCTCGGTCAGGCGATTGAAGAACCGGCCCCCGGTACAGGCCACAGCCGGCGAGGTCGCCGGGGGTGCCCCAGGCTGTGCATAAGGCTGCGTCGGATAAGGCTGCGCGGGATAGCCGTACCCTCCGGCCGGATAAGCGCCGCCCTCATAGGCCGGCGGGGGATAGCCGCCGTAATCACCATAATCGTCTCCGTAGCCGCCGTCATCATATGCGCCGTCATACGCACCATAGGCCGCAGCCCCGGCGGCCATGCCGAACATCGTGCCGAATGCCAGCGGCCAACCCCAGCCACCATAATATCCGCCCCAGCCGGGATAGCCCCAGCCACCCCAACCACCACCGCCACGATAGTATCCGCCACCCCGGTAACCACCACCGCCGTGCCAACCCCCGCCGTAGCCGCCACCCCGGTAACCGCCGCCACCGTGCCAACCCCCGCCGTAACCGCCCCCTCGGTAACCACCGCCGCCACGATAGCCACCGCCACCGCCAAACCCATGGCCTCCGCCGCCGCCACCTCCGTGCCCGCCGCCACCGCCGCGCTGAGCCAGGGCTCCTGCCGGTGCCATCGCCACGCCCAGCATGACCGTCGCCGCCCCAAACATCAGAAATCGCCGCATCTGCCGAATTCTCCCGCGTTCCCAATCCATATAGGCACGAAAGATGGTATTTTTCAGAGGACGGACGTATCGATATGTAACGCCATCATACCGACCCCGGAAACCATTCTCCCACCGCATGGCGGGTGTCGGCAAAGGCCGGGTGCGGTATAATGCGGGAGCCCGGAGCCTATCCGGCCCGATGGCGCGTCATGCAGGATGGGCGGCGGCGCGGCGCTCTTCCCAGTCGGCCATCAGGCCCATGATCGCGGCCGAGGTTTCTTCGATGGAACGGCGGCTGACATCCACCAGCGGCCAGCCATGCCGCGCGCACAGTCGCCGGGCCCACCGGACTTCCTCCTCGACCCGTTCGGGATCGATATAAGGATTATCCGTCCGCAGCAGCATTTCGGACCGACGATCGCCCATCACATCCAGGCGATGACGGCGAATGCTGATCAGCACGTCAGGATCAATGGTCAGCCCCACGATCGGGCGCGGGACATGCAGCAATTCGTCCGGTAACGGCAGATCGGGAATCAGGGGCACGTTCGCCGCCTTCACCCCGCAATTGGCCAGATAGAAGGAAGTGGGCGTCTTCGACGCACGCGAAATACCGACCAGGATGACATCCGCATGCGACAGGCCGCCGATCTCCTGCCCGTCGTCATGCGCCAGCACGAAATGCATGGCGTCGATCCGACGAAAGTAGGCGTCGTCCATCACATACTGGCCGCCGGGCCGGCCGATCGCCTTCTCGCCGAGTTCGTCCTGCAACACGGCGGTAACCGGATCCAGGACATTGACCAGCCGCACCTTGATATGCGCGCAGCCGATCGTCAGTTCGTGTTGCAGCCGCTGATCCACCACTGACGACAGGACAGGTCCCCGATCCTGCTCGATGGCTTCCAGCACGCGCCGCAACTGCGACCGGGTGCGGATCAGGTTCCAGCGATGGCAGGTGACTTCGGCATGGCTGAACTGGGCGATCGAAGCCCGGACGACGGAATCCAGCGTCTGTCCCGTCGCATCCGAGACCAGATGCAGCACGATGTGATGCGACATGGAAGCTACCGGGCTCCGCCAGTAAAACAGTCAGAAAACCCGGCCCCGCCACACCCGCGAACGATACGGGCATGGCGGAGCCGGTGCTTCGGTCAGCGAACCTTCGCGGCCGGCGCCAGTGCGTCGCGCGCGGCCAGCGCGGCCTGGGCCGCCGCCAGACGAGCGATCGGCACCCGGAACGGCGAACAGGACACATAATCCAGCCCGACGGATTCAAAGAATCCGATGGACGCCGGATCGCCGCCATGCTCGCCACACACGCCCAGCTTCAGGCCCGGCTTGACGCTCCGGCCCTTCTCCGCACCCATGGAAACAAGCTGGCCCACGCCTTCCTGATCGATCGAGATGAACGGATCGCGGGGGATCAGGTCATGCTCCAGATAGAAGGGCAGGAACGTCCCCACGTCGTCACGCGAGAAGCCGAAGGTCGTCTGCGTCAGGTCGTTGGTCCCGAACGAGAAGAAATCGGCCTGCTGCGCGATCCGGTCGGCCGTCAGCGCCGCGCGCGGCAGCTCGATCATGGTGCCGATGCTGTATTCCAGCGTGGCACCAGAAGCCGCGAGCGCCTCGGTCGCTGCCTGTTCGACGATGGTACGCGTCCGGCGCAACTCGCTTTCCATGCCCACCAGCGGGATCATGATCTCCGGCACCACCGCGTGGCCGGTTTCGGCCGACACGGCGATCGCCGCTTCGATGATCGCACGGGTCTGCATGGCGTAGAGTTCCGGATAGGTCAGGCCCAGCCGGCACCCACGATGCCCCAGCATCGGATTGGATTCCGACAGCGCCGCCTTGCGTGCCGCCACCGCTTCCAGGCTTTCGCCCATCGCAGCAGCAACATCGGCCAGTTCCGCCTCACCATGCGGCAGGAACTCATGCAGCGGCGGGTCCAGCAGGCGGATCGTCACCGGCAAGCCCGCCATGATGCGGAACAGGTCCTGGAAGTCCTGGCGCTGGAAAGGCAGCAGCGCGTCGATGGCGCGCACGCGCGTCGCCGCGTCGCCGGCCATGATCATCTGCCGCACGAAGCCGATCCGGTCCGGCGCAAAGAACATGTGCTCGGTCCGGCACAGGCCGATGCCCTCGGCACCGAAATGGCGCGCGGTCTGCGCGTCATCGGGCGTTTCGGCATTGGCGCGGATTTTCATCCGGCGCACATTGTCGGCCCAGCCCATCAGGGTGGAGAAATCGCCCGAAAGGGTCGGCTCGATGGTCGCCACCCGTCCCGCGAAGACTTCACCCGTCCCGCCATCCAGGGTGATCCACTCTCCCTCTTTCAGCACCGTCGCGCCGACCGAGAGCGTCTTGGCCTTGTAGTCGACATGAATGCCACCGGCACCGGCAACGCAGACGCGCCCCATGCCACGCGCCACCACGGCGGCGTGCGAGGTCATGCCGCCACGGGTGGTCAGCACGCCACGGGCGGCGTGCATGCCATGCACGTCCTCGGGCGACGTCTCGATGCGGACCAGGATCACATCCTCGCCCCGCGCGGCGCGGATCTCGACCTCCTCGGCACTGAAGACGATCGCACCGCCAGCCGCACCCGGCGAGGCCGGCAGGCCACGGCTGAGCATGGTGCGCGGCGCGTCCGGATCCAGCGTCGGATGCAGGAGCTGGTCGAGCGACGAGGGCGGAACGCGACGGATCGCTTCCTCGTGCGAGATCAGGCCTTCCTCGGCCATCGCGATGGCGATGCGCAGGGCCGCCGCGGCCGTACGCTTGCCGGTGCGGGTCTGCAACATGTACAGGCGGTTGTTCTGCACGGTGAACTCGATGTCCTGCATGTCACGATAGTGACGCTCCAGGATATCGCGCACCGACAACAGCTCGGCATAGGCCTCGGGCAGCGCGCGCTCCATCGACAGCTCGCCCTCGCGGGCCCGCTGCTGGGACATCGGCTGCGGCGTGCGGATGCCCGCCACCACGTCCTCGCCCTGCGCGTTGATCAGATATTCGCCGTAGAAAACGTTCTCGCCGGTGGAGGGATCGCGGGTGAAGCAGACGCCGGTGGCGCAGTCCTGGCCCATATTGCCGAACACCATCGCCTGCACATTGACGGCGGTGCCCCAGCTCGCGGGAATGTCATGCAGGCGGCGATACGTATTGGCACGCGGGTTCATCCACGATCCGAACACCGCGCCGATGGCGCCCCAGAGCTGCTCATTGGGGTCCATGGGGAACGGCGCGCCAGTCTCGCGCTGCACGATCTCCTTGTAGCCCACCACGACGTCCCGCCAGTCCTGATCGGTCAGTTGGGTGTCGTCCTGCACGCCGGCACCGCGCTTGGTTTCCTCGATCAGGTCCTCGAAGCGGTGATGGGATACGCCCAGCACGACCGAGCCATACATCTGGATAAAGCGGCGATAGCTGTCCCAGGCGAAACGCGCATCGCCTGAATTGGCTGCCAGACCCTCGACCGTCTCATCGTTCAGGCCCAGGTTCAGCACGGTGTCCATCATGCCCGGCATCGACACCCGCGCGCCCGAGCGGACAGAGACCAGCAGCGGGGCCGCCGGATCGCCGAAACGCAGGTCCAGCGCGCCCTCGATCCCGGCCAGCGCCGCCGCGACCTGCGTACGCAGGTCCTCGGGATAGGCACGACCATTGTCATAGAACGCAGTACAAACCTCGGTCGTAATGGTAAAGCCGGGCGGGACAGGCAGGCCGATCGCCGCCATTTCCGCCAGATTGGCTCCCTTGCCACCGAGCAAGTCGCGCATGCCGGCACCGCCTTCATTCGCGCTGCCACCGAAACTATAGACCCACTTTGTCATAGCTCTCTCCTCTGCCCCGCCCATTCTACTGTGGAACGTGAACATCTCCTGGTCCAACGCCGCATACTCGCACTGTTTCTTCTTGTTCTTCTCAGTCAGGACCCCACCGGGCCCTTCTAGCCGGAAGGCGCATCAATTACGATCCTTTTTCACGCGGCCAACCCACCCAGGCCCGACAAAAACTGCCGGTTGACATGCCGATGGGGATAGGCAACCTCATTGTTGGATGCCCGCAATCAATCAAGAAAATAAGGCCATAATCGGGATGAAAAAGCTGTACTTGGCTCTGCTGCTGCCCTTTGTCGGGTTGCTCTGGCTTCCGTTCTATGACCGAACGGAACCGACCCTGCTGGGTTTCCCCTTCTTCTACTGGTACCAGCTCGCCTGGGTGCCGGCGACGTCCCTCCTGGTGTGGGTCGTCTGGAAGCGGGACGCACGCTGATGTCATCGCACGTACCATCCACCCCCGCCCTGGTCGTCTTCATCCTGTTCTTCGCCATGACCATCATGCTGGGCAGCACGGTATCATGGTGGCGCGGGCGCACCCGCTCCGGACAATCCGATGCCCACGGGTCCGAGGATTGGGGCCTGGGCGGCCGCCAGTTCGGCACCTGGGTCACCTGGTTCCTGGTCGGCGGCGATTTCTACACCGCCTATACGGTCATTGCTGTGCCCGCCCTGGTCTACGCGACCGGCGCGTTCGGCTTCTTCGCGCTGCCCTACACGATCATCGTCTATCCGTTCGTGTTCCTGGTCATGCCCATCCTGTGGCAGATCGCCCATGACGGAAAACACGCCACGGCGGCGGACATCGTCCGCGCACGCTTCGGCAGCCGGGCGCTGGAACTGGCCATCGCCGCCAGCGGCCTGATCGCGGTCATGCCCTATATCGCGCTTCAATTGATCGGCATCCGTACGGTCATCGAAGCCCTGGGCCTGCCGGGCGAGATCCCGCTGATCGTCGCCTTCCTCTCGCTGGCCGCCTATACGTGGCTGGGCGGCCTGCATGCGCCGGCGCTGACCGCCTTCATCAAGGATATCATGATCTATATCGCGGTCCTGGCCGCGGTCACGGTCATTCCGCTGCATCTGGGCGGCTATGGCGCCATGTTCGCCACGGCCGCGCAGCACCTGCCCCACCCGCCGGAAGGCCACGCGCTGATGCCGGGCCAGAGCGTGCCCTATGCCACGCTGGCCCTGTCATCGGCGCTGGCGGCATTCCTCTATCCGCATACGCTCACCGGCGTGCTGGCCGCGCGCTCCGCCGACACGATCCGCAAGAACGCGGTCATGCTGCCGGCTTACACGCTGCTGCTGGGCCTGATCGCCATGCTCGGGCTGATGGCTCACGCAGCCGGGGTCGTGACGACCAACACCTCGGCGATCGTCCCGAACCTGTTCACCGCGATCTTCCCCGACTGGTTCACCGGCTTCTGCTTCGCGGCCATCGCCGTGGGCGCGCTGGTCCCCGCCGCCGTCATGGCGATCGGCGCTGCGAACCTGGTCACCAGCAATATCTCGCCCGGCCTGCGCAACAATGTCCGCGCCTCGCGCTTCGTCGCCCTCGCGGTCAAGCTGGGCGCACTGGCCTGCGTGCTGTTCCTGAACGCCCATTTCGCCATCGACCTTCAGCTTCTGGGCGGCCTGTGGATCCTGCAGACCTTCCCTGCACTCGTGCTGGGCATCACAAAGCTGCGCTTCTCGGCCCCCGCGATGCTGGCGGGCTGGGCAGTGGGCACACTGTACGGCACCTATGTCTGCTTTCATGACGGGCTGAAGCCCACCCACATGCTGTCGATCGGCGGCATGCACCAGTTGGTCTCGACCGGCCTGCTGGCGCTAGTGGTGAATATCGGCACCGTGGTGGTCATCAGCCTGCTGGTCCCCGGCCGCAGCCGGAAAGGCGCCACCGCCGCCTGACCCTTCATCGGACGGCGCGGCGGCCTACGCCGCGCCGTCCGATACCAGAACCGGCCGAGTACCGCGCGACCAGAGGCCAGACACCTGGCGCAATACCCGCGCCACGTCGATTCCAGCCCCCCAACGGGCGACATGGTCCCGTGTGGTCGCCCCGGTGGGGTACTGATCCGCCCAGTAATTCAGATGTCCGCGCATCGCCATCGCCAGGAAGCACGGATTGGCATGGTGATCGGGCACCAGTTCATAGATCAGGGTGCCCGGACGGCAGAACCCGATATTGGTCATGCCAGCCCCCAGGGGCCCCACCACCATTGCGGCCGCGCGGAACAGATCGATCTGCTCGCTGACCGTCATCCGCTCGGGCCGCACCACGCAGAATCCCTCCGCTGCCAGGGCCGCCGCCAGCGCCGCCTCGTTCGGGATCGCACGATTACCCGCCCCACCCCGATCGACATACAGGCGAAGCCCGCGCCGGCGCGTAACCGGCACCCGCTCCGCCATGCGCGGAAAAACCGACTGGCACAGGCGCGACAGCGCGAAATCGGCTGCCCCGGCGACGATATTGCAATAGACGACACGATCCAGCCGATACTGGCGCCCGGCCGTGAGGGCCTGCCGTCCGCCGCCATCGGCACAGAGCAGATCCAGCGTCTGGCGCTGCCACGGCAGCAGGTCGGGCAGCAGCCAGCACGGCCGCCCCCAACGGCGGATTTCCGGCCGGTCCGACAGCGCCGCCATCACCGGCAGCGCATGCGTCATCCAGTGATAGTAATTGCCCGGCCAGTGGTCGCTGCACGGCACCGCAACACCCGGCCCTGCATGACGGACCAGGCGCGCCCGATCGACCCGCAATGCCGCCAGCACTTCGGACGGCTGGAGATAGCATGTCTCCTCCACCAGATTCCCGTCCTTGATCAGCACCCGGCTGTCCACATCATACACGACATCGCGCAGAACATGGGCCGTCAGGCCGATCGGCGTGCTGACCCAATCCAGAAACGGGTTGGCAACATCAGCGCGCCTTGCATCGGCCGGCGCGAAACACGCGGCCCGCGCCGGACAGGATTCAAGCAGGACGGAGGATTCGGCAATGTCCTCCAGCCGGACGCGGCCAGGCGACCGGGAGGGGCGGTGCAGGCACCGCAACAACGAAAAGACCATGATCGTGCCAAAAACCACATGCAGAACAGGGCGCAGTCCCGCCACGCCAGCCGCCAGCATGATGGCAAGAGATTGATCACTCCTTAAACGCCGCGCCGACGAACGCCGGAATGTCTATCCGGCCAGTTCCTCAAGCAGCGCTTCAGCATGAAGCAGCAACCTGTCCGCATCATCCGTCGTGAACACCAGCGGGGGACGGATCTTGAGTATGTTGGCGTGGAAGCCCGTCGCCGAAATCAGGACATGCCGATCCCTGAGGCCGTTGACGATGCGGCCGCGAGTGCACCGTCCGGTTCTTTGTTGGCCGCGTCCTTTACCATTTCCACGCCGACATACAGGCCCACACCGCGAATATAGTCGCCTACGCGGTCCGCCTGCACGGGCAACGCCTCTTCCCGCAGAATATCGAGCGTGGCCTACGCAACCGCAATCGCCATCGAATTACCGCCGAGTGTATTGAAATAGCGTATATCGCAACGCCAGATCGTTGGCTTCGGAACCGGTGCAGGTGAACATGATGTGGCCTTCATCGGCCAGATCGCCACCAAAGCTCGGCAGAATCACCTCGGCATAGCGCAGGATAGGCTCCTGCACCTACCGCGTATGCGTGCTCAGCCGCGCCGCCTCCCCCGCGACGCCGCCACCGCACCGTCGACATCATCCGCACTGCCCAGCGCAATGGCGGTACAGGGCGCTTCAGTGGCCGGGATGAAACGCCGAAGTCATGATTGGGACTGTTCCTGACTGAAGCCTGCATCGGGCGCCGAATTGGCGGGCGGGGCCGGCATGGCAGGCGGCCAGAAGGCTCGGGCGATCTCGCCCTGTACCAGATGCAATTCGCGCTGCACCCAGTCGAGGAACTCGTGCAGGCCGCGCACTATGATATCCTCCACCGTCTGTTCCGCCAGGGTCGCGCGCAGTTCCTCGATCCGCTCGGCGGCAGCGTAGCCGTTCTTCAGCCCGTAATCGGTGCGCAGGTGGCCTACCGCCCAGTAAAGCTGTCGCAGACTGGTCGAAAGCGACCGCGGAAAGCCGTCATTCTTCAGCAGGAAACCGACGACATGGGCCGGCGTCATGTCACCCCGCACCGTGCGGCGGAAGGCATGATAGGCGGCGGCCGAGCGCAGCACGGCGGCCCACTGGCCGATATCGACCTCGGACCCCACCCCGGCGACGCTGGGTAACAGCGTGTGATACTTGATGTCGATCAGCCGCGTGATCTGGTCGGCCCGTTCCAGATTGCGGCCGATCAGATAAAACAGCCAAGCCTGGTCGCGGTAAAACGTACCTTCGGTGATGCCGTGATGCGTCTGACAATCCTGCTTCAGCCGTGCACACAGCGCAGAGAGGTTGGACGCACGAATATCACTCGGCCCCAGCGTGCTGACCGCATTGGTGAACATATTCAGATGCATCCACATCTCGGTCGAGATCAGCGGTCGCAGCGAACGCGCGTTCTCGCGCGCCGCATGCGCGATCGAGACGATGGAATTCGGGTTCTCCCGGTCGATGACATAGAAACCGACGACATTTTCCTCCGATGCCACCTCGTGCCGCTCGAAGAACCGTTCGTCGTCGGCGTTGATCTGCACGATCGAAAGCCAGCCGGTGCTGGTGCTACGAGCCCGCACGAACGTTTCGGTCACGTCGATCAGGCGAGCCAGATTCTCGATCCGCTCCATGTAACGCGCCAGCCAGATGGTGCATTCGGCATAGCGCGACAACAGGTTGGGCATGCCGATGCCGCCCGGAGGAATATCGATCATGACAGGATTCATGACGCCAGCACCCACGTATCCTTCGATCCCCCGCCCTGCGAGGAATTGACCACCAGCGACCCCTTGCGCAATGCCACGCGCGACAGCCCACCGGGCAGCACCCAGGTCGATTCCCCGGTCACCGCGAAGGGCCGCAGATCGACATGCCGCGCCTCGACCCCGGCCTCGCACAAGGTGGGGCAGACTGACAGATCGATCACCGGCTGACTGATGTAATTGGCCGGATCGGCCAGCAGGCTGGCGCGGAACGTCTCCAGTTCGGCCTTGGTCGCATGCGGCCCGATAATCAGCCCATAGCCTCCGGATTCACCGACAGGCTTGACCACCAGCTTGTCGAGATTCGCCAGCGTATAGGCCAACCCCTCCGGCTCGGCGCAGATATGGGTGTCAACATTGGAGAGGATCGGCTCCTCTCCCAGATAATAGCGGATGATGCGTGGCATGTAGGCATAGACGGCCTTGTCGTCCGCGACCCCGGTGCCGATCGCATTCGCGATCGTCACATTGCCCCGGCGATAGGCATCCACCAGCCCCGGCACGCCCAGCATACTGTCGGGATTGAACACATGCGGGTCGAGAAAATCGTCATTCAGGCGACGATAGATCGAATGGACCGGCCGAGGCCCCGCCACGGTACGCATGAAAACGCGCCCGTTCTCCACCATCAGGTCGCGGCCCTCGACCAGCGGCACGCCCATTTCGCGTGCCAGGAAGACATGCTCGAAATAGGCGGAATTGTAGATGCCGGGCGAGAGCAGGACCACCTGCGCATCCTGGACGCCGGCGGGTGCCGTTTCGGTCAACGCGCGGCGCAGGCGCGGCCCGTATTCATCCACCGGCATCAGATCCAGCCCGACGGCCAGATCCGGCATGCTGCGCAGCATCATATGCCGGTTCTCGATGACGTAGGACACACCCGAAGGCGTGCGCGCATTATCCTCCAGAACCAGGAAGTTCCCTGCACCATCACGGACCAGATCGGTGCCGTTGATATGGACATAGACCCGTCCGGGAACGTCCAGCCCCTCCATCTCCGGCCGATAGTTGGCATTGCCCAGCACCAGCCCGGCGGGCACGACGCCATCCTTCAGGATGCGCCGCTCATGATAGATATCCCACAGGAAATGATTGATCGCGGCGACCCGCTGCTGCACCCCGCGTTCGACATGGTCCCACTCGCCGGCCGTCAACACGCGCGGGATCAGGTCCACCGGCAGAATACGGTCGATCGCGTCGCGATCGGTATAAACGGTAAAAGTAATGCCCAGATTATACAGGTCCGCCTCGGCGACGCGGGCCCTCTGGCGCAGTTCCGTCAGCCCGAAATGCGCCAGCCTGTCCCGGATCAGGGTCAGGCTGGCCGACGCTGGGTCCCGCCGGTTCATCAATTCGCAATAGAAATCCGGTGTATCATAGGACACGAACAGGCCGGGTCCCTGTTGCGCGTCTTGCTGCCCCAGATCGCCTCTGTGGTCGCTCATTGTCCCGTTTTCTCCCGTGCATGGCAGGAGATCAGGCGCGAAGGATTCATGTCCACCCCACCTGCTGGTCCGTGTTTCCGTTACAGCCAAGCAAGAATTTACGCCGCCGCCAAGGCCCAATCGGCATCATCGCCGTATTGCTATTATTCGGGGGCGGGCCAGTGTGAATTTCCGCTTTCCCCCCTGTTCGCGGCGGACCATGCTGGGCTACCGTTCCCGATGCGGAATATCACTCTGGTTCTAAGGTCGACGCATGACCCTGCATGTCGCACTGACGCATCGTACCGGTTATCAATACGACCGTCCGGTCTCGCTCGGTCCACAGACCATCCGGCTTCGCCCGGCGCCACACGCCCGCACGCCGATCGTGTCCTACGCGCTGCGGATCGAACCCAAACCCCATTTCATCAACTGGATGCAGGACCCATCAGGCAATTATCAGGCCCGGGTCGTGTTCCCCGAACGTGTGACCCATTTCGAAGTCACGGTGGATCTGGTGGCCGACATGGCCACGATCAACCCGTTCGATTTTTTCCTCGAACCTGAAGCCGAGCATTGGCCATTCGCCTACGATCCCGTGCTGGCCGGCGAACTGGCCCCCTACCGCACGTGCGAAGAATCGGGTCCGCTACTCGCCAAATTGCTGGCAGGCGTCGACCCGAGCCGCCAGCGCACGGTGGACATGCTGGTGGCCCTGAACCAGCAGGTTCAGCAGCGCATCGCCTATGTAGTACGGATGGAGCCCGGCGTCTGGACGCCTGAGGAAACGCTCGAACAGGGCAAGGGCTCGTGCCGCGACAGCGCGTGGCTGCTGGTGCAGATGCTGCGCAATCTGGGCTTCGCCGCCCGTTTCGTTTCCGGCTACCTGATCCAGCTCGTGGCCGACCAGAAGCCACTGACCGGCCCCGAAGGCCCCACCGAGGACTTCACCGACCTGCATGCCTGGGCCGAGGTCTACCTACCCGGTGCCGGCTGGGTCGGGCTGGACGCCACCTCCGGTTTGTTGACGGGCGAGGGCCATATCCCCCTCGCCGCAACGCCCGAGCCCGCCTCCGCCGCGCCGATCTCCGGTCTGGTCGGCAAGTGCGAGACCGAATTCGACTTCGCCATGGCCGTCACGCGGGTGCTGGAAACGCCCCGCACCACCCGCCCCTACGCCGATGCGCAATGGCAGGCGATCCTCGAGGCCGGACGCACGGTCGATGCCACCCTGGAGGAAGGCGCCGTCGGCCTGACCATGGGCGGCGAGCCCACCTTCATCGCCGCCGACGACATGGACGCTCCGGAATGGAACATCGACGCGCTGGGTCCGACCAAGCGCGCCTACGCGGGGCGCCTGCTGCGGCGCCTGCTACCACTCTGGTCGAAAGGGGCGGCGATCCAGCATGTGCTGGGCAAGCATTACCCCGGCGAGCAACTGCCGCGCTGGGCACTGCTATGCCACTGGCGCCGCGACGGCGAACCGGTCTGGACCGATCCCGCGCTCCTGGCCTCCGACGACGACACCGATACCGCGACCGAACAGGATGCCGCCGCCTTCTGCCGCGCGCTGGCCGAGCGGTTGCAGATCGATCCCGGCCTCGTCAATCCGGCCTATGAGGACATCCATTACTATCTATGGCGCGAGCACCGGCTGCCAGCCAACGTGATCGTCGAGGACTCCAAACTGCGCGACCCGCTGGAGCGCGAGCGTCTGGCCCGCGTCTACGGCCACGGGCTGAACGTGCCGGTCGGCAGCGTGCTGCCGCTACGCGTCGTGGTACGCGACGGCGTGCGCCGCTGGCAGTCCGGGCGCTGGTTCTTCCGGGGCGACCTGATGTTCCTGGTCCCCGGCGACGCACCGGTCGGCTTCCGCCTGCCGCTGCAGAGCCTCCTCTGGGCCAGCGAAGACAATATCGACCACGACATGGAGCGCGATCCGTTCGCCCCCATGCCGCCGCTGCCGCCCCATCCAGCCCTGGCGCGCCGCACCGGCCCCTCGGCTGGCGGCACGCGCCCCAGTTGGTCGGAGCAAGGCGTGCCCGGACGCGCCGACAGGGCCGAGGCAGGCGAACAACCCGCCCTGTCGGACCTCCCTTCCCTACCGCCCTATCCCGGCGGCGGCACCGGGCGCATCCCGCTGAACCGTGCCATGACCGACCATCTTGTGGAAGTCGGGCGCGAGGAGCCCGAACTGGTCCGCACCGCACTGGCCGTCGAGGCACGCGGCGGCATCCTGCATGTTTTCTTCCCTCCTCTCTACGCGGCGGAAGACTGGCTGGATCTCTGCGCGGCAGTCGAGGACACCGCCCGCGCCTTCGGCCGCAAGGTGGTGCTGGAAGGCTACCAACCGCCGCGCGACCCCCGCCTGCTCAATTTCTCGATCACGCCCGACCCCGGCGTGATCGAGGTCAACATTCACCCCGCGGCAAGCTGGGATGAACATATCGGCCGCAGCCAGCAGCTTTACGACGAAGCCCGCGCGGTTGGGCTGATCGCCGAGAAATTCATGGTCGACGGCCGCCATGTCGGCACCGGCGGCGGCAACCACGTGGTGATGGGCGCCGCCCGTACCGCCGACAGCCCGTTCCTGCGCCGGCCGGACCTGCTGAAATCGCTGGTCGGGTTCTGGCACAATCATCCATCGCTCTCCTATCTGTTCAGCGGCCTGTTCATCGGCCCGTCCTCGCAGCATCCCCGCGTGGACGAAGCCCGCGACGACAGCGTGGCGGAACTGGAAATCGCTTTCTCCCAGGTCCGCCCCGACCAGCCGACCCCGCCCTGGCTGACCGACCGGCTGTTCCGCAACCTGCTCGCCGACATCACCGGTAATACGCACCGCACCGAATTCTGCATCGACAAGCTCTACGCACCGGAAACCTCGTCCGGCCGGCTGGGGCTGGTGGAATATCGCGCCTTCGAAATGCCGCCCCATCACCAGATGGCGGCGGCACAGATGCTGCTGATGCGCGCCGCCGTCGCCGCCTTCTGGAAACAGCCCTACGAGCGGCGACTGGTACGCTGGGGCACCCGCCTGCATGACGATTTCATGCTGCCGCACTATGTCAGCCGCGATTTTACCGACGCCATCGCCGAACTGCGCGCGCTCGGCGCCCCGCTGGAATCCGACTGGTTCGCGCCGCACATGGCCTTCCGCTTCCCCGAAATCGGCACCGTCCCCCTTCTGGGCATGACGCTCGACCTCCGCCACGCACTGGAACCCTGGCACACCCTGGCCGAGGAACCGGCAGCCGGCGGCACCGTGCGCTATGTCGACAGTTCCGCCGAACGGGTCCAGGCCCGCGTCACCGGCTGGGTGGACGAACGCTATATCCTCGCCTGCAACGGCATCGGCGTGCCGCTGACCCGCACCGAACGCCAGGGCGAATATGTCGGCGGCGTACGCTTCAAGGCGTGGAACCCACCCAGCGCCCTGCATCCCACCATCGGCGTACAAACCCCACTGGTGTTCGATGTGTACGACACCTGGACCGGCCGCAGCATCGGCGGCCTGACCTACCACGTCGCCCACCCCGGCGGCCGCAACTACGAGACCCGCCCGGTCAACGCCAACGAGGCCGAAGCCCGGCGCCGCATCCGCTTCTTTCCGTTCGGCCATACCGTGGGGGCCATGCTGGCACCCGTTGTGCGGCGGTCGCTGGAACAGCCTCGGACTTTGGATCTTCGACGGTTTTCCTGATGGGGACATGACGCAGGGCGCTGCCCTGCACCCGGAAGGGGACAGTCGTCCCCTTCACCCCTTCAACTGCATTCATGATGAGGAAGAAAGAATGATTCCAGCCGGTAACGCGAGCAGGCTGCGTGTTGGCGTGCTCTTTGGTGGCCGGTCGGAAGAACATGCGGTCTCGGTGCTTTCCGCAACCAATGTCATACGGGCGCTCTCTCCCGAGAAATACGATGCCGTTCCGATTTTCGTCACCCGCGAGGGGCTGTGGATTCTAAGCCGTCTTGAGGACGGCACCCTCGCGCAACCATCCCATGGAACAGAACTCTGTTTCGTACCGGGCGGCCACGGGCGCGTGATCGCACTCCCGCCAGATGGCGCGCCCTACGCATTGCCCGGAATCGACATTCTCTTTCCCGTCCTGCACGGCCTCCACGGCGAAGACGGCGCAGTACAGGGCCTGGCCGACGTCGCCCAGGTGCCGCTCGCCGGCTGCGGCATTCCCGGATCGGCGAACGCCCTGGACAAGGACATCGCCAAAAGACTCTTCAACGAGGCCGGCATTCCTGCTGCCCGATCATTCACGATCCGCTCGCACGCCGTGCCAACCTTCGAAGAACTGGAACACGCTCTCGGCCTGCCCGTCTTCATCAAGCCCGCCCGGCAAGGCTCCTCGGTCGGGGTCAGCAAGGTCTCGACCAGGGCGGATTATGAAAGCGCCTTGTCCGAAGGCTTCCGTCACGACACGAAGTTGCTTGCCGAACAATTCATCCAGGGGCGCGAGATCGAATGTGCGGTTCTCGAAGCCACCGACGGCACCCTGTTCGTCTCGCGAACCGGTGAAATCATCCCCGCCGACCGCCACGGCTTCTATACCTATGACGCCAAATATATCGACAAGGACGGCGCCGGCCTGCATGTGCCAGCCGATTTACCCGGCAAGACCGAGGATGCGATCAGAGCCCTTGCATCCCAAGCCTTCCGCACCCTTGGCTGCGACGGCATGGCCCGCGCGGATTTCTTCCTGACGCCCGACGGGCAAATCCTGATCAACGAACTGAACACGATCCCCGGCTTCACCGATATCAGCATGTATTCCAAGGTGATGGCCGCCAGCGGGATCGACTACCCCGAAATTCTCGACCGCCTGATCGCCCATGGTTTGGCAAGGGCAGAAAAAGCTTGCTGATGGCAGGGCACCCCGTACTCGGCATGCCTCGGTTCAATCGGATTATGAAGCCACGACACCGTGTCATATCTGACGGCCGCAACTGAACGAGCATTCCCGACGTGGTCTGACACCAACGTGTGCAACCCGTATTACCGGGTCATAACGGCATTAAGCCGCCCGACATAAGGGAAAATCTGGTCGGAGTGAGAGGATTCGAACCTCCGGCCCCTGCGTCCCGAACACAGTGCTCTACCAGGCTGAGCTACACTCCGAACTCGTGTGGGGGGCTATACATGCCCTCTCGACTCTCCGCAAGAGCCCGGGCGCCAACTATTCGCCCGAGCAGCGGTTTTTTGTCATGCCGCCGTCATATCCGGCCTCGGCCGAACCTTACAGCCGGCTGGCATCATCCACGACCGGGCTACGCATCACGGCCTTCAGATGCACCATCGTCGTGGCCACGTCAGGCACGACCTCGAACAAATCCAGCGCCGAGGCTTCCGCGAAACCGTTTTCCACCGCAGCCCGTAGCATGCCCAGCATCGGGTCAGCCCAACCGGCGACATTGACGATGAAGATCGGCTTGTCGTGCAGCTTCAATTGCCGCCAGGTCAGGATTTCCATCGTCTCGTCGAATGTACCCAAGCCTCCGGGCAGCACGACGAAGGCATCGGCCCGGGCAAACATCAACTGTTTGCGACTGTGCATCGAGTCCGTCACCGTCAGGTCGCTCACCCCCTGATGCATCACCTCTCGCGCTTCAAGAAAGGTGGGGATCACACCAGACACCGCACCGCCGGCCGCCAGCGTCGCATCCGCCACCGCACCCATCAGCCCGACATCGCCACCGCCATAGACCAACCGCATGCCGGCTTTGCCAAGCTGCTGCCCCAGGTCCCGCGCAGCCTCCTGGAACGCTGGCCGGCCCCCGAAACGGGACCCGCAGAATACGGCAACGGCAACAACGGACATGAGTCGTTATCCTCCTGAAGATGGATCATCCGCGAGATCCGGGCCACCCCCCACAAAGACAGTCGCCGTCAGGCGGCATCGGGGCGGGCCCGCTCCCGCAGCAGCAGGGTGGCACCGACCCCGGCGCCGGTAAACAGTGCCGAGACCAGAAACATCGGACCATAGCCCAAGCTATGGATCACCAGCCCCAGCATCGGGCCGGAAAGACCGATACCGATATCGAGAAAGACGCTGAAGGCCCCCAGCGCCGCCCCCCGGTTATGCGGGCCCGCGCGCGTCACTGCCTCCACCCCAAGAGCCGGAAAGACCAGCGAGAACCCAGCCCCGGTCAACGCAGCCCCCAGATCGGCCGAGAACACGTCCGCGCTCCGCCAGAGCAGCAGCAGCCCGGCAACCTCGACCAGCAGCGACACCACCGCCACCTTCATCCCGCCGCGCAGGCCGATCTGGCGCGAGAAGAACAGCCGCACCAGAACGAAGACCAGGCCAAACACCATCAGCCCCACCGCCGCACCGTCCCAGTGCCGGTCGGCGAAATACAGCGACAGACAGGCCGAGATGGCCCCGAACCCGACCGACCCGCAGGCCAGCACGATGCCGTAAGGCAGAACGCGCCAGAAGACCTGAGAGAACGGCATGACCTCGCCCCCCTTGGCAATCGGTGGCACGGCGGCATATCGCGTGGCCAACGCCAATCCGAACGCAGGCAGCAGCGCCGAAAGCAATCCCACCCCGGCCAGCCCACCAAGCACCCCATGGGCCTGTGCCAGCACCGCGCCCACCGGCGCCCCGAAGGCGATACCGCCATAGGAAGTGATGCCGTTCCAGGAAATCACCTGCGCCGTCCGTTCCGGCCCGACACGCCCGATATTCCACAGGATGGCCCCGGTCGCAGTCCAGCTTTCACCCACCCCCATCAGGATACGGCTGGCAATCAGCAGCAGCATGGCCAACCCAGCCCGATGCATGAACAGGCCAGACAGCATCAGCGCCTGCCCTGCCAGCACGCAGATCGCAAGCCCGATCACCACTGCCGGCTTCGCGCCCCGCTCGTCCACGAACCTGCCCGCCTGCGCGCGCGAGGCGAAGGTCGCCAGATATTGCAGCGACACGGCCAATCCGGCGATGACGGTATTATAGCCCAGCGTGCCATGCACAAAGAGCGGGATGACTGCCAGCGGCAGACCGATATCGACGTAGCAGATCAGGTTGAACAGCACGACGGCGAGAATTCGCAGCGTTGGGTTGGCCGGTCCGCTCCGTAAGACAGTCATGACGAGGTGCACACTCCGGTTACTTCGATACCATACGGGCCGACGACGCCATTCGCCAAGCATGGCCGCCCCACGCCATGATGGAAATGCCACCACGAGAGGAACGTCCCACATGACCGCCGACACCCCCATCCCCGAAGATACGGGCGGCTTCGTCACCCTGTCCTCGCGGATCGCCTACGAAAATCCATGGACCCGCGTGCGCGAGGACATCATCCGCCGGCCGGATGGAGGCGAAGGACTCTACGGCGTGGTCGAGCGGGGGGATTTCGTCGTCATCCTGCCACTGGGCGAGGGGCCGGACGGCCCCACCGTGACGCTGGTGCGCCAGTATCGATACCCGATCCGGGCGCGGCTGTGGGAACTGCCGATGGGCATGTGGGAATATCGGCCCGACGCCGATCCCGAAACGGTGGCCCGGGGCGAACTGGAAGAAGAAACCGGCCTGCATGCCGAACGCCTGCGGCATGCCGGCATCCTGTATCAGGGAGCCGGCTATTCCACCCAACGCGGCCATGTCTATCTGGCGACCGGCCTGACGCAGGGCACGCCCCGGCCAGAGGCAACCGAGGCGGACCTGACCAGTCACACGATGAATCTGACTGAACTGGACCGGATGATCCGCGATGGCGAAATCACCTGCATGGTCACGCTGGCCGCGCTGGCCCTGATCCGCGCGCGCGACTGGCTGTAGAACCCGTCCGGGAATGAGGACTGGCAACAGACGGGCACCAATCCCCATTCCCGAACAATCCCCAGGCCTCAGCGCGCGGGCGGCGCTGCCGGCGGAGTGGGCTGGGCCAGGGTCAGCGTGTTGTCGGCACGGTTCAGGTCCGGGATGTCATGCCCCGGATCGAGGGTAACAGCCTGGGGTGTGCGCGAACCCGGAATCGTCAGTTCGATCTCGTTGCGCAGGTACCAGGCTTCGGTCGGTATGGTCAGGCGCGCGTTGGTGCCATCGGTATAGCTCACCTGCAACGTCACCGGCAGCGGCAGCCAGCCCTTGTTGTCCACCGTCACCAGCAGGCCGGGTGCCGCGCCTTCGCCGGTGGGCGTGGCAGACTTCACCGCATAGTCCGGCCCCCAGTTATTGAAATACCAGCCCCGCCAGAACCACGACAGATCCTCCCCCGTCTCGCTGTCCATCAGCCGGAAGAAATCCGAAGGCGTAGGGTGGCGATAGGCCCACATCGCAATGTAGCGACGGAAGGCACGGTCGAACCGCTCCGGACCCAGGATCTGCTCGCGCAGCAGCTTCAGCCCATAGGCGGCCTTGAAGTAGGTGACCGGATGCCGATAGTGCTCGGGGATCAGGTCCGAAGGTGTCATCAGGCGCGGCGCGGCCGGGTCGCGCAGCACCGAGAGGATATCCTCGGCCGGCTTGCCGGTGGCGGGCGCGAACTCCACATCATGCTTGGGCGCGAACTCGCCGGAATTGAAATCGTCCGACGCATAGGTGTCGATAAAGGTGTTGAATCCTTCGTCCATGAACGCATGGCGGCGTTCATTGGAGCCCACGACCATCGGGAACCAGTCATGGCCCAGTTCATGCGCCGTGACCCAGAACAGTTCCGGGTCCTTGTCGCGCATGCCGTCGAAAACGATGCCGGGATACTCCATCGCCGCGCCATGCCCGCCCAGATTGATCGCGTTCGGCCACGGATAGGGGTACCAGCGACGCGAGAAATATTCGATCGCGTATTTCACATAAGACGTGGAGCGGTCCCACTGATGCGGTCCCGCGCCTTCCACCGGATAGGCCGACATCGCCAGACGCGGTACCGGCACATGACCCGGCTCGACCACCACCGGCGGCAGGTTCAGACGTGCCGCATCCCACAGGAAAGCTGGCGAGGCCGCGAACGCCACGTCGCGCGTATTGTTCATGCGGAAATGCCAGGTCTTGGTACCGGTCTGGGCCGGATGGCTCTTGGGATCGTGGATATCGGCTTCGGTGCGGATCATCACCCGCTCGTCGCTCTTCGCGGCCTGCGCCAGCCTGTCGCGCTCGGTCTGGGTCAGCACATCGGCCTGGTTGAGCAGCGCGCCGGACCCGACCACGGTAAAGTTCCACGGCACGGTCACGCTGTAATCGATATCGCCATAATCCAGGAAGAACTCCTGCCCCAGATAGGGCGCGGTATCCCAGCCACGAACGTCGTCATAGACGGCCATGCGCGGATACCATTGCGCCACCTCGTAGATATCGCCATTGCGGGTGGAACTGACGGCGGTGCGCCCACCCGCGGGGCCGGGAATGGTATAGTGCCAGACGATCTTCAGCCGGATCTTGCCGCCCTTGCCCTCCAGCGCCGTGGGCAGCGGCACCTGCATCCGCGTGTCGGAGATGACGGGCGTAACCGGGATGCTCTTGCCGTCCTGTTCGATCGACACGCTTTCGATCACATCGCCATCGGTATGATCGCCATGGCGCTGCGGATTGACGAAATTGCCGCGCGAACCGTCACGATAGATATTCTGGTCGAGTTGCACCCACAGCACATCCAGCGCATCGGGGCTGTTATTGGCGTAGGTGATGATTTCGCTGCCAGAAAGCAGGCGGTTGGTGGGGTCGATCGCCGCCTTGATCTCGTAATCGACGCTGTTCTGCCAATAGGCGCCACCCGGCACGCCGCCGGCCGACCGCGTGCTGCCCGCCGGCATCGGATAGGCCAGCGGGGCGAAAATACGGGCCGGATCGGGCGCCGGCATGGCGGATGCGGCTGCCGGCGTCGCCTCTTCGGCAAGCGCGGGCGCCACGCCGCCCACGATCAGCATGGCGGCCCCCAGAACACGCCCGATCGCGGTCATGGTACCGGCGATCCCCGGCTGAAACCCTGGCCTGGTGGACAGGCGTGGACATGGACGGTGGTACGGCACGATCAGGACCTCTCGGGGAAAACAGATTCTTTCCCCGAGGCTAACGGAATTGCAGGGCGGACGTAACCCGTCCCCGCCCCGCGCCGTATCAGCCGAGCGCCTGCTGAATCGGCCCCAGATAGGCAGCCAGGTTCACCCGCAGCGGCATCAGATAGACATGCCCCGCCGCCGCCCGGACGGCACGGATCGCCCGAACCGCGAATGCAATGTTGGCTTCCAGCGTCAGGTCGAACCCGTGGGGAAAAACGACATGGTTCGTCGTCTCCCAATAGGAGCGCGATTTCGGCCCGATAACCGGCGAAAGCCCCCAGAACACGGTTTCCCCCTCCAGCCAGCCCATGCACAGATCCAGCATCCGCATGTCGAACACCGGCTGGGTAAAGAAGCCGGCGGCCCCGGCCTCCTTCTTGCGCGCCACCGCCTCCATCTCCCGCCAGGGCGCATGCCGCCAAGGATCGAAGGCGGCATAGACCGTCAGATGCGGCGCCTCGCGGCGATAGCGGCGGATCACGCTTTCCGACGAATTGGGAAAGGTCCGGCGGCTCAGATCGGCCGGCGGATCGCCCCTCACCACCAGCACTTCCGTAAGCCCCGGAATATTCACCCCCGGCAGCGGGCCGTGAGGGTCGATATCGATGGCCCGGATATGCGGCACGACACGCGGCAGGATCGGCTGCAGCAGCGGCACCGCGTCCCACCCCTGCATCGGAAAGCGCATCAGGCTGGGCACGTTCAACGTGTCGGCCAAGGAAAAATGCGTGCGAACCTGCTCCGCATCGCGCAGCAGAGCCTCCGCATCACGCGGAATCAGTTCGACCGACAGGCGCATCGTCATCCCTCCGCCGCCCTCAGGCCGCGCCGACAATGCGCCGGGCGGCCGCCAGGGTATTGTTCAGCAGGCAGGCGATCGTCATCGGCCCGACACCGCCAGGCACCGGAGTAATCCGCCCCGCACGGGTCACGGCCTCCTCGAACGCCACGTCGCCCACCAGCCGCGTCTTGCCGTTGGGCAGCGAGATGCGGGTGATGCCCACATCGATCACCGCCGCGCCGGGCTTGATCCAGTCGCCACGCACCAGCCCGTTGCATCCGGTCGCCACCACCAGGATATCGCCCTGCCGCGCCAGCGCCGCGGGGTCACGCGTGTCGATATGCGCGACCGTCACGGTGCAGCCCTCGGCCAGCAACAGCCGCGCCATCGGCCGCCCCACCAGATTGGACGCGCCGATGATCACCGCATGCAGGCCCCGCAATTCGCCCAGCTCCGATTTCAGCAGCATCAGGCAGCCCAGCGGCGTGCAAGGCACGATGCCCGGCTGGCCCAGAGCCAGCCGGCCGGCATTCACCTCGCCCAGACCGTCCACATCCTTATCGGGATGAATGGCATTCGTGACCGCCACCGGGTCCAGTCCCGCGGGCAGCGGCAATTGCACCAGGATGCCGTGAATTTCCGGGTCCTGATTCAACCGCCCGATCAACGCCAGCAATTCGCCCTGCGACGTGGTTTCGGGCAGCATGTGCATGAACGAGCGCATGCCGGCGCGATGGGTCTGGAGCGCCTTGTTGCGCACATAGACCTCGCTGGCCGGGTCGTTGCCTACCAGCACCACCGCCAGGCCGGGCGTCACCTGATAGCGGTCATGGAACGCACGGACATCCTGTGCGATCGTCTGCGTCAGGTTCGCCGCGAATGCCTTGCCGTCGATCAGGCGCGCGGACGGGTTGCGAACGGACGCGGTTTCGGCGGAAGCTGGCTCGGTCATGCGGCACTCCGGACAACGGGAACGGAAAGAGCAGGGGAATAGCGTGGTAGAGCAGATACGCAAGAACTTCAGCAGCGACAATGTCGTTCCGGCCTGTCCCGCCGTGATGTCCGCCCTGGCCGCCGCCAACGCGGATGCCGCCCCCGCCTATGGCGGCGACGCCTGGACGGCACGCCTGGACGACGTGGTGGCGGATATCTTCGAACACCCGGTCAAGGTCTTTCCCGTCGCCACCGGCACGGCGGCGAACGCGCTGGCTCTGGCCGCCCTCGCGCCCCCCTATGCCGCGATCCTGTGCGACGAAAGCGCCCACATCGCCCAGTCCGAGTGCGCGGCACCGGATTTCTTCACCGGCGGCGCCCGGCTGGTCACCATCCCGTCCGAAGACGGGCGCATGGCACCGGATGCCCTGTCCTACATGCTCGACCGCCTGCCCGCCGACGACGTGCATAACCCGCTGCCGACAGCGCTGAGCCTGACCCAGGCCACCGAATGGGGCACCGTCTACCCGCCCGCCCGCATCGCCGAACTGACGACACGGGCCCGCAGCCGGAATCTCGCGGTACATATGGACGGCGCCCGCTTGGCCAACGCCATCGCCCATCTGGGCTGCAGCCCGTCCGAAGCGACATGGAAGGCCGGCATCGACGTGCTGTCGCTGGGCATGACCAAGAACGGGGCCATGGCCGCCGAGGCGGTGGTCTTCTTCAACCCGGCACACGCTGAACAATTCGCCCGTCGCCGCAAGCGCTCCGGCCATGACTGGTCCAAGCAGCGATTCCTGAGCGCGCAGGTTCTGGCATGCTTGGAAGACGATCTGTGGCTCAACAACGCCCGCCACGCCAACGCCATGGCACAACGCCTGGCCGGCGGCCTGTTCCGCCACCCCGGCTCGCGGATGCTCTACGAAACCCAGGCCAACGAAATCTTCGTCCTGCTGCCGGACCGGGCGATCGCCCATCTGCGCACTGCGGGATTCGCCTTCCACAACTGGGACACGCCGCAAGGTGTGGATGGTACCGTCATCCGCCTGGTCACCAGCTATTATACCCGCATCGCAGATGTTGACGCGCTTCTGGAAACACTTTCGGAAATCTAATCTTATTTCCGTTCTTTTCAGAAAAGAACAGAAAAGCTCTTACTCGTTCAGCAACCTTGTGTCCGGAACGGCGCCGCCCCCCTGAGGGAGCGACGCCACCACCGGTTAGTCGTTATCGTTATCACTACCGGCCGCGCCACTGTCATCGGACGAACCCGGTGTCACGGCGATGAACAGGTTCTGGCCACCGCGCAGCACACGCAGCAACACCGACTGGTTGGATTTCAAGGCGGCACGAACGGCGGTCACCGTGGCCCCCGGATTATCAACCGGGCTATTGCCGACGGCCTGGATCACGTCACCCGCGCGAATACCCGCCTGCTCGGCCACCGACCCCGCCTGGACATCACTGACGACGACGCCACGCACCGAACCATCCAGCCCCAGTTGCTGGCGCAGATCGCGCGTGAGCGGCGAAAGCGAGACCCCCAGACGCGGACCGCCGGCCTCGCTTCTGTCACCAACCGAGCCATCTGGCGACGACGCGCTGGACAGGTTCGCGATCTTCACCGTGGCCGTCTGCGCCGCGTTGTTGCGCAGATAGGCGATCGTCGCCGAGGTACCCGGCGGCAGCGACGCAACCTTGACCGCCAGATCATGCGGGGTGTCGACCTTCTGGCCGTTCAACGCGGTAATCACGTCACCGGCCTTCAGGCCCGCCTTTTCGGCCGGGCTGCTGTTGCTGATGCTGGCCACCAGCGCGCCGCTGGGCGGCGCACCGTCGCTGGCCGGCTTCAGGCCCAGCGCCTTGGCCATGGCCGGCGTGATCACCTGCGCCACCACACCCAGATAGCCGCGCGTCACATGGCCGGTCTTCTGCAACTGCTCGACGACGTTCTTGACCACGTCGGAGGGAATGGCGAACCCGATGCCGATCGACCCGCCCGTGGGCGAAAGGATGGCGGTGTTCACGCCCACGACCTTGCCGTCCTGGGTAAAGAGCGGCCCACCCGAATTACCACGATTGATCGGCGCATCCACCTGGATGAACGAATCATACGGCCCGTCGCCGATATCGCGGCCACGCGCCGAGACGATGCCCGCCGTCACGGTGCCGCCCAGCCCGAAGGGATTGCCGACCGCAACCACCCATTCGCCGGGTTCCACCTTGTCGGATTCACCCAGTTCGATGAAGCGCAGCTTGCTCTGGGTCGTAACCTTCAGCAGCGCCAGATCGGTCTTGGAATCGCGTCCGATGATCTTGGCGGGCAGGGTGGTGCCGTCATCGAGCGTCACCGTCACCTTGGTCGCGCCCTTGACCACATGGTTGTTGGTCACGACGAACCCATCCGCCGAGATAATGAAGCCCGATCCCCTGGCCTCGACCGTCCGGCGCTGCTGCTGCGGCATCATCTGGAACGGAAACGGGAAGGGAAAGGGCATCTGCTGCTGGCCCTGCATCCCGCCCTCTTCATCCACGTCTTCCGCGCGGATATTGGCGGTAATGGAGACCACGGCAGGGCGCACCTGCTTCACCAGATTGACGAAATTGGGCAGCGTCTGGGTCTGGGTGCTCGGACGGATGACGCCTGTCTCGTCAGCCCGTGCCGTGTCCATCATCACGGCCTGCGCCGCGCCGCCCAGCACCGTCGTGGCGACCAGCGCGGCCAAAACCCTGCCCCGCATCCGGCGCGGGCGGAAAGACATCATGGGCTGAAACTCGTCAGTCATAGCATTCCTGATTGTTGCTGGAGCGGCCGGGCAAGACGCCGCCCCTTCCTGAGGTACAGTCCAGAATAGTATGCGGTCGAACCCAACCTGTACCGTACCTGTCGATGAAGGATGCGTTATCTCCGCATTTCCCGCAAATTCTCACGCGCGCAATGCCTGAAAAAAATCGTGCAATAACTGTGCCGCCTCGCGCTCGCGCACCCCGCCCACCCATTCGGGCCGATGCAGGCAGTCCGGTCGTGCCAGCAGGCGCGGCCCGTGCTCGACGCCGCCCCCCTTGGGGTCATAGGCACCGAACAGAATGCGCCCGACCCGGAAATGCACCGCCGCCGCCGCGCACATCGGGCAGGGCTCCAGCGTCACCACCAGCGTGCAGCCCGTCAGGCGCGGGCTGCCCAGCCGCCGGGCGGCCGCCCGCATGACCAGCATCTCGGCATGGGCACCCGCATCATGCGCGGCCTCCACACGATTGCCATCCCGGGCCAGCACGCTGCCATCCGGTCCCAGCAGCACGGCTCCCACCGGAACCTCGCCCCGCGCCGCAGCGGCACGCGCCTCCTCCAGCGCAATGGCCATCGGGTCGACAGGGCGGCACTCAGTCGACACCGCGCACCCTCCGACCAGAATATGGCGCAAAACCGCAGAAAATCAGATCCTGTCGTCGCCCGGTCATGAAACTCCACCCTCGTCGGCCGCGTTCGCGTCACATAGATCCCATCGCCCCATATGCGGGCAACGGGGCAGGACGCAGCGTTCACAACATATTACAGGCCGGCATGGCGTCCAGAATGGACCAAACAACGCAAACCGGGAAAAAATATTGATTTTAATGGACAGACCGGGTTGCGACTGACAGTGTAACGACATCGCCGGTAACGGATCCTGAAACAATCGGGACCGATATGAAAGACAGGAGGCAGACGATGAATACGCTCACGTTGATCCTGGCCGCCGCGGCAATCGTCATCGGTTTTTCGGCATGCGAACCGGAACTGATGGGCCGTCATACCCTGACCGCGAGCCTGCACTCGATGGTCTCCGACGGCTGACCGATCGGGCGATCCGGCATTCGCCAGACGACCCACTCATCGGTATCGCGTATCCCTGGTCGTGCGTGCTACGAGACGCAGGTGCGGGCATGCGCTACACCCCGTTATGAAATGACGGCCCGAGCCCCCCGAACCGCGCGCCGTCATTTTCACTCGGCCCCATCATTCCGCGCATGGCGGATTTCCCTGACGGCGATATTCCTCTAGGTCAGGCGGAATGATCCGATCCCGCCCTCTGATCGGCGTCACCCTGGACAGCGAAGCCGGCACTCCCGACGGGAGCGGCTATTCCCGCTTCCCATGGTATGCGCTGCGTTGCAATTATATGGACGCCATCGCCGATGCCGGCGGCCTGCCCGTCGCGCTGTCCCATCACGCCGATCTCGCCCCCGCCATGCTGGCGCGGCTCGACGGCCTGGTGATTACCGGCGGCGCCTTCGACGTCGACCCGGCTCTGTATGGCACGGACCAGCGACACGACAGCGTCACCCTCAAGACCGGCCGTACCAACGCCGAACTGGCGCTGGCACGGGGCGCCATCGCATCCGGGTTGCCGGTGCTGGGCATCTGCGGCGGTCAGCAACTGCTGGCCGTGGCCCTGGGCGGCACCCTCATCCAGCATATCCCCGACACCGTGGCGGATGCGCTGGCGCACGAACAGCCCAATCCGCGCGACGAACCCGGCCACAAAGTGGACATCCTGCCCGGCACGATGCTGGCACGGGTCACGGGCGCCACGCGGATCGCCGTCAATTCCGCCCATCACCAGGCCGTGCGCGAGCCGGGACGAGCCATCATCAGCGCCGTGGCGCCCGATGGCGTGGCCGAGGCCATCGAATATCCTGGCCATCCCTTCTGCCTGGGCGTGCAATGGCACCCGGAATTCGCCATATCCATGGCAGACAGACGTATTTTTTCCGCCCTGATAGAGGCTTCGGGATCGAGATGACAAAGCGCGACGACACCAACCGGCCCGAGCGCGGCGAACGGATCGCCAAATGGCTGGCCCGCTCCGGCATCGCCAGCCGCCGCGACGCCGAACGCATGGTCGAGGAAGGGCGCGTGCGCCTGAACGGCGAGGCAGTGACCCATCCGGCAACCTTCGTGGTGGCGAGCGACGTCGTACAGGTGGACGGCGCGGTCGTCGAAACCCCTGAGCGCACCCGGCTCTGGCGGTACCACAAGCCCGACGGACTGGTGACGACCCACCGCGACCCCGAGGGCCGGCCGACCGTCTTCGCCTCGCTCCCCGAAGGCATGCCGCGTGTCATCAGCATCGGGCGGCTGGACCTGAACAGCGAGGGCCTGTTGCTGCTGACCAATGACGGCGAACTGGCGCGCCGGCTGGAACTGCCGTCCAACGGCTGGCTGCGCCGCTACCGCGTCCGCGTCTTCGGCGTGGTGGACGAGGCCCAGTTGAAGGCGCTGGCCGACGGCAGCGTCTTCGAAGGCGTACGCTACGGCCCCATCGAAGCAGGGCTGGATTCCCGCAAGGGCGACAATGCCTGGCTCACGGTGGCGCTACGCGAAGGCAAGAACCGCGAGGTGCGCAAGGTCATGCGTGGCCTGAACCTGCATGTCAGCCGCTTGATCCGCACCGCCTACGGCCCGTTCCAGCTCGGCACCCTCCAACGGTCGGAACTGGAGGAAGTGCCGGGGAAGGTACTGCGCGAGCAGATCCCTGGACTGGGGCCGTCCCCGCGCCCGTCACGCAAGTCCTGACCGGCCGATGCGGATCGTCGCCGGCCAATGGCGCGGTCGCGCACTGGTGGCGCCACCTGGGCGCACCACCCGGCCCACCGCCGACCGGGTCCGCCAGGCCCTGTTCGACATGCTGCTGCATGCGCCCTGGGGCGGCCACGGCCTGATGGAAGAGGCACGGGTGCTGGACGGCTTCGCCGGCACAGGCGCCCTGGGGCTGGAAGCCCTGTCGCGCGGCGCACCCCACTGCACGTTCTTCGAGACCGACCGTACCGCCCTGGCCGCGCTGCGCGCCAACATCGCGGCCTGCGGGGCGCGTGACCGCACGACGCTGCGCGCCGGCGACGTCACCCGGCCACCCGCCGCCGGCCAGCCATGCAACCTGCTGCTGCTGGATCCCCCCTACGGGCAGGGACTGCCGGAACGGGCTCTGACAGCCCTGGCCCGGACGGGCTGGATCGCCCCCAACGCACTGATCGTGATCGAGACCGGCGCCGACGAACCCCTGCCCACCGGCAACCCGATCCTGCCCGACGCCCCGCTGGCCGAGCGCCACCACGGCGCGGCGCGGCTTTCGATCTGGCGGGCCGCCGGCACAATGCCGCAATAACGGCTGAACCGCCCTTCTGTATTCCGGAAAGGGCAGGCTATACTTACCCGGTTTCCGGACCCAGGACCGGCCGCCCTCCCGGTCGGGCCGTCCGCTTCATCGTGCCTGCCGTCGTGACGGAACCGCCCGGTCCACGCAACGACGGCCCCAGCGTACAGGACCCGAACATTTGCCGAGCTTTGGCCGCTACATTCCTGCCTCTCTGAACGCCCCGCGCATCCGGTCCGCCGCAAGGCAGAGACTGGCCGAGATGGGAGGCATGGTGCTGTGGCTTCTGGCCCTGGCGCTGGCCGCATCACTGTGGAGCTACAACCCGCTCGACCCGTCGATGAACACCGCCAGCACCCAGGCCCCCACCAACCTGCTGGGCATGGCCGGCTCCTACCTGGCGGACGTGCTGTTGCAGAATGTCGGCATCACCTGCGCCCTGCCGATCCTGGCGATGATGGCCTGGGGCTGGCGAGTGATCCGCCATGCCGCCATGGGGTCGATCCTGCTGCGGGCGGTGGCGATCCTGTGCGCCATGCCGGTCATGGGTGCCTTGCTAGCGGCCGTGCCGATGCTGGCCCCGGTCCTGCCCATCCCGCACTGGCCCACGGAATCCGGCCTGGGCGGCGCTTTCGGCCTGTCGATCGCCCATACCGCGCTCCAGGCGGGCATGTCGCTGCTCGGTCCGGCCGGGCGGCTGGCCGTATGGGTACTCGGGCTGCTGCTGACCCTCCTGCTGGTACCGCTGGGGATCGGCCTGTCCCGGACCGAATGGAAGGCGATCGGCCGGGCCCTGCGCGCTGTCGCTCGGCAGCCCATGCGCCTCGCACGCCGGATGCCGGCCCCCACCGCCCCGGCCGACCGCCCCGCCGCCGACGCCACCGGCCGCTGGAACGGCTCGCTGGACGGCACCGTGCCGCCCCCCCGGCCGGACCTCTCCGCCCAGGCCCGCGCGCCCGAACCGCCACGCTCCACACGCACCGAGCGCCCTGCGCCGGAAGCCCGGCCCGCGGTCCATCCGCCCGCCCAACCGGCCCCCCGCCCCACGTCCCGGCCACCTGCCCGGCCGTCACTGGGCACAGGCTGGGTCCAGCCCCCCGGCATGGAAGACGACACCGCCGACGAGGCGCCCCCCCTGCTGCTGGGTGGTCCGGCAACCCAGGCTATCGTCCCCCGTCCGGTGCCGGAGGCCACGCACCCTCCCGTCACGCCGGCAGCCCCCCCGGCCGAACCTCCGCGCCCTTCCCTGATGGGCCGGCTGTTCGGCGGCCGCCCCGAGCCGGCGGAGTCACCGGCCGCCGCCACCCGCGCGGTACCCGATCCGGACGATTACACGCCTCCACCGCGTTCCGACGGCCGCGATCCGTGGCGCCTGCCGCCGCTCGACCTGCTGAAACCCGCTCCCGCGCACGGCCAGACTGGCCCCTCGCAGGACGCATTGCAGGCCAATGCGCGGCTGCTGGAAACCGTACTGTCCGATTACGGCGTACAGGGGCAGATCGGGCAGATCCATGCCGGCCCCGTGGTCACGCTGTATGAGCTGGAGCCCGCGCCGGGCATCCGCTCGGCCCGGGTGATCGGCTTGGCGGACGACGTGGCACGGTCGCTGTCGGTGCTGAGCGTGCGGATCGCCACCGTACCCGGCCGCAACGTGATCGGCATCGAAGTGCCCAATGCACGGCGCGAGACGGTCTATCTGTCCGAACTCTTCACCGACGACGCCTGGCACCATGCGTCGTCGCAGCTCTGCCTGGCGCTGGGCAAGGATATCTCCGGCATGCCGGTCTATGGCGACCTGGCACGCATGCCCCACCTGCTGATCGCCGGCACCACCGGGTCGGGCAAGTCGGTGGGCGTCAACGCGATGATCCTGTCGCTGCTGTTCCGCATGTCGCCCGAGGAATGCCGCCTGATCCTGATCGACCCCAAGATCCTCGAACTGTCGATCTATGAGGGCATCCCGCACCTGATGACGCCGGTAGTCACCGAGCCGGCCAAGGCCGTCGCCGCGCTGAAATGGACGGTGCGGGAAATGGATCGCCGTTACCGCGCCATGTCGCACCTGCAGGTGCGCAATATCGGCGGCTACAACGAGCGGGTAGCCGATGCCCGCCAACGCGGCGAAGTCGTCTCGCGCCGGGTGCAGACCGGCTACGACCCCGAGACCGGCCGCCCGACCTTCGAGGAACAACAACTCGCGCTGGACTCCCTGCCCTATATCGTCGTGGTGATCGACGAAATGGCGGACCTGATGATGGTCGCGGGCAAGGAGATCGAAACGGCGGTGCAGCGCCTGGCGCAGAAGGCCCGCGCGGCCGGCATCCATGTGATCATGGCGACGCAGCGCCCCTCGGTCGACGTGATCACCGGCACCATCAAGGCCAATTTCCCGACCCGTATCTCCTTCCAGGTCATCAGCAAGTTCGACAGCCGCACCATCCTGGGCGAGCAGGGGGCAGAGCAGCTTCTGGGCCAGGGCGACATGCTCTACATGCAGGGTGGCGGCCGGATTACCCGCGTCCACGGTCCCTTCGTCGCCGATAGCGAGGTCGAGGACGTGGTGCGCTTCCTCCGCAGCCAGGGCGAGCCGATCTATGATGACGATGTGATCTCGGCCCAGGACGAGGATGGCGGCGGCAGCAGCGGCAAATCGTCCGGCAACGGGCTGAGCGGCGGCTATGACGAGGAAACCAGCCTGTTCGACCAGGCGGTGGCCGTCGTGGCGCGCGAGGGCAAGGCATCGACCTCGTTCATCCAGCGCCACCTGTCGATCGGCTATAACCGGGCCGCCAAGATCATCGAGCAGATGGAAAAGGAGGGCATCGTCAGCCCGGCCAACCATGTCGGCCGGCGCGAAGTCCTGCTGCGCCGCACCCCCGACGACGAATGACCCGGCGAGCGCGCCGGCCCCCGCCCCGGCAGGCCGGCCCGGCATCCCGCCTTCCTGCGGGTGCCCCGCCCACGGGCGGGGCCGATCCATTTCCGGTTCTGTTCCGCGACACCCGTTTCCTGGTCATCGACAAGCCGCCCGGCCTGCCGGTGCATGCCGGCCCCGCAGGCGGCCCGTCGGTCGAGGATTCCTTCCCGCTGCTGTCACGGCGGGCGGACGGACCATGGCTGGCCCACCGGCTGGATCGCGACACGTCGGGCTGCCTGCTGATCGCCCTGCGCAAGCAGCCGCTATTGGCCGCACAGGACGCCTTCGCCAACGGCTTGGCCCGCAAGACCTACTGGGCCGTGGTACGCGGCCGCCCCGCCGCCGACAGCGGCACGGTAGCGATGACGATCGCCAAACAGTCGGACAAACAGGGCTGGCGCATGGTCCAGGCCCCCACGGGCCAGGACTCACACACCGCGTGGCGGCTTCTGGCCAGCGACGGAGAAACAAGCTGGCTGGAGTTGCAGTTGCTGACCGGGCGCACCCACCAGGCCCGGCTACATTGCGCCAGCCTGGGCTGCCCGGTCCTGGGCGATCCGGTCTATGGCGACGCAACGGGGCAGGACGGCTTCAGGCTGCACCTGATGAGTCGCGCGCTCTCCTTGCCGCTGGACCCTCCGGTTTCCGCCGTCGCCCCACCGCCCGCCCATATCCGCGCCGCCCTGAAGCGCCTGGGGTGGCAGGAAGACCCGACATAAACTGACATACGGAAACGTCAGGACTTCTCCTCTTCCAGGGCATGCAGGCAACCGGTACCCCGATCGATCAGATGAATGTCATGCACCTCGCGGATCGCCGTGAGGGCACGCGGCCGCCAGGATGCGGGTTCCGCCGCCGGGGCGCAGATGTTCCTCCCGCCGAGAGGCACATCATCTTTCCGGTCCAGGATCGACAGCACAGCCCGCGGATTATGGATCAGGGCCCGCCGCAGCGCGGCCTGAAGCGCGTGGCTCGTGCCCGGATCGGCAACCGGGATCAGGTCGGGCACCAGCACGATCCAGTTTTCCCAGCCCGCCGCCACGGCACGACGCACGCGCGGCCATTCATGTTCGCGCGTCAACCTGCGCCCGACTTCCTGGGCACCATCCTGCCTGATCTGTTCGGCCAGCACCTTCGCATTCAGCGGCTGCATGGCTTCCAGAGGGCCAAAACTCGTCAGACCCGCCCCCATTGCCGGTGTTGTCAGTACCATCGCCAGCAAGGCAAGGCGCAGGGGCGTAAAAAGGCGAGCGAACACTGCACGGCGCATCGACAAAAGATCCTCCCGAACAGGGGACTGATGAAACGACGAAATCAGACGATTGAGGCGGGAAGGCGGCCTTGGCGCGCTGCCGCCCGGTTGCGGGCAGGGCATCGAATGCCTATAGCGAGCATCATCATATCGGGCTCGGACGGCGTCCGCCCCACCATCGGGCCATGCCATCGGCCCCACCCTTTCCGACAGAGAGCATTCCATGAGCAGCATGTCCGCCTCCGAAATCACCCGCCTTCAGGTCTGCCTGCGCCGCCTGCTGGGGTCCCCCGAACTGACGGTCAATCCGCCGCCGCGCGCCGGCCTGTCGGTCGAGGTCGCCGTAAAAGGCGAGATCATCGGCACCGTTCACCGGGACGAGGATGAGGGCGAAGTGTCCTACGCCCTGCACATCACGATCCTGGAAGAAGACCTGCCCGCCGAGACGACCGCGACCCGCGCCCGCCGCTGAACCATCCGCCCTTACCGCCCGTCCCCGACGGGATGGGCGGCAGCAGGGCACGACCGGCGGAAACCTGCCCACAGCCAACGCACGCGCAGACGGACTATATCGCCGTCAGCGCGAGAGCAGGGCGAGCCTGTCCGGCGCGGCCGAAGCCTCGATCACCGGGTGATCGGTTCGGCTGGCCGGCAGATCCACTTCGGTAATCTTCCACCGCCATCCCTGAATCCGCATCTGCAGGCGCAGCGGCGTCTCCTGCTCGTGGCCCGGCATCACGGCACGGGCCTCGAACATGTCCGGGCGCAGAAAGCGAATGCGGACATGATGCAGCATGGCCACCGGGGAGATCACCGACACCGGCTGCGCCGCCGGCATGACCTGCCCCATCAGCGTATCGAGGTTGGCGGCATTCACATGTACGTCAATCGCATGAGACACCGCCGTGGTGGCAAACGACGAACCGAATTCCGGCAATTCGTCGTCACTCGCCGGCTGATTGCCCACAATCCCGCTGATGATCTGCGTCTTCAGGCTGGCCTGCACGGCACGCCAGTTCAGAAACGTGCCCAGTGTGCGCGTGTCATGTGCCTGAATAGCCGACGAAACCGACCACAGCGTCACGAATGGCGAGGCCACGAACAGGGACAGCGACATGACCAGCGTCACCGCACAGATGCGGCGCGCCTGCTGCCGCCGAACGGCGACCATGTAACCGGCAGGCATCAGACGCATGAAACGGTCCATCGAAAAAATCGCCCCTGTCTTGCTCCCACAACATACGATAAACATATCGGCCATGCATGCGTTTCATGCCGCGTGATACAAATTGTTATAAAAAGTCAGGCCAAACGCCATATTCCGCAGCAGGCATGCGGGGCGCATACAAGGCCCAAGACAAGGCAGGACGTATGATTCCTGATTTTTCCGAGACCGAAATCCAGCGCTATGCCCGGCATATCCTGCTGCCGGAAATCGGCGGCACGGGGCAGGCCGCCCTGCGCGCCGCCAGCGTGCTGATCGTCGGTGCCGGGGGGCTGGGCTCGCCGCTCGGCCTGTATCTGGCAGCGGCGGGCGTCGGCCGGATCGGACTGGTCGATGACGACGTGGTGGACCTGTCGAACCTCCAGCGCCAGATCGCCCATACCACCGACCGGATCGGCCGCAGCAAGGTCGAGTCGGCGGCCGAGGCGATGCGCGCAGTCAATCCGCTGGTCCGCATCGACACCCACGCGACCCGGCTGAACGCCGACAACGCGCGTGCGCTGGTCGGCGGCTACGACCTGGTGTGCGACGGTAGCGACAATTTCCGCACCCGCTACCTGGTCGCCGATGCCTGCGCGCTGGAACGGCGCACTCTGGTCTCGGCCGCCGTGCTGCGCTTCGAGGGGCAGCTATCGACCTTCCGTCCGCACCGGGGCGGGCCATGCTATCGCTGCCTTTATCCCGCTCCGCCGCGTGACGGCGCGGTGCCGTCCTGCGCCGAGGCCGGGGTTTTCGGCGCGGTCACCGGGGTCATGGGCACCTTGCAGGCTACCGAGGCCCTGAAAGAGATCCTCGATATCGGCGAGAGCCTCGCCGGCCGGCTGCTGGTATGGGATGCCCTGGCGGCACGCTTCCACACCATCCGCCTCTCCCGCGATCCCGACTGTCCACTCTGCGGCACCCATCCCACCATTCACGACCTGTCGGCCCATGCGTCCGGACAGGTGCCAGCCGGAGCCTGCGCGATCCATGCCGACTGACACCCCGCGCGAAGGGCTGGCGATCCTGCTGCTCGATGGCGGCTTCGAGCGGGCGCATTACGCCCTGGTCCTGGCCGCCGGGGCACTTGCCGTGGACCGGAAGGTGCTGATCTTCGCCGCCGGGCACGGGGTCCATGCCCTGGCGCGGGACTGGCAGGGGCTACGCGATGCCGGCGCGGACAGCACGACCCAGGCTAGCGGCGTCGCCGGCTTCGACGTCCTGCGCGAAGCCGTCCAGGCACTCGACGGCACGCTGATGGCCTGTGAGTCCGGCCTGCGTCTCACCGGTCTGGGTGCCGACGCCCTATTGCCGGGCGTGACCGTGGCGGGGGTTCCCGCCTTTCTCGATGCCGCGCGCGGGCGGCAGGTCATCAGTCTGTGACGGGGCGGCGGATCGCGCAATGCATCCAGGGCCGCAAATCCCCTTGCCGTGCGGCGCGGGCCTTGGTAGGGATGCAGCCATGATGCCCACTTCCTCTCTTGCCCTCCCCCCCGCCCCGCGCCGCATCACCCCGCGCGGATGCGCCGGCTGGATGCTCTGCGCAACGCTGCTGGTCCCGCTGATGCCCAACGGCGCGGCAGCAACCACGCCGGAGCCGTCCAAAACGGGCCACCATCACCATCATCACGCCGCCAAGGCCACGGCAGGCACGAAGGCGACCGGTACCAAGACGACCGGCCCCGCGCATCATAAGCGGCATCATCCGGCCGCAGCTTCCGGCGCGGCCACAACGCCCCATCACGGCCATCCAGCCACGACACACGCCGGCGCGACAGCCCATCACCATGGCGCGATCGTCCCCCATCCAGCCCGCTCCCGCCACGCGGCAACCGCCGCGGCCGCCGCTGCGGCGGGCCTGGCAGCAGCGGCGGCACCAACCCCGGCAGCCCCCGCGGGCGGAGCAGCCGTCGCCATCCCGCCGGCGGCAATGCCCGCCGAACCGGCGGCCCCGACGGACAAAGGGTCGGTCACCGGCCTGCCGCTGCCGCGCTTCGCGGCCCTGCGCGCCGACGAGGTGAACATGCGCTCGGGGCCCGGACAGCGTTATCCGATCGAGTGGGTCTATCACCGCCGCGACCTGCCCGTGAAAATCGAGCGCGAATTCGATGTCTGGCGCCTGGTCGAGGATTCCGACGGCCAGAAAGGCTGGGTGCACCAGGCGACGCTGGTGGGCACGCGCAGCTTCGTCATCCCCGGCCTGCCGCCAGTCGATCCGGCTCCGGCAACCCCTCCGGCATCACCCGCGCCGACGACAGCCGGGGCACCCGCCGCCGCCTCGCCAACAGCCAGACAGGCAACCAATCCACCAGCAGGCCATTTCGATAGTCGTGAAGTCGAACGACTGACGGATCCCGCCTCGGCCGCCTCCATTCCCGGAGCGGTCATGCTGCGCTCGACCCCGGATGCCGGTTCAGCCCTGATCGCGGTGCTGAAACCCGGAACGGTCGGCATCCTGCGTACCTGCGCTGCCGACACGACATGGTGTCGTGTCAGCGTGCAACATTATTCAGGCTGGCTGGACCGCAAGGCGGTCTGGGGCCTGCTGCCGCAGGAGACCATTCAACCGTCCTGAAAAACCCGGCGGGCAAGGACGACGGCGCCCGCCGGGAGCAGGACAGCGAACGGGTTGCGGACAGAATCCAGAAGGAGAAAACGCCCATGTCTTCCGCTACAGCCTTACGCCCCCGGCGCACCAAGATCGTGTCCACCCTGGGGCCGGCCTCATCCACGCGCGAAATCATCCGCGCGCTGGCCGAGTCCGGGGCCGACGTGTTCCGCCTGAATTTCTCGCACGGCACACATGCCGACCACGCCGCCCGATACGAGATCATTCGCGCGGTCGAAGCCGAACTTGGGCGACCGATCGGCATCCTGGCCGACGTCCAAGGCCCCAAACTGCGCGTCGGTACGTTCGAGCAGGGCAAGGTCACGTTGCAGACGGGCGCCTTCTTCCGCCTCGATCTCGACGACACCCCCGGCACCGAGCGGCGGGTACGCCTGCCCCATCCCGAAATCATCCATGCCGCCACCGTCGGCAGCAACCTGCTGCTCGATGACGGCAAGCTGCGCCTGGTGGTGCGCGAAGTGGGCGTGGATCACCTGGATACCGTCGTCGCCGTCGGCGGCGTGCTGTCCGACCGCAAGGGCGTCAACGTCCCCGACATCGTGCTGCCGATCCCGGCCCTGACCGAAAAGGACCGCAGCGACCTCGATTTCGCCCTTGATCTCGGGGTGGATTATATCGGTCTCTCCTTCGTCCAGCGCCCCGAAGACGTCAAGGAAGCCCGCGCCATCGCCGGCGGTCGCGCCTGGATCATGACCAAGATCGAAAAACCCCAGGCGATGGACAATCTGGACGAAATCGTCCGCCTGTCCGACGCGGTGATGGTCGCGCGCGGCGATCTGGGCGTCGAACTTCCGCCCGAGGCCGTGCCGCTGGCGCAGAAACACATCATCCGCCTGTGCCGCCAACTCGGCAAGCCGGTGGTGGTGGCGACCCAGATGCTGGAAAGCATGATCAGCGCCCCCACCCCCACCCGCGCCGAAGCGTCGGATGTGGCAACCGCCGTGTTCGACGGCGCGGATGCCGTGATGCTCTCGGCCGAAACCGCGGCCGGTCAGTTTCCGCTGGAAGCGGTCGGCATCATGAGCCGCATCGTCAGCCGCGTCGAAGAAGACGCCGTCTGGCAGTCGATGATGCAGGCCAGTTGCCCAGCGCCCGAAGGCTTCGTCGCCGACGCCATCGCCGCCGCATCGGGCCAAGTCGCCACCACCGTCGACGCACGCGCCATCGTCGCCTTCACCCTGGCGGGAGCAACCGCCCTGCGCATCTCGCGTGAGCGGCCGTCCTGCCCGATCATCGGCCTGACGCCTACCGACGAGATCGCACGCCGCCTGTGCGTGGTGTGGGGCGTCACGGCCCAGTCTGTCGGACAGGAAACGCCGGTCCATACGGTGGAGAACGTGGTCGACCAGGCGATCGACGCCGCCGTGGCCAGCCGCCTGGCCCGCTCGGGCGACCAGATCGTGATCGCGGCGGGCCTGCCCTTCGGCGTGGCGGGCAGCACCAATACGCTGCGGGTTGCCAAGGTGCCGTGAGCATCCAAGGGGCTCCGCCCCTTGACCCCGCCAAAGGCTTCGCCTTTGGAAACCATTCGTCAGGAAATCGGGGGGCAGGGGCCGTCGGCCCCTGCCGGGTTTCAGGGCAGCGCCCTGACCTTCACAACGGGCCGAGCGTTTCCAGCCGCTCCAGCAGCGGATGCTCACCCACATAGAGCAACCCCCCGGCAGTCCCGATCAGCAGCCCCACCAGACCGATCGCGATCGGCACCGACACGCTGGACACCAGCGCCCCCAGCACCGCCCCACCGAACAGGGCCAGGATCGCGGCCACCCGCCGCCAGGCTCCCTTCGCCGGCCCGCCGGCCAGCCGGCTGTCATGCATCAACCCGTGCAGCAGCATGGTGGCAGCCGGCAAGGTCAGGTCCGTAACCTGGGCGTGACGGGTCGCGGATGTCTGCAACCCCATGGCAATCGCCAGAACGACCAGCGTGGCATAGTACCGCCAGGCCGCGTCCTGCCACCAGATCAGGGCCGCCACCAGCACGAGCGCCCCCACCCCCATCAGCAGGTCCGCCACCGTCCGCCGCCGCGAATGAGATCGCCGGACCAGCCGTCCCCCCAGCGCAGCTCCGGCCAGATAGGCGGTAATCGCCACCACGCCTGGCCCGGCAACGGATTCCCCCGACGTCAGATGCACCGCAATCAGAATGACGGTCGCCGTCATGTAGCCGGTAAAGACCTTCAGATGGGTCAGCGAAACAGCATCCAGCGCCCCCATGGCAACCGTGACCATGATGACGACAATAACCAGCCTTGGGTCGTGGGAAATCTGTTTCAATCCGGGCCTGTCCTCACAAACGAAGGAACCGCGCATATCGCAGCCAGGCCAATAAAAAAAGGTGCATCGTGAAAGATGCACCTTTTTTAGGGTCAGTCCGAGGGTTCGATCCCCCCGTTTATAAGTCCCGCGATCGTATCGCCACGGGTTTCTTGTTCATAAGAGTGGGCCGTTCCGGTCTTCTCACTCTGATGAAGCTTTAATGACGTGTTTTTTTCTATCGGTCAAACGAAATATGCAAATAAATGCTGTTTTATGATTTTGTTGCACCGCACAATACATTGCAACGCACAATAAACGATCACGTTCCATTCAATGTTATTTCATGGAGGTGCTGAATTTTCGTGCAGAACAAAAAAGGCGGGTTCCGAAGAACCCGCCCTGCACATCCGGCCAATACCGGTTTCTTCAGCCTTTCTGCGTCGCCGTCGCGGCAACCCGGCCCGGTGGTACGGTCCGTTCCGTCCAACCGCCGCCAAGGGCACGATAGACGGTGATCAGATTCTGGTAGCGCGCCTCATGCACCGAAATCCGGCTCTGCTGCGCGCCATAGAGCGTGCGCTGCGCATCCAGCGTGCTCAGGTAGGAATCCACCCCGGCATCGAAGCGCATCCGCGCCAGCCGGTAGGCATCCGCCGAAGACGCCACCAACGCATCGAGCTGGCGCGCCTGGTCCAGATAGGTCGCCCGCGCGGTCAGCGCGTCCGAAACTTCGTGGAACGCCGTCTGGATCGCCTTTTCATAGGCCTCCATGCGCTGGTTGCGCAGGGCCTTGGAGGCCTGCAACGTGCCTTCGTTCTGTCCCCAAGTCAGCAGCGGGATCTGGATCTGGGGATTGATCCCGAACGTCGTGGCACCCTGGGTGAACAGGTTGCGGAACTGCAGGCTGGACACGCCGTCCGATGCCGTCAGTGTCAGACGCGGGAAGAAGGCGGCCCGCGCCGCGCCGATATCGTCATTGGCCGACAGCAGCGAGAATTCGGCGGACTGAATGTCCGGCCGCCGGTCCAGCAGGTCGGAAGGCACGCCCGCCGGCAGGTCGGCCAGGATCGTCTGCTGCCCGAACGGCGCCGGCGCCGGCAGGTTCGCGGGCAGCGGCGCCCCGACCAGCAGCACCAGTTCGTTTTCATCCTGCGCCACCTGGCGCTGGTACTGGGCGTGATTGGCCGCCGCCTGCTCCACCTGCGTCTCGACCTGACGCAAGGTCAGCTGGTTGGCCTCGCCATGATCGAAGCCGGCCTGGGTCAGGCGCAGCGTCTCCTTCTGCGATGCCAGCGTCTGCTCGGTCACCTTGAGCTGCTCGGCATCGGCCAGCCAGGCCACATATGTCGTCGCCACCTGCGAGATCACGCTGATCAGCAGGCTACGCTCGCTGGCGGCCTGGCTCAGGACCTGATCCGCCGCCTCACGCGACAGGCTGCGGATACGGCCGAACAGGTCGATCTCATAGGACGAGAAGCCGATGCCCGCCTGATAGAACTTGAAGACCCGGCCATCGCTGTAAGGCTGTCCGCTCCGGCCCGCATCCAGGCCCGGTGCGAAACTCAGACCCGCATGACTTGAAGGCGCCTGATAGATCGCCTGCCCGGTCGATCCGATCTGCGGAAAGAGCGATGCATGCTGCACCCGGTACTGGCCTTGCGCCTGCACCACGGCATAGGCCGCCGATCGCAGGTCGCGATTCTCCCGCACAGCCAGTGCGATCAGCGCCTGGAGCCGCTGGTCGACGAAGAATTCACGCCAGCCCAGGTCCGACGCCGCCGTGCCGATCTGCCCAGGGGCAGCGGCATGGTAGGCCGGCCCCTGCGGCCAGGTGGATGCGACCGGCAGGGCCGGCCGCTTGTAGTCGGGAATCATCGTGCATCCCGACAGCGCCGCCAGAACCATCAGCCCGGCCCGGCGCGGAGAAAGAAACCCGTTCATGAACTCAGCTCTCCTGACCGGACGGCCCGGCGGGACGGGATAGATCGGCATGCGGGTCCACGCGGTCCTTCACCCGGCGAACCCGGAACAGCCGCAGCACCAGCACAAAGAACAGCGGCACGAAATAGATGGCTAGCAGGGTGGCGGACAGCATGCCGCCCACCACGGCGGTGCCGATCGCAACACGCGCGCCCGACCCGGCCCCGGTCGCGATCGCCAGCGGAAACACGCCGCAGACGAAGGCGATCGACGTCATCAGGATCGGCCGCAGCCGCTCGCGCCCGGCCTTGACCACCGAGTCCAGCAGACTGTCGCCGGATTCGAAGAAAGCCTTGGCGAATTCCACGATCAGGATCGCGTTCTTCACCGCCAGCCCCACCGTGGTCAGCAGCCCCACCTGGAAGTAGACGTCGTTGGCCAGCCCCCGCCACAGCGTGGCCGTCAGCGCCCCCAGCACGCCCAGCGGAATGACCAGCATCACCGCGAAAGGCACCGCCCAGCTTTCATACAGCGCCGCCAGGCAGAGCAGGATCACCGTCCCTGCCAGCGCATAGAGCGGCCCGGTCGAGCCCCCCGACGCCATCTGCTCGTACGACAGACCGGTCCATTCATAGCCGATGCCGGGCGGCAGCTTGGCCAGCGCCTCCTGGATCGCCACCATGGCCGTGCCGGTGCTGTACCCCGCCGATGGCTGGCCGAGAATTTCGTATGAATTCAGGCCGTTGTAATCTTCCACCTTCTGCGGGCCGACAATCCAGTGCCCCAACGCAATCGCGTTGAACGGCACCAGCGTGTTCCCCACATTCCGCAGGTACCACTTGCCCAGATCCTCGGGCAGCATGCGCCCGTCAGGCTCGCCCTGAATATAGACCTGCTTCACGCGGTCGCTGCGCATGAACTGGTTGACGTAGATCGACCCCAGCGCGCCTTCGATCGTCGTATTGATCTCGGCATTGGTCACGCCCAGCGCGTTCGCCTTCTCGCGGTCGATATCCAGCTTGTATTGCGGAGCATCTTCCAGGCCGTTGGGGCGCACCGCCATCAGGCGCGGGTCCTTGGCCGCCGCCATCAGGATCTGGTTGCGCGCGGCCAGCAGCTTTTCATGCCCCAGATGCCCGCGATCCTCCAGTTCCAGGTCGAAGCCCGTCGCATTGCCCAGTTCCAGCACCGCCGGCGGATTGATGGCGAAGATCTGCGCTTCTGGGTCGCCCCAGAAATGCATCATGACCCGCATGGCAATCGCTGACGAACTCTGCGACGCATTCGGCCGTACATCCCAATCCTTCAACCGGATGAAGAACGCTCCGGCATTCTGCCCCTGACCGGCGAAGTTGAAGCCGTTCATCGCGAAGACCGACACCACATTGTCGCCTTCGGTCTTCAGAATATAATCGGTGATCTTGCGGTTGACGGCTGCCGTCTGCTCCTTGGTCGCACCCGGCGGCATCGTCACCTGGCCGAAGATCAGCCCCTGGTCCTCGTCCGGCAGGAAGCCCTGGGGCAGACGGGCGAACAGGAACACCACCAGCCCGGTCAGCAGCGCATACAGGATCAGCGACACCACGCTGCGTCCCAGCATCCAACGCACGCCGGACTGATAGCCATTATTGACGCGGGCGAAGCTGCGGTTGAACCATCCGGCCAGACCGGTGGTCTTCTCATGCGTGCCGGGCTTGAGCATCGTGGCGCAAAGGGCAGGGGTCATGATCATCGCCACCAGCACCGACAGCCACATCGCGGCAACGATAGTGATGGAGAACTGGCGATAGATCACGCCGGTCGACCCACCGAAGGCCGCCATCGGCAGGAACACCGCCGTCAGCACCAGCACGATGCCGACCAGCGCGCCCGAGATCTCGTCCATCGAAACGCGCGCGGCTTCCTTCGGCGAGAGCTTCTTTTCCGACATCACGCGCTCGACATTCTCGACCACGACGATGGCGTCATCGACCAGCAGGCCCACCGCCAGCACCATGGCCAGCATGGTCAGCGTGTTGATCGAGAATCCCAGCGCGGCAAGAATGCCGAACGTGCCCAGCAGCACCACCGGCACGGCGATGGTCGGGATCAGCGTCGCACGGAAATTCTGCAGGAAGATCAGCATGACCACGAAGACAAGAGCGATTGCCTCGGCCAGCGTAATGACGACTTCCTTGATCGACAGCACGATGAAAGGCTCGGTATCCAGCGGATAGACGACCTTCAGCCCCGGCGGGAAGAACTTCTCAAGCTGCGAGATCTCGGTCCGCACCGCCGCTTCGGTCGTCAGCTGGTTCGCACCAGGCGCCAGCTTCAGCGCCATGCCGACATTCGGCTGGTTATTATAGAACGACGTGATGTTGTAGCTCTGCGGCCCAAGCTCCACCCGCGCGACGTCGCGGATACGCACCTGCGAACCACCCTGCGCCACGCGCAGCAGGATATTGCCGAACTCCTCGGGCGACGTCAGCCGGGTCGGCCCGATGATGGTGGCATCCAGCCGTGCCCCCGGCTTGGCCGGCAGGCCGCCGATCTCGCCCGAGGAAATCTGGATGTTCTGATCCTGCAACGCCGTCTGCACGTCGCTGATCGTCATCCCGTATTTGAACAGCTTGCCGGGGTCCAGCCAGATCCGCATGGCATATTCGGCGCCGAACAGCGTGTGATCGCCCACACCCGAAACGCGGCTGAGCGGATCGGAAACGTTCGATGCCACATAATCCGCGATATCCGGGCCGGTCATGCTGCCATCGGTGGAAATGAAGCCCAACACCAGCATGAAGTTCTTGACGGCCTTGGTCACGGTCAGGCCCTGGGCCGTCACTTCAGTCGGCAGGCGCGGCTGGGCAAGCTGGAGCTTGTTCTGCACCTGGACCTGCGCGATGTCGGGGTTGGTCCCCTGTTCGAACGTCAGGTCGATTTCCATCTGTCCGCTGGCGTACGACTGCGCCGAGACATATTCCAGATGGTCCAGACCGTACATCTGCTGCAGGATCGGCCGGACCACGGTGTTGTTCACCGTCTCCGCCGAAGCGCCCGGATAGGTCACGGTAATCGCGATCTGCGGCGGCGCGATGGAGGGATACTGGGCGATCGGCAGGCGGAAGACCGAAACCGCCCCCACCAGCATGATCACCAGCCCGATGACCCATGCGAAGATGGGCCGGTCAATGAAGAAACGTGACATGCGTTTTTATCCCGCCTTGCCCTGCTGGGCGGGCTGCGCGGCCGCCTCGGTGGGGGAAACGGTATCGCCAGGGTGGATCTTCTGCAGGCCGCTGACCACGATCCGCTCACCCGCCTTCAGCCCGGCAGTCACGATCCAGTCGCTCCCGACGGCGGGCCCGGTCGTGATGCCGCGAATGGCAACCTTGTTGTCCGCGCTCACCACCATCACCGTCGGGTCGCCGTGCGAATTGCGGGTGACCGCTTCCTGCGGCACGCGCAGCGCGGACGGGTCGACGCCCTCTTCAAGCTTGGCATGCACATACATGCCGGGCAGCAGCATGTGCGCCGCGTTCGGCATCACCGCACGCACCACCACGGTTCCTGTCGTCTCGTCCACGTTCACTTCCGAGAATTCCAGCCGGCCCGGCTGCTCGTAGGTGCTGCCATCCTCCAGCGTCAGCGTGACGGTGGCCGCGTCCTGGCCCGCACGCTGCAACCGCCCCTGCTCCAGTTCACGCCGCAGTTCGAGCAGCCTGGTCGCCGGCAGGTTGACGTCGACATAGATCGGGTCCAGCCGGGTGACGATCGACAGGTTGGAGCTCTGTCCCACCGTGGCCAGCGCACCCACCGTCATCAGCGACCGGCCGATCCGGCCGGAAATCGGCGCCAGCACGCGCGTATAGTTCAAATTGACCATGGCGCTTTCGACACTGGCACGCGCCTGCGTGATGTCGGCATCGGCCTCGCGCGCGGCGGCCAGCGCATCGTCATAATCCTGCCGGCTGACGGCATGGGCACGCATCAGCGGCCCGTAGCGGTCCAGCTTCGCCTGGGCCGTCACCTTGGCGGCCTGCGCGTGCAGAAGCTGCGCCTTGGCCCCGTCATAGGTCGCCTGATAGGCCGACGGATCGATCTGGTAGAGCTGCTGGCCGGCGGTCACGTCGGAGCCCTCCACGAACAGGCGCTTCTGGATCACGCCGTTCACCTGCGGGCGAACCTGGGCGATCTCGATCGCCTCGGTCCGGCCCGGCAGGTCCGTGGTGACGCTGAACGGCGCCGCGCGCAGGGTCAGTACGCCGACCTGCTGCGGAGGAGGGGCGGGAGGCGCCGCCTGGCGCTTGCATCCGGCCAGCGCAAGGGATGCACAGGCGGCAAGAAGGACGGCGCGATGGGGACGGGGGTACGTCATTGCGTGATTGAGCCCTGCGGAAACATAGGTCGCCGGCCTTGGCCGGGAAACGGAATCGCGGCGGCTATGACCCCGCGAAACCGTCCCATGCAACGCCGGCATATGGAAACCGAGTGGTTTTCTTGATCGGAAACTATTTCGTTTCTAAAATCCGGTCAATGGTCACCCAAATGGGGTCCCCCCAAGCAGGGCCGATCCTGAGAGAAAGGAGTTGCCGGAATGCCCGCTACCGGGGCGACGACATCGGATCTTGTGCTGTCCCTCACCCGCGAGCCCGAGGCCCTGTGCCCGGAAAAGCGATGCCCGGGCCGCCCGCCCGTGCTGGAAGGTGGCGAGCGACGGGAACTGATCCTGAACGCCGCCTGTCAGGTTCTGGACGATCACGGCTATCACAACGCCTCGATGGACAAGCTGGCGCACCTGTCGGGCATGTCCAAGAAGACCATCTACCAGATGTTCGCCTCCAAGGAGGACCTGTTCCGCACCCTGATCAGCGAGCGGCTGTTCGACATCAAATATCTGGCGGTCCACTGCCCCGCCGACATCCCGCCGGAAGCCGAGCTGGTCCATATCCTGATGACGATCGCCATGCGCGTACTGGCGCCGGACCGCATGTGCCTGGTCCGCGCCATCGTCGGCGAGATCCGCGACTCCGCCGAAATCCGCCGCATCATGCAGAGCATCGAACTGTGCGGAAACTGCAACCAGATCGAGGAATGGCTGCTGCGCCAGCAGGCAGCCGGCACCTGGCCCATCGACGATGTCGAGGATCTGGCCATCGGCCTGTTCAACATGACGGTGGGCAAGCTGATCCTGGGCGAACTGTTCCACTCGCGCGACCTGGTGACGCCGGACGAGATCGAGGCAAATATCCGCCGCTGGGTGCGCATCTTCCTGGCCGGACTATCGGCCACCGTGCCCGGCCGCCGGTAACGGCCATGCATGCGTGACGGCCCACGATACCACAGACACATGCACGATCAGGCTTTCCCGTAGCGGGAAAGAGGCTATCATCGGAGCAATGACTCCAGGACCCTCAGCCGGGGCCGCACGCGGCACCAGGGGCGCGGCCAGACGCGCAGCCGGGGCGAGCAAGGACGCAGCCCGATGAAGGCCTGCCGTCCCGCCCGTTTCTGCTCCGGCGACATCATGCGCCACGTCGTCGTCATGGCCGGCACCGGGGCCATCGGCCTGATGGCCGTATTCGCCGTCGATCTGCTGAACCTGTTCTACATCTCGCGCCTGAACGACCCGGCCCTGACGGCGGCGATCGGCTTTACCGGCGCGGTCGGCTATGTCCAGATCGCGGTCTCGATCGGCATGTCGATCGGGCTGGGCGCCGTCATCGCCCGCCAGATCGGCGCCGGCCGGCACGACCGGGCGCGGCGCATCGCCTCGTCCTTCCTGCTCGTCATGACGGCGGTCATGGTCGCGCTGGGGCTGGCAACGGCCATCTTCTCCACCCCGATCCTGCATCTGTTCGGCGCCACGGGCCGCGTGGCGGAGCAGGCCGGCCAGTATATCCGCATCGTCTCCCCCGCCCTGTGGCTGGTGGCGGCAGGCATGGGCTGCTCCAGCCTGCTGCGCGCGGTCGGCGATGCCAAACAATCCATGAACGTCACGCTGATCGGGGCCCTGGCCTCGGCCATGCTCGACCCGCTGCTGATCTTCTGGCTGCATCTGGGCCTGGCGGGCGCCGCCATCAGCACCATCCTGTCCCGTGGGCTGGTGGCCATCCTGGGCTATCTGGCGGTGCGGCGGCACGACCTGCTGGCCATGCCCTCCACCCGCTACATCCTTCATGACGCCAAACTGGTCGGCGGGGTCGCGATGCCGGCAATCCTGACCAACCTGGCCACCCCCATCGGCGGCCTGTTCGTCACCCACGCCATGGCCACGTTCGGCCTGGCGGCGGTGGCCGGCCAGGCGACCATCGACCGGATCGTGCCCGTCGCCTTCGCCTTCGTCTTTGCGCTGACCGGATCGGTGGGCCCGATCATGTCGCAGAACCAGGGTGCGGGCCAACTGGACAGGGTGCGCCAGACGCTGGTGGCGGCATTGAAGCTGGTCGCCCTCTGTGTCGCGCTGACCTGGACGATCCTGCTGCCGGCACAGAATCTCGTCGTGCAGGCCTTCGCCGCCCAGGGCACCACGGCCGACCTGATCCGCCTGTTCTGCACCTGGACCGTCGGCGGCTACCTGTTCATCGGCATGCTGTTCGTCGCCAACACCGCCTTCAACAATCTGGGCTTCCCGCTTTATTCCACATTGTTCAACTGGGGGCGGGCGACACTGGGCACCATTCCGTTCGTCTGGATCGGCATGCGGTTCGGCCCCTGCGGCGTGCAGGTCGGGCAGGTGCTGGGCAGCGTCGTGTTCGGCACCTGGGCCGTGCTGACCGCCTTCTCGGTGGTGCGCAACCTCAAGCCCGGACGAATCGTCCCCGGCCTTGCCACCGAACTGCCGGGCCGAACCGCCAAGAGCGCAATGGCCGAACTGAACGAACTGGATGAGGAAGACCAGATCGCCGAAGACGTCGCCCGCGTCTGAACCCCTTAAAGAAAGGCCCCCCGATGTCCCGTCTCACCGAAGAAGAGCGCAATGCCCTGCCGGACGACGCTTTCGCGCTCCCCGGCCGCCGCTACCCGATCCCCGACGCAGCCCATGCCCGCGATGCGCTGGCCCGTGCCAGCGCGATGCTGCACGAGGGCCACCTGAACGCGGAGGAATACGAAACGATCGTCCGCCGCGCCCGAGCGGTCCTGGGCGAAGATTAACGAATCGGGGTCAAGGGGCCGCCAGCCCCTTGCGGGTTCGGGCAGAGCCCGACCTTACCCTCAGCCCGCCGTATCCAGCGCCGCCTCAACCTGCGGCAGGATCTCGAACAGGTCCCCAACCAGCCCGTAATCCGCCACCTGGAAGATCGGCGCCTCGGGGTCCTTGTTGATCGCGACGATGACCTTGCTGTCCTTCATGCCGGCCAGATGCTGGATCGCACCGGAAATACCAACGGCGACATACAGGTCCGGTGCCACGATCTTGCCGGTCTGCCCCACCTGATAATCATTGGGCACAAAGCCGGCATCGACGGCAGCGCGCGAAGCGCCGATAGCCGCCCCAAGCCGATCGGCCAGCGGGTTCAGCAGCTTGAAGTTCTCTTCGTTCTGCATGCCCCGGCCACCCGAGACGATCACCCGCGCCGATTCCAGCTCGGGACGCTCGGACTTCGACAGCGCGATCGAGACGAACTCCGACACAGCCGGCCCTTCCGGCACCGTCACCTGCTCGATCGGGGCAGCGCCGCCTTCGGCCGACGCGGGATCGAAGGACGAGGCGCGCACCGTCAGCACCTTCTTCGCATCCGACGACTTCACCGTCGCCAACGCGCTGCCGGCATAGATCGGGCGCACGAACGTATCGGCATCGACGATCGACACCACGTCGGGGATCGGCTGCACGTCCAGCAGGGCGGCGGCACGCGGCAGCACGTTCTTCCCGCTGGCGCCCGAGGCCGCGACGATGTGGCTGTAGGCCGGCGCCAGATCGGCGATCACCGCCGCCAGCGGCTCGGCCAGTTCGTGGGCGGCGGCGGCACCGGCCGCGCGCAGCACCTTGGCCACGCCGTCGATCCGCGCGGCGGCATCGGCCACGGCGGCATCGCCGGTGACCAGCGCATGCACCTCGCCCAGCGCCCGCGCCGCCGTTACGGCCGAACGCGACGCCTGACGGATGACACCGGACTCATGATCCAGAAAAACGAGTACGGTCATGATCAGATCACCTTCGCTTCGTTGCGCAGACGCGCCACCAGATCGGCGGCGGATTCGACCTTGATGCCCTGCTGGCGCGCCGGCGGCTCGGCCACCGAGACGATGGTCAGGCGCGGCGTCACATCCACACCCAGATCGGCGGGCGCGATCGTCTCAAGCGGCTTCTTGCGCGCCTTCATGATGTTGGGCAGCGACGCATAGCGCGGCTCGTTCAGCCGCAGGTCGGCGGTCACGATGGCCGGCAGCGTCAGCGTCAGCGTCTCCAGCCCGCCATCGATCTCGCGCGTCACGGCGGCCTTGCCGTCCGCAATCTCGATCTTGCTGGCAAACGTGCCCTGCGCCCAGCCCAGCAGCCCCGCCAGCATCTGGCCGGTGGCGTTCATGTCGTCGTCGATCGCCTGCTTGCCCAGCAGCACCAGATCGGGGCTTTCCCTGGCCACCAGCGCCTTCAGGATCTTGGCCACACCCAGCGGTTCCACCGCCACGTCGGTCAGGACCAGGATCGCCCGATCAGCGCCCATCGCCATGGCAGTGCGCAGCGTGTCCTGCGCCTGCTGCACGCCGACCGACACCGCCACCACTTCGGTCGCAATGCCCTTTTCCTTCAGGCGTACCGCTTCCTCGACCGCGATCTCGTCGAAGGGGTTCATCGACATCTTCACGCCAGCGGTCTCGACACCCGTGCCGTCCGCCTTCACGCGCGGCTTGATGTTGAAATCGATCACGCGCTTTACGGGAACAAGAACCTTCATGGACCTCTTCGCCTGTCTGTCAGCGGAAAGAGAGCAATCGCCCTCGGGAGGGCGCTCCCCATAGCGCATTTCACCAAAAAATCACATCCCGCCGGGATAATTCGGGCCGCCGGCCCCCTCGGGCGTACACCAGTCGATATTCTGCGCCGGGTCCTTGATGTCGCACGTCTTGCAATGCACGCAGTTCTGCGCGTTGATCTGCAGGCGCGGCGCGGTCTCGACATCCACCGCCTCGTAAACGCCGGCCGGACAATAACGGCTCTCGGGCGCACGGAACACATCCCAGTTCACCGTCTTCCACAGCGCGTCGTTACGCAGCTTCAGATGAACGGGCTGGTCTTCCTCATGATTGGTGGCGGAGAGAAAGACCGAAGACAGCTTGTCGAATGTGATCTTGCCGTCCGGCTTGGGGTAGGCGATCTGTGGCGAGGCGCTGGCGGATTCCAGAACCTCGTTGTCCGCATGCCGATGACGCAGCGTCCACGGCGCACGGCCACGCAGCAGCATGGCGTCGATGCCCGAATAGAGCGCGCCGCCCTTCATGCCGAACCGCGCAAAGGCAGGGCGAATGTTACGAACGCCGCGCAGTTCTTCCCACAGCCAGGACTGGCGCACCCGCGCGGTGTAGGATGTCGGCTCCGCCCGGCCACCCTCCATCGCCTCGGCCACAGCCTCGGCCGCCAGCATCCCCGATTTCATCGCGGTATGGGTGCCCTTGATCTTGGGCACGTTCAGAAAGCCCGCCGTATCGCCGATCAGCGCACCACCGGGGAAGGTCAGGCGAGGAATCGACTGGATGCCCCCCTCCGACAGTGCCCGCGCACCGTAGGCGATACGGCGCCCCCCCTCGAACGTACTGCGGAAAGACGGATGCAGCTTCAGCCGCTGCATCTCGTCGAACGGCGACAGCCAGGTATTGGGATAATCCAGCCCGACCACAAAACCGTATGAAACCAGGTTCTCGCCGAAATGATACATCCAGGCGCCGCCATAGGTCCGGTCGTCCAGCGGCCAGCCGAAACTATGCTGCACCAGCCCCGGACGATGCTGCTCGGCCGGAACCTCCCACAATTCCTTGATACCCAGGCCGTAGGTCTGCGGGTCCACGCCCTTGCGCAGGTTGTACATCGCCATCAGCCGCTTGGTCAGCGACCCCCGGCACCCTTCGGCGAACAGGGTATATTTCGCGCGCAGCTCCATGCCCGGCGCGTAGTTGGGGCCGGGCTCGCCATCGCGGCCGATGCCCATGTCACCCGTCACCACCCCCACCACGCGCCCGTCCTCGACCAGGACGTCCGCGCCGGCAAAACCGGGATAGATCTCCACCCCCAGCTCCTCGGCCCGCCCGGCCAGCCAGCGGCAGACATCGCCGAGGCTGACGATGTAATTGCCGTGGTTGCGCATGTGCGGCATCACCCGGTCCAGCAGCGGCACGGTATAGCCTCGGTTTTCGGTCAGGAAGAGCATGGCCTCTTCCGTCACCGGCGTATTCAGCGGCGCACCGGTTTCGCGCCAGTCGGGCAGCAATTCGTCGAGCGCACGCGGTTCGATCACCGCACCGGAGAGGATATGGGCACCGATCTCGCTGCCTTTCTCGATCAGGCAGACCGTCGCCTGCGGTACGAGCTGCCGCAGGCGGATCGCCGCCGCCAGACCGGACGGGCCGCCACCGACAACGACAATATCGAATTCCATTGTCTCGCGCGCGTTTTCGGTCATCGCCTTTCTTGCCTCGTCATGCAGTTGCTGCGCCATGAACGCCACGGCCCGGGTGGAAGATTTATGTCTTCCTAGAACCGAACGGGGCCGGAACGCAAAAGCGGCGGCAAATCAGCACGCGGAACCGAACGCCAGTTCCCCGAGCGCGCGCCATTCCGACGAGACGAAATTGACGATCAACGACCGCCGCAGGCCCTGGATCGGCCGGCGCACGAACCCATGCCAGCTCTCGTCGCCAGGCACGAACATCAGGCCGGAGTTGAACGCACCGCTGGCCCGCGCGGCCGGCTTGCCATCCGCCGTCATCAGGTCGGTGCCCCATTCCGCCGCCCCCGCATCGGTGGACAGCGCGATCAGCAGCGTCAGCTTCTTCGCCCCGATATCGGTGTGCGGCTCCAACCAGAATCCGTCGGTATCGAGGCACAGTTCCAGCCGCAGGGCAGTGCCGGCCAGCCGGGCTCCGCACCGCGCGGAAATGGCCTCGCGGGCCTCCACGGCATCGAACATGCGGGCCAGCCGGTCCAGCCCCGGCACGCGGCGCGTCTCGGGGGTCACGAAGACACGCCGGCCGTTACGGGCATCGCGCCGGCCGCCGGTATCGCCGCCATGGGCATCCGCTCCAGGGTCCCACGCCAGCAGCGCGGCACAGACCGACGGCGGCAGAACGTCATCCAGCACCCAGTGCGCGAACGGCCACGCCCGCTCTTCCGCCGCCCGCACCGACGCGACCGCCTGGTTAGGCATCAACCTCTCCATGTCCACCACGGCTGGGTTACAGCGCGCCGGCATGGCGCTTCACACCGGCAGGCGCATGATGCGCATCGAACACGGCGGCAATGTTGCGCAAAAACGGGCGCCCCTTCTCGGTCACGCGAACCACCGGACCGTCCAGCACCACCAGCCCATCCATTTCGGCCTGTCGCAGGGCTGGCCACGCACTCTCATACCAGGAGGCAGAGATCCCATGGCGCGTCCCTATGGCAGCCGGATCGACCTGCAGGTCGCACATCAGCCGTTCGATCACCTCGCCACGCAGCCGGTCGTCCCCGGTCCGGCACACGCCGCGCACGGCGGGCAGGCTGTCGGGCATCGTCTCCATGGCCCGCGCGTAGAATGCATTCGCCGGTACGTTCTGCGTCATGCCCTGGGGAAAATTCGAAATCGCCGAGGCCCCGATACCGACCAGCACCGGCGCGGGATCCACGGTATAACCCTGGAAATTGCGGCGCAGGTGACCGGTCTCTGCCGCAAGGCAGAGCGCATCATCGGGCCGGGCATAATGATCCAGCCCCACGGCGCTATAACCCGATAGGCGCAGGGCCTCGTCGATACGCGCCCGCTGGGCCAGCCGCTCGACGGGCGGCGGCAGGGCCGCTTCCGGCAGCAGGGCCTGGCGCTTCTGCTTCCAAGGCACATGCGCATAGCCGAACACCGCCAGCCGCTCCGGCCGCAGCACCTCCGCGACGGTCAATGCCGTATCGCCCGCACCATCAACGGTCTGGTAGGGCAGACCATAGATCAGATCGACATTGACCGAGCGGATTCCCGCCGCGCGCACCCGGCGCACGCAATCCTCGGTCTGTTCCAGGCTCTGCACCCGGCCGCTGGCCGCCTGCACGGCCGGGTCGAGGTCCTGCACGCCCAGGCTGGCACGATTGAACCCCAGCGCGCCCAGCAGCGGCGGATAATCGTCGGGCAGAAAACGGGGGTCGAGTTCGATGGCGATTTCGGCATCCGCCTCCACGGCAAACAGGCGATGGATCGTCTCCATCACCGCGCGCATGCTCTCTGGCGGCAGGGTCGTCGGCGTGCCGCCGCCCCACTGCACATGCCGCACGGGCCGACCGGCGCCGAGGCGCGCCGCCACCCGGTGCACTTCATCGATCAGGAGCCGGGCATAGGCCGCCCGCAGGTCGGCATCGCGCACGACCGAGCTGTTGCACCCGCAGAAAAGGCACAGCACGTCGCAGAACGGAACATGCAGGTAAAGCGATACCGGCGTGCCCGCCGGAACCGCGCGAAGCCACGCATCGGCTTCGGCGGCACCGACCGAGGCGTCAAACTGCGCCGCGGTCGGATAACTCGTATAGCGCGGCAGGTTGCCCCCATACCGAACCAGAACGTCGGAAGGAGGCAACATGTCCATCGGGATCAGAACCGGTATTCGATACCAGCGCCAACCACGGTCGGGTCGAGCGAGTCATGCGCCTTGATGAACGGGCTGCTGGTGCCACGGTCGTTGGCCCAGGCATGCATCCGCATGAACATCTGCTTGACGTCGAAGTTGAAGAACCAGTTGCCCACGAGCTGGTAATCGAAGCCCGCATTGACCGAAGGCCCGCCGGTGAAGCCGACATTGAGCTTCTGCACCAGGCCACCAGCCGGCGAGACGTTATGGAACCACGCCATCGTGCCGCCGACACCCACATAGGGGTTGAAGCGCTTGTGCGGCCGGAAATGCCACGCGAAGGTCACGGTGGGCGGCAGCACCCAGGCGCTGCCGACATCGACATGGGCCGCCCCGCCGACACCGTCGGCGGCAACTTCATGCCGCGAACTGGCGGCGATCAGGTCCACCGAAAGATTGTCGGTGAAGAAATATTCGAACGTCAGTTCCGGCGTGACCTGGCGCGTGGTCTTCACCCGGCCCGCAACCGCGTTGCCGTTGATCCACAGCTTGCTGTCCCGGTCTTCGGGCAGCACGCCCAGCGCGGACAGGCGGATCAGGAAATCGCCCTTGCCCAGACCGATCTTGGTGCTGGCGCAGGTCTCGAACAGGCCGCAATGGCTGCCATGCGAGGGCGGCGGCGGAACGGAATCCGAGGTAACGGGCGCATTGACATAAGCCGACGGCGTGGCCGTCTGGGCGCGTCCCGCGCCCGGCGCCAGCGCCAACAGACCGGCCAGGGCCGGGACGACGAGGCTACGGGTGAGTTTCATCGTATGCGCCTTTCAAATTCAAGCGATGAACAACATCGTGTGATGCGCATTGACCACGCGCCGACTGTCATCGCCTTGACTTAAATCAAGCCATATTCTGCGAAATCTCGATCAGTGTACGAATCGGCATCGGGTGTGTCGTATCGCGCCCACGGGTGGCCATACGCGCCACCAGCGCCTGTTGGTCCCCCGGCAGGATCACGCGCGCGCTCCCGCACCCGGCCTCGCACGCCATATTTTCCAAAGCGGGCAGGAAGGCATCCAGCACCGACCAGACCTCGCCGAACGTCAGCGCAACGAAGTGTTCCGCCGTCAGGACCCGCCCGTGGCGCATATCAGGCGCGCACCGAAAGGATATCAGTCCGCAGGGTGGAGAAGAGGGGGCGTGGCGCGCCACGAGAATACCCTGCCGGCCGCGCGGGCCCGTGCGCAGGGCACGGCGCGCCAGCCGCATCCACGCGCCGCGCGCCATTCCCGGATAGGCCAGGCGCACCAGCGGATAAACCAGCGGGGCGTCCTGGGGGCCCAGCAGGCCGACGACAAGCGAGGGGTCGGAATTCATCGTTGGGCGCGGCTGGAACCTTCCATACCCGCACGCTTGAGTCCGATGCAGTAAAAGACATTGATTCAGATCAATTCAGCCCGCATTCTGGTATGCATGCGGGCCTGAGAGCCTGACCGAAAATGCGGGCTGGTGAGCGAGAGGGCCTGTCAGGGCCGCGTCCGGCGTGTGTTTCCGAGCATCGGAGCGGAGCGGCCTTGATGGCCGTGAGCACCAAAGCGCAGGAAACACACGCCGGATCGCCACCAGGGCGCATTTGCGGTCAGGCTCTTGGCGGACGGATGGCCGTCCGTGCCAAAACGACCAGCCCGCTGTCCCGCGGGCCTGAACCGGGAGGAACCCGGACGATATGTCTGACCAGACCACCTGCCAGCGCGATGCCCGTCCGCGTCGCCTGATCCTGGCCGGAGCCCACCGCCAGCCCGGCTATTGCCTGAGCTGCGGCATCCGGGCCCAGAGCGTATGCAGCGTCATCGACGATGACGACATCGCCCGGCTGGCCGAAACGGCAGTCGAAACGCTGGTCCTGCCGGGCCGCAGCTTCATCGAGGAAGGCGCCCCGGCCACCGATTTCTACAATATCACGTCGGGCAACGTGAAGCTGTTCAAGGCCCTGCCCGACGGGCGCCGGCAGATCACCGGCTTCGCCACCACCGGCCATTTCCTCGGTCTGGCAGTGTCCGACCTGTATGCGTTCGGTGCCGAGGCGATAGACACGGTGCGGCTGTGCCGGTTTTCGCGGGCGCGGATGCGACTGTTGATGGACGATTTTCCCCGCCTGGAACGCAGGCTGCTGGCGGAAGCATCGAACGAACTGGTGGCAGCGCAGAACCAGATGCTGCTGCTGGGCCGCAAGACCGCGCGCGAACGGGTGGCCAGCTTCCTGCTGGAGCGCGTGCGCGAGGTCCCCAATCCGTCCGAAGACGTGCCGCTGCCCATGACCCGCTCGGACATGGCCGACTATCTGGGTCTGACGATCGAAACGGTCAGCCGCACACTGAGCTGGATGCGCACCGAACGGCTGGTCACGATCGGCAAGGGTCACACCGTGCGCATCACGGCGATGGAGCGCCTCCACGCCCTGGCCGCCGGCGAGGCTGGCTGAAACAGCGCCGCTACCGGCGGACGGCCACCAGGGCTTCTGAAACAGGTTTTTAATCCGCCTCGTGGCTCGTCTCGGGGAGAGCGGCGGCCGGACGGCTCTTCGGGCCGCGCGTCGGGCCGCCGACGATGTGGCCGATCGGCGTCAGCACCTCCACATGGTCGCAGATGATCTTGAAGACCGCGAGCATCGGCACCGAGAGAAACGCCCCCCACACCCCCCACAGCCAGTCCCAGAACATCAGCGACCCCATGACCAGCACCGGATTGAGCGTGAAACGCCGGGCCAGCACCATGGGCGTGATCGTCTCGCCTTCCATCAGATGGATGCACAGATAGACCATCGGCGGCAGCAGCGCCTGGAGCATCGAGGGAAAGACGAACAGGCTGACGACGAAATAGATCACGATCCCGGTCAGCGGGCCGATGATGGGGATGTAATTCAGCAGGAAGGCCAGCACGCCCCACAACAGGGGGTTGGGCAGGCCGAACACCCAGCATTGCAGCATGTTCGCCAACCCGACCAGCACGTTGATGATCGTGATCGTCGTCAGGTACAGCGAGACGTTGCGTTCGATCTGGTAGGCGATCTGCACCGCACGGCGCTTGTCGGCAAAGGTCGGCATGATCTCGACGAAGCGCCGCAACAGGCTGTCCCCCTGCGCCAGCAGGAAGAACAGCATCAGCATCATGGTAAAGAGCTGCCCCACGAACGCCCGCGTCCCCAGCAGTACGCTGGAGCCGAACAATCCCAGCCCGCCCTCGCCAGAGGGCGCGGACGGCGCCAGCAGCGAGGCATGCCCGCTGCTGCCCCCACGCCCACTGACCACCGCCAGAAAACTGTCGATCCGTTCATTGGCCGCCTGAATCATCCGCAGCGGCCCATGCAGCACCGCCATATGCGCCTGGATCGCCGCCATGGTCTGCGGCGCACGGCTGATCCAGCCGGCGGCAGGCACCGAAATCGCGGTGCCGATCGCCCCGATCACCCCGAACAGGCACAGGATCAGGATCAGGGCAGCCAACGTCTTGGGTAGCCTCAGGCGCGCATGCAGCAGGCGCATCGGGGCCGACAGCAGCAGGTTGGCCACCAGCGCCAGCACGATCGGCAGGATGATCGCCGCCGCGAAATACAGGGTGTAGAAAACAGCCAGCACCGTCAGGATCAGCAGGCAGATAGTCTGCGCACTGAAGCGACTGCGGCGCACCACCTCTATGGCCCGCTGCTGCTGGCGCGTCTCGAACGAATCCGCTTCTTCACTCTCGGGAGCCAGCATCACGCCCCAGCCTCGCCAACGGCAACCGGCACTCAGGACCCGCCCGACCACCGTTGAATGGGGCGTAGTCCCCCATCCGCGCCGACGCAAGCCATAACGCACTTCAGCATTGGTGCCACGCGCCCGGCGCGGACATGTGAACCTTCAATCACCCCGACACTGACCCTTACGTCACAGAAACGTGAGAATTCTGAACGGCAATGGTCGCAAAAGGCGACGATCAAGGGTTGAAACCCGCCATCATCGGGGTTCACATCCAGCATGAAAGCGGGAGCCCCGCCTTCATGACCAGAATGATGGAGGATCACATGGCCTGGACTGCTCCGAAGATCACCGAAGTTCCGCTGGGCGCGGAAATCAACAGCTACGTCTGCGGCCAGAAGAAATAAGCCGCACGAGACGCCGCCCAGCCTCGTGCGGGCGGCGTTTCTGTTCTAGATATCTGCGCCATGATCGACATCATCGTTCTCGGCGCGGCCGCTGGCGGCGGCTTTCCGCAATGGAATTCCAACGCAGCCGGATGCCGGCGCGCCCGATCGGGCGACCCCGACGCCCTGCCCCGAACCCAGGCCTCGATCGCCATCAGCGGCGACGGCGCGCACTGGTTCGTCGTCAACGCCTCGCCAGACCTGCGCGCGCAGATCGGCCAGACACCAGCCCTGCACCCACGGGACGGCCTGCGCTCCACCCCTATCGCCGGGGTCATCCTGACCGGCGGCGAGGTCGATACCGTGACCGGCCTTCTGACCCTGCGCGAGCGCCAGCCCTTCACCCTGCTGGGCACGCGCCCGGTGCTGGACCTGCTGGATGCCAACCCGATCTTCGAAGCCCTGGACCGTTCCATCGTACCGCGCCTGCCGCTGGCGCTGGACGTGCCCTACGCGCTGGCGCTGCCCGACGGCACCCCGGCCGGGCTGACGATCACCCCCTTCGCGGTGCCCGGCAAAGTGCCGCTCTACGCCGAAACCGGCCCCGATCCTGCGGCCATCGTCGAGAATGGCGAGACGGTGGGGCTGGCGATCACCGACGGCACACGCCATGTCTTCTTCATTCCCGGCTGCGCACGCATGACCGACGCGCTGCGGGCCCGTCTGCGGGGGGCGGACATCGTGTTCTTCGACGGCACGCTCTGGACCGACGACGAGATGCTCCGCGCCGGGCTGGGGCAGAAGACCGGCCAGCGCATGGGCCATATGTCGGTCAGCGGTCCGGACGGTACGATCAGCGCACTGTCCGATCTGGAAATCGGGCACAAAATCCTGATCCACATCAATAATTCCAACCCCGTCCTGCTGGCCGACAGCCCGGAGCGCGCCTCGGCCAACGCAGCCGGATGGGACGTGGCCTTCGATGGCATGAGGATAACGGCATGACGGACCGCCCGCTCTCTCCCGACGACCTGGAGGCCGCGCTCCGCGCCATCGGTGCCGAGCGCTACCACAACCTGCATCCGTTCCACCGGGCCCTGCATGACGGGCGCCTGACAAAAGGCCAGGTCCAGGCCTGGGCACTCAACCGCTACTATTACCAGTGCCGCATCCCCGCCAAGGACGCGACCCTGCTGGCCCGCCTGCCGACGGCCGACCTGCGCCGCGAATGGCGGCGGCGGCTGGTCGATCACGACGGCGACGCGCCGGGCACCGGCGGCGTCGCCCGCTGGCTGAAACTCACCGATGGCGTCGGGCTGGACCGCACCTATGTCGAATCACTGGCGGGCCTGCTCCCCGCCACCCACTTCGCCGTCGATGCCTATGTAGAGTTCGTCCGCGACCGCCCGATCCTGGAAGCCATCGCCTCGTCGCTGACCGAACTGTTCTCGCCCACCATCATCAGCGAGCGCGTGTCGGGCATGCTGCGCCATTATGATTTCGTCACGCCCGAAACGCTGGCCTATTTCCAGCCCCGGCTGACCCAGGCCCCGCGTGATTCCGACTTCGCCCTGGCCTATGTGCGCGAACATGCCCGCACCGCTGCCGAGCAGAAAGCGGTGCTGGACGCGCTGACCTTCAAATGCGCCGTGCTGTGGTCGATGCTCGATGCACTGGATTACGCCTATGTCGTCCCCGGCCGCATCCCGCCCGGCGCCTTCACGCCCCAAGCCTCATGACCGGCGCCCCCACACCGCCACCCGTCGACGAGGAAACGGTCGTCCGCTTCCTGCGCGGCACCCGCCTGCAACATGACCGGGTGCGCGACCAATGGGTGATCCAGGCGCCCGAACGCGCCTTCATCGCCGACCCGATCGCCGCCGAGATCCTGCAACTGGTGGACGGCACCCGCCCTGTCTCCGCCATCATCGACATCCTGGCCGAGCGCTTCGCCGCCCCCCGCCCCGTCATCGCCCACGACGTGCTGGAGATGATCGCCAGCCTCGCCCAGCGGCAGGTGCTGACGGCATGAGCAACCCGCCCGTCCCGCCGCCGATGAGCCTGCTGGCCGAGCTGACGCATCGCTGCCCGCTGCAATGCCCATATTGCTCCAACCCGCTGGCGCTGGACGGGCGGGAGGGCGAACTCGGCACCGACGACTGGCTCCGCGTGCTGGAGCAGGCGGCGGAACTGGGCGTGTTGCAGGTCCATTTCTCCGGCGGCGAGCCGATGGCCCGGCGCGACCTGCCCGAACTGGTGCGCCACGCGGCATCGCTGGGGCTGTACAGCAACCTCATCACCTCCGGCGTGCTCCTCACCGAAGCCACCCTGGCCCAACTGGCCGAGGCCGGGCTGGACCATGTGCAGCTCTCGTTCCAGGACGTGGACACGGCACCGGCCGAGACCATGGGCGGCATGCCCGGCGCGCAGGAAAAGAAGCTGGCCGCCGCGCGCCTGATCGTGGCCGAAGGCATGCCGCTGACGACCAATTTCGTCATTCATCGCGGCAATGTCGGTCGCATCGGGCGCATGCTCGATCTGGCGGTAGAACTGGGCGCCCGCAGGGCCGAAATCGCGCACACCCAGTATTATGGCTGGGGGCTGGTCAACCGCGCCGCCCTCATGCCCAGCCGCGCCCAGCTCGAAGAAGCCACCCGGGCGGTCGAAGACGCGCGCACCCGGCTCGCCGGAACACTCGCGATCGACTACGTCACCCCCGACTACTATGCCGACCAGCCCAAGCCCTGCATGGGCGGCTGGGGTCGACGCTTCGTCAATATCTCCCCCACCGGCCACGTCCTGCCCTGCCACGCCGCCGAGACGATCAAGAGCGTCCCCATCCCCGACATCCGCACCGACAGTCTGGCCGCCATCTGGGCCGACGCCCCCCTGTTCCGCCTGTTTCGCGGCACGGACTGGATGCCAGAACCCTGCCGTGGCTGCGACCTGCGCGAGCAGGACTGGGGCGGCTGCCGCTGCCAGGCCCTGGCCCTGCTGGGCGACGCCGCAGCCACCGACCCGGTCTGCACCCGCTCGCCCGACCACGCCCGGATCAGCAAGATCCTCGCCGACCTGCCGGAGACGCCGCCGCCGCTGGTCTATCGACGCTACGGCAACGCGCCGGGTTAGGGCCTTTCCACCTGCCCGACTGCACGCGCGCTCAGGTAGTCTCCGCTCCAGGCGGCTGTCACGCCAGGCAGGACGATGCTACCCTGGAACACATCATTCCGGGACCCGTTCATGCCGCTCTCTCTGCGAAAGACCCTGCCAGGCATCGCTCCCGTCGTGGGGTATTTCGTTCTTTCGTTGGTGGCATTCAAATATATCCACCTGCCGGATGCTCTCCTGCTATCCGACGGGTCAGGCTCGTCCCCTGCCGCGCACACCACCGCAAAGCTGGGCAATCTATGCCTCCACGAACTGTTCATGCTGTTTCTGATCTGCTGCCTCACAGGCGCCTTCGCCGCGACGACGCGGAAGGATGCCGCCTATTGCGGCTTTCCACTCGACAGGACGGCTCTCCTGCGCATCGTGCAGGGGGGCGGGTTGTCGCTGATCGGCGCCCTGTTCCTGGGAGCATTCGAATGTCTCTTCGGCGGCCTGCGCTTTACCGGGCTGATCTGGAACGGCCCGGTCACGGCCGCCATCATCCTGCTCTCGGCCCTCACACTCACCATCGTCGGATTGACGGAAGAATTGTGGTTCCGTGGCTATCCGCAGCAGCGCCTTCAGGACACATTCGGCTGGTGGCCGGCCGCTCTCGCCACATCCCTCGTCTTCGCCAGCTTTCACCTGGCCAATAACGGCGAAAATATCGTCGAAATCGTCCTGTTGTTCCTGTCGGGACTTGTGCTGTGCGGCCTCCGCCGCGTCACGGGCTCTCTCTGGCTGGGTGTCGGCGCCCATTCCGTCGCCGATTTCTCCGACATCATCCTGGGTTCGCCCGACCCATATGCCGGCAGCAGCCCGTTCCAGATCGTCCACCTGCTCGTCGCCGGTCCCGCATGGCTCAACGGAGGCGATAACGGCGTCATGTTCAGCATTCCGGGCATCGGCATGCAATATCTGATGATGCTCGCCGCCATCCTGCTTTTCAGGCCATCCCAACCGAAAGGATCATGACCGCCCCCGGCCAGGGAAGCTCAGTCCATCCGCCCGGAACCTGCCCGGACCGGCTTTCAGAACCACTCCTTCTGATGGGCGACATACGTCTCGAAGAAATCCTGATCGGACTTCGAAATGTAGATAATGCCCTCGATAAAGGCGATCAGCCAGATAACCGCACCAGGGATACCAAAAAACAGAAATCCGAACATCGTAATAAGCAGCATGACGATGCCGGCTTTGTTGTATCCCAGATAAAATTTATGAATCCCGAACCCACCCAGGAAAATCGCCAAAAGACCAGCAACGACCTTCGACTTCTCTCCTGATGTATTGATATCTATATTGATACCGCCCACTGTCTGATCACGCAGAACAAATATCGAGAACGCCTCGCCATTGCTCTGATCAAAATCGACCCTCGCGCCGCTTTTCAGGAATGAAAAATCAGACTTTACGCTCATTCCCTTGAATTTATAACGATTATTATCGTCCCCGCTGATCAATCCTTCTCCATTCCTGGGGTCATAATCGAGAACGATTCCGCGCATTGTGTTCCACCCGCAAATCTCATGCCAACTATATCAACATAAAGATCCACGATAATTCGCGTCAATTCGAAAAAATTGATCACATAATCAAACCTGAATTCCCAATTGATATAAAGACGAAAACCTCCGCAATGCTGTGCAGAACGCTTTTTGATGAATAATGAAATCATTGCGTCAACCCGGCGCCGATCCGCCTCCTTTCCCGACCAGCCGCACGGGCAGCAGTCGGGTTACAAGGAACAGGCCCGCATGCAGCACGCACAGCAGACCGAACGCCAGGCCAAAGGCCCGCGATGCCATGAACGGGCTGGCGGATGCCTGCCCACCCAACGTCATCGCGCACAGCGTCGTCCAGATCGGGCCGCCCAGCCTCTGCACGATATTCAGCGCCGTGGTCGCAACCGGCAGGTCCTCCCGCTTCACCGAGGCATATCCCGCGCTCATGGACGGAATGCCAATCGCCCCCATCCCGGCCCCCCGCAGAAACAGTGCGCCAGCCAGCAGTGAAAAAGCTGCCCCACGCAGGGCAAGAAACACAAGCAGCAGAGCCCCCGCAAATGCCGCCAGCGCGCCGCAGTTCGTCAGTCTCCGGATACCGAACCGGTCCGTAAGACGCCCCATCAACGGATAGGTGCACATCATGCCCAGCCCCATCGGCATCATCAGCCAGCCAACCCGGTCGGGCGACAGACCGCATCCGTGGATCAGCCAGACGGGCACAAGCATCTGCCCCGCGAACAGGGCGCCGTTCAGCAGGAACATCGTGGCGACCGAAGCGGAAAAAACCCGTCCTCCGAACAGCCGCAGATCGATCAGGGCATCATCACCCTTCCGATGCGCCCACGCGCCATACAGCACGAAAAGCAGCAGCCCGCCACACACCAGGGTACCCCCCCATGCGCTGGCCAAGACGATCGATTCCGTAAAGAAAGAACACAAGAGCCGGCGAGAGCAGCGCCAGACCGGTCAGATCGAGCGCACGCGGGCACGTCTGCTGCCTGTCATCGGGCAGAAAACGCCACGCGAGCGCAAAAGCCAGAAGGCCGACCGGCAGGTTGAACAGAAAGATCCAGCGCCAGGAAGCAAATGTCAGAATCCCTCCCGCAACGATCGGCCCCAGAAGCGGCGCCAGCAGGATCGGCATCGTCACCATGCTGGCCACGCGCGGCAGATGCCGACCGGCGGCCCGGGCGACCAGCATCTGCGCCATCGGCGCCAGCAGGCCGCCCGCCATGCCCTGCACCACGCGAAACCCGATCAGCGACGGTGCCGACCATGCCATCCCGCACAGGCCCGATGCCAGGGTGAACGCCGCGAAACACCAGAGATACAGCGCCCGGGCACCGATGCGGTCAACCAGCCAGCCATTGAGCGGCAATGTCAGTGCGAGCGCCAGCAGATAACCGCTCATGACCCACTGGATAGTCGGGAACGCAGCATGCAGCGTTCCCGCCAACCCCGGTAGCGAGACGTTCACGATCGTGGCGTCGAGCTGCGACATGAACGAACCGATGGCCGCAACACTGGCGATTTTCCAGATACCGCGCGGCAGGCGGTCGCTCCCACCGGGCGCCGAGCCCGTATCCGGGGCGCGGCTCATGCTAAAAAGCCGGGGCTGCGCATGCGATGGCGATTCAGGCCGTCAGTTCGACGGCATCGGTGGTCGTCACCCGGCCAAGCATCGGAAAGATATGGTCGAAGGCAAAACCATGCATGTCCGCTGACAGAGCGGACGTCGCATCTTCCGCCACCACCACCGCATAGCCATGCTCATGCGCGGCCCGGGCGGTGGATTCCACGCCCATGTTGGTCGCGATCCCGCCGAGCACGATCGTCGTAATGCCGCGCCGACGCAGTTGCAGATCCAGGTCCGTGCCGTAAAAAGCGCCCCACTGGCGCTTCGTAACCGTCAGGTCGCCCGGTTCGGCCAGGTCCTCCACCAGTTCACTCCAGTTCTCGGGAAAGCCATCCGGCGGCGGAGAAAACGGCCGATCGACCGGCGTACGCACCGCATCGGCGAAATCGGCCGCGAACGCGACATTGACCAGCACGACCGGCGCGCCAGCCGCCCGGAACCGACCGGCCAGGCGCTTGCCGCGCGCAACCACGTCGTCGCCCGGATGCGGCGCCAGCGCACGGCCGACAATGCCTTTCTGGAGATCGATCAACACCAGCGCGGTCCGGGAAGCGGGAAGAGATATCATGATGCAGTTCCGATATCGTTGCATTCGTTCCCCCGGCGCGTTGTCGGCTCCGGCGGGGTTCGATAGAATTTGAGGATAAACTCAAGCAGGGGCATTATTTGAGCATGGGCTCAACTTCGTCAAGGACCGATCGCACCGCGTTGCAGCCCCAGCGCGCGGTTGGCCGCCAGCGCGTGGAGGACCTGCTGGCGGCGGCATCCGACCTGATCGCCGAACGCGGCTACCAGGCGACGACCATGGCCGCGATCGCCGAGCGGGCAGACGCCCGGATCGGATCGCTCTACCGCTTTTTCCCGAACAAGGAGGCGATCGCCGACACCCTGCTGCGTCGGCATCTTGACATCCTGCGCGAAGCGTATGACGCACTTGGCCAGCGCGCGGCCGGCACTACGCCCGAGGAACTGGCCGATATCCTGATCGATCTTCTGGCCACGCTCTATCCGCGCGTAAAATCGCTTCCCGCCCTGATGGATGTCCACACGGACCGGACCGAACTCAGCCGGCAGTCACGGGCCACGGCGCTGGGCGGCATTTCCGCGGCACTGATCGCCTGCGCGCCGAAACTGGACCGGCAGGAGGCCGACGATATCGCAGCCCTCGTGCTCAACAACATGAAGACGATGCTCGGCATGGCCCTGAAGACCGCACCGACATCACCAGGCGCACCAGACGAACTGCGCCTGATGAACCGGCTCTATCTCGCCACCAGGCTGATGCCCGCTCAGGAGCCGGCCGGCTACGGGCCACCCAGACGGCGCCGATAGGCTTTGAAGACCGTGCTGGAAATGGCATTCAGCACCTTGATCCCCGCCGCCTCGTCCGGCAGGTCGCGGCTGAGTTCCACCAGGATATAGTGCGCCCCGTTCGGCAGAAACACGATCGCGGCATCATTGCGCACGCCGTTGACCCACCCGGTCTTGTGCGCCACCAGCGTACCGCCGGGCAATCCGGGCGGGATAAGGTCGTTGAAGGTCTGGCCAAGCATGATGCCGATCATCGCACGGCTCTCGGCCGGGCCGACGATCGCGCCGTGGTCGAGCTTCTGCAGGAAACCGCCCAGCCCGCGCGCCGTCACGCGATTGCGGATGCCTTTGGCATCGGCATCGAAATCCTCGATCATGCGGCCGAAGGTAATGCCCTCCAGTCCCTGCTGCGCCACCACGCCACGGATCTGGATCACACCCAGCCGCTCGACCATCAGGTTGGTGGCGAGGTTGCTGCTGTACTGGATCATGACCCGCAGCAATTCGATCACCGTGACCGGCCTGCCGGCCTCGGCATAGAGCGGATCGTAGGAATCCTCCTTCTGGTCCAGCGAAAAACTGCCCATGCCGACCAGCGAGTGAAAACGGTTATGAACGATGATCGCCTCATCCGGCTTCAGCGTGCCGTCACGGAAGGCGGCATAGGCGGCATCGAGCACAAGCAGCTTGATGGTGCTGGCGGCATTGATCGGCTCGTCACAATGCAGGCAGACATCCGGCGCCTGCCCCGATGGCGCGGCATAGACGGCGAACTCCCCCGGTTGCCCGGCCGTCAGGCGCGCGACGGCGTCCGCCATGGCGGATGCACGGGCCGCCCGGGCCGGCCCGGCAAGAAGAAGCAGCGCGCACAAGACAACGGCGCCGCGTGTCAGAAGGCGCATTCCAGATGGCGGCACGGTCGATCTCCTCGGTGGCACGTCCACCTCATTCTGATACCATTATAATCTTCGTTTCTACATCAGACCAATTCACCGAAGTTACCGTGTGTTAGCCTTGGGTTATCACCTGTGGAAAAGTTTGGCCTTCCTAAGCGGGCCGCGATCGGCGAAGGAAGAAGCATGCGATCATGCAGCGGGGTGGCGCGGCGCGGTTATGGATACTGGCAGGACTCTTTCGCGCCGAAGCGTGTTCGCGGGCGGTGCCGCACTGGGCGCGACCGCAATGATGGCGGGGGAGCACATCCTCCTGCCCCACGCCGCCTCGGCGGGCGACGCAGGCGACGCACTCGCGCCGCCACACCGGCCCCACCTTGTGCCGATGCACCCGCGTGTGGACCAGATCACCGACATCAAGGTCTGTATCCGGCCCTTCCGCGCCGCCGGCCCCCGACTGGATGTCGAGCGGATCGGCGACAAGACGGTCTTCCATAATTACGGCCATGGCGGCAGCGGCTGGTCCCTGTCCTGGGGCTCGGCCAATCTGGTGGTCGGCAAGGTGGCGGCAACGCTCAACCGCAAGGTCGCGGTCATCGGCTGCGGCATCGTCGGGCTCACGGCCGCGCTGACGGCACAGCGCGCGGGCTTCGACGTCACGATCTATACCCGCGACCTGCTGCCGCACACGCGCTCGGTCCGCGCGAACGGAAGCTGGACGCCGGATTCTCGCATCGCCCTGACCCAGACCGCCGGCCCAGCCTTTGCCGACCAGTGGGAACAGATGGCACGGTTCTCCTGGGCGACCTACCGCACCTATCTCGGCCTGCCCGGCGCACCGATCATGTTCGAAGACAACTACATCCTTTCCGACAAACCCTTCGATGACGGGCCGGCCAGACCGGCACCCGCCGGCACACCGGGACGGATGCCCCGCGCCACCGAGGATTTCGCAACCTACGGAAGCCGGATCCGCGACATCATCCCGGCGGTCGAGGATATTCCGGCGGCGGAAAATCCCTTCGCCGCGCCGCACGCAAGGCGGCATTCCCTGATGATCTATAATTTCGGTGCCTACGGCCACCTGCTGCTGTCCGAATTTCACCAGGCGGGCGGCCGCATCGTCATCCGCTCGTTCCACACCCCCCAGGACCTGACGTCCTTGCCGGAGAAGGTAATCATCAACTGCCCCGGCTATGCCGCGCGCGACTGGTGGCGCGATGACAGCTTGGTCCCCGTCCGGGGCCAGACAGCGTGGCTGCCACCCCACCCCGAGGCCCCCTACGGCCTCGATTACCGGGGCGCCGCGCTGCTGTCGAAGACCGACGGCGTGATGATCCAGGCCGTGGATCTGGACGGACTGGGCGAGATGACCGGCGTCGGCAATTCCTTCGAACACCCCGACCCGGCGGAGGCCGCGCGCGCCATCGGCGTCTTCGCCGACCTGTTCGCGCGCATGCCGATGGTGGGCGGGTGACATGACGATGCGCACAAAAGGCACAATGGCGGCCTGCATGGCCGCCCTCACGCTCGGCATGGCCTCAGCTGCCGCCGCCGCACCATGCGCCGAACTGGCCCACGGCGCGGACCTCTATCGCACGGCCTGCGCGATGTGCCACGGCACACGGCTGGAAGGCAATTTCGAAACCCCCGCACTGACGGGCCGCTTCGTCGCCAACTGGGCCGGGGCACCGGTTTCGGAGCTGGAAGCCTATGTCCATCGGGCCATGCCGCTGATGGCACCCGGCACGCTGTCGCCGGACGACACACGGGCCGTCGTCGCGTTCCTGCTGGCGGCGAACGATCTCCCGCACGGCAGGACTGTGCGTGTCGGGGCGCGGACGCGTTCGGCCTGTCCGTCATGAAACACGCCGCATTGTTCTCTTCTTTTTCTGAAGAAAAAGAAGCAAAAAGGCTTTTATCCATTTTGGGCCGTCGCGTGTCCCCAGCACAAGGCTCCTGAACGAATCAACGTTTTTTGGTTCTTTTTTTCAAAAAAGAACAGAAACCACGCCCCCAAGCCAAGGACCCCCGATGCGCCTGCGCCAGATCGAAGTCTTCTACGCGATCATGACGACGGGCTCGCTCCGGCGCGCCGCCGAACTGCTGCACGTCTCGCAGCCGGCGGCCAGCAAGGTGCTGCGCTACGCCGAGCAATCGCTGGGATTCGCGCTGTTCGAGCGTGCAGGCGGCCGACTGGTGCCGACGCGCGAAGCACGCATCATGCTGCCGCACGTCAACGCCATTTTCGAAAAACTGTCGGACCTTAAACGCCTGACCGACAATCTGCGCTATGCGCGAGACGGGCATTCGATCAGCATCGGCTGCGTGCCGAGCCTGGGGCTGAGCCTGGTGCCGCGCGTAGTCCAGCGTTATCGCACCGCCCATCCCGGCATGGAACTGACGATCGACGCCATGCATGGCTCCGAAATCGTGTCCCGCATCCTCAACCACGATCTCGACCTCGGGATCGTGTTCGGCGATTACACGCGCGACGGGCTGACCGCACTGCATATCGCGGATATTCCCCTGCTGGTGATCGACGCCGAAGGCGGGGAAGGCCCCGTCAACGTCGCCGAAATCGACCCGGCCCGCTATATCGGGCTGAGCGAGAACGACCCCACGGCCCGCCTGCTCGACATGGCACTGGACGAAGCCGGCATTCCAGCCACGCCACCGGTGCGGGTGCGCACCCATTTCATGGCGGCCGAACTCGTGCGCCTCGGCGGGGGCTGCGCCATCGTGGATGCCCTGACCGCCCTGCATCATCCGGGCCTGCCCCGGCCGCGCCCGCTCTCCCCGCCGCTCAGCGTAACCTGCACCGTCCTGTTCCGCGCCGACCACGCACTGTCGCATATTTCGCAGAGCATCCTTGCCTTGTTACGAAACGAGCTGGCAATCGACCTGGCCGCGCTGGCCGAATGACACCCGGCAGGGTTTTAACATCAGGTTAAGGGAAAGGTGCATCTGCGAAACGGGACACGCGAACCATTTCGTGCTCTTAATGGATTCCTTTTCCTTTTTGGCCCATCCATGCCCCAGGGCCGGACTTTTCGTATTCAGGACCGTCCATGCTCCAGCGTTTCCGACATTCATGCATGATGGCCGTCTCGGCGGTCGCCCTTCTGTCCGTGCCATGCGTCGGCCACACCGCGTCCCTGCCACCGGGACTAACGGAGCAGGAAATCGGCACGACGGTGGAACGCGCCCGGCAGGCATTCAACGTGCCAGGGATCGCGGTCGCCGTGGTGCATGACGGAGAAATCGTGTTCAGCCACGGCTACGGACGCCGCGCGGAAGACAAGAGCAGCGCACCGGTCGATCGCCGCACGCTGTTCGCCATCGGGTCAAACACCAAGGAGTTCACCACCACGGCGCTGGCGCAACTGGTCGATCAGGGCAAGCTGGACTGGAACGACCGCGTCATCGACCACATGCCGGAATTCCGCGTCGCCGATCCGTCGATCACGCGGGATTTCCGCGTGTCGGACCTGCTGACCCACCATAGCGGAATGGGGCTGGGCGCCGGAGACCTGATGCTGTTCTCGCACAGCACGCTCACGCGGCCGCAAATCCTCGCCGGCCTGCCGTTCATGCCCTTCACCGCGCCGTTCCGCACCCAATACGCCTACAACAATCTTCTTTATGTCGTAGCCGGTGCGCTGGTCGAGCGACTGACCGGGCAAAGCTGGGAAGAGATCGTCCAGAAGCGGCTGATCGACGCCGCCGGCCTGCCCGCCTGCCAGAGCACGCCGCCAGTCAAGGGCCAGACGGACGTCGCGACCGGCGAGGGTGAAACCGGCATCCTGCCCGACAAGGCCGCGCTCCGGTTGCCCGGCGTGGCGCCCGCCGGCGGCATCTGGTGCAGCGCCGACGGCATGGCCCGCTGGGCCCAGACCTATCTCAACGGCGGCCGCACACCCGACGGCCGGCAGATCTTCAGTCAAGCCAGCCGCGATACGCTGTGGGCGCCGCACGCGCTGCTGCCGCTGCCCGACACGGCGGACGCAACGAAAACCCATTTCCGAGCCTATGGCTATGGCTGGTTCATGGAGGATTTCTTCGGTCAGAAGCGCATCTGGCACACCGGCACCATCGACGGCATGGTCAGCTACATGACCTTCCTGCCGGAAAGCCGGACAGGCATCGTCATCCTGACCAATCATGACGACCACAACGCGACCTACGCCATCGCAACGACGCTGAGCGCCTATGTCGCAACCGGCACCAGCGCCGACTGGGTCGCGCACTGGCAGGACGCGGAGAACGCCGCACACGCGGCGGAGGCGAAAGCCGCCGCCAGTACCGGCCCAGGTTCACCCGCGCGGCCGTTCATCACACTCTCCGAAAGCACACAGCAGGACTATATCGGCACCTATCGCGACGACTGGCGCGGCCCGATCACCATCAGCCGGCGAGGGCAGGACCTGCGGATGGCATTCAGCCATGCCGATGGCCTGACCGGCACACTCTCCGCCCTGCCGCACGATCTGTTCGTCGTCCGGTGGGACGATCGCGGACAGGATGCCAGCGACGATTCCTATGTGCAGTTCGAACGCGATGTCTCCGGCCAGGTGGTCGGAATGAGCCTGCGTGTGATCGGGTCCGATTTCAGCTTCGATGCGCAGGATCTGCACCCGAGGAAAGTCAGTTCTTCTTTTTCTGAAGAAAAAGAAGCAAAAAGACTTTAATCCGTTCAGGGTCATCGCGCGTCCCCAGCACAAGGCTCCCGACCGAATCAAAATTTTTTGGTTCTTTTTTTCAAAAAAGAACAGAAACCGCCCCCATACCCTCTCCATTCGTTTTTTTATCAAACTGAACCGTTAACCACAGGTTATGAGAGGACGGTCTCTTTGCATTGGCTGAAACGCTCCCGGACTTCTAGGCTTTGCCCATCGTGACGGCGCATCAGTGCGGCCAGCCTCTGGATATTCGGAAATTTCATGGCCGGCAGACGGACCATCACCATCATCGGCGGCGGCGTCATCGGTCTCACCGCCGCCTACACCCTCGTTCGGGAAGGCCACGAGATCACGCTGATCGAGCGTGGCGAGGATATCGGGCAGGAAGCCAGCTTCGCGAATGGCGGGCAACTCAGCTACCGTTATGTCAGCCCGCTGGCCGATGCCGGCGTAACGCGCGACGCTCTGGGCTGGTTGCTGCGCCCACATTCGCCGATCGCCTTGCGGCTGCGGGCCGATCCAGGCCAGTGGCGCTGGCTGCTCGCCTTCCTGCTGGCATGCAACCGGCGGACAAATCGCGAAAATGCCGCAATCCTGCTCGATCTTGCCCTGAGCGGGCAGACGGAACTCCAGGTGTGGCGCAATGCCGGGCTGGAAGATTTCCTGTGGCGCCGTCCGGGAAAACTCGTGCTGTATCGGACGGCTTCGATATTCCGCAAGGCAGCGCGCTCCATCACCGATCCAGCCCGACAGCGCGCGCTGTCCCCAACCGAATGCGTGGCGGTCGAACCCGCGTTCGCGGGATTGCAACCCCGGCTCGCGGGCGGACTCTTCTCGCCCGAGGACGAAGTCGGGGATTGTTTCCTGTTCTGCAAGGCCCTGCGCAAGGCACTGGCGGCGCAGCCGGGCTTTCGTCTGGTGCGGGGCACGGCCGGGCTCACCCCCGGCATGGGTGGCCGATGCACCGTCAGCGTCGATGGACAACCGTTCGAGACCGATCTCGTCATTCTCGCGGCAGGTCTCGCCTCCCGTGCACTGGGCCGGCCGCTGGGGCTCGACCTGCCGCTGTACGGCCTGAAAGGCTATAGCCTGACCACCCGGCCGCAACCCGGCATTCTGCCATCGGTCAGCGTGACGGATTACGACAATCGCGTGGTCTATGCAGGATTGGGTGACCGGCTGCGGGTAGCGGCGATGGTCGATATCGGCACCGAAGAAACCACGCCCGACCCAAGGCGGCTGGCGGACCTGCGCGCCCTGGTCGCAGCAACATTGCCGGGGGCACTGGGGCAGGGCGAGGATGCGCCATGGGCCGGCCTGCGCCCGGCCACGCCGACCGGCGTTCCGATCATCGCGCGGACCCGCTATGACAATCTTCTGCTTAATGTCGGGCATGGTGCCCTAGGCTTCACGCTGTCGGTCGGCTCGGCACTCCGGCTGAAAGAGATCGTGGCCGGAGCCGATGACCGGGCCATCGGGTAAGAAGCTGACGCTCCAAACAGGCTATCGAGGAAAGGAACAGGTTTCGATGCAGACGACCCGTCGCGCGGTTCTTCTTGGCAGCGTCGCCGCAACCCTGTCCATGCCGATGCGCGCGCCCAGGTCCGCCCCATCCCTTCACCGCCTTTCCGGGCTCGACCAACCGGTCGAGATTCTGGAAGATCGCTGGGGTATTGCCCATGTACGGGCACATACCATCCCCGACGCCTTCTTCACAGATGGTTATCTGGTGGCGCGGGACCGGCTGTGGGAGCTGGATTTCGGCCACCGCCGCTCGCTGGGCCGACTGGCCGAACTCTTCGGGGCGGCCTTCGTCCCTTCCGACACCGCCAACCGACTGGTGCTGTTCCGAGGCAACGCGGAACAGGAACTCGCCGCCGTCCCACCGCTGGTGCAGGAATGCGCGCGCGCCTATGTCGCCGGGATCAACGCGCGGATCGCCGAAACCACGGCCGATCCGGCACTGCTCCCACCCGAATTCGCACTCTTCGCCTGCACGCCGCTGGCATGGGATGTGCTGGACCTGATCCGCATACGCGCCGAAGTCACGGGCAACACGCGCGCGGAGATCCGCCGGGCACGACTGGCGGCACGGGGCGCGCTGGCTTACGACACGATCATGACCCCGCTTGAGCCCGCCCATGCGCTGCGCGTGCCGGACGGGCTGAATGTCGACGCGATCACCGAGGCCGATCTCGGACTGTTCGGCGTGTTGCAGGCTCCATTGCCATTGCAGGGCCTGCACGCGGCGGTCAGCGACGAAACAAGGCGGCGGAACGAGGGCAGCAATGCCTGGATCATCGCCCCCTCACGCACCGCCACCGGCCGGCCGATCCTGGCCAACGATCCACATCTGGATTTCGGCGTGCCCGGCCCGCGCCACGTCGTGCACCTGACGGCACCGGGGCTGGACGTGATCGGAGGCGGATCGGCGGGCATGCCCGGCATCATGCAGGGCCATAACGAAAAAATCGCTTTCGGACGCACCAACTTCCATATCGACCAGGAAGACCTGTTCATCCTGGACACCGACCCGCGCGACCCGCTGCGCTATGCCCACCAGGGCGGCTGGAAGCGGATGGAGCAGGTCGAAACGACAATCGCGGTGCGCGGCGAGCCCGATCGGATGGTGAGCCTGTTCTATTCCGTGCAGGGGCCGGTGGTGGCGCGGGATACGGCGCACCATCGCGCGACGGCGGTTTCGGCAACCTGGCTGGCCCCCGGCGCGAACGGCCTGCTGGCCAATATCGGCATCAATCTCGCCCATGACTGGCCCAGCTTCCGCGAGGCATTGCGGGTCCACACCAGCCCGACCAATTTCACTTATGCCGATACCAGCGGCAATATCGGCTGGCAGGCCGCCGGCGGTCTCCCCCATCGCGCAGACGGCCATGACGGGCTGATGCCGGCGCCGGGCAACGGACGATACGACTGGCAGGGGCTGCAACCGCTGGAGGCCCTGCCCAGCAGCTTCAACCCCGCGCGCGGCTGGTTCGGCACCTCGAACGAGATGAACCTCCCACCGGACTACCCGGCGGAAGAACGGCGCGTCAGCTTCGAATGGCGCGACCGCTTCCGCCATGAACGCGTCGCCCAGATGCTGGACGCCACACCCCGCGCAACCCTAGTGGACAGCGTGGCGCTGCAACACGATACGCTGTCGGTACTGGCCTTGCAGATGGTGCGGCTGCTGCCGGCAATCCCGCCCTCGCTCGCCACCGAAGCCGCATTGCTGCGCGCCTGGAACGGCCGCGTGGAGGCCGACAGCCCGGCGGCGGCCCTATACGAAGTCTGGTGGACACGGCTGGAACGCGCGCTGCACGCCCTGATCATTCCGCCATCCCTGCACGACCTCCTGCCCGGCCCGGTTGGCGCCACGGTGCAGCTTTCCCTGTTCCAGTCACCCGATTCCCGCTTCGGACCCAACCCGGCGCAGGCACGCGACAGAATGCTGGCCGACTGTTTCAGCGCGGCGGTCAACGAACTGCGCGAACGGCTGGGCCCCCTGCCGGCCGCCTGGCGATGGGGGGCGCTGCACACCGTCACGCTGCGCCACCCGCTGGCCTCCGTCCCGGCGATCGCGGCGGCCTTCCCCCCCCATCGGCGGCACCGAGGCGGAAAGCGGCGGCGACCCCTACACCGTCATGGCCCGCTGGTACAGCCCGCAGGCAGGCGGAGACCACGCCTATGCGGCAACGGGCGGCGCGAGCTATCTGATGGTCTGCGATGTCGGGGACTGGGACCAATCGCTGTTCCTCAATTTCCCCGGCCAGTCGGCCGACCCGCATTCACCCCATTACGCCGATTTCCTGCCCGTCTGGCTGCGGGGCGCGATGCAAAAGCTCCCCTTCAGCACACACGGCGTCAACACCGCCGCCGTGCGGCGCCAGACCCTCCAGCCAGGAGCCCGGCCATGAGAACCTCGCGTGCCTGCGGCCTCGCCCTCGCCGCACTGGCCGTCCTGCCCTCGGCGGCACAGGCACGGACGACCACCGACCAGGCACTCGGCCGCGTGCTGGCCGAAGGCGAGGCCCGGCCACTGGCCGCGATCGCCGCCATCCGCCTGCGCCACGGCCAGGTCGCCTACAGCTATTATGGCGGCTTCGCCCGCCGCACGCGGACCGGCACCACCCCCGTCGATCCGGACACACTCTTCCGCATCGCCTCGATCTCCAAGATCGTCACGACCATCGGACTGATGGAACTGGTCGAACAGGGCAGGATCAATCTCGATCACGATGCGTCCGACTATCTGGGCTTCCCGCTCCGCAACCCCGATTTCCCGGATGTGCCGATCACGGTGCGGATGCTGCTCGATCATACGTCCAGCATCCGCGACGCCGACGGCTACACGCTCCCCCCAGGCCACCCGATCGCGGAATTTTTCGACCCGTCGCGCAAACCCGGCGATCCCGCCTATCATTTCGCCCATGCCGACGGCCACCCGCCGGGTTCGTGGTTCGATTACTGCAATCTCTGCTACGGCCTGATCGGCACGATGATGGAGCGCGCCAGCGGCGAACGGTTCGACCGCTTCCAGCAGGCGCATGTACTGGCCCCGCTGGGAATCGACGGCGGCTACAACCCGGCCGCCCTGGCCCACCCGGAGCGTCTGGCCACGCTCTACCACCACCTGCCCTCAGGCTGGGCGGCGGAGACCGATACGCAACCGGTCAAAAGCCGAAGCACGGCGACGCTGGCCGCCTATACGCCCGGCACCAACGGCACCCTTTTTTCCCCGCAGGGGGGCCTGCGCATCTCCATGCGCGGGCTGACCCGCCTCGCGCGCTTCATGCTCGGCCACGGCACGCTGGACGGCACGCGCCTGCTCTCGCCCCACAGCATCGACCTGATGCTGACGCCAACCTGGCAGTATGACGGCCATAACGGCGCCTGCCCGTACCCGATCGCCAGCTACGGGCTCAGCATGATCCGGCTGACCGGCCAGCGGGATTCCTCCGGACGGGAGACCCGCCCCTACAAGGGATATTCCGGCGACCTGGCCGGCCATCTGGGCGATGCATACGGGCTGAAATCGGGATTCTGGTACGACCCGGCCACCGGCGACGGCTTCCTGTTCGCAGCCGACGGTTTCCCCGATGACGGGCAGGAACGTCCAGGTGCCTATTCCTCCTTCACCCATGTCGAGGAGGAACTGTTCACCGCCCTCGCCGACGCAGGACAGTAAGCCGCATGACCGTCCGATCATCTCTCCTCGCGGCGTCGGCCCTGTTCGCCGCCACCATTCTCCCCGCACACGCTGCCCCGGCGGAAGACGCCACCCGTCTGGCCACCCTGCTGGCCATGCCCTACGCCAACGGCCTGACCGGCGCCGCCGGCGCGCCCCGCCTGGCATGGGTCGAACGCCGCAACGGCATCCGCAATATCCTGGTCTCGGACGGCGGCGCCGCGCCACACCGTGTCACGGCCTACACGCAAGACGACGGAACCGACCTCTGGGGCCTCACCCTCAGCCCCGACGGGCGGATGCTCGCCTTCGTCGAGGGAGGCGATCCCGAATATCCCGATGACGCACCGCCGAACGCCGGCAACGCGCCGGTGCCGGGCAAGCAGACGGTGCGCGTCGTCCTCCCCGACGGACGGATCGCCACGGCAGGGGAGGGACACGCACCGACATTCTCGCCCGACGGCCGACAACTGGCCTTCGCCCATGGCGGCGCGCTGCTGGTCGGCCGGGCCGGCGGCGTCCCCCGCACGGTCCTGACCACACCGGGCACGATCACCGCCCTGCACTGGTCGCCCGACGGCACCCGTCTGGCCATCGAGATCGATCGCGGATCGCACGCCCTCATCGCGTTATGGCAGGACAAGCCCGGCAATGAGGCCCCCGTCTTCCTCCCCGCCGCCCTGGCCCAGGACCAGATGCCGGCCTTCTCGCCGGACGGACGATCCATCGCCTTCGTGCGGGCGCGCACGCCCCTGCTGACGGCCGAACGCGGCAAGGGCCATTTCTGGTCGATACAGGCCTACGACATCGCCACCGGCACGGAACGCACGCTCTGGACGGCACCGGAAGGCGCGGGCAGCCGCTTCTGGGCACCGGAGGGCATGGGCCTGACCTGGACCGGCAACGGGCGGCTGCTCTTCCCGTGGGAGGGCAGCGGCTGGCTCCGGCTCTGCGCGCTCCCGGTCGCGGCCAGCCCGCCAACCCCGCATTGCCTGACGCCGGACGGCGCCGAAATCGCCACCTATCGCCTGTCGGCGGACCGCACGCGCCTGCTCTACACGGCCAATAGCGGCGATCTCGACCATTGGCGCGCCTGGTCGCAACCACTCGACGATACCCCGGCCACCCCGCTGACCGCCGAAGACGAGCAGGTCACGGACCTGACGACGGCCGGCCAGGCCATCGCCGTCATGGCCACGGGCATCGCCCAACCCGCCCATCCGGTGGTGCTGCAAAACGGCGCCCGCCGGACCCCCGTCACCGCCACCGTGCCGAACGGCTTCACCTTCGCCCCTCCCCAGATCGTCCACATCCACGGCGCGGACGGGTACGACATCCACGGCCAACTGTTCCTGCCGCCGGCCACAACGCCCGGTCCGCATCCGGCGCTGATCTTCGTCCATGGCGGACCTGAACGGCAGATGCTGCCGGCCTTCAACGCCATGGGCTATTATTCCAACGCCTACATCATGAACCAGCTTCTGGCGGCGCGGGGTTATGTCGTCCTGTCGGTGAATTATCGCAGCGGCACCGGCTATGGCCTGGCCTTCCGCGACGCACCCGGCATCGGCCGGGCCGGCGCCAGCGAATATGGCGATGTCCACGCGGCCGGCCTCTACCTGCGCGCCCGCCCCGACGTGGCACCGGCCCGGATCGGCATCTGGGGCGGAAGCTGGGGCGGCTACCTGACGGCCCTGGCCCTCGCCCGCGACAGCGCCCTGTTCGCCGCCGGCGCCGACTTCCACGGCGTGCACGACCTCACGGAACCCGATCATCCGGGCCTCTCCCCCGAGGAAAAACAGCGGGCACGAGCCTCCGAATGGCGATCGTCCCCCGCCGCCGACATCGCGCACTGGCAAGCACCCGTCCTGCTGATCCACGGCGATGACGACCATAACGTCGCATTCGAACAATCCACCCTGCTGGCCCGCATGCTCACGGCGCGCAACGTCCCGTTCGAGGATCACATCTTCCCCGGCGAGCGCCACGCTTTCCTCCGCACGCAGGACTGGCTCGCCGCCTATCTGTGGACACTGCATTTTCTCGACGCCCACCTGTCGGCCGGGCACGAAAAATAACGCAAACCGCTCTCAGGACACCCGGCGCAGATTGTCTCCACCCGTGGCCCCTGCGCCGAGTGTCTTTTCAAGATATCGTTCCAGCGCCTCAAGCGTCATGCCTTTCGTCTCCGGAAGACATTTCATGACAAACAGCAGCGAACAGGCATTGATGGCCGCGAAACCGAAAAACGTGGCCGCCCCCATCGCATGCAGCATGATCGGAAAAATAAACGATGCCGTCGCATTGAATATCCACTGCGCGGCAACCGACAATCCCGTCAGCGCCCCCCGCACGCGCATCGGGAACAGTTCGGACATCAGCAGCCAGTAGAGCGGCGACACCATCATCTGGATAAACAGCAGGGCCAGCAGGATGCAGGCCAGGGCAAGCAGGCTCTTGGTCATGGACGCCGCGGGGAAGAGTAGAAGCACGGTGCCCAGGGCCATATGCGCCAGGACGACCGCACCCAATCCCCCCATGAACATCGTCCGCCGCGGGTAGCGATTCATCATCCATATGCCGGCAAACGTCGCAGCCACCGCCACAAGCCCGTTCCCGATCATCGCCGTCAGCGCCGCCTCGGTCTGCATGCCCGTCTGGCGCAGGATGATGGGGGTGAAATACATAAAGGCGTTCACGCCCGTAAACTGCGCGGCAAATCCCAACCCGATTCCGATGAGCAGAAGGCGGCGCATCCATCTCTCCCGGAACACATCACCCCACCCTTTCCGGTTCTCCTCCTCGTCGTTGTTCTCGATGATCTGCGCCATCTCCTTCCTGGCCTGCGTGTCGCTCGAACGAATGAGATCGAGAACCTGCCGGGCTTCTTCATGCCGCCCCTTGCTGGCCAGCCAGCGCGGAGAACGCGGGACGAAAAACAGCCCGCTCCCCAGCAGCAGCGCAGGCACGCCCGCGATCAGCAGCATCACCCGCCAGATCGCCGGAGAATCCGACACCACCGCCAGCACGGCATTGAGCACATAGGCAATCAACTGGCCGGTCACGATCATCATCTCATTCTGGCTGACAAGCGTCGCCCGTCTCCCGGCAGGCGCCATCTCGGAGATGAACATCGGCACCAGCGCCGATGCCCCGCCCACGGCAAACCCCAGCACCGCGCGCATGGCCACCATCGCCGGAATCGAAGGAGCCATGGCCGTTCCGACCGCACCGACAAGAAAGACCAGCGAAAGCACGATCAGACTGTCTCGCCGGCCATAACGGTCGGTAAAATGGCCGCAGACCAGCGACCCCACCGCAGCGGCCAACACAAGCGAGGACGTAACCAGGCCTTCCGTCAGCGGCGTCAGGCCAAGCCCACCCTGTGACGGCGGCCGTATCATGAAAGGAAGTGCGCCGGATATGACACCGGTATCGTATCCGAAGGCCAGCGCCCCCATCGTCACCACTATAACGATCTTGGTGACAAATTTCCGTTCCGCTGTAACTTTTGCCATTTCCGCCAGGCGGATCGCGAACCGCCGCTCCTTTGATCTTTATATGACAGGTCAGGAGCGGAATTAACGCGGAACAACAGATGAATGTTCCCTCTTTACATCAATGGTCCGATTTTATGCCATCACGAACACCACGGCATGAAACGCCTCCGAAGATGCATGGAGTGGCCGGTGCCCGTCCTATGCCCCGCCACGCGGCAGGGTCACGGCGAAACGCGCCCCCATCACTTGCCCGTCCGCCCCCACGCGGTTCTCGGCGCGGATCGTACCGCGCAGGGCCTCGACGATCTGGCGGCTGATGGACAGGCCCAGCCCGGAATGCTGGCCGAAATTCTCGCTGGTCGGCCGCTCGGAATAGAACCGGTCGAAAATGCTGCCCAGCTTGGCGGCCGGAATACCCGGCCCCTGGTCGGTCACCGCAATCTCCACCATCCCGCCGGCAACAGCAGCGGCACTGAGCACGATCTGGCCGTCCGGCGGCGAAAACGAGATCGCATTGCCAATCAGGTTGCGCAGCACCTGCACCAGCCGATCCTCGACCGCCATCACCGTCAGCGGCTTGTCCGTCGGCCCGGCGCTGACGCTCAGGATCGGCTGGCCCGCACGACGGGTCGCCTGATGGATTTCGGCCAGCACCGACAGCATCGGCACCACCGCCACCGGCTCGGCCCGCGCGCGCGACAGTTCGGCATCCACCCGGCTGGCATCCGAAATATCGGTGATCAACCGATCCAGCCGGCGCACATCGTCATTGATGATGGAAAGCAGCCGGCGCTGACGGTTCAGGTCCTCGATCCGCAGCAGGGTCTCGATCGCCGAGCGGATCGAGGACAGCGGGTTCTTGATCTCGTGGCTGACATCGGCGGCGAAACGTTCGATCGCATCCATGCGCGCCCACAGCGCGCGGGCACTGTCCTGCAAGGCCCGCGCCACCTCGCCGATCTCGTCCCGCCGGGCCAGCAGGCGCGGCGGCACGCTGTCCGACCGTCCTGAGGATTCACGGATCACATGGGCCGAAGCCGCCAGCCGCAGCAGCGGCCGCGCGATGGTCAGCGACAGGTACCACGACAGCAGCACGGTCAGGGCCAGCGCCACCAGCACCAGCGACAGGATCGACGACCGCACCGCGAACAGCGACCGATCCACATCGCGCGCCTGACGCGTCAACTGGATGATGCCGACCGTCTGCCCCTCATGCATCACCGGTTCGGCCACGGTCACGATCAGATGGCGGTTGGCGGTACGGCGGATATAGGGCGGCATTTCCGGCGCAGCCTTGCCGCCGCCCGCCATGGGCTGGACCGAAGGATCGCTATCGGGCGTATCCAGCGTGATGATCCGCGTACCCGACAGGGTCGGCAGCATCGACAGCAGCCGGTCATAGAACCGTTCGACAAACCCCACATTGACGGCGGTATCCACAACCCGGTCGTCGCCGTCATCGCCGGCAACGGGCGAGGGCAGGGGCTGGGCATCGATCTGCCCGCGCACCCGGCGATGCCGGACCGCCGCCGCCTCGACCCGGCTATCCGCCACCAGTTGCCCGTCCGGCGCAAACAGCCGCGCATGGGCGCTGGGGCTGGGTTCGGTCAGCCGCAGCAGCAGCGGCCGCGCCTGCGCGGCATCCAGCGCCGGGTCGCCCCCACGGCTGGCGGTCACCGCGTTCTGCCCCAGCGCGCCGGCATAGATGCGCGCCTGCTCGCGCAGCGCCATCACCTCGGCCTCCAGCAGGCTGTTCTGAAACTGGTTGAGATAGAACAGCGTCAGCGCCAGCAGCATCAGCGGCAGGGCATTGACCAAGAGAATACGCCGCATCAGCGGCGAGACGAGGCGCGTCCGATATTCATGAAAGGCCGAAGCGGCATCGTGGGTCTGGATCTCGGCCCACGACGCCATCGCCCGCCGCGCCTGCGCCAGCAGGCCCACCGGCGACGCCCTGCGGTCCCCGCCGCGCACCGGCATTATTCTTCCTTGTACCGGTAGCCGATGCCGTACAGCGTCTCGATCTGGTTGAAATCCTCGTCCACCTGGCGGAATTTCTTGCGCACACGCTTGATGTGGCTGTCGATGGTCCGGTCATCGACATAGATGTTCTCGCCATAGGCCGCGTCGATCAGTTGGTCGCGGGACTTCACCAGCCCCGGCCGCGCCGCCAGCGCCTTGACCAGCAGGAACTCCGTCACCGTCAACTGGATGTCCTTGCCGCGCCAGAGGCACTGATGCCGCGTCTCGTCCAGCGACAGTTCACCCCGCACCAGCGAGCCGCTGACGGCCGGTCCGCCGGCCTCGGCCCTATTGGCCTCGTTGCGGCGGAGCAGGGCGCGGATGCGCTCCAGCAGCAGCCGCTGCGAAAACGGCTTGGTGATGTAATCGTCGGCCCCCAGCCGCAGCCCCATCAACTGGTCCACCTCCTCGTCCTTCGAGGACAGGAAGATGACGGGAAGCTGCGAGCGCGCCCGCAGGCGCTGCAACAGTTCCATGCCGTCCATGCGGGGCATCTTGATGTCCAGCACCGCCAGATCGACCGGCCGGCTCATCAGCCCATGCAGCGCGCTTTCGCCGTCGGTATAGGTGCGGACGTTGAACCCCTCGGCCTCCAGCGTCATCTGGACCGACGCCAGGATATTCCGGTCGTCGTCGACCAGGGCGATCGTGTGTTTCGTCGGCTCCATCGCGGCGTTCTCGCTCCATCACAGTCCAGGCGCCATCTTAGCCCCGGCCATGTGCCGATGTCATGACTGCCGGCTCATGACGATCCATCCATCTTCGTCGGCGCATTCCTGCCCTGCGTGGGATGGGAATGCCACATGAACATCACGTTGAAGGTGGTCGTTACGCCTTGTCCAAGCGCCTGGGCTCACCTACTTCTCAAGGCATGAGCCACGATACCGACCCCACCCACGTCGCCGACTCTCCGAGCGGAGAGACCGGGGCGTCCGCGCCGGGCCAAAACCCCGGCAACGATCAGGACCCGATCCGGCCGGAAAGCGGCCAGACCGAAGCCACCCATCCCCGCATCCAGGAGCTGGAAGCAGCCCTGGAAGAGATGCGCGAGAAATGGCTGCGCTCCGAAGCGGAGATGCAGAACCTGCGCACCCGCACCAAGCGCGAGGTGGACGATGCGCGGCAATATGCCACGCAGAAATTCGCCCGCGACGTGGTCGAGGCCGCCGAGAACCTCAAGCGCGCCCTGAGCAGCTTGCCGGCGCCCGCCGATGGGGAAGACGCCCTGATCACCCGCATGCGCGAAGGGATCGAGAGCACCGAGCGCTCGTTCCTGGGCATCCTGGAGCGCAACGGCATCTCGGCCACCGACCCGGCCGGCCATCCGTTCGACGCCAACCATCACCAGGCGATGGCCGAACAGCATAGCGACGAGCACGCCCATGGCACCGTGATCCAGGCCTGGACACCGGCCTGGACGCTGCATGGCCGCCTGCTGAAACCGGCGATGGTCGTCGTCTCCAAGGGCGCGCCCCCGGCGGCGGAGACGCCGGCGGGCTGAAACGCCCGGGGGACGCCGCCCCCCGGCGACACTCCCCCTTGAAACAGGCGCCATGGCTGAATACATGCTGAAGACGGCCATGGCGGTACAGGCGGATGTGGTAAAACAGTCCACCCATCCCGCCACACGGCAGTTTTTCTAGGGTCCATTCCGGTGCTTCGGGCCGGTCCGGGCCGCTGACAGGAGAGAAGACATATGAGCAAGGTTATCGGCATCGACCTCGGCACGACCAATTCGTGCGTCGCGATCCGCGAAGGGGACGAGAACCGCGTCATCGAGAACAGCGAAGGCGCGCGTACCACCCCGTCGATGGTCGCCTTCACCGACAGTGGCGAAATGCTGGTCGGCCAGGCCGCCAAGCGTCAGGCGGTCACCAACCCGTCCAACACGCTGTATGCGGTCAAGCGCCTGATCGGCCGCCGCTATGACGACCCGACCGTCACCAAAGACAAGGGCCTGGTGCCCTACAACATCGTCTCCGGCGACAATGGCGACGCGTGGGTCGAGGCTCAGGGCAAGAAATACGCCCCCTCGCAGATCGCCGCCTTCGTGCTGGGCAAGATGAAGGAAACCGCCGAGTCCTATCTGGGCGAGACGGTGACCCAGGCCGTGATCACGGTTCCGGCCTACTTCAACGACGCCCAGCGTCAGGCCACCAAGGACGCCGGCCGCATCGCGGGCCTGGAAGTCCTGCGCATCATCAACGAGCCGACGGCAGCGGCGCTGGCGTACGGCCTGCAGAAGAAGAATGGCGGCACGATCGCGGTCTACGACCTCGGCGGCGGCACCTTCGACGTCTCGGTGCTCGAAATCTCCGACGGCGTGATCGAGGTAAAGTCGACCAACGGCGACACCTTCCTCGGCGGTGAGGATTTCGACGCGCGGATCATCAGCTACCTGGCCGACGAGTTCAAGCGCGAGCAGGGCATCGACCTGCGCGCCGACAAGCTGGCCCTGCAGCGCCTGAAGGAAGCGGCGGAAAAGGCGAAGATCGAGCTGTCCTCCTCCAAGGAGACCGAGATCAACCTGCCCTTCATCACCGCCGACGCCTCGGGCCCGAAGCATCTGGTGCTGAAGCTCAGCCGCGCCAAGCTGGAAAGCCTGGTCGACGACCTGATCCAGCGCACGCTGGAGCCCTGCCGCGCCGCCCTGAAGGATGCGTCGGTCTCGGCCGCGGAAATCGAGGAAGTGATCCTGGTCGGCGGCATGACCCGCATGCCCAAGGTCATCGAGGCGGTGAAGCAGTTCTTCGGCAAGGAGCCGGCCCGCAACGTGAACCCCGACGAAGTCGTGGCCATCGGTGCGGCGGTGCAGGGCGCGGTGCTGAAGGGCGACGTCAAGGACGTGCTGCTGCTCGACGTCACCCCGCTGTCGCTGGGCATCGAGACTCTGGGCGGCGTCTTCACCCGTCTGATCGACCGTAACACGACGATCCCGACCAAGAAGAGCCAGACCTTCTCGACCGCCGAAGATAACCAGGGCGCCGTGACCATCAAGGTCTATCAGGGCGAACGCGAGATGGCGGCCGACAACAAGCTGCTGGGCAATTTCGACCTGACCGGCATCGCGCCCGCGCCGCGCGGCATGCCGCAGATCGAGGTGACGTTCGACATCGACGCCAACGGCATCGTGTCGGTCTCCGCCAAGGACAAGGCGACCAACAAGGAACAGCAGATCAAGATCCAGGCGTCCGGCGGCCTGTCCGACGCCGACATCGACAAGATGGTCAAGGACGCCGAGGCCAACGCCACGGCCGACAAGGCCAAGAAGGAACTGGTCGAGGCCCGCAACCAGGCCGAAAGCCTGGCCCATCAGGTCGAGAAGTCGCTGGCCGAAGCCGGTGACAAGGTTCCTGCCGCCGACAAGGCCGAAGCCGAAGCCGCCATCGCTTCGGTCCGCACGGCCCTTGAAGGCAGCGACGTGGCGGCACTGAACAGCGCCTCCGAGACGCTGTCCAAGGCCGCGATGAAGATCGGCGAGGCCGTCTACAAGGCCGGCCAGGCCGAAGGCGCTCCGGGTGCCGGCGCCGCCGGTGCCACGGGCCCGAACGGCGAAAAGGTCGTCGACGCCGACTTCGAAGACGTCGAAGACAAGAAGTAAGCAGTCGGCCACACAGGCCGGCGTTTACCGCGCGGCACGCGCCGGCCTCCGGGCCGGCGTCCTGCCCCAAGCGAGGCGCCCCCTTCCCTGAAGGCGGGCGCTTTTCCGTTACATGACTGTCAGGGCCGCATGCCGGCCAGGGGCACCGCCCCCCGACCCGCTGCGAAGCGGCCCCGCCAATGAGGACCATTATGGCCACCAAGCTTGATTATTACGCCACGCTCGAAATCTCCCGCGATGCAAATGGCGACGAGGTAAAGAAGGCGTATCGCAGGCTGGCCATGCAGTACCATCCCGACCGCAACCCCGGCGATGCCTCGGCCGAGGCGCGGTTCAAGGAAATCAGCGAAGCCTACGACGTCCTGAAGGACGACCAGAAACGCGCCGCCTACGACCGGTTCGGCCATGCGGCGTTCGAGGGCGGCGGCCCCGGTGCCGGTGGCTTCGATTTCGGTGGCGGCGGTGGCCTGGGCGACATCTTCGAGCAGATGTTCGGCGACATGATGGGTGGCCGTCGCGGCGGCCGCCGCTCGGGCAGCGACATCCAGGTGCAGGTCTCGATTTCCTTCACCGAGGCATTTTCGGGCATCAAGAAGTCGATCACGGTGCCCACCCGCGTCACCTGTGAATCCTGCGAGGGCACCGGCTCGGCCGACCGCGACCAGGGCGCCGAGACCTGCCCGACCTGCCATGGCGCCGGCAAGGTTCGTGCGCAGCAGGGCTTTTTCCTGGTCGAGCGCGCCTGCCCCACCTGTCACGGCGCGGGCAAGGTGGTGCGCAATCCCTGCGCCGTCTGCCGTGGCGCCGGCACCGTCGAGCGCGAGCGGACGCTGGAAGTCGCGATCCCGGCAGGCGTCGAAGACGGCACGCGCATCCGCCTGACAGGCGAGGGCGAGGCCGGCGGCAAGGGTGCGCAGCCCGGCGACCTCTATGTGCATATCGCGGTCGAACCCCACCCGATCTTCCAGCGCGACGGCGCGAACATCTATTGCCGCGTCCCGCTGCGCATGACGCAGGCCGCCCTGGGTACCGAAATCGAGGTCCCGGTCGTCGACGGTTCCCGCGCCAAGGTGAAGGTCCCCGCCGGCACCCAGACCGGCGAGAATTTCCGCCTGCGCGGCAAGGGCTTCTCGGTCCTGCGGTCGTCGGCACGCGGCGACATGTATATCCAGGTGTCGGTCGAAACCCCGCACCACCTGACAAAACGCCAGCGCGAATTGCTGGAAGAGTTCGAATCAGACGCCGAGGCCGACGACCACGCGCGCGCCAACCCGGAAAGCACAGGCTTCTTCAGCAAAGTCCGTGATTTCTTCGAAGGCAAGCTCTGATCACCCGCCCCAGGGGCGACAATACGCGCGGTTGAACGCTCTGTGGGTTGGGGCTAGAAAATCCACTATCCATGGTGATCCCCCCAACTCGCACCATGGATAATCAGGCGGCGCGATCCCCCGGTCGCGCCGCCACCCATTTTCCGGACCGTGACATGACGACAGACAGGATGCGGATCGGCATCGCCGGCATCAACGGGCGCGTCGGGCGCCTCCTGCGCGAGGAGGTCACGGCCGCCGGCGCGCTCCTCGCAGGCGGCACCAGCCGCGACCGGCAGGAAGACGACCACCTGTTCACCACGCTCGATGCCCTGGCCCCGCTCTGCGACGTGGTGATCGACTTCACCCACGCCGTCACCGTCCAGGCCCATGCCGCCGCCCTGGCCAAAGCCGGCGCCGGCTGGGTGCTGGGCACCACCGGCCTGTCGCAGGCAGACCAGGATGCCGTCGCCACCGCGGCCCGCACAATCCCCGTGGTCCAGGCCGCCAATTACTCGCCCGGCGTCACCCTGGTCACCCGGCTGGCCCGACAGATGGCAGCAGTATTGCCGTCTTCGGTCTACGATGCCGAAATCCTGGAAATGCACCACAGGCAGAAGGTCGATGCCCCGTCCGGCACGGCACTCGCCATCGGCCAGGCCGTCGCCGACGGGCGCAATATCGACCTGTCCAGCCATATGGAATCCGGCCGCACCGGTCATACTGGCCCCCGCCAGGCGGATGCGATCGGCTTCGCCGTGCTGCGCGGCGGCCAGATCGTGGGCGAACATACGCTGCTGTTCACGTCCGCCAGCGAACAGATCGCCCTGACCCACCGCGCGTTCGACCGCCGGGTTTTCGCCACCGGCGCGGTCCAGGCCGCCCTGTGGCTGCGCGGCCGGGCACCGGGGCTGTACAGCATGGAAGACGTTCTAGGACTTCACTGAATATTCTCCCCAACCGAAACAATCGTCACACCAATGCCCATGCGGGATCGTGGTATCCCGCAAAAATACTTGACGATTTGTAGGTTCTCGGCCAAACGGACCCGCCCGGACCCCGCATGCGTGGCGGTGTCGTTCCCTATTCCCCGTACGAGACAGACAGGACCATCATGCGTAACAAAGGTGATTTTCTGTTCACATCGGAATCGGTATCCGAAGGCCATCCCGACAAGGTTGCCGACCGGATCAGCGATACGGTGCTGGACGCCTATCTGGCGGCCGATGGTGAATCCCGTGTTGCGTGCGAGACCCTGGTCACCACCAATCGCGTGGTTCTGGCCGGCGAAGTCCGTGGCCCGGCCTCCGTCACCACCGAGGCCCTGATCGAAGGCGCGCGCGCCGCGATCCGCGACATCGGCTATGACCAGTCCGGCTTCTCGTGGAAGAACGCGACGATCGAATCCTTCCTGCACGCGCAGTCCGCCGACATCGCCGTCGGTGTCGACAGCGCCGGCGACAAGGACGAGGGCGCGGGCGACCAGGGCATCATGTTCGGTTTCGCCACCCGCGAGACCGAAACGCTGATGCCGGCGCCGCTGTTCTATTCCCACGCCATCCTGCATCGCATCCGCGACCTGCGTAAGGCCGGCGACGCCCGCGTGGCCAACCTGCAGCCCGACGCCAAGAGCCAGGTCACGCTGCGCTATGTCGACGGTCGCCCGGTCGGCGCGACCTCGGTCGTCATCTCGACCCAGCATGACGAAGGCGCCAGCCAGACCGCCATCCGCGACGCCCTGCGCGAGATCGTGGTGGACGTTCTGCCGGAAGGCTGGATGTGCCCGGATGACGAATTCTACGCCAACCCGACCGGCGTGTTCGTCGTCGGCGGTCCCGATGGCGATTGCGGCCTGACCGGGCGCAAGATCATCGTCGACACCTACGGCGGCGCGGCCCCGCATGGCGGCGGCGCGTTCTCCGGCAAGGACCCGACGAAGGTCGACCGTTCGGCCGCCTATGCCTGCCGCTACCTGGCCAAGAACGTGGTCGCGGCCGGCCTGGCCGATCGCTGCACGCTACAGATTTCCTACGCCATCGGCGTCTCGCACCCGCTCTCGGTCTATGTGGACCTCGACGGCACCGGCAAGGACGTGGACGAGGAAAAGCTGGGCCGCGTCCTGCGTGAAGTCATGAACCTGACGCCGCGCGGCATCCGCAGGCATCTGCGCCTCAACCGCCCGATCTACACCGAAACCTCGGCCTACGGTCATTTCGGCCGCACGCCCGACGCCGCCCGCGACAATTTCACGTGGGAACAGACCGATCTGGTGGACGCGCTGCGTGGTGCGTTCAACCGCTGATCAGACCGGGGACCCCGTGACGGTATCCGAAACGACCATCCCTGCCTCGCCTGACGAGGCAGGGACACCCACGATTGCCGTCAAGGCATCGCCCGACCGGCTCTATGGCCGCCAGCGGGGCCACCCGCTGCGGCCCCGCCAGCAGCGCCTGCTGGACGAAACCCTGCCCCGCCTGCGCTTCGACCAGTCCCTTCTGGACGATCCCGCGCGCGCCTTCGGCCGCGTCCCGACCGAAATCTGGCTGGAGGTCGGCTTCGGCGGCGGCGAACATTCGCTGGCCCAGCATGCCGCCCATCCCGCTGTCGGCTATATCGCCAGCGAAGTTTTCGAAAACGGGCTGTGCTCCCTGCTGTCGCGCCTGGTGCCCGACGATCAGGAAGCGACAGCCCCGGTGCCCGACCTGCTGCGGATCTGGGACGAAGACGCGCGCGTCCTGCTGCGTGCGCTCCCGGAACGGTCGCTCGACCGCATGTTCCTGATGTTCCCCGATCCCTGGCCCAAGGCCCGGCACGCCAAGCGGCGCTTCGTCCATCCGGCCAACATCGCCCTGGTCGCCCGCGCATTGAAGCCCGGCGCAATCTGGCGCGTCGCCAGCGACGACCCGACCTACCAGGCCTGGGTCGAAGAGGTCATGGCGGCGCAGGACCTGTTCGACACCGCCCCGCCGGCCACCACGCGCCCGGAAGGCTGGCCCCCCACCCGCTACGAAGCCAAGGCCCTGCAAGCAGGGCGCCAGCCGCTCTACTGGACCTTCGTCCGGCGATAAGGCCGGGGCTCTGCCCTGGACCCGCCAAAGGCGTCGCCTTTGGAAACCATTTCCTAAACGAATGGGGTCAAGGGGGCCGCGCCTCCTTGCGGGTTTGGGCAGAGCCCGACCCTTCCGTTCAGGAAAGCGCCACCCCGGTCAGCCGCTCCGAAACCGCCCACAGCCGCCGCGCCACCGAAAGGCTGAGCGCCTGTGGCGGAATGCGCGCCTCCGTCACCCGGCCGCGCCGTTCACCCCGTCCGCCCGGCCCGTAATAGCCGCCATCCCGCGCCTCGGGTGCCGAAGCGGCAAACAGGATCGGCCGCGCCCCAGCCTCCGCCGACTGGCCCAGATAGCGGAACCCGATGCGAACGATGCGGCGCATCGACCGCTCGGCGAGGCCCTGTGGGGCCGAAGACCGGCTGACCGCGATATCCGTTCGCGCCCAGCCGGGATGAGCGGCGATGGAATGCAGCCGCCACCCGGCGGACTGCGCCACACGGTTGAGTTCCAGCGCGAAGATCAGATTGGCCAGCTTGCTCTGCTGGTAGGCACTGAATGGCGTGTAGCGATGCCGGCTCTGGAGATCATCGAAGATGATACGCCCCTGCCACGCCGCCAGACTGGCCACACTCACCACCCGGCCACCATCCGCCGCGCGCACGAGCAGGGGGCGCAACTGCCCGGTCAGGGCAAAATGGCCCAGATAATTGGTACCGAACTGCAATTCGAACCCATCGGCCGTTTCCTGCCGACGGGGCGAAGCCATCACGCCCGCATTGTTCACCAGGATGTCGAGCGTATCGGTCCGCGCCTTCAGGTCGCGCGCGAAATCGGCAACCGACCGCAGGCTGGCCAGATCGAGCGGCAGAAATTCCGCCCGCGCCTCCGGCAACCGCTCGTGCAGCATCTCCACAGCCCGGGCACCCCGCGCCGCATCGCGCCCCGTCAGCAGCACGTTCGCGCCCCGCGAGGCCAGGCCATAGGCGACTTCATAGCCCAGGCCACCGGTCGCACCGGTCACGACGGCAGTTCGGCCCGTCAGGTTCGGCGCACGGCCGATGGTCCATTTCGCGGCAATGCTCATGGCACGGTCTCTCCTCGCTGCTCCCGCTCGGCGGCACGGGTTGCCTCTTCGGTCAGGCGGACTTCGTTCTTCTTCAGGAAAAGAAAGCTGCCGCCCAGGACGAGGGCCGCCACAATCCCCAGCGTAATCCCGACCGGGCCGGACAGGCTCAGCACCTTATGCCCCAGGTAATACGCCCCCAAGGCATAGCCGCCGGCCCAGCCGATGCCACCCAACGCATTGAAAAACAGGAACGTATGCCACGGCATATGGTTCGCCCCCGCCAGCAGCGCGACGAAGACGCGCAACACGGCGATGAAGCGGCCGAAGAACACCACCTTGCCGCCATGCCGCCGGAACAGATAGCGCCCCAATATCAGCCGGCGGTCGTTCAGCCCCACCTTGCCACCATGGCGCTCCAGCAGCCGATGGCCATAGCGCCGGCCGATCAGGTAACCGAAATTATCGCCCATGATGGCACCCGCGATCGCCGCCACCGCCACCCAGGAGATGTCCAGGCGATGCGTCGCCGCACAATAGAGTGCCGAGGAGATGATCAGCGTTTCGGCAGGCAGGGGCAGCCCCATGCTCTCAAGCATGACGACGACCGCGATTACGCCGTAGCCGTAATGCACGAAAAGAGATTCGAAGGAATGAAGCAGCGGACTGAATCCGTCCAGTGAGGCCAAGAGGCTGAGGAACCGTCTGGCCAGCGCGCTGTCAAGTCAATACGACAGACCGGCACCAAGACTGGAGGACCGTATGAGCGACCAGACCGCCGGCACCGCCGAACCCGCCATCCGCCCCTATGGCACATGGCCGTCCCCCGTCACGACCGCTCTGGTGGCCGGCAAGACCCTGGGCCTGGGCAGCGTGCAGGCGGATGGCGAGGCGGTTTACTGGCTGGAAACCCGTCCCGCCGAGGCCGGCCGCACCGTGCTGGTCCGCTGGACGGCCAGCGGGGGCATCCACGACATCACCCCGCCACCCTTCGATATCGGCACCCGCGCCCACGAATATGGTGGCGGTGCCTATGTCGCGGCAGGCGGCCATATCGCCTTCAGCCATCGGCCGGATGGCAGTATCTGGCTCGTCTCGCCCGGCACGGCCCCGCGCGCCCTGTGCACCGTGGCCGGCCTGCGCTTCGCCGATTTCGCCTTCTCGCCTGACGGCAGCAGAGTGTTCTGCGTGCGCGAAGACCACCGCGTCCCCGGCGAGCCGCTCTCCACCCTCGTCGCCTTCGCCACCGACCGCGACGCCGACCCGGCGACGGAAACCGGCCAGGTCCTGGTCTCCGGCTCCGATTTCGTCAGCTCCCCCCGTCCATCACCGGACGGCACATGGCTGGCATGGATCGAATGGAGCCACCCCGCCATGCCATGGGACGCCACGAGGCTGCGGCTGGGCCGGCTGGCATCGCACGACGGCGACACCACACTGACCGACATCCGCACGCTGGCGGATAACGGCGCCTCGGTCATCGAACCGGCCTGGGTCGGCCCCGAAACCCTGCTGGCTAGTTCCGACCATGACGGCTGGTGGAACCTCACAAGCTGGGCCGTACCCGACGGCCAGGCGGTCTCCATCGCACCGATGGAGGCCGAAATCGGCCTGCCGCACTGGGTGTTCGGCCTGCGCAGCTACCAGCCACTCCCCGACGGCACGATCCTGGCCATCGCCATCGAGAACGGCGAAGCCCGCACCCTGCATCTCACCGGCCCGGTCGCCCGTCCGGTGGCACTGGGCCATCCCGCCCAATGCCCAGCCCTGCTGGCCGACGGATCGTTCGCCTGGCTTGACACTCCACCGGACGGCGCCCCCACCATCCGCCACGGCCGCATCGGCGCCCCGTCACACATCCTGCGCGCCGCCACCACACTGGACCTGGCATCCGGCGACATCGCCCGCGCCGAGACCATCCGCTTTCCCCTGCCCGACGGCCACCATACCGGCCACGCTTTCTTCTATCCCCCCGCCAACAGCCGCTTCCGTGGCCCGGCGGGCGAAAAGCCGCCGCTGATCGTCATGGCCCATGGCGGCCCGACCGGCCGCGCCAGCAACGCCTTCGCCTTCAAGGTCCAGTGGTGGACCAGCCGGGGCTTCGCGGTCGTGGATGTCAATTATCGCGGCTCCACCGGCTTCGGCCGCGCCTATCGCCGCCAACTGGAAGGGCAGTGGGGCGTCGCGGATGTCGAAGACTGCATCGCCGCCTGCCGCCACCTGATCGCCACCGGCCGCGTTGATCCCGCCCGCATCGCCATTCGCGGCAGCAGTGCCGGCGGCCTGACCGTGCTACTGGCTCTCGCCGGGTCCGACCTGTTCGCCGCCGGTGCCAGCCTGTACGGCGTCACCGACCTGCGCGCCCTGGCGCAGGAAACCCACAAATTCGAATCCCGCTATCTCGACAGCCTGGTCGGCCCCTGGCCCGAGGACGACGCCACCTATCTGGCCCGCTCCCCCCTGACCCAGGCCGACGCCATCCGCACCCCGGTCCTGTTCCTGCACGGCCTCGCCGACGCGGTGGTCCCGCCCGCGCAGGCACAGGCCATGGCGGACGCACTGGCCAGCAGCAACATCCCCTACGCACATTATACGTTCGAAGGCGAGGCCCACGGGTTCCGGCGCGAAGAGACGGTTCGCCGCGCGCTGGAACTGGAACTGGATTTCTATGGCCGGATCTTCGGGTTTACCGTTCCCGATGTGACGGAACGGGTGGTCTTGTCCGGTGAACAAGGGCTTTGCCCTTGACCCACCAAAGGGCAAAGCCCTTTGGAAACCCAGTCGTTGATACAGAATGGTTTCCAAAGGCCGCCGGCCTTTGGTGGGGGTTCGGGGGCAAAGCCCCCGAACGCACTTACTGCTCCACGATGGCCGTCTGGCCCCGGCTCGGCCGAAAGCGCCCTTCCTTGAGCGCCTTTTCGATATCTTCCAACGAAGCACCGCGCGTTTCCGGAACCAGGAAATACACGAACAGCACCGAAGCCAGATTCACCCCGGCATAGAACCACATCGTCCCACCCAGCGAGATCGTCTGCACCAGCGTCAGCGCCGTGCTGGTCACCAGCAGGTTGCTGCCCCACAGCGTGGCCGCATGCAGGCTGGTGGCGGTGCCGCGCATCGGCAGCGGGAACATCTCGGCCCCCAGCAACCAGCCGACCACCTGAATGCCGCCCGAATTAAACATCATGAACAGCAGCAGGAAGACGATGATCATCCAGCTTCCGACACTACCCTTGTCAGGATGCATCATGAACATCAGCCCCAGCCCGATCAGGCTGAGAACCGACCCCGGCCCCATGATCAGCATCAGCCGCCGCCGACCAATCCGGTCCACGACCATCGAGCCGGTAAACGTCATCACCAGATAGACGACCGCCACCCCCACGCTGGCCAGCAGCGCCGCCGAATGGCCGAACCCGGCATCCGACAGAAAAGTGGGGGCATAATAGATCATCATCTCCAACCCGCCGCACTGGGTGAAGAACGCCACGCCGAACGCCGCGACCAGGGCAGGGCGCACCCAGGGCTGCGACAGGCCGCGCCACCCCCGCTGATCGTCGGAAACATTTTCGGCAGCCGCATGAATCTTCTTGATTTCCTTATGGATTTCACGATGACTCGTGCGAACCCTGATCAGTTCGCGGATCGCGGCCTTCAATCCCTTGTTTTCAGCCGTCCAGCGCGGACTGCGCGGCAGGAAGAACATCGCGACGAACACGAACAGCGCCGGCCCCGCCGCAATCGCGATCATCGGGCGCCAGCCCCACGCATCGCGCATCGCAAACCCGACGATGTTGGCAAGAAAGATGCCGATCCCGATCGCCACGTTGAACAGCGTGACCAACCGCCCGCGCTGCGCGGCAGGCGCCAACTCGGAGATATACATCGGCACGACCTGCGTCGATCCACCGACGCCAAGCCCCAGATAGACACGGGCGGCAATCAGCGTGCCGACATCGGGCGCCATCGAGCAGGCCAGGGCCCCAGTCACGAAAAGCGCCGTCACGATCATGACGGTGGTGCGGCGTCCGAACCGTTCCGATAGCCAGCCGGTGCCCACGGCACCGATCACGGCACCGGCCAGGATCGCGGAGGCCACGAATTCCTGATCGGTGCTGCTCAGATGGAAATCCCGCGTAATCAGCAGCAGGGCACCCGAAATGATGCCGGTGTCGTAGCCGTAGAGGCCGCCACAGATGGCGGCCACGGCGGCTGCGAGCCAGAGTGTCAGCCGCGCGTTATCCGAAATTTCATATTCGGACACCTGGGCCAGACTTGTCGATTGCGGCGAGAAATTCTGCATTCCATTCTCCCTGTTCGGAGCCTGTTGGAAAATGCGCGCGCTGATAGCGATCCGACGCGCATTTCCCGACAGGCCCCGGAAAAAACTGCCCTGGAACTCCTTGCTCCACAGACGCCCCGACTGGCCCGATTGCCATGCCGGTATCCCGAATCAGGCCCGCCGGTCAGGCGGCGGGCAAGAGGGCAACCTTCATCTCCCGGATCGACGCGAGCGTGTCATCGAGCATGCTCCAGTCATCCTGGTCGGCGATCGGCTGCCATATCCGCTCCACCGCATCGATCAGCATCGTGCAGGGGACGGATCGGGAAAAATACGGACTGGAAAGATCCAGGTCCGGTCGGGCGGAATAGCCATCAATCCGTTGACGCAACGGCTCGAATTCCGCACCCGCATAGAAATGGGCATTGGGCCCGTTCAGCGCCCGATGCCTGCTCTGTGCCCCTCCATACCAGTCGAAGAACAGATTTTCAAATCCTATTCCCGATCGTTCCAGAAACGTCCATGTCGCCGACGACAGATCCCGATCGTCATTTCTGGAAATGGAAGACAAGCCAAGCCGTTTCACGATGACGTTATTCATCTCCATTTCATAACGATCAGGGAAATCGTCGAAAATCTTCTGGAGATCATCAATTTCCGTTAACGGAATCAGGCATTCCGCCAGCCGGGCCAGCGTCCACAGCACGGCCTCGGGCTGGCGCCCGAACGCATACAGGCCCGACTGGTCGAAATAGGCGGCAACGAAGGAGGGATCATATCGGGGCAGGAAGCGCCATGGACCGTAATCGAAGCTCTCGCCCGTGATGTTGATATTGTCGGTATTCAGCACGCCATGCACAAACCCGGCCCCCATCCACTGGGCCGCCAGACGCGCGACGCGGGTGCAGACGATATCGAACAGCGCCGTCGCCGCATTCCCCTCCCCATGACGGTCGGGAAAATAGGTGGCCATCACATAGTCCACCAGGCGCGTCAGGCTGGCCCGGTCTTCCAGCGCGGCAAGGCGCTGGAAAGTTCCCACGCGGATATGCGAATGGCTCAGTCGCGCCAGCACGCACGACCGGGTGGGCGAGGGCTCGTCCCCCCGTTGCAGCCGCTCGCCGGTCTCGATCACGCTCAGCGTCCGCGACGTGTTCACCCCCAGCGCATCCAGCATCTCGCTGGCCAGGATCTCGCGCACCCCACCCTTCAGGGTCAGCCGCCCGTCCCCACCGCGCGACCACGGCGTACGGCCGCTGCCCTTGGTGCCGATATCCAGCAGCCTGCCATCGCGCGCATCGCGCATCTGCGCGAACAGGAAGCCCCGCCCGTCGCCCAGGTCCGGGTTGTACTGGCGGAACTGGTGCCCGTGATAGCGCAGCGCCAGCGGCGTCGGCAGCCCGTCGGGCAGCGGGACGAAGCGCCCCAGATGCTCGACCCATTCCGCATCGGTCAGCGTCTCCAGCCCGATCCGCGCCGCCGCATCCTGGTTGCGGAAGCGCAGGATATGCGCGGGAAAGCGCGCCGCTTCCACGGGGTCATAGAACGCTTCGCCCAGCGTCAGGTGCGCGCGGGCGGGATGATAGGCGGCGGAAAACGGCATGAATCAAAACCTCGGATCGCGGATATGGGCCAGCAGCCCACACCGCATTCAGATGAAACGGCCTACGGTCACACCGGTTCGGGAAAAACCGGCAGATCCAGCGTATCGGGGCGCGGAGCGAAACAGGCTTCGATGGCCACATCCCCCAGCGCCGCGCCATCCAGCCAGCGCGGCGCATTGTCCTTGTCGACGATCTTGGCCCGCACGCCCTCGGTGAAATCGGGCTGGCGGAGCAGGTTGCCGATCAGCCGGTATTCCTGCTCCAGCACCGTGTTCAGGTCGGGCAAGCGGCGCGCGGCGTGCCAAGCGCGGAACGTGACCAGCAGCGAGAGCGGCGAAGCCTGCGCCATCGCTTCCCGGTCTTCGGCCGCCCACGCCGCGTCGCTGCGTGCCAGCCGGTCGCGAATGGTCGCAAGGTCCGGCGCGTCGTACAGCGCATTGATCGCGGCCAGATCCTCCTGCCCCTCACGCGGGGCGGCGGGCGCCAGATCCACCACTTCCCCAGCCGGCCGCCGGGCGAGGGCGCTCGCCAGCTCCGGCAGGTCCGACGCCGCCAGCATGCGGTCGGCAAAACCCGCCACCACCGCCTGCCCGCCCTTCATCCGGCCGCCGGTCAGCGCCAGGCGCAACCCATACAGCCCCGGCACGCGCGAAAGCAGGTAAGACCCTCCGGCGTCCGGCGTCAGCCCGATCGCCACCTCGGGCATGGCCAGCACGCTGCGCTCGGTCACAATCCGGTGACGCACATGCGCCCCCAGCCCGACCCCACCGCCCATCGTAATCCCGTCCATGAACGACACGATCGGCTTGGGGTATCCCGCCAGCACCGAAACCAGCCGATACCCGGCCCGGAACACACGGGCCGCCGCATCCGGCCCCACCTCCAGCGCCAGGGTATAGAGTGCTCGCAGGTCCCCGCCGGCCGAAAAGGCCCGGGGACTGGTGCTGTCGATCAGCACCGTCTCGACCCCCGGATCGTCCCGCCACGCCGCCAGCGCGGCCCCAATCCCGCGATAGAGCGTAATATCCAGCGCATTCAGCGCCTTGGGACGATTGACCGTCAGGCGCCCGAGGCGCCCCTGGCGGGAGATCAGCAGCGTATCGTCTGTCGCGTCGGTCTGCATGATGGTACGTTCCTTCCGTTTTCCCTGTCGTGATACTATGCCAGAACGATCAATGATGAAGATGTCGGCCCTACGGGAATGGACGACGGCAGGAAGGGCGCGGACATGAGTGTGGATTCCCAGACCTATCGGGACGCGATGGCGCGACTGGGCGCGGCGGTCAACGTGGTCACGACCGGCACGCTGGACGACCCTGTGGGCTTCACCGCCTCGGCGGTCTGTTCCGTCAGCGACGCCCCGCCCACGCTCCTGGTGTGCATGAACCGCACCTCGCGTGCCCGCGCGGCGTTCCACACCGGCGGGGCGCTCTGCATCAATGTACTCTCCGCCGGTCAGCGCGATATTTCAGGCACCTTCGCCAGCCCGATGGACATGTACGAGCGGTTCACCGTCGGCCACTGGACGACGCTGGCCACCGGCGCCCCGGCGCTGGAAGAAGCCGTTGCCTCCTTCGACTGCCGGATCGACCGGATCGTCGAAGTCGGCACCCACAGCGTCATATTCGGCGTGGTGGAAGCCATCCGCATCGGCGAGCCGGTGGGCGGTCTGGTCTATTTCAACCGCGCCTACCACGTCCTGCCCCACAGCCACGACCACTGACCGCCTGCCACTTTCCGGAGGACCCACGCGATGCCCGCACGCCGCCGCCAGGACCAACCGCCGATCATCACCGGGCAGGTGCTGCTCGCCCTGCATGCCGGGCTGGGGGCGACCCTGGCCCTGATGGCATGGTGGTGCTGGTCCCTCCCGTCCTGAACCCTCCGTTCAGGCCGCGTCGGCGCCCGCCCCCCGTTCGGTAAACCGCCACGCACCCGCCGCCAGATAGGCGACGGTACTCAGCGCGCTGATCCAGAACGACGCCGGGCAGTCGGTCCACCAGGACAGGGCCAACCCACCCCAGCCCGCCCCGATCGCCAGCAGCACGGACAGCACGATCCCCCATCCCGGCGTCGCCGTCAGGCGCTGCGCCGTCGCCGCCGGGCCGACCATCAGCGCAAAGACCAGCAGCACGCCGGTAATCTGCACGCATTCCGCCGTCACCACCGCGACGATGGCCAGAAAGATGGTCGAGACCAGACGCAGGTTCACACCGCGCGCCTCGGCCGTCTCGGGCTGGAGGCTGGCAAACAGCAGCGGCCGCGACAGCGCCGCCATGGCCAGCACGCATCCCGCGCCCAGCACCAGCAGCCACCCCAGCATCGCCCGGTCCACCCCCAGCACGTTGCCGAACAGCAGCGCCGTGGCGCGCGTGGCCGATGTCGTGAGAAAATGCAGGAACAGCAGCCCGCAGCCCAGCATGCAGGACAGGACCAGCCCGATCGTGACATCCCGTCCATGCGTGGTGCCCCGTCCGCCCAGCCCCATGGCCACCCCGGCCAGAACCGTGGCCCCCATCAGACCCCAGAAAGGCGGCATCCCCACCAGCAGCGCGCCCGTCGCGCCGGCAAAACCGACATGCGACAGCGCATGGCCGGCAAAGCTCTCGCCCCGCAGCACCATGAAATAACCGACCAGCCCGGACAGGATCGCAACGATCCCCGTCGCGGCAAAGGCATGGCGCATGAATTCGAAGGCGAACATGCCCGGATACTACCCTCGACTGCTCAAGACTGAACCACCCCGTCGGCCACCACGAAAATGCGCCCGTTCGCCCGGATCACCTCGACAGGGACGCCATACAGCGCACTCAGTACCGGGCCGGTCACCACCTCGTCCACCGTACCCAGCCGCGCCGCGCCGCGCCCCACATACAGCACCCGGTCCATCACCCCCAGCAACGGGTTGAGATCATGGGTGGAAAACAGCACCGCAATACCGAGCTGGCGACGGATACGATCCACCAGCGCCACCACTTCCCGCGCGCGATGCGGGTCGAGGCTGGCCAGCGGCTCATCCAACAGCAGCAGCCGGGGCCGCCCCAGCAGGGCCTGCGCCAGCAACAGCCGCTGGCGCTCGCCACCCGAAAGATGGTCGATCGGCCGGCGGGCCAGATGCGTGGCCCCCACAAGGTCCAGCACCCGGTCGATCTCCATCGCGTCATGGCGGCGATGCCGGCCGGGCCGCCAGTCGCAGGGCAGGCCCCACCGCTCGCCATGCAGGGCAGCGGCGATAAAACTGCGCCCGTCCAGGCGCGGCGCGGAGCGCGCCGGAAATTGCGGCAGATAGCCGATATCGTGGTTGCCGCGCCCAACCGGCCGGCCAAAGACCGCAATCCGCCCGGCCGATACCGGCACCACGCCCAGAATGGCGCGGATCAGGCTGCTCTTGCCCGCCCCGTTCGGCCCCAGCATGCCGACAAAGGCCCCGGCCGGCACGGTCAGGCCGACATCCGAGAGGATCGTGCGCTCGCCAATGCGCAGCGTGACCTGCGCCATATCGACCGGCGGCATGGCGGCAGAGTCCGGCGCAGGCGCCGGGCCGCCGCAACACGCATCGTGCCCGTTCATGTCGGCCCCCCAGGCGGAGCGTGGGCCAGCGCCTGATCCAGACGATCCAGCATCCCGGCGATCCAGTCCTGATAGCGCATGCCGGGCGGCAGGCTCTCGCCGACATGCAGCACCGGAATCCCGGCCCCCTGCGCCAACTGCTCCAGCCGGTCGGTGGCCGGACCCGTCGTCTGCTCGTTCAGGATCAACATCCGCACCCGCCGATCCGTCAGGTCCCGCTCGAACCCGGCAACCTCCGACGGGCCGGGGTCGGTGCCGTTCATGACCGCCCGCTGAAAATCGCCATCATGCATCGTCAACCCGATCTGGCGCGTCATCAGGCCGAAAATCGGTTCGGACGCGGCAACCGGCACCCCATGATAACGCGCCCGCAAACGGTCGATCCGCTGTTCAAGCGGCCCCAGCGCGTCCAGGAACTGTTGCAGACGGTCCTGCAACGCCGCCCGGCGATCGGGAAGGATCGCGCCGCAATCGGCGGCAAACGCCGTCGCGACGGCACGGACCATCGTCAGGTCATACCAGAAATGGGCGTTCTCGCCGTCCCGCCAGCCCACCAGCGCCGCCACGTTCAGCACCACCGGCCGGTCAGCGTTTCCGCTCCCCTCCATCAGCCGGTCGAGCCATCCGTCATATCCGCCCCCATTGGCGATCACGATCCGCGCGGTCCCCAGTCGCCGCCCATCCATCGGGCTGGCCTCGAACGCATGCGGATCAGCCGCCGGGTTGGTCAGGATACTGCTCACCGTTACATCCGGCCCCCCGACCTGGCGCGCGATATCGCCCCACACCGCTTCAGCAGCCACAACGGCAACCGGACTGTCGGCATGGGCCGACCACGCGCTCAATACCATCAACATGACAGCCATCAGCCACACGCACATCAGGCGCATCACACCCAAGCGGGAACCACGAAGCGAAAATATGGGGTCAGCAGACACGCGATCAGCCGTCAGCAGGAGGGTTGGCAGGTCAGGACACGTTATAATGTAACATATTTGGAGCCTTCATATAACGCGCTTTCCGGCGTATGGAAACCAGGGAGCCGCGCAGGCGGCATCTCTGCACAGATCGGGGGCATGGCGCGGCAGGCATGGCGGCAACGATTTTCGCCGAAAAGACCGAGACTCGGCTGGATAATGCCGAGCGCTTGTGCGCCGCGCATGGTTCGCGGCTGACCGATCTTCGGCGCCAGGTGCTGGGCCTGGTGCTGGAGGCCGCGCGCCCGGTCGGCGCCTATGACCTGCTGGACGGCTTGCGCGCCGACAAGAAGGGCGCCGCCCCACCCACGGTCTACCGCGCCCTCGATTTCCTGCTGGAAGAGGGGCTCATCCACAAGATCGAGCGCCTGTCGGCCTTCGTCGGCTGCACCCATACGCTGGATGGCAGTCATGCCGAAGCCGGCCATCCTCACGCGGCGCAATTTCTGATCTGTACCGGCTGCGGTCAGGTGACCGAACTGGACGATCACGGCATCCTGCATGCGCTGGTCGACGCCACGCGGCATATCGGCTTCACGGTGCGCCATTCGACCGTCGAGGCAGAAGGGCTCTGCGCCGCCTGCCGCGACGTCGCAACAGCATAGGCACGACGGGCGACTTCAGACTTCACGGCGAACGGCACGACTGAGGATTATGGTGAGAAACGGTTACAGGGTCAGGCCGACCGGCCTGACGACCCGGAATTCGGAACGCATGATCTTCCGGATCGACGACATCCAGGGGCGACCGCGTGCCCGGATCGCTGCAAAAGACGGCCCCCAGGCCCTGGCGCTGTTCTGGCAGCGGCGCGGCCGGCAGATCCTGGCCGAAAGCCTGCCCGACCCTGACCCCGTAGCCACCCTGCGACGGAATTTTGCCATGGCACGCATCCTCCCGGATACCGCCGAACTGCCGCTGCCCGAGCCTGCGCCCACCCGTGCGCCCACCCTCCCCACACCCCGCCGGCCCCGCGCGCCCCGTCCGGTGCGCGACGTGGCTGAGGCCGGGCAGAACGACCTGTTCGCATCGCCGCTCCCCGCCCCCCCGCCGGAGGCCGAGCCCCCGCCCCCCCGGCGGCAGGTCACGCATCTGGACGCCGAGACCCTGCAACTGGCCCGCGTCCATTATCGCGGCCTGCAAGCGTCCGACCCTGCCGACAGCTATCTGTACCACATCACAACGACCGAAAATGCCGAAGCCATGCTACGCGACGGCCTGGTCATAAGCCGTCGCCACCCCCTGCTGCTGACCGAACGCGGCGGCGTGCCCTACTGGCTGTCGCTGGTGGGCGACGACGACGATGCCAGCGAGACCGATATCACTGTGCTGCGCATGAAACGCTTCATGATCGACGACCTGATCGAGGACGATCCGGATTCAAGCCGCAGTTCAGGCAACCCGAGCTACTTCCTGACCGGCAACACCTGACCCCTAAGGACGACGCCCCAATGGACACAGCAATCGCCGAGATCGAGCGCGGCGGCCGCGTCGAATCCCGCCATGCCGGTACCGCCGTGGTGGTGGATGCCGATGGCGACGTCGTGTTCGCGCTGGGCGACATCGCGCTGCCGACCTACCCGCGTTCGGCGGTCAAGGCCTTCCTCGCCCTGCCGCTAGTCGAAAGCGGCGCCGCCGAGCGACTGGGCCTGGATGACGAGGAACTGGCGCTGGCCTGCGCCTCGCACAACGGCGAGCCCGCGCATGTCACGGTCGCAGCGCGGATGCTGGGTCGGGCAGGGCGTAACGTCGCCTGCCTCGAATGCGGCACCCACTGGCCGACAAACGCCGACGCCGCCCACGCACTGGCCCGCTCCGGCGGGGAACCCAACGCTCTGCATAACAACTGCTCCGGCAAACATGCCGGCTTCGTCTGCCTGGCCTGCGATCAGGAACAGGATCTGGCCGGCTATATCCACCCCGCCCATCCGATCATGCGCGAGGTCACGGCCGCTCTGGCCGACGTGACGGATGCGGCACACGGCGAAGACAATCGCGGCATCGACGGCTGTTCGATCCCGACCTACGCCATCCCGATGCGCGCCCTGGCCCACGGCTTCGCCCGCTTCGGCACCGGCCACGGCCTGGGCCGCGAACGCGCCCGCGCGGCAGCACGGCTACGCACCGCCGTGGCCAATGCGCCTTTCATGGTCGGCGGTAGCGGGCGCTTCGATACCGTGCTGATGCAGGCGCTGGGGTCGGCCGTCTTCAGCAAGATGGGCGCGGAGGGCATCATGGCCGCCAGCCTCCCCGAACAGGGCCTGGGCATCGCGGTCAAATGCCATGACGGTGCCCCACGCGCAGCGGAAGTCGCCATGGCCACCCTGCTGATGCGCTTCCTGGGCCCCGAAGCCCGCGACCACACCGTGCTGCGCGATCTGGCAACCCACGACATCCGCAACTGGAACGGAATGACGGTCGGCCGCGTCCGCGCCGCGCCCTTCATCTGAGCCTGGGGAGGCGTCGGAATGCCTGCCCGCCCGATCGTCATGTTTCCCGACCAGCGCCTGCGCACGGCTGCCGAGCCCGTCACACAGTTCGACGCCGCGCTTCGCACACTGGCCGCCGACCTGTTCGACACGATGCAGGCCGCGCCCGGCATCGGCATCACGGCGCCGCATATCGGCATGGCGCTGCGCGTCGTGGTGCTGGACCTGCGCGACACATCGGGCGCACGCACCTACATCAATCCGGAGATCATCTGGGCATCCGACGAGACGATCCAGCATGAGGAAGGCAGCGTTTCCATGCCCGGCGTCACCGAACAGATCGAGCGCCCGGCCAAGGTGCGCGTGCAGTACCAGGATCTCGACGGGCAGAACCAGATCGAAGAATCCGATGGCCTGCGCGCAATATGCCACCAGCACGAAATCGACCAGTTGAACGGCATATTCTGGATACAGCGCCTCTCCGCCCTGCGTCGCACTCGGCTGGTAGCCCGTTACGAAAAATCCAGGCGTGCCAACTCAAGATAAGCTTTCAGGCCATTACAAGACCGCGAGAGATCTTCTTTTTCTGAAGAAAAAGAAGCAAAAAGACTTTTATTCTGTCAGGGAAATCGGAACTGGAGACCGCATATGTCCTGAATAGATCATAATTTTTTCAAAACAACGAAGATCACTCCTTTATTTGAATCCCCCGCAGCTTATCAGGATTACGCACGACATAAACCGCAACGACATGCCCCCCGCGCCACGCCAGGGTCGTTACCTGCGGCAGACCGTCGTCCTCCAGGGTGACGAATCCAGGCTCCCCATTGATCAGCCCCCGATACAGAACCGGCGGAACCCGATATTGGCGCTTACGGGCAAGACCGACGAACAGTCGGCTAACTTTCCCAATTCCTTCAACGATTTTCCGGGCAGCAGGCCGAACGCCGCCACCGTCGGATACGAAGCGGACATCCTGGCTCAGGAGGGTACGCAAACCCGTTTCGTCCCCCAGACGGGACGCCCGTAGAAACGCTTCGGTCAGCTTCCGGCCAGCCTCCCGATCCATGGGATGTCGGGTACCGGGCTGCCGGAGGTGTTTGCGGGCACGAGACGCCATCTGGCGGCAGGCGGCCTCGCTCCGCTGCAACAAGTCCGCCAGTTCATCAAACGACATTTCAAAAAGATCATGTAGGATAAAAGCCGCACGCTCGGTCGGCGACAGGGTCTGAAGCGCACACAGGAACGCCATGGACAGATCCTGCTCCCGCACATGCTGCCGGATCTGGGGCGCATCCTGCGTATCAAGAACCGGTTCCGGCAACCATGGGCCGACATAGTGCTCATATCGGTGCGCGGAAGACCGCAGCCAGTCCAGGCAAAGTCGCGTCATCACCCGAACCAGCCAGGCGCGGGGATGCTCGATCGTATCGGGTCCGGCGGCATGCCAGCGCAGGAACGCATCCTGCGCCAGATCCTCCGCAACCGACAGCGACCCGGTCATACGATAGCCGATGCCGATCAGGTCCGGCCTGATCGCCAGAAAACGGGCGGTCGTTTCCGTAACGTCAGGCATGCGGGCCGGATAACGGGCGCGGCTGGGCACGGAACCCGATGGCGATCCGGTTCCAGTGATTGATCATGCCGATGACGAGCGTAAGCTGAACGATCTCCTGATCCGTAAAGTGAGCGCGCAGACCGTCGAAATCCGTATCCGGTGCATGGGTTTCCGCCACCAGGGTCAGCGCCTCCGCCCATGCCAGGGCCGCGCGCTCCCGGCCCGTATAGAAGGTCGTCTCACGCCACGCCGGCAACAGGACGATCCGCCGCATGTCTTCGCCCGCTTTTTTCATGATCGTGGCATGCATATCCAGGCAGAACGCGCAGCCATTGATCTGCGAAACCCGCATCTTGACCAGTTCGATCAAACCCAGGTCCAAACCAGAGGTTTTGAGAACGTCCTCAAGCTCCAGCATCTTTCCCAGAAGGGCGGGAGCGGTCGCAAAATAATCCAGTCGCGGGGTCATGATCGTCATCCTGCAAGGTGTTTGTCATAAGACGAAACAGGAGACGGGTTTGTGACAGGCCGGATGGCCAGAACCGTCACACGATGAACGTATCCGCATACAGCGCCAGCACGCCGCCCACATCGACATCCACCGCCACCGCGCGGGACGGGGCATCGTCCCAGGGCGGCGCGGGCGGCCCGGGCTGGCAGACCGGCTTCTGGATCGTCTGCCCATCGGCCAACCCACCGCACACCACCCGGACCGGCCCATGCCGCAGCGTGAACAGATGCGGCGCCAGAACCTGGATCACCGCCAGACTGTCATGGGCGAAAATGCCGGCCAACCCGCGCGAGAGTTCGTGGAAGCCCTGATAAAAACGCGACACCGCCCGCAGGAAAGCACCATCCGGCCCGCCGCGTTCTTCCAGATGGTCCAGATAGGCGGCATCCATCACCACCTGTTGCGTCACATCCAGCCCCAGCATCGCAACCTTCCACGGCGCGGTCATCACCAGGTCGGCCGCCTCGGGGTCCGACAGGATATTGGCTTCGGCCACCGGCGACACATTGCCACTATGGCCATGCGTGCCAAACGCGCCCCCCATCAGGCTGACGCCCGCCACGAGTTCCGCAATACCGGGGTCATGCCGCAAGGCCAGCGCCAGATTGGTCAGCGGCCCGATGGCGATCAGCGTCACCTCGTGCGGATGTGCGCGCACCATATCCACGATCACCTGCCAGGCAGGGCGCGGATCAATTGTACGAGCCAGTTGCGCCGGCGGCATCAGGTCGCCCAGCCCACTCGCCCCATGCACATGTGGCACCCCGGCTCCCGCCGGGCGTACCAGCGGCGTAGCCGCGCCCATCGCCACAGGCACATCCAGTTCCAGCCGTTCGGCCAGCCACAGCGCGTTGCGCGTTACGGTGTCGATGTCCAGATTGCCATGCACCGTGGTCACGGCCAGCAGGTCGAATTCCGGCCGCCGGGTCAGGAAACACAACGCCATCGCATCGTCCACGCCGGGATCGGTGTCGAAAATGACCTTGTGACGGTGTGTCATCGGGATGCCCTCAAGAATGTTCTTTTTGAAAAGAACCAAAAAACTTTGACCCGATCAGGGACATCACATGTCCCCAGCACAAGGCTCCCGAACGAATAAAAGTCTTTTTGCTTCTTTTTCTTCAGAAAAAGAAGACCCTACCTCACTTCGCGACCCAGCCGTCCTGCGCCAGGACAACCCCCGCCAGATACAGGCTGCCGCAGATCACCACCCGCCCCGGACCATCCGCCTCTTCCGCCAGACGCGCCAGCGCGGCCCGCACGGTAGGGCCGGGCATGGCGCGGCCTGAAGACGCCGCCACGATCGCCTCAACCGGCAAGGCGAGATGCTGCCCTGGCTCCGCCACCGCCTGAACGCTGGCGGCACGCTCCAGCAAAGGGGCAAGAAAGCCCGTGGCATCCTTGGTCTGCTTCATGCCGACGACCAGATGAACCGGCCGATCCGACCAACCAGCCAGCATGTCGGCCAGCGCGTGGCCGGCACCGGGATTATGCCCGCCATCCAGCCACACTTCCCAGCCCGGCGGCAGCAGGGCGGCCAGTGCGCCATCCAGCCGTTGCAGACGGGCCGGCCATTCGGTGCGGGCAATGCCCGCCCACGCGGTTTCCGGCACCGCCAGGCCGCTGGCCCGCAACGCCGCCACCGCCAGCCCGGCATTATCCACCTGATGCGCCCCCGGCAGGCCAGGAGCCGGCAGGTCCAGCACACCCAGCGCGTCCGTATAGCGCACGCCGCCGGACACCGGCATAATCTCCCAGTCCTCGTCGCGCACAAGCAGGCGCGCCCCGCATTCCGCCGCCCGGGCACGCAGAACCGCCATGGCTTCGGGCGCCTGATAGCCGGTCACCACCGGCACGCCGGGTTTCATGATTCCCGCTTTTTCGGCAGCAATCGCGGCCAGGCTGTTGCCGAGAAAGGCTTCATGATCCATGGAAATCGACGCAATGGCGCAGGCAGCAGGCCGGGCAAGAACATTGGTGGCGTCGAAACGCCCCCCCAGCCCGACCTCGATCACCGCCAGACGGGCAGGATGCCGCGCGAACAGCACGAAGCCGGCAGCCGTCAGCACTTCGAACACCGTGATCGGCGCACCGTCATTGACGCGCTCGACCTCCTCCAGCACCGCCACCAGTTCCTCGGTCGAGACGATACGGCCGGCAACGCGGAAACGCTCCGTCACGTCCACCAGATGCGGCGAGGTCATGACATGCGCCGGCCAGCCGGCAGCCTCGCCGATGGCCCGCAGGTTGGCGCAGGTGCTGCCCTTGCCATTGGTGCCGGCAACATGGATCACCGGCGGCAGATGATTTTCCGGATGACCCAGCCGCCCCAGCAAAGCCTCCAGCCGACCCAGCGACAGGTCGATCAAGGCTGGATAGAGCTGGTTCAGCCTCTCCAGAACCGCGCCGGCACGGCCGACGAATTCAGGTCCCAGCGCCGTCGGCGAACTGTTCATCGGCGCGGATCAGGCCGCCGGGCGAAGCGGGGCCGCGACCTGCCGATGGTTCAGCAGGCCGATCAGGCGGCCCAGCATGGCCGGCAGGTCGGCACGCTTGGTCACCATGTCGATCATGCCGTGATCCAGCAGATATTCCGCACGCTGAAAGCCCTCGGGCAGTTTCTCGCGCACCGTATCCTCGATCACACGCGGGCCGGCAAACCCGATCAGGGCGTTCGGCTCGCTGATCTGCACATCGCCCAGCATGGCGAACGAGGCCGTGACGCCGCCGGTGGTGGGGTTGGTCAGCACGACGATATAGGGCAGACCGGCATCGCGCAGCATCTGCACCGCCACCGTGGTGCGGGGCATCTGCATCAGGCTGATCATGCCTTCCTGCATGCGCGCACCGCCCGAAGCGGTAAAGACGACCAGCGGCGCCTTCTGCAGGATCGCCAGCCGCGCCGCCGCCACGAAGCCTTCGCCCAGCGCAGCCCCCATCGTGCCGGCAATGAATTCGAACGCCATCACGGCCACTACCGCGTCATGCCCGCCGATCTTCCCGTGGGCCACCGCCATGGATTCATCAAGCTGCGACTTCGCGCGCTCGTCCTTCAGCCGGTCGGTATAGCGTTTGCGGTCGCGGAACGAGAGCGGATCGACCACAACCTTGGGCAGGTCGATACGCGTGCACGCCCCTTCGTCAAACGTCCAGGCAAAACGCTCGCCCACCGTCGCGCGCATGTGATGACCGCAATGAGGGCAGACATTCAGATTTTTATGCAGATCCTTCACCAGGATCATCTGGCTGCAGGATTCACAGTTGGTCCACAGATTGTCCGGCACCTCGCGCTTGAGCAGACCGCGGATCTTGGGGCGGACGTAATCGGTCAGCCAGCTCATCACATCACTCCATCACACACGGCGCACAGCGGCGACCAGAAACCCGCCTTCTTACAAGCAGGGTGCCAGAAAGGCCAGATGGTTCTAGGAATACTGCCGGGCAAGCGCAAAGACGGGAGAATTCAGGCCGGCACCGCCAGAAAGCGCGCGACATCCAGCGTGAAGCTGCCGTCTTCCTCTACCCCGAACAGCCGGATGACCTCCTCCGGCGCCACCTGTTGCAGGGAACGGATCGCCACCACCCGCTCCGCCGGCGTCTGCGTCCGCGCCACCCAGCTTGCGAATTCCATACGCAGGCGATGCGTCCCCAGTTCGGTGACGGCAAAGCCCGCCCCGCCCAGCAAGGACATCCACTCCGCCACCGCATAATCGCGCACATGCGATACGTCCCGCAGCAGTTCCAGCGTCTGCAGCCAGCTATCGCCCAGCGCGGACGCAGGCGCCGTCACGTCGATGAACAGCGCGCAGCCCGATGGGGCCAGTACACGCCGCGCCTCGCGCAACCCGGCGGCCGCGTCGCTCCAATGATGGGTCGTGAACCGGCAGAACACCGCATCGAACCAGCCATCCTCGAACGGCAGATGTTCAGCAGGAGCATGCACCGTCGTAATGTTCGTCAGGCCCCGCCGACCGGCTTCCTCCCTCACGGCGTCAAGCATCTGCCGGGTCACGTCGCAGGCGACGACCTCCGCCACATGGGGCGCCAGCCGATAGCTGACATGGCCGCCGCCACAGCCCAGATCCAGCACGCGGCGCAATCCCTTGCCCGCGACCAGTCTTTCCATCGCCTCAAGGTCAGCGCCCTCGGCATGCACGGCACTGGCCACATAATCGGGTGCGCGGATGCCGTAATGCTGGGCGGCGTAGGGTTGGGTCATATCTCGATCCTGGTCGATCCGGTCAGGTCGGGGCGCAGCCCCGAACCCCGCCAAAGGCCGGCGGTCTTTGGAAACCGATTTGTGGTTAGCGCGCCGAACGCACGGCCTTTGCAAGGTCCGAGAGTTGCGCCAGCACACGCGGCAGGGTGTCGGGCGTCGCGCGGCCTTCTTCGTCCAGAGAGTCTTCCAGCGTCGCGATCAACGCCGAGGCCACCACGGCGGCATCGGCGGCACGAACGGCAGCAGCAGCCTGTTCGGGTGAACGGATGCCGAAGCCGATTGCCACCGGCAGGTCGGTCGCGGCGCGCAGGCGCGGCAGGGCGGCCGCCAGTTCGTCGCTGCTGGCAGTGCGCGTACCCGTCACCCCCGTGATGCTCACATAATAGATGAAGCCCGACGCACTGCCGCACACCATGGGCAGGCGCGCATCATCGGTGGTCGGCGCCACCAGGCGAATGATATCCAGCCCGGCCTCCACCGCCGGCCCGTCCAGCAGATCGGCTTCCTCGGGCGGCATGTCGACGATGATCAGCCCGTCCACGCCCGCGCGGGCGGCATCGGCGCAGAAACGGGCATGGCCATAGGCTTCGATCGGGTTCAGATAGCCCATCAGGATGATCGGCGTATCGGCATCGTCCTCGCGGAAGCGGGCGACCATCTCCAGCACGCGCACCATGCTGGCCCCCGCCTTCAACCCCCGGCGCGCCGCCAACTGGATGGTCGGACCATCGGCACTGGGGTCGCTGAACGGCACGCCGATCTCGATCAGGTCGGCACCCGCCCCCGGCATGGCGCGCAGCAATGCCAGCGACGTGTCGTAATCCGGATCGCAGGCCTGTAAATACGGGATCAGGGCGCCACGTCCCTGCGCCTTCAGGGCCGCGAAGCGGCGGGCGATGCGGCTCACAATGTCACTCCCAGGTGCGCGGCAACGGTAAAGATGTCCTTGTCTCCCCGGCCGGAAATATTCACCACCAGCAGCGTCTCGGGGCTGAGCGTGGGTGCGATGACGGCCACATGCGCCAAGGCATGGGCAGCTTCCAGCGCCGGGATAATGCCCTCGGTCCGCGTGCAGAGTTGGAAGGCCGCAAGCGCCTGATCATCGGTCGCGCCGACATATTCCACGCGCCCGATATCGGCCAGCCAGGAATGTTCCGGCCCGATACCGGGATAATCCAGCCCGGCACTGATCGAATGCGCCTCGTCGATCTGCCCGTCTTCGTCCTGTAGCAAATAGGTGCGATTGCCGTGCAGCACACCCGGCCGCCCACGCAGGATCGACGCCGCGGTCTCGCCGCTATCCAGCCCCCGCCCGGCGGCTTCGACGCCGACCAGACGCACCGACGGGTCATCGAGGAAGGGGTGGAAGATGCCCATCGCGTTCGATCCGCCACCGATGGCCGCCACGATCACGTCCGGCAGGCGCCCCTCGGCTTCCTGCATCTGCACGCGGGTCTCATCCCCGATCACCGACTGAAAATCGCGGACCATCTGAGGGTAGGGGTGGGGTCCCGCCACGGTGCCGACGAGGAAATAGGTATCGCGGACATTGGTCACCCAGTCGCGCATCGCCTCGTTCATCGCATCCTTCAGCGTGCCGGCACCGGACGTCACGGCCACGACTTCCGCCCCCAGCAGACGCATGCGGAACACGTTGGGCTTCTGCCGTTCGACGTCGGTGGCACCCATATAAATGGTGCATTTCAGCCCGAACAGTGCGCAGACGGTGGCCGTGGCAACGCCGTGCTGGCCCGCTCCCGTTTCGGCCACGATGCGGCTGCGGCCCATGCGCCGTGCCAGCAGGATCTGACCCATGACGTTGTTGAGCTTGTGCGAGCCGGTATGGTTCAGTTCCTCGCGCTTCATATAGATGCGCGCGCCACCCAGTTCCTCGGTCAGGCGTCGGGCGAACCAGAGCGGGCTGGGGCGGCCCACATAATCCTTCAGGTAATAATCCAGTTCCTTGCGGAAGGCCGGGTCAGCCTTGGCCGCGGCATAGGCTGCGTCCAGTTCCAGGACCAGAGGCATCAGCGTCTCGGCCACGAACCGGCCGCCAAAGATGCCGAAACGGCCGCGCGGGTCCGGCCCGGCACGCAGGCTGTTGGGCAGCGTTTCCGCCACGCCGCGTTCCGTTCCGCTGCTGTCTGCTGCGCTCACGTCGTTCTCCGGACCCGATTAGATGCAGGATATCGGGTGTTCTGGACCGCATGGCGGAAAATTACCAGCCTCGTCTCGTCACGCCCAGGTAGGGAGGCCGGGGTGATTTGACACACGCCGTGGCTCCTCCGATACGGGGAGTTAAGGCGGGGAAGCGGAGAAAGACAGCATCCATGTTTGTTGCCCATTGTCCCGGTCAGCCGCCTCGGCCGATCGTCACCGATGCCGACGCCACCGGCATCGCCTGGCTGGATCTGCTGGACCCCACGCCGGATGAACAGGCCCTGGCGGCCAAGATTACCGGCCAGCGCATCCCGACCCGCGCCGACCTGGAGGAAATCGAGAGTTCCTCCCGCCTGTTCATGGAAGATGACGCCGTCTACCTCTCAACGCCTCTGGTCCGGCGCGTGCAGGACGATTTCTTCGTCTCGCCGGTCGGCTTCGTGCTGATGCGCGACAGGCTGCTGACGATCCGCTTCACCGAATTTTCCTCGTTCGACCTGATCGCGAAGCAGATCACCGGCACGAAGGAAAGCTACAGCGGCGACGAGGTCTCGGTCCTGCTGCTCGAAGCGGTGGTCGATCGCATGGCGGATATCCTGGAACATCTGGGCCAATCGCTGGATACGCTGTCGCGCGACGTGTTCCAGGCCGACCAACCGCGCCAGGCCGGCCGGGCCGACCAGATGCTGCGAACCCTGCTGCGCCGGGTCGGACGATCGGGCGACCTGGCCTCCTCGGTTCGTGACAGCCTGCTGGGCATGGAGCGGATCGCGATCTTCGTGAGCGAGAACAAGAAGCACGACCTGTCGGAAAAGCTGCGCGACCGGATGAGCACGGTAGCGCGCGATATCGTGTCGCTGAACGATTTCGTGTCGCAGATATCCAACAAGGTCCAGTTCCTGCTCGATGCCACGCTCGGCTTCATCAGCATTGAGCAGAATAACGGCATGAAGATCCTGACCGTAGTCAGCTTCATCGGGGTCGCACCCACACTGGTCGCCGGCATCTACGGCATGAATTTTCACGATATTCCGGAACTGAACTGGAAATACGGCTACTGGTATTCGCTGGCGCTGATGGCCGCGACGATCGTCGTTCCGCTGTTGTGGTTCTGGCACCGGGGCTGGCTGGCGCGAGGGCGCTGAAAGCGCCATTTGCAAAGCACCACCTTCAGAGTCTTGACCGTTGCCTGCGATTCTCTTATCATGTGGGCGTCTCTGGTGGACTTTCGTTCATCAGCAGCTCCCTCCGTATGGAACGTTGCTGGCCACTTTCCGGTCTATCCGGGTTTTCTGGCAGGCGCACCGATGCGCTGATGTCCAGGCCGATCGTTTCCCCCCCTTCTATGACCTGCCCATCCAAGGCAATCTGAATGCATCTCGCCGAACTCAAGGCCAAAACCCCCGCGGACCTTCTGGCGTACGCCGAAAGCCTGCAGATCGAGAACGCATCGTCCCTGCGCAAGCAGGACATGATGTTCGCCATTCTCAAGACCCTCGCCGACAACGACCAGGCCATTCATGGCGAGGGAACGCTGGAAATCCTGCCCGACGGGTTCGGTTTCCTGCGCTCGCCCGAGGCGAACTACCTGCCCGGACCGGACGACATCTATATCTCGCCCAGCCAGGTGCGGCGCTTCGGCCTGCGGACCGGCGACACGGTCGAGGGGCAGATCCGCGCCCCGCGCGACGGTGAACGCTATTTCGCGCTGCTGAAGGTCAACACCATCAATTTCGAGCCGCCCGAGGCGGTCCGTCATCGCATCAATTTCGACAATCTGACGCCGCTCTACCCCGAGCGCCGGCTAAAGATGGAAGTCGAGAGCGATGGGGTAGGTGGCGAGCCCGAGAAACCCGGCAAGAGCGGCAAGGGTGGCAAGGGGCAGACCAAGGATTTCACCCCGCGGGTGATCGACCTAGTCTCGCCGATCGGCATGGGCCAGCGCGCCCTGATCGTCGCCCCGCCACGCACCGGCAAGACCGTGATGCTGCAAAGCATCGCTTCGTCCATTTCCGCCAACCATCCGGAAGTCTTCCTGATCGTGCTGCTGATCGACGAGCGGCCCGAGGAAGTGACCGACATGGCGCGCTCGGTGCGCGGCGAGGTCGTGTCTTCGACCTTCGACGAACCCGCGACCCGGCACGTCCAGGTGACGGAAATGGTGCTGGAGAAGGCCAAGCGGCTGGTCGAGCACAAGCGCGACGTGGTCATCCTGCTGGATTCCATCACCCGTCTGGCGCGCGCCTACAACACCGTTGTCCCGTCATCGGGCAAGGTGCTGACCGGCGGTGTGGACGCCAACGCCCTGCAGCGCCCCAAGCGCTTCTTCGGCGCGGCGCGCAACATCGAGGAAGGCGGTTCTCTGACCATCATCGCCACCGCGCTGATCGATACCGGCAGCCGTATGGACGAGGTCATCTTCGAGGAATTCAAGGGCACCGGTAACTCGGAACTCATCCTCGACCGCAAGCTGGCCGACAAGCGCACCTTCCCCGCCATCGACATCACCAAGAGCGGCACCCGCAAGGAAGAATTGCTGGTTGAACGCTCGGAACTGTCGAAGATGTGGGTCCTGCGCCGGATCCTGGCGCCGATGGGCACCATGGACGCAATGGACTTCCTGCTGGACAAGCTGAAATACAGCAAGACCAACAGGGATTTCTTCGACGCGATGAATACCTGAAGACAGGAAAGTAGGGACCGGATTGCTCCGGTCCCTGCTTTTTATTGGTGAGAGCTCTTCTGTTCTTTTTTGAAAAAAAGAACCAAAAAACTTTTGAACTTTTAGATTGCGTCCTGAAACAAAGGCCAATCCATCACGACGACCCCAAAAACGAATAAAAGTCTTTTTGCTTCTTTTTCTTCAGAAAAAGAAGGTCTTCCTTCTCAAGGCAACAGAATCGTACTCCCGGTCGTCGTCCGAGACTCCAACGCCGTCTGCGCTGCCCCCGCATCGGGCAGACCAAAACGCTGACCAATACGCACCGTCAGCACCCCTTGAACGATCAGATCGAACAATTCCCTGGACCCGGCCAATAACGCCGAGCGCTGCGCAAGATACGTCGTCAGCCCCGGCCGTGTCAGATACAGGCTGCCGCGAGTGGCCAGCATACCAACCGAAATACCCGTTACCTCGCCCGATGCATTCCCGTAGCTGACCATCAGCCCATGCGGCGCAAGGCAATCGAGACTGGCAACAAATGTGTCCTTGCCAATACTGTCATAAACCACCGGCACCATGGCACCATCGGTCAGCTTACGCACCCGCGCGGCCAGATTGTCATGTCCGACCAGAATATCCGCGGCACCATTCTGCCGCGCCAACTCCCCTTTTTCCTCGGTCGACACGACGCCGATCACCCGCACTCCAAGATGCCGCGCCCACTGGCACAACAGAAGGCCCACGCCCCCGGCCGCCGCGTGAACCAGGATCGTCTCGCCGGCACGGACGGCATGAACTTCGCGCAACAGCATATGCACCGTCAGGCCCCGCAACATGCAGCCGGCCGCGATATCGAACGGGATATCCGGCGGCAGCGGCACGACACGATCGGCAGCAATAGTCCGGCATTCACCATAGCCGCCCAATGCCGTGGGATAGGCCACCCGGTCACCGGGCTCGAAATCAGTCACGCCCGCACCAGCGGCCATGACGACACCGGCACCCTCCATCCCCAGAATGGCCGGAAAAGCGGGGACCTTGTACAAACCGGTCCGGAAATAGATGTCGATGTAATTGACGCCAATCGCCTCCTGCCGGATCAGGATCTCGCCCCGGCCGGGAACGGGCGTAGGCAGCGTTTCCAGTTGCAGAACCTCAGGGCCGCCGTAACCGTGGATGCGGATTGCCTTATACATCGCCTGTATCCTTTTCTGTTCTGTCCGGCCGTCTCAGGCGTTCTGGCCCGCCAGGGCAGGGATCGGCGCCCCCTCCAACTCCAGCAGATAGATCTTGTCCGCCAGCCCGCCATCGCCCGAATACCCACCCAGCCCCTGGGTCGAGACGACGCGATGGCACGGGATCAGGATCGGAATCGGATTGGCCCCATTGGCCTGCCCGATGGAGCGGGGCGACCCGCCGACCTGCTCGGCGAGGTCGCGATAGGTGCGGGTTTCACCCGGCGGGATCGCGCGCAGCGCCTGCCACACGGCCTGACGGTACGGCGTGCCATACGGCGCCAGGGGCAGGTCGGCGAAATTGTCCGCAGCACCGTCGAAATAAGCGTCGAGCCGATCGCAGACCTGCCGCAGCAACGGGGTTTCGTCCTGATCACGCCCCCAGCCCCAATCCAGGGCGACGATCGCGCCGTCTTCCTCGGTCAGGGTCAGATCCCCGATGGGCGAGTGCATCGAAAGCTGCGGCATACCAGTCGTCGTCCCTTTTGATCCTGTATCCCGCACCATATCGGGACTGTCTGGTATTCTGTACCCTTCCGCCACAGGTTGCGACATGCAAGAGCACCGACCAGACGCCCGATGACGACAGGAACCGACACGATGCCCTCCGGACAGACCCAACCCGATGCGCCGATCTTTGCCCTGGCCAGCGGGGCAGGGCGCGCCGCCATCGCGGTCATGCGCCTGACCGGGACGGGATGCGGCGAGATCCTGCGCCATCTGTGCGGCACCCTGCCGGCACCTCGCCGGGCCACGCTACACGGATTGCGGCACGCCTCCGGCGACGCCCCGCCCATCCTGCTGGACCGCGCGCTGGTGCTGTGGTTTCCCGGCCCGAACAGCTATACCGGCGAGGATAGCGCAGAACTGCACCTGCATGCCGGCCCCGCAGTCATCACCGCGGTGGCCGACGCATTGGTCGCACTGGGCGCCCGACCGGCCGAACCGGGCGAATTCACCCGTCGCGCTTTCATGAACGGGCGCCTGGACCTGATCGAGGCCGAAGGCATCGCAGACCTGATCGACGCCGAAACTGAAGCCCAGCGCCGGCAGGCGCTGGAACAGGCCGACGGTACGCTGAGCCGCCTGTATGACGACTGGGCAACACGGCTGCGCACCACGCTCGCGCATCAGGAAGCCCTGATCGACTTCCCGGACGAAGACCTCCCCCCCGAAATCGAGCAGGCATTGCTCGACGAACTGCGCGCCCTGACCCGCGAGATGCGCGCCCACCTGGACGATGGCGGGCGAGGCGAGCGGCTACGCCGGGGCCTGCTATTTGCCATCGTCGGCGTGCCCAATGTCGGCAAATCCAGCCTACTGAACACACTGGCCGAGCGCGACGTGGCCATCGTCTCGCCCCGCGCCGGCACCACCCGCGATGCGATCGAGGTTCGGGTCGTGCTGGGCGATGTCCCCGTCACCCTGATCGACACCGCCGGCCTGCGCGAGACCGAAGACGAGATCGAAGCCGAAGGCGTACGCCGCGCCCTGTTTCACGTGAAACAGGCCGACTGCGTAATCGGCATGTTCGACGGCGACACGCCACCCGCCGATCTCCCCGCCAACGTAATCCTGGTCCGCAACAAGATCGACCTGGTCCCCACGACGAAAGCCCCTCATGGAGCCATCGCCATCAGCGTCCATGACGGCACGGGATTGGCGCAATTGACCGAAATCCTGGCCGATCGCGCCCGTGCCCTGACCGCGGCGCAAGCCGGCCCGCCGCTGACACGAGCACGCCATCGCGCCGCGATCGAAGAAAGCGCTAGCCATCTGGCCGCCGCACTCGATATGCACTGGCCAGAGATGCGGGGCGAGGAAATGCGGCTGGCCATGCGCGCCCTTGGGCGCCTGACCGGAGCCATCGGGGTCGAAGATCTACTGGATACCGTCTTCGGTCAGTTCTGCATCGGCAAGTAAGGGAGCGGGCAAAGGTGACTGGCGAATACGATGTCATCGTCATTGGCGGGGGGCATGCGGGGTGCGAGGCCGCGGCGGCATCCGCCCGATGCGGCGCACGCACGCTGCTGCTGACGCACCGGCGGGACACGATCGGCGCCATGTCCTGCAACCCCGCAATCGGCGGCATCGGCAAGGGCCACCTGGTGCGCGAGATCGACGCACTGGACGGGTTGATGGGCCGCGCCGCCGACCGGGCCGGGATTCATTTCAAACTACTGAACCGCTCCAAGGGGCCGGCTGTCCACGGCCCGCGCGCACAGGCCGACCGCTCGCTCTATCGCCGCGCCATCCAGGACCTGCTGGCCGAAACCGAAAACCTGGATATCGCCGAAGGCGGGGCAGGGGACCTGATCGTCGATGCCAGCGGACAGGTGGCCGGCGTGGTATGCGAAGACGGGCGCCAGATCACGGCCGGCGCGGTGGTGCTGACCGCCGGCACCTTCCTGCGCGGCGTGATCCATATCGGTCATGAAAGCCACCCGGCCGGCCGGGTCGGCGAGGCCCCGGCCCAGGCGCTGGGCGAACGCTTGCAGGCGCTGGGCCTGCCGATGGGCCGACTGAAGACCGGAACCCCCGCCCGGCTGGACCGCACCACCATCGACTGGGACAACCTGGCGGAAGACAAGGGCGACATCGAGCCCGAACCGTTCAGCCGCCTGACGCGCACGCTCGACAACCCGCAACTCTCATGCCGGATCACCGCCACCACGGCACAGACCCATGCGCTCATCCGCGCGCACCTGCATCTCTCGGCCGTCTATGGCGGCGCCATCGCGGGGCGCGGCCCGCGCTATTGCCCCTCGATCGAAGACAAGGTGGTCAGGTTCGCCGAACGCGACAGCCACCAGATCTTCCTCGAACCCGAGGCCCTGCCGGGCAATGAGGGCGGCAATCTGGTCTATCCCAACGGCATCTCCACCAGCCTGCCGGCCGATATCCAAGAACAGATGATTCATTCCATCCCCGGTCTGGAACATTGCCGCATCGTGCGACCCGGCTACGCGGTGGAATATGATTACGTCGATCCACGCGCCCTGAGCCCCACGCTGGAACTGACAGCCCTTCCGCGCCTGTTCCTGGCCGGCCAGATCAACGGCACCACCGGCTATGAAGAAGCCGGCGCACAGGGGCTCCTGGCCGGGCTGAACGCGGCCCGCCGAGCCGGGGGCGGGCATGGCGTAACCCTCGATCGCGGCACCGCCTATCTGGGCGTGATGATCGACGACCTGACCACCCAGGGCGTGTCGGAACCATATCGGATGTTCACCTCCCGCTCCGAATACCGGCTCAGCCTGCGGGCGGACAATGCCGATCTGCGCCTCACCGGCCTGGGCATCGACTGGGGGTGCGTGGGGGCCGAGCGCACCCGCCTGTTCGAAGCCGATCGCACCGCCATCGACACCGCAATGCAGCGCGCGGAACAGGAAAGCTTCCTGCCCGACGGATTGCAGCAAGCCGGCATCACAGTCTCGGCCGACGGGCGCCGGCGCACGCTGCTGGACGTTCTGGCAACCGCCGCCACGCCCGAGCAGATAGCGCGGGTCGCCCCATGGTTTGCCGACCTCGCCCCCCGTGTCCGCCGCCATGTCGAAACCGAAGCCCGCTATAGCGGCTACCTGGTCCGACAGGCGCGCGAGATCCGGCAATTGGAAGCCGAAACCCGCATCACCCTCCCGCCCGATCTCGATTACCGCCATATCGGCGGCCTGAGCAGCGAGATGCAGGAACGTCTGGCCACCGCCCGACCCGCCAGCTTCAGCGCCGCCCAGCGCATCCCCGGCGTCACCCCCTCGGCGCTGATGGCGCTGCTGGCCCATATCAAACAGGTCGCCTGATGTTTCACGTGAAACCCGAAACCCTCGCCGACCTCCCGGGCGACCTCGGCCCGCGACTGGACAGCTTCGCCGAGATCCTGACCCGCTGGAACAGCCGCATCAATCTGGTCTCGCCGCGTGACCTACCGCATCTATGGGACCGCCATATCGCGGATTCGATGCAACTGGCATCCCTGATCCCGCCCGGCGGCGTGCGTCTGGCCGACCTGGGGTCGGGCGGCGGCTTCCCCGGCCTGATCATCGCCATCGCAACCGATGCCGACGTCACGCTGATCGAATCCGATCAACGCAAGGCGGCCTTCCTGCGCGAGGCCGCGCGGGCAGCCGGCGCACGCGTCACCGTGCTGGCCCGACGGATCGAAGAGGTCGACATCCCGCCGGTGCAGGTCGTCACCGCCCGCGCGCTGGCCGCCCTGCCGCAATTGCTGGACTGGAGCAGTCGCCTGCTAGCGCCGGATGGTTTTTGCCTGTTCCTGAAAGGCAGAAATGTCGACGATGAGTTGACCTCGGCCGCCGCCGACTGGCACATGGCAGTATCCCGATTGCCTAGCCGCACCAACGCGGACGGTACCATTCTCAAACTGGGTGAAATCACGCGTGCCAGACACTCAGAACGCGCAACGGGCTCCTGACGCCACGCGCGCTTCCTGCATTCTCGCCCTCGCCAACCAGAAAGGCGGCGTGGGCAAAACAACAACGGCCATCAATCTGGCCGCCGGACTGGCCGATCGCGGCCTGTCCGTCCTGCTGGTCGACCTCGACCCGCAAGGCAATGCCTCTACGGGCCTGGGCGTCGGTTACGACGCCAGACGACAGGGCACCTACGCCCTGCTGATGGACGATGTCCCGATGGCCGATCTGGCCCAGGACACCGAAATCCCCGGCCTGAAAATCATCGCCGCCGATACCGAACTCGCCGGTGCCGAACTGGAACTGGTCATGGCCGACCGGCGCGAATTTCGCCTGCGCGACGCCATCACCCGCGCCGGCAGCAATTTCGACGTCATCCTGATCGACTGCCCCCCCAGCCTGGGCCTGCTGACGCTGAATGCGCTCGCGGCATCGGACGGTGTGATCGTGCCGCTGCAATGCGAATTCTTTGCGCTGGAAGGCATCAGCCAGTTGGTCCGCACCGTCGACCGCGTGCGCCGCGCCTTCAATTCCGACCTGCATGTCGCGGGCATCGTGCTGACGATGTACGACCGGCGCAACAACCTGTCCGAACTGGTCGCCGCCGACGCCCGCAGCTTTTTCGGCGAGCAGGTGATGGAAACACTGATTCCGCGCAACATCCGCATCTCCGAGGCCCAAAGCCACGGGCGCTCGGTCATGGCCTATGACGGCCGGTCCAGCGGCGCCGTCGCCTACCAGGCCCTGGCCGATGAAGTGATCGCCCGGAGCGGTCTGAAGACATCCAGGAAGAAGAAGGCACGGGCATGAGCACCAAGAAAGAGCAGTCACGTCCGCGCCTCGGCCGGGGTCTCGCGGCCCTGCTGGGCGATCAGGCCCCCGCCGCCATCGCCCGCGTCTCGGGCCGGACAGAGCAGGACCGCACCGGCACGCTGGGGGTCGATCAGTTGGAGCCGGGGCCGTTCCAGCCGCGCCAGGTCATGGAGCCCGAGGCCTTGGCCGAACTGGCGGATTCGATCCGTACACGCGGCATCCTGCAACCGATCCTGGTCCGCCCGCATCCCGAGCGCGAAGGCCATTACCAGATCATCGCCGGCGAACGCCGCTGGCGCGCGGCCCAGATCGCGGCTTTGCATGAAGTCCCGGTCCATATCCGCGCGCTCGATGACGGCGACGCCATGGCCGCCGCCCTGGTCGAAAACCTGCAACGCGCAGACCTGAACGCCGTGGAAGAGGCCGAGGGCCTGCAACGGCTCCTTCAGGATTATGGCCTGACACAGGAAGAACTTGCCGGCGCGCTGGGTAAGTCGCGCTCACACGTCGCCAACATGGTGCGGCTTCTCAACCTGCCACAGCCGGTGCGCGCCGCCCTGCGCGACGGCCAGTTGACGGCCGGTCACGCCCGCGCGCTGCTGGGCCACCCCGATCCGGTCGCGGCGCTGAAGACGGTGCTGGAGCAGGGGCTGAATGTCCGCCAGACCGAAGCCCTGGTGCAAAAAGCCGTCCGCCAGCCCACGAAGCCAACCCCGGCCGAAACCGCCGAACCCAAGAACCCCGAAATCCAGGTTCTGGAACGCGACCTCACGGCCCGGCTGGGTCTGAAGGTCCAGATCTCGTTCGACGGGCGGGGCGGGGCAATCCGCATCCTCTATCAATCACTTGATCAGTTCGATACCGTGCTTGCACGCCTGAACGGCTGAGAATGAAGGACATTTTTTCAATAAAACCGCTTGCCCTCCATCCGCCACGCTGTTAGAAGCGCGTCACCCGAGAGGGACACTCCATGGGCGCATAGCTCAGTTGGTAGAGCAGCTGACTCTTAATCAGCGGGTCCAAGGTTCGAGTCCTTGTGCGCCCACCATGGAGCATCCGGAAATCCCCGACAAGACAAAGCGTCTTCCCTTCTTTTTCTGAAGAAAAAGAAGCAAAAAGACTGTTGATCGTTCAGGGCCATCGTCTGTCCCCAGCACAAAGCTCCTGAACGAATCAGAGTTTTTTGGTTCTTTTTTTTTGCAAAAAAGAACAGAACTCCCTCACTCCCGGCGCGCCAGCCGCTCCACCAAAGGCACCATCCGCGCCACGATCACGGCAACCCCGGCGGGATTAGGGTGGATATGATCTGCCTGTTCCAATTCCGGATGCGCCGCCACCCCGTCGAGGAAGAACGGGTCCCATAAAATACCCGGCCGGCGCGACAGCCGCTCGAACACCGCGCGGAAGGACTGGCCATAACCCGCTCCCATATTGGGCGGCGCGTACATACCCGACAGCAGCACCGGCAGATGGTCCTGCTGCAACCGGTCCAAAATCGCCGTCAGGTTCTGTTCCATCCGGGCCGGGTCCAGCCCGCGCAGCCCGTCATTGCCACCCAGTTCCACGATCACCGCGTCGGGCTTATCGCCCAGCGCCCAGTCCAGCCGCGCCAGGGCATCGGCGCTGGTATCGCCGGACACGCCGCCATCCAGGATGGTAATCGCATCGCCACGCGCATCCAGCGCCGCCTGAAGGCGCGGCACGAAGCTGTCCGCATGCGCCAGCCCATATCCGGCCGTCAGAGAATCCCCCAGCGCCAGAATCCGCACGGGACGATCGGCAGCGTGGCCCGATGAAGCCGCAACGGCCCACAGACAGGCGACAAGAAACAGAAAAACCGTTCGGGCTCCGTGCAGGCGCCGTGTAGCGTGCAGGCAGGGCCATACCCTGTGGGAAGGAAAACGCATGGACGGCGACGGGCTCCCGAATGGACGGACGACGCTGGTCGAAGCACAGGATCTGTGGCTGACAGTGCCGACGCGCGCCGGTGCGGTCAATCCACGCCGGACCAACGATGCCGGGCAGGGGGCATTGACCATCCTGCATGATGTCAGCCTGCGCGTAACCGAGGGCGAAGCGCTGGGCATCATCGGCCCCTCCGGATCGGGCAAGACATCGCTGCTGATGCTGCTGGCGGGGCTGGAACGCCCGACACGCGGCACAATCCGCATCACCGCCACCACGCTGGGCGATCTGGACGAAGACGCACTGGCCCGTTTCCGGCGCGAGACGATGGGCATCGTCTTCCAGTCCTTCCAGTTGATCCCCACCATGACGGCGCTGGAAAACGTACTGGTGCCGCTGGAACTGGCCGGCCGGGCCGACGGCGCCACCGCAGCCCGCGCCGCGCTGGATGCGGTGGGGCTAGGCCACCGGCTGGATCACCTGCCGGGCGAATTGTCGGGCGGCGAACAGCAGCGCGTGGCACTGGCCCGCGCCTTCGTCACCCGGCCAAGGCTGCTGCTGGCCGACGAACCGACCGGCAATCTCGACAGCCGCACCGGCGCGGCGGTGATGGACCTGCTGTTCAGCCTGCAACGCCAATACGGCACGACACTCATCCTGATCACCCACGATCCGGCCCTCGCGGCACGCTGCGACCGCCGCCTGCGTGTGGAGGACGGGCATGTGCTGGCCGACCACCCGGTACGGGAGCCCGCATCGTGAGCCAATGGCGTCTGGCCGCCCGTCTGGCTTGGCGTGACCTGCGCGGCGGTATCGGCGGCATGCGCATCGTTCTGGCCTGCCTGGCGCTGGGGGTGGCCACCATCGGCGGGGTAGGCAGCCTGCGCGACATGATCCGCAACGGCATCGCTGGCGAGCAGCGCACGCTGCTGGGCGGCGATCTGTCGATCGAAAGCAGCGACCCGCTCCCCGCCGAGCTGGCCGATTTCGCAATGGCGCACGGGGCCCACGTCTCGCAGGTGCTGCGCATGCGTTCGATGCTCTACGCCCCACGCGGCCCCGGTCGGGCAGAAGACCGGATGCTGGTCGAACTCTCGGCGGTCGATGACGCCTATCCTCTGGTCGGCACGCTCGCCCTCACACCGCAGGTTCCTCTCGGCCGCGCCCTGGCGCCGGATCACGGCCAGTCCAGTCTGCTGGCCGACCCCCTGGTCATCGACCGGCTGGGGCTGAAAGTCGGCACGATCGTACGGATCGGCACCGCTCAATTCCGTGTGGCCGGCAGCCTCGACCGCACCCCGGACGGCGCCGGCACGGTAACGCTGGCCCCCACGGTCATGACCACCCGATCCGCCCTGGATGCCGCCGGATTGATGCAGCCGGGTGCCCTGGTCAATCATGCGCTGCGCCTGGCTCTGGACGAGCCGGCAACAGACCGGCCAGCGCGGGCCGGAGCGTTGGCGCGCGCGATTGCCACCCGTTTCCCCGATCAGGGCTGGCGCATTCGCGGCGAAGCCGACGCCGCCCCCGCGCTGACCCGCACCGTCGACCAGATGGCCCGCTTCCTGGCCCTGATCGGGTTATGCGCCCTGCTGCTGGGCGGGTTGGGCGTTTCGACCGGCGTCACCTCATGGCTGGAAGGCCGCGGACGCACCATCGCCATCCTCCGCTGTCTCGGCGCCTCGGGGCCGTTGATCCGGCGCACATTCGGCCTCCAGATCGCGGCCCTGTGCGGCATCGGCATCGGGGCTGGCATGGTGCCGGCCCTGCTGCTGCCGCCACTAGCGGCACGCATGCTGAGCGGCCTGCTCCCCATCGAGACGACCACGATCCCGCCGCTTCTCCCGGTCCTGACGGCCGGCCTGTTCGGCGTGCTGGTCGCCCTGCTGTCGGTCATCCTGCCGCTGGCACGGGCCTGCACGATCAGCCCGGCCTCGCTGTTCCGCGACCAGGGCCAGCAGGGAACAACCCGCGTGCGTTCCTGGCGCGTCGGTGCGGCCCTGACCCTGTGCGTGCTCCTGGCCGGTCTGCTCACGATCCGGCTGGCGGACAGCCCGCTCTTCGCGGCCGGCTTCCTCGGCGTCGTCCTGTTCGCCGCCGGTACCCTGCTGCTGGCGGGCCTCATACTGCGCGGGGGCGTGTCCTTACTGCTGGCAAGGCTGGATACGGCGCGGGGCGTGCCGAGACTGGCTCTGGCACTGTTCGCCCATCGCAATGCGACCACCACCCGAATTGTCACCGCGCTGGGGGCAGGACTGGCCGCCATGGCCGCCATCCTGCTGACCGAGGGCGCGATGATGGCGCAACTGCGCGACCAGATGCCGCACAACGCCCCCGCCTTCTATTTCATCGATATCCAGCCCGCCGACCTGGACCGGTTCGACAGTCTGGCAAAGGCCCAGCCCTCGGTCCGCACGATTCAACAATTGCCCTCGATGCGCACGCGCGTCGTCGCGGTCGACGGCATACCGGCCGAACAGGTCAACGCAACACCACAGACCCGCTGGGCCCTGCGCGGCGATCACGGGCTGACGGTGGCCGGCACACCGCCGCCGGGCACGAAACTGGCCGAAGGCACATGGTGGGCCGCCGATTACGCAGGGCCGCCCCTGCTGTCGCTGGATGCCGGACTGGCCCAGGGATGGGGCGTGCATATCGGCTCAATCATCCGGCTGAACGTGCTGGGCCGCGCGATCGACGTCAGGGTGGCCAACCTGCGCACCGTCGCCTGGCGGTCGCTCCAACTCAATTTCGCATTCGTCGTCTCGCCGGGCCTGCTGTCGCACGCCCCCCACACCTTCGTCGCCACGCTGGCCACCGATGGCCGGGCCGATCAGGATGCCGCCACACTGGCCGCCATCACCGATGCACTGCCGGGCGTCACCGGCATCAGGGTTGCCGACGTGCTGGCCCGCCTGACCGCGCTGGCCGGACAGATCGCCACGGCACTCAGCGTCGCGGCTTCGATCATCATGGCATCGGGCGCGCTGGTCCTGGCCGCGACATTGGCCGCCGGCTGGCGCCAGCGGGTCGCCAACGCCGCTATCCTTCAGGCGGTGGGCGCCGGCCCGCGCCAGATCCGCGCCATCTGGCTGATCGAATTTACGCTGCTGGGTCTGACGGCCGGCCTCTCGGCCATCCTGCTCGGCGCATCGGCCGCCTGGCTGGTCATGCGCACGGTCCTGCACCTGCCTTGGACGGCAGATTGGACAGCAGTAGGGGGTATGATGGGCGGCACGCTGGCGGCCACAACACTGTGCGCAATGCTGGTCTGGCACCGCGCGCTACGGCCCTTGCAGGGCAGAGCGCGATAGCAGAATGCGCAGTTCAGATTGTCTGGAAAAAAGGGACCGGAAGGATTGGTGGAGCCAATCGGAATCGAACCGACGACCTCCTGAATGCCATTCAGGCGCTCTCCCAACTGAGCTATGGCCCCGTCCAACCGGTCCGCGCCGTCAGTGATGACGTGCGGGTGGGCGGGGTATAACCGTGCCCCGTTTCCTTGGCAAGCCCCCGTCCATGGATTTTTTGCACCTCGTCAGTCGGAAGGAAGAAGCCTTCTTTTTCTGAAGAAAAAGAAGCAAAAAGACTTTCTCGGGTTCGGGACCATCGCGCGTCCCCAGCACAAGGCTCCTGAACGAATCAAAAAGTTTTTTGGTTCTTTTTTTCAAAAAAGAACCGAACCCTTACGCAAGAAGCACCCCATGCTGGCGCAGAAACCCCAGCAACGGCAGCAGAGGCAGCCCCAGGATGGCCGCATGCTCGCCCGTCACGCGTTCGAACAAATGGATGCCCGGCCCTTCCAGGCGATAAGCCCCGACCGAGGACAGCACGGCATCCCCTTCCAGATCGAGATAGGCATCGAGGAAGGGTTCGGAAAACCGGCGCATGGTCAGTTCCGGGCGAGCAACATGCCGCCAGATCACCTGCCCATCGCGCATCACCACCACCGCGCTGTGCAGCACATGCGCCCGCCCGCGCAATGCCAGCAACTGGGTCCGGGCTGCCGCGCGGTCGGCGGGTTTCTCGAACCATACACCATCGCATTCCAATATCTGATCAGCGCCGATCACCACGCAATCGGGCTCATGAATGCGCTGCGCCTTGAGTTCGGCAAGCAGCAGCGCGCAATCACCGGCCGACAGTCCCTCGGCGCGTGCCGACTCCCGCACGGCACCTTCGTCGATGCGCGCGGGGCGGGTTTCGGGGCGGATTCCCGCCTGTTCCAGCAGGATGCGCCGGGTTGCTGACTGGCTGGCCAGTACTATCCGGGGCGACTCGGCCTGTAGAAGAGTCGCGATTAGTACTAATGACGAGTCGCTCATGCGCCGGCTCTCCGTACTGAAAAAAAGAAACCCTGTGATCGGGGCGAACGAGTACTGGGGTACATGGGGATAGTACTCCATACGCTTCTTGATCGTACCGAGTACCGTGGACAACCCTCACAGCCGCCGACACGGTGGGTTGTACACAGCCCCATGTCGGCACATTCGGGATAACTCATCTAACCTTATGAATCCCTGTGTGAATGAAACTGTACACCCTGTGGGAAAGACGGGGTACGTTTTTGGAAATGCGGGTACCCCGTCATCCACAGGCCCTATTAACCTCCTCAGCGTTTCTTTCTTCTTATTTCATGTTTAGAGGTTGGTCCCGAAATCCGGTGATGGCGTACCGGACCTCGCCATGCGGTCCTGTCATCCCCGACAAAAGTACGGGATAGTCCCGCAATGAACGATCTGACGGCGGACAGGCGATGACGGAAACAGGCAAACCCCTCCTGCGGGTCCTACAGGGCGAGGCCGTGTGGCCGCCGCCGCTCTGGCTGATGCGCCAGGCGGGGCGCTACCTGCCGGAATTCCGCGCCCTGCGCGACAAGGCGGATTTCATCACCCGCTGCATGACTCCCGATCTGGCAACCGAAATCACCCTGCAACCGATCCGGCGCTACGCCATGGACGGGGCGATCCTATTCTCCGACATCCTGATCCTGCCCTGGGCAATGGGGCAGTCGCTGGAATTCGTCCACGGCACCGGGCCAGTTCTCGGCCCGATCCGCAGCCAGGCCGATCTCGACCGCCTGGACCCGAAGCGCGTGCCCGAGGCCACGGCACCGGTCATGGAAACCCTGACGCGCCTGCGCGGCATCCTCGACGGTCCGGACACGATCGGTGCCGCGCAGGGTGGCCGCACAACGCTGCTGGGCTTTGCCGGCGCACCGTTCACGGTCGCGTGCTATATGGTCGAAGGCCATGGATCGCGGGAATTCGATGCGACACGCGGCATGGCCTATGCCGATCCGCTGCTGTTCGACCGCCTGATGGCGCGCCTGACCGAAGCGACAGCCGATATGCTGGTTGCGCAGATCGACGCGGGAGCCGAGGCGGTGATGCTGTTCGACAGCTGGTCGGGTCTGCTGCCGCCAAACCAGTTCCGCCGCCACGTCATAGCCCCCACCCGTGCCATCGTGCAGGAAATCCATGCCCGCCGGCCGGGCGTGCCGGTAATCGGCTTCCCGCGCTTGGCCGGGGTAATGGCGACCGAATATGCGCGTGAAACCGGCGTGCGGGTGCTTGCGCTGGATACCGGCGCCGACATGACAGCGATGAGCCGCCTGCTGCCCGACAACATCACACTCCAGGGCAATCTCGACCCGCTGCTGCTGCTGGCGGGCGGCGACGCGATGACGCAGGAAGCCCGTGCGATCCGCGATGCGATGAAAGGTCGGCCCCACGTCTTCAATCTCGGCCACGGTGTGGTGCCCGCCACGCCGCCCGAGCATGTGGGCGAACTGGTCAGGGCGGTCCGGGAGATCGGGCAATGACGCCCGTCGCGCTGCCGAAGGCCGTTCGGCCCGATGGACGACTTCGTCTGGTGATCTTCGATTGCGACGGCGTGCTGATCGACAGCGAAGGGCCGTCCTGCCGGCTGGTGGCGCAGGAATTGCGCCAGATCGGCCTGGACTATGACGACGAGGAAGCCGTGCAGCGCCTGGCCGGACGGGCCCTGACCCGCATCAAGGTCGAGGCAGAGGCGGAAACCGGCCGCAAGCTGCCCGACGACTGGGCGACGATCGTGCAATACAAACTGGTCGACCTGATGCGGGAAGAAGCGCGGGTTATCGACGGCGCGCACGACATGCTGACGGCGGTGATCGGGCTCGACCTGCCGGTTCGCGTCGGTTCCAATTCCTCGATCGCCGAGATGGACGTGAAATTCGCCCGTACCGGGCTGGACCGGTTCGTGGCCGACCGGGTTCACTCGGCGCGGGACATGGGCAAGCCGAAGCCGGATCCGGCCGTCTATCTGCACGCGGCGGAAACCGAAGGCGTACCGGCGGACGAATGCGTCGTGCTGGAAGATACCGATACCGGCGCCAACGCCGCGCGGGCCGCCGGCATGGCCTGCGTGCTGCTACGCCCGCTCGACCTTCCGGCCCCGGATTGGCCGGGCCTGTTCCGGATCGGGCACCTGTCGGAATTCGCCCCGTTCCTGGAGCGGATTCAGGCTGCGCAGGCAGGGCATCATGGGGGCCGGTCTTGATCCTGGGTTTCCTGCCCTGGCTGGCATGGTTCAAGGCGCTGCACGTGATGTCGCTGATCGCGTGGATGTCGGGCATGTTCTATCTACCCCGTCTGTTCGTCTATCACTGCCAGGCCCAGCCCGGTTCCGCCGAGAGCGAACGTTTCAAGGTCATGGAACGCAAATTGCTGCGCCAGATCATGAACCCGGCCATGATCAGCACTTTTCTGTTCGGCACCCTGCTGGTGCTCACACCCGGCACAGTCGATTGGCATGCCGGCTGGTGGTATCTCAAGATTGTCTCAGTGCTGGGCCTAGCCGGCTTTCATGGCGCATGCGCGCGCTGGCGGCGGACCTTCGCCGAGGACAGAAACACGCGGCCGGAAAATTTCTATCGTGCAGCAAATGAAATTCCGACCATTCTGATGGCTGTCGTGGTGATCATGGTGATTGTCCGCCCGTTCTGATCGGAAATATGCGGGCCGGCATATGGAGGAAACGCGATGACGGATCATGTCTTCAGTTCGGGCCGGATTACAGCTCGCGTTGCCGGACAGGGCGCCGAATTGCAGTCGCTGGCCGACGGGGCAGGGCAGGAGCGTCTGTGGTCTGGCCTGCCGGCGTGGCCGCGGCGCTCGCCGGTGCTGTTTCCCATCGTCGGCCGCCTGCCGGACGACACGGCCTGGATCGATGGCCGGCCTTATCACATGACCCAGCACGGTTTCGCGCGTGACCGGGCCTTCACATGGCAGGATCGCCGCGCCGACGGATGCACGCTGCTCCTGACCGATGATGCTGACAGCCGCACGATTTTTCCGTTCCGTTTCGTACTGGCGCTCGATTATCAGGCCGAGGGCGATACGCTGCATGTGCGCTATCGCCTGCACAATCCCGACCCGACGCAGGTCCTGCCGGCCTCACTGGGCGCGCACCCGGCCTTTGCCTGGCCGCAGCGGCAGGGCGTGGCGAAGCAGGATCATGTGCTGACATTCGAACGGCCCGAACCCGAGCCGATCCGGCGGATCGCCGGCGGCCTGCTCCAGCCCGAACCTTTTCCCACACCGATCGTCGGTCAGACGCTGGCTTTATCCGATGATCTGTTCACGGATGATGCCATCATCATGGATGATCCGGCCAGCCACAGGGTAAGTTTCCATGCTCCGGATGGAACCGGCGTAACACTCGCCTGGAAAGGCTTCCGCGAACTGGGACTATGGACAAAGCCGGGGGCCGATTTCCTGTGCATCGAACCCTGGCATGGGTTTTCAACACCTCAAGCATTTTCAGGCGAATTTACGAACAAGCCGGGCCTTCTGCATATCGGTCCGGGCAAGGAATGGCATGGATCGTGGTCGGTTACCGTCGACCCGAAATCCGCATCCGCCTGAACGATGTGCGGGCGTTTCGCCAATGCGCTGTCGCTGGAGCGCATGCGGCAGGCTTTCCATCTCGCCGGCCCCGCGCCTGACTGGCTACCTTCGTGGAATATCGCGCCGCGCCAACCCGTGGCGGTGGTGCGTCGTCACCCGGTCAGTCATAATCTCCGGCTGGATCTGCTGTTATGGGGGTTGGTCCCCAACTGGGCGCACGACATGGGCCGGCAGCCGATCAATGCCAGGGCGGAAACCGTCGCCACGTCGGGCATGTTCCGCGCCGCTTTTCGCTCACGCCGCTGCCTGGTACCGGCAACGGCTTATTACGAATGGCAGTCCGGCCCGCCACCCCGGCAACCCTGGGCTTTCGCCCGGCGCGACGGCAAGCCGCTGGCATTGGCCGCAATCTGGGAATCCTGGGAATATGAGGGCGATGTCCTGCGCAGTTTCGCCATCGTGACCACGCAGGCCAGCGCGGCGACCCGTTCCATCCATGACCGGATGCCGGTCATCATCGCGGATCAGGATCGCGATGCGTGGTTCGATGCCTCACCTGCGATCGCGGAACAATTGCTGGTCCCGGCGCCGGTCGACATGTTGCAGGCATGGCGCGTCGGAACACGGATCAACAAGGTGGGACACGACGGGCCGGATCTTCTGGCTCCCGTTGAAGGTGGAATCTTCCCTGAAGAAAAATGAAATCTTGTGATTTTAGAAAACGTTTTCACAAGAGTCTTTTCTCAGCGCCGTGCGCTGCGGAACAACGTCCATTCCTCGACGACGCGGCCGTCGGGAAGATGGCAGTAGCCGACCTGCCCGCCGGGCTCCGTTCTGATCTCCAGCGTGCCCCCCTGTTTCACACAGTAGGTCGAAGCAGGGTTGGGCATGCCCACTTGCCTGGATTTTTCGGTCGCCGCACATCCCGACAGGACCAGTATCGCCGCCATGGTGGTGATTTGTTTCATGTCATCCAAATTCTGTTTTACCAAGAGTGTGATGGGGCGCTCATTGCTCCCGTGGACACGGTATCTTGCAACGAATAAGCGACCTTCCGGTTTTTTTCTGGTGGAAGAGACTTCATCAGGGTCATGATGCTGGCGCTATCATTGCCCGATAAAAAAAGCGCGAGTGTGCCTGTTAGCGTCGTCCCATGGTGTTGCTCTCACCAGGATGCCCGCGATCATGAATGCATGGATTTTTCTGGAAAACCCGCTTCTCGTTCTATCGGAACCGAACGACGGTGCTGCGCGCAGCACGACGGAAAACCGAGCAATCAGTCGATTTTCATCTTCATATTTTCATATGGAAAAACAGGATCTTATCAAGGCAAGTGGTGGAGCTGAGGGGAATCGAACCCCTGACCTCCTCATTGCGAACGAGGCGCTCTCCCAACTGAGCTACAGCCCCACTGCCTGACGGGGTGGATAAATAGCGGGTGCAGGATGTTTGTCAAGCGCGATTGGTGCCGCCCGGTGTTGTATGCTCCGGTGGGCTTCGATAGAGTTATCGCCCGTCAACGCAGGGATCATCACGTTGCTCACGCTTATTTTCAGTCTGCTGCTCAATATCATCAGGCTCTATACATGGGTGGTCATCATTTCCTGCGTGTTCAGCTTTTTGTACGCGTTTGGTGTCCTGGATACTCGCAGCCAGATGGTCTGGTCCATCGGCCGGTTCCTCAATCGGTTGACCGAGCCGGCATTGCGGCCGATCCGCAGTATCCTGCCTGCCACGGGTAACATGGATTTCAGCCCGCTGGTGCTGCTGCTGCTGATTCAGTACCTGCTTACGCCGCTGGTCCGGCAGCTTTACTATTCATTGGCGTTCAATTCGGGATTCTGACCGAACCCTCGGATTTTGTTCGCGTGCCGGGGCAACGTCATTCATATTCTGGCCATATCGACAGGTTATGCTCGGCAGGAGCCAAAAAAAGGATGTGGTGCATGAGCCGTCATTTCGTTGCCTTGTCATTCGCGGCCGTCGTGGCGGCTGCGTCACTTTCCGGCGCAAGCGTGGCGCGCGCCCAGATGCCCTCAATGCCCGGCATGTCGGACATGGGGCAAGGCATGATGGGGTCGATGGGCCTGCCGTCAGTCTCCTCCGCCGGGTCCAGCAATCTGGTCGGCCTTCTGGGTTATTGCGTGCAGAACAATTTCCTCGGCGCCAGCACCGCGTCGCCGGTCATGAATGCCCTCGGCCAGAAGGCCGGGATCAGCGGTCAGGGCGACAGCGCCTATCAGGCAGGCCAGCGCGGATTGCTGGATACCGGCAACGGCAAGACCTTCTCGCTCGCGTCGGCCGGGCAGGGCCTCAAGCAGCAGGTGACGCAGAAAGTCTGCAACATGGTGCTTAGCCGGTCGCAGTCCTTGCTGTGACCGTGCGCGATCGCCATCCGGAGGCCGGTCGCACGCTCCGGACAGGGGACGCGTGACGATGTCGGTCGATGAAGCCTTCCTTCGGGTTCGGGCCGGGGCATCTCCTCTGGAATGCCTTCCCGACGGCTATCATGTCGCGTCGGCGGATGAAGCCTATCGCATCCAGCACGCGACGCTGCGGGCACTGGGTGGCAGGATCGCCGGCTGGAAGGTCGGGGCCGAAGCGCCGGATTCCGAACCGGCCACTGCGCCCATCGCCGCTTCGACTCTGTTCGATACCACGAATACCCTGCCGCGCGGCCTGTGCCGCCTGATCGGGGTGGAAGCCGAAATCGCCTATCGTTTCGGCCGGGCCCTGCTTCCCCGCGACGTGCCCTATACGACCCACGAAGTCTGTGATGCGATCGAATCCGCGCATCCCGCCATCGAAATCATCGATACCCGTTTCGTCACGCCGGGCAGCCAGCCGGTATTCGATCATCTGGCCGATCAGCAGAGCCATGGTGCCCTGTTCGTGGGGCCGGGCATATCGGACTGGCGCGCTCTGGTGCCGATGGAAGAGCGGGTCACCCTCACGATCGACGGTCGCGTGGCTGTCGATCACGTCGGAGGCAATGCGGCGGGCGATCCGATCCGCCTGCTGGTATGGCTGGCGTCGCACGCTGCCCGTTACGCCGGCGGTTTGGCCGCCGGCACCATCGTCACGACGGGATCGCGATCCGGCACCCTTTTCGTCGACCCCGGGACCCGGATCGCTGTCAAATTTGCCCATCTGGGTTCGCTTTCACTGACCTGTGATTGAAATCTGAACCGATTTGCACCGGAGGCGATCACTCGGCAGGAGCATTGTCTTCCGGTCCCTCATGTCCGCGCCGCGCATGACGTGTATTATAGTCGTCGACCATGGCGCCCGTTGCGGGAGCGAGCCGGGGCAGGAAAGGGGGGTCAGTGCATCCATTACCCGACAACCCATCGCATGGCGGCGGCCCGACCAACCCCACGGTACTGGCGCGCGTCGTCCTTGAAGATGTCGAGAACGCGCATACAACCAGCCGGGCGCGGCAGAACGACGTCAACCAGGCGATCGCCGACCTGCAACAGACGGCCCGTTTCCTACCCGAGGGGCTGACCGGACCGTTCATCCTGCATCTGTCGGTTCAGACCAATGGACTGGTCTTCGATGTGCGCAACGCGCAGGACAAGCCGCTGCGCATCTACCGAATCTCGCTGACCCCGTTCCGCCGCCTGATCAAGGATTACGTTCTCTTGGTCGACAGTTTCGACGAAGCGGTAAGCGAGGGAAACACGATGCGCGTCCGGGCGATCGATATGGGGCGGCGAGGCCTGCATAATGACGGCGCGGCACTGATGGTCGAACGTCTGCGTGGCAAGATCGACATGGATGACGAAACCGCCCGCCGCCTGTTCACGCTGGCCAGTATCCTCCAGCAGCGACGCTGACACGTTTCAGTGCCTGAACGCGCGCCTCGATCCGGAGGCTCTTCACCGGCGCGTCTTTCCAGGCTGGCCCTCAAAAATGCGAGGGACCGACCACAAGTTCGATCTCGATCTGGGTATCGGGATCGTCGAATCCCGGCACCAGGCGCAAGGTGGTACCGGGCCGTCCGGTACCGAAGGCATCGCGCAGGAGCGGAAAGCAGGACGGAAAGCCGTCCGTGTCACGCATCATGAAGATAATGCGTGTCACGTCCTGCAGTCGGTAGCCATCGCGTGCCAGAGCCTGGGCGCCACGGTCCAGCGCCACGCGGCATTGGTCCTTCAGGCTGGGCGGGTTTCCCGTGCTGCGTGGATCGATTCCGGTCAGGTGCCGCACATGGATCTCCTGGTCCGTCATACCGTGCGTGATCTCCCAACCCGGACATAAAATAACGAAATCGTCATATTCAGTTCACGATGAATTTCAACCCTCAGGGGCCATTTTAACGGATATGGAACAATTACGCTCGCCAAAGGTTCAGGTCCATGCGAGTTGCGCGGCGCGCGGCCGGCAGGGGGTGCTGCTGCTGGGGCCGTCGGGCATCGGCAAGTCGGACCTGCTGCTGCGGCTGGTCGATGCCGGCTACGATCTGGTCGCCGACGATCGCGTGGTTCTCGAGGGCCACAGGGTCTCGGCACCGCCGGCCCTGGCCGGGCTGCTCGAGGTCCGAGGCATGGGGATCGCCCGCCTGCCGTTTGTGGCCGAAGCCCAGGCGGTCCTGGTCGTCAGGCTGGTCAGGCCGGAGGAAAGACCCGACCGGCTGCCCGCATCGTGGCACGATCCTGTGACCGGCCTGCCGGAAATCCGGCTGGATCCGGCACTTCCCTCCGCCGTGGCGCGGATCAACCTGGCCCTTGACGGGCTGGCCGGTCGTTGCAAGATTTTAACCTCCGAGCAATTGTAATCCATATACCGCTTCCCATGTCGGCCCTTTCAGTATCCCATGCGTGTGGGACGGTGTTGTGAGCCCCGCCTGATCTGCAGGCGGCTCCCGTGCCCGAAGGTGTCCGGCCTCTTGTTCAGCCAGGATTTCCCGTGACGGATTCTTCACTCGACGGAGCCCCGGCGCCGCGCCGCATCCTGCTGGTTACCGGCCTGTCCGGTGCGGGAAAATCGTCGATCCTGCGCATCCTGGAAGATCTGGGATACGAGGTGATCGACAATCCACCGCTGGGCATGTTGGACGAAATCGTGACCCGCGCCGAACAACCGGTGGCGATCGGCGTGGACTCGCGCACCAGGGGGTTCGATGCGGCGGCGGTCATGGCCGCGCTGGGGCGCCTGCGCGTCAATCCGGGCCTGCAGGCCGAACTGATCTACGCGACCGCCGAGGAAAGCGTGCTGCTGCGCCGCTACACCGCCACCCGCCGCCGCCATCCGTTGGCGATGCGCGGTGCGGTAAAGGACGGGATCGAAGCTGAAATCGAACTCACCGCCCGGTTGCGGGCGGCCGCCGACATGGTGATCGACACCTCGGACCTTCCGCCTCCCGAATTACGGCAGGTGATCGAAACGCGGTTCGCTCCCGGCACCGACCGGCGGGGCGGCGGGCTGACGGTGGCGCTGATGTCCTTCGCCTTTCCCGCCGGGTTGCCGCGCGAGGCCGATATGGTGTTCGACGCCCGGTTCCTGCGAAATCCCTATTATGTCGCCGAACTGGCGGCCAAAACCGGCCTGGACCCCGAGGTCGCGGCGTATGTCGCCGCCGATCCCGACTATCCGCGTTTCCTGGACCAGATTGACGGCATGCTGGGGCTGGTGCTGCCCCGCTTCGTGCGCGAGGGCAAGAAATACGCCACCATCGCCATCGGCTGTTCGGGCGGCCGGCATCGTTCGGTCACGATCGTCGAGGCCCTGGCCGAGCGTCTTGCGGAATGCGCGGGAACATGCGAGACGCCAGGAAAGACGCATCGTATTGACATTGGCGCGGCGCCATCCGATCTCCCGTCATCAGGGGCGGACGGACAGGGCGCATGGTCGGTCATCGTCATGCATCGTGAACTGGCGCGGCAGGGCCGATATCGTTGGCGGTGGGCCAGCCGGCCGAAAGAGCCTGTGACGGACGTCGTGGAAGGGCGATATTCTTCATGATCGGTATGGTCCTCGTTACCCATGGCGCGTTGGGCGAGACACTCAGGCGCGCGATGGAGCATGTGGTCGGGCCGCAGGAACAACTCGCAACGCTGAACGTCGAGGCCGGGGACGACCCGGTGCTGCGTCGTGTGGATCTGCAAAAGGTGATTGCCGGCGTCGATACGGGCGACGGTGTCCTGCTGTTGACCGACATGTTCGGCAGCACGCCTTCGAACCTGTCGATCTCCATGCTGGAAAGCGCGCGGGTCGAAGTCCTGGCCGGCGTCAACGTGCCGATGCTGGTCAAGCTGGCGCAGATCCGCAACGGCCATACGCTGGAGGAATGCGCCGACCTCGCCGAGGGGGCCGGGCGCAAATATATCTCCACCGCCTCCCACCTGCCGCCGCAATGCCTGGGCGGTGCCCGGAGCTGCCTGCTGGGCGAGCAGCGCGCCGCATCGGTCGGCTGAGGACGCATGTCCGGCACCGAAATGTCTCCCGGAGGGCTGGACCCCGAGGACCCCGATGTCCTGTCCGTGACGGCGACGATGGTCAATCGCCGGGGCCTGCATGCCCGCGCCGCCGCGCGCCTGGTCACGGTGGCCGAACAGTTCGATGCGAATGTCGAGGTCCGGCGTGGCGACCAGACGGTCTCGGCGCGCTCGATCATGGGGCTGATGATGCTGGGGGCCGGTCGCGGAGAATCCGTGACGCTGATGGCCACCGGATGGGATGCCCATGCGGCGATCGAGGCCCTGACGGCCCTGATCGAGGCTGGCTTCCATGAAGACGACTGACACCCCCGACCAGGTTCCTCCCCGCCGCCGGCGCCGCCCCCGGAGCGCGGCCACGGCAACAGCCGAAATCCGCCTGAGCGGCGATGCGACGGTCGGTGGCGTGGCGATCGGCCCGGCGATGCTGGTGCTGGAAAGTCCCACGCCGGATATCGACGCCTCCGCCCGTACCGACGACCCGGACCATGAACTGGCGCGTCTGGCCGAGGCGATCGAACGCTCGGTGCGGCAGATCGAGCGGCTGCGCGACCGGCTGGCGATCCTGCCCGAGGACGGCCAGATCGAGATCGGCTCGCTGCTGGAAGTCTATCGCCGGATGCTCGGCCCCTCGCGCCTGCAACGCGGCATTCACGACCGGATCGTCCGCGACGGACGCACGGCCGAACTGGCCGTGCGCGAGGAAACCGAGAGCTTGGCACAGGCCCTGCTGCAGGAGGGAGCCCAATCCGGCGGCGAGGATGCCGCGGCCGCCCAGCGCCGTGCCGGCGAGTTTCGTGAAATCGGCCAGCGCCTGATGCGCAATCTGGGCCGCGCGCCGTTTCGTTCCTTCAGCGCAGTGCCTGCTGGCACGGTGCTGGTGGCCGAGCAGTTGCGCCCCGCCGACGCGGCGCTGATCGATCCCTCGCGCATTGTCGCGGTCGCGACCGAGGAGGGCGGGTCAACCGATCACACCGCCATCATGCTCCGTGCACTGGGCATTCCCACCGTGCTGGCCGCCCACGGGCTTACGGCGCGTGCGCGCGACGGCGCGACCATGGTGGTGGACGGCACGACCGGCCATGTGGTGATCGACCCGGACGAGGAGACGCTGTCGGTCGCCCGCTGCGGTGTGGCCGACCATGCGCGTGAGCGTCAGGCGCTGGGCCGCCTGCGCCGTCTGCCTGCCCGCCTGTCCAGCGGCGAGAAGCTGCAATTGCAGGCCAATCTGGAACTGCCGGCCGAACTGCCGCTGATCGCCCAGTCCGGCGCCTCGGGCATCGGCCTGCTGCGCACCGAATTCCTGTTCATGAATGCCGAAGCCATGCCGGACGAAGACCGGCAGGCGGCGATCTATGCCGAGATCATCGGCACGATGGCGGGCGATACCACCACGATCCGCGTCGTGGACTGGGGCGGCGAGAAGCACAGCGAAGCCCTGGAGCGTGCCGGGCTGAACCAGGAAGGCGACACCATCAATCCCGCGCTGGGCATGCGCGGGCTGCGCCTGCTGCTGCGTCATCCCGCCGTGCTGGAAACCCAGTTCGCCGCCATCCTCAAGGCATCCGTTGCCGGCCCGGTCCGGGTGATGCTGCCGATGGTCACGATCGTGCCCGAACTGCGCGAGGCGCGGGAGATTTATCATCGCGTGGCCCGCCGCTTGCGCCGCAAGGGCATACCGCTGGGTGACAGCCTGCCGCCGCTGGGCATCATGGTCGAAACCCCGGCCGCCGCCATCATGGGGGATGCGCTGGCGCAGGAGGCCGAATTCCTGGCCATCGGCACCAACGACCTGACGATGTATACACTGGCGGTGGATAGGGCCTCCGCCGAGGTGGCGTCGCTCTACCACCCGCTCCATCCGGCCGTGCTGCGCCTGATCCAGGCCGCGACCGAAGCCGCGCTGCGCCAGTATCGTCCCATTTCGCTCTGCGGCGAGATCGCAGGCGACCCGCGCGTGGTGCCGCTGCTGATCGGCCTGGGCCTGCGCTCGTTCTCCATGACCGCCTCGGCCGTGCCCCGGGTCAAGAAGACGGTGCGTGCCCTGTCTTTCGAGGATTGCCGCCGCCTAGCCCACCGGGTGATGGAAGCCTCGGACGTCGCCGAGGTCATGGACCTGATCGACGATTTCGCCACCGGGGCGTAAGGGCGATGGACCGGTCAGCCGGCATCGTAAGGGCCACATCCCTGCCTTGGCGAGACCCGGACGATGTGCTGTGGGCGTGGCAGGACGAGCCATGGCTGGCTTGTCTGGACAGCGGCGGCCAGCCCGGTCCGCGCGCCCGCTGGATCATCCTGTGCCGCCGTCCCGTTCATGTGTTGGACTGGCGCGGCGGCATCTGCCGGCGTGAAGGCGTGCCCGTAGCCGGCACCGATCCTCTCCAGGCGCTAAAAGCCTTGTTGGCTCAGGCTCCGGTGGCGGACACCGGGCCGTGGCCGTTCGCCGGCGGTGTCATCGGGTTTGCTGGGTACGGCGTGGGGCAATGGGCCGAGGAAATCCCGACCCGCCACCAGCCCGATCCCATCCGGCCCGACCTGTCGGCAGCCCTGTATGACCATGCGTTGCTGTTCGATCGCATGCATCATCAGGTGCATCTGGCGACCATCCGTCCGGACGCGGATCAATTGTTCGCCGCATTCCATGCCGAATGGGCCACGCTGCCACCGGCCCCGCTGCCCGCGCCTCTGCCGCACGCCGTATTTGTGCCCGACCGCACCCCGGACCGATATGCCGCCGCCGTGGCAACTGCGGTCGAGCGGATCGCCGCCGGCGAAATCTTTCAGGTCAACATCACCGGTCGCCATGTCGCCAGACGGCCACCGGATCTGGCCGATATCGACATCTACCGGGCGCTGCGCCGCGCCTCGCCGGCACCGTTCGGTGCATGGCTGGCCTGCGGAGGGGCATTCAGCCTGCTGTCGGCCTCCCCCGAGCGGTTTGTACATCTGGGGCGCGATCGGGTGGCGCGGACAAGGCCGATCAAGGGCACCCGCCCGCGTGGTACCACTCCCGAACAGGACGACCGTCTCCGCGCCGACCTGGCCGTCGACGACAAGGAGCGGGCGGAAAACCTGATGATCGTGGACCTGATGCGCAACGATCTTGGCCGCGTGGCGCGGATCGGCAGCGTCAGCGTGCCGGAACTGCTGTCGGTCGAAACCTTCGCCCATGTCCATCATCTGGTCTCCGAGGTCACGGCGACGCTCGCACCGGGCCAGGACGCGATCGACCTGCTCCGCGCCTCCCTGCCGCCCGGATCGGTGACAGGCGCGCCGAAGCATCAGGCAATGCGCATCATCGACGAACTGGAGGAAACGGATCGCGGACCCTATTGCGGGATCGTTTTCCGCATCGGAACCGACGGTGCCATGGACAGTTCAGTCATCATCCGCGCCCTGGCCGCGACCCCCGATACGATCGTGGCGGCGGCGGGCGGCGGGATCACGATCCTGTCGGACCCCCAGCGGGAATACGCGGAAATGTGTCTGAAAATCGCTCCGCTTCTGGCCCTGTTTGGAGACCATCCGGCCGAGGCTGCACCATGAATCTCCTCTGGCTCGACGACCGCCTGATCGCGCGGGACGCGGCGCGGATCGACCCCGCCGATCGCGGCCTCACCCTGGGCGACGGATTGTTTGAGACCATGCGAGTCTCGGCCGGCCATATCGCCCATCTCTCGCGTCACCTCGACCGACTGCGTGACGGCGCGGCGGCACTCCTGTTCCCTGAACCCGACCTGGACGCGATCGAGGATGCCCTGCATCAGGTCATACGCCGGAACACCCTGGACGAAGGCGCCTTGCGCCTGACGCTGACGCGCGGCTGTGGCCCGCGTGGCCTTCTGCCGCCCCCCCGGCCGCATCCTACGCTTCTGATCGTACCCTTTCCGGCCGCACCAGCGCCGGGGCCAGCCCGCCTGATCCTCAGCACCCGGATCAGGCGCGACGCGCATTCTCCCCTGTCGCGGATCAAAACCCTGAATTACCTGCCCAATATCCTGGCCCGACTGGAAGCCGAGCAGCGTGGCGCCGACGACGCACTGCTTCTGAATGGCGCGGGCCAGGTGGCCGAAAGCACCGTCAGCACCGTGCTCGCCCTGCGTGACCGGCGCTTGCTGACGCCCCCGGTCGCAGATGGCGCGTTGCCCGGCATCGCGCGGGCCGTGTTGCTGGAAGCCGGTCTGGTCGCGGAAGCCTCGCTGATGCCGGATGATCTGGCTGGGGGGGCTATTCTGGTCAACAGCCTGTCGGTTCGGCCGGTCGTCAGTCTGGATGGCGCGCCTTTGCCGATCGCGCGAGACATGATCGAAACGGTGCGGAAAGGTTTCTTCTTTTTCTGAAGAAAAAGAAGCAAAAAGACTTTCAATCGTTCAGGGACAGCGCATGTCCCGACCACAAGGCTCCCGACCGGATCAGAGTTTTTTGGTTCTTTTTTGCAAAAAGAACAAAAGACCTTCCCTCCGGATACGGCAGCCCCGCCCACACGTCTGTTGCTCCGTCCGCCCAGGTTGGACTAAGGACGCGGGCTTTCCTGCCGCCCAATCGTGAAAGGTCGCCCCACGATGACCCAGACGCCCGTGCCGGTCCGCCGTGCCCTGATTTCCGTTTCCGACAAGACGGGGTTACTCGACCTCGCCCGCGCCCTGATCGCGCATGGGGCCGAGATCCTCTCGACCGGCGGATCGGCCCGTGCCCTGCGCGAGGCCGGGCTGAAGGTGACCGAGGTGTCGGACCATACCGGCTTTCCGGAAATCCTCGATGGCCGGGTCAAGACGCTGGTGCCGCAGATCCATGGCGGCATCCTGGGCCGCCGCGACCTGCCGGCCCATGTCGCGCAGATGGAGCAGCACGGCATCGCGCCGATCGACCTGATCGCGGTGAATCTCTACCCGTTCGAGGCCACGGTGGCCTCCGGTGCCGGTGCCGAGGACTGCATCGAGAATATCGATATCGGCGGTCCGGCGCTGATCCGCGCCGCGTCCAAGAACCACGATCATGTCGTGGTCCTGACCGACCCGGCGCAATATGGCGCCATCATCACGGCACTGTCGGAAGGTGGCACCACGCTGGAAGCACGGCGCGCGCTGGCTGGCGCGGCCTATGCCCGCACCGCCGCCTATGACGCCGCGATCGCCGCCTGGTTCGCGGCCCAGCGCGGCGACGTGCTGCCCGAGCGCCTGACGGTGGCGGGCCAGCGTCGGGAAAGCCTGCGCTATGGCGAAAACCCGCACCAGCAGGCGGCTTTCTACGCCGATGGCAGCAACCGTCCCGGCGTCGCCACCGCGCGGCAGATCCAGGGCAAGGCGTTGTCCTACAACAATCTGAACGACACCGACGCGGCGTTCGAGGCGGTGGCGGAATTCGATGCGCCGGCAGTCGTCATCGTCAAGCACGCCAACCCGTGCGGCATCGCGACCGCCGACAGCCTGTCGGCGGCATGGGACCTGGCGCTGCGCTGCGACCCGGTCTCGGCCTTCGGCGGCATCGTCGCCCTGAACCGCACACTGGATGCCGAGGCCGCGACACGCATCGCCGCCATCTTCACCGAGGTGATCGTGGCCCCCGACGCGACGGACGAAGCACGCGAGGTCCTGTCGCGCAAGAAGAACCTGCGCCTGCTGCTGACCGGCGCGCTGCCCGATCCGGCCGAAGGGGGCGTGATCATCCGCTCGGTCGCGGGCGGCTTCCTGGCCCAGACGCGCGATAACGGCCGCATCGTCCCGGCCGAACTGAAGGTGGTGACGCAGCGCGCGCCGACCGAGGCCGAAATGGCGGATCTGATCTTCGCCTTCCGCGTGTGCAAGCATGTGAAGTCGAATGCCATCATCTACGCCAAGGGCCAGGCCACGGTCGGGATCGGCGCGGGCCAGATGAGCCGCGTGGATTCCGCGCGCATCGCCGCGATCAAGGGGGCGGACGCATCGCGCGCCGCAGGGCTCGACCAGCCGTTGACGGCAGGCAGCGTGGTGGCGTCCGACGCCTTCTTCCCGTTCGCCGATGGGCTGGAGGCCGCGATCGCGGCGGGAGCCACGGCCGTGATCCAGCCCGGCGGGTCAATCCGCGATGACGAGGTGATCGCCGCCGCCGACCGTGCCGGCATCGCCATGGTGTTCACAGGTATGCGCCACTTCCGGCACTGATCCTCTTCCTCGGGGGATTGTCGCGCCGGGCGGGATCGACTTCACTATCCCGCCCGGCGGATCCGTTCCGGGACGATTGAAAAAGACGATCAGGCAGATGACGAGAGCAGGCATGGCGAGTTTGCGGCGTTCCCACCTTCTTCCGGCGGTGGCCGGTCTGTCAGCCCTGATCGCCGGCCCGGCGATGGCTGCCAGCCAGCCGGTCTCGGCCTATGATTTATCGCCGCTGCCGGTCACGACCGGCACCGTGGCGCACTATCTGCCGACACCGGGCGGCGATATCGACGGCCTGATCCTCACCGACGGTACCGAAATCCTGTGCTCACACGAACTCGGGCTGGCCGTGGCCAGCCTGGTCAAGCCCGGCGAGAAGATTTCCGCACGCGGCCTGCACGGGCGCGAACTGCCCATCGTCCGCGCTTACGAGATCGAGGACCAGCGCGGCCGCGCGGTCGAGGATGCCGAAACAATATCCGCCCGGCTGCCGGTCACCACGTCCGGGCCGGATATCGTGGTGGACGGCACGGTCCGCGCGCCGCTCTACAGCCTGCATGGCCGGCTGGTGGGCGCGGTGATGCAGGATTATAGCGTGATTCACCTCGCACCGGCGGAAGCCACGCGCCTGGCCGCATGGTTGAAACCGGGCCAGACCCTGCACGCCGTCGGCAATGGCAGCACCAGTGCGCTCGGGACCGCGATCGACGCCCGGGAAATCGGTCCGGCGATGGGCCAAACCGTCCATGTCGCTCCGGCCGCCGCTCCGGTGGCAGGTCCCTTCCCGGGCAGCGCGGCTTATGACGAAATCCCCGGCGGCAGCGTTCATCCGTAAAAGCCAGGTCAGACTGGCGTTTCGGGGAATGGGAAGCCCAGGAAAGCGCCGTCGTTATCTATGCAATAAAATCATGCCTGATATTCTCACGTTGCATTAACGCGATGTCATCTGTTTCCCCGGGGCGGCCATGCCGGGAACTGTCACCTATTCCATGCGTGACAGAGCAGGGGCGCCTCTTTTCCGCGTCCCGAAACAAAAGCGTTTGCTTGACAGGTTTCTGCCGCATCGTTAGCTAGCGCCTGCACCTGCCTGGAGGTGTAAAAATTGGGTAAGGAAACGGACAGCTCCCGTCACGCCTTCGACAAGCGCCTAAAGCAGGCCATGGATCGGAATAATCCGAACCGGCCAGCCGAGGCAGGGTCGCAAGGTAACGACATGACCACCGTAGGCACCGTTCTGCGGGCTGGCACCGAAATGGTGGCTGGCCTGGTCGTCGGGGTCGCGATGGGATGGGGGCTCGATCGTTGGCTGGGCTGTCGCCCGGTGTTCCTGATCCTGTTTTCATTACTGGGCGGGGCCGCGGGCGTACTGAATGTCTGGCGTCTCGTCAGGCCGTAGGATGCCCTGGAGGACAAGCCGGGCCCGGATGCGGGGCCGGAACGGTAGAGGGAAGACGAAGTTGGCGGCCGGATCCACCATCGACGCATTGGGTCAGTTCGAGCTCCATCCCGTTCTGGGTGGCCTGGGCGAGGCACTGCGTTTCAGTCAGTCGCCCCTCATGATGATCGTGGCCTCGGTCGCGGTGCTGGCATTTCTGTATGTTGGCATGCGTCCCAAGGCCGTGGTACCAGGTCGCCTGCAGGCAGCCGCTGAAATCTGCTACGATTTCATTCATAACATGGCCGTGGATACGATCGGTCCGGAAGGGCGTGCGTTCTTCCCGTTCGTCTTCACGCTGTTCTTCTTCATCCTGGCGGGTAATTACCTGGGCCTGCTGCCCTTCTCCTTCGCCTTCACCAGCCATGTCGCCGTCACCGTTGCGCTGGCGCTGATGGTATTCGTGCTGTCGGTGATTGTCTCGCTGAAGGTGCAGGGCGCTAAATTCTTCGCGCATTTCATGCCCGCCGGCGCGCCGATGGCCCTGGCGCCGCTGCTGGTGCCGATCGAAATCCTCTCATTCCTGTCACGTCCCGTGAGCCTGTCGATCCGTTTGTTCGCCAACATGGTGGCCGGTCACGTGATGCTGGAAATGTTCGCTGCCTTCACGATCATGCTGGCCGGGCTCGGACTGATCGGCGATGCACTCGCCGTTGGTCCCGTGGTCATCAATGTCGCGCTGATGGCGCTCGAATTGCTGGTGGGTGCGTTGCAAGCTTACGTCTTCGCGATCCTCACCTGCATCTATCTGCGGGAGGCGGTCGCGCACTGACCGCGACGCCGCCCCAGCCCTTTTGAACGCCTGAACCAAACAAGGAAAGCCTCGCTATGGACATCGCTGCAGCCCGGGAAATTGGTGCCGGTATCGCCGTTATCGCCCTCGCCGGCGTCGGCATCGGCCTGGGTAACATCTTCTCCACGCTGGTCAGCAGCATCGCCCGCAACCCCGCTGCGCGTCCGCACGTGTTCGGCCTGGGCATGCTCGGCTTCGCCCTGACGGAAGCCGTGGCCCTGTATGCCCTGCTGATCGCCTTCCTGATCCTGTTCGTCTGAGACCGGAGACCAACGTGGCACGTTCCGCGGCCTCAAGCATCCGCCGGGTGGCGTCTCTCGCGACGCCGCTCGCGCTGGCCTTGCCCGTGATGGTAATGGCTGCGCCGGGCGCGCGGGCCGCGGGCATGCCACAGCTGGATTTCGCCAACCCCCTCGTCATCGGCCAGGTGATCTGGGGCGCCGTGATCTTCCTGGTGCTGTATGTCCTGCTCAGCCGGTCGGCGCTGCCGAAGGTCGAAGCGGTACTGACCAGCCGCCGCCAGACGATCGACAACGATCTGGATATCGCCCGTCGCGCCAAGGCCGAAGCCGATAGCGCGGTGGACGAACTGCACCAGGCCCGTCGCACCGCGATGGCCGAGGCGCAGGCGAATGTCGACAAGGTGATCGAGGACGCGCGCCTCAGCGCCCTGCGGCAGACGCAGGAGATGAACGCCCGTCTGGCCATTGAGATTCACGAGGCGGAAGCCCGCGTCGCTGCCGCTCGTACGGCCGCTCTCGGGTCACTGCGCCAGATCGCGGATGAAACAGCGCAGGCGCTGGTGCGTCAGGTGACCGGTGTATCGGCGCCCGCCGATGTGGTGGCCCGGACGGTGGACCACGCCGCCACGGCGCGCGGCCTCTGATCGCGCCACAGTAAGGAACAGGTTCAAGATCATGCTGCACGAACCCCGTTTCTGGACGGCCGTCGCCTTCTTCCTTTTCTTCATCCTGTTCGGCAGGAAGATCTGGGCACCGCTGGCCACGGCTCTCGATGCGCGGGCCGAGCGCATCCGCGCCGACCTCGACGAAGCCGCACGCCTGCGCCGCGAGGCCGAGCAGATGCTTGAGGATGCCACGCGCGAGCGTGAGACGGCGCTGGCCGAGGCTCGCGCCTTGGTGGAGCATTCGCTGGCCGAAGCCAGCCGGATTGCCGAGGACGCGAAGCGCGAGGCAGAATCCGTGGCGGCCCGTCGCGAGCAGATGGCGCGCGATCGTATCGCAGCGTCCGAGCGCAGCGCGGTGCGTGAAGTCCGCCAGGTGGCGATTGATGTGGCGGTCCAGGCCACGCGCGATGCGCTGACGATTGCCCTGCCGGCCGAAACCGGGCAGCAGATCGTCGACCGTTCGATTGCCGACCTGCCGTCGGCTCTGTCGTCTCGCGCTGCCTGAGCGGAACCGGGTTACTGGCCCCGCTCGCCACTTCTGATCGTTCCGAACCGATCCTGTCCATAGTGGCAGCGGTTCTGAACGAGGCAGAGAATATCCGGCCGGTCTGCGTGGAACTGGCCGAGGCCGCTCGCGCGCTGCCGCCATGCGAAATCATCTTCGTCGATGACGGCAGTACCGACGGCACCGTCGATGCTCTGGTCGCGGCCAGGACCGACGGCATCCTTCCCGATTTGCGCATCCTCAGTCACGACCGCCGGCTCGGCAAGTCCGCTGCCGTACGCACAGGGGTCGAGGCTGCGCGTGGCCAGTGGATCGCCACCCTCGATGGTGACGGGCAGGATGATCCCATGGAAATCGTCCGGATGTTCGATCTGGCGCAGAAGGCCCAGGGCCCGGCACCGCTGGTCGTCGGCGTCCGGCTGCGTCGGCAGGACACTCTGTCGCGGCGTCTGGCAACCCGGTTCGCCAATGGTCTCCGTCGGCGGCTGTTGCGGGATGGATGCCCCGATACCGGCGCACCGCTGAAACTGTTCAGACGAGCGGATTTCCTGCGCCTGCCGCAATTTGAAGGCGTGCATCGCTTTCTGCCTGCGCTGTTCGGCCATTATGGCACGCCGTTGCTCTGCCAACCGGTCCGACACCGTAACCGGCTGCACGGATCGTCCAAATATACCAATTTCAATCGTGCGCTGGTCGGGTTCCGGGATCTGCTCGGCGTGATATGGCTGATCAACCGCACGCGGTTACCGCGTCAGGTCACGGAACGCTAAGAGCCTGTTGCAAACGCCGCCACTAGAGCATTTCCACCGAAAACCGGTTCGGTGGAAATGCTCTAGTTTATTGTTTTCACGAGTATCTTCACCTGCTTGAATGCACGCATTCAAACAGGATCTGCTCTAGCGGCCTGCGGGGCCGGTTCGGCGCGCTCACCCGGACATTCCCCATCCCCATCCCGATCCTTCCCGAGGAGACGTGCCGGAATGACACGGCTGACCGTCCGTCATTATCTTCTGCTCGCGCTGGGCACCTTCATACTCCTGCTTCCAGGGCGGGCAAGCCTGCCGCCGCTGGATCGCGACGAACCCCGCTATATGGAAGCCAGCGCGCAGATGCTGCGCAGCGGCGATTTCATCGATGTCCGGTTCCAGGACAAGCCGCGCTATCTGCAACCGGCCGGAATCTACTGGCTGGAGGCTGCGTCGGTGGCCGCCTCCGGCACGCTGGACCGTCGGGCGGTGTGGCCCTACCGCATTCCCTCGCTACTGGCGGCCACGGCTTCGGTGGTGCTGACGGCATGGATCGGCGCCACATTGTTCGGCCCCACCAGCGGGCTGCTGGCGGCGGCTCTGCTGGCGGTATCGGTTCTGATGACGGCCGAAGGCCGCATGGCCACCATCGACAGCACCTTGCTGCTCACGGTCCTGCTGGCCGAAACCGGCCTGCTGCGTGCCTACCTGGACCGTGAAAAGGGGCAGGCGACTCCCGTTTCGGCGGCCCTGCTTTATTGGGTGGCGCTGGGGGCGGGTCTGATGCTGAAGGGTCCGGTGGTCCTGATTCCCGGCTTCGGCACGCCGCTGGCCCTTGCACTGGTGGAACGGCGCATCGACTGGTGGCGCCGATTGCGGCCGGCATGGGGATGGCTGGTGATGCTGGCAATCGTCCTGCCCTGGTGCATCGCGATCGGTGTCGTCAGCCATGGCGATTTCTTCTCGCGCGCCGTGGGCACCAATTTTCTCGGCAAGGTCGCCAGCGGGCAGCAGGCGCATGGCCTGCCGCCGGGTTATCATCTGGCGGTCTTCGCACTGGCTTTCTGGCCCGGATCGCTCTTCGCGGCTCTGGCGCTGCCCTTCGTCTGGGCTCAGCGCCACACGCCGCCAGTACGCTTCCTACTGTGCTGGATCGTGCCGCACTGGCTGGTGTTCGAGGCAATCGCAACCAAGCTGCCGCATTACGTCCTGCCGACCTACCCGGCCATCGCCCTGCTGGCGGCGGCGGCGATCGTGACCACGCGCGATCGCTGGCGCTGGCCTGCCTCGCGCGCTGGCCGCGCAGTGCTGGCGCTGTATGGCGCATTATGGCTGGCGGTTGGCCTTGTCCTGTCCGTCGCTGGCCCGGTTCTGCTCTGGCGGCTGGAGCATGAAATCGTGCCGGCTTCTTTGCTGGTACCCCTCGGTGCGCTGCCGCTACTGGTCATCGCCACCCGGCTTCTGTTCCGCCGCCAGATGCTGCACGCGGCGATGTCCGCTATCGCCGCCGCTATCATCATTCATGTGGGTCTGTTCCTGACGGTGGTGCCGGCGCTGAAGACGATCTGGCTCAGCCCCCGCCTGGCGGCGCTGGTCGATGATTACCGGCCATGCCCCGATACGCTGGTCGTCTCGCCCTCATTCTCCGAGCCCAGTCTGGTCTTTCTTGTGGGCCAGAACACGGTCCTGGTCGGCCCGAAGGAGGCGGCAGACGTATTGCGCGACAACCGGGCCTGCGGCCTGGCGCTGGTGGACCGAAAGGACGAGCCGGCATTCCGCGACCGTCTCCATGCCGATGGGCTGGATGTGATCGAATTCGGGCGCGTCTCGGGGTTGAATTATTCGACCGGCAAGCATCTTGATATCGGCCTGTTCGGTCCGACACCGCCGTGATGGAAGACCGTTCTTTTTTGAAAAAAAGAACCAAAAAACTTTGATTCGTTCAGGAGCCTTGTGCCTGGGGCATACGATGTCCCTGAACGGATAAAAGTCTTTTTGCTTCTTTTTCTTCAGAAAAAGAAGAAGAGAGAGCCCCCATGATCACCCTGCGCCGCCTGCTGATAATATTGTCGTGTTTGTTCCTCGGCCTTCCGACGGCACGAGCCGACGCACCCGAAACGGTCACGGTGATCCTCGACTGGTTCCTGAACGCCGATCACGCGGCCCTGCTGGCGGCGGATTACAGCGGCGCCTTTCGCCGTCACGGGTTGCAGGTGCACTTGATCGCACCATCCGACCCGGGATCGCCGGCGCGGCTGGTGGCAGCGGGGCAGGCCGATCTGGCGGTGTCCTACGAGACCCAGCTCGGCATGCTCGCCGACCAGGGCATTCCGCTGGTACGGGTCGGCACGATGATCGACACGCCATTGGATACGCTGATCGCGGCACCGGGCCTCAAATCCCTGAAGGATCTGAAAGGCAAGACAATCGGCATCTCGATGGCCGGCGTCGATGACGCGGTGCTGGCGGCGATGCTGGGGTCGGTCGGTCTATCGCTGTCCGACGTGCGGCAGGTGAACGTCAATTTCCAACTCGAACAGGCCCTGATGTCGCATTCGGTCGATGCGGTCATCGGCGCGACCCGGACCTACGAACTGATCGACCTCCGGCAGAAGGGGTTCGACCCGGTGGCGTTCTATCCCGAGGAACATGGCGTTCCGCTGAATGACGAACTGATCTTTCTCGCCCCGCGCGACCATGCCCGCGATGCGAAGATCGTACGCTTCATACTGGCCCTGGAAGAAGGCACCAACGCCCTGCTGAACCACCCGGATGAGATCCTGGCCCAGGCGGTTCACGACCACCCGGAACTCGACACACCGCTAAACCGCGCCGCCTGGACGGCGACCTTGCCGCGCGTCTGCAAGCAACCGGCGCTGCTCAACGGCCGGCGTTATCGCGTTTTCATGGATTTCCTGCGCGCCCAGGGCGTGATGCACCGCACGCTGGACCTCTCTGCCTACGCGATCGACCCGACCGACAGCGCGCCGTAACAGCGACGGCGCGGGCAGGCCGGGGCATGCGGAGGTCTCGGTCAAAGGAAGGCCCGCCCCCAGGACAGAGCCAGCCGGATCAGTCCAGGCCGGTCATCCAGGGCTAGGCGAGGCGCGGCGTGGAAACAGCACGCCAGGCGGATGGAAAACCATCCAGATCCGACTCAGGCCGGACCCTATGCCCGCCGTCAGGCAGGCCATGGTGCAGGTCACACAGACTGGCCGCCATGGCCGCCGCATCAGGCGATGCGGTCGGCGACGGCAGTGGCCAGCATCAGCGCGGCAACGATCGGCAGGAATGCGACGAGCGGGAGGAACGACGCGACGTCCATCGAACTGGCGACAAGGTTGCCAATTTCCTGAATAAACATTATCCGAAATCCTATAGGTTGGTGTTGGGTGCGGAACCAACACCGAAATCGGATCTCTCGCAATACAAATGAACATGAGACCTGATGGTTAAAAAACGCATAGTAACCATAGGACGAATAGTCTGTTCACTTCGTAAACAGCACCTTGTTTATTGTCCCGAGTCAGAAAAACGAATCGGATCATTTCTGGCGAATTTTTGTGCGGAGCGCGGGCGACCGGTTATTGAATCCGACAGGACAGGCCACAAAATAGGCATATTGCCCATTTTGTGGCCTGTCATATTTGTAATGAAGAAATCCGGCCCCTGTCGGCCGATCGCTCAGTCTTTCGGGTGGGTGGATCGTGCCCAGGATGTGGTCATGCGCAGACCATGCCATGCGGCCAGACTGTCACACAGAAACGCGGCCAGCGCGCCCACTGTACAGATCAGGGCCATGCCGAACATCACCACCAGCCAGGACGCCACCGAGGAATCGCGCAGGCTGCCCAGAAACAGCACGAAGGCCGCCCCGCAGGTGGCCGCTCCGCCGACCGCGGCCAGCAGGATCGATGCATCGAGCAACAGGGTGCGCCGGTGCAGGTGCCGGATATGCTGGCGCAGATGGCGGCGCTCCGTCGGGGCCTTCGTCGTTGCCAGCGCGTCGTTGGACTTTTCGATATGGTCCGATACCCGTGCCAGACGGGTGTTGAACAGGTTCAGCAGCGTGCCGATTCCCGACAGCATGAAGATCGGCGTCAGCGCGGTCTGGATCAGGTGAGCGACACTGTCGATCGGTTCGTCGGGCAGAATTCCGGGAAAGGGGGACACGGGGACTCCTTATATATGGTGCTGCTGTGGGGGATGGCGAGCGGACGAAGGGTCCGGGGGCGTTCCACTGTTGAAACCGGTCGGGGCTTCCGATGCAACCGAAACCACTTGCCCGGTGCCGCCATACGGCCCAGCTTCACTGTCGGGAGAAAGGCCGATGTCTCATAATTACGCAACGCCCATGACGCCGGAGCGACGCCTGGCCCGCCTGCTGTTGCGCATCCCCGAAGACCGCATCGTGCGGATCGAACGCCTGCCGGATGCTGGGCAGGCCGCCCGCTGGCGGGCCGCGATCGGCGAGGCGGGTAGTGGCGATTGCCCGGCAGACCGATGGAGCGCGCCGTTCGATACGATGGCCGATGCGCTGGAAGCCGCATGGCGGGCCGTGCGACCGCCGGCGGAACGCAACCGGGGGGCTTGAGTTCCAGGGAGCGGCCCCTATGGTATCGGACGCGCGTTTTCAGGAGCTTCTGTTGGTGGATTGTCCGGCATGACTGATCATCGGGCGCAGGGGCCGACAACGTGGACACTCACTCTGTCCTGCCCCAATCGGCCGGGCATCGTGGCGGCGATCGCCACGACCCTGTACGAAGCCGATGGCAATATCATCGAGGCCCAGCAGTTCGACGATACCGAAAGCGGCGTGTTCTTCATGCGCGTCGTCTTCACCGGCCCGGCCGATGCCGAGCGTACCCAATGGCTGCGGGCGCGGCTCGATGCCGTGGCGTCGCGCTTCCGCATGAACTGGACGCTGCATGACCGCGCGGTGCGCCGCCGGGTCCTGCTGATGGTCTCGAAATTCGACCACTGCCTGGTCGATCTGCTCTATCGCTGGCGCATCGGCGAACTGCCGATGATCCCGACCGCGATCGTCGCGAATCATCCGCGCGAGACCTACGCCCATATCGACATGGGGGGCATCCCCTTCCACTATCTGCCGGTCACGCGCGACAACAAGGCGGAACAGGAAGAAGAATTATGGAGCCTCGTGCAGCGGACCAATTCGGAACTGGTCGTGCTGGCCCGCTACATGCAGGTGCTGTCGGATTCCCTGTCCGCGCGGCTGTCAGGCCAGTGCATCAATATCCATCATTCCTTCCTGCCGGGCTTCAAGGGTGCGCGTCCGTACCATCAGGCCCATGCGCGCGGGGTGAAACTGATCGGCGCCACGGCCCATTATGTGACGGCGGATCTCGATGAAGGGCCGATCATCGAACAGGATGTCGAACGTGTCAGCCACAGCGACACGCCTGATGATCTGGTGCGCAAGGGGCGTGATATCGAACGGCGCGTCCTCTCGCGCGCCGTGCGCTGCCATCTGGACGACCGGGTGATCCTGAATGGCAGCAAGACGGTCGTATTTGGAGATTGATCGCGTTTCCCCGCAGATCGAGCGGCCGAGGGTATATTTTCTTAATTCTTTTTTGGTGTCATTTCCTGGGCTCTATTGTCGCGACATGGTGCGGAAGGCATTGAGGCATGCATAGACGATTTGGGTTTTTCCTTGTTTTTTGACAGAGATCTGAATCGGATGGCTGGCCGTCATGTTGCGGTTCCGGGTTACGGAATGCGCGCGCGTGTCTGAACATTTCGTCTGCCTTCTCGACCCGGCGGAGCGCGTCACGTCCTGGAGTCGGGAAGCCGAGCGGCTGACCGGGCATACTGCCGATGATGTGGTCGGCAGCCCCTTTTCCGGCCTGTTCCTTGTTTCTCCTCCCGCTTCGGCAGCCGCTACCCACGCGCCGGGCGGCCATGTGGGGGTATTCGTCCGTCAGGACGGGGTGCATCTGTGTGTTCGCGTCCGCCGCCACGCCCTGTCCGGCAGGCGGGCGGATATCGATGTGCCGGTGACGGTCGCCATCGCGCAGGATGATCCGGACGCGGCAAGCCAGGGGGGTGCAGAACTGTACGGGGCGTTGGACGCGCTGCCGGACGGGATCGCCCTGTTCGGCGCCGATGAGGGCCTACTGCATTATAATATGCGCTTCGATGCCCTGATCGGTCGGGTAGAGGATGGGTTGAAGCCTGGCGCCCCCGCCCGAACGATTCTCGCCGCGCTGACCTGCACGGAATGGACCACGGAAGAGACTGCCCGGCCCATCGTGCCCAAAGGCTGGTCGACCGAAATCCTGCGGCTCGGGCGTACGCTGGCCCTCTCCTGGATCAGCTTGCAGGATGGGCGCTTCCTGTTGCTGTGCCGCGATGTCACCGACCTGCGGCGGCTGGAAAATCGCACACGTTTTCTCGAACAGCACGACGACCTTACCGGCCTGGCCAACCTCCAGGGGCTGCGACTGCAACTGGGCACGTTGTGCGAACGGGCATCGGGATCGTTCGCGGTTCTCTATTTCGACCTGTTCGGGTTCAAGCGCATCAATGATTCGATGGGCCACGCGGCGGGTGACGAATTGCTGCGGATCGCAGCCCTGCGGGTGCGGCGCACGGTGGGGGTCGGAGACACCGCCGCCCATATCCGGGGCAACAAGTTCGCGCTGATTCTGCGCTCCGAACAGGGCGACCAGGCGATCCGCCGGTTTGCCCGGATGCTGCGCAGCGTCCTCTCCCGCCCCATGTCGGTCTTCAAACATGAAGTGACGGTGGGCGTCGCGATCGGGGTCGTGCGTTTTCCGACCGATGGCGACGATCGCGACACACTGATGTCCAAGGCCGATGTCGCGCTTCATTGTGCCAAGGGTGGCATCGATGACGGGATCTGTTTCTACGACCCCGAACGCGACAGCCTGCGTCAGCGGCGTATGGATCTGGAGCGCGATCTGCATCACGCGCTGGCCAGGGACGAATTCATACTATTGTACCAGCCGTTCCTGAATGTCCGCAGTGGCCGCATCGTCGGGGTGGAAGCCCTGATCCGCTGGCGACATCCGAAACAGGGCCTGATTCCTCCAGGCGATTTCATCCCGGTTGCCGAGCGGATGGGCCTGATGCACGAGATCGGTGCCTGGACGCTGGAGACGGCATGCCGGCAGGCGAAGGACTGGCCGGATGATATCATGGTCTCGGTCAACGTCTCGGCGGCGCAGTTCCGACACGATGGCCTGATCGACAATGTGGAAGCGGCCCTGCAACGTACGGGCTGCCCGCCCTCGCGCCTGGAACTGGAAATTACCGAAACCGCGATGATCGACGACGTGCCCAGGGCCGCCTGCGTCCTGAAGCGTCTGCGCGAGCAGGGAATACAGATCGCGCTGGACGATTTCGGAACCGGCTATTCCTCGCTCAGCTTCCTGCACAGCCTGCCGTTCACGCGGATCAAGATCGACCGCAGCTTCGTCAACGATCTTCATGGGGGGGAGGGCGATGGCGCGGCAATCATCCGGGCGATTACCGGCCTGTGCGGAAGCCTGAATGTCGTCGCCACCGCCGAGGGGGTCGAGACGCAGGAACAGTTCGATTACCTGAAGGGCATCAATTGTTCTGAAATCCAGGGCTTCCTGATCAGCCGCCCCTGTCCGGCAGAAGAAATCGGCCCGTTTGTCGAAAAGATCAACCGGCCCGATCTGCCCCGCTGACCATCCGGTCACCCAGAGCATTTCCACCGGAAACCGGTTCGGTAGAAATGCTCCAGTTTATTGTTTTTACGAGCCTCTTCCCCTGTTTGAATGCACGCATTCAAACAGGTTCTGCTCTAGCGGCCGGTTCGGGCCGCACGCCACAATGGCGTTGGTAATCGCTGGGTGTCAGCCCGGTCTGCGCACGGAAACGGGCGGTGAGGTGGCTATGGCTGCTGAATCCGCACAGTTCGGCAATCCGCGCCAGCGATGCGCCGTGGCGCAGCAACTGCTGGGCGCGTTCGATCCGCAGACGGGTCAGGAACTGATGCGGCGTTTCGCCATGCGTCTGGCGAAACGCCCGCGCGAAATGAAAGCTGCTGAGCCCCGCCGCGCCCGCCAGGTCGTCCAGGCAGAGCGGCCGCTCCATCCGCGCGTCGATCAGCGCCCGCACCCGGCGGGACGCCGCCTGCGACAGTCCGCCCCGGCGCGGTATGTCCGGCCTGCGATCGGTCATGTGCGCCAGCAGATAGGCCATCAGTTCCATTCCGGCCTGCGTGACGGCCACCCTGTCCGCCGGCAGGGTCCAATGCCGGGACAGGATCATCGCGCGGACCTGCGCCTCGATCCGTGGATCGCGAAAATAGGCGTCCTCCCGCAGGGTGACACGGGCAGGGTCCATGTCGAACAGTTCGACCGTTGCGCGATCGAAGGCTTGTGGAACGATATAGAGATGAAACATCCGGATCGGTCCGGACACATCCCAGTCGCTGGTCGATCGCGCGGGCATCAGGCACAGGTCGCCCGCACCGTTGCTGCATTTCCAGCTATTGCCCAGACGTTTGCGAAACCCTTCGCCATGTTCCAGATACAGGCTCAGCGTATGGTGGTTGGGCGTGTCGTATCGGGTCTGGGCGATCTCGTCGCGATCCCACACCGCGACGGCCAACCCGTGGCCGACATGGGCCGCCGAGCGCAGGGTGGCGCCGGTCGCATGCAGGGTGCGGACAATCGTCAGGTCGGCCAGTGCGGTCATGATGGACAAGGGCAGGGAGCGGAAGGTGAACGGATCGGACGGCCGGGGCCGCCCTCCCGACTATAGACCGCGATCGACGGCCACGCGCCACGCCGCAATGCAGGAAAGCGCAGGATTCTGACAGCTGCCCCCGCGCGGCAAGCCAGGTGTCCCGATAGGATGACGGTCTTTCGAAGAGGGAACCGCATGCTCGGCCTGCTGTTTTTGTGTGTCGTGGTCATCTGGGGCACCACCTGGTTCGCCATTCATGTGCAGGTCGGCGTCACCGTGCCGGGCACGGCGATCTTCTGGCGGTTCATGATCGCGTCGGCCGCGATGGGCGCATGGCTGTACCTGTCCGGCCGGCTCCGCCGGGTTCCATGGCGCACGCATCTCTGGCTCGCCCCGATGGGGGCATGCATGTTTTCATGCAATTTCCTGGCGATCTACAGGTCCGAGATCACTCTGGCCAGCGGTACCGTCTCGGTCATCTTCAGCGTGGCAACCCTGTTCAATACACTGAATCAGTGGCTGTTCTTCCGCCTGCGTCCCAGCGTGCGCAGCATTGCCGGCGGCTGTATCGCCATCGGCGGCGTCGCCTGCCTCACCGGTATGGGCGGGGTTGCCGGCATCTCGCAGACCGGCGCGGCCCTGGCGTTGACGGGAACCTTCCTGTTCTCCTGCGGCAATATCCTGTCGCGCCGGGTGGCGATGGCGGGGGTGGACCTGCCCAACGCGGTCTATCGCGGCATGCTCTGGGGCTGCGCGGTGCTGGCGGTCTCGCAGGTGGCACGCGGGGAGTCGCTGGCGGGATCGACCGATCCGGCCTGGATCGCGGCCCTGCTGTATCTCGCCCTGCCCGGGTCGGTCGTCGCCTTCTTGGCCTATCTGCATCTGGTGCACCTTATCGGCGCCGATCGTGCGGCCTATACCACCATCCTGTCCCCGGTCGTGGCCCTGCTGATCTCGATCCTGTTCGAGGGCACGCACTGGACGGCGGGTATGACGCTGGGGGTCGGGCTGGTGCTGGCGGGTAATCTCGTTACCTTTGCCCGGATCGACAGTGTTCGTTCTTTTTTGCAAAAAAGAACCAAAAAACTCTGATTCGTTCAGGAGTTTTGTGCTGGGGACACGCAACGTCCCCAAACGATCAAGAGTCTTTTTGCTTCTTTTTCTTCAGAAAAAGAAGACTGCTTCACACCACCACCCGAGGAACCGACTGCCCCCGCGTCAGGTCGGCAATCCGGCCAATGGCGTTCTCCACGTCTCCTTCAGGCACGGCAATCACCATCTGCGCCCCCTCCGCGTCGAATGCCTCGTCCTCCACCACCGCATCCAGCGCGGGCAGGCGTGCCTGAAGCAGCGCCAGATCACCAAAGCCGCAATGAAAGGTCAGGCGCGTCCGCCGCACGATCGGCACGCGCGGCGCCAGACGCAGGCATTCCGCCGCCGTGCCGCCATAGGCGCGCACCAGCCCGCCCGCACCCAGCTTGATGCCGCCGAACCAGCGGGTGACCACCACCACCACACTGTCAAAACCCTGCCCGTCGATCACCTGCAAAATCGGCCGGCCGGCCGTGCCGCCCGGTTCGCCATCGTCATCGCTGCGGTAATCCTGCCCGATGCGATAGGCCCAGCAATTATGCGTGGCGTCCAGGTCCGACACGGCGCGGACAAAGGCCAGGGCGTCGGCTGGCGTCGTCACGGGTGCCGCCTGAGCCAGAAACAGGCTTTTGCGCACGTCGCGTTCCAGTCGGGCGGGCTCGGCCAGCATCACCAGGCCGTCGGCGCTCATGCCTCCTCGCTATCCGCGCCGCCGAACAGGGTCACCAGGTCGCCCAGATGGCCGATTTCATTCAATTGCAGCCCCTCGGGCGCGACCAGCCGCGTATTGCCGCGCGCGATGCGCCGGGGCAGGAAGGCGGCATCGAAACCCAGCTTCTGGGCCTCCTTCAACCGCGCATCGACCTGCGCCACCTGCCGGATCTCGCCGGACAGGCCGATCTCGCCAAAATAGACGGCCCCGGCATGGGTGGGCTTGCCGGTGGCGGCCGAAACCAGCGCCGCCGCCACCGCCAGATCGGCCGCCGGTTCCAGCACGCGCAGGCCGCCCGCAATGTTCAGATGCACGTCCATGCCATGCAGCTTCAGCCCGCACCGGGCCTCCAGCACCGCCAGCAGCATGTTCAGGCGCGACGTATCCCAGCCCACCACGGCGCGGCGCGGCGCGGAATCGCCCGATTTGGGCGAGAGCAGCGCCTGCACCTCCAGCAGCACCGGCCGCGTGCCCTCGATCCCGGCAAACACGGCCGAGCCCGCGATATTCCCCCGCCGTTCGGCCAGGAACAGCGCCGAGGGGTTCGGCACCTCGACCAGCCCCTGATCGGTCATGGCAAAGACGCCGATCTCGTCGGTCGCGCCGAACCGGTTCTTGGCGGCCCGCAGGATACGGAACTGGTGGCCGCGATCGCCCTCGAAATACATCACCGCATCGACCATGTGCTCCAGCACGCGCGGCCCGGCCAGCGCACCCTCCTTGGTCACATGCCCCACCAGGATCAGGCTGAATCCCCGCTGCTTGGCCAGTCGGATCAGTTCAAACGCGGTGGCCCGCACCTGGCTGACGGTGCCGGGCGCGCTCTCGACCGATTCCAGCCACATGGTCTGGATCGAATCGATCACCACCAGCGCAATATCGGGCTCGCTTTCCAGCGTCCCGGCAATGTCGGTCACGTTGATGGCGGCGGCAATCTCCAGCCCCGGCGCATCCAGCCCCAGCCGGCGCGCGCGCAGGCGGATCTGGTCCACCGCTTCTTCGCCCGAGATATATTTCACCCGTCGGCCGGCGGCCGCCAGCGCGCAGGCGGCCTGAAGCAGCAACGTCGATTTGCCGATGCCAGGGTCCCCGCCCACCAGCACGACCGAGGCCGGCACCAGCCCCCCGCCCAGCACGCGGTCCAGTTCGGCCATCCGCGTGCCGATGCGCGGCGGCGGCTCGGCCGTGCCCGCCAGGCTGACGAACGCGACCTTGGCCCCCCGGCCGCGACGCGGCGCGGTGCCCCCGGTGGCGGCGGGCTCGGCGGCTTCCTCGACGATGCTGTTCCACGCGCCGCAGCTTTCGCACCGACCGGCCCATTTGGGAAAGACGGCGCCGCAGGACTGGCAGACGTAATGGACGGAAGGACGGCGGGCCACGGTGACTCCGGGAAGGATAAGGGAAGCCTGTTCTTTTTTGAAAAAAAGAACCAAAAAACTTTGATTCGTTCAGGGGCCTTGGGCTGGGGACTTGTGGTGTCCCTGAACGGATGAAAGTCTTTTTGCGTTCACCGCCGCAATTCCATGCTGATCGGCCCTTCGCGCCGCCCATGGGTAAACTGGTCCACCATGGGGTTCCCGCTGTTCAGCAGCGAGGTCGCCGGGCCCTGCCAGATCAGCTTGCCCTTGTACAGCATCGCCGCCTGGTCGCCGATCCGCTGGGCCGAGGCCATGTCGTGGGTAATCGCAATCGCAGTCGATCCCAGCTTGCGCACGCAATCCACGATCAGCCCGTCGATCACCGCGCCCATGATCGGGTCCAGCCCGGTGGTGGGCTCGTCGAAGAACAGGATGTCGGGCTGCCCGGCAATGGCGCGGGCCAGGCCCACGCGCTTCTGCATCCCGCCCGAAAGCTCCGAAGGCGACAGCGCACCCACCGAGGGGTCCAGCCCCACCTGTTCCAGCACCCGGCCGGCCGTGGCGCGGGCTTCGGCCCGGCTGGGGCGCTTGCCATGCCGCCGCCCGGCGGCCAGCAGCCCGAAGGCGACATTTTCCCATACGCTGAGACTGTCGAACAGCGCCCCGTTCTGGAACAGCATGCCGATCGTCTCGATCACCGCTTCCCGCCGCCGGGTCGGCAGCGACAGCACATCCACACCGTCGATCTCGATCGTCCCGGCATCGGCCGGAATCAACCCGAGGATACAGCGCAGCAGCACGGACTTGCCGCTCCCCGATCCGCCGATGATCACCATCGAGGTACCAGGCATGACATCGAGGTCGATCCCGTCGAGAACGACCTTCGGCCCAAACGCCTTGCGCAGGCCGCGAATACGGATCTTGGGCGTAGTCTGGGTCATTGCGAGAAGAACACGTCGGTCAGGAGGTAGTCGGATGCCAGCAGCAGGATCGAGGCCGCCACCACCGCCGCCGTGGTGGCCGATCCCACGCCCTGCGCGCCCCCACGGCTGGTATAGCCATGGTAGCAGCCCATCAGCGTGATCAGGAAGCCGAACACCGCCGCCTTGGCTAGGCCCACGGTCACGTCGATCGTTTTCACCGCCGTGAAGGTGGCGGCGATATAGGCCGGCGCCGAGAAATCGAGCTTCACGACCGACACCACGAAACCGCCCAGCACGCCCAGGATATCGGCCACCAGCACCAGGCAGGGCAGGGCGATCGTCCCGGCCAGCAGGCGGGGCGTGACCAGATATTTCATCGGGTTGGTCGAAAGGGTCGTCAGCGCGTCGATCTGGTCGGTCACGCGCATGGTGCCGATTTCGGCCGCCATGGCCGCGCCCACCCGCCCGGCCACCATCAGCCCGGCCAGCACCGGCCCCAGTTCACGGGTCACCGCCAACACGACGATGCCGGCAATCGCGCCCTGGGCATGGTACTGCGCGAAGCCGGTATAGGATTGCAGCGCGATCACCCCGCCCGAGAACAGGGCGGTCAGCGCCACCACCGGCAACGAGAAAAAGCCGATCTCGATCAGCGCGCCGAAGAAGATCCGCCAGTAGAAGGGCGGCCGCACCAGGTGCGACAGCGCGGCAACGCCGAACAGGGTCAGGGCACCGGCGGTCCGGACCAGATTCAAGGCGGCCCGTCCGAGCGCCGCGATGAAATCGAGCACGGCGTTCACGCGAGGCGTAACCGGCCTGTCGGCCGGGCAACATGGGCGGAGCGATCCATCATACCTCCTGCCGTAGCGCGGCAGGGCCGGCGCGTCAAAGGAAGGGAAGATGAGGCGACCCTCCAAAAAAAACGGCGCCCCGAAGTGCGCCGCCGTAGTCTAGGGAGGAAACGTCCATGAAGCGCGTAACAGTGCTGCTTCGACTCTATCTCATGATCGTGAAGACGCCCCGAGTCAAGAAAATTGTGCGATGCAATATATCGTCGCGCGTGCCCGCCCGCATTCCCGCTCCGGCGCATCATGCCCCAGCGAGATCATATTTCGGCGGCGGCATGCTGCCGGTGCCACAGCATGCAGGCCAGCATGCCGGCGACGCCGCCCGCCATCGTGGCCGCCACCGGCACGGCACTGGTCAGCGGCAGGTAGCCCAGCAGCACCCCGCTGAGCGATCCGATGGTGAATTGCAGGGTGCCCAGTAGGGCCGAGGCGCTGCCGGCATGGTGCCCATGCCGGGTAAAGGCCAGCACGGTGGCATTGGGGTTGACGAAACCCAGCGATCCGGTGACCAGCCCGACCATGGCGCAGACCAGCAGCGGGTGTCGCGGCCCGGCAAGCCCGGCGACGGACAGGGTCAGGAACAGCCCGGCCGACAGCGTAATCGCCACCACGCCGCGCTGCATCAGCACATGCGGCGCCACCCGGTGGACCAGCCGGCCATTGATCTGGGCACCGGCGATGAACAGCGCGGCATTCATGCCGAAGAACAGCCCGAATTGCTGCGGCGTGAAGGACAGGATCTGTTCGAACAGGATCGGCGCGCTGGCGAGGTAGGCAAACATCACGAAGGCCGAGAACCCCAGCAGCAGCGCCGCCGAGAGAAACATCGGCTCCCGGGCGATGCCGACATAGCGCCACAGTACGGTCGAGGCCGATAGCGCAATCCGCCGCTCGCGCGGCAGTGTGTCCGGCAGGGTCCAGGCAATGGCGATCACCCCAGCCATGCCGTAGAGCGTCCCGAACCAGAAGATCCAGCGCCAGTGGCCCACCGACAGCACCAGGCTGCCCAGGCTGGGGGCCAGGATCGGCATCAGGCCGAACACCAGGGTCAGTTGCGCCATGATCCGCGCGCCCTGGGCGCCGGTGGCGATGTCGCGCACGATGGCACGCGGCACCACCACGCTGGCCGACCCGCCCAACGCGCCCAGAAACCGCCAGACGCAGAACATGTGATAATCGGTCGAGAGCGCGCACCCGGCCGAAGCGATGCTGAACAGCGTCAGCCCGCCCAGCAGCGGCACCCGCCGCCCCAGCCGGTCGGACAGCGGCCCCTGTGAAAACTGTCCGATCGCGAGCCCGGCGAACCACGCAGCCAGCGTGATCTGTGCCGAGCCGGGCCCGCCGCCCAGTTCGCTGTCCACGGCGGGAAAGGCCGGAAGGTACATGTCGGTCGCCAGCGGCCCGATCGCCGTCACCAACCCCAGAAGGATCACCAGCCAGGCGGGCAGCGAACCAACGGGAATGCGGTGGCGATAGGCCAGTGCGGACGTGGAGGGAGAACTGGAAAACGACATGGGACCGCGCCGTGAATCCGAATAACGAAAGGGACCGTATGTCACGGTTTCCGCGCCATCTGTCCATTGCATTCGGCGGGCGTGATGCCGCACCGGCACATGGCAGATGCGCGCCCGTGGTTGGATTGGCGGCCCGGACCCGCTATGTCACCACCCCATTACCGAACGTCTCCAGCAAAGGTCCCCTCCGATGAGTGACACGCCCCCCGATCGCCTGTGCGCCAATGCCGAAAGCCCGTTCCATAACGCTGCCCTGCTGGAGCGCGGGATCGGCGTGCGCTTCAAGGGCGTCGAGAAGACGAATGTCGAGGAATATTGCATCAGCGAGGGCTGGGTCCGCCTGGCCGTCGGCCGGACGACGGATCGGCGCGGCAATCCGATGACGATCAAGCTCCAGGGCCCGGTCGAAGTCTGGTTCAAGGACGCGGAGTAATCCGGCCGCCCGGCTGACCTCCGAAATTCGCCTACGAATTTCGGAAACGGGCCATTAGGATCGTCCTCCATACGAATACCAGCGTAAGGAGACACCCATGGCCCCGACCCAGACGGATATTCCCGACAGCGACCGCTTCACCGTCGTCATCGTCGGCGGCGGGGCGGCGGGCCTGACGGTCGCCGCACGCCTGCGGCGCGCGCGGCCCAATCTGTCGATCGCGGTCATCGACCCCGCCACCACCCATGCCTACCAGCCGGGGTGGACGCTGGTGGGGGCCGGCGTCATGTCCCTGAAGGATACATTGCGGCAGGAAGGCGGGCTGATCCCCAAGGGCGTACGCTGGCTGCGGGCCACCGTCGCGTCCTTCACTCCGGAAGAAAACGCCGTCACCCTGACCGATGGCCGGCGTATCGGCTATCGCCGCCTGGTGGTCTGCCCCGGCCTGCAACTGGACTGGGGCAAGATCGACGGCCTAACGGAGACGCTGGGCCGCAACGGCGTGTGCAGCAATTACTCCCGCGATACGGTCGAATATACCTGGGCCTGCATTCAGTCGCTCAAGGGCGGAACGGCGCTGTTCACCCAGCCGCCGATGCCCATCAAATGTGCCGGCGCCCCGCAGAAAATCGCCTATCTGGCGTCCGACTACTGGCGGCGCGAGGGTGTGCTGAGCCGCATGAAGGTCGAATTCGACGTGGCGGGCGATGCGTTGTTCGGGGTCAAATATTTCGTGCCCTCGCTACAGGATGCCATCGATTATTACGGCATCGACCTGCAACTGAAGCATAATCTGGTGGCGGTGGATGGGCCGAAGCGGCAGGCGACCTTCGCCGTCACCGCGCCCGATGGCAGCAGCAGCATGGTTACGCGCGGTTTCGACATGCTGCACGTCACCCCGCCGCAGAGCGCGCCCGATTTCATCAAGTCCAGCCCGCTGGTCAACACCGCCGGCTGGCTGGATATCGATGCCACGACCCTGCGCCATGTGCGTTTCGACACCGTGTTCGGCCTGGGCGACGTCATCGGCACCAGCAATGCCAAGACGGCCGCCGCCGCCCGCGCCCAGGCGCCGGTAGTGGTCGAAAACCTGCTGGCCTCGCTCGATGGTCGCCCGCTGGCCGGTGCCTATGACGGGTACGGTGCCTGCCCGCTGACGGTGTCCTACGGGCGCGTGGTGCTGGCGGAATTCCTCTATGGCGGCGTGCCGGCCCCCAGCTTCCATTACGACCAGCGCAAGCCCAGCCGCTTCGCCTGGGTCCTCAAGACCAAAGTGTTCCCGCAGCTTTACTGGAACATGATGCTGACCGGCCGCGACGTGCATCTGCCGCACAAGCCCATCAAGGATATCTGAAGCCCCCGGCGGCCATCCCAACTCCCCGATCATCGCCAGACGATTGGGTTTCCAAAGGGCCGCCGCCCTTTGGTGAATCAAGGGCAAAGCCCTGGCGGGAGATATCGGCGAGGTCGGCCTTACCGCTCGTCGATCGCCCGCTTGGGCAGCAGCGCCGGCACGAAGATCAGCGTAGCGAGCAGGGTGCAGGCCAGCGACAGCAGCAGCAGCCGGCCCATGCTGGCCGTGCCCGGATGGTGCGATGCCGCCAGCGAGCCGAAGGCGGTGCTGGTCGTCAGTGCCGAGAACAGCACCGCCCGCGCCGTCGGGCTGGAGAGCGGTGCGCGCACCCCCGCCCGCCAGTTCATGACGAAATAGATGTTGAACGACACCCCCACGCCCAGCAGCAGGGGCAGGGCGATGATGTTCGCGAAATTGAGCTGCTCCGGCACCATGACGATCAGGATCACCGTCATCAAGGCCGAAAGCAGCAGCGGCGCCAGCACCAGCGCCATGTCCAGCACCCGGCGCAAAGCCACCAGCAGGATCACAGCGATCATGCCGATGGCCGACAGCGCCGCGAAGACGAAGGCGTGGACCATGGTGGCGGCGCTTTCCACCACTTCCACCGCCGGCCCGCCGGCATCGGGCGCCACGCTGGTGATTTCGTTCACATAGCGGCGCAACTCGCTATTGCTGTCCATGCCCGCCTTGGGATGGACCGAGACGATGGCCCGGCCATCGGGTAGCAGATAATCACGCCGGATCGACGGCGGTACATCATCTTGGGTCACGGCGTGGGCGCCCAGCATCTGGCGCAACTGGTCCAACTGTCCGGGCAGGAAGCGGACCAGCGCGGTATTCGCCGCCATCAGCCGTTCGTCGGGCGCGTGCGACAGCCGGTCCAGCGCCGCCTGTATGCGGCGTAGCGGGTCATGCGGGTCCAGCCGGTCCAGCACGGCGCCCAGGTCATGCGCCGATTTGGCGGCCGAGGCACGCAGGGCGGCGGCATCCGGCGCCGGGCGCGGATTGGGCACCACCAGCGTCGGCAGCAGGATCGAGGCCGCATCCTGGATCATCGCCAGCTTGGGCGTCTGGTCGGCGGGCACCAGCGTGCCCAGCCACATCGCATCGTCCACCAGCGGCAGGCTGGCCAGCCGGTCGGCCTGCAGCTGGGCTTGCTTCAGGTCGGGCACCAGCACCTCCGCGCCATAGGGCGAGGATTGCGGGTCCTTCATCAGCAGCTTCAGCGTGCGCATCCCTTCCGACTTCGGGTCCTTGGTATGCAGCGGGTCGGCATCGAAGGTCAGCACCGGGATCAGCGCCGCCCCCAGTACTGCCAGAAAGGTAAAGACGCTGAGAATCTGCGTGCGATACAGGCGCACCGCACGGTCCGCCGGCCTGGCGAAGGCAAAGCCCGCCACCTGCTGGTCCAGCGGCGGATGGAACACAAGCAGCAGTGCGGGCAGCAGCGTGACGGTGCAGATAAAGGCGATCAGCATGCCGAAGCCGGCGATCAGCCCAAGCTGCGCCACACCGACGAAGGCGGTGGGCGTAAAGGCCAGAAAGCCGGCCATCGTCGCCATGGCCGCTACCAGGATCTGGTGGCCCGTTTCCTCCCCCGTATGTTCCAGCGCCGTCCGGATCGGCGGAATCTGGCCCGAGGGCAGGCGCTGGGCGCGGAAACGTACAGAGAACTGGATCGCGAAATCGACCGCGATGCCCACGAACAGCACGGCAAACGCCACCGAGATCAGGTTCAGCGTCCCGACCGCAAGGGCCGCGAACCCGGTGGTCAGCACCAGTCCCGCGACCAGCGTCACCACGATCGGCACGATAATCCGCCAGCTCCGCACCGCCAGGAACAGCCACAGCGTCACCAGCACCAGCGACCCCACAAGCCCCGCCACCATGCCCTGGGCCACGGTGGCAAACTCCTCGTCACTGATCTGCACATCACCGGTAATATGGACCCGCGCATGGCCCGAGCGCACGAATTCCAGCCCTGCGATCGCCTTGTGCATCGCGTCGCTGGCTTCGCCTCCCGGCTGGAACGATCCGTAATCCAGGCTCGGCCGGGTTACGACGAAGACGTATTTGCCCGCCAGGTCGGCCAGGCTGCCAGCCAGCAGCCGCTCCCACGACAGGGGCTGGGGCGTGCCGTCGGCGGCCTGTTCCAGCGTGTCGGCAAAGCCGGTCAGCGCCGGCTGGAAAGATTTCAGGTCCGCCTGGCCCTGCGACACCCCAAGGGCGATCAGCGACAGCGCGTCGAACAGCCCGCGCCCCGACGGGTCGGCCGCCAGGCCGCCCAGAAAGGGTTGCGCCGTCACGGTCGTATCGAGCACCGAAGACAGGTTCTTCTGGTCCAGAAACAGCAGCCCGTTGCGCACCAGATAAGGATCGTCCTGCGGGATGGTCACCGACAGAAAATGCTTGTCATGCTGTAGCCGCGCGGCCAGTTCGCGCGCCGTGACCATGGCCTCTTCCGGCAGGTCGGCGTCGATGACCGCCACCATCTGGTCCTGGTTCTGGGGGAACAGGCGCGCCAGTTGGTCCGACCGCTGCTTCCACGGCAGGGTGGAGGAAAACATCGTCCCGGTGTCGGTCGTGACCCCCAGCCGTTTCATGCTGCACATAACCGCCCCCCCGACGAGCAGCGCGAACAGCACCAGTGTGAGCACGGCATGGCGGGAACAGAACGCCACAAGGCGACCGATCGGAATGGACGGCATGATTCGTAATTCAGCCCTTGAGGTACGAAAGGCGCGGCTGCAACGAAGGCAATGCCACGCGATGGGGGATCGTTTGACCCATGATGATAACCGGATGCAAGGCGCATGTTCGGCATGCCGCCTTGCCTGTCAACGCGGAGGAAGTCGTTTCGGTGTGTACCACACCCGCCGAAGGGAAGAAAAAACAGTATTTTAAGACAGACTGTGTCCTGCCTGCCGCGTCAGGCGCACATCCCATGGGCCTCATCAGTGGCCGGGCAGGCCTACGCCGTGGTCCAGCTTGCGGCTCGGCCCTCGCCAGTGCGTTTCCATCCACTGCCAGCCGGCGAGTGCGGGCAGCCCCCAGGCGATCTCCCGCAGCCGCTTGATCAGCGACAACCCGATGGAGACCGCCGGCGGCAGGCCGCACAGGCTGCCGACCAGGATGAACCCGCCTTCCGACACGCCCAGAGCGCCCGGCACGGCGAACCCGACCGACTTGGCCGCCTGTCCCACGCTTTCGATCACGAAACCGTGGGCGAGCGACCGGTCATGGCCCATGAAATGCAGGATCAGACAAACTTCGACCGCACCGAGGGACCATGCGACAAGCTGGCAGAAACCGGCCCGGATCGCGTGGCCGGGTGCCGTGTACAGCCCCATGATCTCGCTATGCAGGCCACGGATGCTCTCCACCCCCGTCCAGCCCAGATGGGCCGCGATGCGCACCAGCAGCCGCTCGACGACCGAAACCGCGCCCAGGCACTGGCTGCCGAGGCACACCGCCCCCAGCACCAGCGCCACCCCCGCGCTCTCCACCAGTTCGTCCGTCACGGATGACCGCTTGACCAGGCACAGCAGCACCGCCAGCCCCAGCAGGGTAAAGATCACCTGGCTCAGCAGTTCGATCGTCAGGTCGCAGATCGTCGCCGCTGCCGCCCGGCGCAGGCCGGGCCCGCGCCGTGCCAGCAGCCGGGCCGAGATCACTTCCCCCCCAACCTGGGCAACCGGCAGCAGATTGTTCACGCCCTCGCGCACGCAGCGCAGCGCCACATAATCCCGCAGCTTCAGTTCGGGTTCATCCTGTCCGGCAATGACCTGCCAGGACCGGGCGGAGAGCAGGACCTGAATGGCATGAAACACGATCGCGGCCAGGATTCCCCAGCCGCCGACCATGACCAGATGCAGGATGGCGTGTACGCCGAAGCGGGAAAGCAGCCAGAGCGTGAGCGCCATGCCGAACAATCCGGCGGCCAAAGTCACCAGCTTCATTCCGTGCTCCCGCGTTCCGGCCCAGCCAGACCCAGCGCCGGCCTCCGCCAGCGTGCAGAAGTAGCGTATCAGTCCTTGATTTTGCGTATCAAGGCCAGACTTTCCACACAGGCGGCCGCGGCCTCGCGCCCCTTGTTATGTTCGTCATGGCGCGAGCGCAGAACGGCCTGCTCGTCGGTGTAGGTCGTCAGCACGCCAAAGGCCACCGGCACTTCGGTCGCCAGCGACGCCTGCATCAGTCCCACTGCGGTGCCGAGGCTGATGAATTCGAAATGGGCGGTATCGCCCTTGATCACGCAACCCAGGCAGATCACGCCTTCGTACCGCCCGGTGCGGGCCAGGGTCTGGGCCAGCAGCGGCAGTTCATAGGCGCCGGGGGCGTACAGCAGATCCTCGTCAGCAACGGTGATTCCATGCTCGCCCAGCCATTCCAGGGCGCCGTCACGCAGGCCGTGGGTCACGGTTTCGTTGAAGCGGCTCACCACCAGCGCCAGGCGCGGCGGCCTGGCGAAGGTGAGGTCGGGCGAGGTCGTGGGCTTGTTGGTGCTCATGGTCGGTCTTTCACTCCGCTACTGCGTCGATCGCGGCAAAAAGCTGGTGCCCCATGCGGGTGCGCTTGGCATCCAGATAGGCGCGGTTGAAGGGGTTGGGTGCAATTTCCAGCGGCACGCGCTCGCGCACGGCAAAGCCATGCTGCTCCATCGCCGTGACCTTGGCCGGGTTGTTGGTCATCAGGTCCAGTGTCCGCACGCCCAGCGCGCGTAGGATCGCCCCGGCCGCCGTCCAGTCGCGGGCGTCGGTCTCGAACCCCAGCCGGTGGTTGGCATCCACCGTGTCCAGCCCACGGTCCTGCAAGGCATAGGCGCGGATCTTGTTGGCTAGGCCGATGCCCCGCCCTTCATGCCCGCGCAGATACAGCAGCACGCCGCTTTCCGCCGTGCCGATGCGCGCCAGCGCGGCCTGAAGCTGGGCGCCGCAATCGCAGCGCAGCGACCCCAGCGCATCGCCGGTCACGCATTCCGAATGCAGCCGCACCAGCGGCACCGCGCCGGGCTTTGCGGGGTCGCCCTTCACCAGGGCGACATGCTCCGTCCCGTCGGCGGCGCGAAAGGCGTGGATCACCAGGTCCTCGCCGCCATAAATGCTGGGCAGCGCGGCCTGGGCGACCTTCTCGATCCGCGGTTCGGGCACGGCGGCGGCGGCGACCTCGCAGGCGCGCAGCCAGTCCACCAGTTCCGCGATCGACAGGATCGGCAGCTTGTGGCGCTCGGCATAGGGGTGCAGGTCGTCCATCCGCGCCATCGACCCGTCCTCGTTCATGATCTCGCAGATCACGGCGGCGGGCGTCCGGCCCGCCAGGCGTGCCAGTTCGATCGAGGCTTCGGTGTGGCCGTTGCGCGCCAGCACGCCGCCCGGCACGGCGCGCAGCGGAAAGATATGGCCGGGCGAGACCAGATCGGCCGGGCCGGCACCTGGTGCGACCGCCACCTGGATGGTCCGGGCCCGGTCGGCGGCGGAAATACCGGTATCCACGCCCTCCCGCGCCTCGATCGAAACCGTAAAGGCGGTCTCGCGCGGGCAGGTATTCACCCGCGTCATCATCGGCAGGCCGAGTTGCTCGACCAGTCCGGCCTCCAGCGGCAGGCACACCAGGCCGCGCGCATGCGTGACCATGAAATTGATCGCGGCAGGCGTGACCAGATCGGCGGCCATCACCAGGTCGCCTTCGTTTTCCCGATCCTCGTCATCGACCAGGATCACCATGCCGCCCGCGCGGATCGCCTCGATCGCGGTCCGCAGGCGCGGGCCCATTACCGGTACTGACATAGTGTCTCCACATATTTGGCAATCACATCCACCTCGACATTCACCGCGTCGCCGGGGGCCAGCGTGCCCAGACTGGTATGGGTCCAGGTATGTGGGATGATCATCAGGGCCACAGGAAATTCGTCCGGCCCGGCACCTGCCGTTCCGGTCTCGCCGATCTCGTTCAGCGTCAGGCTGATGCCGTCCAGGGTGATCGACCCCTTTTCGACCAGATAGCGGCGCAGCGCGGTGGGAATGGCAAAGACCACCCGCCGCGCCTCGCCGGCCGGCTCCACCGCCAGCAGGCGCCCGGTGCCGTCCACATGCCCCTGCACGATATGGCCCGACAGCCGGGTGGCCGGGGTGACGGCCCGCTCCAGGTTCACCCGCCCCCCCTCGGCCAGGCGGCCCAGGCTGGTCCGGTCCAGCGTCTCGATGCTGATGAAGAAGGACGCATGACCCGCCTCGTCGAATTCGGTGACGGTCAGACACACGCCGTTCACCGCAATGCTCTCGCCCATCGACAGGTCGCCGATGCCGGTGGCGATCGCGACATGCAGCGCGCGGTCGCCGCGCCGGGCCTGCGTGACGGTGCCCAGATGCTCTATGATGCCGGAAAACATGCTTCCCCTTCAGGCGCCGTCAGCACGGCCGCCAGTTCCGGGAACAGCCGCAGCGGCGTGTCCGTCCCCGTGCGAACGGCCACATCCAGCCGTTCGGTTCCATCCGGGCCGACCCCGATGGTCAGCCAGTCATCCCACAGCCCCGCCGCACGCAGCGCCGCCAGCAGGCCGGGCCCGGCCTCGACCATGGCCCACAGCACGCCGGCCGCGCCCAGCATCTCGGGCAGGCAGGTGATGTCATCGCAGATCCGTACGTCGAACCCGCGCGCGACCGCGTTCGCGCGCCAGTCCGCCGGCACCCGGCCATTCCGGTCGCACACGACCAGCAGCCGGGGCACGCGGCCCGCATGATCGGCCACCCGGCGCACATCCAGTCCCGGCCGGTCGGCCAGTACCGTGCCGACGCCGGTCACGATCGCATCGGTCGCCCGGCGCAGAAGGTGCGCCAGCGTCAGCGCGGTGTCCGAGGTAAAGGTGGTCCGCCCGGCGGGCGGGATCATGGAGCCGGCGGCATCCACCGCCTGCTTTACGGTCAGCCACGCCCGCCCGGTTCGCGACCAGTGGGCGAACGGCGCGATCAGCGCCCGGCACGCGGCAGCTAGGTCCACGCCCTGGTCCAGCACCTGCACGGCACAGCCGCCGGCGCGCAGCCGGTCGATGCCTCCGCCGGCAACGCGCGGATTGGGGTCGGCCACGCCCACCCAAACGGTGCGGATCGGCGAGGCCAGAATGGCTTCCGAGCACGGGCCGGTGCGGCCGGTATGGTTGCAGGGTTCCAGCGTTACGACCGCGATGGCGGCGCGTGCCATCAGCCCCAGTTCGGCGCATTGGCGTAGTGCCAGCGCTTCGGCATGCGGCATGCCCGCACGGTGATGGGCGGCGACGGTCAGGATATCGCCATGACGGTCCAGGATGGCGCAGCCTACGGGGGGATTGGGGGCCGTCGCACCGACGAAGCGCGCGGCCTCGTCGATCGCGGCGCGAAAAGCCAGTGCAATGGGGGAGGGCAAGGCCACGGACGCAACGCGACCGGTCGGGGTACGCCCCGTTTCCTCGGATTCCGCATTGACCGCACACATAGCCAAAACCAATGGTCCCATCCAGCGGACGGACCCGGGGCGCATCAACCCGACGACGCGTCACGAATGGCGCGCCTTGCGAGCGTCGTTCTCTCTCATCCGGACTATGACCGTCGGCTCCGGAATCACACCGGATCTGCTGTCCCCCCCCCCGGCCATAAGGCCAGATGGGCGCTCGCGGGCTTATGCGCTGCCGGCATGATGACCGGGCGCAATTACCGCCGGTGGGGATTTTCACCCCGCCCCGAGAACGTCAATTTAGCCGGCTACAGGAGCCGGCACGCCAATACTATTGGGCAAGGGTCCGCAGGAATGCAAGAGGCATGCCTGCGGACCCTTGCCCAATCGAGGATTATCGTTCGGACGCGCCGGTCGAGCGGGTTATCGCATTCTGCGATGCACTGGCTCCCCGCGACACGTTATGCCCGACCGAGCTGACATCCTGGCCGGCGCCGCGCACCGTATTGCAGGCCGACAGTCCGGCCGACAGGCCCAGCATCGCGACAACCAGCAGGGCCGTGCGGGCGATGCCCGACGTCGGGAAATGTGAATGGTCCATGGAAGCCTCCATCAAGGATTGATATTACTCAAGAAACTCCAATCACGGCCCAGAGTTCCCAACAGCTCTCGGCCCGTTACCCTGTTGGCGGATGGGAGCATGCCGAAACAATGAGACATTCCGGACGACGGACGATCCTGCGGACGATGCTGGCAGCCGGTGGGGCAGGGCTGACCGCCGCATGCGCCACCCCGCCCCCTCGGCGGTTCGCCGCAGTCGACCGGCTGGTGGAACGCGCGATCGCGGTGGGCCAAACCCCCGGCGCCGTGGTGGTGGTCGCCCATGGTGGAATGGTCGTGCATCATCGGGCTTACGGGCACCGCGCGCTGCAACCGCATGCCGAACCGCTGGACGAGACGACGGTCTTCGACATGGCGTCGCTGACCAAGCCGGTGGTGACCAGCGTGGCCGTCATGCAGTTTTTCGAGGCGGGCGCCTTCCGGCTGGATGATCCCGTCTGCCGCTATCTTCCGGACTTCGCACGCAACGGCAAAACGTCCATCACCATCCGCCATCTGCTGACCCATTATTCGGGCCTGCCGCCCGACCTCGACCTGTCCACACCATGGCAGGGCAAGGCGGAAGCGGTGCGCCGCGTCATGGACACCCGCCCCGATCACCCGGCCGGCGAGCGTTTCGTCTACAGCGACATCAATTTCATCACGCTGGGGTTGCTGGTCGAGCACCTGTCGCATCAGAGTCTCGCCCAGTATGAGCACACCTGCATCCTCTCTCCACTGGGGATGACACGGTCACGTTTCCTCCCCCCTCCCTCCTGGTACCCCACCATTGCCCCCACCCAGTTCGATGAGCACGGTGTGATGTTGCGCGGCATCGTTCATGACCCCACGGCCCGCCGCATGGGTGGCGTGGCAGGTCATGCAGGGCTGTTTTCCGACGCCGCCGACATGGCGGTCTACGCGCAAGCCCTGCTGGACCGTCGAGCCGGCCGCCCCAGCGCCTTTCCCCTGAAACCCGAAACCCTGCTCCTGATGACCACCCCCCAGCAACCGGTAGGCAAGGACGATTGGCGGGGCCTGGGCTGGGATATCCGCACACACTATTCCTCGCCTCGGGGCGATGTATTTCCAATGGGCTCATTCGGCCACACCGGCTTTACCGGCACTTCGTTATGGATGGATCCGGTCAGCGACAGTTTCGTGCTGATCCTGACCAACCGGGTGCATCCCTCGGGTGGTCATAGCGTCGTAAGTCTCCGTCACGATGTCGCGACAGCAGCCGGCCGCGCCCTGCAAGTGCCCTGACGACGGCTTGCCTGACACCATATTCCAGCCCTGTACGCCGACGCATTCAGACTTTTTGACGGAGAATTTCCGATGGATTCAGTCTTTGCCATCCAGCCCGTTCCGGCAGGTCATGCATGACTGTCATCCCCCAGTCTGCGGAGGATGCCCTGCCGCCCCCGCCCGGCTTCGTTCCTCTGCCGGAAACCCTGGCCAGCAGTTACAATCTGGCAGGCGGCGGTTTTCTGGTCGCGCAGGAAGCGGGCGCGTTGATCGGCGGCTTCCGCGTGACCGCCGCTTGCTGCAATCGGGCTGGTTTCTGTCACGGGGGCAAACTGGCAACTGTCTGCGATGTCTTCTTGGCGCTGGCAGTCGTCTTTCGGGAGGATCTGCGCGATGATTTCCTGCCCACCGTATCGTTGACAATGGATTTCATGGCGCCGGTAGCCCGGGGTGCCTGGGCCGAATTGCAGGCGGACACGTTGCGCATCACCCGCAGCCTGGTTTTCGCGCAAGGGCTTGTAACGGTGGACGGTATTCCGGCCGCGCGGGCCAGTGCCGTCTATCATCGCACGCCGCCTGCCCGTGACAGCACGCATTCTATGGGCGCTGCCTTGCGGGCCATTCTGTAATTAGGATAGCGATCCGGATTTGGGGGCGTTTTAGGTTGAAGCAACCTGAAACGCCCGCGTTTTTGCGAACGGTTGGTTAGCGAGCCGCGGCGAACGTTGCCGGGTCGAGTGCGCGATTGAGTAGCAGGGCCAGGCGAACCCCCGCCTTCTTCAACTGTTCCGTGACCACGCCGCGGGCCATGGCGTCATATCCAGGCGGCAAGGCCATGGGGGCTGCATCCTGCTGGCATCCAGGGGGCGAGCCGATGCTGTATGCGTCCGTGCGGGCAAGTTCGAAACTCTGCTGGACCCATGCCTTCGGGTCGCCCTGTTCCCATTCCTGCTTCTGGCTCGTCGTGATTTCGTGGAACAGCCGTTCTGCCAAGTGCTGCGCGTTCGGGTCGACTTCGGACACTGCCACGGTGTCCCAATAGCTGTGCAGATTCACGGTGCGTGGACCGCCTAGTGCCAGACGCACGCAATTGCCGCCTTTGTCATGATTGTCGGCAGCGTGCAGCGGCTGGTGCATGTCCGCCACGAAATGAACGACGTATTTCAGCGCCAGCGCGCGTTCATCCGGGCTGGTCTCCTTGTCGGCGAGTTCATGGTCGAAGGCGTCCAGACGGTCGATGACGCAGTCCTTAATCGGTCCGGTGCTGGCAGGTACCGATGAGGTGGGAAAGCCATGACAGGCCGCTGCCAGATCCGGGTGGTCGATTTCGATATCGACGAAATGCCATTCACCGGTCTCGGGATGTGTGCGGCGCCAGACATCCGCCCAGATCGACCGCGACATCAGGTCCGGCCCCGTGATCGTATCGTGGTCGCTGGCAAGGATCGCGTCGACTGCGTGCCGGGTGGTGGGTGTCAGGTAGTTCCAGGCCAGAGCGGCGACCACCTGGTGGCCTTCAACGCCCCATGCGCCGGCTTTCTGCGGCCCGGCCAGAAGCCCCAGCAGCAACGATGCTGCCCCGATGACGACCATGCTTGCGCGCCTGCCGTTTCTCCGCATTTGATCGGCCATGCCGCCCCCCTTCGTTGTTTTTACTCATCCGGTCCCCGGAGCCGGAAGTCGACCGTAATCTGCCATGCCGGCCCGCCCTCTGGAACCATTCCCGGATCGTTGTCATGGAGATGAAAAAAATCTCTCGAAGGGGGTTGTCGTTTCCCGACCTCTCGGTTAAACAGCGCTCCACGACGCACCCGTAGCTCAATTGGATAGAGCACCAGACTACGAATCTGGGGGTTAGAGGTTCGAGTCCTTTCGGGTGCGCCATTCTCCATCTACAATTTTTCGAAATTGACGGTTCTGGCCGCTGAGCCTGTTCGCGTCTCCGGACTCAATCCGGACTCATTCGAAACACCATGCCAGCAGGATCAGGCGTAGCTTTTTCCTGCAATTTCGCGGGTGCAGAAATTTGCCCTTGGCGCGGTCCGGCCCCCAGGGGCGGCTAGAGATCGAACACCCCCCACCGCCATGCTCATCCTTTCGGCCCTGCTGTTTGATTGCTTTGATTGTTTTCAAACGCGGCCCAAAAAATCTGCGCGTGAGCCTGGTGCGGTTGGCCCCCCGAAGGGCGGATCAAGATTTGACCTCCCCCCTTAGATCCATGCCTGCGCTAGGTATGCGTTTTATGCATGATTATCGCGGGTGCTCACCTCATCTTTTTGCCTCCCTTTCTTCCACCCTCTTAGAAAAAAGGTGTAACAGGTGTAGAAGGTGTAAATTCTTCTATAAGTTACTGAAATAGAATTGTTATTTCGATTACACTTTTGGCTTTTTGGCATTCTGAAAGGTGTAGATAGGTGTAACTCCGCGACCGGTTGAATGGCAGTTTTCTGCCGATTTCCTCTTTTTGGCTTCATCCGAGCGGCAGTTATCCACAGGATTTCGGCGTCATGTCGTCGCGTTTAAGTTATGCGTTGAGGTCATGGCTGTGGGCGATGATCGGTCGGAGACGGTCACAAAAACGGGAAGAAAACCACCGCGCTGCCCGCGCGCACCGGGCAAGCTTCGCGAAGGTCAGGCCGGTCCGGACTCGGCTTCTGCCAGGCAGCGATAGACTGAGGTGCGGCCGATGCCGAGGCGTCGGGCAATCTCGGTGCCACCGATTCCTTGCGCCGCCAGTGCCCGGACCTCGGCCGCCTGGTCGCGTGCTGTCGGCTTGCGGCCCAGATACTTGCCCTCGGTCCTTGCCTTGGCGATCCCTTCGGCCTGCCGTTCCTTCATGATATCGCGCTCGAACTCGGCCACGGCGGCCAGCATGGTCAGCATCAGCTTGCTGGTGGGGCTGGTCGTATCCAGCACCATGCCGTTCATGGAAAGCACGATCAGGCCGCAGCCCCTGGCCTTCACCGTTTCGACATGAGCCAGAAGGTCGGCCGTGGACCGAGCCAGGCGGTCCGGCTTCGTCACCACCAGCACATCGCCGGGTCGAAGCTGATCCAGTGCAGCAGAAAGTTGGGGGCGATCGGTCAGTGACCCGCTGACCTGTTCGGCATAGACCCGCTCGCACCCGGCCGCGCGCAGGTCACGGGCTTGAGCATCAAGGCCGGCAGTCTGTTCGGCAGTGCTGGTGCGGGCGTATCCGATCTTCATGTTCGGGTTCCAATCTGTTCCAAAAGGTCTAGACCCTAAACCCTTATCGTTCCAGAAGTCTGAAAACAACCCTTTTGGAACAGTTTTCTGTTCCAAAACTGTTCCAGGCCGATTGTTCCAATAGGGCTTGCCCTAATGGAACAGTTCCAAGCCATGTACTGGGTGCATAGGTCTATGGGAGATCACGGCGCTTCGAAAAGATTGGATCGTTGTCTTTTATTGTATATACAATCAGACATGCGATACGAATGGGACGAAGCGAAACGCCTCAGCAATGTAGAAAAGCATGGCATCGATTTCGCGCTCGTTCGTGCGTTCGAATGGGATGCAGCGCAGGTCATGAGTAGCCGCAGCAGCAATGAGCCGCGCCTTGTCGCCATCGGCCCGGTTGGGCGGCGCCTGCATGTTCTGGTTTTCAGCATCGAGCGCCGCGTGGTTCGGGTCGTCAGCTTTCGCAAGGCGAACAGGAGGGAGGTCATCCGATATGCAACGCAAGACTGATCTGATCTATCCGACCGATGAGGAAGACGCGGCGATCAATCGCGGCATCGCGCTGGATGCGGATAATCCGGAATTGACCGATCAGGACTTCGCACACATGCGGGCGGCTGCTGAGGTGGTGCCCGATATCGTCGAGGATTATCGGCGGCGTGTGCGTGGTCCTCAAAGGGCTCCGGTCAAGAAGGCGGTTTCCATCCGCCTTGATGCCGATGTGATCGAGCGCCTGAAGGCTGGCGGCCCCGGATGGCAGGCAAGAGCGAACGATATGCTTCGGCAAGCCGTGCTGAAAGAGGTGGAGAGGTGAGCACCGCCGTTGCCGTGCTGGGCTGATTCCGACTTAACGCCCAGCCGGTGCCGACCACTGACAGGGTATGGCTGTGATAGCCACCCCTTTGCTCTCAACCCGTATCGCCCGCATCCGACCCAAGGATGGCGGCCCGCACTTCATAGGCGCGCACGGCCTTGAAACCCGGCGGGCTGACAACCTTGGCCATCTTTCCATCTGCGGCCGGCACCAGAAAGCCGCGATCCACCAGCACCCGTTTCGCCTCGCGTCCGTTCAGGCCGGACAGGGCTTCATTCATGCCGGCGCTGCTGAGGTAGAAGATCCAGCCCATCCGGCCGTCATCCTGTTTCTGCCACCGCTTCCAGCCCGCGCGGTTCTGAGTCCGAAAGCGTTCGCCCGGTGGTTCGGACGGATCGCCACTTTGCGGGGTGTCGGTGGCATGGGGATCAACCCACCGTTCAAACCGTCCTTCGCCGTTGCGGGACAGGAAATCGCGTAGCTGTTCGACGGCCTGTTCGTCTTCACGCCGACCGGCGGTTCCGCGTGCTGTCAGCCAGGCGTCGAAGCACAGCTTCACCAGTTCAGGCGCCGTGTCATCGTCCCAGCCTGTCAGGCCGAAGCCGGTGGCCAATTCACCGCCCAGGGCGACGATGGCGAAGCGTCGGGCGACAGACCGCACCTGCCCGGATGCCAGGGGCCAGTTCCGCAGGTAATGGTCTGTCAGCTCGGTCACACGCGCCCGTAGTGCTTCGCGCACCACTGGCACGCTGTCGTCGGCAAGCCGCTGGGTCAGTCGATCGAGGAAGACACGAAAGGGCGCACCATATAGCTGCCCAGTCTCCGCGCGCAGATACTCGGCCAGGTCGCCCGGTGCATCGGCATGATGCAGCTTCTCGAACAGGCCGAGCCCTGCGCCCGCGTCCGCCGGCATATCGACAAATCGGACTTCCTGCCCCGCCTTGGTCGCCCGGCCGGCTTCGGCATTCATGTCCGCCAGCGTCCGTTCGCCTGTGGACAGGAACAGAACCCGCCACCGCGCCACAGCCCGCGCTCCACCGGTTCGGCTGGCCCGTGCCTTGCCGGCCCCGTTGGCCAGCATATAGGCGGTATCACCAGCCTCGCGCGGATCAAGTTGGCCCAACTCATCCAGGCACAGCAGGCTGTCACACGACGCCAGGGCAACGGATTCCAGAGCATTGCCCGTGCTGCGCCAGGACCGGACATAGCCCTCGGCCCCTGCCTGCATGGTACCACCGCAGATCGAGGCCGCGACCCTCAGCGCCGTGGACTTGCCGAGGCGTGAGGCCCCCATCAATGAGAACCCGCCGCCATCCTCGCCCATCAAGGTCAGCAGGGGTGTTGCGAAAGCAGCAGAGGCGGACAGGACAAGGCGGCTGTTGCCCCGGCACACGGACCCGATGCGATCCCGCCAGGCTTCGGCCGTGCCGGCGATCCCGAACAGATCATCCTCGGCACCATCGGTCTGTAAGACGATCCGCTCGGCTGTCGCTCCGAAAACGGCGCTGGGCAGCACGTAGCTCATGCTGTCGTGGAAAGCGTGCCAGCCAACCCGCGCCACGCTGCGCGCCCGTTCTTCGGTCGAGACTGTCGCAAGGAACTCGGCAAAGGCGGACTTCGCGGCGGGACTGCTGGCCAGTGTCAAGCCACCATTGGCCAATTGGCTTCGCAGCTCGCCGCAATCTCCGGAAAATAGACTGCGTGGAAAGGCTTTTTCATGCTGGACGCCATCGCGATCTGTCCAGCCCAGCAGCAGGCCCCAGCCATTGCCTTCGGCATCGCGGGTTTCGGCCAGAAGATCGACTGGGCCGCAGACGAACATATCCGGCGTATCGGGGTCGGGTGCGCGACGAAACCAGCCATCCTCTGTCCGTTTGAAGCGTCTGGACACGCCCGGCGGTGGTCGGCCTTGCTCGGTCTGCGCGGCGCTGGTCGGAAAGCTGACGACCTGTGCGCCCTCGATGCCATCTCGTACGCGCTTACGCCCGCGTGTTGCTTTCTTCTCGGTCATTGTCTTGCCGGGCGACATCATTCCAGTCCCCGCCTTCTGTTTCTGGCATGGCAACGCGCACGACGCGGCCTTGCTCAATGAACTGACGACATGCGGCGTCCAGTGCCTTCCGGGCGGTATCGTTCCCGGTGTCATTGTCGGCCGCGATGGTGATTTCGGTGATGGTGTCGGGCAGGATCAGCCGGCCGAGATTCGAGAGACTGACCCCGCACAGCACACGGCGCTCCGGGCAGGCGAGGGCGACGGACAGACCGGTTTCGATCCCTTCCGCGAGGACGACGCTTTCGCCCGGCTCCGCCATGCTCAGGCTCTTGCCTGATGCCCCGCGCCATAGGCGGATACAGCCACCCGCGAAGCTGCCCAGCACCTTTTTGGGTGCCCGCAGATCGGCCTTTGTCCATCCACCGTCAGGGGCCGAGGCCAGCCAGGTGCGATGCACCGCAACCATCTTGCCATTCGCCGCGCAGATCGCGGCCAGCATCGCCGGCAGCGGGCGGCTGACCTCGCCGCACCAGACAGCATGATGAAAACGCAGACTGCCCGGCTGGCGACCCATCTCGCGCAGGTCGATGCCCCGACCGCGCAGATAGGCTTCGACCGGTGTGCCGGCGATCCCGGTGGGGGCACTATGCCAAAGCTGGCGAGCCTTGGCCCGCCGGCGCTGTTCGTCCTGGTCTTGCTCGGCGGTGGTGGCTTTGGTCGCCACCGCCCGCCGGGCAATCGCCGGAACTGGACTGTCATCCAGCCCCAGCCAGGTGCGAGCCCAAGCCATGGCGTCCCGCCGATTGCCGCCGAACAGGATCGCCGCCACCAGATCAAGCGCATCCCCGCGTTCGCCGCTGGAGAAATCGCACCATACGCCCCGCCGTGGCCCGGTCAGACGCACGGCGAGGCTTTGGCCTTTCTCGCCCGCGCAACTACCGCACCGCCATTCCGCACCCTCGCGGTGGCCATGCGGCAACAGCTCCAGCACGAGAGGGTGGACCCGCTCGGCCAGGAGCTGCGCGAGCGTTGCCGCGTCAGGTCTTTGCATAGTCCGGCCTATCAGGCGGAACCTCGGCAATGCCCCCTTCTGCCGGCAGGAACGCCCTTCCTTCGATCAAGGCATGTGCGGCTTGGTCGCGTTCTTCGGCCTGTTGCAGCACCGTGCCCCACCCGATGACCTTGAGCCAGTTTCGCAGCTCAAGCGTTCGCAGATCATGATCCAGAGCGGTACGGAACTGAATCAGGGCCGAGCGCATCGACCGGAAACGGTCTGTCGCGTCCGCTGGTGGTTCGCTCGCTGTCAGATCATCAAATGTCCGGTCCGCCGTGAGAACCTTGCCGGCATGCGGCCAGGCGGACAGAAGGCCAAGGATGGCTTCCTGCGAGGGAACAGGGTTGAAATCGGCCCGACCATGCTGGCGCAGGATTGTGGCCATGTCCGGACGCCAGGGGGTGTTGCGGAGGTAGGTATCCGCCCCTTGAAACAGGGTCAGCACCCTGCACAACAGGCACGGGCCGGTGGCGGTCCAGTCGGACCAGAGCCAATGCAGAAGGGTGTCTTCGTGCCGTGCGTCTATCGTGGCCATCTGTGCGGTGGTCAGCATGAGGCGACCTCCCACTTCGGTAGAAGCTGCCCCAGGTGCGTCAGGCCCTTGGCGGTCAATAAGACCTGATGGCGTGGAACAAGGTGGCCGTCACGATCGGGAATGTCGGTGATACGGTAGGCGAGAAAGCCCGATCGTTCCTTGTCGGCATGGGCCAGCCACGGTCCGTTAGGTTTCTGGCGATAAATCCACCGATGCGCGTGAAGCATCGAAAGGAACCGGGCACGAGGGCGCCCAAGGGCTTTTGCCCCTTCGGTCAGGCTGACCTGATCCGTGGACTGTGCCAGACGGTCATAGGCCGCCGCCTTGGGCGCCAGTGTATCGATCGCCGCCCCCTGTCGCCGGATGGCTTCCTCAGCGGCTGACAAGGCGCGGGCGACAAGATCGGCCTGACTGTCGCCGGCGGCGGACATGACATAGCCACCGGTTCGGCGGATCGAGGGCAGAACCTCTTCGAAGACCCATCGTTCGAACGGCTCTGCCTCAGGGCGCTTGCTTCGGACAATCAGGCGCATGACATCGGGTTCGGATAGAACTCGGACTTCCTGCATACCGCCCGGTGTTTGAAGGGGGTAGCGTTTCGCGACCCCCTTACAATGTTTGGCCATGGCATCAGCCGCATTGGCATAGCCTAGCCGCTCGCACACGTCCTTGCCGATGAAGAACGGCAAGCCGTCAATCGTGACAGTGCCAACCGGATGACCCTGAAAGGCGTATTGCTGGACCAGCGCGTTCATGCCGCACCGCCGATCAGGCGCACGGTGGCGTCGGAGGTGGAGCGGGCAGAGCGCGACGCAATCCAGTCCTGAAGGCCGGTCATGCTGTAACCGATGCGGCGGCTGGTCAGTTTCACGAACGGCGGGCCTGCGCCATCGGCGCGGAGCTGTTGCATCGTGCGGATACCCAGCCCGACCAGGCGGGCGGCTTCGGGTTCAGAAACCACCAGCGGAGGCGTGGGCACCGCTGGGGCGGTGGGCAGAGTCGGTCTGTTGCGTGTTTTCACGCGGTGCATCGTATGGCTCCCTGTTCACAAGAGCACCTGTTCGCAGAGTGGTGCGGTTTGGTGCGTGACTGGGGAATGATTGGAAGAATGGCTGCCCGTGTCGTCCGGGATATCCGAATTAGGTCTTTTTGACCTTTCCGGTCTCCGTACGTTGACAGGCTTTTTCGGACTGCAAGCTGCGTGCAGTGCGCTTGGCAATCTCGGAGAGTGAGGATTTGCTCATCTCGGCCAGACCACAATTGACGAGGCCATCCTGCACATGGCGGATGCAGCGGGCGACCTGTCCGTCTCCGCTTGTGAATACCTCTCCTTCGTCCAGCCAGAATTCGCGGGCCAGCGATTCAGCCTTGATGCCGCGTTCGCTTCGGCCGCGCTTGGGTTGGCTTGATTTCGAGAGAGATTCAGAGCCGACACGAGCGATAGGTAGACCAGTGGCAGAGGAAGAAGCCGGTCGCCATTCGAATAGGTCGGCGTGTCGGGCAACACCGATCCGTATTGGAACAAGAACCCGTTGTGTCGGCTGGTCGGGATATATGATTGAGGACGAGGCGAAGTCCATGGATGCTTCGGACAAATCGCGGGGGTTGACCGGTTTGTGGTCTTCATCTCTTACCGCTTGGAGATGGTTATCCTTTAGCAAAGCCAACAAGTCGCTTTGCAAGCATTCTCTCAGTTCCTCGAAATAGTCGGCATGTTCCCTGCGTTCCGGGCTGTCCGGTGGCGTGCGACGTAATAGCAGGTAATGGGAAACAAGTTCTGGTGCCCCGTAAGCGATCATAGCTGACGCGAGCGAGACGCCGGTTTCATAGCCGATTCTGACATCGAAAAAGCGCAGTTTTTCGACAACGACTGACGAAGATGAGAACGTGACATTTCCCGCAGACCCAAAATAGTAAGGGTCCATTCGAGTCCATGCCCCATCGGGTGTTTTCTTGCGTCCGCAAGCCGTCAATTCGCCTATCGCCAATAGCTTACTGATCGCGCGTTGGAGGCTTGCCAAGCTCTGTCCGTAAGCAAGGAAAGCGTCCATTTGCCGCTCTTGCTGAGGCGCAATGCCATAGCCGTTATTTTTGTGATTGCGGACTTTCGGCCACCAACGTTCCGGGTTCTCGGCCCAAGAACCCGGAACATTCGCCATCCAGCACGCGTAATTGTCTTGAGCAAAGGCATCTTCCAACTCAGACAAATGCGGTTTGATACCGTCGAAAACGTCGACCGCCGAGGAAAGCTGGATGCCGTACCGCAGCCTGTCGGCCACGAACGGGAGTATGGTTTTGCCAGTCACAACCGCCCCACGCCGGTCATCCCCATGATTGAGAACAGACGGCGCGGCGGGCCAGTCATGGGGACCAGGCGTTCGGCGGCCAAACCTAGCCGCGCCTCCCTGCATCATCTGGCACAAAACGGGAACAGGCAAGCCTTGTAGTGGGGGGACATGGCTGAGGGCGATCATGCGGCACCACCGATCAGATCGCGGCACAGTGACCAGGCCGCGAAATCGTCTTGATCCGGGCGGATCGTGGCATCGGCGCGCAGGTCCAGCGTGGTCAGGACCAGCCGTGCCTTGGCTCGCAGCCCCGCCACTGTGCGTGCTGGCAATTCCATGGCCGCTAACCGCAGATCGTTCGCGACGTCCCAAAGACGGCCCCGTTCGGCCCGGATGCCGGCCGGCACGTGGACTGTCGCGCCCCACCGGTCAGCCAACCCCACGAAGGCAGCATGGGCGGACAGGGCGGCTTCTGCCCGGCGTAGCAGGGTGGTGTCATCTGCCGCCTGAGGGGCACAGGAAGCGGTGGCGGTGGCGCCAAGGGCAAAGCAACTGGCAAGGGTCGTGCGGCGGGAGAGGGTGGGGCTGGTACCGCTCATTGGCCTGTCTCCCGCGTTGCGATTTCCTTTTGAGGGTCGGCTATGGCCGTTTTGATGGAATCCCGGAGCCATTGCAGCGCATGGGCCCAGTCCATCACTGTATCGCCGCTGACGTCGCCCTCGGAATCGACCATCTGGCCGAGCAGGAGCGTCAGGCCCGACAGGGCCAGACTTACGTCATGTAAGGCGTCTTTGGTCGCGCCGATGATACGATCATGGCCGGGCGTTCTGGCGCAGCTCATCGCTGCCTCTCCACCATCTCGATGCCGGTGGTGATTTCCTCCGATAGTCGAGACAGTTCTTCCCCTGCCCACTGGATAGCGAACCCGAGGGCGGACAGGCGCTCCCCGGTCGCTTCGAAGCACACCTGGCCAGCGGCGTTTCCGGCCCAGGCCAGAAGGGTTGCGAGATTCTGCACCTTGAAGCCAGCAGCCGCGATGCTGTCCATATGCGCCTGGCTCATCGCACGACCTCGATGGCGGTGGGGCGGCCTGTCGTGACGGGATCGGGCGTGCCGAGACCGAAGACGGCCAGGGCGATCAGGAAAGGGGCGATCAGCGCCGCCAGAATGTGGGCGCGTGACTCCGCTGCCCGCGTTGGTGCGGGTGTGCTATGGGCGTGTTCAGCCATTGCCGAAAGTATCCTTCGGTTGTGGTTAGGTCCGGACTGAAGGTTCCAGCTTCAGTCCGGACCATCTTGATAGCCCTTGAGTCGTATGTCATGTTTCAAGACACTTTCAAGTGGAAATGTCATGAAAAAAGACATTACGCCCGCACAGCTGAGAGCTGCACGTGGACTGGTGGATTGGACCCGTGAGCAACTTGCTGATGCTGCAGGTACAACTGTCAGAACTTTGGCTCGCTTAGAGCGTGGCGAAACAGCCCCGAGGCTTTCGACGCTCTGTGCGATTCGTTCTGCATTCGAATCTGTAGGTGTGGTGTTTATACCAGAAAATGGAGGCGGAGTCGGTGTGCGACTAAAAAAATGACAAAGCGATAATATTTTATCGGTGATAAAGAATAAACGCCACGATAAATTTGCTATTTTGGAGAGATCTCAATGGAAAAATATTATGTTTTTATAGAAACTTCCGGAGAAAATGAAAATAATAAAATAATAAAATGCATAACATCTCAAAGTATTGAAAATATTTTAAGTGATATAGATAGAGAGGAAGTTGGTGGAGAGCAAAAAGTTATCTTGGAAAAAAACAACGATGAATTTCTTGATTTATATTTAAATTATATGAAATCTTCTCAAATACACTTGGATACATCCAGGCAGGTTATCTTTTTGCTCGAGTCGTTTAGGCGGGCTCGGGACGATAAAAAAATACGACGTTATGTAGAGGAGCATGGGGAGCAGGTTTGGATAAGTAAAGATAATGATAAAGAGGTGATTTATTCAGTAAATGAAGATAGTTTGATGACAATATCGCGTAATTTGAGAAAATCATTAGAAGATAAAGAAAAGGCGTCGCATTTTCCTGGAATGTTTCTTTCTGGCCTCATTAGTTCTTATGATGCATATCTATCAGATTTAATAAGAATAATATTAAATATCTATCCGAAAATAATAGATAAGTCAGAAAAAAATATAACTGCCGAAGAAATTTTTAGGTTTTCTAGTATAGATGATGTTAAAGTTTATCTAATCGATAGGCAGATCGATAAGCTAATGAGAGGAAGTCATAAAGATCAGATACGCTGGATATCCGACAAAATGCATTTCAAAATGGAAGATGAAATTGATGGATTGAAGGATTTTATAGAAATTTGTGAAAGAAGAAATTTATATACTCACACAAATTCTATCGTTTCGAGCCAGTATGTTGGTGTGTGTAAGGAGAATTCTATAAAAACAGAATTTAGTATTGGGGATTTTGCAAAAATAGATAGATTTTATTATAATAATTCAGTAAATGTAGTTATTTCGATTTTTATTTCCATTTTTTTTAATGTTTATTCGAAGATAAATAAAACAAAAATACCAGAATTATTTTCAACTATTGATGAAAGTGCGTATGAGCTGATGTTAGAAGGGAATATTAAAACTTCTTCTGCGATATATAGATATATAAATAAAAAAATAGAGAGCAACCCAACAATACCAGACTCCACAAAAAAACGTATCACAATAAATTATGCAAACGCATTGAAGCTCGGCGGAAAAAAAGAAGAAGCTGTTGAAATAATAAATAAAATAGACTGGGAAACTTCGACAGAAAACTATAAAATATGCGTCGCATCTATTAAAGATGATGTGGGCTATGTTATAAAAAAAATGAAAATAGCCGTAGAGTCATGTGATGATTTTGATTTGTCTTGTTTTAAAGAATGGCCAGTATTTAAGTCATTAAGAAAAAACGAAGAGTTTATAACTAAGTTTGAAGAAGTTTTTGGGGAAAAATTACACAATAAATAAAAATATTTTCATAATATAAATATTACGGAATATTCTTTATATTATAATAATATTCCGTAATTTAAATATTTATTTCGGTATATTATTTTTGTTTGTAGTATAGATTTTATTTATATGTGCACGTTATCGGTACCGCTTTACGCCGTTTCGGCCACGGCCTGGACATGCCGAGCCCAAGTATCGAGTGCCGCCGCCCGTTCGGCTTCAAACTCATGGCGCTGGTAGACCGCAGCCACCCCCTGGATCGTGCCCTGCACATGGTTCAGAACCCGGTCCGCAACATGCGGGCCGATCCCCAGTCGCGCCATGATCGTTACGCCCGTTCGCCGCAGATCGTGCAGCCGCCAGTCTGCCCTGGGCGGTGGGGCCGCTGGCTTTCTGGCCTTCTTTCCTGTCTGTTCGGCCCGCATGTCAGCTATCAGGGCTTCAAGCCGCTCCTTGGCGTCGGAAAAGCCGGAAATCGGGGTGCGCCCGTTGCTGGTGAAGACGTAGGGCGACAGTGCGCCAGTCTTCGGGTCGGCTTGACGTGGCAGGCCGGCAAGGATCTGGCGGGCAGGTTCGGCCAGATGGACGATATGCGCGCGGCCGTTCTTTGTCCGGTCGGCCGGGATCAGCCAGGCGGTCAGGTCCGGGGCCAACTCGGCCCATTTCATGTGAGCCACTTCGTCCCGCCGTTGCAGCGTCAGGGCCAGTAGCCGGAAGAACGGGCCAAAGGGGAATGGCTGGCGGCCGGCGGCGTTCCACAGCTCGGCCAACTCGGTATCTGTCAGCACGCGGTCGCGCGAGGTCTCCCGGCCTTCCACGATCACGCTGGCGAACACGTTGGCGGGCACGAACTGCCGTTTCTCGGCCCAGCCGAACATGGCCCGGCCATAGGCATGAATCCGGCGGGCCGTGACCGGGTGCTGTGCCGCTACCTCGTCCAGACGGGCTTGGACCTCGCCCGGTGTGATTGACCGTGCGGGCTGGCCCAGAAGGGCAGGGAAGCCGGTGCGGAGCCGATCCGGGGCTTCTTTACGATAGGACGCGCTCCGGTCCCTCAGTGCCCCGTCACGCCAGCGGTCTATCAGCGCATCCAGCGTCAGGGCATCGGCAGCTTCTTCCGCCTTCTGGCGGGCCATCTCGGCCTGAGCGGCCAGGGCGAGGGTCTTTCTTTCCCCGGCTGGATCGCCACCGGCCCGCACCCGGCCGCGCGCTTCCTCGGCTTCCTTCCGCGCCTGGGCGGGCGTGACCTCGCCATAAGGGCCGATGACCAGGCGCCGGATGCGGCCGGCGAAGCGATACTGGAACAGGAAGACCTTGGACCCGGCCTCGGTCACGCGGATCGCGAAACCCGGCAGCGAATCGTCCATGAACATGGCGTCGCGCTTACCCGGCGGGCAGGCCAGGGCGTCTATTTCCCGTTTTGTCAGCTTCATCCGGCGGTCTCGATTACACCTGTTACACCTTGAAAACCGAAAGGTGTAACCGGCTGGGGAGAGAAAAAGTCAATAAAAACAGTGTATAATATATGTGTGTTACACCTCTTACACCTTTACACCTACAAAAGTGTTTCCCAATGAATGCGCCAGCCCTCCGTCACCCTGTCTGGCGGGCTATCGGGTCGATTCTCCGGACTCTTTCCGGACTCATCTGAAATCGTAATCCCTGCGATTCGCTGCGTCTCGTTGCGTGAACTCTTCATCCAACCCACTGTTTAACCTGTTGTTATTTCGTGTCTTTGCGGCTCTTTGCATCTTACTGCCAATTCTGCCCTTGTGACTACGAATCTGGGGGTTAGAGGTTCGAGTCCTTTCGGGTGCGCCATTCTCCTTAAAATTAGATGTATTGCTTCCTGTTAAGGGGCAAAACTAGCGGATTTCGCCGGTCTCAGGACAGGTTCGTGTCCGGAAACGGCCGACGCGCGTATCCCGGCTTTGGAGCCTGGGTGGTGTCGCTTCCGCTGAGTTTGATCCTGGGTATGTTCTGTTGGAGGCCCAGAGACTGGTACATAGGGAAGCCCTTGTCGGCGCTGCCTTCTGATATGTCAGCCCGCCATTTTCGACGTTGTCGCTGATTTCGTGAATGATGCGGTACGGTGTCCGTTTCTGCGTGGATTACGCACTTGGATGCGATGCTACTGCGCTGCTCTGCGGGCTGACTAGGTAAGTCGCCGGATGAATGCATGTGATCATGCAAGGGCGAAACATTCCAAAATATTCAGGGATTTTTTGAAACAGATATCTGACAGGTATCGCCCTCGGCGTGTGTTGGAAAACGGTGGTAGAACAGGGCTGTGGTGCAGAGGTGTCATTGCTCTAATGAAATGTGTTGCAGTCTTTGTCATGGTCGGAGTCGCCTTGTCCGGCTGTGCCCATCCTGCTGCCCGGCATGATGATCCTCGGGCCGTTCTCTTTCGTCATGTCGGCGGTGATCCGTCGCTGGATGGGGAGGCCTACAAGCCTGACGACGGCAAGATGCATGGGCAGGTCACGGTGGGCGTGGCGGCAAGCCCTGGGCATGGGCGCGGCGCCGTGCCGATGAGTTCGGCCGATATCACGAATGTGCTGCCCGGCCTCAGCATCGGGGAAACGTCATGGGGACGATAGGGGGGGGCAGAGGGGTAGAGGTGGGGCGCTCATGGGGCGGTGATGGAGGCTTTCGGTGGTTGACTGATGGTTGAGAACCCCGTGATACCCCGGCGTGCGTACACCCAATGGGTGGCTCCTGGTGTTCTCGGAGCCCGGGCAGTGTCTGATCCGTGAGGCCTCCTGCCATTTTGATCTGGGGGGAGCGGTCTGGATATTTACCTGCCGTACGCTGCCATCGTGGAACATCTGCGGGCCGATGATCTTTCTTCTGCTGAAAAAGAAGAATGAAGCAGCGGAGCCTGCGACCGTGAAAGACCGGACCATCCTTGTGCTGGAAGACGAGTTCATCATCGCGATGGAGTTGGAAGACGTGCTGGGCATGGAGCATGGGGCGCATGTCCATATCGCGTCCACGCCTCAGGCTGCGCTCGATATCCTGGAGAGATATCCGGTCGATGGGGCCATTCTCGATGTCAATATTGCGGGCGAAAGTTCCTTCCCCGTCGCTCGGGTTCTGTCCGAACGGGGCATTCCGTTCCTGTTTGCCACGGGGTGCGAGGCGGCTTCGTCGGCGGTGGGAGCATTTTCGGAGGTTCCGGTGCTTGCGAAACCCTATACGATGTCAAGCGTTGTCGCCGCCCTGCGGGGCATGATGCGGGCGTGAGCCTTGTTATGCGCGATATACTGGTCTTCCGGATGGAATGGTGCGTCTTTCGATGTGTCCGTCACGTGGCGGCTCGTTCAATGTCGGTCGGTCAGGGCCAGTTTGAGGCCGAAGCCCATGAAAATGCAGCCGGTCAGGCGGTCGAGCCTTCTGACGACGGCGGGGCGTGACAGGATGTGGCTGAACGGAACCGTCAGGGCGACGAGCAGGGAAAGCCAGGACATGGACATGACGGCCTGAAGACCGGCCAGCAGCAGGGAAAAGAGAATCACGTTGACGCCGTGAGGAATGAATTGCGGCAGGAACGTGATGTAGAAAATGCCGACTTTCGGGTTGAGGATATTGCTCATGAACCCCTGCCGGAAGCCGGCGGCGGGAGACAGCCTGCGGGTTGCCGCCGTGGGGTCGCCCGAAAAAGCCGTGCGCGGGCGCAGCAGCATGCCGATACCCAGATAGAACAGATAGGCGGCACCAGCCCATTTCACGATATTGAAGGCGAGCGTCGATGCCGCCAGCAGCGCCGTCAGCCCGAACGCCGCACCGATGCCCCACACCAGAAGGCCGCCCGTGATCCCGAGCGACGCGCTCAGCCCGCTTTTCGTCCCCGATGTGGTCGAGGTGCGCAGGACGGTTGCCGTGTCCAGGCCGGGCGACATCGTGAAAATGGCTGCCGATGCCGTAAAGGCAGCCAGAGACATGGTGATGGTTTGCATGGACATCTCGGGAGGATCGCAGGGAGGAAGGCGGTTGCGGATCAGGTGCGGGTTCTGATGATCAGGAAGGCGGGTATCCGCCTTCATGCACCAGGTCGAGATCGCCGAAGCGGGTGAATTCGCCCTCGAAGAACAGATGCACGGTACCGGTAGGGCCGTGACGCTGTTTTTCCAGGATCAGTTCGGCGCGGTTGTGCGCCAGGTCCATCTTGCGTTGCCAGTCTTCCAGCGCCGTCTGGAATTTGTCGGTCGAATCGTAGGCCGTTTCCTTGGGCTGGCGCTGTTGCAGGTAATACTGGTCACGGTAGACGAACATCACCGCGTCGGCGTCCTGTTCGATCGAGCCCGATTCACGCAGGTCCGACAGCATCGGCCGTTTGTCCTCGCGGCTTTCGACCTGACGCGAGAGCTGGGACAGGGCGATGACCGGTACGCTGAGTTCCTTGGCGATCGCCTTCAGGCCCTGGGTGATCATGGAGATTTCCAGCACGCGGCTTTCCGGCCGGGTGCCGACCGACGGGCGCATCAGTTGCAGGTAATCGACCACTACCAGGCTGAGGCCCTTGGTGCGGGCCAGGCGGCGGCAGCGCGTGCGCATGGCCGACAGCGAGATGGCGGGGGTATCGTCGATATGCAGCGGCAATTGCGCCAGTTCGCGCGTGACGTGGACGAAGCGGTCGAATTCCTTCTGCCCGATCTCGCCCCGGCGGATGCGTTCGCCCGAGACGCTGGCCTGTTCGGACAGGATACGGGTGGCCAACTGCTCGGCCGACATTTCCAGCGAGAAGATGGCGACCGAGCCTTTGGGCTGGGTGCCCGGTGCGGCGTCCTGGGCCTCGCGCATCAGGGCGCGGGCGGCGCTGAAGGCGATCTTGGTGGCGAGTGCCGTTTTACCCATCGCCGGACGTCCGGCCAGGATCAGCAGATCGGAGGGATGCAGGCCGCCGGTCTTCTTGTCGAGGTCGCGCAGGCCGGTCGTCAGGCCCACCACGTCGCCTTCGCGGTGGAAGGCCTTCTCGGCTACGTCCAGTGCATCGGCCAGGGCGCGGTCGAAGCTGGTGAAGCCGCCATCCTGCCCCTTGTCGGTGGCCAGGCGGAACAGTGCTTCTTCGCCTGCCGCGATCTGGTCGACGCCTGTCAGGTCCGGGCGGGCGCCGAAGGCGTTGTTCACGACTTCTTCGCCGACTTCGATCAACTGGCGGCGCACCCAGGCGTCGTGGATCACCCGGCCGTAATCGCCGGCATTGATGATGCCGACCATCGATGTGAGCAGGCGGGCCAGATAGGCCATGCCGCCGACCGGCTCCAGCATGCCGGAATGTTCGAACTCGCCGCGCAGGGTGACGGGATCGGCCAGTTGACCGGCCTCGATCCGCCGGGCAATGGCATCGTAGATCCGGCCGTTGACCGCATCGGCGAAATGGGCGCCGGTCAGGAAGTCCGACACCCGCTCATAGGCACGGTTATTGGTCAGCAGCGCGCCCAGCAGGGCCTGTTCCGCCTGCATGTTGGCGGGGGGCTGGCGTTGGGTCAGGCCCAGCAGGGAGCCTTCTGCGGGGCGGGATTCGGTCTGGGAGGTATCGATCTGGTTCACGTTCCCATCCTAGCAGACAGGCGGGCGACGACACAGGGATTGCTGCCCGCGGGATGATGCGGGTGCATGGCAGGCAGGCTTGCCGTTATTCAGCCCTCGAAGCTGGCGACGAATGCGGGGAGACCCTTCTGGCGTGCCGTCTGGAGCCGGGCGGCGACCAGGATCGAGCGGGCTTCGGCAATCGCCTGGTCCAGGTCGGTATTCACGATGACGTGGTCGAATTCCTGCCAATGGGCGATTTCATCCCGTGCCGCCGTCATGCGCTTGGCGATTTCCTCCGCATGGTCGGAGGCGCGGCCATGCAGGCGGCGTTCCAGTTCGGCCAGCGAGGGGGGCAGCACGAACAGGCTGATCACGTCGTCGGGCAAGGCCGCGCGGATCTGGCGATGGCCCTGCCAGTCGATATCGAAGACCATGTCGCGCCCTTCGGCCAGGGCGGCTTCGACCGGGCCGCGCGGCGTGCCGTAGCCCCGGCCGAACACGGTCGCCCATTCCAGCAGGTCGCCGGTCGCGGCCATCTGCTCGAACTGTTCCATGGTGCGGAAATGATAATGCACGCCCTCGCTCTCGCCCGGACGGGGCTGGCGGGTGGTGACCGAGACGGAGTGCAGCAACTGGGGCTCGGCCGCGCGCAGGGCGTTGGCGATGGTGGATTTTCCGGCACCCGAGGGGGCGGAGATCACCAGGCAGACCCCGCGCCGCGCAACGTGCGGCCGGACGGATGGGCCATGTCGTTCCCTGCTGGGCGTCATCGTCGGCATATCCCCCGTCTATCCTGGTCTGTAACCACTACCGTTCCGCACCGGCCCGGCGCGGATTTGCGGTCTTTTATCAGGCAGTCTCTATTCTGGCGAACATGAAACGGGACATGATTCTGATTACCGGCGCGTCGTCGGGCATCGGGCGCGCGATCGCCCTTCATCTGGCGGCCCCCGGAGTGCTGCTGCACCTGGGCGGGCGCGATCCGGACCGGCTGGAGGCCGTGGCGCGGGACTGTGCCGCGCGTGGCGCGCGGGTGCTGACGCGGCGCCAGGACGTGCGCGACGTGGAGGGCATGGCGGAATGGATCGGCGGTGCCGGGCCGCTGGACCTGGTGTTTGCCTGTGCCGGCATTACGGCCTCCACGGCTTCGCGTGCCGCCGGCGCGCCGCGCGAGGCGCCGGGGCAGGTGCGGCGGGTGCTGGATGTGAATGTGGGCGGTGTGATCAATACCGTACTGCCGGCGCTGGAGACGATGAGCGGGCAGGCGCGGGATGGGCGGGGCGTGCGGGGGCGGATCTGCGCGATTGCCTCCGTGGCGGGGCTGGTCGCGTTTCCCGGCACGCCGTCCTATTGCGCGTCGAAGGCGGCGGTGGACCGGTTTATGGTCGCGACGGGGGGCAATACGGCGCGGGACGGTATTCTGCTGTCCAGCGTGTGCTGTGGCTTCGTCCGTACGCCGATGGTGGCGGCCAATGATTTTCCGATGCCGGGCCTGACCGAGGTTGATGACGCCGCCGCCGCGATCCTGCGCGGGGTGGCGGCCGGACGGCGGCGGATCGTGTTTCCGTGGTGGCTGGTGGCCGGGTCGCGGCTGATGGACCTGCTGCCGCCGCGTCTGGCCGAACTCTATTACAGCCGCCAGCCCGCCGGGCAGGCCGGCTCGATGCCCGAGACGGGGGGCATGTCGTCCTGACGGACGGCTTGCCAGCGGTGAGGGTTCGCGCCACGATTACTTTCGACGTCATCATGATCGGGGGTCCGGACTGTTGCCGATGTCCTTTATGCGTCCCCCGGCGATGGAGGAGCTAGGCGCCGCCGCCGTGTCGCGCCCGGTTCCGGCCCAGCGCAAGACGATGAAGCTGGACCGGGTGTTCTGGAGCCATTTCTCGCCCAATCTCGGCCCCGGTGGCTGGGTGACGGGGGCGCTGCTGGTTTCGCTGGGGCTGGATTTCCGCTTCGGGCTGCTGGCGATCGTGATCGGCAATGTGATCGGGGCGGTGCCGGTGGCGCTGGCGGCCGCGATCGGCCCGCCGACCGGGCTGACGCAGATGGAGGCTTCGCGCCGGGCGCTGGGGCGGCTGGGTATCCGGCCGCCGGCCTTTCTCAACTGGATCTACTGCGTCGGATGGGATGCGGTGAACAATGTGCCCGCCGCCACGGCGCTGATCGCGTTTCTGTCGATCGTGGCGGGGGTTGCGCCGCCGTTCTGGCTGGCGCTGGGCGTGCTGGCCGCGGCACAGATGGTGGCCAGCATCTACGGCCACGACGTGGTGCAGGCGTTGCAGAAATATCTCGGCGCCGCGCTGCTGGCGGCCTTTGCGGTGATCGGGCTGCAATCGGCGTGGCATGGCGTGGCGCTGCCGCATACGGCGCATCCGCCCACGCTGGCGACCATGCTGCTGGCGGTGGCGATCCTGGCCAGTTTCAACCTGTCCTGGGCGTCCTATTCCTCGGACTATACGCGCTATCTGCCGGCCGATACCGCGCCGGGGCGGGTGGTGTGGCTGGCGCTGGCCGGGTTGCTGGGCTCGGCGGTGCCGTTTCAGATCCTCGGCCTGCTGACGGCGGCCAGCATTGCCGAGCCGTCGCCGACGGCGGTGATCGCCAGCCTGCAACATGCGGCGGGGCCGCTGGGGCCGATGGTGCTGGCCGTGATCGCGCTGTCGTCGGTGACCGGCAATTCGTTCAACGACAATACCGCCAGCTACAGCCTGATTTCGGCCGGCGTGCATATTCCGCGCGTTCTGGCCGCGATTATCACCGCATCGCTCGGCTATGGGCTGGCGGTGGCCGGGGCCGGGCGGTATGCGGCGCTTTATACCGATTACCTGGTGGTGACGATGTACTGGATCGCGCCCTGGATCGGCATCGTGCTGGCTGACTGGTATTTCGGCGACCGTACGGTGCATCCGGTCCCTGCCGGCTGGACACGGGGGGCGACGATCTTCATCGTCGTTTCGGTGGTGACCATTCTGCTTTTCTCGACCAGCCAGATTTATACCGGTCCTGTCGCCCGCTGGCTGGGTGGGGCCGATATCGGCTATTATGTGGGCTTCTTCGTCGCGGCGCTGTGGTACGGTCGGGGCGGGGTTCGGACGGGCGTGATGGAAAGCTGATGCACAGGCCGTTGTCATCCGCTATGCGCATTTCCGTATGAACCCCTGCCGTCCTTTTATTCTGCGCCCGGTCACGACAACGCTGATTGCGGTTGCGCTGGTGCTTGCGGGCCTGTTTGCCTACCGCGCGTTGCCGGTGGGGGACCTGCCGAACATTTCGGTTCCTGTGATCTATGTGGTGGCGACCCAGCCGGGGGCCTCGCCGCAGCAGATGGCGACCTCGGTGACCACGCCGCTGGAGCGGCGGCTGGGCCAGATTGCCGGGATCAGTTCGATCGAGTCGGATTCGACCGACAGCACCGCCTTCATCCTGCTGACGTTCGACGACAGCCGGAACATCGACGGTGCGGCCAATGACGTGCAGGCGGCATTGCGGGCGGCGGCGCAGGACATGCCCACCACCTTGCAGATGGTGCCGCAGTACTGGAAGGCCAATCCGTCCGACAATCCGATCATGATCATGGCGCTGACATCGGACAGCCGGCCGATGTCCGAACTGTACGATGTCATGAAGACGCATCTTCAGCCGATGCTATCGCAGATCAAGGGTGTGGGCTGGATCGAGATCGCGGGCAGTTCGGCCCCCGCCGTGCGGGTGGAGATGAACCCGTATGCGCTGTTCAAATACGGTATTGGTTTCGAGGATATCCGCTCGGCCCTGGCTTCTGCCAATGCCAACACGCCCAAGGGTTATGTCGATGTGGGGCCGCAACGCTACACGATCGCGACCAATGACCAGGCCCGGCGGGCGGAGGAATATCGGGACCTGGTGGTGGGATACCGGTCCGGGCGGCCGGTGCGGCTGGCCGACGTGGCCTCGGTGGCGAACGGGGTGGAGGACGAGCGGCAGACGGGCTATTTCAGCGGGCATCGCGCGGTCATGGCCGTGGTGCGGCCGCAGCCGGGCGCCAACGTCATTCATGTGATGGATGCGATCCGCGAGCGTATTCCGAGCATGCGGGCGGCATTGCCCTCGGGCGTGACGCTGACGCCGGGCATGGATCGGTCGATCACCATCCGTGCCTCGCTGGCCGATACGCAGTTGACGCTGCTGATCTCGGTGCTGCTGGTGGTGGGGGTGGTGCTGGTGTTCCTGCGGGCGCCGCGTTCGACCCTGATCCCGGCGGTGACGGTGCCGATCTCGTTGGCTGGCACGCTGGCGGTGATGTACCTGCTGGGCTTTTCGCTGGATACGCTGTCGCTGATGGCGCTGACGATCGCGACCGGCTTCGTGGTCGATGACGCGATCGTGGTGGTGGAGAACATCGCCCGCCACATGGAAGACGGGATGCCCCGCCGCGAGGCCGCGCTGCTGGGCTCGGGCGAGATCGCCTTTACCGTGCTGTCGATCACCATCGCGCTGGTCGCGGTGTTTCTGCCGCTGCTGCTGATGCCGGGGACGCCGGGCAAGATCTTCTTCGAATTCGCCATGACGCTGGCGACCGCCGTCACGGTTTCGCTGTTCCTGTCGGTGACGCTGACGCCGATGATGTGCAGCCTGCTGCTGGATGTGGCGCACGGGGCGCCGCTGCCCGCCGGTGCGTCGGCCCTGCGGCGCGGCCTGCGCCGCCTGGGCGATGGCTTCGAGTCCGTGTTCGAGGCGGTTCTGAATGGTTATGTCCGCTCGCTGGACCGGGCGCTGCGGCACCGGTGGCTGGTGCTGGCGACCCTGCCGTTCAGCCTGCTGGCGACCGTGGGCATTATCATCCTGATGCCCAAGACCATTATCCCCAAGGAGGATGTGGCGCTGGTCGTCGGTTATTTCCGTGGTGACGAATCCGGCTCGTTCCAGAAGATGAACCAGAAGATCCAGGCCGTGAGTGCCGCGATGATGGCCGACAAGGACACGGAATCGGTGGCGGCGTTTTCGGGCGATACGCGGGTGGAGGGGCAGGCCTTCGCGCAGATGGTCGGCAAGCATGCGCGCGGCGACGGACCCGACGAGATGATCGCCCGCGTGCGCGAGCGTCTGAAGGGACTGCCGGGCGTGCGGCTGTCGCTGTTTTCGGCGGGAGATGTGAATGGCGGCGGCGGGCGGCAGCAGCAGGGCGCCTATCGCTACGTGCTGCGCAGCGACAATGCCGAGCAGATCTATGAGTGGACGCCGCGCATCGTCGAGGCCCTGAAGGGCAGCAAGGTGATGACCGACATCACCACCAACCTGACCGGTCACGGGGTGGCCACGCATGTCGATATCGTCCGCGATACTGCCGCGCGCTATCTGGTGACGCCGCAACTGGTCAGCCAGGCGTTGTATGACGCCTATGGCCAGCGCAGTGCCTCGAACATTTCCACCCCACTGGCCACCTATCATGTGGTGATGGAGGTTGCGCCGGTCTATCGCCAGTCGCCCGACATCATGAAGGCGTTCTGGGTTTCGACCTCGGGCGGGACCGCCGGAGGCGGCACGGCGTCCAACACGGTGCGCGTGCCCACGCCCAGCAGCGGCGATGCCTCGCGGGTCACGACGCTGAGCCAGCAATCCTTCCGCAATGCCATCGCCAACCGGCTGGCGGGCGGGGCGGGGGCTTCGAGCGGGTCGGCCGTGTCGTCCAGCATCGAGACGATGGTGCCGCTGCCGGTGGTGGCCGCGATCCATGAACGCCCGACCTCGATTTCGGTCGGGCATCGCGATGGCTTCGTCTCGGGTGCCATTTCCTTCAACCTGGCCGCGGGGCGGTCGCTGGACGAAGCGACGTCGGAAATTCGCGATGCGATGGTGCGGCTGCATGTGCCGGGGTCGATCCAGGGCGGCTTTACCGGGCAGGCGGAACAGTTCCAGACCGCGATGATCAACGAATTGCTGGTGTTTCTGGCCGCGCTGGCGACGATGTATGTCACGCTCGGCATTCTGTACGAAAGCTATGTGCATCCGCTGACCATTCTTTCCACCCTGCCGTCGGCGGCGGTGGGGGCGGTGCTGGCGCTTTGGATAACCGGCGAGGAGTTCTCGCTGATTGCGATGATCGGCGTGATCCTGCTGGTCGGTATCGTGAAGAAGAACGCGATCCTGATGGTGGATTTCGCGCTGCATGCCGAACGTGACGGCAGCATGTCGCCTGAGGAGGCGATCCGCGAAGCCTGCGCCAAGCGTTTCCGGCCGATCCTGATGACGACGCTGGCCGCCGCCTTCGGGGCCGTGCCGCTGATCGTCAGCAGCGGTTATGGGATCGAACTGCGTCGCCCGCTGGGCATTGCTGTGGTTGGTGGACTGGTGATGAGCCAGTTGCTGACGCTTTACACGACGCCGGTCGTCTATCTGCTGCTGGAGCGCATCCGGGCGTGGGTGACGCGGCAGGCTTCGCGCCGCTGGCGGGGCCATATGCGGCCGGCCGGATAGGAACATCGCATGTCCCCAGCACAAAATTTCTGAAAGAATCAGAGTTTTTTGGTTCTTTTTTGCAAAAAAGAACGAAGACTTACGCCCCTGCGATAAAACGCAGCCGGAAAATCATGTTTTCCAACCATCGGGGCCGGTGCAGCCCCGGCATGGTCCTGAGCAGCCGCAGGCGGTCGCGGCGGCGGCCGTCGAGGACGGCTTCGATGCGACCGAGATCGCTGCGGGCCGTTGCGGAGAGCAACCCTTCATGGGCCAGCAACTGGCGGACATTCCGGCGGAAGGCCGTCATGAAACGATCGGGGCCGTACTGGTGTAGCCCCCCGCGATGCCGACGGTGCAGCACTGTGGGGTGTGGATCGACCCGCACCGTGCCGCCGGCGGCCAGTACCAGCAGGCAGGCCCACCAGTCGTGGGCGACGGGTGCGTCGGGCAGGGTGCTGGACGTGGCCAGGGCGCGTGCCGCGTCGTTCATCATGACGGTGCATCCGGCGGCCGCGTTCTGCGCCAGGGCCGCGAGCAGGCCCGGTCGTTCGGTGCGGGGTGACGACAGGCCGAGCGGGCGCAGGGCGGAATCCACCAGGATCTGCCGGCCGCAATAGAGCGCGGGGCCGTCCGCCTGCATGTCGGCCAGGCAGGCCAGGCCGCGTGCGAGTTTCTCGGGCAGCCAGACATCGTCCTGCTCGGCGAAGGCGATGGTCGAGGCGGGCGGTGCCGCGCGCAGGAGCATCTGGTAGGAGGCGGCGATGCCCAGATGGCCGCCGCCGGGGGCAATTTCCCGGCAGCGCCCGGCCCCGGGGCCGCTCTGGAATTGCCGCATGATGGCCACCGAGCCGTCGACCGACCCGTCGTCGCGCCACAGGAGCATCCATTGCATCCAGTCCTGCGCCAGGATCGAATCGAGCATGGCCTGAAGCCAGGACGCGCCGTTGAACGTGGAGAGCAGGATCGCGACCCGGGGGGCGCGGCGTGCGGGGCGGGGGAGAGCGGCCGGCCAGGCCGGTGCCGCCTCCGGCCCGCTTGCGGACCAGGGCGGCGGGGCATCGGAAGACGGAGGCAGGATGTCCATCGCGTGCCGGTTTATGCCGAGATCGGCATGGGGGTGGATGGCGCGGCTGCCTCGGCCACGTCGTGCAGGTGCCGGCCGAGTTCGGTCTTGAAAACGCTGCCGGCGATCGTGCGGAGCTGCGCGGCGTCGATGAAGCCCATGCGGAAGGCGACTTCGGCCGGCGAGCCGACCAGCATGCCCTGGCGGGACTGGATGGTCTGCACGAACATGCCGGCCTGGAGCAGAGCGTCGGGCACGCCGGCATCGAGCCACGCACAGCCCCGGCCGAGTTTTTCGACCTGGAGGGAGCCTTCTTCGAGATAGATGCGGTTCAGGTCCGTGATTTCCAGTTCGCCTCGGGGCGAGGGGCGGATCTGGCGGGCGAAGGTGCTGACGCGGGCATCGTAGAAATACAGCCCCGTGACCGCCCACGGGGAGGCCGGGGTGGCGGGCTTTTCGACCAGCGAACTGGCGCGGCCCTCGGCATCGAAGCTGACCACGCCGTAGCGTTCGGGGTCGCGCACCTGATAGGCGAAGACGGTGGCCCCGCTGTCGCGTTTTGCCGCGCCTTGCAGCAGCGTGCCGAGATGGTCGGCGAAGATCAGGTTATCGCCCAGCGCCAGGGCGCAGGGGGCGCCGGCCAGCCAGTCCTCGGCGATCAGGAAGGCCTGGGCGATGCCGTCCGGGCTGGGCTGGGTACGGTAGCTGAAGCGTGCGCCGTATTGCGCCCCGTCGCCCAGCAGGCGCTGGAACTGCGGCAGGTCGTCGGGGGTGGAGATGATCATGATATCGCGGATGCCGGCCAGCATCAGCGTCGAGAGCGGATAATAGATCATCGGTTTGTCGTAGACCGGCAGCAACTGCTTGCTGGTGGCCAGCGTCATGGGGTGCAGCCGGGTGCCCGACCCGCCGGCCAGGAGGATGCCTTTCATCGCGGGTGCGGTCGTGCGGTCGTTTGCCGCAGGCGCGTTCGCGCGATAGGGGTGCAGGTGCGACAGGTTGGTCATCGGGGTGGGGTCCGATCCTGGGGTTTGCATGGGTCGCTCCTTTCCTGATGGTTCGTGATGGTCCGTCGGGGGGCGGGGCGATTGCCGCGCCGGGGGCCTGCGCGCATAATGATGATGGCAACAGGGATTTTTGCGTGCTCGCCGAACGATTGACCCATGACCTGGCCTGCGTCCTGGAACGCCCCGACCTGCGCGTGATCGCGGGTGGGCGGCGCATCGGGCTGGATACGGCGCTGGAGCGGGCGTTCGTGGTGCGGGCCGACGGCATGGTCGTGCTGGGGGCGCCCTGCCTGCGGAGGCCGGCCTGCGCGCCGGTCGTGCTGCGTCATGCACTGGAACTGGCCCGGCTGGTCGAGGCCGTGCCCGAGGATGGCGTGCTGGCCGGGCTGTGCGCGGCGCGCACCGCCGCCCTGTTCGCGGAACTGGATGGGCCGGGTGGGCCGCCGGGGCCGTCGCCGGGGCCGTGGTGGCATGCCGACATGGCCGCCGTGGCGTCGCCCGGTGCCGACCGCTTGCGGCAGATATGGGCGGAACTGGCGGGCTTGCAGCCCCCGGTTGCCGCCGGGTGCGCCGATGCGGGCGCATTCGACCGGCTGGTGGTCCGGCTGGAGACGCTGTGGCCGCTGTTGGGGCCGGCGGAGCAATTGATGGCCGAGGGTGGCGATGCCCGGCTGGCGATCGACCCGGCGACCGGGTTGAATCACTATGGGTCGTCTCATCGGCCGCGCCCCTGGGCTGTGACCTATGCGTCCTCTACCGCGTCCTCGGTCTCCGAACGGGGTTTCGCGGGGGCCGAGGCGGCGCGCGTGCGGCTGGTGCTGGGCGGGCTGACGGGGGATGGGGCGCGGGTCCGGGCGGAGATGGTCGCGGAGGTTCGCCGCCGGATCGCGGACCATTACGGGATGGCCGGGACCCAGGGCGTCGTGCTGGCGCCATCGGGGACCGATTGCGAACTGTATGCCCTGGCGCTGGCGATGCTGGGTTCTGATGGCCATTCGGTCAGCAACATCCTTCTCGCCCCCGAGGAAACGGGGAGCGGCGTACCGTTAGCGGCAAAAGGTTGCCATTTCGCGAATGACACCGCGCTGGGCGCGCAGGTGGCCAAGGGCGGGCTGATCGACGGATTTCCGGCGGACACGCTGCTGCTGGCGGTGCCGTTGCGCCAGCCGGACGGGGCGTCGCGCGCGCTGGCCGAGATCGACCGGGATTGCAGCGCACTGGCGAGGCGGGCCTGGCAGGCGGGGCGGCATGTGCTGCTGCATCGGCTGGACCTGTCCAAGACCGGGCTGCTGGCGCCGGGGCTGGAGATGCTGGACGGGCTGGCCGAGGCGGCCCGTGCCGATGGCGTGCCGGTGCCCGATATCGTGGTGGATGCCTGCCAGGCGCGGCTGGACCCGGCGCGGGTGCGCGATTACCTGGACCGGGGCTGGATGGTGATGATCACCGGTTCCAAATTCTTTACCGGCCCGCCTTTCTGCGGCGCGCTGCTGCTGCCCGAGGGGGTGACGGCGCGGTTGCGGGATGGGGCGTTGCCGGCGGGGCTGGCGGATTACTGCCATCGGGCCGCGTGGCCGGCGCTGCCGGCGGCGCAGGGGCTGCCGGCGGGCGAGAATGTGGGGCTGATGCTGCGCTGGTATGCCGCATTGGCCGAGATGACGGCGCTGCGGGAGGTGCCCCGGCCGGTGGTGCGGGCGCGGCTGGCGCGGTTTCTGGGCGCGCTGGAAGCGGCGATCGACACCGACCCCGACCTGCGGCGGCTGGCGGTGCCGCATCCGGCGCGGCCGCCGCTGGCCGATGCGTGGGACGATCGCGGGACCATCCTGAGCTTTTTCGTGCGCGACCCGCTGGCGTCGCCCCCCTGTGGGGACGATTCCGTGCCGCCGGGGTTCGTACCGTTGGGGCTGGAGCCGGCGCGGGCGCTTTATCGGTGGCTGAATGCCGACCTGTCGCGCGTGGTGCCGGAGGGGGCTGACCGGGCGCTGGCCGGGCAGTTGTGCCATGTCGGCCAGCCGGTGCCGTTGCCGCACCCGATGCTGCCGGGCGGGGTGGCGGGGGCGCTGCGGCTGTCGGCCGGGGCGCGGCTGGTTTCGGGCGAGCCGTCGCATGACGGGCTGGTGCCCGATCTGCGCATGGATCGGGAAATTGCCGATGCGCAGCGTGTTCTGGCCAAGATCGGGCTGATCCTGCGCTATTGGGAGAGGCTGGCGGCGGCCGACCCGGTACAGACCTACGCGCCGCTTCCGGCTATGGATACCGGACCACCCGTTATCCTGCCCTGATTGGACCGGCTTGCATGAACCAGAATCACGGTCACTTCCTCGACACCCCCAAGCTGACGGACGGTGTCACCCGTTTCTGGCTGATCCGCCATGCGGTGGTCGAGGAAAATGCTCGGATGCGGGTGTATGGCACGCTGGACGTGCCGCTGTGTCCCGACAGCCTGGTGGCGCAGCGCGGCATGTACGAGGCGCTGGCCGCGCGGCTGCCGCAGAACGCGCAATGGTTTACCTCGCCCCTGGGGCGCACGCAGCATACCGCGCGGACCATCCAGGAGGCCGGCTATGGCGAGCGGGACTGGGCGGTGGAGCCCGGATTTCTGGAGCAGTCGCTGGGGGCGTGGCAGGGGTTGCGCCACCATGAATTGCTGGACCAGCTGAAGCTGGCGCCGCATCTGTTCTGGTCGGTCGCGGCCTCGGAACGGCCGCCCGGCGGCGAGAGCATGCTGGATGTGTGCGCCCGCGTGGGCGAGACGATGGACCGGATGGCCGAGGTGCATGCGGGTCGGAACATGATCGTGGTGAGCCATGGCGGGGCGATCCGCGCGGCGCTGGCGCATGCGCTGCGCGTGCATGCCGATACGGCGCTGCATTTCTCGATCCAGAATCTTTCCCTGACGATTATCGAGCGTTTCCCGGAAGCGTGGCGCATCGTCGCCGTCAACGAATTGCCGGGCGTATGAAAACCTGCCTGGAGATGCGCGCTGGCGGCGGGCCGATGCGTGTTTCCTGTGCTCCGATGCCCACGGCCATTGAGGCCGCTCCGCTTCGGTGCTGAGAAACCCATGACGGGCGCGGCGTTTTGCGGCGCTCTCGCTCGCCAGCGCGCATCTCCGGGCAGGTTTTTGAGGATTATTGCTGAAATGACCCGGTAGGGCGGCTTTGGCCGCTGATCAGTGCATGGAGGACCCCGAACATGACGTCATCCGACCGCCAGAGCCTGCGTGGCACGGCTTTGCTGACCGATCCGTTCCTGAACCGTGGAACCGCCTTTACCGCTGACGAGCGGCGGGCGCTGGGGCTGGAAGGGTTGCTGCCGCCGCAGGTGGAGACGCTGGAGCGGCAGGCCGAGCGGGTGATGGCGCATCTGGACGCCAAGCCGACCGATCTGGAGCGGTATATCTACCTCTCCGCGCTGGTCGATCGGAACGAGACGCTGTTCTACAAGGTGCTGATGTCGGACCCGGCGCGTTTCGTGCCGATCGTCTATGCGCCGACGCTGGGCGAGGTGTGCAAGTCGTTCAGCCATCTGTACCGTCGGCCCCGGGGCATGTATATCAGCCTCGATATGAAGGGGCGCATTGCCGAGGTGCTGCGTAACTGGCCGGCGCCGGATGTGCGCTTTCTGTGCGTGACCACCGGCGGGCGCATTCTGGGGCTGGGCGATATCGGTGCCAACGGCATGGGTATTCCGATCGGCAAGTTGCAGCTTTACACCGCCTGCGGCGCGGTGCCGCCGCACACCACGCTGCCGGTGCAGTTGGATATCGGCACCACCAATGCTGCCCTGCGCGCCGATCCGCTCTATCTGGGCCTGCGGCGGGAGCCGCCGCCGGAGGCGGAACTGGATGCGTTCGTCGAGGAATTCGTCGCGGCGGTGCAGGAGGTGTTTCCGGCCTGCTGCATCCATTTCGAGGACTGGAAGGGCACGGATGCGATCCGGTATCTGGAGCGGTATCGCGACCGGGTGCTGTGCTACAACGACGACATTCAGGGCACGGCCTCGGTGACGCTGGCGGGGCTGGTGACGGCGCTGCGCATCAAGGGCGAGCAACTGGCGGACCAGACTTTCCTGTTCCTCGGTGCCGGGTCTTCGGCGCTGGGGACGTCGGACCTGCTGGTGACGGCGATGGAGGCCGAGGGGCTGACGGTGGCGGAAGCGCGGTCGCGCATCGTCATGATGGATGTGAAGGGGCTGGTGGAGCCTTCGCGCACCGACCTGACCGATGAACAGCGGCGCTATGCCCATGCGGCGGCCCCGACGCGTGACCTGCTGGAGACCATCCGCCGGGTGCGGCCCAGCGTGCTGATCGGGGTTTCCACCGCCGGGGGGGCGTTTACCCAGCCGGTGGTGGAACTGATGGCCGAGATCAATGCGCGGCCGATCATCTTTCCGCTGTCGATCCCGCGCCCGGAATGCACGGCGGAGCAGGCCTATGGCTGGTCGGACGGGCGGGCGCTGTATGCGGCCGGCATCCAGTTTCCGCAGGTGATGCGGGGGGACATGGTGTTCCGGCCTGGGCAGGCCAATAATTTCTATATCTTCCCCGGTCTGGGGCTGGCGGTTTATGCCACGCGGCCGCATCTGATTACCGACGGGCTGATTATCGAGGCCGCGCATGCGCTGGCCGATCAGGTTTCGCCCTCGGCGCAGGCGCGGGGGATGCTGTATCCGCCGCAATCGCAGATTCTGGAAGTTGAGGTTACGTCGGCCTGCCGGCTGGCGGAGTACCTGTTCGCGAACGGGATGGCGGCGGTGGCGCGCCCGGATGACATTCGGGCGTGGATCGAGGGGATGTGCTACAGCGCGGAGTATGGGGCGATTGAGGCGGTGGCGGGAGGCTGAGGCGGGCCTTCCGGCTTCTGCTTTGCCGTAGGCTGCTTGCCTGAGATTTCTATCCTGTAGGAATTTCAGGACTTGCCCTGTTCTGCGAGCAGGTGGACAGCGAGCCTGCGGATTTCATTGATTATGGGTGCTGAATTGGATATACAAAGTGTATATCCAATATGGAGCGTGTCATGCTGGCCCGTACGACTCTGTTCCTTTCAAATCGTTCCCAAGCCGTACGTTTGCCCAAAGCGGTGGCTTTTGATGGTGATCTGAAAGAGGTGGTCATCATTCCCGATGGTGCGCGCCGGATTATCGCGCCGGCGGATGCTGCGTGGGATGATTTTTTTGCCGCGCCCGGCATTGATCTGGCGTTGCGTAATCAGCCTGCGATGCAGGAGCGTGACAGCTTCTGATGCTACGTTACCTGCTGGATACGAATTTCTGCATCCGCGTGCTGCGTGACCGCCCGAAGGGGTTGCGTGAGCGGTTCAACGACAATGCGGAAGCACTCTGTATTTCCGATGTCGTATTATATGAACTTCTGTATGGGGCTGAAAAATCTTCTGAACCCGTCAGGGTCCGGCGGCAGGTGGAGCAGTTCGCGGCGCGCCTGTCCGTTTTGCCGTTTGATGATGAAGCGGCAGTGCACACGGCGGACATCAGAGCCGATCTGGAGCGCCGAGGCTGTGTGATCGGTCTTTATGATCTGATGATTGTGGGACATGCACGCAGCAGAGGACTTGTTGTTGTGACCAGTAACTCCCGTGAGTTCATGAGAGTTGAAGGATTGCGCGTCGAGGACTGGATGGCAAGTTAGGGGGGAAAGCAGAATGTCGGTTATCTGAAAACAATAACCGAAAGCAGCCACTTCGCATTCTATGTCTTTTCGATCGGTGTTACTTAGAAAGCCGCCCACGATATTGCCGCATCGGAGCCCCGAGACCAGATGTCCGTTCATTCGGCGGATCGGACTTTGATATCCGTAATTTGGTCGCTAGCAAAAGAGCTGGTGAATGAAAATTCAAGCTAGCTGGCGCGGATTAAGTTGAAAAAATAATATCTCATAACAAATCATTATCAGAAGTTGATTGAGATTCACGCAGTGAACCAATTTTTTTGAGAAAAATTTCAGAATTATTTAGATTTTCGGTTATAGATTCCTTTTTAATTTTTAGGTTATTTATCATTTTAACCGCATTCATTTGAGAAATTATTCCATCGCGCTCCATATTTCTGACGAGTTCTATCTCATTGTCGATATTTTTCATTTCATTACGAAACCGTATGTATTGTCCGATCCCTGGATTCGGCTCAACAGAGATTCGATTGGAAGCGGACGATAGCGGTTTTTTCTTCTTGATTTCAACGACGACCCGTTTGCGTTGTTCCAGTTTCTGAACCTGCTGGACTACCTCCTCATTAGCTTTGAATACACTGAGCAGGCCGGACAGAGGCACCAAATGAATAGACTTACCATCTGATGCGCGACGATATTCGTCGATTAACTCAGGGCGAGGCTGAAAAGTGCCATGTCGTTTAACCCACCAATCGGGTTTCTCTTCCTCAGTGACAAAGATGCAGTGAGCCTTACGCTTCTCGCCCTCGTGCAAAATTGACTTCCAAACGAGATAGTCACCTATCCCGCCATCTTCTTTTTGCTGATCCTTGTAACCCGGCGCGATTTTCAAACGAGCACGGCGAGCGACTTCTTTGCTAATGGCTTGGCGATCATCTGGTTTAACCTCAAAGTCAGAAACGCAGTCGCCAAGCAATGTACGGTAGAGCAGGGAAACGCGATCCCCCCCAATCTCATCCTTTAAGCGCTTGTTGACTATCTCTAGCTTCAAAGCGATTTCCTGACCCAGTTTTACCAACTCCGCTCCTAGTGCGCGAGCCTTGAGGTAATCAGCGTCGGATTCTAGAAGTGGAATAGTTTTATCGAATATCTGTTTCTTTGCTTTAACTATAGAGGCATCGATGGCGTCAGCAATAACCGTGATTTTATTGCTTCGATTTTTATAAAACTCACGTGCTGCCTGACCCGGCACAACCAAACGCTTAGAAGAACACAATTCCCTATAGACTCTTTCTACCTCTTTAACGGAAGCAGATGTAAATTCAAATGGAAGTAGCAGAACGTTAGCATCAAGAACCACAATGGATTCTTTGCTGGCAAAATCTAAGCTAACTTGCTCGTGCCCGAACAAGGCCTTGGCGTCGGGATACAAGTCAGAGAGCCAAAAGGCATCGTCATCCTTGAGAGGCACAATCGGCTCGGGACCACCCCGCTTGCTAGCATCCGACATAATTATTCGTTACACCTCAACTCGATAGCTATAACTTTATGGTGTAAAACCTAGATTGTAATTGTAAAAAACGTCAAGACAGTTTCGGATTTCGTATGAGTTGAGAGCAATTAGCCGATACACGTCTCACAACCTGACCGCTAAGAGACTCTACAAACTGTCAGTTTCGGCATTGCCCGCAGTTTTCCGTATCAATGGTGATCGGCAGGAAAGTCCTAAACGCAATCTACGGCAGTTCGCCTAAAAATGTCGGCTTTCAGGCAACCACCATCACCACCTCGGCGATCGAGATGAAGGCGAAAGCAGACGGTCCTTTGACGGGAGCGAAGTGCGAGCACGCGACAGCCACATATTTCTCCATGCAACAATTTGGTTGACTCTATGAGACGATATCTATTTATCGATAAAACGATAATTTTGTGGTGGTGCAGAGATAGAGATAATGGACGATTTGCAGGCCAATGTGTTTCGTGTGGCGGAATTGCTGAAAACATTGTCGCATTCCGATCGCCTCCTTATCGCCTGTGCATTGGCTCAAGGGGAGATGTCGGTTGGGCAGATACAAAGCGAGCTGAGTATATATCAACCCAATCTGTCCAGGCATCTGACAGTCCTGAAGGCGGCGAGAATAGTGACGTTCCGAAAGGAAGGTCTTTCTGTTTTCTACCGTCTTTCAGATGAGAAGGCAGGGCAGGTTATCGCCGCTCTTCATCATATCTATTGCGAGCGGAAGGAATAAAGATGTCCCCGATATACTGGAACAGTCTTGCGGGAGGAAGCCTGATCGGTCTGGCTTGCTCAGCCTATCTGCTGCTGAACGGCCGCATTGCCGGCATCAGCGGATTGCTTGCTCAAACACTTTCGGGGAGAAATATCTGGCCGGGAGCCGCTTTGCTGTTGGGGCTGGTCAGTGGTCCGCTGCTCTGGCGCCTTATGACCGGTGTATGGCCTGAAATGACAATCCGAGCGCCTTGGAGTGTTGTCCTCATATCCGGCTTTCTGGTCGGTTTCGGCACGCGTTTGGGAAATGGCTGTACCAGTGGTCACGGCGTGATTGGACTGGCTCGTTTATCACCACGCTCAATAGTGGCTGTAATCTGTTTTCTCGGAACGGGAATGGCAACTGCTACAATCGTTCATCTTTTGACGGGGACTTAACATGTTCGCGGTTATGAGAACTATTGCAGCATTTCTATGTGGGATCGTATTCAGTCTCGGGTTGATTCTGGGCGGGATGCTTAATCCTTCCAACGTTCTGTCTTTTCTGAATGTTGCCGGGCATTGGAATCCTGCTTTGGTATTCGTTCTGGGGAGCGCCGTCTTTGTGACATTCTGCGGGTTCTGGCTGAAAAAGAATCTGTCGCAGCCACTTCTTGGTGCTACCTTTCAAATCCCGGCATCGAGACAAATCGATAAATCGTTGATCGTAGGAAGCTGTTTGTTTGGATTGGGTTGGGGATTGACCGGTCTGTGTCCCGGACCCGCCATTGCGTCGTTTTTTATTTTTCAGCCAAAGAGTTTATTGTTTCTGCTGGGTCTTATCGTGGGGACAATCGTTTTTTCTTATCGAAATGGTGTGTGGCGATATTTGCTCCGCTCCCGTTGAGCGAAGAGCGTGGGTTGTGGGATGAGTGGAGTGCGTGCTGTAGGACACGATCTTTCTTAACCAGATACACAAGAACGCTTTTTGTGATCATCAGAACATTGAGGGATTTCCCTCGTGTTTCTTGGTCCTGATGCTGTCTGTAAGCCGTTGCATGCCCTGTTGCCAGTCTATCACAGGCGGTTGGCTTCTCGTCTGATTCTTTTTTGGTTTCTGGCGGAACAATCCGCCAAAAACCAACGAATAAAAGTCTTTTTGCTTCTTTTTCTTCAGAAAAAGAAGGTTCTTTCTTCAGTTCACCTTGGGCGCACGGCTGTTGGCGGCGGCGACTTTGGTGCCCCATTTGACCAGGGTTTCGGTGCAGTCCGAACGGTCCAGGTCGCATTCGATCAGGGTGGGGCCGCGCGTGTTGGCTTTGGCCTGTTCGATGGCGCCCGCCAGTTCGCCGGCGGTGGTGGCGCGGAGGCCGAGTCCGTGTCCGTCTTCGGCGTTGAAGGCGGCGATCAGGCCGGCGTAGTCCCAGTTCTTGATGTAGTTGTACGGGCCGTCATGGATCTTGATTTCGATGACGTAGCCGTGATTGTTCACGAGGAAGATGATGATCGGCAGTTCGTAGCGCACCATTTGGGCGACTTCCTGCGCGGTGAGCTGGAACGAGCCGTCGCCGACCATCAGGACGTGGCGGCGGTCGGGGGCGGCCAGGGCGCCCCCCAGCGCGGCGGGGACGGACCAGCCGATGCTGCCCCACTGCATTTCGCTTTCGACCTTCGCGCCGCCGGGCAGGTCCATGCGGACGGCGTTGAACCAGCTATCGCCGGTTTCGGCCGTCAGTGTGGTGTTGCCGTCGACCAGGGCGTTGATCTGGCGGGTCATCTCGTCGTTGGTCAGGCGGGCGTCGCGGGGGGCCGGGGCGATGGTGGGCAGAGGCTGGCGCGGGGTTTCGGCGGAGCCGGCGCGGCGCGGGGCGCGGGCGGACAGGGCTTCGAGATACTGGCGGATGGAGAAGCCTTCGAAGACGCGGCCGTTGACGGTGATGCCGTGCAGGTCGGCCAGAAGGGTGTTCTCGGGCTTGAGCGTGGCGCGCCAGCCGACGGTGGCGTAGTCGTTGAAGATCGGGCCGAGGCAGAGGATGCCGTCGGCGCCTTCGACGATCTCCTGCGCGCCGGGGGAACTGACTTCGCCCCAATAGACGCCGCGATAGGCGGGGTGGTCTTCGGGGAAGAAGCCCTTGGCGGCGGCCATGACGGTGACGGCGCAGCCCATGCGGTCGGCGAGGGCGGGCAGCAGGTCGATGACGCCGGAGGCGCGCATGCGGCTGCCGACCAGCAGCACGACCTTGTCGCGGGCGTAGAGGAAGCGGCCGGTTTCTTCCAGCGCGGCCTCCAGGCTGGCGGGGTCGGCGGCCGGTTCGGACAGCAGGCTGCTGACGGGGCCGGGAGCGGCGCAGGCGGCGTTGGCGAGGTTGCAGGGAATTTCGATATAGGCGGGCTTGCGCTCGCGCAGGGCGGTGCGGATGGCGTTGTCGATCTGCTGCGGGGCGTTGTCGGCGGAGAAGATGACTTCGGTGGCGCAGGTGATGTGGCGCATCATCTCGGCCTGATAGCCGTAATTGGTGTTGCCCAGCGTGTGGTGCAGCAGGTGACCCGAACCGTGATCGTTGGTGTTGGGGGCGCCGGAGACGATGATGACCGGGACGTTTTCGGCGTAGGCGCTGCCGATGGCGTTCATGGCCGAGAGGGCGCCGACGCTGAAGGTGACGACCATGGCGGCGGCGCCGTTGGCGCGACCGTAGCCCTCGGCGCTGTAGCCGCAGTTCAGCTCGTTACAGCTATAGATCTGTTTGGTGGAGCCTTCGGCGAGCAGTTCGTCGAGCAGGATGAGGTTGAAATCGCCGGCGACGGCGAAATGGTGCTTCAGGCCGATCTGGCCGAGGCGGGCGGAAAGATACTGGCCGACTGTGGTGGTCATGGCGTGGACTCTCCCGGAGGTGTCCGGGGCGACCCGTTCGTCCCGGCTGCGTTGGGGGCAGACTGGGAGGCGAATATTCTTCTGTCCAATATATGCGAGCACCGCTATCCATATGTCTGAGATATGAATATCGAATTCCGCCATCTGCGCTACATCGCCGCGATCGCCGAGCATGGCAGCTTCACGCATGCGGCACGGGCGCTGCACATGGAACAGCCGCCGCTAAGCCAGCAGATCCGTGCGCTGGAGCAGATGCTGGGGCTGAAGCTGTTCGTGCGTTCGCGGCAGGGGGCGGTGCCGACCGAGGCGGGGGCCGAACTGGTGAAGCGGGCGGGCATCCTGTTGCAGATGCGCCAGGAGTTCGTGGAGGTGGCGACGGGGCTGGGGCGTGGCGAGCGCGGTAGCCTGCGCGTGGGCTTGGCCGGCGCGGTGTCGCTGCTGCCGTTGATTCCGGCGGCGATCCGGCAATTGCGGCTGGCGCTGCCGCATGCGGTGATCACGATGGAGGAGAGCAACACGCCGGCGCTGTGTGCGGCGCTGACGGAGCGGACGATCGACGTGGCGATTATCCGGCCGCCGGCGCCGGGTGGGGTGTTTACGATCGAGACGCTATTCGACGAGCCGACGCTGCTGGCGGTGCCGGTCGGGCACAAGGCGGCGGGGCAGGCGCGGGTGGCGTTGCAGGATGTGGCGGGGGACCCGTTGATCCTGTTTCCGCGTGCGCTGGGGCCGGGTTTTTTCGATGCGATTCTGGCGGCGTGCCAGAATGCGGGGTTTACGCCGCAACTGGGGCAGGAGGCGCCGCAGATTACGGCGGCGGTGCCGCTGGTGGCGGCCGGGCTGGGGGTGTCGATCGTGCCGGCGAGCCTGGACCAGATCCATGCCGGTGGGGCGGTGTTCCGGCCGATTGCGGGGACGGCACCGCGGGCAACGCTGGCGGTGGCGACGCGGCCGGAGCCGCCGACGCCGCTGCTGCGGCGGTTTGTGGAGACGGTGCGCGAGCAGGTGCGGGCGACGGCGCTGGTGTGAGCGCCTGACCGGGCGGGCGTGCCGGTGGCGGTCCGATGCGTGTTTCCTGCGCTTCGGTGCTCATGGCCATTGAGGCCACGCCGTTCCGAGCGAGGCCCGGAGACACATGTCGGGCGCGGTCCTTTGGGCGGCTCTCGCTTGCCAGCGCGCATTGCAAGGCAGGCTCCGGGAGGGAGCGACGCAAGGGCGGCTGGTCAGGGGGCCGCGTTGGCCATGCGGTCATCGTACAGGCGCTGGGCGTGCTGGATCTGTTCCATATGGCTCTCGGCCCAGTGGATCAGGCTGGTGGCGGCCTGGGTCAGGGTCTCGCCCAGCGGGGTGAGGCTGTAGGTGACGGCGACGGGGACGGTGGCGTGAACCGTGCGCAGCACCAGCCCGTCGCGTTCCAGGTTCTTGAGAACCTGCGAGAGGACTTTCTGCGAGATGCCGCTGATGTCGCGCCGGATGACGTTGAAGCGCGCGGCCTCGTACCGCAGGCGGCCGAGCACCAGAAGCGCCCATTTGTCGCCGATGCGGTCCAGCACCATGCGGGCGGGGCAGGCGCTGGCATAGACGTTGAAGGCGGGGATGCCGGTCTCCGGCTCCGGTGTCGTCCGCGCGCCGGTGGGCCGGTTGGTGCCGGCGGTCGGGCAGGGCGGCGGTTTCCTTGGTGTAACCATGTTTCGGAAAAGTGCCTTCTTGCTGGCGGTGGCGTCGGTGCGTATCAGGAATCGAAACCTGGTTTCAATATGAAACCTGGTTGGGACGGATCGCAATCCGCGTCAGCGCGAGGGAACGAGACATGAGCAAGACGGTCGTTATCTATCATTCCGGCTATGGCCACACGAAGACTGTTGCCGAGCATGTGGCGCGCGGCGCCGAGGCGCAGATCATCGCGATCGATGCGCAGGGCGAGATTGCCGAAGCGGACTGGGATGCGCTGAATGCGGCGGATGCCATCATTTTCGGCACGCCGACCTACATGGGCAACGTGAGCTGGCAGTTCAAGAAATTCGCCGATGCGACCTCGAAAGTGTGGTTTACGCGCGGGTGGCAGGACAAGGTGTTCGGCGGCTTTACCAACTCGGCTAGCCCGAACGGCGACAAGCAGGTGGCGCTGATCACGTTGCAGACGCTGGCTTCGCAGCATGGCGGGATCTGGGTGAGCCTGGGCGTTCTGCCCTCCAACACCAAGGCCGCGACATCGGACGATCCGAACAATCTGGGTGGTTCGGTCGGTCTGCTGGCGCGTTCGCCGGCCGATGCGGGGGCGGATGAGGTGCACAAGGGCGATCTGGAGACGGCCGCGCTTTATGGCAAGCGGGTGGCCGGGATTGCGGCGCGGTTGAAATAGGCGCTTTCGCGGGGCTCTGCCCCGCACCCCGCCAAAGGCGGTGCCTTTGGAAACCGCTTTATGCGGTCAGGGGGTGTTCAGCCTGCCGCGTTCGAAGGGGGTGATGACGTCGGCCAGCGTGTGACGGTCCAGGACCGTGGTCATGGCCTGTAACGCCTCGCCCAGGACGCCGCGCAGGCGGCAGGCGGGCATGAGCAGGCACTGGGCGCGGGGATCGGTATCCGCATTGGCGCCCATGCAGGCCAGCAGGGCCATGTCGTCTTCCATATAGCGCACGACGGCGCCGATATTGATGTCGGCGGCCGGGCGGGCGAGCCGGATGCCGCCGTTGCGGCCGCGAATGGTGTCGATGAAGCCGGCCATGCCCAGACGGTGGATGACCTTGACCATGTGGGCTTCGGAAATGCCGTAGGCTTCCGCGATCTCGCGGATCGAGGACAGGCGTTCGGTCCGGCTGCCGAGATAGATCAATGCGCGCAGTGCATAGTCGGTTTGCAACGTCAATTTCATGATCGGAAAGATGCGCGTTCTTGACAGGTTTTCCAATGCGTCCGAAAAGGTGTATTGAAAATAAACCTTAAAGGATGGACCCATGTCCGCTCCTCTTGACGACGCGACCCGTGCGATCATCCGTGCCACCGTCCCCGCGCTGAAGGCGCACGGGGTGGATATCACCACGGAAATGTACAAGCGCCTGCTGGCGCATCCGCAGATCCGCGATCTGTTCAACATGTCGCATCAGCGCGACGGCGAGCAGCCGAAGGCGCTGGCGCTGGCGGTGCTGGCCTATGCCGAGCATATCGACCGGCTGGGCGCGCTGGGCGGCATGGTCGAGCGGATCGCGGAGAAGCATGTCGGGCTGAACATTCTGCCCGAGCATTATCCGTATGTGGCCGAGGCCCTGCTGGGGGCCATCGCGCAGGTGCTGGGCGATGCCGCGACGCCGGAAATCCTGGATGCGTGGGGCAAGGCGTACTGGTTCCTGGCCGATATCCTGATCGGCCGGGAAAAGCAGATCTATGACGCGCATGAGGCGGAGCCGGGCGGCTGGGTGGGCTGGCGTGCGTTCCGCGTGCGGGCGCGCAGGCAGGAGACGCCGGTGATCGTGTCGTTCGAACTGGTGCCGGTCGATGGCGGGCCGATCGCGCGGCATAAGGCGGGGCAGTATCTGAGCTTCAGGCTGGATGTGCCGGGCCATGGGACGCAGCGCCGCAATTACAGCATTTCCTCGGCGCCGGGGGCGGATCATTACCGGATCAGCGTCCGTCGGGCCGAGGGGGGCGTGGTCTCGCCGTGGTTGCAGGACAGTGTGCGGGAAGGGGCCGAGCTTCAGGTTGCCAATCCGGCCGGCGATTTCGTGCTGGACGAGGCGGCGGATGGTGCGGTGGTGCTGCTGACGGCCGGTGTGGGCCTGACGCCCGCGGTCTCGATGCTGGCGGAACTGGCGGCGAAGGCCGGGCGGTCGGTGCGGTATGTGCATGGGTCGGACACGCCGGAGACGGCGGCCTTCGTGCCGGATGTGTGTGATCTGGCCGCGCGCGGCGTGCTGACGGCGGATTTCTTCTTCGCCCATGCCGATGGGGCGGTTCAGGATGGCGGGCCGGGGGTGACGCGGCATGCCGGGCGCATCGGCACGGGCTGGCTGCGCGAGACGCTCGACCGGGGGGGGCGACCTATTATATCTGTGGGCCGGACTCGTTCATGCGGGACATGGTGGGGACGTTGCGGGCGGCGGAATTGCCGGCGGCGCAGATCCGCTATGAGTTCTTCGGGTCGGCGGTTGATCCGGAACTTGTCGTCTGATCGATGGTCGTACGGCTGTCCGGAGGGATGCCCTTCGGACGGCCGGCGCGAACGGAGGGGGCGGCTATGGTGAGGGAAGATCATCGGTCCGAAATCGGGTTGAAGCGCGTGTATGACGCGCCTGAACCCGGCGACGGGGTGCGCGTGCTGGTGGATCGACTGTGGCCGCGCGGGGTGCGCAAGGACGCGCTGAAGATGGATCTGTGGCTGAAGGACGTGGCGCCCAGCCCGGATCTGCGGCACTGGTTCGGGCATGATCCGGTGCGCTGGGAGGAATTCCAGGCCCGGTATCGCCGGGAACTTGAGGCTGGAAATCCGGAGATTGCGCAACTGGGGGCGCTGGCGGGCAGGGAAAAGGTCACGCTGCTGTATGCGGCACATGACCTTGTGCATAACCATGCGCTGGTGTTGAGGGATTTTCTGCGCGGGGCGTGATGGCCCGCGTTGACGGATCTCAGCGGCGGCTGCGGCGTGCGGCGGCGGCCTCTTCAGCCAGGACCAGAAGCTGTTCGATGTCGCCGGGAACCACGTCGAGCGGGTCCGGCATGCGGTCGAGCGCCGTCTGGATGTCCGTATGGGTGAAGTGCGGTGTCGGGGTGGTGGGAGCCGGCACGGGCACATGCGGATAGACGTGGCCTGTCGCGCGATGGAAGGCGATTGCGGCTACCGTCAGGATGATGGAATTCAGCGCGACGGGAAGGAAGGGGAACAGCAGCGCGCCGGCGAGGCCGTGGGCGGCGGGGTGGGCCAGCACGGCCGTCAGGGCGGCAGCGCCCCCCGGAGGATGAAGGGTGCGTGTGGCGGACATGGCGGCGATGGCCAGCATGACCGCCAACCCGGCCGCGAGTGCGAGAGGCAGGCCCGGCAGGCAGGAGACCAGCGTGCCGATGGCTGCCGATAGCGTATTGCCCAGAATGATGGCGCGCGGCGTGGCCAGAGGGCTGGATGGTACGGCGAAGGCCAGGACGGCCGATGCGCCGATCGGTGCCACGATGGCGGCTGCCCCGGCCGGGGCAAGGGCGATGCCCGCGAGGCAGGACAGCGTGATTCCGATCAGGCTGCCGGTGGCGGCGCGGAGGGACTGGCTCTGGCTCATGCGTGTTTTCAGGTCGTTACGACCGCCCAATAAGATATATTTTTTATGCATCTTATTGGGCGGGGCTTCAAGCGTCGTATCGCGCGCCGGTCTTCAGGCCTGGCGGTTTTCCAGCAGGCTGCGGCGGATATGGCGGCCGCGTTCGATGCGGTCGACGATGAAATCCTCGTCGCCCCAGCGGATGGCGCGGGCCATGGCCTGGGCGTCTTCCATGAAGCGGGCCAGCATTTCCAGCAGGGCTTCGCGGTTGTTCAGGAAGATGTCGCGCCACATCACCGGGTCGGATGCCGCGATGCGGGTGAAGTCGCGGAAGCCGGAGGCCGCGAAATCCAGCACTTCGGAGCGCGTTTCGTCTGCCAGATCGTCGGCGGTGCCGCAGATGGTGAAGGCCAGAAGATGCGGCAGGTGGCTGACGATGGCGCAGACGCGGTCGTGATGGGCCGGGTCCATGATGCGCGTGCGTGCGCCCAGGCGGTGCCACATCGTTTCCACCAGCGCGGTGGCGGCCGGGTCGGTGTCTTCCAGCGGTGTCAGCAGGCACCAGCGGTCGTCGAACAGGGTGGCGAAGCCAGCATCGGGGCCGGAATATTCGGTGCCGGCCATCGGGTGGGTGGGCACGAAGGGGATATCGGGCCGCAGGGCGGGAGCGATGGCGTTGATGATCGACTGCTTGGTCGATCCGACCTCGCTGAGGATCGCGCCGGGTTTCATGACCGGCAGGATCTGGGCGCCGACCGTGGCGATGGCGCCCACGGGCACGCAGAGGATGACGCAGTCGGCGTCGGCGGCGGCATGGAGGGGATCGGCCTCCACGCGGTTGGCGATGCCGAGTTCCGTGACGCGCTGGCGGACGGCGGGGTCGATGTCGCAGGCCACCAGCTCGCGGGCGATGGTGCCGTCGCGTTGGGCACGGCGCAGGATGGACGAGCCGATCAGGCCGGGGCCGATGACGGCGAGCGTGCCGAACAGGGGAGAGACGGTCGGGGTATCGGTCATGGCGCGGGTCGGTTTAGCGCGAGCGTTCGGAGGCGGGGTAGGGGCCGTCCTCGGGGGTGGCATTCGCGCGGCTGCCACGCAGGCGGCGCACCTCGGCGGCCTGCCACAGGAGCAGGACGGGGATGCCGATGACCAGGTCGCGGCCCCGGCGCAGCAGCGACAGGCCCAGCGAGATCGAGGGGTCGATGCCGAAGGCCGAGCCCAGCGCGATGTAGGCGGCTTCCTGCACGCCCAGGCCGGCGGGTACCAGGAACGAGGCGGACATGATGCCGCAGGCCACGCCCTCGATCGCGATGGCGCCGCTGAGGCTGAGATGCGCGCCGAGGAAATAATAGCCGACCCAGATGGCGGCGGCGCTGCCGATCCAGGCGATGAGATGGACCGCCGCGGCCTCGGCGATGCGGCCGGGGTGCGACCACATCTCGTCCAGTTTCTCCTGCAATGTGTCGGCGCTGCTGAGCATCGCGCTGTGCCATTGCGAGGCGATGTTGCGGCTGAGTCCGCGCGCCATGCGCTTGAGGATGGTGCCGCCGTGCTGCTGGGTCCAGATGAAGCCGCCGATGCCCAGGGCCAGCAGCAGCGTGCCGATGATGACCGGCTTGGCGAACGGGCTGGATTGCTGGTGTGCGACCAGGAACACCACCGCGATCAGCACGAACACGATCTGGCCGAGCACCTCGGTCGTCAGGTCCACGATATTGGCGCTGGCGGCCTCGGGCCAGTCGATCGACCGGCCGCCGGTGCGCGGCGAGGCCTCGGCGCCGGTGGCGCGGATGCCGATCAGGATGCCGCCGAGCTGCGAGAAGGGCAGGCAGGTCGCCGCCGCGTCGCGGACCATGCGGGCCATGGTCAGGTGGGCCAGCCCGATCTCGCGGCAGGCCGCGTGCCAGGCAACACCCAGGATTGCATCCACTGCAAGCTGGGCGAGGATGGTGGCGCCGAATCCGACGATGCCGATGGACAGGACCGCCTTCAGCACGGACCCGGCGCCAAGCCATGCGGTGCATCCGGTAATCAGGGCCAGTCCCAGGAAGGCCAGCAGGATCGTGAGTTTTTTCAAGGATTGACCGCACTTCGTCTGCCGCGCCATGGCCACTCCGCCAGGAGGGGGCCGACGCATGGGTTGGGCCTGACTTACACCAGAGGAGGGTCTGGCGCCACCATGTGGTGTCGGGATAAATGGTGCCCCGCCTTCCGCCGTCCGGTCGGCCCCCCGGGGTCGTGCGGACGGGACCTTCCGGAGCATTTGATCGGATCATGACTGCCCCCACGCTTGTTACCGGCGCGACCGGATTCGTCGGTTCGGCCGTTGCCCGCACGCTATTGAAGCGGGGGCACAGCCTGCGGCTGATGGCCCGCAAGGGCGCCGACCTGAGCAATATCCGCGACCTGCCGGCCGAAATGGTCGAGGGCGATCTCTCCAACCCCGCGACGTTTGCCGAGGCGGTGCGCGGCTGCCGCTATGTGTTTCACGTCGCTGCCGACTACCGGCTGTGGGTGCCTGACCCGGCGCCGATGATGACGGCGAATGTGGAGGGCACGCGGCGGCTGATGCTGGCGGCGCAGGATGCGGGGGTGGAGCGGATCGTCTATTGTTCCTCGGTGGCGGCGCTAGGGCTGATCGGCGACGGCACGGTGTCGGACGAGGCCACGCCGGTGCATGAGCATGCGGTGATCGGCATCTACAAGCGGTCGAAATACCGGGCGGAGCAGGAAGTGCTGCGCCTGGTGCGCGAGCGCGGCCTGCCGGCGGTGATCGTGAACCCCTCGACGCCCGTGGGGCCGCGCGACATCAAGCCTACGCCGACCGGGCAGATGATCCTGGATTGTGCGGCGGGCAAGATGCCGGCCTATGTCGATACGGGCGTGAACCTCGTCCATGTCGATGACGTGGCGGAGGGGCATGCCCTGGCGCTGGAACGGGGACGGATCGGCGAGAAATACATCCTGGGCAGCGAGAACCTGGCGCTGCGCGACCTGTTCGCCATGACGTCGCAGATCGCGGGCGTGAAGCCGCCGCGCGTCAGCCTGCCGCAGGAGGTGATCTGGCCGGTGGCGGTGGTGTCGGAATGGCTGTCGCGCGGGTTCGGTATCGCGCCGCGCGTGACGCGCGAAATGCTGGCCATGTCGCGGAAGAAGATGTTCTTCTCCTCCGACAAGGCCGAGCGGGAACTGGGCTATGCGCCGCGTCCGGCGCGTGACGCGGTGACGGATGCGGTGGCGTGGTTCCGCCAGAATGGCATGCTGAAATAAGACGGATGCCAAGACGATGGTCCTGCTGCTGACGGCGTTGCTCTGCGCCCTGGTCTGGCTGGTTCTGATCTGTTTTCATGGTCGTTTCTGGCAAGGTGGGCCGATTCTGGACCCGGTTGCCATTGCCGGGGACGATTGGCCGCCGGTCTGCATCGTCGTCCCGGCCCGCGACGAGGCCGGGTCGGTGCAGGCCTGTGTGGCGTCGCTGCTGGAGCAGTCCTATCCCGGCCCGCTGTCGCTGGTTCTGGTGGATGACAACAGCACCGACGGGACCGGCCATCTGGCCCGCGCGGTGCCCGACCCGTTGCGCCGGCTGACCGTCGTGACCGGTGGCGAGCGGCCTTCCGGGTGGAGCGGCAAGCTGTGGGCGGTGGCGCAGGGCGTGGCCGAGGTGCGGCGCCAGGTGCCTGCGGATTCGGGGTATGTGTTCCTGACCGATGCCGACATCACGCATGACCCGGCGCATATCGCGACCCTGGTGGCCAAGGCCCGGACCGACGGGCTGGACATGGTGTCGGAGATGGTCGCGCTGAACTGCGCCAGTGTTGCGGAACAAATGCTGGTGCCGGCCTTCGTCTTCTTCTTCGCGCTGCTCTATCCGTTCGCGCGGGTCAATGATCCGGGCAGCCGCGTCGCCGGGGCGGCGGGTGGGTCGATTTTGATCCATCGGGAGGCGCTGGCGCGCATCGGTGGCATCGAATCGCTGCGCGGGGCCCTGATCGACGATTGCACCCTGGCCATGCATGTGAAGCGCAGTGGGGGACGGCTGTATCTCGGGCATAGCCGGCTGGCGCGTTCGATCCGGCCCTATCCGCACCCGGCCGACATCTGGCGCATGGTGGCGCGGACCGCCTATGTGCAGTTGCGCTATTCGCCGCTGATGCTGGTGGGCACCGTGCTGGGCATGGCGCTTGTCTGGATCGCGCCCGTGCTGCTGGCGCTATTCGGCCACGGGTTGCCGCGCCTGCTGGGGGCGGTGGCGTGGGTCGTCTCGATGGCGTCCTTCGTGCCGACTCTGCGGCGCTTCCGTCTTTCGCCGGCCTGGGCCCTGCTGTTGCCGCTGGTCGCGGTGTTCTATACCGCCGCCACCATCGGGTCGGCCATCGACCATCATCGCGGGCGCGGCGTGGTGTGGAAAAGCCGCGCCTATCGCGAACCGAACGGGAATGCCCCGCCAAAATGACAGGACAGCACGTGAACGCGACCCAGAACCCGCAGGATACCGCCGCGCAGACCGATCAGGACGTGTGGGGAACCGAGGATGTGTCGTCCGGCAAGGGGGCTTCCGACGAGAATTTTCCCGTCGGCTCACTGCTGATCAGCCGGCGGCTGCGACCGCACGTGCATGCCTATTATGATTTTGCGCGGGTGATCGACGATATCGTCGACAATGAGCGGTTGACGCCCGAGGCCAAGATCGCGCGGCTGAATGCAATGGAAGACGTGGTGCGGGGCCGGCGCGAGGCCCCGTTGCGCCGTGACGCGCAGACGGCGGTGCGCGTGGGGCGGACGCTGGCGGTGACCGGGGTGTCGGTCGAAACCGCGACCGACCTGATCGTGGCCTTTCGGCAGGACGCGGTGAAGAACCGCTATGAGTCCTGGGAGGAACTGGCCGATTACTGCCGGTATTCCGCCAATCCGGTCGGGCGTTTCCTGCTGGAACTGCATGGCGAGAGTGCTGCGACCTTCGGCCCATCCGACGCGCTGTGCACGTCCTTGCAGGTGTTGAACCATTTGCAGGATTGCGCGGATGATCTGCGCACGCTGGATCGCTGCTATCTGCCGCTGTCCTGGCTGGCGCGCGAGGGAGCATCGGTGGACGATCTGCGGGCGGGCCATGCCTCGCCGGGGTTGCGGCGGGTGATGAACGCCCTGCTGGACCGCGTGGATGCATTGAATGATGAGGCCGGGCGGCTGTCTGGGTTGGTGCGTGACCGGCGCATGCGGCTGGAATGTGCCGTGATCGTCGGTCTGGCGCGCCGCTTGGCGGCGCGGTTGCGGCGCCAGGACCCGTTGGCCGGCCGGGTGAAACTGACGCGGGGTGATGCCGTCGGCGCGCTGGTGGGCGCGCTGCGCGTACTGCCCTGATGGATGGGGTTTTGTCTTGGGCGCCAATCCGCCCTAAACCCTGCTGCGGTGTGAACGGATGATGGAAGCGGGAAGGCGGGAATGGAATTGACGCGGGCACGCACGGTTCAGGCGCCTCCCCTGGGATGCGATCCGGCCGATCTGGCGCAGGTCGAGGCGGTGGTGAGCGCGTCGGGAACCTCGTTCGGCAAGGGGATGCGTATCCTGCCGCCCGACCGGCGCTACGGTATGTATGCCGTTTATGCCTTCTGCCGACTGGTGGACGATGTGGCGGATGACGAAGGCGCGGTCGATGACAAGGAAGCGCGGCTGGAAGCCTGGCGGCAGCGGATTGCCGGGCTGTTTGAAGGCCGCACCGACGATGCGCTGGACCGGGTGCTGGCGGTGGTGATCGCCCGTTTTTCGCTGCGGCAGGCGGATTTCGACGCGGTGATCGACGGGATGATGATGGATGCGCGCGGCCCCGTCGTCGCGCCGGACGAGGCGACGTTCGACCTGTATTGCGACCGGGTGGCCTCGGCGGTGGGGCGCCTGTCGGTGCGGGTATTCGGCGATGCGTCGGAAGAGGCCGACCGTGTGGCATACCATCTGGGCCGCGCCTTGCAGATTACCAATATCCTGCGTGACGTGGCGGAGGATTCGCGGCTCGGCCGGCTGTATCTGCCGCGCGAACTGCTGACCCGCTTCAATGTGCCGCTCGACCCTGCGCGGGCGCCGCGCGCCCAAGGGCTGGAAGGTGTGTGCCGGGTGCTGGCAGGGCGGGCGCGCGACCATTTCCGCGCCGCGCATCGGGCAATGGCGCGCTGCAACCGACTGGCGATGCGCCCGGCCCGGCTGATGGGGGCGACCTACGGCGCCATCCTGACGGCGCAGGAGCGGCAGGGCTGGCGCCATCCGGAACGGCGGGTGTCGCTCTCGCGGCCGCGCAAGCTGCTGATCGCCGCCCGGGCCCTGGTTGGATAGGACGATGGCGGGGCATGTCCATATCGTCGGTGGCGGCCTGGCCGGCCTGTCGGCGGCGGTTGAACTGGCGGGCAGCGGCGGGCGGCTGACGGTCTACGAGGCCGGGCCGGCCTGTGGCGGGCGGGCGCGGTCCTATCACGACCGGCATCTGGGCTGCCGGATCGATAATGGCAACCATCTGCTGCTGTCGGCCAATGATGCGGTGTTCCGCTATCTGGGCCTGATCGGCGCGGAGAAGACGCTGGTCGGTCCTGATCGGCCGATCTTTCCCTTCGTCGATCTGGGGGATCGCTCGCGCTGGACGCTGGATCTGTCGCGCGGGCTGATCCCGTTCTGGCTGCTGTCGAAGCACCGGCGGGTGCCGGGCATGCGGCTGGGCGAGATCCGGTCGCTGACCCGGCTGATGCAGGCGACGCCGGAGCAGACGGTGGCGGAGCGCCTGCTGCCGGGCATGCTCTCGACCCGGCTGCTGGAGCCGTTCGCGATTTCGGCCCTGAACACGCTGTGCGAGACCGGCAGCGCCGCCCTGCTGGGGGCGGTGATCCGTGAAAGCCTGGCCAAAGGGGGGCGGGCCTGCCTGCCGCGTTTCCCTGCCGTCGGCCTGTCGGAGAGTTTCGTCGATCCGGCGCTGGACCATCTGGCGCTGATGAAGGCGGAGGTGCGTACCGGGTGCCGCGTGTCGGGCGTTACGACCGCCGATGGCCGTGCCACCGGCTTGCGCCTGCCGGACGGCGAAGTGACGCTGGATGAGGACGATAGTCTCATCATGGCCGTTACGGCACCCGTGGCGGCCGATCTGCTGGGGAGTGTGCTGCCGGACTTGCGCGTGCCTGATGCCTTCGAGAGCATCGTCAACGTCCATTTCCGGCTTGATCCGGCGCCTGTGGCCCTTGGGGCGCTGGAGCGTGCCCGCTTTATCGGTGTCGTCGGCGGGATCAGCGAATGGGTGTTCGTGAAGGACGATATCCTGTCGGTGACCGTCAGCGCCGCCAACCGCTATGCCGACCGGGACAATGACGAACTGGCGGCCGTGATCTGGAACGAGGTTCGCGCGGCGGTGGAACCGGCCCTGGCGCGGCCTCTTCCGCTGGACATGCCCCCCATGCGCATGGTGCGTGAGCGGCGCGCCACCTTTGCCGCAACCCCGGCCCAGGAGCGGTTGCGGCCGCCGGTGCGCACCGCGCTGGACAACCTGTTTCTGGCTGGGGACTGGACGGCGACGGGATTGCCCGCGACAATCGAAGGTGCGATCAGGTCCGGCGTGACCGCGGCCCGGGCCGTCCGCGACCCTCTCCGGCGATGAGCCAGCCGCCGGAATTGTGAATGGCTGGCATTTTGGACAGGTCCCGCCGATGGGGCGGGAGACAATGGAATGATGGTGAACGCGACCGATACCCTTGAACGTCCTTCCGCCGGTGCGGCGGACCCGGTGGTGCCGATGATCGAAATCGACCAGGCGGTCGATTCCGCCCATGCGGCACTGGGTCGTCGGCAGAACGATGACGGGCACTGGGTGTTCGAGCTTGAGGCCGATGCCACCATTCCGGCGGAATATGTTCTGCTGGAGCATTATCTGGACCGGATCGAGCCGGATCTGGAAGCGCGGATCGGCGTCTATCTGCGGCGTATCCAGGGCGATCATGGCGGCTGGCCGCTTTATCACGGCGGCCGGTTCGATCTTTCGGCGACCGTGAAAGCGTATTTCGCGCTGAAAGCGATCGGCGACGACATCGATGCGCCGCACATGGCGCGGGCGCGGGCGGCGATCCTGGACCATGGCGGGGCGGAGCGCAGCAACGTCTTTACCCGCTTCCAGCTTGCGCTGTTCGGCGAGGTGCCCTGGCACGCGACGCCGGCCATGCCGGTGGAACTGATGCTGCTGCCGCGCAAGGCGCTGTTTTCGGTCTGGAACATGTCCTACTGGTCGCGGACGGTGATCGCGCCGCTGCTGGTGCTGGCGGCGCTGAGGCCGCGCGCGGTCAATCCGCGCGACGTGCATGTGCCCGAACTGTTCGTCACCCCGCCTGCGCAGGTGCGGGACTGGATCCGTGGCCCTTACCGGTCGGCGCTGGGCCGGGTGTTCAAATATGTGGACAAGGTGGTGCGGCCCGGCGAGCGGCTGATCCCCGAGGCGACGCGGCGCCGGGCGATCAAGGCGGCGGTCGACTTCATCGAGCCGCGTCTGAACGGGGTGGACGGTCTGGGCGCGATCTATCCCGCCATGGCCAATTCCGTGATGATGTATCGCGCGCTGGGCGTGCCCGACAGCGACCCGCGCGCCGCGACGGCGTGGGAGTCGGTGCGGCGGCTGCTGGTGGAGAATGGGGACGAGGCCTATTGCCAGCCCTGCGTCTCGCCGATCTGGGATACCGGTCTGGCCGGCCATGCGATGATCGAGGCGGCCTCCGGCCCCGATGGCATCCGCCCTCACGAGACGAAGAAGAAGCTGGCCGCCGCGGCGGAGTGGCTGCGGAGCCGGCAGATTCTGGACGTGAAGGGTGACTGGGCGATCAATTGCCCCGATGTGGCGCCGGGTGGCTGGGCGTTCCAGTACAACAACGATTATTACCCGGACGTCGACGATACGGCCGTGGTCGGCATGCTGCTGCATCGCGAGGGCGATCCGGCCCATCATGATGCGATCGAGCGTGCGCGCCAGTGGATACTGGGCATGCAGAGCACCAACGGCGGTTGGGGCGCGTTCGATATCGACAATAATATGGATTTTCTGAACCATATCCCGTTTGCCGATCATGGCGCGCTGCTGGACCCGCCGACCGCCGACGTGACGGCGCGCTGCGTCTCGTTCCTGGCCCAGCTTGGCCACCCCGAGGATCGGCCGGTGATCGAGCGGGCGGTCGCTTACCTGCGCTCCGATCAGGAGGCCGAGGGGTGCTGGTTCGGCCGCTGGGGCACCAACTACATCTATGGCACATGGTCGGTGCTGTGCGCGCTGAACGTGGCCGGCGTGTCGCATGACGATCCGGCCATCGTACGGGCGGTGGACTGGCTGCGCTCCGTCCAGCGCGAGGATGGCGGTTGGGGCGAGGATTGCGCCACCTTCGAGGGCGCGACGCCGGGCATCTATACCGAGAGCCTGCCGTCGCAGACCGCATGGGCGACGCTGGGCCTGATGGCCGCCGGCCTGCGTGACGACCCCGCCGTGGCGCGGGGCATGGCCTATCTGGCCCGGACCCAGAAGGAAGACGGGGAATGGGACGAGGAGCCGTATAATGCCGTCGGTTTCCCCAAGGTTTTCTATCTGCGCTACCATGGTTATCGGCAGTTCTTCCCGCTGATGGCGCTGTCGCGTTACCGCAATCTGGAATCCAGCAACACCCGCCGCGTCGCGTTCGGTTTCTGAGCGTGACCGGGCCTGAGGTGCCGCCGGCCGCGTGCCTGGGTGTCGTGGTCGGGATGGAGGCTGAGGCCGCTCTGGTCCGGGCCGCGATGCCTGCCGCACGGGTCGGCATCAGCGGTGCCACGGCCGAAGGGGCGCGCGCCGCCGTCGATGATCTGGTGCGGCAGGGGGTGGATGCGCTGCTTTCCTTTGGGCTGGCGGCTGGTCTTGACCCCGATCTGCGGCCCGGTGCGGTGCTGGTGCCCCGGCATGTGCGGCTGCCCGATGGGCGGCTTCTGGCGGCGGCGCCCCGGCTGCTTGCGTGGCTGGGCGATGGACGGCCCGACCGGGTGAGCACCGATCTGCTGCATAGCGACGATATCGTGGCGACCGCCGGGCGCAAGGGCGCGTTGTTCCGCAGTACCGGTTGCGCCGGGCTGGATATGGAAAGCGGTTTTGTCGCCGAGGGTGCGGAACGGGCGGGTCTGCCGTTCGCCGTGCTGCGGGTGGTGTGCGACCCGGCCGGGCGTTCGTTGCCGCCGGCGGCGGTGCTGGCGTTGCAGCCTGATGGCGGGATCGGGCTGGGGGGTATTCTGCTGAGTGTGCTGCGTCGGCCGGTGCAGATTCCCGCGTTGATCGCCCTGGGGCGTGATGCGGCGCAGGCGCGGGCACGGGCTGTTCGGGTGTTGCGGGATGTTGCCTAAGGTCTTCTTTTTCTGAAGAAAAAGAAGCAAAAAGACTTTTGCTCGTTCAGGGCCTTCGTATGGCTCAAGCACATGGCTCCTGACCGAATAAGAGTTTTTTGGTTCTTTTTTCAAAAAAGAACAACAACGCGCCCCTTGGGAATCTTGATACGAGTCAATGATCCTCGCCCCTGTCGGACGTTAGGATGCGCGGCTTGACGGACAACAAGGGAATGGGGCTTCCATGGCGACGGCAATTCTGGCGCTCAATGCCGGTTCTTCCAGCGTAAAGTTCACCCTGTTTCATCAGGAGCCGGGAGCCGAGGCGCGCCGTATCGCGCATGGGCAACTGGAAGGGTTGAACACCCATCCGCATTTTCGGGCCACCGGTGCCGATGGTGCGGTGCTGGTCGACCAGACGTGGCCGGCGCCCGCCCCCGAAGGTGAAGACCCGCATCACGGCCCGGTAGCCTGCCTGCTGGACTGGGTGACCTCTCATCTGGGCGATGTGCCGCTGTTGGGGGTGGGGCACCGTGTGGTGCATGGCGGGGCTGAATTCGCGGCGCCGATCCGCATCACACCCGAGACGCTTGCGCGGCTGGAGGCGCTGACGCCGCTGGCGCCGCTGCATCAGCCGGCCAGCCTGGGGCCGATCCGTGTACTGCTGGCGTTGCAGCCCGACCTGCCGCAGATCGCCTGTTTCGATACCGCGTTTCACCACACGCTGCCCGACACCGCGACGCGCCTGCCCCTGCCGGCCAGCTATGGGGCGAAGGGTGTGCGGCGCTATGGTTTCCATGGCCTGTCCTACGAATATATCGCCTCCTGCCTGCCGGGCCTGTCGCCCCGGCTGGCGGCGGGGCGCACGATTGTCGCGCATCTGGGCAATGGTGCCAGCCTGTGCGCCATGGCGGCGGGGCGCAGCACGGAAACCACGATGGGGTTTTCGGTTCTCGACGGGCTGGTGATGGGCACGCGCTGCGGACAGATCGACCCCGGTGTGCTGTTGTACATGATGCGCGCCGAAGGGCTGGATGCGGCGGGGATCGAGAAGGTGCTGTATCATCAGGCCGGCCTGCTGGGTGTGTCGGGTGTATCCAGCGACGTGCGGGACCTGCAGGAGCGCGCGGCGGGCGATGCGGCGGCCCGCGAGGCGCTGGAGATGTTCACTTATCGGCTGGTGCAGCAGATCGGGGCCATGATCCCGGTGCTGGGCGGGCTGGACGGGCTGGTCTTTACTGCCGGGATCGGCGAGCATGACGCCGCCATGCGGCAGGCGGCCTGTGCCCGCCTGGCTTGGCTGGGCGTGCGGCTGGACCAGGCCGCCAATGATGCCCATGCGGCCGTGATCAGCACGCCGGACAGCACGGTGGAGGTGCGGGTGATCCCGACGGATGAGGAAAGCATGATCCGGCGTCACGTCGCGGCCAGTCTCATGCAGGCATAGTCCGGCACAGGCATGATGCCGCCGGCAACGTCAAAGGGAAGGAACGAAAATGAACGAGCCCCTTTCGGAGGTTCCGTCGGTCGCGCCTCTTTCGGAAACTGAACTCGCCCTGTTCAACCGCTGGTGGCATGCCGCCAACTACCTGTCCGTCGGCCAGATCTATCTGATGGCCAACCCGCTGCTGCGCGAACCGCTGCAACTGGAACATACCAAGCCGCGCCTGCTGGGCCATTGGGGCACCACGCCGGGGCTGAATTTCCTCTGGCTGCATCTGAACCGCATCATCCGGGCGCGCGAGACTTCGGTGCTCTTCATTGCCGGGCCGGGGCATGGGGCGCCGGGCCTGATCGCCAGCACCTATCTGGAAGGCACCTACAGCGAATATTTCCCTGAGGTGTCGCAGGATCTGGACGGGCTGGGACGGCTGATGAAGCAGTTCTCGTTCCCCGGCGGCATTCCCAGCCATGCGGCAGCCACCACGCCGGGTTCGATCCATGAGGGTGGTGAACTCGGTTATTCGCTTTCCCACGCCTATGGCGCGGCGTTCGACAACCCGGATCTGGTCGTCGCCTGTGTGATCGGTGATGGCGAGGCGGAAACCGGGCCGCTGGCGACTTCGTGGCACAGCAACAAATTCGTCGATCCTGCGACGGATGGCGCGGTGCTGCCGATCCTGCATCTGAATGGCTACAAGATCGCCAATCCGACGATCCTGGCCCGTATTGCGCCGAGGGAACTGGCGGCGCTGCTGCGTGGCTACGGCTATGATCCGATCTTCGTCGAAGGGCATGACCCCGACCCGATGCACCAGAAGATGGCGGCGGCCATGGATCTGGCGTTCGACCGCATTGCCGCCATCCAGAAGGCGGCGCGCGAGGACGGCAAGACGGAACGCCCCGCTTGGCCGATGATCGTGCTGCGCAGCCCCAAGGGCTGGACCGGCCCCAAGGAGATCGACGGGCTGCGGACCGAAGGCTATTGGCGCTCGCATCAGGTTCCGTTCTCCGACCTGACGCATCCGGGGCATCTTCAGGCGTTGGAGACCTGGTTGCGCAGCTACCGGCCGGACGATCTGTTCGACGAGTCAGGTCGGCTGTTCCCCGAGATCGCGGCCCTCGCGCCTTCGGGCACGCTGCGCATGAGTGCCAATCCGCATGCCAATGGCGGCCAGTTGAAGCGTCCGCTGCGGTTGCCCGATATTGCCGATTATGCGGTTGCGGTCACCAGTCCGGGGCACGAGACCGGCGAGAGCACGCGCGTGATGGGCGAATGGCTGCGCGATGTGATGAAGCTGAACCTCGAGGCGCGCAATTTTCGGGTGCTGTCGCCGGACGAGAACAACTCCAACCGTCTGAATGCGGTGCTGGATGTCACCAACCGAGCGTGGAACGCCGAGACGTTCGATTATGACGACCATCTGGCGCGCGATGGCCATGTGATGGAGATCCTGAGCGAGCACACCTGCCAGGGATGGCTGGAAGGCTATCTGCTGACCGGGCGGCACGGCTTCCTGTCCTGCTACGAGGCCTTCATCCACATCGTCGATTCGATGGTGAACCAGCACGCCAAATGGCTGAAGACGGCGGCCGAAGTGCCGTGGCGCCGGTCGATCGCGTCGCTGAACTACCTGCTGACCTCGCATGTCTGGCGCCAGGACCATAACGGCTTCAGCCATCAGGACCCTGGCTTCATCGACCATGTGATCAACAAGAAGGCCGAATTCGTCCGCGTCTATCTGCCGCCCGATGCCAATACCCTGCTGTGGACGACGGCCCACTGCCTGCAAAGCTGGGACCGCATCAACGTGATCGTGGCCGGCAAGCAGCCCGAGCCGCAATGGCTAGGGCTGGATGATGCGATCCGCCATTGCGAGGCGGGCATCGGCATATGGGAGTGGGCCAGCAACGACAAAGGTGGCACGCCCGATGTGGTGATGGCCTGTGCCGGCGATGTGCCGACGCTGGAGACACTGGCGGCGGTGAAGCTGCTGCGCGAGCATGCGCCGGACCTGAAGGTGCGCGTGATCAACGTCGTGGACCTGATGACGCTGGATTCCCCCAGCCAGCATCCGCATGGGCTGGACGATGCCAGTTTCGATGCGCTGTTTACCCTCGACAGGCCAGTGATCTTTGCCTTCCATGGTTATCCGCAACTGATTCACAAGCTGATCTATCGCCGGGCGAATGCGCGGAATTTCCATGTCCACGGTTTCCGCGAGGAAGGATCGACCACGACGCCGTTCGACATGGTAGTGCGTAACCATCTCGACCGGTTCCATCTGGTGTCGAACGTGATCGACCGCGTGCCGGGGCTGGCCACACGGGCCGCCTATGCCAAGCAGGCCATCCGCGACAAGCTGGTCGATCATAGCCGCTATATCGCGGAACATGGTCGTGACCTGCCGGAAATCGAGGCCTGGCGCTGGTCGTAAGGCCGGTAGGCGGCGTGGCGTCTTGTTGCCGCGTCGCCGCCTTAGCGCAAACTGCTGAGCTGTTTTCCACCATATCCATCTGATACGGGCTGGTTATTCCGGCCCGTCCCCTCGGTCGCAAACCATTTGTAAAGATGAATCTGGTTTGAATGCCCGATCTGTTCCGGTCCGCCGGGCAGGTGGAATCCGCCCCGATTCCACGGCGATGACGGAATGTGTGATGGATGGATGACATGAAACTGGTCGGCGTAACAAGAACCTTGAACGAAAATGATATTATCGAATCCGTCATTCGGCATCATCTGGCGCTTGTTGACCATGTTATTGTGATGGACGATGGAAGTAATGATAATACGGCGGAAATTGTCTATTCACTGATCGAAGAAGGATTGCCCGTTTCCATTATAGAGAGGCGGTGTGTGATATTTGATGAAGGAAATAGAAATACCGTATTATATAATCTAGCAAAAAATAAGTTTTGCGCTGACTGGGTTCTGTTTTTCGATGCGGATGAATTTGTGGATGTCAGGCGCGTCGACAATGACCTGAAACGCTATCTGGAGGGGATTCCGGAGAATTTCGATAGCGTTTCACTGGATATGTTCAATTATACCGACAGTATTTTTGACGACGGTAATGAAAGAAACGTTCCACGCAGGCTTTTGTGGCGGACAAAAAATCCTCTCGATGTCTTCAAGGTTATCGTCAGAGGGAATCTCGAAGGGGTGGTTTCCATTCATGCGGGAAACCATTGCGGATATCTGGATGGCGTACCGATGAACTCCTTGAGGTCGGACAATGTCTTTATCTCTCATTATCCCAGGCGGTCGGGATGGCAGGATATCTATAAGTGGGTGATAGGACGGCTGAAAATTACCGCCGCAGGCCGAGCGGAAACAGAAAAGGGGACGGGAAGCCATTACATCCATCCATTCAATGTCTTGGTTAATAATACTGAAGCTATATTAAAAAATAATGATTTTTTTTTCGTCAAGCCGAATCCGAATTTATTCGAAAAAGACTCCGGTTTTTATCTGGGAATTGAACTGAAATATACCGAAATCGTGGACTACAAGGATAAGTGCATCCAGATGGTGCTTAAATACACGATGGAGCTAGCTAGGGATTTTGGAAAAATAATAGACGAATACCCTGATATCTCGAATCGGGTTCGAGGAGATCATTTCCAGAGAAGAGAGATATATGGAGAGATGCCTGCATTGCCGGAATATGAAGGACATATCGAGACATCGCAGAGTTCCGTCGATCCTGTTTGGGCAATCAGAAAAAATACGAAGGATGATTCTTCTCTGCTGATCAATGGTTCGATGAGACCAGACAATTACAACCACACTGCCAATCAGGACACTCCATGGTGGAGTGCCGATTTCGGTCAGGGCATCGCCCTGAAGGAAATAGTAGTCGTCAATCGCTTCGATCAGGAGGGTGTTAAGGACAGGCTGTTTCCGTTCGATATCATTCTTGAAGATGGGAATGGCGAAACAACTGTCCGGTCTATTGGCAGTGGAACGACAGCCAGCAGGGAATGTGTTGCGATAAAAGGAATAGATAAAAACGTGAGAAAAATGACGATATCCCTTCCGGGATGCGGTCGGTATCTCAGTATTTCGCAGGTGCGGTTCTTTCTATAGGGCTCGCACTCCGTTCGATCATCGCTTTCAGTTCGTGGGACCGCCCGTTATTCCTACTGTCACTCTATACGGGCAGTAATCTAAAAAATCCGAAAATGTTTTACCTAAGATGATTGTTCATGGCATCCGTCCACGTCCGGATATCCAGATGGTAGACGGCGAATACGCCTTTCAGCTGGTTGAGCCGGCAATCGGAGCAGAATGCGATGGTTCCGTCCGGCACCGATCGGACAAGAAGCTCCCTTTTTCTGTGCGTGCCGATATTGATGTAGCCGGTGGCGCTGATATCCCCGCGTGCCGCCATATCTCCGTTGGTGTGGATATCTCCGATCGACGAGATGCCCTGGCTTCCGAACTTGGCGTCACGACGAATACCAACTTCTGGATCGGTATAGGTATCGTAGAAAAAATGACTTTCGTGCGTCGCAATGACCGCGCCGGAACGCAGGGAGGCTACAATCAGGTTGCCGTCTCCGTCGGTGGTGATGCGCCCGGTGTCGAGCGCGGATGAGCCATCGACCTTCAGGTTTTGTCGAATTTCGGCATTGGCATTCCGATCGAACGACAGGGCCATCAGATTATTGACAATCCAGTCCAGTCGAACGGTTTTCTTGTTCAAACCGAAATATGTATCCTGTCCCTGATCCAGGACGATTCGCTGGTTGTCGCCAAGCCAAAGGCCAGGAGCACAGGTGCCGAGATCGTTCGGATCTCGGCAGGCTGGGGTGGCCGCCCATGATGCGAAGGCCGCCTTGTTGAATTTTCCCGATATATTAACTGGAAAATTGAAAGAATTCTGACCTGCGGCGATCTCGAGACCCTCGTTCACCGTCATGCCTGCTTCCGATTTTACACCGCCGATCGTGATCATCTGGACCATGCGATTTTGATGAACGTCCTTTCCATCTGCATAGAGATCGACTTCCATGCCCAGCATGCCGCCGCCATCCTCTGAACCGGTCTCGTCGCGAACACCGATATCGGCGCCATTTATGAGGTTTCGACGGCCGTTGCCATCTGCCAGCGCATCGGATGGCCGTATAGCGAAGAAATTGCCTGCCGAATTATTGTCCCAACCCGCATAGCCGCGCGCGATCATGATCGAATTGACACAATAGTAAGGTTGTCTGGTTTGCATCGCGCTCTGGTCACACTCGGCCTTGAGCGCATTGCTTCCGCTGCCATTCGTTGCATCCATCGGATGGGTCATGTGATGATGCAGGAACATGACGGGTGACTCGTCCTGCCAGTTGTTGGAACGATTGACGTCCAGGCCTCCGTTATCGTTCGAGATCATCAGGGTCTGGCTATCAGGGCCGGAGGCAGGTATTGGGCCCTGCTGCCGTATTGAGCCGTCCTGATGGATGAGAACGTCATGTCGGCCGTCTGGTCGGGACCCCGGACCACCGGGGTGTGTTCCCAAGGTGCCCGATGCCGCGGCGAGGGTGCAGGACGATAGCCCGACGATGAGGATCATGTCTCTGAAACGCGTGTGTTTCATTACTTGCAACCATCCCTGATAGAGCGGGAGGCGTCTTGCGAAGTCATCCTGCCGGCATGTCCTTCGCGCGCCCCTCGCCCGAGGATCAGAAAGACACACCGGGCGTAAAGCGGCGAGGCGTCCTCGCTCGGCTGGACCTTTCAAGCAGCCTTGGAAGCTGGATGATCGGGCAAGGATCTTAACGAATGCATATCGGACGGTAGGACTGATGCTGCTTGTCGCAAAATTTCGCAGTTGAGCGATTCACTTGGCAGAGAGTCTGCCGGGGACATTGCGATGCGAAGGCTCAGCAAGCCCTTTGCCGGGTCGGGGCATGATGGAAGAATATGCCTTTAGGACAGATACTGACTTGTTATTCTTTCGATATTCCGGATGTCGATCTTGGTTCCGTGTTCAGCACCATTCAGGTAGTAGGCTATTGTATGCCCTCTCAAGTTGGAAATGTAGGATTGGATTGCGTTCAGCCATCCGATACAAAGCACTTTTGCACCTCTGGGTGAGAAGATGGTATTGTGAAGACCGGAACCGAAGACACCTACTATTCTTGTTGCACGACAAAAAATGTAGATTTGCTCTTTGGGGGTAAGTTGCTCGGGGTATATGATCTGGTATCCGATGCCGGAATAAAAATATTCCAATTCAGCTTCGTTCTCGACAGCGCGTTCGCTGGCACGTGCCAGTCTTCTGGATAAATAGATTTTCTTATTTTCTTTGTTGTGAGAAATAGTTTGTATTTTACGAATCGATTCGCCGACTAAGCAATTCATTTCCGGATGGAAGATATATCCTCGATTGAGAGTCGAGATCATGATAAAGGATCTTGCTTTAATGACGACGTTTTCGTGATCGTAGTATATTATATCACCTTTATTTATGAAAAGATCAACAAAGTCATGCATCCATATGGGAATGGATTTGGGAATGGCGACTTTGAAGCGTATGCCTATTTCCTGAAGTTTGGTATAAGCATAGATTTTCGGAAACATTTCCAGAAGAACATGTCCGTAGACGAAAGGATAATTGATCAGGATTACGATGGGTTCGTCATGGAAGACCGGTTCGGAACTTTTATTGAAAATGGATCCTCGCCAGCTCTGCGGAAGAGAATCAATAATGGCACCGGAGACGAATGTGGAATAAATATTTGAATTTGAGAAAATATAGTTGGATTCATTTCTTATGAATCCTGCGCTACCCAGGGTGAGATTTTTGCCGGGAAGGCAATAATACTCTATACCGGGAACAAAATCCCGTCTGTGATGACTGTCGATGATCGTCCTGTCCCCGATGCTATCCTCATTTAAAATGGCAGGGGTGGGCGCACTCAGAAGAGGGTTTCCGTAGGCAATTTTATGGGGCTCCGGCAGATATCCGAAATCTTCCAGCCTGTCCGTGGGGTGGAAATGTATGTCGAACCACCCGTTTTTCTCGGTCATTGCAGGTCTCTCGTCTTTAAGAAATGGCTCTTGCATCTGCTAATGTGTGGAAGCTACGGCATGGTGTCGGGAGAGCCCTGTGAGGTAGGGATGGACGGATTCTGTCTTCAGTCGAGGAGCGATTCCAGAATGTCGAGAGATGTACTCTTCCTGTTTTCCATGAAGATTCGGTGAACTGCATTTCGTCGCAGCGTGTTCCATAACGCTTCGTCCGTGTAGCTCTCATTCATGGCAGCCGCGAACGTGCCTGGGGAATTGCTCGGCGCGCAGGCGAGATCCGATCCGGCGGTCCAGCCGATCTGCTGGCAGAGGAGGTCGGTGGCGACGATGGGAAGGCCATGGGCGGCGGCTTCGTGAATCTTGTAGGGAATCCCCGCCGCGAAGCGGGTCGGGGCGATGAAGACGCGGTGCGATTCATAGAGTGGGCCCAGGTCTTCGACGAAGCCGAGCAGGTCGAAGCGTGGGTGCGTCAGGATCGAAGCGAGGTCGATGCCCTCCGCGAGATGGCCCGCGACGCGGATTCGGGCCTCGGGGGGAAGAAGGTGGCCATATTCGGGTAGAACTTGGTCGTTCAGCCATGTCAGCGCGTCCAGATTGGGGGATTGCGGGTTCTGGATCGCGCCGACGAACAGGAAGTGTGCGCGGGCGGCGAAGGGGCGGGGCTGCGGGGAGGGCGTTTTGACATGGCCCAGTACCGCGACCGCGCAATGCACCTCCGGGGCGAGCAGGTCGGCTTCGGCCTGGCTGACGGCCACGAACCGGTCGATGAAATCGGTGGCGCGGAATTCATGGCGCAGCATGGTCGCCAGCGTGGGCAGGTCCGGCCGGTTCTCCAACTGCATCCGGCCCCGTTCGCGTAGCGAGGCGATGGCTTCGGTGTCGAGAATGATGCGGCAGTCTGTGAGCGCGGCGCGGCAGGCGGCGATGATCGGGCGCAGACGGGCGGCATTATGGGTCCGGCCGATCCACAGGACATCGTAATAGTCCGATCGGGCGTGCAGGAAGGCGTCCAGGTCGGCGATTCCGCGGTCCCAGATGATTTCCGCGCGGTCGGGCAGGTCGCGATAACGGCCCGCCGGGGCCTCGCGCGGCGGGAAGACCGGATAGACGGTCACATGCAGGCCCAGATCCTCGACCATCAGGCGCACGATGTCGTTCGAGCGGGGAAAGCCCGCGCCGATGGCCGGTTGGGGCAGGTAATCTTCGATGAACAGGACGTGTTTTTGCGTTCTGGTACTGGTGCGTGCCCTCAGCAGGTTCGCGCTGTCCCGCGTGTAGTACCCCTCGATCTCGTCGCGGTGTCTGTGGAAGAACCTGCCGATATTCCGGCCCAGGATGGTGTCGATGTCCGCCGGATTGCCGCTGCCGGACTCGTAATGCAGTACGGCTACGTCGGGGTCGTAGAGCACGTCGAAGCCTTGCTGGCGGATCCGGACGCAGAGGTCGGTGTCCTCATAATAGGCCGGGCTGAAATGCGGATCGAAGCCGTGCAGTGCCTTCGCCAGTTCGGTACGGACCATCAGGAATGCGCCGGAGCAGAAATCGACCGCCCGCGCGTAATTGGCTTCAGGGCAGAACGGGGAGGCGTCGCGCAGATAGCCCGATGTGGTGCCGTCATTCCAGATGATGCTGCCCGCTTCCTGAAGCTGGCCGGTGGTGCGGATCAGCTTCGCCCCGACGGCGCCGGTGCGGGCCTCCTGCCGCAGGCGGTGTAGTGCGGCCGCGATCGCGCCTGGGAAGACCTCGACATCGTTGTTCAGGAACAGCACATAGGGTGCGGCGACCCGTGCGAGTCCGGCGTTGGAGCCGGCGAGGAAGCCGATATTGTCGGCCAGCCGGACGATGTCGAGCCCGTGGACATATCGTTCGATCCGGCTGGTCTCGTCTCGCGAGGCGCCATCGATCAGGATCACCTGCATCGGCCCCGGATAGGTGGCCCGCAGCGAGGACAGCGCCGTCATGGTGAAGGCGAACTGGTTGTGGACGACCATGACGACGCTGAAATCGGGAAGATCGCAGGAAAAATCGAGAGGGCGGGCCATCAGGGTGCTGGTGCGTACATCGGCCAGCAAGCGAAAGGCGCGGCGGCAATGCAGTTCGGCGCTTTCCGCAGGTTTCTTGCCGTCCGGCAGTGTGCCGGAGAGGGCGGCATAGGCGGCGAAGGGGGTAGGGTAGCCCCCCAGGCCGATCGCCTCGATTACGCCGGGGTCCTTTGCATAGGCGGCGAGATCGACCTGCGGATGGGGGCGGCGTGCTTCCTGCTGGCCGTATTGCAGAAAATGCGCGTAGCCGTTGCGGAAAGTGCCCGTCGCAACGGCATGGGCCACGTCCGGATGGCTGGTTGCATAGAACCGTTCGGAGAAGAACGGCAGGGGATCGAAAGCGGTTGGCGTCGTGGTGATCAGGTAATGGCGCAGGGGGTGCCCCCACTCCTGTATCTGGTCCGAGACGGTGGGATAGGCCCGCAGATACCAGACGGGATCGAAGAACCAGGATGTCCGGCGGACGGCGTTCTCTGGCGCGTGCAGGTTTTCCATGAAGGCGATGAATGGGCCGAGCCGCGTGTCATGGAGGAAATCCGGGTTTTCCTTGAGGAAGAGCGCGGTGGAAAAGAACAGAGAGGCATCCCGGCCTTCCCCGGCGCCGTAGGACAGGAAATGATCGTAGCCGTTGCGCAGGCCGTGACGTTCGACCTCTTCCAGCGACAGGCCGAGCTGGGTTTCCCGATAGAAGAGTTCGTCGAAGAAGCCGTTCGGATTGCGGTCCCTGAAGCCTTCCGCGCAATAATGGGCGAAGCCCGACGGGACCTGGTGTGTGCGAATAGCCTCGTCTATGTCGGCATAGGCTTGGCGATACCATTCCTCGTCGAAGAACGGGTTGGGGGAATGACCCAGGGGTTCGCCGCATTCCTTGTAGAAGGCCAGGATGTCCGCCTCATCCCGCAGGTCGGCGATGGCGGGGATGAAGGCGTAGCGGCGACGATACCACGCGGCGTCGAACCGCCACCAAGCGGGTTTCGAGGCCGGTTGTTCCGCCGGCTGGTCCATGGGCGTCATGATCGCGTCCTTGTCGTCGGCCTGGGTCAATGGATGCGGAGCAGCCAGGGTGTCAGCAGCACGGTGGCCAGGGAGGCGATGGGCAGGTGCAACGGCACGGTCAGGCCGGTGCCCGTTGCCCTGACGCGTGCGGCCGGCGCGCCGATATCGAAGGTGATGACCGGCACATTCTGCCGCCAGAATTCGGTCAGGATATAGGACCAGGTTTCCGGCCAGATCGCGGGCAGGAAGCCCCAGTCGCACGGGTGGCGCCGGATCAGGGCGGCCAGTTCGTGCTCGCCATAGCGGCCGGTGATCTCGACGACGCCGGTGGCCAGCAGCCTTGGATCGTCACAGGTGTAGCCGATGATGACGAAGCGCATCGGCAGGGCGTGGTCCGCGACATGCCGGGCCAGCGCGAGCAGGATATTATAGCCCTTCTCGATCCCGATGGCGCCGATCAGGAGGATGCGCCGTATCTCGTCCGGCGCCTTCGGCAGGAAGGTCGCGGGGCGGGTCGGGACGGGCGGCTCCCATTGGCCCAGGGTGATCGGGGTGTCGATGTGGCGGCGATAGCGGTCCGCGACGTCCTGGCAGGAGGCGATGATGGCGCCGGCGCGTCGGAACAGATCGTCGCTCAGGTCGCGCAGCAGGTCCAGGGGGGCGTCGTCGCTGTTCAGGGGCCCCAGATCGGCGATGCAGCGCTGGCAGACATCGTGCGCCGGCTCGCCGCAATAAAGATTGTTGTGCGACACCAGCGTGATGCGTGGGCAGAACCAGGAATAATCATGCAGATACACCGCATAATCGATGCCGCTGCGCGAGACCCAGTGCACGTCGCGGATTCCGGACCCGATATAGCTGTGGATTTCGATCCTGTCGCATCCCAGATCGAGCAGCAGCGTGCGCAGCTCCGCGCCCTTTCTCGGCGCGGTGATGTTCGGATAATCCTCCGGCAGGAAGGGGATGATCGTCCAGCCCGTGTCTCCGCTGCCTGAACGGTGGGGCGAGAGGATCAGCGGCACATGGCCGGCGGCCAGGTTTTCACCCGCGCGCTCGGTCACGAAACGCTGGACGCCGCCTTGGCGGTCGTGGGTCAGCAGCGCCACGACGGGGCGCCCGGCGATGGCGTGGCGCAGGCGGGAAAGATCGAGATCCCGGCGCAAGGGGCGTAGCGGATCGCGCGCCTGCCAGACCTGGACCATCCGGTCATATCCGGGGTGCAGGCCGTTGAGGGTTGCCAGGTTACGGCGGATCAGGTCGTTTCGGACGGCGCTGAAGGACTGTCCTTCCGCATGGCCGACGAAGGTTTGCAGGCAGGCCACATGCCGCCAGCCCAGGGCGGCGGCGCGGCGGCTGAAGTCATTTTCCTCGCCATAGCCTTGTGCGAAGACGTCTTCGCGCAGCAGGCCGGTCTGATGCAGGCAATCGGCGCGGATATACATGCAGTAGCCGTGCGCGGTCGGGACGTCGATCAGGGCGTCGTTCTCGCATGCCGCGAGGCGCTCCGCCGTCTCGATGACCTCTTCATAGGCCGGTACGGGATTCTGGCCGTGCGCATTCGGGTAGCTGAAAATCGTTGCGGCGTTGGAGAGCGGTGTGGCGGTGCCGATATCGGGCGCGCGATAGACGGTGCGCCGCAAGGCCGCGATCCAGTGCGGGGGTGGCAGTGTGTCGCTGTTCAGGAGAATGGCGTCTTCATCCCGCTCCACGGCGCGCAGGCCGCGATTGGCGGAAAAGGTGAAGCCGCCATTGCGGGCGTTAGTCAGGACCGTGACGCCATCGAGCCCGGCCAGTGTGTCGAGAAAGGCGATGATCCGTTCATCAGGAGAGCAGTCATTGACGATGACTATCCGTTCGTTCGGCCCACGATGCTGGAGGACCAGCGTGATGCATGTGCGGGTGACTTCGTAGCCGCGATAGACGGGAATGATGACCGCGACCTGACGGGCAGGGATGGTGGGAGCCGCGGCTTCGGGCACTGTGAAGAGGGGGGTGTAGAGGGTCGGGAAGGGTTGATTGAAACTGGGCCGTACTGCCGTGGGATGTGCGCTGGGGAACAAGGAGGCGACCCATTCCGCCTGGGTGCGGGCATAGCGCCCGCCGGCGAGGGGGTCGAGCGGGCTGCCGTAGAAGGCGCGGCCGAGGCGGTCTGTGACCTTGACCGCCGGTGTCCGGGCGCCCAGGAGGGCCTGCCACGGAATGACAAAGTCCGTGCGCGGCTTTTCGGGCTGGAGCGTTTCGTCGTCGGGCAGCCCGACTGTTGCATCGAACAGCATGTGGTCGTCTTGAACGGCGCGCACATGGATCTGGTCGGCGGCTCCCGGATTGTTGGGGTAGCGGCACCATCCGCTCAGTCCCTCGGCGGTGCCCTCAATGAATCCTTCGAAGGCCCAGACTGTCCGGCTATCGATGCCGCTACCGAGCAGGTCGCGGCCCTCCTGAAGGATGTCGATGCGCGGCAGGTGGGGCGGCAGGATGAAGTTGCCGATTGCCCAGACCTGATAGCCGGATAGCCGGGTCAGCAAGGCCAGGTCGGCGGGGCGTTCCTTTCCGTCATGGCGCAGGATGAGGTCGTGGGCGGCATGATCCGGCAGGCCGACGACGAGGCGCCCGTCGGGCAGCATGGCGCACCAACCCGAACAGCGATTGGCTTCGGCGACGGCGCTGAAAAGGGAAAAGGCGATATCGGGAAAAATGACGGCGGTTTCACGCAGGAGAGCCCGCAGTTCGACAAAGGCGCGATCATGGGCGCCGAAACGCATGCGGGTGATCAGCAGGAAAAATCGCGCCAGTGGCGAGGGGGTGACCGAAGAGAGAAATTCGAAAGCCTCCGAAGCGCGTGGCTCGTGCAGTGCCAGGCGGCAGAAGCCGATACCCAGCGTGATGTCGCGCGTGCTTGGATGCGATCGTTGCAGATATTCCAGCCGGGGCAGGATGGATTCCGGGGTTTGCGGAATGCCTTCCAGTTCTTCGTAGCGAGACGAAAGAACGTCGCCGTACCGGGCGGCGATGTCCCGCACGAAGCCGTCGATCGTCGTCTCCATTATGCGGTCGGCTTGTTCGGTCATGGGGACGTCAGGCGGCGCAGAAGCCACGCCAGGTGTCATAGACCGGTTCCAGCGTCTTGGAGGGGGCCCGTAACTCGGCACGGCCGACATTCAGCCAATGCATTTTGCCATTGGTCCATTCGCCGCGTAGGACGGAGGCGGCGACATCGGGGTTATTCTTCAGGTACCATTTTTCGTCGAATTCCTTGCCGTCGGTGTCGCGGCCTTCGAAGAAACCGACCTGGATAAAATGGTCATGGCCGTTTTTTAGTTCGCCGCGATGGATCGCGGCATCCACATCGGGATTCGCCCGTAGATAGGCTGCTTCGTCGAACGGTACGGTCTTGAGGTAGGCGGTTATCAGGAATTTGAAAACATCTTCTGGAATAAGAACTTTTCCATTTTCAGTTTTCGTTAAACGTTTAACTGAAGAATAAAGAATCACGATATTTCTCCAGAGAAAGAGTCCGTAAAATGGATATTTCTTTTTCTGGATACCGACTTGAAGTAAATATAAGGTAAAATTTTTCACCATTCTGCGCATAAGGCCGGATATCTGCCGGCATTTTCATGCGGATAAAGAGTGAAGATTTAATAAAGATATGGTTTTTATTTCTTCGCGGCTATGTGAAGAATGGGGCGTGCGTCAGCCTGGGGTCTTTTGTGCAAAAACAAGGGCGATGTCATTATGCTGGATAATCAAGCTGACACCGGGGCTGAACGCAAGGGGAGCGGCATGTTCGGTCGGCCTTTCTTCCTTGTCAGGACAGAAAGAAAGGCGATCCGATTACTCCTTGAAGGCGCGGGCGAGGATATTCTGCTTTTCCAGCGAGACGGGCAGCGCGGTGGCGGTAACGGCCACACCCTGCCAGCCCGCCCCCATGGCGGTGTAGAGATTGACCGC